>NZ_AZDV01000025.1 GCF_001434835.1 Levilactobacillus acidifarinae DSM 19394 = JCM 15949 | reverse complement strand
AATGAAGTAGACCTAGCGGTACGTCAAGAGACCGACGGTTCTCTTGATAGTACTGAGTTAAAAGTAGTCAGTGGTAAAGTCAGTAACGAAATTGATAACTTAAATCAGGTGATTGCTAACGAAAAAGTGAAACCTGGCGGTTCACAAAACAAGCGTCGTCGGCGAAAGCTTAAACACTTTAATCATTTATTGAAGACCGATTTAATCCCCCGTAAGCGAAACTACGAGTTTGCGAACAAGACCTTTGGAGATCGTAATAGCTTTGCCAAAACTGATACAGATGCCACCTTTATGCGAATGAAAGAAGATCCCATGAAGAATGG
>NZ_AZDV01000024.1 GCF_001434835.1 Levilactobacillus acidifarinae DSM 19394 = JCM 15949 | reverse complement strand
CGATGACGGTCGGTGATGCCGAACCAACGTTGACGGACTTTAACGCTACGGCGACGGATAACCACGGTGAAACGATTCCGGTTACCATGGATCTGAGCCAAGCGGATTTGACGAAGGCCGGGACTTATGATGTTGTGCTGAGTACCGCCGATGGTCAGAGCAAGACGGTCACGTTAACCGTCAACCCATCACAACAAAGTTTGACGGGTTCCGA
>NZ_AZDV01000005.1:329177-515247 GCF_001434835.1 Levilactobacillus acidifarinae DSM 19394 = JCM 15949 | reverse complement strand
GATAACGACTGGCTCGTCGAAGTCGACGTACTCAACGATATCGATTCACTCGTTGAAGCTGATTCACTTTCCGAAACAGATAACGACTCACTCGTCGAAGTCGATTCACTTTCCGAAACGGATAATGACTGACTCGTTGAGGTCGATTTACTTTCCGAAACGGACAACGACTGGCTCGTCGAATTCGACGTACTTAACGATAACGATTCACTCGTCGAGGCCGATTCACTTTCTGAAACAGATAACGACTCACTCGTCGAAGTTGATTCGCTTTCCGAAACGGATAATGACTGACTCGTTGAGGTCGATTTACTTTCCGAAACGGATAACGACTGGCTCGTTGACGTCGACGTACTTAACGATAACGATTCACTCGTTGAGGTTGACTCGCTTTCCGAAACAGATAACGACTCACTCGTTGAAGTTGATTCACTTTCCGAAACAGACTTACTTGTTGATGCTGCAACCGACTCAGCCACAGACTTACTCTTCTCACTAGCACTCTCTTCCGCCGTCGACACTGAAGCCGCTGCACTCATCACCGACTCTTTGTGGGTCGACAAACTTGCGGCACTCTCGGAGGCTTCACTAGCCAAACTCAATACCGACATCGACTGTTGTTGCGCGCTGTTCGCTGACAGTGATGCTAAGGAAATGGACGTTACGGACGCCGCCACGGATAAATTACTTAAGCTGGTTAAAACGGTCGAATACTGTGACTCTTCCGTTGCCAAACTCTGAGAGTCCTGGTTAAGGCTGTTCAAGACTGCCGAAGTCGCCTGTGTCGACCCATTATCATTAACATTTGAGGTGATAATGAAAGTCGCTTGACTCACCGACTGAACGATGCTGGTCAAACTCGCCGTAGAATCTAACACGGAAGCGGTCATTTCAGAGGTATTTGCTGACTGACTGGCTAGATTCTCTAGCGACTGGGAATTAGCCTGGCTGGTCGACGCCACGGCTTCTGAATGGTTAACTGATAAGGATACCCGTTGATTGATCGACGTCGAGGCCTGGGCCTGCGATAAACTGCGACTCTCACTTGCCACGAGAACCGAAGTCGAGTCCAGCGTTACGGACCACTGACTCTGGTCGCGACTAACCTGCTGTGACAAACTCGTTTCTGCCGAGTTGACACTGGCATCCCCCTGACTCGTTTCACTGACGACCTGCGCCAGACTATCTGCCGCTTCGGAGCCCGTCGAGTTAAGTTGATTAATCGAGGCTGCACTCTCCTCGTTAGCACTCACCGACGCCACACTGGCCGCCCATTGTGACGCACTTTGACTAGCCACCATCGACGCTTGGCTAGCGGACGCTTGACTGACACTAGCTTCCGCCGTTGATACTGAGGCGACCGCATTCGTTAATGAAGCCTGTCGTTCCGTTAGACTGGCCGCACTCCCCGTCACCGCAGAGGCTAAGGAGGCCACCGCTTCAGATTGTAGCTGCTCACTCGCCAAGGACAATGACGTCACCGATAACGACACCTCAGCTTCCGTGACGGATTGTGCGCTCAGACTCGCGACGCCCGATGCAATTGCCGTACTGGTACTCAGCATCGCGGTTGAGGCATCCGCTAAGCTCGTTAAGGATCGATAATTACTGTTCGTTAAGGTTGTTGAGCCTTCAATAGCACTGACTAAACTAGCCGAAGCCTGATCGAGTTCCGCGGAAAGCGCCTGTGACTGGTTAACAAAATCCGAGACCGCAAAAGAAGTGGCCGAAACCGTGCTCGTTATCCCATCTGAACGGGTCGACAGACTCGCCGTTGACGTAGAAGTCTCAGCCGACGTTGAAGCATTTTGAGTCGCCACACTCTGCGATGCTTTCTCCCGTTGAATTTCAGAAATTGAGGCCGACTGCGTCGATAGGCTTTGCTCCTTGCTGGCTGATGCCGCCGATTGCGAATTAACGGCCACCGACCACTCGCTTTGGTCCGAAGCAATTCGTTGACTCAAACTGGCTTCCGCCGTGCTTAATGACGCCGTCTGCTGGTCACCTTGACGCACACTGGTGGTTAAACTCGTTAATTGGTCGGTCACCACCGAATTGACTTGGCTGGCCGCGGTCACCCGTGTCGCTAACGAAACGCTCTGATCCGCCAGCGACAAGTTACTCATGCTAGCTTCACTGACTGACAACATGGAGAGCTGGCTAGCCGCCTGACTCGTCGTGCTACCCAAGTTCGCCTCGAACGTTGAGACGGCTGATTCCTGGCTTTTCTCCGATAAGGACCACTCACTTAGACTGGCAAACGATACTGAGGTCGTCATCGAGGTTAGCGCCGTTGAGACCGAGTCCATGGCCGTGGACGTCGCTGAATAAAGACTTTCATTGGATTCCGAATTCTTAGCAATTGCGGTACTAACATCAGAATTCTTGGCGTCTTCACTATTAACTTCCGATAACAGCGACTTTTCTTCAGCCGATTTTTCAGTTAACGCACTGTCGGCCAAAGAGGCCCCCATACGATCCGCGATAATCTCATAAATACTATTGACGGAAGCAACGGAGTCTGCATACTCAGACTCAATGTTGCTTCTCATATTCGAAACACTCTGAGAGGCCGAAGCATACGCTAAGTTCTGGCTATAAATGGACGCCGAAGTTCCCATAACATAACTTACCGATTGTGACCCCACCGCCGACATGGAGGCACTTTCAAACGCAATGGTACTATCTTGCGCTGATAACGAGGCGCTATCTTGTACCCGCTGTAAACTAACGGTTGACGCTAGTTTTTGTGATTGATCAACGGACTTTTCCGCTTGAATTTGAGAAGCTGAAGCGGATTTAGTAGCCAGACTATTAGCGGCCGATTGGCTTTGAACTGCCGTGCTCCGCGACAGCGAGGCCGATTGCGAGACATCGCTTAGGCTGGCTTCCGACGCTGAGACCTCGGACTGTTGTTGAACCGTCAGCGAACCGGTCGCCTGTAAACTGGCTTCCGAGTCCGAGATTTGCTGCAGTTGGGTCGACAGTTGAGCCGTCGCCGTAGACGTCTTGGCGGTCGAGTAGGCTTGATACTCACTGGTATCGCTGCCTTGCCGTTGACTGACACTATCGCCCGTTCGTGATTGGTTCGAGGCGCTTTCATTGTCTGATACGGAACGTTGGGCAGTACTCCCCGAGGCCACCGATCCCTGCGAAATCACGGTCGAGACCGAGGCTGATTCACTGGTCGACGCCGTGGACTCCGACGTGGCCGGAATGGTCCCCTTAGTCTGGGTTGCCGCGACATCGTCGGCATCCACTGACTGAGCGACCCCCACGTTAGTATTCGCCGAGGCCGTCACCGTGGTGGTCAGGCCCATTCCCAGCAATCCCCCAATTGCTGAAATGGCCGCAGCGACCCACTTAGTCCCTGCCTTGTAAAGTTTAAAATGTGTCTTCTGGTTGCTTCTCCGCAACTCAGACTGGCGTTTCGGCGTCAATCCTCTCATCCTCATCCACCCCTGTCTCTATGGCCATACGTATCGAATCTATTCACCATTCAGTTTAGCACATAGTATGTCTATAAAATTGTTAAAATAAATATTAATTTCCCATCAAAACAGTTATTGTGGATATGAAAATGGACACCCCAAATGATTAAAGGTGTCCATTTTCTGTAAGAACCGTTAAGTTCAGTTTTCTGCTTGATCTGCGGCTTCCCGTTGCCGTTGGCGGGTCCAAATCTGGGTGATCAGCCGTTCCAAAGTAATCTGAGCCATCTGCGTTTCGGCAGCGTGTTGAACCTCCTGATACGCCTCTCTGAGCGTTGCTTGGATGTTGCCACCCACGATGCACAACGGGTTGGTCTTGTCATCAACGTGGAGGAGATTGGGCTCATCCTCAACGGCCCGATAAATGTCTAACAGCGTCACGTCACTCGGTGAGCGGGTCAGTCGTGGCTGGGAGGTCCCCTGTTGCGTGGTCAGCAGGTGGGCCTGGCGTAGCGCCACCATCAAACGACGAACCAACGCCGGATTAGATTCCACACTGGCCGCAATCGCGGTGCTAGATAGGCTATCGTCGTGATAAATCTCGATATACGCTAGAATGTGTACCGCATCGCTTAGTTTATGCGAATACCGCATCCCTGTTCACCTCCCCTGAGCCCGTCGCTTGAGCGTAGCCGTCAGGAACTCCGGTAAGTTTTGGGCGGGCCGGCCCATGATCTTACGGTAATCATCCGTCACCGTTGCCAACAGGCCCTGGGCCCCACCGGCATACATCGAGGCCAGCATGTGACCTTCGTTGCCTTGGTTATACATCTCGGCAAACTGGCGTAACGTCACCGGGGCGTACCCGATTGAATGGCCACTCACATCACTTAAAACCCGGGCCAAGGCGGGCATGGTGTAGGAGCGTTCCTGAGTTAACGTATAGGTCGTTTGGGTCCACAGCGCCGGAGTCACCGCCACCTTCGCAAACGCCGCAGCACTTTCTTCTAGGCTAATGAAGCTTAACGACGCATCCCCCATTGGGTAAATGACGTTCTGGCGGTCAATTAGTTCCGGCAAATAGGGCACCAACGGATCGGCGTACAAGGCGTTCCGTAAAATCGTGTACGATAGCGCCGTCTGGGCGAGACGCCGGGGCACGTAGCCGTAAAAGGCGGACAGCGCAAACGGGTTCGTCGCCTGATCGGCGATGAAACCCATCACGATCAAATGTCCCACGTTGGCCCGTTCCACGGCCGTTAAGACGTGCTCAAATTCGGTGACCCGGCTGAAACTGTCATGACTCTTGCTGGGAATGTAGATGGCCACGTCGGCATCCTGCAACACCGCTTGGACGGTGGCCGGTTGTTGGTAATCCAGCCCCTTAACCGTCATCCCTTGCGCGGCAAAATTAGCGGCCTTCGCCGGCGTATGCACCCCTAACACCATCTCCTGAGGCGCAACTAATTGCGCTAAATGGCGCACCACCGTTTGGCCTAAATGCCCCGTTGCTCCCGTAATCACGTAACGCATCCGCAAAACTTCCCTTCGTTAAGTTCTAGTTGTTACTCGTATTGTTACATCTTTTGCCAAATCTGTCAATTTTCCATCCTCACTCATCCAAACGTTTGGCGCTTATCCCAAGATTAACCGTTTATTAGTGAAACTATGAGCATTTTTAATAGACCTCTTACTCCCGGCTAACGGTCTGCTTAGCCCGTTCTTAAAACACTATGCTTTAATGAAGATGATTATATAAGGGAGTGATTTCGATGGATCAACTACTAGCGAACCAAGTTATGTTAATTACGGGGGCCGGCTCAGCAATTGGACGCAAGACGGCCAGTCTGCTGGCCCAAGCGGGGGCCAAAATCGTGGCCGCCGACGTTCCCGGATTGGCGCTTACCGTCACGGTCAACGACTTGACGACTGCGGGGTTCACCGCCATCGCGGTACCAACCAACGTGCTGAACCCCGCCGCCGTACGGGCCCTACTGACCACCACCATTCACCACTTCGGTCGGTTGGACGGCTTAATCAATCACGCCGGGGCGATGACCCCGTTGATTTCCCCGGAGACTTTCGGCGACAAACTCTGGGATCAGGTCACCACGACCCATACGGCCAGTGTCACAACGGTCACGCGTGAGGTCCTCCCCTATTTCGCCCGCCAACACCACGGCGTTATCGTTAACGTGGCCACGGTTGGTCAACTCACTAGCGATCAGACGGAAACGGCCTACACGGCAGCTAAACGGGCCATCACCACCCTCACCAAAAAGCTAGCAAACCGGGCCGCAACTAACGGAATTCGGGTCAACGCCATCACGCCCGGAAACATTCAAGCCGATATTGTCGAACCATTACGCGTCCGGCGAGCCCAGGAAGCCGGCGGGTTGGAAGTTGCCACCCGGACCAGTAACGAAATTGCTCAAACCACCCTGTTCTTGGCGACCAACCAAGCTAGCGACGTCAACGGGGTTATCGTTTCCGTAGACAAGGGCTGGACGTCTTCAATTCGCCCGTGAAAAAAGCCGTGGGACCCGCAGCGTTAACTCCGCTCGGGTCCCACTTTTGGTGTCCTCATGGTGCGCTAGCCTAGAGGTCCACCCCTCCGTCGACCGCCAGAACTTGCCCCGTCACGTAATCGTTTTGCATCAAGTATAGGTAGGCCGAAGCAACCTCCCCGACCGTGGCGACCCGCTTCAACGGGACCCCCGCACTAAACGCCTTGATCTGGGCGGCTTTCTGCTGTTCGTTCAAGTTGCGCCAAAGACCGGTGGGCGTCCAAGTTGGAGCGACCGCGTTCACTCGATAGTCCGGCGCCATTTCCACGGCCAACCCCGCTACTAGGGTATTAATGGCCTGGTTCCCCACGATAGCCCCCGACGCGTCGGCGGGATGCCCTCCCGCTCCGGACGTCAGAATCAGACTGCCGTGGTCGTTTAGGTGCGTCGCCGCCAGTTGTGCCAGCTGCAGGTTGGTGAAAAACTTGTCCTCAATGGCTTGTCGAATGGCGGCCACCGAGTTATCCAGAAACCCGCCACCCATGGCGCCCCCTAGAAATGAGAGCACGTGATCAAACGGCATTTGGGCCGCAAAAAAGTCGCGGAGGGCCTGGGGGTCCTGCGCGTTTAACGCCGTCCCCTGAACCGCGGGTCCGGCAGCGGCCAATCGTTTCAAGGCCGCCTGGACCCGGTCCGGTTGGTGACCGATCAGGTGAACCTGGGCCCCGGCTGCCAGGGCCTGTTGGACCACCTCAAAGCCAAAGCCAGAGGTGCCCCCGACGATTAAAACGCGTTGTTGTGCAAGTGTCATACAAATTGCCTCCTATTCATGATTAACGCCTATTTTAGACTAAAAACGACCTTCCAACTAAGGAAAGTCGTTTTTATAAAGCGCTTTCATTTCGAGTTTACCACATGCCGATGACCTTCATCCATAAACTCCCGATGCCACCCCAAACGACCAGGTAGAACAGGCCTAAAATAAAGTCCATGCGCCACCAGTCGCGTTGGGTAACGTAACCCGGGCCGAACATGATTGACGACGGCCCGTTGGCGTAGTGGGTGGTCGAGCTAAAAATGGCGCCGTCAAAACCCAATAATAACGCTGCTAACATCGGCGGCGCTCCGGCGGAAATGGCCACCCCCAGAAAGGCGCCGTACATCGCCGACACGTGGGCCGTGGCCCCCGCAAACAGATAGTGTGCGTAGAAGTAGACCAGGAGTAAGACCAGTAACACGATGCTCCAGTGAACCCCGTGTAAACTCTGCCCGATACTTTGTGACAGCCAGGGAATAAAGCCCAGACTATTCAACTTACCGGCCATCAGAATCAGAATAGAAAACCACAGTAACGTGTTCCAGGCTCCGGTCTCGTGCAGGATATCCTGTAACGACAATACCCCGGTGAAGAGTAACAGGGAAACGGCCAAAAAGGCAACCAGCGTGGCGTCTAACCCAATAAAACTCGATAACATCCATAACACCAACGCCAGTAAGAAAATCCCGCCCATTAATTTTTCGGGTAACGATAACTTGCCCATCTTGGTCAGTTCCCCGTCGGCCCAAGCCCGCGCGTTGGGCGTGTCCTTGACCTCCGGCGGGTACATCTTATAAATCAAATACGGCACACAGATCAGACAAATCAACCCCGGCACGCTCCCCGCCAGGAACCACCCCATCCAGGTGATCTGAACGTGCATCGATTTAGCCAAGGCGACGGCGATCAGGTTAGGCGCCATCGCGGTCATGAACAGGCCACTGGTGGCGATGTTGCCGTGAAAGGCCGAGTAGATCAGAAACGAGCCCACCTTACGTTCCGTTCCGTTCTTAGGCGTCGACCCGTACGCACCGGCTAGCGATTCGATAATCGGAAAGACGATGCCCCCCGCCCGAGCGGTGTTACTGGGCGTCGCCGGGGACGTGACTAGATCCACGCCAATCAACGAATAGGCTAGCCCCAGCGTTTTCTTGCCGAAGAGCCGCACGAAAATCAGAGCGACTCGCCGGCCCAAGCCCGTATTCACGAACCCCCGCGACAGGAAGTAGGCCATGGCAATCATCCAGACCGTACTGTCCCCGAACCCGTCGATTGCCTCGTCGACCGGAATCACGCCCAGTAAAGCCGCCAGCGTCAGCATGATGATGGCGACCGCCCCAATCGGTAACGGCTGGGTGATGCAGCCGATAATCGTGGCGACGAAGATGGCCAGCATGTGCCAGGCAATCAGGGAAAGCCCGACCGGTCGAAACGGCGCCGTCAACCAAATCAATAGGCCGATCACCACCGGCCAAAGCATCTTTTTGTAATGAACTCGATGTAACGTCATCTGCAAAACCTCCGTTTGTGTTGTGACCCAGTGAACAAGTCTGGGTAAAAAAAGCACCTCAGCTCAGAGCCCCAATCGGCCCTAGTCTGAGGTGCTTGCCTTATCGTGGGTGCCAGTCGGATCGGTCCTCGGGGATTGGGTGTGGGGCACCTGATCACCGACTCCTATCGGTGACGTTTCGATCCCAACCAAGTACCGTTTTTCGTGGCTGGCACGTTACTTGATAAATTTAACTTGGGCGTCAATCTTTTTGATTTCGGCTTCCTTACGCTTGTTAAATTCAATCTTGTTCTTTTCAAATAGGTTGTCACCGTTGGTATCGATGGAGACAATCAGCGGACCGAAATCCTTCACCTGGCAGGACCAGAGAGTTTCGGGCATCCCCAGATCCTTCCACTGCGCGTCCACAATCTTTTCGACGTGCAATGCCGCGTAAACTGCGTTGCCGGCCGGATAAACCAGGTGGAGGGCCTTATACTTCTTGCAGGCCGCCTGAGTGCCGGGGCCCATGCCGCCCTTGCCAATAATCAACTTAACGTTGGTTTCCTTGACGAAGTCTTCTTCAAACTTCTCCATCCGCATACTGGTCGTCGGCCCGACCGCCACCATCTCGTAGGTACCGTCGTCGTTGGCCTTAATAATCGGACCCGCGTGCAGGATGGCCTTGTTGGCTACGTCAATCGGTAACGGCCGGTGTTCTTCAACTAATCGCCGGTGCGCCACGTCACGACAGGTGGTCATCGAGCCGTTCAGATAAACGATGTCCCCGATGCGAATGTCCTTGATATCGTCGTCGGCGATCGGTGTGGTTAAATGCCAGGTTTTCATTAGAGTTCAACCCCCTCGTTCAGTGGTAAATCGTAGTTTAGGTCGCTATCGAAGTTAATCTTGCCGCGCCGGTGAGACCAGCAACCGGTCGAGACGCCGACCCCAATGGCGGATGGGTGCCGGGCCGTGTTGATCACGTTGACGCCCATGACGGAGGCCTTCCCGCCAAAGCCTTGCGGACCTAAGCCAATGTTGTTGATGCCATCTTCCAGCAAGTGTTCCAGCTTCGCGGCATTCTTATTCGGGCTGACACTATCGACCCGCCGCATCAGGGCCAGCTTAGAGTTCAGTGCCGCCGTTTCCGCGGAGGTGCCGACCCCGACCCCCACTAATAATGGGGGGCAGGCGTTGATCCCGTAACTGGTCATTCGGTCCATCACGAACCGCACGACCCCTTCGTACCCTTCACCGGGCATCAGGACTTTGGCCTCACCGGGTAACGTACAACCGCCCCCGGCCATGTAAACGTACATTTCAATGTCGGCACTGTCGTCAACGATTTGCATGAAGACGGACGGGATCCCGTCGCCGATGTTCATGCCTGTGTTGAACTCGTCAAAGGTTTGGACCGCGTTGTGCCGTAACGGGGCTTGCTTGGTCGCCCGGTAAACGGCGTCCTTTAGAATCGCGTTGAGTTCGCTCAAGAGCGGGAACTTAGCCCCACACTTGATGAAGAACTGTAAGGCCCCCGTGTCTTGGCAACTCGGCCGCTTTAGCTTCCCCGCCAACATCTGATTTTCCATCATGGTGTCGTAGATCAGACGCTGTAACGGATCGACTTCGATTTTAGATAATTCGACTAATTTTTTGGTGACGTCATCAGGCAAGCGGTGACTCACAACGGTGATGTAATCGGCCAAAATGTCGCGCATCTTCTGGCCCTTGGGTGATAGCACCGGTTCGGTGTAATCATATGTCATGGTATCCATAAGTTTCGCCCTCCTTATTTACAAGTCCTAGCTTACCCAGAAACCGGTCCCAAAACTAACCGTTAAATACGGACCTCGTTGGTCGTAACTCCCGCCTTCAAAATCACAAGAATCGCCCACTCGATTTTTAACCATAAAAAAAGGTCCCCTCACGTTCCGGCTAAAAGCCTGATGGTGAGGGAACCTGGTGGTGAGACGTTAACCAATCAACCGAAAATGGCGGGGAACCCCATCATAAGAATCGGGTAATCCCATTTTAACGACTCAACACATTTTTTAACTGAGCGACCTTGGCCTTTAAGTCCTGATAGTCCCGCTCGTGTAACCGATAAACGCAAGTTTCACACGGACTGACCACGTCACCGTGTTCGGCGGCTGCTACTTGCGCCAAGCGGTCCTGCACCATCCGCGACTGGGCGGGGGTCAACGCACGCTTAAAGTGGTCGTTTTGGGAGCGCACCGTCGGGGACAGCTGTTGCCGATAGGTCGACGGCGTTTGGCCAAAGTGTTTTTTGAACATTAGGTTAAACGACTTAATCTCCTTAAAGCCGTTAGCCAGCGCAATGTCCCCGATCTTCTGGGGAGTCTCGCTGAGGTCCTGAACGGCGTGTTGCAACCGGCACCGCACCAGGTACTCGTAAAAGTTGATGCCCAATTCTTCCTTAAAGATCCGCGATAAATACGACGGGGAATAATTACCGACCCGCGCGGCCGTTTCCAACGTCACATCTTGCGTGTAGGCGTTATTCAAATACGCCATCACGTTTTCAATCGAGCCTTGCCGGCGTTGGGGCAGATGTCGCGTCGGGGCGTTGGCGTTAAAAAAACGCCGCCACAGGAGTGCCGTGATCCGGTAAATTAACGCGTTACGTTCAAAGGCACTGGCGGCCCGTTGCGGTGCCAAGGCTAGTTGGGCCAAGGCTTGGCGCAACGGCGCGTAAGCCACGTTAAGTTTCAAAGCGGCACTGTTCAACTCGAACTGGCCGTGACTCAGGTCAATTCCCTGTCGGGTAAAGAACGCCGGATCAAGGTGCAGCCGTAGCGCAATACAGTTACCAGCCAACGCAAAGGTGGCGTGACCGCAGTTGGAGTTGATGGCCAACAGGTCGTTTTGGTGTAAGACGTGCCGGGTACCGTCGACGTTGACCTCGACGTCACCCGCCAACAACCATAAGATTTCGATTTGATGGTGCCAATTGTAATGATAACTGCCGACCGTATACACTAACAGGTCGTAGTCCACCTGGACGTGATCCAGGTACTTTTCGTGAGTTTCCATGTCCGTCACTTCTTTGTTCTTTGCTCTCCATGTTGTGGGTTCATTCTACCATAACCTCCGACATCGCCCCAGACAAAAGCGGTGAACGTTATCGTTCACCGCTTTTACCAATCTATTAAATTAGTTTAGTTTTGACGTTTCCGCCGAACCAACCAGCCACCTAATAGACTGCCCGCTAAGGTCAAGCCTAACAGTTGGGCCCAATTGCTGTGGACCTCGCCGGTTTGTGGCAAGCCGGTTCCCACGCCGGTCCCCCGACCCATGGCAACCAAGAGTTGCTGTTCAATGGTTTCCAGTTGGGCAGCTAACGTGGTGTCGTGAGCGGCTTTGGCTTCGGCAATAGCCGTTTCCAACTTCGTTAACGTGACTTCCCGTTGTGCTTCGGTCGTGTCCGCCGCTACCTCATCTTCAAACTCTTCGACGATCTCATCATCCTGATGGTGATGACCGTAAGACGTTTCTTCTTCCACGTCGGGTTCTTCAGTCGTCGGCGTTTCTGGTTCTGGCGTTTCTGGTTCTGGCGTTTCTGGTTCAGGTGTTTCCGGTTCTGGCGTTTCCGGTTCCGGCGTTTCTGGTTCAGGTGTTTCTGGTTCTGGTTCTGGCTCCGGTGTTTCCGGTTCTGGCTCCGGTTCTGGTAGCGGAACGTCAATACCTGGGATCGTCACGGCAACATCGGGATCGGGATCTTTAGGCTCTTCATTCCCATTATCCTGCAAATCCCACCGGTGGGTTTCAGCATTCACCACGACCTTATCGGCAATGATGTTTCCATCAAGGTTCTGGTTGGCGATGATTGTCCCAGATGGGGCCAACACGCTCCCCTGGAACGGCCGATCTACGTGAACGGTCCCCGTGTACTGTTGGTCGGTCGCCGAACGGTCGACAAAGTTCCACAGTAAATGGTTATCCCCAAAGTCCTCGGTTTCCTGATTATTCCGGTCGGTTCCGTCGCTGTAAACAATCTTGATCTGTGACATGATATGATAGTCGGGATCACTCCCTGTATCCACGTTAATGATAATCGTGTTCCCGTCGGCATCCGGTGATAGCCCCTTAATCGTCAGTGGTGTATCCCCTTGCAAAACGTCCGGCGACAAGTTCAGAACAATCCGGCCATTTTCGTCCGGCGTCATGTCCGTAACGTCAATGACCCGGTTATTCCGGTCGGCAAAGTCCGCGGCCGTGTAATCCTGCACGCTCGGTAAGGCCGCAAAGTTCGCGTTCTTCGTTCGTAATTTTTCAAATTCCTTATCAAAGTCTATGTAAGTCTGACCACCTTGGTCTTGGTACACTTCGGACGACAGTAAGTGATCGATATAGGTTCCGTTGACCAACGGCCGGTCGGGCGTACTCAGATCGATAGTGATGCCCTCACCAAACACCACTTTATTTTCCCGCGTCGGTCCCGCAGAAACGAAGGAACTATTCGCAATATTAGTAATATTTTGGATATACGAGATATCTTTATCCAGCAATTCTTCAATAATGTTAGTCCCGAAGTTAACGTTACCCACCAGGTTTTGGACGGCCACGTTCCCGTTGGTGTGGGCATTTAATTCTGCATCCCGTGCAAAGATGTGGAAGGCCGACGACACGCCCAACAGATTGTCTTGTTCAATCGTTGGATAGTCGTCGTAAACGCTCCCCCCGGATTGAACACTGGTGGCTGCTGTTGGTTGAGCAACTGTCCTAGCAGCATGGGCAAACCGCTTGGCTAGTTGCCGATTGGCGGCCAACTTTTGGGTTACTTTGTCGTTAGTTACGGCGGATTTCGTGGACTGGGAGTTCCGGTCTAAGTTGGCTGACGCCGGGGTTACCGAAGACGATTTCGCCGCACTTGGCTGGGTCGTTTCCGGCGTGGTGGTCGACTTAGCCGACGAATCATCCGTCGTTACCTTAGCCGTTCCCGACGTCTGCGTCGTTGACGTAGACTCAGTCACTGTAGCCGACGAGTCACCACTGGCCGACGGCGTAGACGAATCCGTCGTTGACGATGACGTTGTTGAACTACTAGTCGTTGCCACCTGAGATGTTGCGGATTGGCTGCTAGAGTTGGTTGTCTGACTGTCCGCATGTGCCACCGTTGCGCCGCCCCCGAGAGCTAACACCAGTGCACAAGCAAAAACCCACTTACGGCCACTCTTATACATCTTAAAATGTGTTTGTTTAGTTTCCATACTTAGTTATCCCTACCTTCCTGGTCTAAATTCCTCCTTCATTTTGACTCTAGTTCTGGGAACAATCAATATAAATAACAAAATTATTTTAAATAAAAAATTATAACCATTTTATCAATTCGCATCTAATACTGTTTCTCGAATTTGTCAACTCCAAAAAGGGCCAACTATCCCAAAGTTGGCCCTAAACTTAACTATTTATTTTGACGCGTCCGGCGACTAAACCCACTTAGTGCCATCGTCACTAACAATGCGGCGCCAATCCAAACGCCAATGCGCCCTGGATGCTCATTCGTTTGGGGTAAATCACCGTCAACCACCGGGGCACCCTGACTAGGGAACACGGTTGGGGTCAGATCTTCCCCCCATGGTTGGGATCCCGGCGTCGAACTGCCACCGGGTTGGTCCGAATCTAAGCCCCCCTCAAACGGTCCTGCCGGGCCAATAGTGCCCGGGCCCCCCGTTATATCGTCATCCTGTTCATCAGTCACCGCGGGAATGGACTGACTAGAACTAGAACTGGAACTTGGCTCTGAACTGGAACTGGAACTGGAACTGGAACTTGAGTTTGAGCTAGAACTGGAACTGGAGTCTGAACTGGAACTAGAACTGGAGTCTGAACTGGAACTGGAGCTGGAGTCTGAACTGGAACTGGAACTAGAACTGGAATCTGAACTGGAACTTGAACTAGAGCTTGGCTCTGAACTGGAACTTGAGTCTGAATTAGAGCTAGAGCTGGATTCCGAACCGTCGCCATTCCCTTCGGCCCCACTTCCATCGCCGTTGCCGCCATCACCCTCGATAGGAGTGTAAATCATCGTTACCTTATGTGCCTGGTCACTAAACGTTCCCTTTTCGTCACCTTCCGCTGACGTCCACTCATAACCCGCAATCGCTAGGCGTTCAGCCTCGTACGGGTCGCCAACCTGTCCGGTTAAAGTCACGTCCTCCGCAATCGTTTCGCCGGTCGTCGAGACGTAGGACACGGTGATCGGTTGTCCCGCCACGGGATCTTTAGTGTAGACGTAAGTCACAGTCTGGGACTGATCACTAAATTCACCTTGGGGCTTACCCTGAACTTCCTTAAACGTGTACCCCGGAATCGTCAATTGTTCCGTGGTGTACGAATCACCGACCACACCCTCGAGTACCACGTCATCGTGCAAGGATTTCCCATCCTGATCTTGATATTTAGCCGTCACGGATTTGGCCGCAGCCGCCAATTTGTAGGGTTGCGCAACCTTAAAAACTTTATCTTTGTCCTGCCCTAAAAGGTAGAACTTATCCGGTAACGGGGTCACGTTTTGCCCCGGTAACTCGGTTGGACCCGGTTCTTGATTCACAATATCGGTGAACTTCAAGCCCCCCTGGCCGTCGGGGGTCCCCGTTCCCCCGTTAAAGTAGTACGACCGGAAGATCTGATCGTTAGGCGTCCAGTCGGTTAATCGCGCGTACCCGTTCGGGGCTTCCAATTCAACTGGCGTACTGGTCTTGAATTTTAGCGCCACTTTCAGGTGCGCTGAACGGGTCTGTTCGTTAATGTTCACGGTTGGCCGTTCAATAAACTGATCCGTATACGTGAACTGGTCGTACTGGCTAATCGGCAGAACCGAAAAGTCCTCGATATGGTTCCAGCCCAGCGACATCTGGGTCACATTCTTGAGCCCCGCTAACGGCGAAACGTCCTTTAAGCGATTATATTGCAGGTTCAAGGCCTTTAACTTCTGTAAATCCTTTAAAGGTGTCACGTCCGTGATGTCGGCATTCAACCGGATGGGTTGGGTATTCAAATCACCACCTAAGGTCAACCGTTCCAGGTTGGTGGCGTACTGTAGGCCTTCCAACGAGTAGTCCGTTTTCCCGTCGATATAAACGTTTTTCGTGTCGTGGAGACTCTTCAAAAGTTGCATGTCGTCCTTAGTAACTTCGCTGGCACTTTGCCAGTTTTTATCCGGATTGTCGTCCTTTAAAGCCTTTAACACGGCCTCTTGTAGCCGCTCATTAGGCATCCAACTATCAATGGTCTCGTCGGCCTTGGACTTTACCGCAGTGGTCGTTGCGGCTGCCGCGGTCGTGGTTTTGGCAATTGCCGTGAGTGATCCCCCGGTTAGGCAAACCGCGGTCAAACTAGCAACGGTCAAGCTTTGAGACCACCAGCGCCGAGTCGCTCGTAACGTTGTCTGTGTCATGTTTACTCCCCCTGTACCTGAATTTCGTTATAACCTGTAAATAGCTCTTATAAAAGATAGCTAATACTCTAGCATTCAGGTCCCAGCAACGTCCATCCTTTCCCCGCCGAGTTCTCACTAAATTGTGTATATTTAAAATTGGAAATAAGTTTATATAAGCGATAATTGTCAATAATATCAGCGTTACATCCGGTTCTTAACTAACTGTATATAATTTAATTTTATACAGATCCACCCAATTATGATGGCAATTATGAAAACGATAACGTCGAAAATTGGGAATGAACCAGCTCGCTAATCCATTTAGCCGTTAACCCTAATCGTCCCAAACTTAACGACAGCTTAAAATATGACGGTCCCGCGCCAAAGCGTAATCGCAATGATATTTACCCGCAACTCGGCTGTAAAACCTAAGCGCTATCTTAGAGAGTGTACTCAAGCAACTACTTAAACTTCTACATACGAGGGATGGATAATTTTGAAAATCAAACAACTCAGTCTAACGGTCGCCGCCGCAGCGGCCTTTTTACCAGTTTGGGGGCTGGCCACGACGGCCGAAGCCAACACCACCAATACCATTAACAGCACCAGTAGCATGCCCGACACCCAGTACGTCCGGAAGAGTGCAACGGGTTGGACCTACAACTTAGGGGGCACGGCTAGCAACCTGACCTTTGGGAAGAAAACTCACTACTTAAAGAACTACCCGAATACGACTTGGCACGCCACCCAGAAACGATACATCACTAAGAAAAACGGCGTGAAGTACCTTTACTATTACGTGACCAACGGCCGGAAAACCGCTTCTGGCTGGATCTGGCACGGCTACCTACAACCGAAGGCCTATAACCACACCACAACCACCACGACCACTACGGGAACCGGAACTTATGCGTCCGTTCTGAAGGCCGCACAGGCTCAACTGGGCAAGCCCTACGTTTACGGCGGCAACGGTCCTAGTTCCTTTGACTGTTCCGGATTTACCAAGTACGTCTTTAACCAAGCCCTGGGGCAAAGTCTCCCCCGGACGGCCCAAGCGCAATACAACGCCTACGAGCACGTCAGCGCCAGCAACGCTCAACCCGGTGACTTGATCTTCTTTGGGACCAGTACCGGTAACATCACCCACTGTGGGATCTATCTCGGTAACCACAAGATGATCGACGCGCAACTTCGCGGCGTCGTCACCGAAGCCACCAACGTGTCTTGGTGGCACACGGTCGGTTACGCCCGGCCCGCCACGTTGAGTTAATCCACACCACAAAAAAAGCGGCTCACCCGTCAAGGGTGACCGCTTTTTTGCTCTATTCTATGCTGGTGAAACGTTCAGGGACTTCTTGGTCCCGTTTAAAATCTTGAAGAAACTAGCCAGTTCCTTCTTCCGGTAAGAGGCCGGAACGAACTCCCGAATGGTTTCTAAGTCGAACCCGGTAGCCAACTTGTTCCGATCGACCACGATTGGGTTCTTCAGGATACCCGGATTGGTCTGTAATAGTTCGACCAATTCGTTCATTCCCATGTCTTGAACCGAATTAGGTAGGGCCTTGTAGGCTTTAGACCGGGTCGAAATTAAATCGTCCGTGCCATCTTCCGTTAACGATAACATGTACAGAATTTCATCCCGGGTTAAAGGTTGTTTTTTAATGTCCCGTGCCGTAAAGATGGCATCGTGATTTGCTAGCCACTTCATTGCTTTCGTGACAGCGGTTGTTTTAGCGTGAAAGTACATTTTAATCATAGAATCGCCCTCCAATGATGTGCTTGTCGATGAGGTACTTGAGATTTTAGCACTCTTTTGTTTGAGTGCTAATTTATGTTAATTATTGTACACCACAATCGGCAATGATGAAACCCATTAGTCTTAACTTACTGACCTTTTAACCTTTTCTCAATTTTTAATTGAAAAACTGGGGTTTCTTAAGGCTATACCCCCACTTTAGCAGGCGAATCGGAGAACTTCGTGCCGGAAACGTGAAGTTTTCTTGAAGATGCTGACGATTGAAAGCCATAATACACAAAAAGAGTGGTTTTGGCAACCACTCTTCAGTAAACCTTATTTAATTAATCAAATCCTTATTGGACATTAGGAATTTAAATCAAACGCACTGGCCCGCGTCCACAGACCGTTTTCCATCTGATAGTACACCGTTTGGTTACCGTTAGAGTCCGTCCGGTAAGCTCGGTGGGTAATCGTAACCTTCCGATCGCTAATATCGGCCGTGGTCCCCTTCTGCTTAGCCAAGTCGGCATCGTTAAAGACGTTGTTGTAGACGGGGTAGATCTTCATCAGGTTTAATTCCTTGCTGTATTCGCTGATGGTGATCTTATCGAACTGCAAAGCGCCCTTCCGAATCCAGTACTTCGTGGTGGCATTCTTAGAGAAACGAATCCGGTACCACTGACCACTGTCGGCCGTTGCCCGCATGTCCAGGTAAACCCGCTTGTTCTTCAACTTCTTCCAGTCGTACTTCATGATGTTCCAGTTCTTGTGACCCCGAATGTGATTGTATAACGAGTAAGTCTTATAGTTACTCTTCAACTGGGCGTGCTGCGTATCTAAGCCACTCACGTAAGTTTCTTTCTTATTAGTTTGCGGCCGCTTCTTCAGCTTCTGTCCCTTATTCGGTTTAACCGTGGTTTGCGTGATCGTTGGGGTCGTGACCGCCGTTGCAACGGGCTTAGCGACCTTGATTTTGTTATTTCCAATCTGAATACCACTACCACTGCCAGTTAACGGGAAGTTGCTTTGAACAAACGGAACACCCTTCTTTTGCGTCGTGATGTTGTTGTTCTTAATCGTGACGTTGGTCATCGGGTTATCCGTACTCCCGCTATCCAAGTAAACGTATTGTTTCGTTGGGTTAACGTTGGTAAAGGTGTTGTTGGTGATGTTTAAATTCGACATCTGGTAATCCGGCTGTGAGTTATACAAGTAAATATAGTTCCCGGACCCCAGCACGTGTTGGTTGATGAACTTGTTACCGGTGATGTAAAGGTCCGACACACACTTAAAGTGAATCGTCGCCACCCCATCATCTAATAACGGCTTAGGATCAACCACCGTGTTATTAGTGAAGTAAACGTTGTGAATGATGCCCGCTTGCCCCTTGTTGTAGACGGCGTGCTCCCCAATAGGGTTCGGCGCGTAGGATTGAACCTGTCCCGATTTCCGAGAAACCGGTAAGAACTGGTTATGGTCCACCGTCACGTTATAGGATGGCAAGTTATCGTATTGGTCACCCGCCAGCTTGTAGGACATCGCCTTTTTGTTCGAGTAATCGACCTGGATGGCTTCCTTATAATCCATCGACCCGTTGAACCCGGTGAACACCGAATTCTTCACGGTCACGTCATGACTCCCATCGATATCGATGTAGTGACCAGTTGGTGATTCGGCGTTGTCGAAGACACAGTTATTGAACGTCACGTTTTTAGCGTGGTTAATACTTTGGACGAAAACACTCTGGCCCGAGGCCGTGTTATCCCCCTGGAACGTTGCGCCGTTCCAAGTGACGTTCGAAATTCCGCCATCGTAGCCCGCTTGGGGACTTGGATAGGCGATATTTAACCGTTGGCCGTTCGTAATCCGGAACACAGCGCCC
Source organism: Levilactobacillus acidifarinae DSM 19394 = JCM 15949 (assembly GCF_001434835.1). Classification (GTDB taxonomy): domain Bacteria; phylum Bacillota; class Bacilli; order Lactobacillales; family Lactobacillaceae; genus Levilactobacillus; species Levilactobacillus acidifarinae. The sequence continues at coordinate 495,978 of NZ_AZDV01000005.1, read as the reverse complement.
TTGTCAAAGTTAAACGTGATATTACTGTGTAGGACCACGTGACCCGCGTTAAACACGTAAGTTCCCTTGGGAACGTGCACCGTGACGCCATCACTATTGTTAAATTTATCGATCATCGCTTGAAATGCATCGTTATTAACGGTCTTAGCGTCACCGGTCATCCCCTGGTGAACTGCGTTAATCGTCGTCGCCGCGTGAGCAACGACCGTCGTTGACGGTGTGAGATCGGCACCCCCAGCGGTAAATCCTAGCAGCGTTACCCCCAATGTTACCGCTGCAAGCAGATATTGCTTACCCCTCATTTTCAAAAAAGCCCCTCCATTCGTTTCCAAAAAATCTTTCAACACTTTCATTATAACTAAGACAAGAAAGCGTTGGGTCAACTTAACCCAATTGTTACACGATTGAAAGATTTTGGCGAAGGAGAGGCCTTTAATCAATTGTTGTCTATTAAGTTAACTAGTCTAACCCATCCGACTACATCATCTTCGAAATGTCGTCATGTAGTTGGTTCAGGCGATCGACCACTTGGCCACGCACTTGGGTGTAAACCTTGACACCGTCTGGGGTCAACTTCAGGTTATGTTGCCGCCGGTCAACCTTGGAGGCGATACTTTCGATCAGGCCCGCCCGCAACAACCGGGAGATTTGGCCCGAGATCATCGACTTGGAGACCCCAATTTGGTTAGCAAATTTCGTGGGGGTAAAGTCGTCTCGTTGGTCCGTAATGGCGTGTAACAAGTTGAATTGTTCCAAAGAAATTGTAATTTCGTCGGTTTTGATGGTCGTTACCGGCCGCATAATTTTTTGTAATTGGGAAAACCATTCTAAAGATTGACTCAGCTCGTTCGTTTGCGTCATAGATACTATTCTTCCTTTCAAATATGTCGTTTCAGCTCTTAAGATGTTACTATTATGACCCACTAATCATTCATTATAACCGTTATTTTCAGCATTTATGTTACCGTTTGATTAATAGTTTATAGCATTGCGAATGGAAACACTAGCCATTCGTGTGAATTTAACGCGGATTTAACGATTTCTGCGTCGTTGAAATCTGTCTGTAAACTTCGTATGATGAGACTAGTAAATTCTAACCAGTTAAGGAGTCCAGTATGACAAAAATCAAAATGATTGCAACGGACGTTGATGGCACCTTTTTGAACCAACAACGGCAGTACGACCACGACCGTTTCGCTCAGCAACTGCAACGACTGCAAACCGCCGGCATTCGCTTCGTCGTCGCGAGTGGCAACCACCTGGGGCACCTGCACCAAGTCTTCGCCCCGACGCCCGCCGTTCAGACCTTTGTGGCCGAAAACGGTAGCCTCATCGTGGACCACGGTCACACGTTATTTCAAACCACGATTCCGTTACCCGTGGTTCGTGAGGTGGTTACGGCCATTCTAGCAGATGACACCATCCGCCCCCAAGTCTTACGCTTGTCGGGGCAACACGGGACCTACATCAACCGGACCGATCAATCCAACGACCCGGCCTCACAGGCCTACTACTTCAACAACGTCGTCCTAGTCGACGACCTGACGACGGTTGAAGACACCATCTACAAGATCAACGGGGAATGGCCGAATCAGACGATTCAGTCTTTGGCGGCGAAACTAAACGCGAAATTCCCGCAACAAATTCATGCAGCCGCCAGTGGCTTCGGGAGTATCGACATCATCGCCCCCCACATGAATAAAGCCATTGGTGTGACCCAACTGGCCCAAGCCTGGCAAATCGCCCCCAGCGAAATCGCCGCCTTCGGGGATAACGATAATGACTTGGAGATGCTGCGCCACGTGGGTTTTGGGGTAGCCATGCGCAACGGTACCGCTACCGTCAAACAAGTCGCCAACCTCATTACGCCCACGGATAACGACCACGACGGCGTCTTGAACGTGATTGATGCCATTCTAGACCAAAAAGTTTAAAAGAAGCTAAACTCTTCGGACGGTTAACCAACTTGGTTAATCGTCCTTTTTAAGCCAGAGAAGTTGGGCAATCAGTTGCCACATTTTACGTGCGGAGTGCAACCGCCCGTGACCTAAGCCCGGGATCGGGTGTTCGGTATAGTGAATCGGGCTTTGCGCCACCACTCCGCGTAACGCCGTGGCCTGCCAGACGGGAACTTGACCGTCCGTGGCGTGCCCGGCTAAACGCCCGTATACGTTATGGATTTCGGCGCCCGCGTTCGCCCATAAATTCTGCCGTAACGTTAATAACCGTTGATAGGCGGGATCCGGCTGGTTGGCTTGGCCTTCGTTCACCGGCGTGCCCAGTAAAACTAGCCGTCGTAACCGCGGTAACGACGGGTCGGCCCCGTCTTGTACCAGGCTTTGGACCATCGCACTGCCGCCCCAAGAATGGGCGACTGCATTGTAGCTGGTCACACCGTAGCGGCGATGTAAGGCCCGCAGAATCTGAGTGACCCAGCGGGTTTGTTGCCGGTAATCGAACGTGAGGTTCCGGTCAAAGAGGACCTGAATCGTCGGATTGTCCGCTTGGCCCGTCCAGGCCCCCTGAAAATGCAAATGGTTACGGTAATCGACGCGTACCGTCAGGACTTTGGCGGCGTACCCCTGACGGGCAAACCACCGTAGCATCCCGTTATAGGTCCACGCATTACCGCCCCATCCCGGAATAAATAAGGTTGGCGTGGGTGTCGATTGGCAGTCCCTCCGGCCCGCTGTGGGCAACGACTGGACGGCTCGCCGACTTAGCCAGTGATAGCTAAACCAGCCACCACCCAGGGCTACCGGTAACCAACGCCATTTATTATCCATACCGTATTCCTCCTAAACTCATTCATTATGCCAGTTTTTTTAATTGTGCACAAGGTAAGTTTCGCTTTCTGAATATTTATACTCCCTAAACGACTTCGTTAAATAATTTATCTGTACAAATTTAAATTAGGTCAAAATCCTATTATATCAATAATTGATTACCATTCAACCGCTCGTTTAACCAAAATTGTCAGCGAAAATAATTTGACAATTATCCGGACAAAAAATAAAATAGATATTATAATGAAAACGCTTTATTAAACTAATTATAAAAGAATCGAGGAACGGCTTATGCAAACGACAGCAACGAAATGGGACACTTACCAAAACCAACCCGTCACCCAATACGAAATCGAAAATGATAATGGGGTTAAATTAGGCGTTTTAAGCTGGGGGGCTACGCTTCACAAGCTCATGGTCCCTGGTGACCACGGTGAACATAACATGGTGTTATCTTACCATAAAATGACTAATTATCTCGACAATCCGTTCTACGTTTGCATGGGCATCGGCCGGACCGGTGGCCGGATCACCCGCGGAACCGTGACGGTTGACGGTCAAACCTACCACTTGGACACCAACGAAGGGAAAAACACCCTGCACGGTGGCCCTAATGGCTTTAACACCGTCAACTGGGACGGGACCATCGATGATAGCGACCCTGATATCGCGAAGATCATCCTGACCCACACGTTCAAGAGTACCGACGACTCCTACCCCGGTGACTTAACCGCTAAGATCATTTGGACGCTGGACAATCACGACCAAGTCACGTTGACCTTCGAAGGGACCGCCACGGCCACCACGTTATTCAACCCAACGTCTCACCTGTACTTTAACCTAAGTGACGAACCGTTGATCGTTGGCGAAACATTACAAGTCAACAGTCACGAACACCTCGACTTAAACGACGAAAAGTTACCAACCGGGAAGATGATTCCAGTGGCCGACACGCCATACGACTTCTCCAAGGGTCAAAATCTGGGTGAAGCCATTGACGCGCTTCAAGGCATCCCCGAAAAGGGCTTCGACGACGTCTTCCACCTGGACCCAGCCACGGACGGGACCATCGCCAAGTTAAGCGATCCGAAGTCCAAGCGTTCCGTCACCATGAAATCCGACCGCAACGCCTTAGTAGTCTTCACGGCGAACTCCTTCGATAAGTCGTTGAAACTCACCACCGGCGACGGCCAACCTTACATGGGGGTTGCCTTAGAACCCCAAAACTTACCAGATTCTATGAACCACGACGGGTTCGGGGACATTACCTTGCCAGCCGGCAAGACCCAGACCTACCACGTTTCCTACGATTTAACCTACTAAAGTCCCCTCTTGCGACGCCACCGATTTTCGGTGGCGTTTTATATTGATTTGTTATCAAAAAAGTTGACACTAAATACCCCCCATGGTAATCTGGTAAAGCGTAATAATTATCATTTATTTGAAAGGAGCTTTACGCATGGCAAAAAAGTCTAAGATTGCAAAAGAAAAGAAAATCGAGGCCACGGTCGCCAAATACGCCACTAAGCGCGCAGAATTGAAGGCGGCGGGCGATTACGCCGGACTGGCCCTCTTACCCCGGGATGCTTCCCCAGTTCGGATGCACCACCGCGATCATTTAGATGGTCGGCCGCACGCCTACATGCGGAAATTCGGGTTATCCCGGTTAAACTTCCGCGACTTAGCGCACAAGGGTCAAATCCCTGGCGTTAAGAAGGCCAGCTGGTAATTAGGCCAGCCCGTTAACCGACATCACGCCCTGCTGGTATCTCACCGAGGCGTGATATCTTGGTGATTCCCCGTTGCACGGTGTTGCGGCGCGGCCATCACTCGGGGGAGTTGCTCCCCCACCCTAACCCAAACCTAACCTGGTCCCGCCCTTGTGGCGGGGCCTTTTTTAATTTGACAGGCTCCCTGGCCTTTCGTAGACTGGACACTAGACTATTTTCTCAAAGGAGATTCCCTATGCAAGTTGAATCCATTGGGTGGGAATTTGACGTCTTACAAGCCAATTCGTTTGACGACAACTATCCCCGCCTCGAAGCTGTTTTCGTGGGTGTCGCACCTGCTGTGGCCTACGACGCCCAGAACCAACCCAAGTTCCAGCGGACCATCGAACGGCGCCTCCGCGACTTAGAAAAGCAATTACGCCAAACCCACCAAGCAGACCTCTCCGCACTGGGTAGTGCCGATTTAACCCGTAACGCGACCATCATTCAAGACTTGGTGGCGGACTATCACACTCAAATTACCCAGCAAATTCTGATTACGGGTCAATTAGAGCTTGAAAGCCTGACGCTCGCCGGCGAATGGCCCCTCTTCTGGGCCCAAACGTCACCGCTAGTCCAACAAAAGGACCACGAACGCGAACCCATGCCGTTCAGCGAACCGACCCCAACAACGCCTCAGGGCTCACAACCGACATCCACATCAACCACGGATGATCACCCCGATAACCCGTACACCCCGGTTTAACCCCAAAGAGAGTGGGACAAAAGGCGATTAGCTGGTGAGCATTAACGTCGTAAGTCAGATAATCCCGAACTTGGATTATCTGACTTACGGGGTTAAGCGGAACCAGCTGCCTTTTGGCGCACGTTTCGGCACAAGCTGTTCGGAGACACAAAGGGTCTGGGACTTTTGTCCCAGACCCCCTTTTTTTAAACTAAATGAACCATTTGAGCCTCATCAACAGTCAACGTTTCACTTAAGATACTTGGTAATCTTGTAGTTTTCATGTTCGTCAGAATGCCTCGTTGCTTCAAATACTGCACAACGTTGGGGAGTGTCCAATTGCCAGTGTACGTCGCCATGAGGCCCCGCACTAGCTCATCAATGGTGGTCCACTGGCTCGCCTGTCGGACCATAATCACCGGGTCGGCTGGTAACACATTCGTCGCCGTTTCCGCCCACGCTAGCTGCCGATAGTATGGCCCCTGAGTCGCAACGTAACTCAAAAGTTCAGGGGTCCAGTCTAAGTGAGTCAACGCCGGTAATGTCGTTGTGTCAATTACCTGACTAGCCAACGGCAAGTAAGCCCGTTCATCCGAGAACGACAATCGTTTGCCCAAGTACCGGTTAACTCGTTCGCTAAGTTCGGGGACTGCTACCCACTGTTGTAACGCTTGAGCCGTCACAAACTGATTATTCCCCACTGCGATCAGTTCCTGGTGAGCCTGAAGTCGTTGCAAAATAACGTAAATCGAGGAATCCTGATAGCCGAGCTCATGATAAAATTCGCTGATAACCTGCCGAGACAAGACTGGTTGCCGAAAATGGTCCAAAATTAACTGGCCATCGTCGAATTTTTTCGTCAGATACTTCACGAAAGCGTGTCCATGCCACCGGGCATCGACCCGGGTTACGATATCCGCAAAATAAGTCGTTTCCGTCAAATACTTCGTAGCAAAGGGCGTGTCCGCGAGTGTCGTCTGCAATAGTTGCCGCCAATGGTCTTCCACTAATAATTGCTTACGCAAATCCGTCACCAGTAAATAGTCCGGATGCTGAGCAACCTGCAACGCAATCAACCGTTGCAAATACGCTACCAACTCGTCCGGTAGGGTAAACGTCTGGAGCAGCACCCAATTATCATGGATGTTCACGTCTGGCGCAAAAAAGGCAGTTTGAGCCAACGTGTAGTCCGGCCACCCAAAGGCCTGACAAACGTCTTCGACCCGCGCATAATTTTGATTCTGCCGCAGATATTGTTCCAGGCTAGCCTGAAGCGACACCGTTTCGGTACCAGCTTTACGAATATTCATCGTATTTTTATGGCCAAACTCAAACTCACCTTTGAAAAAGTAACGGAGTTCATAGTAAAACTCGTAACGGTTAATAAGCCCTGCCCGCCGTGCATCGTGTTCGAACTGGTGATAAAGGCTCGTCACGGAAACTTCCGGGGCCACGGCTAACCGCTCGTTCAACGTCTTGGCAATGCGGTTACAGAGTTCCGGCGATAATTTATCATGGTCTGCCAATTTGAATTGATTATCACCGAGGTATGTAAATTCGTTCGCATCCACCAAATGAAATAACTTGCTAACCAGGGTCCGTATTTCGTTTTTCACCGGTTTACGAAAGAGCTCACGATGAAACTGCTGTTCAAAAATAGTTTTCAGTTGAGCGATTCCGGCCGCATCTCCAGAAAAAATCATGGCCGGATGATCCGTTCCTAACTTCAAAAAGTAGGCCCGGTCAGTTAAGGGACGCTTGTATAACGTATCCCCCAACGAATAAGTAAACCCATATTGTCGCTGGATGGCCGTTATTAATGCCGACTTTTTGGTCTGAAAATCGGTAATCAGTTCTCCTAGGAAGTCCAAGCGTTTGACCGTAAACCCATTATCCGTCACCGTGAGCTGTGCGTCCAAGCGAATCAGCTGACGGCGCATTTCTGGTGAGAGCGTGGGGGTAATCAGTAACGGGAGCTGACCAATTGTCAACATAGGCGTTTCTAGGGGCGCAATTTGGGTTCGAACCGCTGGCGATAGTTCCGCTAACGTCACTGCCGACTGAGGTACTACGTCACGTAACGCAATGGTGGTCTGAATCTGATAAATTTGTGACCAGAAATCCCGAGCGCCATTTATTCGAGCCTTAATTTGTCGAACTCGTTCCCGGGTCAGACCAATTTGTTGACCGATTTCCGCCAACGTGGGGTCCACCAGCGTTTGCTCTAACTGTAAAATATCCGCCCAATGACTTCCATCGGTAACGTCTGTCTGAAAGGCCGCTTCAAAATGGGCAAACCGCTCATCTAACGTGGTTAACCGGTAAGCCACTTCATTCGCCACCTCTTGAGGGCCTTCCTGGACGGTTGCATCTACCAGCACGGTTGTTTCCGAGAATGGCACCTGGAGATGCAAAAGCGGCACCTGGCTCGCACTATTCGGGAACGTCATCGTCTGTTGATGATGGGTGGCTCGCCAAGCTTCATAGGTCCCAACCTCTTGTTGCCAAGCTGCAACTAATTTTTTAGCCTGGCCTGACTTAACTTGGGCCCGTTTTAAGATGGTCACTAATTCGGTGGCGACCGTCACATTTGTCAACGCCTTTAACGCGCCTTGCGTTTCTGCCGCCGGTAATAACGCCGCCAGCCCCCCTAACAAAATCTCTGGATAATACGTCTGGGTTACCACGGGGATTGGGCTGGCCTTGCGTACTTCATGACGCTCTACCGGTAGTTGTTCCTGGCCTGTAAGCAGGTCAATAAGCGCATTTAGCTTGGTTGGCCCAATTCCCTTAAACGTTGCTAGCTGGTCCAAGACCTGCTGATCGATCTGGTCCAGGTATTGAATTCCTAAATCGTCCTCTAATACTCGCCGAACGGCCTGATACTTCCGGGTCGTAGGGATGGGAATGCGTTTCTGGCCTGTATCACCGCTCCCAACACGCTCTAAGTTTGGCTTAACTTGCTCCTGTGCCATCGCTGATTCACCTCAACTGTTTACTAGATTTACTTAGTCCTAGTATACAACAAATCACATTTGGAAGCGGTCGCAATCCCACGTTAACAGCGATTCCTCGTCCAGTCCTCGGAACCCCCCACACCAGATTCAGTCCGAAATTTCGACCACGCTATCCTTCAGAACCGTTTTTACGTGAAACTTAGGCTGAACGCAAAAAGACACATTCAATTATCGAATGCGTCTTTTTGACAACCAGACATGATGTCTGCTTTTTTTAATTACTTAGTCACAGCTCGATGTAACCTTATTCAACGACCGTGTTAGGCTGCAACGAAACCGTCTTACCAGCCACGTCAATGTCCAGTGGGTCGCCACTCAATAACTTGAAGTGGGCACCAGTTTTATCGACGATGACTTCAATCAACCGACCGCGGAAGACCTGCCGGAAGGAGAAGCTATTCCACTTCTTCGGCAAGAATGGCGCGTAGTGCAGTTGCCCGTTCCGGACCCGCATGCCCGCGAAGCCTTGAACCACGGCAATCCAGCCACCCGTCATGGCCGTAATGTGCAGCCCATCGGTAGTATCGTTGTTGTAGTTGTCCAAGTCCAACCGGGCCGTGCGTTCATAGAGTTCCACGGCCTTGTCTTCGTAGTGTAAGTCCGCCGCTAAGACCGAGTGAATGGCCGGAGAAAGACTGGATTCGTGCACCGTCAGGGGTTCGTAGAAGTCAAAGTTAGCCTTCTTTTGTTCTGGCGTGTAGTCGTCGATGAAGTCCCAAATTCCTTGTAAGACGTCACCTTGCTTGATGTACGGCGACCGTAAAATCTTGTCCCAAGACCAGTGTTGGTTGATGGGCCGTTGGTCGGCAGGAATGGCACTGACCGGTTCGATATCTTTGTCCAAGAACCCGTCGTGTTGTACGAAGATGTTCAAGTCCTTGTCGTATGGCAAGTACATCCGGTCCACAATATCCTGCCAGTGGGCCTTTTCGTCGTCAGAAACGTCAAGGCGGTTAGCGACATCGGCGTCCACCTTGGCCAAGATTTCCAGCGTGTACTTCAACGTCCATTGCGCCAGCATGTTGGTGTCCCAGTTGTTGTCGACGTTGTTTTCGTACTCGTCGGCCCCGGTGACCCCGTGGATCATGTACTGGTTGTTACGCTTGCTGAAGTGGACCCGGTCGGCCCAGAACCGTGAAATCTCAGTTAAGACCTTCGCCCCTTGATGCAGGACGTAGGAGTCGTCGCCGGTGTAACGGGTGTAGTTGTAAATCGCAAACGCGATATCACCGTTCCGGTGAATTTCTTCAAACGTGATTTCCCATTCGTTGTGGCATTCGATCCCGTCGAAGGTCACCATTGGGAACAGGGCACCCTTTAAGCCTTGTTCCTTGGCATTGATGTAGGCACCTGGTAATTGGTTGTAACGGTACATCAACAGGTTGCGGGTGACCTTAGGATCCGTGATCCCCAGGTAAACCGGGAAGGCAAAGGCTTCGGTGTCCCAGTAAGTGGCGCCACCGTACTTTTCGCCGGTAAAGCCTTTGGGTCCGATGTTCAACCGCGAATCTTCGCCGTAGTACGTTGAGAACAACTGGAATAGGTTGAACCGAATTCCTTGCTGGGATTCGTCGTCGCCGGTAATTTCGACGTCGGACTTTTCCCACCGTTGTGCCCAAACTTGGGTGTGAGCGGCCAGTAAGTCGGCATAGCTTTCACCGGCCACTTGGTCACTCAGTTGGTGCATGGCCGCGGTCAGGTCGTCTTGGGTCTTGTAGTCGCGAGACGTAACCACGATGACCCGCTTTTCTAAGGTCGTAGTGGCTTGGGGAGCTAACGTCCCCTGGTAAGCCGTCGCAACTTCCTTATCGTTGGGTTGGGCAATGGCCACGTTATCGAGGTCGCTGACCAGCCGCATTTCCATGCCGGACGTAAACTGTGGGGTGCCGAAGGGGTTCGGCGTGGTCTTAGCAATCACGCTTCCGCGGTCGGCCTGTTGGTCCGTCGCCAGGACGTCCCAGAACCGTTCGTCGTAGTTGGCTTCTTCGTTCATCACGTCGGCATCGATGGCGGGCAGTAACTTCACGTCCACAGCGGTGGCGCTTAAGTTCTTGACCGTAACCTTTTGGACGGAGAGTTCCTTTTGGGCCACACTCAAGAAACGTTCAAAGGTCAAGGCGACCTTGACGTCCCCGCGGTTCAACGTGAACGACCGGGTCAAAACGGCCGTGTGTAAGTCGAGATCCAGGGTGAAATCGCTGATTTGGTCCTTAGCTAAATCGACGCGTTGCCCGTTAATTTCGATGGGTAACTTGATGAAGTTGACGGCATTAACCACCTTACCGAAGTACTTCGGGTAGCCGTTCTTCCACCAACCGACCCGGGTCTTATCAGGGTACCAGACCCCACCCAAGTAGATACCTTGTAATGAATCACCGCTGTAACCTTCTTCAAAGTCACCGCGCATGCCCATGTAGCCGTTCCCAAGACTGGTCATGGATTCTTGAAGCCGCTTATCCTTGGGGTCAAAGGTGTGGGTGACCACGTTCCAAGGTTGCACATCGAAAATTCGTTTCATCGTTGAAAACTCCCTTTCTATGGATAGTTCCGTTAATCGTTGTTTGACATTCTATAAGATTTTGAATGACTAATCCACAACGACCCAAATTTCAGCGTTGTGGATTAGCGAGTTAATGTTTAAATGATTAAGCCTTGTAAGTTTCTTTGATGGTGAAGACGGATAAGGCCCCGATCGCCATGATGATCCCGGCAAGCAGGAACATGTTGGCTTGCGCACCACCCAATAATGGGAACAATGCGAAGCTGGCCAGAGAAGCCACGATTTGTGGCAAACAAATTGATCCGTTGAACAACCCTAAGTAAGTCCCCATGTGGGCCCCAGATAAGGCGTTGGTAACCATGGTCAGTGGGTACGTGTTCATCGCAGCCCAAGCAATGCCGACCAAGATGAAGGACACGATCAAAGCGTATTGACTGTGAATGAAGAACACGGAAACAAACCCGATGGCCCCTAAACCTAAACTACCGGCGTAACCCAACTTGTGGACGCTATTTGGCAGCTTAGCTAAGACGTAGGACCAAACCACGGCGGCAATGGATTGCACGGCGGCTAAGACCCCGTACCAGTTCCCGGCAGCTTGGTAGCCCGCAGAAGCGGCGTTGGTGGTGTTCCAGACGTTGGAGGCAATGGCCCCAGCGGAGTAAGTCCAGAGGTACTGGAAAGCGACCCAGCAGAAGAATTGAACTAAGGTAACCGTCCAGAAGACCTTGGGAGCGGACTTCAGTAACGTCCACCAGTTCCCACCGGTCGTGTTATCTTCCTTACTGATACCATGGTACTTGGCGTACGTTTCGGGATCGTATTCGTGAACCCGGAAGATGGTGAACAGACTCGTGATGACCAACAAGATGGCGCCGACGTAGAAGGCAACCTTCACGGTGTCGGGCACGACCCCTTTAGCAGCCACGTTTCTCAAGCCAAAGTAAGCGAAGATGAACGGTAAGATGGCCGCTAAAACGGCCCCGGTGTTAGACAGGAAACTTTGAATCCCGTAAGCGTAACTCTTCTGATCATCGTTGACCATGTCCCCGACCATCATCTTGAACGGTTGCATCGCGATGTTGGAAGACAAGTCCAGGAAGGCCACGGTAATGGCCCCGAAAAGTAACGCGGCGAGTGACGCATAACCGAAGCCCATACTACCGGAGTTCGGTAACAGACACATGACGATAACCGCCACGATGGTGCCTAACGCTAAGTAAGGCAACCGCCGGCCACCCCATTTAGGGGCCCAAGTTCTATCGGAATAGTACCCGACGATTGGTTGAACGATCAACCCAGCCAATGGTGGTAAGATGAAGAACCACCCTAAACTGTTGGGGTCGGCCCCAATCGTTTGGAAAATCCGACTCATTTGCGAACTCTGTAACGTAAAGGCCGTTTGTACCCCTAGGAAACCAAAGTTAATCATCCAAATGGTGCTGGCTGATAATTTGGGTAACCCCGTTTCGGGATTGTCGACCGTGGTTGTATCCTTAGAAACAACATCTGCCATGACACAAAACCTCCTTAAACCAACTTCAATTCTAAATAATTGCTAAAACGTTGTGCTATCTCAAGCGCAACCGATTACATAAGTTATTATGGCACCGCTTTCATTTTAATGCAACCGTTTGCGCAATTTTTTTTATTAAAACTTTGGACCATTCCAATTGTTAATTGGATGGGCTGACAATTAAAACCACCAGCCCGACAAGTATTAGCCAAAGTCGAACTGGTGGTTTTGTAGAATTAAACTTTTTTAGCTTTTTAGTTAGGTCCGACCATTGTATGCAACAATGGTTCAAACCAATTCATTATTTGGGGGTTGTTCCATCCGCTGCAATCCGATTCATTGAATCGAGCCACAGTGAGTCATAATCCCCGCCACGTAGCCGAAACGTGCTTACAGGGACAGCTCATTCCGCTTAACCCCACTAGGCTTTCTGGCTAAATCGGGCTTTCAGGGGGCAACGGGTTCCGCTTAATTGCTACCGTAGCCGAAACGTGCTTACAGGGACAGCTCATTCCGCTTAACCCCACTAGGCTAAAAATCCAAAACCGGGATTTTCACCCTAGTGACGTTAATGCTCGTGAGCTAACCGTCCCTGACGCACTCTAATTTATTGCATACGGAATCCGGATTTGTCCCGGTGTTGGCGTGTCGATTGGTTCTCGATCACTGAACAATAATTTCGCGGCCGCCGAGCCCATCTTCTCTGGGAATAGGTCCACCGAATGCAGATCCGCATCCGTTAACCCCTCAGGCAACGAGTGGTTAAAACTCACCACGGGGAACTTGCTGACCCCGTACTTCTCACGGAACAACCGGTAAAATTCAATGCCGTTAAAGTCATCGGTCGCCATGATCCCATCAATTTCCGGATGCTGGTCGATAAACGCCCGGACCCGGGGCGCATCCCCCAGCTTGCAGACCAACGGTTCAACGTTGAAACGCGCTGCCACACGGTCGTAACCTTCCCGCCGCTGCTGTTCGTAAGCCCAGCGGTGCCCCGATTCGACAAAGACCGGGTGTTTAACGTGGAGTTGGTCCAACAGGAAGGTTGCGCCCCCAATCCCCGCCTGCAAATTATCGTTGTCGACGAAAAAGTCGTTATGGTGTTGATCGGGCTGGCCAATCGTCACGAACCGTAAATGTTGTTGCCGCAGATAATCGGCAATTGGATCGTCCTGGTGCGCATAAAAAAGAATGAACCGTTTGATCTTCCCCTGGGCCACCATCGACTTTACGTTGGCCAACAGTTCTTCGGCCGTAGAACTAATCGCGACCGATAGCACGTAATGCCGCTGGACCAATTGGGCGTTGATACCCCGTAGTAAATCAATATAAAAAGGATTTTCGGACAGGACCCGTTCCGTGTTAGGGAACACGACCCCGACCGCGTTGGCTTCTCCCGCCGTTAAATTTTTAGCGTTATAGTTGGGCAAATAGCCCTCAGCGGCGGCCAATTTCTGAATCCGTTCCCTGGTCGCCTGACTGATTCGTGGATTGTTATTGAGCGCGCGCGACGCGGTCGAGACTGAGACCCCGGCCTTAGCGGCAATATCACGGATAGTTAACATGTGTGTGCTCCTTATACCTGGACCAATTTCGTTTAGACTTAATGAACAAAGCTTACCATATTAAAATATTTCTGCAAACTGTTCCCAAATAAAAAAGGCTCAGCTGTTAATGGCTAAGCCTTTGGGTTATTTCTTAGCGTCGTGGTGGCCGTTTTTCGGCGGATTCACCGGCAAAGTTGTCACGAATTGACTCCCTTTAGGTTGGTTATCCCGAACCGTGATGGTGCCGTGATGCAGGTCCACAATCCAGTGAGCAATGGACAAGCCCAGCCCGTTACCCCCGGTCTGACGCGAACGGGAGGTATCGACCCGGTAAAACCGGTCGAAGATCCGGGCGCGGTCTCTGCCCGTCACGCCAATCCCTTGGTCGGCCACGATCAGCTGCCACTTACGTCCCAGCGGTTGCGCCGTCACGGTAATGGTACTGCCCTGCGGTGAATATTTGAGGGCGTTATCGATCAAAATATTCATCAACTGATGAATCAGATCTTGATCCAACACGGCCTTAAAGGTGGGAACCGGTGCCAAGACTAGCTTTTTCCCCTGGCTCGCTGCAATTTCGGTGTAGGGTTCCACCGTGTATTGGAGGAAATCGGCCACCTCGGTCGATTCAAAGTTGGTCTGTAAGGTGTTTGAATCCGAACGGGCCAACGCTAACAGATCGTGGGTCAGCTTCTGGAGGCGCTGACTCTCGCTGTTGGCAATCGCAATGTTGGCCGCCTGATCAATGATTTTATCATTAGGCTTGGTCAACAAGAATTCAAGCTTATTTTGAATGATGGTCAGCGGGGTCCGTAATTCGTGGGCGGCGTTGCCCACAAACTCGGTCTGCCGGCCCCACGACCTCAGGATCGGTCGCATGGTCAACCGCGACATCCAGACACTCATCAGAATCGACAACAGCCAAAACACGCCCATGGTGATCAACATGACCTTGGTGAAGTTACGCATCGCCGCCTTTTGCGGGTCGATGTTTTCCATGATTAAAAGGTACTTTCCCGCCACGTTCTTATCGTTCGTGCTCTTGGGCGCCTTGATCAATAGCGTTCGAAAGTTGAACTTACCATTGACCTTAATGGTCTTCAGCTGCCCCACCTGCGAGCGGTGTAGCTTAATATCCTTCAACGTGTCGTACCGCGACCCCAACTGAAGTTTATTGGTAATCTTGCCCTGCTGGTCATACACTAACGTCGTGGTCATGAACGGGTGCTGATTCTGGACGTTCGCTTGAAACTTGGTCTTGTGTTGAAACGGCTTCGGCGGACCCTGCAGTCGCGCCGACTCTTCGACGCGCAACGCCTGATCGGTACTGGTCAGCATAGCCCGACCAAACAGGACGAAGACGATCACCCCTAATAAGATGAAGATCAACGAAAAACCGATAAAATTACTCAAAAATAACCGTCGCCGTTGCGCACGATTGACTTTATTGCTCATCGGGGGCCTCCACAATGTACCCGGCGTTACGAATGGTCCGCACGGACAGGTCACTGCCCGCCCGCTTCAGTTCTTTGCGTAAATTACTCATGTAGACTTCCACCACGGACAGGCTAGTTTCGGAATCAAAGCCCCAAAGACGATTAAAAATCTGCTCTTTGGTGATGATGGTGCCCGGGTTAGCGGCCAAATAGGCCAACAAATCGAATTCCCGCCCCTTGAGCGTCAAGGGGCCGCCGTTAAAGGTCGCTAAATGCTTACTGGTGTTGATCTCCAATTGGCCTAACCGAATCACGTCACTGCTGTTTAAATGGCCGGTACGCTTCAATAACGCCTTCATCCGGGCCAATAATTCCTCACGGTGAAACGGCTTCGTCACGTAATCATCAGCCCCATCGTTAAATCCGCGGAGTTTATCGGCAATTGTGTCCTTCGCCGTTAGGATCAAGACCGGCGTCGAGATGCCCTGACTACGGATATGCATTAACAGGTCTAACCCACTTTCGCCGGGTAACATCAAATCCAAAATAATGGCGTCAAAAACGTCCTGACTGGCCAAAAATTCCCCCTGTTCGCCGTCATAGGCGGTCGTGGGCTCACAAATCGGCTTGATTAATTCAACGATGTCGGCGGATAATTCCCGTTCGTCTTCGACGACTAATACTTGGGCTGTAGCACTCACCAAACATTCCTCCCTTAATAATTCAAGTTTTTCCTTTATATCATTATTTTTGGTGACTAGTCGGCTGGCCTTAGCGATTTTCTCCGGTTTAGAAGCCCTTAGGGTAGCTGTATAACTCCCCACGGTGGCTCACGACGCACAGGTGATTCGCTCGTAGCAGTCTTTTTTGCGTGCGACCCCCGAGTAGTGATAACCTTATGCGACACTAAGTTTACCAGCATGCTCGTTCAATCGCTGAACCGACTAGTCACTTAAAATTATAGTCTACCTGACAAAGAATAACGGCACCTTAAGTTAATTTTGTGGCCTAAGCGCTAAGTTTCCGTGAAGATTCGGACATTGTTCAGCCCCCTACCCAAAAAGAGGGGTAAACTTTGTGCAACGTTAGTGACGTGTTATCCTAGATAGTATACAGATAACGAGACGTGGAACCCGTTGCATCATCTGGCTGGTCCGCCGCTGGGTCGTGAGGGCGATCCGCGCTTACCTGCCTTTTGAGGATAACTAGGCCACGGTTTTAACAACGATCTTACTGATTAACTACGGAGGGGTTTTAATGAAACAGCATCGAGATACCCTTACGGCACTGAGAGTCAGCCGCTGGGTATATGGGGGAGCCTTTTTGATTCCATTTGCCATCATGGTCCTGGTCTTTTGGCATCTCAAGATCACCCCGTTTGGCCACCGAAATCTTCTGTTTAGCGATATGGGGGCTCAGTATGTTCCCATTTTGGAATATTTACGCACGACCATTCTGAGCGGTCACTTTCACCTATTTTCCCTATCCTTAGGGACCGGTAGTGGCCTAATTCCACTATTAACGTACTACGTCATTAGTCCGTTCAACTTACTAATCTTTTTGTTTCCCGCCGCAAAAATTACGACGGCCCTCACTTGGATTATCATTCTAAAAATCAGCACGATTGGCTTTTCCATGGCCGTCTTCTTACGCCACGCGTTCCTCAAGACGGGCTGGTCGCTGTTACTCTTCTCGACGGCCTTTAGCCTGTGTGGCTTCGTCACCATGTACTTCTACGACATGATGTGGCTGGACGCCTTGATCTGGTTACCAATCGTCGCGTTAGGGCTTCACCGCCTGGTCCACCATCACCACTTCGGCCTGTACACGGTCAGCCTGACGATCACCATCCTGTCCAACTACTACATGGGTTACATGACCTGTCTCTTCTCGATCCTGTACTTCGTGTACCTGATTATCGAACACCAATCGACACCGACACCGTTTAAAACCGTCTGGCAAATGCATTGGCCGGCCATTCGCCAATTCGTGATTGGGTCCTTACTGGCCGGTGGGATGACCATGGTCGTCCTCATTCCCACGGCTCTAGGGATGTTACTGACGGGTAAAAATAACGTCATCACCGAAAACTACAACCTATCGCCACTCTTCGGGCCGGAAGTCTTAGCCCAGTTTGGCCCGGCCGGTAGTACCTACAGTGGCCACCTCTACCACACACCGTCGGTCTTCATGGGCACGCTGATGTTTCTGTTACTCATCGTCTACTTCGTGTCTCCCCGCATCCTGGCCGTTGAGAAAAAACGGACGATGTGGTTGCTACTGGCGATGGGTTTAGGCCTCTTAGTTACCGTCCTGAACACCGCTTGGCACATGTTCCAACAACCAGCCGGATTTCCGTTTCGCAACGTCTACTTCTTTACGTTTTTAGCCATCGTCACGGCCTATCGGGCCTGGCAGACCCATCCCGCCCAAACCATGAACGATCCCCAGAAGATCTTAGCGTTAGTCTGGGGCGCGGGGCTCTTAACCATCGGGTTCGTGGCCGTCAAGATCTTACCCAAGCTTTACTATAAGATGGAACCGACCTACAATAATTCGCTGTACCTCCATAGTCAACCGGCCTTTCACCTCCTTTCATTAGCGTTAGGTCTACTATTGCTCAACACCATGCTCCTGTTTATCAGCGAATGGCGGCCCGCGCGGATCGGGCTTATGGCCCTGATTATCTTTGCCGAACTGGGCGGGAGTTTTCTGGTGGGCACCCGGGGCATCGAGTTTGGGTCCCAAACCGCCTTTACCAAGGCCTATAAAGCCGATACCGGTCTGCTCAAGCAGGTGGGCGCAGCGAAACCTAAACCCAACTTACACCGGGTTGAATTTCTGCACTCAACCATCAGTGAGGCCTATAAGGGCGCCTACAATCACTATAACGATCCACTCCTATTTAACTACGCCGGGGTCAGCTCCTACTCCTCAACGCTAGAAGAACAAGCCCGGGTCTTCCAACACGATTTAGGCTACTTTAGCCCGAACGTGCGCCGAATTAGTCTCCAGGGGTACACTCACGTTACGGATACGTTATTGGGCGTCAAATACCGGTTGAATTCCTACAAAACACCCCCGATTACCCCGCTTACCACTTACGCGGGCTTCGGGTTCGCCGTTCCGGAACGGTTGGCCCACGTCCAACTCTACGACCAAGACGCGCTCACTAACCAACAAAAGGTTCTGGACGCCTTGGGGGCCCCGGCCAATACTTTAGCGGCCGCCTCAATTCTTAAAACGACGCAACGACCAGTCACCAAGGCCGACGCCACGAGCATTCCGGACCGAACGGCCACCAAACAATCCGGCAAGCAATACCTGCAGACCATCACCTTACGCGTCAACGCAACGGGTCTGCTCCACGGGTTCTCACCGGCCGATAACATCGTGTACTCCAGCCTTAAGGTCAACGGTAAAAAAGCTAAACCCCTGACCAACGCCGATGGGTACCGGTATATCATGAACTTCGGGCAACGCACCAAGGGAACCGTGCTCAAGATTAGCTACGTAACCGATGACCCGAAGGCCCACCGGCCCAACCAATTTGCGTCGTTGAACCAAGCCGTTTACCGCAAGTTTACCCAAAAGTTGGCTCAGCAACGCTTCAAGCTGGGACCGACCAGCGGTGTTTCCTGGATTTCCGGAACCGTTACGGGGACCGCCAAGCGCCAACTGCTTTACGTCTCAATTCCGATGACGCCCGGTTGGACGGCCAAGGTCAATGGCAAACCGGTGAGGATTCAATCCGCCATGCACGCTAAGTCCCTCGTCCCGGTGGTCAAAAACTATCCGGGGATGATCGGGATTCCGCTACAACGGGGTGAAAATAAGGTCACCCTGACGTATCAAACGCCGGGGCTCAAGCTCGGTGCCCTAATCAGTCTCGCCTGTCTGGCCCTCTTCTTCGTTCTGTGGTTCATGTCAGAATGGCTCCGACCATTAGAAGCCCGGCACGCCAAACCTAAAGCTTAATCGTCATCACTGCATGCTAAAAGCCTCACCCGTAACGGTTATTCGTTACGGGTGAGGCTTTTTAAGGTCGACCCAGAGGATAAAACAAGCCAATGGCAAGCCACATGAGGCCAATCATGACCCCTAACGGATCACTCAACATCCCCGCGAAAAGCCGCAAGCAGCCGTCGCCGACCAAAAAGGCAATCCCCACCCAAAAGGGCCAGTTCCGGTAAAATTTATGGTTAAAGCTCAGTCTCATAATGTGCTCCCCTACTTCCCCTTTCGTCCAACGTTCCATCGCCACCATAAATCATTTGGGGGCATCATGGGCCACCAAGTCCCCGCTTAATGGCCAACGCTATTGACAGGCTTATTTTACCACTTCTGTCTGCCGGACTGGTGTCACGATGTCCGGCACCATAACTTTTCATGACGAACCAAAAAAGCCCCGCACCTTGGCGGGACCCGTTCATTGCTCATCATTTAATGGTCGGACCTTCGAGCGATCCTTTTGCCCCTTAGTCACCTGATTCATGGTCAAGCGTAACAGGAACGGTGCGACTAACGTAGCTAGGATAATGGCCGCGACAATCGCCGAGTAACGGACCGGCGACATCAGCTTCGCCTGGTACCCAATCTGGGCGATAATCAACGCCATTTCCCCCCGGGAGACCATGCCGGCGCCGACGGCTGTGGAACTCATCCACGAGAAACCGGCCAACTTGGCCCCGCCACCGGCCCCAATCAACTTGGAAGCTACGGCCACGACCGTCAGTACCAGGATAAACCCGATTTGCTTACCTAACCCGTTAAAGTCCATGTTTAGCCCGATGCTAACGAAGAAGACCGGAATAAAGACTGCGTAACCCACCGGCTCAATGTGCCGGTCAACCGTTGATTTGACGGACGTTTGGGAGATGGCGATCCCGGCGAAGAAGGCCCCCACCACGTCGCTTAGGCCGACCAGTTCGGCCACGTAGGCCATCCCAAAACACAGGATGATGGCCATCAACGTCTCGCCCATCGGAATCATCAGCCGTTTGCCCATCTTGGCCATGTACGGCGCCAACCACTTCACCACGAAGTAGATGGCCGCAAAGTAGACGACCTGCATCAGCGTGGTTACCAGCAAATTACCGGACGTGTGCCCACCGACCGCGGTCCCGGTAGTCGACACCAACACACTCAAGATAATCACGGCCAACACGTCATCGACCACGGCGGCCCCCAGGATCGTGGTCCCTTCCCGGCTATTTAAGGCATTCATTTCTTTTAAGACTTCGACCGAGATGGAAACCGAGGTCGCCGCAAAGATCACGCCCAGAAACATGCTTTCCGTCAGCGGCAAGTGATACAGTTCTGCCACCCAGAAGGTTCCCAGCACCGGTACGATAACCCCCAGAATCGCCACAAATACGCTGGGTTTTAGGTAACGTTTCAGTAATTGCAGGTCACTTTCGAGCCCCGCGATAAACATTAAGACGATGACCCCAATTTCAGCGAAGCCCTCTAAATTGTGCGTTAAATGTAACCAGCCCAACATGGCCGGCCCCAAGACGATTCCCACCAATAGTTGCCCGATTACCGCGGGAATGCCAATGCGCGTACTAAAGTGTCCGACAATGGTGGTTGCCAGTAAAATCAACGTTAAATTTCCTAATAATTCCATATTGGCCCTCCTTTTGGACACAAAAAAAGCGTCCACTTCTCCTCTGGTCGCCCAACCCAAGGCCAACCTCATTCTTGAAAAGCAGTCGCTTCAACCCGTTTATAATATTCTAGTAAGTATATCTGGTTTACTGGGTGAACGCAACCCCTACGACTCTGCTAAGAAAATTAGCGAGGCAAACTAAATCTTAACTACCGGTCAGCGGTCAATCGTGTTAAACTAATAACGATTAACGAGATTGTGAGGTGACGCGGATGAAGTGGCTTGAAGCAAATATCGTTGTGGTGGTTTGGGCAGTTATTTTTGGTGAAGTGATCGGGTATGTCGGTCAATCATTGGAACAAATGCCTTATAAGCCGATGCAATTAGGTATCACCATGGCTATCGTTGCCCTGATCGCGGTCAACGGGATCACGTTACTAGCCCGTAGCGATAAGAAGTCTGCGAAGAACTAGAGCAATTCGCCGCTGCTCGACGGCAACGTTGAGGAACTCCGGATAACTAAAAACGACCGCAAAGCCCGCCGGTTTTGCGGTCGTTTTGTGTTGACCGGTCTAATTCCCTAAAAAACACGTTTCACGGAAGGAAGTTACTTTGTGCAACTTGCCCAATTAACCAATCAAATTATCCTCATGTTCGGTCTCATGCTGATTGGAGTGCTGATTAATAAGTGTCACTTCATGCACGCTCAAACCGCTAACGACCTGACCAACATCTTACTCTACGTGGTGTCACCTTGCTTAATCATTGGGGCTTTTGAACAACCCTTTTCGGGCTCACGACTCCATCAATTCCTACTGGCCGCCGCGGGAACCTTCATCTGGTACGTGGTCGTCACCCTGTTAGCCTGGTTAATTTTCGGCCACCTCAGCGATCCCAACCTCCGGCGAATTACCCAGTACGGCAGTATCTATTCCAACGCTGGGTTCATGGGGATTCCCCTCATTAGTGCCCTGTTCGGCAGTACCGGGGTCTTCTACGCCGTGGTCGCCCTCGCTGGGTTCAACCTGTTCAGTTGGACGCTGGGCGTTCGGCTGTTTCACGCTCCGGCCAATCACCAGTATCGCCAGGTCCTATTGAATCCCAACATCATCGCAATTGCGGTGGGAATTTTGCTCTTCTTGAGCGGTTGGCACCTGCCCGGCACCCTGAACCGGATTGTGACGGCGGTCGGATCCGTCAACACCCCACTTTCGATGATCGTCATTGGGAACAGCCTGGCCCAAATTACGTTAAGTCGCCAAATGCTCAACCCTTGGTTGGGATTGACATTATTTTTACGCAACCTCGTCTTTCCGTTGCTTGGCGCCGGTATCTTAACACTGCTGGGTGTTAGTGGGATTGCTTACACCACCACCCTCATCATGATTGCCTGCCCGGTCGCCGGCATCGTGGTGCTCTTCACCCTGCAAATCCACGCCGACGCCGCACCGGCCATCGCCGTGATGAGTCTCTCAACCATCTTGAGTTTGGTGACCATTCCGTTGGTCGTAGCGTTGGGTGGACACTAACCCTTAACTCAAAGAGTCCCCTGACACCTACCTTGATGTCGGGGGACTCTTTTAAATGGTCTTAGGCCCTTCCGGACGTTCACTATTGCGGATTTGATTTTTAATGGCGTTCATATCGTGGTCCAGTTCGTGAACCTGTTTCGCCTTTTCTAACAATTCTTGTTTGAGTTCCGCCTGGTGCGAAATTTGTTTTTTATAGTTTAATTCGTGTTCCAGTGACGCCCAGAAATTCATCGCAATCGTCCGAATCTGAACCTCCACCTTGACCTCAATCGTCCCCGCCGCCAGGAAAACCGGCACCGCTAAAATCAGGTGCAGGCTCCGGTAACCGTTGGCCTTGGGGTGGGTGATGTAGTCCTTGCGTCGTAAGATTCGAATATCCGGTTGCCGCGCCAATCGTTGTTCCATGGCCTGGATATCGTCTTCGAACCGCACGATGATCCGAATCCCGGCAATGTCGTGCATGTCGTTCGGCAACGTATTTAGGTTAAAATCAAAGTGTTTCCGTTGCACCTTTTCCAAGATACTTTCGGGCGATTTGATACGCGATTGGAGGCTGTCTACCAGGCTATGGCCATTTTGAATCTGGTATTCCTGATCGAGATAGCGAATCTTAGTCCGCATCACCTGAATAGCGCTACGGTAATTTAACATTAATTGACGAAATTGATCGATGGCCTGGATCGACGTGGGGTCGTTGACCAGGGCCGCGGGTAAATTTTCTTTAGGTGTTTCCTCAGTCATGACTTAATCTCCTAAGCCCGTTGTCGCCAGTGGCGAATTTCGGGAACCAACCACCACAACAACAGAAAATTTAATAATAAGGTTAGCGCGGTAAACGTAAAGACCCCGCTGTAATTGAACCAGTTGGCAATCAGCCCACCCAATAGCGAGCCCAGCATACTTCCCAGCGCCTGAAACGACTGGTTCCAACTAAACACGGTGCCCGTGAGTTCCTGCGGCGAGTTTTTGGTCAGCATGGTCTGCACGACGGGGAACAGGGCCCCGTCGGAGATCCCGATCATGAACCGAAAGACCCCGAGCAACCACACACTGGTGATAAATCCCTGGGGAAAGTACATCAGGACCGCAAACACGTAACCAAAAATCAATACGCGCTGTGTCCCGCGCCGATCACCGTATTCCCCGAGTTTCGGGGCTGACAATAACGTCGAAATTCCGGGTAACGCTGCAATGATCCCCGCCACCACGGTGACCGGTCCCACGCCGTGCATTAACTGCCGGACGTACAGACTAATGATTGGGGTGATCGAGTTGTTGCCCATCTGGATAATCATGGTCGAGGTCAACAAGACCAGAATCAACTTGGGATTCTGAAAGGCTTTCAGGACACTCCCCCGCTGGGCCTGCTGGTCGCGGGTAACGGGCTGAAAGTGTTCGTGAACCATCGTGGCACTAAGCGCAAACACAATCAACAACAGGATTCCGGTGAGCACAAAGGTCCAGCGAATCGTAAAGACCTGGGCGAGAATTCCGCCCAAAACTGGACCGATTAAGTTCCCACTCACGTAGCCCGTGGTCAATACGCCCAGCGCCCGACCACTCTGCTTACGCGGCGTTTCCGCGGCCACCAACGCACTGGCGTTGGGGATGTAGCCGGCAAAGAGGCCCTGCAAAAACCGTAGGCCAATTAGCTGCCAAACGTTGGTCACGAAACCCATGGCCCCAATCACGACGGCCATCCCGAGTGATGACCGCAAGAGCATTAATTTGCGGCCTTTACGGTCCGCTAACCGCCCCCAAACTGGAGACACAATCGCGATGACCAAAAAGGTGACCGCGTACGTGACCCCACTGTACATGGTCAGTTGGCCTTTGGTAAAGGTTCCCAAATCATCCACGTACAGGGACAAAAAGGGCATAATTTCACTAAATCCCATGCCAGCAATAAAGGTTCCTAACCACAACACGGCCAGGTTCCGCCGCCAGGCTTCCTGTTTTTGCATCCCCACGAGCTCGTTAGCCCTCCTCACTATCCTACAGGGCGGTTGCCCACCTTGTAAATTAATTTAACAAGTCGGGTAACCGCCGTTTCATAAATTCATTAATAATGATTAGTGTAGCATAGTCACCAACGCCACGACCCAAAAAGGGCCTCCGACCATCGTCGCAGACCCGTTGTTCCCGATTATTTCCCGTAGACCCCGATCACCAAAGCAATGATCAGAATAATCAGTACCGTGGTGGTAATCGCCACGTAGAGGTGATCTTTTTCCTTGTAGAAGGCGTAAATCGACACGACCACCCGTAACACGGGCGTCAAAATCAAACAGTAAACGCCCAGCATCATGATGGCAAAGGGCTTCAGTTGCCAGGTCCCCAGTAAAATGGCCCCCATCGTCAAGGGCATCGTGGTTCCCGGATAACCGGAATGCCCAGTTGCTAAAAACATGACCAAGCCAATGGCCATGATTACCGCCGAGAAGATCACACCGACCTGTAAGATTCGGCCAATAATGGTTTCAACTTGCGCCATTTCTCGCGCCGTCGTTGGTTTTTCTGCCATTAGAAGTGAACCCCCAATCCTTTAAACAACATCTGACCACCAATGTAGAGTAGCACCGGAATGAACACGATTCGAATCCAGCGCGACGGTAAGATCTGCATGATGCGCGACCCCAAGACGGCCCCAACTAAGATCCCTAACGCCATCGGTACGGCAATGGTGGGTAAGATCGAGCCGTTAAAGAAGTAGACCGTGGCACTGGCCGCTGCGGTGACCCCCATCATCAGGTTGGACGTTGAACTCGACGGCTTCAGCGGCATCTTCATGAAGGTGTCCATCGCCATGACCTTAAACGCCCCGGACCCAATGCCCAACAGGCCACTGGCTACGCCGGCCCCAAACATCACGGAGAACCCGGCCGGCACGTTTTCGACCTGGTAGTCGACGTCCTTCATCTCGGCTTTATCGTAGTACGACCCGTTAAGCTTCAGCTTGGTCGCAATCTTATCCGGTTCGACCCGTTGTAAGACTTCCTGACCGCGCCGCAACTTCCGGTACATATTCCAACTTGAAAACACCAGCAGGCAGCCAAACAACAAGTACAGGTACTTGGGGTCCAACACGCCGGTCAGTAACGCCCCGACGATGGCCCCAATGGTGGTCGCAATTTCCAAAAACATGGCCACCCGTAAGTTCAACACGTTATCGCGAAGATACGCGATGGTCGAACCCGAACTGGTCGCAATCACGGCAATGATACTGGCCCCAATCGCGTATTTAATATTTAATCCCATTCCCAAGGTCAGGATGGGGGTAATGATCATGCCCCCACCGATTCCCAGAATGGCACCGGCGATCCCGGCGAAAATTCCTACCCCTAACATGATTAAGGCAGTTTGTCCCATGAGTTGATCCCCCTCGATTCGTTTCTTAACACCTTTGATTATCAACTTTTCCGGAGATGGGAGCAAGCGGGATTACTCGGTCTGACGAGCCAAGTTTGTTTACATTGCACAATATAGATTGTTGTTAACATAGTCTTATTCAATAGATATTGCTTTGCATGTGAATTTAGAACCAAACTATTATTTTCTGTTGAGGTGCGTTAGTTACCCTAATTCCCATAGCCAAACGGCCTTAAACGGGCCAAGTAACCGATTACAGACTAAAACGACGTTGCCATACTTAAAAAATATGGCAACGTCGTTTAATTTGTATCTGAAATATGCTTCAATTAGTAGCTATCAATAAATCGTTGGAGTAACGGACTGGGCGTGACCTGTTCGGGCCAAACCAGCTTGAGCGTCGTTCGCCACGGTCGGTACCGAATCGGTCGAATGCTGGTCTGGGGGTCGCTCCCTTGCTCCGCCACGGATTGCGGCACAATGGCCACCCCCATTTGGGCGTTGGCCCACTGCACCGCGGTCCGAGCATCGTCGCAGGTGCACGCGATAAATGGCGTAATGGCCTGTTGCCGAAACGTCGCCTGAAAAAGACTTTCGAAGCGCCGGTAGATGATCAACGGGACCGTTGCCAGGTCTTCAACCTGGATGGTCGCCCCCGCAAAATGATCGTACTTGTGCGGCACCACGGCCGCCATGGCCTCCGATTTCAGTTCCTTACTAGCCAAGTGGGGGCCGGTAAAGGGGGTGCGCACGATGGCCACGTCAATCAACTGTTTTTCCAACCGGTCAATTAGGCCATAAGTGTTGTCCTCAAACAGTCGAATCTGTACCTTAGGGTAGTGGCGGGTCAGGGTGCGGAGCTTGGCGTTGGGCGTTGCCCCGATCGACGATGAGATGACCCCCACCGACAGGACCCCCGCGAGGCCCTGACCCAGTGAGCGCACCTGGCTGTCCGCCCGGTTACGCAGGTCGAGCAGTTGTTGGGCATAGTCGCGTAACAACTGTCCCGCCGGCGTCAAACTGGTGCCACTGGACGTGCGATGCAAAAGTTGTACCCCCAAGTCGGTTTCTAATTGTTTAAGTTGGTAACTCAGTGGTGGTTGGGCCATGTGCAGTTGCTGGGCCGCCGCCGTAATCTGCCCGGCGTTCGCCACGGCTAAAAAGTATTCGAGTTGCCGAAAATTCACGGGATAACCTCCTTACTGTAGGCCGGCGTCACGGACATCGGCCGCCCGGCTGACCCGGCGCCGCTTCTTGGTTGGCGATTTTTCGGGAACGGTTTCTTGCAGGAGATACTGCCGAATCAACAGTACGATTTGCTTATTTTGTGGCAAATCCGAGTGGGTCGTATCGTCCCCCGTCACGGTAATCTGGGTGTAGTGCGCCACGTGATTCTGGAACACGTACTTCCCCTGGTTAACACTGTTAGCGGGAACGGTGCCGTCACTGGAATAGTTTTCCGTCCCAGCCACCGAGTACACCGTTAGATTTTTGGGCAACTTGCTGCGCCCGGCAATCAGTTCTTTTAACATATCGGTTTCCGTGGTGGTACTGTCGGATTCCATATTGTACGGCGTGGCGATGGTCATTAACCGATCGATCGTCACGTTTTTAGTTTGCGCGAAATAGTTTTCCAAGAAGAGGCTTAAAATGAGCCCCCCGTTGGAGTGACCCAGCGCCGAGAAATGGTTGAAATGGTAGGTCTTAACCAGTGATTTGAAGGCAACGTTTAACCACTGCGCCTGCTTATTAATATTGGTATACCCGTCGTGGTTATTCTCAAAGGCAATCACGATGAACGGTTGGTTATCCCCCCGCCGAATACTCCCGGTATAGGATAATTGACCGTTGGTGGCGACCTTGACCTTCAACACGCTGTGCGCGGTCTTGGTTTCCTCCCGCAACTGGGTAATCAGGGTGTCGAACCGGTCCTGACTGGCACTGGATCCCGGCACCATGATGGTGGGATCCAGTGGGGTCCGATAATTCGTTTTATAGTGGGCGACCCGCTGGTGTAGCCACAAGACACTGGGAATAAAGATGGCTAAAACCAACACGATGGCGAGGCCCCCGATGGTTAACTTACGCCGCATCGTCGGTCGCCTCCTGATCTTCTTGATTTAAAAGTTTGACGAATGGTAAATAGATCAATACGGACACCGTTAAACAAACCAGACTCAACAGCAACGCGCGCCAATCGCCCCCGGTTCCCAGATAAGCCATCAACGGTCCCGGCGTCGTTCGCGGCATCGGGTAGGCCATCGGTGGGACTAACTTCCAGGTGATGGCACACCACGCCAACGTGATGTTCACGGCGGGCGCAATCAGAAACGGAATCAACAAGATGGGATTATACAAAACCGGTAAGCCCAATAGCGTCGCGTTATTTAGGTTGACCAGGTTGGGTAAAAACGTCTGCGTGGCGATCCGGCGGTAATGAATTTGCCGCGAACCGAGCCAAATGGCAATAATCAACGCCAACGTCATCCCGGCACCCCCAAAGTTCGCATAAGCGTCCCCCAGGGTATGTAAGGTTACCGGATACGGGGCGTGCCAGACGGACCCGTGTTGCACGGCCGCCGCTAGGTTTTGCAGCGAGCGTACCGAATTATTGCCGGCCAAGCCCACGGGACCAATTAACCCCAACCACCACATCAAGTTATTAAAGGTGGTGACGGCTAAAATCATAACCCCGTAATGGCCCGGATTGGTGATCAACGCGTTAGTCCCTAAGTAAACCAACCCATTGAGCCCCCCTTCCGACAACCAGCTCAGGCCATAACCAATCAGGACGTTCAGAACCAAGACGATAACTAACGCCCAGGCCACCCGTCCCGTCAGCGTTAACCGTTCGAACCAGTGCCACTTAGTCGTTCGCGCCAATAACTTGCTCACAAACCAACCGACACTGAGTCCCACGATGATGGCCAGAAAGATTCCTTGCGGCCCAAGGTTGTTTTCCACGAACTGGGCGCCCTGTTCTCCGGCCCGCTTGGTCTGGTCAAGGACTTCGTAATTCACGTTTAACGTCAAAAAGGCCAGGGCACTCACGAGTCCCACGGCTAAACCACTCCGTTTATAGGTCAAGGCCAGAAAGTATCCGGTCGCAAACGCCACGATCACCGCGACCACGTTATTGACCACCAGTCCCATGACTTGAAAGGCACCCTGCCACAGGTCGAGCCCCGGTAACCATTGCCCAATATGATAAATTTGAAAGAAAAAACCGTTAGTCGTTAGACAGCTTTGCCCGATGGCACTGATTAAAGTCATCACCAAAATAAACGGGTACGTCACCCGTAAGGCTTGTTTAATCACGCGCATCGCTCGCCAATGACTGACTCGTTGATTAAAACGCCAGAGTGCTTGCATCGAATTCCCCCTACTTCCGTCTTCAAATTCATTATACGTGCTTGACCGCTAACCGGGGATTAAACGCCTCATAAATTTATTCATATTTTAAGATACACAGGTACACAGCCTTGGCTAGGATAAAGCTGGTCGTCTTCCGGCGCTCAGGGGCTGGAACGCCTGCGGGCACGATTTTGAACCTCGCAAAATCCGCGAGTTTCAAAACTCGGCCTTATTCTAGGGCGGCACAAAACGCCACCCAAGAATAATTTCGCTGGCTGAGCCCCTGCTCGCCTCCAGACTAGACAATGGCAGTTTAAATTCACAATAATTTACTGGCAATACAGCCTGTAATTAAAATTCGCCGTCCATAAAGGATCAAAATATTAGCTGATACTCTATGGCATTATTTAATTCCACCCCCCACTTGATGGCGTTATTCACCAAAAAAGGCCCCACCAATTGGCGAAGCCTTGAGATCTGTCTTAAACAATTAGTTATCAGCGATCTGTTCATGTTGCCGTCATAACCAGTATGAGCTGGCGAACTAGTCAGCAATGGGCTCAGGGGTGAAATTTGACTTAGCTGGTGGATTTACCGGCTTAGGCAAAGGTTGACCTTCAAGATCCGGGCTGGGGGGGCTTGAAGTCGTGCCCATCCCGTTCTAGCCCGTTGCTGACTGGTCCGGAAGTATTTTTTAATCTCATCACGCATTAGTGATTACCAAGTCGTGCGGTTCCCCACGAGCACTTCCGGATGGTGGTTACTGAGCAGGTAGGCGTGCCCCTGTTGATCAAAGTCCAGGCCTTCAAATTCCCGCCGGGGCGCAAAGCGAGTCCAGCGAACCTGACCACTTGTTAGGTGGCCCCGTCCCGCCAACTTCTTGACCGGTAAACTCAGAATTGAACTGTCAGAGACCAAATATAGCCGGTTATTGCGCGGGTTATACCCCATACTCTGAATCCGGGTGCCGGGGCCGCGAGTTAGGATTTGGCGGGTCAGCCGAAACTTCACCTGATGGTCCGTGATTCGTCCTTGATAAATGTAAGCCTGATGCCCACCCGGACAACTCCAGAAATAAGCCCGGCCACTCCGGTCAAAGGTCAGGACGTGGCCACCGGGGACCGCGTAGCCGTGTTGTCTGAGTCGGACCCGAATCTGATGAACGGGCCGCAGGGTTTTGGCACTAATGCGGTCAATATACCCGTACTGGTTGATGGGAATCCGGGGGGCCTTTTCGCGGTCACACCACATGTACAGGTGGTGGTTCCGCGGATTATACGCCAGCGATTGGCCGTGCCCTGTCGTGAACAACGGCCCCACCTTGATGGCTCGCCGGATGGCCCGTTCTTGCTGATTATGCCCGGCCGCTTTGGTGTACACCTTCTGTAATTGACGGGCCGTGGCGTGAAGTGCCGCGAGTTTACGTTCGTCGAGACGCACCAGCCGCCCCTTGTTCTTGAGCTTCGTGGGACAGTACACCACGTACAGGTAGCGGCCCGCGCGGGTCATCCCCTGCGGATTGCCCCAGGCTTGCCGATGATACCCTGGATAAGGTAGGAGGTACTTGGTCTTAAACGTCACCGCGTGCCCCTTAGTTGACCGAATCGTGTCCACCCCGTGCGGGTGTTTGGCGTGAGCATAATGCTTAGGCACGGTCACGTAATGAACCTGTCGGTCGTTTAACCGCCGTGTCTGCCGTAAAGACGTCCCGTATAACCCGTTTGATTTTTGATGCACGATCGTCATTGCGTGGGCCGAAACCGTCAAACAACTAATCATCCCAATCGTGACTAACACACCCCAAAGCTGTCGCCAGCGCATTTTTACATCCCCTCAATTCTCAATCATTCCACATTGCTCTCCGTCAGCGTCCGGCCCCCACCGGCAACGTTGCCGTCTTTTTCTTAAGTATACGCGTTACCCCATTTACCTATGTTTAGGGACACTAACTTAGGGTATTGACCTTACGTCACTAAAAAACGGGCAACCAGCAAACTGGTTCCCCGTCAACGTTTAGTCAGATTACTTTAGATC
The DNA here is from genome assembly GCF_001434835.1 of Levilactobacillus acidifarinae DSM 19394 = JCM 15949. Taxonomy (GTDB): domain Bacteria; phylum Bacillota; class Bacilli; order Lactobacillales; family Lactobacillaceae; genus Levilactobacillus; species Levilactobacillus acidifarinae. Next base: position 464,819 of record NZ_AZDV01000005.1, on the reverse strand, counting down.
ACTTCACGCGTAAATGGGTCTTTAGAAATTCCCTTGTCCAGAATGTCAACACACCATTCCTTAGCGGAGAAGAGGCTGTGGTCCCGGTAGTTTCCACAACTGTACTTATCAGTTCCTTGAACGTCTTTCCATTCCGTGTTGTAGGCGATCCGGTGAAGCGCGGCCTTTAAGGCTTTGGCGACTTCTTCGGTGGATTGTTCACCCCAGGTAATCAAGTGGAAGCCGGTCCGGCAACCGAATGGCGAACAGTCGATCACACCGTCCATCTCGTCCCGTAAGTAACCGGCCAGTAAATGTTCGATCGTATGTAATCCGGCGGTTGGGATCGCGTTTTCGTTTGGTTGAACTAACCGTAAATCGAAGTTTGAAATCACGTCACCCTTTTTACCCGTTTCCCGCGTAATCAAACGCACGTAAGGTGCCTTAACGGCGGTGTGGTCCAACGTAAAACTTTCAACTTTTGCCATTATTCTGCCAACTCCCTTTACTAATTTTAAGTTAATCGTACCCTTTTACTTTACACCAAAACGGCCCAAACCACGAATCTTTTTGGTTTTCTTAAGAGCTCTAAGAAAGGGAAAAGTTTGTCCTAATTGTGGTAAAGCCTTAGCCCCCCATCCACCACTTTGTTTATACTTAGAGGCGAAATCATCGGAGGGGGTTTTCACATGAATGATGAAACGCCGTTACCACCACGGCAACCGCACTTTAGTCACCGACGCTGGTGGAAGTGGGTCGGTTTGGTTCTTTTTATCCTATTAATCGGTGGGGGGATTTACGGTTGGCGTGCCTACCATGCCGCGCAAAATACCTTTACCCAGACTTACCACGCCCTGCCCAGCAAGCCGAGTGATACGGCCATTACCAGTGGCAAACCGTTTGCCGTCCTACTACTGGGTACCGACACTGGCGCCTTGGGCCGGCACGACGTGGGACGTACCGACACCATGATCGTTGCAACGATCAATCCTAAGCAACAGACCGCTAAGCTGACCAGTATTCCCCGCGATACCCTGGTCAATATCTGGGGGAGCAACCAGGACGAAGAAAAGATCAACGCCGCCTACCCACTATACGGGCCAACTACTACGATCAAAACCGTGGAACATCTGGTCAACATTCCGATTCACTACTACGTTTTGCTGAACATGGGTGGACTAGAAAAGATGATCAACGCGGTCGGCGGGGTAACGGTCACCCCACCCTTAACGTTCCATTACGAACAGGCCAACGTGGTCAAAGGTCAGAAGATCCATCTCAACGGGGCACAGGCACTGGCTTACTCCCGCATGCGCCACGAGGATCCGTTAGGTGATTACGGCCGGCAAGCCCGACAACGCCAGATCATTAAGGCCCTGGTCTTGAAGGAAGCCGGCCTATCGTCACTGCCGCGTTACCAGTCCGTGCTCAACTCCTTACAAAACAACATGCAGACCAACCTGTCGTTTAAGGACCTCATCTGGTTACGTACCAAGTACGGCCATACCAGCCGGCACATTAAGTCCCAGACGCTTCAGGGACAACCGGCGACCATCAACGGCATCGACTACCAAATTGCCTCACAAAGCACTGTCAATAAAATTTCTAACGATCTACGTAAGTCCCTGAGTCTCGCCCCCGCAACCACTTTTCAAACGGATGCGTTGGCGCCCAGCGGCTTCTAAAGCGGACCAATCAAAAACAGGTTTTCTCGGTCTATGCCGGGAAAACCTGTTTTTTTACACTTGGCTGTTAATCTTCATCGGTCGCCTGTCGGGCTTGCCAAATGTGCCACCCGATAATCAGGATACTCAAATCCCCTAGGATGGTGCCCAACGCAATGATCAGATTCCCCGTAGCCGTCACCATCAAACTAGAAGTCGGCGCGATCCGGGCCATTAAAGCCAGTAGGGTCGTGATCCAAACGTCGGCGGTCAACGCGGGGAGCCACGATGCCGGCTGGCGACGTTGAACCCCCACGATTAACCCCGTCAGCGCCACGGCAAATGCTAGGAGAAAGAGACTACCCCCCTTGCGTGTCAGGTAAAACAACCCTGCCGCCGGGACCCACCGGGCCGCCACACTGAGCGCAGCCAGCAGTACCACGATGATGATTCCCCAACTAATGAGCCGACCGCGGGGACTGAATTTAGGCGCTAACCAGATGCCTAGCCCTAAGGCAATCACCAGTAGTCCGTACTGGACGGCCATTAGGGACGCCTGTAACGGCACGGCTGGTAGAATTGCAGTCGGTAAGATGATGCCGATGGTAAACAGAATAAAGGGGAACCACAGGTCACTGGTCAACCACCACGGTCGCGGCCAAAGCGTAGCCGTCAGGGTACGCACCGCTTCAGCCGGGGTGCCCCCGAAGAACTGACTGGCCTCTTCTTGGCGACTTTGAGCGACCAATAATCCCGTTAAAAGATCATGTAATTGGGCGTCACTGGTCCGTTTGGGTTGCTGGGCTAAGAGACTCGCTAGTTGGTCCCAATACTCACGGTTCGTCGGGGTCAATTGTTCCCGCAACGCCGCGTTTTGTGTTGTCATGGTTGGGCGATTTGCCACGAATGCCACTCCCTTTTTCGAAATAACTACTGTTCCCATCATAGGGAAAAACCGTCCGAATTACCACTAAGTTATGTTCAAAAAGGCTCGTAGGGCGGCAGACAATTAGCTGTTGCCTCATAAAAAAGGGGTCCGGAACCTCCGTCCCGGACCCCACTGATCGGCAAATCAGGTATTTTCTTGGCTAATGATTCTTAACAACTAACTCCAAAGCTGCTTCTAATTGGGCTTGCTGGTCGGTATCCAATTGATCGTCCGTGATGCACCGCTTGACGTTTTCCGCCACCACGACACCCATGATCCGTTCGACACTCGACCGCACGGCGGCCAACTGCGTCAGAATATCTTGACAATCCCGGCCTTCATCGACCATCTTCAGGATTCCCTGCAACTGACCGTCGGTGCGCCGTAACCGGTTCTTTAACCGGGTCGCTGTGGTTTGGACCATTAGGCCTGCACCTCATCTAATTTTTCATCCAGGTACTTTTTCAGCGCGGCCTTGGGATGATAACCAACCACCTTTTCCGTGGGGTAGCCGTTCTTGAAAACGACTAAGGATGGAATACTCATCACACCCATCTTCTGCGCCAGGGCTTGGTTCTGATCAACATCTAAGGACGCAAATTTTACTTGATCCCCGTATTCTTGATCCAAGTCTTCCAAGACCGGCGTCTGCATCTTACATGGTCCGCACCACGATGCCCAGAAATCCACCACGGTCACCGCCGTGTCATCACCGACATGTTCAAAGTCTTCACTGGTAATTGCTTGCATTTGATTGGTCCTCCTAGTTGAATGAATAATCTCATTATACCCCCAGGGGTATCCTTTGACCAGCTTTTTGTTTTGAGCTCAAAAAAAGTAGCGCGGCCCCCAGGTCACGCTACCCGTTTAAGTTGTGTTTTATGGTTGATCGGTTGGTTGTACGTGGTGCGCAGCGGCCGTTAAGTTCGGGTGATTATTGCCCCGTTGCGTTTCCTTTTCCACGGCCATTTGAGCGACCAGGTTCAGGTAGTTGAACGGATCATCAAAGTTCGGTTGGAACAGCATATCGACGAAGGACAGGTCATCAATCGTGTTGCGGTTTTGAATCGCAATCGAGATGGCGTTCGCCGATTGGGCCACTTCGTGCTTACTATAAAGTTGCGCCCCTAGGATTCGGCGACTATCGCGGTCATAAACCAAGTTGATGGTCAACTTGTCGGTTGATGGCATGTACTCTGGCCGCCAAGTACCTTCAAAGGTCACCATATCCGCATTAAAGTCGTTCTTCTGCGCGTGTTCCAGGGTCAACCCGGTTGAAGCCAGCGTGTAACCAAAGAGGTTCATGGCCGACGTCGCTTGGGTCCCCATGTACTGTTGGATGTTGCCAAAGACGTTAATGCCGGCTAACATCCCTTGCCGCACCGCGTTCGTGGCTAACGGCGTGTAGGCTGGCTTGCCCGTTGGGTTGAAGTTCACCACGCTGGCGTCCCCACAGGCGAAAATATCAGGGTTCGACGTTTGCACGTAGTCGTTGATGATGATGGCCCCGTGTCGGTCCATGTCAACTTGGCCCCGTAAGAGTTCGGTGTTCGGCACAAAACCCGTGCAGACGATGGCTAAGTCGGCCGTGTAGTCGCCTTGCGTGCTTTCAATGACTAATTCACCCTTGTCATCACTGGTAAAGGACGTTACCCGTGAATTCAGGTGAACCTTAACGCCCTTATCTTCTAACAGGTCAATAATCTTATCGGAGAAGTTTCGGTCGACGTAGTGATTCAACACGATGTCTCGGGATTGCAGTAACAGAACTTCATGATCGGTCCGCGCATAGCTTTCAGCTAATTCGGTCCCAATGTACCCGGCCCCGATAATGGCGATTCGCTTGTTATCCTTAGCCGTCTCGTAAATCGCCTTAGCCTGATCGTAGTTCTTGCACAGTAGCACCTTGTCTTCATCAATCCCAAAGATTGGTGGTACCGTCACCGTGGAGCCCGTGGCCATGATCAGCTTATCGTAAGTATCGTTGACCATGTCACCTGTGTCCATGTTAACGGCTTCTAACGTCTTAGCCGTCGCGTCAATCTTCAAAACGTTAAACCGCGTCTTAATGGTTGCCCCCAGCGACGTTAACTGCTCCGGCGAAGAATAGAACATGTCTTCCAAATGCTTCACTTGGCCGTCCAAATACAATGAAATCCCACAAGACAAGAACGAAACGTTGGTGTGTCGTTCATAAATGGTTACTTCAGTTTCGGGATGATCCCGTAAAATTTGTAACGCCGCATTCGTTCCGGCGTGTGTGCTACCCACAATGATGACTTTCATGTTTACCCTCCTACACGAAAAAAACGATTCTACCAGCAGTCTACTAGAAAGTTAGCAAAAGATAAACGACTTGGCCTGCAAAAGCCGGTGTTTTACCCCCAAAACCTCACACATTATCAAAAGTGACGGGCGTGTGTGCAAGATGCACCTAAAATAGTTGGGTAATTTAGCGTGAAAACTTATGATTCTGCGCTTCAATCCCGTCAATGACCACCAAAATGTGGTCAATACCGTAATTCTTACCTCCCCAACGCGGTTTAACCTACCAGTGATTCGAAATAGCCATTATCCTTAAGCATAACAGCTTTATCAGCAAACGGTCTAACCACTTTAAGTGAGTCGTTACAGTTCGCTTGCAAACTTGCGGTGAACTGACTATGATACCCATAGTTAGTTCGTGATACGTTCTGACCTTAAGCACTGTGATAGACAACGGGAATCACTGTCTATAGATGCACTCCCCCCAAAACAAGTGATTTATATGATCAGATTCCTAAATAAAAGCCCCGAACAATCCGCATGTTGTTCGAGGCTTTTTGCTAGTTTTAAGTAGTCATTTTAGGCGCCACTGGGTGCCGATGTGTTGCGTGAAACAGGAAATCGAAGACGAGTTCTTGCACGTGAGGATTGTCGTGCAACCGGCTGTGCTCTGCCGCCGCACCGCGAAACCCAACTTCCCGAAAACTCGCCGGCACCGATCCCAACAAGTACCGTAGTGACCGGGCCGAGGCCGTAGAGATGTAGCGATCCGAATGGGTCCCGTCGTTAATGTCGCCATAGATGTTCAACACGGCCGCCGTTGCCGGGAAATGTTGACGATCCCGGTACAGGTCCGCATAACTGGGCAGCCAGAAGTTCTTGGGGTACACGATCTTGGGCCGACCACTCGCCGCCAAAGAGTTGGTGTTGTGGCTTTCGTTCATTCCAATCACCCCGTTGAACGGTCCGGCAATCGTGACCAGCTTTTGCAACTGGGGTAACCACTCATCTTGCCCGTAGGCTTCGGCGTAAGCGACTAAGGCCACGCTCCCCGCGGAGTGACCCACAGCGTTATAGGCTTGGACCCCGTGTTGTCCGCGCAGGTAGATCATCACCTCGTGAAGCCAACGAACCTGAAAGGCTAACCGGGCCTGGTTGTTCCCAAACGTGATTTGAATCAGCGGATGGGCGACCGAATTATCCCATCGCCCGCTCACCTTTAATTTACCAGCATGTGTAATATGAATAGTTAACGGCTGATGATAGCCAAATTTCACGGCTGCCGTCAACATTTCCTTCATGGTCTTGGAACTGCCGCGCAGTCCGTGGACAAACAAGGTGGGCACTTGCGGCGTAATGGTCGGTCGTTGCCGTTGCCACCGAGCCAATTTTCGGTGGGTCCGTAACCGTCCAATTGCGCTGGTGGCACCCGAAATTACTGCTAGTTCTACTAAACTCAAATCCATTAAGCCGTTATCCTCCCGAAGCAATCCAACTGCCTCCACTAGGCGATGATCACTCGCTTACTTTCAGGGGACCCGACACCGCCAAGTCCCTCATCTGATTATCTCATAGTTCTATTATACGGCCAAATCATGGTTTGTCAGGTCTTTTTTCACCCGGGAGGGAAAGCTAACGGTTTTTGTAATCGCTTCCCTATAGCGATTTGTCACAAAAATGCCGGTCTAATTTAGCATATTTCGTTCAAGGTTTCAACTTGTTAGGGTCGCAAGTAACGCTTACCTTATTATTAAGATATTTATCGAACCAATCAATTGCGCCCAATCACAGGTAAGGGTTACACTACAGTCAAGTTAATAGCCGTGACGCTGTTAACTGAAGTTGCACCAAATTCTTATTATTCTTACGAGCGGAACTTAGCACTCCCCCAAAGTCTTAAACTCTGCTCGTACCCCCCTCAAGCCACGATAGCGCACCCGCCATCGTGGTTTTCTTTTAGTCTAAAACCTGCACGCCAATGCCAATCAGTCCCGGACCAGTATGCACCCCTAGCGCCGGTGAAACGTCGCCAGCGTACCACTGCAAAACCTGCGGGTAAGTCGCTTTTAACCGTTGGAGCACCTCCTCACGCAAGGTGGGATTCACCCCATCAACCACGGCGAGGTTCACCTTGGTGGCCGTACCGATACTTTGGGCCACCAGGTCCATTAACTTTTTTAAGGTGCGCTTCTCTCCGCGGACCTTGGCAATGGGGTAATAGACCCCCTGATCATCACAAGAGATGATGGGCTTCACGTTCAGTAAGGTCCCCGCCATCCCGGCAACTCGACCGATTCGGCCCCCAGCCTGCAGATATTTCAGGCTCGGCACGTAGAAGAAGACCTTAGTCTGCGCGGTCACCCGTTCGACCTCGGCCACGATTTGGTCAAAGGACAGTCCCTGATCCCGTAATTGCGCAGCGTAAATGGCCGCAAACCCACTACCGATCCCCACACTACGGGTATTAACGACGTGCACCGTTAGCGGAAAATCTGCCGCCAATAACTTCATCTCTTGATAGGTGCCGGAGAGTTTCGCCGAGATGCTCACGGCAATCACGTGGGTGTAGCCCGATGCCTGAATCTGTTCAAACGCTTCAATAATTCGTTTCCCCGTGGGGCTAGCCGTGCTGGCCGGTTCCGTGGCCTGCCGGCGGTAAAATTCGGCCGGCGTAATGGTTACCCGGTCCTCGTAGACGCGATCTCGAAAAATCACGTTCATCGGGGCCAACGCCATATCGGCGGCGTGGAGCACGTCGCTGGGAACGTCGGAACATGAATCGACTAAAATTGCAATTTTCTCTGCTGCCATATTAATGCCTCGTTTCTTAAATTTTCAGTTAGCTGGCGGACGGGAACTTACCCACCCGCTTGATTAAAACGATTATAACGCACTCACCTAGTTTTTGAAACTAGGTTATTTTATTTTATAAGCGACATCTTCTAATTAACGTCTAAACCATCAGGGCCCCCAAGTTTTTTTCATCTCGTTTGACACGTTTAACCGGTCCATATTTTTTCGAAAAAAGTTGTTGGCCACGCGGAACCGTTGCCATCCCGATAACTTATAATATTTTTACGGTAAAAATCTTTTTAGGGACTCCTAAATCAACGACACTAACAGTTGACATCCCGCCTAATTAGCTTATACTTACGGTTGAATTGATAGCGGGAGCGACGAGCGAGTTAATCGTCTGATGACCGGTCACCGGTCCCGTTGCCACGTAGAAAAGCAGCAGTCTACTGACTACCTGAATTTCTAAAACTGAATAGAAAAGAGGGGTTTTTCAATGAAAAATCGCGAAACCGATGCGAAAACCAAGCATCACATGCTCGAGTCAACGGGGTCCGGCCAAAAGAGTCTCGACGAAGTTAACGGGAGTGTGGATGTGCCGCAAAACGCCGGCTTCTGGCGAACCTTAATTGCCTACACTGGTCCGGGCGCCCTGATTGCCGTCGGGTATATGGACCCAGGGAACTGGATTACGTCAATCGGTGGTGGGGCCAACTACAAGTACACCCTGCTGACCGTCGTTCTGATGTCGAGTCTGATTGCCATGCTTCTGCAAGCCATGTCGGCTAGACTCGGGATTGTAACGGGGAAAGATTTGGCGCAACTCACCCGGGAACACACCGGTAAATTTACCGGGATCGTCCTGTGGATCATCACCGAAGCCGCCATTGTGGCCACGGATATTGCCGAAATTATCGGGTCTGGGATTGCCTTAGAGTTACTCTTCGGCTTCCCCCTGATTGTCGGGATCTTAATTACCGCCGCCGATGTTTTGCTCTTATTAGTCTTAATGAAACTAGGCTTCCGCAAGATTGAAGCCATCGTGGCGACGCTGGTTGCCGTCATTCTCTTCGTCTTCCTATATGAAGTGATTCTCTCGCAACCTCAGATGAGCCAAGTCTTAAAGGGGTACCTCCCCTCGACTCACGTGGTCACCAATCACGGGATGCTCTACCTATCCTTAGGAATCGTTGGGGCGACGGTGATGCCCCATGACCTTTACCTGGGGTCATCAATTTCACAGACCCGGAACTTCGACCGCAAGGACCGCAAGAGTGTGGCGCAAGCCATCCGGTTCACCACGATCGATTCCAACATTCAATTGACGTTAGCCTTCGTGGTCAACAGTTTACTGTTGATCTTAGGGGCCGCCCTCTTCTATGGCACGAACAGTGACTTGGGCCGTTTCGTGGACTTATACAACGCGCTGAGCAACAACCAAATCGTGGGGGCCATCGCCAGTCCGATTCTGAGTATGCTATTTGCCTTAGCCCTGTTAGCGTCCGGGCAAAGTTCCACGATTACCGGGACCTTAGCCGGTCAGATCATCATGGAAGGGTTCATCAACCTGAAGATGCCCCTGTGGGCCCAACGGTTGCTGACCCGGTTAATCTCCGTGACGCCCGTGGTCGCGTTTGCCCTCTACTATCACGGCAACGAAGCCAAGATTGAAAATCTGTTGACGCTTTCCCAGGTCTTCTTGAGTATCGCGTTACCGTTCGCCATGATTCCGCTGGTGCTGTTTACCAGTAACCGTAAGCTGATGGGCGAATTTGCGAACCGTAGTTGGGTCAAGTACCTGTCTTGGTTCGTCACCGTGGTGCTGATCATCTTAAACGTTTACCTGATTTTAAATACCATTGGCATCGTTAAATAAAGCCAATTTAAAAAGCATTTCACTCGTCTGGGTGAAATGCTTTTTTGCTGTCCTTATAATGCTTGTGGTCCGTACGTTTGCGTAGACGCTTGATACGTCAACGTGACCACGCGATCCGCCAAAGCCACGTGAATCGTCTGGTAGACCGCCGCATAACCGTGATGGGTCAGGGTGACCGTCACCTGATTGTGAGACACAGCCACCCGATAACCGTTCCATTCCCCGGTCTGGTATTTGAAATCCGTGCCGTTATCCTGGTAATGGTCGTAAGTCCCGTGGTCGCCGAATAACCGAAACGTCATCGCGGTATCCGGTTGGTCACCGATATGGCTAACCGCGGGCCCCCACGGTAACAAGGTGTTCTTCCGCACGAACAACGGTAACTTATCCAGTGGCGCATCTACCACGATGTCTTGTTGTCCGGCGTATTCCCGGTTATTCCAGAAGTCGACCCACTCGCCACGTGGCAGGTAAACCAACCGCTTCGTTTGCCCCTGTTGAACCACCGGTGCAACCAAGACGGTATCACCCACCATGTACTCGTCGTTAATCTCCCGGTTCCGGGGATCCTGGTCGTCGTTTAAAACCAACGGCCGCATAATTGGCAGCCCAGTCTGGGTTTCTTGGGCAAAGAGGTCGTAGAGGTACGGCACAAACCGGTAACGTAACTTCAAATATTTCCGATAAATACTTAACGTGGGTTCCCCGAAAACCCAGGGTTCCTGGTGGCGCGTGCCCATCGCCGCGTGATTGCGGAACAGTGGGCTAAACAGGCCCGCTTCGATCCAGCGCGTCAGCAGTTCCGGCGTGGTATCGGCTCCGAACCCCCCGATATCCGTGCCCACGAAACTAAACCCGCTCAACCCCAACGTGCACAATTGGGGAATCAACAGTTGCACGTGCGGCCAGATACTCTGATTATCGCCGGTCCACACGGTCGCGTACTTCTGCGTTCCCGCGTAGGCCGCCCGGGTAATCACGAACGGTCGCCGATGTTGCTGAGCCTTTAGCCCGGCGTAGGTCGCTTGGGCCATGTTGTGGCCGTAAACGTTGTGCATCTTCTTATGCGTGGCCGGACGATCCTGATCGGAGAAGACCACGTCGTTGGGAATCGGTCCCTGAAACGACGCCGGTTCGTTCATGTCGTTCCAAACGCCGGCAACGCCCAAGTCGGTCAAAAATTTAACGTTGTGGGCCCACCAATCCCGTACCGCTGGGCGGCCAAAGTCCGGAAAGGCTGCGTTTCCCGGCCAGACCTGGTTAATGTAGACCTGTCCGTTGGGGGATTTGACGAAATAATCGTTTTTGAGGCCCGTCGCGTAAACGGCATAGTCCGGATCCTGCTTGACGCCCGGATCGATGATGGGAATCACCCGAATGCCGCGCTGCTTAAGTTGGGCGATAAACTCGCCGGGACCAGCCGGGTACTTGTCAGTATCCCAGGTAAAGACCCGGTAGCCGCGCATGTAGTCGACGTCGAAGTGAATCGCATCGCAGGGTAGGTCGTTTTGTTCGAGATCGTCGGCAATCGCCTGAACTTCTTTTTGACTGGCGCTATACCCCCACCGGGACTGCTGGTAACCCAGCGTCCACTTCTGCGGTAACGGCGTTCGACCGGTCAGGTAGGTGTAGTTGGTCACAACGGCCTTTAAGCTAGCCCCACCTAAAATGTAGTAATCCAAGTTGCCCGCGACCACCGAATAGAAATAGTAGTGCGGACTTTCCTTTCCCAAGTCAAAATGACTCCGGTAGGGATTATCGAAGAACAGGCCGTACGGATGACCGTTCTTCAACCCCAACAACACCGGAATCGACTTGTAGAGCTTAGTAAAGGTTTCCAGGTGTGCGTCCGGGTTGTCACTGTTCCAGTTGTCGTATTCGTAGCCCCGTTTATCCAGGTAGCCGGGTTTATCACCCAGGCCGTACAGGTGTTCATCGGCGGCTAAGGCTTTGATGACCTGATACCCTTGGTCGCCCTGGACGGTGGCGCCGTTAATGCTGTGCCCTTCGGCTTCAACCAAGCGTTGGTGCACCTTGTCGACGCCCTTGTCGAGTAATTGCCGTTTCCCGCGATAATCAGTGATGAGCGGGTGACCCGCCGCATCGTCGACGTCCACGTGTCCCGTCGCATCCAGGTGCACGGTCAAAGCGGCGGTCGTGAGGTCGTAATGGTCGCCCTGATTGGTCACCGTAAAGGCGGTCGGTTGTTGTTTATCGCCCTCAACGGCGTAGGAAGTGCCGGGTTCGCCCCGGTCGCTAAAGAGATGAATGATACTAGCGGTCAGGACCGTGAGTTGTAAGTTGGTGGCAAAATTAAAGGTCACGGTCTGCCCGGTTTGCGTGTAAGTTGGTAAAGTAGTCATGTTAGTTGGATCCCTTCAACACAATGTTAAGTTGGTTGTCCTGCCCCCATCTTAGCAGTTCGTGCAAACGCTTGCAATACCGTTAAATCAAATAAAAAGCACCGTCCGTGAAGACGCTGCTTTTGGCCTGATTCGCAAATTTAAAAGAAGCAACTAGGCGCGTTGAGCCCCGTCGACCGTGAATTCGGCCCCGTTGGCAAACTTAGATTCGTCACTCCCTAAGTAGACACAGACTTCCCCAATATCCTTGGGTTCACCCATGTGGCCCACCGGAATGGTCTTGATCAACTGTTCCTTAGCCGCCGCTGGTACGATGGCGGTGTCAATCCAACCAGGGTGCACGGAGTTCACGCGGATATCAATGCCCCGGTGCGCTAAGTTCAACGCCGTGGCGTGCGTCAGCATCCGGGTGCCCCCCTTGCTGGCGGAGTAAGCGGGCGCGGTTGGCAGTCCCACCAAGCCCGCCACAGAAGACACGTTGATGATGGAGCCCTTGGCGTCGTTGGTCTTTTGCATCGCCTTGATGCCGTACTTTTCACCCAAGAAATTGGCGGTCAGGTTAATGTCGATGACCTTCTGCCAATCGGCTAATGACAGGTCTTCAATGATGGGACTCATGCCCCCGATACCGGCATTGTTCACCAGAATATCGAGCTTGCCAAACTTCGCTAGTGTCGCATCAATCACCTTCTGCCAGTCAGCTTCCTTGGCTACGTCTTGTTGGACGAACAGACTCACGTCGTCGCCAAACTTGGCCACGGCGGCCTTCCCACCATCCACGTTATGGTTAGCAGTCATGACCACTTTAGCGCCTTCGCGCACGTAACATTCCGCAATGCCTAAGCCGATACCAGCCACGCCACCCGTGATGATGGCCACTTTTCCGTTTAACCGATCTGTCATTTTCAAACTCACCCTTTCTTGAAGTGCTTACGTCTCAGATTAGCATACTCGGGGGTAAATTTAAAATAATTGGCACCGCTTACAGATTAATGGCCACCATGATTGCGCCAAAAAGCCGGGGGTAACCGAAAACCCCCGGCTCGTGAAACAGCTTAGTTTAAATGAAACGGTAAGACCAACCCACCAAATTCGTTTTCGTTCGGCCGGTCGCGCTTAACCACTAATTCCTGGTTAACGAAACTGGAAATTCCTTCGCGTCCCAATTCACGGCCGTAACCAGACTTCTTCACGCCCCCGAATTCGAGTTCGGGTAGGGAGCTGAAGAAGGTGTTGACGTAGACCTGTCCGGTTTCAATCCGGGAAGCCAACTGGGCACCGTAGTCCCCGGTGCCGGCAAAGACAATGCCGCCTAACCCGTAGTTGGTATCGTTGGCTACTTCAACGGCTTCATCGTCATCCTTCACCTTGTAAACCTGGGCTACCGGACCAAACATTTCCTTGCCGTACGCCGGGTTGTCCTTGGTGATATCCGTCAGGATGGTGGGCAAGAAGAACTGCCCGTCACTGGCTACCGGATCGTGCACGAAGGCCAACGTAGCGCCACCGGCCACCGCAGCGTCCACTTGGGCTTGTAACTTTTCCTTAGCCTTCTTGGAGTTCATCGGCGCTAACGAAGTGGTCGGATCCATCGGGTCACCCAGCTTAACGGCGGCAAAGGCCTTTTTTAAGGAAGCCAAGAATTCGTCGTAATGGTTTTCGGTAACAATAAACCGCTTAGACGAGGTGCAGACCTGACCGGCGTTGTACAACCGCGCCCGCGGGGCAATGCTGTTGACCATCGCCATATCGGCGTCGTGGGCCACGATAAAGGCGTCGGTCCCGCCAAGTTCCATGGTGGTCTTCTTCAGGTACTTGCCGGCCACTTCGGCCACGGCAGTCCCGCCCCGTTCGGAACCGGTCAACGCGACCCCCTGAACCCGGTCGTCGGCGACCACTTGGGAAACTTGATCGTAAGACAAGAACAAGTTGGTCAACGAGCCGGCTGGTGCCCCGGCCCGGCGAACGGCGTCTTCAAAGGCTAACGCCGAGGCCGGCGTGATGGCCGCGTGCTTCAGGACAATTGGGTCCCCAATCGCAAAGTTGGGTGCGAAGATCCGCATGATTTGGTAGTACGGGAAGTTCCAGGGTTCCACGGCCATCAACACCCCTAAGGGATGATTCTCTAACTGGGCGTCCCCGGCGATTGAAGCAATCTGCCGCGGTTGTAAGAATTCTTCGGCGTGATCAGCGTAGTACTCCGCAATCTCGGCACACAGAATCACTTCACCCTGAGCTTCGACAAAAAGTTTTCCCATCTCGGTGGTCAGAACCTTCGCCAGACTATCGGTCTCATCTCTAAAAATCTGCGCGAGCTTATGTAACACGGGCGTGCGCGTCGAAACGGGATCGTTGCGCCACTGCTTATAGAGGGCTTGGGCCTGAACCAAGGCCGCTTCAACTTCAGCATCGGTTGCTTCGGGATAGGTTTTCACAACTTCATTGGTATACGGATTCGTGGTTTGATAAGCCATTTGTGGTTCCTCCTTATCGGAACGCTGTGTTTTTTCACAATGTGTTCATTAGCTTGAAATCACTATACACCCAGGCGATAGAAAGCGCTATCATTTATACTTGTGATTTTAATTTCAAAAAGCAAAACGGCTCTTCACTAATTCCACCATGAATTATGGCCACAAAAAAAGCAAGTCCCCCACGGACCTGCTTTACCCGTTTAGCTTAACTTCCAACGATCCAAAATCCCGTTAAATAAGCGGTTGGCCGTCGTAATCTGATCTAAAACCGTCCGGGGACTGGCCTTAAACCCGTCGTTGGCCCATTTATTAATGATACCAATGGCCCCGGCCGCAATAAATTCAGCCGACGTGTCAATCACGTCTTCTTTTAAATAGCGGTATTCCGGCATGGCGTGCAATAAAATGGATAATCGCGCTGCCACGAATTCGTTCGTCGATTGCCGCCACACCCCATCATCATAAGGGTAGGCGTTCAAAAATAGCTTCGAGTGATCAGCAATGCGTTCAAACAATTGAATCGTTTCCGGTCGCCAATTTTCCAAGGTAATGGTTAACGGTTTTTCACGGCGCGGCGCCTCAACAATGAAGCGTTGATAGACAAACGCGAGGAGCTCGTACTTGTCCGCAAAGTAGTAATAGAACGTCTTCCGGTGTACTTCCGCTTCGTCCGCAATCTCGCGGACCGTAATTTTGTCAAACGTATTGTGGTTTAACAACGAAGCCAAGGACTCCGCAATTCGTTCCTTAGTCTCTGATGCAGCCATCGTGATACCTCCAATCATCCGTACTCTGGTTTTTCGGCCAGGGTAATTTCCCAACCATTCCCCGGGAATTAGTTGATCTAGCCAATCGCGTTGCGTATTGAATGTTGGCCACTCAACCGCTAAAATTTAAAATTCACAGATTAGTTAGCTGTTAACTCGTTATGTATATAAATGACATGCCTTACCCATTGAATAGGCCTAATTATAGCATAACTACTGTTCTATTGTACGACACTTTTGTGTACAACGAATAGTTAAACCGGAATTATTCCCGAAAAGTTAGGTGGGTCGTTTCTACCGCCGTGAAACTCCCGGACGCCTTTTATCCATAACGTTCCGCTTGTTTCTACATTGCTCGGTCAATCCCAACAATCGTGGCCACCATTCACTTATCAGGTGGCCAGTCAAATTAGCCCGCTGTTGTAACTGTTCCGAGGAAGTGCGGTACCCCGAAACGGAACCTTTTCCCCATTTTAGCATGCAAAAAGCGGGTAGGCTACCCAGCCCGCCCGCTTTTTACGTTTATTTTGTAATTTTTAGTGATACAGATCGAAACGACCCTTAGCAAACACGGTACTCAGGTGCGCACTCTCGAGCAAGGAGCGGTCCGTAATGATCTTCTTCAGCGCCGAAGCTGGGTAACCCTTGACTTTACGGTTACTGCCGCCAATCTCGCCGATTCCGTCCCGGTCACTCAACGACGCAACGGTCCCACTAGACTTGTAAGTAAACTTTTGGGTGCCACTTCCCCGCAATTGTAGGGCCACGTTCTTAGCGGCTTGACCACCAGCGGCTAACGCGATTTGGGCCGTCGTCGGGTATGGACGGTCGCTATCCGGGTCCATGACCGCGGAAACGTCGCCGACGATGTAGACTTCCGGATGATCCTTTAAAGAAAGATCAGGTTCAACCACGACCCGGTTACGCCGTTGATCGAAACCGGAATCAGCAATGACCTGCGAGCCACTCACCCCGACGGTCCACACGATGGTGTTGGCCGCTAATTCGTGTTCCTGGTCATCTTCATCGGTGTACACTACCGCGCCCGCCTTGATTTCGCTAATGGACGACCCCAGCTTCATTTCGACGTTGTGCTTGGCCATGAACCGCATCGCGTAATCGCCTAACGACTTATCAAACATCGGTAAGATACTCTTGGACCGTTCCAGACAAACCAGCTTGATGGCCGGCGTGTTGTAACGCGTTTGGAGTTTCGGGAGGGATTGGGTCAGCTCACCCAGTAATTCAATCCCGGTAAATCCGGCCCCGCAGACCGCCACGACCAAATCATTCGGATCCTGGCTCTCACCGTAGCCCTTGACCTTGTTTTGAATGTGTTGGTACACGGCTTCGGCGGTGGCCAAGTCATCCATCGGTAAGGCGTTTTCCGCCGCGCCCTTCAGGCCAAACGTCTCGGACTGAAAGCCCAACCCAACAATCAGGTAATCATAAGTAATTGGGTCGTGTTCCGCTAAAGTGACCTGCTTATGATCCACATCAATGTTGGTGACCGTGTCCCGGACAAAGTCGATTCGGTTGCCAATCACGTCGTTGATTTCGTACGTGATCTTGTCTGAAGCAATGGTCCCCGCTGCGACCTCGTGTAGGTTCGTCTTTTCGGTGTGCGTCCCCGACTTATCCACCAAGATAATCTGATTATCATTGGGTACCTCGCGTTGTAGAAACTTCACGGCGCGCATCCCTGCGTAGCCGCCACCCAGAACTAAAATCGTTGCCATATTAAACGACTCCTTTGTCATTAAGTTCTCCTCAAGACGGTCGGTCCGTGATACGTCACAAAACTAAACCGGTTACATTTTAAACCCAATCGCCACGTCCCCCCATTGGAACGACGACCTCACCATCTCGGGATGTTTAAATCTATTATACGGCTTATCACGTGAAAAACCATTCAAAATGGCTCCAATTGGCGAAAAAAGTTGTGCGCAATTCATTTGCCGGACTTCAGTGCAAAAAGTGAAGTCGTTTTAGCTGACAAATGCGTTGGTAACCGATAAGGTAGGCATTAGTTAAGTTACCTAAATATAGGAGGCTTTTTATTATGACAACTTTAGTCATCGGCGCGCACGGGCACGTCGGGCAACAAATCGTCCAGCAACTCGCCGCTACGGGGGAGACCGTTTACGGCGGGATTCGCAACGCTGAACAGGCCGCGACGATTCAACAACTCGGTGGTCAGGCGCGGACGGTTGATTTACTGGGCACCGCTGAAGCCCTGGTTCCCGCCATGCAAGGCGTGGACACAGTTGTTTTCTCCGCCGGTTCCGGCGGTAGCACCGGCGACGACATGACCCTAAACATTGATTTGGACGGCGCCATCAAGGCTATGCAAGCCACCGAGTTAGCCCACATCAACCGCTTCATCATCGTGAGTGCGCTGGGGACCGGCGATCGGACCTTCTGGGCCAAGTCGAGTATTCGTCCCTATTACGTGGCAAAGTTCTACGCCGACGAATGGCTCCAGCACCGCACCAACTTGGATTACACGATTGTGCGGCCGGGCCTGCTGACCAACGACGCCGCCACCGGTAAGATCACCACGAACCCGGCTAACGACGGCACCCGGCAAATCACCAGAGCCGACGTGGCGGCGACCGTGGCGGCCATCGTCAAGCATCCCCTACCGAAGCAAATCGTCACCATCGTCAACGGCGATACCCCGGTCAGCGATGCGATTAAAACCCTTTAAATCTAGACGAAAAAATCCGCATGCTCATTCGCTGCGGATTTTTTTAATGGCCAACAAAAAATCAGTAACGGTCCCGCCGCTACTGGTTCTTAATGGACTAGTCTGCTGTTTGGTTTGGAGGAGAAACTTGAGGGGGAGAAACTAGGGAAACTTTAGAGGGGAAGAACTGGGGGTTATTTCAGTTGGCTGTCGCGGTGCTGCTGATCCAGATTCAGTGCACTGGCATCAACCGCCGTTTGAACCTGCGTCGAAAGTTGCTTGGCACTGGTCCGCTTGAGGTGGATTTTCGTCATTTCAATGGTTGCTGCGGGCCGATCGTTTAACGTGATCGTCGCTTGGACGGGTTCCGCCGTGACCGTAGTCTTAGTGGCGGCGGAAGCCCCCGCGGAAGTTGCCAGCAGCATCGTTGCCGTCATCGTCCCGAGCATTACCTTTTTGATCATTGACGTTAATTTTTTCATATTTACCACTCCTCAATGGATTTGTTAGTGTCGAGCTGTTCGCTTTCGATGTATTAGTTATACCATCGGACGCCCCACCAAATCTTGAAGCTTCTTTAAGCTTAAAATATGAATTTCTTATTTTCGACTTAGGCAAACATGCTAAAATACGGCTAAACCCACTCATAGCAACGGATTTATCTCCCTAAGTCGGCTGTTTATTTTTAAGTTTAACGGCTAAAATCCCTAACTTACTAGTATTTGTTAAGCTCTTCGAGGTAAGCTTTATCTATTAAGGGGTCCAATGCCCCGTCACTATTCTCGTCACTAAAGGAGTTTTTCCCAATGAAAAATACCATTTTATTAGTTGAAGATGAAGAAGGCCTCGCCAGTTACGTGGCCAAAGAATTAACGTTTGAAGATTTCCAGGTCCTCACCGCCGCCGACGGGGAAGCCGCCTGGGACACCTACCAGCAACATAAAGACGAACTTCTATTAGTGTTGCTCGATTGGATGCTCCCCAAGATGGACGGGATGGAAGTCCTGCGTCGCATCCGCAAGCACGACGACCTGCCCGTCATCATGATGACCGCCCGCGATTATCTGGGCGACAAGGTCACCGGCTTAGACAACGGCGCCGACGACTACATCACCAAGCCGTTTGAAATCGAAGAACTGCTAGCCCGCATCCGGGTCATTCAACGGCGCACCGCCCACCAAAGCGGCCTGGATCAGACCTACCGCGTGGGCGACCTGACCCTAGTCACCAAGACCCGGCAAGTCACCCGTGGCGATGAGACCTTACAACTCACCCAGCGAGAATACGATCTACTGCTCTTCTTAATGCGCCATCCCGGGCAGGTCTTCACCCGTGACGAACTGCTCGATAACGTCTGGGGCGTCGACTTTCTGGGGCAACAAAACGTGGTCGACGTGTACATCGGCTACCTGCGTAACAAAATCGACGTGGCCGATCTCCCGCCCCTCTTTCATACGATTCGCGGGGTCGGTTACAGTTTAAAGGAAGCGGATGACTAATGAAAAAAGTGACCCAACCACCACGTTCCTATGCGGACATCATCCGACGGTCATTTACCAGTCTTTTGTTGACCATCGGCTTAATTATCGTGTTGACCGTCTCCGTCACCTTAACGGTCGATCAGCTGGTCCGGGCGCAAGAACAGGCGGCCCGGTTAAGTGCTAACCTTAAGATCACCCAGGTCAGCAACTTTCAGGATTGGCTGACCGTTAACCGGGGGAGTGGGCTGAACTCCCACAACACCTTTATTCTGATCAAAAATACCGACGGTTCCACCACGTCGCTACTCCCCAATGGGAAAAATCCGACGCTGACCGGCAGCTGGCAGGTGCCGTTCACCCACCTCATTTACATCAAGAAGATGGGGTTATACTTCTCGGAAACGTTGACCGCGGGTAATAAATCTTACCTACTCTACATCGGCATGCACGTTTTACTGGGCAACCTGCACGTCCTGATCGCCGTCTTAATCATCGCCATCGGTCTCAGCTTATTAATTGGTCTCCTCTTCGTGCGCCGCTTGGCCAACCGGATCAGCAAACCCACCATCGAACTAGCCCACGCGGCCCAGCAAGCAGCGGCCAATCCCGAGGTTACCCAACCCAAGTTGCCCCAACCCACCGAACCGGTGGAAATTGGCCAACTCGCGAAAGATTTCAACCAACTTTTGGCCGCCCAAAACGACCGCTTACGCCGCGAACGCCAATTTATTTCCGACGCCTCGCACGAACTTCGGACACCCATTGCGACGATTCGGGGCAATATTAAATTAATTGAACGGCACAGCGACAAGCATCCCGAGGTCATCCCCGAATCGTTGGGGTTCATCGACCAGGAGTCCCTACGAATGCAACACCTGATTGAAAACTTGCTCCACCTGTCACGCGCCGACCGCGCCGACGTTGCCCTGGAAGCCCTGGACGTGGCGGCCTTAGCCCAAGGCGTGGTCAACCATTACCAGCCGCTAGTGCCGCAACCGTTAACCTTTCGTGGCCCGGATCAACCCGCCATGGCGCTGGGGGATAACGACATGCTCCACCAGATTTTAACCGCCCTGCTGGACAACGCCCATAAATATTCACCAACCGATCAAGCCATCACGGTCACCGTCGCTCAAACCACCAACGCCGTCACGTTAGCCGTTGCCGACCTGGGCCGGGGCATTTCCGCCGAAGACCGGCAACACATCTTCGAACGGTTCTACCGTGTTGATACCTCTCGTTCTAACCAAGTGGAAGGTAGCGGTCTGGGCCTATCGATCGTCGCTCAACTGGTCCAACTCAATCAGGGGAAGATTGTCGTCACCGACAATTCCCCTCAGGGCACCATTTTCACCGTGACCCTCCAAGCTGCTCCCCAATCCTAAGAAATTCTCAGGAAATCCTTAACGAAAAGCGATAACTCTCAGCTGATTTTTCCGCTATACTGAATCTATCAACTGAAAGGAAGCGTCTTAATATGCTGATTGATAACAACCCGCACATCCACACCATTACCCCCGCCCAGATTACCAAGGTGTTCTACCCATACGTGATTGCGAAGACGGAAGCTGGGCGTTACGTCAACATTAACCTGAGCGATAAGGAACGGCGGGACCCCCTGTTTTGGGAATCCATCTCCAACATCGCCAAGGCCAAGTTATGGGTCCCGGTGGGCGAACGGTTCCACCAACTCTTATCGTACGACTGGATGTTGGTCTAAAATTTAAATCGAAACCACAAACGCCGCTCGGCATCACCGGGCGGCGTTTTTTCTGTCAGACAAGCTAATTTTCTTTAATCATCACTATCCGGAATATCCTCGTTATTTTCCATCTCATGAACCTGACCGTACTTGGCTGGATAATTCATAATGATTAACGTGGCCACTTTGTGATTCGGCAGAAACTCTACCGTGTAGCCAATCTTGACCGGCGTGAAGTAGTTGGCCGACGTGATGCCGTCGATGCCATAGGCGCCTTCATCGGGACCATTATGGTATTCCAAGTTCATGTACGACGACCACCCCTGATTCGTTTCCCGCATATACATGACCTGATAGCGGTTCGGTCCGTACCCAAAGTGGACGATGCCGTGTTGGCGCAACAACTTTTGCAGTAAAACGTTATCCGGGCGATCACCCGGATCGTCATCTTCAGCCATCCAGGCCGAGACGGCATTTGGGTTCGCAAAGGGCGCGGGCAGCAGGACGTTTTTCATCAGGTATTGGGCGAAGGCCGTGTACTGCGGATCAAGCGTGGCCCCGTGCCCCAACTCGGCGACCGCCTGTTGGGCGGGCGAATCAGGCAACGGCGTCTGGTGGGTAAAGTCGGCTAACGTGAGCCCTTGGGTGGTGCTAGACGGAGTCGATCGGGTGGCACCGCTGGGCTCTCCGGGAACCAAGTACCCCCGCCAAATCCAGCCGGCCGTGGTCTCGTTTTGGTTGTGGACGTGATAGTAGATGTCTTCTGTCTTGGTGTCACGGTTGTACAGCTTTTCGTGGGCGTCCGTGATCCAGGTCACCCCGGTCGTCGCCTGGTTTAACCCATACCGCACGCCTAGGTGTTCGGAGTACCGCGCCCCGGTCGCCCGGTTGTGGTAGACGTGAGTGCCCATCCGAGCACGCCAAATTAAGCGCACGCTCGCGGACCGGGCCGCCGAATAATTACGACCATTGGCCGAAGCTGGAACCGTCGCGCCCGCCCACAGGCCAACACCAGCTAAACCGGCTAATCCTAATTGCATGACTTTATTCATTCTAAGACTCCCTTCACTGAGCAGTGTAGTCAGTCTGCACCATCAAGGTCGCCTGAGGGACCTAGACTTACCCGGTTTGAACGGTCGGTCAATCATGCCGCTGCTTAACTTAACGGGTGATGGATTTCTCACCAACGCTATCGTCGCCATACAAAAACGAGTCTCCAGCCCAGAAATAACTGAAAACCCGTTTTAAATGTTTAATTTTAATCAAATACACCGATAAATAGTGCCAAACCAACTCGTCTCGTTCATTGAAGGGTTCTCGCCTAAGTAAAGACTCACGCTAGTGTAAGCTGGAGGGCCAGTCAAAAATGGGCTCAGGGGTGAAATTTGTCTTAGTCGGCGTTTCTAGCCGGCTCGAACCTCAGACACAGGCCGATCTTCAAGACCTGATTCACGGGCTTGAAGCCGTGCCCACCCCGTTCCAGCCCGTTTCTGACTGGTCCGGAAGCGAATTTCTCCCTCCCAATGAATGGCTAGTATTCGTCCGGTGCCTTGTCGGAAGCGTTGAATGGTGACGGGTTCAACTTGAATTCATCGTCCGCCGGAATACCCGCGTCGTTCAACTCGCCGTTGGATTTGTGCAGCGTGACCGTCCCGTAAGCCGGGACCGTGACGTTTTGCCAGTTAGCGCCGTCCCCGTTGACCGTGACCGCCGCCGTCAAGGGTTGGTCGGTCGGGTTGTACAGGTGCGCCGTGATGTCACCGGTCGGGCTCAAGAAGGCCACGGAACCCAAGCTACCGGAGTACCCGTCCTTGGTGTAGTTGGTCGAACCAATCACCTTAGAGCCGACCGGTACGTCTTGACCGAAATTGCGCAACATGAAGTATTCCAAGTTCCGTTGCACTTTCCCGGTGGTGTGATCGATGGTCACGACCCCTTCACGCCCGGTCGAATCGGCGGCGTTTGGCAAGCCCCGTTCGTCTAAGGCCAGATTCCACAGGGTAATCATGTTCAGCCCGTTGTGGACCAGCCAGTTACCGATGACGCCAAACATGATGTTGGCGGCTTCCTTGACGGGATCGGTCATCATGCAGCGCCGTTCGGTCATCACGACCTGCCAGTTTGGAAAGGCGCGACTGGCCTTGTAGAAGTTGTCGTACGGCCCAGAGTAAGTGTGCACGGCGATGCCATCAAAGGCGGCCGCTTGGGCTGGCGTCACTTCGTCGGTAATCGGCTTGGTGATGGCGTGGAAACTGTCATCTAATAAGTAGAGTTTCGTGTCCGGGTAAGCCCGGTTCAAGGCTGGCCGTAAGTAGTCGTAGCCAAACTTCGCCAGTTCGGGCACCGTCCAGATCATGGCTGGCCAGTGGGCGGCGTTGGACGGTTCGTTTTGGATCGTCAAGCCGTAAATCGGAATGCCCAACTTGCGGTAAGCGTCGATGTAGCGAATAAAGTATTGGGCGTAGATGTATTCGAAACGGTTTTCTTCGGTAAACCCGTTACCGGTGAATTGACCGAAACGTAACCGGCCCCCGTGCGTCAGGTGCTGGGTGTCCTTCATCCAAGCGGGTGCGGACCACGGCGACGCAATCACCTTCACGGCTGGGTTGATCTTTAAGATCTCTTGTAAGACCGGCACAATGTGCTTCAAGTCCTTAGTGGCGTCCTTGGCCCCCGGTTGACCCTCGCCAATCGAAAACTTTTCCAGGTTGGCGTCGTGTTCCCCGGCAGGAACGTCGTCGTAGGTGTAAAAGTCTTGGCTCTGGAAGTCACACGAGCCTAACGGTACCCGGACGCTGGAAAAGCCCCCTTGTTCGGGATCGAAGAGTTCGTGGAGTAACGTGTCGCGTTGTTGCGCGTCCATGACGTCCCAGATCAAGTAGGCCGCCGAATCGGTGATGGCCGCCCCGGCCCCTAACCAATCCTGGTGCTTGTCGGTGGGATCGATAATGATCTTTTTGGCGTCCGCCGCAGCGTCCTGATAAGTTGGCGTGGCCACGTGATCACGACGTTGGGTCAAATCACCCGCGGTTGCCGTCCAAAATTCATTTTTAAACTTTTGCATACCCATATTCCTCCATTGGATTCCATCCGGCCGAAAGGAATCCTTTAGTCTTAACAGCCGGCCAACTGTGCGTTTTCATTGATTTACAGCTTTAATTGTAATCGTTTTCACAGTCATCGTCCATAGCCATCGCTACCCTGAATTTGTCCAAATGGAAACTTCTTATTGTATTGGCCGAAACGACCTGCTAGGCTGAAGACAAAGGAAGTGTCGTGCAATGGCCCAACAACCGCTCTTTCAAACCATCGAATCCAACATCTACCTCCACGGGGGTCACCTCCAACGCAACCAATTTCCCAGCTGGCACTACCCGCGCGAAAAGCATCAGTTATTCGAGCTGATTGCCGTGATGCAGGGCCAGGTCACCCAGTTCATGGGGCCGCGCAAACGAGTCCTGCTGCCCGGGGACGCCATCATCATCACGCCGGAAACCTGGCACGAGAGTTTTAACTTTTACGGCGCGCAACTGCAATTCTTCTGTGTGCATTTTAACGTGGGTGACTTAGCCCTAAAGACCCGGATCATTCAAAACTTAGGTAACACCGTGTTGCCCAAGGACACCGCCGTAGCCCAAGCGGCGCAACGCTTCGCCCAAGACGTCGTGGCCCTAGATGCTGGTCACCTCGCGACCACCGAACGAAAACTCCGCACGGAAATCGCCTTTCTGCACTTCATGGTCGCTCTCGCCCACAATAAGTCGGTCCTGACCGGTCAACACGAATACCCCGAACGTGACGTGGTCTTGGCCCAAAAGCTGGCCAGCCGGTTGACCGACGAGACCGGGCCGCAGCCCCCGACTTTTCTGCAGGTCTGCGCTCTGCTCAACATCAGTTCCACCTACGGCCACCGCATCTTTAAACGCGTATACGGTGTCACCCCCAAGACCTACGCCAGTGAGCGACGGTTTAGCCAAGCCAAGGGCCTGCTAGAAATTGGGGAAAACTCGATTGCGGACGTCGCCCAACAAACTCATTTTAGTAGTCAGGCCAGCTTCAGTAAGCAGTTTAAGCAGTGGGCCGGGATGACGCCCAGCACCTTTCGCCGAACCACGCACCGTGACCCGGCCACGGCCGACTATTTACAACCAGTCAATAAAAGCGGCAACCACTAAGGGTTGCCGCTTTTTAAGACATGTCAGACAGGCCACATTCGGTCCTCTACCGTTCGATGGGCTTACCTTGGATCTCCGCCTTGCGAATCAAGTCGCGGCGGGTCTGGTAAGGTAAGATCCTGGTGTGATGAGCCATGCACCCGTCAACGGTGCCGCCCATGCCGGCCAGAAAGAAACTCATGGCGTTCCAGATGGCTTGCGGCCAATCCGGATTAAAGTTCATCGCCAATAACCCTAATAGGGCAAAAAAGGCGATGTCAATCAATGCCAGTGCCCCCTGGCGGTTAACTCGGTTGAAGTACGGGTAGTTCCGCGTGAACAAACCGTCCACAACCAAGAGGGCCACGATGGTCCCCAAGGCCATTCGTAAGGAATGCCCCTGGTTGAAGTAGTAGGCTGTGCTAAACAGGATCATGAAGGTCAAATAGAGCCAGAAAGCGTGAAATGCATACCGCCAATCAAATTTCATCGTGATCACCTCGATTTATGGGGGAAGTTAGTCCCTCTAAATTGAGTGTAAGTTTAGCACGTGAAAGCCTTTCCTGAACACCACCGGCCCTCCTATGGTTAAGACACCGGCAGTACTAACCCACCGGGCTGTAACGGGTTTCTTTATCGTTTCATCAACAATGAAAACCATTACCAAATTTAACCTAAATGACCAGATTATTTTTTCGTAAAGTTCCCGTGCTGGGGTAACGCCCACAGCATGGTAACCCAGGCAACCGCGCTGGTCACCACCAGTACCAAGAGGGCCACTTGGGACCCGCTGGCCGTCTTGATGGCTGTGGTCGACCCAGCAACGGCCTGGCTGGCCGCAATAATGGCCGAGACTAGCGCCGTCCCCACGGCCCCGGAAAACTGTTGCAGCGAGTTCATCAAGGCGTTGCCGTCGGCCTTGAGGTCCGCTGACAGGTGTTTGAGACCACTGGTCATCATGTTGCCAAAGCCCAGACCGATCCCCACCATGTAGACGACGTACAGGCTGAGAATCATCCAGGCACTCAGGTGACGGGCCAACAGCGTCATGCTGAGTAACGCCAGTACCGCTAACCCTAGCCCCAAGAGAATCGGGCGTTTAGCCCCGAAGTGATCCAGAATCTGACCCCCAACCGGGGCAAAACAGGCGCCCACCACGGCTCCCGGTAGCACGATCAAGCCCGCCAGAAAGGCCGTGCGCTGGTCGACCAATTGCAGGTAGTTCGGCAGGATGAACGACAGACCTAACGACGCAATTTGAATCAGGAAAAACGCTAAAAGGTGACCGCTAAAGGCCTTGTTTTGTAGGGATTGCAGGTGAATCAATGGCGTCTCTAGGTGCAGCGAGCGGTGACTGAAGTAGATCAGCCCCACCAGCCCCAAGACCAGCGAGCCCGTCACGGAAAGACTGAACCAGGCGTGCTGGCCAACGGCGCTAAACCCGTAGATCAGACCGCCAAAGGTCACGATGATGCCCACCATGCTGGGCCAATCAAAGGTTTCCGGGGCGGTCGGCGTCACTTGGCGAATGGTTTTAATCCCCACGAAAAACGACGCCACCAAAAACGGGACTAGAATCCAGAAGATATAGCGCCAGTTCAGCGCGGTCACCAGAATTCCCCCGTAGGTCGGCCCAATTGCCGGACCAATGGCGGTGACCAGCGTGCCGATCCCGGTCATGAGACCGATGCGGCTCAACGGGACCTGTTCTAAGATGATGTTAAACATCAAGGGCAACGCGATCCCGGTCCCAAACCCTTGAATCGCCCGACCGGCTAATAAGATGGGGAAGGTCGGCGCTACCCCGTCAATGACGATACCGGTAATAAAGAGTAGGTTGGCCGTGATGAAGAGCCGCTTCATGGGAAACCGGCGTTTGAGATAGGAAGAAATTGGTACGATGCAGGCCACGATTAATAAGTAGAGGGTGGTCATCCACTGGACCGTGCCGGTGGTGATGTGAAATTGGGCCATTAAGGTCGGAAACGTAATGTTCATTGCCGTTTCCACGATGACCCCGCTTAACGACATCAGGCCGGTTGCCAAAACCGCCCCGATGACGCGGGGCTCGATATGATCAGATTTTACTTGCGATGTTGCCATGAAAGACGTCCTTTCTGAATTACCACTGCTTAATCTTTTGGAGTGCTTGGCGAAAACCGGCGGCCACTTCCGGGGATAACCCGGCGACCATCTTTTGGTCCTGCTGGTCTAAGTGCGCCGTAATCACGGGTACCAATTTTCGCCCCTTTGTTGTGAGTTGCAGTTGCCGTTTACGACTATCGCTGGCTGCGACCACCCGCGTCACCAGCTCCCGGTCAACCATCCGCCGGACCAATAAGGACGCCGTCGAGCGCTGAATTTCAAATTCGTGTTCGACGTCGACCTGATAAGTCGTGGTCGCCCCCCGCCGCGCCAGGTAATCGATCACCGACATTTGCATGCCGGTCAACCCGTACGGGCGGGCGAAATTATTGAGCTCTTGCGTCATCTGATTCGTCGCATCCCGCAAGAGGCCACCCAATCGAGGGTCCATGCTGCCCATCTCCTTATTTTGTTAGTCGACTAACAATTATAGGCCAATTTACTGAAAATACAACGGGAATTACCCAAAGATTCCATAAAAAAATTGCTGGTAGTTGTACCAGCAATTCTAAAGAAATTAGGGCCTGCCTTAAAACCCAAACACTAATTTAAATAACCATTTATTACCTCTTAGTTGAAAAGAATTTAGTTTGATTGTTGTAGTTTCGTATAAGCTGGAGGGCCAGTCAGAAATGAGCTCAGGAGTGAGATTTGTCTAGGCCGACGTTCTTTGCCGGCCTAGACAAAGGTCGGTCTTCAAGACCTGCTCTGGGGGCTTGAAGCCGTGCCCACTCCGTTCCAGCCCATTTCTGACTGGCCTGGAAGCGCTGAATCCTCCAGATTAGTCTTTTAAGACAAGCTTTAGATGGACCATCCGTTTTACCAGAAGTGCCGGTGGCGCAGATACTGGGCAATTCCCACCATGAACCCCACAGTAATCGCAATCGTAAAGATCCACGAAATGGGACTGTTGGCAATCGGCAACTTGACGTTCATGCCGTAAAAGCCGGTCACAATTGTGGGGATCGTCAGCACCAACGACCAAATGGTTAAGAACTTCATGGTGTCGTTCAGGTTATTGTTCAAGACGTTGTTAAAGGTACTCGAGATGCGGTCCACGACGTCGGCCTCGGTGGCCGTCATTTCGGAGGTCTGCCGGGCTTCGATCACGGCATCCATCAGGAGCTCGCGGTTCTTATCCGAGAGCTGTTTGCCAAACGGCGTGTTGTCCAGGTTGATCACCATCATGGTGTTGTTCCGCGTGGCGCTGACGAAATACGCCAGGCTCTGTTGCAGGTTGGACAACGCAATCAGGTCCTTATTGTCGGGGGACTGGTTCAGTTGGCGGTCCAAGCGGTTCTGCTCCGCGTTGATCCGGCGAATCGGACCGATGAACTGATCAAACAGAATGAAGAAACTGATCAACACGAACTGGTTGGTATCCGTGATGGTCTCGCGTTTCAGCTTATCCTCCAATAATTCGTTGACCCACTGCGTCCGCTTAGTGGTAAACGTAAAGACCCGGTTGCCCTTCAGCAACAACGTAATCGGTCGGGTAATCGACCGCTGGGCGACCTCATCGATCACCACGGGCACGTGTAAGACGAACAATTGGGTGTTTAAGTACTCGTCTCGGTCATAGTGGGACCGTTCGTTTTCATCGGTCACGTAGGTCAAAATCTCTTCGGTTAGCCCGTAAGATTGTTGCAGCTTTTGCCGATCGTTATCCGCTTCCACTAGTGATTCGACCCAGACCAGCTCCTGGTCATCGGTCCCCAATTGACGTTCGACAATCATGCCCGCGTCCCCCTTTTTTTCCATCATAATGTTTTTAGTGTACCACGCGCGCATCAAAAAAGTGGTGCCGGTCACTAAAACCGCACCACTTTCGCCAAAATTTAATTGGTTTCTTGGGTAAGCTGCCCCGCGTAGGCCGCTTCTTGCGCCATGACGCGGTGACGTTCCTTTTCGTTGTACCACGGTGAGACCGTGAAGGCCAAGACGTCGTTGATCAAGTAGATGGAACTGTTGATGAACATGGCCAGGGTGGCCGAACCTTGCCGGAAGGAGATAAACCACAGGACCATTTGCGCGAGGCCCGAGGCAATCCACCAGACGTACTGGTTGTTAAACCGCAAGAAGCAGATGACGCCGGCGGTCAGGCTGATGGCAAAACTGATGGCATCGACCCACGGCCGCGGATCATCGGTAAAGGCCCCGATGCCCCAACCGGAAATCAAATAGATCACCAGCGTGGCGGTCAGGGCAATCACCCAACTCCGCCCGGTAAACCGGCGAATCTTAGCGGCCATATTGACGTTCCAATTGGCACTGATCAAGACGGGGATATCTAACGTCGCCACGTAGGCCAGTTGTTCAAAGATACTGAGATAGTTTTTCGCTGCGTAGCCGGTAATGATAAAACAAATTGCCGACAGGACCCCCAGGACGCCGTTAACGGACTTGGCCGCGTTAATGGCCAAGACACACAAGACGCCTAGCGTGGTCCCGATAAAGGTCAAGATGGTCAGCGGCGTGATGGCCTGCCCGACTAGCGTCATGACCTGGCAACCCAGGCTAAAGAAGAATAAGTAATAGTTCTGTTGGGGCCAACCCTTTAATTGGTGGGCCAAAAATTGAAAATAATGTTGCATGCGAAAAACGCTCCCTCATCGTTTAGTTCGCCACATGTGGTATTTCATCCGGATGAATTTAGAAATAAACACAATATGTTGTGTGCTGTGTTTTGGACAACGTTTATGATTATAGCATGAAAATTTACGCTGACCAGACCGTTTTGAAAATTGTTTCATGCCACAATTTTCTCAGAAAACGCTGCCATATCCCGTTGTCCGCCGTGAAACACACTTCTTAATGGTTAAACAATCTCACATAATCAGCGATGTGGGGTGTTCACGCGATAAAAAAATAGCCCCCCATAAGGAAGACTACTAATTTGTGTATAACGTTTTACTTATACGAAGTTACTTTTGTTGGGCATCCGCTGCGCCCCGTGCCGTCACGGCCGCCAGCATTTGCGTCAATTGACCCATGGTTAACGGGCTGCCACTATCATTTAACGGCACGCTGCTCATCAACTTAGTCGCCGATTGTAACACCTTGTAACAATCGATTTCCAGCTGTTCGCCACTCGCCGTTAACGATAAGGGCCGCACGCGACGGTCGGTCGATTCGTAACTTTGCACCACGTAACCGCGCCGAATCAGTTGGGAAATTCCCCGTGAAACGGCCGCCCGCGAGATTCCCCGGCTATCCGCTACCGTAGCGGAGGTCAGTTTACCCGGTTGTTCTAAAATTTGGTGTAGTATTGCGAATTGGTCCACCGAAATCCCCGTCATTCGTTGGAACCGCGTGGCTGACTTTTCCAGCTCACGCTTCAAAGCCATGTAGGCTTCAAAAAAACTTTCTGCATGTACAGTCTTACTCTCTGCCATTGTATCAGATCCTTATCTCCACGTATCGGTCAGGGGTCCAACGATGAACATGGCCGATTAATGATTAAATAATTTACAACCCCATAAAATTATCTATACAATTGATAATAAAGAACATTCAAGTAAAAAGCAAGGGTCAGACCCTTAAATTCCGTATAAAAGTGATATCGTAAACCTTTTTCACCCGTAAGAAACGGGAAAATTCACCCGAACGGCGGATTTTCCCGATTTAAGCCTATTCTAATTGCCGCAAGTGATACAGGCGTGCTTCCCACGGCTGTATCTGCTGGGCATCTGAGTCCGAATCAACCAATAAATTAGTTAAAATTAATTCGCTGGCGGTCAAATCAAATTCCTGAGTCGTCGCAATCTGACTGCTCATATTGACCATTACCAGCCAGTTGTCACCATTGTATGTTCGGCGATAAACGTATAATTGATCATCGTAAGTATCGATTAATTCATACCGGCCGATTTGTAACGCGGGCACGGTCTTTTTCACCCGAATCAGTTGCTGGTAGAACGTTAAGACCGAAAGTGGATCGTGACTTTCCCGTTCCACGTTACGGTGCGCCACGTCCGGTCCCATGTCAATCCACGGACTGGTCGTCGAGAAGCCCCCGTACGTCTTACCGGTCCACGGAATCGGCGTTCGGGCGTTATCCCGACTCTTGGCCGCCAGTTGTTGCAGCGTCCGAGCAACCGGCATCCCGGCGGCGAGTTGCCGGTGGTAATAGTTACAGCTATCCAAATCGCGATATTGCTCGATCCTGGTGAATTCGGCGTTGGTTAGGCCCAACTCCTGCCCCTGGTAGATAAACGGGGTCCCCTTCATCAACATGTACCACATGCCCAGGGCCTGCGCGGATCGCCGGGGGTAGTCGGTCGCGTCACCGTAATAAGAAACGGCCCGGGGTAAATCGTGATTTTCAATGAATAACGCACTCCACCCGTGGCCTTCCAAGGCGACCTGCCACTTGGTCAGGTTCGCCCGTAACGCGGCCACCGGTAGCTTGGGTTCCGCCATCTCCCAGAAATGTACGTGGTCAAATTCGAGTAGCAGGTCGAAAAATCCCGTTTCCGAATCTAACCACTGTTCGGCCGTCGCCATATCGACGCCCCCGGCCTCCCCAATCGTTAAGAGGTGATTTTTCGTCAGGGTCGGCCGTAAAGCCGCTAAGTAGGGGGCCACGCCCGCCAGGTCCTGATAATAACCCGTGCGAGGAGCCGTCACGTCGGCAAAGTCGGCCCGTTTCTTCAAATGCGTCACGCCGTCTAACCGAAACCCGTCCACGTGGCGGTCGGCCCACCACTGGATTACCCGGGCCATTTCTCGTTGAACCTGCGGGTTATCCCAATTCAAATCTGGTTGGGCCGTGGCGAACGAGTGAAGGTAGGCTTCGTGGGTCGCCGGATTGTACTGCCAGGCCGAGTCGCCAAACACGGATTGCCAATTATTCGGCGGCGTTTGGCCATCGGCGGGTTGCCAAATGTAATAATCGTGGTACGGGTTGGTCCGACTCTTTTGCGCGGCCTGAAACCACGGGTGTTGATCCGACGTATGATTTAAGGCTAGGTCGATTAC
Source organism: Levilactobacillus acidifarinae DSM 19394 = JCM 15949 (assembly GCF_001434835.1). GTDB lineage: Bacteria > Bacillota > Bacilli > Lactobacillales > Lactobacillaceae > Levilactobacillus > Levilactobacillus acidifarinae. The sequence goes on along the minus strand of NZ_AZDV01000005.1, from coordinate 432,559 downwards.
CACCTTAATATCGGCGGCGTGCAAAGCCGCCACCAACGCCTCAAAGTCGGCCAACGTTCCAAACTGCGGGTCAACGCCACAATAATCCGTGACGTCGTAACCACTATCCACGTGACCGGACGGATAAAAGGACGCCAACCAGACGAAATCAACCCCCAAATCTTTAAGATAGTTAATCTTAGCTTGGACGCCGGGGAGGTCCCCCACGCCGTCGTGATTACTATCAAAAAAACTTTGCGGGTAAATCTGATATCCTACGGCTTGGCGCCACCATTGTTGCGCATCGGTCATGGCCATCTTCCTTTCGTGGACTGTTGGATTCGCAACCGGTTGTTTCGCCGTTTGCGTTCAGTTGCATTTGCTTTCAATTGTAACTTTAATCGCCACGTTTGTCCGCTGGATTGTCCGATTTTATGGTGGGCCTTCAATTTTTGATAATACGCCACCCAATTCTGTCCGTCTAGGGTTTTTAGGGAAAATTATTAAAAATCAGAATTATTTATCTTATATCATCGGAATAATTAGTTATACCACTCAGCCATGAAAAAACCCGTTAACCGTGACACCACGGCTAACGGGCTTTCGCTGACTAAGATTAGTTAATCTTACGCTTCGGATTCAAGAGATTCATCGGGTCGAACAACGTCTTAATCTGGTGTTGCAGGTAGTCCACGTTTTCACCCAATTCGGGATTGTTCCACTGGTTCTTCATCATCCCCACGGCGTGCTCGCCGGAGATGGTGCCGCCCAGTTCCAGGGTCTTGCGGAAGACCCGCCGTAAAGCTTCCAGTACGGCCGCCGGCACCTCGGGCTGGTCTTCCGGCCACACGAAGCTCGGGTGAACGTTGCCGTCACCCGCATGCCCGGCGGTGTAGATCTTAATCCCTAAGTCCCGCCCCACGGCTTGGATGTAGTCCATCATCGGCGCTAACTGGGATAACGGCATGGCCATGTCTTCCATGAGGTGGTTTTGGCCCGCAAAGACGGCCGGTAACATGTCGCGACGCAGTTGTTCTAGCTTGGCCTGTTCGTCGGCGTCAGCCGTCACTTGAACGTGCTGACCGTGATATTTAGCCAACAGGTCTTCCAACACTTGGACGTTCTCGTCGCTACTGCCGTCCAACCGGAAGATCAACATGGCACCACTATTCTCGGCGTAGTGGGTCTTCTCGTACTTATCCAGGGCAATCACGGTATTGCCATCCAAGGCTTCTAGCATGGTCGGGTAAACTCCGGACATGCGAATCGCGGTGACGCCCTTAGCTAGCGCCGCCATGTCCTCGAAGAAGGCCAGCCCCATGATCGATTTACCCAAGGGAATCGGCATTAACTTGACCGTCACTTCGTAGACGATGCCCAAGGTGCCTTCGGAGCCGACAAACAACTGGGTCAAATCGTACCCAAAGGCCTGCTTCAGGGTGCGTCCACCCAACGTGACGGTGCGACCGTCCGCTAAGACGGCCTTTAGCCCCAGCACGTTATCCTTGGTGGCCCCGTAGCGCACAGTACTCATCCCACCGGCGTTGGTCGATACGTTGCCCCCAATTGAGGAGAATAGTTTGGAACCGGGATCTGGTGCGTAGAATAAACCTTGTTTGCGGGCTTCCTGGTCCAAATCACCATTAATCACGCCGGGTTGAACCACGGCCACGGAATCTTCCTTGCTGATTTCCAGAATCTGGTTCAGCTTTCGCGTCGACAGAATGATGGCCCCGGCGATCCCGTCGGAACCGACCACGGTACTGGTGGCCGTTGTTTGCGGCACCACCGGGATGTGGTACTTACGCGCCACGGCCAAGACGCCCTGAATGTCCGCGACGCTTTGCACCTCGACGAACGCCCGGGCTAATCCGCTTTCGCCCCCGGACGCGTTGGGGTTAAAGGATTGCTTTTTCAACGTTTGAGCATCCGTTGAGACGGTGCCATCCTTGACCTGCGCGGTTAAGTCGGCCAAGATGTCGTCATCAGAATACGCACTAAAAACTGTCATCATATCTGCCTTCTTCATTTAGATTAAATTTAAACTTGCGGTTATTATAGAGCTAATCTTTTGTAAGCGCTAGAATTTTTATCTTTGGGTCAGACCAATTGAAAGCTTGCGGTTACAGGCTTAGTAGCCGAAAAGGACGTCCTCACATCGAGGACGTCCCTTAACCTTAAGCTAATTGCGTAAATTGTTTATTTTCCAACCGGTACTGATGGTCACACTGCGCGGCCACGTCCGGTTCGTGCGTCACGATGATGACGCATTTCTGCTGCTCGTGGGCGATTTTTTGGAACTGGGCGATCACCGCATGGGTGTTGTCTTCGTCCAGGTTTCCGGTGGGTTCATCGGCCACCACCAGTTTGGCGTCACACGCCATGGTGCGGGCAATCGCCACCCGTTGTTGCTGGCCCCCGGAGAGGTGTTGCACGTTGCGCGTGATGAGGTCGTCGCCAATGCCTAGGTCCCGGAGAATCTGGCTGGCATAGGCCTTGTCGCCCGCGTGCTCGGCACCGGTAATCGCCATGGCCGTTAGCAAGTTATCCAACGGGGACATGTAGGCAAACAGGTTGTAGGCCTGAAAGACAATCGCCACGTCATGGCGGCGGTAGTTGGTCAAGCCAATCTGCTTTAGGGACCGGTCCCCTAACAGAATTTCACCGTCCTTGGGGTGATCCAGCCCGGCGATCAACGAGAGAAAGGTCGTCTTCCCGGTCCCACTGTGGCCCAGGATGGCGTAGGACTGACCCGCCTCGAACTCGAGGTTTACCTCTTTAAACAGGGGTTGGCTGGCATCCTGATACCAGTAGCTTAAATCTTTGGTTTTTAACATGGTCTGCCTCCTTAGGAAATCAGTACTTTCCGTGGTTCAAGTCGTAGAATCCCGCCCGACGCAATCATAATCGATAGGAAGGTAATCGCTAACCCAAACCCACCTAATTCGGCTAAGTCTACCGCGCTCACGGTAATCGCCAGCTTGGTGTTGGCCTGTTTCGTGCTGTTCGTCGTGCGACCCGGACCACCATTTTGGCCCTGACCACCCGGCTGACCGCCGCCACCTTGACTACTGCCACCCGGTTGATTAGACGTGGTACTACTGGTGGTTTGCGTGGTCGTGGCCGTTTGTGAGACCAACTGACTGCCCAACTGGTTCCCAACAAACTTGCCCCCAACGCCCGCAATGGCTAAGGCAACGACTAAGACCATCACCATTTCGGTGAAGAACTGCGCCACAATCTTCCACCGGGCCTCACCCAAGGAGAGTAAGACGCCAATTTCAAAGCGCCGTTCGCGAATCATCAGAATCACAATCAGCGCTAAGATGATGGTCCCGGCAATCGCCACCAACCAAACAATCTTGTTGGCGAAACTTTCCACACTACTCATGGAGGCCTTGACCGTCTGGTAACTAGCATCGTCGGTACTCAACGAATACTTGCTAGAACTGATCAACTTGTTGCCGGCCGTCTTCACACTACTGACCTTGCTGGGGTTGGTAACGTTAAAGGTCACGGAATCCGCCGTACCCGCGTACTTACTGCCCTTAATGCTGTTGGCCAAGGTATAAGACGTGTAGACCGTGTTCGACGGGTCGGTACTCATCGGCCCAGCCGTACTGGAGCTGCTGGAACTGGCCTTGTAAATGCCGACAACCTTGACCTTGACCGTGGTTTTACTGCCCGTAGTCTGTTTAAAGGTCATGGTATCGCCCACGCTTAAGTTGTTCTGGCTAGCCAGTTCCTTTTCGATCACCACGTGGTTGGTATTCTTATCACTGGTGGTGATGCCCCGACCCTTTACGATTTTACTTTGCTTGTCGCTAAAATCGCTGGTCAGGCTCGTGGCCGTGACCCCGTCGATCTGGGTATCACCGGAACTACTACTGCCGGACTTCATTCCCCCGGGACCGCCACTGCTACTGCCGCCCATCCCGGTACTGGTTGAGACCGTATCGTAGGATTTCGCGTTAGCCGAGGTGGTACTGGTAACGTTATAACTCCCGACGTTGCTGAGCTGCGCAATTTTGGTCGCGTCGCTCAACTTCACGGGCGTTAACGTCAATTTCGGGCGACTGCTCTTGGAACTCGACGAACTGCTGCTCTGGCGCATTTGTTTAAACGCCGCTTGCCGGTTGGCCGACAACGTCACTGTGGCCCCCACATCGGCCTTCGCCTGATTGGTCGCCTTAATGGCCGCGCTGCGGATCAATAACCCGGCTAGCACGAACATCAGGATGGCCGCCGATACCAGAATCAAGAGTACCGAGCGGCCCTTCTTAGCCCAGACATTTAGCCAGGCTCGTTTACAAAAATTCACTTGGGTCGCCTCCATTCACTTTTTGACAGGAGTCGTCAAAAGCCATGTTACGGTTATAGCAAATGGGGCTTATCACTAACTAAAAATGATTGTGACCGTTAATAAAGGGTTAAGACTTGGACACCGGATGATGCCAGTGCAGCCACCCCGACCAAATCAGACAAATCAAGCTGAGGCCGAGAAAAAACGTCGCCACGGACCCGGATAACTGCCGACCTTGTGTCGTTGTCACCACCCGAAAGAACGGCTGGTCGCTAAACCACCACAGGACTAACGCGTCCAACAACCAGATGACCGTTAACCAATGAAGTGCTTGTCGCATAAGTCTGCCTCCTACTTTCTCGTTTTTCGCTTCAGTTGGTGCCCCAGGTAAATCGAGTACCCCAACGCCCCGCCGCCCAAAACCAGGCAAAGGGTTGCCGTCGACCCGTCAATGAAGATGCCCCGTGGACCCACAGAAAAAGTCACAAACGCCGGTTTGACCAACACCCCTAAGACGCCGGAAGCCAATAACAAAAGGCCCCCTAACCACCGCCAAATCACCATCATCTGTCCCATCATCATTTCCCTCCACAACTTTTTCTTCAGGATAGCACGGCGGCCCGTTTCAGCGTGCAATTATGAGACTAAGTGGTTTGGCAATCCAATCGACCAGCCCCTAAGGTACTAAAAAAGCTCACCGTCACAACAACGATGAGCAAGTTTAAGTTATTTCGAAGGCTTAGTGGGTGGGGTTTCCTTGACAGTCGCCGCGGTTGGCGTCACGGGCGTGGTGAGCGCCTCATCGTCCGGCAAGACGTCCGGGTACAACGCAGAATATTCCTGGTACCAATGGAAGGTGGTGATGACGAAGACCTTCAGCACGGCGAATCCGGGCACCCCTAAGATCACCCCGGTCAGCCCGAACATTTTACCAGCCGCCAACAAAACAAAGACGATGGTGATCGGGTGCATTTCCAGGCTGTTCCCCATAATCAGTGGTGACAGGACCTGCGTCTCCAAGACCCATTCGACCAGGTAAACGATCACGACCCCCAGTAACATCGATGGGCTGGTAATCGCCCCGATGATCAGGGCAGGCAGTAAGGCAATGGCCGACCCAAAGTACGGGATCAGGTTCAACGGTCCGGCAATGACCCCTAGTAACAGCGCGTACTTCAGACCGATAATCGAATAACCGGTGGTGAAGATGATCAACACGCACAGCGCCACGGTCAGTTGACCGCGAATGTAGGAGCTAACCTTGACGTTCATCTGGTCGAGCATCACGATAAACCGGTCACGGTAGGCCGTTGGCACCACCCGACTGATAAATTTCGGAAAGTGGCTCCCGTCCTTTAACATGAAGAACAGGACCAGTGGCGCGGTAATCAGCGTGATGATCCAGTCACTGACCGTGGTCACCACGTTGCCCAGCGAGCTTAACGTTCCGGTCAACAGGTTCCAGCCACGCTTAGAGAAGTAGGTGGTGACCCGCTGGTTGATCTCGTCTAAGTTGGCGTTAGTCAACCAGTGATGTTGCTGGTTAGCGTGGTTGAGCTGATGCATAATATCGTTGGCAAATTGGGGTAACGAGCCAATCATGCTGGCGGTCTGGCGGGTCAGAAACGGAATCAGGTTTAAGAAGATCAAGACCAGGACCGCAATGGTGAGGACTAACGCAATCGTGATGGCTAGTCCCTCTTTGATATGTAGTCGTCGTTCCATCAGGTGGACGAACGGGTCCAACACGTAGAACAAGATTCCCGCCACAATGATTGCGGGGGCGGCGATGCCGATGAACCGCCAAACCGGATTCAACAAACTCCCGTTTTGGACGACTTCGTGGACCACCAATAAGAAAAGAAAGATGTTCAACAATAAAATGGTAATGTGGTTATTTAAAAATCGTTGGTAGAACCAGGAAAAGCCCGATTCGGGTTGGCGCCATTTATTCAAAGGTCATTCCCCCTGCTAAATTTCAATACCCCTAGTTTACGGCCTGAGCCTAGGCTTGACTAGTCTTAAACCTCCAAAACACGAAAAAAGCCGGTCGCCGCACTGGTTGCTCGCGGTGATCGACCTGATTCTTCCTGGAAACTCAGTTGCCCGGATTACCCTTTATTTCAGTCCATTGCCAACTGATTCAGGAGCGCTTAGTTCACTAACTGATGCCTTAAATCCCGACTATTGTGCGCTCTTCTGCGCCAACTTAACCGTCTCGGCCGCCGTGGTACCGTTGACCGCGTACAGGTGCTTACCGGATTGCCACTTGACCGTGTTAGCCTGCGCATTTTCCGTACCACTGTACACCGTCACCGCCCCCGTCTTGGTCGTGTCTGGGAGACTCGCCTGCTTCAGTTGCGCATTAACCTGTTTGGCAAATTGGGCGGGGGTCCCACTGGTATCAGCGTTATCCGTGACCGCCGTCACCGACCACTTGCCCGTCGTCCAGTGCACGTAGGTGTGCCCCATGGTGCCCTGAGCCACCGCCGTCGTGTGCTTAGTCAGCTTCACGTTGGCCCCGTTGGCCTGGCCCACGTAGTCCACTTCATCCGTGGCCGTCTGCGAATTCCCCAGCGTTTTCTTCTGGAAGGTCGCACTTTGGTCGCCACCCTGATCCGTATAGGTCACCTTGTAATTATTTTTCGTGCCGCTGGTACTAGTCGCCGTGAGCTTGGCGCTATCCGCCGTGGCCGTCTTCGGCGCTGCCGTCTGGCTGACCGTACTAACATCGTTGGCCGCGTGCATGGTCAGGTAAGTCCCCGACCCTAACGTCGCCAGCACCGCCAAACTGGTGGCCGCCGTTAAAATCAATTTTTTAGTCCGTGAATTCATTTCAAAATTACCCCCTTACTCTTGCACGTAGTTTTGAAGCGCCGTGACGTAGCGTCCGTTACTTAAGACAAAGTAGCGTGAGCCCGTCGAGCGTTTCTTGACCGCCGTGACCGTCAGCGTGGTCCCCTTAGCGACCTTGGTCGACCGTTGCGATTTCTTAAACCCACTACCGGTATATTCGTACAACGTTTTCTTGGTGGTCAGTTGCTTGCTAGCGTTCAACGATTCGTAGTAAGCGTGATCGGAATATTGCGTGTTACCCGAGATGTAGCCCAGCTTAGTCTTGATCCGATACGACTTACCGCTCGGGGCCGAAACGACCTTCCCGGCAACCTGATCGCCGGAAACGTAGTAACTCCCGGTCTTTTTGGTCAGGGCCGCGTCCGAGTAAATGTAGAGTTTGTGTTTCAGTTTAAACAACCCGTGCTGACCGAACCAGTACCCGGTCCCGTCTTGCGCGAGCACCCATTTTCCTAGCTCACTAATGTACAGGGCCTGTTTGGACTTTGACTGGGTCAGACTCTTGACCTGACTAATCTGATAAAACTTCTGTCGTGCGGACGCCGGAATCGCCGTGCCGTCGACATATTGGGTGGCATTGTTATGTAAATAAATATGCTGGCCCTTTTTATAACTGCTGTAAGCGTAGGTCGTGGTGTGGCTCAATGCCGTGGTCACCCCGTCCGTCCACCAGGAAACCGGGTGAACCGCGGTAATGGCCTTGCTGTTATCCGTGTATTCGTTTAGCGCGGACAGGTAATTGTGATCGGTGTACTGCCACAACGCCAGAGAAATCGTGGGTTGCGATGAATAGTTGGCGATCCACTGCGCGTCAAAGTTCTGCCGCGCACTGTTGGCGTAACTCGTCGCAAACGATTGGTACGAATAGAAGACCAGCTTCTTGTTGGTCAACGCACTCATCTCGTCGTACCAGGCCTTAACCGCGGCGTTGGTGGTCCCCGACGTGACGTCGTTTTCTTCAAAATCTAGCACGTAGAACTTAGCGTTTTTGTTGGACCGGTTATAAAAATCCTTGGCCTCTTGCTTGGCGCTAGCGGCGCTGGTGAACCGCGCGTAATCGTACTCGCCAAACGGAATCCCGTACTTCACGTACAAGGCTGTGTTATTGGTCGCGTAGAGATCTTGGTACGAAGATCCGTACTGCCGCCGATTGATAACAAAGGAAACTTGACTCTTCAAATTAGCCACCTGACTGGCGGATAAATTTCCCTGCCACTCCGAAATATCCGGAATCGCTAAGGTGCTCGCGTGGGCGACCGTCTGACCGCTCCACGCAAACCCAGTGAGGGCACCGAATAAGGCTATCACCTGCGTCAATCGCCGTCTAACCTGCTGCTGTAAAATCATGTTGGCACTTCCCTACTAAGTATTTGGTCCCTACTCCTACATTGTCACGGTCTAAACTCCCCGTTGCGACCGGCTCCTCCCGCCGATTCACCTCCCAACGATTCATCTTCTTCACTGTACCGAAGTTAGGTGTGCAAGTCGTAACAAGGTAGTTGCAGTTCAGTTACCAAACGTTACAGTTTGATTGACCACCGGCTAGGGTCTTAACCGCCGAGTTGCCGGACAATTCGGTGATTCAACCAGTCGGCGTATGGGCAAAAAAACGGGCGTCAACCGGCAATAATTTGCCCGTTGACGCCCGTTTAAACACCCTATTATTTATCATACTGGTACCGACTAATCACTAGCCTGCGCCAATTTAACCGTTCCGGCCACGGTTTGACCACTAACTGCATACAGTTGGTCACCCGTCTGCCACTTGACCGTATCGGCTTGGGCCGAACTGCCGTTGGCTTGACTGTAGACCGTCACCGCGCCGGTCGTAGCGGCCGTCGGCAAATGCTGCTGTTGCAGTTGATCGTTGACCTGATTGGCGAACTGGGTTGGCGTGCCCGACTGGTCGGCGTTACTGGTAACCGCCGTGACCGACCAATGACCCGTGTTCCAGTGCACGTAGGTGTGGCCCATAGTGCCCTGGACCACCGCCTGGGTCCCGTGCGTCAACTTGACGCTAGGCCCGGCCGTCCCCCGACCGAAGTAAGCAACCTGATTGGCCGCCGCGGTCGCACTGCCCAGCGTTTTCTTCTGAAACGTTGCCGCGGTGTGACCGGCCTGATTGTGGTACTTGACCGTGTAATTCTGCTTGGTCCCACTCGCGTTAGTGGCCGTCAGGTGGGTGCTGTTCGCCGTCGCCGTAGTGGGAGCAGCCGTCTGGCTGACCGCACTGACGCCGTTAGCCGCGTGCATGGTCAGTAGCGTCCCCGAGCCTAAGGTGGCTAGAACCGCTAGGCTAGCCGCAGCCGTAACTAGAATTTTTTTAGACTGATTGAACATCATAAAACTCCTCTCGTCCGCTTAGGCGACCGTTAAATCTTTCACGTTAGCCGTCAGGTAACCCAACTTCGTCTTGAGCCGGTAAGACCGCCCGTTTGGCGCCTTGACCAGTTTACCCGTGACCGTATCGCCAGCCACGTAGTAACTTCCCGTGCGGCGAGTCAAGCTGGCGTTGGCATAGACGTTGAGTTTATGCGTCAACTTAAAGGTGCGGTGACTGCCGGACCAGTACCCGGTCACGCTACTGGTCTTGACCCACTGGCCTAAGCCCTTTAGGTAGACCGCCGTGCCGTTCGCCTTGACCCGACTGATCGTATACAGTTTTTGAGTATGCCGCTTAGCGATAGCCGTCCCCGTCAGGGTAACCGCGGTTCGATGCAGATAAGCACGTTGTCCCTTCTGAAAGCTTACCCGTACAGGCGTCGTTGGGGTCGTTGGCGTGGTGGAACTGGTGGCACCAGCCCCCGTTGTCGAATTGGTCGGCGCTGGGTTGGGCGTCGGCGTGGACTCATGCGTCAACGCGGCCGCCACGCTATCATCCGCCCACCAGGTGACCGGATGAACCGACGTGATCACCCGACTGTTATCCGTATATTCGTTTAACGCCGCTAGATAATTGTGATCGGTATATTGCCATAACGCCATGGGAATCGTCGGCTGGTACGAATAGTTAGCAATCCACTGTGCGTCGAAGTTTTGCCGCGCCGTATTCGCGTAAGTCGTGGCAAAACTCTGATAGGAATAAAAAATGACGTGCTTATTAGTCAACGACCGCATCTCATTGAGCCAGGCCTGTACGGCGCTATTGGGACTCCCCGCGGTCACATCGTTTTCCTCAAAGTCTAAAACGTAGAACTGCGCGTTTTTATTGGACCGCGCATAAAAGGTCTGGGCTTCTCGTTTGGCACTAGCCGCGCTGGTAAACCGCGCGTAGTCGTATTCGCCAAACGGAATGCCGTACTGCGTGTATAAATTCGTGTTATTAGTCGCATCCTTGTCCTGATAACCGGCCCCGTATTGCCGTCGGTTGATCACGAAGGATACCTGATTCTTCAGGTTAGCGACCTGCCCGGCTGGCAACTTTCCTTGCCATTCGGAAATATCAGGTACCGCTAACGAACTGGCATGAGCGACGACTTGACCACCACCGACTAATCCTGCGGCAACTCCGAGTAAAGCTACCAATTGTGCGGTGCGTTTCTGCCAAGTCTGATGCCAAACTTTTCTCATCAAAAGGCCTCCCCAAATTCTTTTGAGTCTTCTCATGACTGCCGGTGGGGTCGTCACCACTCCACGGACAGACCGTTTCATGGTCCACTGTAGTCCCTTAGATGTGACTTTGGTGACAAAAACGTTGCAGTTTAGTTACGCTTCATCCCCGGCCTCACACGGTTTAGCGGCGTAAGTATCGTTGCTTGGTGTCCCCGTTTCTTTTGAGAAATCATCGGGTCCTCATGATTAACGGGGGCAGTTATGAAGGTTAATTTCGCTAAGATACAGTAAAATTCAAGCCTAATCTCACCCAATTTTTCATCAATCGGCTTATGCTTTAGGCGTATCCTTAGCTTGTGGGGGAAACTTGCTAAGGTCCAGGGTTATTTTTAGGGGAGGAATACTATGTCTGATAAAAAACTACCACGGTTAACCCTTGTGGTGCCGTGCTTTAACGAGGAAGCCGTTTTACCCAGCAGCGCCCAAACTTTAGACGCCATCCTGACGCAACTCATGACCGAACAACAAGTGACGGCCGATAGTAAAATTCTATTCGTCGACGACGGCAGTCACGACAAAACATGGGACCTCATTCGTCAGTTACAAACGACCAGTGATCACTTTACCGGCCTGCAATTTAGCCGTAACTTCGGCCAAGAAGCCGCGCTAATGGCCGGTCTACAGACGGCCGCACCCTATTCGGATCTGACCATCACCATCGACGCAGATCTCCAGGACAACCCGTTTTTGATTCCTAACATGGTCCAGCAAGCCGCCGACGGCTTCGATGTCGTCTACGGCGTCCGGAACGACCGGTCGAGTGACACCTGGTTTAAACGCACCACCGCCGAACGTTTCTACTGGTTAATGAACAAACTGGGCGTCCACCTGATTCCCAATCACGCCGACTTTCGGCTACTCAGTCACCGCGCACTAAGCGCCCTACTGGAGTATCATGAAAATGATCCCTTCTTACGGGGCATCGTGCCCCAACTTGGCTTTGCGTCAACCAAGTTATATTACAAACGCCGACCACGACTCGCCGGGCAATCCAAATATTCCTTAAAGAAGATGCTAAAACTCGCGCTCGACGGTATTTTTTCGTTCTCCATCGCCCCGATTCGTGCCGTATTGTGGGCCGGGGCGGCCATTTGCGTGGGCGCCATCGCCATGTTTATTTGGATCGTCAGCCAACATCTTCGGGGGGCCGTGGTGACCGGCTGGTCGTCCATCATGACCTCATTATGGTTCCTGGGTGGTTGCCAGCTCATTGCCATTAGCATCATCGGAGAATACGTGGGCCGGACGTTTACCCAGACCAAGCGTCGTCCCCGGTTCATTATTCAAACCGACACCTATTCGCACGCCTTTGCGGCAGCCACCACACCGGCCGCCCAGTCCTTGGATCACACCTTGTCGGATTAAGGAGCTTTGCCATGGAATTACGGCAACATTTAACAACTAGTCTGGGGCGCTTGATCACCCTAGGTCTCGCCATCGTTTGGGGCCTCGCGATCCTCGCTCCCGTGGGCTATCGGGCTGATCAAAACTGGTGGCCACCACTCTTGTTGGTCCTCACCAGTTTGGTCGCGCTGGGGATTGCCGGTTGGTTCTGGCGCCGCTGGACGAAACGGTCAACCCGGTGGCAGACCGTGCTTTTATGGGGCCTGCTCATCGGCTTGCAAGTGATCGTGGCGCTCAACTGGGTCGCTACCCCGCATGCCGATCTGTATTTCGTACACCAGCAGGCGCTCGACTTACTCCACCACGACACCACCTGGAACGCCTACTTTCAAACCTACCCCAACAACGTCAGCCTGACCCTCTTATTAGCGGGACTTCTCCGGCTCGGCCGGTGGGTTGGCATCGATAGTGGTGTTTGGCTCAACCTGATTCAATTTGCCTGGTTGGACTGTGGCCTCGCCGTAATGGCCCACCATTTGCGCAAGACGCGGCCCGGGGCGGCCAACACTTTTTTGGGTTTGGCCCTAACCTGTGTCCCCTTTTACGCTTACGGACTCAACACCTACAGTGATATTCTGGTCTTACCGGCCGGCCTGTTCACGGTGGTCTTAATGGACCGCTTACGCCACGCGACCTCGCCGCAACGGTGGTGGGGCACCGGGGTCCTGTTAGGTCTGCCCCTCACATTGGCCTACCTATTTAAAGCCAACTTTATCGTGTTAGTCATTGCGGTGATCCTGATTCTCTGGTTGCTCCCCGTGGCTCGGTCACACGCCGGCTGGGCTAAATTGGGCCTAACCGCCTTGCTGGGGCTCTGCCTTATTGGTGGTAGTGCCGGGAGCCACGTCGCCCAACGTGCCGCCGGGTATACCAGCGATCCGCAAAAAGCCTTACCGGCCGTCAGTTGGATCGCCATGGGGGCCAACCCCGCCTTTCACGGGGACTATAACCGCTACGACGCCGAACCCGTGATCCAGGCCCCGACCGCGCAGGCCAAAAAACGCCTCGCAACGGCCCACCTTAAATCCTATCTGCACCAACTGGGCCCCCTGGGAATTCTAAACCATCTGGGGAAAAAGGCCCGCCTCTTCTTAGCGACCGGGACCTTCGACGCGTTTCAGGTCAATTCTAGTTTCACCCGGATGCCCACCTGGTACCGCCAACACCGTGCCACCGCCGAATGGCTCCTGGCCAACTGGGCTCAGCTCAGTTACTGTGCGTTACTGTTGGTCAACCTCCTATGGGGCTTGCAACAGTGGCGCCGAAAGACCTTCCATCCCGGCTTTTTACTCGGCGGACTATTTGCCCTAGGACTGACGGCCTTTCACGTGCTCTTCTGGGAGACCGAGGAACGCTACGCCCTGCCACTCCTCCCACTGCTCCTTGCGGGAACGGCGGTCGGTTTGCGAGTTCCGGACCGCCTACCGGTCGCGCGTCCCACCGTGGTTCAGCGCCGGTTGACCGGCGGCCTGGTGCTCTTATTAGTTGCCGCGCTAGGTACCGGTGGTTGGTCGTTAACGCGCCCACTGGACAAGACGGTCCAGGTCGTCAGTCAAAATGAGGGCCGCTATTACCAAGATAGCCGCCGCACGCTCCATCCCGGCCAACACCTGACTCAATCCTTCACCGCCCCGGTGGCCTTTAACCGACTCCTCATCGACCCCAACGGCACGCGGATTGGTCAGGCCACCCTGCGCCAGCACGGCCGCACTGTCTGGCAATCGACGCCCTTGACTGACCTCAAACGGGTCACGTTACCGCAACAACCGGCGGGCACCTACCAACTCACGGTCACCAACCGCTACGCCCACCACGTCTTGCACCTGGTCGTTGCACCGGCTAACTTTCCGTTGATCGCTCAGCCCCTGACCGGTGAGTCCGACCACTACCTGCGATTCATCGTTACCCGGTCCGTCACGGCGCCCGGCCTCTCCTGGCCCCAATTTGGCCTCTTTGCCGGGGGACTCACCCTGTTGACGCTAGGCGTGGGCACCGTTTACCGGCGGCTCTGGTGGCCCTGACTCGTTGACCGCTGAAAAATAGCGTCCTGGTAAATAATGACCGCCGCAAACAAATTGGTTGCCTTCGAGTCGCTCGAAGGGCTTAGAATGAATTTATCAAGAGCTGGCTTAAGATCCAAGTACTGATTTGAATAGCCAGTCAATACCTCTTAATTGAGCAGAATCCAGTTTAGTTGCGGTTATAACTCGTATGAGCTGGAGGACTAGTCAGAAATGGGCTCAGGAGGGAAACGGGCTAGTGTTGGCTGGCGTTCTTCGTCAGCCTAGACAAAGGTCGGTCTTCAAGACCTGATCTGGGGGCTTGAAGCCGTACCCACTCCGTTCCAGCCCATTTCTGAGTGGTCCGGAAGCGCTGAATCCTCCAGATCAGTATTTTAAGGCAGATTCTAGTCAGACAAAGGAGTCGAACCTAATTGAAAGAACTTAACCAACAGTCATTTACCGGAGAACGCGCCTTATTTCAAGCACACGATCTCCACATCACCAACAGTACGTTTCACGACGGCGAGTCCCCGCTCAAGCACGCCCACGATCTCGCCATCGACCACACCATCTTTAAATGGAAGTATCCGTTATGGTACGCCCATCACGTCACGGTCGACCAGACCACTTGGCAACCCGACGCCCATGCCGGGATCTGGTACAGCCAGAACCTGACCATGCAAAACACCACGGTGCGCGCAACCAAAACTTTCCGACACGCCCAACACCTGAAGCTTCAAAACGTGGACTTCGCCGACGCCGGCGAAACCCTTTGGTGGTGTGACGACGTCCAGCTCGACCACGTCACCGCTAACGGCGATTACTTCGGGATGAACACCAATAACGTGGTCGCCCACGACTTGAAAATCACCGGGAACTACGCCTTTGACGGGGGCAAGAACATCGAAGTCCACAACTCAACGTTTATCACCCACGATGCCTTTTGGAACTGTGACAACGTGACCATTTACGATTCGACCATCATCGGCGAATACCTGTCCTGGAACACCAAGAACATCACCTTCGTCAACTGTTGGTTGGAAAGTGACCAAGGTCTGTGTTACGTCGACGGGTTGACCATGCGCAACAGTGCCTTGATCAACACCGACTTATCCTTCGAATACTGTAAGGATATCGACGCCACCATCACCACTCAGATTGATAGCGTCAAGAATCCCGTCAACGGGCACATCACGGCGCCAAGCATTGGCCAAGTCATCTTTGACGACCCGGCCATCGATCCCGCCAAAACCACCATTACCACCCAGGAGGCTAACCATGACTAACTTTGATTTTTCCGAAATGATCGACCGGCGCCACACCAACTCCGTCAAGTGGGACGTCAAAGATAACGAACTCCCGATGTGGGTCGCCGATATGGATTTCCGAACGGCTCCCGGCATCGTCAAAGCCATTCAGGACAAAGCCACTACGGGGATTTTCGGTTACGAAGAGGTCCCCGAAGCCTACTTTGAAGCCGTGCAACACTGGTACGCCACGGAACACAATTGGGCACCCAACACCGCTTGGATGCGCTTTGCCACCGGCGTGGTGCCCACCATCTCTTCGGCGGTCCGGCGCGTCAGCAACGTTGGCGACAACGTCCTGATTCAGGCGCCCGTTTATAACATCTTCTATAATTCCATCGTGAATAACGGCCGACACATTCTGTCTAGCGACCTGATCGACCAGGATGGCACCTACGCCATCGACTGGGACGACCTCAACGCTAAAATGGCCGAGCCGTTGACCACCATGATGATTCTCTGTAATCCGCATAACCCGGTGGGCAAGGTTTGGACGGCAGACGAACTGGCTAAGATCGGTGAATTAGCCGCGGCGAACCACGTCACGGTCCTCTCCGATGAAATTCACGGAGACATCACCGACGCCGACCATCCCT
Source organism: Levilactobacillus acidifarinae DSM 19394 = JCM 15949 (assembly GCF_001434835.1). Taxonomy (GTDB): domain Bacteria; phylum Bacillota; class Bacilli; order Lactobacillales; family Lactobacillaceae; genus Levilactobacillus; species Levilactobacillus acidifarinae. Next base: position 416,499 of record NZ_AZDV01000005.1, on the reverse strand, counting down.
ACACGCCGTTCGCGTCGGTCAACGACGTCAACGCCCAAAACAGCATCACCTGCGTGTCCACCAGTAAGACCTTCAACGTGGCGGCCTTACACGCTGCCACGGTCATCATTCCTAACGAGGCTTTACGCCAGGTGGTCGACCGGGGTCTCAACACCGACGAACTGGCCGAACCCAATTCGTTTGCCGTCCCCGCCGTCATCGCCGCCTACACCACCGGAGCCGACTGGGTTCACGGTATGAACGCTCAGGTGACCGCCAATAAACAGACGCTGACTAAATTCATCAATAAACACCTGCCCGATCTCCAGGTCATCGAAGGCCACGCCACCTACCTGGTCTGGATCGATTGTCGCAACGTCACGCACGACACCACCGCACTCTGTGACTTTATCCGCGCTCAGACCGGTTTGTTCATCACGGCCGGGGCGGTCTACGGCGGTGACGGGCACGACTTCGTTCGGATCAACGTGGCTTGTCCGGCCGAACGGCTCAAGGACGGCCTGCACCGCTTAGAAAAGGGCATTGACGCGTTTAAAGCTCAAGCGAAAGCGAACTAAACGCTGAAACACTGCCAGCCTCAGTAGAGAAACGACAATCAGTCAGCTTAGACTCAACTTAACGTTGCTTAGGCCCACGACAATCTCGTCGTGGGCCTTTTGGTATTCCCAGTTTAGCCATGCCTAGCCGGGAATATTCCGCGATAAATTATTCGCAATTTTCAATATTCTTAGCCCTTTTCGCTTCGGTCGCCGTCAATTCGGGATTTATGCCGATTTTCAAATGATTAAGCGATTTACCATATAGAATATTAAATATTCCCTGGCGGTCGTTGTTCGCCTTTGCCGACGCCCCCGTTGACCTTTGGAGAACTTGGGCGTTTAATAGAAATAATGTTACCGTTAACATTTTAGTGAAGAGGGTCTTTAACGTGGATGAAACCACCAAAGCGAACGGTCCGTGGCGCCGTAATTTACATATTTTATGGTTCTGCTCCTTTATTGTGGGCATGGCCTTTAGCGAAATCATGCCCTTCCTGTCGCTGTACGTCAGCGGAATGGGTGATTTCACCAAGGCCCAAGTGACCATGTACAGCGGGTTGGTCTACGCTGCCGACTTCTTTGTTGGCGCGATTGCCGCGCCACTCTGGGGCATGCTGGCCGACCGGACCGGCCGTAAGGTGATGTTATTGCGGACCTCACTGGGAATCGCCGTGGCGATGGGTCTCATGGGACTGGCCACCAACGTCTGGCAACTGGTCGCCTTACGCTCACTTCAGGGGGTCTTTGCCGGTTACATTCCCAACGCCCAAGCCTTGATTGCTTCACAAGCTCCGCAGGAACATAGCGGCGCCGCACTCAGTACCCTGATGACCGGCGGGACCAGCGGCAACCTCTTAGGTCCCGTTTTGGGCGGCGTTTTAGCCCAAATCTTTTCCATTCGGGTGACCTTCTTCGTGACCGCGACCCTCCTACTCATCACCTTTTTCTTAAGTCTATTTTGCGTGCGCGAACAATTCGTGCCCGTTACCAAAAGTACGACCACGGCCAACGACCATAATCCGTTAAAGGTCCTCACCAGCTCCCGCCTGATCTTCATTCTGTTGTCGTCGACCATGATCGTTCAGTTCGGCAACACCTCGATCTCCCCGATCATCAGTCTGTACGTCAAGGAACTGATGCATAACGTCGGCCCGATTACCGTGGTCGCCGGAATTTTAGCGGCTCTGCCCGGAATCTCCAACATCTTCGCCGCCCCACGGTTGGGTCGCTACGGTGACCGCCACGGTTCCGGGAAGGTCCTGATTTTCGGCTACATCTTCGCGGCCATCGTTTACCTCCCGCAAGGCCTGGTGACCGGCGTCTGGATGCTGGGGATTCTACGGTTTATGGTCGGGTTTGCCGACGGGGCCCTGTTCCCCGAAATTCAAACGCTACTGACCAAGAACACGCCTAACGACCTGACCTCAACCGTCTTTAGCTGGAACCAGTCGTTTCAATCGATCGGTAACATGCTGGGGGCGTTAATTGGCGGCTGGATCGCCGGGATCTTCGACTACAACGCCGTCTTCTTCTCCACGGCGGCCTTAATGTTGCTCAACCTCGCGTTGATTTGGTGGGGCGCCCCGCAGATTCGGCGAGCACCCGCAACCCCCACGGCTAAGAATTAACCACCGGTCCACCGGAAATGGGACCGGTTTCTAAATAAATTTAATTATTGCGAGCGCATACAACTAGCCATAAATCATTGATTTTTCGGGGCTATGGGCGTATTTTAGTAGAGATGTCTAATAGAATAAATCGTTTCGGGATGGGTCGTCACCCTCGGGGTGAGGCTCATTTTCAATCTAATCATAAGGAGTTGACGCACTTTGGATGAAGCTGAAAGGGCGCGCAGCCCGTGGCAAAAAAACTTGCACGTGCTGTGGTTCTGTACCTTTGTCGCCGGCATGGCGTTCAGCGAAATCATGCCCTTTTTATCGTTATATATCAGTAGTTTAGGGGACTACACCAAGGCTCAGGTAACCATGTATAGTGGGCTGGTCTACGCGGCCGACTTCTTCGTCTCCGCGATTGCCTCCCCGCTGTGGGGCATCCTAGCCGACCGGAAAGGCCGCAAGATCATGTTGTTACGGTCGTCGCTCGGGATGGGGATTTCTCTGGCCTTGATGGGCTTTGCCACTAGTGTTTGGCAGATGGTCGCGCTACGGGCCTTACAAGGGGTCTTCGCCGGCTACATCTCTAACGCCCAGGCGTTAGTCGCCTCCCAAACACCCCGGAAACACAGCGGTGCGGCGTTAAGCACCTTGATGACCGGTCCAACCAGTGGGATGTTGTTGGGACCAGTCGTGGGTGGGGTCTTGGCACAAGTCTTCACCATTCGACTGACCTTCTTTATCACCGGGTTCTTACTCCTGATTACCTTCTTCATGAGTTGGGGCATGGTGCAAGAGAAGTTCAAGCCGGTAGCCCCCAAGCCCAAGGGTGAGCGGAGTCTCAATCCGTTAGCCGCCTTCCCTAAGCCTAAATTGATTCTGGTCCTGCTCTCCTCGACGTTGATCGTCCAATTCGGGAACATTTCGATTTCCCCCATTATCAGTTTGTACGTCAAGGAATTGATGCATAACGTCGGGCCAATTACCGTGGTCGCCGGGATCATCGCGGCGTTACCCGGGATCTCTAACATCATCGCCTCCCCCCGCCTGGGCCGCTACGGCGACCAGCACGGCTCCGGACGAGTGTTGTTGTTCGGCTACATCTTCGCAACGCTGATGTACCTGCCCCAAGGGTTCGTCACCAGCGTTTGGATGCTGGGGCTCTTACGGTTCATGATTGGGATCTCCGACGGGGCCCTGTACCCCGAGATTCAGACCTTGCTGACTAAGAACACACCAGTTGAACTCACCTCCACGGTCTTTAGTTGGAACCAGTCCTTCCAGGCCGTCGGCAACATGCTGGGTTCCCTGATTGGGGGCTGGATCGCCGGGGTCTTCAACTACAACGCCGTCTTTATTTCCACGGCCGCCTTGATGTTGATCAACCTCGCATTGGTCTGGTGGCTAGTCCCAGAAATTCGACAACGGCACACCCAAGCCGCTTAATCACGCACACTAAAAATCCGTTTGACCGGACAATTCCAGGTCAAACGGATTTTTTAATGGGTTCGGTTAGGGGGACCACGGCCGCGTTGGCGGTCAGGGCTAAGATGGCGCCCATCCCGTCAACAAAGTCAAATGGGATCTGGGATTGCATCAGGGCCTGCCGCGCGGCGCGAAGTTGTCGGGGCATTTCCACCACGTCGTCCGTCCGACTCAAAACAAGTTGGGGCAAACCCGCAGCCTGAGACGCCGTAATCAACGTGGGCACGGTCTGGGTCAAGCCAATCGTGGGTACCAAGGCAATGACCCGGTCCTGCCCGATCATGGCGGCGGTCAGGCCACCTTCGTCTAGGGGTTGGCCAGTTAACGCCAAAACATCTTGCGGTAAGGTGACTTGACTAGGTGAATATACGGTCAAAGCGACGTGCTCCGCCTGCCGTAAGTGATCAATTAAGGTTAATGCGGCGCGGTCTAGGGCGCCGACGACTAGAATCTGTTGCATACCAATCTTCCTTTCGGGGGAGGTTATGGAAAAGGCCGCTGAAGCATGAACTTAATGGGTTAAATCCTACCCGCATGGCCTTAACCTAACCCAAGTTGGGGGTTAAGCTTTTCTAAAATCAGGGATGCCGGCCCACTTAAAGCGGCTCTACTCATCACAATAATCACCAGTATACTAGGTTCGAGTCACTCGAAGGCAACCCCATTTTTAATTTATTTATCGGCGAGTGTTCACTCGCTGCTCACGACTTTATAAGGCATTACTTATTAAAAGCTCATTTAATTTTGTTATGGTTATAGGGTGGTGTTTTAATTTTTTTCACAAAACCCTTTCATCGGCTTAAGGACGCCCATCAACGGTCGTTCATTCCTGCCAATTATCAACACCAGGAATTGTCTTTTCTTGGTAATCGTTCCTTAGTCATGTACAATAGACCCAGTTAAGCTTGTCAACGAACAATCAAATACGACCGGTCATCTGGCCACCGTTTGACGGAAGCCGATCCACCGATCGTTCTTTTTATACCCCGGCCAATCTGCGGGGAAATTCAACTCAGGAGGCCAATTTATGCTACTTTCAATGGAACACTTACGTAAGGAATATCCCAACGGTAAAATCGCCGTCGACGACTTCAACCTCGAAGTTGGTAAGGGCGAGTTCATCTGCTTTATCGGCACGTCTGGCTCAGGAAAGACCACGACCATGCGGATGATCAACCGCATGCTCAGTCAAACCTCCGGAACCATCAAGATCAACGACCAAGACATCGCCAAGATGGACCCGGTCAAGTTACGCCGCTCCATCGGCTACGTGATTCAAAACATCGGGTTAATGCCCCATATGACCATTCAAGAAAACATCGAACTGGTCCCTAAATTACTGGGCTGGTCCAAGGAAAAGCGGGCCCAACAAGCCCACAAGATGATCGAACTCGCTCAGTTGCCCGACGAAATGCTCCAGCGTTATCCCGGCGAGCTTTCCGGAGGGCAACAACAACGGATCGGGGTCGTGCGGGCCTTAGCCGCCGATCAGGAAATCATTCTAATGGACGAACCCTTCGGTGCTCTGGACCCGATCACCCGTGAATCGCTCCAGGACCTGGTCAAGCATTTACAAGAAGACCTGGGCAAGACCTTCATCTTCGTGACCCACGACATGGACGAAGCCTTACATCTGGCGACCCGCGTGGTCATCATGAGCCAGGGTAAGCAGGTCCAAGTCGACACGCCAGAAAACATCTTACGGCACCCGGCTAACGAATTTGTCACTAACCTGATTGGGGAAGAACGCCTGATCAGAGCGCAACCGAACATCTTAAACATCAACCAAATCATGCGCAAGAACCCGGTCGCCATTTCACCGGACAAGACGCTGTCCGACACCATCGATTTAATGCACGAAAAACGAGTCGATACCCTGCTGGTCACCGATGATCAAGATAAATTGATTGGTTACATCGACTTAGACGACGTGAGCCGCAACACCGATACGGCCACGCCGGTCAGTCAATTGATGAACCATAAAGTCTTCTTCGTTCAAGACAAGGCCTTGATTGGGGACACCGTCCAGCGGATCTTGAAGCTGGGCGTAAAGAACGTGCCGGTCGTGGACGACGACCACCGCTTAGTCGGTATCGTCACCCGGACCTCGCTGGTCGACATCGTGTACGATGCCTTACGGGGGGCTCCGGCCACCGATGAACAACCCGCTTCCCCGATCAACGCCGACATTCACGCGGCGGCCACCCGTGAGGGAGGTGACGCGTAGTCATGATGCACTTCTTAGCGACTTACGGCACTCAGCTCATCGCCAAGACCGGTCAACACCTCTACATTTCAGCGTTTGCGCTGGCCTTAGGGGTGATCGTTGCGGTGCCCTTAGGAATCCTACTGACCCGGATGAAACGCGGCGCCAACCTGGTGATTACGCTCGCCGGGGTGTTACAAACCATCCCCGCCATGGCGTTACTGGCCATGATGATTCCCATCTTCGGGATTGGCTCCACTCCCGCGATCGTGGCGCTATTTATCTACTCACTATTACCGATTCTCCGGAACACTTACTTAGGTATGCAGGGGGTCTCCCCGACCGTTCGCGACGCCGCTAAGGGCATGGGGATGACCTGGTGGCAATCGATGCTCCAGGCCGAAATCCCCCTGGCCGCCCCGGTCATCATGTCCGGGATTCGGCTGTCAGCGACCTACGTGATTGCCTGGGCGACGCTGGCGTCCTATATCGGCGCTGGGGGGCTCGGTGACTTTATCTTTAACGGGTTGAACCTCTACCGTTCCGACCTGATCTTAGGCGGATCGATTCCGGTCATCTTGTTGGCCTTACTAGTCGACTACCTGTTAGGTAAGGTCGAGTTCGCCGTCACCCCCAAACAACTTAAATAGGAGGTCCGTCTTTATGCAAAAATGGTTACGTCAATGGCTGGCCGGACTCCTGGTCGTCATTTTACTCTTGCCACTGGGCGGTTGTGCGTTGCCCGGCTTGGGCGGATCCGGGAAAAATACGGTCCGCATCGCCGCACAAAACACCACCGAACAACAAATCATGGCCTACGTGATTCAGGGCATGATCGAACACTACACGAATTTAAACACGTCCATTATTAACAACCTAGGATCCGGGAACGTCAGCTTTAACGCCCTTAAGAACGGTAACGCCGACATTTCCTCGATCCGGTTCTACGGGACCGATTTGACCACCATCCTGAACGAAAAGTTCGAGCGGGACCCGCAAAAGGTCGTTTCCACGGTCACCAAAGATTTCCAGGACCGTTACCAGATGACCTACTTCAAGACTTACGGGTTCGCCGACACCTACGCGTGGATGGTCAAACCGGCTTACGCTAAAAAATACCACCTAAAGACCGTCAGCGACTTACAGAAGCTGGCACCCAAGATGACGGTCGGAATCGACCAAATCTGGCAGAACCGGCAGGGTGACGGTTACCCGGCCTTCCAGAAGACTTACGGCTACAGCTTTGGAACGGTTAAACCCATGCAGACCGGATTACTCTACGACGCGTTAGCCGCCAACAAGATGGATGCCGTTTTAGGTTACTCCACCGACGGGCGGGTCGCCAGTTACCACTTAAAACTGCTCAAGGACGATAGGAACTTCTTCCCGCCGTACAACGCTAGTGCCGTGACCACCAATAAGATCCTCAAGCAACACCCCGAACTCCGAGGCGTCTTGAACCGGTTGTCCGGCAAGATTTCGTTAAAGACCATGCAAACGTTGAATTACCAGGTCGATGACGAACTCCAGGAACCCCAAACCGTCGCCAAACAATTCTTGAAAGATCATCACTATTTCGAAGGGGGGCAATAAGATGAAAGACATGGGACTTTGGAGCCAACTGATTTACTACTTCACCCATAACGGGATGTACGTGCTCAGTCAATTTAACCAAACTTTTCTGGTCTCCATCTACGGGGTCCTCTTCGGGGCCATCGTGGGGATTCCGATTGGGATCTGGGTGTCACAACACCGGCGACTTTCCCCGGTCATTATCGGGATTGCCAACGTGATTCAGACCATCCCCTCACTCGCGATGTTATCGATCTTAATGCTGGGTTTGGGTTTAGGCCAAAACACCGTGATTGCCACGGTCTTCCTCTACTCCCTGCTCCCCATCATTAAAAACACCTACACCGGAATGTTGAGCGTCGACGCCGACGTCCTGGATGCCGGGAAGGGAATGGGCATGACGCGCCTACAAATCATGACCACGATTCGGATTCCCCTGTCATTATCCGTGATTATCGCCGGAATTCGCAACGCCCTGGTCTTAGGAATTGGAATCACCGTGATTGGGTCGTTCATTGGGTCCGGTGGCCTGGGTGACATCATCGTCCGGGGGACTAACGCCACGAACGGTGGGGCCATTATCCTCGCTGGGGCCTTACCCACCGCGTTGATGGCCATCATCACCGACGTGGTCCTATCCTTTGTTGAAAAACGCTTAACGCCTAAAACTTCCTCGGAGGCTTAGGGTAAAACACGTCGCTTATTCGTTAGCGACGTGTTTTTTTGCGAAAAAATTTATAAGCCCCCCGCTAAGCGTTTAGCGAGTGGACTTGCTATACTTAAGCTATATCTGAACTTGCCTAAAGGAGGCTGTGGCCGTGAAACGCCTCAAACAAACGGGCATTGATTTTTCGGTGGGGACCCTAAACTTTTTAGCCAACACCGGGATCATGTTGCCCTACATTTTGATTTTATTTCAGTACCAGAAAACACAGAGTACCACCTACCTGATCGCCCTGGTGACCGTCTACATCTCCCGAGCCGCCAGCATCTTCTACACCAAGCGCTTCAACCTGCGTTCGAGCACCTACCTGATTCTCACGTTGGTCTTCGGGGCCCTGGGGAGTCTCCCCTTCGCGCTGACCCAGTCGCTAGGGTGGCTGATTTTCGGGAGTATCCTGTGGGGGTACAGTGCGGCCACCATCTGGCCGTACTTCTTGACCGTTAAGCTTCACCTGGCCCACACCACGTCATTTAAGATGAAACGCGTGTACTGGTTAGTCTTCCTGGGTCTCATCGTCTTGCTGGAACTAGACTTCGTGCTTAAACTCAGTTTCTCGTTGACTTTCGCGTTATTGGCGGTCCTCAACTTAGCCGCGTTACCAGGTGGGCTACTCCTCAACGAGTTCACCCACGACTTCTACCGGGGCCAACCCAACCAGCGCCACGGCCTCAAACAATTCTGGCGCTGGTGGTTATCGGTGGTCTTCTTTGCCGCCATCGCCGTTTTGACCACGTTACGGAAAGCTAATCTGGCGTTACCCGCCTGGCTGACCCTCGGGATTATCTTGGTGGCCTTGGTGATTGCGTTGATTGAACTCTATGCCGATCGGCGCAAACTACGGGAATTTAAACTACGGTTGTTGAACCGGGGATTTCTGCTCAGCTTCGTGTTGCTCTTTAGTAGTTTCATGGCTTACTTCTACTGGGGCAAGCTGGGGATGTACCTGATTTTCGTGGTTTACCTGATTGGGTTCGAAGGTGGTGCCGGCATCATCAACGCGTTGGCCCACCACGATCCCGCCCGGAAACAACGTCTCAGTGGCGCCCTCCTCATTCTGGGCCACTTACTCGTCTTGATTCCTTGGAAATACCCGTACCTGCTGGGATTATTGCTCATGGCGTTATACATCGGGTATGACAACCCCACCATCAACCACGACCTGTACGAGTCCCAGGTGGTGGACGACGATACGGCCATCATCGATAAATACCGCTTCTCCACTGCCGGTGGACTGATTTGTCAGCTTTGCCTGTTCGGTCTGTTGGCCCTGGTTGGCTGGTTGGGACAAGTCCCAATTCTCAGCTTCTTCAAGCCCACGGATGCTACCAACTGGTTTCTCTACACTTGGGCGGTCAACTGGCCTCTCGTCCTCACGTCGTTGGCCCTTTCCGTTGCCAATCTCCGCTCCCACCGCGCTTAATTCACCACCCACCAAAAAGCGTTCCGCCACCGACTCACCGGTCGTTGGCGGAACGCTTTTTAATAACGCTTAGTAACCTTGGGCTTAGCCCCGGACTAACTCTAAACTGTGGGTGTGGTACTTCACGTGCCAGCCTTGTGGCAAGCCCTTCACGTGAGCGAACTTCCCTTTAACGCTCCCAAACTTCAAGAGCACTTGGTGGGACTTCAAGCTCTTAGCGTTGGTCACGGTCAGCGTTCCCGCTAACTTAGCTTGGCCGTGAATCTTCATGGCCGTGGCCTTCGTCACCGTCAAAGCCAACGTCCCGCGCTTACTTTGTTGGTAACCCTTTTGCAACTTAGCGGCCGTGTTGGTGGTCAAAGTCCCGCCCTTAACGGTAACGTCCCCTTGACCCGCAGCGTTCGTCGAGTTCAGGTCTAATTGACCCTTCGTAACTTGAATTCCACCCTTGAAGGTGTTGTTGCCGTTCAGGGAAAGGTCACCGGAACCTTGCTTGACCAGTTGGCCCGTCCCGCCGATGTTGTTGCGCCAAGTATCGTGCGCGTTAAAGCTCCCCTTATCGGCGTCCATGTTCACCTTGGTGGTGTCCCAAAGTTGACCGTAACCGTTAGCAGCGGAGAAGAGGTCTAAACGCCCCCACCCTTCGGCATCGTCCAACAGATGGTACCCAGAAGACAGCCCCGTCGTTGCTAAAACGGCCCGCCGTTGGTTGGCGCTTAGATAAGGTAACCGCGTTGCTAAGAGCACTTCGGCGCCCTTAGGGACGCGCATGGCTTGGTTGGGATCGCCGTCTTGTGGTAACCCGTAAGTCATGCGGTAACGGTAATTCTTTTGGTTTTCTTGGTAATTACTATAGTCGTCTTGCGCGTTAACCAACGGACTACTTTGTAACAAGTTAGAATGGGCTTCTTGATACGCCTTCTTCATCGTTTCTTGGTTAGCGGGATCGTTCAGCACACTGGCCGTCACCGCCGTCCCAAACATCCGACCACCCATGACGGCTAATGGAGAGTGCCGTCCGGCTAAGATTCGGTCATAGCCCATTTCCGACGAACGAGTAACCAGTTCTTGGAATCGTTCTGGGAAGGCGTAAGCTAACATTTCCCCGGTTTCAAATCCGGCCGTCGTGTGACCACTTGGGAAGTCGAAGTCACCATCCTTCGGGGAGGCCGCCATCACGTTAACTAGGTAAGGGTTGGGTAAGACGTCCTTACTCAGCTTATATGGCCGCTTGTACTTGAAGGTATTTTTCGGTACCCCGGTACTGCCGTAAGAGCCCCGTGTGAGTTCCACTAGCTTAACCATGTCCCCTAACTTGGAAGTTGGGTCGGCCCACTTAACCTTCGAATAAGGGGTCGTGGCTGGTTGGGGTTCCGTGGGAACGGTCGTGTAGTCGGTCTGTGCATTGGCATTCTTGATGAACGCGTTAGCGAACGGGCCCAAGCCAGAAATTATGCTGTAGGACAACGAGCGCCGGTCCGTCAAGAATGACCGGGTGACCTCGGCGCTAGTCCGATTCTGGGTAATCTTGGCCGCAATCGCCGTGTTTTCGTTCAGAAAAGCGGGATCCAATTGTCCCTTAGTAGGTGACCAATACTTAGAGAAGTTGTTCAGTAACCCGTAAGCCGGATTCGTGCTAGGGGTCGTGTTCTTCTTGGTATTGGCTTTATAGCTATCCACGTAGAAGCCATAACTAGCCTCGTGTGGGGCAATTAATTGGTCGGCTGGATTGATTGCTTTGGCCTGAGCCACCGGGGTCATCATTGGTAACAACACCAGTACCGTGGCTAATGCCGCACCGAACCGTTGTTTCTTACGCATCATCATAGTATCAAATTCCTCCCTACTCCGTTTGGTTATCGCGCTAACCTGAAACTAGTGTACCCGCTTTAGCCGTTAATTTGGGGCACTTTACGGAGTCTGTACAGGTCCTCAACCAAATCTTTACGTCCCCACAACTATTTTGATATTACACGGTTTTAACTCCCTCACGACTGCCGGATTGCCGCAAAAAAGCCGCGTCGTAATCAACGCGGCTAACCTCATTTTTCTTCTAATAACGATTGTAATAACCGTTGCGTTTGCGTGGCTTGCTGACGGCGGCGATCCCGTTGGCGTAAATAATACTGTTCTAACGCCGACAACGTGACGGCCTCTTCAGGAGCGGGTAACGCGTACAACCGTTGAAAAGCCGTCTTGATGGTTGGCCAATCCGCCGACTGCCGTCCCAATTGTCGGAGTTGTTGTGGGGTCACGTGATTCTTCTTGGCGGGCACCCACTGATCTGCGGGTTGTCGCGCCAAGCGTTGTTGAAAGGCCCGGCGTAACGGTTCCGGCCAATCAACTGGCACACTGACAGGGCGCGTCACGGTCGCTTTAAAGTGCGCCAATTCTTCGTAAATTGCTGCCGGAATCTGCCGTCCTTCCCAGATGTGCTGTAATGCTGTCAACCGGCTCACCCGTTGGACCGGCGTTAAGTCACTTCCTAACGTTGCGTTGAAGACGTCATCGTTCCAGTCCCGTTGCCGCTGGACCGCCAACGCGCGCGTTCGTTGATCCAGATCCGCCACCAAATCACGTGGAACAATCTGTAAACGTTGGGCCTTAATTTGACCCTGACGCGTAAACTCAGTCGCCATTACCCCTAACTGATAGGCGTTAACCAAGCGGGTCACGGCTTGGGGGACGTCAAGGGTTGCCAGCTGCGTTTTAAACTCCCTCAACGTTAAGCGCTCCACCATTAACGCCGCCACCTGCGCCAACCACCGCTGGTACTCGGTCGACTGCCGCAATTGCAATTGCGCCGTTTCCTTAGTTTGAGTTGCCACCTGCCAAGCCCGCTGTTGTGCCTGTTCGGTAGCCCGTTGGGTTTGAGCGACCTGGGTTTGTTGCCGAGCAAGCTGCCTTTGTTGCGCCGCACGATCTAGCTTTTGTAACCGCGTATAGGCTTGTAAATCCGGCGCTAATTGGGGCTCTGGTAAGACCGTCGTGCGTCGTTTCAAATACCCCGTTACGGTCGCCTGCGTTCCCCGCCGGACCCGGGTTTGCTCGTGACGTTGCGGCTGTGATAAATGGGGCAGGGCGTCCTTCGTCCACAAGATATCCGGAACCTGCGGATACTTCGCCGTTAACGTGTCGTACTGGGCCACCGCGTGAAAATTATTTTCGGTGGTAATCGTCATGAGGTACTGCATTTCGTCACTCATGAACTTTTTAACACACTCGGACCCCACCACAATCTCACGACCGTTCAAGCGCAAAACGACGTGATATTCGTAACGCACTGGTAAGTGGCACAACGCACAGTGCCGCCAATCCCGCCGTTGCTCACTGGTATTAATCTTATATGGTAAGCGGGCCAGCAATTTCCAGGCGGCACTGGCCGCCACTAACCACTCTATCCGGTTAGCCGTTAGGTCCTGCTTGGCGCCCCGCGTCAAAAAATCACTGGTCGTTTTAACGGTCGGATGCTCTCGAAGCCGTGGCATCAAGCGCGTCAACTCCGGCAACGATAGCGCGGGATAACTTAATTGTAAGAAGCGGTTTTCAGCGGGGGTCAAAATTGTGGGGGCCATCCGATAACGTCCTTTCGTGGCAGAATGTTCTAAGCATAGCATAGTTCAACCGCAAAAAGAACATACGTTTCTTATTATTTTTAAGTGATGGTTACACAAAGTTATTGCATTCAGTCGACCCGACTCGTAAACTATAAACTGTTTAATAGTCAGAATCATTGAGGAGGAGACTTAAACATGGAATTTGCTAAAGTTTTACAACATCGGCGGGCAATCCGCCACTTTAACGCCGATCCCATCAGCGTTAACACCTTGCACTCCATCGTGGCGGCGGCTCAACAAGCCCCGTCCTGGGGGGATTCGCAACCATGGCGGGTGACCATTGCCACCGGGGACACCTTGGTCCGAATCAAAGCCGCTCATCAAAAACGGGCCCAAGCTGGCGTCACGGGGAACGCCGAACTAGCCCCCACTAATCCCGTCTGGCCAGCCGCTTCCCGGCATAATACCCAGGAGTGGTCAACCGGGATTCACCACTTTTTGGGCGCGCAGGCCGACCACTTGGACGCCAGCCAAGCCACTTTATTTAACGCGCCCGTCCTGGTCTATCTGACCATTCCCCAGGGCTCACCGGTTTGGTCCGTTTACGATCTGGGCGCTTTTGGTCAGACACTAATGTTAGCGGCCGCCGACTACGGCGTAGACTCAATGCCGGCCTACGAGCTGGTGAAGTATCCTGACATTGTCCGTCAGTTCACCGAACTCCCGGCCGACCAATTATTGGTCATGGGCATCGCCCTAGGCCACCGGCAGGCCGATCGGCTTAACGATTACCCCGCCGGTCGCACCGACACCCACCAAATTTTAACCATTAAAGACTAAAAAACGTGAGGCCCACAGCCCCTAACGGCATGTGGTCTCACGTTTTAACTTACTCTGAAATCCACTGGTTTAACGCGACCCCGGTGCGCGAGGTCGGAACGGTCACCGCTTGACGCGGCACGCCGCTATACTGGATCTGACCACCGTAACGCCCGGCGTCGGGCCCCACGTCGATCAACCAGTCGGCCTGACTGATCACCGCCAAATTGTGTTCGATGATAATCAGCGAGTTGCCGGCCGCCACTAGCTCGTTAAATAACTTGAGCAAGCGTTCGGTATCCTGTAAATGTAACCCGGCCGTGGGTTCGTCCAACAGATAAACCGTTCCCTGTTTGCCTAATTCAACCGCTAATTTTAGCCGTTGCAGTTTCCCACCGGACAGGGTGGTCAACGGTTGGATCAACGTCAGATAACCTAACCCCACGCGGTCCAAGTTGGCTAGCTTCGTGGCCACCTTGGGGGTGTCAGCAAAGAAGGCACTCGCCGCCGTCACCGAAAGTTGGAGTACCTCGGCAATCGTTTTGCCATGATAATGATACTGTAGGGCCTCTGGGCTATAGCGTTGCCCGTGGCAGCGTTCGCAGACCTGCACCACCGGATCCATAAAGGCCATGTTGGTGATGGTCACGCCCTTACCCTTACACCGCGGACAAGCCCCCTTGCCATTATAACTAAACCAACCGGCCGCAACGCCGTTAGCCTTGCCAAACAATTGCCGCACATCATCTAAGATGCCCAGATAGGTGGCCGGCGTCGAGCGAATATTAATCCCCACTGGTGTTTGGGCCAGATCAATGTAATCGGTCGTTAACTGCTGCTTAATGGCAGTCACCAATGAACTCTTACCAGATCCAGCCACTCCCGAAATAACGCTCATCACACCCAACGGGATCTTCACGGAAACGTCCCGTAAGTTATTCTCCGTGACGTGGTTCAGGACTAGGTGCCCCTTAGCCGGTCGTTCCGGGCCCCAGGTGTGTGGTCGCCGCAACCATTTTCCGGTCAACGTGTCCGACGCCAGTAATTCCGGGTAGGTGCCGGTAAAGGTCACCCGACCCCCGCCCTGACCGGCCTGCGGTCCCATCTCCACGACATAATCGGCCAGCGAAAACATGGCCGGGTTATGCTCGACCACCAGAATCGTGTTGCCCTTTTCCTTTAACCGGGTTAACGCTTGTTTAATCAACTGAATATCGTGTGGGTGTAAGCCCACACTGGGTTCATCTAAGATGTAGACCATATCGACCAACGCACTGGTCAGGTACTTGGCGATCTTAATGCGTTGGGCTTCCCCACCCGATAACGAGCTGGTGCCGCGATCAAGGGTCAGGTACCCCAACCCAATATCGACCAACGACTGAATCTTGGTGGTCAACTCCCGGACCACATCGGTCGCTAACGGCACGGTGATGGCCTTTAAGAAGGTCAGCACGTGATTCAAATCCATGGCCGCCACTTCCGCGATGTTTTGCCCGTTGATGTGGTTGGTCAACACCTCTGGTCGCAACCGAGTGCCGTGACAGACCGGGCACGGCTTGCGCGTCACGATGGCCGCAATGGCCTCCCGATGGTGTGCCGCCTCCCGTTTACCAATAATTGACCGCCGAATCCGCGGCACCAGTCCCTCGTAGAGCGCGGTACGCGGAAACCCCTCACCGGGATGGGCGAGTTTCTGTTGCGGTGCGTGCATCAGCAATTCGTATTCCGCTGGCGTGTAATCCTTAATCGGCTTGTCATCGTCAAACAAGCCACTCGTTGCGTATCGCCGCCAACGCCAGGTGTCTGGGGCAAAACTGACAAAGGTAATTGCTCCTTGGTTCAGGGACTTGTCGGGATCAATCAATTGACTTTCATCAATATCGTCGACGTAGCCCAGGCCCTGACAGGCCGGGCACATTCCCTGTGGCAGGTTGAACGAAAAGGTATCGGAGTACCCGATAAACGGCTGACCGATCCGGGAAAATAATAATCGTAGCAACGAATAAATCCCGGTGTACGTGGCAAGCGTCGACCGGGCATTTTTGCCTAACCGCTGTTGTGCAATCACAATCGCCACGGGTAAGTGGTCGATGTTCGCAACGTGCGGTTGGCCGTATTTAGGTAGGTATTGTTGCGTAAAACTCGGAAACGTTTCGTTGAGTTCTCGCCGCGAAGCCGCCGCAATCGTGTCGAACACGAGCGACGACTTCCCCGATCCCGATAGTCCCACGAATACCGTCGTGCGGTACTTCGGAATCCGTAAATTCACGTGTTGTAAATTATTCTGCGTGGCGTCCTGGACGTCGATAAATCCGCGTTCAAATTCTTGAGTTACCATGACAATCTCCTCTCCGTGCTCCCGAAAAACATTACCAATTCAGTGTAGCACGGGCTAAAATAGATTGTCCTGTTGACGACTTAGCGGGCCTTAGGATTGTTGCTTAACGCACGACTGACGTAAATCATCCCGTAGCGGTGAACCCGGTAGTGAGCCACAAATTCCGGCCGCCGCGCATTGTACAAATCGTTGGAACGATACTTATACTTTGCCACCAATAAGCCGGGTTTAGTGACCGCTTTACGCCAAATTTTAGCGTGGAGCGCCGTTCGCACGGGCTGACTTCCCCGAAACCGGTAAAGTAACGTCAAACGAATACTCCCCTCCGGTGTACATAACACGTACGCCGCTACAATGGCTAGCAATAACAAGCCTAGCCGCGTTCCCCATTTTTTCATGTGTGTTTCCTCCTCGATAATTACCAGTTTAGCATTTTACACCTTCCCTTAATTAATAATTTAATAAAACTTGTTGGCCGTTTCTGATAAATAGGAACAGTGATGCCCCCGATTAATCTATTCAATTGTTTAAACCATATTACCAACGTTGTTCCAGTGGGCCCCGACGCCGACTGGGAACAACGCGGACTACCCCTATACTTTCAGTACCTGTCGCCTCTCGGGCTGGGCGTACAGGAGACCAATTCGTTAGTCGTCTAACAAGCAAAATCTGGCAACCCCACCGCTAAAACGCTTATACTCAAATTAGTTTGATTGAAGGGAGTTTTTATGTATGCCAATCTTTAACCATCATTCACTCAATTTATCCGCCGCCATCCTCGCTGGTGGCGCCGCGGGGCTGGTTTCCGGGCTAGTCAAACTCGGCTGGGAAAACGTCCTCCCACCCCGAACTGAGGAACGAGACGCCACGAATCCACCCCAGACGTTGTTACAACAATTTGGGGTCCCCGCTAAGGTCACTCACGCCACTTACCACTATTCTGGCCACACCCTTCCCTGGGTCAGTTACGTGATTCATTTTGGGTTCTCGACGACCTTTGCCGTCCTGTACCAAATCATCGGCGAAAAATTACCATTCATTAAAAAAGACGCCGGCACCTGGTTCGGCCTAGCTATCTGGGTGGCCTTTCATCTCGGCATCATGCCGGCCATGGGGACCGTCCCGGCCGCCAAGGATCAACCCGCCAGTGAACACGTCTCCGAAGCTTTAGGTCACGTGATTTGGATGGTCACTAACGACTTGGTGGGCGCGGAAGTCTACCAACGCTTAGTCGCCCAAAGTCATCATCGATAAAATTTAGCTTCTTTTATAAAGGGGGAGTTGCATGCAAGCACCTTGGCAGACCAAGTGGCCGGAACGGATTAGCTACGGTATGAGCGATGCTGCGGATAATCTGGTCTTTCAAATGATGACCACCTATCTGTTGTTCTTTTACACCGACGTTTACGGGCTCTCTGCCAGTAGCGCTGCCATTCTCTTCATCGTCGCCCGGTTAGCCGACGTGGTCGAAAGTTTAGTGATTGGGATCATGATCGACCACACCCACTCGCGCTGGGGCAAGAGTCGACCATTCTTCCTGTGGTACGCCTTACCTTACGTTGCCTTTGCGGTTTTAACTTTCGTCACCCCACCGTTCGGGGCTACCGGCAAATTAATTTGGGCCTATGTGACTTACTTGGGCTTGGGCTTCTTCTACACGGCCGTTAACCTTCCCATTACGTCGATTCTCCCCACGCTTAGTCAAAATGACCGAGAATTGACCCTGTTAGGCGTTATTCGGCAGTTTGGCGGGAGCGCGGTTCAAATTATCGTTGCCATTTTTACGCTGCCGTTGGTGGCCTACTTTGGCCACGGCAACCAGCAACGGGGCTTTTTACTAACCATCGCCGTCTTTGGGGGGATTTCGTTAATCCTGATTTGGAACGCCTTCTTCCAGGTTCGTGAACGGTTCAGCAATCCCGAACACGCCCACCAGTCCTGGCGGGCCGTGGGGGCCATGCTACGTCGAAATCAACCGTGGTTGGTCATTTCCGTGGTGATTCTCTTATACTGGTTAACCACGGCCATCAAAAATCAAACCACCATCTACTACTTTAAGTACCTTCAACACAACGAGAATCTGGTCCCTTGGGCCAATAGTTTTACCTTCGCGGCCCTCATCGGCGTTGTACTGATCATTCGAGCCGCCAGTCACTGGGGCAAGAAACGGACCATGTTGAGCGGCATCGTTTTAGCCCTGATTGGCCAAGCCATCCTTTCCTTAGGGGTCACGGTCAACCGACTCGGTCTAATCTTTGGCGGAACGTTCGTCAATGCGATTGGCAACGGGTTAATCATTGGGTTAGTGTCCATCATGATTGCCGACACCATTCGCTACGGGGCTGCGCTTGGTATTCAGGCTGAAGGAATTCTAGCATCGACCGATGACTTTGGGGTCAACGTTGGCCTAGGGGTCGGTGGTCTGGTCACCGCCGAACTCCTTCACCTTTCCGGCTACGTTGCTAACCGGTCCCAAAACCTTGCCACGCAACACATGATTATTCTCAACTACGCGTGGTTACCGTTAGTCTTGTACGCCCTCATGTTGGTCATTCTCTGGTTTTACGACGAACAACGGATTCAAACCGCCCTACAATCTAAGTGAACTAAGCTCACAGTCCGCACGATTGTGGGCTTTTTGTTTGGTTTCCCCCGTAATAGTATTGTCGGCTTGGCGTTTTACCTACCAGTAGACAGACTAAACGTGAACAAAATTATTGAAGGCGAGGTTATCTCTCATGGAATTTTCTCAATAAACGGGTGATGGCAGTGGTATCGACGTAAGACCACCGAACTTTTCTACGTTCAGGGCGCCACGAAGCCAAATTACAGACAACTGCCCAGACCATTGATCCTACCTAGACCCGATTGTGCAGGGCACGTTTTTTGCGTCCCAAGCCGCCATTCCGGTCATGAAAAAGCGGGGCAAGGGTGCTATCATTAACACAGAATCCATTTGGGCGTTAACCCCGGTCGAAGCAACGTCTTCTGCCGTCTACTCCGTAGCAATGGCGGGGCGTCACACGTTGACTAAGAATTTGGCCGTTGAATTTGCAGCGGACCATATTCGGGTCAACGCGGTGGCCTCGGCCGTCGTCGGGGCACCCATCTACAATAATTTCTTAGCGGACGATGAAGTGCCTAAAGTCTCGGCTTCCTTTCACGACTTTCACCCCCTGAACCGTAACGGCCAACTGGCAGATATCGCACAAGCCATTCTCTTTTTGGCCAGCGAACGTGCTAGCTGGATTACCGGTCAACGATGGGGCCACATCTCGTCTGCGCTAACCTAAAATGAGGTGATTGCATGCCGCAAAAACGGCAAACTGAAACAGAAATTCTAACCGTTAGTCAAGCCTTGATTCAACAACGTGGGGTTACCGGCTTTAGCTTCGCCGACGTGGCCCAGGCCGTCAACATCCGCAAGGCCAGCATCTATTATTATTTCCCTAATAAGTTATCGCTGGTCGAGGGCGTTTTGGACGCTTACATTCAGCACTTTATGACCGATCTGCACGCTCTAGATCTGACACCCCCACTGCCGGACCTCTTAACGGCGTACGCCCAACTGTACCGTCGTAACTTGGTCGATCATCAAAAGATTTGTTTGTGTTCCATGCTCGCTCTCGAAACCCCGGCCACTTCTCCCACCATTCGCACCAAGGTCAATGGCTTCTTTCGCGACAACGTCACCTGGTTAACGGCCCAACTTCAGGCCCATCAAATCTCCGCAGCAGCGACCCAGGCACAGGCCTTCTTCACGACTTTGCAGGGGGCACAATTGCTCACCCGCAGTACGCAAGATCTGGCCAACTTTGATCAAACCCTGGCCCACCAGCTCCAAACGTTCTAGCTTTCACGGAACCTAGTTCATCGCTAATCCCCCCATCAGCTGGATTATCCAACGGCGGTCATCACTATTTTGGCGATGATTGAGCTACTGACTTCACCCATAACATCAACGCCTAAAGGGACCTCACGAAAAGTTGTGAGGTCCCTTTAGACGTGAAACGATCATTTTGTTTTGTCATTTAGTTTGTTCGGTCAACAACCAAACCGTTAGGGATTGATGATGCAAAAAAACCCCAGTCCACCTGAAGAACTGAGGTTACAAGCCAATTTAACTTTAAAGGTTACCCAAACGACCGTGATTTTCGCTGTTGCGGTTCGAATTCCGCCGTTTGTCATGTAAACTATCGAACCCAACGAAACCGGCGGCAATCGCCCGTTCATTGGCCTTGTGGAGCACGTCAATGAAGTGTTCCGCTTCGTCACGACCGAAGAAACCTAACCAGCGGTGGAAGCGTTCCGCCGTGGCCTGAGCTAAGTTCCGTTGAACCCGGCTTCCCGCCGCCGTCAACGTGATGTACTTCCCCCGCCGGTCGTTAGGGTCAACCTTTTGCATCACGTAGTTTTCCTTCAGCAAAACGTTAACCTGCCGGGCAATGGCACTCTTGGAGACACCTTCAAGTTTAGCCAATTCCACTAAGGTTTGGCCGTTCTTGCTACGAGCGACGTTTTCCATCACCATGTAAGCCTCAAACGTCAGGTTATACTTCTGCGTTGGAATGGACACAAAATCACCAATATACTTGAAAATATGCATGTACAGGTCGTCAAACTCCTGCTTCAGTTGTTCTTCAGTTAATGCCTCGTTCGTCGTTTCAGTCATTATCTTTCCATTACTCCTTCTAATAGCTTCTACCCGTCGCCGTTACTGGTCCTACGCGCCACCCCAGTGGTGTTGCGGATTGCTGTTGTCACCTCACGCCGATGATCCATGTGGCTAAGTATATATCAACTAACGGACAGTTAATCTGTGAACTAGCTTATCCCCTAAGATGCAAAATAAATGGTTTCCTGTCCAGAACATATGTTCTATAATAGACGTTAATCTTGTAACCAAGGACGTGACGGATCCAATGCAACTTTATCAGCAAATGCGAGCATTACTCCAAACGGCATACCAAAATAACCAAGTAACCTCACTCATATTTAATGGCACAATATACACGGGAACTGTGGATTTTCTCACCCCTAAGACCGTCTATCTTGGTCTCCGGGCAGGGCGTTCCTGTCAGTTACCGCTCATGCAGATTAGCCAGGTTCAATTACACCAATCTCAACCCTGGTGGTACCTTTACGATTGATCGACAATATCCCCCTCATAGTATCTCCTCTCAGTCGTAAAAAATAAACCCTTTTTTAAATATTGTCTGAACTTTCTTTACAATTTACGCTATAAAAGCATTCTATAGCACATTATTTCCCCACCACGGTTTGGACCGAACCACGGTCCAACTAGCCCAATTTACCTAGTAACCTGATTTTAATTATAACGCCAACGACTTGTGAAAGGTGACCCCAATTTGGCTCATATGGTAACAATCCAAACCTTGTACAGGATAACTAGTTCCTGACTACTAACCTTTCTGGCCTTATATTTTTTTAATAATCGATCATTGGTTTAGACCAATAGTCGTTTTTTTATAATCATTGCTCTAAACACCCCCGTTAACCGGGGCCCCGCTTGACAACGGACACCAGATGACCAACCAGGCCAATATAAGTCAGAATACTCTTTCAGCTCAACTGTAAGTTTAGCCGTTACGGCAAATAGACTAGACCGTTACGTTACTTTCACCACTTATTTGATTGCTAATCAGCCGATAACTTCACAATTGGCCTCAATTAATTGATCAAAACTTCAAGTTCCCGGTATCGCTTACACTTTCGTTTCCCCCACCACAGCCGTCCCCTGCTTAATCCGTCACCGACCGTAACGGTTTCCGTGACTTGTGTAAAGTCCTCTCCCTTTAATCCTCGCGCACTTAAAAAGCCTAGGCAGGTCGCCTAGGCTGAGGTGCGTTTTGTATATGTACTACTTTAATTCCACGAAGGCGCCTGGTAAGATTCCCGCCACTGTGGTTTCCGCGAAGGCCCCTTTCTGGTTGGTCAGGTAAACTGGGGCGTCTTGGTCGAAGAATTCGGCGATGACCTGCCGACAAATTCCGCAAGGTGCGATGGGGCCATCCGTATTCCCCGTAATCAGGATTGCCTTGAAATGGGTCTCCCCCGCTGCAACTCCTGAGAAAATGGCCGTTCGTTCCGCACAGTTCGTTGCCCCGTACGACGCGTTTTCAATGTTACAGCCACCATAAACTTTGCCGCTATCGCCGACCACTGCCGCTCCCACGTGGAAATGAGAATAAGGGGTGTATGCTCGGTCAAGCATTGCCGTTGCCACTTTCAAAAGTTCTTTTTGATCTGCCATGGTATTTCCTCCTTAGTCTAAAACCGGTTAACACTATTATTGTGTCATAATTTCATTGAAAGCGCTACCACTTGAACAAAATTTCTCTTGAATTTGTAAAGTTTTTGCCTTAAATTATCCGCAACGTCCCGTAAACTAGTGAAAGCCTTAAGATTCTGCGAAAAACAACGCGGTTTTCTCCGCCTATGCTAAAATAATGACATCTTTTATCAAATGGGAGTCCTATCGAATCATGAAATTATTGCGAAGTATCCTCAGCTGGGTGGTGCCGATTGTTGTCGCCGTGATCCTGGTAGTTTTAGTCCGCACCTACCTCTTCGAAGTCGTGCGGGTTTCGGGCGATTCCATGACGCCTAATCTGGCCGATAAGGAACGGATGATTGTGGTCAAACCGTTGACCGTCAAACAACTCAGCGTCATCGTGTTCGATGCTTACGGTGAGGACCCCAACGCCACGCCCGGCACCAACTACGTCAAACGGGTGATTGGGTTGCCCGGCGATAAGGTCGTCAGCAAGAACGGCTACATTTACGTGAATAACCGTAAGATTAATCAATCGTTTATCAGTTCCACGGAACGTACGGCGGGGACTGGCGACTGGACGCTAAGCGAATTAGCTAAGGAACACCACTGGAAGTATCGGGGGAACGCGGTACCTAAGGGGCACTACTTCGTCTTGGGTGATCACCGGAGCGTGTCCGAGGATAGCCGCGCTTGGGGCTACGTCGACGCCAATAAAGTCATGGGGGTCGTCAAAATTCCGTTCTGGCAAACAACGGTTACGTACCGGCACAACGTCAACGCCCTAGCACAGTAAGTCATTTCGTGACATAAAACGTGAGGACGACTTGAGATCTCGCCAAGCTAAATCTAATCTATTTAAAGCACCAGAAAAGCACAGTTCCACGACCGTTTCCATGGGTCGTCGACCTGCGCTTTTTGGTTAAACAAGTTAACAGAGTTCCGAACTGACCGTCGCCCGAGGGCAACCCAGCTTTGGTGCATCAGCTCAGAACCGCTGAACTTCACAGATTAACTAAACATCTTCTTGGTGGCCCGCAATAACGTCTTGGGGTCCTTGTCATACCGCGGTGTATCGACTAAGTTATCCATCGAAACCCCGGCAAAGTGGTACGCCGCAATTTCGCCGGAACGTACGGCACTTTGTTCGGTAAAGATCATCTGGTACGGTTGTTCGGCGAATTCACCCGTGAAGGCTAAGTTGGTCGAATGTTCTGGCAGGACCTCTGGCCGGTCGGTCTTGGCCCGGTTGTTGAACAACGCGGAAGCGTATGGCATGTACACCGGAATGTTGTTAATGATGCTGTCCATAATCTCGGCTTCCTTGTTCTTGATGTTGTTTGGACCGGGGTCAACCTTGGAGAGTTGCCCAATCAATTCTTGGGCCATTTCCTTCCCGGTCATCTTGATGTATTGCTTGTGGACGAACTCACCGGTCCGCCGTGGGTACAAGAAGTAGCCCCAAATAACCGATTCGTTCGGTTTCTGGGTGGTAAAGTGGGGTTGATGGTGCACCACGATGGACATGTTGACGTCCTTTTGGCCCAACGGCGTGATTGGCGTGGTGGACAAGAAGGAATTCAACGCGTTCCCGGGCACCTGAGTCGTAATCCGGGTAATTTCGTTCAACAGTAAGTGGTCCTTGGTGGTCAACGTGAAGCTGAGCCATTCGGAACTCTTCCGGTCGTTGAAGAACTTATCCGGCGTTCCCAAGTTGTAGAAGCGTTCCGTGGCTTTCTTCCACAGCGCCGCGGAAATCCCGTATTCCATATTTTCGGGAGCCGGCGTGTCGTAATCACCCATCGTCGCCGAGTCGGTGATGGACCCGTTGGTGAAGATTACGGCCGTGTCGTCATCGATAGCGACGACTTCTTCTTCGCCGCTGTCTACGTTCTTAACGTGGATGCCGGTAACCGTAATGTCGTCTTGAAGTTCACTGTCCGCGAAGTCCCAATCCGTCACGATCCGGTTATCGATAAAGGTGACCCCTTGATCTTCGAGGTACTTAATCAGCGGTAACATGATACTCTCGAATTGGTTATACCGGGTCCGGTTGACCCCGACTAAATGTTCAATTTGCGTAAATTCATAAATCATTTGGTGCATGTAGCGCCGTAGTTCTTGCGCAGAACTTTGGGTCCGAAAGGCAAAGGTGGTTTCCCACATGTACCAGAAATTCGTCTGGAACATGTGCGGATCATCCTTGAAATATTCCGCGATCGAAACGTTGTCCAACTTGGTTTCATCGTCGTCGGGCATCATCACTAACTTCGATAACAAAACCCGATCCTTATTGTTCAAGCCTAACTTTCCACCGTCGATAATGCCTTTGCCACCTTGTAACAAGCGGGCCTTATCGTAGGTCCGATGGTGCGCATCGAAATCGTGCGTATCCTCGGCCGCGGTCATCCCGGGTTCCGTGGCTGACGGAATCCGGTCCAACAAGTCCATGAGATCAACATAGGTCCGATAATTAAGCATCCGGCCACCCCGAGCGACGTAACCCGTCGTATTTTCCATCGGGTGGTTTTCGTTCCAATATTCACTGGTGAAGTCCGTGGTGGGTCCCCCGTCGTTGGCACCGTGCATGTCGGCACCGTAGAACGTGATCTGATCCCCACGCCAGTGACCTTCTTGAATCAGGTAAACGGCCGCGGCCATGTTAGCAAGCCCCGCACCGATCATTACTGCTTTTGTCTTAACCATCAAAAAACACCTCCGTATAGATCGTAGCGCTTTCACACCTTCATTATGCGAGCCCAAATTCACTTTGTAAAGGAATAACCCAAGAACCTTAGCGCACCTTTAGAAATATTAGAATTCCGTATACTTTAGGGCCTGTTATATCCAAAAAAAGTGTCCCGCATACCCGGTATATCACCGATTTAAGGGTACCCTGTTGATGGATAATGACCTGTTGGATTTTCATAAATCGCTAGGGCCTATCTTAAAACTTTAGCACAGATTTAAATGGTCATTCATGACCTCTTAGTTGAAAAAATTTGGTTTAATTGTTGTTATAACTCGTGTGAGCTGGAGGGTCAGTCAGAAATGGGCTCAGGGGTGAGATTTGTGTTGGCCGGTGTTTTTTTACCGGCCTAGACAAAGGCCGGTCTTCAAGACCTGATTTGTGGGCTTGAAGCCGTGCCCACCCCGTTCCAGCCCGTTGCTGACTGGCCCGGAAGCGCTGAATCCTCCAGCTTAGTCTTTCAAGACAGGCCCTAGTACTTACCGGCGAATCAGCTCACTATTTATCCGCGCTACCGGCCTCTAAACTTAACCGACGACACAAAAAATGGACCGCTAATGCAGTCCATTTTTTTGGGTAAGTTAACGATGAATTAGTCAGCGGCCATGAACGCACCAGCAGTCAACTTGTTAGCTTGAACAAAGCCCTTAGTCTTGTTGTTGGTGACGTAGAGGTACTTAACGTTCTTCTTATTTTGCTTTACCGTAATTTCCTTAGTTGCGTAGTAAGTCTTGCTTTGTGGTAAAGTGCCCTTCTTAGTCAGCGTTACCTTAGCTTGGTCAGCCGCAAACTTACCAGTAAAGTAAACTGGTGCGGTGCCCTTAAAGTGGTAAGCTGTCTTCTTCAGGTTCTTGGCCTTCAGCAAGGTGTAAGTCTTACCCGTTGCCTTATCCGCCTTGACGGCCTTCTTAGTGGTCGTCTTCTTGGCAGTAGCCTTCTTTACAGCCGCCGTCTTAGTTGCTTTCTTGGCAGTTGCTTTACCGGCAGTTAAGTTGCCTAAAGCAACCCAACCCTTGACCTTATTGTTGGCCGTCTTAACGTAAACGCAAGTCATGGTCTTGGCCTTAGCAGTCTTCGTCGCCTTGGTGGTGACCACGATCTTCTTAGTCGCGTAATACGTGGTGCCCGTCTTCAGGTTCCCCTTCTTAGCAAAGGTAACCTTCGCCTTATCGGCCGCGAACGCCCCAGAGAACAAGGTTGGCTTGCCCGCCTTAACGTGGTAAGCCGTCTTCTTCAAGGTTTTAACGGACTTCAAATTATAGGTCGTCTTCTTCGCAGCGGTCTTGGTTGCCGCGAGTGCTGTTGTTGTCCCAGCAGCAGGCGCGATAACTCCCAAACCTAATGGTAAGACCATTGCAGCCGCAGCAGCAACCATTGCAACTTTTTTCATCATAACCATTACCCCCAGTAAAAATGACATACAGAATTCATTTCTGAATTCATGAGTTAGTATAGCATTCTCCTTGGAAAACGGTTGCTCAGAGTCTTTAGATTACCGGCCTTAGTAA
This sequence comes from Levilactobacillus acidifarinae DSM 19394 = JCM 15949, assembly GCF_001434835.1. GTDB lineage: Bacteria > Bacillota > Bacilli > Lactobacillales > Lactobacillaceae > Levilactobacillus > Levilactobacillus acidifarinae. The sequence goes on along the minus strand of NZ_AZDV01000005.1, from coordinate 389,674 downwards.
ATGAACTGTCAAATCTCCTGGTTGATTAACCGCCCACCCCACAAAAAAGCCTACGGTTCCGCGAGTTACCGGAACCATAGGCTTGCACTTATTTAGTCAGTTGTTTGCTAATCGTTTTGGCAATCAGTGACGTGAAGTAACGATTACCGTGGTCGTTCGGATGAACGTGATCGCTTACGAACCACGAGGAGTGGCCCTTAGCTTCGGCGTACCAATCCACCACGTGCACGTTTGAATACTTTTTCGCCGTCTTATGAATCATGGTGTTCACCTGATTCTGCCACTCACGGGTCGGAACGTGGGCGGTGACCCAGAAGATCTGATGATCGCGCCCGATGCCCTGCACAATCTGATCGGCTTGCGCTTGGCTAATGTTCCCGTTCGTACCGATGTTCACCAGCACGTTTTTCGCCATCTGGCCCCGTTGATTAACGCTGGCAATCACGCCAGGCATCGCGGATGCTTGCCGGCCAACCTGACCGTCCACCACAGCACCTGGGAAGACCTTCTGTAGATCGCCCGAGTCATCTAGTAACACGGAATCCCCGATAGCGGTCAGAGGCGTTTGCTTACTACTGCTGAGTTCGTCGGCGGTCAAGAAGTAGTACTTGGCCGTCTTCTGATCAGCCTTAGAGAGCTTGGAAAAGGCCACGGCCTTATCGTGCTTCTTCTTGGACTCGGCCTGAGCCTTCGCCAGTGCCTTTTGTTTCTTTGCCGCGGCCGCATTTTGCTTTTGGGCCTCGGCTTGACGCTTAGTGATGGTCTTTTGCAACGCGGTCGGCTTGGCCGCGGCCGGTTGTTGAACAAACCCTACAGCGGTCAGCATAAAGCACAGGACCGCCACTCCCCCCAGCGCCGTAGTCACCCGGTGTGCCGCGGGCTGGCGGATCAACCGCCGAACGTCACTAAACATTTGCCCGTACTGGTAGTGGCGCAAAGGACTTTCGATCAGCCGGTAACTAGCTTCCGTTACCACCATAATCAACGCCACTTCGATCAACGCGTTCAGTAACGGGTGATTCCCGATGTTTTGCACCCGGGATTCATAAAAAATCATCACCGGAAACTGGTACAGGTAAATGCCATAACTCCGTTTACCTACGTAACTGAAGAACTTGTTGGTCAGTAGCCGGTTCATGTCGCTTCCGGGATGCGCAACCGTTGCCACCAATACGGCGGCTAACATGGTGAACCAGAACATTCCGCCCTTGTAAGTACTAGCCGCTTGGCCGTTCATTCTAAAGAATAAAATAACCGTTCCCAATAACGAAACTAATCCCAGGCCATCGAGAATCAATCGGTGGCTGCGGGTAACGTTCCCGCTGAGTTTATAGGCCGGCCAGATAAAGGCCATGGCCGCCCCAATCAAGATGGCAAACATCCGGGTATCGGTCCCGTAATAAACCCGGTTTAAATTGTTAGGGTCGTAAAGTAACGCCATCGCAATCGCCGAGGCAATCGCCGCCGCTAAGAGTAACGCGGCCGCTTTGACCCGACTACGGAACAGGAGCAACAAGCCCACCACGACCACCGGCCAGACCAGGTAAAACTGCCCTTCAATCGACAGGGTCCACAGGTGGGTAAACGGTGATTCCCCGCTGAACCGATCGAAGTAAGACTGTCCGTGATGAATTTCAAACCAGTTGTACACGTACACCAGATTAGTCAGCACCGTTCCCCGGATATTGACCAGAAGATTTCGCTGAAACAGCGTAATATACGCCGTTGTTCCTAATATCATGGTTACTAAGGCCGGATAGAGCCGTTTGACCCGCCGGTTATAAAAGCTCAAGAAATTGACGTTGCCGTGCGTTTCCCATTCTTGAATCAACAGGTAGGTCACCAGGTATCCCGAAATCAGAAAGAAGATGGGGACCCCTAAATACCCACCCTGCATCGAAGACGGGGCCAGATGGTACACGATGACGCCAATCACCGCGAGCGTTCTCAGCCCATCAAACCCGGTGATATAGCGCTTCTTTCTGGTTCGTTGACTCCGCCAAAGCGACCGCGTCAAGCGCGTGTTCATTTGTTCCATAATAATTGTTCCCCCTCAACCGCAGCCAGATATACTCCCCCGTGGATGTATTTCTTAACTATCATTCTCAATTAATCCTCTTAATATTGTCGTCTACTTAATTTCAAAAAAGTGTGGCTCAAAAGCACGCGCCACACCCTCGTTGTCAGCTAGTTTTTAGGGCCATTAAATAACACCTTTGATGACCACACTAATTCTATAATGTTTCCCGCTCCGAAACAACGGTTTTACCTTAAATTTTTAATTTGTAAAATTTGTCATCCGTACTTAGAACCGCAAGGGATTCCCGTAATTTGAGTTAATGGTCAACTAATAATGGTATCCCCCGGTTTAATCAATAAATAACTTTGTCTTCGGTCAACTAACAAACTGTTAATAACCTTTGGGAGAATGGTATACTAAAAGGAAGCGCTATCAATTATTTTGAAACCTATTTTATTAAGCCTAGTTAAACGTTTTAACGCTAGCGCTCCCCCGAAAAAATGGGGATCAATAAGGAGGAATTCAGTATGTCTCAAGCTACGCCATTCACCGCAACTACTGTTCGTCAATTTCCTAAGGTAGAACTGCATTGTCACCTTGACGGGTCCATCTCCTTGCCGGCTCTCCGGCAGATGGCGGCCGTCAGTGGCGACACCCTTCCCGCTGACGACGCGGCCTTACGGGACCTTGTGACCGCGCCCATTGAAACGGTCAGTTTGATTGATTATCTGAAACGGTTTCAAGTGGTTACCGATCTGATGCAGACGCCGGAACAGCTTGAGATTGCCGGCTACGACATGGTCCACACGGCCGCTAAAGACGGTTTAATTTACATGGAAACCCGCTTTGCGCCCGCCATCTTCACGGCCAAGGGATTAACCATTAAAGAAGCACTCAATCACGTCCTGATCGGTCTCCATCGCGGGACGCAAAAATTCGGCGTTCCCGTAAACGCCATCGTGTGTGCCATGCGGGATCGCCCGTTAGCCGAATGCATTGACGTCTTTCAAACGGCTGCCGAGTTTACCGATCAAGGTGTCGTCGGTCTTGATTTCGCTGGTGACGAATACAACCACCCGACTCACGACCTAACTCCCGCCGTTACCGCCGGGTTAGCCACGGGATTACCCTTCACATTTCACGCCGGGGAGGCCGGTCCGGCCAGTAACGTGGCCGAGGCCCTCGACCTCGGTGCCAGCCGGATTGGCCACGGGGTCCACATGAGCGGGCATCCTAAAATTATTGCCCAGGCCAAAGCGGCCAACGCCCCGATTGAGATGTGTCTGACTAGTAACCTTCAAACCAAGGCCGTGACTGGTTACGACGACTTCCCGTTGAGCGAATTTCTCAGCGCCGGATTATGTGTGACCATCAACACCGACGACCGGACGGTATCCGACGTTGATTTGACCGGCGAATTTATGGCCTTGCACGACCATTACGGCCTCGGCTGGTCGTTAATGGAACAGTTAACGTTAAACGCCATTAACGGCGCCTTCATCTCCGAAGAGGAAAAAACTGCTTTGCGCCAACAGGTGCGGGCTAAAGAACACGTTAACAATTAACGCGAATAAACTTGAATTAAACGTGCGTCCCCGGTTACTTTACCGGGGGCGCATGTTATGGTTAAAGTAACTCTTGTCAGGAGGTCATCACATGAAAATACTTTATCCCTATCAGGACGCTTTCGAACGGGACCTCTCTAAACGCGACATTGCCCAGGCAACCCGCGACGAATATACCACCACCCTGCAGGACTTCTTCCATTATTTGGAAAACTTTAACCCGACCTATCAGGCCGACCACCGCGTGAATCAGCTCCAGACCCCCGACGTGGAACAGTACCTGGCCATGCTGACTAATAGTCGGGAGATTCAAAACCAAACCTACAACAAGGTACTCTCCCACCTCAACGTCTACTTCAAGTTCCTATTCTCACACAACTGGACGCCCTACCTCCCGACGCTCGACCTTAAAAGTAAGCCTAAGGCCGCTACTCGCCCGGTGAACTTCCGGTGGGTTGACGACCTGACCACCTGGTTAGCCGACGACCGGTTACACGTCTATACCCGGGCCGCCATGCTGCTGACCACCAAGGGCTATCCCGTTCAGGTCTACCTCAAGCCCAACTTCACGGCCCAACTCGATACGACCGCCTGGCCCGCCGCCGAGCAGCAATTCCTAACCCAATTTCGGGCCTTTCTGGCGCCCTTACAATCCCGCTTTCAGTGTGCCGATTGGTTCTTAAAACAACGGGCCGCCGCCGATCCGCACCTGACCCTCCCCGGCCTGCACAAATACCTTCGTCCCGATGAGGCCGTCACCAACTTCAAGTTGAGCCCGACCGTCCTGTACCAAGGTTACTTAGTTAACTATCTGCGCCGCCATCCCAGATTGACCGACCGCGACGTGATTGCCGCGTTACACCTCGAACCCGACTCAATTGATTACTATCGACGGCTAGCTCAGCGCGCCGATTAAATTTAATTGTCGGTTAAGTTGAACCCCCTATACTATAATGGAACTATCCGAAAAAGTTGGGGGAATTATCATGAAACGCAAAGGACTCATTTGGGGAAGCTGTCTGCTCATCATCATCGCCATCTTCGGGGGCGTCGTCTGGCGGCAAAGTCGCCGCACGACCGTTGCTCCCCGCACCACTAAAGTGACCAAGTCCGCGGCTAGTTCCGCGTCCAAGGCCAAGGCTAAGCCGGTCACGCAGCCGCAATGGCTCAAGCTCAAGCATCAATTAAAGTTACCGATCCTGATGTACCATAGTATTTCGACGGGAAATCAGTTGCGGGTACCGCAAGCCCAGTTTGCGCAGGAAATGGCCTACCTCAAGGCCCACCACTACCGCACGTTGACCACGGCCGAGGCCATCAAGGCTTTAGAAACCAACAGTGTGCCCCAGAAAAAGGTCGTCTGGATCACACTTGACGACGCCTACAAGGACAATCTGACCAAGGCGTTACCGGTTCTTAAGCGCTACGACCTGCACGCCACCATCAACGTCATCACCGGCTTTACACATAAGTCCAATCACCTCTCATTAGCCGAGATGACGCGCATGCAGCGGACCGGTCACGTCGACTTCGCCAGCCACACGGTTCAACATTTAAACTTAAACGAACTGACCGCGGCCCAACAGAAGACCGAGTTAGTGGCGTCCAAACAATGGTTGGACCAAAAGCTGAACCAGAACACGCAAATGTTGTGTTACCCAGCCGGCCGAGCGGATGCCACCACGCGTAAATTAGCGAAACAGGCCGGGTATAAATTGGCCTTAACCACCCAGGAAGGTCTGGCCCAGATGAGCCAGGGCCGCTACAACCTGGAACGACTACGGATCACACCGGGCATGACCACCGCCACTTTTGCTACCTTGATTCAAGTCACCAATTCCTAACGGTTCACACCAATTGGGGAACTCAACCGCCCGAATGCCACTTTAACGGCGACTAAAAAATCAGTTACGACCATTTTTATGGTGGTAACTGATTTTTTGGTTAATCGTCTTGTGGAATTTTAAAGTTCGGTAACATAATCTTCTGCTCGGCCGCCTGCAGCCCCTGCCGGGTGAACCACCCGTCCCGAATCAGGTACCCAAACGCGTTCACGTTACTCAGCATTTGGGCCAACTCGTGGTCGCTGATCTCTTGGATTGCCGCGTCAATGTCGCTCAAACTATCGATCGCAATCCCCAACCCGTTGGTCACAATCAGTTTGGCCACGGCGGCATCCCGCCAGACAATCACCGGTAACCCGTGAGACAAATACATGGAGACCTTGTGGGGATGGTTGTAGCGCGTATAGTCGTCGTAACGGTAAATCGACGTGTCACCATCCCAGGCCAGCCCGAAAGTCCGCGGTAACCGCTGAATTAATTCCCAACGGTAAAACTTCCCCTGGTAGTCCACTTGAGGATTGGCTTCAAATTCCTCTTCAACTTCGGGACTGGCGTTGCCAAACGCGGTAATCGGGGTCGCGTGGTCCCAGTGGGCAATGTAGCGTGACTTCATCAGATTGCCCGCCAACACGACGCCACGCTTAAACGTCTCGGGGGTCGCGACGTAGCGGTCCGGGGCGTGGTTGTCGTCCAGATAGTCCAATAGGTATTGGTAGACCATCGGCGTGGTGACACCCATCTCCCGCAATTTGGCCGCCATGCGGTGGTTGTGCACGATGAGCACGTCACACTTGTTAAAGTAGGCCACCTCGTCAATCCACTTCGGCGGGCGCTGGTCCCGCAGGGTTTCGACGTCGTGCACTAGGCACACAAACTTCACGTGACGTTGATGCATCCGTTCTACAAAAAAGTTTTCAAACCGCCCACTATTCAAAGATGGATACTGGTACACTAACAAATCACCGGCCGCCACGGCCTCCGTGATGCCGTCAATCCGGGAACGCACCGCCTGGTTAGATTCTTTCAGATCGTTGTAGCGAAAGAGGTTCACCACTTGATACCCCATCGACTGACCAATCGTGGCAATATCGAACTTCGCCTGGCGCGTGGCGTCGTAAGTCTGTTCTTGAACGATATCCGTAATCCATTTTTTCATGAGAAAATTCCCCCTACCAACTGATTTTAGGACTAGCGCTCAGGTCATCCGACGCCCCCTTTACGTCATGTGGAGGCCCTCAGCCTAGCTCGGATTATCTTCACTATAGCGACACCCATGTCGCCCGACAATCAATCACCCTCGAAATTAGTCAGATGGATTAGTTACATATCATACCCAACCGGGACCCACTATAATTGTTTTTTTGTAAGCGGTTCCTATTGCATTAAACTGGGATTGAGCTTAAACTAAGCTTATATAGTTATTAATTTCACGAGGAGGCCTTTCAAATGGGAAGCACGTTAACCATCGTCTCTTGGACCGTCATGTTACTGTTGATTGGCGGCGAAATTGTTCGAGGAATCTTCATGTTTCGGCATTAATTCCGGCACCAGAATAGGTCCGGCGGGATAAGTGCGACCGGCTACCTTGGTTGCACGTTTTAGCCTCAGCGGTTGGCAACCTAAAAAGACACGGTCAGGAGGGTTTATTTCCCGACCGTGTCTTTTTGAAGTCTCCGATTTACCACCGAAAGATCAATCCCAGGCCCAATAATAAACCCAGGCCCCCGACCAAGGCGCCCAGGTAACCAAGCAAGAGGCTCACTAAAAAATTCACGCGGCGTTGGGCCAACCGAACGGCCCAATAATCACCGACCATTAGCATCCACACCCCCACGGCGCCACTACTGAGTTCGGTTCGATGTAGCGCCGCTAAACCGACACTGGCGATCACTAACCCCATCAATATGTAACGAACCAAACGTAACTCTCGGTCGTTTAGCTGGGTCGCAAAGGCTTGCTGGCGTGCCTGCCACCACTTCAACTCGTCACCCCCTTTTTCGCAAATGGGAGACAGTCTATCACGCAACGACGCTACCGGTCAATGGTCATCGACTACCTTTAACCCGACAAAAAGGGGGACCGCGACAACGGTCCCCCTTCTCAACGCTATAACAGGTTTATCTCAAATAATGTTGCATCATTAGTGTACCAGTCCGACTAATTCGCGTCAAAGACCGCCGTTTGCGTTGTTAAGGTCTTCAGTAACGCTGCCGGTTGGGTCGCTGCCGGTTGGAAGGCCTGGTAACTGGTGAATAGCGTGGCGTCACTTTGCGCGTAGTAGGTCACGTGCTGGGTGATACCGGTCTGTTGGTCCGCCACGGTCATCACGCCCACCGGATCGCCACTTTGCACCTGACCGGTCTGCAGTTCAGTCGTGGTCAGTTGGGGCTTAAACTGGGTGGTCACCGTATCGGTCTGGTTCCCCTGCGTCCACGACCCAACCTGGGCCGTCTTGGGTGCCGCGAGTACCGAGGCACCGTTCACTAACACCACGTTGCGACTATTTAAAGCCGTCGCCTGTAACTGGTAGGTTTGTTTGACCTGCTTAATCAGCTTATTCATCGCCGAAAAGGTGGTGTCGCCGCCCAAGATGGTTGCGATCATCCGTTCACCGTTCACCCAAAACGTGGCCGTGTAACAGAGTTTGGCGTTCTCCGTATACCCCGTCTTTAGCCCATCAATTTGACTTTCCTTCTTATACTGGGACTTCCCCGGTAAACAACTATTTTCATTATAAATCGTGGTCCCGTTAACCGTGGCTTCGGTCTTGCTGGCAATCTGGGTAATTTCCGGATCGGCCTGTAAGAGGTGTTGGGCCACGATTGAAATGGCCTTAGCCGAAACTAAGTTTTCCTCACTGGCCCCGGTCCCGGGAAGCCGATAACCGTAACTCTTCAGATCGGAATTATCTAATCCCGAAGAACTGATAAAGTGGGCGTTAATGCCCCAGTCCGCACACTGCTGGTTCATTTGTTGGATGAACGCGGCATTGTTGCCCGCCACGTAATTACCCAACGCCGACGCCGCACTGTTCGAAGAAGCGACCATGGCGGCCACGACCAGCTCCTTAACCGTAAATTGATCGCTGCTCTTCATTCGCAACGATGAAAAAACGGAATTGTGACTTAACCGAATCAAGTTGTGATCAATGGGCACCTGATCCGTCCACTTAATTTTCCCCTGATCAATGGCCTTAACCGTCAGATAGACCGTTAAAAGCTTACTTAATGAAGCAATGGGGTAACGTTTATTAGCATTCTGTTGGTACAGTACTTGCCCGCTTTGCGCGTCCATCACGTAGGCCGCTCGGGCCGGGACCTTGGTCACCCCACTAGCGGCTTGCGCGGTGAGGGCTGGCGCGAATCCCGCCAAGACGGCTAGTCCGAGACTGACCCGCACTAACCAGCGTTTTAAACTTTTCACGAGTCAAACGCTCCTTTCAATCAATCAAAAACTCCTTCTAATTATACAAAGTGTACCCGATGATAGCGTAAATTCATTGAATCTTGCTGAAATTTTAACCTATTAAAGAATAATTTGTCATAACCGTCATCGTGTTGCTTGACACCCCCAAGAATGGGTTGTAGACTAGGTACAGAAATTAAGATTACACTTGTAGTCAGTAAAGGGGTGTGAGTTACATGGCAACCACCGAAGTTACCGCGACAATTTCCGACGCTGAATGGCGGGTGATGCGCGTAGTCTGGACCTTAAAACAAGCCGATAGTCGCACCATCATTGCCCTATTGGAGAAGCAACACGATTGGAAGGCCCCTACAATTAAAACCTTGATTGGCCGTCTGGTCAAGAAGGGGGCCCTGGCCACCACCAAACAGGGACGCCAGTTCATCTACACCCCCCAAATTCAGGAGCAGGCCGCGATGGACGCCGCTTTGTTAGGCGAACTCAACCAGATGTGTGCGATGCACCGGGGCACGGCGCTCACGCACGTGGTGGACCAACTCGAGTTGAGTCACGCCGACGTGCAAACCTTAATTACGCATTTAGAACAACAGTTGGCGACCGCCCCGGCAAGCGTTCCGTGTGATTGCTTGCCCGACGATTGCGAAGGGAGTTGTGAGGCATAATGACTGATAAGAAGTCAACGATGAAGATGACCGACCACGAAATGGCCGGGATGCCAATGCCGATGCATCAAACGGCCCCAACGCCGCACCAACATCAGGACCATACCATGGGCGACATGGACATGGGGAACGGTCAAATGATGCACATGGGCAACCTTAAACAAAAATTCTGGGTATCTTTGATTCTCACCATTCCAATTATTTTGATGTCCCCCATGATGGGAATGCGTTTACCCTTTCAACTAACCTTTCCGGGCAGTGACTGGGTCGTTGCGGTGATTGGCACGGTCCTCTTCTTCTATGGTGGCCGGCCATTCTTCAGTGGTGCGCGCGGCGAGCTGGTAACCAAGAAACCCGCGATGATGACGTTGATCACCATGGGGATCGGTGTCGCCTACATTTACAGCATCTACGCGGTCATCGCTAATAACCTCTTCCACGTAACGCCGGTCGTGACCGACTTCTTCTGGGAACTGGCCACGTTGATCGACATCATGTTGTTAGGGCATTGGATTGAAATGAACACCGTGATGAACGCGGGGTCCGCCGTCGACGCGTTAAGTAAATTATTACCGCAAGTTGCCCACGTTCAGGATGCGGCCGGACACGTCAGTGACGTTCGTTTGGATACCCTCCAAACCGGGCAAACAGTGGTTGTTCGGGCCGGAGAACAGATTCCGGCCGACGCCACCATTTTAACCGGGAACTCCGCCGTGAACGAGTCCCTAGTTACCGGTGAAGCGGCCGCCGTTAAAAAGACGGTCGGCGATGCCGTAATTGGGGGGTCCGTCAACGGGACCGGGACCTTCACCGCGACCGTTACCGGGACCGGGGATTCCGGTTATCTGGCTCAGGTGATGGACCTGATTCAAAGCGCCCAAGAAGCCAAGTCCGCTTCCGAAAACTTGGCCGACCGGGTCGCAGGGTACCTCTTCTACGCGGCGTTGTTCGTCGGCATTTTAGCCTTCATTATTTGGTTAAATATTACTAGTCTGGCGGTCGCCTTGCCCGTGGCCGTGGCGGTCTTCGTGATCGCCTGCCCCCACGCTTTAGGGTTGGCCGTTCCACTAGTCGTTGCCCGTAGCACGGCACTTGCCGCCCAAAACGGGTTACTGATTCGTAACCGAGACGCCGTCGAACAGGTCAAGACGTTGAAATTCGCTTTAATGGATAAGACCGGGACCTTAACGCAAGGCCACTTCAAGGTTAACCACCTCTTAAGCCTAGATTCTCAGTATAATGACCAACAGATTTTACAGCTGATGGCCGACCTGGAAAATGGGTCCAGTCACCCCCTGGCTACCGGGATCTTAACCGCCGCGAACGGGGCTCATTTGACCGTGACCGGCGCCAGTGATCCCCATCAAGTGACCGGAATGGGGCAATTTGGGACCATTGATGGCACCACTTACGGGGTCGTTGCCGTCAACTACCTGGAACAACACCACTTAGACTACGACCACGACCAGTTCAAGACGTTAGCCGCCGAAGGAAACTCGCTGAGTTACCTGGTCAGCGGTGACCAAGTTTTAGGGGTCGTCGCCCAAGGCGATCAAATCAAACCGTCCGCCGTAACGTTGGTCACCTACCTGAAGCAACACGGGATTACCCCCGTCATGTTGACCGGGGATAACCAAGAAACCGCTCAGAAGGTCGCCCAAGCCGTTGGGATCGACCAAGTCCAAGCCCGCCTCTTACCCGAGGACAAGGAACGCTTAGTCCAGAAGTATCAACACCAAGGGAAGGTGCTCTTCATCGGTGACGGGGTCAACGACGCCCCTAGCCTCGCTCGGGCGGACATCGGCATGGCAATTGGGTCCGGGACCGACGTGGCCATTGAAGCGGCCGACGTGATTCTGGTCGCCAGTGAACCCGGTGACGTGATTCAATTCTTAAGTTTAGCCCGGGCAACCAACCGGAAGATGACCGAAAACCTCTGGTGGGGAGCCGGCTATAACCTGATTGCGATTCCTCTGGCCGCCGGGATTCTGGCGCCGATTGGCTTCATGCTGGATCCCATGGTCGGCGCGATCGTGATGTCGTTAAGTACCGTGATTGTCGCGATTAACGCGATGACGTTACACTTAAAGAAGACCGCTTAGATTAAAAAATAACTAGCGGGTCATAAAATCGGCAATTATTCCAAATCCAGGAATAATTGCCGATTTTGCGTTAATCTTCATTTCACTTGAGTCCGGGCATAGGTATCGTAATACTCCTGAATAATCACCCGACCAAACGCCCGGGTCTCCGGTGTCACCGCCAATTGGGAATCTACCAGGAGCGCCCGCAGCTGGAAGGTGAACCCCTCACGCAGGTACCGTTCCCCCTGATCTAGCGTTAATTGGCCCGTCTGCACGCCCTGCAAAATCCCCCGAACACTGACCTGACTTTGAAACAGTAGGTACTCCGCCGACAAATCCGCCACTAACAATTGGTGCGCCTGGGCGTCTTGATAAAAGTCCACTAACTGCCGGTGATAGGTCTCATAGGCGTGCATAAACGTTCGGTACTGTTGCGGGTACACCGCCAACAATTCTCGTTCAAACCGCGTCGTGGTCGAGCCCATCAGCAATAACGCGTTCAAAATGGTCGGCACCAGCGTGGTGGCGGTTGCCTGAGTCGGTACCGGATATTTCTGCAGAAATTGTAACCGCCGTCCCACGACCGCCGCCACAATTTCGTCCTTATTCTTAAAGTAGATGTATAATTTGGCCCGGCTAACACCGGCCTGTTTGGCTAAATCCACCATGGAAAGCTGTCGAAACCCTTGGCTTAAAATAATGTGATTTAACCTAATTGTTAAGTCTTCTTTGGGGTCCATGAGCCACCTCCTCGAAATTAATTATACCATTTATTTTGACAAAATAGACAATAAATAGTATGATTTGTCTAAATTAAAAATAGACACTTTTACGTTTTATTTGTCTAACTAAATCGATTAGAGGACTGATTTCATGAAAAAAGTAATTATTACCGGGGGCACCGGGTTTGTTGCCGGATGGGTCATTGTCGAATTTTTACAAGCGGGGTATCAAGTCGCGACCAGCGTACGGTCGCTCAAGAAGGCACCGGCCCTGACCGCCGAAATTGCCACGGCCGTGACGCCGACCCAGTTAGCGCACTTCAGCTGTTTTGAAGCCGACCTCACGAGTGACCACAATTGGGTGGCCAACCTTCGTGGCGCGGACGGCGTCATTCACGTGGCTTCCCCCATGGGAAACGGCACGCAAAGTGTCAACGAACTGGTTACCGTCGCCCAAAACGGTACCTTGACCGTTCTCAAGGCGGCCAAGGCTGCGGACGTCTCACGCGTGGTCATGACCAGTTCCCAGGCCGTTTCAACCCCACTACGCGATACTACCGCAACGCTGGACGAAAGCTTTTGGACCGACCCTAAAAATCCCGACCTTGACCCCTACCGCCGCTCCAAGGTTGCGGCCGAAACGGCGGCCTGGGACTACGCACGCGCCAACGACCTCGCACTCACCACGATCTTACCGGGAGCCATCTTTGGGCCCATCCTCTCACCACAGGCCGTTAGCTCCAACCGAATCATTTTACAATTACTGCAGGGAATGCCCCTGATTCCCCACGTTCCGCTAGAAATTTCGGACGTCAGAGACCTCGCGCATTTACACCGTTTGGCCTTTGAACAGCCCGTTGCCGTGGGAAACCGTTACCTCGCCGCCTCCCAGACGCTGCAAATGATAGACGTGGAACGCCTTTTCCAGGCTCACTTCCCCGAACGCCACCTCAAGGTACGGGCCCTTCCTAACTGGGGCACCAAGTTGGCCGCGCGGTTCATCCCCAATATGCGCTCACTGGTGCCCATGTTGGACCGGCAATATCACCACACCACCGCAGCCGCAGAACACGACCTGGGGTGGACTCAACACCGACCGGAAGACACGGTGTTAGCGGCCGCACGGGCTCTACAGAAATTTGGGTTGGCTCAATAATCCCTGACTTACCCGACAAAAAAGGAGTCCCGACGACTCGTCCGAACTCCGGCTTAAAATAAGGCCACCGTTACCCGCTAAGTATCACGCCTAACACTAGGCATCCAGTGTTAAAAACATGACGATCTGAACGACGGTCACTACCGCGGCTAACAAGGCGGCAATCACCATGACCAATGATTCGTTTGGCAACGTTGCGAAGCGCCACCGCCATCGTCCCCGTAACCGATGATTGATCATCGTGCGTAATGCGCGTAAATCTCGCGTTTGAGCGTGCCGCGTCACGAAGGCCTGAGCAGTTCGTTTTGCGTGATCGTAATTTAGGTTTTCCGACTCCTTTGCCATTCCCTCTTCCCCTCCCTGTCTAACATTACAGCGGATTAACCATCTTCCGTCAATCCCAATTTTCACAAGCTCCGTAATAAAAAAGGCCTTCGCACCAACGCGAAGACCCGCTCAACACTCATGATAGAAGGGATTCAAAGCTTGATGGTAGCCGTCGAATAACCCGTCTCATAAATTTGTTGATCATTAAAGATGGAAAAGAAAAGTTCACATCTTTCCTACAGTTTACCCACCAACTCCCGGAACCCCCCACCAGTTTGGTCAGTAACGTTAGTAAGAAAATTTTGCCGCTTGACCACTAAGCCGCAAAAATAAGCGTCGTCCCACAATTGCGGGGCAACGCTTATTTTTTTAATTGATGAGATCGTTAACTTACAGGTTTTGACCCTTTTCCCAAGCCGTCAGTGACAGGTTCAACCCGTGCTTGACCAGTTGGTCGAATAACGCGTGCGTCCGCTTGGAAATCTCTCCGGCGGTCTCGGCGTTGCTCTGAGTCAGAAATTCGGTCACGTCCGTGGCATCGGCAACGGCGTTATCCGTGGCTTCAACCCGACCACGAGCGTAGGATTGGCAAGCATCGCGGTAGGCGTTGATGGCTTCAACGTACTCGTGGAAGTGCGGTTCGATGATCACGGATAAGGTCTTTTCCAACCAGTAAACGTTGTCGGTCGAGACCGTGGTCGTGGTGTTCTTGTAGTCTTCCGGCGTGTCGTTGATGTTGGTAAAGAACGGCATGTACGGACTGTAAGCGAAGAACCCTAACGCCACCCACTGAATCGCGGCGTGCGCGTCATCAACCCCGTTACGAATCTGCAGGATGGACGAGGCCTGGTTACGGTCCATGGCGATTGGCCGGTACTTCCGTTGTTGGTTAGCCGTGCCCGAAGCGTAGGTGCCAAACGGGTCGTACTCGGTGCCGTTATAGTGCGACGACAGGAAGAACTGCACGTCCTCGATGGCAATCTTCTTGGCCGGCTTACGGGTAAACGGCATGTCTTGACTGGTTGGCACCTGTTCAATTTCGGGATTAAACAGCTTCTGGCCGTACCAGGTCCGCGGCGTGTTGTAGTACGCGTCGGCTTCGCTGTGGGTCCCAAAGATTTCACGGAAATTGAAGTGTCCTGGTTCGGGGTTCAGGTGGTGTTGCGCCACAAAGTCACTCAAATCGCTGGCGCCAATAAAGTTGGCACTATCGGTCAAGTCGATTTCTTGCATCAACGTCTGGTTCGGCGCGATGGCGTAGCAGTCATCCGGAATCCGCATCGCGGCCCAGTGGTGACCACCGGCCGTTTCCAGGTACCAGATTTCATTTTTATCGTTAAAGGAAATACTGTTGCTTTCACCGGTACCGTACTTTTCTAGTAAGGCACCCAGACGTTGGGCCCCTTCCTTAGCACTCTTGATGTACGGCAAGACCAGCGTGACCATGGCCTCTTCGTTGATCCCGTCGTTAACTAACGGGTCGTACCCCAGAACGCGGGCGTTGGTCGCCGTGGTTTCCGTGGCGCTCATGCCCACGTTAAATTCGTTGATCCCGGCTTCTTCGTACTGACCATCACTCTGGTCAGCTTGCGGCGTGCCGGTGTAGCGGTACGCGTGATCCGGCAGCGGGACGTGGACGCCCGTGGTGATCGACGTAAATGACGCATTCTGTTGATCCGTTGCGGCGTGCACCACAACCTTAATCGGATTGACCGGACCGTAACCATCTTCGTTACGGGCGACAATCGTGGAACCGTCCATACTGGCGGCCTTACCTACTAAAATTTCGGTACAATCGGAACTCTTGTTATTCAAACTGTTCCGCCCCCTTTGTTTAATAGTATAGGAGTCAGAACCGACCCTGACCAGCCACTTCCGTAAAATTCGGTAAAAAGGTTGGTGACTTACTAATAATAACGAAAATCTCCCCGGCGTTTATGAATCAGGTCCTCCACCACTAACGAGATCAACCAGATCAGGTTAAACCCGAAGCTGACCTCAACCACGATGGCTAACCAGCCAATGTTGGCGAAGACCATCACCACCAGCGCGACCAGAAAAATCCACGAGACCGGTTGTTCACACCAGTCGAAAAAGCGAAACCACCGCGAGTAATGTTCGCGGTTAACGCGTCCCTTAGTTTGCATCGAGTCATCCTCCTTTAACGGTACCGAAAGTCATCCTTTCGGTGATGCCGCCAGTCTTCTACCACCATACTCAGCATCCAAATGACATCACAACCAGCGCCCACGCCGATGATCACCAGTAACCACCACGGATGATAAACAAATGCCACTAAGACCACAATTAGTTGTTCCCAACTGGTCAGTCGTTTGTACTGGTCCCAAAAGTGAAACCACCGCGAATAATGCGTGCGGTCCACGTGTGTTCGTAATTTCATGATCAACTTCCTCCCACGTCTCCCCTGACGTTGATATTCCCTAATCAGTTTACCCGCATTACAGCTTTTAGTACAATCTAAAAACGACCGATTCGCCGGAAAAGTTCGGTGAATCGGTCGTTAAACTGTTAACTTCACAGTAGTCTTAAGAACCCCACACGTTGCCCATAATCCGTTGACCATCGGCATGTTGATACACCGTGATCTGTTCATTCTTGATGGGATTACGAAACAAATAGACGTCTTTTTCAGCAGACGTTGCAAACAACTGCCACTTACTAGCATCGCGGCCGCGACGCGTTAATTCAGCGGCAGTCCACGTCTGGATATCTTCGGTTTTGATGGGGCATACTCCCTTTCAAACGGTGGCCCAACCTTTGTCAGACCATTTTAAGTTAAATTTAAAGCCAGTTGGACACGATTTATTAATTTAATAATAATTTGCATCCCAAATGATTGTAACCACATCATACTATATTTTTGTTTAAATTCAACTTAAAATTTAGCACTTATCAAATGATAAGGAGCTGTTTTGGGTGCCGGAGTAAGTAAGTCGGCTGTTGATTTTTTACGGCCGTGGGATCAGCTGCGCCCCACAGCGCGCCCGCCGTCGCCACGTGCGCGTTTTGCCCCATTTGAATGTCGTAAATCGCATCGCCAATCATCACGCTTTGCGCCGGGTCTAGCTCAAACCGGTCCAGTAGGTTCAAGATGCCGTCGGGCGCCGGCTTGTAGTGGGCCACCATGTCGGACCCGCATAACGCCTCAAAAGTGGTCTCCATCCCAATCTGGGCCAGGTTCCGGCGTAACGGCGTCGAGTGTTTACTGGAGACCACGAACAGCCGTTTTCCGGCGGTCTTCAGGGCGGCCAGCGTGTCTAACATACCATCGAACGGCTGAATCTCCCCGTCGGCTAAGGCGTACTGCCGCCGAAATTCCTGAAATAACGGCTCTAAGTCCGCGGGCGTCAACGGACGGTCCGCCATCTTGGCAAACGACACCTCGATGGGCACGCCCATGTAGCTCACCACTACGTTGGCGGCGGGCGCCGTCAACCCCTTAGTTAAGAAGGCCTGTTGCGTGGCCACCACGGCGACCCGCTTGGTATCGGCTAAGGTACTATCAAAATCGAAGAAAAAGTTCTGCATGTCATCACCTCGGGTTTTAGTGTACTCTGTCGTGCCGGTTCAACGCCAGTACGGTGGTTTAACCTGAACAGAATTTTTAGAAGCTCATATAAAAAACACGCCCCTAACTGGCGGCGTGTTTTTACGTGACTTAATCCGCCTGACGGTCGGCCGTCACGCGTTGTTCCTTATTCTGCACCAAGTGTTGCCACCGGTGGCGTAACGCCTTGGCAATTTCGGTCACCACAAGCACCACGATGCCGGCAAGAATCGGCACGCCCCAGCCGTAGGTGAAGTTCGCACTGGTGGTGTGGAAGACGCCTTGCATGGCGGGCCAGTAGATAATCATGGCTTGTAACGCCAGCAAGATGGCGACAATCACGAAACTCATCTTATTTCTAAAGAAGTATTTCGAGAGGACCGGATGGTCGTTTTGCAGGTTGAACAGGTAGAAAATCTTGCCGAAGATGATCACGTTTAACGTCATGGTACTGCCGACCACGGCGCTGAGCCCCTGACTCGTCAACAGGTCGTAGGCAAACATCCCCAGTCCCGAGATCAGTAACGACACGTAGACCACTTCGAAGATGTCGTACTTGCCCAAGATCCCCTTGGTGACGTCCCGGGGACCCCGCTTCATGATGCCACTTTCGGCGGGTTCGAAGATGAAGGCAAACTGAATCGTCAGGGCCGAGACCATGTTGATCCACAACAATTGTGTCGGGAACAGCGGTAACGTCTGGTCCATCAGGATACTTAGCACCACGATCAGGCCTTCGGCAAAACTGGTCGGTAACAGGAAGCGAATCGTCTTGCGGATGTTATCGAAGACGTGCCGGCCTTCCCGTACGGCGCCCAGTAACGAGGTGAAATCGTCGTCGGCTAAGACCATGTCAGCGGAGTCCTTGGCGACGTCGGTTCCCCGAATCCCCATGGCCACCCCGATATCGGCCTGCTTCAACGCCGGCGCATCGTTCACGCCGTCCCCGGTCATCGAGACCACGTGGCCCCGTTTCTGTTGGGCCTGCACGATCCGCAGTTTATCGGCCGGCGTAGTCCGGGCAAACACCGTGTACTGGTCGATCTTGTCCACCAGTTCGGCGTCGCTCAGTTGGTTCAATTCCGGTCCGGTAATCGCCTTGGGTTGTTCGGCCAAGTTTAGCTGTGCCGCAATTGCCGCGGCGGTTTCCGGGTCGTCCCCGGTAATCATCTTGACCTTGATACCGGCGTAACGCAATTGTTTGACGTCGTCGGCCACCCCGGGACGTGGGGGGTCGATGATCCCGGTCATTCCGGCTAAATGCAAATTTTGACCGATTGGTAAATCGTCGACTTCGTCCGCATCGGCGGGGACGGGTTGGTACCCTAAGGCTACCACCCGTTTTCCTTGGCGGGTCAGTTGCGACAACCGGTCCTGCCAGGCGGCCGTATCCACGGTCTGGCCCTGATCTTGCATCAGACGCAGTAACGTTTGGGGTGCCCCTTTGACCAGTAACCAACGCTGGTTGCGGTGGTCGACCAGTCGTGCGGAATACCGAATCGCCGAATCAAACGGTAACGAATCAATTTCTTGCGGGTCGGGGTCTTGACCGGTCAACTTGTGATACAACGCGGTCAACGCCCCGTCGGTCGGTTCCCCAGTTAAGACCCACTGACCGTCTTCCTCGTGGAATTCGGCGTCGGAGGTCTGTCCGGCGATCTGGACCAACCATTCTAGGTTGGCATCGTCTTGCCAGGCCACGGTCTGTCCCTGCTGGTCTTGGACCTGACCGGCCGCGTCGTAGCCCACCCCAGTCACCGTGTAGGTAGCTTTGGGGGTCAACACGTCGGTCACGGTCATTTCGTTTTTAGTCAACGTCCCGGTCTTATCGGTGTTGATGATGTCCACAGCCCCCAGCGTTTCAACCGCGGGTAAGGTCTTCACAATGACGTTTTGCTTAGTCATCTGTTGGGTACCCATCGCCAGCACCACCGAGGTACTAGCGGGCAGGCCTTCCGGCATCGACCCAACCACCATGGTAATCACGGCGATCAGCAAGGTCGGGAGACTGTAGACGTGGGTAATCATCCCTAAAACAAACAGCAAGACCGCCACCACTAGGATGGCCAGTGACAAGCCCAGGCCTAAACGGTTTAAGTTCCGCATTAACGGCGTGGGTTGGGCCTTCACTTTAGCGACGTGTTGCTGGATGGTCCCAATTTCGGTTTGTGCTCCGGTCACCGTCACGATTCCCCGGCCAGACCCGTTCGTCACGGCCGTCGAGGCAAACGCTTGGTTCGACCGATCGGCTAACGCCAGGTCACTGGCAGTCAACGGGTCTTCGCCCTTCAACACGGAGTCGGTTTCCCCGGTCAGCGCGGATTCCTGAATCTTCAGATTGTCCGCGTCCACTAACCGTAAGTCGGCGGGGACGGTATCCCCGGCTTCCAGTTGCACGAGATCGCCGACGACCACGTCGCGCGACGGCATCGTGAGTTTCTGTCCGTCCCGGATCACGACGGCTTCGGACACCAGCAACGCCTTGATTCTCGCTAGCGCATTATCGGCGGAACGTTCCTGGAAAAAGCCGATGAAGGCGTTAGCGACGATCACTAACCCAATAACGATTGAGTCGGAGTAGTGGTGCATGAAGAACGTCATGATGGCGGCGGCCGCTAAGATGTAGATAATACTGTTATTGAATTGTTTTAAAAACCGCAACAGGTTGGACTGCGGCTTAGCGGTCAGCTCGTTGGGTCCGTTTTGCGCCAAACGGGCTTTCGCCTCGGCTGCGCTCAGACCGGTCGTGACGTCCGTGTCATAGTCGGTCTGAAGTTGCGCGGTGCTACGCTGCCACAGTGGCGTGGCCGGTCCGGGGTCGGGTGTTTCGGAAATTGGGGTGTTACTTTGATTCGGCTGTTCTGCCATAGATAAAAATCATCCTTTCAAATTTAAAACTCGTGAATTAGCGGTCTGGTATGCGGAAGGTCTCGTAACCGTGGTACAAGACGGCCACCCCCTTACTTAGTTTGAGTAAACCTATTTTATCAGGTTTGTTCACTCTCTGCACAATCTGACCCTGAAAGTCTTGAAAACTTCACAATTACTTATGGGGTTTAGCATATACCATTCCATCAGAATCAAACTGGCCGCCTTCCGGCGATCAGGGGCTGGAACGCCTGCGGGCACGATTTTGAACCTCGCAAAAATCACGAGTTTCAAAACTCGACCTTATTCTAAGGCGGCATAAAACGCCACCTAAGAATAATTTCGCTGGCTGAGCCCCTGCTCGCCTCCAGGCTGAACACTAGCGAATCAAATTACAATCGTTTTAGTGGCAACACAATAATCACCCGTTTATAAGTTACCAAACCGTCAACTCATGCGAAATGATAACCATTCAATAATGCCTAATACATGAGTAGCGCTGGCAACGCAGTCACTCTCAACTGGAGGACCAGTCAAAAATGGGCTCAGGAGTGAAATTTGTCTTGGCCGGCGTTTTTTAGCCGACCTAGACAAAGGTCGGTATTTGAGACCTGGTTTTCGGGCTCAAATCCGTGCCCACCCCGTTCCAGCCCGTTTTTGACTGATCCGGAAGTGCACACCTCAAGGTTACCTCCAGGTGCCTAGCGCACTTTAAAGTGCCGTCTTGTGAGCGACACGCCAGGCCCGTATACTAAGCAACATCAATTAATCATTTAAAGGAGGTCACGCCATTATGCAGCGTACCATTTCATCAGGTTGGATTCTCTTCTCATTAGCCATTAGCGCTTTTGCCATCGGGTCCACCGAATTTATTAGTGTTGGCTTATTGCCCTTGTTAACCCAGAGTTTCGACATCTCCCTCGCCCAAGGTGGCGCGACCGTCTCGCTTTACGCCGCCGGCATCACGGTCGGCACCCCGATTCTGGCCCTGGTCACCAACCGCTGGAACCGTAAAAAACTCTTGATTGCCATCATGGTGACCTTCTTATTAGGAAACCTGTTAGCCGCGGCGGCCCCGACCTTCGGCATCTTACTAGCCGGACGGGTCTTGGCCGCCTTGGCCCACGGCATCTTCATGGCGATTGCGTCGTTGATTGCCGCGGACGTGGTGGCTCCCGAAAAGCGGGCTTCCGCGATTGCCGTGATGTTTACCGGCCTGACGCTGGCCACGGTGACCGGCGTTCCGCTGGGCACCTTTATCGGTCAAACCTTGGGTTGGCGTGCGTCCTTCGTCTTCCTTATCCTCCTGGGGTTGATCGGGTTGGTGACTAATTTATTGGTCGTCCCTAACGATCTACCCTTACCGAACCCGACCAGCGTTAAGGGCATCTGGCGAATTTTAAAGCAACCCCAACTCCTGTTAATCTTAATCATCACGGCCTTAGGTTACGGGGCAACGTTCCCGGTTTACACCTACCTGACCCCGATTCTGAACCAGCAAATGGGCTGGTCCACCAGTGCCATTGTGGTTATTTTGATCTTTTACGGAGTTGCCGTAGCGATTGGCAACACCTTAGGCGGTCGGTTTGCGAACCGGCAACCGTTACCGGCCATCATGAAGATGTTTGCGGGCTTAGCCATCGCATTATTACTGGTGCGCTTGACCGTCAACCTGCACTTCTGGGGATTGCTAGCCGTAGTCATCATGGGCTTGTTTGCCTTCATGAACGTTCCCGGCTTACAGCTCTACATCGTTCAATTGGCGGAAGCCTACACGCCTAACGAAGTGTCGTTAGCCTCCGCGCTGAACATCTCGGCCTTTAACATCGGCATCATGTTAGGGTCCGGGTTGGGCGGTCAAGCCGTGGCCCAAGGTCAGCTGGTGAACACCCCGTGGTTGGGGATTGGGATGCTGGTCTTAGGAATCGGCGTGGCGGTCATCCTGCAACGCTTGGAACAACGCCAAGGACAACGTGACCTGGCAACTAAAAAAGTGAAATAGCTCAAACTAGCCGCCACCGGAAAAATTTCGGTGGCGGTTTTAAGTTGCCCCGCGTCGTCGTTCTCGTTCAAGCCGTCATGGTGTCTTACCACGAGATATGCTAAGGTTAACCCATTCACGTTTGAAAGGAAGATTCCAATGACCCCCGCCCCCGATTTAACGCCGCTGGTTGAACACGACGTTCACGCTCAAGGTCCCCTATTGCGCACCATCTTTGGTCGGCGCTTTGCACTTTATCGTAATCTCTACATTCTCTTAACCTTACTTTTATTAGGCCTGATTGGCTTCGTCCTGGGCGACGTCACACGGCTCAGCGGCCTACCGCTCAGCCTCGTTTTGGCTCAACCCCAAGCCCTGATCCTGTTGCTGACTTTTCTGGCCTTAGTCTTAGTAGGCGGCGGCGTCATCTGCCAAGCCGCCCCGCGCGCCAGGCAACGCCGGTTCGTCCGGCAACTGGTCGCTAGCCTACAACCCGACGCTCCTGCCGGCACCGCCCACAGTCAGGTTTTAGCGGCCAACCTCAACCTCTTGACCCTGGACCGGCAAGCGTTACGGTTCAAGACCAGCGAAGTCCGCACGCTAACCACCGCCGTTCCGGCTAAAACCTTACTGGTGATCCCCCTGTATCGCCGTCAAGGCCCCTTGGACCACGCACAATCGCTTACGATGGTCTACGTTGACGCCGCCGAACTGGCTCACTTTAATCAACACCTTGCCGTAAACAAAAAGGACGCCTAAGCGTCCTTTTTTAATCAGGTTTTAGCCTTGAGTCCCGTTGTGGAAGTGGTTCGCCGCGGTGTCGGCCATCCCGTTCAACGTCACCATATCGGCAGCGCTAATTGAGAAGTCCAGTTGCGCGTTCGCTTCGATGTGGTCTTGATGGGTCGCCTTTGGCAGCGGCAAGACGCCGTTTTCCAGGCAGAACCGTAAGGCCAACTGGGCCGGCGAAACGTGGTATTTATTAGCCATTTCGCGAATGGCCGGGTTGTTCAACATGTCCCCGGTCGCTAGTGGTGAATAAGCTTCCACCAACATGTCGTGGTCCTGAGCAAATTTGGTGATCTTCGGTTCCGTGTAGCCAACGTAGTATTGAATCTGGTCGACCATCGGCGCTACCTGCGCGTGGTGGAGGATGTTTTGCAAGTCATGGACGTTAAAGTTCGAAACCCCGATGGCCTTGGCTTTACCGGACGCGTAAATTTCTTCCATTGCCTGCCAAACTTCCAAGTTCTGGGCGTCACAGTCCTTGCCAATCTCGTTCCACGGCCACGGCGCGTGAATCAGGTACAGGTCCACGTAGTCCAGGTCCAGATTCTTCAGCGTGGTCTTGAAATCGGCTAACGCCCCTTGATAGGACTTAGTCTCGGCCGGTAACTTGGTCGTCACGAAGACGTCGCTACGATCGAGGCCGGAATCCCTTACCGCTTTACCCACGCTCGATTCGTTCGCGTAAGCCTTCGCGGTATCAATATGCCGATAACCGGTCTTCAAGGCGTTGGCCACGGCATCGTAGGCGGTTTGCCCGCCCGGAATCTGCCAGGTGCCAAACCCAACTTGCGGAATGTTGGTTCCGTTAGCTAAACTAAACTTATCCGTTAAAACTGACATTGATAACCCTCCAATTTGTGACTTGTGTTTAGTATAGTCCCTTCGCCCCACTGGAAGGCAAGGATTTTGGTAACGGCTTCACAAATAGTTTTATTGTTCGTCAAGGGTTATTTTTCCGGCGGGTAAAATTGTAATATTACAAATCGTCCAGAACGCCCAAATTTAGCCATTTCTCTGTTATGATAAATCTGTCGTAAAGATTGCTTAACAAACAGACGACAAACTAAAGCTTTTTGATGACCGACCCCGTGGTACCCGGAAACTACCACGACGTTCACCGGTGATCATGTCCATAACCCCATTGAATCAGACTAAATCCCAGTTTGATTCAATGGGGTTAATTGTTGGTTGCGCTCTAACGGCCACCACAACAAAAATGTTCGGTTATTCCCCGATGATGGGGGTAACCGAACATTTTTTAATGGGCAATTAATGAGCCCTATTCCGCAATGAGCTTGCCACCGCCCGTCAGGCTGTAGGTCTTACCGTTGAGCCATTTATTGGCACTGTTACTCTTAGAATAGTACACGTTATGACCGTTAGAGTGGATGTTTTTCAGGGCACTCTTGGTACTGATCAACGCGGTCACGTGTGAGTTTTTGGTGACGTTCCACCGGTTGTTGCCCTTTAACGTCACCGTCGATTTACCGGCCGTGTTAGCACTGTTGATGGCCCCGGTCAGGGTGCTACCGGACGTTAAGTTCAGCTTTAGAGTGCTACCCTTAGCAATCAAAATGTTGCCCTTCAAGGTTTGATTCTTGGCGTTAAAGGTCAACTTCCCACCGTTACTGCCGCTGGTCCCCCACCGGTCGCCGGACAAGCGAATCAAGGTGTTGGACGCGTTACTGAGTTTCACGTTGGTCAGGTTCATCTTGGCCGTGGTGTTGGTGACGTAGAATAAGGCCCCGGTGTGGTTAGAGGTCCCCTTTGAGCCACTCTTGACCTTAGACGTCAGACTCCCGTTGGTCATGGTGAAAACCGACGTGCCAACCTCGGAATCTCCGGACATACTTTGATACAGCATGACGCCGTTATTCTTCTCGCCGGTCAGCTTTGAATTCTTAACCGTAATGCTGTTCGACCCTTCGATATCGGCGGCCTCGGCCCCCGTGGCGGTCCCGGTCACGTT
The DNA here is from genome assembly GCF_001434835.1 of Levilactobacillus acidifarinae DSM 19394 = JCM 15949. GTDB lineage: Bacteria > Bacillota > Bacilli > Lactobacillales > Lactobacillaceae > Levilactobacillus > Levilactobacillus acidifarinae. Next base: position 364,693 of record NZ_AZDV01000005.1, on the reverse strand, counting down.
GTTGGCCGTAATGGCCCCCGTCGAATATAAGACGGGTGAGCCATCCCCGGCGGTCTTCAGGGTCCCCTTGTTGAGGCTAACGGTCCCACCGCCCCGATCGGTCGCTAAGGCCGCGGAGTGACTGCCTTTGGTGGTGATGTTCACGTTGCTAGCGGTGATTTTACCTTTATAGGTCGCGTCCAACCCACGCGAAGAACTTTTACTGGTCTTAATTGTCGAATTTTTCACGGTAACCTTGGCATTGCTACCGGTTGCGAAGATGGCGTTCGATCCAATTGAATTCGTGGTTTCGGTCAACTTATTAATCGTGGCACTACCACCCTTGGTGACCAAAATCCCAGCGTTTTGGCCGAAGAAATTGCTGTTATCGGTGCTGGTCGTGTTGCCACTCTTAGTGACCTGGCTACCGGTCAGGGTTAACCGCCCGCCCTTCTTCACGTAAACGGCCGATTGATTGGCCGTGCTCGATTTAACCGTGGCGTTGGTCAGACTTTTGGTGCTCGTCACGGTCTTGGCCCCGGAAAGTTTCGCACTACTGCTACTGGTCTGCCCCGGCGCTGCGGTGCCACTCGGTTTACTCCCCGGTTTACCACTCGGCTTAGTCTTGGCCTGCGCTTGCGGCGGGTTACCCGTACCGGATTGGTCACTTAACAGTTGGGGCGCCGCCACTAGGCCCCCTAAGACGATGGTACTAGCTAAAGCAATGGTGATGTTTCGTTTGGTGGTTAACATAAAAATTCCTCCCTTTACATCAGTCAGCAGGCGCCGTGCGCTTGCTTTAGCTTAGTTGTACCGTCTGAACCTTAAAAATAGCCTGAGGTTAATGAAATTTTAGGATTTGAATTATGCTGGGTGGTCATCATGTAAAGAATTCATATAAATTTTCTTTCTAGGATCATCTTTCTGTATAATCAAAACTAGGAGGAGATCAACATGACTAAAATTAGATTAATTATTATCGGGTGTATGGCGCTTTTTCTTGGGGGAATTAGTTTCAACACCACAACGGCCTATGCTTGGCACTACACTACGACCCCTAAATCATTACGGGGAACTTGGCACCGCAACGGTCACCAATTAAAAGTCACTAAATATCGATTCGGTCAATTTAGTGGTAAGAAACAGTTTGTCGGTCCAGAGGGTGATTATCTGAACGGCTCACAGCTTTACGTTAGCAAACACAAATACCACGGTTACTGGACGATTGGCGAGAACTTTACAGATAATACCGGATTATTCAAGCGGACTAAACGACACGGCCGCACCGTTATGCTTCAAAAGATTAGTAACCTTGGAAATTACGCCCATCCTTATTCATATCATTATTACTATAAATAACGGATCAACCTAAAAAGTGGCCCTCCGAATTTTCTTCAGAGGGACCATTTTTAAAATTCTATCGTCCTTAATCATTTCCAATGACGTCTCAGTCTTCCTTCGGTCGTCGTAACGTCTTGGCCAGTAGCCGTAACGTCCGCAATAAATCTGCCCGTTGTTGTGGCGTGTAGTCCTGAATGCGTTGGCTAAATTCAGTTTCACGTGCGACCTTTAATTGCATCAACCCGCGTTGACCCTTTTCTGTCAGTTTGATGCGCCGAATCCGTTGATCATCCCGTTCGACTTCCGTTAGCCAGCCCGTTTTGATCAACCGGTCCACCTGCCGACTAATCGACGAATGGTTCCGGCCAATCCAGCCGGCCAGTTCTCCCACACTGACACCGGGCTGTTGGCCGGCGCGGACAATGATCGGCATCGCGGCCGGCTCCAAGGCCGTCCCCGCTTGGCGCAACTGCTGCCGTTCGTCCTGGGGTTGATGGAAGAACGTCAACACTTCAAATAAGGCCTCAAAAATATCGTTATCCATAGTTGTGATTATAGCAGAGGCATGCTACCATGTGCACGTTGCACGAATTGTTTTCTCAAATAAGGAGCTGACGAATTTATGAGTGTCGCCAAAATTGGCATCATCATCGGCTCGACCCGGCCTAGCCGGATCGGACCCAGTATCGCGACTTGGTTAAAACAAAATTTGCAAACGGCCGACCTAAACGTCGACATCATCGACTTAGCTAAAATCAACCTGCCCCTCCTGGACGAAACGCACATGCCCAGCGATGGTCACTATGAACTCAAACACACCAAGGATTGGAGCAACTTGATTCAGGGTTACCAGGGCTTCGTGTTGCTCTTCCCCCAATATAACTGGGGTTACCCAGCACCGTTAAAAAACGCGCTGGACTACCTTTACAGCGAATGGCGCGGTAAGCCAGTCAGCATGGTTTCTTACGGCGGTCGCGGTGGGTATCAAGCCGCCCTCGCCCTGTCGTTAGTCTTACGCGGCTTGAAATTTAACCGCCTGAGTAACAACCTGGAAATCAGTCTGCCCGCCGCCGAACTCGACGATAAGGGACAGTTCAAGGACCCCGCAAAGTCACTGGCGCCGTACAAGTTTGACGTCCGGCAACTCAGCGCCGAATTCACCCACGTGTTGGGTTAAGCTTAAAAAGACCAGCTCGTGCCCCTCACCGGCATGGGCTGGTCTTTTTTCCTCCTAAAAAACTGGTCCACACCATTGCAGGCCCTCCTAAAAACGCTATAATTAAGGCATTACCTGCACTAAGAAAGGTCTGCGGATTTTATGGAAATCGAAAATCATACGCCCCTACAACACGATCATTACCCCGCAACGGAGTCCGAATACGAAGCCGAACTCACCGAAACGGAAGCTGAATTTGCCGAACAACTCGACGCGGTGGAGGAAAAAGCGCACAAAGAAATTCAGCGCTATCTCCTCTGGGGCTCGCTTGGCGTGGTCGTTAACATCTCCGTTTTCTACCTCTTCAACAACATTTTCGGGGTGGAATACCAAATTTCTAACCTGATTGCTTGGGTCTTCAGTGTGCAAGCGTCGTTTTGGATCGATAAGAAGTTGGTCTTCAAACACGCCTCGGCCCACCCCTTCCGTGATATGGGCAAGTTCTACGGCACCCGGGTCTTCACCTACGTGCTGGAAGCCTTAATTCTGTACGTCGGGATTTCGTTGTTGTCCTTCCACGCCACGATTACCAAGGTGATTGGGCATGGTTTGGCCATCTTCGGGAACTACTTCTTCTCCAAGTGGTTCATTTTTAACAAGAAAACTGAAAAAGCGGCTAACTAATTTCACAGTCGAGCAAAAATCGTCATCGTCCGTAACGGATGATGACGATTTTTTTAGTTAACCCTGTAATTGCCGTTTCAACGCCATCATGGTCTCGAAGTCATCGGTGAAGATGCCCGCCACGTGGTCGTTGAACAACTTAGTGGCCTGTTTGACGCTGTCGACGGTCCAGATACGCTCGACTACTGGAATATCGTCCTGGTAGTGACTCAGGTGCAGGCCCGCCAGCCCCTCTTTCTTCACAAAGGATGCGGCGTTTTTAACCCGCTTATCGGTCAACCAACAATAGATTTCGTCCGGTGCCAACGTCTGACAGGTCTTTAAAGTCGGCAGGTGAAACGACGAATAGATCACCGGGTGGACCAGCGGCGTGGCGTGGACCATCCCCAACACGATTTTTTCGATGTTGGGATACTGAATCTTATCGGTCTTAAACTCCAAATTTAGATGGACGTCCTGGTTAGCGACCACCCGCAAGAACGCCGCAAGCGTCGGCAGGCTATCGCCGTTGGCCAGTTTAAACTGTTGTAATTCCGCCAACGTATAGTCGCGAATGTAGCCCTTACCGTCGGTGGTGCGATTAATCTTCTCGTCGTGCATGATGACCGGCACGTTGTCCTTAGTCAGATGCACGTCAAACTCCAACCCTTCAATGTGGTGCTGCACGGCGTACGTAAAACCGGCTAACGAGTTCTCCGGAAATTTCGCCGGATACCCGCGGTGCCCGAACACCATGGTTGTTTTCGTCATGACGCGTTCCCTCCTCGCCGGAAAGTTCCGGCCTAGTTGTTAACCTCAGTGTAGCCTTTTTGCCACCGGAATGCCCACATTTTCCGGTCGGTTCACTGGTCACTAAACCATCTTCAGTCTAGCAAAAGCAGGTCGCGTCACGCTTAATTTTCGGTAAAAATTGGGTAAAGGTTAGTGGCCCCAGACGTCGGTCGCAATCTGCTTGACCAGCTTCAACTTGGCCCATTGTTGGTCTTCAGTTAGTTGGTTCCCCTCTTCGGTCGAGGCGAACCCGCACTGCGTCGATAACCCTAAGTTGTCTAACGGGACGTACTGACTGGCTTGTTGGATACGGTCCTTGATGGCCGCCGGATCTTCCAATTCGGGGAACTTGGACGTGATTAACCCCAAGATGATGCGCTTATGGCTGTCGTTGTGCCAGATGCGTTTGAGTGGCGTGAAATCTCCGGCCCGGTCGCTATCGTATTCCAGGAACAAGCCGTCGTAGTGCAGTTGTCCTAAGTAGTCGGCCACGTCATCGTAGCTCCCCGAGAACAGGTAGGTCGACTTAAAGTTCCCCCGGCAAACGTGGGTGGTCACGGTCAGGTCTTCCGGTAAGCCAGCCAGCAATTGGTTGATGACCCGGACGGCATCTTCGGCCAACTTCACGTACTTGGCGTGGGCCGTGGCGTCGTCAGCCGTTTCGTTGAGCTTACTGATCAGAAAGGCCCAGGTGGTGTCGTCTAATTGCAGGTAGCGGCATCCCAACGCGTAGAAGTGTTCGATGGTTTCGTGATAGGCCTTGGCCAGGTCGTCTAGGTATTGGTCCCAGCTGTCGTAGAATTGGGACCAATTATCACTGCGGTTGTCACGGAACAACATAGTTGGTGATGGGATGGTCTGCTTGACCAATACGTCATCCGGCACCAGCGTTTGTAAGTAGCTAAACGTCTTAAAGAACGGGTGATCCGGGTTAAAGGCAATCTTACCCACCAGGTCGGCGTTGTCGGTCCGGGTCTTGCTGCCGTGGAACTTATAACTCTGCTTGTAGTCGTAATGCCCCACGCCGGTCAGACCCCACAAGAAGTCCAGGTGCCACCAACTCCGGTTAAACTCGCCGTCGGTCACGGCCTTTAAACCTAAATTCAGTTGTTCTTGGACCACGCGTTTGGTTTCGTCGTGTTGTACGGCGGCGAGTTCGTCGGCCCCAATCTTGCCGGCGGAGAACTTCCCCCGGGCATCTTTCAAAGCAGCGGGCCGCAATAAACTCCCCACAACGTCGTAGCGGTAAGGATAAACAGTTTGAGTAGTGGTTGTCATAATAAAATTCCTCCTAAAATTTAAAACTCGATTGATTTGATTAAAATGGCTATCCCGTTACTGACTTCAGGAAACGTACCTTGTGTTATTCACGGTACTTGCCAGTCTTCAACAAGGTAAAAACTCAATGCTCACCATCTCCAGCCCCTGAGCACCGGAGGGCGACGGCTAAACACCTTATTATTTTTCTAACCCATTTGCCGGCCAATAAAAAACGCGCCCGTCCCCAGAACTAATCACTTAGTTCTAGGGACGAACGCGTCGTTTTACCACCCTAATTCGCCATCCGCTCACACGAAGGGCCTCAACGGTACTGCAGCGCAATACCCGGAAAGTTAACGGTTCCTACCGACCAAGCAGCGTTGACCGCTTGATAGCTATTGGGAGTTCATCTTCATGGTGCCGCGATCGACCCGCTTCCACCGACCCGGGTTCTCTGTGACGGTCCAGGCACCACTACTCTTCTCCTAGCTGTTTATGACAAATGCATTAGAAATTAAGGGTAATCTTAAGCGTGATTCACAGAATTGTCAAGCGTACCTGGTTAATTTTTGGACAATAGCCCCTTTTGTTGCAGATACTGCCGGGCCACCGTGGCAGCCTTTTCGTGCTTGACCGTCACCAAATAATTAAGTTTCCGCATGTCGGCGGTCGTGACTTTCCCCGCCAACTTGTTTAACGACTCGCGGACCTCGGGATGCGCCGTGGCAAACTTCTCGGTCATCAACGGCGCGCCCTGATACGGTGGGAAGAAGTGCCGGTCGTCCTTTAAGACGACCAAGTGATACTCTTTTAGTTCCGGATCAGTGGTGTAGCCGTCAACCAGATTAACGCGCTTGTTCGCGATGGCCTGGTAACGAATCGACGGCTCCATAGTCTTGATGGTGCCAAACTTAAAGTCATACGCCTTGCGCAAGCCCGGATAACCAGCGCTCTGTTGGTAAAAGTCCGGGTCGAACCCGGCGTGGACTTTGCCGGCAACTCGCTGTAAATCACTAATTTTCTTCAAATGATACTGCTGAGCAAACTGGCGCGTCACGGCAATCGCGTATCCGTTTTGATAGGCCATGGGCTTTAAATACGTCATCTGATACTGAGTCTTTAACGCTTTGGCAGCCCGCCGGTAAGTCACCTGCGGGTTGTGATTGGCACTCGACTGGCCCTTGACCAACGACTCCAAGACGGTCCCCGTGAACTCGGGGTAGATATCGATCGACCCGGATTGGAGGGCCTTAAACAGGAAGGTCGTGGCCCCGAAATTTGGCTTAGTCTGGACCTTAATGTTGGGGTGATCCTGCTCGATTAAATCCTTGTACATGTTGATCAGGATTTCGGGTTCGCCGCCCAGTTTACCGGCCACGGTGATCGTGGTTTGCGGTCGAACTAGTTTCTGGTACCCCGCAACGCCACCAATTAAAACTACGGCGACCCCTAAAACGATGCCGGCGCGCTTGAACGACAGCTTCCCCAGCCAATCGATGGCCGCCCCAAAGAGCAGCGCCAGGGCTGCCGACAAGACGGCCCCGATAATCAGTAACGCGTTATTGTTGGTTTCAATCCCTAATAGAATGTAGGTCCCTAAGCCCCCGGCGCCAATCAAAGCGGCCAGCGTGGCGGTCCCAATGATCATCACCATGGCGATTCGAATCCCGGAAATAATCATCGGCATGGCCAACGGCAGTTCGACTCGGACCAGTTTCTTTTGCCGCGACAACCCAAAGGCTTCGGCGGCTTCTTCGAGGTCGGGGTCGATGGTGGTCAATCCCGAATAAGTATTTTGAAAAATCGGCATCACCGCGTAAATCACCAACGCGATGATCGATGGCACGGTCCCAATCCCCACGAGGGGAATCAGGATTCCCAGCAACGCCAGACTAGGAATCGTCTGGAGAATACTGGTGACCTGTAGCGCCACGTTGGCCGCCCGTTTATGGGGCATCAAGACGATGGCCAACGGAATCGCAATAATAGCGGCAATCAGTAACGAAATCAGCGACAAGCCGATATGTTGGCCGATCGACTGGACAATCTCACCGCCCTGCGTTTGCAGGATGTGGTTAATCTGTTGCACGACTCGTCGCCTCCTTTGCGGCTAAATAGCCCAGTAAGTCCGCCGTACTCAGGGCGACTTGTCCCTGAGCCGTCGCCACGACCACCGGCGATTGTCCCTGTAAGGCTTGCGCTAACGCACTGACCGTGGCCGTGGCCTGCAGGCTGGCCGCCGCCGTGGTGCTCGTCCCGTACCCTTGGGAAACTAAGTTCTGCACCGTTTCGACCCGCGGCGTTTTCTGATTTTCAAAAAAGCCGCGCACGAAATCGTTGGCCGGGTGTTGCATGATATCCGTCCCCGTCCCGATTTGTTGAATATGACCGTTACGCATCACCGCAATGGTTTGCCCCAAGCGCAACGCCTCCCCCATGTCGTGGGTCACGAACACGAAGGTCATCTGCAGTTCCTGGTGGAGCCGCAAGACTAAATCCTGCAGTTGCTTACGCGACAACGGGTCCAGCGCACTGAACGGTTCGTCCATTAACACCACGTTGGGTTTGGTGGCTAAGGCCCGCACGATACCGACCCGTTGCTGTTCGCCCCCGGAAAGCTCGTGGGGCAGCTTGGTCGCGTACTGGTCGGGCGCTAACCCCACCTGGGTCAGTAACGCTCGGGCCCGTTCCAGGCGCTGTTTGCGCGACCAGCCAAGAGATTCCGGTTGAATCGCGATGTTTTCTTGAATGTTCAGGTTAGGAAACAGGGCGATATTTTGCAAAACGTAGCCCATCCGTAACCGCATAGCCCGCAAATCATAGTCCTGCAGCGGTTTACCATCGACCTTAATGACACCGGCCGTGGGTTCGATCAGCCGATTGATCATCTTTAACGTCGTGGTTTTGCCACTCCCACTGGGGCCCACCAGCACGAAGAACTCTCCGGTGGGGATGGTGAGATTCAGGTCGTCTAAGGCCAGCTTATCGGTATACTGTTTTTGCACGTGTTCAAACGTTATCATTGAGAGCCTCCTGACAAGTAACTTTATAAATTACAAGTAATACTTTACCACAATCGATTTCCCCTGTAAAAGGAACTGATTATACTCAACAATTTTAAAAAAGTGGTTCTTTAAGTCTATCACTTTTGCAGAACGTTTGTTCGATTTCCGATTGATAATTTTCTTACCAACGGCGGTAATCACCTACAATTATACGTTTTCTCCGCTAATTACCTACCAAAACGACTTCCGCCAAAGTCGTGCCGCCTTTAAACCAGTCAGGGAATGATTAACCCCCGTGTCAATTCTTGACCCCCTCATTAAAAAGTGCTGTAATCAAGGTAAGCGGTTCATCCGGGGGCCAGCCCCGAACTGAGCTGATAAACCAAACGAGGTGGACAATTATGGATGAAGTCGTGCAAACACTTCAAGATGTGGTGAAGCTCAACACCGTTAACGGCACGGAAAAATTAGTCGCCGACTACTTAGTTAAACTTTTTGAACAACACGGAATTACCTGCAAACAACTGGCCTACAAGCCCGATCGGATCAGCTTAGTTGCCGAGATTGGTGACGGCCAAGGCCCCGTCATCGGTTTTGACGGTCACGAAGACGTGGTCGCCCTGGGTGATGCCACCAAGTGGCGCGTTGACGCCCTGTCTGGCACCATCGACGACGATAACATGTATGGTCGGGGCACTTCCGACATGAAGTCCGGTCTCATGGCCGGAGCTTGGGCCATGATTCGGCTCAAGGAAGCCGGCGTCCCGCTTCACGGGACGTTCCGGTTCATGGCCACCGTGGGTGAAGAATACGGTCAATACGGGGCCCGGCAGCTCGCCGACGCCGGTTACGCGCAGGACCTCACCGCTCTCATCGTCGGCGAACCCAGTGGGGCCGACAAACGCCTACTGCAAAAACCCGAGCTTCAACAAATGTTAGCCATCGATGGCGATGCGGCCACTAAACTCGCCGCCGTCAATCACACCCGCGAACAACACTTTATTGAATTAGCACACAAGGGCTCTTTGACCTTCACGATTCATTCCAAGGGGGTCGCCGCCCACAGTTCCATGCCCGAAATCGGCAAGAACGCCATCGACGCCCTCATGGCCTTTTACGAACGTGAAAAAGCCTACTTCGATTCCATTAAGACTTACCATAACCCAGTCCTCGGTCCCGTCACCCCCGTGGTGACCATGATTAAGGGCGGCGAACAGGTCAATACGGTCCCGGCCAGCGCCGACATGTCCGTCAAGATTCGGACCATCCCCGAACTGCCCAACGCCAAGATCACGGCGGCCATTCAGGCCATCATCGCGGAGCTCAACGCCGGGGGCGCCGAATTATCGTTTGAAATGATTAGCGACTTTCGGCCGATGCACACCGCCGAAGACACCCCGCTGATCGAGGCCGCCAACACGATTGGCAAGGCCGTTTTGGAACAAGCTCTGCCAATGGTTGGGGTTCCCGGGGGGACCGACGCCTCGTCCTTCCTCGCCAGCAATCCCGACATCGATGTGGTCGTCTTTGGACCCGGCAACATCACCGCGCACCAGGTCAACGAATACGTCGACCTCGACATGTATCACCGGTTTATCGACATCTATGAACGGATGGTTACCCGGCTGTTATCCTAAGTTAGCTTCCTAAATTACTGATTTTTCTAACTAATGAACCTAAAAAAGAGTCTGGAGATCATTCCAGGCTCTTTTAATATTCCCTACTCAGTCACTACCGGGTACGGAACGTTTATTTTAGTCAGTTACGCTTCTCAAATTTAAACGACTCAGCTCGGCGCGTTGGCTAACGTCCAGGTAATCGTGCCGTGGTACGTCCCGGATAACGTGTCACCACCAACGTCCAGCAAAACCCCGCTACGGTCTCCCCAGTCATTGGCCACGTTCACCTGACCATCGTCGGTACTGTCGTTGGTCGTGTGCGTCATGATCTGCACGGCGTGACCATTGAGTGGCTGCGTGCCGTAGCTTCCGACGTACACCGGTCCGCCACTTAGGGTGTGGCCCGAATTGTCGGTAAAGGACGTGCTCTGGGCACTTAACGACCATTGCTGCCCGGTTCCCCGGGTATCTTTGACCTCGATACCCCAATCTTTGTTCCGCGAAACCAGCTGCTGGGTCCCCGTCAAGGTACTCGTGACAAAACTACTGGTCCCGTCAACGTCCCCAAATTCCAGGGTGCCCACCACGGTAATCAAGACCGTCACCGTCTTAGACGTATCACCGTGGGGCGTCGTCGCTGTCAACTTTAACGTATTCGTCCCCATTTGCAGTTGATCCGCCGTCAGGTTCAACTTAAAGGTGCCATCGCTGGCAACCGGCGTATCCGGTAGCGCCTGACCGTTCAGCTTGCCTTGCACGTTAACGGTCGGCTTGGTGCTGGCCGTCGTGGTTATGGCCACGTTCCCCGTAACGGTCGTGTCTTCCTTGGTCTTTAAGGTCACCGGATTACCCGACGTGACTTTCAAATCCAAGTCAACGTTGGGGTTGATCGCAAACGATGGTGTATCAGCGTTGGTTACCAACGCGTTAGACGAGAAGGTACTCGATAACGCGGGATTATAGACCGTTTCCGGCACGTCGTTCGCCTGACCGAGTAACTTGACCGTCGCTTCATTATTCTGACTGTCTAGTGACTGGGCCAACGTCATGGTCAACTTGTTATTGCTCATATCACTAACGTTTAAGGTCTGCTTCGACCCCTTAGCGTAATCGATTTCGGCCGATTTATAGGTAATCCCCTTCGGCAGATTCAACCGACTATTGATGTTCGACCAAGATTGTCGCCCGCCATTGTAATGTAACTTATAGTCCAACTCGACCTGGTCGCCACTAACAATCTGGCTGTCCTTGGTAATAGCGTGATTGTGGGTCAGATCCTGCATACTGGCGTCCGCGGTCCCGTCTACCAGGCCCGGCGTGTTATCCAGTACAATCAGGTTATTTTCGTAGTCCTGACCCGTGGTCCCAGTAAAGCCCCACCGTGCGTGCCCCGTGTTGTCGGGGTCGATCTTACTGAGGTCGATTGGGACAGTCTGGCTAGTCCCACTTTGGGCGACTCCCGTCTTCGGGTTCCGGTCGTTAAAGGTATAAGTCATGGTCTTCGCCGAGGCATCCCACTTCAAGGTCATGTGGTGCCACTGCCCATTTGACAGGAAGTTGGGCTGGCTACTATCCGAGATGACCCCGTTATGAGTCATGCTGTAATAGTAGTGATCCTTGCCCAGCAACCCACCGGAAACGGTCCGCTTGACGTAGGTATCCCCGCTGCCCGGATAGTTCGAGGCAATATGCACGGCCGGATCACCAATATCAAAGGCGTTCGCCGTTCCTAAAGCACTCTTACCGGACAAGCCATTGTAGTGCGTATCGAATTCCAAAGCCCAGCTATTTTGAATCGCCGTCTTGGCAAAGGAACTGACGTAGGCTTGATCGGGATCCGTATCCACGGCCCAAACCCCCAACGTTTCACCGATTGGTCGGTCCGTAAACTGTGGCGTTGCGGCAATCCCTTTCGGATCGTTCTGGAGAACAAAGGCCATGCCGTCACCAGCATTAATGCCCTGATTCCCAAAGTAAAACCAGAATCCAATGCTTTGATTGTGAGTCAGGTCAATGGAATTCTCATCCGTCGACCACGCCGTCCCAAATTGATACGGGGCGGTATTGACGACGACCGCCTGGGTCCCCGGTGAATCCGGATTGGTCACGTCATCCACCGACGCCGTGCTCATGGGAGCCGTTCCCAAGGCGATGATCGAATTAGCTTTATTCAACGAAATACCTTGCGGGGCCGTCGCTAAGGCCTGATCAAAGTCGGTATCGGCGTGGGCCTGGCTGCCACCAGCGAGTCCCACCATAATGGCTGCTAAGCCAACGCATAACCACCGTTTCAGCATTTCTAATTCCCCCTTCTTCATCAATCCGCCCGAAGCGTTCCGTTGCTCACGGCAGTGTCCGGGTTAATTATCATACTTAACATCTGTTGCCCGCCAAACCGGCCAATTGGTCGATTAACCGGCTTGTGCGACGATTTCCAAATGGCAACCGCCGATCATGTAAACTAATCACAATTCTTATCATAGCGCGTTCAAGTTTAATTACGGACTTAACGCAATTAAAATCAATATTTAAGACCATTTTTCGCGCACCTGGTTATTCCGGTGCATTATTTAACGTCCAGGTAATCGTGCCGTGGTACCGCCCAGCCGCTGTCCCGGGCTGGGCGTGTAGTAAAATTCCCGTCTTCGCCGACCACTGGGCCAGCACGTTAGTCTTCCCATCGGCCTGAGCATCGTTGGTGGTGTGCGTCATGATGGTCGTCGGCACCCGACTCAACGGCGTCATCGTGCCATCCGTCACGTAGACCGGTGCGCCCGCCATCGGCCGCCCGGTTGTCTCGTTCACAAACGTCCCGGACTGCGCCGATAACGTCCATCGACTCCCGGTTCCCCGGGTATCTTGCACCACAATCTGCCAGCCGGGTTGCCGCGTAACCAGTTCGTTCTTGGTCGCCACCGGCATCTTTTGAAACCCCGGCGCCGTCGATAAGGCCGCAAACGTTAACTTTCCCGCAACGTGTAAGGCGACGGTCGTTGGTTCGGTCCGGCGAGTCGCCGTCTGAGCCACTAACTTGACTCGATCGGTTCCGGGCCGCAACTGAGCCGCATCAATCGTCACGGCAAACTTTCCGTTGGGTTGCGGCTTAGTCGTCGCTAACCGCTGGCCGTTCAACGTGACCTGCACGGTCGGCCGGGCCGACGCCGTCCCTGTCGGCGTCACCCGACCCGTGACGGTCGTGGGGTGCGTGCTCGGTACTTGAACGGACCGGTGACTCGTCACGGTTACGGCAGCGTGGGCGTTGGTCGCACGGGTGGTCATTTTAGGCTTCGACTGCGGTTTAACCGCCGAGGTCACCTGCTTCGGTTGACGCGGACTCTGCGTCAAAACGGCCAGAGTGGGCGCGGTAACTCCCGTACTGGTCGCCGCCGTCAGTCCCCAACGCGCATACCCCGTATGGTTGGGATCAACCCGATTTAAGTCAACGTTAACAGTCCGCCGAGTCCCGGACTCGGCCGCATTCGTTGTGGCCTGACGGTCGTTGACGATCACCGTCATCGTGTGCGTAGCTGCTCGCCACCGCAACGTGACGTGGTGCCACTGACCGTTAGCCAAGTTGGGAACCGCTAAGCGTCCCTGTAACGCCAAACTATAGTAGTAACGGTTCGGTGTTAGCAAGCCGCCAAGCGTGCCGGAAACCTTGTGGCGTTGATAGGTCGTGCCACTGCCCGGATAACCGGCCGCCAGGTAGGGCGTCGTTGCACCTAAGTCAAACGAGTTGGCTTGGCCCGGGGCGGTCGCGTTGGCCTGCGTGTGCCGTCCGGTCGATAACGCCAGTGCCCAGCTATTTTGAATCGCCGTGCGACTAAGCGCCGTCGCGGTAGCCGGAAACGGATCGGCATCGATGCCCCAAACACCCAGGGTTTCCCCGATGGGCGTTGCGCCAAATTGCGGTGTGGCGTTGACCATCCGTGAATCGTTCTGCAGAACAAAGGCCAGTCCGTCACTGGCTTGCTGACCACACCCGAGGTAGACCCACGCCGCAATGGTTTGATTTTGCGTCAAATGAAAGGCGTGGGTGTTCGTCGACCAGACCGCACCGGCTTGAGCCTCGCCCGTGGTCAGGGCCACGGCTTGACCGTGCCGGATTGGCACAAATCCCGCCTGATTGGCCGCTTGGTCGGACGTGGTCAAGGATGCGTCGTCCCCCGTCAACGTCATTCCAGCCGGGGCCGTGGCTAGTGCGTGATCTTCAGCACTGTCGGCATGTGCAGTCACACCACTAGTCAGACCCATGATTAACATGACAACACCAACACTTAACCAGCGTTTGAGCAAATGACTGCCCCCTGTTCATTCAATCAACTTGTTGCTAACCATTCCTGCGGTTACTTTTGCTGAGCTTGTAACGCTTGCTTATTCTTGTGATTCTTGTAAATCAGATAGCCTACCAACGCCAACAACAAGGCAATCACGATGGCTAATAAGATGTATAACCAGTAATTTGGTCGTGGTTGTTTGGCCAGGTTAGCTAAGTGATTCAGTTGCTTCTGGGTGACCGTGAAGTTCTTGGTAAAGTGCCACGACCCCTTCGTCGCCTGAGCGCTGAGATGTAACGTGTACTGGCCCGGCTTTAACGTGGTCTTGCCCCACGGAATCTGATAATTAAAGTTGCTGTTCGGGGCCATGGCCATATTCTGCTTGGTCTGGTGAATCAGGACCGTCGCAGAGCCCCGCTTGGTAACGGCCGCCTGTGTTCGTAACTTTTCCATAACGGCTGGCTTAGAATTTTGCAAGTTAGCCGTGACCATATTTTGCCGGTCAACTTGCCCGATCCCTACGTGATGCATCAGCATGGTCGGTTGAATTGCCTTCAAGCTTTCCCGCATTTCAATACTGATGGCGTAGGCGTAGAGGTTTTGCAAGGTAATTTTTCCTTTACCGTACTTCTTTCCCGGCTTAGTCTGGGACACGTAGACCGCACCCAGCGTGGTGCCCTTAAAGGGATCGGCCGGAACTTCGTAGGATAACCCGACCCGTTCGGTGCCGTTGGCCGGTAACGTAATGGACCGTTGCGGGGTCTTAAAGAGTTGCTTCAACGGAACCTGTAACGTTGGGTCCGGTTTCTTGGTGGCTAAATCATAGTCGATCACCCCGTCGGCGTTAGTGTAAGCCTGGTTCACGGATAACGTCAGCTTCTGCGGCTGAGCCTGCAAGTTATGAAGAATCACAACTAATCGCTGTTGCTCACCCGGTTGGACCTTGAGGTTAAAATACCCCAAAGCCGTATTCATCTGGTTACGGGGTTTGACCATCTGTACCGTGTAACCCGCCCCGGCAACCGCGGGGTTGATTTTAGCGGCGTGTGCGCTTGGGACGCCTTGCAGACTGCCCCAGAGTAAGCCACCTAAAATGACGACCCATTTCAAAAGCTTTCTCATGTTGCTGCCTCCATTTTCCGATTCCCGTCCTGATGAACTCCCGAAAGGAAGCGTTGCCGGATTTGCCCACCAATCAGCACGTCATCGGTCCAGCGACCACACGCTGATCGTGCCCATGCTCGGTCACCCGAGTTTCGTCACATCAGTTCATCATTAATGGGAATAATGATTATTTGGTCCCAAAAAGCCGGTACCATGAGTCATGGTACCGGCCTTTCGCATCGCCGGTTCATCTAGATAACCTCGATGTTGGTGCGCGATTTTATTGAACCGTGTTGCCCAACGTCCAAGTCAACGTTGACGTATAGTTCCCTGGTTCTTGCCCAGCTGGTACCGCTAAGTTAACGTCGGCAGGTGCGTAGGTTGCATCCCAAACACCTAAACCGTCGTTAGCACCGGCACTCAAGACTTCTTGGCTAGTCCCGGAACCATCCAACTTAACCGAAGACCCAGTTGGACCTACGGAAGGGTTACCTTCGTTCGCCGCTGAAGCTAAACCAGCAGGTAACGTCAAAACCGCGCCACCCAGCACAGTCCCGTCACCGGCCGTTGCCGTGGTATCGGAATTCTTAAATTCTGAGTTTGCGACCTTGACGTTCCAGCCACTAGCTAACCCAGGATTAGAAACTTCGACTGGATTATCAACAGTAGTTGGTTCGTAGCTACCGTTAGCCTTAGTATCAGGAACCGTCGTTGCCGCGAAGGTAATGTTAGGCGCCGAATCCAGATTCAAAGGTTGCGTTGATGGCGTAAAATCAGTTGTTGCGTTCGTTGTTGATTGGGTTGTCCCAGTCGTTGTGGTTGCCGCAGAAGCGGGAACCGCGACACCGACACCTAATAGCAACGCCGCAATACCACTAAACAAGCTAACACGTAATGTGCGCTTCATAATCTCAACTCCTATAATTTAAATGAAGTTCAGATCTCATGATTTGCGCGTTTGCACGTAAATTATTAATCTGTCGTAAAATCTTCCAAAGCATAATCAAAAACTAACTTATTCCAAAAGTTTCACCTGAACCGGTGATTCACTTTAGATAGTAGTCGGCCCCACAAAAAAAGGCCAGCGATTAGCTGACCTTTCGTATCTAGGGATTTAGTGGTGGAAGTCGCTCACGGTTAACGTTTGTAAATCGTTGAGCCACTGATAAGTGTCGCTCCGTTTTTCGGCGGTGTTTTGGAAGCCTAGCGGGGTAAATAACGCGCTGACGGCTGTCCAGTTCACCTGGTCACCATCTAGCAGGCTATGAACTAGCTGGGTTTCCTGCTCCGCCGTCACCGGTGTGGCGGTAACGGCCAATAGGTTAACCGCTAATTGCCGGGCCACGAGCTGCTGCACGGCCGCTGGCTCGCACAACGCCACGATTTGCCGCCGGGGTTCGATCGGCAGTACCGGGCCTTCACGCCGGATAAACCGTTGCCAGGCGCCAAACTGCGTTACCAGCACCGCGTAAAACTGCCACGGCACCTGATTGCCAATTCGTTTGAGCGTGGCCGTGGTGAAGGCCGTAACCGACCATTGGACCTGTTGAACGCCAGCGGCTTGAGCCGTTGCTAGCCATTCGCTGAAGAAGCGTTGAATGGTCGCGGCCACGGTTGCCGGTAATTTCCGTCCCTGAGTCAGTTGGTAGCGTCCCAGCATGAAGTCGGTCACCCGATTCCAAGCGATAGTGGCCCCCGCTTGCTGTTGTTTACGCCGGTTGAACTGCCGCAACTGCTTTACCCGACTGGACTTTGCAAATTTTCCTGGACGACTCACGTTGCAGTCCCCCTTATTTCTTCGCCGCTTCACGCGGTTGGTACTTCTTGAAGTAGACGATGGTCATCACGATCAAGAAGACCACCCCGACGAGAATGGAGATTCGCGTTTCGGGGTTCATGAACATGAACAGCAACGTAATGGCGAGAAACGCTAACGTGACGTAGTTAGACCACGGCGATAGCGGCATCTTAAACGGGTGCTCCGCCATGTGCTGTTGATTTTGTTTGCGGAATTCGATCTCACTGATCAGAATTACAACCCACGGCACCATTCCTGGAAGAACACTGGAACTGTAAACCATCACGAAAATCTGGCTGGCGTCCTTGAAGAACATCGGCAAGACCACGTTCAGCACAATTCCAATCGCGATTCCTAACGAAATGGCGAGCACGGAGTAAAATGGGACCCCGTGGCGGTTCAGTAGGGTCATCTTCCGCGGTAATTGGTGATTCTCGGCCAATGTGAAGGTCATCCGACTGGCACTGTAGATACCGGAGTTGGACCCGGACAGTGCGGCGGTGATCACCACGAAGTTGATGATCGAAGCGGCGGCGGTGATGCCAATTTTAGCAAAGGTCTGCACGAACGGCGAACCAATCTGGTTCAATTGGTTCCACGGGTAGATGCTGACGATCACGAAGATCGCGCCGACGTAGAAGATCAAGATTCGGGCAACCGTTGATTGGATGGCGGCGACCAGCGTGTGTTGCGGATTCTCCGCTTCACCGGCCGTGACCCCAATCAACTCAATTCCCTGGTAAGACGCCAACACGATGGCTAACGCGTAAATGAAGCCCTTGGCGCCCCCGGTAAAGAACCCACCGTGACTCCAGAGGTTACTGATGCCGACCGCGTGACCCCCGTTCCCGAACCCAAAGAGGATGACTCCTAGTCCGGCGATGATCATCAAGACGATGGTAACCACCTTGATCAGGGCAAACCAGAATTCAAGTTCCCCGAACATCTTCACGGAAATCAAGTTGGCGATACACAGGAAGGTAATCGCCACTAACCCGGGAATCCAGTCTGGCAGGTTTGGCCACCAGAACCGAAAGTAACCGCCCAACGCGATCATTTCACTCATTCCAACGACGATGAACTGAAACACGTTGCTCCAAGCGGTCAGGTACCCGAAAACGGGATGCATGTATTCGGAGGCAAACGTTGCAAACGACCCGGTTGTCGGGTGGACGTACAACATTTCCCCTAAGGCCCGCATGATTAAGTACAGAAATACACCAGAAATAATGTAAGCGATGAGGACGGAAGGACCCGTCCACTTGATTGTGGAACCAGACCCCATAAATAATCCGACGCCGATGGTTCCGCCCAATGCAATCATCTGCATTTGGCGAGAGCTTAGTCTTCTCTGCAATCTAATTCCTTCTTTCTACTGACGATGTCAGCTATTCAATTGTCAATGGGAAGCGTGACGCACGTTCGTCAGTTAAAAAACTGACGCGACATGCCGCCGAGCGGTTAGGCGCCGATGCCCTACCTCCTCAGCGAGAGCAGGTCCCGTTGTCTGACCGAACCCGCACCACGCATAATGTCTTTTTGCTCTAGCTAATTGGGGGTTGTACCGATCTGCTGCCAGGCTAGCGACGACTCTCAGTTAGTCGCCGTTGAAATCTGCCGCGCACCAATTATGATAAAACAATAAGATTATGTCATAGGTTACCCGGTTATGCGTTTAAACGCAAGGGTTAATCCCCGTGACATAATCTATATTATCGCGCAAGCCCCCGGACCGTTCAAATGCCGCTCACGAAAAAACGGGCCGTCCACCGCGATTTCGCGGTAACGACCCGTCATGATAAAAGATTTTTAATGGTTTAAATTTTGCTGTTTTCGCGAACCTAAAAAAGTTGCCCGGACTGCGCCGACAAATATCACGCACAAGCAACTTTTTCAATCGTTAGGCCACGTGCGGCGTATGAGCCGTATCGGTGCCCACTTGCGTGTTTTTAATCAACTTTTCGTAAACGTAACATTCGTCCGTTGGTTGGTAAACACCGACGATCCGCCCCACCTTCGTGAACCCGAACTTTTCGATCAGGTGTTGCATCTTGGTGTTGTCCCGGTGCGTATCGATCCGAATGCTTTCAACCTCTGGGTGATGTTCGGCGATGTACGTGAAGAGTTCTTGGAATAGCTTAGACGCGTAACCCTTCCCTTGATGGTGCGAGAAAATGGCAACCCGGTGTACCGTGACGTACTTCTCCGTATCCTTCAACCAGTCCCCGATTAACGTGTCATAGGAATTGTCGGGGGCTTGAACCACCGCGGCGACGCCTAAGGTTTCGTGGTCGTCACTGTTAAAAATCGTGGCACGACCTAAATCGATATCCGTTTGGATGGTATCGCGGTTCGGATAATTATCCTGCCATTGATCAATCCCGGCATCGGCCAATTGTTTTTTGCCGTCTTCGATAATGTCACATACTAAATCCAATTCGTCTGCTTTTGCTTTCCGTAAATACATGCTGACTTCACCTCATCTTTAATTTCCTGAGTCTAGAGTAGTTAAAACTTGCGCGGCGAGAGCGTCCAACCGTTGCCGGTCGGCCTCGCTGGGGTCTCCGTCGATCTTTAAGACCGGGGCCACGGCCATCCCACCTTGTTCGGTCAGTCGTTGGGCCAACCGGTCCACGGCGCGACCGTAATGGACGTGTTGCGTCGAGCTTGAGCCGCAGACCGCAAAATAGGTCCCCTGCAGGTCCACCGCGGCTAAATCTTCGTAAAAGTCCTGGGCTTCGTCCGGTAACTCACCGTCGTGGTAGGTGTAACTGACCAAAATCACCGCATCCGCTTGGGGCGCAGCATAGGCGTCGGCTTGAGAGATCTCCGTCACCACGGTCTGCGCGTGCGCCGCCAAATGGGCCTGTAAATGCATCGCGATAGCTTGGTTGCGGCCAGAGAGACTGGCGAAGATAATCTGAATTGTAGGCGTCATAAAACACTGTTCTCCTCAATCTAAGTTACGACCCGGTTATTAGTGGGCCGGTCGGGGTAATTTCGGATCAGAAAAAAATCCTTAGCTATCATACCTGAACTCAAATAATTTATCAATCCTATATTACCTAGCTTATTGATAAAAATCGCTTACATGTCGCTAATCCCGACCTGTCGCGTTTTGGTTCGGTTTAAGTTTCCAGAATCTAGTGGTCAAAAGCTTGCTTGCCAGTCTAATTTACCACTTTTGGCTGATAGGGTTGTTAATTTTGCTTGTTACAAAAAATACACATTCAGACCACGAAAAAACGCCGATCAGATTGACCGGCGTTGAGCTAAATTCATTTAGTTAATGGTGAGTCCGCCAACAGTTGCCGTACTTCGTCGGTACTGTGGGTTTCCATCATCGCGTTCCGCAGCTCCGCGGCGTGCGGTTGGTTACGCACGTAGATTTTAAAGAACCGCTTCAGCGAGGCAAACCGTTGCGTGTCGAACCGCTCCGCAAAATCATCGTATAAGTCTAATTGATAGTTCAAGAGACCCAGCAACTCCTTGACGCTGTGCTCTCGCGGCGTGGGTTCAAAGGCAAACGGGCTGGTAAAGATCCCGCGGCCAATCATGATCCCATCGACCCCGGGATGAGCGGCTGCTAAGGCGCACCCGTCCTGGTAGTTATCGATGTCACCGTTGAGTTGGAGCAGCGTGTCGGGGGCAACCTCATCGCGAAGCTTCACAATATCGTCGATCAATTCGTAGTGGGCGCCGACCCGACTCATTTCCTTCTTAGTCCGCAGGTGCACCGTTAATAACGGAATGTCCTGTTCCAACAAGAAACGCAACCAGTCCGGCCATTCGTCTAACCGGCTGTAGCCCAGTCGCGTCTTGACACTGACCGGTAAGCCCGCCGTCTTAGCTGCCGCAATCACGGCCGCTGCGTCTTCGGGATTACGAATTAAGTCGCTGCCCCCGTGGTTTTTAATGACCGTAGAGTCCGGGCACCCCATGTTCAAGTCGATGGCCTGGTAACCCCGGGTCTTCACGTCGGCCGCGGCCGCTTCGAAGGCTGCCGGTTGGTTACCCCAGAGCTGAACCACCGGCATGTGGGCCTCTTCCGGCGCCACGTAGAGCCGGCCTTGGACCGTAAACTTGGCCTTGGGATGGGTCACACTAATGGCGTTGGTAAATTCGGTAAAAAAGACGTCGGGCGCGGCCGCTTTCGCAACGACCCGGCGGAAAATAGCGTTGGTGACGGCTTCCATGGGCGCCAACGAAAAGAACGGCCGGTTCTGGGCCTTGGCGTGTGCGGCAATGGTTTGCCAGTAGTTGGTTACATCAGACACGATAAAAATCTCCTTGTTTAATTATAAGATAGTCCGTGCCACGGTGCTGGCTACTGCGGCACAAGAGTTACACGTAATATGATTAAAATAGAACTCACCTTATCGTAAGATTTCACTGAGCAACTGGAAAGCCTTACCACGCTTAAATTCATTAACGATTTCGTCGTGGTCACCACTTACTTCAGCCTGGAGGCGCTCAGGGGCTCAGGGGCTCAGCCCGCGAAATTATGGTTAGTCGACGTTCTTTGTCAGCTTACCATAAGGTCGAGTTTGAAGACCCGTGGGTTTTACGGGGCTTCAAATCGTGCCCGCAGGCGTTCCAGCCCCTGAGCGCCGCAAGGCGACCAGTTTTATCTTAGTCAATACTCCGATAAGTCCCTTTATTCTACCATCACCGTCAAGTCCTGGCCGGCTTAACGCACGGTAATGTCGCCATCGTCGGTGCTAAAGGCGTACTGGACCTTGGCGTTAGGGCGCAGGTGCGTGCCACTCTTGCGGCTCCGCCCCATCAACTGAATATCGCCATCATTCGTCTGCACGGACACCCCGGCCGTGTCACTCACGATCCCGTAAGCGTCCCCGTCGTCGGTGTGCGCCTTGACGCGTTGGGTCACTTGATTATGCCCAATATGCAGGTCCCCGTCGTTACTGGTCACGTCCGCACTCCCCAAGTGTGTATTTTTCACACTGACGTCCCCATCCGCCGTGTGAAAAACGTTATTGGCTTGCTTAAAGTGGCTCTGCTTGATCGTGATGTCGCCATCCCCGGTCTTAGCCGTCACCCGTGGCGTCGTCACGTTCGTTAAGAAAATATCCGCGTCCCCGCGACTTAAATCCAGAGGTTGGGTAAACGTGACGTTCTTGGCTTGAAAGCTCCCGCCGTGCGACCCCGTAACGTTTTTCACCGTCAGATTTTCTAACCGCACGATCCAGTTACGTTGGAGCGTCACCGTCTTCACCGTGGTGGTCTTGGGCACCACAATGGTGATTTTCCCGTTACTATCGTAAGCCTCGTCGTCCCAACCCACGGAAAGACCGTGAATTCGGAAACTATTTTGCCGGTTATCGCCCCCCGCAACGGTCAGAGTATGGTTGGCCACTTTGGCCGTGACCGGGTGCTTCTTCCGGTTAAGACTTTGTTGTTGAATTGTGATTTGATTCACGTTACCCGGTTTGACCGTGACCGGTAATTTGGTGTTGACCACCAACTTGTCGTAGTCACCCGGATGCACCACGGTCCGTTCGCGTTTATCGACCTGAAAGCCCCCCGCATTCCAGGTCAGCGCCTTAGCCCCGTGATGCCCCACACTGAAGATAACTAAAATAATCCCTACTACGATGACCACTAAACTTGCAATGTTCCACCGTTTCATGCGTGATCCCCCCGTTTATCTGTGCGGTCCGTGACCCACCGGCGATAGGCCCATTTAGCCATTTCTGCAAGCACTTGAATTAACCACTGAACCAGGCGCACGACCACGACCATGACCAGCCAGCTAATGCCTAACGCAATCAGCCCTAAGCCCAGGTAAAATAGTCCGGTCCACGGCGCGGTAAATAACGCCATGAGGCCCACCACCACGCCCGTTACCCCGCCCAAGAAACCGGCGACCAGTAAGGCCAAGACGGTGACCACGCCGGCAAATACCACGCTCCCGGCAGCCACGACCAACGCGCCGACCACTAAGATCAGTGGAATGGTCACGGGCGTGGACAACAGGGCCAAAATCACCAACCAGATCATCTTGACGTTGGCCTTAGTCCCGGCCGGCGCCGATTGACGACCTGCGGGTTGTTCCGTCATCTTAATCGAGTAATCGGCCAAAACCTTGCGCGCCACCGTTTGCGGCGTCCCCAATTCGGCCACGGCCGCCTCGTAGGTGGTGATGTTTGCTTCCTGCAAATATTCGCGGTAATACTCAACCACGTCTTGTTGTTCGGCGGTCGTCAGCTGTAAAAGTAGCTTTTGAAGCGCCTGAATGTATTCAGTCATCTGCTTGATCCCCCTCTAACAAAGTCGTGACGGCCTGACTAAAGTCGCCCCACTCCTCACGAATCACGGTCAGCTGAATCTGGCCCGTCCGCGTCAAACGGTAATACCGGCGGTTGCGCCCCTGAAAGGGTTCATCATAGGTCGTCAACCAACCGTTCTTTTTTAACCGCCGTAAAACTGGATATAAAGTTGATTC
Organism: Levilactobacillus acidifarinae DSM 19394 = JCM 15949; assembly: GCF_001434835.1. Taxonomy (GTDB): domain Bacteria; phylum Bacillota; class Bacilli; order Lactobacillales; family Lactobacillaceae; genus Levilactobacillus; species Levilactobacillus acidifarinae. The sequence continues at coordinate 341,233 of NZ_AZDV01000005.1, read as the reverse complement.
GGAAATTGGTAACCGTTGCCGGACCTCCTGCGTCAACGCGTAGCCGTAAAAATCCTGGCGCGTTAACACCCCCAAGACACAACCGTCCAGGAGTTCCGTGGGTACTTGAATCGCCATAATTTCGTGGCCCCCTATACTATATGACGTATAATATCAATTCATCAACAGTATAGCGTGGTAAATAGGCCACTGTCAACTGGCGTTTATAAATAAATTGATGAGCCGACTCGTTGACAGGGCGGGGCCACCCCCGCATACTAAACCCAATTGAGAAGGAGGTTTTCCAATGGCAACCGATCAAGCCTTACTGATTATCGATTACACCAACGATTTCGTCGCGGATAAGGGGGCCTTAACCTGTGGGCAACCGGGCCAAGTCCTCGCGCCCACCATCGTCAAGCTCGCCGAGACCATGGCGGCTCGTGGGGATTGGGTCCTACTGCCGACCGACGTCCACACGCCGCACGACCCCTACCATCCCGAAAGTCAGCTCTTCCCGCCGCATAACGTCCGCGGAACTTGGGGGCGAGAATTATACGGCCCCTTAAAGGACTGGTATGACCAACACCAAGCGGCTTCCAACGTGTGGCAATTCGACAAGACCCGGTATAGCAGCTTTGCCGGCACCGACCTCGATCTACGCTTACGCGAACGCCACGTGACCACCCTTCATCTCGTTGGCGTCTGCACCGACATCTGTGTGTTGCACACCGCCGTCGATGCGTATAACCTGGGTTATCAGCTGGTGATTCACCAAAACGGCGTAGCCAGCTTCGATGCGGCTGGTCACGACTGGGCTCTCCGCCACTTTAAAACGGCGTTGGGTGCCCAAATCGTTTAATCCATCATTAATTTTTCTAAGAGCTTAAAATTAAGGGTCTGGGATAAAAGTCCCAGACCCTTTGTGTCTCCGAATAGCTGGTGCCGAAACGTGCGCCAAAGGGCAGTTGGTTCCGCTTAACCCCGTAAGTCAGATAATCCAAGTTCGGGATTATCCGCCTTACGAACCGTCGTTCATGCTCGCCAGCTAATCGCCTTTTGTCCCACTCTCGTAATTTTTGCGTTGGCTTAACGGCCAATCTCGTTGTCAGCCGCATTGTTGTTTGAACCGTTTAGCCCTATAATGATGAAGTTAAACCATCATTTTAATAAAGGAGGATTCCTATGTCGCATCACCGACTCTATCGTGGTTTCCTGAGTGGTCTACTGGCCGTGATTGGCGGTTTGACCTTTGCTATCAGCGCTCAGGCCGCCACTGCCCCCTACCAGCCCATTCTGGCGAAGACCACGGTCAACTATTACACCCAGATCGGGTCGAATTTGACGCACAACTACCAGGTCTACGCCACGGGTGGGGCGAAGACCAGTGCGAAGAACCTGATCCCCATCGCCACAGGCCGGCAGTACGCTCGCAAAATGGTCCACATCACCCGTGAGGAGCGGCTCAACGACGGCCTCTGGCTCAAATTTACATACAATCACACCCAAACGGGGTGGATCCATCGCAACGGCACCGTTAAAAGTCGCCACCAATTAAACGTTCCATTAATTGCCCAACGGCCCCAATTGCCGACCGGGTGTGAAATCACCGCCACTACCATGATGCTCAAGTACGCTGGCGCTAAAGTCACCAAAATGAGCCTGGCCAAGGAAATGCCCAAGACCAAGACCCATGACGGAAACAAGGGCTTTGTGGGCAGTCCCTATTCGAAGTCCGGCTGGTGGATCTATCCCAAGGCGTTACTGAAACTCGTGCAACACCACGTGGGGAGTGCCCAGGATCTGACCGGCGCGTCGTTTAAGCAACTCAAGGCCAAAATCGATCAGGGCCACCCCGTGGTCGTCTGGGTCGCCGGGGTGGATGGTTTCGTCAACCACGCCATCACCCTTTCCGGCTATAGTGCCACCCGGGCTTACTACAACGACCCCTGGACTCACAAAAAGACCAGCATGACGCAGGTTGGTCTGGCTAATCATCGGCAACACGATGCCTACCGGGCATTAAGTTATTAATCTATTTTTCGGAGGAGGAATTCACGTGTTACATAAGTCAGTTATCGGGGCCGCTAGTCTCGCCTTGACCGCCGTCTTCGGGCTAAGCCTCATCGCTACCCCCGCGGCCGCTAAGAGCGACTACTACACCACTAACCCCCAAATCATCCGCACCAAAAAGACGGTCGTTTACTACAAAAACGCCGCGCGGACCCAAAAGGCGCAGACCATCAAGGCGGACCATTACGCCAAGATTTCTAAGGTGGTTACGCCCAAGGGTAAGGCCCCGGTCTTAAAGACCAACACCGGTAAGTACGTCACGGCCAACAAGGCGTTCGTCGCCAAAACGGCCGGCTACCAAAACCCGAAACGTTACTACCAGGTCAACTACCACCAGATCAAGCCTTACGGCAAGGTCGGCTACACCGTCAAGCGCAACTACGAAGGCCTCAAGACCTGGAAGATCATGCGGCGCTTAGGTACGGCCAACGGGTATAACAAGTACAACCAGGCCACCTACAATGCCGTTAAGGCCTTCCAACGCAAACACGGCCTAAAGGTTACGGGGAACGTCAACGAAAAGACCTGGGTCAAGCTGGGCTTCTCCAAGTCGAGCTTTAAGAGCATCGATAGCTACGTTGCCCCACTCGGCGCCCACGCCTGGAACGGTCGTTCCGCGCACATCGAAGCCATGATCAAGCAGGCTTACAAGTACAAGGGCAACCCGTACCTGGTCGGCTCTTCATCCAAACCCGTCTACGGCACCGACTGCTCGGGCTTAGTCATGCAGGCGTTATACGCCGGTGGCATCAACCCGGCTCCCATCAGTTCAATTCACCACGCCTATCCGGGCAACGAATGGAACTCCCGGAACCTCTGGGCCAGCAAGAAATTTAAGCACGTCGCTTACCAAAACCGGCAACGCGGCGACTTAGTCTTCTATTACCAACCTGGCACCCGAACGATTTGGCACGTGGCCCTCTACTTGGGACACAACCGAGTCATCGAGAGCTGGCCACCACGGATCATGGTCCAACCGATCAAGAACGGTCAACGGTCTGACGTTGCGGGAATCGCCCGCGTCTTCAATTAAAATTTAACCGTAAATAACCCGGGAAATCGTTGTGATTTCCCGGGTTATTTTTATCCGCCAAATCTTTAACTGAAATACAACAAATTGGTAATTTTTAAAATTACGTGAATCCACGGCAATTCAAGATAACAACATATTATAAATATTTAAATGAGCTAACCTCTTGTCCCAAGTGCTTTGCCCTGAGTATGATTGGTCTGTACCGTAATTATATTCTAAAGGAGCGATTCTGTTGAATTTTAAACGTTACGCGGCACTCGCAAGCCTTGGGTTAACCTTGTCAGGTGTAGCAAGTCCTTTGTTAGTCTCTACAACGGCCAGTGCTTCAACGAAAAAAGTACGTGTTCTCTCCGTTACTAAAATTGCTAAGGCAATCTATCACGGTCAAAAAGGAAACATCTACAGCTCAGACAAGCTGACAAAGAAACGTTATCATATGAAGTCGTATCCACATACCAATTGGCATGCGACTAAGCAAGCCATCGTTAAAAAACATGGTAAAAAGGTCTCATTGACTTATATTACGGCTGGCAAAAAGAAGGGGTGGATCTACAGTAAATATTTAATGGCTGGCAAAGCCCCTGCTGCTAAAGTTACAGGAAACACCAAAATTAAAAATAATAGTTCTAAAACTAAAAATGCAGTTCTCAATGATATAAGTTTAGTTAGAAAGATGATTATGCATGGGACCCCAAATCTTCAAGACCAAATTAACGGGGACACGTTCAGTCGATTAGTAGATTATCCAAGTTTGGCTACGAATCTGTTTTCATTTTACGGAGATAGTATCGGTGACTATGGTAGCAATGATCTTCAGGGAGCAGAAAAAGATAGAAACGTTTTGATGAATATCTACGATCTATTGAAGAATCGTCTTCCAGGAACAGCGACTCAAAAATCTAGCTTAGACGCTATGGCTTCTGATATCAGAAATAGTCGCCTTGCCGAACAAAATGATAAAGATGCTTTAGTAGCTAAAGTACGTGTTTTCACGGAACAATTCACCGATTTGCTTAAAAATATGTGATTGGGTAGAAACTAATGCCTAAAACTCTGGAATTACAGTAATTTAAATGATCAATCTTTATGATTAGTCGGGTGTAGTTTACTTATGGCGTCCTTTTTCGCAGTGTCTGCAAAGAATCATTTCTATTTTTTGTTAGTGATCAAATTCAGATAAATTCAAAAAATACAACGTTTGTTGCATTTCAATGTAAATTTATTCCATAAAGGGCGACCCCAATTAAACTGGGTCGCCCTTAATTGTCTTAAATTAGTGTTCTGCTAAGTAAGTCAACATGGCCTTAGCCCCCGCCTGCGCTAACAGATTGGGCGTTTGCGCCATGGCATCGGTCACGGTCATGCCCTCCGGCGTCGAGACGATGACATCGGTCACGCCCGTGGCCTGAATCGGGGCCACGTCGCCCTGCACGCTACCGGCAACTAAGGCCACCGGCAACTGGCGCGCTTGGGCCAGGTTCGCCACCGCAATGGGGGCCTTCCCACTCAACGATTGGCTATCGACCCGACCTTCACCGGTAATCACGAAGTCGGCCGTCGCCAATTGCTCATCGAGCTTGGTCAGCACTTGAACCGTCTGGGCACCGGATTTCAGCTGGCCACCCAGAGCCAACAGCCCAAAGCCAGTGCCCCCGGCGGCCCCGGCACCCGCTTGGCGACTCGCCGCTAACCCATCCGGCATCGGCACGAAGGTCCGTAACCGGGCCAATCCTTGGTTCAAGCGAGCAATCATTTCGTGTTGCGCGCCCTTCTGCGGGCCGAAGACCGCGGCGGCCCCTTCCGGCCCCGTTAACGGGTTGGATACGTCGGTCAGTCCAATCAGGGTAGTGTGTTTTAAGCGTTCGTCGAGGCCCCGGAAGCTGACGTGGCCTAACCGCATCAGACTACCACCGCCCAAGTCGAGTTTTTGTTGGTTATTGTCGATGAGGCCCGCCCCTAAAGCGACCAACATTCCCGCGCCGCCGTCCGTGGAGGCACTGTCGCCCAAGCCCACGTAGATCGTGGTGGCGCCGTGGTCTAAGGCGGCGCTGATCAATTCACCGACACCGTAAGTACTAGATGAAACCGGGACTAACGTGTCCCCCACTAAGGTCAGCCCCACGGCCGCGGCCACCTCGATAATGGCCGTCTGGTCGTCGAGCATCCCCCATTGCGCGTCCACGTTCTTGCCCAGTGGTCCCAACACCGAGGTGGTCAGCAGTTGACCGCCCACCGCGTCAATGACTGCCTTAACGGTGCCCGCACCGCCGTCGGCAATGGCCGCCGTCTGAACCGTTGCGTCCGGGGCCGCTTGTTTAACCCCCGCTGCCAAATATTGGTTCACTTCCGTAGAAGTGGCACTACCCTTAAATGAATCCGCCGCAATTACTACTCGCGTCATGTCGTCACGATCCTTTAGTCAAATTAGCCGACGCTCCGTTGGGCGATCAATTGTCGCTTTAATTGGGGCCGGTCGCCTTTTTCGGTGGTGTTGCGCGGATAATCGTGACCGAATAAGCTGCCTTGCAACCGTTCAGCCGGCACTAAAGCTGCCCGTTGTTGGTTGGGTTTTCGGAATAGCTAATTACCGTCACAATTTTCGCTTCACCATCCGGGTCGTTCGACAACCGTATCACCAAGGATTCTTGACGAACAGTAATTAGCCTAACGCGTTGTTCACGTGTGTCGGAGCGATCCCTTCACCACCTCTATTCATCATAGCCTTTTTTGGGCCATTAATAAATAAGTACCCGTCTTCATCGAAATATCCACGGTCACCGGTCAGCAACCAGCCGTGGTAAAAGGCCTCCGGCTGTGGCTCCAGATAACGTTGGATCACGTGATCGCCCCGCACGGCAATCTCACCGCCGACTCGGCTAGCACGGGTCACGTGGCCGTCGATCCAAATGGCCACGTCAGTCCCCACCGGCTTACCAGCCGACCCGATCTTCGGTGCGGCAAACGGGTTAAGCGTTCCCTGATTCGCCGTTTCGGCCAACCCGTACCCCGTTAAAACCCGCGTTTGGTAACGCTGTTCAAACTGCATCAATTTGTCGCCGGCAAGTGAAGTCGAACACCGGACAAAGCGTAAATTCGTCCGACCGGGGTAACTTGCACGTGCCGCCGGATCCAGTAAAAGTCGGTCTAAGAGCGCTGGCGTCACGGAGATCCAGGTCACGTGATTGGCGTGCACTTGGGGCCAGAAACGATGAACCGAAAACTTAGGGGTAATCACCAGTCTCCCACCGGATAACCGCGTCGCTAAGACCGACGTCACCTGCGCGTTGACCCCCGACAGCGGCAATACAATCATCGTCGTGTCGTGGGGCGTCAGGCGCTGACTGATAAGGGTATCTTCCGCACCGTGCCGTAAGTGGTTGTGGGTCAGGCCCACCCATTTAAGCTGACCAGCGGCCCCCACCGAGTTGAGAATCAGCGCCAGGTCTTCGTCGGTCGGCGTGGCCGCGGCGTGGCTCGTGACGTTGAGGTCCCGAATCAGGCTCAATTCCGGGGCGGTATTTAGTTGGAGCTTCGCCACCGTCGTCTGCCGGGCCACTGTCACGGCGTCCACTAATCCCGGTGCCACCACGCTCGCCACGTAGTCGTGGGCCCCTAAGAGGCTTTGCAGCTTGACGGCTGGCAACGTGGCAGCAACCGGATGCATCACCGCCCCCACCTCCCAAATAGCTTGGGCTAAGACCGGATAAACCGCCGTATTGGGAAGACAAACCAGGACCACGTCCCCGTGACCCACTTTTAAGCCACGTAAATGGTCGGTCAATTGGTCAACGTCGGCGGCTAACTCGCCACCCGTAAACCACCGTTCCAGGGTGGTATCTTTTATCAATTTTCGGTTTGACGCCTGCTTTAATTGTTGTGTGAGTTTTAGTGTAATTTTGGACATCGGGATGCCTTCCTTTCCCCGGCGCTTCTTAGGACGTTTGTGCCCTCAAGCTACCGGTGACCTACGTCATTATCGTGTTCCTTAGTTATAGCACGCAACCGTCCAAGGGTCCTGATGGCTTGTTAAGGGAAAAATATGATTCTCTTAGAAAATTACTTTAGAAAAATCAATTAAAGGGTCACGGTTTAGCAGGTCACCAACCGAACTTCACAACTTCGTCACATTTTTTTCGGAAATTCATCAGAATTCTGTAACGTTACTGATTTATAGCCGTGATATATTGGAAGTGTTACATATCTTGGGGGATAAGTGGCTCACGCCACCAGTCCCCCATTTTTATGGCGATTTTATAAGGAGATGGCTCATTTGCAAACTACTCACCGGCGTTGGCGACGACTCGTCATCGCCTCACTCGCCCTGGTCACGGTCGGTCTGGCCGGCTGTTCTGCTAAATCCGAGGCAGCTAAAACTTACGGGATCAAGGACAACAAGACCTCGTTAACGACGGCCCAGATCAAGAAAAATCTCGACGTCAAGGTGATTACCACCCGCCAAGACGCGCAAAAAAAGTTGACGGCAACCTATAAGGCCGCCGCCGAAAATACCAAGTACACGCTGGATAGCCCGTACGTCAAGGTTAACCCCTACGGCTCCTCCCCGTTGTCCGCGTTAGTCACGTTTACCACCAGTGACGCCGAGAAGGTCAGCTACACGGTCGTGGGTAAGACCGATCACACTTCGATCACCAACACGGTCAAGGGCGGCTACACCAAGTCCCACCAAGTGCCGGTCGTCGGGCTGTACGCCGACACCACCAACACGGTCAAGATTACGACCACTAATAAGAACGGGGAAACGCAAACTAAGACCCTGTCCATGAAGACCGGCGCCCTGCCCAAATACATCAAGGACGCCACACTAACGGTCACCAAAAACGATAAATCGAAAATGAGCATCGGTAAAAACAAACTGACCATTCTTAACCGGACCACCAAGCAACCGCTGGCCATCGACGCCGACGGGAACGTCCGCTGGTACGATACCAACTATTCCCAACACACCATCGAACAGTGGTCCAACGGCCACATCATGATTCTGTCCAAGAAAAACGTCGATTCCGACGTCTACAACGACCTGATCGAAACCGACTACCTGGGCCGCGTGTACAAAGAATACGGGTTCGCCAACAAGACCAGTAGCTCGGACTCCTCCAGCGTCAGCAAGAAGGAAGCCAAGGCCAACACCGAAACTACGGTCATTCACCACGACCTGGTCGAACTGCCGAACCATAACTTCTTAGCCACCGTGTCCGACGGGTCAAAATACAAGGAAGACACCATGATCGAAGTCGACCACAACACTGGTAAAATCGTCAAGGTCATTGATATGAAGAAACTCCTACCTAAGTCGATGTGGTCCACCTACAAAAAGGGCGGCGACGGTAAGGTCGATTGGCTCCATCAAAACGCCGTCGATTACGACAAAAACGACAAGAGTATCGTGATTTCCAGCCGTAATCAAGACATGATCATGAAGCTGGATTACAAGACCAACCACATCAAGTGGATCTACAGTGGCAAGAAGGCTTCAACCTGGCCGAAAGCCTACCGGCAATACCTGTTGAAGCCAACTAAGGGCACCACCATCACCGGGGGCCAACACGGGTTGTACCTGTTGAACAACGGGAACGGGGCCAAGGCCTCCAGCGAAGACTTCATGCTCTACGACAACAACATTGCCGTCACCAACGGGAACAAGAAGACTTCGGGTAAGTACTCGCAGGCCGTTCAGTACCACGTGGATACCAAGAACATGACCATCAAACAAACCTGGGCCTACGGAAAGTCGTTGGGTAAGACCAACTTCACGCCGGTCATCGGGTACGCCGAAAAGCAAAGCAACGGCAACGTCTTGATTGACTTTGGGTTCAAGAATGGCGGCCAAGAAAGTAACGTCATCGAAGTCACCAAGTCCGGTCAACAAGTCTTCAACGTCACGCTGAAAAACGCCGGTTCTAAAGCCTACGCCTACCGGGCTTACCGGGTACCGTTCTACAACGGGAATTACCAATTTGATGCGACAAAATAAGCGTTCAGTTTCTCCATTAGAAAAGCGCGTAACCGTTATGGTTACGCGCTTTTTAGCTACTCTAATTGAGTTAAACTTACTAGAAAACAGCGGTGACGCCCTACGCCGGTATTGCCCTAAAACGTCTTCAACGAGTCCGCAATCAGTTGAATGAAGGCCTCACGGTTTAGGTTCAAGAGGACTTCCGTATTTTTAGGCTTACCGGTCAGTTCGTAGTAATCGCAGACCGTTTCGCCCCGGGTCAATTCGCCGGTCGTTTCCACGTCGACGGCCATCTTTTCGGTCTGGAACCATTCGGGATGGATCAACCAGGCAATCGTGCAGGGATCGTGTAGCGGTGCCCCCTGAAATCCCCATTTAGGATTTTCGTGGTAAAGCTCAAAGAAGTTCAACAGTCCGGTAAAGGCGTGGGCCACGGGATTGTTGATGTGGCCGATGACCTCGATTTCGGGTTTCATGATTTGGGCCTTGTGGGTCACGTTTAACGGCGCCATCACCAGGGGAATCCCGGCGTTAAGCACGATTTTCGCCGCCTCAGGATCGACGTAAATGTTAAATTCGACCGACGGCGTCCAATTCCCCAGTCCCATGGCGCCACCCATGAAGACGATTTGCGTAATCTTAGCCTTTAATTCTGGATAGACCCGCAAGAACAGGGCGATGTTGGTCATCGGCCCCGTCACGACCAGGGTAATCGGGTCGGCACTGGCCCGTAACGTTTGGGCGATCAGTTCGATGGCAGTCAGCGGTTGAACGGCGAAGTCCGGTTCGGGCAGCTCAGCCCCGTCGAGGCCACTCTTGCCGTGGACGTTGCCTGCGGTCTCCAGTGGTTTTAACAGCGGCGTGCGGTTGCCCCCCGCCACGGGAATCTCTTGGTGGTGCATCAACGTTAAGAGTCGCATGGCATTATGTAAGGTCTTTTCGGGCGTTTGGTTACCGGCCGACGTGGTGACGGCCAACAGGTCAATTTCGGGATTGGCCAGCGCCAACATCATGGCGAGCGCGTCGTCGTGACCGGGATCACAGTCGAGAATAATTTTAGTGGACATCGGAAGAACCTCCTTGAATGATGGGTACGCTTTCATCGTACCATAGACTCCGTGGCCGTGGGAATGCGTGATTTTCCCGGAAACGCAAAGAGCCCGCAGCAATCAGCGCGGGTTCCCCATGTATGTTCGGTTATTTTAGTTTAGTCGCGCGTAACGTCAGGGTCGGCATCCAAGGGCCACCCCACCAGCCGTTTAACCCGTTGCCCGTCACGTGAATGTCCGTAAAGCCTAACTGTTGGAGCGCCTTTTTGTATTCCTGACAGGAAAACCCGAGATCGACCAACACGACTTGCCCCCCGGGACGCAGCACCCGGCTCAATTCCTGGAGGCTTTGTAAGCGACCGGCCTTGGGTTTAACGTTGTGAATCGCCAGACTAGACACCACCAGATTAAACGTCTGGGGCGCAAACGGCAATTGCCGCATGTCGGCGGTCTGGACCGCTGCTTCCTGGGTCAGCTGAGAAACCGCCAAGCGGCGCTCCACCGCTGCCTGGGAATTATGGGTCTGGTCCCGTTGACGCCAAATATCGATGCCCGTCACGTGGCCGCCTAAGGGCAACCGCTGGGCAATCTTAAACATCACCAACCCATGACCACAACCAACGTCCAACGCCCGGGTCTCTTTGGTCAGCGAAACGTCGCGCAGGACGCGATCCCAGATCAGTTCCTTGCCCACCAACGTCGTATGTAAAAAGAAGCTGCCCATGACTAGGTAAATCACGGTGGCGATCAACCACCCCTGCTGAAACCGGGTGACGACCCACATAATCAGGCAGACCACACCTAGCCCATAAAACATGATGAGCCCCAAGACCCCATCAATCCCATTTTCGCGAATGCGTTTCATCTCGTTCCTCCCCTAAAACTTTCTGCCCATTGAGTATACCGGAAGGAAGAGATGGTGAACAGGCTAAAGAATTAATTTAACGAAATTTATGATTAATTGATTAATATCCCGGAATGAGCCAACGCAACAACCATTCCGGTGGATTGAGCGCTAGGCCGCCTAACCCCACGCCAACGACGAATAGGCCCCCATACCCCCACCGCAACCAGCGTTGGTCCCGCCGCATTGGCCGAGTTCCGTAAACCAGCAGTCCGCCTAAACTGATGATGGCCAAGCCCAAGCCCCCTAGGACCACCGCAGCATCCGGATGAAGCGGGCTTTGGGTGATAATGCCCCGCAGACCACTGCCCAAAATCAGCAACGGTAAACTAATCGCGCCCACGTTTAAGGCCCATTCTAAGCAGATTTGCCATTTTTTCACGTCAACGTTCCCCCTCGTTTATGGCTTCAGCATACCAAAGCTGAGGCATCAAGTCCCGTTGACGGCAATTTCTGCCAAGTATTGCTTAAAAAATGGGCAAGACGCCCAAGAATATCAACCACACCGGAAGCCCGAGTAAGACCAAGGTGCCAACGCCCCTTCACCGATGAGCCCAAGGGGACCGCTGGCCAACAGAAGGTAACTGTCGATTTCCCCAAACCTAGCCCATTGCTACATACTTAACCGTCTCCTTGCCTAATGTTGATACCCAATGAAGCGTAACAACCAATCCGGAATATCACTCATCAACCACGTCAGTCCCACGCCTAGGATAAAATTACCCCAATAAATCCGCCATAATCGGCGGCGAGACTGTGGTTGGACCTGTCGGGTGGCGCGTTTCCACATGGTCCGATAACTAAGGACCGCCACGAGACTAAATAGCGCTAACGGAAGACTTCCTAAAAGCACCACTACGTCCGGATGATTCGGATCGGCGGTCAAGAAGCCCACGATTCCTTCGCCAATCAACCACCAGGGGCCGCTCAGAATGAGAACCGCCACCACCCATTCCCAGGTTGCTATTTTTTTAGGCGCCATCGTTGTTCAGATCCTTTCCTACAAAAAAAGCCGCTGAAGCACACGGCTTCAACGACTATCTC
>NZ_AZDV01000005.1:0-329167 GCF_001434835.1 Levilactobacillus acidifarinae DSM 19394 = JCM 15949 | reverse complement strand
CCAGCGCATCACGGGATCAAAACCCGTTGCCTTACCACTTGGCTATAGCCCAATAATTGCGTCATGAATGACCCAACAGGTAATAATTTTAGCATTTAACCCCCAACGGACGCAACCCTTTTTTACGATTTTTTTCTGATCAACCGGCGTTAATCCTGAACCCAGGCCGTAAACCGTGGCAAATGAGTCTCCAGCCAACTCACCACCCGTCCCGTCAATAAGGCCGAAATCACGGTTCCCTCCCGGACGCCAATTAATCCGTGGGCAAAGACCAGCGCTAACAGAACGGCCCCGATGACCATGGTAAGGTCACAGCGCACCTTCATCGCACCAAAGGGCCGGTGGTAGCGAAAGGCTAACGCCGCGGCGATGCCCTCGCCCGCCATGACTAACGTTCGTGAATTAACCTCTAAGAGGACCCCGAAGGCGAGCAGCCCAATGCTGATCACGGTTAACCCCAGTTGTTGCCAATAAGCGGTCGGCTGAATGGCGTGAAAGGCCGTGACGAATAGGTCAATCAGGGTCCCGAAGAACACCGACGGAATTAGTTGCACCAGATTGGTCCAGCCGAAGTCCCGCCGCAAAACGACCCACTCGAGCCCGATAATCACCACCATAAAAATGATGGTCACCTGACCGATCGTCAGCGGCGTTAGCAGGCTGCCCACGTTGGGAATACTCGAAATCGGCGAGGTACCTAACGTGGCGATTTTGGCCAACGCCACGCTGGCCGCCATCATGACTAGCCCGGCCGCTAACAATGCAAAGTGTTTAACCGCCCAGCGCGCCGTCATGGTCGCTCACGCTTCAATAGAACTTGGTACACCGCGGCCAATTGCTGATCCAACTGGTCGGCGTCCAGTCCCGATTCGGCAAACAGTTGCCGCCACCAAGTCGCCATGGTGGCAGTCAGCTGCTGCGCCAACGTCACACCGGCCGCGGTTAACGTAATTTCCTTGGCCCGCCGATCGGTGCTGGACGGGGTGCGGGTAATCCACCCCTTCTGCGTTAACACGGTCAAGTCGCGAGCCAACAGACTGGGATCAACACTCATCTCCTGAGCAATTTGAACCTGTTGTCGTCCCGGGTGCTCGTAGATAAACATTAGGAGGTCACTCTGCGTGGCGCGCACGTCGAGGCCTTCAATCTGGCGGTTAAAATCATTCTTGGACCGGCGGTAAATCCCGGCCACGTACTGACTAAAATGATGGTATTGCACGATTTTAGCTTCCCTTCGAAATTAATGGACTTATCCACTATAAAGCCATTTCATGGACATGTCAACTAGTTGGCCGTCAATTCTCCACATGACCTCATTAGTTGACCAACGCTTCGGTTTCACGCTAGGATGGAAGGGAGTGAGGAAGAACCGTGTTATTTACCGGAAAAGTTACAAACAAAGATTATTAGTTATAATCAATAAGGAGTAGGTGACTAAATTTGTCCAGAAAAATCACCATCAAAGACGTGGCCGCCGAAGCGGGGGTCTCGGAAGCCACGATTTCACGGGCCCTCAACGATAGTCCCCAGGTCAAAAAGGCGACCCGTCAACGCATTCAAAAAATCGCCCAAGATCTCGGGTACCACCCCAACGGACTGGCCCGCAGCATTCGGGTGCAAAAAACCAACACGCTAGGTGTCATCATTCCCGACATCCTCAATAATTTCTTTACCCACATCATCCGGGCCATCGAAGACGCCGCCGCGCAAGCCGGTTACGACGTCTTAATCGTCAACACCGACGAACAAGATGACCGGGAAGTCAGCGCCTTAAACCTGATGTTAGAGAAGCAAGCGGCCGGGGTGATCATCACCAGCGCCGGTGGCCCCACCAACTACGCCGCCCAACTGGGCAACACCCCCGCCGTCTTCGTGGATCGGATGCCACCGGCGGGCATCGCGACTCAGTACGACCGGGTCTTGGTCGACAACGTGCGGGGCACGCAAGACCTAGTGACCCAGTTGATCGACCGTGGGGCTCAGCGCGTCGGTATCATCAACAGCGCCGTTTCGATGACCGCCACCGAGCGCCTCAAAGGCTACCATCGGGCCCTCAGTGTCGCGGGCCAGCCCCACGATCCCGCCATCGAAGTGACCGCCCGCACCGATAACAGCAACGTCGCCCAGATGACCCGGCAGCTGTTGGTCAATCAGCGGTGTGACGGCTTACTAGCGGCAGACAACACCATCATGGATGCCGTGTTGCATAAGCTTCCCGACCTCGACCTGCCCCCGTTTCAGCTGGGAAGTTTCGATGACCAGGACTGGTTCGACTTTCTCCCCCAGCCCATCGTCACGGCCAAACAACCGATCGCTCAAATCGGCAAAACGGCGGTGGACCGGCTAATTGCCCGAATCAATCAGCCCGACCTCCCCGCCGAAGAATTCCGCTTGGCAGCTAAAATTATTACCCATTAATTAATAAGAGAAGCAACCGTCCTTAGTGACCCATTTCGAGGGCTGCCGCGACCGACTCGCTAAGCGTTCATGATACACTGACCCCAAACTCACGAGGAGGTCTTGATCATGACCGCGACCATCGCCCAACCCGCGGAACTTCGCCCGCTAAACACTACGTTAAGCCTGTTGGATAGTCCTTGGAAACCACTGATTCTCTACCGTTTAACGGACCACGACTACCGCTTCGTCGAATTACACCGGACCTTGACGGCCTGCCCTCAAGCCACGTTGACCAATCAGCTAACCCAGTTAGTACGTGATCAATTGGTGGTCACCGCCAACGCCCCCGCGGCCCCAACCAGCTACTCACTGTCTCGTACTGGACGGTCCTTGGTACCGTTACTTCTGGCGCTCAATCGTTGGGGGCGGGCTTATGTAGCCGAAACCCAACCAGTCACCTCAGCCCACCACGACGCCTAGGTCGTGGTGGACTTTTCAAACCATAGACCTTTTTCATAATTGATTTATGTAAGCGTTTACATATAACTGATTTTGTGCTAGGTTAAAAATGAAGACTGAAACGAGGAGTGTCAGATATGCAAGATAGCGATGTTCTAGTCATAGGTTCTAATATGATTGATTTAACCACCTACGTGAACCGGATGCCGGTCGCGGGCGAAACTCTTGAGGCACCCGACTTTACCATGGGCTTTGGCGGCAAGGGCGCCAACCAAGCGATCGCGGCGGCCCGGTTAGGCTCACGCGTCGGTTTTATCTCCATGGTCGGCCAGGATAACTTTGGTGAACAACAATTGGCCAACTTCAAGGCGAACCACCTCGACGTGACCGGCGTGGGTGTGAGTCAGAAAAATAGTGGGACCGCGCCGATTTTCGTCGACCCGTCCGCTGATAACCGCATTCTGATCATCAAGGGTGCGAACAACGACCTAACACCCGCGGTCCTCGACCAACACGTCAACCTGATTCAACACACCAAGCTCATCGTCCTCCAGCAGGAGATTCCGTTAGCCACCAACTATCACGCCATCGACCTAGCCAATAAGTCCCACGTGCCGGTCCTCTTGAACCCAGCACCGGCCAACCGTGACCTGAACTTAACGCACGTTAGCCGGGTTGACTTTTTCGCGCCTAACGAAACGGAACTGGCGACGCTGACCGGGATGCCAACCGGTAATTTAACCGAAATCAAGGCCGCCGCCCGCCATCTCATCGACCTGGGGGTTAAGAACTTATTGGTCACGCTGGGCGCCAAGGGCGTGTTGTGGGTCTGCGCCAACGATTGCCAGTTGATCGACGCCATCAAGGTTCAAGCCGTCGACACCACCGGCGCCGGCGATGCGTTTATCGGGGCGTTTGCCCACTACTTTGCCCAAGGCGAGGACGTGCCAAGGGCACTGCACCACGCCAACGCCTACGCAGCATTGACGGTCACCCGTCGCGGGACGCAAACCTCTTACCCGACGGCTGCTGAGGTTGAACGGGCTGAACAACCGAGCTAATTACTTTCCTTAATTGGACACGAAACGCCCCGCACCGGCGATTGCTGGTGCGGGGCGTTTGTTATTCACTTATTACGTTAATCCTGCGTCCCCGCAATCACAAACTCGAAGTCGTAATCCCGGTCGGCGGGCAGGTGGTACTTGGCTTCCACGTCGGCACCCCAACTATCGATACCCCCGACCCCACGGACCGCGCCGAAGACGGTGAAGACCGTCCGCCGAAGCAGGGGCAGTTCCTCGATGTGGGTCGCGTTTTCCAGTTCCTCGGCCGTGTACGGCAGGCAACTGAAGTTAAACGGCGTCCCTGCCTGTTTAAACGTCAAGCTGAACGGCTCGGTGTCCGGATCCGCGTTATTTAGCGTGATGGCTCGGGTCACCGTGGCCCGTTCGGTCGCCATGTGCATCCCGCATTCCTGTGGCACCATGTACGGCGTCACCGGCAGTCCGGTGACCTGGTAGTCGCCCGGTTGGCCGCCCGCCATGCGATCCGGGTAGGTTTCGCCGGACAAGCCTCGGTAGGTGAAGCCCTGCGCGGCCGTCGGCATGCTGAACCGGATTCCCAGCGCTGGGAGTTCCGGCAAGCCAGCCTGACCGTTGAAGTGGGCTTGGACCCGAATCTCGCCCGTTGCGTCCACGGTGTAGCTCACCGTCATGGTCGTGGCTGGCACCGTGGTCGTGGTGTAGGTGAACCGAATCGTTACCTTATCGGCCGTCTCATGGTCCGAATACCGGTTGTTTTCCGGCGCGATTGGCAGGGTAATGACTTGCCCGTTCACGGCCACTTCGATATCGGTGCAGGGACTAAAGAGGTCGGCTCCCAGCCACATCGCCGACTTTTCGGAAAAACGATTGCCCCGATCGTTGTCGGTCGTGGCGCGCCAGAACGTCGGCTTCGGCACGCGGTAAAGCCACTCCTTACCGTCCCGTTTGAGCGACTCCAGGCCGCCCCGTTCGTAACTAAAGATGTATTGGAAGCCCTCGCCGTGTAGGCCCAGAGTCCCGTCGCCGTAAACGACGTGGAGTTTAGCGGTCGTATTTGCCATAGTAGTAGCTCACCTCCTGTAGTGCGGGTTTCGGTGTCCGGTCCGCAAACAGCAGGCCGTCACCAGAAAATTCATAGTCGGAATGCCGGTCGTCAAAGTCCCCGCCGTAGCGTAAGACCGGTTGGCCGGTGACCTCGTCGTTGATCAACAAAGCCTGGTCGATGTAGTCCCAGATGAACCCGCCTTGATACATCGGGTACTGGTCGATCAGATCCGTATAGCTATTCATGCCGCCCAGCGAATTGCCCATGTCGTGCATGTATTCGCAGTTGACGAACGGCTTTTGCGGGTCGTTGTCCAGGTACTCGCGAATGACCTTCGGCGGATCGTACATCATACTTTCCATGTCGGAAATCTGGTCCTCGTAGGCCCGGTTGCGACAAACGCCTTCGTAGTGGGTCAAGCGCGTCTCGTCGTGTTCGTGGTAGTACCGATCCATGGCGGCGATGTCGTCGCCGGCGTAGGATTCGTTTCCTAGCGACCAGAACAAAACGGCCGGATGATTCTTAAAGGCCTGGTAGTTACTGCGAGCGCGGTCAACCACGGCGCCTCGCCACTGCGGTAGTGACCCGGGCACGTTATCGGACGGTTCCACGGCGCCCATCTTTTGCCAGGTACCGTGGGTTTCCAAGTTGTTTTCGGCCATCATGTAGATGCCGTTGCGGTCACACAGGTAGTACCAGTCGATCTGGTCGGGATAGTGGCAGGTTCGCACCGCGTTGATGTGGTGTTGCTTAAAGACTTGCAGGTCGTATTGCATGTCGGCTACCGTCACGCTCCGGCCGCGCTTAGCGTCCCATTCGTGCCGGTTGACCCCGTTTAAAATCAAGCGGTGGCCGTTGAGACACATCACCTTATCCTTGAGCTCGATCCGCCGGAACCCGACGTCGTAAGGCACGACTTCCAACAAGTGTCCCTCGGCATCCAGCACCTCCACCTGAAGTTGATAGAGGTACGGGTCGTGGTGGTCCCAAAGGTGCACGTTGGGCACGGGCACGTGTTGGATGGTCACTTCGGCTTGCGCCGGCACCGTCTGGTTCAACAGGACCCGGTCGGCGGCGTGTAGAATCGTTTTGATCTGCGCGCCGGATTGACCAGCGTCGTCGTTTAGAGCTAGCGTGAGGTTAAAGTCCCCGGTGGTCAAATCATCGAGCACGTTGGCCCGGATTGTCAGGTCGTTCACGTGGACGGTCGGTTGGGCCACTAAGCGCACGCTGCGGAAGATCCCGGAGAACCGAAAGAAGTCCTGATCCTCCAAGAAGGCCGCAGTACTGCGTTTAAAGACCTCCACCGCCAACAGGTTTTCGCCGGTCTGCAGGTACGGGGTCAGGTCGAATTCCGATTGACTGAAACTGTCTTCGGCGTACCCCACAAAGTGCCCGTTGAGCCACAGGTACATCGCCTCTTCGACCCCGTCGAACTGGATCACGACGCGGTGGTCCCGCAGTTTGGGGCTCAAGGTAAAGGTCTTCAGGTAGGCACCAACCGTGTTGTCGGGCCCTGCACTAAACATCCCCGGCATTCCGGTGGTGTCGCCTAACGTGTAGGCGGGACGGCGGTAGAGCTTGCCTTCCCAAGGGTAAAGGGTGTTGGTGTAATGGAGCTGGCCGTAACCGGCGAGTTCGATGTGGCCGGGCACCTGAATATCCCCAAAGTTCTGGTGGTCGGCGTCCGGTTGTTCGAAGCCCACGGGCCGTTCCTGCGGTGTCGGGGCAAAGGCGAACTGCCAGGTGCCGTCTAAGCTTTGCACGAAACTACTCTGCTGCGCCTGCATCTCGGCGACCGTACGGTAATAGTGATGATCGCTGTGTGCGGGCAGCTGGTTGACCCGGTACGTTTGCGGGTCGTCCAGCCATTTCAAGTCTGCTTGCAACAGCAAGACCTCCTTTTCATTTTAGTTAAAACGCTTACATTCGTTTACAAGATTATTGTACTACAGGTTGCTCCCCGTTGATGATTTCTGGGGGAAATTTCTGGCTAAAATTTAACGGCAACGATCATCAATTTTGTAACCGTTTCCTTTACCGACGTCCCGGTAAACAACCGGTTGACCCTTCCTTTTAATAAGCTAATCAAGATGAAAATATTACTGAAAACTTATGTCAGTAAGCGTATGATTATGAGTGCTGCTGTTTCCGCGAATACATGCGGCGCGGCCGAAAAAATACATATTTGAGGTAGAGTTTAATGCATTATACTTTGTTCATCCGGTGTCTCGCGGAATTTATCGGGACGGCCATCATGGTGGCCTTAGGTAACGGGTCCGTTGCCAACGTTGAGTTAAAGGGGACTAAGGGCTATCACGGTGGCTGGGTCCTGATTGGGTTCGGGTACGGCATTGGGGTCATGATTCCCGCGTTGATGTTCGCCACGATCTCCGGCGCCCAGATCAACCCGGCCATGACCATCGCCCAAGCCGTCGTCGGTAATTTTCCTTGGGCCGAGGTTTTGCCCTACGTCGTTGCCCAAACGTTGGGCGCCATCGTAGGTCAACTGACCGTCGTTCTGGCCTACAAGCCCTACTACGACAAGACCACGGACGCCGAAGCCATCCTGGGGACCTTCTCCACGATTGACGCGGCCGACAGCAAGTTGAACGGGTTTCTCAACGAATTTATCGGGACCTTCTTACTGGTCTTGGGGGCGGTCTTCATGACGGCCGACAAGTTGGACCCGCGGGCCGATTTCTTAGGATTAGGGTTCTTGGTCATGTGTCTGGTCGTCTCCTTCGGGGGCCCCACCGGACCAGCCTTGAACCCCGCACGGGACTTAGGGCCCCGGCTATTACACGCCCTCTGGCCGTTCAAGTACAAAGGTAGTTCGCAGTTTGAATACAGTTGGGTACCGGTTGTGGCGCCCATCGCCGGGGCCATTGCGGCCACGGTCTTGTACCAAGCGTTTCTTTAAAACATAACGATTACAGACAAAACGAGGATTGCCGTAACCTGGCAATCCTCGTTTTTGGGTTTATTCAGCTGTGTCACTACCGAATCATTCAATGGCCAGTCGTCCCGCTTAAGCCTCTAATTATTTTTATCTATCAAATTTCTGTCTGGAGGGAGACTAAAATCTGTTTTAGGCTTATCCGGGCGACTCCCCAGTGATCACTCGTTTAACCGTTACCCTAACGCCACCTGAACCTGGTTTACGGGTTGGGTACTCGTAGCCACCACGCTCCCGGCTGGTTGGTAGACTTTCCGGTCCAGCGTTGGGGCCTTGACCGGCGTGTTAGCGGCGGCCATGTCCTTGAAGTACTGAACGAAGACGTCGGTGTCCGAGCCAATGGAAGCCTTGATTGGCGTGTCCTTGAAGGCGTAGAAGTTATCACCGGCCCCGTGGAGGAAGTCGTTGATGACGACGCGGTAGGTAGCCGTCATGCTGACCGGCGTGCCATCGTCCTTCTTGATGTCGACCACCTTGTACGGTTGCTTGGCATCGTTATTGTCCGTGTAGGTGTAGGTCAACCCGGAAATCTGCAGGTAGAAGGCTTGGTTTTCATCGTACTGTTGGTTCAGCGCATCCTTGATCTGCTGACCGGTCATTTCAACCACCTGTAAGATGTTCCCAAATGGTTGCACGGCCACGGCCGCACCCCAGGTGATGTCGCCATTCTTCGTCACGGCTAAGTCGGACCGGACCCCACCGTTGTTGGTCATGGCAAAGTCGGGGTTGGTGCCGTTCTTTTGGGCTTCGTAGCGTTGGGCATCGACCACTAATTCACCCGCGGCGTTTTCCATGGTCTTACTGTTATTGTTCCGGCCGGTAATTGGTTCGTTAGTCGCGGCCTTACCGATCACGGCGTTGACCTTCGGCGCGACCCGTTTGTCGGCGTCCTTCACGATCGCAGCCACCTTGGCGTTGGTCTTCGCCTTAGGGTTAGCCTTGGCTGGTAAGACGGGGTACACGTGGGATTCGAGGTGCATGAACTTCCCGGTCTTCGCGTTAATGTAACCTTGCGTATCGTTGTAGGCCTTCCCGGTATAAACGGCTTGAACCACGTGAGTCTTGCCGACCGTGGCGTTGGCGTACTGGTGTGAGTGACCCGCCACGTACAGTCCAACGTTGTTCTTCTTGTCGAGTTGGTTAACCTTGTTCAAGATGTCAACCGCACTCCCGGCCGTCTTGCCATCTTGGGAGGAAATTCCGGTATGGGCCATGACCACCACGGCCTTGACACCCTTCTTGTTCAAGATCTTATCGTATTTAGCGATGGTCTTGGCTTCATCTAAAATCTTGTAGTCTTGATAGTTCTTCAGCAACGTCAAATGAGGTAAGTCGGTGGTTTCAATCCCGATAAACCCAACTTTGGCGGTCTTACCGTGCGCCTTGACCGTCTTAATGGTGTACGGCTTGTACCCGTAAGGAATCTTGTTGTTGGATTTCTTAACCACGTTCGCCACGACCAAGTTGATGTTCGACGCCTGGTGCGGGTAGGCCTTAACTAACGAATCGGCGTTGGCCGCTGGCTTGTTGCCCTTTAAGATCCGGTTGTATTCGCCCAAGCCGTGGTCAAATTCGTGGTTCCCCAATGTTCCGATTTGGAACTTCATGGCCCGTAAAGTGTGCATGGTCGATTCGTGGGCTAACAACGTCGAATTAGCCGGTGAGGCCCCAACCATATCCCCGGCTTCCACCCGGAAGGTGTTGGCCGCTTTGGCGTGTTGGGTCTTCTTGAATTGGTTTTGCGCTTGATCTAATGACCCGCCTAACCGGGCAACGGTCCCCACGTCACTGTAGGTCGCGTCCCCAATCTTCACGGTTCCCGTGGTTTCCAGGCCCCCATGTAAGTCGTTGATGCCTAAGACCTGAATCGGAATTGCGGTCTTGTATTTCTTGGCCAACTTCTTAAACCCAGGTTGGCTAGTGGGGGTACTGTACTTATCCGTTTGCGTGGTGACCTTTTGCGCCGCGGCCTGAGCCGAATGGTCCCCCAGTCCTGGCAATGCGGTCGCACTGCCGGCAACTAGCAAGGGCACTAACAAACTATAAAGGAGCTTATGATGCGTGTGAGCTATTGTCATGGTGACAAATCCTCCTCAAAAATATGTAATGCGATACGTCCCTAGCGTACCAATGAAAACGGTTACTGTCACGAAGTAAATCCCGTCTAAGTTTGCAATTTGAGAGGTCAAAATTGAAAGACTCACGGTTTACAATTTCCCCACACCCATTAGAAAAAATC
The DNA here is from genome assembly GCF_001434835.1 of Levilactobacillus acidifarinae DSM 19394 = JCM 15949. Classification (GTDB taxonomy): domain Bacteria; phylum Bacillota; class Bacilli; order Lactobacillales; family Lactobacillaceae; genus Levilactobacillus; species Levilactobacillus acidifarinae. The sequence continues at coordinate 319,022 of NZ_AZDV01000005.1, read as the reverse complement.
AACGCAAAAATCGGGCGTCATCAGCCACAATAAGGACTGATGACACCCGATTTTTAAATGATTTTATGAGCTGGCCCGGAAGTGCTGCTTAGTTTTTAAAACCAGACGCTCAGTTAAATTTGCTTATTAGTAAGTGAACGGTTCTTCACCCAAGGCGTGTTGGGCGGCCAGGTTCAACAGGCTCCATTGCCGGTCAAAGCCGGGTTGGAAGAAGAAGTCGGCTTCGGCCAAGTCTTCGAGGCGTAACCCGTGTTGAATGGCTAAAGCTAAGACGTTGCCTTGCGCCGTCACGTCGTAGGTTGACAGCACCGCGCCGCCCAGTAAGACGTGGGTCGTGGGGTTGAAGAACAACTGGACGTAAACGTCCGGATTGCCCTTGTCGCTGGGCACGTACTTCGGCCGCAAGGTGGTATGGTAGAAGTCCTTCGCCACCGTAACGCCGGCGCGTTTGGCGGTAAACGAGTTCAGCCCACTCTGCGCAAAGTGTTCGTCAAAGACGCTCAAAGCGGAGGAACCGACCAAGCCCTTGAACGGTTCGGCTGGTTGCTTTTCGAAGAGGTGCTTGACCACGTAACGGGCTTCTCGCCGCGCCACCGTCGCTAAGGCAATGGGGACCTTCGTCTGAGCCGGAATGGAGTAAGCCAACGTGGCGTCCCCAATGGCGTAAACGTCAGGTAAATTGGTCCGCAGGTAGTTGTCGACCTTGATCCAACCGCGATTGTCCAGGTCCACGGTGCCCTTCAACCAGTCGGTGTTCGGTTGCACACCGGCGGCCTGAATCACCACGTCACTTGGAAATTCGGCGTCGGTGGTCTTCACGGCCTTGACGGCTTTGTCCCCGGTGTAGGCGGTGATCTTGGCGTTCATCTGCACGTTAATGCCTTCAGCCGTCAGTTTCTTGGCCAGGATATCGGTCAATTCGCTGTCCAGATACGTGCCCAGTGGCCGGTCGATCACGTCGAGCAAGGTGACTTCCTTACCGGCCTTCCGACTGGCTTCGGCGGCTTCGATCCCGATGTAGCCGGCCCCGATAATGGTCATGTGCTTGACGGCCGGGTCGGCGAGTTTTTCTTTAATCTTTAACGCCCAATCCTTCCCCCGCATCAAGAATACGTTGTCCAGGTCGGCCCCGGGCACGGGTAAGGACTTCGGCGTCACGCCAGAACTCAAGATCAACTTGTCGTACGGTTGGTCCGTAGTCTGGTTAGTGGCGTGATCCACGACCGTCACGGTCTTGGCGTCGGCATTGATCTTGGTGACCTCGTGGCGATCCAAGACGTGGACGTTAGGTTGTGGAAAATCATCAGCGCTGAAATTACGCACGTCGTTGACATCCGTGACACTGTTTTCCAGGTACAATTCCATCCCACAAGACATGAAGGAAATGAAATCCCCCGCTTCAAACAACGTAATATCAACATCATTGTAGCGACTAAGTAACTCTAAGATTGACTGGTGACCCCCATGTGAAGCCCCAACAATCACGATTCGTTCTTTTGACATCGAACAAAAGCCTCCTCTAGTTTAGAATGATTCTTAACTGACAAGTTAAGGATAACGCATTCATCCCTAAAATGCAAGCCGTTTCAAAAAATGCGGGGCTTTAGGAAAAGAGGGCGTCCACCATGGGTTGCCGCCGATGCCAATCCACTTGGTGGTGGAGGTCGTAGGATTGTTGGGTTAAGTAAGTCAACAACTCAGCGCGCTGGGGCTGATCCAAAAACGTGTAGGTCTGCGGCACCGCCACCTGGGGTGCGACCGCCCGTAAATCGGCCAACGTCACGGTGGTGGTCAGCCGGTAGGTCGCTTGAATCGGCACGGCGATCCCGGTCGATCCGGCGCCCAAGTAGTGCATGGTGGCCGCGAAATTACTGTGCTGAACCAGCGTGCCTAATTTGGCCACGGTGGCAGCTGGTCCCTGATACGCCGCGCCACAGCGCATGAAGAACTGAATCCCCCGTCCCGTGGTGTACACGAAGGCCTGAAACGGCCGGGGGAAGAACCGCTTGCGAAACTCTAGGATCTTATGACCGGACAAGACCGCCGTGGTCGCGTCGGGATGCAGCGCCAGTAATAGCGTCGGTAGCTGGTCATCATAAATGGTGGTTATGGATTGGGTCACGAAAAAACTCCTTTTATTTCTTAGGATGTTGAATCTTGGGTTGTTGCTGGTGATCAAAACTCCGAAGCAACGTCACGTTTTGGCGGCGCTCCGCTTGAATCGTCTGCCGGTACTTGAGCGGGCTTTGCCCCACCCGTTGCTTGAACAACCGGGTGAGGTAGTTGGCGTCCAGTCCCACGTGAATCGCAATATCGTTGATACTGAGTTCAGTATACGCCAAATAATTCTTCGCATGGCGAATCCGGATCAACTGGAGCAAGACGTTCGGGGTGGCCCCCGTCTCCCGTTTACAAATCTCAATCACGTAATTTTTACTATAGTGGAAATGTCGCGCCAGGTCCGCCAACTGCAGGGGCTCGGCATAGTGTTGCTGCAAATAGCGCAGGGGCACGAAGCTGGTGTCCGGACTCATGTAAGTCGTCTCCGGCACGGCGGTGCCCTTCTCCGCCTGGTCCAGTACGACCGTCAACAGGAGGTCCTTGAGCCGCACATCGACCCGTAACATCCCGTAAGGCGTCGGGTGGCGTTGAGCCGTGAGCGCCTGGGTCAATAACCGCCGAAAACTCTCACAATCACTGACGGTAAAAATCGGCGGCTGAGCGACTTGGTTAAGTAACCGTTGTAAATCCGGGCTAACCGTGAACTTAATGTCGATAATCACCGCGTCGTGATTAAACTTAAAGGCGTGGGGCGTTTGCGGGGTCACCAGGTAAAGTTGCCCCCCAAAGACCGTGCCGTGACGTTGGGCGAGTTGAACTTGCTCCTCGCCACTTAATACCAGTTGGAGTTGATTAAAGTGGTGTTGGTGTCGTGCCACGGTCTCTCCCCGTTGATAAGTCCGGCCACTCATCCACAGAACCGTTAATTGTGAATCGCGCAAGGGTTGCATGCTTGTGACCACCTTTCCATGAGTGTGATATTCTCCAGAAAATCGTGCATTATTCGTTAAATGTAAGCGCTTCATATAGCTTACACTTACTCGTGAGTTCAAGGATATATCCACAGCTTAAACGCACTTTACCAATTACACGAAACGGGGGCGGTCCCTATGGCTGGACCACAAGCAAGCGCATTAAAAAAAGTGACTTGGCACATTTTGCCATACTTATTCGTTATTTATTTTATCGCATTTCTCGACCGCAGTAGTATTACGTACGCTTCCATCGGGGGGATGGACAAAGACCTTGGCCTAACCGCCACGACCTACGGGTTCATCGCGGGAATCTTCTTCATCGGTTACTTCATCTTTGGCATCCCCGGCAACATGATGCTCGAGCGCATCGGGGCGCGTCGCTGGATGGCCTTCATCCTCATCTTCTGGGGGACCGTGACCCTGGTGACCGGCTTTGTGAGTTCCATTCCAATGTTGGTGATTCTCCGGTTTTTGCTGGGGGTTTCCGAAGCCGGCCTCTTCCCGGGCATGACGTTATACATTACGTATTGGATTCGCAGTCAGGACCGGGCGCGCGCCATCGCGGCCTTCATGGTCGCCCCACCGGTCGCTAATTCCATCGGGGCGCCGGTCGCGACTTGGATCATCACCCGGATTCACCTGGCGTTAGGCCTCGCCGGTTGGCGCTGGTTATTCCTCATTATCGGGGTCCCCGCCGTCCTCATGGGCGTCTACACGATTTTCTTCCTGGCGGACAAACCCGCGACGGCGACCTGGCTCACGCCTAAAGAACGTGACTGGTTGGTTCAGGCACTGGCCCTGGATGCGAAACAAGCGCAAGAAAAACGCGTGGTGAACGCCCCATTTCTCGCCGCCTTTAAGGACGCGAAGATCTGGAAACTCACCGACATGAATTTCTTCTATTGTGTGGGCCTCTACGGCATCACGTTTTGGATGCCCCAGATGGTCAAGGCCCTCTCGACGACCCTGACCACCATGCAAATTGGCCTGATCAGTGCGATTCCGTACCTGTTAGGCGCCATCGCCCTAGTCATTAACGGCCGGTTGTCCGATCGAAGCGGTGAGCGGCCCGTCCACACCGCGGCGGGCGCCCTGCTCGGTAGCCTCGGCTTTGTTGGGGCGGCACTGACCACTCACCTACCAGTCGTTTCCGTCGGCTTCATCTGCTTAGCCGCCATGGGCGTTTACGCTTATTCCGGGCCATACTGGGCCCTTTCCACCACGATCGATCCACGGATGGCCGCCGTGGGCTTAGGCATCGTGAACGCCATCGGTAACTTCGGCGGGTTCTTCGGGCCTTACGCCATCGGTTGGCTCAAAACCACCACGCACAGCACCGTGACGGGGATGTTTTTCTTGGCCGCATCCCTCTTAGTTCCCGCGTTAATCGTCTTAACTTTTCGGCACCGTTCAACTCACGTGACGACGTCAACCATGACGCCGCACCCCACACTCTAAGGAAGGCCTTTTAAATGACTCGTTATCAAGAAGATTGTTTTTACTGCACGCGCAACGCCAAATTAGCGGCGAACTACATTCTGGTGGCGCCACTGCACGTCGCCACCGTTTATCTTAGCCGCGACCAGACCCACCGGGGCCGTATCGCCGTGGTTCTCAACTGGCACGTTGACGAACCCTACCAACTCAACGAAACCGAACGCCAAGAATTCTACGACGACGTGGCCCACGCGGCGCACGCCGTGGCGTTAGCCTTTCATCCGGCGAAAATCAACTACGCCACTTACGGGGACACCGTGTCACACTTACACGTACACGTGGTGCCCAAGCAACCAACGGACGCGGATTGGAACGATGCTTTCGTGAACAATCCCGCCGACCCGGTGCTGCTAAGCGACACCAGCTACCGCGAAATTATTGCTGCATTACGGAAAAACTTATAACAAAGGAGATCTTTTTCATGGCTGTTAAAGGAAAAGTTGTTGTCATTGCGGGCGCCTCTTCGGGAATCGGCGCGGCAACCGCCAAAAAGTTGGCGGCCCACGGCGCGAAGCTCTTCGTGGGAGCGCGACGCGAAGAAAAACTCAAGGCATTAGTGAGTGACATTCAGGCCGCCGGGGGCGAAGCCGCTTACCACCTGGTCGATGTGACCCAAAAGGACTCCGTTCAGCAATTCGTGGACGCGGCCGAAGCCCACTACGGTCAAATCGACGTGATGTATAACAACGCCGGGATCATGCCCAATTCGCCCCTGAAGGATTTGAAAGTAGCCGACTGGGAAGCCGCCTTCCAGATCAACGTCATGGGCGTTCTCTACGGGATTGCCGCGGCGCTACCCATCATGAAGAAACAAGGCTTTGGACACTTCATCGCCACGGACTCCAACGCCGGTCACGTGATCAACCCGAACGCCGCAATCTATTCGGGGACTAAGTTCGCCCTGCGCGCCATCATGGACGCCTTACGCCAGGAGGAAGGCCCGAACATGATCCGGTCGACCATGGTCTCTCCGGGCAACGTCAACACGGGCTTGTGGAAGTCCGTGGGTGATCCCGAATTGCAGAAAAAGGCCCGCCAACGTGAGGAAAGCATTGGTCTGAGTCCCGACGACTTGGCCAACGCCGTGCTCTACGCCATCGACCAACCCGAAAACGTCGGCATCGACGAGATTTTGTTGCGGCCCACGGTACAACAAAACTAACGTCCAAAATCAACTTCTAAAAAAGCTCACGAGTTCTCAACGGCTCGTGAGTTTTTTCGTCTCGTTATCAAGGTCAAAACCAACGTCAAAAACGCCCCTTATCCGCCCCCTCGGGAGCTTAATGCCCACGTTACGCAACACCTAATTAGTGATCGTTCTTCACTGGGTGTTGCCGTTCCAAAGCCCGGAGTTCGTCCTCAGACGGTCGCATGTGGTCCTCGAAGTGCGCCAGTTTATAAGTCAGGTGGTCGATGGCGGCCTGTAAGTCGTCGCGTTTTTCTGCCATCACGTCGAGTTGTTCCTTTAACAACGCAATTTGTTCAGCGGTATTGTCCTCCTGCGCATCGAATAGTTGACTATAGCGCCGGAGGTTCTCAATGCTCATCCCGACCGAACGCATCTGAATCACAAACCGAATCCGTCGTAAAATGCGTTCGTCAATGATCCGGTTACCGGCCTCGGAACGGTCGATTGACGGAATCAACCCCTCCTTTTCGTAGTACCGAATCGCCGCTACGGATACACCCGTTTTTAAACTCGCTTCTTTAATATTCATGGTCAAGTCTCCTTTTAAGCCTAATCGAATAATTCCTATCCTACAGCCTTCTAGTTACTTCAAGGCAAGGGATTTGGCCCAAAAATTCAATGATTCCTTTTTGACCACACCAAAACACGCTCTTCCCCGGTACCGGAAGAACGTGTTTTTAGTAAAATTTAGGCTCACTCGATTAGAATCATCGGCCGGCTAAGCTTTGCCAATAACCTTCATGCCAGAACTCGTCCCTAACCGCGAGGCCCCGGCCGCAATCATGGCTTCGGCCTCTTCTTTGGTGTGGACCCCACCGGATGCCTTGACCTTGATCCGGTCCCCGACGGCCTGCTTCATCAGCACCACGTCGTTGACCTGCGCCCCACGCGTAGAAAAACCGGTCGAGGTCTTGACGTATTCGGCCCCAACAGCGGCCACTAATTCAGACGCCCGCGTGATCTCTTGATCCGTCAACAATGCCGTTTCGATGATGACCTTAACCAGCTTGTGGTGGTCGTGCCCCGTCTTGATGACGGCCGCTAGATCCTGCTTGACTAGGTCATCGTGGCCCCCTTTAAACTCGCCAATGTTCATCACCACGTCGATTTCGTCGACCCCGTCGGCAATGGCCTGCGTGGCTTCGGCAACTTTAATGGCCGTGGTATTGGCCCCCAGCGGAAAACCAATCACGGTGTCCGTGTTCACGTCGGTGTCCTTCAATTGGGCGTGCGCATAGCTGACCCAGTACGGGTTCAACATGACGGAGCAAAAATTATTTTCCTTGGCTTCGCGGATAATTTGGTCCACGTCGGCCTGCGTGGCTTCGGGTGCTAACAAGGTGTGATCGATGTATTGGTTTAAACTCATTGGTAAGTCCCCATTTCTATGATGTGATTTTTTCAACACGCTTAATTTAACACGTATTTTTACAAATGTAAAGATATAAAAATAACAAATGTAAAATTAGATTTCTGTGGTAGAATAATGACAACTTACAGACGGAGGAATCACGCGATGCTCTCTCATAAACAAACGGAACGACTGCTAGCGGTCAGCCGGTACTATTACCAAGACAACCTCAGCCAGATTGAAATCGCTAAAAAAATGAATCTGTCCCGCCCCACGGTGGCTAAATCCCTGCAACTCGCGCGCGACACTGGCATCGTCACGGTTCAAATCAACGATCCCTTTACCGATGGCGCTAAGCTACAGCAGGCCCTCAAAGAAAAGTATCACCTAAAAGACGTGGTCATCGCCCAACAGGTCAACCATGACGAAGCGGGGATTCGGGACCACCTGGGCGCGGTGGCCGCCGACTACCTCGACACCATCGTGACCACGGGGATGACGATCGGTCTTAATTGGGGCCATACCATGCTGGCCGTGGCCCAACACCTGCACGCCAGTCAAGCCCAAGACGTGCAACTGGTTCAACTAAAGGGCAGTTTGACCAATTCGGCGGAAACCAACTACTCCGCCGAAATTACCCAGCAATTCAACCACGCCTTTCACACCCAAGCACGTCTATTACCGCTCCCCTTAGTCTTTGACGACGCGCAGGTCAAGGCCGCTGCCTTACACGATCCCTTTATTCAGCGTGTTGTGCAGACGGGCTATCAAGCCGACATTGCGCTATTCACCGTCGGGACGACGCGCAACGACGCCCTACTCTTTCGTTCCGGCTACCTCACGGCCGACCAGATAACCACCCTGCAGCGCGACGCCGTGGGGGACATCTTGTCACACTACATCACCGCCAGCGGTGAGATTGCCGACCCCCAGCTCGACCAACGGACCGTGGCCCTTCCCTTGAGCCATCTTGGCACCCAAAAATACGCGGTCCTAATTGCCGGCGGCGAACCCAAACTGCGGGCCATCCACGCAGCGTTGTTAGGAAAATACGCGAACGTGTTGATTGTCGATCAGGCGGTCGCCAAACAATTATTAAAGTTATAATTAATCATTCGATAGCCCGGCCAAATTTCTCAAGGCACAATTAACGCCTTAAACGTTGCCGGGACGCCTAATATTCCTTAAATTTAATGGTTAGTAATAACCAGGCAGCCGCCAGTTCGCGGCTGCCCTTTTTAGGTTGATCGTCCTGACTGCATCGATCTGTACCCGTTGCGAGCTTTAGCGGCACTGTGACCCTAACACCAACCGGGGTCACGGCCCCAAAGATAACCTCTTCTTTAGGCCATAAATGATTTCTATCTCATAACATTAATTAATTAACCCACCGAAGCGACCGTCATCGGTTCCCTTTTTGTTCCCCGTTACACTAAACTAGACTTATTGGATCACTGGATTTCTGTGGGGGAGGAATTTATGATGCAACATCAACCGGTTATTCTAATTGCTAACGGAACACAGAACATGGGGAGTGTCTGTGCGACCGACTTTAGTGCTCAGGGGGCGACTGTGATTCTCGCCGACCTGGACGTCAGTCGGGGACCCGCGTTGGCCCAAGAACTCGGGCCTAACGTTCACCATCTGATGCTGGACGTGACCCGTCAGGCTGACTGGCGACGCGTGATTCGCCAGGTCATCACCACCTATAATCGTCTCGACGTCCTGGTTAACATCCCGGGGATTAACGATCAACCACGGGATTGGCAGGACCACACCGACGCCTATTCGGCTTACTTTGAACGCACCCAACGCCGCGTTGTTTGGGGAACCACGGCGGCCGTCGCCATCATGCGCCACCAATTTCACGGAAGTATCGTCAACGTCTTGACGGCTCAGCCCGATGCGCCGGACCAGCAACTGATCACCCAACTTCATGATTGGACTCAAACGACCATCCAGGGGCTTCGCGGCACCGACGTCCGCGTTAACACGGTCCAGGTGCACTTAAACGCCGATCAGACGCATCAAGATCCGGACGTTGCCCGAGCCAAACCACTTCAGCAAACTATTCGTTATTTGGCAACAACTACTCAGACTAGTCATCCGAACGGTCACGCCTTCGTGATCCCAACCACTTGATCGCTTTTCAGGTCAAACGAAAAGACTGATTACGTTAAAAGCGACAATTATTCCCGACCTGGGAGTAATTGTCGTTTTTGCTGTTTAACGAATTAATGTTTCTCGGGGCCCAAAACTTAGACCACGTTGTCGCCCAACCCAGTTGAAATTTGCGTTATCCTCTAAAATAATTATTTTTATATCAAGCGTTTTTAAATCATCGGATTTTAGGCCATTATATTGAAGAAACGTTATTATTAAAACTTTTATTGCCGTTAATTGTTTAATTTATAGGCCAATATCGTTGTAATCGTTCGCCTTTTTGCTAGAATTAACAGGAATCAAGTTATCCATTACATATTCGGAGGAGTGAGTCATATGCATTTGCACGGCAATGCGAAACGGCTGGTACTCGGTCTCGCTCTAGTTGCGTTACCCCTAACCCTATTCGGGTGCGGTAAGGCTACTAGTTCGACCAGTTCTTCCAGTTCCGCTGGTTACACCCCCAAGCAGCTGACCGTTGAGTTTGTTCCCTCGCAAAACGCCAGCACGTTAGAGGCCAAGGCCAAGCCTTTGGAAGGTCTTTTGAAGAAACAACTTGGAATTCCCGTGAAAGTCAGCGTTTCGACCGACTACAACACGATTGTCGAAGCCATGGGCTCCAAGAAAGTCGACGTGGGTTTCCTGCCACCTGACGCCTACGTCTTAGCTCACAAACAGTACCACGATAAGGTTCTGTTACAGGCCGAACGTTACGGCCTCAAGGAGCCTAACGACCAAGCCACCAAAGAAATGGTTAACTATTACCGCTCCCAGATCCTGGTCCGTAAAGATAGCGGCATCAAGTCGATTAAGGACTTGAAGGGCAAGAAGATTGCCGTGCAAGACACGACCTCAACCTCCGGCTGGATTTATCCCGCCGTTGAAATGATGGAACACGGTGTCAACATCAACAAGGACGGCATCAAGACGGTCCAGGTCAAGGGTCACGACCAAGGGGTCTTATCGGTCTACAACAAGAACACCGACGCCGCTTTCGTCTTCCAAGGGGCTCGGAACATTGTGAAGAAGGACGCACCGGATATCATGAGTAAGGTCGTTCCAATCTACACGACCAACAAGATTCCTAACGACACCATCACGGTGCGTGGGGATATGAACGCTAAATGGCAAAAGAAGGTCGCCGCTGCCTTTAAGGCCATCGCCAAAACTAAGCAAGGTCACGCCATCATTTCCAGCGTTTACGGTCACGAAAATTACACCGACTCTAAAGACAGCAACTTTGACATTATCCGTCAGTACGACAAAAAGGCCGCCCAACTGAACAAGTAAGCACGCGTCATCACTAAAAGTAGCGAAGGACAACACGGGCCTTGGCTACTTTTTTGGCAAATCCAGTCACCCAGCCCGGTGACGAGGGGGAAAACAACCATGCAAGCTACATCAACCAAGCCAATTATCGCTTTTCATCACGTTAACAAGATTTACGCCAACGGGACCGTCGGCTTAAAAGACATCAATTTTGAAATCCCCCGCGGCCAATTTTTAGTGGTCGTGGGCCTATCCGGCGCCGGCAAGAGTACGCTACTTCGAACCATTAACCGGATGCACGAAATCTCATCGGGAGAGATTCGCATCGACAACGAACCCATCAGTGACTACAAAGGCCGAGCCTTGCGGCAACTCCGGTGTCACATCGGGATGATTTTTCAGAACTTCAACCTCGTCAACCGGGCCAGCGTCGAAAGAAACGTCTTATCCGGTCTCGTAGGCTACTACCCCACCTGGAAGTGTGTCCTGGGGCTCTTCAGTGCCGCCGATAAACAGCGCGCGATTCAAGCGCTAAAGCGTGTCAGCCTAACACCCAAAATTTTCACTCGCGCCGACGAACTCTCCGGTGGCCAACAACAACGGGTCGCCATTGCCCGCACCCTCATGCAGGACCCCAAGATCATCTTGGCCGACGAGCCCGTGGCCTCGCTAGATCCTAGGACCACTAAGGACGTCATGGATACCCTCCAGCGCTTGAATCGCGAAGACGACATCACGGTCATCGTAAACTTACACTCCGTCGCGTTGGCCCGCCAGTACGCCGACCGAATCATTGGTCTGCGCGCCGGTGAATTAGTCTACGATCAGCCCATTGCTAACGTCACGACGGCGGACCTGGATCGTATCTACCAAGCCAACTAGGAGGTATCCCAATGACTGAATCCACCCCCGCTTTACCCCAACGTCCTTGGCGCCAACGTTATCACGTGGCGGCCATCGGTTGGACTCTACTATTAGCCGTTTTATTAGTCCTATCGTCCCTGATGACCGGGGCTAACTTCGGGACCTTTCTCAGTAATATCGATCAGTTCTTGGCGTTACTGGTTCAGATGTCCCATCCCGCCTGGTCCTACCTCCACGTAATCCTGCAACCACTTTACGAAACTATTCAGATGGCTGTCTTGGGGACCACGATTGGGGCCGTTCTGGCGGTCCCGTTCGCCCTACTAGCCGCCAGCAATCTGGTCGGTAACCGCCTATTACGGGGACTCATTCGCTTCTTCTTAGATTTGGTCCGCACGCTTCCCGACCTGTTGCTCGCTGCCATTTTCGTCGCCATTTTCGGGATCGGCTCGACGGCCGGCGTGATTACCTTAGCCATTTTTTCGTTCGGCATGGTGTCAAAACTTTTTTATGAAGTCATCGAAACCATCGACATGGGTCCCCTGGAGGCCCTTAAATCCGTAGGGGCCACCAAGGTCACCATCATCTGGTACGCCGTTTTACCCCAGATTCTTAACCAGTTCGTCAGCTACTTTCTCTACACACTGGAAATTAACGTCCGGGCTTCCACCGTTTTAGGTTACCTGGGGGCTGGGGGTATCGGGGTCTACCTCCAGCGGTCACTGGGTGAATTCAACTACAGCGCCACCGCCGTGATCATCCTGGCGACCCTAGTCGTGGTTTTAGTGATTGACGGGATCAGTAACCATCTAAGGAGGGTGCTTCTGTAATGCAAACAACGCTTGAAAACCATCCCCTACCGCACCTCTTCTGGCGCCGCTGGCACTGGCTACTCTGGGTCGTCGTCGTGGCCGGCGTCTACAGTTGGGCCATCGGCGGACTGCACTTTACCGGCATTCAAGAATCCGCGGGGAGCGTCTCGCGGTCGATCCTCAAAGGCCTGCTGCATCCCGACTGGGCCTACGTCTATAACGGCAGTGGTGAGGACCTCTCATCACTAATTCTCCAAACCCTCGCTATCGCCTTTTTGGGAACTTTCGTGTCCGCTCTGATCAGTGTCCCCTTCGCCTTTTGGGCCGCCCGGACGGATCAGCACTGGGCCCACCTCCGCTCCGGTAGCGGCAAGGTCGTCTTGACGCTGATTCGAACCTTTCCCGAAATCGTCCTGGCAATCATGTTCATTAAGGCGGTGGGGCCAGGTTCTTACGCCGGGGTCTTGGCCGTCAGCATTCACTCGATTGGGATGCTGGGAAAATTATTCAGTGAATCCCTAGAAAACATGGACCGCGGGGCGGAAGAAGCGATTCGTAGTGCCGGGGGTAATCGGAGCGAAATTCTGACCCTGGCCACCCTGCCCACGATCTTTCCCGAATTCATTTCGTACACCCTTTACCGCTTTGAAATCGCCGTCCGGTCGGCCTCAATTCTGGGGATGGTCGGCGCCGGCGGAATCGGGACGCCCCTCATCTTTGCGATTCAAACTCGGAGTTGGTCACGGGTCGGCATCATTCTACTGGGCATCATCGTGATGGTCTTAGCCATCGATTCACTCTCCGAACGGTTACGAAAGAAGTTGATCTAATGACCCACATTAAAATCGTGTCGACCAGTGACGTTCACGGTTACCTGTTTCCCACCAACTATAGCAGTCGGCACGATCACCAACCCTACGGTTGGTTACGTGCCGCAGCGCTTCTCCGTCAGTTACAGGCCCCCACACCGGATACCGTCATCGTCACCATTGATAACGGCGATTGGTTAGAGGGGTCCCCACTAGCCAGTTATTTAGCCACCCAAGTTCCCACGCAGGCCGCTCTGTGGTCACAATTATTGAACGCCGGACATTACGACGTCGGCGTTCTCGGCAACCACGACTTTAACTACGGGTTACCCTACCTGCGCGCCAGTCTAGCCGAGCGGCACTATCCCGTTTTGGCGGCCAACATTGCGGGAGCCCAGGCCCAAGGCATCAGTGACGGTCCCTATACCATCTTAGAAAAGGGTGGGTTAACAATTGCCGTTTTGGGGCTTACCACGGCCTACGTGCCCCACTGGGAAGCCGCCGACCACCTCACCGGTTTAACGTTTCAAACGGCCCTTGCCACGGCGCAAACTTGGGTCCCGCAGCTCCATCAACTGGCCGATATCGTGGTAGTCGCCTACCACGGTGGCTTTGAAGCCGACCTCGTTAGTGGGACCGCCACCGAACCCGCTACGGGTGAAAACGAGGGTAGCCAACTCCTTGCTCAGGTCCCCGGGATTGACGCGTTAATTACCGGCCACCAACACCGCCAAATTGCCGGCGTCTATCACGACGTCCCCGTCACCCAGCCGGGAGAAAAGGGACTAGCCGTAGGGGTGATTGACCTGGACGTTGCGGACCATCACGTGATTGCTCACCGCGCTCAGTTACTCAAAACGGCCACGACACCCCCCGACCCCCAGCTCCACGCCCAAACGAGTCGACTAGAGGCCCGCGTTCAAACCTGGCTCGACCAGCCAATCGGTCACCTGACCGGTGCCAGCATGGCGGTTAACGATCCTTTAGCTGCGCGCCTCCACGGGCACCCTTATCTGGAGTTCATTAACCGAGTCGAGATGACGGCCGGTCACGCGGACATCGCCGCCACCGCCCTGTTTAACGATCAGGTCCTGGGTTTTCAACCGACCGTCACCCGCCGTCAACTTCTCAATAGCTACCCCTATCCCAATACCCTGGTGGTCGAACGCATCACGGGGCAAGAGCTCCGGGCAGCTTTGGAACGCTGCGCCAGTTTCTTTACGCTCACCAACGACGGTCAGATCCAAGTGGCCGCCGCCTTCACCACGCCGAAGGTCCAACTCTACAACTACGACGTCTACGCTGGCATCGACTACACCTTTGATCTGCACCAACCCGTGGGTCACCGGTTAGTCCGGCTCCGTTACCACGACGACCCCGTACGACCAGATCAGCAACTGACCATCGTTATGAACCAGTACCGTGGACACGGGGGCGGTGACTACCCGATGTTTCAGTCGGCCAAGATTATCCGCGCAATCGACAGCGACATGGTTGACTTGGTTCAGCAATATTTCCAAGCCCACCCGGTCGTTACGGGGGTCACGCCCCACAACCTCACCGTCCACGCTTAACTCGCCGCAATCATGGTCATCGTTTTTTTGGGAGGGGCCATAGGGTTGACGATTCTTTGCCGTTTTCATCAATCCGCGCTATCCTTAAGCAGTACCATTATTTTAGCCCCGCACTAAACTGGATGGGACCCCTAAGGAGTGTTTCTACATATGCAAAAATGGCATCGTTTCATCGTTTGGGGGAGTCTCTTAATTCCCCTAATCGCGGGATTAGCTCTCGTCACCCCAGCCCAAGCCGCCACGCGTCCTAAGACCACCACGAAGCAGGTGACCAAAACCGTCACCAAGAAGGCCCCCCATCACTACCTCATCGTGATGGGCCACGGCGCTGGCGACCCTGGTGCTCGGGGCAACGGCACCACCGAAGCCACGGCGTTACGCAAGATTTTACTGCCACAACTACGCAAGTACGCTAAGCAGGTCAAGCACAGCAAGGTGACCTTCTACAACCCTAAGCGTAACCTGGTATCCGATACCTTATTCCACCACCAGGGATCGTACAAATTGAATAAACACACCACGGTCATCATGTTTCACCTCGATGCACCCAGCGGTCAGGGCGGCCACGTGATTATTCACAAGGCGCACCCCACGAAACGAGATCAACGGTTAGCTAAGGTGATCCAGAAATACATCGGTTTGAACCGCGCTTACCGCGGCTATAGTTACCGGACGGACCTGCACAACTGCAACGTCCTACGTCACCGGGGCATCGATTACAGCTTGGTCGAATCGGGTTTCATCACGAACAAACACGATTTTCAACACCTCAAAAAGTACCGGGCCCAGATTGCCAAGGCCGACATCGAAGCCATCACTCACGAAACATTAACGAACAAAAAATAGGCATGAAAAAACCTCGTTCTAACGGCTGGTTAGGACGAGATTTTTGCGTTGATTGAATGCCGTCAAGCCCGCGCTTGTTGCTGCAAGTGCGTGACCTCCTTGAGCCCCGCGCTCATCAGGACGAACACGACGACCCAGGCAATAATGATTAATAAGAGCAATTTCAGATAAGGACCGATGATGCCGATGTCCCAATCCCAAGCAGCGTGCAACAGAATCGCTAACCCGAAAAACACCAGGAACCGCGTGTCGAACAGATCCGTTAACCGTAACGGCTTGGTTCGCTTGACCACCATCACGGCCCCGCCGGCGATGGCCGCCCAGACCAGGTGACCCCCAATCGCTGACCAGCCCCGCAAGACGGCCACTTCTACCAGGAGGTTGCCAGCCCGATAGATGTACCCGGCCGTTTCAAACGCGGCAAACCCGGCGCCCACCGCAGCCCCAATCAACAAGCCCCCTAAGATATGTTTGATGCGTAGCTGGTTGATGAAGTAGCAGGTAATCACTAATTTTCCGACTTCCTCGACGATCCCGATCACCAACGAATCGCCCAGCGTTAACATCCCCGTCATCTGGTTGGTCTGACTGAAGCTGACGAACTGGTACAAGAAGACCGTCGTCACCAACGCGAAGATGCCGCCAATGAAGAAGACGCGCATCACTTCGTACAGGCTGATATCCTGAAACGCGTTGGCCTCAAAGAAAAAGACCAGCCCGGAAACGGGCACCGCAAACGCGCCGACCAGAATCAATCCGGGAATTGCGTTGGGGTTCTGAAACTCGACGGCCATAAACAACAGCGCGATAAAGGCCAACAAGAACCCCAAAAGAATCCGCGAAAACAACCACGGTTTCACCCAAGCCGCGGAAAGGGACGCCAAGCGCGGCGTTGTGGTCTCCGTTCCCGCGATAAAGATGGACTCGGCCTCCGCCTTGGTATGGTGTTGAAAGACCGCCGAAAACAAATCTTTGAGATTGACCTTCACGGCCCCCTCCTCACCGGCATAGTGGTTTAACCGCGCCGTGGCGTCGTCGTATAGTGACTGCCGTCGCGGGTGCTTCTTAGCAGTTGCATCGGTGGACTGGGTCGTCTGAGCCGTCTCGGGTAACGGTTTCCCACAAACCGGACAAAACTTCGCGGTCGCTGGCACCGAGTGACCGCAGTGTGGACAAACTTGCATACTAATCCCCTTCTTTTTGACCGCCAGATAAACGGTCGTTTCTCACGTCTTTCATTATAGCAAGCTCCCCCCTGATTCCGTGGGTGAACGCTTGGCCGGACGCCCACGTAAAAATATTTTTCACCCCGTTCTTACTATATAAGTTACGCTAAATTCTCATCTCTTTTTAATTTTTATAGTTGACATCCCCAATGCCCGGACGTACACTAGTCTCAATTCAAGAATCATCCGAAACAAACCATTGAAGTGGAGATCAAGCTTATTATGCCCGTCAAGAGAGCCGTCGTTGCTGAGAGTACGGCCGAACGCAGGTAAGTAAATGGACCACCGAGGGCTTTCCCGAAAGAATTCAAGTACGGAAAGACGTGTGACATACGTCAGTTGTCAGGGAGATGTTGGTCTCCTGTGAGGGGGGCGCGGTGACTAGTTTTGCGTCACGCGTCCAATTAAGGTGGTACCGCGGTTAATTTAACCGTCCTTAACGCATTGGCTGTTAAGGGCGGTTTTTGTTTACAGTTAATCGAGGAGGAATTACATGATGTTGATTCGATGGCAAAGCTCAGCTATGTTGACAACCCAAACGACTAATCACCTATTTGGAGGAATTCATAATGAGCATTTTAAACAAGAAAACCACGTTATTACTTTGCGGCGTTGTTGTCGTTCTCGGCGGCTTCTTCGCCGTTAAGGCCCACTCAAAAACTACATCGGCCGCCGTTCCCCAAAACATCAACCTTTACGAAGCCTCACCCATCACCAGCATGGACGTCGCTAAAATTACCGACAGCGTTTCCAGTAGCCAACTGAGTCAGGTTGGCGAAGGTCTGTTCCGGTTGAACGCCAAGAGCGAAGCCGTCAACGCCTTGGCCCAGAAGACCACCGTATCTAAAGACGGTTCCGTCTACACGATCGACCTACACCACAACGGTAAATGGAGCAACGGCGATCCGGTAACCGCTCAGGATTTCGTTTATTCCTGGGAGCGGACGTTAAACCCCAAGTCCAAATCCGAATTTACCTACCAATTCGCTAAGATTAAGAACGCTAACGCGGTGGCGGCCGGCAAATTAGCCCCGAGCAAGCTGGGCGTCAAGGCCACGGGCAAGTACCAGTTGCAGATTAAGTTGGCCCAACCGACCTCGTACTTCAAGGTGGTTCTCGCCAGCTCAACCTTCTTCCCGTTGAACCAAAAAGCCGTTCAAAAATACGGCAGCAAGTACGGTTCCTCGGCCAGCACCACAGTCTACAACGGCCCTTACACGCTGACCAAGTGGAACGGGACTAGTGATAGCTGGACGTTAAAGAAGAACCCCACCTACCGCGACAAGCAGGCCATCAAGCTACAACACATCAACTACCGGGTCATCAAGTCCAGTGCCACGTCCTACAACTTATATCAATCTAAGAAGCTCGACGCGGTCACCCTGGACGGTGAACAAACCCAGCAAAACAAGAACAATTCCGAATTAAAGACCCTGGCTTCCGGGCGAATCGGCTTCATTCAGTACAACGAAAAGGACGCCACGACCGCTAACCGCGACTTACGGACCGCCTTATCGTTAGCCATTAATCGGGAACAATTAACCAAGAAGGTCCTTCAAAACGGCTCACTGCCCGCTACGACCTTCGCCGTACGGAACATGAAGAAGAACCCCCAAACTAAGGCCGACTTTACCAAGAACGCCACGGTCGCCGGGACCGCCGATTACAACCCAACCCAGGCTAACAAACTGTTCCAGTCCGCTCTGAAACAACTGCACCAGTCTAAGCTGACCATCACCATGATCTGTGCCGACGATGACACCACGAAACAAGCGGCCGAATACATCCAAAGCACGTTGAACAGTAAGCTCAAGGGCCTGACCATTGACGTGAAGGCCGTGCCGTTCCCATCGATGTTGAGTGCCGTTTCTAAGGGCAACTTCCAGATGAACCTGACCGGCTGGAGCATGGATTACGCCGACCCCATCGAATCATTACAGATTCTGGGATCGACCAACAATTCTAACATGGGCCACTACGACAGTAAGGCCTACGATAACGCCTTAGCTGCGGCTGAAGGCAAGGACGCCTTGAAGCCAACGCAACGGTACCAAGACCTGGTCAAAGCCGCCAAGACGGCCATGACCGATCAAGCCGTCACGCCACTCTACGACGCGCGAACCAACATCTTGGTCAACCCCAAGGTCAAGGGCGTCGTGTACAACCAGTTCGACGGGGCCGCTGATTACCGAACGGCTTACGTGAAATAAACGAACACACCGGATTAAAAAAGACCGTTTCTCGCGTATTGCGAGGAACGGTCTTTTGCGATAATCCTCATCAAATTGGGATCTCGAAAAACGTTTTTAAAATACGATCTAACGACTCGTCGTGACAAAATTTGCTTGGATCCAACGATGATAGCCGTGGGGGCTCTTGATTTGTAGGTACTTAACCGTCTTGCCGTTGACCTTGAGCTTAGCTTCTTTAACCACTTTCCACTTGGTTGTTGAATGCTTGGCCGTCTTACCGACTTGATGCTTCAGCTTCAGGTCATAGAAGTAGGCCCGTTTAGCCTTGGTGTGAACGTACCGTACACCCTTAACCTTCTTAACCGAAAGGACCTTGACCGTTTTAGCCTTCTTTGCCGGCTTATGGTTGACTGGCTTTTCCGGCTGTTGAGGTGTCATGACTTCTGGTTTAGGCTTTACCGGGTCGGGAGTTGGTTTAACTTCCGGTTTCTCCACCGGTGTTGCTGGCTGCGGGACAGGGACTGGTGCCGGAGTACTAGGCGCAGCTGGTGCTGGATAAGGTGTCTCTTTGCCATCCGTAGAAACTAAGTACTTAGACTTTAACAGCTCGCGTTGATAAGGACCAAACTGCATTAAAGTCGTTAAATAGTTGTCCATCGTCTGATAATGACTCAAAACTTCACGGTAATATTCATCTAACCAGTATTTATTAACGTGATGCTTATAAGTTTCTGATAGCAGATAATCCGTATAGATTGTCTTCCGATCCATCCCTAAGGCTGACATGATTAGGACCGCGCCAATTCCCGTTCGGTCTTTACCCGAAGAACAATGGAACAAGGTCGCACCCTTTTGCGTGAGGAGCCCCGATAAGAACTGACGGTATCCCGTCACGGCCGAATAGGCAAACTCTAACCGGTGATCATAGAAGGCCCCATCCCCGGATAAATCGTCGGCTGGGCGGTTTGGCACGTGTGGAACGTCGGCTAACTTACCTAAAATTGAAATTTGTTGCCAGTCAGCGCCCGGAATCGGCTTATCCGGGGACTTTTTAATTTGACCATTCGTTCGCATATCAATAACTTTTTTAACATCATATGTGTCTGCTAATAGCTTGGCATCATTTACCGTCAACTTAGATAAGTTATTGGACCGTAATAAACGATGATCAGCAATTTTCCATTTACCATCCGCCGTCACGTAACCACCCAAATCACGAGTGTTGTCGGTGTAATTAGATTCCAATTTAATCCGTGATCCGGGTTGACCCGCAGCAGGCTCCGTCGGTAAAGCTGGCGCCGGTTTGCTGGGTGTCGGTGTCGTTACTGGCTTTTGGGCGACTGGTTTTTGGGTTGTCGCCGTCGTCGTAGGTCCGCCATCGGCTAGGGCTGAGACCGTTGGTGTGGTCACTCCGGTCAGCGTCAGGACCAAAGCCGCTAAGCTCAAAGTCCGGGTCAATCTTGAATTCATTAATATTGCCTCCTGGTTAATTAGTTATTCCCAGCATAGCGGAGGAATGTCGAGAAATGATAAAGAGGATGTAATAATTTAGTAAACGCAAAAATAAGTTTCGCTATGAAAGGGGTTTAATCTCTACGGTTAAGCGGATAGGCTCCCAGTTCCGGTTTAAACACCCCGGTCTCCGGTTTGGAAAGCTCCCCCTAAGCGGGAAACTCATGGTATTTTTTAAACCGTGAGTTAAAATAGACCTATGGGGAATACTATTTCGAGGAGGAATTACCATGCGCAACGTTGCAACGTTAATCACGCTTTTCGATCTCTGGTGCGTCGTCGCCATCTGGATTGCCATCGACGTGTTCTTGACTAGCAGTCTACCAGTTCAATTGATCAATGACGTGGTGATTCTGGGGGTTACTTACTACTGGTTTCACCGTTTCTTACCTCAACATCGAACTGCCAATGTTTATTACCGTTTATCTTGGGGCCTTAGAGAACTCACGCTAGCTCTACCGGTGATTTTATTCGGCGTGGCGCTCATCAAAAAATTCATTTAACGGATCTATGGGAGCCGTTCAACCGAACGGGCTCCTTTTTTGGCGTAATTATTAATAGATTAATTGGTACAACAGCCATTGCTTTTCCCCCTTCAAGTTCGCATACTAGAGGCAGACTATGAGGAGGTCAATTCATGAAAAAACAACTTATTGTAACGGCCGCAGCGTTCGCCTTAGGCTTAACCGGCTGCCTAATGTCTACCCCATCGGCCAGCGCTAAAACCACCTACCTACCCAGCTACATTCGCCACCACACCTTTTATCGGCTGACTGACGGCTCCCAGGGCGGTTACCACGACAAGACCACGTTTAAGGGCAACCACATGTCCCTACATAGCAGCGCTTTAGGTCACTACACTTGGCGGTTATCCGGTCTGAAGAAGCATAGTTCCAAAGTGTATTACGGCCGGATACACTATTCCAAAAAGAGCTCTGCACCAATTAAAATCAAGATTTTTAATAAGAAGCATTTCGACTTCATTCCAAAACACATCGGACAACTGAAAGGCAACTACACCGGTGACGAGTCGTTCGGTGCCACCATTTTTAAACGCTAATCACAAATACGCGCGACCAACGACGGCCGCGCGTATTTTGTTCATCCACCCCATCACGACTTTAGTATAATGAAGGTAACCGCACCATTCATCAGTGAAGGGAGTGCCACTTATGTCCTGGAAAAGACTGCTACTCGTCATGGGAATCTGCTTATTAGGAAGCCTCGGCCTGTCAATGACCGCCCACGCCTCCCCCTATATTCACGACCAGTTGGGGATTCTTTCGCCCCAGCAACGTCAACAAATCATTCAAACCAACCAACGCTGGCAACGGACACGCAACCGCCCGCAACTGTGGGTGTACACCTACGCCCAACTGCCCGCATCTGCCACGCTAGGCTTCGATTATAGTAATCCCTTCGATACGCCGGGCAACGCCCTGGTAGACCAGCACTTCCAACAACTGGGCCAACAAGCCGTGGACCCGACCGCCTCGACCGGGGACCAGGAATACGCCGCGGCTCAAGCCACTAAACGGCTCCACGACAAGGTTTCGGTCATTATTATTTATCCCGACAACGGGTGGCACACGGTGATTGATCCGTCCGATAACCTGACCAAGGGCGTTTCCGACTTTCAGAAGTGGCAGTTGACGCGTCGGCTCTCAAACAAACAGGGAACGGCGCAGTCCGCCATGACCTTCTTCAACCGTTACCAGAAGTTTATTACCAGGCACATCGCCAAACCCGCCAAGATCACCCCCGGGTTAGGCTGGGGTTGGGTCAGTTTTTGGATTCTTTCCCCGTTTTTGCTCTGGGTCCTGCTCAAAATTCTCAAGGCCTTTCGCCACCCGACCTTCGTGGGCGATCCCCACGCGGGCGCCGATATGTACAGTGGTTACATGTGGGGCCGCTGGATGGGCGGCGACCATGACCCGTGGGACCATTTCTAACGACTTCTTATAACTTTTTATTTAGCCCTGAATTTAGCTTCACAAAAGCCAAAAATGACGACTGCCTATTTAGGTAGTCGTTTTTATTTTTATCATTTTTGTTGACAAGCAACAATACGAATTCTATAATGTTGCTCATCAACAAAATATAAAGGAGTTTTTCTTATGACTAATTTATTAATGATTCTCGCTCACCCCCACACCCCAGCCGCTAGTGTCGCATTAACCGTTGCCACAACCTTTCGGACTGCCTATCAACAAGCCCATCCGACCGACACCGTAACCGTCCGGGATCTCTACGCCACTAACGATCCCGTTCCAGCTTTAGGTAATACGGTCTTTGAGGCCTGGCGCAAACAAAAACTTGGTGAGCCATTAACTACGACTGAATCTCAAACGCTGACACGGCACCAAGCCTGGTTAGCCGAATTTATGCACGCCGATAAAGTCGTTTTCGTTAACCCAATGTACAACCACTTTTTACCCGCCGAACTCAAACAATACATTGATCTGACTGCTGTGGCTCGGCAAACTTTCAAGTACACCCCCCAAGGCCCCGTGGGCTTACTCCCGAATACCAAGGTTCTCCACATTCAATCTGCCGGCGGCTTCTATCACAGTTCCGCCCATCCTGAACTCAACCAGACTGAATTCGGCGACGCCTACTTACAAGATATCACCCAACTTTACGGCATTACCGCTTACCAATCCCTATTTATCGAAGGCCTTGATCAATTAGCCAGTCAACGGCCACAATTGGTAACTGACGCTCAACATCAGGCACGGGTTCTCGCAGACACTTTCTAATTTCGGTATAATGGACTTACTGTAGAAAGGAGTGGTTCGATGAACGTCCACACTGAACAGGCCATCTTAGACCAAATCAAAGCCATTCGTACAAGTCGTGAATCGACTACGGCTGAGCAAAATTGGATTATTCAGCGCCTGACCGACCCACAATTAAAGGTTAAGCTTCCTGACATTTCGATTGTAGGACTGCATCTGCTATCCGCCCTACAAACTGAACCGTTAACCGGGATCGTACTGGCACAACAATTAGGGGTGACTCGCGGTGGCGTGACCCGGGCAGCCAAGAAATTGGTCACTCAGGGACTTCTCCAAACCTTTCAAAAACCAACCGATCATAAAAAAATATTCTATCAACTTACCCCGACCGGTCGTACAATTGCTCAACAGCATGATGCCATGCATCGGGTCCTCAATCAGCAATTGATTACCCAACTGAAGGGCCACTACAGCCCAGAAGAACTCTCTGTGGTCCTGCGCTTTTTGACCGATCTCACCCAATTTGAGGAACAGTTATCTTAAAGCAAAAAGGCTACCAGTTTAATTAAACTGGTAGCCTTTTTATTATTAATAATCATTGATAACAAATGTTAAACGCCCTGCCAATGCCAAGGATCCTGGCGCCACGCCTGCAAAGACGCTTTTTCGGCCGAAGTCACGTCGCCCGCCGCCTCGGCCGCCGCAATTAAGGCGCTGTAAGTGGTCAGCGTATGTAACGACAGGCCAGCCGCCGCAAAATTGGCCCTACTATCGGGTAATTCGTAGGAGAAGATGGCCACGATGCCCAAAACCGTCGCCCCCGCCGCCTGAACGGCCTTGGCGGCACTCAAGACGCTGCCCCCGGTCGAAATCAGGTCGTCAATCAACACGACCTGATCGCTGGTCGCTAGCTCGCCTTCAATCTGCTTGCCGGTGCCGTGGTCCTTGGGCTTGGACCGTACGTAGTTCATCGGCAACCCCAACCGATCGGCCACCAGTGCCGCGTGGGGAATGCCCGCCGTCGCCACGCCCCCAATCACCGTCGCGTTGGGATACAACTCGGTGATCATCGTCGTCAAACCGTCCGCAATATGCGTCCGGACCGCCGGAAAGGCGATGGTCCGGCGGTTATCCGTGTAAATGGGCGCGTGCATCCCACTGGCCCACAGAAACGGCTGGCTGGGCCGTAACGTGACCGCCTGAATCCGTAACAAGTCCGTTGCAATTTGTGCTGCTCGTGTCGTCATCCTTTAGTCTCCCCATTCTTGTAAAATCCGTTGATACGCCGCCACCGGGTCTTGGGCCCGCGTGATCGACCGGCCAACCACCAACCCGTTACTGCCTAACTCGGCGGCCCGACCGGGCGTTACCACCCGCTTTTGGTCGTCGACCGCGTCAGCCGCCAACCGGATTCCCGGGTTGATGCACAGAAAGTCGGGGGCCGTGGCCGCGTGAATCACCGGGTCTTCCGGCGCCGCGGCAATCACGCCGTCCGCGCCGTTCTGCCACGCTAGCCGAGCGAGGTGCTGCACCGCCGTCGGCATATCCGCCTGAACTAATTGTTCGGTTTGCATCTGCGTTTCCGTGGTCGAGGTCAGTTGGGTGACCGCCAGTAACTTCGCTGGCGTCACGCCCGCGGCTTGAGCCCCCGTCACCAGGCCGCGTTTCGCCGCGTTTATCATGGCCGCGCCGCCCGCCGCGTGAATCGTGACCAGCGCCACGCCCTGCCGCCCCAGCTGAGCCATGGTCTGTTCAACCGTGTGGGGAATGTCGTAACATTTCAGATCCAAAAACACCTGAATTCCGCGCTGCCGTAAAGCTTTTAGGATCTCCGGCCCCGCCGTGTAAAAGAGCTCCATTCCCACCTTCACAAACAGGTTAGGTGTCTGGGCAAACGGCGTCAAGAAGTCCAAGGCCGTGGCCTGACTGGGAAAATCGAGTGCGATAATCACTGGTCGCATGGTGCGCCCCTTTCTGGTCCAAAAAAGACCGCCCAGCCCCGTGGCTAAGCGGTCTTCGCCCGTCAAAAAACGGGTCACCGATCCCCTTATTAGCCTCACAGGACTAGTTTAAAGTTTTAATTGCCGTTGAGTTTACGCGGAAAAAGTGTAGCCGTCAACCCGTAAAATTCCCCCTTGCGTTCGCTCAACATTCGTGGCAGAATAATGAGCAATGCAACAAAATAAACGGTGCCCGTGAGCATCAATTTTGGAGGAACTCGATATGGAAACTCGCACTACCCCTGCGCGCCACGCGCTAACTACGCCCCAGAAGTGGACGATTGCTTCAACCTCGGCCGGCTTTGCCTTGGAGAACATGGACGTCATGTTTCTCTCCTTCGCGTTGTCGTCGATCATCGCTGATTTACACCTCAGCGGGACCCAAGCCGGCTTGATTGCTTCCGTCACCAACCTGGGCATGTTAGCGGGTGGCCTTTTGTTTGGCATCTTGGCCGATCGGTTCGGCCGGGTCAAGGTCTTCTCGCATACCGTCTTCATCTTCGCCATCGCCACGGCGGCCATGGCGTTCGCCCACAGTCTTACGGCCGTTTACGTCTTCCGCTTTCTGGCCGGCGTCGGCGCCGGGGGCGAGTACGGCGTGGGCATCACGCTGATTGCCGAAAGCTTTGACCACGACAAGATTGGGAAAATGACTTCGCTGGCCGCAATCGGCGGGCAGTTGGGTGCCGTTCTAGCTGCGATTGCCGCGGCCCTGATCATCCCCAAGTTGGGCTGGCAGGCCCTGTTTGTCTTCGGCCTAGTCCCCGTGGCCCTGACCTACTTTATCCGCCGACACCTCCACGAAAGTGCCGAGTTTACCCAAGCGAAACACCGGTCCCGCAACCGGCAACCGGTCCGTCTCAGTGCCTTATTTAAAACCCCACAACTCGCCTACCAAACGGTCGCCCTGATGGTGATGGTCGTGGTTCAAATCGCCGGGTACTTCGGCTTGATGAACTGGCTACCGGCAATCATGCAACAAAAGTTAGGCCTCAGTGTTTCTGGTTCGGCCGTCTGGATGATTGCGACCATCTTCGGGATGAGCCTGGGGATGCTCACTTTCGGGAGTATCCTGGACTACTTTGGTCCCCGACGGGCGTTCGGCCTCTTCTTACTGGCCGCCGCGATCGCCGTCTTCGGGATCACGCTAGCCACCAATCAGGCGACCCTCCTACTGGCCGGTGCCGTGCTGGGTTTCTTTTCTAACGGGATGTTCGGCGGGTACGGGGCCGTCATCAGCCGCCTGTACCCCACCGAGATTCGCTCAACGGCTAATAACCTGATTGTCAACGTGGGGCGGGCCGTGGGGGGCTTCTCGTCGGTGGTCATCGGCTTTTTGATGGACCACTACAACTTACTGGTGGTCATGGGGTTTCTCTCCCTGTTGTACCTTCTCAGCCTGACCATCATGCTCACCATTCCGGCCCTCCGACGTCTGGCCCCCAGCAACGGTCGTGCTTAATCTCAATATTTAGTCCTGCCAACCGTGGTGGGACTTTTTTTGTTAACCTGCGTTTCCAGGCTAAGCCCGTGACAGACGGCGGGCGACCGGCCCAGACTGGTTTCAAGACTAAGTTTGTCCGCAAAATAAAAAGCGCCCGTGAGCGCTTCTTTTGGAGGTCGATTCTATGGAAACCACATCATCACATTCTCGTTTTACCGCGTCACAAAAATGGACGTTAGCGTCCACGTCGGCGGGCTTTGCGTTGGAACACATGGACGTCATGTTTCTCTCGTTTGCCCTAGCGTCCATCATCGCGACCCTACATATTACCGGGGCGCAGGCCGGGTTGATTTCGTCGATCAGTAACCTGGGCACCTTAATCGGGGGCCTCGGGTTCGGCCTAATTGCCGACCACTACGGCCGGATCAAGGTCTTCACCTACACCATCTTCATCTTCGCGTTCGCCACGGCGGCCATGGCCGTGGCCAATAACCTGGCGCTCCTGTACCTCTTCCGCTTCCTATCCGGGGTGGGGTCCGGTGGCGAATACGGCGTGGGGATTACCCTGATTGCTGAAAACTTTCCGGCCCGTCAGCTGGGCAAGCTCTCGTCATTAGCCGCAATCGGTGGCCAGTGCGGGGCCATTCTCGCCGCGATTGCCGCGGCGTTAATCATCCCGTCGTTGGGCTGGCACGCCCTATTTGTCTTCGGCCTGGTTCCGGTCGCCTTAATCTACTTTATTCGCCGCCACCTCCACGAAAGTGACGCCTTTAAGTCCGCCCAGCGCGCCCGCAAACCCGTGCAACTCCGACGGTTATTCGCCACGCCCCGGTTAACCCACCAGACCTGTGCGCTGATGGTCATGACCACCGTGCAGATTGCCGGGTATTACGGCCTGATGAACTGGTTACCGTCGATCATGCAAAAACGGTTGGGTCTGACCGTCGCGGGGTCGTCCGGCTGGATGATTGTCACGATTCTCGGTATGAGTTTGGGGATGTTGGTCTTCGGCCACGTTCTGGATCACTTCGGTCCGCGATTAGCCTTTGGGCTCTTTCTCCTGGCCGCGGCGGTCGCCTTGTTTGGCATTCTTCTCACGACTAACCGGCTCACCCTGTTTCTGGCGGGCGCCACGTTGGGGTTCTTCTCCGACGGGATGTACGGCGGTTACGGTGCCATCGTCAGCCGCCTGTATCCCACCGAGATTCGGACCACGGCCAATAACTTTATCGTTAACGTGGGTCGGTTGATTGGTGGCTTCTCGTCGGTGGTCATCGGCTTTTTGATGGATCACGGAACCCTCTTGATGGTCATGAGTTTTTTAGCAATTCTCTACCTCATCAGTCTGGCCGCCATGCTCTCCATCCCTAACCTGCGCCGCTTAGCCCCGGTCACCCGGTAATTAACTTGTTAATCACGTTCGTTGGCACTTACCAACGGACGTTTTTTGTTCCACGTGAAACAATCTCTAACAAGTTCGGCCTTTCTCACCCTCATTTGACGTATAATAACGCTATTGAACTTTTTGAGGAGGTCCGTCACGGTATGCGAACAATTTTAAAATGGGGCTTGGCCCTGCTTCTAGGCAGCAGCGTTTGCGGTGGGGGGACTATCGCCCACGCCCAAACCGAACTACCGGGGTCGCTGGTCAAAGTCGGCCACTACACGGCCAGCACCGACTACCTCAACCTCAGCGAGTATTACCAAACGACTCGCCCGACCACGGTTACGGTCCAGTACCGGCCGACCTACCACGACGGTCACACGAAGCAACGCCAACTCACGTTACCCCAGGGCACCACGGTGGCCGGTTACCTGACCACCCAAAAGGTCGGTAACCACCTCCAACAAGCCCTACTACTCTACAGTTCGCGGTTAAGCTACGCCTTACTGAGTCGCGTTCAACCCAAGGGCTACACGGTCGACCCGATTGCCGACACGGACGCCACGCCCACGGTAATCAGCGGCACCCAACTCACGGCCTTCAAACGGGTGGCCTGTCCCAAGTACATGGTGGCCTACAGTCACGGTGACCTGTATGCCGGGGGCATCGCGGCGGCACTGAGTCCGGCCGAGCCCACGCAAACTAGCCTGCGAATCACCCCGGACGGCGTCGTCGAGCTTCTGAGTTATGACGCCAACGCCAACGCTAATTTAGGCTTCTACCAACGGCCTGACACGCAGGCCAAGATCACCCGGACTACCTTTCACGACCCGTACCGCGACCTGTACTTCGCCCACGACCTGCGCGGGTTTAATTTGAAACGGGTCAGCCGAACCGGCTTGCAACAGTACAAGTTAACCATTGAGAACTTGCACAACCCACAGCACATCTTAGGCAACCCGCTCAAGGGCGTGGCCGGGACCTTCGACAGTCTCTACCTCGTCAGCGGCGTCCCGTATTACACCTTTATTGGGTTTGACGGGGCTAGCAACTAACCTTTTCATTCAGGCTTCGATTTCTACTTAGAAATCGGGGCCTTTTTCTCTGGCCTGGGACCATTTAGTGACGTGCTATAATGGCAATAATTAAGTGCGTCACGCGTTGATTCCCCTGGTCACAGAAAGGAAGTTACGTCATGTCCCTTAGTTCGATTCACACCATTGCCAACCTGGGTGCCGGCACCATGGGTCACGCCACCGCCCTGCAATTTGCTTTACATGGTTATCCCGTTTACCTGTTAGATACCGACTCAACCGCTCTGCAACGGGGGATGGCCGCCATTCAGCACGACCTAACCACGTTTCAGGAAACCGATTTATTGACCGAAGACCCGGCCGTCATCCTAGCGCGCATCCAGCCGACCACCGACAACGCCACGGCCCTGACGTCGGCCGATTTTGTGATCGAATCGGTCGTCGAAGATCTGACCGTCAAACAACAGGTTTGGCAAACCGTTGAACAGTTTGTGGGTCCAGAAGTCCTGTGTGCCACCAATACCTCGGGTCTCAGCCCCACCGCCATTCAAGAAACATTGACCCACCCCGAACGCTTTGTCGTGGCCCACTTCTGGAACCCCGCCCAACTGATGCCGCTGGTTGAAGTGGTCCCCGGAGAACACACTAGTAAGGCCACCGTTGATACCACCGTGGCCTTGATGAACCATATCGGTAAACACGCGGTCCCGCTGCAAAAAGAATCGCTGGGATTCGTGGGTAACCGGATTCAGCTGGCCGTCTTGCGCGAAGCCCTACACATCATTGACGACGGCATTGCCACGCCTGAGGCCGTCGACGACATCATCAAATACAGTCTCGGACGACGATGGAGCCTGGTCGGACCCGTGGCCAGTGCCGATCTCGGAGGCTTAGATATTTTCAAAAACATTAGTGCCTACTTGTACGCCGACTTGGCCAACGATACGGGAACCGACCCCGCCCTCACCAAGAAGGTGGCCGCCAATCAATTAGGGTTGAAGACCGGCCAGGGATTCTATAATTGGACTGGTGATGCTGGCAAGCAGGTCGTGGCCCAACGTGACCGGGATTTACTTAACCTGCTTAAAACAGATCAGGAACATCACTAACTGTTCGTAATCCGCTAACCGATTTATGATTAAACCACGCAAAATGCGATCCGCCGGCTGGCAGATCGCATTTTTAATTAGCGTTGTAGGAGACTTTGCCCCTTTTGGTAATAGGATTGCATTTCTTCTGGTGGTACCATGTTGCCGCCGGTTCCCCACACAATGTGGACGCCGTGCTTGAGGCTCGGTTCCTGATCCCCTAGCTTCCGGTTAACGTCGACAAAGGCCGCAAATCCAGCCGTCGACGACGGTTCGAGATAGACGCCTTCACTGTCCGCTAACATCGTCAGGTACTCGTAAAGCCGGTCGTCGTCGACCGTGGTTTCGGCGTACAAAATGTTCTTCATGATCTTTCCGACTAACCGAGAAGGCTTCCCGACGGCTAACCCATCCGCCGCCGTTTTCCCGTCGATTTCAATGTCGTTGACCGCAATCTGGTCGTTTAAGTGGGTGTACATCCCCAGCAACATCGCCGGCGCATGAGTCGGTTCCACAAAGATCACCTTGACGTTTTCTTTGAAGACCGTGTGCAGACCGAATGCCACCCCACCGGGACTTCCACCAACGCCACACGGCAGGTAAACGAACAACGGATTATCCTTTGAGATGTGAATGCCTTGTTGGTCGAACTGCTTAGCTAAGCGCAATGCCGCCACCGAATAACCAAAGAAGAGATCCGTGGACCCTTCGTCGTCCACGAAATGACACATCGGGTCACTCTCGGCGTCTTGCCGGCCCTTGGCGACGGCCTTACTAAAGTCGCCCGCGTATTCCACCACGGTAACTCCGCGTTTTCGCAGGAGATCCTTCTTCCATTGTTTAGCATCGTGCGACATATGCACGGTGGTATGGAAGCCCAGTTTGGCCCCAATGATCCCAATGCTTAAGCCCAGGTTCCCGGTCGACCCCACCGCCACGCTATACTGCGAGAACAGCTGAATAAATTCCGGATCGGCTAAGCGACTGTAATCATCGGTTAAGCTTAACTTACCGGATTCGAGGGCCACCGTTTCGGCGAATTTCAAAACTTCATAAATCCCGCCCCGGGCCTTGATCGATCCGGAGATGGGGAGTGCGTTATCGCATTTCAGATAAAGCTTAGCGGCAGTGTCCAGGGATTCTTTCTGCTGCAAAGCACTCAGCATTTGCGGAATGGCCTTCAGTTCGGATTCAATGATTCCGTGTGATTTAGTCGTTTCCGGAAACGCTTTCATTATGTAGGGTGCAAAACGTTCTAACCGGTCAGCGGCATCCTGAATATCGGACAAGTCAAAGGGCGTCTGCGGATTGGGCAGATAATCCGGGTTGCGCCAGCAAACTTCGTCATAGTCTTTAAGTGAATCGATGAAGCGATCATTCTTTAACATATGGCACCATCCTTTCAATAATATTTTATCATGATGATATTATTTTATCAATAATTGATTAATTAACTGGCCCGCTTTATTTTTCTCATCAAATTAACAGATAACTAAATTACCCGTTTTAGTATCATTTAATTTAACTAGAATAATCTTTGACATATCAGCATTTAACCAGAAATAATTAGTTAACAAGCGTTAAAATCAG
Source organism: Levilactobacillus acidifarinae DSM 19394 = JCM 15949 (assembly GCF_001434835.1). Classification (GTDB taxonomy): domain Bacteria; phylum Bacillota; class Bacilli; order Lactobacillales; family Lactobacillaceae; genus Levilactobacillus; species Levilactobacillus acidifarinae. The sequence continues at coordinate 287,405 of NZ_AZDV01000005.1, read as the reverse complement.
CTTAAATATAATTAGAGTTTTCTCATATTCACTATTGACTTCTCGTGAAATCCGACTATGATAAACAGCATAGTTAAATATTTTTAACGACAACGCGTAGAAGAGTAGTCGGTGCGCAGCTGCTCAGGGAGCCCCGGGTTAGTGCAACGAGGTCAGCCCCGCACCGAACGAAAGTAATCTACAAGTCGTGACCGCGACGGCACAGCCGAAGTGGTCACTGGGAATGCGCCCATTACAGCAATGAAGTCTCATCACCGGTCTGCGCAGGCGGTGGTGGTACTTGTCGAGCTGATCATCGTGAGGTGGTCAGAAATTAAGGTGGTTCACGTTCAGTCACGTCCTTAGCAATTCTTGCTAAGGGCGTTTTTTTCGTCCCACCACACCTACACAGGAGGTCATTTTTATGAATAAATCATTAACCAAGCGGCAATACTTAATTTTAGGGTCCCTACTCTTCGGTCTGTTCTTCGGGGCCGGCAACCTGATTTTCCCGATCCACCTGGGTCAACTCAGCGCCGGCAACTGGGGACCCGCCACCATCGGCTTTCTGCTGACGGCCATTCTGTTGCCCCTCTTGTCCATTCTGGCCATCAGCCTGACGCGCAGCAACAGTGCCTACGACCTGGCCGCGCCCGCCGGTAAAAAGTTCGCGCTCTTCTTCTTGATTCTGATTCATCTGACGCTGGGGATCTTAGTCGCTTCCCCCCGGACCGCGACCACGACCTTTGCCATCGGGATTCAGCCCTTCTTGCCGCAACGCTACGACCATCTCGGTCTCTTGATTTTCTCCGCGTTGTTCTTCGGCATCGCCTACCTGATGGCCTACAACCAAAATAAAATCGCCGATTACGTGGGCAAGTTCCTAAACCCAATTCTGCTCACTTTACTGGCCTTCATCTTCTTCATGGCCTTCGTCATCAAGGGTGACCTGCGCCACATCAGTCTCTTCCCCACCTCGACCGGCGCCGGCAGCAACCTAATCAACGGGTTCTTGCAGGGTTACAACACCATGGACGCCCTGGCCGGTCTGGGCTTTGGGGTCACCATCATCGCTGCGCTTAAATTATTTGGTCTCACCGATAGTCGGCAACGTTCCCGGGCCGTGGCGAAAGTCGGTGCCATCAGCATGAGCCTCGAGGCCATCATCTACATCTTCCTGATTGCCCTGGGCGCTTCCAGCTTAAACTACCTGCACCTCTCGTCCGAAGGCGGCACCGCCTTTACCCAAATCATGACCCACTACACCGGCCTGGCCGGCACCGCCATCCTGGGCGCCGTTACCTTCCTGGCCTGCATTACCTCATGTATCGGCATGATGGCCGCCCTGTCGCAGGACTGGGGCGAACGGTTCCCCAAGCTGGGCTACCACTTCTTCTTGACCGTTAGCTGTCTGGGGGCCTTCATCATCGCCAACTTTGGCCTGACGCAGATCATCCTCTACTCCACGCCGCTATTAAGTTTCATCTACCCGTTTGCCATGGCGCTGATCTTCTTGGGCGTGCTGCATCCCCTGATTGGCCAAAATCCGATCATCTACAAAACCACGGTGGCCTTCACCTTGATTCCAGCCATCCTGGACGCCATCCACAACTTACCGCCGTTCTTCGCCAACCTCGGGTTCTTTAAAACCATTGATGCCTGGGCGGGTAACACGATTCCATTGTTTAACGTCGGTTTAGATTTCTTCCCGTTCGTCCTGGTCGGCCTGGGTGGGAGTTGGGCCCTGACCGTGCTTCTGAAACGCCGGACACCCGCGGCCGATTTATCTAAAAAATAAGCGCCAATCCGAAACGCCGCCGTCACCCTGACTGGATGATGGCGGCGTTTTATGACCGCTACAATCGCTTGCGCCAACCATAAAGTAGGAGCATCCCCAGCAAAACGAACGGCGTAAAAATCAACCCTAAAACGAGCAGGACCAGCCGAATCAGCGGCACATCGCCGGGTCCGAGCAACCGTAAGTTAAGTGGCAGTTGTCGCAGAAGAGTCGACGTCCGCGCCACGGTATCGGGCTGATCAGCGGGACCACGGCGTTGCACAGCGGCCGAGAAACGCCTGGACCGGCTCAAAACCGCGCCAAAAATTCGTGCCACCGGTAACAGCAGGTAGCAGCCCGTGACGTACCACGACGCCCAATCCCAGTTGAAGATGAACGTGCCCCGGATGAACCGGCAATTAAGGACAATCAGCACCAGATAACCGGGCAGTCCTAAGCAGTAGACCACGAGATAATTGGTAAGTCGGTGAAAGTCGGGACTGACCCCCACCGGCGTCTTCAGAAACTTCTTCAACCGTTTCAACTTGTCCTCACCTGCCTCGAAAATTAGCCCTAGTATAGGCCGACCTAGCGCAACGACTAGCTGGGGGTCATTCACCGCGAGTGGTTAGGTAATTATCTACGAAAATAGCCGCTAATCAGTTTACCGACTTAAGCCGGTATTACCGGTTCAGCGGTCGCTTTGCCAGTTTTACGAACCATCATTAGCGTACAACCAGCCCAACTACAATTGACCTTATCAAGTCCCAACTAAATGGAACTTTAGCGTTGACGCTCCCCTCCAATCACCCAATAATAGAGCCAATCCACGGGTTCCACTTGCCCCACGAAAATCTAATTCAATCTAACCAGGTGATTCGAATGCTCACAAAGTTAACGTCTCTATTCAAAATCTACCTCAAGGGTCTCTTTCCCCTAAGTCTCATCCTGCTGTTTACGGCGCGCACGGTGGGGCTGGCCGTTCATCTCGACTGGACGTCCTTTGATACCTACTTTCTGATTGCCGTTCTGGGCTTTTACCCGGTCGTGGCACCTCTGGAGAAGCGATACACGACCCACCTCGCCAACCAAACGCCCCGTCAACTGGTCACCAAGTTGCACGGTGCCGATATCGTGAACGCCGATCAGGGCTCCCTGTGGCGCGTCGCCCATACCAAAGCTACACTACTACCCTTTGCCGATAACCCGCTGGCCGACCTCTTGAACTTCGTCAGCCGACAGTTAGTGCGCATCCTCTTGATTCTCCTAGCGCCACTCCTCACCAGCGTGATCTGGTGGCGGCGCGCCCACCGTTCTCGTTAAGGATTCCCGCCTTCCAGTTGATTTTTCTTGGCGTTTTCGCGGACTCAGGTCTTGCAGAAAACGCCAAAAGGGACTTTAATGGAAGCTTAGGAGGCGTTTCGTATGTCAAAGCAACAAGCACCCATCGGCGTGTTCGATTCTGGCGTCGGGGGCATCAGCACCTTGCGCACCCTCGCCAAAGTGCTCCCAAACGAAGACTTTGTGTTTTACGGGGATTCCGCCAACGCCCCATACGGTGAAAAAAGTTCTGCGGAGGTTCGGCGTCTAGCCACCAACGTCATGGCGCAACTTAAACTGCACCAAGTCAAAGCTGTCGTGATTGCCTGCAACACGGCAACCAGCGCGGCCAAACGGGACCTCATGGCAGCCAACCCCGAGATGACCATCTTGGGGATCGAACCCGCTTTAAAACAAGCGGTTGACGCCGGTAAGCAGCACATCTTAGTGATGGCCACACCGCTGACCATCGGCCTGCCCAAATACAACGCTCAGGTGGCGCGGTTCCAGGAGCGGACCCACATCGAGTCGTTACCTTGTCCCGGGTTAGCGGACCACATTGAAAAGGGGTACGCCGGCATCGCCCAGACGCAGACACTGGTCGACCAGTTGATGGCCCCGGTCCTCGACGATCCAATCGACGCAATTGTTTTGGGCTGCACGCACTACCCATTCATCACTGACATGATTCGGCGCAAATACGACCACCCCGTGACTATCTATACCGGCTACGAGGGCTTGGCGAACAACCTCGCCACCCATCTCAAGCAACAGGGGTTGTTGCGCCCAGAAAACACTCACCGGCAAATCGAGTTCTACAGTAGTCGCGATACGCCGGATGAATTGGCCCTGTACCAACACCTTTACGAACACGGCATTGCTAAATAAAACCAAAAACGTCACCCGTTGCGGTGGCGTTTTTACGTGGTTTCGGAGCCCCTGCGGTATACTGAAGGCCTTAAGGAGGCGGATTATTTTGAGATTCATTAAAAAGATTGGTTTGGGGCTCATTGTCCTCACGGTAGGTGGTTTATTGGGACTAGGCACCACCTCGGCCCAAGCGGCCACCCACGCCGGGACGCCCACGATGCTGCGGGGCACCTGGCACACCGTTTATCACCGTTACGCCCACCCCACGGCGCGCCACTACTATTGGCGCGTTCGCTACACCACCAAGTTTGCGGGACAATCGCGGGTCAACCGCCTGGACTACACCCGGCAAAAGAAATTCACCGTGAGTCACCAGACTAACGGTATCGTCGAGCACGTCCACTACGCGCCGTTAGTGGATAACGGCGTTTACCTGTACGGCAAGAACGCCCATGGCTACACCGAATATCAGGTCGCCGACTTCTCGCACCATAACCGCAAAATGGTTCTGTTGCATTCGACCAGCGTCACGTTTACGCCCTATCACACTTACGGCACCTTTTATCGCGACAAATAAACAAAACCCCAATGTGAAGTGAAACCTTATAATTGGACAATTTTATTTTTTCTGGGCGGTAAGTTTCTGGTCATTCACCGGAGATTTACCGTCCTGTTTCGTCATAATGCTCAAAAAAAATCCGTAACCGGGCAACACTGTCCCATTACGGATTTTAATCACGATTGAAATTAACCGTTACTTTTCCGGTTGGTCCGCCGATACCGACAGGTCGTGTAAGGCCTTAAAGTTCGCCAAGTTCTTGGTGTACTTATCGATGGCCGTGTCCGTTGACCATTGACCTAGAGGCAAGCGCAACGGTAAGTCCGCCGCGTGGTTGGTGACTTGGTCGTAAATGATGGCCGCGGCCTTGTCGGGATCGCCGGCCTCGTGGTGGGCGCCCTCTTCACTGCCTTCAATCCGGCTAGCGAATTGTTGATAGTCGGCCAGTTTCGGCATGGTCTTTTGTGACGAACGCCCTGCCCAGTCGGTCCGGAAGCCACTGGGTTCGATCAGCATGAACTTGATACCCAAACCGGCCACTTCTTGTGCCGCGGCTTCGGTCGCACCTTCGACCGCGTACTTACTACTATTGTAGAAGGACAGCGTTGGGAAGGACGCCAGCCCGGCGATGGATGAGAAGTTGACCACAATCCCACTCTTTTGCGCCCGCATGGTCGGTAAGACCGCCCGGGTCATGTCGATCAAGCCCCAGACGTTCACGTCAAACATGTACCGCACGGCGTCCCGGTCGCTTTCTTCGAAGGTCCCGAAGTAGCCTAACCCGGCGTTATTGATCAACACGTCGATGCCGTTAAACTTAGCGGTCGTGGCTTTGACCACGGCGGCAATTTCGTCGCGGTTGGTCACGTCCAGCGTGGCCTTCAAAATTTGACCGTGATCGTACTGGTCCAAATAGCCCAGTTGGTCGGTGTGACGCGCCGTGGCGACCAGGTTCACGTCATCCTTTTGGGCCAAGAAAGTGGCTAAGGACTTACCAAAGCCCGTAGAAGTTCCCGTAATTAACCATGTTTTTGTCATCTATCAACACACTCCTATTCTTTAAGCTACTGACTAGCTTACAACCTAAAGCCGACTCGAGGTCAACTAAAGGGCCTGACTTTTTTAAAAATCGTCCGGCCCTTTAAGTGAACTGATTAATTTTTCCAACATATCTTAGGGTCACGGGTGAGTCCCCATCTCTAAGCTCAGTTCTGAGTTTACCCCGCGATATCAAATTGCCGGCAAGGACTTTCCAAAAGCCGTCACCTAACACGCCGTTGTTTCACGTGAAACATTCAATTTTAGGTGGTTGGCGTTAGTTGCATCTGCAAGTTCAACATAGTCAGCACGCCCGCGGCACAGTCGCTGCCTTTGTTGCCGGCCTTACCACCCGCACGGTTGAACGCTTGGGCTAAATCGTCGGTGGTCAACACCCCAAACATCACGGGTACCGGGCCGGTCGCCGAAAGGTTGGCGAGGCTGCGGGCCGTTTCGGCACAGACGTAATCGTAGTGACTGGTCTCACCGCGAATTACGCTGCCCAAAGCGAGGATGCCGTCGACGCGGCCACTGTCGGCCATCAACCGGGAGGCGCGGGTCAACTCTAGCGCACCGGGCACGTGCGCCACCAAAATATTGTCGGCGGCTACGCCCAACCCTTGGAGCGTCGACATGGCCCCCGTCTCTAGTTTCTGGGTAATCACCTGGTTAAATTGTGCCGTTACGATGCCAATCCGGTATCCCGCAGTTTGGCGGGAAGTTGCTAAAATCGTCATGGGGTTAAACCTCCTTCAATAAATGGTGAAACTTTAATTTTTTGGTCTCTAAGTACGCGCGGTCCGCCGCTTGAGGCGCCACCTCTAAGGCCTGACGGGTCACTTGGAGTCCCAGGGCTTCCAATTGGGTCACCTTATCGGGATTATTGGTCAGGAGCGTCACCCGTTGGACGTGCTTCTGGTGGAGAATCGCCGCGACTAAACCGTAGTGGCGTTCATCCGGTCGAAAGCCTAATTTCTGGTTAGCTTCTACCGTATCGAGGCCCGTTTCTTGTAGCTGATAAGCCCGTAGTTTATTGACCAGACCGATGCCACGGCCTTCTTGCCGCAAATAGAGGACGGCCCCGTGGCCCGCCCGTTCAATGGTCTTCAGGGCTAGGGCTAACTGTTCGCCGCAGTCACAGCGTTGTGACCCCAGCAGATCGCCCGTCAGACATTCGGAATGCACCCGCAATAGTAACGGTTCGTTTGGTTGGATGGGGCCCTTGGAAATCAGTAAGGTTGGTTCGCGGCCATCCGTCGTCGCAAAGGCTTCCAGCTGAAAATCGCCGTACTTGGTGGGCAGGTGCACCTGAGTAATGGACTGAGCCACATCCACGTTATGTTGGTAGCGGTAGGTTTGAATATCTTGAATCGATAGCAACGGCATTTGTACACCCTCGGCGAAGGACTTGAGCTGGCGGCGCCGGGCCATGTGCCCATCGCGTTTCAAAATTTCACAGATGTAAGCCACCGGCCGGACACCCGCCAAACGGGCTAAATCGACCGCCGCTTCGGTATGGCCACCCCGGGCTAAGGTACCGTGTTCGCGCGCAATCAACGGAAAGACGTGGCCGGGATGGTAGAAGTCACCGGGCCGCGCAGTCGGTTCCGCGAGCCGGCGAATCGTAGCCGCCCGGTCGACCGCCGAAATCCCCGTGGTGGTCGTTTGGGCATCGGCACTGACGATAAAGGCCGTCCCGAACGCATCGGTCGCGTTAGCAACCATCGGCTGTAACCCCAGATTGGTCGCAATCTCAGCACTCATGGGCACGCACAGTAGACCCCGCGCGTTGGTCACCATTTTATTCACGGTCGCCGGCGTCACAAATTCGGCTAGCCCGAGCATGTCCCCTTCGGCCTCGCGGTGATCATCGTCGGTCACAATCACTAAGCCCCCGGCCTTTAACGTGGTGAGGGCCGTTTCAATTCGTTGCGTCACTGTCGTCATGGCGCATCGCCTCCAATTTCGTTAAGTATTTGCCTAAAATATCCGTTTCTAGATTCACTAAATCACCAGTTTGCAGTTGGCCCAAGCCGGTCTGGGCCAACGTATGGGGAATCAAACTCACGCTAAACGTGGTCGCCGTGACCGCGGTCAGCGTCAGACTGACCCCGTCGAGGGCCACCGAGCCCTTTTCGACCAGCTCACCGCGGTAAGCCGCCGGCAAAGCGAAGGTCAACACTACCGCATTTTCGTCGCGGCGGCGCTGAACCAGGGTCGTGGTGGTATCCACGTGACCGAGGACGAAGTGACCGTCTAACCGGGCATCGGCGCGTAACGCCGGTTCCAAGTTCACTCCAGTTCCCACTTTCAGTTGTGCCAACGCGGTGCGGCGACTGGTCTCCGGCATCAACGTGGTGGTAAAGCCGGTGGCTTGTAGTTGCGTCACCGTTAAACACACGCCGTTAACCGCCAGGCTATCACCGATTCGGCTGTGAATTTTCGCCGGTAACGGCGTGTCAATGGTGAGCGTGGCGTGGGTCGCCGTGTGGTCGATGGCCGTCACGGTCCCGCGCCCTTGAATAATTCCGGTAAACATTATCCTCGCCTCCTAAACGTCAAACGCACATCAGCGCCCAAGGGCTGGACCCCCGTCAGGCTTAACGTCAGTCGCTGACTCGCCGGTCCCAACACGGCGGGTAACGCTTGGCCGCCCAATAATAGTGGGGCCACGTAGGTGACGACCCGGTCGACCACCCCCGCCGCCACAAACTGGGCGTGCAGGTGACTGCCGCCTTCAACTAGCAAGGATTGAAGCCCCTGTTCGGCGAGATACTGGACGATTTGGTCCGGCGTCCAGGGCCGTCCCGCCACCACGGTCACGCTGGCGGGCCACGGCTGGTGGCTGGGTTGGCGACTCAATAGCCACACCGGTTCCGGCGTTTGAAACAGTCGATTGTCCCGGTCGAGCTTGTCGGCCGCATTGACCACCACGACTCGTCGGGGCGGCACCGCCACGGTCGTTTCGCGCACGGTCAGGGCCGGTTGGTCCACCGTAAGGGTGCGCTCGCCAATTAAAATGGCCTGCTGGGTCGCCCGCAACCGTTGGCTGTCGTGATTGGCTTCGGGTCCGGTCAGCTCGGTTCGCTGACCGGTCGTCGCGTTAAGCTTACCGTCGACACTGACCGCCATTTTCAGGGTCACCAACGGCCGGTGGTGGTGATAAAAGAAGTTGTACGCCGGGTTTAAAGCCTTGGTCGTTTCCAGCACCGTCACGGCAATCCCGGCGGCCCGTAAAATGGCAATGCCCTTACCACTCACCAGCGGATTGGGGTCGCGTTGGCCGATAACCACGCGAGTGACGCCCACCGTCACCAACTTCCGGGCACACGGTGGGGTCTTGCCGTAGTGGCTGCACGGTTCGAGGGTCACGTACAGGGTGGTGCCCCGCGCCTGACGCTCGTCGGCGAGCTGCTTTAACGCGTTCACCTCGGCGTGATCCTGGCCGAACCGGTGATGGTACCCCTTAGCTAGAATCTGCCCGTCCTTCACCAGTACGGCGCCCACCAGGGGATTAGTCCAAGTCTGGCCGGTTCCCCGGCGGGCCTGGGCCACCGCTAAATCTAAATAATCTTGATCCGTCATCCCATTCACCTCGTTAAAAAAGGCCCCGCAAAATAATTTGCGGGGCCATGATTAAAAGCTAAATAAGACTTCATCCGAGGTGGCGGCAATCGCGAGACTGCCCCCATCAGGTCGAAAATCGATTTTTTTCTTCTCCCATCCAGACTATACTGTCGGTCCCAGACTCACACTGGGTCCACCGCTAAACGCGGGTCACGGACTTCAACGCCACAAAGCGTTGTCACCGTCGGTCGGGAATTGCACCCTGCCCCGAAGAAATCTATTAAGTTGTTAGTGTCAGATTACCGCAGATGTTTTTTAAACGCAACCCCGAATCAGCCAGATTAATTATCAGTTTTATTATTAATAAACGTTGATAATAAAAAATCACCCTTCGATAGTGAAAGGGCGACTGCCTGTTTAATCTCGTATTTTTTGAAAGTAATGTGGATCTAACCGATCTAGATTTTTCTGAGTATTTGCCGGGCCAATCTTGGTCAATACCCGGTAGACCGTCCCACTTGAAACGACCAAATCGCCCCGATGGTACGTTTTATCGGGCGAATAATTACTGATGTTTGGATTATTCTGGGCCGTTACCGGTTGTGACGACGATTGCGTCGTGGAGGTTCTCTGCATCGCAAAGACTAAAATCCCCAGCAGTGTCACTAAAATCAAAGCGTATTCTATGATTCTTTTCATTAAGGTTTTTTTCTCCTAAATTGCGAACTCATCATTACGGGTCAATTGTCTAAGTTTATCCCCTTCGTCGAGGGCCAACAACGTCCACTTTGCGTAAAGTGGACAATTCACCCCTTAAAACAGTTGGCTAACTCCTCACACTCTCCAATTTTCGTCCAACCGTTATCTGGATATCCGGCCACAAGTAGTGTACATTTGAACTCGTAGAGAATATTTTAGGGAGGTTTTCCATTGATTACCATTAAGTCACCACGTGAAATCGAAAAGATGAACGAAGCGGGGACCCTGTTAGCCAACATCCACATCGGCCTACGCGATTTAATCAAGCCGGGCATCGATAGCTGGGAAATTGAAAAGTTTACCACGCAATACTGTGCCGATCACGGCGCCATCCCGTCCGAAAAAGACGTCGACGGCTACCACTACGCCACCTGCATCAGCATCAACGATGAAGTCGCCCACATGGCCCCACAAAAGGGCCGTCTGTTAAAGAACGGTGACCTGGTCAAGGTCGACATGACCGTTTCCTTAGACGGCTACCAGGCCGACTCTTGCTGGGCTTACGCGGTCGGCGATGTAAGCGACGACGTCAAGCACATCATGGACGTTACCAAGAAGGCCCTGTACCTGGGCATCGACCAATCCGTCATCGGTAACCGGATCGGGGACATCGGCGCCGTCATCCAAGACTACGTCGAAACCCAGAACCACATGGGCGACGTCCGCGACCTGATTGGCCACGGTATCGGCACCGAAATGCACGAAGAACCCGACGTCCCCGCTTACGGTGAAGCCGGCCACGGTATTCGGTTACGCGAAGGCATGGTCATCACCATCGAACCCATGGTTAACCTGGGCACCTTCGAACTGACCGACAAGCTCGACAAGGATAACTGGGAATACTACGTGTCCGCCGACGGTTCCCTGTCATGCCAGTATGAACACACCCTGGCCATCACCAAGGACGGTCCTAAGATTTTGACGTCCCAAGATCCCGAATTTGACGCCAAGTACCTGTTGAAATAAATTATTTAACCCCACAATAAAGGCGTTGCTCGCTAGAAGAGCAACGCCTTTTTTAATTGTCGTGGGCTACCAGAGGTAATCCACGGGGTTCTTAATGTATTTGTCGTAAACGTCACGCACGATGGTCATCTGATCGGCCGTCAGCGCCGGTAACTCGGCCGCGCTGGTGTTGCGTTCGATCTGGGTTGGGTTGCTAGCGCCCGGAATGACCGCAGAAACGGCATCGTACATCAAGATGTACCGTAACGCCGTCGCCGCCAAGTTATCCGTCCCCAAGCGTTCCTTGAGTTCGGCCGCCGCCTTGACTCCGGTGAGGTAATCCACGCCGGAGAAGGTTTCGCCCTTATCGAAGTGTTGGCCGTCCCGGTTGTTGTTTCGGTGATCAGCTGCCGAGAACTTGGTGTCGGCGGTAAATTTCCCGGTTAACAGGCCACTGGCCAGCGGCACACGAGCCAGGACGCCAATGTTATTTTGCTTCGCTAAGTCGAAGAACAGGTTTGCCGGCCGCAAGCGGAACATGTTGAAGATGATTTCCACCGCAGAAATGTCGTAGTCCATGGCCTTGATCGCCTGTTCGACCTTTTCCACGCTGACCCCGTAGTTGCGAATCTTGCCGGCCTTTTTCAGTTTGTCCAGCTCGAAGAAGGTTTCCGGCGTGTAGTAGATGTCGGTTGGCGGGCAGTGTAACAGGACCATGTCCAACGCGTCGACCCCCATGTTAGTCAACGATTCATCGACGTAGCGGTCCACGTGGGCCGGGTTGAAGTGTTCTAAGGATAGTGGTTCTTCCTTCCGTCCCAGCTTGGTGGTGAAATGCACGTCGGGATGCGTCTTGATGAACGTCCCCACGGCCTTTTCACTCAAGCCGCCCTGGTAACCGTCGGCGGTGTCAAAGAAATTCACGCCGCGGTCGTAGGCTTCGGCCAAAGTGTCCAGGGCGTCCTTTTCACTAAATTCAGCGCCCCACTTACCACCGAGTTGCCAAGTGCCCAACGACACTTCGCTAATGTTGAAACCGGTCTTCCCAAATTGTCGGTATTCCATATGTTTTCTTCCTTTCATGATTAAGTTCTATTTATTTAAACCGTCATCTAAATGATTGACCCAAGTGTACAAGTTAGAGCCGCCTCTAAGTCAAGGGATTTAGTCCACCGATTGCAGGGCGTCTAACATGTTAACGTGCTTTAATTTCAAATGCATGATGCCCATCACTAACAAACTAAAGATCAGCGTTAAGGCCGCCGCGTAGAGGTAGCTGACCGGATGAATCCCCGGCGAGAACATCAACGCGTTGGTCTCCGCCGTTTGCAGAATGTAGGCGTGCAGCCAGTCGCCCAACAGGCACCCCACCAGGATACCAAGGACCGTCAGAATCAGGTTCTCCCGGAAGATGTAAAGGGTGACCTCGTTGTCGTAAAACCCTAACACCTTGATGGTCGACAACTCGCGAATCCGTTCGGACACGTTGATGTTGGTGAGGTTGTAGAGCACCACCAACGCCAGCGCTCCGGCCGAAATGACGAAGATCAGGACCACTAGGTTCATGCTGTCGAACATCTTAAAGTTGGTCTGCCGTTCGGTCTGCATCAACGTCACGTTAACGATCCCCGTCTGCTTCAACAGCTGATTGGCGTAGGCGTTACCGGCCTTCTCATTAGAATGGACTAACTGAACCAGATTACTATTATAGGTCGGTGTCGCGTGAAAGACCTGCCGGTAATAACTAGGACTCAGATAGACAAAGTGGTTGATGTAGTTTTCGGCAATCGCCGCAATCTTCACGTGCCGGGTAGCCTGTCCCGCCGCCTTTAGGGCTAGGGTGTCACCGACCTTGACGTGGGTCAGCTTGGCCAACTTTTCGTCGATGATTGCGCCGTGATCGGTCAACCGATAAGCGTGCTGCGTTTGGCGGTCACGCAAGGTGACAAACCGATTCAGTTGCCGCGGCGTTTGCGGGACGCCCAGGGTTACGGTTTGTTCCGCCACGCCGGCTTGTTTGACCGTCACCTGACTGGATTTCAACGTCAGGCTCCGCCGGTAGTTGGCCGACTGCCGTAAGGCTCGCCGCTGCCCGGCCGTTTCCGCGCCGCTACGGGTCACGATGGCGTCGTAGTGCCACAGGTCGTTGAACTGCTTGGTACTGATATCGCCGATGGAGTCCTTCAGGCCAAAACCGGTGATCATCATCGCCATGCAGCCGGCGATGCCCAGAACCGTCATGAACAGGCGTTGCTTATAGCGCAAGAGGTTACGCAACGTAATTTTGTGGTTAAAGCTCAAGCGCCGCCACAACCCGGTCCAGCGTTCTAGCCACAGGGTCTTGCCGGCCTTGGGCGCCTTAGGTTGGAGTAACTGCGTCGGTAGACTACGCAAATCAACGCGTAAGACCACCCACGCACTCCCCAGCGTGCAGGCCAACGCAATCAATAACGCAATCCCAATGTCGCCCCAGAGGTATTTAACCTCAATCGTCGGCAAGTTGTACATGCTGCCGTAAGCCTGAGCGATAAACCGGGGGAAGAAGTTCACGCCAAATATCACGCCAAAGGCGGTTCCCAATAACGCCGCCAAGCCGCCGTAAACCATAAACTCGCTGCCGACCGCAACGTTACTGTAGCCTAACGCCTTCAGTGTCCCCATTTGTAACCGCAGTTCCTCGACCATCCGGGTCATGGTGGTCAGACAAATCAGCGCGGCAATCGCGATGAAGAATAACGGGAAGACGGTGGCTAAGGCCACCACCCGTTGTGTGTTTTCGTGATATTCACTGTAACCCGGATTATCGGTGCGGTCCGTATACAGGTAGGTCGGCCGCGGAATCGCGGTGACCTGGGCTTGAGCGGCTCGTAGTTGCGCCGTTAACTTGGTTAGGACCGGGCTGGTTGCCGGTAACTGTTGGCTTAACGCGGCGACCTGGCGTTTCAGCGGGGCCAGTTTAGCCGTCGCCTGTTTCCGCAGAGCGATTTGCCGTTGTTGCGCTTGTGGGGCTAGCCACCGTTTCAATTGCCGCGTATTGGCCCGGTTCAACCGGTTATACGTCGCCGAATAGGGCGTGACGGCCCGCAGGTTATGGAAACTGACGTCCAAACGGGAAATCACCCGCGATTTCAGCGTGCCCGGTCGCACGTAGGCCAGATAGTCCAGCGTCCCCTTGCCCACCGTGGTGACGCCGCGGTCAACGTTTTCCACGTAGCGCGGGGCGTTGACGAAACCGACGATGGTAAATGTCCGTCGGGTCAATTGCCGGTTACGGCTCGCCGTACTGACGATATGGTAAGTTCCACCCACCTTTAAACTCGGTTGGAGGCGTTGAGCCTGGGCGTCTAACACGATTTCGTTGGCGTGCCGCGGCAAACGGCCCTGGGTCACCGTTAAGCGGTCCAACTTTTGAGTGGTCGGCAACTCGGTCACCCGAACCACCCGGTTATTGTTTAATTGGTTGATGTCTAAGTACCGGACGGGCTGGGCGGTGACCCCGGCGTGCCGGTTAACGGCGCTGACGTCGGCTCTGGTCAGTCCCAGTGTCGATTGCACGCTGTTGGTCGCAAGGTGCTGGGTCCGGTAGTAACGCGTCGCGGCCTGCGACATGTCCGGCCCGGTCGCCCGGATACCGGTATAGAAGGCCACCCCCAGAAAGATAATAATCAAAATCGAGAAGAACCGGGCCTTCGACCGCCAAATCTCCCGTAAAATCGTTTTAAAATAAGCTGGCGTCATCCCCATCACCTACCATTCAATGTCGGCCAGCGGCGTCGGGTGGGCGTTGGGCGTGACCGACTGAATCTGCGCATCGTTGATCCGAATCACCAAGTCGCCCATCTGCGCGATGGCACTGTTGTGGGTCACGATGATCACCGTGGTCGCAGTCTGCTTAGCGGCGTCTTGAATCACCTGTAAGACCTGCTTACCGGTCTGGTAATCCAACGCCCCCGTGGGTTCGTCGCACAACAATAACTTCGGATTTTTGGCGACGGCCCGGGCAATCGCCACGCGCTGTTGCTCCCCACCGGACAATTGGGCGGGGAAGTTTTGCGCCCGGTCCTGAAGGCCCACTAACGCCAACGTTTCGTCCACATTGCGGGCATCCTGGGTGATTTGCGAGGCCAGTTCGACGTTTTCGCGGGCGGTCAGGTTAGGAATCAGGTTATAAAACTGAAAAACGAACCCGACGGCCTGACGTCGATAGGTCGTGAGTTGTTTAGCGGAGAATTGGGCAATATCCACCCCGTCGATCAGAACGCGACCACTGGTGGGCGAATCCATCCCGCCTAAAATGTTCAGTAACGTGGATTTCCCGGCACCACTGGGCCCCAGGATGGTCACCACGGCGCCCTGAGCCACGGTAAACGAGATGTCGCGGTTGGCCACCGTGGTCTGCTCCCCGTTACGAAACTCGCGGGTCGCGTGTTGCACTTCGATATAGGCCATGTTTTACCTCCTTTATGTATCCGGTTACATAAATTCATTTTAGCACGTTCCCGTTAAAACCCGGTGACTGGCTATCGATCCCGGTCACCGTTTTTTAAACTTTTCAGCCCTGCAAACTCGCCATGGTCTGCCTCTGAAAGCCCGCAATCAAGTCGTGGATCGTGGACAACGACTCGCGTTGTCCGGTCAATAGCCACTCGCGCCAGATGGCGTACACTCCGGCGCTCATGAACTTGGTCCAGTAGCGTTGCTGAACCGAGGTGAGTGGCGTTTCCGCCAAAATCGTCTGGTAAAAATCTTCCATATTCTGGTTAAAAATTTGTTGAATAATCCCCTCAAACCCACGCCGTTCGGCGAGTTTTAAGGTCGGCGCCAGCTCCTGAAAAAACTGCCCGATCGCCGTCAATTTTTCGGCCTGGGGTACGCCGGTCACGATGTCGTTGAATCGAGCCGTCAATTTGGGTTGAAAATACGCCGTCAATAAATCGGCGAGCGTGTCGAAGTTCCGGTAGAAGGCCATCCGACTAACCCCCGCGCGTTTGACCACCTGGGTAACGCTGAGAGTGTTTAGATCGTGGGTTTCCAATAATTGTAAGAGCGCCGTAGTCAGATACGTTTGCGAATCTTGTTTAATCTGTTGGGCGTGTTGGGTCGCTGCCATAACAATTCCTCCGTTCTGTCACAGATGCCGGTTAAGGGCTTGTGTTGCGTCTAAGTCCATTGTATAGTCTGGTCACAGACGTTACAAGTGTCACGTAAAACCTAATTCTGATTAAATTTCAAACTGGAGGCATTTATCATGCAAAAACAACTCGTGAGCGTTACCGGCGGCAGCGGCTTCATCGCCATCCACATCATCTTACAACTTCTACAGCAGGGCTACGCGGTCCGGGCCACGGTCCGTAACTTGGCCAAACGCGCCGTGATCGAAGACATGTTAACCAACGGGGGCCTCACCGACTTTAGCGACCTCGACGTGATTGAAGCCGACCTGGGTAGTGACGCCCACTGGGACCAGGTCATGGCCGGCGCCACCTACGCAATCCACGTGGCCTCGCCCACACCCAAACTCAACTTCAAAAACGAAGCCGAGATGATTCGGCCGGCCGTCGACGGCGTGCGCCGCGTCCTCCGGGCCGCCCGTGATGCCGACGTTAAGCGCGTGGTCTTAACCTCGGCTTACGGCGCCATCTTCGCCGGTCATCCGCACCGAACCACCCCCTACACCGAGGAGGACTGGTCCGACCTATCCGCCAAAAATATCCACCCCTACCAAAAGTCCAAAACGTTAGCCGAACAAGCCGCCTGGCAATTTATTAAAGAAGAAGGCCAAGGCCTCGAATTAGCCGCCGTGAACCCGGTCGGCGTGATGGGGCCCGTTTTATCGGCGAAGTACTCGCACTCCAACGTCCAGATTCAACAACTCTTGGAAGGTCAGGTCAAGGCCGTGCCACACGTGGACTCCGGTTACGTCGACGTGCGCGACGTTGCCCGCCTACATCTCTTGGCCATGACCAGCCCGCAAGCCAACGGTCAACGTTTTCTGGCCACGACCGGTGAAACGCTGTCGATGCTCGACGTTGCCAACCTTTTACGCGCCGCCCTTCCCCAATACGCGGCGAACCTACCGACCAAGACCATCCCCAACTTAGCGGTCAAGGCCGCGGCCGTCACCAACCCACAACTCCGAATGATTGCGTCCATCGTCGGCCAATACGCCGGGACCAGCAACCACAAGGCCCAAACGCTCCTCAACTGGCAGCCCCGTTCCGCTAAGACCGCCATCTTAGCCACGGCCCAATCCATGATTGATCTGGGTATCGTCAAATAATCCGGCACACCCCACCCGTCAGCCGTCCCTGACGATTGGGGCGTTGCCGTTTCCGGTCCCATTCCCCGTTACTTTTGCGTCCTTGTGAGCTAATTCATGTTCAAACCGCCCCGAAACTCGTATATTGAACAGTAAACACTATGAAATGAGGGGATTGACATGCGCCATTGGCACATTTGGCTCGGCATCATCACACTAGCACTCACGCTTAGCTTGGGCGCTTCGACCGCTCAGGCCGCCACCAAGTCCAAGGGACTGATCCTGGACAACGCACGACAGTACTATTCCGTGACCACCATTAAAAAGTTCATTCGGGAAGTTCACGCGGGCGGGGGCACCTTTTTACAACTGCACTTAACCGATGACAGTCGCTACGGCGTGGAAAGCGCCAAGCTCGGCCAGACCGTTAAGGCCGCTCAAAAGAAGGGCGACGTGTACTACAACCGCAAGACCAAGCTGGCCTTCCTGAGTAAGAAGCAGTTGCGGGCCTTAGTGGTCTACGGGCACCAACGCCAGGTCGAGGTGATTCCGGAGATTGACACCCCGGGGCACACCACCGCCCTGATCAAACTACTCAAAACGTCTAGTTCGGCTAACCGTAAACTGGCGCAGCAAATTGCCCACGGTAACGAACTCAACTTGCATGCCAGCCAGACCAGGGGCTTCGTCAAGTCCCTACTCAGCGAATACGTTGGTCTCCTCTACCGGGGCCAACATTTAGCCATCGGGGGTGACGAGTACAGTGGCACCACCAAGGCGACCCAGCCCACGGCGGTCAGCTACACCAACTACCTGAACCGCTACCTGAACGGCAAGGGACTGAAAACCAGCATGTGGAACGACGGACTGATGCGCGCCGACCTGCCCAAAATCGACCACAACATCCTGGTCACCTACTGGAGTTACGATGGCGAAACCAACAACGCCAACTTGATTCAGGAACACCGCCAGGTTCGCGCCACGCTCCCGCAACTCAACGCCGCTGGTTTTCAAACCATCAACGCTAACCTCTGGTACCTCTACGTGATCACCCGACCTAAGACCTTCACCAAGGCCAATGTGGCCTACTGGCAACAAGACTTACGGCGTAACTGGACCGTACAAGTTTGGGATAAGACCAGTCGCCAAGACCTGGCCACTAGTCCCAAGAACGTCGGCTCAGCCATCTCCATCTGGGGTGACGGCAAGAAGACCTACTCACAAGCCCAGGTTTATCAAAAGACCCGGCCCTTTTTAACCACCTATTTTCAATTAAAATGACCTTGCAGGCAGCCCATTCGGCTGCCTGTTTGCGTTATGCCAGAAACCTAGGTCCTCACTTAATCTTGAATTTACCGGCATTAACGCTCTTTAGTCCCCACAACCACTGCTTGGCACACCAGTTCAAATAATCGACTTACTATTACCACAATTAATTAGCCAATCAACCATCATTTTTCCCCGCTGGCCTTAGAATGGGGGCAACTACTAAAAGAAATGAGATGGTTTTGATGTGTACCAGTTTAACTTATGAAAACAGTCGTGGGGATCATTTCTTGGCTCGGACCATGGACTTCGACATCGACTTTGGCGCTCGCATCATGGTCATGCCCCGCAACCGCGTCGTGGCCGGTGATGCCGGCGATTACACCACTCAGTACGGTTTCGTGGGCGCCGGGCGTTTGCTCGACCATGAGATGTACACCGACGGGGTCAACGAATGCGGCGTTGGGATCGCCACCCTGTATTTCCCAGGAAATGTTTATTATTACGATGACACGCCCGCCGATAAACTCGGCATCGCCCCCCAAGACTTCGTGGCCTGGGCGTTAGGTAACGCCGCTAGTGTCGACGATCTGGCCAACAAGGTCGAACAGATCGCCCTGATCAACAAAGCGGCCAACTTCATTGGGGCGGTCCCACCACTCCACTTCATCATTAGCGATACCACCGGCAAAACTATGTTACTGGAACCGCAGGGCGGCGAACTTGCCTTAATTGACGATCCTGTGGGCGTGATGACCAATTCACCGGATTTGGCCTGGCAACTGCAAAATCTCAGCACCTATGGTACCTTAACTAACCAGGAACGACCGTTAACGCCGCTGATGGGTCAACCGTTAGCCACTCAAGGCCCCGGGACTGGTGCGCTAGGCTTACCGGGTGACTTCACGTCGCCGTCGCGCTTTGTCCGCACGACCTTTTTAAAGAATTACGCCGCCGAAACGACGACTATTCCGGACGCGCTGAATATGATCCAACACATTTTAAACTCGGTCACGATTCCTAAGGGCGTTAAGCTCAAGGCAAACGGCCAAAGCGACTACACCGAATACCGTGGGTACATGAGTCTAGACGAACGGGCGTACTACATGGAACCCTACGACAACCAAGTCCTCCAACGCGTGGCCCTGACCGACGATCTGTTAGACCACTTAGCAGAACCCCGGGAATATCCCATTCACCATCAGGTTTACGTTCAGGATTTAACGCCAGACACCGTTTCCGATTAAGTCTGTGCCAACCCAAAACGCGCCTCACGATATTTTTCGTGAGGCGCGTTTTTAAGTCGTCTTCGGTCTAAAAACCGTTATTCAGATTTTTTCCGCCAACCGGCTAAGCCTAGCAAGCTGAGCAGTAATCCTACTGCTCCGGCTAACCAACCGTTCGGTGCGGTTTGCTCGTTAGTTTGTGGTAACTTGGTCGTTGCCGTTGGGGTTTGACCCGTGGCCTCGTGCGTCTGTGGGGTGACCGTCCCAGTGTTCCGCGCCGCTTGGTTGGCTTGATGGCCAGTTGCCATGGTTGGCGTGGCCACAGCAGTCGGTCGTTGGTTCCCCGCCGCTGCATCCGCAGCGCTTCCGTTCGTTACTTGATCCGGTTGCGTTGGGGTTGGTGTGGTGGGTTTCGTCGGCGTCGTTGGTTCAGTCGGGTTAGTTGGTGGGGTTGGCCGTTCCGGATCAACGGTATCCCCGCCGCCCCCTTCTTCGTCAAGCTTGGTGTAAACGTAGGTCACGTCCTGGTTGCCCGCCGTATAGGTCCCATTGGCGTTCGCTGGCGTCGTGGTCAGCCGGTATCCGGTAATCGTGGCGGCCGTGGTGGTGTAGGTATCGCCCACGGTCCCCGTTTGCGTGGTGGCCGGTTGCAGCACGTTCCCTTGTGCATCAACGTAGTGCACCGTCACGGTGCCGGTCGTCACGGGTGGCGTCACCGGCGTGGTGGCGTCCTTACGGTAAACGTAGGTGACGTCGATGGCGGTGGCCCCGTACGTCCCGGTGGCATTCGCTGGCGTCGTGGTCAACGTGTACCCGGAGATTTCAGCGGCGGTCGTGGTGTACGTGTCACCCTGATTCCCCGTCATGGTCGTAGCGGCCTGTAAGACGTTGCCGTCCTCGTCGACGTAGTGCGTGGTCACGGTTCCTTGATCGCGGGTGTAAACGTAAGTCACGTTCACGGCCTCTTGACCGTAAACCCCGGTCGCGTTGGCTGGCGTCGTAGTTAACGTGTAGTGCGGAATCTCAGCGGCTTCGGTGGTGTAAGTGTCGCCCTGGTTTCCCGTCGTCGTGACGGCGTCCTTCAAGATGTTGCCCTGGTCATCGACGTAGTGGACGGTGACCGTCCCTTGATCCTGCGTGTAAACGTAGGTCACATCAATCGCGGCCGAACCGTAAGTTCCCGTGGCATTGGCCGGCGTCGTGGTCAGCGTATAGTACGGAATCTCAGCGGCTTCGGTGGTGTAGGCGTCACCCTGATTACCGGTCAAAGTTACCGGTGTCTTTAAGGCGTTCCCTTGTGCATCAACGTAGTGCACCGTAACGGTTCCCTGGTCCCGCGTGTAAACGTAGGTCACGTTCACGGCGTCCTTACCGTAAACCCCGGTGGCGTTCGTTGGCGTCGTGGTTAACGTGTAGTGCGGAATATCGATGGCCGTCGTCGTGTACGGATCGCCCTGATTCCCCGTCACCGTTAGTGGCGTTTGTAAGACGTTCCCTTGATCGTCGACGTAGTGCGTGGTTACAGTTCCCTGATCCCGCGTGTAAACGTAGGTCACGTTCACAGCGTCCTTACCATAAACCCCGGTGGCGTTCGCCGGCGTCGTGGTTAACGTGTAATACGGAATTTCAGCGGCCGTCGTCGTGTACGGATCACCCTGGTTCCCCGTCACCGTCAGTGGCGTTTGTAAGACGTTGCCTTGGTCATCGACGTAGTGCGTGGTTACAGTTCCTTGGTCCCGCGTGTAAACGTAGGTCACGTTCACGTTTTCCTTGCCATAAACGCCCGTTGCGTTCGCCGGCGTCGTGGTCAGCGTGTAGTACGGAATCTCAGCGGCGGTCGTCGTGTACGGATCACCCTGATTTCCCGTCACTGTTTCGGGATCTTTTAGCGCGTTGCCCTGATCATCAACGTAGTGGACCGTTACCGTTCCTTGATCGCGCGTGTAAACGTAAATAACCGTTTGGGCGGTTGCCGCGTAAGTCCCGGTGACCGGGGCCCCCGTCGTTTCCTTAAAGGTATAGCCGTCAATAGCCGCTTGCGTCGTGGTGTAGGTCGCCCCCACGAGTTGTTGTTTATCCTGGTTCAAAACGACGCTCGGCGCAATCTCGTTACCCTGTTCGTCTTGGTATTTCGCCGTCACGGTCGCAGCCGGATCGGCCAATTCGTACGGTTGAATGACGTAGAAGTACGGACTGCCGCCCTCGATGAAAGCCCCGGTGAGGTAATAGTAATGGTCAACGGGATCTATCGTCACATTAGGCGCTCCCGGAAGTGACGTGGCTGGTGGGAAAGCATCCGGATCTTGAATAAAGCTATAGTCTAACCCCCCATCACTGGTCTGAGCGGCATTACCCCCGATGTAATAAACTTTGTAAGTGAATTGATTTGTGTCGCTGTCAAATTTAACTGGCACCAGAATTGACCTACCAGTTAGTGCTACCGTCGTGCCGTCTGGAAGCTTATAACCCCCATCAAGATGAGCCGTTCTGGTCACACTGTTCACCAGAATTGACGGTAAATAGATAACCTGTTGCCCCCCGTAAAAGGAGGTGTACTGATTATCCTTCAGGGGGGAGAAATCCGCAATTTCGTTTAACGTTAGGCCCAAAGACTTCAGGTTCTTCAACCCCGCAATCGGCGTAACATCTTTAATTCGGTTACCCGTTAATTGTAGGTCCGTCAAATTTTGAAGACCCGCAAGTGGTGATAAGTCGACGATCCCGCCGTAATAAGCCGTGGTTACATTCGATTGTAGCAATAGTTCCTTAAGGTTAGTTGCGTACTGTAACCCCTCTAAGGAGTAATCAATTCCCTCGCCCAGATAGGTTTCATCATCGCCACTCAACCTTGTGAGCAGTGCCATATCTTCCTGCGTAATGTCCGCGGCACTATTCCAAGTCCGACCCGGGTTATTCTGCCGCAACGTCTGTAAAACTAGCTCCTGTAACTTCTTATTAGGCATCCAGTCGTCGATGGTTTGGGCCGCATCCGTTAACGTCGCTGATTCGGCAACGGGTGCCACCACTGCCTTAGCCGCGGCAGCGGTCTTCACGTCCGTGGTCGCCTGGTTGCCGGTATCCGTCGATTGCCCGTTCTGTTCAGGTTGCGTGGTGGTTGCTTGATCTGTCGCTGACTGGGTAGTCGCCGGTGTCTTCGATTCGGCCGTTGCTGGCGTTTCAGTGGTTGGCTTGTCCGTCGTAGTATCCGGCGTTGATTCGGTCGTTGACTCGTTGCCCGTAGCGTCCGGTGTTGATTCAGTCGTTGATTCATTCACCGTCGCGTCCGGCGTCGATTCGGTCGTTGATTCATTTACCGTAGTATCTGGCGTTGATTCAGTGGTCGCCGATTCTGTCGACGTTGACTCAGTATCCGATTTTTCGGTCGTTGTTGGCTCACTCGTCGTGGACGTGCCAGTTGAGGTTGCCGTCGACGTTGCGGTCGACTCCTGCGTTGACTCGGTCGTCGTTTTCGCCGCCGCTGTTAAGGCAACTTTCGCCGCTGATGTCGTGGTAGCGGTGGTCGTCTCGTTGACATCGCTATCATTTCCGGTCGTCTCCGCATGAGCGACCGTGCCCCCTAAACTCATAAGGGCTAACGTCATGGCCGCAGCACTGGTCAGAACCCAACGATTCTGCCGCATCTTTTTGGATAATAACTTTTTCGTAGTCAAAATGAGTTCCCCCTCAAGTCTGGCCTAGTCAGATATCAAACTCAGCCAGTTTTATCCGAATATAAAAGAATTAGTCATGTAATTGGCTTCAGTATAGCACCGTTCTTAAAGCTTAGCTACATACTGAACCTTATAACCCTAAAAAGGTATTTCTGGCTTTAACGATTGTTGAACTAATCGCTTTATTAACAAGAGTTTATGGTAAATTAGGCTTACTAATTCGCCTTATTATGTCAGGTTACAGACTAGCTAATTTGGATAATTATTTAAGGGTAATCATTATTTATTTAATTATATTCACGCCATCTTTTGATAAATTAAAAGAGGTGTCAGTTAACGATCAACCAGCACCTCTTTTAATTAAAAACCATGTCGTTTTAGCGGCGTCTACTTCTCCGGCTTGACGACCACCAATAACATTTGAAATCCTTTGACCGCATACAGGGAATGCCGGGCGTTAGCGGGGATTACGATGGATTCGCCCGCCTTAACGGTATAGGTCTGCGACTCAATGGTGATTTCAGCCTCACCACTCAAGATATTCACCATGGCGTCTCCCGTGGCGGAATGCCCGCCAATCTCTTGATCGGTGGCCACGGAGAAGAGGGTCATCCCCAGGTCGTCTCGCTGAACCAATGTCCGGCTGTTGACCTGGTCCTCGTCCACCGGAATTTGTTGCCGTAAATTCAACACCGTTTCTTGATCAATCTTTTGAATATAAGCCATGTTGAGCGCCTCCTGTGGGTTATTTGGTTTCGAGTTGGACAAACTTACAACGCTGGTCCGCCCGGATTTCGTGCAACGTGTTGGCCGGAATCACCAAGACCTCACCCGTTTGGACCTGGATGGGGTGATCCGTGACGACCGTCAGCGTGCCGTCAACTACTTCGAACAACCGGGTTAGCGTCGACTGTTCGTTACTAATGCTTTCTCCCGCATCCAACGCGTATAGGACAAACGGTAAGACGATTCCCAGTTTGTGGGTAAACGACTTGCTGGCAATTTGATGATCGCGGTACTGAATCTCATCTACTAATTTAATTAATTGGGGCACGATCATTCCTCCTTTGACACTATTTTCAGTGTAGCGGTAATCAAGCGATAATTGCAACCGCTTTCGATTGCCTATTACCAGAACGGACGCGATGGACTTGTCGATCTTCCCGAAACCGCGGCCGTTTCACGCCGGATTTGTCACCAGAGACCTCGACCTCGCCAAGCGCATGACTTGCATCCACGGTATTTCCCAGGACATAACCTTACCCGCGAGTGTTGCCGGCGCGGTGGGTAAGACTCGCGTCGTCGATTAACCGGTGATCATTACGACAATAGCCACCAAGTTCAGTATGAACTTGATGGCTATTTTTAAACGGCTTTGCGTTGGCGTTTCGCCAGTAATGCGGCTTTATGTTGACGGCCTAACAATCCGCCAATCAAGACGACGATGACCAAAACCAGGATCAACGCCATGACCATGATGTTGTGCATCCCCTGATACAGGATGGTTCGCATGGCCGGCAAGAGATGTTGGGGCAGCCCACTAGCGGTTTGAGAATTACTCAATTTATTGAGCATCCCCATGGTGATCCGGCCGTGGTTGGCCTGTACCCCGGCGGCTAAGGCTTTACTCAGAATTACCCCATAGATTGAAGACATGAAAGTCTGACTCAGAATACGGACCAGGTAGGCAAACGACGTGGCAATCGGCACATCGTTGACGGCCACGTCACTTTGGACGGCGACCTGCAGGGTGGTGAAGCAGACCCCAATCCCAAACCCGTTAAAGGCGCCCATCACCAACAGGAAGGTGTAACTGGCGGTTTGCGCCACCCAGCTCATCCCGATAAAGGTGATCAAGAAGGTCAGGGTCCCTAGTGCGAGTACCCAGTACCGCCCAATCTTGGGCTGCACGGACGGTGCCAGTTCGGACCCGATAAAATTGGCAATTGAGCCGGGAATCTGGGTCATGCCCCCGATTAACGCACTCAGTCCCATGATGCCCTGCGCCCACATCGGCACGTAAATGTTAAAGGCCACGAAGGCCCCCCAGAGGAAAGCGAAGATGATCAAGTCAATCACGAGTTTAGAATTTTGAAAGAGGCGGTTCGGAACGATGGGGTCCGTCACCCGGTTTTCCACCCGGTGCATCCAACCTAACAGGGCCAGTCCGATCAGGACTAAACCAATCGTCCAGCCGATGGGTTGGGTTCCCAGTAATTGAATCCCGACCAGGATGGACACCAACCCCAGAACCATTAAGGCAGAGCCCTGATAGTCGACCGGTTGATGGTTCCGTTCCCGCGTCGACTTAAAGAAGGCGGCTACGATGGCAACGGACACTAACGCTAACGGTAAGTTAATGTAGAACACCCAGTGCCAACTAAATGTGTCGACGATCCAGCCCCCGAAGAGCGGCCCAATGATGGACGCGGTGCTGAAGCTGGCGGAGGTAATCCCAATCACCTGCGCCCGGCGTTTCAGATTCTCAAATAACTGCGCGTAAATAATGAACGGAATCGTGCTCATCCCGCCGGCCCCTAGCCCCATTATTCCCCGGGCAATAATAAACCAGGTAATGTTGCTAGCTAGCCCTTGAAATAGGGCGCCCACGGCAAAGACCGTGGTGGCCGTAATGTAGGCACATTTGTTACCCTTGCGCTCCCCAAATTTACTCCACAACGGTGTGGCCACGGCCATTCCTAATAGGAAGATGGCGACGATCCAGCCCATGTACTGGATTCCGTGCAGATCACTGACGATGGCCGGTAAGGCGGTGTTCACGATGGTGGCGTCTAGACCCGCCATCGCGTTGGATAAAAGTAAGGCAAACGTGATTAAGATTTTTCGATTTCGGCTCACTGATCTTCTTCCCCTCAATTAAATTAATGCCAGAATAAGTGCAAAAAAATACAACATCTAAAATGTTAGGCCGACAAGCAATTACTTGTCAATAACTTCTCTTAGATGTAAGGGGTTTCGTTTAAAATTAGATCAATCTCTAGTCGTTCCTTTCGGTAACCGGTTAATCGCCTGTAAATTTTCCACTAAAATCACCTGACCGTTCAGTAACGTCACCTGGTGATCATCGACCGCCCGCAACCGCGTTCGAACAGTCTGGCACTCCCCGGTCTCCGGGTCAAAGGCCGTGAGCTCAACACGCGGCTTAGTGGCGATGACCGCGCGCACGGCCCGCAAATTTTGCCGGCATTTGGCTAACGCCTCGAACGGCAGATCCGCTTGCTGGCGTAAGGCCTGCGCGCTACTAGCCAGCAAGTCGTCGTAACCCGTTAACGCCGCAAACGGCGCGAACTGGGCCGCGCGGTCCCCCTGCAGCATGGCCAAGTGGCGCGTAGACACGTGGTGCGGTAGAGCCATGATGTCGGCATAGGCGCTGGTATCGTTAAATAGCTGCTCGGCAATCTGCCGTTTCGTTTCCCGACTCATGCTTGGTGGCCCCCAATCTCGTGATTGCGTTTCTTAAACGTTGCCCCGTCTAACAAGTCGGCCGCGCGCATAATGGCGTCACGGCCGAAGCGGTCCTGGACCTGCAAGATAGACTCCTGAACCTTGCGCTCTTGTCGCCGCGCACGTTGTTCCTTTGGCGTGGGGCCCGTAGCCCGGCCGAACAAGTCTAGCTGTTCACTGTATTCGGTGGTCTGGGCTTCGGCCTCGGTGATCACGTGATTCACGCTGACCGTGATTTTCCGAATCAGGTAGTGTGGGTTCACCTTACGTTGATAAATGGCCGATACCGCGCGCTTCAGCTCGGTGGTCAACGACGTTGGGGCTTGAAAATCGTAACTTCCGTGGGCCGGTTTTGGCGTTTTACGCCCGTAGTAATCGTGGGTGGTAATCGCCACCGTCTGATTTTTCAAACTCTTAATATCGTAGGCAATGTGCAACACCACCTGGTCACACACCAGCCGTTTACGCACCAGGTCGAGGGCCAACCCGTCAATCATTTCCCGGGCGACCAACTCACCGTGCGCAAAGTCGTACGGCGTGGGCAGGACCTGACCCGAACCAACACTATGGGCGGCGGGTCGATAACTTTTAATGTCGTGGAGGGTCGCAGATTCATACCCCCAAGCGTGGTCGATGATCAGTTCAGCCACCACCCCAAATTCGCGGTACAGGGTTTCCTCGTTCCGGACGTCCGTGGATTTTCCCAGCGAACAACGCGCAATGTCGCCCATGGTGTGCAGTCCTAACTGCTCTAATCGCTTCGCGTAACCCCGGCCAATTCGCCAAAAGTCGGTCAACGGTTGGTGGGCCCACAGGTATTTACGGTAACTATGTTCATTTAGTTTAGCGATGCGGACCCCGTCTTGGTCGGCGGGAATCTTCTTGGCGACGATGTCCATCGCTACCTTGGCCAGGTACAAGTTAGTGCCGATGCCCGCCGTCGCGGTGATACCGGTCTGTTGCTGAACGTCTTGGATGATCTTTTTGGCCAGTCCGTGTGCCGAAATCTGGTAGAGATCGAGGTACTCGGTGACGTCCATCATGACTTCGTCGATCGAGTAGACGTGAATCTGCTCGGCCGCCACGTATTTTAAGTAGATTTGATAGATTTGGTTACTGACCTGCAGGTAGTAGGCCATCCGCGGCTTGGCCACCCGGTAAGTCAGCTTCAAGCTGGGATTGCGCAACAATTCATCCCGATAGTCGGACTCACCGTGTAGTCGGTGATGGTAGGCCAAGTAGCGGTCGCGGTTCAGGTCAGCCACTTGCTGTTCCACTTCAAATAACCGGGGCCGCCCGGCTAGCCCGAAGCTTTTGAGGGCCGGGGAAACCGCCAGACAAATCGTCTTGTTGGTCCGACTGCGATCGGCCACGACCAGATTAACGTTGAGGGGGTCCCAGCCCTTGGCCGCACACTCCGCCGAAGCGTAAAACGACTTCAAATCAATGGCAATGTACACCCGCTGCTTGGTCATGAATTTCCCCTCTTTCGACAGAACTAAACTCATTATACCGACTTTTCGTTAGGGGAACAAGTGTTCAGATAAAAATTAAAGTCGGGTAACTTTCGCCCGGGTCACAAGTCGTCCGCTCTGGCCTCAACCGTTGCGTGTGGTAAGTTTAAGGCAGCTAAGTTTTCGTTAGGAGGGCTTTTCATGACTAAAGTTTTAATCGTTTTAACTAATACAACGCGCTACTACGGCACCACCGACGCCACGGGGTTGTGGTTGGGCGAAGCCACCGAATTCGCCGAGGAGATGCACCAAGCCGACATCGCCGTGGACTACATGAGCCCGCTGGGTGGTTTTGTGCCCCTCGACCCGCGCGGTATGAAGTACGTCGACGAAGCCATCATGTCCTGGTACGAGACCGAAGATTTTCAGAAACGCGCGCTCTGTAATTCCTTAACCCCCAACGCCATTAATCCTAAAGACTACGCCGCCATCTACTTTGCCGGCGGCCACGGCGTGATGTGGGACTTTCCCGAAAACGCCGATCTGCAGAAAATTACCCTGGCCATCGCCGACAATGGTGGCTGGTTAACGTCCGTGTGTCACGGTATCGCCGGATTACTCAACGTCAAGGACGCCGCCGGGAAATACCTTGTCGCCGGGAAAAAGATCACCGGTTTCACGACCGCCGAAGAAGTCTTGGCCGGCAAGAAAAAGGTCGTCCCCTTTCTCAACGAAACCCTGGCCCGCCAACACGGTGCCAACTTCCAGAAGAAACGGGCCTACAGTGAATTTGCCGTGGAAGATGGTCATCTGATCACGGGGCAGAACCCCTTCTCCGCGCGGGCCGTCGCCAAGAAACTGATCAACGAACTCCTCTAAACTTACCAATTGGTGCCTATCCCACCCGAAAGTGCCGACTAGCTTTTTAGCCCGTTTCCGGGTAAGCTGGTCCTATCAATAACTTACGGGAGGGATTCACCAATGGATTTACATTTAACGGCAAAAACAGCGCTGATCACGGGGTCAACTAAGGGTATCGGTAAGGCCATCGCCACCGAACTAGCCCGCGAAGGCGTCAACGTCATCGTGAACGGCCGGCAGCAGGCCAGTGTCGACCAGGTCGTCGCCGAACTAGCGGCCGCCTTTCCGGCGACTCAGCCCCAGGGGGTCGTGGCCGACATCGCCCAGCCAGCTGAACAACAAAAACTGTTCGCGCAGGTGCCTAGGGTCGACATTCTGGTCAACAACATGGGGATTTTTAAACCCATGGATTACTGGGACATCGACGACACCACCTGGAAACGGTTCTTCGACGTTAACGTGCTGGCCGGCAACGCCTTGGCGAAATTCTACCTCCCGCACATGCTCAAGCAAGACTTCGGCCGCGTCATCTTCATCGCCAGCGAAGAAGCCGTGATGCCGTCCGGGGAGATGCCGCAGTACAGCATGACCAAAACCATGAACCTGTCGTTGGCTAAGAGCCTTTCGAAGCTCACGGTAGCCACTCACGTGACGGTCAACACCATCATGCCGGGCTCCACGCTGACCGAAGGCGTCCAAACCATGCTCAACAACATGTATGCCGATAGCGACCTACCTAAGGACCAGTGGGAAGCCGATTTCATGAAGAATCACCGCTCCCGGTCCCAGATTCAACGACTGATTCGACCGGAAGAAATCGGCCGCTTCACCGCCTTCGTGGCGAGTCCCGACGCCTCGTCGTTCTCCGGTGAGGCCTTACGCCTCGATGGTGGGTTAGTCCCAACGATTATGTAATTTAAAAATTGAGCACCGCCACCATGGCGATGCTCAATTTTCATTAGTCACGTTATTTTGCTTAGTTGCCTTAAGGCGTTGGTCGCGCCGAATGACTTCGTATAACCCGATCATCAACAGAGTCAAGCCAATCGCCACAATCGCCGTCTTAGTATTCCCGAAGAGTAAGGCGTTCCCGCCAAACGCGTAGAGGTACGAAACCGGCAACGACCCGATGAAGATGCACAGGGCCTTATTTTCTAACGAGAAGTTCAATTCCAGCGCGGCGTAGTTGACCAGTAACGTGGGCAACATCGGCACCGCGTACCCGATACTGAGACCTAACCGCGGATGACGCATGGCGTTGAGCCGGTTGGTGATGAACCGAAACCGACTCGGCCGCGCCCGGTGGGGAAACTTTCCCAGAATGTAGATGGCTAACAAGTTGCCCAGCACGATGCCAACCACGTTAATGCCAAAGCCTAGCCATTGCCCGAAGCAGACCCCCGAAAGTACCGCCACGGCGGCAATCGGCATCCCCGGGATCGCCGAACCAATCGCAATCACGGCCATGAACAACGGAATGTTATGTTTTCCCTGATGACGCAACAGATCAATCAACCGTTGCCGGTCGAAAGCCTGCGCGATAAAGGTCTGGATCACGTGGCGGTAATTGACCCACAATAGGGCCAGCAGGCCAACTAGGCCCACGATACCCAGCGTAATCAATAGAATTTTGAGCCACGGTTTCACCGGCGACACCGTCCCTTCTGCGTTGCTAAGCTCAACTTACCACAGTTGGGGCCAAAAGTAATCCGTTAGGGGTCGAAAAGTCTCGTCGAACTTTGGGTTGACTTCCCGGGGCCACCGTGCGATACTAGCTCCTGGTGCCAAACCACGGTGGGGGTACGCGATCGGCGCGCAAGCGTTCCGAAGGTCGCCGCACCTCACCACTGAGTCCTCCGTTTACGCGGAGGACTTTTTTGTTTTAGCAAATTTCGCCCCTGAGCCCATTTCTGACGGACCTTCCAGCTGACGTTAACCATCATGGCTAATTCAATATTCCCTGTTCAATCAATGATTAAAGTTCAAAGCTGATTTCAATTAAAAAAGCTCCGAAAAATCGTCATGATTTTTCGGAGCTTAACTATGTCAGGATAATCGCTGCATTTAGCAGTAATCCCTTAGTCCTCAGAATCCGTAGCTTCCGGATGTTGTAGCTTTGAGTGCCGAATCCCGTAAACGAAGTAGATCACGACGCCTAAGACCAGCCATAATCCCACCGACACCTTGGTGATGTTTGGCAGCATGATGATGAAGTACACGCTGGACAGCCCCGCCAGAATCGGCAAGAACGGGTACAATGGCATCTTGAACCCGGTGTTGACGATGTCCTTGCGGTGCCGCAACGGGATAACTCCAAACGAGATAAACGCAAAGGCCAGTAACGTTCCGGCGTTGATCAACGACGCCAATTCGGTCAACGGGACCAGACCGGCAAAGAAGGCTTGAACCACGGTCGCCACAATAATCGCGTTCTTAGGTACCGTGTGCTTGTAACTGATTTCTCCCATCTTAGCGGGTAACAAGCCATCACGTCCCAACGCGTAAACCAACCGTGATCCCCCGAAGAACATGGTGATCATGGCGGTGAAGATTCCAATTAATGCGCCAATGGTAATCAGTTTGTTCCAAGTATTGAGGTGAATGAGCTTCAACGCGTAAGCCGCCGGGTCATCCACATTCAACTGCTTGTAGTTAACGATCCCGGTCAAGACGAACGAGAAGGCCACGTACAGGACCACGGAAACCAGAACCGTTCCCAGGATCCCGCGGACCACGTTTTTCTCCGGATGAATCGTTTCGGCGGAGTTCGCCGCCAAGGCGTCAAACCCGATGAAGGCGAAGAAGACCGTGGCCGCCGCCGTGGAAATCCCGCCCAAACCAAACGGCGTGGTCTGGAATTGCTTAGGATAAAACGGCGTATAATTGCTAGTTTTAATGTAGAAAACTCCCACGATAATGAACAAGATGATGATGGCCACCTTGATCACCACCGCCACGTTTTCCACCCGTTTCGAGAGGTTAGCGCCCTGAGAAATAATCAACGCAATCACCAACACGATGATGGTTGCCGAGAGGTTGATGACGCCCCCCTCCATCGGCCCGGCTTGTAAAGCCTTCGGCAGATGAATCCCAATGGCATCTAAAATATTGTTGTTAAAGTACGAAGCGAACCCGGTCGCTTCGGCGGACACCGCCAAGAAGTACTCCAGGATCAACGCCCACCCCAGAATCCAGCCGACGATTTCACCGTAGACCACGGACCCGAAGGAATACGCAGAACCGGCCACCGGCATGGCCGAGGAGAACTCGGCGTAGGCCATCCCCACGATTCCGGACACTAACGCGGCCAGTAAAAAGGCGATGGACACCGCCGGCCCCGCGTGTAACGCGGCCTCGTGGCCGGGAAGGATAAAGATCCCGGTCCCAATCACGGCGCCAATTCCCAAGGCGACTAAATCACGCGCACGTAAGGTCTTGGTCAACCGCGCGTCGGCTTTCAAATAAGTGCTCACTGATTCTTTCTTAAATATATCTGCCATCTAATACTCCCTTTACCGAAAATTTCATTTTTGCTCCAATTTTCTAACCTTAATCTAATTTAACGAAAATTTCAAGGTAATTCACGTTTTAACTCGCTTTGTAACGCTAATTTCGGTCGTGAAAGCGAATTATAATGAGAGATTTCTCATTATGCGGTAGGCGGTCATCGCCGGCTGTGGTATAACTAGTCATACAATTATGGTAACCGGGGAAGGGGAAGTTACATGTATCACGGACGTCGGGTGACTTTGGTCGTCATCCTGTTAATTCTATTGGGGATTGGGGTGGCCTATCGGAGTGGCCAGTTCCCCGCCCTCACCAAACGGGTCACGGCGTTGCAAACGGCGGTTAGTCAAACGCTGGGGACTCAGACTGACGTGCCGGCCGCGGCCCCGAAATCCCACACCACCACACCTAAGGGGAGCACGCCCATCGAAAGCGTCGTGCAAGGCACCAGCCTGAGCAAAACCTACTATTATCATTTTAGTTCCAAGCTACCGGCCGCCGGGATGCGCGTCTTCAACGACGCCGTCGACACCTACAACCATACCGGTATCGTGCATCTCGTTGAGGGGTCGGCCGCTAAACGGGATAACCAGATCACCTTTTCGGTCTACTACAAAAAGATGCCGAAGAATCAGCGGCTGGTCGAACTCGGCCACGGGGGCCCGGAAATTATCGAGGAGACCAGTACGCTAGGTGCATCGGCTACCTGGAACCACGCCACCGCCAGCCTCAACGGCGATTACGATAAGGCCTACACGGATACGGTGGCCATCCACGAACTCGGTCACGCCCTGGGGTTGGACCACAGTAAGTCGCACCAATCCGTGATGTACCCGTACAGTGAGGGGCGCACCCAGCTGTCGCAAGCGGATCTCACCAGTCTCAAGGCCATCTATTCCCATTAAATTCAAACGGACGTCCCCCTTACCAATCGGCAAAGGAGACGTCCGTTTTTTTACTTACCACAAAAAACTAATCAGTAATTTATCGACGTGCGCGTTATTGTGTAAGCGGCTATGTTGGGCGCTCGCACCAAAGAGTTGCTTTGTTCGGTAGCTCTTCGCCCGTCCGGCGACCAGGTACTTCATCGACCGGGACGAGTTGTTGCTGACCCGGCCGTCCGAATCCGTGCCGTTGTGCAGATCCCCGTAAACGTTTAGGACCTTCGCCGACTTAGGGTACAGTTTACGTAACCGCAACATGTAGCGGTAAGCCGTATCCATGTGGTTGGGTTTGCCCGACTTCGACAGTTTGATGTAGTGGGCGTAATCGTCTTCCCCCAACACCCCGTCGAAGTGACCGCCCAAGGCGACCTGCTTTTGTAACTGCGGTAATTTTTTGTTCTTGGCGTTGGCAATTAGATAGTACATGATGGCCATGTTCCCCATTGAATGCCCCACCATGTTCATCTTCTTGAAATGATAGGTTTTCTGGAGTTTCACCACCACATTTTTCGCCCAACGCCCCCAAGTTTGGTAGTAATGATTATTACTATTGAGATAGTTAACTTCCACAATTGGGTTCTTCGCCGTTGCCGGCAACTTGCCGATTAACTTGACCTTCCCCTTCGACGACACGTTGGCGCGGATCACCGACTTTTTGTTGGTAATTCCCGCCTTCTTAATGGCCCCGACCATGTGCACCTCGGCCTTGTAACTGCTGCTTGAGCCGTGGAAAAATAACGTCGGTTGTTGCGCCGCTAATGTCGTCGCCGCGTGAGCCGGGACCGTTCCCCAAAGTCCCCAGAGACTCACTAATGATAGTATCAATAACCCCAATTGTCGCTTAACGTTTCGCATAACTTCTGCTTGAACCCTCCAGTAATGGTTGCCTGTAAGGTGGTCAGTGGTTGGTCTTCGTACCACATTTAGGAAACCCGCTGAACATCTTACGCGATATAAACAATTTAACTCGAGCACTAAAGACCGCTCCTAGTTTACCAAGACGACGGCCAGAATGAAACCACGAGTTTCTCACGTTTTCCTGTCTCGGTCGAAAATGAAAAGGGATTGAAACATTTCGTTTCAATCCCTTCAAGGTGCTCAATTAGTCGTTAGGAGGGGACACTGTTCGTTAACGTCCAGGTGATCTCACCGGAATAACTCCCCGCCATTGCGTCGCCGTTAACCTTCAACATGAGGCCGGTCTTATCGGTCCAATCGGCCGCCACGTCGGTGGTTTCACTGGCCTGCGTCGCCGTTTTTTTCATGATGGTCGTCGGCGTCGTCGATAACGTATGGGTCTGATCCGCATTGTCGACGTAAATGACTTGGCCCCTTAATGATCGTCCCAGATCGTCCGTAAACTGGCTAGCCGCCGCCTGGAGCGTCCAGGACGTCCCGCTCCCCAGTGTGTTGTCCACCTCAACTTGCCAATCGTTTTGTCGGAGAACCTCCTGGGTATTCCCGGTCAGCACGGTGTCTTTAAACGAACTCTTCTGGCTAACGGTCCCAAACTTCAATTCACCGTTCAACACGATATCAAACGTGACCGTATTGGACCGATGTCCCCGGTCGTCGGTGGCGTACATGGTTACCTGGTTGACCCCCGGCGACAATTTGCTGGCCGGCAATTGAAAGTTGAACGCCCCTTCCTCGTCAGCATTGCTGGTGGTCCCGTTCAAAGTAAAGTTATCGATGGTGTTGCCGTTGGATAACGTCGTGTGTAACGTCACGTCTTTATTTTCAATGGGATCATCCGGCTTTTCGGAACTATCGACCGACACGGTTCCGGATAACGGCAGGCTTTCACCGGTTTTGACCGTGCTGCCGTTAGTCGACGCCATCCGCAGATACAGGCTACGGGCTGGGTAAATAGTGTAGGCTGGCGACTCGGTTGCCACCACGCTATTCGACCCGTTAAACGACTGATTGGCCGCAGCGACGGGCGTATTCGTCGTGACCGCCTTAGCCTTCCCGGTCAACTTCACGGTCGCCGTCTTGTTCGTCGCGGATAGGGCCTTGCCGAGCTTGTGGGTGATCGTCGCACTGTTAAGTTCGGCGGCGGTAAAGTCTTCCTGAGTCTTATCCGCGTAGGTAATGGTCCCGCCGGAGAAGGTTACGTCAGCGGGTTTCGGCAAACTGGTCACAAGGTTGGTCCAATCCTGCTTGCCGCCATTATAAGTTAAATTATATTGATACGTGAGATCATCGTTTCCGTTGACGTAGTCGTCACTTGTTTTCAACGTCTTATCTAACGTTTCGTCCTTAATGGTCATGTCCGCGGACGCGTCCACCAATCCGGGCACCTGATCAAAGGCCACCACGTTGTTGGCGTAAGCGCCACCGGTAGACCCGGTGAAGCCCCAGTAAACCTCGCGGGCGCTAGTCGTGGTCGCAATTGGGGCCAGTCCCAGCTTGGCAATGTCTACGGTTTCGGTCTTGGTTGCCGTTGCAGTTTGACTCAGTCCCGTTGTAGGATTCTTATCGTTAAAGGTGTAAGTCATGCGTCCTGCCGTCTCACCGACCGCAGGGGCTTGCCAAGTCAACGTCACGTGATGCCAAGCCCCATCGGAGAGTTGCGCACCAATAATTCCTTGATGATTTAAGGTGTAATAATATTTATTACTATTATTAGTCGTACCATGCCGCGTGTAACTGCTAGCTTCCCCGGGGTAATTGGATGCGATGTGGGACCCGTCGACCCCGTTAGAGCCGTCAAACCCACCGTTATCGTTTCCTTGTCGACTACCGTTATCGTATTCGTCGAACTCCAGGGCCCAACTCTTTTGAATGGCTTTCGCCGCAATGGTTGTGGCATTGCTAGCCGTATTATCGTTATCCAGCCCCCAAACCCCCAGAGTTTGTCCGGGGGAGACCTTACTACTGATTCCGCTGGTAATCGCGGATGGTCCCACGTTTTGCAACACAAACGCCATTCCATCACCAGTCCCGTTGAGTGGTGTGTCAGCATTACCCCCGAAGTACAACCACATCGAGGCCGTCTCGTCCTTGCTCAGGTCCAACAGGTTATCGGTCGTGGACCACACGGCTCCCACCTGATTCTTCGCATCCGTGATTTGCACGGCTGGTTGCCCCGCGTTTTCGCTATTCGTTGACGTAATCAATTTAGCACTATTGCTTAACTTTCCCGAAAGGCTAGGCATCGTGAAGATGTTTTCCAGCGACCCTACCCCTTGGGGCATCGCCGCAGTCGCGTTGGTATCCGTCGCATGAGCGGTCATCATACTACCGCCAAGAAACGCGCCCAACACGCCTAACAATCCCAGCCATTTCAATCGTTTTAATCGCATGACAACCCCTCCCGCGTTAACCATCATCTTGTTCACTTTCAGTCAATGTTTCATAGTGGAAACCGATAACACTATACCTCAGCTAACTATAGCATGGTAAATATTAATAAACAAATGATACGAGCATTTCGGGAAATACCGTATGTGGCTACCCTATACCGCAAAAAAACCAGCGACGGTGGTTCCCGTCGCTGGTCAAGTTTAACTAATTGATTCCCTAATTAATCCATCTAAAATCGCTTAGCCTTTACAATTACCGGTGATCCTTAGCCACTTGCGGCGCCAATTCCGTCGGCGTAGTTACCGCCGTTTTTCGTTGACGCCGATATTTCCAGGTCACTACGGTAAACCCGAAAAGGATCGTAACCAACGGATCAATGTAGGCGTAAAACGCCAGTGGCACGTAATCGAGTGGGTTGACGCCCAAGGTCCCCGCAACGAAAACTCCACTTACGCCCCAAGGAACTAAGGCGTTGACGTCGGCCCCACCACTAGCCAGCGTCCGGGTTAAATATTTGCGGTTCAATCCCAACCGATCATATGAAGACATGAACGTGGTCCCAGGTAGAATGATGGAAAGGTACTGTTCTCCCACCAAGAAATTAACCCCAATTCCACTCAACATAGTCAAAAGAATCAACTTTCCCGGGGCGTTTACGTACTGCTTGATGCTATTAATCAACGTGTGCACGACCCCAAATTTAATCAGCAGGCCGCCTAACGCCAGCGCGACAATGATTAGAGAAACGGAGCCCAACATATTGTTGATGCCCCCACCGCTCATCAACCGGTTAACGGTTGCCGAGGACGTCTTAGCATCGTTCCCATTCATTAACAAGTCCCCCACGCTAGCCACCCGATAACCCGGGGTTTCCACGATAATCATAATCAGTGCCGTTAGCGAGCCCACGAGTAACGTGGGAATTGCGGGGACCTGGCGCCACGCCATCAATAGTAAGACTAATATGGGCAGCAACGACCACGCCGATACCGTGAAGTTCTGCTGAAGATGTTGCGAGATCAACTGAATCTGGGCGAGATTAGCCGTTCCCGAAGACTGACCCACGATGAAGAATAAAATCAGGGCAATCATCGCGGAAGGAATCGCCGTTGCTCCCATATTTTTCAAATGGTCGTAAAGGTTGACCTTGGCTAACCCCGTCGTCAAATTAGACGTATCCGACAGGGGTGACATATTATTGCCGAAAAAGGCCCCGGACACGATGGCGCCCGCCGTGACGGCATCGCTAAATCCCAAAATGTGTCCGATACCCATGAAGGCAATGCCCATGGTTGAGATGGTAGTAAAGGCACTCCCCACCGTAATCCCAATCAAACAGCAAATAATAAAGACTGTGGGCAAGAAGAACTGGGCGGAAAGAATATGAAACCCAATCACCATAATGGTCGCGATGGTTCCGGAACGTAACCAGCTCGACACTAACAACCCGATCATCAAGAAAATCATGATGGGAATAATCCCCGGCTTGATGCCCTCGACGATGCCGTCAAACACCTGATCCCAGGTTACTTTACGCAACCGGCCGTAAAACATCAGTAACGTAAACACGAAAAGAATTGGGACTTGCGGTGCCATCTCCAGTCCGATAATCATGCCCCCTAGAATGGCGAACATGATGACCATGATTAGGACGGATTCCACCAAGGTAAATTGAATTTCTGGTTCTTTTTCTTCCATAATAAGCACCCCTTTTTCATTAAGAAACGCACTGCGTTAGTTAAGGTCGTTCGGTTGCGCCCGGGATGGCCAGTATTCAACCGAACCTAAGCAAAAGGAGCTTACCCACAAGTAAGCTCCTTTCACGCGTCTAAGCTACTATTTGTTGAGCGCTAAATCAATGTTAACTTGTTTAGCCCACTCAGCATTCTTGTTCTTGTCGATAATTAACGGAATGATGAAGAGAACCGCAGTAATCACCAGAACAAAGATGGCCTGAGTTAAATCGCTAGCGAATAACGTGGCGGCGATAATCACTAAGATCCCAAACAACAGGAGGAAAGCAACGCCGTAAGCCACACCGTTACCCGATTTTCCTAGTCGGTACGGCCGTTCCAAATCCGGTTGTGTCTGCCGCAAGCGCATAATCGCAATGGCAATCAAAATGTAGACTAAGGCATAAATAACCGTGGTCGCGTTAGTCAGCGTCAAGAAGACCCCGTTCACGTTTTTCATGACGCCATAGAGTAAGGCAAACAGTGAAATGCAGACACTTTGCGTCAAAACAACGTTTTTAGAAACCCCATACTTGTTGACCTTGTGGTAACCAAAGCTTGCCGGTAGTTGACCATCCCGCGCAACCTGCGTCATCGTCTTGGAAGGCCCGGTTACCCAGGCAGATAATTGGATTAAGACGCCAATTACAACCATGAAGCTGAAGATGTTCGCAATAATCGTTGGCCAACCTAGAATTTGGCACCACAGTAAGATTGGTTGGGTAATATTGGACAACTGAATCTTACCATTAGGAACAACGTTCGCGACTAGCATCGCGTTTAACAAGTTCATCAAAACTAACCCAATCAGCGCAACGAAAATCCCGCGCGTGTAGGTCTTCTTGGCATCGTGTAACCGGGGAATGAAGACGGAGGAAATTTCCATCCCGGTGTAGACAAAGGAAATTGCTGCGAAGTACTGGAGACTTTGGAGGTTATCCAAACTCGGCAGTAACTTGCCCCAGGTAAAGGTCCCCAGGTAACCGGCGGGGTTAATCCCCGTCTTAATCAGGGCCGCAATCCCCATGATCAACATAATCACGATGGGGATGTACACGCCCAGCCAAACCCCGATGTTTCCACCAACTTTGGCCATGTCGTAACGTAAATTTAAAACCGTAATGATCCAGTAGAACCCGAGAATGTTGGCTAAAATAAACCAGTGGTTATTCCCTAAGGCGACGTTACCGAAGACGTTCCCCCACAATGGACCGATGGTTGAAGCGACCATCACCATGCCAGGAAACATTTGTACCCATAGTAGCCAGGCAGTAACGAAACCCCATTTATTACCTAAAGCGGTCTTGACCCACAATTGTGGGCCCCCTTCCGCTTGCATCATGGTTCCTAGTTCCCCCGAAATCAGGGCAACTGGTAAGGCGAAGAAGATCACCGCAAACAACATATACGTGATTTGCGTCCAGCCAGTTGCGGCGACTGAAGGGATCGAACGAACCGTGGCACATAACGCCATCGTCATCCCGATGAACGTGCCAAGACTAAGCTTTGCTGCTTGCTTATCCATATGTGTTCTCTCCTCTAATTCGAAATAAAGTAGATACGTGTAATCCTTCGAGTTTTAAGATGGACTCTAGTCCTACACCTGAAATAATTGGTTCACGTCAGGGACATTATCCCGAAGATCGTGATATGTCTAACCCCGCAAAAGAATTGATTTATTCTCAGTCTTTACCCGAAAATTCAGTCCTTGGTGGGGATCATTCAATAATGGCAACCGATCGAACCTGTCGATCGATGAGTTACGATTAAGCATTTTGGTGTTGATGTTGCAGTTGAGCGGCGTAAATTTGTTCCAAGTCTGCCTGCATGGCTTGCTTGATCTTGGGTTCGAAGTAGTCAAAGTTTTCTTGTCGGTTCATGTACGGCGTCATCACGGAAGCCCGAATAATCGTGACCTTCTGGGCCTTCCGCCATTCGGCCTCACTAAAGCCTAGGCTGTTCACAAAGGTTAATGGGCTATCCCCGTAATCCGGAATGGCAAAGTCGGTGTGAGAAACAATGTATTCTTTCCCGTACAATGAGCCCTTAACGTAAGAAGCCTGTTCATACATCGCGTGGTTCAGCGCGTTCATATCTTCGAGACTGTCGTTACCCTGTTCCTTCAAGACGTAGTCCACCATGTTAAAGTCAGGTGACGTTAACGGGTGAACTTCGATGGTCTTATTACCCACTTTGAAGCTCAGATTCTTCAGGAAGTTGTAGTACCGGTGTGCGCCTTCTACGGAAGCACCTTCGAGTTTCCCGTAACCCGTCACGTTTAATGGTAACGTGTGGTGGGCTGCCCAGACGGAAGCGGCCGTGGCCCCGGCCTTGGACCCTTCCAGAATGTAAGCACCCAGTAAAGCTGGAATATCGGCACCCTTTTCGAAAACGTAGGTGGCGAAGTAAGAAATCGTATCCCGCATCCGGATATCTTGGATCACGATTCCCCCAGCGGAATAAGGCACGTAGCCCATCTTGTGTGGATCGATGGTGATGGATTCGGCTTCATCAAACGCTTTATAGGCCTTATAGACTTCTGGTTTAATGAATTCTTTGTCTTCGGTGAAGACGTGATTGGCGGCGTGCACCTTACGCAGATCCTTGTACGGGATAAACTTGTCATCTTCGTCCAAGAACAAGGCCCGGGCATAACCCCCATAAGCGGCATCCACGTGGAGATAGAAGTAAATGCCATCCTTTTGAAGTTTCTTCCGCAATTCGACGATGCGGTCGATACCATCTACGGCACCTTCTTCGGTCGACCCGGCAACCCCCACGACCCCGAGGATTGGCGTCTTTTCGGCGGCGTATCCCCGAATGATCTTTTCTAGCGCATCGATGTCCATCCGGTAATCACTATCGATTGGTACGGGAACGACTTGGTCTAACCCGATACCAATGATGTCAGCCGCTTTCATCCAAGAATAATGCTTGGTTTGTGGCACTAACCACTTACCCAACTTCTGGAGATCCTTCCCGCTACGGGCCGAACGCTTTTTAATGTCGTCGATTTTGGCGCCTTCACTTTCGACCAAGTCCATGATTTCCTTAGTCGGCATGTTCAGCAGTTCCCAGTCGGACTTACCAGCTACGGCTGCAGGAACAACTTCCTTCATGGCCAACGGCAACGACTTGATGTTCCGGGCGTACCAGAGACCTTCCAGGTTCGCTAACGAGCCGTCGGCAACGATGTGACCCCAACCGTAGTCGTAACCCATCAACCGGGCAAATTCTTGACCAACCTCTTCTTCCATTTGCGAGGTCGCCGGTGAAGATTCGTAAGCAACGTTGTTCCCGTTCCACAGCATGGCGTAGTTGTAAGCCAGTAAGGCGGGCATCAACGTTTCGGAGTTCATGTGTCCCCAGTAACGACCGGCTGAATGCCACGGGACAGATTCCGTCCGAATCCGTTCGGATAGTTGGTTCAAGACCGAGCGCATCCGGTTAACGGTTTGTTGAAATTCGGGTGAAGATTGTTCGGCGGGGCCAATCATATTGGCGTCCTCCGGTATGTAGTTCTTCCGCCAACCGAGATGTTCATCGACCAGTTTATTCAATAGGTCCTTGTAAAGTTGACCATTTTCGGCTTTGTCCCCGATGAACAGGGCGTTTAAGTCTAAATCCTTCAGTGAGTCAGTAACCTTTTCCATTGTGATGACCTCCCACAAATTTTTGGTGATTACTCTACGCCCAAAAGAATACGCTTTCACAAATACCCTGTAAAGGGTTTTTGACGATTATTTTACCCGTTACCGGTTATTAAAAAATAAATAGAGACCAAAAAACGGGTCTCCACAAGGTTGGAGACCCGTTATCGTGTATTCAAATGATAAAAAATTAATTTAGACTAGTGGGCAACCCGCGCAAGGAAGTAATTCTTCTTCCCTCGCCGAATCACCATGAATTTCCCGGAGAAGTGTTTGGCTGGATCAAGTTCGACCGTTGTATCAGTCTGGCGTTCCCCGTTAATGGTAATAGCCCCGTTAGTCACGTCTTCGCGGGCTTGCCGCTTGGACGGCTCAATTTCGGTTTCGACCAGGACGTCCACAATGTTCTTCGGTGTGGCCGCGATTGTCACGTTAGGTACCTTCTCGAAAGCTTCCTGTACCTCAGTCACCGTTAGCTTCTGAATATCGCCGGAGAACAGGATTTCAGAAATGTGTTGAGCCGATTCCAGGGATTCCTCACCGTGCACGAACCGCGTGACTTCTTCGGCTAAGCGGCGCTGGGCCACCCGTTTTTCGGGCGCGTCCTCGACGCTTTGGGCCAATTCGGCAATTTCGTCTTGGCCCAGGAAGGTAAAGAACTTGAGGTAGCGGATCACGTCGCGGTCGTCTTGATTCAACCAGAATTGGTAAAATTCATACGGCGAGGTCTTCTCGGCGTCTAACCAGATAGCACCGCCGGCCGTCTTGCCAAACTTGGTCCCGTCGGCCTTTAACATCAACGGGATCGTTAACCCGTAGACTTCAGTTTCCGAGCCCGTGACCTTATGAATGAGGTCAATACCGGCCGTGATGTTACCCCACTGGTCCGCCCCTCCGATTTGTAATTGGATGTTATGGTCCCGGTTCAGGGTCAGGAAGTCCACGGATTGGAGGATCTGGTAGGTAAATTCGGTAAAGGAAATCCCGTTATCCAACCGACTGGCCACGATATCCTTAGCCAGCATGGTATTAACGTTGACTAGCTTCCCGTAATCACGAAGAAAGTCTAACAGTGAAATCTTAGACAACCAGTCGTAGTTGTTCACCATGGTCACGTTGGAATCCCCACCGAACAGGCGTTGCATCTGCCGGGAAAGGGCCTTGACGTTATGTTGGACCTTTTCCATGGTTTGCAACTGACGTTCCGTCTTCCGGCCACTGGGATCACCGATGCTCCCGGTCGCTCCCCCAATTAGAATGTAGGGGTGGTGGCCCATGAGTTCGAAGCGTTTCATCATCATGAACGGAATCAGGTGGCCGATGTGCATACTATCACCGGTGGGATCGACCCCACAGTACAGTGAAATCTTCTTGTCGCTGGTTAGTTTTTTCAAGCCTTCCGCGTCCGTTTGCTGGTTGATTGCCCCGCGCCAGGTCAGCTCGTCAATAATGTTCATTTGTCCCTTCTCCTTTCGGTATCCAAACCGTTGTGCAACTTCATCACGGATGAAAATTGTCAAGATGGTCTAACACCAACAAAAGATAGCTAACCAAGAAAGCGTTGTCAAGAAGGGACAGACCGCGAACCGGTCATTATCGGCCCAATTAACGATTGGTTAAAATGATTCCCTCATCAGAGGTCGCGGATATTAGGATTTTTCCGAATACTTGCAAATTGTTTGGCTTCAATTTCCGTTTCACCGGTCGCTGACTCCATTCCTTTGCGAGTCACCACCAGCTGCTTGCCAAATTTACGAATAGTCCCGGGGGGGAACTTTTCGGGTGTTTTGCGGTAGACCTGGCGGACGTAATCGTCGGCCTTGACCCAACGTTTGGCGGCCTCCATTGAGGACATTACGTCCCGGTCTCTTAAATCGATCATGCTCATTCCTCCAAATTGTTTTATTGATACAATTATATTCCATTGGTTTTTCTAATCAATCACTAATCCAATTATTAAAATTTACCCGATGAAATTTTCAATCAACCTCTAACTCTGCATCGGCTGGATTTTAAATGACGGGTTGATTATGACGAACGCCTCGATTGCGTCCGCTTAATTATTAATAAGTGATTTCAACCCGTACGCTATGTACAAAAAGGCGCTATCCGGTGAGCTGCAACCGCATAGCGTCAGTTAATCATCTGAAAGTTCCCTCAAATACTGATAGGGACCGTTATCTTTCTCGGTAGTCAGTGTCCGCACCCTCTTTAATTGCCAGAACTAGCTGCTTCGCAATCTTCGTGATCCCGATGGTGATGGCAATCACCATAATTCCAATTATTAATAACTCAACCAACGGTAATGTTGTCCAGTGGAACGTGCCTAACGCGATTAATAGCGGGCTAACTAAGACTAACATTAAACCAATTATTTCTATTTTTGTTCGTTTATCCATAGAACTAGCCGCCGTTGCCACGGACCTTTTTGTTTCTTGCATCTTATCACCTGCTTTCTTCGTCATATTCAGGCCCCCTTAATGAGTCAACTTCTCTAATGTAGGTTCACCAGGGACTTTCTTGAACACGATATCCCCGCACTCTGGACAATGTAACTTACTATCAGTGGCCATTACGCCAGCCATATTCGGTGTCATCATTTTTAATTTCCTCCTTAAGGTTTCGTCGTTGAATTTCATTAACGGACAATTCTATGTTGACAGGACGTACATTCGACCAGTTGAGGTTGGCCAGCAACCTTCTTAAACACGATGTCGCCGCACTCCGGACAATGTAACTTGTGGTCTCTGAACACTTGCTTAGTCATTTCCATCTTGAATCCCTCCTCAAAATTTTTCCATCAAAAAAGGCGCCCCGTCTATATAAAAAT
Organism: Levilactobacillus acidifarinae DSM 19394 = JCM 15949; assembly: GCF_001434835.1. Classification (GTDB taxonomy): domain Bacteria; phylum Bacillota; class Bacilli; order Lactobacillales; family Lactobacillaceae; genus Levilactobacillus; species Levilactobacillus acidifarinae. Next base: position 242,416 of record NZ_AZDV01000005.1, on the reverse strand, counting down.
AGAAGGGACGCCGAATAAGCGCGGTACCACCCAGCTTCAAGGAATCACCATTCCTTGCACTTTGATCCTAGATAACGTCAGGATACCCCGAAGAAAAGCTTTTCGTATTTCACTAACTTACCCTGCATGGCTCGCACCAACCGCCAATTCTCTGAACACCCAGATAAGTCGTTACTTCGTTTGAAAGATTTCTTTGTTCGTTTTTTGATGTTGGCTACACTTTATCATGGATTGTCGGAAAGCGCAAGCCTTTTGTATAAAAATATTTTTAAATAGTTTATTATCAATAATTTCCTAATTTATTATTAAACGATTACTTATGGTTGTACGGACGCATAGGTGGCGCGTGGACCCCCGACGTATTTTGGCCGGGAGCGTAACGCCGTAACGTGGGCCCCACCGAGTTCCGATTGGGTTGGCCGCACGGGTACCTGAACAAATTTTACGTGCATTCCGATAGCGGTGTCGCCGATGTCTAATCCGGCCTGAGCCACCACGTGCTCCACCTCTACCGGATCCTTGAATTGCTGAAAGGCCGCCACGGAACAAGCACCACCCGCGTGCATGGCCGGAACCACGTTAACAATTTCAAATCCCATCTCATCGGCCACCCGACGTTCGACCACTAGACTGCGATTAATGTGTTCACAGCCCTGAACGGCCAATTGAATCTGTTGGGGCCGTAATTGGGCCAGCACCGTCTTGATAATGCGCGTCCCCACCTCAGGGTTCGAGTCCTGACCGATCTGGCCACCGACTACCTCACTGGTTGAACAGCCAAGGACAAAAAGGTCAAACGGTCGTAGTTTAGCTGCCGCTAACACCTCTTGGACCAAGCGGGCCACATCCGGTTCTAAATTTTCTAAAGTCATCGAATCATTCCTTTGCTGAGTTTAGGATTAAAGCGGGTCAGGCTTGCCACCAAGGTCACGGTGACGACCAAGCCAAAGCCAACCTGAATCAAATTACCGGGAATCGAGGCCAATCCAGCCGGCCACCCGAAGAGCAGGCTAGTCGCCAGGTAATAGCCCACGACCATCACCAGGCTGCCCGCCAGCATGGGCAAAACCAGCCCCCGCACCACACCAGACGCCCGGTGCGCCAGCGCTGCCACTACCAGGCCCTGCAGCCCGTGGATCACTAAGGAGAACAGACACCATTCCGGATACCCGGATAACACGTCGATCATGAAGCCACTCGCCCCGCCAACGAAGACGCCCACGGGATTCCCAAATAGAATCGCGCTGGTATAAATGCCCACCTCACACAGCGTCACCATCCCGTGCGTCGCCGGAACCGGAATGACGATCATCAACGATAACGCAATGGTCAGTGCCGCTAAGACGGCCGCCAAAATTTCTTGTTTTAACTTATGATTGGCCACGTTGTTGCCCCCCATGTTGGCGCCAGGCCCCCTGCCAGACGCTCCCCGTTGTCGAATTAAACCGCACCCCGTACGCGATTCCCGCGCGCACGAAGGTCTTGGCGCGCTGAACGGCTTCCTCGACGGAAACGCCGCGCGCCAGCCACGCGGTAATGGCGGCGCTAAAGGTACAGCCAGCCCCATTGGTCGCCGGCGTGGCGACCTTTAAGGTCCGGAACCAGAACTCCCCTTGTGGCGTCAACAGATAATCCACCGCTTGGTTACCGGGGAGCCGGTTACCGCCCTTGATCACCACGTTGGGACAGCCCAAGGCCTGGATTTTCTGGGCCGCGCCGGGTAACTGCTCGGCGCGAGTCAACGTGTCACCACTCAATAATTCCGCTTCCGCCAAGTTCGGCGTCACCACCGTGGCTAACGGCAGCAGGTCCCGTTTCATCTGCTCCAGTTCGGTCGTCTGCCGGTCCGTCCGACCTTCCTTAAACACAAAAACGGGATCAACCACCAGGATCATCGGCGTAACCGCCAACTGGGTCGCGACCGTATGGATGGCGTCGACGCCGCCCAACAACCCCGTCTTGGCCGCTCGGATCGAGACCTGCGTCAGAATCGACGTCAGTTGTTGCGCCAAGACCGTGTTCGCGACCGGTGTGACGTGAACCTGCTGCGGTAAAATCGTGACGAGACTGGTCACGGCACTCAACCCAAACGTATCCAGCTCCTCAAAGGTCTTAAGATCCGCTTGCAGGCCCCCGCCCGCTAAGCTATCCGACCCCGCAATCGTTAAAACGTTCTCCATGTCGTTACCTCCTGTTTCCTTATTATTCCGGTAAAAACACCCGAAAACAACCGCCAATTGGCTTGTTTAAAATCCAGCCAATTTATATACTAACCGTAAAGGATGTGTTCGTATGATTAATTGGGCGGCCAATCTCCCAGCTGTCAAACCCAAGTATCGTGCCATTATTCAGCTGATTAAATCCCTTATTCAAAACGACCAATTGCTCCCCGGACAACGGCTCCCCGCCGAACGCCAACTGGCGACCTGGTTACACGTCGACCGGTCGACGGTCAGCCGGGCGTTGGCCGACCTCAGCGCCCAGGGTGTTCTGGTTAAGCGCCGGGGGAGTGGGACCTTCGTGGCACAGATTCCCCAACTTAAGCCCCTGACCACCAGCGTGAACTGGCAACTCTTACGGCATCCCATCACACCCGGCGCCTCGTTACAGGCGCAACTGGCGCAGGCACGGGGCCTTGACCACGGCCAGTTCATCGACGGGGCCGCGGCGGGGTTGCCGCCCGAACTGATTCCCCAACTGGGCCGTTTCCAACTGGACTGGACGACCTATCTGGCGCAACAATCCGCCACCACGACTATGGGCGACCCCGCCCTATTGACCACGCTGAGTCGCCAGCCCGCGCTCTTTCCCCAACTCGACCTCACGCACCAAACTCTCATGGTCGCCGGGGGTGCGGAACAATCGCTCTTTTTGGTCCTCAGCAGCCTGCTTCAGCCGGGCGATGCGGTGGCGGTCGTGACCCCCTCGTACTTCAACGCCACGGCCGTTTTTCAGACGCTCAGCATTCACACCTATCCCGTCCCGTTGACCGCAACGCATTTTGCCCTCGACCGCCTGGAACAAACGATTCGGCAACACCGCATCAAACTCCTCATTACGAACCCGACGTTTGAAAACCCGACCGGTGAAACGTTATCGCTAACCCAGCGCCAGCAGTTGCTCCGCCTCTGTCAGCACTACCAGATCCCCATCGTCGAAGATGACGTGTTCGGTTGGTTGGTGACCGACGAAACGGCCATGCCGCCGCTCAAGGTCCTTTCCCCGGCCAACGTCATCTACATTAGTTCCCTGTCCAAACTCCTAGGCGCCAACACCCGGATCGGCTGGCTGATTGCCCCGCAAGCCATCGGCCAACGTCTGTTACAGGTCCAAAAACAACTCGACATGGTCCCCAGCCTACTCGCGCAAACTTGGGTCAACTTGGCCCTCAACAGTCCCCATTTCGACAGCGAGCTAACCCGGCTGACCACCAAGCTCACCCAACGTCGTCAAGCCGTCGCCGCCATCTTTCACCGGTACCGTCCCGCGTGGCGTTTCACCCTGCCGCAGGGCGGCTTCTACCTCTGGGTGCACCAAGCCGACCGGCACATCTTCAACCAGTTACTCGCCCAGGATATCTTGGTGCAACCAGGAACCGTGTTCGGCGCCGATCGGAGCGACTTTCGCTTCAACGTGGCGGGCATGACACCTCTCCGTCAGCGCGAATTGGCCCGGCGACTCGCCGCCAATCAGTCGGATTAGCACACAGCACCTCGCCATTTTCGGTCCAGTTCAAAAATGTTTCATGTGAAACAACGCTCCGTGGTGCTCATCAAAACCGTGGATTTAAACCACGTCAAAAGGCCGTGCTGCAAGAATCTGCAGCACGGCCTTCATTTAACTCAAGTTTAGAAATCGGCGTTTCCTGGCGTCCGTGGGTAAGGGATCACGTCGCGGATGTTCTTCATCCCGGTGACGTACATCACTAACCGTTCGAACCCAATCCCAAAGCCGGAATGAACGGTTTCCCCGTACTTCCGGAGGTCTTGGTACCAGCCGTATTCCTCTTCCGACATGTGGTTGTCCTTGATCTTCTCAGCCAAAACATCCCGGCGTTCTTCCCGTTGGCTCCCACCAACCAGTTCCCCAATTTCAGGAACTAACAGGTCGACTGCGGCCACGGTCTTGCCGTCGTCGTTAGCGCGCATGTAGAAGGCCTTGATTTCCTTCGGGTAGTCCGTCAAGAAGACCGGCTTGTTGTAGATGTGTTCACACAGGTAGCGTTCGTGTTCAGCTTCCAGATCCAAGCCCCAGTAAACGGGCACTTCGAAATCCTGGTCGGCGTTTTCGAGTTCCTTGATGGCTTCGGTGTAGGTCAGGCGCGCGAATTTTTCGTCGCGGGTCTTTTCCAACCGTTCGATCAAATGATCGTCGACGTTGTCGTTCAAGAAGGCCAGTTCGTCCTTGGCGTTGTCCAAGACGTAAGTGACCACGGCCTTGATCAGCGCTTCGATGGTCACGATGTCGTCGTCTAAGTCTTCGAACGCCATTTCGGGTTCGATCATCCAGAATTCGGACGCGTGCCGCGCCGTGTGCGAGTTTTCTGCCCGGAACGTCGGCCCGAACGTGTAAACCTTCCGCAGCGCTAAGGCAAAGGCCTCGGCTTCCAGTTGACCACTCACCGTCAGGTTGGTTTCCTTCCGGAAGAAGTCCTGGCTGTTGTCGACCTTACCGTCTTCGGTGTGCGGTAAGTTGTTCATATCCAGCGTGGTGACCCGGAACATTTCCCCGGCCCCTTCGGCGTCACTCCCGGTGATAATCGGGGTGTTCAGGTAGTTAAACCCGTGTGCCTGCAGGTACTGATGCGTTGCAAAGGCAGCTAATGACCGAATCCGGAAGACCGCGTAGAACGTGTTGGTCCGGGGCCGCAAGTGGGCAATCGTCCGCAGGTATTCGTAGGTGTGGGCTTTCTTTTGCAGGGGGTAATCGCTATCCGAAGCACCTTCCAGCACCACGGCGTCCGCGTGAACTTCTAAGGGTTGCTTAGCGTCCGGCGTATAGACGACTTTCCCGGTGACCGCAATCGTCGAACTGATAGGGAACTTCGCGATTTCGGCGTAGTTGTCGAGGTCGCTAGCCTTCATCACGATTTGCGCGTTACGAATCGTCGAGCCGTCGTTTAATTCGATGAACCCAATTTTCTTGGAGCTCCGAATCGTCTTGACCCAGCCGTGCAACGTGATGGCTTGGTCTTCAGCGTAATGTTGGTCGCTGAATAAATCTTTGACTAAAATGTCTGACATGATAAATTCTCCCTTCGTGTCTTATCCGTGGTTAAAACCATAAAAAAAGATCCATCCTCCCCAGAAACAGGGACGAAAGATCTTTCCGCGGTACCACCCAATTTGTTTATTGTTAAACCGACTTTAATTGGCATCCTAACAGATGCCCCGAACGATAACGTGTCGGCCACGGTTCTTCCTACTAATGGTACGTTCAGAAGACAACAGAAAAGGTGTTTTTCCGATAAGTGACCGGGCTAAGCTTTCACTGTCCTTAGCTCGCTAAAAGCGGTGGCGTTACCGTACTCTCGTTTTCTATAGTTTTTAACACTATTCAGATAAGCACAGATTACCACGGATTGCGGTCAGACGCAATCCCTAGCTTAGGCGCGTTGATGCGCATAGGCCCCCCGCAAGGCCACACGATCCTGGGCACTAATGGCCGCGTATCGGTTGGTGGCATTCATCACGCTATGCTTATCCTGCGAGTGGCTGAGCCCTAACGCGTGCCCTAACTCGTGCGTCGCCACGTTCGTTCGTTGGGCCTTGGTATAATGATAACCGGTCAGCACGCCCCGGTTGAGGGTCGATTTGGCAGAAACGATGCGGTTATCATGCGGTTGTTTATAATAGCTGTAATCCGTGTAGCCCGCAAAAATTTGAGCCCGGGTAATCGACTGAGCCGACGTCAGTTCAATGTCGGCTTTCTGTCTGGTCGGAACGGCCCACAAATGAACCACCCCCGTATTATTCCATTGACGGATAGCGCCTTGCCAGACACTACGGTAGTAAGCTGAGGTCGAGGCACAATGGTAGGTAATCGTAAGCGACTGCCAATGACCCCAGGTGGGCGTTATGGTCGCCGCCGAAGAGGATTGGCTGGTCAAAGTCGTCATCATACCCGCGGTCAGGACAACGGTCAGGGTCTTCATGAGTAATTTAAACATCAATAAGCACTCGCTTTCATTGGTAGAATTGAAAAACAACATTCGCTAACTCGGCTACGTTGGTGGCCACCGGGTGGGGCGGCCGAAGCAGTTAGGTTTATTTGACATTTCAAATTGTACGCAATTGAATTGTGAAGAAAATTGTGACGCAGTTTTGACCGTTTTTTCGTTATAAATTTCGTCAATCCCTCCAGGAATAACGCCCCTTCACCATCATTCCCACTGATTACTTGGCCACCGATCAACCGACGCAAAGCCCCCTCAGGACCAGGCCTGAGGGGGCTTATTTTGATGATTAATTTTTCATTATCCCCCAACGGGTTAACCCTAGTGGCGGGTCGTGATCAACCTATTTCTAACCGTTTTCATCGTACGCAAATTGCGTAAGTTTCTGAACCGCGAGTTTTCTCAAACGACAAACGCCTTGATACTCAAGGGATTCTGGTCCTACCCATCAACTCGTTCAAACCTGAGCGCTCACTACTGGACGAAATGCTGTCACCCGCTAAGGCGACCAAACCCGCGGAATAACCGGGATTAGCCGTCGAGGACTCGGTTTAACAGGCCGGGCGTTCGTCGTCTACTTAACTTGCACGCAACTATCATCGAATTGCGCATAAAACTTGAAAATCCTAAAAAAACCACTTCGCTCTGCTGATTGCTAGAACGAAGTGGTCATTTAATCTAACTAATTCAATTGTTCGCGGTGCCACATTCCCCAGACGTTCGGGATAATCACCGCGGTAATAATTAGGAGCACCCCCACGATTTGCAAGCCACTCACCGTTTCACCTAGGACCACGAAGGCCACCACGATGGACGCCGGTAATTCTAACGACGACAGGATCGGTCCGATCCCTAATTCCAAATGGGGCATGAAGATGGAGTATGCCACCAATGGAAAGACCATCGAGAACAACGCAATCCAGAAGCCCCACTTCAACGTTGGCCAGGTCGTCGGTGCCGTCACAATCTGTGGTCCCCAAATGATTGAAATTAGGAGGAACGCCCCGAAGCACAACAACCAGGTCTTGGTTAAGGGGTCCAGATTATTGCCCAAGTGCGCCGTGAACTGCATGGTGCAGGCGTACCCACAAGCTGCCAAAAAGGCGAAAAACAGACCTAACGGGGATAACGCTTGGGTGATGGGGAACAGCCCCGCCGCTAACACGGTCCCAATTAACACTAAGATGATACTGAGAACCTGTAACCGTGAGGGCCACCGCCGTTGAATCAGTGAACCCAGCAGCACGGACAGCCAGACGGCTTGCATCAGCATGACCGCGGCCGCCGCTACGGGAATCAACTTCAGCGCTTGAATATAGAAGGTATTGGTGAACCCCGAACCGGTCCCCGCCGCAATCACCAGCAGGAGTTGTTTCCAGTTCGTATGTTGATACCGGAGCCATTTTCGCCGGGCCAGGTGCACGATGCCTAGCACGATCACCGCACTCAAAAACGACCAGAATAACAAGGGACCGTTAACGACCCCCTCGCGTCGGGCAATCTTAAACAGTGTCGCGGGCACCCCAAAACTAATGGCCCCCAACGCCACAAAAATCGGCGCAATTTTCTTCAATTTACTCATCCTTTATGTAGCAATTAGTTCTACCATTTTATGATACACGGCCCCCGGAAGAATGCCAAATCCCCCCAGCAAAAAAAATTTTATCCCCGTTATACGTGAAAACATTGAGAAGTTACCGTGAACATTTCTGCCTTTATAACCGGTTAAACCCGCGAGGTTAACCCATTAGCGACCACTTCAGTTGTGCACTATCGAATAATTAAGTTTGTGAAATATTACCAAAATATTACAGAACTTTATGTTTGACATCTGATTGTCATAAAAGTATAGTAACTGTAATCTCAAATGGAGTGGAGGAGATTCATATGAAAAAATCAGTTACTTTACTTAGCGTTTTTGCCTTGGCCTTACCGTTAGCCGTAGCGACCCCGGTTTCTGCAGCGACCACCACAGCCACGACGACTGCGGCCACCGTCAAGGGGAACACCTACACGATCAACAAGGTCAACACCTTTAAGACGGCCAAGACGGTCCACACCAAGGACGCCAAGCCCGTCGTCTACAAGGGTGCTGTGGCTGCCGATCGGCCAACCATCACCTTAACGGCCAAGGGTAAGTTAAAAGCGGGGACGACCTACAAGGTCACGAAACAAATCACAGTTAAACTTAATGCCAAGAAGACTCAGAAGTACAGTTTGGTTAAGGGCCAAGGTTGGGTAAAGTCCAGCCAATTGACCGCGGGGAAATTCAAGGCGGCCAGCTCCGCTAAGAAGACTCAGGTCAAGGCCACGACTTACACCGTGGTGAACCGGCAAACCTTCAAGACGGCCAAGAACTTCCACACTAAGGATGCCAAGCCCGTCGTTTACAAGGGCGCCGTGGCTGCCGATAAGCCAACCATCACCTTAACGGCTAACGGCAAATTGAAGGCCGGCACCACTTACAAGGTTACCCAACAAGCTAAGCTGAAGGCCAACAAGAAGACCAACACGTTTAGCTACGTTAAGGGTCAAGGTTGGGTTCTGAAGAGTGCGTTGACCGCTGGTAAGTTCCAAGCCGCTGACTAACGTATCACGTTGAAATCACCCCAAAAACACGCCACAAGCTGACCACTTGTGACGTGTTTTTTAGTCGTTTCGTCTTAAAACATCTCATCCGATTGCCGAACTGATCTAAGCTTAACCATAGTGACCCCGACATGCAGCAATACTAATCGTGGTTGCATTAACCGCGTAAACTAGTCGATCTTTCTCATTAATCCGCCGCGACCAGAAACCACTTAAATTTCCATGCAACGCTTCTGGTTTCCCGATTCCCTCAAAGGGTGTGCGGCTAATTACTTTTATCAGCTTATTAATTCGTTTAAACGAACGCTGATCATTTGCAAGCATCCACATGTAATCATTCCAGGCATTATCAGAAAACTGTTTAATCATGTTCTGCCTCGCCAGTATCTGGGTCAACTAACTCGTGCTGCTTAGCTTTACCATTTTTAAGCTGATCAATTCCTTGTAGAATCCATTTATAATTCTCTGGATTTGCCGTTAAAAACTGATTTTCCATCAGATTATTGTAGGCCTCTTCGGAGATAACGACGGCATTCGGTGCGCCATTACGCGTAATCGTTACCGGTTCAAAGTCCAACGTTGCTTGATCCAAATAACTTTTAAGGTTTTTACGAAATCCTGAGTAAGTCGTTGCTTCCACTTTCGCTCAACTCCTCTTAGGTGCGTCTTACTTACGACACATGAATTGTACTCAATCTTGTACAATTATACAAGCGTTTAACACTCAAATATTCAGCAACCATCAGAATGTTGTTGGCCGCCCCACACTTTCCTTTGAACTCAAAAAGGGTCTGGGACAAAAGTCCCAGACCCTTTGTGTCTCCGAACGGCTTGTGCCGAAACGTGCGCCAAAAGGCAGCTGGTTCCGCTTAACCCCGTAAGTCAGATAATCCAAGTTCGGGATTATCTGACTTACGACGTTAATGCTCACCAGCTAATCGCCTTTTGTCCCACTCTCTGACTAATTACGCAACTTTTAATTTCGTGGTCAACTTCGCGCGATTCAACAGAACCGAACTCGTGACCACGGACAGTGAACTGAAGGCCATCGCCAAGCCGGCTAATTCCGGACTCAACGTTAACCCAATGGCGAAGAAGACGCCGGCCGCCACCGGAATACCTAAGACGTTGTAAACGAACGCCCAGAAGAGGTTCAGCTTGATCCGGTTGAAGGTCTTTTGACTCAGGGCTAAGGCCCGGTCAACGTCGCGCAGGTCGTTTTTCATCAACACGATGCCCCCGGAATCAATCGCAATATCGGTCCCGGACCCCATGGCGATCCCGACATCGGCGGTGGTCAGGGCGGGCGCGTCGTTGATGCCGTCACCTACGAAGGCCACCTTACCGGTCTGCTGATACTGGTGGACCCGGTCGGCCTTGTCACCCGGTAAGACATCGGCAATCACGTCGTCGATACCCACTTGTTGGGCGACGGCTTCCGCGACTCGCTGGTTGTCCCCGGTCAACATGACCGTCTTTAAGCCGCGAGCCTTTAACGCCGCAATGGCTTCACGCGACGTGGCCTTCGGGGCGTCTTGAATGGCGACTAACCCAATGACCTGGTCGTCTAACCCGACTAAAACCACCGTCTTGGCTTCATTCTGTAACCGAACCATGTCTCGCTTCATAGTCGCGCTGAGTTGGTCGTCGGTGACCAGCTTCTGGTTGCCGACAAACCCGGTCTGACCGTTGAGTTGGGCCGTGACACCCTTCCCTTCAACGGCACGAAAGGCTGTCGTTTCAACTGGCGCCAAGGATAGTTCCTTGGCCCGGGCTAAAATAGCTGCGGCCAACGGGTGTTCCGAAGCAGCTTCCAAACTAGCGGCGACTTGCACCACTTGGGCTTCGTCCCCCACGACATCGGTTGCCTGCGGCTTACCAACGGTAATGGTCCCCGTCTTATCGAAAATCACGGTGTCCACGTCGTTAACGGCCTCGAGAACTTCCCCGTTCTTGATCAGGATGCCCATCTTAGCACCACGGCCGGTCCCGACCATCAGGGCCGTTGGCGTGGCCAAACCGAGGGCACACGGACAAGCAATCACCACCACAGAGACCGCAAAGATCAACGCGTTCGCCAGGCTAGCGCCCAAGAAGACGTACCAAATTAGGAAGGTCACGATGGCTAGGTTCAACACAACGGGCACAAAGATATCGGACACCTTATCGGTCAACTTTTGAATCGGCGCATGACTGTTTTGCGCTTTTTTAACCAGTTCAACAATTTGGGACAACATGGTCTTTTCACCGACCTGGTTTACCTTGAACTGGAAGGTCCCCGTGCTGTTCAGGGTGGCCCCAATCACGGCGTCGTCGACGTGCTTTTCGACCGGCATACTTTCACCGGTGACCATCGATTCGTCCACGCTGGAACTTCCGGCGGTAATCACGCCGTCGACCGGTACCTTCTGGCCGGGCTTGACCCGCACGATGTCGCCTAATTGTACGTCGGCAATCGGCACGCGCACAAAGTCGCCGTTGCGTAAAACTTCAGCGTCCTTGGCTTGTAGATTCATCAGTTTTTCCACGGCGTTGGCGGAGTTATTGCGCATCCGCTCTTCGAAAACCTGGCCCAACAGGACGAAGGTGGTCACGAAGGCCGCACTTTCGAAGAAGACCGCCTGATGGGTGATCATGGCGTACAGACTATAGACGTACGCCGTGGCGGTCCCAATCGCCACTAGGGTATCCATGTTCGCGTGGTGCTTGGTAAACGACGCCCAGGCACTTTGCCAGAACGGTCGCGCCGACACCAGCATCACAATCGTGGTCAGAATTAACTGGGTCCAAGCCCCGCCCGGCAACATCCAGCCGAACGGCATCCCAATCATTCCCGCTAACATTGGTAGTGAGAAAATCAAGGAGACCCAGAAACGCTTGGTAATACTCATCAGTCAATCACCACTTTCCCGTGAACCATGTCCATCCCACAACTGAAGTCGAAGACCCCGGCCTGATCCGTGGGAATCGTCACGGTCTGGGGCGCGTTGATGGGTAAGTCCAGGTTGAACATCAACGCATCCGAATGCACTTTATCCAAACATCCTTGATTGTTTAAACGTAAAAAGGTTAATTCAGCGGGTACGCCTTGCTTAAATTCAACCATTGTTGGCGCATAACTACCTTCAACAATTACCGTTTCTTTTTGTGTCGTTTGTGTCATGAGATTGTCCTCCTAATTATTTAATAATCAACTTGCCGTGAAACATATCCATGCCACAAGCCCAGTCATATTCGCCGGGCTTGCTGGTATCAATCTTGATGGACTGCTGTTGGTTTTGCGGTAACTCCTGGTTAATGCCAAAGTCACTAAACACGACCCGGTCCAAACAACTTGACGCGTCCTGCCGGGTAAAGTTCAAGACGGCGGGCACCCCTTGCTTAAGGACGACGCGTTCCGGAGAATAGCCCCCGTTGACGTCGATATCAATACTTTGTTGGTCAGTCGTCACGTTAGCTTGAACCTCTTGAACCGTATGTTTGCCGAAGAACCACCAGGTGATAAAGCCAATCAGGACGAGGCCTCCAATGAGGACAATTAATTTAATCATAGCCGAAACGCTCCTTTATGATTTACATTTGTAATCGATAAATGCAGGTTACAACCATCGTTTACATTTGTCAACACAAAGCACACAAAAAAAGCCTAATCCAGAATCGAATTAGGCAATTCCCTTAAATTTAGTTGGTATACTTGGCCATCAGTTGCCGTAACCGCTCGGCTTCTCCCGGCCGTTGGGTCACCCGCGTGAGGGCCGGTAAATCGTGGGTGTAAACGTGCCCCGTCGTCAACTGATCAGCGTAGAGGTCGGCGTAGGGCAACTGCCGGTCACGCGCCAACGCGATTTCGGTCGTCACATCATAGGGCACTTGGCGAAAAGTAACGGCGGGGAGTCGCCGACCGTGCGTGGTAATAATCGCGTACTGGGCACGCAAGTCCTGAGCGAACCGTCCCCAATGGGGAAACGGCATCCCCACGGTACCGGGATTCACAATCATTTGTCCGGCGGTACTCTGCCGCAAGAGTTGGTGGTGAACGTGACCGTACACCATGATGTCCGCCCCACCACGGGCTAATTGGTCGAACCCCGTCTGGTCGCCTTCCGGACTCAGTGTCTGCCCCGAGTTGCGGTCCGGCAAGTTATGGGTCAACTGAAAGGTCAAGCCGTCCAGCGTAACGGTCTGAACCATCGGCAAGCGGCGAATCCGAGCCACGTCGGCGGCGGCCAACCGCTCATTAACGTAATCGTCAATGAACGATTCGTACACGTCGCTAGGATCGGCGGCGTCAATCTGACCGGCGATGGTTTCCAAGAGCCCGTCCTCCCAGTTGCCTCGCAGGTAGGCCGTGATGGGAAGCGCATCAAGGTCTGCCAGTAAATCGTGAGCGCCCGGTCCCGGGACAAACAAATCTCCCAGATACCAAAAGTCCGTACAGTGGGCGCGTTTTGCATCGGCGATGACGGCCCTTAACGCGGTGACGTTCCCGTGAACGTCTGAAATTACCGCAATTTTATGCACTGAATCACCTCATTTTAGGTTTAGTCTAACAGATTTTTAACGTGAAAACGGCGTCCACCACCTCAGTGCTGACCGCCGTTAAACTTACTATTCTAATCGCAATGTCGCCATTTCTTATCCAATAACGCCCGGGCGACAAACAGCCCTAACGGCAGGAACATAATAATCAGGACCGCCTTGGTCATCCACAACGCCCCAACCCCAATCTGGTTCATGCCGATGTTATAGATGGCACGATAAATGTACAGACCAGGCACCATGATGACGATGGACGGCACCGTCAGTGAGATGCGGGGATACCCGTTGTACCGGTTGACCACCGATGCAATCAGTCCGGCCACTAATGCACCGGTAAAGGCCGCAGCAGCGGGGGGCATCACCGTCCAATCGACCAGTTCCAGCCGCAGGGTATTGGCCACCGCCCCGATACCACCGGCCACGATGGCCATTTTTTGCGAACTGTTGAACATAATCGAGAAGCCGTAGACCCCACAGAAACTGGCCGGGATGCGTAGTAGGCCAATCACCAGCGGCGATAAGCCCAGCGGTAAGAAATCGGCCGGTTTAAAGTGAAAAATCGTGGCGACCAGCCACCCGACCAACGTCGCAATCAGCGTGATCATGATGGCGTAGGCCAACCGCTCTAACCCCGACCGCATGTCGAGCTTGGAGATGTCCAACATGCTGGTGATAAACGGAAAACCGGGAATCACGAACAGCATGGCCCCGATATAACCAGCTTCGTGTTGAGCCAGCACCTGAAACGACGCCTCGAACAACCGGAAGCTAAACATGTAAACCAGGCAGGCCACCGCCACACTGATGGCAATCTTGGCGACCGTCGACATGGTGTGTTCGCCCATGAAGGCTCGCACGTAATTCCCGATGCCGGCGCCCAGGAAGGAACAGACCATTTCGGGAATTCCCCCACCCAGTAGAAAAATAAAGGCGCTGCAGGCTAACGCCGCGGCCAACCCCGAAATCAGGGGCGTGTACTGCTTCGGTCGATTCTGAACCTTGTCGATCATGGTGTGAATCTCTTGAACGGTGAGAAAAGCAAAGTCATTCTCAAAGTTCTTGACCATTTCTTCCATGATATTGAGCTTATCGGTATTGACCCCCGTATTCGGTAACGCCAAAACCTGCGTGTAACTTTGCTCGCTACTGCTAAAGCAGGTGAACTGGAGCGAAATCAACCCGATATCGGCCGAACAGGTCAGGTTCAGGCTACGGGCCACCCGGTCCATGGCGTCGCGGACCCGCCAGGCCCCGGTGCCACACGATAACAGCGTGATGCCGATGCGCCCCACAATGGAGGCCCGGGCCTGCACGCTGGCTTCGCGCGCCGGGACGTCCTTATCTTGAATAAAATTTTTCCAACGAATCTTCATGTGATGCCGGCGAGAAAGCTGTCCGTCTGGGACAGTCGCCGCTTGCTTCTTGTCCATAATCTCCTCCGTTAACCCTTAACTAATTTTAGGAAACGTTATTCACCTAATCATCCTTTTTCATTATAGAATCATTTCCCCACCCGCTTCAATACAGGATTGTCCCGTTAGCGCTTACAGTTGAAAGGGCGTATACTCAACCTAACTAGTCTAGGAGGCGTTGTCGATGTTAAATCACCTATGGTCTACGCACCACCGTCCACTTACTAAGCGCGCCCGTCAACGGTTACTACCGGTGGCGGCTTTCGAATTTACGGCGAGCACCCTCGCTTTAAGCGACCTGCTCCGGGCAAAATCTTTCCGTCACGGCAATAAGTTTTTATGGTTCTGTTTAGCCTTCGTCCAGCCCATCGGCCCTTGGCTGTATTTCGCCTTTGGCCAGGAACGGGACGATTAAGGTCACCCGACCGACCAAAAAGGGAGTCGACCACCCGGCCGACTCCCTTTTTATTCACGAATTAATATAATCAAGCAACTGGAAGAGCATCTGGCGATTCTGCCGGGGAATCGGGTAATCCACGATTTCTTGCGCCGTCTGGTGAATCACCGACCCAATCAGGTACGGGTAATCGTTGACCATCATCTCGCGAACGTTATTACGCCGCGGCTCCAGGTGGAACTGCAGCCCAATCACCCGGTGATTCAAGACGAAGCCCTGGTTACGGACCCAATCACTGGAGAAGAGCAATTCGGCGTGCGCCGGGATTTCAAACATCTCCTCGTGCCAGTGTAAAACGTTGGCCTTCAACGGAATGCCCCGAACCGTGGTCGTTTGTCGGTAGACCGGCGCCCAGCCAACCTCCTTAGCCGGCGCTTTGGTCACCGGATAGCCCAACGTTTTGGTGATCTGTTGGGCGCCAAAACACACGCCAAAGAGTGGTTTGTTTTGGGTCAACAGCTCTTTAATCAACTGGCGTTCCTGACTAATCCAGGGCAGATCGTCGTTAGGACTCATCGGGCCACCTAAGATCACCAACATATCGGTCTGCGCCGCGCTGGGTAAGTGGCCGAACTGGTACGGGTGGTACACGTACAGGTCAAACCCGTGGGTGTTGGCCCAATCTTCAATCATTCCGGGCCCCTCGTTGGGGGTGTGCTGTAAAACGTTAATTCGCATAGAATTCCTTCCATCAACGGCAATGTTGGGCTGGGGATCGCCTGCAATTCCCCAAGATGGGCTTATTATAACACGTTTAATAAACGGGGAAGTTGAACTATCCGCTTCAGCTGTGGTATGGTCAATTTAGCTAATGACCAAGTGGGGTCTAACGTTCCAAAGGAGGTTTTGTCCATGGTCACCACTGATAAGCGGGTCGCCCGGACCCAACTCGCCCTGCGCGACGCCCTCGAAAAGCTCGCGCAAACACACGAGTACCACGAAATTACCGTGACTAAATTAACTCAAACCGCCGGGATCAACCGCAAAACGTTCTACCTCCATTACGATTCCATTGACGACCTGATTGACACCTTCGCCGACCAGGTTTCCGGGGGCCTAGGGAAAATCATCCAGAGTTACTCGTTTAAAACCGTCTACACTCACCCCGGCCTGATGTTGGACGATGCGGTCACCTACGTGCGCGCCAACGATGCCGTCATTCAACACCTGTTGTTTCCCAAGAACTACACCCGGTTTGCCCAGCGCATTGAGGATAACTTGGTGGTCATTCTCACCAAATCAATTCGTCAATCCTACCCCATCGACCAACAGGATGCCGAGATTGCGGCCTATTTCATGGTCCACAACACGTTATCGTTGTTCAGTCGCTTCTCTCGCGACCACCACTTGGACTTCGACCAGTTCAAAAGCTACGTGGCCCGACTCAACTTGACGGGGTTAAGCTCGTTTTTTGATCCACGTAAAGCTTATTAACTAAAGACGGTTACCAAGCCTGAACAGCCTTGGTAACCGTCTTTTTAACGCCTTCAGTCAGTTACAACCCCAACGTTTTTAATTCCGACTCCCGTAGTCCAACACCATCAGCTCGGCCATGGCGACCTCGCGGTACAGGCTGTTGAACAGCTCTTCGGACACTTGATGATTGGTGTAGTACAGATCGATGAGGTACTGCCGTTCCGTCTTGAAGACCCACTGGTAGGTCGAAATCAACTGGTTCATCTCGGCCTGCGTATATTCGGGATGGCGCACCATCCGCCGCCATTCGCTGACGAACTGTTTGACCGTCGTGTGGCCGTCTTGCGATTTAAGATCAAACGTCACGGCCAGTTTGAACTCAGCGGATAGTTTCGGCATCTCGTCGAGTTTGGCGACCGCCCGTTCAATCATTTGCTCACGGACCTCACGAATGCCTTGGGCCAGTTTCTCGTCGGTCTCCGTCTTTGGCAACATGAACCGGAACAGAATGGTCGGCACCACCATACTTAAGATAATCAAGACACTTTCCGACATCAGAACCAGGTTGAAGTCCTGCGTCTTGACCTGTGTCGCGGCCACGGTGAAGGCCAGCGCAAAGGTGACCGCCCCGTGAATGCCACCCAACGCAAAGACCCAGGCCGAATAGTTATCCCGGCGTTGAACTACCCGACAATAGACGTACCGGCCAAGCAGGTTCGCCACGTAGAGGATCACGCCAACGCCGATCCAGATGAGACTGCCGTTATAGGTCACCGATTTGTCCAGCGATGTCCGCACCAACATAATCCCCAGCACCACGAAAACGACACTGTTAAGCACGTCGCTGACCAAGTCTAATAATTGAAAACTGTCATACGCCAATTTCGGATTGGCCAACGCACTCCGTTCCCCTTCGGCGTTGTGGACCAGGCCGGCGAAGACCACGGCGATGATTCCCGACACGTGGATGGCTTCCGCCCCAAAGTACAGGAAAAAGGGCGTCATCATGTAGATGACCTTGAGCGGCGTACCGCTATTATAAGTATTGTTAATAAAATTCAACCGCGAACGCAACATACTTTGGCGTAAATAAATTAAGACCCCGCTGACCAGGGACCCGAAAATCACCCCGCCAATCGCGGAATACAGAAAGTCGCCCAACGTTTGGCCGTAGTTGATGTAGCCGTTGACGTACCAGAGGATCGCCATGTTCAGCAAGATAATTCCGGACGCATCGTTAAATAACGATTCCAATTTTAAAGACGTGGCCTCCCGGTGCGGCAATTCTAGGCCCATCACCACGGATTCGGTGGCCGTGGCGTCGGTCGGTGTGCTGATGGCCGCCAAGATAAAGGCCAACGGTAAGCCTAGCGAAGTGATCCAGGCCGTCCCGAATCCAGCAATCACGGCACATAAGATCACCATTCCCACCGTTAAGCTAATGATCTGGCGGAAATTCCGCCCCACGCTATTCATCCGGGTGCTCTGACCTTCGAAGAACAGGAGTGGCGCCACAATTAGTCCGATAAAAATATCTGACTCAAAATGCGCCACTAGCCCATTTAGGACGGGAATTACCGCCAATAGTCCGCCAAAGAACATACTGACGTAGTTTACTGAAATTTTCGGCACCAGTTGCCGGTTAACAATGATGCTCAACGTCGCCACCAAAATGAGGGTGCTCGTCGAGGCTAAGAGTTCCATACCCAATCACTCCTTAGCGATAGCTAATCCGTCATCCTAAAAACCGTTGTTAGCCATCACGATATCTTCACTTCATCATACCGTTAACCGCTTTCCTTGACCATCATGGTGGCCCGGTCGAAAAAATTTTCACTCGTCAGTACTTTTTTTAACCCATAACGGGCAAAATCGTGGTAGAATATCTTGATTCACAATATGCTGAATCATTAGTGATGTGTCATTTATCACACCACATAACTTTACGATGCGGAGGCGCACAAGCATGGGATACTTATACTTAGGCATTGCTATCACGGGAGAACTCGTGGGCACGAATTTGTTAAAGGCTTCGGCCGGATTTACGCGTTTGTTTTTCACAATGGGAAGTTTAGCAGCGTATGTACTTTGCTTTTATTTCTTATCTTTAGCTATTAAAACGATTAACCTAAATATCGCCTATGCCTTGTGGGCCGGCGTCGGTATCGTGGCCACGACCGCGTTATCCGTGCTCGTTTGGCACGAGCAACTCAACCCGGTGATTATTTTCGGGATTGGCTTCATCGTGGTGGGCACCATTTTACTCAACATCAACGTGGGCTAAAGTCCCACAAACACAAAATGAGCAACGACCACTGACGGGCGCTGCTCATTTTTTAGTTGGTCGTCGTAAACGTTCGTTGAAACCACAAGACGTTGTCCGGGTCGTGGTCGCTGGCTACCGTACTGGTCGCGGCCACCGGAACAAAGCCTAGCTTAGTCAACACCCGCTGCGAGCGCTGATTATCCGGCAGGCAATCCGCATAAAGGTCGGTCAAGCACCCACCCTCCCGGCGAATCAACGCCCAACTGGCGCGGACCGCGGCCGCCATGTAGCCGTGACCCCAGGCGTTGGGTTCTAGGAAGTACCCCAGATCGTACGTGGCCGACTGATCCTGGTGCGGGTAGTACAGAATGGCGCCGATAAAGTGGTGTTCGACCCGGTCGACCACCGCGAAGGCGTAGGGACTGTGCCGATCCTTTTCAAACCAGTAGGCTAGTAGGTCCGGCGCTGTGCTGCTGGTGGCGCCGTTCGCGGTCGCCATCACCGGATAGGCCAGGATGCGCTGGTAGTCCGCCAAGTCACTTTCAACCAAGTTACGCACCCGCAGCCGGTCCGTTTCTTCAATCATGGGAAAGCCCTCTTTCGTGAGTTGGAATGCTCCCATTATACGCCAAAACCGGCGGTCACTACGGACCACAGGTTTTGTTTTCAACACGCAATTAGAGATCGAGATGCCAGTTAAAGTGCGAATTCCGTTCGGTGATCAACCAGTGACCAGCGATTTTTTCGTACCGGTCTTCGTAGCGGACACCTTCTTGCGTGGTCTGAGGCTTCCCGTCAACCAACTTCACCAACACCACGTAGTTGTAGGCAACTCCGGTGGCGTGCGTGGCGTCCAAGAAGTCGACCGTGTGTTGACCGCTCATGTGAAAGACCGATTGATAGTCGTCCATGGATTGTGAAAAGGCCTGTTCGATGGCGTCGCGACCCTTAAGGCTAAAGGTCACCTCGCCATTATTGATGATGTTGACTTGGCCATCCGGGGCGAACAACTTAACCTGCTTGTCGTTTTCCTTGGTATCGGCGTAGTTTGAGAATTGGTCAACTAATTGTTTGAGCTCTAAACGATCACTAATTTCTTGCGTGCTCATGGTCATAATAAAATCGCTCCTTTAATTAAATATCGAGGGTCCAACTGCCGAGTTGCTTCACGTTTTCGGGGTCGTGACTATTACCAAATTGACTGTCCGGTAAGGCTAACGCTGCAATCTGCGCCACTTCGGCGGCCGTTAACGTGATGTCGTAGAAATCCGTATTCCCCGCGATTCGGGCCGGCGTGACCGATTTAGGAATCACCACCACGCCACGTTGGTTGAGCCACCGTAGCATGATTTGGGCCGTCGTCTTGTGGTATTTATCGGCTAATTGTACCAATACGGGGTTGGTGAAGAGGCCAGTCTTCCCTTCCGCAAACGGTCCCCAGGCTTCGGGCCGAATATCGTTAGCTAATAGCCAGTCAACCGCAGCCGTCTGGGGGGCCAATGGATTGACCTGAATCTGGTCAACCGCTGGTTTAACGCTGTTATGCATCATCAAGTCCTGTACGCGATCCGGTTCGAAGTTCGACACCCCGATGGCCCGAACCTTCCCCGCGTGATAGGCTTCTTCCATGGCCCGCCAAGCGCCATAGACGTCACCTAACGGTTGGTGAATCAGATATAAATCCAGATAATCCAGCCCTAACCGGGAAAGGGAGCGGTCAATGGCGCGTTGAGCACCCGCATAACTGGCGTCTTGGACCCACAACTTGGTGGTCACAAAGATTTCTTCGCGTGGAATGCCGCTGGCCTTGATGGCCCGTCCCACGGCCTCTTCGTTGAGGTAAGCGGCGGCCGTATCGATCAACCGGTAGCCCTGTCTTAACGCCTCACGAACGACGGTTTCACACTGTTCACTATCGGGCACCTGAAAGACCCCAAAACCTAACGTCGGCATCGTGACCCCATTATTTAACGTGATCGTTTTTTCCATGACTTAAACTTCCTTTCATCTCATCGTTTCAATAAGCTTATTATCGCCCCAACTCGCAAGGGAAAAAATGGGCAATGTTCCGGAAACCGGGACTTATGCCACCCTTTGGCCCCAAGCGGGACAAAACGTTTAACCCCGTGGTTGTTTTTGTGGCGCCTGACGCGTCAGATTGATCAGTAGCGCTACTAAGACCAGACCAAACCCAATCACCATAATCAGGTGAAACCCGTTAAACAGAATCGTCCGCAACTGCGGCAATAACGCGGCCGGCAATTGCTTAGCTGTCGAGGCATCCGTCAGTTTGTTGACCATCCCCGCCGTCAACGGCGCGTGCAGTTGGCTGGCCGTTTTGAGACTCAGAACGGCCCCAAAGATGGCGGCCATGAAGGTCTGACCCAACGTCCGGAAAAGTAACCCGAAGGTGGTCGAGACGCTGATTAAGTCCTGGCGCACGCCATCTTGTAAGGAGACCTGCATTGGTGTAAACGCCAAGCCCATTCCTAACCCGTTAAAACCACCGCTGACCAGTAGCCACCAATACGGCGCTTGTTGGGTCGCCAAAACCATTGATCCGGCCGATAACAGCACACTGATAATCCCCAATAAAACGATGCGTTTGTACGGCCACGATTCCATCAGGTGTGCCGTGTACCGCGTCCCAACGAGTAACAGCACGGACCCCGCAATCTGAGTTAAGCCCCCAAAAGTGGCGTTAGTCCCTAGCAGTCCTTGCGCCCACATCGGTGCGTAGACGCTGTATCCGATAAAGAACCCGTTGATCAGAAACATGATGACGTTTTGCGCCTGAACCGGCCAATTTTTCAATAACTCGACCGGCACTAGGGCGTGGTCTTGCCGTTTTTCCAATTGGTAGAAACCGACCATGAGGGCCACACCGATCACCGCCAAGATGGTTGCGCGGGTTAGGCTCGACGCCAGGGCGTCACTGGCAAACAACAGGACGACCAGCATGGCAATCAAGGTCACCGCTCCCCGGGTATCGAACCGCCCGTTGGCCCCGGTTGATCGGGTTTCTTGGTAGGAGAACTGCAGCACGAGTAACGAAATCAACCCAATCGGCAAGTTAATGAAGAAGACCCAGTGCCAGGACAACGCATCGACCAACCAGCCCCCAATTAATGGACCCACGACGGTCGATAGGGTGTAAAAGGCGGTCACCCACCCTAACGCCCGTGCCCGTTGAGCTGGGTTGGGATAGATATCCGCGTAGATGATAAACGGAATGGAAACCATCCCCCCGGCCCCAATTCCCATGAAGGCCCGGGCAACAATCAAAAGTAGCATGTTCGGTGCCAGACCGCCGGCTAACGAACTGACGATAAACAGCAACACGGAAATCTGAAAGGTCCGTTTATTACCAATGAGTTCTCCGACCCGGCCCCATAACACGGTGGTAACCGCCGTACCTAGTAAGAACACGGAACTGATCCAGCCAATCAGGCGAATCCCGTTCAGGTCACTGGTAATGGCCGGTAAGGCGGTGTTGACGATGGTGGCATCGAGGCCCCCCATAAAGTTAGCGATTAATAGCGCCACCGTGGCGATGGCAATTCGACGACGTGACATTAGTTAGTATTCCTCCCTTGATTAGTACAGCTTAGCGGACGAGGCGGTAATCAACCATTGGCCGTGACGCTTGGCCAACGTGGTGTGCGATTCTAGCGGCCAGGTTTGTTGAAAACCGTAGATTCGAGCCGTTAATTGCTGGCGACTAACGACCTGCGCTGTGGTGCCGGTGCGCGTCACCGTTAACTCCTCTTCTTGGCTGGCGAGGTAAGCCATTCGCCCCCGCTTAATTTGTTGTAACCAGTCATCCCGGCTTTGTCGGGCACCCGTAATGTGGGTAAACTGCGCATCCGGTGCAATTAAGCGGGTTAGTTGATCGCGGTCCCCCGTAATCAAGGCCTGCGTTTGTTGGTGAATCACTTGGGTAATTTGTTGATCTTCGCTGACGGTTAACATGCGGTCAGCCTCCCTTCCTCGTGCTTTGAATGGGTCCATTATGCCAACAACGGCCAACCGAAAAAATGGGCAGTCTTTTTAAAAGCGGGACTTATGCCCCCCTTTCCGCGAAACAGTGGCACAAAACTACCAGCAAGCAGCATTTTGATCACAAAAAGGGCCGGGAAAAAATTCCCGACCCAGATAACGCTTTATCGATTTAATTGTAAATACTGGTTGACCCCACCCTGCATCAACGCGGTTGCCGCGGCAATCACCTCGTCGAGAGGCACGGTTTTGCCCCCCGCGATCCATTGCTGATAGACGGTTAATCCCGTTTGCTGAATAAAGGTCAGCAGCACCGCCCGTTGCCAATCGCTCAGCACCTTAAATTCGGGAGAGGCGCCCCAGGTCGTGCCCATCACCTGGTCGATCATCTGTTGCCGAATCCCCACGTAAGACGACCCGCGACCACTGGTGGTAATCCGATCGTAAGCTTCCCCTTGCGCGGCGGAATAGGTGAAAAAGACCCGTAAGCTTTTGGCGAGGTCCCGCGGATACTGGAAGGTTTTAATCTGATCCAGGTAATCCTTGGCGTAACGGGCCTGCATCTCGGCCAGTAGGTCGTCGAGCGTGGGGTAGTACCGGTAAAAGGTCTTTTTATTGATCTGCGCGCGTTCGGCCAACGCCTTAACCGTGATTTTCTCATAAGCCTTCTCGCAAATCAGTGCTTCAAACGCCGTATAAATTCCGTTAATCGTTTTTTGGACCCGCAAATCTTCGTAACCCGTCAGCTCCATAGTGCCCCGTCCTTTCAAACTGTTTATTTTTAGTATAGCGCGAAATGGCTGTCGGGCTTAACCACTTTACTTGCGAAATAACCGATAATCATTTAAAGTTAGAGCTAACTTTATTTTACAGAAAGTAGGTAATCCCATGCCCTATTCCATCGGTCAGGTGGCCAAACGCCTCGACATCAGTACGTACACCCTGCGCTACTACGACAAGGAAGGTTTATTGCCCTTCGTCGACCGCAACGCCGCGGGCCGGCGCGTCTTCAAGGACGCCGATTTTAACTATCTGGAAACCATCAGCTGTTTAAAAGAAGCCGGCTTACCGGTCAAACAAATCGGGACGTTCATCGACTTGTGCCTGGCCGGTGACCGGACGCTCGACGAACGTTACGACTTTCTGGCCGAACAAGAACAAGCCCTCGAAGAAAAGATGGCGGCGCTCCAGCACACCATGGACTTCCTGCGTTGGAAGAAGTGGTACTACAAGCGCGCCATTCAGGCGGGGACGGAAAACGTCAACTATCTGCCAGACACCACGCAGACCGATCCAGCCTTGCGCGAAAAATTTAACCAACTAGTCGCTGACGGGGCGGACCCACAGGATTTGGGGCACCTCGACCGTTAGTGCCAACCCGAGTCAAAGCTGGTTGCCCTCTAGGCTATACACTTCATGGGACGCTTTTTCAACAACAGTTACTACATCACCAATTTAAACTAGAACATCAAAGAAGGCCGCCACGAAAAATTCGTGACGGCCTTCTTTTTAACGTATAACAGCTTCTACAAGTAAGAACTTAGCGCTTATTTATTCTTTTCGTTGTAAGCAGTAATGACCGCTTCCGTTTGCTGCACGGACTGGTAAGCGCTCTTGAGAAAGGCTGGATCACCTTCCGAGAAGCCCTCACTAAACGGCGTGTTCAAGAACGTATCGGCCATTTGTTTGGCCAGGTACGGGGTGACCACGATACCGCCCATGGCGAGGACGTTGGCGTTGTTGATGACCCGAGATAACCGGGCCGTTTCCAAGCTTTCACACAAGGCGCTGTAGACACCTTGGTACTTGTTCGCCACAATGTTGACACCCATTCCGGTGCCGCAGAAAATGAAGCCGCGGGTAAATTCACCGCTGGCTACTCGTTGGCCCAGTTCTTGGCCAACGTTGAAGTAGTCAACGTCGTTGGTTGGCGTGATGTCCTCAACGGTGAAGCCTTGGTCCAATAAATGTTGTTTAACGGCGTTCTTCAAATCGTAGCCTAACGGATCGGCACCCATAATTACTTTAGTCATGTAAAAATCTCCTTTAATGGTTGTGTTGTGATCTATCGTCAAAATCAGTTCGAATGCCGCGGCTAACTGGGCGTATCGCCCGGGGGAGTAGCTAACCGCTCATTCAACAAGATTGAGTGTATAATTTAGAGTTAACTCTAAGTCAAGGGAATTTAACAACTTTTTTTCCTAAATTTGAAAAACCAATTCCGCCATCCCCGCCACCCGTTGACAGGACTGGCTTTGTCCCCCACACTAGATACCATACTTTCTTAAAAGGAGGCCAGGTATCATGACCTGGGCGTTAATTGCATTCCCCGCCTTACTTGCCGGTCTGGTCCAAGGTCTGACCGGCTTTGGGGCGGTCATCATCATGATGATCTTCTTCCCGGCAATTCTGCCCATCGCACAGGCCGCCGGAATTGGTGGCGTCATCATGCTCACCAGCGTTTTGGGCTTAACCATCCGCTACCGCCATCACGTTCAACTCAAACGCCTGATCATTCCGTTTCTGGTGTACGCGACGGTGGCCACTTGGTCGGTCCATCTGGGCCACGTGTTAGACACCCACTTACTGCGAATGATGCTGGGCGGGTTGTTGGTCGCGTTGAGCCTGTACTTCACGTTTGCCAAGAACGCCGGCGCGCGCCGCTATCCCTGGTACATCGCCGGGGGCTTCATGATCATCTCCGGGTTTTTCAACGGCTTATTTGGAATTGGCGGCCCACTGATGGCGCTCTACTACCTTTCGTTGTCTAAATCCATGCCGGAATACATCGGCAACATTCAGGGCTTTTTCCTGATCGACACTTTCTACATCGCCAGCGTTCGAGTGGCTAACGGGATCTTAACGGTCCACGACATCCCCTACATTCTGGTCGGCATGGTCGCCGCCAGTTTGGGAACGCTCATCGCCGCGCGCCTGCTGACCCGACTGGACGGGGAAACCATCAAAAAATGGATTTACGGGTTCATTGGGCTCAGCGGCCTGTATTACCTGTTCTTCTAACGCAAAACGAGCCACCTATGTCAATTACTGGGTGACTCGTTTTTTGTCGTTTTCTAGTCAAACGCTTTGCGGACGCGGGCCTGTAAGTCCGGTACCACGTCGGTCTGGAACCACGGATTACGTTTCTGCCACCCGTAGTTCAACGGTGACGGGTGGACCAGCGGGAAGAATTCCGGTAGATAGTCGGTGTAGTTCTGCACCGTGGCGGTCAGGGTTTTGTAACGTTTCCGACCCAAGTAGTATTTGATGGCGTATTGGCCGACCAACAGCTTCAACTGAACGTTAGGCATCTGCTCCAAGAGTGGCTCGTGCCACTTCTCGGCAAAGCCCTTGCGCGGTGGCAGGTCGCCACTCTTGCCCTTCCCCGGATAGTAGAAGTCCAGCGGCATCACAGCCACCTTATCGCTATCGTAGAATTCCTCGCGGGTGACGCCCATCCATTCGCGCAGGCGTTTACCGCTGGCGTCGTTGAAATAGGTCGCGGTATCCTGGGCGATGCGGCCCGGGGCCTGACTGATGACTAAAATGGTGGCGCTGGGCAGGACGTGAAAGAGCGGGTCCCAGCCCTTGGCGGTGAACTCGGCGTTGGCCGGATCGTCCTTGATGGCTTGTTTGATACTGGCAACGGTTGACATGGTGAAAACCTCCTGCATGACTCATTAGGTCCATTCTACCGCAAACCTTGTTTCACGTGGAACAGGAGATTCTTTGGTGCCCCCACCCGGAGTATGGTAGGATTAATTATTACATTGACGGAGGTGTTCTAGTTGAAACCTAATTCTAAATTCATCCAGCGCCTGCAACGGCTCATGATTGGGCGCTACGGTCAAAATGATACGCTGAACCGGGTCTTAAACGGCTTAGCCATCGTCCTCTTAATCCTGAGTTTCTGGGGGAAATACGCCGGTTGGCTCTTCCTAGTGGCCACGCTCCTCATTGCCGTGAGCTATTGGCGGCTATTCTCCCATAATATCTACCGGCAGGTCGCGCTGAACCGCGGTTTTCAACGATTCTGGTTCATCTTGATCCGTCCGTTCAGCCGCCTCACCTACCAAATCAGCCAACATTGGCACTACCGCTTCTTCCACTGTGCGCAATGTCACCAACGGATTCGGGTACCGCGCCACCACGGCCACGTACGAGTCACCTGCCCCAAGTGTGGGCACCAGTTCGACGCGCGAACTTAAAAAACGATTAACCACCATAATAAAGTGGTTAACCGTTTTTTAGGTCGTTCGACGGTGCCAGAACCAATTACCCAGCCCCGCCACCAAGATGGCGATTAGAATGCCTAAACCGTTATTCATAATCCGTAACCCAGCGGCCGCGGGACCACCCAGAGACGTGTGAACGATGCTCAACGCCCCGAAACAGTTGAGAATACTGGCCCAGAAATAACTGGGCGTCAACCCCAGCCAGAAGCCGGCCATCGGCGCCAACAAAGCCACCGCCGCAACCGGCAACCAAGCCGCCCCCAGCGCAAACACCAGTGAACCGATGACGACACCGCTAAAACGGAGTACGGCTCGCCCGCGTAGTTGCGTGGTTTGCGGCAACAAAACCGACATGCAGGCAAAGCCCAGCCACATGGCCCGCTGATGGTGCAGGGCCTGACCCAGCATCAATGCCACGGTGACACCCAGGGCTAAGCGCAGTTGCCAGCGCCAGATTGCGTCGGTCAGGCGCGGTGGTTTGACCACCGGCCACAGCGCTTGGTGCGCGTCGGCATGCCGGTGGTGTTTCCAAAATACTGCGGCACAGCAGAGGTAAGCGACCAGCGTCGCCAGCCCAGTCCCCGTCACGGCTGCGGCACCCACCGGTGGGACGCCCGTTACCAGGACGTAGCCAAAGGTGTACACCCCACCATTTCCCATGATGGGCGCCGCCGTGGTCAGGCGCAGGATCACCAATAAACTCAATAAGTTCACTACGCCGGCTCCCCATACGCCCAGTCGGGGCAGGAGCACGCTGTTACCCCACATCAGACCCAGGACCACCGCCAAGGCGCTCAGGCTGGCCCGGACATTGTAGGTATAGTTCACGAAGCGCGCACTCAGTAAGATACAGAAACTCGCCACGCCGATGTAACTGCTAGCCGCCCCAAAGAGTAACGTAAAACTCGCGATATAGGCAATGGCAAAGCCCAATAACAGGCCGTCGCGCAGGACCAAGGCCCCCAGCAATCGCCATTTAGTGGGTCGGTTCGGGGCCTCCCGGATTTTCTGCCGCAGGACGCCCGGACTAAGTTGCATTAGGTCGTAGATGGCCATACGAACCCTCCTTAATTTTTGCGTTGAGCAGTATATCAAAGGTCGCTTTCGCTTGTCAACGGGGAATTGGCGCCATTGTTCCGGTTTCTGTTGGCCCACCAAGTGTGCTATCCTACAACGAAGACTAAAAATAATGGAGGCCCTTAAATGAGTTATCAGACGTTACTGTTTGACCTGGATCAAACCCTATTCGACACAGACACCAACGCCCAAAACGCGTTACGCAAAATGACGTTACCCTTCGACTTTCACTTTGGCACCGCGGAAGTCACCTACTGGCACAATCTCCAATTCGCCATGTGGGGCGACCTGGAACAAAAGAAATTGACCCGTGACGAACTGGTCAATACCCGTTTCGCCCGGTTCTTCGCCCACTACGGGATTCCCGTTGACGGCGTGCCTTACGAGCAACAGTTCCGCCGGTTATTCTACGCGGAACACGCCCTGATGCCCCACGTGCGCGAGGTCTTGACCCAGCTCCAACCAGACTACCACCTGGTCGTGATTTCCAACGAAGTGCGGGCTAAACAAACCCAACAGTTGGCGGATTCGCATATTGCCCCGTTCTTCGAGCAGATGTTCTTAGCCGAGGACGTGGGCTACAGTAAGCCGGACCGGCGCTTCTTCGATACCGTGGAGGCCCAATTACCGGATGCCGATCCCGCACAACTGCTGGTGATTGGCGACTCGCTAACGGCCGACATTCAGGGTGCCAACCACGCCGGACTCGACAGCGTGTGGTTCAACCCGCAGGCCCAACCGGTGACGGCCGTGGCCACGCCAACCTATCAAGTTAACAGTTTGACCCAGATTCCCGCCCTGTTACACTAAAAACTGGCGCCCACTTTCCTTACGAAGGTGGGCGCCAGTCGTCTATTCTGCTAAATTATTTCTTCAGTCGCTTGTAGTTGGCATCGTAGAACTTCCCGGCGCGGATATCGTCGGGCATGCCGGCGTATGGTGCTTTGTTGATCACGTCGTCGTTGTTCTGACCGGCATCGCCCATGTAAGTGATTTTCGCCATTTCCGGCACAACTAACTTCGGGTAAGTTTCGTACTTTTCCCGGGATTCCTCCATTAAATCAATGTGGTCATTTTGGTAAGTAACCGTGATTTCGGGATGGTCTTGCACCCACTTGGGGAAGAAGATCGTGCCGTGCATCTTCTTTTCGTTGGGGAGGAAGTCCAGGGCCACGTCGGTCCCGGTCGGTTCCGTCCAGGAAATCTTGTAGAGCCCCGGCGCCAACATCACGATGTCGGCTTCCTGGTTCGTCACCCAACGGCCGGCAACCATGCCACCGTGAATCCGGTAATCCACGGTGTGGTCGTTCTTGGCGTACCATTCGTATTCCCACCCGTTATCGTAGGTATAAATGAAATGTGTCCCCAAAAAGTCATCCAAAGTCTTAAATTGCTTGTCAGCCATTTGCTCAAGTCCTTTCTTTTTCAACATGTAATTAATTACATGTTTTAATTTACGATGATTACTATAAAGCCTCATTCGCCCTTAGTCAAGGATTATCTTGAACTTTGCGGAAGAAACTGGTTCAATGGGGAAGAGAATACCAGTCTAATTAGGCTTAAGGAGGTGGACATCATCGGACAACGCAATCGCCTACAATACATTATTTTGGGTCTGCTCAGTCAGCAGGACCAGACCGGCTACGACCTCACCAAAGCTTTCGAGCACGAAATCGGCGAGTTCTGGCAGGCTAGCCACAGCCAGATCTACCCCCAACTCCAACGGTTGGAAACGGCCGGCGACATTACCCACCAAGACCAAATCGCCGGCGAAAAGCTCGCCAAAAAGGTGTATCAATTGACCGCCCAGGGGCAAAAAAAACTCGCCGCTTGGGTTGGCGAGCCCTCACCGGAACTCACCGCCACCAAGGACGAGTTTATTTTAAAACTATACTTCATTAAGTCGGCCAACGATCCACGGCTCGGTCCCATGTTACAAGAACAGACGCAACTTCACGCCGAGCAACTGACGCACTTGCAAAGTCGACGTGCCGAAGTCTTTCCAAATCAGGCCGCCATTGACGCGGCTTACGGACACTATTTAATCCTGGAACACGCCATCGAACGGGAAAAGCACTACGTCGAGTGGCTAAACCGGGCCCAATGATCCCTCTAACGTCCCTCGACAACGTGGGACGTTTTTTGATTAGCCTAACCGTTCACCTCTTTTGTAATCGGTTTCATAATGACCTATACTGAAGTTATCGTGATTAATCGAAACGGAGGGGTTTTCAATGACAGTAGCTATTCGTTATCAAACACGCAACGGCAACACCGAAGCGTTCGCTAAGGAGATTGCCCAGGTCGCCGGTGTGCCGGCGGAGGACGTTAAGACACCGGTCGCCGAGGCCGACATTCTCTTCTTTGGCGGCGGCACCTACTTTATGCGCCCGGACAAGAGCGCCTCGGCCTTTATGGAAAGCTTGGACCCCGCCAAGGTTAAACAGATTGCCTTCTTTACCACCTCGGGCGGCCCCGAAGCCGTCACCGATAAGGCGCTGACCAAGATTGCCGACGAAAAAGGCATTCCGGTCATTGGCCACTTCCACCAGGTCATGGGGGGTAAGGGCATGAAGATCCTGGGGAGTTCTGGTGGGGTTTTGAAGGACAACCAGGTCCAACTTGTTAAAGAATTTGCCAAAAAAATGTTAAACGCGTAACGCCAAAGAGCGGCGATCACCCTATCGTGATCGCCGCTCTTTGATGGTTTTACGCCAGAAATGTGGTTCGATTCTCTAGATAACTGGCTTCATCTAGAATAATCTGATGCTGCAACGTCTGCGCCACTTCAGCCGTAATCTCCTGTTGCGCAAAGGCCGTTTGGACCAACTCGTATTCCGCGTGAAACGCATCTAAAAATAACTGATAGATCACGTTTTCATCCGGGTTCGCTAGGTTAATTCGCCGGTGACGTTCGTGGTAGTAACGCTGAATAACGTCCACGGCCGTCCGGTTATCCGGTGTTTGACACTGATCAAGGGCCGCAATAGCCGCCCGATACCCCGCCCGTTCCATGGGCCGAATATCGGCGTTTTTCTTTTCAAATTCACGCTGCCAAAAGATCTGTTCCATGACTAAGGGAGAGGTCATAAAGGTATCCTGGGCCGTTTGAAGGTTGCGGTCTAACCGTCCCATGTGCACACTAAACCATAGCCGCAGAATCAAATTTTTCCACCACCGTTGATCAACTGTAAAGCGACTGTACTGCAGAAAACGCCGATAATCACGCGCTTCACTCGCCGTTAACTTTCCTTGATCCGCCCACGTGCTGACCACGGCTTCTTCCGCCGTATCGGCTTGCCGAAATAGTTGACGTTGCTGACGTCGATTAGGCATGTTTTGCCGCTGGAACTGTTGGCGCAGAGCGTCACTGACAATTAACGTTTCACTAGGATACTGGTCTTGTTGCGCGATCAACGCCGCAATGGCCGTTTCCCGCAGTCGGTGCGTCCACGCCGCTTGAACTTGGTTCATCGTAGGGCCCGCCGCCAAAATGCGGGGCAGGACCAGTGAGGGAACCAATAGGCTCAGTAAGATCACGACGGCCGCCATAAAAATCAACGACCCGCGCAGCGCAAAGGTCTGACCGTTGACCACCAACGGTAACGAGAAGGCTAACGCCAAAGTGATGGTCCCGTTCGCCCCACTTAGCGCCATCAACCAACTATCCAACCACCGGTGGGCACTGGGCGTATGCATCCAAACAAAATAGCGCGACCAAATCAACCGCAGACCTAATTTTAAGCCATAAATCAGGACCCCCGCCCCTAACAGCTGCCACCACTTGAGTTGCTGGTTATGCCAGACCAATCGCATGACACGGGGCAACGAAATCCCTAGCAAGACGAAAACCAGTCCCGATAAGACTTCGGTGATCAGCGCCCAAACATTACGGCGAACCTGCTGCATTCGACTGGCCGTTAAGCGCAACTGTTCGCGTTCAATGCCCTGAACCAATCCCGCGGCCACCACGGCCAGGATTCCGGAGAACCCACTCAGATCAGCCACGTAATACAGCAGAAACGGCGTAATTAATTCCAGGGTCACAAGTACCACCGGCGAGTCATCGCCCCCACGAATCAACAATTGCCGGACTTGGGCTAGGATCAATCCAATCACTGCCCCAACGACTAGGCCGCCGAAAAATTCGCGGCCAAAATCAACCAGCGCACTACCAACCGTAAATTTCCCCGACACGTAGGCGGCCAACGCTAAATCAAACGCCACGATTCCCGAGGCGTCGTTAAATAGCGATTCGTTTTCCAGAATCGTTTGGGGAATCCGATACTCATCGTTGGCTGGCGTAATCGCACTGACGGCCGCGGCATCGGTCGGTGTTACAATCGCACACAGGGCAAAGGCTAGGCTCAATGGTAAGGCGGGTAGCAGTCCGTGCACCGTCACCCCTACGACCAAAACGGTCAAGATCACCAAAACAATGGCGAGCGATAAAATGTTTACAATTCCGCGCCCCACCCAGTATCGGGAGACACTTTCGGCTTCGTTGTACATTAACGGCGCAATAATGGCTAACGTAAATATATCTGGACTCAGCCGAAAGCCCTGATACAAGGGAAGAAACGCAAACAAGCATCCCATCCCAATCAAGAAGAACGGCTGCGGAATATGGGGGCAATGCTTAGCAAGGACGTTGCCCCCAATCACCGCCACCAATAATAGTAATATCAAGAATACGGGTTCCATCCCCAAACCTCCTCACAAAAAAATGGCGTTATTACCCCCTAACTTTCGGAGCAAGCGACGCCACCACTTTTACATTTATTCAACGGTTAATAGTCGTCAGCGCGTCACGACCAAACAAGCAGACCAATATGTAAACTCAGTTTATTATACGCCGCGCCCCATCCAAACTGGGAAAAAGCCACTCATCGTCTACTGGTCAATCTTGGCCAGTTGGCTCACCCGTTGCCGAATCTGATCCCGCACCGCTCGAAAGACGGCCAACTGCTGGGCCGCACTGCCCGTGGCCTGTGCCGGATCCGGTAACGGCCAGTGTTGCTTATGCACGGTCGGTGGGGTTACCGGACACCGGTCGCGGGCATCGCCACATAACGTCACCACTAAATCACAATGGGCCAGGTAATTCGGGTCAATCACCTTAGACGTCTGTTGTGAAATATCGATTCCAATCTCAGCCATCACCTGAACGGCCCGCGGATTCAGGCCGTGAGTTTCTAAGCCGGCACTGGCCACTCGCCATTCCGGTCCTAACACCTGCCGGGCAAGCCCCTCCGCCATTTGACTCCGACACGAATTGCCGGTACACAGAAAGTAAATTTGTGGCACGTGTTTCAACTCCCTTCATCAAACACTTACCCGTAAGATACCCACCCCAGACCACTTTGTCAACGGCGTTAACCCCGCTGGTCAGGCCGGATTATGGTATATTGAGCTTAACGATTAAGGAGGTTGTGCTTATGAAAGCAATTGTGGTTCGTCATCCCGGTGGTCCCGACGTATTAGACTATACTGACGTCCCCACGCCCACCGTCAAACCCGGTTGGACGCTGATCAAAGTGCGGGGCTTTGGCATCAACCATTCGGAAATCTTCACCCGTGAAGGGGCCTCGCCTTCGGTCACCTTTCCGCGCATCTTAGGCATCGAAGCGGTCGGCACCGTCGCGGCGACCTCGGCTCCCGACCGGTTCACCGTCGGCCAAACGGTCGTGTCCATCATGGGCGAAATGGGCCGGGCCTTCGACGGCGGGTACGCGGAAATGGTGTTACTCCCCAACGACCAGGTCTATCCGGTGCACACCACGCTAGATTGGGCCGACTTAGCGGCGGTGCCCGAAACTTTCTACACGGCGGACGGAATCGTTCGCAGCCTTCAGATTCAGCCACACGACCGGATCTTGATTCGCGCGGCTACCAGTGGGGTCGGCGTCGCGGCCGCTAAGCTGATTCACGCGTTGGCCCCCCAAGCGCAGATTGTGGGCACCACCCGCTCGGCCAAAAAGGTGACGGCCTTGAAAGCGTTGGGTTTCACGGACGTTTTGGTCACCCCGGATCCAATCAACCTGCCAGACACGCACGGCAACTTTGACAAAATCGTCGACCTGATTGGCGGCCGGGCGATCCGCGATTCCCTGAACCGCCTCAACGAATTTGGGATCGTCAACTCTACCGGCGAATTGGGCGGCGAGTGGACGATTGACGGCTTCGATCCGATCACCGACATCCCCAACAATCGTTATTTGACCGGGTTTGCCTCGAGCGAGGTAGCGCCCGATGATCTGCAGAACTTACTGGACTTCATCACCGACCACCACGTCGACGTCCACCCGGCGAAGGTTTTCGACTTGGCCCACACCGCCGACGCCCACCGTTATTTGGAAAGTGGGCAGAGTTTAGGGAAAGTCGTGGTACTCCCCTAACTAAACAACACCACGCTAAGACACTAGCTCTGACAAAAAGGCCATCCTCGTTTGAGAATGACCTTTTTACTGTTCCTAGTTTCTGATTATTAACATTTATTATTAATAATCATCGTGAGGCCGCCGAGGGTCGTCGCGAAACATGTCACGCATGTTCGGTCCAATGCCCCCGCGCATCCCCATGCCGCCATGCATGTGCATGCCGTGGCCGCGGTGTAAGGCTTGCGCCTGTTCCATGAAGGCCTTGAAATCCGCCGATTTTGCCCAGTCACTGGGTTGCTTGGCCTCAAGGTCCTTCAATAGTTTCTGCAAGATGTCGCGCAGTTGCGCCTGTTCCGCCTCACTGAGCGTGGTGAACAGGGCCTCCGAAAAGTCATCCTTGGCCTTGTGGGCCGTTGCTAAAAATTTACGTCCGGCATCAGTCAGAGAAATCAACGTCACCCGCTTGTCGTCCGGTGACGCTTGCCGTTCAATCAGTTCGGCGTCTTCGAGTTTGGCGACTAATGCACTGACGGAGCTGGGCCGAATGTCGAGGTCCTCGACGATGTCGGAGTTGGTCAGGTGATCATGTTCGGTTAGTAGATGTAAGAGACGAAGTTGGTTGGAGTTACGTTGCGGATCATGCTCGTTCATGCGGGTGCTGCGCACGGCCGCGGAAACGAAGGCCCGTTGTTGAAACAGCCGACCAAATAGGGTGAGTAGTGCTTGTGAGTCATAAGTCATGTTGTGGTCACTCCCGTTTTATATTTAGTTAGCTTTTATCTTTCTTAACTAACTAAACGCAGTATACTCCGATAGTTAGTTACTGTCAACAAAACTAACTAATTAGTTTAACCGAAGGCCTTACGTTTTTTAAAATAACGACTTAACGCCCATAAAAATCAATAACCCCGCAATCACGAAATTCAAATGACTGCCGTGCCCTTCGCGGGATAAGAACTTCACCACGATTGGGGCCAAGAGTGCGCCAATAACGGTACCGATGATTAACGGGATTCCGGCAGTCCAATAAATATTACCGGTTGTCAGGTGGAACGCTGCCCCCAATAGACTCATCCCCACTAGGACATACGTTGAGGTGGCGGTCGCCTGAAAGGTATCCAGCCCCAATAAGAGCAGTCCCGCCAAAACTGGCCCACCACCACTGAGACCGGCCACCCCGACCATTAACCCGCTGATCACACCATACACCGAAGCCGCGAATCGGTTCGGTTGTGTGGGCCGAGACGCATGTCTTTTCACTAAAATCTGAACACCCAACCCGATTAAAATCAGAGCAAGTAACCATTGGTACCACGCCGTCGGAATCTTCGGGGACACCAATAACCCGACAACCACGGCAGGCAACGCCGCTACCATCATTTGGTTGCCAATTTTAAAGTTAATCTTCCCTTGTCGAAAGTAGCCAACCGTCCCAATTATAATCGACGGCAGTGCCGTCACAATCGACGTTGCGGCGGCAACGGCTGGCGATAGGTGAAACCCCGAAGCAAGAATACCCAAGTAAATAGCCGCCCCGCCACCACCTAACGCAATCACAAACGTTCCAACAACAACGCCAATGAGTCCTAACCAGACCATCGTTAACATTTAGTGAGACTTCCTTTCATAGGCCAAGTTCAGACTGGCCTGAGCTACTAACTTTTCATCAACGGTCGCCATCAGTTGGTTCAGGCCAAACCCCGGTGCTAGATCTAACGGGGCGCTCGTCGCGTAAACCGTCAGTCTTAACTGGTGTCGGCCGCCCCGTGGCCGGGGACCGGAATAATGCGTCGTTAGGTCCCGTCCCAGTGCCGTCATGCGCCACAATGGATGACGGATCAACGTCACCACCGATCGCATACTCGTTTTTCCTTGGGGAACAGTTGTCTTTTGGCTAACCCCTGCCGGAATTACCGCCGGACCTTCGACGACGGGATAGTCTGCCACTAACCAATGAATCCACGCAAACCCAATCATTGGCACCGTATCATAATCGATCAACGTCCAACTCAGATAACTCGCCTTAGCCGGAATTTCAGCCACTTCAAACGGAAATGAGTTCTGATTGATCCCGTGGGGTTGTTGGCCCCGGGGCGCATTGCAACCGTACTGGTCAGGAATGTTTGTCCCCGTAAAATTCGTGATAATTTTCATCTTGTTCACCCGTCCTTAACCATCTTCCAAAAGCTAAATTAAATTGTCATAAACTACAAGCTGTAGTTTATGACAACAATGTGTAGTTGTAAAGACTAAATCTGCAGTTTATAATAAAAAAATAAGGACGACCTGCAGAGAACCCACCCAAAATACCCGGAACTTCCCTTGCAAGCTCGCATCCCGTAACTTAAGAAAGGAATATACAATTTTTTGGACTTTGTATACCGGTGACTCGTATGACCCAACGCAACGTAACAAAAACCAAAATTATCCAGGCCGCCATGGAAATTGGGACCAACACCGGTCTCCACGATCTCTCCATGCCCCAAATTGCTAAGGTCTTGGGCGTTCGATCGCAATCCCTTTACAACCATGTTAGTAACTTGGATGACGTCTTAACCGGCATCAGCTTACAGTTAACGGCAGATTCACGCCAAACCATCTTAACGGGATTGGTCGGTAAAACCGGTGTTGACGCGGTCCTAACCTTTTTTCACCTCACCAGAACGTTTTGGCTAACTCACCTGAACCTCGCACCACTCCTATTTAATCGTGCATCCACCGCAACTAACCCCGACCTATTAGCTTCCCGCCAACAAACGGTCGCCATCTTAGACACCCTCTTGCGTGATTTGGTTCGACCCGACTCATTGACTCTCTGCTCGAAGACCCTTCGTTCCGCCGTCACTGGTTTCTGCCTGGAAGAAGTTAAGCAAACAGACACCCAGGCCGACCAACAGTTTGACCAAATGGTTCTGGTGATTCTAAAGGCGTTTACGGCCCCCGACACCACTCCCAGCTGATCGTTTTTTCGGTTAAGTGGTCTCATTTCCAGACACCAAAAGCGCTGTAAAACTGGTCTAGTTTTACAGCGCTTTTTCAATATATGTCGTTTAATTAAAGAAAGTGCACACTTAAGACGCCCAGAAACAGGGCCACTAAGCCGACTAACCGACTCAGGGCGACCCGGTTGATTACCGCTTCAAACCAGCCAAACTGATCGATCAACGCACTGAACAGTAACTGGCCAAAGAGGGCTAACACTACAACCTGTCCGGTACCAATTTGGGGCACTAACCAGGAGCTGCCATAAACGTAGAGCGCCCCCAGAAACCCACCTAGCCACTGCCACCAGTTATGCCGACTCGTCGCGTCCGTGGTCCGAAAACCGCTCAGTGATAGGCGACCCCCAATGACCACTAAAATCAACAATACCGCTCCAACGCTAAAGGAAATGAGCGCCGCGTGTAACGATGACCCTAAAACCACGCCTAAATGCCCGTTAATGGCGGTTTGCGTGGCCATTAACATGCCCGCACCGATGCCTAATCCTTGCCACAACCACTTTCCCCGGGTTGCGGTGGTGACCGACCGTTTTTCTAATAAACCGGTGGCGACCAACATGCCGCCGGTCACTAAGACCAATCCGCCCCCGCGCAACCAAGTTAATGCTGTTTGCGGTGAGGAAAATAACCCAAATTGATCAATGATCAAGCCCATGACGATTTGGCCAAAAATGGGCAACACGGCCGTTTGAAGACTCCCTAACCGGGGAAATAGGAGGAGATTAACGGTTAAGCCAATCACACCTAACACCCCACCGCTCCAAATCCACCAGGGATTTTGGCTAATAACTTGCCACGAGATACCTAGGGAGCCACCCGTCATCCCAGTAATTCCTAGCAGAAATAGGGCACCGACACTAAACGAAACGGCCGACGCCAAGTAAGGTGACCCCACTGCCTGCCGTAACTTTGAATTAACGGCCGTTTGCATGGCTAACCCACTACCCATCAGAATGGGAACTAAAGCTAAACTTAACACGCTCATCACTCCTTAAAAAAGATAATGAACGTAGTTTACTAGCTCAAGTTTACTTGAGGTCAAGCAAAAACTTTTAACATTAAACGTCACCTAGTTCTTTAGCCGTTTTACCACTCTCTAACAGGGCATGATAGGCCTGATACGTCGCGGGGGCGACCTGTTTAGAGTCCGGTAACAGGTGAATCTTTTCGGTACCAGCCGCCTCCGCCGTCTTGTAATACCATTTTTTAAAACGCAGATAAGCCAATGAGGATTCCAATTGGGCGATTTTGTCTTCGAGCACCGTTTCTTGTTGTGCCAAAAAGGCGTAACGCTCGCCTAACGACTCATCGCCATCCATCCGCCAGGAGACAAAATTAGCAATCTCTTTAATGGGGACCCCCGCCCGTTTAAGGTCCAGAATCATCTTGAGCAGTTGGATATTATCCTCGGTAAACCGGCGCCGCCCACCACCGTCCCGGTGAACGAAGGGTAACAGTCCTTCCTGATCATAGTAACGAATCGCCGCCACCGACAAATTTAACCGTTGGGCAACCGCCCCAATCCCGTACGTTTTCATCATTTATTTCCTTTCAACCAATCGAATTGTCGTTATCATACCGCACTTTGAGTCGGTCACCAACCATTAAGCAAGTCACTTATCACTTCTGTCACCCCGTGCTAAACTAAGGCCACCAAGAAAGGATTGACCAAAATGGCTCAAATTAAACTGACCCCCGCATTCATGGCGGTGCTGGACCGCAAACATCTGGCCGCTAAAGACTTGGTCTTGATCGCCGACGACGGTGGCGGTAAATACTCCCTGCAGGGTGGGGCCTGCACCATCGGCACCAACTTCACCCTCATCGTCCTCGACGCGCCGGACCCGGACTACCCCGTGACCATTGCGAACGACCAGGGCTTGAATCTCTGATCGTCGTACTACGACCTCTACTTCTTAGACGCCGGACTGACCCTCGACGTGACGCACCACAACATCCTAGTCAACCACTCCCGACTAAAGACGGGAGCTTGTGAGAACCGCACCTAACGATGCAACGACCACAATTTGCTTAGATACAGCGATTGCCTGTAAACAGGACTTACGTGCTAATTACCAAAGCCTTTAGCGTCCGCAGGTTGCCAGACGGACGAACGAGTTAGGCCCCCGCTAAGCCTTTAGCTAGAATATTTTTAGCAGCGTTCCAGTCGCGAATATGGTGGGTCTGACACCGTGGACAAGTCCAATCCCGGTCTTTTAGGGTAAGCTTGTGCGTTCCATCAGTTCCCATGATGAACTGACAATGACTACAAGTCTGGGTGGTGTTACGCGGGTTGACGGTGATAAATTTTCGATTATAAAGATTAGCCTTATACGCTAACATGCCTAAAAAGGTCCGCCAGCCAACATCCGAGATGCTCATTGCTAAGGCGTGGTTGCGTAACATATTCTTGCTCCGTAGTTCTTCAGCAACGACCAAATCGTGGTTCTTGATGAGTGTCGTTGAGAGCAGCTGGAGAAAGTTATGCCGTTGGTTAGCGACCTTGCGCTGTAAATTGGCTACGATTAACCGCTGCCGTTGATAATTGGCTGATTTTCTAAGGATGCGGTGATTTTGCTTGGCACGAGTAGCTCGTCGAGATAATTTGCGCTGGGCCTTCGCAAGCCGGTTTTTCATTGAACGGTAGTACCGGGGATTAGCTACTACGTTACCGGTTGAATCCGTCAAAAAGTTATCAAGATTTAGGTCAATCCCAATTTGTCCTAGTATGGACTGACTAGGATGGGCCACAAAAGGCTGTTCTGAAGCTAATTGTAATGAGACATAATAACGCCCCGTGGCATCCATTGAAAGTGTTACGGTACCAATTCTGACTACTTGAGAATTTTGCAATAGCTTAGCAGGTAACCCTTTGAAACGTAGACGGCCAAGTTTAGGAATTTGAATGTGCCGCTGGTCTAATAACCGGACACTCCCCATCAACATGTTAGGTGTTTTGACTTTCTTGTCGTACAGACAAGCGGTTTGGTAGGTCTGCTCTGTTCGTCTTTTATGAAAAGCGGGTGTTCCGGCCTGGTGCACTTTATGGAAAAGTTTCCAGGCATTGTGGTAGTTCTTGATGGCGTTGGCTTTCATTAAGCTATCGAGTGCTTGATCATTCAGCCAGCCATGGAGATTAGAAATTCCTGTAGCTGGGCGCTTTAGCCGTTGTTTCAGCGTTTGAATGCGCTGTTGGACCAGCGCAATTGGGATTTTTACTTGTTTTAATTGGTAAAGCTCTCGATTCATGCCGTTCATTTCGTTATAGATAAAGCGACTCGCATCGCTATTGCGTTTGATGAGCCGTTTCTGTTCAGTCGACGGAAAAATTCGTAATTTAACACCGTAGTGATACGGTAGTTGTACCATCGTTTGCCTCATACTGACTCACCTCCTAATCTGCTATAATGGTAGCACATGAGCAACATGTAGTCTGCTAAAAACCTTTATAAATAAAGTTATAGGAGAAGACGTATGAGTAAAGAAAAAGTCCGTTTAGATGGCGCTATTTATGAACGAAATTATGTCTACAATTTTCATTTTCACTTGATTTGGGTGACTAAGTCTCGCCAGCCGGTCTTCACGACACCAGCGTTAACAGCTGATATGCAAATTATCCTGAAACGAATTGCCATGCTCAATGAGGTGACTATCGAACAAGTAGAAATCATGCCGGACCATATTCATTTACTGATCAGCTTTAAACCCAAATATGCACCAACCAATATGGTCAAAGCTTTCAAAGGTGGGTCAGCGCGAATGTTCTTTGAAAAGCACCCCGAAATCAAGGCCCAAAAGTTCTGGGGTGGTCACTTATGGTCGCATAGTTACTACATGAGCACGCTAGGCAACCTGAGTAAAGAAACTGTGGAAAAATACATTGCCAATCAAAAACGTCACGATGCACAACCATAATTATTGAGCATTCATCTCCTGATTAAAATCAAGAGGTTTCTGCCTTGCTTTTTATTAAAGGACGACGCCGAACTCCTCGACAGCACGGTCAAAATCGCTCGCGGCCAAGCCGTCCTGGACGCCTTTCAACAGGGAATTAAGCTCAGTGGCGGCGGTTGTTGACCTGTTTCACGTGAAACAAAACCACAAAAAAGGGACGCTACCTTAACCGGTAACGTCCCCCTTTGGTTGTCTTTAATCAAAGACCATTTGGTTACGATAGAGTTCCGCGTAGAAGCCGTCTTCGGCCAATAACGCTTGGTGGTTCCCTTGTTCGATGACCTGTCCGTTTCTCAAGACCACAATCTTGTCGGCGTTCAGAATCGTCTTCAAACGGTGGGCAATCACGAAGCTGGTCCGGCCTTGGATCACGTTATCCATGGCCGCTTGAATCCGCGCCTCAGTGACCGTATCCACGTTGGAGGTAGCTTCGTCCAAGATCAAGAGTCGTGGGTTGGTCAGAATCGTCCGGGCAATCGACATCAGTTGTTTTTGGCCCGCCGAGAAGACGCTTTGTTCATCGGATACCCGGGTGTCGTACCCCGCCGGTAAGCTGGTGATGAAGTCGTGAATGTTGGCCTGCTTGGCCGCGTCAATCACGCGATCCATCCCCGCCTGCGGGTCGCCGTAGCGGATGTTATCGGCAATCGTCCCGGTAAACAACTGCGGTTCCTGCAAGACGATGCCGACGTTGGCCCGCAGTGACTGGAGGTCAAACTGGCGAATATCGGTGCCGTCTAGGGTAATCGCGCCCTGATCGACGTCGTAGAAGCGGTTCATCAGGTTCATGACCGTGGTCTTCCCCGAACCGGTCGGCCCCACCAACGC
This sequence comes from Levilactobacillus acidifarinae DSM 19394 = JCM 15949, assembly GCF_001434835.1. Lineage (GTDB taxonomy): Bacteria > Bacillota > Bacilli > Lactobacillales > Lactobacillaceae > Levilactobacillus > Levilactobacillus acidifarinae. Next base: position 200,087 of record NZ_AZDV01000005.1, on the reverse strand, counting down.
GACCATCTCGCCGCGATGTACGTCGATCGAGACCCCGTGGAGGATCTCCTTCCCCGGTAAATAACTGAAATGCACGTCATCGATCTTCAGTCCATTTTGAATGGCGGGCATCTCGTGGCCCTGGGCCGGATTGGTTTCTTCCGGTTGGTTGCGGACCTCGTCGACCCGGCGTGCCCCGGTAATCGCCAGCTGAATCATGCTGTAAAGACTGGTCAGCGACATGATCGGTTGGTAATACTGCTGGGCGTAGTTGACGAACACCACGACTAAGGCTAACGCGGCCCCGGTCGACAGGCTACCGTTCAACGCGAACCAGGACCCAAAGAAGATCACGATGGCCGTGTTGAGTAGCGACATGCCCTGCATCAACGGGTTCAAGATTCCCGACCAGATTTGACCGGTCAAGGCCGATTGCCGCACCTTGGCGTTATACCCGGCAAAGCCCTTCAGGGAATCCTGTTGAAGACCGTTAGTAATCAGGACCTTCTGGCCGGTAATCTGCTCGTTGATGTAGCCGTTCAGCTTCCCGATGTCGTCCTGTTGCTGGTTGACGGCCACCCCGGCTTTGCGCATCACCAACGCGGCGATGAGTAAGGCTAGAGGCGTCGAGGCCATGGTGACCCAGGCCATCGTGGCGTTTTGGTTGAACATCACGATCAACAACCCAACGAATTGGGCCACCGCCAACAGGATTTCCAGTAACGCTTGGTTCATCGCGTTAAAGATGTTATCCAGGTCGGAGGTAAACCGAGCCAGTACGTCGCCGTCGCTATGGGTGTCGAAGTATTGGACCTTCATCCGTTGGAGCTTGCGGAACAGGCCGACCCGCATGGTCCCCGTCGAATGGGCGGTGACCCGGGCCAGAATCAGACTGGAAATGAAGATGGTGCTGGCATCCCCCACGTACAACAAGATATAGATAATCAGCGTGTGGTTAAACGGCGTCAGACTGGCCTGTCCCCGGGTAGCTGGTGCGCTCCACTGCTGAAGGTAGGTGGTCAGTTGTTCGACCGCCCGCCCCAGGTAGGTCGGGGCCACCACGATGCACCAGGTGGAAAAGGCAATCAACACCATGCTCACGATAAACCCGCGCCAGTAGCGTTTCAGATAGTGCCAATAGTACTTACCGGCATTGCGTAAATCACTCATTGACCGTCCCCTCCTCTCGGGCCTTTTGGGTCTGGTAAATGGCTTGGTAAATCGCGTTATTAGCGACCAATTCGTGGTGCGTGCCGACGCCCGAAACGCGGCCGTGGTCGAGTACTAAAATCTGATCGGCATTAATGATCGACGAGATCTTCTCGGCAATCACCACGGTGGTGGTCTCTTTCAAATCGCGGTCTAACGCTTCTTGAACCAACTTTTCGGACCGCGCATCCAGCGCCGAGGTCGCGTCGTCTAGAATCAAGATCTTCGGGTTGGCAATCACGCCCCGCGTAATCGCGAGCCGTTGTTGCTGGCCCCCGGAGAAGTTCTGCGAGCGTTCCTCGACGGGCGCGTCGTAGGTCTGCGGCAGGCGTTCGATAAACTCGGAAGCCTGCGCCACGTTGGCCGCCCACTGCATGTGACTGACGCTAGCGTCCGGTTGGACCTGTTTTAAATTTCCCGAAATCGTTCCGGAGAACAGCGTCGAGCGTTGCAGGACGTAGGCCACGGTGGACCGGAGCGCCTTTTCAGGTAACTGCCGGACGTCAACGCCGCCCACCTTGACTTGCCCACTATCCGGGTCGTACAGGCGCGCAATCAACTGTGCCAGCGTGGTTTTCCCGGAACCGGTGGCCCCAACGATTCCCAACATGGTCCCGGCCTTTAGCGTGAAGCTCACGTCACTCAACGTCGGGTGGTCGTCGCCCGGATAGGTGAAGGTCACGTGCTCGAACGTCACGTCGCCCTGGACCGGTTGGTCGTCGCCACTGACGTAGGTCATGCTGGGCTCGGTCTCCAAGACTTCACCGATCCGGCCCATGGAGATGAAGGCCCGTGAGGCGAAGGTCATCAGAAAGCCCCCGTTGATCACGGCAAACAGAATTTGCATTAAGTAGGAAATAAAACTGGTAATCGCCGCCAAATAGGCCGGATGGGTCGTGATATTTTGCCCCACGATGTAGACCGCGACGCCGACCGCTAAGTTTGCCGTCAGAAAGAAGGCCGGCATCAGAATGGCAAACCAGTACCCGATCTTGGCGGTCACGTTGGTTAACTCATCCGAAGCCCCGGAGAACTTCTTAATTTCGTTGCCCTCCTGGACGAACGACTTGACCACGCGAATCCCCATCAGGTTTTCGCGGGCGACCGTGTTGACGTTTTCGATGTCTTGCTGGGTCTGACCGAAATACTTGGTCATCCGCTTCACAGCGACCAGGCAGACCAGCAAGATGATGGCCATCATGGCCAGGATGACCCACCATTGCTGCGGCATGGTCACCAGCGCTAAGATCAACGCCCCGATAAATAGCAACGGGATTCGGGTAATTTGTTGAAACCCGGCCATGACGATTTGTTGGACCTGGTTGATGTCGTTGGTCATTCGGACCACTAAATTGGACGCCGAGAACTTCTCGACATCGGCGAAGGCCAGCGATTGGACGTGGGCGTATAAATCGGCCCGTAAATCGGTCGCCACGCCCAGGGCTACCCGGGCGGAATAAATGGTGTTAACGATCCCCCCGATGATGCCCAGGACGGCGAGGCCTAACAGGAACAGCCCCTGTTGAAAGACCGTCTGCTGATCGTTTTTGATGATGGCTTCCATCACGACTTGCAGCAACCGCGGCTGCCACAGAGTCGCAAAGACCAGGACGATAACTGAAAGGAGCGCTAACCACACGTCGCGGTGGTAGCGCCGGAAATAAGGCATTAAGACTTTCATGAGTACGCAATTCCTCCTTGACTCTCCGCTCGGTCAGCGTTGAACCGAGCCACATTAAGATGATTTCTCGCGGACACCCCTAAAAAGTTATGCCCCATCACCATTGGCGATTCGTCATCTAAATCGCGAACTGGTGGGCACCCTTTTTCCCGCTCTGAAGACCCTCTTGACCAGATTATACACGATATTGGAATATTTATATGGTTTGCGGTTCAACTCTGCTTTAGCGGTTGACAGTTCTACTACATTGTTTTACTATATAGTGGTACCTAGTTAAACAATATAGCAGACGTTACTGATGAACCACTTCATCAGCGACCAGCTAAGGAGGCGCGCCCCGTGCAAGGCTTAACGGAATTACTCAAGGGCTCGTTGGAAGGCATCGTGCTGCAGCACATCAGCCACGGCGAGACCTACGGCTACGAAATCACCCATTATTTGATCGACCTGGGCTTCGAAGACATCGTCGAAGGGACCGTCTACACGGTACTTTTGCGGCTCGAGAAAAAGGGCCTGCTCACGGTCGAACGGCGTAAATCTACCGTGGGTCCCCAACGTAAATTTTACCAACTCAACGCCGCTGGCGAGGCCTATCTCCAGGACTTCTGGATCAAATGGGACTTCTTAGCGCAGAAAATGACCCAATTAAAGGAGGACTAATCATGGCGAATCTCTTAAAAAAACTCATCGGTGACAAGCAACGTTACCACCAATTCCAACGCGACGTTGCCGCGCTCCCGCAACCCTACGCGGCAACCTTACAGGCCTTAGAAACCTACATGTGGAACTTTGCCAAGGGGGAAGGCTTCATGGACGCGCTAGAAGCGATCCTGCACCTCTTTCAGGAAAGCGCCGCCGACCAGGTGCCCGTCACCCAGGTCATCGGGGACGATCCCGTCAAATTTTGCGACGACATCATGGCCCAATACCCCGACGACCTCTGGCTCATCACCTACCAGAACCGCCTGCGTCAACGGATCAAAACCATTGAAACGCCCCACCACTAACGTTAAAACGCCCCGCCGACCGGATTGGTTGGCGGGGCGTTTTATAAACGAACTTGGGGGAGGTTACTTAGCTAAATCTAACGAGTGGATGCTGACACCCGTTTCGACCGGTTGGGTCGCGACGTTGGCGAGATCCACAGCAACAAACTGAATAAAGTCGGCGGGATACCGGTGCGTCAGCTCCGTCATGGTGCTGGGCACGGGTAAGGTCCCGTGATAGTTCACAAGAAAACGGCCAAGGGTTGCGGTGGCATTAACCAGACTTTCGCCTAAATCTTGACCACCAGTGACAGCGTCGGCGATGTCGGGGAAGATGACCGTGTAGCCATCGGCGTCGTCGGCAATAAGGACAGCGGGATACGTCACAATGCTTGTTTTCTTCATATTTACACCTCTTAGTTATTCACAATGATGGTCATTATAGGCGGTCTTGTGAAAAAGCTCAACCGCTGGTTCTTTCACTTAATTAAGCATCAGCTAATCCAACCAAAAGGTGCTTGTGAATTATGATGGCGTTCACATAACTCTTGCTATAAAATAAGGAGTTGAAACCAGCATTGGTCTGGATTTTTAAGTTTAGAGGAGGAAACATGATGCAAGCTAAACCGGCTATCTGGGTGAAGTGGTTAGTGGTCCTGACCCTATTTATCGGGGGCCTCGTGACACCCACGGCTCTGACCACCCCGACCGTGGCGCACGCCACCACGGTCTACGTCACCCGTACGGGGAAACACTATTTTTTTAAACGGCACGACCGCGGGCTGAACCGGGCCAAGAAGGTCTACGCGGTGTCGTTAAGCACCGCTAAAAGTCGTGGGCTAACCCTCTCGGCGACCGAAACGGCGCCCACCAAGCGACGGACGGTCAAGCGGGTCCCCAAGCGGACCGTGACTAAAAAGCGCACGACCAAGCGTGCGACGGTCAAACCCAAGAGCACCTACACCACTGGAGCTACGACCTACCGGGCCAAGGTGGTCAACCACAACAACCCGGGCTTCAGTCAGACCACCCTATCGACCAAGCACGGGGCCTGGCAAACCTACGGCAACCTGGATGGTCAGAACCGGGCCACGGCGGCTAACGCTCTGTTGAATCGGAAGTTGATGCCCAAGGGCCAACGTCAAGCCCTGTACGTTAATCCCACCGCGTGGCACAATAAGCGGATCAAGACGGGCTGGTTGTACAACCGTTGTCACCTCATCGGCTATCAGCTGACTGGTCAGAATAACAACCCCAAGAACCTGATCACTGGGACCCGCCAACTCAACGACCCGGGGATGACCACCTACGAAAATCGGGTGGCCGCTTACCTCAAGGCCAGTCCCAAGCATTACGTGCGCTACCGCGTGACGCCCGTCTTCAAGGGCCACGAGTTACTAGCTCGCGGCGTGAAGATGCAGATGCAGTCGGTCGGGTCGAACCGGATTCGCTATAACGTTTACCTGCCCAACACCCAAAGCGGGATGCAATTGAATTACGCCACCGGCCTAAGCAAGGTCGCTGGTTAACGCAAACGACGGTCACCCACAAACCGGGTAACCGTCGTTTTTAGTTCAGTTATGAGTGGAAATGGCCAACCTTCTTCGCCAGCGAGGCCCCTTTAAAGCCTAGCTTCTGGTAAGACTCATAATAGGTTAGCTTTAGCGTCTGGCCCTTTCGGTAAATCACGTAATCGCGGGTCATGGGCAACACGATGCCCCGTCTGGCCACGTGCCCCTTTAACCGATACCGGTGTGCGCCTAACCTCTGATAACGCAGCCGACTGTGCGATTGCAGTGGCATGTTCGAGATGCCCCACAGAAATTTCTTAGCGGTAAAGGTGTACTCGCTCGCAAATCCCTGTGCGGGCGTCTTATGTAGATCCTGATACTTGCCCCGCAAAACCTTCGGCGTCCCCTTGTGCCAAGTCGCGGCGCTGGCCGTGGTAGTCGAGACCGCCCCCAGTGTCAGGGTCGTGAGGGCTACCAGAGCCAGATACTTAACTTTTAACATCACTTTCTCCTCCTTAAGCTACATCATTATGATGCCCCTAAAGTGTAGCGCATCGGCTGGCGGCTGACCGTCTTTTTGTCCCGGTGGACGCAAATCTGGTCACTAAAACCGTTTTACCACCACCCAACGCTCCGTTGTTTCACATGAAACATTCTCGCAACCCCAGACCAAACCAAAACGACTTCCGAACGGTATTTACCATCAGGGAGTCGTTTTTCATTTAGGACTGCGGCCATTCCGTCGCCAACATCGACCATTCATTTTCATCGTGGTACCCGTCTGCTAAACGACAATTGTGCCGCAAGGTCCCGTCTAACTGAAAGCCTAGGCTTTGGGCGACCCGGTTACTGGGCCGGTTGTCCGTCGCCGCCACCAAAATGACCTTTTCTAAGTGCTGCTGGGTAAAGCTCAGGTCCAGCATCGCCCGTAACGCACGCGTCATGATACCGCGCCCGGTCATCGGCGTGCTCAGCCAGTACCCGACTTCGGCCCAGCGATTCCAGCGGTCGATGTGGCGAAGGCCAATCCAACCGACCACCTGGCCGCGAGCCTCAATTACCAGTTCCAACGTTTCCCCCGCCTGTGTTCGCGTCACACCAGCTTGCAACCAAGTGGTCACCGCGGTAATCGTCTGCAGCTCGGTCGCCCAGGGAAGCCAGGGGTAAAACTCAGACTGACTAGCGCACACGGCGGCCAGGACCGCCGGGGCATCGCGCTGCGGATCCGGCAGGCGTAACGTGAGTTCAGCATCAATTTGTTGTGGTTGCATGGTCGGCACCTCATTTCAGTTAACTTGTTCCTATTAGTTTACCACCCGCAACCAGCCGTTGCGTTATACTATGATGAAGCTGATTAGCAGTTAACTTCTAGGAGGTTACCATTTTGACGACGACCCTCGATACCCTATTAAACCACGTTTCCGTTCGCGCACTAACCCCGCAAGCCCTGAGCTCTGAGCAAATTCACCAATTGGTGACGGCCGCGCAAGCCGCTCCCACCGCTAGTTTCCAACAATCGTACAGCATCATCGGGGTGACCGACCCCGACCTACGGCAGCAAATCGCCGGTTATGCGGGCGGCCAACGCTTCGTGGCGACCGGCGGTACCCTGTTTATCTTCTGTGCCGACCTGCATCGCATCCAATACTTGGCCCAAGAACAGGGCGTTGACCTCACCGAAACGTTAACCGGCATCGACGCCACGCTCGCGGGGACGGTGGACGCCACCTTAGCCGCTCAAAACATGGCGATTGCGGCCGAATCCATGGAGCTGGGCACCTGCTACTCCGGAGGGATTCGCGACGGGATCGTCGACATCGCGCCGTTACTGGATATTCCGGAAAACGTCTTTCCGGTCCTGGGTCTGGTCATCGGCTACCCGCAATCACGTAACGCACTTAAGCCCCGATTACCCTTTGCGGCCGTTTACCACGAAAATCGGTATCAGTCGAGTGAGTCGGCGATCCTTCACCATTACGACGACCAGACCAACCAGTATTACGCGCAACGCACGGGCAAAACGAGCCCCACAACGCGGCGTTGGTCCCACACCGCCATCGACAGTTTTCGGCAACACCCCCGGACATTTATGCAAAAATTTCTTAACGACCACGGCCTCGCTAAGCACTAAGACCACTCTGCGTTAGCTGGCTTAAATTGAGTGAATTCTTATTATTAATAATTGCCTTTAGACATTAATAATAAATGAAGTCCAACTTATTACCACTTTCTCGCCCGTTCGGCATTAAATTTGCGTTATGGTCCTCCGCGCCGCCCTTTCTTGCTAAACTTAGCAGCAAAACTAACAAAGGACGTTCCGTTACCATGAAAAAATTCTTTAAATTGACGCTGGTTTTCTTTGGCCTCATCACCGGTGTCGTCAGCGCGGAGCTAACCGTACAAGCCGCGCCGCTAACCATTGGTCACTTTACCCAAGTTCACGACCTAGAAGACGGTTATTTCTACAGCCACTATGCCCAGGTCGCCTACCACGCCAAACATAAGACCCAAAACGCCTATATTTGGAATGACACGCACACCAAGAAGCTGGCCAACCTGAAGAACCATCCGACCTACACCTGGTATCTGCTGGCCACCGGTACCTACAAAGGCAGTGAACTACTCGGCCGTGAACGACCGAGCTTCTGGGAACATTGAGGAGTGTTTAGGCTGTTATGTCGGTATGCCGAGGACCTAACTCACAGAACTCAACTCTCTTACCAAGGCTAGTCCCTAGCCTCATAATTTTTATTGGACCGCTTTTAGCCCTCTATGTAAGATATTAACGGCTGCATTGATATCTCGATCATGGTGCGTCCCACAGTGCGGACAAATCCATTCGCGAATCTCAAGTGGCTTCCGGCCACTTTGAAAGCCACAACTGGCACACTGCTGACTAGTATAGCTGGGATCAACCACTATGAGCTGTTTATCGTACCACTGGCACTTGTAATCCAGCATGGTTCGAAATTGGTACCAGCTGGCATTAGCAATCGACTTGGCCAGGTGATGATTGTGCATCAGATTCTTGACTTTTAAATCCTCAATCACGATCACATCGTAGGCTTTAACCAACTGGGTCGTCAGCTTGTTCAAGTAGTCTTTGCGTCGATTAGCAAGTTTACGCTGGTAGCGCACCTTGATTTGTCTAGCTCGCTGCCAGTTTTGATAGTCATTGAGTTCCAACTTAATCAAGTGAGCTTGATCATGGTTCCACTGAAGCACGTTAACCTTGGCTTGATGCTTGCGCCGATCGAACTTTCGTTGCCACACAGTCCCTTGATTTTCCTCCCAAAGTGCTTGAAATTTAGGATACTTCTGACCGTCGGAGGTAATCGCTAAGTTAGTTACGCCCAAATCGATGCCCACTTGAACACCCGTTTTAGGAAGTGACCTAGGCTCCGAAAATTCCACCTGTAAACTCAAATAGTAACGTCCTGTAGCGTCGTGACTGACCGTATAGCGCTTAACTAGGCCATTGATCAGCTGACTCGTTTTACTAGTCTTGATACTACCAAGTTTTGGTAATTTGACGCGACGCTTAGCCACCACTAACTGTGCACTGGCAGGGAAACGGCCGGTGTACGCTTGCTTAGCTGACCGGCGCGATTTAAAGCGTGGTTGACCACCGCAATGCTTGAACAACATCGAAAAGGCTTGCGCTAAATGATGGTCCTCGACTTGCAAGCTCGTTGAATCACTCAGTTTGAGAAAGGGATATTCCGTTTTGAGCGCTTTGAGTAAGTTATTCATGCCGTATTCATTGATGAAACGACTACTCGGATTATTTTTATACCGGGCCTTAGCCATCGCTAACATTTGATTCCAAACAAAGCGATTATTACCAAATAATTGCCATAGCTGGCCTTCTTGAGCTTGGGTCGGGTACAGACGAAGCTTGATGCCTTTTAGCATCGGCTCACCCCCTTTCGCGGAACCTATCACAATGGTTATTCAAGTAACTGTTCCACTATCAGTGTATAGCTGCTTTACTAGTAATACGTTTTACAAGTACACGAAAAGGTTAAGGCGATTCATCACGTCCTTAAAAGAACGTGTCTTCTCGCCCAAATATCAATAAAAACTGGGCTCAGATCACCAACTTTCCCGACAACAAGCGCGGGTGGATTCATAAGTCCCAACTGACGAAGGGCTTTAATCCGCAGGGCTACCAGGTCCTCCAAAAACGCTACGGTACCCCAACTTATGCGGGTAACGCCTTTCACCTAGACTCTAAGACCAAGAACGTCTATCTCTGGGACTGGTCGCACACCAAGAAACGCGCCAACCTCAAACATTACACCAACCAAACCTTCGGCCAACGGCATTCCATCCTAGTTCGTTATCACGGTCACGAAAGTTGGTACTCCTACGTGGACGTGACGATTAAAGGCAAGACCGTTTCCGGTTACGTGCAGACCAAACAACTCTTAAAGGGACGCACGCCGCACCACGAAGGCCAAAATCTCCTTTTCCCGGACGAGTTTGTGAGCACTAAGGACTACCAACAGTATATTCGGGACAGTAAATACCAGAAGCTCGCCCGTTCGATCGTCAAGCTGTTCCCGAACACCCCCGTGGACTACGGCTTGTCGCAAATCGCGGCATACAACTTCGCGACCAACGACACCTGGATTGAGGACGAACCGGAACGCATTTCAACTCAGGGCTACACCCAGTTCGTGGCCTTCAAGCCCATCGTGACCTACCTGATGGTACACAAGGACCAGTCCAACGCCCAGAAACTTGCCGCCGTGGAGCGCCTCCTAGCCAAACAGGGCTACACGCCGGCTAAGCGGCGACAACTCAAAGGCTACAAGCTCGGCATCTACATCATTAACAACCTCAAGGGTGGCCGCTTTGACGAAGCCGGCAACGCCTATAAGGGCAACTGGTACGGTCTGGTTCTGGCCAAACCCACCCGTTAAGCTCGACACCAAAGGGAGCGTTCATCCGCCTAATCGCTGGATGAACGCTCCCTTTTTAGGTTCACTATTCGATTAATCGCCGAGTGAATACCCCGTGTAGAACGTCTTACCGCCCAATTGTAAGAAACCAAAGTAACTCAACGAGGAATCCTCGTCGCCTTCGGGATCAAAATCCACCGCGTAGGTCTTTTGCGGGTTGACCAGCGCCAAGCGGTACTGGGTCTTCCCGTGGAGCTTAACCTGGGTGGTCTTGAAACCGCTCAGCTTCTTGGCCAGATACAGGTACCGCGTGTGCCCCTTGATAGTGGTCCGCTGAATCTTCACGGACGTCTTGGGTTGGGCCCGGTATTCCGTACTCCGACCCGTAACATCGTTTTGCCGCACCTCCACGTAACCGTTGGTGGTCAGTTGGACGCTCTGCTTGGCAATCCCGCCAGCCATCAGTGCCTTGGTGGTGCTCCCCAGATACAGGTCGCCGGCACTGCCGTAACGTGGTAGGTACGCCGGCCGTTTGACGCGGGTAAAGGCCGCCGTGTTCTTAGTGGTCGCCGGTTCCTGACTGCCCCACAGGCCGCGTTGGTAACCCGGTTTCAACAGGTTGGCACTCAACCGCGACGTATCCAGTTGTAGGACCCGACTAGTCTGCTTCTTGGTCCGTTGCGTGGTCAGGGTACCCGCCACGATGGTGCCCTTGGGCAGGGTGATCTTGGAATTTAACGTCCCGGAGACGTAAGCGTCAAACGGCGCACTGACCGTGACCTTCTTGGTGGTCCGGTAGTAAGTCGGGGCCTTCGTCGCCTTATTCAGGCTGGCCAACGTCTTGGCGCTGACCTTCTTGGCCGTTACCGGTAAACTAGTATCCGTTTCGTAGGTGAAAAACGGTTGCCCGCCAATCAGATAAGTATCGTAGATCTTATCCTTGACCGTGGTGGTCTTGGTCTGTGGGGCAATCGTCAACTGATAGCCCGCCTTGCCGGCCACCGTGGTCGGCGTATCTTTCAAGCCTTTGATGTGGGTCCGGTACGCCACCGTGGTAACGCCGTGGCTGGTGCTGGACTGCAAGATTTTTTGACTGGCCGGCTTCCCCTGTGGGACTGCCTCACTCTGAGTTTGGGTCGCGCCGTTGTCGTAGTATTCGACGTACCCGTCACTGGTAGTCCGGAACAACTGCTTTTGGGTGCCGGCGTTCGGCGTCCCCGCAAACAGGTTCGAAGCGTGGGTGTCCGCAAAGCTGTTGTGCTTGACCGTATTGTAGGCCGGTTGGGCGACCGGGGTCACCTTAACGGCGTTCAAGTCCACGGCTTTTAGGCGCTGCGTCCCCGTTAGGCCTAATTTTTGGCGGAGCTGATAGCTCAGCGCGTCGCCGTTGATGATCAGACTTTCGTGACCGTTAGAGGCGCTGTAAGCGGTCTGCACCACCGTGCCCTTAGGAATCGTCACCGACCCGCTGGGCGACACGCCGACCTTGGTGGCCGCGTCCAAACGGTAGTACCCAAAGTAAGCCGCGTCCGTCTGGTAACCCTTAGAATAACCTTTGACCATCAACTTGGCGTACACGTAGCCGTCGTCGCTGTTGTATTCGTCCCCGATATGTAGGTAGGTCGCCGATTTACCGTTGTGGGTCATGGTGACCTTCTGATCGGCCATCCAGCTCATGGTCTGGTCAGCACTATCCATCTGGTTTAAAATCCGCAAGCGTTTGGTGTGGGTCTTATCCCAGGTAAACAACGTCTTTTTGTCGTTCTTGACGTGGTAGGCCGTCCGCCTGATGGATTGGACCTTAGTAATCGTGTAACCGGCCTTGGCTTGCGCCGGGGTGGTCGCGAGCAACACGCCACCACCGATGGCCGCCAAAACGGCCGTGACTTGTCCCCAGTGTTTCAACATTTAATCTCTTCCTAGAATAGTTTCTACTAGTTATGGTAACACAGAGCTGAACTGGCCGGTAATCGCCGCTACATTCATGATGTGCCCCGCCCTGTCGTCCTTCTTCCAGTCAATGTTTCATGTGAAACATTGACTGGAAGAAGGAGTCCCCTCAGTTAACCTATTTCGGTGCTTAATCCGTGACCCCAATGCGTTGACCACGGTGAAACGTTGGGATTGGGGGTAACTTCCTATTAGCGGTGGAACTGGTGTGCCAAACAACTCTCGTAACGGGGTCGACGGGACCGGTCAAACTGCTATAATAGCAAGTACCTGGGGAACGCCAATCCGGCACCCCACCGAGAGACTGACTTGATTAGGAGCTAATACGTTGAATAAAATCTTACAGGAACAATTTTTCGTGAAGGACCTTTCCGCCGACCAGAAGCACGTGATTACCGACCTCAACGCCTACATTAAACAGGGGTTGACCGGCAAGCCGTCTTCCGTGGCCATCATCGAAGGCGCCGCGGGCACCGGGAAATCCGTGGTGCTAATGGAACTAGTTCGTCAATACATGACCGATAAAAACTACCGCACCTCGCTGGTGGTCAACCACCCCGAGCTGTACAAGGCTTACCGGGATTTAGCCGAATCGATTCCCAACATGCACGCCAAGGATATCCGACGGCCCACGTCGCTGATTAACTTCGCCCAAAAGAACCACCAAAAATACGACATCATCTTCGTCGACGAAGCCCACCTGCTGTACTCGAAATCCGAACCCTACGCCCACTATCGCGGTCAAAACCAACTGACCGATTTGATGGCGTTAGCCAAGGTGGTCGTGGTGGTCTACGACTTCGAGCAGGTCTTCCAGTCCAAAATGTACTGGGATAAGGAGCTCCTGTACAAAACCATCGGTGACCACCCGCACCAACTCTTCAGCATGAACTTCCAGTACCGGATGGTCGCCAGCGACAACCAGGTCGCCTGGATGGATAACCTGACCGCCGAAAAACCGCTGCGGCCCTTCCCTAACGACAGCGACTTTGAATTTAAGCTGTTCGATACCGCCGGCGGGATGTTCGACGCCATCAAGCAGCGCAATAAGGAAGTCGGCATGAGTCGGATGGTCGCCACGTCCGGGTTCCCCCGGATCGATGGCCGCCACAACGTCGAAATGGATAGTTTCAGCCTGCCGTGGGACGAATGGGACCCACAACGTACCCACTGGGCCAAGCGCGAAGGCTCGATCACCCAGGTCGGCACCATTTACACCTTGCAGGGCTTTGACCTGAACTACGTCGGCATGATCATCGGCCCGTCGTTTGGCTACGATCCGCAGACCGACACCATGACCGTGATTCCCGAAAAATACTCCCACAAGGAAATCTTCAAGAAACGTAAGGACATCCACTTCTCGCGTGACGAATACAAGACCTTTATCGCCAACGTCTTAAACGTCCTGATGAAGCGCGGTAAGTACGGTCTGTACCTGACGGCCTACGACGACGCCTTGCGCCAACGGTTGTTGGAACTGGGAACTGAAAAATAACGTAATTGTGAAAAACTTCAACACAAAATTGGTACAGTTTCGATATTTTCCCAACGGAAATATCTGAAACTGTACCAATTTTATATTATTCACCTAAAGTATATTAAGTTTAAAACCAAAACCCCACGATTGTTCCAGTCAGTATAGATGCCATTGTTGCTCCCAATAAAAGTTTTAGTGATGTTCTCGCAACTAGAGCTCCTTGCTTTTCGCTAATAGAACGAATAGATCCCGTAATAATTCCCACCGTCCCAAAATTCGCAAAGGAAACCAAGTAGGTTGAAGTAATTGCAATCGACTTCATCGATAAATGTGCTGATACCTGATGTAAAGTTCCCATTGCTGCAAATTCGTTCGTTATTAATTTAGTTGCCATAATGGATCCAACTTCACTAATATCTTTCATTGGAACACCCATTATCCACGCTATTGGTGAAAAGACATTACCAATAATTGTAGTAAAACTGACATGAATTATGGCTAAAAAACTATTATTTAAAAATGTAACTAGTGCAACAAATCCGATTAACATGGCTGCAACTGTGATTGCCAGTTTAAATCCATCCTGAATATAATTACCTAAAACTTGGAAGAAAGGTTGTTTCTGATCCTCAATACCAATTTTTGCTAAATCATCATCATTGGTCGGTACATAGGGATTAACAATACAAGAAATTAACAAGACTGACAAAATATTCAAGAATACTGCCACCACAACAAATTTTCCCGGAATCATTTTCATATACGATGCCAATAATGCAGCTGAAACAGCACTCATTGCCGATGCACAAATTGTGTAAAGTCTTTGTGCACTCAACTGCGGTATCTTATTTTTTATCGTCAAGAATACTTCTGGTTCTCCTAAAATTGCTGTTGATACTGCAAAATAGCTTTCAAGTTCACCCATACCCGTAACCTTATTAAGTAGCCATCCCGTCCACTTAATAACAATTGGCAATATTCGAATATAATTCAGAATACCTACAAGTGCTGAAATAAACACAATCGGCATTAATACGTTTAAGAAAAAAACGGATGTATTCTTTCCAATAACGATACCACCAAAAACAAATTGAACTCCCCCATCGGCTTGAACCATCAACCAGTTAAAAAAACTAGAAATTCCTTTTAAGGTTTGAATTCCTGCTGATGTATGGAGACAAAGAAAAGAGATAATCATTTGTAAGCTAAACAAGACGACTATTGATCGATATCGAATATGTTTTCTATCGTAACTCAATAGCCACCCTAGAATATAGATAAACAATAATCCGGTTATTAAAAATAAAAAGTTCATAAAATTTACCTCTTGCCTTTTTACACCATTACGTTTTATTCATCCTCTTTAATCATATGAATGCCTACAACTGTTAATAAGAATCCCACTAAGGCACAAATCATTCCAAATACTAACAATGATTTTACATTCAACAGGTCTAGTAAATATCCACCGATAATACTGGACAATACACCGCCCAACGTCATTGCCGCCGTAATAATCGTTTGTCCAAGTACCGCATCTTCTTTAGGTAACACACCATTAACCAGATAGGCCGAAGCTGGAATAAAGATAGCGAAACTTACGGCCTGTAAAAACTGACTTAATTCGATTGTCAATAAGTTAGGGGCTACCATCACCACAATAGATCGAACAAAGAAAAAGAAGGCCGATAATTCTAGCCAAAAAGAACTCGATTTTTTCTTAACTAAATATGAGAATGCAAACATTCCTGGTAACTCACACAATCCAGCAATCATCAACGACGTTCCAATAATTTGACTCCCACCATGAAACGACTGAACAATTTGCGTAATTGATGTAGAAATAATCGTATGAAAAACAAATAAAAATGAAAAAGCCAAAAACAGAACACCAATAAATTTATAGTTCTGTAGTAATTTAACTATCGACGTTGTCGTCCGATCATCAGTACTTAGCTCTGATGATTTATCACTTTTAATTTTTGGAAGCAACCATACTGACAATAAAAAAGTTAGCGTAAGAATAATCATTATCCACGGTAAAAGATTCGGCGTCCACTTCGCCAATAGAACACCTAAAATATACGATGTGATGGCGTAAGAAAAAGAACCCGCTCCCCGTGAAATTCCAAAATTAATCGAATAACCACTATTGATATACTGAAAACCAATCGAGTTCACAAATGGCTGCAATGTCAGAATTAAAACTGCACTCAAGGTATACATCAAAAACATTACTAGAATATTTTTTCCTACAAAAAGTAGTGCGATTAGTGGCAGCAACAATCCTCCCGAAATTATAATAATGGTTTTTCGAACCGAGATATGTAATCGCGCAATAACCTGCTGTGATAATGCTGGTTGTAAAATAATTGAAATTAGATTAGCCGCTGCTAAAACATACCCTAGCTGTCGATTCTCAAACCTGTTATACAGTAAAAACAACGCTGCAAAACTGTACACAGCACAATTCATCATCCAATAAATAAACTGTAATGAAATGTACTTTACGTTAATAACACGTTCACTATTTTTTACGGATAATGTTGATTTCATTTATTTTCTCCTTAACTAACTGAAGACCAGAAATGCTTACGCACTCTGATCTTCGATTGCTCTAACTAATCATAAAGTTTGATACTATCTTCGACAATATCCCAAAACTTATCAACATCAATTGCTATCGCAACACTAGTATTCTTAGGTGCATCGGTCAGATTAAAGTAATCACAATTAGTACGTCCATAACTTTGGGTACTTCTAATTTCAATATCCGTATGCATCTTTTTCGTGGTAATGACGCTTGGATCAATTAGGTAAGCAATCGTTGTCGGATCATGTAATGGTGCCCCTTCCCAGCCATAAGTATCGTGCTGTGCTTTAATAAAGAAGTCCATCATATCACCAAATAAACGTGCTGCCGGATTATCATGTTGACGCATCCGCTTAACAATTACCGGAAAACAAAGTGCCTTACGGGTGATATCTAACCCCATCATTGTAATGTGAACCCCACTGGTAAAGACGACATACGCCGCTTCGGCATCAGCATAAATATTAAATTCGGCTGATGGCGTTACATTACCATGCTCATAAGATCCCCCCATCATCACAATTTCCTTAATCTTAGAAATAATTCTTGGCTCTAATCGCATGGCCATCGCAATGTTGGTTAATGGTCCCGTTGGAACCAATGTGATATCACCATCGGATGCCATTAAAGTTTCAATGATAAATTGAATTGCATGTTTTTTTTCCTTCTTTTTTGTTAATGGTGCAAACTTAGGACCATCGAGTCCACTTTTCCCGTGAACTCGTTCTTCCGTTTGTGGTGAAGGAATCACCATTGGAACAGACATTCCTTCATAAACTGGTACGTTTAATCCTAACGTTTGACAAACTTCTAATGTATTTTTAGTCGTTTTTTCAATTGTTTGATTACCCTTAACAACTGTAATTCCTAATAAATCAAGCTGTGGATTCATCCCTGCCATCATAATTGCCGTCGCATCATCATGCCCCGGATCACAATCCATAATAATTTTAGTCTTGCTCATAAAAAGAAACCTCTTTCGTAATTATTTGGTGAAACGTTTCAGCAAAGTAAATATAACGCTTTCAATAAAATTAGTCAATCTGATTTTATTAAATTAATGCGGTATAATTTTTAACAATGAGGTGAAATCTATGCGAGTAACCATTAAAGATATTGCAAAAGAAACGGGACTTGCACCTTCAACTGTTTCTATGATTTTAAACAAAAAAAGTTTCCGAGTATCAGATGCCACTCGGAAAAGAGTTCTGGAAACGGCAGATAGATTAGGCTACGTTAGTAATAAAATGGCTGTGAATTTACAAAAACAAATTACTACGAACATTGGTTTAATTGTCCCCGATATTCGAAACGATTTTTATGCGAGCTTCGCCAAAGGTGCTGAACAAAAATGTCGAGAAAATAATTGGGGATTGCTTATTGCCAATTCCGACAATAATCAACAGCGTGAAGAAGAATACATTAATTCTTTCTATCAACAAAACGTTTCCGGAATCATTATGGCCAGGGCAACCCAGGGTGAAAACATTGGTGAAACTAGCTTTATTAAAATGAAAAAGCTGGGCATAACTCACGTGCTATTAGATTTTTCAGGAACTGACGTCAGTAATGTTGTTGCTGGTAATCATTTTCGTGGCGGCTATGTAGCTACAAGTCATCTAATAGACTTAGGGCATCGCAAAATTGCCTGTATTACAGGGGACTTACGTCTAGAAGGCGCACAAACCAGACTTGCTGGTTATAAACAGGCACTTTTAGACCATCACCTAAACTTTGATAGCCAATTAGTATTTGAATCCGATTATACGTACGAGAATACAATGAAAATTGTAAAACAGATGAATCTTAATAAATTTACCGGTGTTTTTGCTTTTAACGATTTAATGGCTCTTGCCTTTATTAATTATGCAAAGGCACAGAATTACACTGTACCCATCGACTTCTCTGTCATTGGTTATGATGATATTTTTTTAACACAAATAATGCATCCCCAACTAACAACAATGCAACAACCCATTCTTAAAATGGGAAGTGATGCTGCCAGTATTATTATTAAAAATCCAATTTTTTCTGGGAAACGGCACATTAAAAAATATGAACCTATACTAATTAAACGTGAAACTACATCCACACCAAATCGTCAATTATAATCAAATGCGCTGAACCGTTAAGTCAAGATACCTATCGGTTCAGCTTTTTTAATTAATCAAATTCTTCTAGTTATTCAACCATTTTTAATATGCCCACTCCTCTTGCACTACACCATCCGTTCTATTAACAAACTTATAAGTAGTCTAACTTGCTAAGTAATGTCAAACATGTTTTACTTAATTTGTCAAAGATGTTTTACATAAGGACGTGAGTAGGATGCAAAATACCATTGCGGTCCGGCGCAAACAACGAAAACTGTCGCAGGCCGACCTCGCGGCGTTGACGGCCGTGACGCGCCAAACCATTAACGCGATTGAAAACGACAAGTATGATCCGTCGTTATCGTTAGCTTTCAAGTTAGCGACGGTGCTGGAAACCACGGTGGATAAGCTGTTTAATCAAGGGGAGGATCACCAATGAGTCGAGCAAAACGGATCGTACACGTGACATTCTGGAGCAACAACTTTTTTCTTATCATGATTGCCGCACTAATGACCATTACTTTCGGGGGCCTATTTCAGCGGCTAAGCCTAATTCTAGGGTTAGATTTGGTGTTAGTTATCGGTATCTTCATCATGTTTTGGATGCTGCAACGGCGCCTGGACGTTAAATCCTATAAGGGGATGTACTGGGTCAGCGACGAACGGGAGCGCGACATCGCCCTGAAGGTCCATTCGGCGATCATGACGGGCAACACCTACTTTCTTTACGGGTTGTTGCTGGTCATCTTTCTCCTAATGCACTTCGGCCTGTCCACCCAGCGTTTCGGTCAGATTCTACTGGTCATCGTGTGGCTCTACCTGATTGCCATTAACGTTCAGTACTTCTGGTTGTGGAATCACTATGATCAGGACTAACCCCGCTCGACTAAAAAAATGACGATTCTTGGTTAGAATTAGCGCCAGGTATGGTATACTCTTAGATGCGGAACTTCTTCATTCCAAGGATTCACCGAGGGGTTCCCAACGTATCTAGCCGCAATGTTGCCACATTGCGGTTTTTTTGTGCGTTCATTTAAAGAAAAATCCCTACCTTGAATAATCATTTTTGGAGGTCGCTATTAGAAAACTTGATTAGTTATTTTCGTAGTAAACTGTTAATATCAATCTAGTATCATTAATCATTTAATTGTCATTCCCAATTACATTGGTCTTCTCTAGCACCAAAAATTACTGGTAAGGGGTTAAATGTCATGAAAAAAGCTATCAAATGGGGCCTATTAGTTACTGCCGCTGTCTCTTTAAACCTAGCGATAGATACAACGGCTAATGCCGCAACCTATCATAAGGGAACGCCAACCGCTGTTCGCGGTTGGTGGCGGACTAAAATGAAAAAAGTTCACTACGGTCACGGTAAATATTTGTGGACTTATACAACCATGCACGTCACCAAGAATAGGATCAGTGGCGCTTTCGGAACCCAATCCGACCACTATGAAATTAAAAAGCTTTATTCTTACACCGCATCCAAGAAAAACAACCTATTTATCGTAGATGGCACCTACACTTTGGGCAATACCGATTATTTTGAAGCCTTTCATCCGCTCAGCAAAAAGAAACTAGAAACTGCCAGCATCAATTCTAAAGGCATTATAGATGGAACCATTTATACATGGTACAAATTTAGCGGTAAAGCTTCCAGCAAAACTTTCTATCCCTATAATTAAGAGCACTATGCTTCCGTTATAATTAAATATTTTCAATACCAATAACCCCCTAAGCCTGAAATCATTTCCCAAGCTTAGGGGGTTATTATCTTTTCCATTAAAGGTTACCTAAAACAGATAATCCGTATTCCCACTAAAGTTCTGCGTCGGCGCCACCCCGGCGACTCGCTGCAGGTGATAGTAGGCCGTGATGACCTGACCGTAGCGCGCGTGCTGGTCCGCCTGACCGGTGGAGCCATCCGTACTGTCCCCGGCAAACGTGTACACGTAATGGAACGGGTGGGCCGTCTCCGCGTCAAGGGTGTAACTGTAAAGTTGGTTAAGTTTGCCCCCCGCTTGAAAGGCCGGCAAATCCCCCAAGCTCACCATTTTTCCGGTGGGACCCGTGAAGCCCTTTTGTTCTTGGGCCGTTAACTTAGGAAAGCCCGCCGTTAGCGACTCTGGTCTGAGGGGTTGAATCAAGGACGAATCCGCCGCAATTGAAGTGAACCGTAATTTCAGCGGTGACGTTGCCGGTTGGGGCGCGTCCCGTTTAATCACGTTCAAGTTGATAAACTGGCCGGAAAGAATCGCAAATTTCGACACCAGTTCGTTTAATTGATAGCCGGTCGGGACGTTATCCTGAACGAACTGCGTCAGCGAAACCGGCGCTGCAACTCCCACCACCCGTTCCGCCTGGTTCGCTAGAAAGGACGTCTGGTACTGCTTAGCCGGATTACTGCGCGTCGTTTGTAACGTATAGTTTTTATTGCCCACGGTCTGATGATCGGCGGTTTGGTAGACCACGTGCACGGTATCGGCGTTTTGCGGCACCGCTTGCGCCGTCTGGTTAACTAAGCCCCCCGCATAGACCCAACCACTAAAGTGTGGCCCCGTGACCAGGTAGTAGGTGCTGCCCTCGCGCGTCTTGGCTTCGGCCCCGATGATGGTCAACGAATCATTCACGGCACTGGCCGGCACGGTTTCCTTTTGCGTCATGCCGTACCAGGTGTACTGAGGATTACGCCACACCGGATTTTGGTGGACGTTTTTCAGCCGGAACGATTCCTTAGCGTTTGTCGGGAGCGGTAATTTTTTGACCGTCTTAAACGGCGCAACTCCCTGCGCAAACGTGTTCAACGTCTTCCCCCCGTACACGTACCCGCGATACCGTTTATTCATCGTGACCACCCGGTAGTACACGGACCCGTTGCTAACGACCCGCGCGCCGTAGGCAAAGAAAATATCGGCCGATGACGACGACCCGCCCAGCCGGGCCATGGTCCGTTTGGGCGCCACCACCCGCGCCGATTTAAGATAGCCGGGTTGCGTGTACAGGGCGTTGGTCCCGGTCGCAATCACGTGGCGGTTCTTGCCCCAAGACTTCAGCGCCTGATACGGGCCTAGCGTCTTAGTGGCTGCGTGAGCCGTGGTCGCCGCCGCGCCCAGGCCCCATAAGGCCAGCCCCGCGGTAAGTCCCAATACTAATTGTTTTTTCATGTAAACCCCCTCCTCATGTCGAACACATCGCAACCCCACCTACTCCGGGCGTGATTACTTTCTTCATAGTAGTCGTTATGGGGGTAAACGGCAATGGGGGATTATCCTTTCCTAGCTCGCTCAACACCAATCGGCGGTCCCCACCTAATGGGCACCGCCGATTAACGTTATCATGACCCGCCCTCAGGCCCGCTTGGGCGTCGGGGCACAGCCCGCCAGAATCATGTCGATCACACCGCTTAACGGCGTGGTGACCGGATCCACCTGATGGAACCGAACCATCCTTTCGTAGTTTAATAACGTGCTGGTCCCCATGACCAGTAACACGTTGGGGTCCAACGGCCGAATCTCGCCGTTGGTGATGCCCGTTTGCAGGGCCGCCGCGATGTCATCGAAGCGCATAGTGGCTTCTTCACGGGTCAAATCCAGCGTCATCAGCACGGGTGAGGCGATAAACTGCTGAATTAAATCAGCGTCCGTCGGGTTTTCGACCGCAAATTGGTAGAGCGCCCGGGCAAACAGTGCCAGGTCGGCCAAGGCCGTGGCCTGCGGCGTAAAATGGGCAAACAAGTAGTCGGACATCCGTTGCTTGCAACCTAAAAACGTTTGTTTCACCAAGTCGTCCTTGTTCTCGAAGTAAATGTAAATATTGGATTGGGAGATGCCGGCGCGTTTCGCCACCTTGGTCATGGTGATGCCGCCGAGACCCTCCCCGTTAATCAGCTGGGCGGTCGCATCTAAGATGTGTTGCCGTCGATTTTCATCTTTTTCTCGCATATTCCTACTATAAAAGAATTTTTGTTCTGCGTCAATTCGTTAAATTAATCGATTAAAGTTATTGACAAAGAATAGATATTCTTTTATACTCGTCACATTGAGTCAACCCGTTGCGGGTTGCTATTTTTTTAAAACTAAAAAGAATAAATATTCTTTAAAAGGAGACTATTTTATGACTAACACGACCCCCGTTGCTTTAATTACTGGTGCCTCTTCTGGGATGGGCGCTGCCGCCACCCGCGAATTTCTCAAGGCTGGGTACACCGTTTACGCCGGTGCCCGCCGGGTCGACAAGATGGCCCCACTAGCGGACCTTGGCGCTCACCTCATCAGTCTCGACGTGACCGACCCGGCTTCGAACCAACGGGCCGTCGACCAAATTCTAGCCGAAGTCGGCCGCATCGACGTCCTCTTAAACAACGCGGGATACGGCTCGTTCGGTGCCCTCGAAGACGTTTCCCCCGAAGAAGCCAAACGTCAATTTGACGTTAACGTCTTCGGTGCCATGAACTTGACCCAACTAGTCATCCCCACCATGCGGGCCCAACACACTGGGCGGATTATCAACAATTCCTCGACCGGGGGGCAACTCTACTCCCCACTAGGTGGGTGGTACTACGCTTCCAAGCACGCCTTGGAAGCCCTGAGTGATTCGTTACGCTTAGAATTGAAGCCGTTTGGGATCGACGTGATTATCGTGGAACCCGGTGGCACCGACACGAACTGGCAACAGATTACGAACGAACACTTGCTAGCCTCCACGCCACAGGACTCCCCGTACCGAGCCATGGCCGAACAAGTGACGCAAACCACCATTAACGGCCTCTCCACCGCCGAGGACCTGGGTCGCTTGATGCTCAAGGCCGCGACGAGCCGTCACCCTAAGATTCGTTACCAAGCCAAGTTTATCGATAAGGTGATGGTCGTGGCTGCCCGAAAGCTATCTTACCGGACCCTGGATTGGATCGTGGGGGCTTCGCAACGACTACTGACCAAGGCACCGCGGCACACGGATTCCACCATGACCGCCACTTCCCGTCAAAATTAATCCACTAAGATCCAAATGACGATTAGCGACCTAATTTCAATGCACTCGGAAGGTGTCAGCTGGCTAACCGACGGCAGAGATTAGGTCCTTTTGTGATAACCAACTGCGTCCGGTATTCCTTGGCAACGTTCCTCGTCATTTTCGTTAATTAAACCATACACTTAATATTTTCATCATATTCTTTTTAAGACTTGCTATAATTAAGGGAAATTCTAACGAAGGAGCCGTGCTGATGCCCACTTTAACCTGCCACCTGCTAACCCGCCATTCACCCGAACTAGCCACGATCAAAGCCCTCTTAAAAACTCAGTTTCCCCCCGCCGAACAATTTCCTTTCTGGTTTCTGCGCTGGCGCGCCCGGCGACCGGGAATCGACTTCTTAACCTTTTCCGTCGGCTCACAGGTCGTGGGCACGGCCTACCTCATCACCCATCACGGAGTCACGTTGGTGCTCTATCTCGCCGTGACCGCCGCTAACCAGTCCCACGGCTACGGCCGCCAAATGCTGGCAATGCTTCAGGACCGGTATCCTGGTAACCGCTTCACGTTAAACATCGAAACGTTAGACCCCCAGGCACCCGATAACCGTCAGCGCGAGCGGCGCCGTCAATTTTACCTGAACAACCACTACGTCCCCAACGGTCTCACGGTCATCGATAGTGACATCCCCTACGAGGTTCTGGTCGCCAACGGTCAGGTCACCCTGGCAGATTACCGCGCGATTTATCGACAGTTTGCCGGCCCCATTCTCTACCCGTTATTCAAGCCCGCGCTTTCGACCAACGCTCAAAGGTGAACCTGTTTCACGTGAAACAACCAATCATTCCGCTATAGACCAAAAGACGGGACTTCGCTTTACTTGCGAAGTCCCGTCTTCTTTAGTCACTTAATGTTATTGTAGCTAACCTAGTGCGCTCACTTTAGTGGCTCCCTAATCCAAAGCCGGTAACGTCTTCAACACCCGCGCGGGCACGCCACCCACGACGCTATTGTCCGGCACGTCCTTGACTACCACGGCGATAATCGAAATCGGTCAACGCACGGTTCTTGGCGTATGGTAGGCGGTCAAGCACCGTCGGCACCAGTTGCGCCATTTGCTGATAAAAATGGGGTGCTAAGACGTGGGCGAAAACGTCCAGTGGTCGCGACTCTAAAGTCATACTAATGCTCACTCACTTTTCTAAGAGGCTTACTTCTTCTCGTCAATCAAGACCGTTCCGGCCGCCGGATTGTGGTCGAGGGCCCCCACGATGGGATGCGGTTGGTAGGGGGCTTCTAAGAAAGCCACGTCTTCGGCATTCAGGCGCACGGCTGATGCGGCCACGGCATCATCTAAATGGCTGGCCTTAGTCGACCCCACAATCGGTGCCGTAACGCCCTTGGCCCACTGCCAAGCTAAGGCAATCTGTGACATTGACACACCCTTATCTGCCGCTAACTGCGCGACCCGTTCCACGATGGGCTGGTCTTCACTTTCCGTGCGGTCGTACTTGCCCATCGCCACTCTGTCCGTTTGACTGCGAGACGTGGCGACCTGCCAGTCGCGATGGCTGAGATGGCCCGCGGCTAAGGGACTGTACGGCATCAGGGAGACCCCCTGCTGGCGACAAATCGGGATCAGTTCCCGCTCATCCTCGCGGTAGAGTAAATTGTAGTGGTTCTCCATGGTTTGAAAGGTGGCCCAGCCGTGATCCTTAGCGACCTGTTGCATGGTCATGAACTGATAGCCGTACATCGCCGAGGCGCCGATGGCCCGCACTTTTCCGGCCACCACCAGGTCGTTTAACGCCCCCATGGTTTCTTCAACCGGCGTATCGTAGTCAAAGCGGTGGATGATGTAAAGGTCCAGATAGTCGGTGCCCAGGCGCTTGAGCGTCCCATCAATTTCGCGATGGATGGCTTCTTTGGACAGGCGCCCGGCATTAAAGTAGACCTTCGAGGCCAGGACAAACTGGTCGCGCGGCACTTGGAGCGCCTTTAGAGCCCGGCCCAAGTAGCCCTCACTGGTCCCCGCCGAATAGACGTTGGCCGTGTCAAAGAAGTTGATGCCTAAATCCAGTGCGTGCCCAATCACCCGTTCACTAGCGGGATAATCCAGCGACCACGCGTGCATGCTGCCCGGTTGACCAAAACTCATGGCCCCGACGCAGACCGGGGAAACCCGAATATCCGTGTGTCCTAACGTTGAAAATTCCATAATGATCCATCCTTTCTGACGAGCTAAATTCATTGTTGCCAACTTTAGCACTTCAAGTATACTTGAAGTCAAGGAGGGACCTCTATGAAAATCGAAACCGTTGCCCACCAGTATCACCTCACGACCCCCACGCTACGTTACTACGAACAGGAAGGCTTATTGGGGCCAGTTCGTCGGATCAACGGTATCCGCGATTACCAACCGGCCGACTTGGAACGCTTGGATTTCATTGTCTGCGTCAAACGCTGTGGCATGACGTTGCATCAGATTAAGCACTTCGTGGATATTTACCAACAGGATCCCGCCACCCTGCCCGAACGCCTCGAAATTCTGCAAAATCAGCTACAGGTTTCCCGCGAAAAGCAGGCCCAACTAGCCGATTCCATCGACCACTTACAAGATAAGATTACCGACGTGAAAGCGTTGCAGACGACCGAAAATTCGGTGCTGTCCTAATCTAAATCAACGGCTATGCTTCGTCATTTATTAGCTATTAAAAAAATGGCGTGTCCGATGAGCTAATTCATCGGACACGCCATTTTTATCTCACGAGAAACTATCCCAGACGTGTTTCACATGAAACATCGTATTGGTTAACTAATGCCAATCCTGACACTTTAGTTCACGAAATTCTTAGTAGAAACTCGGCTTCGTCCACGCCGTATCCGGTTCCCCAATTCCCAGGCTTTCGCGGTGGTAATCTTGCTTCCCCGTCAACAGGTCACCGGCAAAGGTGGCAACGGCTTCCCTGGTAATCTGAGCGTCCTTAAAGGGTTCGCCCTTCTTGGTCACGTCAACGGTCGTCTTCGTCGCGTCGTCGTACAACCACGTGGTCCGTAAGATGACGTAGTCTAAGTCCGAGTTTTCAATGGCCTCAACAGTGTCAACGTAGTTGGTCTGCCAAACCAGACCCGTGTGTTCGCGGTACCAAGCTTGGAACGGCCCGGCAACTTCTTGGTAAACGTCCGGAACGGACATCGCCACAAAACGCTTCACGCCGCTGTCGTCAAGGGTTTTAATCAACGGCTTAACGATGCCTGGGGTGGCAACGTAGGCTAGAAAAACCGCCGTGGCACCCGTTAAAGCCTGTTTCAAGGCCGTAGCCGTAGTATCGGTCAAATCGCCGTCCACGAAGCTGACCCGCTTACCGGCGAATTGGCTTAACCGGTTAGTGGCATTCCGGCCGTACAAGACCAAATCGGCGTCACTATGATCTAACAACTTTTGAACCGTTAACTGACCGATACGGCCAGTGGCGGCTAAAATCACGTATTTTGACATATTAATAGTCCCTTTCGTTTAATTTCAATCTTCTATTCTGCTAATAAGGTCACTGCCGCTTAATCCCGCAGTGCCTTCAGGCTTTGGCCAAAGATACTTTCAATGGCGGCTGGGTCACGGTGATCGAAGAACTGGCTTTCGTTCTTGTCGAGACCGTTCATAGTAGTCATATCCGCGTCACTCAGTTCAAAATCAAAAACGTCCAGGTTTTCGGCCATCCGCGCCTTGTGCACGGACTTTGGAATCACCACGATACCCCGTTGGAGCAACCAACGTAAGATGACCTGCCCGTTAGCCTTCCCGTACTTTTGCCCAATCGTCGCAATCGTCTCGTTGGCAAAAATTCCGTGTTTCCCTTCCGCAAATGGGGCCCAGGCTTCCGGTTGAATCCCTTGTTGCTTCGCGAATTCTACCGCGTCGGTTTCCTGGAACCACGGTGACGTTTCAATCTGGTTAACGGCTGGTTTCACGCTGGACATCAGTTCGAGGTTCATCACTTGATCCGGTGCAAAGTTCGACACCCCAATCGACTTGATCTTGCCGGCCTTTTGGGCGTCCACCAGGGCCCGCCAAGCACCGGCAACGTCCCCGTAAGGTTGGTGTAACAAGTATAAGTCGAGGTAATCCAGTCCTAACTTGGTCAATGAGTCATCAATGCCCCGAGTCGCCTTTTCGTAGGTGAAATGATCCACCCATAATTTGGACGTTACAAAGATGTCGTCGCGATCAACGGTACTCTTCTTGATCGCCGCACCGACGGCCTCTTCATTCCCGTAAGCGGCCGCCGTATCGATCAAGCGGTACCCGGTTTCTAAGGCGTCGCTCACGGCTTGTTCGGCCTGACTCAAATCGGGCACTTGGAACACCCCAAACCCGAGTTGGGGCATCTTGTGACCATCGTTTAACGTAACGTATTCCATAATTATGATCTCCTTTATTTTTGAATAACTTCTTTTCGATCTCTCAACGGTTATTAGTATAGGGCCGAAACTCTGCCATGAAAATTACCAGTTAAGTATGTTACTATACAGTCAGCGTATAGCAGATGGGAGGATTCACTCTTGGCCTTAAATTTAGAACTCTTAGCAGAACTCGTCGCGTTTCAGCAATACGGCACCTTAAGCGCCACCGCCGAACACCTCATGATTACCCAGCCGTCCGTGACCCGCGGGATGCGGCGACTGGAAGCCGACCTCGGTGTGACCCTATTCGACCGGCGCGTCAGTAACCACATCACGTTAAACGCCACGGGAGTATTAGCGGCGACCGAGGCCCAAAAATTACTGGCGGCTAGCGCCCGCTTCACGGAAACCGTCCTCAACTATGACAACGCCCAACACGAAATTCCCGTGGCCTCAATTGCGCCTGGTCCCACGCGCTTCGTCGACGAAATCAAATTCCAATTACCGGCGCAACTGACCCTCAGTCACGTCAACATTACCGCCGACCAGGTCATCTCCACGCTCCAAACCTTTAAGGCCCGGCTGGTATTTACCGACACGGAAATCATGACCGACGAGATTGAGTCGCTCTACCTGGGAACGGAGTCGCTCGGCCTGGGCATCGACAAGTTCAATCCCCTAGCCCAACGTCAAGCGGTGACCTTTAACGACCTCACCGGGATGAGTTTTCTGGTGGTTCAGGCCATCGGTCCCTGGAAAAAGATCGTCGAGGACAACATCCCCGACGCCTCGTTTCTCTACCAAGCCGACCTGAGCGCCATGAGTCAGATTAGTCGGTACTCTAACTTCCCGTTCTTTTTCTCTAATCTCACACAGGCCACTAAAGCTACCGCGACCCGTTTCGACAACGACGCGCGCAACATGGTCCCGATTGACGATCCCCAAAACAAACTCGAATTCTACGGGGCTTACCTTAAACGCGACCGTCAGACGATGCGCCCCCTCCTGCAAAAAATCAGTCAACTCTGGCCCGCTTAACGCCAGTCAAAAACCCAGCCGGGACTGCTCAATTAACGAGCAATCCCGGCTGGGTTTAATCATGGATTTTTTAGTTTAATTGGCGCGGCGGTCTAACCGAACCACATTTAAGATGGCCATCAATGCCACCACGGCGTAACCCGCGAGTACGATGGCGGCGGTGTTAAACGCCGGCGCAAAGGCACCAATGTTGGCGGTCAACGCCACCACCACGGCTAACCCAATCGATTGACCGGTCTGGTGAAAGGTATTGATGACCCCCGAAACGGCCCCGGCAATCTCGGGGGTCGCGTGGGCTACTCCCAGCGTGGTCAACGGGCTCATGGCAAAGGCCTGGCCGATACCGACTAAGACTAAGGGCCCCGCCAGCGATAACCAGAAGCCCCGTTGCACCCCCACTAAGGCAATCCACAACATCGCCACCACGGAAATGGCGGCGGCCAGAGCGACTATTTTAGCCGCCGACAGACGTTCACTAAGCCGCCCGACCTGCGTCGCAAAGACAAACTGCGGTACCGACATCAGTAACGTGGCGATGGACGCCTGTAACGGTGTGTAATGGTACAAGTTTTGCATTAACTGTGGGACCAGGTATAAGAACGAAAAACACATCCCAATAATGAAGAAGCGGGTGATGTAGGCCCCCACCCGGATTGGATCCCGGAAGAGCTGCAACGGCATAATCGGCCCCGCGGCCCGGCGTTCCTGTAAGACGAACAAAACCAAGAAAATCACGCCCAGGATCAATGCAGTCAAGCGGTACGCCTCACCATTGATGCTGTAGATAATGCCCGCAATGCCTAACACGGAGAACAACGCCCCCAGAATGTCGAGCGCCTCGTGTTGCGCCGCTTGTCCCGGTTTCACATAACGTAACGTTAACCCAAACAGGATCACGCCGACGGGGACGTTGATCAAAAAACCAACGCGCCACGAGGTAAGGCTGGCGATCAGCCCCCCAATCAACAGCCCCAAACTAGCCCCTAAACCGGCGGTCATCCCGTAATAGTTAAAACCCCGTTGCAGCATCTTTCCCTGATAGTTATCCAGCAATAACGCTAACGTGGTGGGCGCCAGCACGGCGGACCCAATCCCCTGAATGGCGCGCATGGCAATGATCATGGGGCCGTTCACCGAAAATCCAACGGCTAGTGACGCCACCGTGAACAGGCCTAACCCCATCAGGAAAAGCCGTCGGCGACCAAAGATATCACCCAATCGTCCGCCTAGGAGTTGGAGGCCCCCAAACGTCAACACGTAAGCGGTCGACACCCACGCCAACGCTTGCGGTCCCATTTGTAGGTCGTGACTAATTTTAACGGTACTGGTGAAAACCACCGAATTATCCAACAAAATCATAAAATAGCTAATTAAGACGATTGGCAAGACAATCCCAAAACGCTGTTTCTTCATTAATTTTTCCTCCCAATCCTTTTCCGTTTAACTCAACGACGCTTAGTTTAGGCGGAAACGCTCAGGAAGAAAATTGCCGATTGAACATGCTACTATTCATTTAGCGTATAGTAAATTTAAGCCTGCTTGTCTCGGCGCAACGTCAGGGTCAAAATCAGGCCTATCCCGTTCAACACCAGTCCAACCACCATCGCCTGCTTAAAGGCCACGGTCATCACCGTTGCTTCACCCGTCAAGGCCACCATCAGCGATAAGCCAATCGACCCACCAACCTGGTGCGCCGCATTGACTAACCCCGACGCGGCCCCGGAATCGGCCAGCCGGACGTGTTGAATCCCCAGGTTGGTCAGGGGACTCATCGCGAAGCCCTGGCCCAACCCCAACAGAATCATCGGCAACCCAATCGCCAGCCAGTAGTTTCGCGTGCCCACCAGGGGAATGGTCATGATAAACCCTAATAGTAAGAACCCCATTCCCACTAGAGCGACGCGGCGTTCCCCCCACCGCGCGACGCTATCCGGAACCCGCAAGGCCGCTAAGAACGTCACGAAGGTCAACGGTACGAAGCCGAAACCCGTCAGTAGCGGCGTAAAGTGTAACGCAGTCTGCAAGTACTCGGCGGCAAACAGGAAATACCCCATCATTGATCCCACAAACAGTGCCCGGACCAGGTACGCGTGGCGGCGGTTACGGTCCGTAAACAGGCTCAGCGGTAACATGGGGTGCGCTTGGCGCTGTTCGATTCCCACAAATAAACCTAGGAGGATCAGCGTCAGTAGTCCCCACGCTAACCAGTTGGTCGCCCCGTTGATGGTGTACACCAGACTGAACAGCGCCAGCATGGACGTAATCGCCCCGGCCGCGTCAAAGGACGTACGTTGTAAGGCCTGCGTGGGCAGCGTACGCCAGGCTACCACAATCATGAAGAGCGCCAAGGGCACGTTGATGAAGAACCCGTACCGCCAAGAAAGTGCACTGGCAAACAGGCCGCCCAGCACCATCCCGATGCTGGTCCCGATGCCCGAAACGGAACTGTACCACGCGATGGCCTTGACCAAGGCATGACCATCGAACGTGTCCATCAGTAACGCCAACGATGTCGGGGCCAATAAGGCCGCCCCGATGCCCTGCACGAACCGCGCGCTAATCATCAGACTCGCGTCCTGTGAAATCCCCGCGAACAACGAGCCCACCCCAAAGAGAATCAGGGCGACCATAAACACCCGTTTACGACCCAAGAGGTCTCCCAAGCGGCCTCCCAGTAAAACCATGCCGCCAAACGCCAGCAGGTAGGCATTTTGAATCCAGGACAGCGAGACCTGGGTCAACTGTAAGTCGTGCTTAATCAGCGTTAAGCCTGTGGTCACAATCGACGCGTCAATCGCCGTCACACAGTAACTTAATAAAACAATGGTTAAAATCCAATTTTTTCTTGTCATGAGTCCTTCTTTTCTGATTTGGTCGGATCGTTAATGGTCGGTTGCGTATCGTGTTCTAACGCCACCACGTAATCGTCGTAAACGCTCAACTTGTGGTCCATGTGGGCCAACGCGTCGTCAATCAAGGCTCGCTGGTCCAACAACTTTTGCCGTTGTTGTAAGAGAATTGCTTTGCGGGCCGCGCGGGTGACCGTCCCCTGGGGGACTAACCGCACGTACGCTTGAATCGACGTAATTGATACCCCAGAACGGCGCAACGCCTGAACGTAATGAATCCAGGCGAGGTCACTGGGCCGGTAGTCCCGAAACCCGTTGGCGTCGCGGGGGACCGGCGGAATCACTTGCAACCGCTCGTAGTACCGTAGCGTTTGAATCGAGATGTTAAATTTTTGACTGACTGCGGAAATTTTCATCCTCAGGACCTCCTCGTCATCCCTAACGAAAACCAGTCTATTCCCTATACTTAGGTATAGGGCAAGGGACTCGTTCAAATTATATTTTTCAATCTGAATTCTTGCCGGACACTTAGTCTAGTGACGCTCAACGATAGTCTTGAAACGTCCACCCAAAAATAGGGTGTTCCGCCTAACCCGTGGGCACATTCCCAGAGATTCTTGGTGAACTTCTTTTGATTGTCATCGTTGATCGAATTGATTGGCGCCGTGCCCGTGGATCCCGGCGGGACGACAATCGTTTCAATGCTGTTTTAAGCAATACCATTAACTAATAATATGACGACTTGATAAAGTGAAAACACTGACCCTATACTTATCATTGGTAGTAGAAACAATTAAACATTTTACATAGTTTTAAGGAGGAAAAGTTAAATGCCATATCTTAAGACGTCACTCTTCGTTGCCGCTCTAGCGGTTGGCTTGATTGCGCCCGCAGCGGTTGGCACCACCCCGGCCGCAACCTACGGTACCCCCGTGATTGCCCACGCCGACAGCACCTTTATCACTTCGGGAACCATTGGTCAGGACTGTCACTGGGCATTGACCAATGACGGAAAAACTTTAACGCTTAGTGGCAAGAACGCCACCTTACCCAATGGCTCTCCCAACTTTGCAGTCAGTCCCATTGAAGCGCTGATTGATGCGGAACAAGATCCAGGACAGCAGAATTATTCCGCTGAGTTTCATGCGGATCAAGTAACGAAGCTTGTCTTACAAGACCCCATGAACACGGGAACCGATGCGTCCTCCCTTTTTTCTGGCTTCATGCGCGTTGATAAAATTGATGGTTTAGAGAATCTGAACACCACCGCCGCGACCACCATGAATTCAATGTTCGACAACGATCAATATTTAACAGATCTGGATTTAAGTCACTTCGATACCCACAACGTCACCGACATGAGTTCTATGTTTAGTGACGATGAGTTGTTACCCTCACTGGATCTTAGCCAC
This sequence comes from Levilactobacillus acidifarinae DSM 19394 = JCM 15949, assembly GCF_001434835.1. Classification (GTDB taxonomy): domain Bacteria; phylum Bacillota; class Bacilli; order Lactobacillales; family Lactobacillaceae; genus Levilactobacillus; species Levilactobacillus acidifarinae. Next base: position 167,033 of record NZ_AZDV01000005.1, on the reverse strand, counting down.
CTTAATACCAAACAAGTTACGAACATGAGTTACATGTTTGACTCTGATTTTAAATTAACCAACTTGACCCTTGGCGCTAACTTTGATACCCACGGCGTCACCGACATGAGTTACATGTTTAGTTCTGATGCCAGGTTAACCAATGTGGACCTCAGCATGTTTGACACCTCAAGCGTCACTAATATGCATCGTATGTTTTACGATGATAGTGTCCTAGCTACCTTGGATCTCAGTCACTTCGCCACACCGGCCGTTACAGACATGGGGGAAATGTTTAACTCTGATCCAGCGTTAACGAGTCTGACCTTAGGGACTGGCTTCGATACCCAAAACGTCACCACCATGAACCACATGTTTGCGGGGGACACGGTGTTAGCTTCACTAGACACCAGCCACTTTGTCACGACTTCCAAATTGACGGATACGAGCTTCATGTTTGATGGTGACGCCGCTTTAACCAAACTGGATCTGAGTCATTTTGATACCTCAAACGTGACCGATATGGATCATATGTTTGACGGCGATGCGGCTCTAACCCAGCTTGATCTGGGGTCATTCGATACGTCAAACGTAACCGATATGAGTAATATGTTTGCCGGGACCACCAAGTTATCAGACCTGAATATTGCCAACTTTACGACGGCTCAGGTCGCCCAATTTGGGTCGATGTTTAACGGTGCCGCCAGTCTTACGCAACTCGACCTTTCAAAATTCGTCACGACTGGCGTAGTTGCCGTTTCTTATATGGTCGGCGGCACGGGAATGAGCAATATGTTCGCCGGGATGACCGCCTTAAAACGGCTCAATATTGCCAATTTCGATTCCCGCGTCTTCTCCACCGCAGAATATCTCGGAGAGGATGCCACCACCGATCACCTCTTTCAAGGTGACAACCAATTAACTGAACTGACGCTGGGGCCGAATACGCAGTTTCTTCTCGGGCTCAACGCCGGTTATCAAGGTGATCCCGATACGAATCATTCACCGGATCTCCCGGCTATCACCCCATCCACTACCTACACGGGTAAGTGGCGCGCGGTTGCTGGCGGAACCCTGACCGCTCCGGCTGGTAAAACGGCCTACTCCAGCGACGACCTGGTCAAATTATACAGTGGCGAAAACCGGCCAACTGCCGCAACGACCTACGTTTGGGAGCCCCTCGTAACGCTCGGTCAGCCCGTCACGATCCATTACGTTGACGAGCAAGGAAAGTCGATCCACGCCACGCGTGAACTTTCCGGCAACGTTGGCAGCAGCTATACCATCACTCCCGACAGTCTCCCGGATTACGAGTTCGTCAAAGCTAGTCAGGGCGCCCTCAAGGGAACTTATAGCGCCAAACCACAACAAGTCACCCTGGTCTATCACTCAACGGCAACGACCCCTAGTTCGGACACCAGTTCTAGTAGCAGTAGTTCCAACAACACTAGTTCTAGCAGCACCAGTTCCAGCAACTCTAGCTCCAGCAACTCTAGCTCCAGCAACACCAGTTCCAACAACACCAGTTTCAACAACACCAGTTCCAACAGCACTAGTTCCAACAGCACTAGTTCCAACAGCACCAGTTCCAACAGCACTAGTTCCAACAGCACTAGTTCTAACAGCACCAGTTCCAACAACGCCACTAGCACTAGTAACGCTAATGCCACTAGCACCAGCAACACCACTGGTACTAGTAACGCCAACAGTACCAGTTCAATCACATCCAGTTCAACGCCGAACGTAACCATCCCGGTAACGAAGAAGGGCCAAACCATTACTGCCGTCAAGAAGCTCGCCCTTTACCGGACGCCTAACTTCAGTCAACACACGCGAAAGTTCTACTACGCTCAACGACCACGGACCAAGCGGCCCCAGTTCATCATTACCGGGATCGCTCAATCGCGGGCCGGTCACAAACGTTACTTGGTCCGAGACGTGACGCCGAACGCTAAACGCAAAGGCCAAACCGGCTACTTAACCGCCAAATCCGGTTTTACGGTCAACACCTACTACCAACACGCCCCGAAGCGCGTTGAGCTCTTATCTGGAACAAACGCTTATCGCGAAGTCGCCCTCAAACACCGGGTTAAGCACTTCAAGCGCGGCCAGGTCCTGCGGGTCAAGAAGCTGGTTAACTACCATTCAACAACCCGGTTGGTCCTCACCAACGGGACGTACATCACGGGCAACAAGGCCCAGGTCTTAGCTAAATAAGAGCCTACCGTTATTAATCCGCTAAGAACGAAACCAGTTGCCGATTGAAGCTACCACAAAAAATAGAGTCCAGGACCTTGGTCCTCGGCTCTATTTTTATGTGGCAGTTCCCTATAACCAAATCGATCCCTGAATGACCTTTGGGTGCACGTTTCGACACCAGCCATTCGGAAACAAAAATAGAGTTCGGGACTTTGCTTCCGAACCCTTTTCGTTCAGCCACGGTTCGTGGCCTAGTTTTCCGTTAGCCTGACGGGGCCGGCCAAAATCATCGCCACGTTCCCATTTAACCGCGTTGTCACCGGATCGACTTAAGGTAACCGTGCCCCTGGCATGGTTCAAGAGCACATCCCCCATCTCTAGGAACTCACCGGGAACAGAATCGTCATCACCTGATCCAAGATTTCCGTCTCCGAATAATGCCGTACGTCGCGTTGTAACGCGTAGCTATCACTCCGGAAAAAGGCAATGAGCATGTCCGCCTTAAACGTCACCGCGGCCGGCGCCAATTGCGGGTCGGCCCCCTGAATCAGATCCGCAAAGAGGTGGACTAAGTCTTGATAATCTGGTCGTTGATAATACTGACTTGCCGGCTCCAAACTCCCTTTGGGCAGGACCTGATAACGGTTCTCCCGAAAAGCCAGGTAGGCCCTTAGCGCGTGCTTCAGCGCCGGTCGATCAAGTGGGTGAGTCGTTAAATAGGCCCGTTGCTGACTGACATAACTGCCTAATTGGTCATAGGCCAGGGCTAAAAAAAGATCGCCCTTGGTGGGAAAATTACGGTATAACGTCCCGACCCCGACCTGGGCGGCCTTAGCAAGTTGCGCCATGGTGACATTAGCCGCCGTTTGTTCGCGAAAAAGTTGGTTAGCCGTGGTGAGAATTTTTTGTCGATTTTGCTGAGCATCCTGTCGCATCGTGATCATCTCCTGATTGACAGAGTCGATTTTTCCTTCTAGTATAGCATTATACTAAACGGAATATATTCCGGAAAGGATTTTTTCATGTCAGCACAATCCCGTCAACGCATCGTTTTAATCATTGCGATGCTCAGCTACTTTTTAACCGCACTCTCCAATTCCATCGTCCTCACCAGTTTAACTAAACTTACCGCGGACCTTTCCCTCACCCAGGTCACCTTGCCGTGGGTTCAAAACGCCTACGGCCTCGCCTTTGGGAGCTTTTTACTCATCGGCGGGCGGCTCAGTGACGCGCTGAGTCGGCGACGTATCTTAAACCTCGCACTAGTCATCTTTATGGTTGGCTCACTACTCTCCGGCTTGGCGCCCAACGGCCTCGTCATGATTACCGCGCGGTTCCTTCAAGGGATTGGCTCGGCGTTATTGGCCCCGACCAGTATGGCGTTACTGATCGACTACTTTACGGGTTCCGGTCTGGTCAAGGCCATCGCCTGGTACAGCTCCGTGGCCGGCTTGGGGTCTAGCGTCGGCCTGGTTGTCGGGGGCGTTTTGGCCAGCTACCTATCTTGGCGGATCGGCTTTTACCTCAACGTGCCCCTGTGCCTGCTCATGCTGGGCTTGGCCTGGTGGGCCTTACGCGAGAGCCCGACTCCTACGCCCAGTCCCCTGGATGTCTGGGGCACGCTGACCTCGGTACTCGGCTGTGGTTTATTGGTGTACGCCCTTAACGGTGCGACTCAACCGCTGGTGACCTTACTCGTTGCTCTGGTGATTTTGGCCGGCTTCGTGGTGACCGAAAAACGGAGTGCCCACCCCATTTTGCCACTCAACATCTTTAACAACTGGACCCGCACCAACGGATACCTCAGTCGGGCCATCCTCAACGGGGCGGTCATGGGCTATTGGTTCTTTATCTCGGAATACCTGCAACAGGCCCGGCACTACACACCGTTTAAGGTTGGCCTGGCCTACCTACCGTTGTCGCTGACCATGTTTCTGGGTGCGATGATCGTGCCCCGCTTGATCGACCGGTGGCAAAATAAACGCGTGCTGGTCGCAGCCGTGGCCGTGGAGTTTGTCGGCTTCGCGCTAGCCTTGATTACGTTCGGCCAGACTTATTGGCCTAGCGTTGGGATCCCCATGATGATCATCGGGATTGGTCAGGGATTGGCGCTCGCGCCCTTAACCAACATGGGTATCGACCACGTCTCAGCCGACCGGTCCGGCGTGGCCTCCGGGCTGGTCAATGCCGCCCATCAATTGGGTGGGGTATTAGGGCTGGCGTTGATGGTCAACGTTGCCGCCAGTCTGTTCTCCGCGCAAGCCATTGCTAGTCAGTTTCGCGTCGCCCTCATGATCGCGTTAGCCATGGTCGCAGTGGTGACGGGGCTAGCCTTGACGGGGAAACGGAAGAGTTAGAGCTAATCGCTGAACCGTACAACTCAAATTAGTTAAGCCCCCTCATTTTCATCTCATGGCCAGGTTTGCTAGACTGAACCTAACAACCTGTTTACGGGAGGCTTCACATGACCAAACCACAACTCATTCGTCTAACGTGCGCCGGACTACTCCTCAGCGTTCTGATTGCCGCGGTGTCCGGTGTCTTCATGATTCTGGAGGGGGAATTGATCACCCTTTTTTGGACCACGATCCCGGCAAAATTAACCATCGATTGGCCCTACTACTTACTATTATGTGGTCTGGGCGCCTGGCTGCTAGCCCGCCTCAATCGGCGCTGGGGGCCCATGCCCGCCACCGCGCACCAAGCCATGGCCGAATTGCGGCAGACCCAGACCGTGCAGTACCGCGACACCTTTAAAAATTTGGCCGTCGCGCTGGTCATTTTAGCCGGTGGCGCGGGCGTCGGGCCCGAAGCCGCGCTGTTAGGCGCCGTGGTGTCCCTGTCCGTGTGGGAAATGGACCGGCTACGCTATTTCTACTTTAATCACGAGACGCTCAAAACGGTGCCGGTCTACCGGCAACTCTGGTGGCTAATCGCACCGACTGGTCACCTTCAACGCTACCGTTCGACGCATAGTGTGCCCACCGAACAACTCGGAGCGAAGAAGCTCAATGCGCTCTTTATCGCCAACGGGCTGGTGGCCTTCTTTCTGCTGATGCGAGCCATCGGCCATCCCTCGTTTATCACCAAGATGGGGGCTTCGCACTGGACCTGGCAACAGCTCTGGGTGGTGATCCCGATTCTGCTGGTGAGTCTACTGGTGGGGTGGCTGTACCATTGGGGCAGTCGCCAGTTGCACGCTCTGCTGCAACGACTGCCTCAACGATTTCCGCGGCCGTTTCTGGGCGCTGCCGTGATTTTCTTATTCGCCATTTTGGGACCACGCCTGTTATTTTCCGGGCAAACGTTCATGGCGCTGATTCCCCGGGTGAACGGCCACCAGACCGCGGCGGTGATTCTGGCGGCCGCCGTCTTAAAATTGATTTTCCTTCAATTGTGCTTGGCGACCGGCTGGATTGGGGGGGACATCTTCCCAATTGCGTTTGCGTCAATTCTGTTTGGCTTCGGTCTGGCCCAATTGCTGCCGGGCTTTGACGCCCTGCTTATCGTGGCCGTCGTAGCGACGAGCCTGGCTACTAGCCTGCTGGGCAACATTTGGGTCGCCGGCATCTTCATCGCTTTGTTCTTCCCGGCCAACCTCTTGCCAGTGATTGCATTGGTGTTGGGGTTGCGCTGGGGCGGACAGCGGGGATGGCGGATGTGGTGTCAGCGGGGCCAGGCAGGATAATAACTTAATCGCTAATATGTACTGGCACGTCTTAGACCATTAAATTTGTCTAGGACGTGTTTTTTACTTGTGTACTTATTTTTCCATTATGAAATCTTCGCAGCCACTCCTCTAAAAAATCCCCCTACAGTTTAATAGGTTCAATGTCTTTCAACCGTCATAACGACTAATCGTTTAGGTGGGTCTTACGTCACAAAATAATCCGTCAAAAAAAGTTTGTGACGAGACCCCCATCTAAATTCCTAGATTGATTCCCACTTAACTAATCTCAAACCATCCTTTTTACCATTTAGGTGGGTATCACGTAACAGGCCGTTACGTGATACCCACCTAAATACACTACTGTCACCGTTCAAACAAACCTCAGCCGGTATCTGCACACACTTTATAACGATTGAAGCCTGCAAGTTACGGAACCTACAGGAAGTTGTTACGCCACCCTCACTTAATTGTAACGTCATCCCCACCATCGCGTTACGTAAGCCCCACTTAGATGTAACATCACCCCCACCTAAAGGAAAATAGCGCCATATTTTCCAACGGTTTCTAGCTCTTTAAAGGAACCCCAAAGGAGACAAAGACGTCCTAAAGAACCCCAGAAAGGACCACCAGTCTAAAAATTTTTTCGAGTAATTCCAGAGTGGGTGTCGCGTAACAAACCTGACTTTTCTCCCTTGTTTTGTCCGCCAATACCATGGTAAATTGTGAACACTAAAATTTTCGAAAGCCAGGTGGAACTGTCATGTCCTTCTCAGAATCCTCAGTTCAACAAGCGTCACATCCCTTAGGCTACGACGTCGTTAAGTGGGACAATGCCATGAACGACATTAGTTTAGCCTCCCTCTCCGTTGTAGAGATGAATCTATTTACCGCCATCTGCGCCCAAATCGTTGAACGCGAAGCCGATGAAATCCACCTCAGCTATTCCGCCTTACGTGAACTGATGCAGTACAAAAATCGAAGTACCAAACGCTTTGCCAAGATGGTGCTTAACGCAACCCGTCAAATTCGGCACTTCTCCGTCAGCTACAAACACGGAACTAAGATTGGCGAAGGTCAATTATTCTACAACATTGAAGCGGATACCGTGACCGGTGACGTTACGGTAACTGTCAACCGTAGGGTTCTAGGCGTATTAAATGACTTGACTAATAACTTCACTCTCTTCCTTCAACCCGATTGGGTCCGCCTCAACAGTAAATATGCCAAGATGATTTATCTCATGGTCATGCAGTGGCGGACCACCGGTCGAACCATTACAATTTCCGTTGAGGACTTTCGGCGGCGCTTAGGAATTCCCCAAACTATGAAAACCGCTGAAGTGACCCGCCAAATTATTAAACCAACCGTTAAACAACTCAATACTAACGGGTTAATTCCTAATTTTAAGATTACCCCGATCAAGGAAGGTTATTCATATACGAAATACCAGTTAAGTTTTGATCCCCTCCCCCGGTTAAAAAATGTGACGTCCCATCAACTTGCACGGATTAACCGTCTCTCGGAAATCGCAACGGCTAAAAATCCAGCTACTGCCAACCAGTTTGACGAAACCGAACGTCGAATCTTAGCTAACGGGGCGCTTAATGGGCCGGAAGCCCACCGTCGCGTACAGCAAAATCGACTGGAACAACAACGCCAACTACCCCAAATTCCCATTTTTAAACTCACAGACTAATCCTTTCTCTGATGGGTCCTAATCAGTCACCCCTTGCCATTTACGTTGGTTATGACCATATCAGGTAGCTATTCTTAGAGTCACAATCGACTTTAAGGAGATGGCTACGATGTTACCAATTACTGACCATGCAGACGATATTTTGAACGATCCTCGGGGAATAGCCGTGATCAATTTTCTGTTTGGTGCCCAAAATCCCCAAACCGACTATTCTCACCCCCGAAGAGTCACCCCAACGTTTATTAAACACATCCCGAAACTACTTGAAATTTTTAATCATTCACTAGTCGACCAATTCAACCAGCCGGTACCACCTATCGAAACCGTTTGTGATCCCCGTGTCACCTTATCTCAACGAGTAATTTATCTAACTCAAGCACAAACGGAACACCACATTCATAGTTTCTTCGACCAAACGCCTGACAGTTGGGTCATTCACGTCCTCTATGTTTTACGCTTTGTTCTTGACTGGTACGATTACGGTGGGCAGGTCTCCATTCGCGTGGCCCAAGAAGGCTACACGATTTTTCACCCAAATTCAAAATCGTTTCTAGATCCCGAATTTTCTCAAGACTAATCGATTACGATTAAGTAACTTAAATATGTTAAACTATCATAGAAAGCGCTTTCTTAAAATTTGGAGATGATTAATTTGAAGTCAACCATTAAGCTAAATGACTTACTACATTTGTCAGACCTGAAACACGTTAAGATTAATTTCAACGTGAGCAATGGTGAAGAGGATCCTTTAGAGGTCTACAAACAAAATCCAGACGCCATCAACCATGGCTGGTTATTGCATAAAGGTAACAGCGGCAATAACGATTTTCCCGTTGGCACAACAATGGTTGGACTTGTCCGTCTGAGCAATAACCCAGACCTTTGGTTGCTAACTACGGTGGCTGAAATCACAGAGTCTTTTCCTGCCACGGATGCAGTTGGCTACAAGAGCCATGACCTAGCGGAATATGCCGCCTATTACGGTCGCGTTATCGTCCATTTCCACAACCAGGCCATGACAACCAATCGTTGGGCTGAATCTATTTTAGATGACTTAACGGTAGATCAAATTCTCCCAGAAGTTCTCCAAGACGATGCCTTTCCAGGTTACGAAAACGTTCGCTTGTCATACGCTCAACTTAAACAAGTTATTGACCATCAGAAACCGGATTGGATTGCTGCTCTGGAAAATCAAAAAGCGGTCTATTTGATTACAGATACCAGTAACGGTAAATTATACGTTGGTTCTGCAACTTCAAAGGAAAATATGTTGCTAAGCCGCTGGACCACCTATGTAAAAACGGGACATGGTGGCAACGAAGGTTTAAAAGCCCTCACTTTCGAGCATATTCAGCAATATTTCCAATACTCTATTCTAGAAAATTACAATAGTCGCGTTGACGACGACACCATCCTGGCTCGCGAAAGCTGGTGGAAAAAGACGCTAATGACCAGATCATTCGGCTATAACCAAAACTAACGTAACGTCTATTCAAAAGGCCTCATGCTCCAAACTAGGTAATCGGTTTGGGGCATGAGGCCTTTTTTATCTAAAATTTGGCTCATGAGTCAAGTCATAGTACCAACCTTCACTATTCAGATACGTAGTATAGATCCAGGTGGTAAATGGTGGATCTACCTGTAAACCGCCCCGATTATTAGAAAAGTCCACCGACCCCAACGTCCAATGTCGATGGCCATCTAAGTTTTTCCACTCAGCACGCATGACGTAAGTATTGATGATATCGGTTCCCTTGTAACCGAAGTTGTACCAGCCATTATGTTTGGTTACAAAATAATGCTGCGGACTAATGTGACTGTGGTGCCACTTTCCCGTTCGTTTAGTTTTATCAGCAAAATAAACGGTTTTCTTGGTAAAGTGTAGCCGAGAGTAGTGCCAATGACCGTTCACATCTTGCTGATACGAGTACCAGTAACGGTGATGACGTAACGTCCACGGATTTGTCCGGTAAGTCTTGGCTTGTACCGTTGTAGTGGTCATGACGGCCCCCACCAATAAACTACTCACAACTAGACCTACTGAAACGATTTTATGCATACGCTCGCATCCTTTCACGGTTCTTACCAGTTAGTCTACAAAACTCGTTATGACAAATCTAACCGTTTTTTCCTTCAACAGATGCCGGATAATTGGCCAGCATCTGTTGAATCCGTTCTCGCATTTCTGCCACTAGCGATGCCGGGGCGAGAACCTTAACCATCGGGCCTTGGCCCAACAACCAAACCTTAGCTCCCTGATCAACTGCCGTTGTTTCGATTAACCTCGTGTGGGGCGTTGAACCCTGCCCAATTACTTTGGCCGTAGGGAACCGATCTAACGCGGCCTCGACGCTCCCCGCGTACTCGAACCGGATTGTAGTTTGTTCCCCTGATAACATATATTGAATCACCTGACGTAACCGGCCGTCTTCGAATCGGTCGGTTCGGTCCCGCTGAATCGTGGTGGTCGCCACCCGCACGTGCCGAATCCGATCGACACGGAAAAAAAGGTGGGTTTTGTATTTAGGGTAATAGGCCACTAGGTAAAAATAATATTCCGAAAAAATGATAGATTCCGGTAAGATGGTTCGGCTAACCAGCTGATGACCTAGCCGTTCGTACGTGATGGTCAGTGTTTGGCGGTGTAAAATCTGTTGACTTAACTCCCAAATACGCGTTAAAAGCGGTTGCTGATGGTGAACGGGCGTGTAGTAATACCGTTCATTTTTAATGATAGGTACCAGTACTTCGCGGTCCGCTTGAGGAATCAACGCTAAAAGCCCGTCGATGGTCTGCCGCATTTCATCCGTTGTCAGACTCCGACTAGCTAATAAAATTTTGATCAAAATCAACAATGATGCTTTTGAAACGCTACTCCGGTCAAGGGTCAACGTATACCCCTGATACTCCGATTGGTACGTGAGTTGATACATAGGCCATTGATCGGCAATAAAAGTTCGCAACTGACTAATATCTCGTTGAATCGCGCGTGGGGTAATGCCAAAGTGTTGAGCTAATGCCGTCTTATGAACCACCTGATTCGTTAACAGTCGTTGAAAAATATAGAGTTGTCGATACGCTGCATTGGCCATGAGCCTAACCCGCCTTTCATCGATTACTGATTATTATTTAAGTAGACATATTTGTTCTCCCCTAAATTGTATGCTTAGCTTAATCACTTAGCAATGGGAGGAATTACACATGGATAATCCAATGAATTGGCATCCCCTATATCGCGAACTAGCCACTATTATTGGTATCACCAATACCCAACGACTGCACCAGGTTTTTGGTGGTTCTCAAATAAATTTACCGAAACGGTTACTAGATCCCCATAAAGAAGCCAATTTGATTTTTAAAGAATACCAAACTGGTCAAACGGTTCATCAATTAGCTTACACACATCAGTATTCCGAGCGAAACATTCGGCGGATTCTCGCTCATTTTAAAGAATAGAGGAGCTATAAATCACATCATGAGGTATCAGGCAAGTTCACCGTAATTTTAACTAGTCGCCTACGAGCTTCGTCGAATAAAAACGAACTCGTACCGAATTATTGGATCATTCCCTCAATGCGATAACAACTGATTCTTTGCTATACTGGAAATATCGTAAAATTCCACTTAAGTCAAATTGATTTTTGAGACTAAAGGAGTGTGCTTGAGATGGAAACACAAGAATATTTTCTGGGTTGCAACTACATTATTGATTTAGTTGGTGGTAAGTGGAAACCATCTATTATTTGCTCACTTGGCTTAGGCGATAAACGGTTTGGGGAACTGCGGCAGTACTTTAAGCGGCTTTACGGGGTCGCCCCAGCGGAAAAGGTTTTAAGCGAACAGCTTCACCAATTAATCAATCACAAACTAGTCAAACGTACGAGTTACAATGTGATGCCCCTGAAGGTCATCTACTCGTTAACCGACGAAGGTCGTAACTTAAAGGTCTTACTTATTCAGATGACTCAATTCGCGGAATCGATGCAAGACGATTCTGTTCACTTCAAATACGGTTCCGATGCCATGCTGGGATTAGTCGATTTGAACACCCCAAAAGAGTCATCAGATTAGGTAATTCCGATTCGGCGCTCACTAGATTGTTGATCTAGTGACATTTAAGCCAGTCTCTCTCCTTACTTGCTGGTAAGTAACTTACAAAGAAGTGCCTACTATTCGTAAGTAGAAGTTCGTTGTAAACTAGTTAGTGAAATAATAAACAAAAGGGAGTTTTCAATTATGACTAGCTTAAATGATCCACTGACTTTCCGTCATGGTGCCACACTTGATAACCGGTTTGTCCTGCCATCAATGCTAACGAACAGTGGTGAAGACGGCTATGTTACCCAAGACACGTTGGAATATTACCAGACTCGGGCTAAGTCCGGTAGTATGCTAATGACTGAATACATGTACGTTACCGAAAACGGTGGCCCCGCGTTGACTTGGAAACGTGGCCGCGAACAATTAGCAGCCTATGACGACAAGTTCCTACCCCAGTTAAGGAAACTAGCTCAGACGATGAAAAGTGCTGGTAATAAAGCGATTATGCAAATCGCACATACCGGTCGGGAAGCCAATTATCGGGCCATGCAGGGAAAACAGGTCTATGCCCCGACAGGTTTGGAAGATGGTAGTGATTTTTCATTTCTTCCTTACAAAGTCCATTCATTATCCGACGAACAAATTCAAGAAATCATTGCTGGCTTTGGTCAAGCGACTAAGCGAGCCATTGACGCTGGTTTCGATGGAGTCGAAATTCACGGCGCCAATCATTACCTGATTCAGCAATTTGTATCCGCTTACTCTAATCACCGCACTGATCACTGGGGTGGTTCCGTTGAGAAGCGCATGAACTTCCCGTTAGCGGTGGTTAAGACCGTGATGGAAGTCGTCAATAAGTACGCACCAAAGGACTTCATCGTCGGTTATCGGATTTCCCCAGAAGAAATTCATGGTCAAAATGTCGGCTACACTTGGCACGAATCTACCCAATTGATCAATCAAATCACTAAACAATTTGATTTAGACTACGTTCACCTTTCAATGCTAAATTTTGACTCTAAGCCTGGCGACGCGTTATTGCTGGACGCCGATGGTCAAGCAGCTAATAAGTTCAAAGACTCTGATAAACCCTTTGCCACTCTTTTCCAGCCCTATTTGAATGGTAGCAAGGAAATTATCGTTGGGGGCATTACTAGCAAGGCTAAGGCTGAAGCCGCCTTAGCTTTGGCTGACCTGGTAGCCGTTGGTCGGGAAAACATCATTGATCCAGACTTTGCCCAAAAAATCTTGAACCATCAAGAAGACCAAATCGTCACGACATTATCTGTTGAGCAAGCTCAACAGAATCACATGACACCAGGACTAATCGACACCTTCTCTGGACCAACCGCGGCTATCCCACTATCAGGTGCTGAGAATATCCAATCGTTACATCAAGGGTTCGGTGGTTGGACTGAAATGACCTATCCCCAGAATAGTGAGACGAAATAATCTACTTGGTTATCACTGAGAAGTCAAAACGCTATCCATTAATTCTATAATATCTAAAAAGCTCGCTTATAATCTAAGCGAGTTTTTTTAGAATAAAGTTTTGGAAAAACGAGCTTTAATTGTTCAAGTCAATTCTCATTTTCTTAATACCAAAACCCTCTAATTAAACTGATCAGTGAAGCGTTCTATCCAATCACCAACCAACTCATCATCGTCGGGAAACTGTTCTATGTCCGCCTTCATGGCATTATACTTTTGCTTGGCTTCACTTGCCGTACCGGCAAATGCCGTATGCATGAATGCCCCAAATACACCACACGTTATCGAAAACGGTGCAATTTTCCCATCCCGCTCAAGCGTTATGCGGCTCACGTCGGGTAAAACTTCATCTTGTAAAATAACGCCCTGCTCACTGCCCAATTGCCCTATCGTTTCACCTGAATTTACCTGTTCCCACGTCATCGTGTCCCCCCTATTCCACACTAAAAGACTCAGCTGTGCCATCCAATCTAGTTCAATCTATCGTTACCAACCACGATTCGTGTCTACGACCCACTATCCGAAAGCAGGTTATTGTTTATAGAAATTTCCAACATAGTGCTTTTTACCGAATGCGTAGTAGGACCCGTGATCGGTCAATTTGTGAGAATACACCTTCATCGATTTATGACTTTTAGCCAACACAACGCTATACCCCCAGACGCCCTTTTCAAAATTTGGCGCAATATTTCCATAGATATGGTAGTGGCGATTTTTAGTTTTTCTATAAGCTAACGAGTCTGTTTTACCATCATAGGCACCGTAAGGCCCACTATTATATTCATTCATTTTATGCTTATTTAGCATAAAATCTTCCAGATGAAATTGCTTATTCGTTATGTACAAATCGGTGTACCAGTACCGATTACGTGAATTGCTATACTTCTTTGCCGTTTTATGAGTTTTGGTTTGCCAAGATCCTTTTAGAACCGCAGGCGCCCGGTTAAAATGTGGAGCATCGGCATTAGCGGTCGTCTCAGTTAATCCCCCCAGTAAGGCACTACAAACTACCGTGAGCGAAAACATAAGCATCTTCTTCATAGTAAACACTCCTAACAACTTTATTAATTTCATTATTAGGCGTTTATTCGGTAAAGTCAATCTTCATCTTTCCTCCGAAAGTCCCCGTTCATTTAAAGCCAGCATCTATCCTACCGAACTCGAATTTAACGATTAAGCAGCTTACTGTAGCGCCATCCAGTGCTGACCTTGACCAAGCTTCAATTCTCGGGGTCCTTTACTGAGGCCAGGTCTGCTTCTTGCGAGACCCGCACATTACTCCAATCTAGCTTCTGGTAGTCCTGGGTAAATTGCTCAACATATGTACTTGCGTAGTAATCAAGGAGTTGCATGCCAATTTCTGACACGTACAGACTAGGGGTTTCCCCAGATCGTTCTAGGCTAGCAATTAAGCCAAAAGCAAAAAGTTTGCGCATGACTCGATTGGTCGTTTCTTCCACCCCATTCACCACTATGCGCTTATGCTTATAGGGATCCCGTACTTGGTAAAATAGCATGCCCTCTTTTTCTTCGGTAAAAATCCCATACAAATCATCAATCTGAAAATAAACATGATGGCGGTGGCTAAAAATCATCACGGACAATACGAAATAATCGGCATAGGTTAACGGGGTCCAACTGGCTTTTGGGAGGTACAATCGCAGCTGGGCTTCAAGTCTTTCACGGTGGGTCATCGCAAAGGTTGGAATCGATAAAAAACCACTTTTAGCCGCGTGAGAGCTTATTCGGAAGGTGACAAATTTCCCCTGCTGATTGACTAAGCAGACGTAGAGTGATTCACTTTTACGAGTCCGATGTACGGCCAAAAACCGATCTTGCGGCCCCATCGCCGCAACCACCACCTGATACACATATAATTCCCGTTTCTTCAACATTCCCTTACCTTCTTTCTTCATCTCGGAAGACAGTTCACAATGACCGTGATCCCCCATTACAGTTTAACCTGTCACTCTTATTTTTTGTGATTCAACACCTCGTCTTATCGATTCTAAGGCGACAAAAAAGGAACCCCATCAAGATTGAATGGAGTTCCCGCTAATTCTAATTAACTTTACCTCTAATACGAATGTACCTTAGCCTGTTTCTGGGTGCGATAGTACGGAATATCAAACGTAATGTGTTTGGTGATTTGAGTGTCCACAATTTTCTCATGCTTGCCGAGCACTGGTTCGACCAGCGAGTAAGCTAATTTTCGTGGTTTATTCGTAACACTTAGATAAATCAAGGCGCGGTCATAGTAAACGCCGAGACGGTAGTGCCCCTTGATCTTAACCAACTTGTTGGCCACCTTAACCGGGTAACCGTTAACCTTATTTTTAGTGATTTTCAATCGGTCCATTGAACCGGAAGTCCCACCCGTATACTTTTCGTACGCATACCAGGTTCCCCGATATTTTTTGGCAAGCGTCCGTTTCGTGAAACCGTTTTGCTTTAGCGTTTTAGCACTATAAGTTGAAGCCGGCATCCCGGCATGGGCGGTCGTTAAGTTGAGTGAGTCCAACGCCAAAAACAACCCCAGCGAGGTCCCAATGACTAGCAGCGTTGTTAGAAGTTTCCTATTTTTCACGATAATCTTCTCCCCATCATTAAAAATACTTAATACGTTAAACGTATCGCCATTTTATCTAATAATCAATCTGGTAAATTATTTTGAGTGGTCAGTAGCGACGCATTAACGGTTGAACTGTCACCTATGGGTATCCTAACCGCGTTGTTGATGAGCCAACTATGAGCGCGTTTAAGTAACTCGCTTTCCGTGACCATCATCGGCGCGTAAAAAAGCCAGCGTCCCTCGCTTCGGACGCTGGCTTGCTAATTTTTAAATGAGTGACCACAGATGCGTCCAATGGTGGTTATGTTTCACGTGAAACACCGGAACAACCGTGTATTATGGCTCAAGTTCAGAATCCGCCGCGCCATCCCCCCCAATACCGGATGTTATTGCCTAGAAACGCTTCTAAAAATCATCGCTTATAACTCAGGAAAAACGATGAACAAATTCATCAATCCAAACTTCTAATTCCTCTAACTCGTCGGGAGACTCTTCCAGCGCAGCCTTCATGGTGTTGTACAGCGAATACTCATGCGCCTCATCCGTAAAAGCCGTATGGACGAAACTGCCATACAACCCACAAGTTATGGTAGATTCAGACCGCTTTTGTTCCAACGTGATTCGCCCCACCCCGGGCCACACCTCGTCCTTTAAGATGATGCCATTCTCCGTTCCCAATTGGCCAAGCGTTTTCCCCTGCTCAGCTGGTACCCAGTTAACCATTTTAAACGGCTCCCTTCAGACAGTTGCCTCGTTCTCAAACTTCCACGGATAGTAACGATTAGATACGTTCGTTATACGGAATCTTCATCCAACTATTTTTTGGCGCGTCGAGGTTAACCGCGTGGCAACGTAATCAGGTTCCTTTTCGACAACATAGTGGGCGCCCCAAGCATCCAGCACTTGGATCACGGGGCGCAGACTGTTCCCATCATCCGTCAGACTGTACTCAACCCGCGGTGGCACTTCCGGATAGACCCGCCGCGCAACCAGCCCATCCGCTTCCAGCTCTTTTAGACTCTGCGTCAGCATTTTCTGACTCACGCCAAAGACCTGTTCCCGCAAGTCACGGTAACGACACGTGCCCTTGAGCAATTCACGAATAATTAAAATTTTCCATTTACTACTCAACATCGCAATGGTGATGGCACACGGACAAATCGTCATCGGTTCGTTTTTTTTCATGTTTTTTAGCTCCTCTAAACGCTGTGGTGGTCCAATTCCTACTTTTAAGTGGCTAGCCAACAAAAAAGTGGTCTCTTACTAAAAGTAATTAATACGGTTATGATAGCATCGTTCCTAAAATTCGTCATGAAGAAGGTTATGCAACGATGGAATTTCAAGATGTTTTAGCAAATCGTCACTCCGTTAGAGCGTTTAGTTAACGACTGACACGATCACCAAAATCGTGCAGGCTGCTGGGACCACCCCATCGTGGGCCAACGATCAAATTTGGCAGGTCGTGGTGGCGACCGGTGAGCACCTCACGCAAATCAAACGGGCCCACCTGGCGGCCCTGCAATCAGGGCGTTCAGGGTATTCGGAGTTCCCACCCCTTCATCGAGACGCTATGGCCGCGCAGGGACGTTCCAACGTGCGGACTTGGTCCACTGACCTGCAGACGTTTCTCGGGCCCCAATACGGCCAGATGACCACCGCCTCGGCCCAACTCTTTTCCGCGCCCGCTATTGCCTATCTGTTGATGCCCGCCAAGGCCTCGCTGTGGACCGCCTACGACCTGGGCGCCTTCGGTCAAACACTCATGTTGGCCGCGACGGCGCTGGGAGTCGACTCGATGCCGGCCGCGGAGTTCGTCGCTGACCCGCAACAATTACACACGATTTTAAACGTCCCCGCCGATTACCAATTTGGGATGGGGATTGGATTAGGCTATCGCGATGAGCAAGCCAAAATCAATCAATTCCGCTCCGAACGAATGCCGCTTGACCGTTACCTTACCATAACTGACTAGAAAGGTCGTCTAACCATGAAAAATATTTTAATTATTGGTGCTACCAGTCGCATTGCTCAGTGGGCGGAACGAACCTTGTTGCGCGACCAAGCTGTTCAGTTAACCTTGTTCTTACGAGATCAGGCAAAATTGCCTGCCGATTTAAAAACCGCTAAGATTTTGGTCGGTGATGCCACCGATTCGGCGCAAGTAACGCCAGCGATTCAGGGACAGGACGTGGTGTACGCCAGTCTAGAGGGCGATGTCGTCACGGCGGCGAAAACCTTAGTGACGGTCATGAACCAGCAAAACGTTAAGCGGCTGATCTGGACCTCCTCACTGGGCATCTATGATGAAGTTCCCGGCAAATTTGGCGAGCTAAATAACCGGGCGTTACCCGACTATTTAAAGACCTATCGGGCCGCGGCAGACATCATTGAGGCCAGTGACTTGGCTTACACCATCATCCGTCCCGCCTGGCTGACAAACGATGATGAGGTCAGCTACACCACGACGCACCGTCACGATGCCTTTGTGGGCACCGAGGTTTCTCGCCAAAGTATTGCGGCTTACGCGGTCAGCCTGATTCAAGATCCGACCTTAGACGTCCGTGATTCCGTTGGCGTTAGCAAGCCCGGTACGGACGGCGATCGGCCCCGGGTCGCGGTAATGACCGGAAATGGGTTTGATCCGGATATGTAAACCAGCTAAAAATTGATAAAGATGTTAAAACGGCGGACCCCAGTAGGATCCGCCGTTTTTTGCCATTCGTCCAAGCACAATTTTGGGAGATTGTAGAACCTGCAATCACCCTATGCCGTGGCCTTCTTTCACTTGGTCATTTATGGTTACTACACCAGTCGTCCGTAATCGTTCCATTCCCCAAACATTTTTCCAGCAGTTGATTGTTCTATTAACCGTCGTAGTCGCCGGTCAAATACCGCGCGATCCTTCCGTTTGTCACGTTGGATCGCATCAATACGAACCCGTTGATAAAGCGGTGGAAATTGCTGAAAACTGGTCCATGCTACGGGAGACTGGTCAAAGGCCTGCTGAATGTCGTCATCAATCTCGAATTTAGCGGGATCCATCTCCGGTAAGGCCGCCCGACCCGCTGGCGTCATTTGACCTAAACGTTCTAGGCGCCGACACCGTTCCTTATTGAGTTCAGACCAGGAACTGCGGCGGGCTCGGGGCGTGAATTTCTGCAGATTACGCCCATCGATTGTCTTGTGCATGGTATCAATCCAACCAAAACATAGGGCCTCTTCCACCGCATCCAAGTACCAGACACAGTCAGTCGGCGGCTGCTTGCCCTTCTTCGCTACCAACCAGCATTCCGTTGCCTGGTCGTGATGGACACTTAACCACTGCCGAAACTCGGCGCGCGTGGTGATTTCCAGTACATTCTGTGGAACCATGAGTTAACCTCCTAAAAATTATCCCAGTGAGCCCCACTCGATGCGCCATGCCCGCTGACGTGCCTAATCCTAGTTTGCCATCTGGAGCGAGTCACCATAATCCCGCCAGTAACTAATTTGATGATCTTTGAGGGTCACAATTGAGCAAAAGCGATTATTATACTGACCGTCCCGCCCGTGAACTTCGTATTCCATAATCAGGGCATGCTGGTCAGGTGCCTTGTAGACCCGCAGATGGTCGGCTCGCAACGTAATGGGGTAGGTCTTGAACCACTCGAAGTATTGGGCCTTACTCATTCGAAAGGGAAAACCAGGAATGCGATATTCAAACTCAAAGGTGGCATCGTTTGCGACGGCATCCCAGAACGACCCATCAGGCACCTCTCCCTTGAGTCCTTCCATTAAAATGTCAAAGAAAGCCGCGTTATTTTGCGTGTAACCCGGATAATTTGTTGTCATGCTACGTACCTCTTTTCATTAATTAAAGAGAGTATAGTTGGTCATAGATGACATCTGTTTGTCACCTATTTAAAAAACGGAGTGATCTCATGAAAATTGAACGGTTAATTGCGATCGTCATGCTGTTGCTGGAAAACGAAACGATGTCGGCAACCACCCTGGCTCATCGGTTCAACGTCAGCAAGCGCACCATTTTAAGGGACATGAATACCCTCAATTTAGCGCGGATTCCCATCTACGCCGTCCGGGGAATCAATGGTGGCTTTGGGATTATGGCCACTTACAAGTTCGATAAGCGCCTCCTCACCGTGACCGACTTACAAAACATCCTTATCGCCCTAGCCAAGCTCAACGACTGGACGCTAGATGATCAAACGCGAATGACCCTGGATAAGATTCGGGCACTTTTGCCTCAGGCTCACGACCCGGCTAATTTTAGCGTGAGCGATGCGCCAACCACTGGACGTCAGCAATTAGCAGCCCTCAGAAAAACACTTCTGGCGGCCATTCAGCAATCGACTTTAGCGCGGATTACCTATGTCGATCGCTTAGGGCACCAAACCGTTCGGCGAATCGAACCCTATCAGTTAGTCTACCGGAACGCCAGCTGGTATTTGTTGGCCTATAGTTTAGAGCGAGACGCCTTCCGGACGTTTAAATTAGCGAGAATTGTGACGCTAACGATTTTAGAATCAACGTTTGTCAAACGTGAGTTGCCGACGACCTCACCTGTTCAACCGGTGCCAACTGATTTCAAACTGGTTAAATTAACCGTCTTGGTGAAAAAGGACGTGCGAGATAAGCTCATCGAGGGCATCGACACGGAACCGCTAGTTGAGGTGGACCAGACCCATTACCAGACGGCCTTCGTCATTCCAGACAACGAATACGGCTACCGCTACATCGCTGAGTTCGGCACTAGTCTTCAGGTGTGCTCCCCCGCGGCGTTTATCGCGCACTATAAAGCCTGGTTACTGCAAATTATCCAGCAAAATGGCCAGATACTATAACTGTCAACGGCGGTTATCGGTGGCGATTAAGACCACTCAAAAATCACATTGTATTCAATAAAGACCATCCCATAGATTTAGGACGGTCTTTATTGATTTTAAAACCGTATTACTTGTGATACGGAGATCCGTAACACACTGTATAGCAATTTCAGATTATATATACTCTATCGTATACGATCATATACGGAATCTAAAAAGACGGAATCATTGAACTTAAAAACACCAATGTCATCCCGATAGACTCATTTATTCATTGCTGATATTTTTGTAAAAGGTACCCCTATGCAGAATGTTGTACCAGAAATGTGCAATAACTTGACTATTCTCAGATAATAGACTCAACCTTGAATTTTTAGTCACTAAGCGCCGTATATAGCATACCCCAACTGTTGCGCATTCATAAAATCACCATCTTATGGGATAGTATTCTCCGTAACCTAGCTGACCACATTGCTTATTATAAGCCACTTAATTTCAATGATTTTTTCTTCCCAAAACATAGAAATCCTGAGATAACAAAAATTCGCCTCCCGTTATTAAAAGCCAGTGATTCGCAATTGCTTTAATACCTTTTACATAATCACAAAATTCATCTTTCATTGCCGATTTTATTTTTATATTTTTGGATAACAAAACTGCTTCTCTCGCTGCATATTCAGTAGATGTAATTACTTCATACTTATCGTTATCTAATTTCTGAAGAACTAATTTGCTTAAAGCAGGATTGTTGGGATTAATTTCTTTTCCAGATACTACTTTAATACCAGGAATTTCATTTTCAATCAAAAAAGGAAACGGGTTTGTTCGTGGTATCTCTGATACAAAAAGTTGATATGACCGAATCCATTTTATTAAGGAAATAATTGTATTTCTCCACTCAGATGGAAACAATGAGCTAACAGAAAACTCTTTTAATTTCTCTCTGGCAAGCTCCAAATTAGAACTATAATCATTTAACGCCAAATAACTTGGAAATGATTGTTCTACTTCTGGAAGTGTTGAGCATTCAAGTAATTTACTTATTTCTTTCAGTGACTTAGTCCCATAAAATATCTCAGAAAAACTATATAGTACATCAAGAATAATCTTATCTATATAACTTTTTTCCTCCTCAAGAAAAGGATCATTTATTTTGCCATCCTTTACTAGGGATACAGCATTATTTTCCAAAATTTTAGATAATCTCTTTATTTCCCCACTATCGGTTGGAGAAAACGCAGTCAATCGATTCTTTTTTATATCAAATGGCATTTCTTCAGGAGAGATGATCTCCCGATCAAATAAACAAATTATTCTATCCCAACCCAGCCTATTCACAGCGTATCCTAATTCAAATAATACATTAGCATTCGGAACATGCTCTGCACTTAAATCGCAAACAAAGATACTACAGTTATTAATTTTTTGTAATATAGTATCAATAATATCTGGACTACCCACATTACCTCTCGTATCTTTTTCTAAGTCAAAAACTATATCTTTGTCCTTCAATTTTTTTATTGCCACATTAATTACTTTTTCTAAAAAATACCGATGTTGCTTGCCAGGCAAATCATTTTGCCATGAATAAAAAAATGTATACTTCATTAAATTACCCCTGCATCTCTAGACTTAATCTTGAAAATCGATACAACATAAAAATACTCTTTACCTATATTAGAGTAATTAGCAATGTCCGTTTCATTCAAGAACGTTTTTTCAAAAATAAATCTGAATGTTAAATCCGTTATACCACCTACACAATAGAAACTCGCATAGCTTATGCTACGAAAAAATCTCATTAAAAAATCATCAATCTTCAAACAATTCGTTTGGTCATCCACAAGTCGTACCATTTATTACGATGTACAGTTTCAAAGTATGATAGCCTAAATCCTTGTGCGTACGCATCCCTATAAGCAGAAAGTAAGTAAGAGTTAATCTCATCATCTACTCCAGCTATTGATACCAATTCTTTAAATGGTATTTGTGCCTTATTCAATTCAATATCATGCGCTAATAATCTAATTTTTACTTCTTTTAGCCCGATATCTTTAGCAAATAGAACCATTGCATTTAGCATTTTCCGAAAAAATGATCTCTGTTCCGATTCAGGTATTTTTTCATCTCTCGTGAAAACATCAAAATCAATTAATTCTAGTTTCGGTACACTATTCAAGTTTATTAAAAAATTTCCCGAGAATCTCACCCTCCTTAATCCTTCATATTTTGAAGTAACATTTACTTTATGCTTATTCGAATATACTTGGTACTTTAAACTAAGACCAAATACGCTAACATATTTCTCTAGAATTTGAATATTATTATCTGTAAACCCAATTTTATATAATTTTGAATTTCTTCCTATTGGAAAAATATCCTGTATGGATTTGTTCAGAGCTTTTGATATGGCATATGCTTTAGTTAAAGATACATTATAATGAACATCATCTCTAATATTAATGATAGTTTGCCGCTTTAGGTTCGTTCTTTTACTAAGATCTGTAACGCTCCACCCATCATCCTTCATGATACCTGCTAATTTATTGTTTATAATAAATCGCTCCATAACCTGATCACCTCAACAAAAAGCATATACTCAACAAAAAAGAATGTATATCCATATAATTTTATTTACATAGGCATACACTCTAAAAATACCATTGTCCTAGCCATAAACTAATATAATAATTTTAACTAATGCGCCATTTACACAATAGGCATCTTAATACCATCCTTTTCGAATACTTGATACATATATTTTCTGTCTATTAACTTAAGCTTTCCATGTGGCCCTCGAAACCAATACCTCGAATCAGCATCTTTAAATACGATTGCGATGCTAGGCCTAACACCACCCATTGATGATCCCCCAGTTTCAACGTTTACTTTCGTAGTCCCTGGCTTAAGCGTATCAATATACTTTACATATTCAGAAAATAACTGTATTTTCCCAAAATCATCTGACGCTTGATTATTCGTAGGCAATATGTAGAAATCATAAACTGGTATAGTAGACGAATTTTGCAAAACTACAGTTCCAAGTATTCCACCATTTATTCCTATAGCTTCTGCATGACCCGGAATTTGAATATTCTCAAACCATGCAGCCACCTGAGAAGCCTGCAATCTTATTTTTTCAGATTGGCTTTCTCTAAGTTGTTCTTCAGTAATCTTTAATTGTTTGCTAGTGTATTCCATCTGATATTTTACATTCCTAAAATTTTTTTGAGCAATGTCGTTTGTCAGAGCTAGTGAAGAAAAAGCGATAAATATACTTATAAAGGTTAATAAATCAGATATTCGCACCTCCGAATTAATACTTATCAAATCGAGCCTTGCTCCTAAAAAAAGCAATATCATACTGGATCCTAAAACAACCATGGGAATCACCCAAAATCGCTTCATACAACAACCTCCCGTTCACTAACATTTAACTATATGATTACCTTGAAACCCAATAATTTTTTTAACGTGTGTTGATTAATGAAAACCTTTTATAATAATTCTTATTACATATTGCATAAAAATATGGGAGTTCACATCACGTATGATTCGGACTCCCGTAACACTCTACCTAGCGGTTTCTGCCTGAAAAACCGCATCACTTGTGATACGGACTCCCGTATCACTCTCCCCAGCAGTATACAGAAAGGGGCCTCTCAGTCATCATACAACTGAGAGGCTCCTTTCGTCATGTCTAATCAATACAAAGTGCTATTTTTACTATTTAGCCTAAATACTTCTTGTAGAACGGAATTAACTTATCCAGGGCCATTTTAGTTGGTTCTGGCTTATCATACAGGTCGTAGTGAGACCAGCCCTTCAATACAACCAATTCCTTTTCCTTGGATCCAGCCCGGCGGACGATATCAAAACCGTCACGATAGGCACCAAACGACCCTGGCTTATCGCCCACAATAACCATTAAGGGCTGCGTCAACAGTGTTTCAATTAGGTTATAAGGATCGTAGTTAACCAAGGCTGGTGTCCGAGAATAAACCGATAAATTTGTCCCGTTTGGCTTTTGACCCCGGGGCGTCCGATAGTAGTCAATCGCTTCTAGCGGATCAATATCGGTGATACCAGCCTTTTGGGCTTCGTCGACCGTATCGAAGATGGCTGAATCGACCCGCACCTTGGCGCCACGCGCTTCAGCAGTTCGTTGCTTAGCCATATCTTCAAGTAATTGAACCGGCTTGAAGTCACCTTCACGCCACAACCGCCCGATAGAAGCTGCTGTCACGGTTCCAACCGCTTTAAACCGACGTTCCATCTTAGCGGCATCGATAGTGTAGCACCCGCCACCACAGATTCCCAAAACGCCGATTTTGTCTTCGTCCACGTAATCCAAAGTAACCAAGTAATCAACGGCACAGCTGAAGTCCTCAGTCCGCATTCCTGGGTTTTCCAGATGACGCAACGACCCGCCACTCTCGCCCTGGAAGGACGCGTCAAACGCCAGAACTAAGAAACCAGCTTGTGCCAGGGCCTGACCATATACGTTTCCTGAGGTCTGTTCCTTACAGCTCCCAATTGGATGAGCACTCACGATTGCCGGATACTTCTTAGTCGCATCAAAATCATCCGGGAAGTAAAGGTCCGCCGCAACGTCCCAGTCTAAGTTCTTAAAAGTTACTGATTTCTTTTCCATTGGTTATTCGCTCCTTTAGCCAATTAACTGGTAAATATTTTTTGAAGATTCGGTCTAACAAGGTCAGTCTACTCACATTCGAAAAGGATGTAAAATAGTTATAACGCATGACTATCAATGACCGAAAGCGATGGTTTATTCCCCTTGCCAGGGTTTAGTTCAAATTGTTAGTCCACTGGGTAATCGCCGTTTCTAAGGCGTTTTGATTGCCCATTAAAGACATCGTCAGTTCTAATCCGCCAACATACTTAGCGTTCGCTAAATTGTCAGTCAACGTCTTTTCATATTTTTCATCGTGGTCATAGTAGGTCCAAAAAGCTGCCACGTTTTTACCTTTAAAATCAGTCTGTTGCAGATAAACGCGCATCGGATTGGAAAGAGTGTATCCCCAAACCGGACCACCCAAAATGACCTGGTCATAGGCCGAGAGATCGGGTAACTGACCCGTCAGCGTTGGCAAATTATCGGCAGCTGTCTCGGCTTGTGCCTGATCCCAGGCCTTCCACATATTCTGATTGTAGGTTGTACTAGGCGTCATACGGTACAGATCAGCTCCTAACTTAGCAGCAACCTCATGAGCCATGCGATCAACCACGCCGGTTAATGAATAGTACACAACTATTGTTTTTTTCATTTCTAAAACCTCCTTAAGCCCTTATAACGATTGCAAAGTTGGCCGAATAATCATTTCACTTACGGACATGTTTTCTTTGGTACCAATCGCAAATTCGACTGCTGAGGCAACCTGTTCTGGTTCCAGGCCATGCGCATTTTCCCAGAAGTCCTGGGCGAACTTCTTTTGCGCCTCATCGTTGATCGAGTTGAAGAGTTCCGTCCCGGTTGATCC
Organism: Levilactobacillus acidifarinae DSM 19394 = JCM 15949; assembly: GCF_001434835.1. Lineage (GTDB taxonomy): Bacteria > Bacillota > Bacilli > Lactobacillales > Lactobacillaceae > Levilactobacillus > Levilactobacillus acidifarinae. The sequence continues at coordinate 141,061 of NZ_AZDV01000005.1, read as the reverse complement.
TGGTGAAACGATGGTGGTCTTGATGTTGTTCTGGGCCTGTTCTTTCCGTAAGCCATCCATGATGGCCCGAACGGCGAATTTGGTCCCGGCATAAACAGCCCCATCGGGAGCCCCCACGTGCCCCGCTACGGAATCCGTAGTAATGATATGACCCTGCTGACGCTTTGCCATGTAAGGAAGCGTCGCCGCAATTCCGTTCAAAACACCCATGATATTGATTTGGAGCATGCTGTGCCATTCATCTCGACGACCTTCCACGAGTGGTGCGGTCGGCATGATTCCGGCATTGTTGTAGAGCACGTCAATTCGTCCGAAGTGCGCGATTGTTTGGTCAATCACGGCTTGAACCTCCGCAAACTTGGTGACATCGGCCTTAACGGTCAAGATATCGGCATTCGGGAACTCATCTTTAATCTGGTCTAACCGGTCGACACGCCGCGCGGCTAGCGCTAGCTTGGCGCCATCTTGGGCCAGCAACCGACTGGTGGCCGCCCCAATACCGGACGAGGCACCCATGATGACAACAACTTTATTTGATAGATCCATTTTAATTACCCTCTATTCTGTGGCTAGTTTTGGTTTTAATCGGCTTGTTTCGTTGGTCGAACGAGAATCTCGCTCACGGACATGTTCGCTTTAGTCCCAATCGCAAATTCAACGGACTGCGCAATTTGCTCTGGCTGTAAGGTGCCAAAAGCTTGGGCTGCTTCGTGAGCCTGCTGAGCCGCGGCTTCACTATCATATTTGATCAGTTCCGTCTCCGTAGCGCCGGGCGAAACGATGGTGGTCTTGATATTATTTTGCGCCTGTTCCATTCGTAAACCATCCATGATGGCCCGAACGGCGTACTTAGTACCGGAATAAACGGCGTAGTTAGGAAAGACCGTGTGAGCCCCCACCGAGGCCGTTGCAATCACATGACCACTCTTTTGCTTGACCATGTATGGCAGCGCGGCGGCGATGCCGTTAAGGACGCCTTCAATGTTGACGTCAATCATGGCCTGCCAGTCGGCGCGCTGACCTTCGACTAGAGGTGACCCTGGCATGATGCCGGCGTTATTATCCAGCACATCGATGCGACCATATTGCTTAATGGTCTCGTCGATGACGTGCTTCACTTGGCCGTAGTCAGCAACATCAGCTTGGAAGATTGAAATCGGAGCATCCGGAAATTCAGCCTGAATGGCTTGTAACCGGTCGAGTCGCCGGGCGGCTAAAACTAATTTGGCGCCATCTTGGGCGAGTAAGCGGCTAGTGGCCGCACCCATTCCGGATGAAGCGCCCATAATCACAATCACTTTATCTGATAGATCCATGATGAATTCCTCCAATAATCTTACTGATTTTGAGTGGCTTTCTTTTGAACAACTTTACGAGTCTTAGAATACGGCCAACGTGCTATAATGTAAAACAGTTATATTGCATCGACATTCATGACTAAAAGAGATGGGTGAAACTAAATGGAATTCCGTGTCTTACAATACTTTATCGCCATTGTGGCCAATAAAAGCATCACCGGGGCGGCCAAGCAGTTACATATCTCGCAATCGACACTTTCCCGCCAAATCATGGACCTGGAGGAAGAACTGGGGGTCACGCTTTTTTCACGGGGCTCACGCCGCATCACACTGACCGAGGATGGGGTCTTCCTCTACGAGCGGGCAAAGGAAATCAACAGTCTAATGGAATCAACGGCGTCGGCCCTAGAAAAAGGGGCCACCTTGACCGGTACGTTAAACGTTGGCGCCGGTGAAGGTAAGGCCAACCAGTGGGTCACCCAGACCTTTCGTCAGTTAATTGATGAAGGCGAAAACGTCACAATCAATTTTCGGAGTCAAGACGCAGATCAGATTACCCAACGCGTCGACGCTGGTGTTTTGGACTTTGGGATTATTTCCACGACTGCTGGCCTTGATAAGTACAATACGTTGACCCTCCCCTTTGAGAACTACTGGGGAGTGGTGATGCCTAAGGATAATCCGTTGGCCCAGCGAAACAGTTTGGTGGCAGCCGATTTGAAGCACAAGAAGCTTCTACTGCCGCAACAAATGGACGTGAACTCGCAACTCATTTCTTATCTAGACGAGTACGTGGTCACCTATGAGATTGTCGGTACGTATGACATGAATTACAACATGCGGGCCTTAGTTTCGTCGGGAGTTGGTTTGGCCCTCACCTTCGATAAGCCAGAATACGACTCAGGCGACTATGCCTTTAGACGGCTCCAATACCTGGACCCCGTTCCCAGTATTCTGATTTGGCGCAAGGATCGGCAAATGACGCGACTTGCGGAAGAATTCTTAAAACGACTAACCGCTCTAAAGGAGGATCTTTAAAATGAAGAAAGAACGAGTTGAAGCCTTTACTGACGCTATCGTTGCTATCATCATGACCATTATGGTCCTGGAAATGAAAGTGCCTAAAGCAGGCACCCTGACGGCCTTACTTGATGAACGCTCCTACTTTTTTGCGTACCTCATTAGTTTCTTTTTGATTGCTACGACCTGGTACAACCATCACTACCTTTTCACCTATGCGACCTGGATTTCTAAACGGGCCTTTTGGGCGAATTGTGTGTGGCTGTTTATGATGTCACTGGCTCCAGTCGCGACAGGCTGGATTAGCGAATTCCCTAGTTCACGGACGACCGCCTACTTTTATTTGCTAGTCTACATCTTGTGGGGCATGGCCTTTCGCGTTCTCATGGTGATCTTAATACAAGATAATCCTAAGAAAAAGGAACGGCTGGGCCGAATGGCGGGCCCAAAACGTTCTTGGTTGGAATTAAGCTTATTACTGGTGGCATTGGTGGTAACCTACTTCGTCCCCATTCTCTGTCTGGTGATATTAGGATTAAACTCAGTCGTTTGGATTATTAACACGCCCAAGGGCTCGGACCGCATTCTGTCTTAGACAACTGAGTTACACGAAAAACGAGGATTATCCACTAAATCTGGATGGTCCTCGTTTTATTTCATCTAATTATTGATGATACGGACTCCTGTAACACCCTACACAGCGGTTTCTAGTTGTGAACAACAAATTCTAATCTTACATCAGGGGTAAAATACACTGCTGTTCTCCGAAGCACCCATCCTGATCAATTCAATAATAACATGCGACGAAACGTTTCACGTGAAACAGTTGTCACGAAAACACAGCGACTTGTGGCCAACCAACATATCAACAAAATAGCAAGCAAAAATCGGCGGTGCCCCTTAAAGGCCCCGTCGATTTTTGACGACAAACGCTGTTCTATAAAAACAAGTAATCCGCAACTAAAACTAACGGTGAAATAAAACAGATTCCTTAGGCCCAATACGCCTCAATTTCGTCGAATTGCAGCGGCCTTCTTAACCCAATTAAACTGACGAATCTGTCGTTCGGGAATGACTGCGTCCGTTGTCCGACTTTTTAGCAATTGAACCGGAAGTATGACCGTCACGATTAACATCACGACTAGCGCAATAATTCCCAGTCCCCAGCTCCAACCGCCAACTATTGGCCAGATATGAACCCAGTAAGCAATACTGATCGGCATCATGAGTACAATTACCGTTGCCAATCCCGGATTATACCAAGTCTTCATCCCGAAATTCATTTTGAAGGCATGCCCTAAAAACTGAAATAGATTAAAGAACATGGTCCCAATTCCCAACCAATACCACGTTGGCCAGATAATTGCCGCCAGATAAGGAATGTAAGCCAATGTGTTCACCAGCATAATGGATTGCCAATTACCTGGGTAACGACGATAATCCGTTGGTTCCCCGTAAAATACTCGATTGATAACAATTGGCGCCCCGCCCGGCCACTCATACTCCTCATATTGATGCAATAACAGGGCCATCAATGAAGCAATAAGCAGACGCTGAGTAACGCTGACTCGATTCCCCCAAAAAAGCATTCCAAAAGCGATTAAAACAAAGAAAATCGCCCCAATCCGAAACCAATTATTCCGATAAAATCTCATGTTAATCTCCCTCCTGACTGTTTGCGAAATGATGTAACTGATTAAAATCCTCATCTGGAAATCGGTCGATGTAACGTTGCGCTTTTTGAATATCTTGTTTGCTAAAGCGATAGCGCGTCTGAGCGGTTAACATCCGACAAATCGGTGACTTGAATGCTAACCAATAATTGATTCCAATCCAGGCCAACGCCATCAATAAGTCTAACCAATTAAAGTAGTGGGTCGGGACTACCTGCATCAAATACCAGGTCGAGACCACGGTGAGCCCTCCGACTGCTGACACAAGCCCCGGATTATACCAGCTATGAAGTCCCAAATTAAACACGATCACATGCATCACAAATTCTAAATAAGCAAACACCACTGCGGCTAAAACCGCCCAATGCCATCGCGGTGTGAATAGTGGTAACAGGTAAACCGCCACTGCAAACCATTCATTGCCCCACCAAGAGCTCAACTGATTCAACGGCCACTTGCGGACGTCGGCATCGACATGGTGCAATTCGACCTTGAGGCCGCCCCAGATAAATCCACCCGGAAACCCAAACTCCTCAAAAAAATGCACATGGATTAGCGCTAAACCAATCAATAGGACACGTTGTTCTAACGTCCAAGTTCCCATTGCTAGAATCATTGCTACAGCAGCTGCAATAAACACAGCTATCTCGTACCAGTGCCTGATTATCCGAGTCATCATGTATTATCTCCTCTTTACTTGTCTCATTTGTGACATTTAATAAATTGAATTATACTGATTTTAAACCCAAATACTAGGGGCTATTAGCCATCTGGCACACAGGAGGAGATACTGTGACAGCTAAACCAGTTCGAGTTCAACAAATCAACCAATCCATTGATTGGTTTGCGCAAGCCTTACGCCAATTACTACAAACAACCGACTATTCTAAAATTACGGTGAGTGCCCTAGCCACTCGTTCTGGTCTGTCACGGCGAACGTTTTATCGTCACTTTGAATCCATTGACGACCTCTTACGTTTGATTGTTGATCACCAAATCACTGAATGCTTATCACAAATCAAGACTGTTCAGCCCAAAAAGTTTCGCGATGTAATTCGTCTCTTTTTTAGCTACTACACGCGTCATAAATCATTTTTACTAGCGCTTCAAAAAAACGATCTTATGCCACTTATGTTAACTGAGCTCACACGTAAAACGAGTCAAAGTCAACTAGCTACTATGTTCCCCACTAAAGAACCTTTCATTTACGCCTTTGCGGCCGGTGGTGTCTGGAACCTACTTAACCTCTGGCTCACCACAGGGGCAACAACTTCTCCTGAAGAAATGGCGCGACTGTCTGAAAAAATTGCCCAGCACTTAAGCCAAGTCATGTAACCTTTGTCTGCTTACTTCAAAAATTCATTAACCATTATCAATCACACTAAATCAACCAAACAAGGGCCATCCAGCTTCCGTTGGATGGCCCTTAATCTAATAAATTTTAAACACCGCATCACTTGTGATACGGCGACCCGTATCACTCTCCCAGCAGCATCCAGACTCGACCGAATGGGAATCGAACCACAGTATGTCTGTTACTACGCCACCGGCCAACTTACCTTGACCCAGAACGGGCTGACGAAGACCCAGAGCGGCCACCCCATGAATATAACTATTTGGGCAAACCTACACCCAAGGCCCACGTGTAAGGTTCTCTGCTAAATCAAAAAATCAGCCACAGAAATCCAAGACAATTTCCGTGGCTGATTTTTTATGATTCTAATAACTGGATTGACGGACGCGGCCAACATTTTAATGCCGGCGTAACCGGTAGTCCTTCACGTTAGCAAATCGCTTAAGTTCAGCCAATTGCCCCGTTTCCGTCAGATGCCGGTCATATTCTTGGTCCAGGTCCGTGATAACCTCGTTCGTACCCGGCACAAAGTGAATCGTTTCGGTGCCCGCAGCCGTGGCCGTTTGGTAATACCACTCCTTGAACTTCAAGTAGCTCATGGTATCTTGTAAGTCCGTAATCTGCTGTTGAAGGTCCCGTTCGTGGTCCCGCAACAATTGATACCGTTGGTCGAGCGTGGTGTCTCCCTGCAACCGTAAGTCGATGAAGGTCGAAATGTCGGCCACCGAGACTCCCGCATTCTTCAAGCAGATGATTGTCCGCATCAGATGCAGATCATTATCGGTAAAGACGCGCCGACCAATCTCGTTGCGTTGCACAAAGGGCAGGAGCCCGGCCTTATCGTAATACCGAATCGTGTCGATGGTGACGCCTAATTTTTCGGCGACCTGGCCAATACTATAAGTCATTTTTTGCACATCCCTCCGCTATTTACCGCTTATTCTAGCACGCGCCTAATCGTCGGTCGACCGCGAAAGGGCTTCGCGACTCGTGATTTCACTAATTAGTCCCCGCAGATTAGCGAGCCCGCCATCGTAGGCAAAGTCCCCCAGTGGCAAATGGTGCGGCACGGTCGCCTGATTGGCCTGCGTGTAAATGACCTGCGCAATTTTGTGCGGGTCACCGGGCGCGTCGGTCACCGAACTCGGCACATCCGTAATGCCCGCGCTAAACGTCGCATAGTCTGCCAGCTGCGGGGCGACCTTTTGTGAAGACCGCCCGGCCCAATCCGTTCGGGCCCCACTGGGTTCCACGGTCATGACCTGAATGCCCAGATCAGCGACTTCCTGCCGTAGCGTATCACTATACCCCTCAACGGCATACTTGGTGGCACTGTAAAATCCCATTGTGGCCAGGGTCGTTAAAGCCAAGGCTGAGGACAGGTTAACGATAATTCCCGCCCGTTGCGCGCGCATGATTGGCAAAACGGCTTGGGTCACCGTAGCTAATCCGAAGACGTTCACGTCAAAGAGATGGCGCACCTGAGCCATCTCGCTCTCTTCAATGGTCGAAAAGTAGCCTAACCCGGCGTTATTTACCAAAACGTCAATTTTCCCGAAGCGTTGTTTAGCCTCTGCGACGGCCGCCGTCACCTGATCCGGTTGGGTCACATCCAGGGCCACCTTCGCAATTCGGTGCGCATCAAACGCGTCGAGGTAGGCTAAATCACTGAGCTGCCGGGCCGTCGCGACTAACTGGGTATCGGCCTGTTGCGCCACCACCGTTGCCAGCTCCTTGCCAAACCCACTCGAGGTTCCGGTAATCAACCATGTTTTAGTCATATTAGTGGCCTTCTTTCATCGTTTTTTTAGCAGCGACCACTAAACCATCCAACCATTTCTGATGACCGTTTAACATGGGATTAGGCGTCTGTTGGGCCAGTTCCGCAGCTGGTTGACCCACCTGTGACTCCTGGGTCAATAACCGGATCCGACCATCGCTTAACCGTTCCAGCAAGAAGGCATGGTACACGTCAAACTGCGTCGCCGCATCCCCATTCTGCCACCCATGCCAGGCTAACCGGGCAACTTGCCCATCGGTTGGGGCGACCAGTTCCATCACCTGCGCATCGATGGGGAAGCCAAAGGTGTCAAACCGAAAATGTTCCGCAAAGTGCAAATCGGAATTGGTAGCGTCATCCAACACAACATTCGTGGCGTTATCGTAGTAGGACGCCCACTTAGCCGTGTCCACTAAGTTAGCCCAGACTGCCTCGAGCGTGATACCCGTTGCAATAACTTCATTTGAGACAAAGTTATCCGTGTTTCCTGGTAAATAATCCGTTGACCAATTAATTGATTTCATGGTAAAACCTCCAATTTATTTAATGCTATCCGTTCGTTCAATCACTAATTTCCCGACCGTTTGATGCTGGGCCAACTGCTGATGTGCTTGCAGAATCGTGGCTGCGTTCAGCGGCCCCTGAATGGTCTGGGTTCGCGTTGACTTGAGCCGCCCATCGTCTAACCATCGTTGTAACTGCTCTAAGGCGACCCCCTGCTCTTGCAACTGATACGTCAGGGCGCTCTTGGTAAACATTAATTCCCAATCAAAGCTCTGGGACTTTGCCTGCAACTTTTGCACATCCACCGGCAAACTGGTGCGCGTCACGTTGACCAAGTGACCAAACGGCCGCACTAATGTGACGAGGTCGTCAAAATAACGTCCCGTATCAAATAAATTGACACTCGCATCAATGGTCAGCTTGGTGGCACGTACTTGGGGCACCAGGGGCTGATGGTAATCGAGCGGGATATCGACGCCATGCTGGCGGAGCCACTCAAAGTGCCGTGGACTGCTGGTGGCCAGCACCGTTACCCCGAGTTGATGCGCCAGTTGGGTAAGGATCGACCCCGCACCGCCAGCGCCGTTAATAATCAACAGGCTCAGCGGGTGATCAAGTGGTCGTTCCAACGACAGGCCCAGCTTATCTTGTAGAATTTCCGCAGCGGTCAGCCAGGTCAGGGGCATGGCCACGGCATCGGCAGCCGAAACGTTCTTCGGCGCCAACGCAACTAACCGTTCGTCGACCGCTTGTTGTTCGGCGTAAGCCCCGTCGCGTTGCGTCGACCCCGCGTAAAAGACTCGGTCACCCACCTTAAATCGTGATGCCTGGGGTCCCAACGCCGTAATCGTTCCGAGAGCGTCATATCCGAAGACGGGCGAATCGGTGGGGCCAATCCGCTCAACCCGTTTTAGGTCGATGGGATTCACCGCAATGGCCTGAATCGATACCAAAATATCGACTGGTCGTAAGACCGGTGTCGGCCGTTCCTGGTCGACAAATTGCCGTTGTGCATTTAAAACAACCGCCTGCATATTGCTCATCCCTTTCTTGAATAAAATCCATGGTATCTCCTGGAGTCGACTCCAGGACAACCCCTAAAGACGATTTATTTTTATTTCCGCTGGCACTGGTCAGCAATCAACCGTAAGTGATCAATCTGCGCTGCCTTCAAGACCAGCCGCAAAAGTCATGTCCCTAAAGGGTCTGGACCTACTTTCGCGCATCTGGTGATGTCGAAATCAACACCGGCCGAGTCGCTGACCAGGACGTCACGGTGACCGAAAAATACCAGGGCGACATTTATGATGGAAAAACATCGAATAACTATCAGCACCAAAAGGGAACGCCCGCATTGGACGTTCCCTCCGTATACTTGTTCAAGCTCGCAACAGCGTCAAACCGCATATGCACCCCGACCTACTTTAAATAGGCTATTAGATTCCCCAAAACGATTTGATACCCTGACGGCAACATATGAGCCCCGTCGAAGGTAAGCTCTGCCTTTAACATCCCCTGATTGTCCGTCAATCCTTGGTTCACATTAATTGGGTGAAACCCATATTTACGGGCGATTCTCGCTACGGTTTCGCTGGCTTTAACCATGGATTCATTGGTTCGTGTGTGAAACAGAGAATTATGTTCCCGTTCCGAATTGGTGAACTTGGCCGTTGTGTTCACGGGATAATAAGCCATCACATAGACCTCGCAATCAGGTAGCTTAGTCTGAATCTGGCGACAAAGTTCGTTATAATTGGCAATCATTTCATTTTCAGGAATGCCAAACCCGACATCGTTAGACCCGATGTTCATAAAGATTTTACTTGGATGCAAATCAAAAATTAAGGTGTCGATATGCGCTAACAAATCCGCGATTGTCGTTGCCCGAACACCCCGGTTATAGATATGCAAGGAAAGGTCCAATTTTTGCTCCGTCTGAAATTTTTCAATTGGGAAAATTTCCATTAGTGATGAGCCAATAAAATCAATCTGGTCTGGTAAAGCGGTTTGATTTTCCTCAGCGTATTTTGCACGTAGTTCATCTTGAAATGCAACGATATTAGGATTCATGTTAGTTAATTTTTGCGTTTGATCTGACATAAAATCATCTTCTTAGTTAGTTTTAGAAACAATTAGATACTCTAATCGTTTAGAATGGAATTGTCAAATGATTAGAGTATCTAATTATTAAAAAGGCTAACTTCCTGATATAATGAAGCACGAGGTGATTTAGATGACTCAACCAGAGAACACACAGATTAGCCACCTGATGCGACAAATTATGCGAAAGAAACAACAATTAATTCATCAACACTTAAAGCCATTCGGTGAAATCACTGCCCATCAAATCATGGCTTTAAGTTATATCAATCAACATCCTGGCGCAATTCAACAGGATTTAGTCACCCTGACCCAGCGCCGGGCCCCCACGGTTTCAGTCATGCTAAAAAGGTTTGAACGAGATAACCTAATTGTTCGTAAAATACCTTCCGATAACAACCGTAACAAGGAAATTACTTTGACGGAACATGGTCAAGAAATCGTCAGGTCGTTTCAGCAAGCGACCACCGCCACGGACGAATTAGCTATTGCCGATTTTACGCCAACCCAAACCGCCCAATTGATTGCTTTACTGACTCAGATGAACCAACATCTTGACGTGTAATTGTCACGGAAATATACCGATAAAAATAGGCCGTCGGGAACGACCATCAGCCAAACAAATACCCATTTACCTAAAGACAATCATCAAAAATATCTTTCCCAAAAGAGATATAAATAGACTACCAACCTCAGTAACAAGCGACCTAAGAGCATGAACGCCCCTAGTTCATGATTGCAAGGAGCAGTATAGCTGGGACAGCGTGCTTAGTAGACAAGCCCCTAAGCCGTATAGCGGCCAATCAACTCAAGTACCAACAACACAGCGGGAAAAAACCGGCGGAGTCCCTCAAAGGCCCCGCCGATTTTTGTTCACAAATATGATCAAATCAACAATCCCCCGAAAACCCGCTGAAAAAGCGAGTAAGACATAAATACATTAAGCAAAATCTATAATAAATAATACTAAAAACTAACGGGAAAACGGGTCAACTAGCCGCCATTCCCATCACACCAAGTACCTTATCACCCTGCAGTCCTCCCGTAATCCCGAATCACAGAACAAACGCCCCTTTCCACCCATGCAAAAAGGGCTGCTAAATCAAGCAGCCCTTTACATATCAACTTTCTTCAAAACCATATCACTTATGATATGGACTTCCTTAACACCCTACACAGCGGTTCCTAATTGTACGCAATTGATGCTAATCATACATTAGAAATAAACTACACTGCTGTTCTCCGCGGCATCCATCCTGATCAACTCAATAATAACATGCTACGAAACGTTTCACGTGAAACAGTTGTCACGGGAACGCAGCGACTTGTGGCCAACTAACGTCCCCTACCAGCAAATACCCATTTCATATAAAGACAATCATCAAAAACGGCTTTCCCAAAAGAGATACAAACAAACTACCAGCCTTAATAACAAGCGACCTAAGAATATGAACGCCCTTAGTTTATGATTGCAAGGAACAGCGTGCTTAGTAATCAAGTATAGTAACCAACCAAAATACAAATAACACAGCAAGAAATAAACTGACGGAGCCCCTCAAAAGCCCGCCAATTTTTGTTCACAAACATAATCAAATCAACAATACCCCGAAACCCGCTGAAAAATGAGTAAGACATAAATACATAAAGCAAACCCTATATAAATAATACTAAATACTAACGGAAAAACGGGTCAACTAGCCATCATTCCCATCACACCAAACACCCTGTCACCCTGCAATTCTCCCGCAATCTCGAAACACAGAATAACTGCCACTGTCCGTCCATGCAAAAAATAACGTTCTATAAAATAGTCTTTCTAAAGACTCGCTTAAACTAAATATCACTGATAAAATGAGTGTATACTTTCATAGAAATAAAAAAGGGGGAATAGCAATGGCTACTGTACGTATACCAGTAAAGCCCGATATTCTAAAATGGGTTAGTAATCAATCTGGCAATCTATTAACTGACGACTGGAAATCCAAGTTAGAGCAATGGACTAAACAAGAAAAACAGCCTACCGTTAATCAACTAAAACAGCTCAGTCAAAAAACTAAAATTCCCTTCGGATATTTCTTTCTACAGAACATTCCCAAAGAAGAAATCCCCCTTTTAAAGTTTCGAACTATAAATAATTATGAGATAGAGCACCCTAGTCGTGATTTAATAGATACTATAGTAGATATGGAAACAAAACAAGATTGGTTAAGTAATTATCGACAAAAACAAGGATTTCCTAAAAATAATTTCTATGCATTTTCTCGTCATATTAACAATATCTCTCAGCTGTCTGACCCCCAAAAGGCTCAAAACATTTTAGAGTGTCTAGATTTGTCGATTGGTTGGAATTTTAAAAAAGGCGTTACAAAACCATTTAAAAAACTACGCCAACATTTAAACAACGCAGGTATTACTGTCATGACGAATGGACAAGTAGGAAATAATACCAGACGACCACTGGATCAAAATGAATTCAGAGCTTTCGCACTTGCTGATGATTATGCGCCCCTCATTTTTATTAATTCAAATGATAGTTATCGTGCTATGTTATTTTCCTTAGTGCATGAACTCGTACATCTCTGGTTTGGCACATCTGAACTATTTAATGCTGATTTAAAATTAGAAAATAACTATATAAATTCCTTAACTGAACAAGACATCAATCAAATAAGTGAAGAAATTATATTCCCCAAGGAACTTTTTCTTCAATTATGGCGCCAAGAATTAACTGATGATGACGATCAATTACAGCAAGTATTAGACATTTCCAAAAAATTCGGTGCTAGTCCCCTATCTACAGGTATTCGCTCTTTACATTTAAACCTGATTCCACAAAAAGTTATCGGTCAACTTCAAGACTATCTTCAGAACGAATATGATCATAAAAAATTAGCTAATAAAGAATCCTCTGGGGCACCTAAATACTACGTGGTAAGAGCATCTAGAATTGATCATAACTTTGTAGAAGATGTTAATCGGAGTGCTAAATCCGGTCAAACAACCTATACTGAAGCTTTTGAATTGCTAAACGTCAAGAACAACAATAGTTTTAATAAACTTGTAAACGAAGTAAGGGGCGAAAAAAATGACTAGTAATAATGACAATAAAAATTTCATTATAGATAGTAATTCATTTATTGCCCCGTTTCGTAATTACTATCACATGGATAATTTCCCTGGCTACTGGAGTTGGTTACATGAACAACTTACATCTCCAAAAAAACAGCTATTGTTACCCAAGATTGTTTACGATGAGCTCGCATCTTCTCAAGACTCACTCGCAACATGGATTAAAAGGGATGCAGATCAATACATTTTTAAAGACTACCAAAATGAACCCAAAATGTGGCAACATTTTGGTGAAGTTATGACCTATATTCAAAACTGCGGATTTTATAAAGACGTTAGTATCGCTAATTGGAGTCAAACTGGTAAGGCAGATCCCCAGCTTATTGCGATTGCAATGACATACAACTGTGACATTGTGACATTAGAACAGTCTGCAGGTAATCTTTCTACAAGAAATCCGATGAAACATGAACCAAAAATTCCAGATGTTGCCACAGCATTGGGTGTTAGGTGCGTTGACTTAAATACAATTGAGCAGAAATTTAAACTGGTTATATAACAATTATTAGCAAACCAGACTAGCCTCTTCTAAGACCATAAGGGGGTTAGTCTGGTTTTTAATGACCGTTTCCAATGTTCCTGATACAAACCTCTGTAACAGCCAAGGCTACAATTACTCGAATCACCTTTAATAGCCACGAAATTCATGAAGCAAATCGTTAAGCTTACCGTTATCCCTGATAAACGTCAGTAAATACGTTTCATCAATCTCAAATTGTTCATGTGTCTTTCTAACAAGCGTAGCTATTCCTTGCGATGAGTCTTCGTGAGAAAATTGAAAGCTATGAATAATCCGATTTCTGCGATTTTTCAGACCATTAAACAAGTCAACGATGTCTTGATGGTTTTTTCTTACAAAGTTTTCTTTAGTCTTCCCAAAAATTGAACCAGCCTCTGACTCCATCAACGTCCACCAATTCTCTTCTGTATTAGCTTCATTAGACAAAAAATTTTCAATTAAGAACTGTACATTTGCATTAAAGACCACCAAAGCCGTCCCAATTAACATACGTAAACGTTCGTCTGGTAATGACTGTCTTGTTAAACTTGTGTCGTACATCACCACTACCTCCTAGTCGTTTTCCTCTGAAAGTCTTTGTTCATGCAACTTCTCTATTTCCGAAATTTTCGAGGAAATCCGTTTAATTCGTTTTTTAAAGCACATATATATTTCACTATCTTTGCATACAATCACATTATATTTAGTCAACACATTCATACCCATCAATAAAAAAATCGACACGCTATCAAGAACTCTGGCATCCGATAATCGCTCTCTAAAATCCGCTTCAAATTTTTCTTTTTCAAGTTGCTTAACATTATCTCTTAATGCCGTTGGACCTCCATGCACCTCAACAGAACACGCCCTGTACACCATATACAGTCTTTCTCCATTATCCAGAAGGTTACTCATATTCTGCATCGAAGGAAGTGAGTCCCTTTTATTTAATGTCGCAACTCTATCTTCAGAAATGCCAGTAAATAATTCGGTTTCTGAAATTGAAGAGAGCATACGTGCTTGAATGGGAGATTCATTTTCACTCTGTTTATAAATATCATCGTTTATTTTCTCTGTAAGTATTTTTTCAAAACGTAACCCATCTTTTAAGTATCGATCCAGGTTATCATCTAAGGGTGTGGGTGCGTGTAATATAAAATTCAACTTGGATAAAGTTTCAAATATAAGCCTGGATAATGTCTCCTGACCTGAAAAATTTTGACTACCAGCCGATCTTAATACTGATTTGGCCAACTTAACAATTCGGACAATCATACCCATTACAATTTTAGACTTAATGTCGTTAACCCATGCACCCTCAAAAAATAGCTGAATTACAAAAGTAATTTCCCGCAAAGTATCAAATGAAACCTTATTTAGTTCTTCAATACTCATACTGTCACTCACTGTAGCTGTGGGTACCAAGTCAAAGTCCTTCTCTACATTATCTCTTATGTTCACGTTAAAACGTTTAGGGAATTTCTCAAGCCGATACAGCCGCTCATTATCAATTTCTTTATTGCCATCTTTAAAGTCATAGCCCATGTGCCGATAGAACCCTAAGCCAGTAATTGAGGCCGGAATTTCAATCCGCTGAGCGCACTTAAAATCGACATCTGCTTCAAGCGTTTCAATAATCAAACGACCAATTCCCTGTCCTTGGTGGTCAGGAGACACAAAGATATCAAAGAGACTAAATTCGGTCTCACTTCCCCAGTAAGGGCCAATTGCGCCGGTACCAACAATCTGATTCTGATCACAAAAAACATAGAAGTGAGTTTGCTTAGATTTCTCAATAAAAAACTTGGCCGATAGGCGCTGAACGTCCTTTTCAATATACTCTCCTGAATAGTCTTTGCTGTTGGATTCGCGCAATGTTCGCGCCACAAGTAATGCCACAGCCTCGGCATCGCTAACTTCAAACCTTCTTGCTTGAATCGTCATAAACTTACCTCCATAATCCGCATCACTTATGATACGGACTTCCCTCATTAATCATAAACGCCCGGTATACCTGCTCCGTCAACACCAACCGCATTAACTGGTGGGGTAACGTGAACCGGCCGAAGGAAATCTGCGTGTTCGCACGCTTCAGGACTTCCGGCGCCAAGCCTAACGACCCGCCAATCACGAA
Source organism: Levilactobacillus acidifarinae DSM 19394 = JCM 15949 (assembly GCF_001434835.1). GTDB lineage: Bacteria > Bacillota > Bacilli > Lactobacillales > Lactobacillaceae > Levilactobacillus > Levilactobacillus acidifarinae. The sequence continues at coordinate 125,570 of NZ_AZDV01000005.1, read as the reverse complement.
CGTCAGATCCGAGTGCCCGTAGGTGGTCAGGTCCTTAATCTCCTTAGCGAACTCCTCCGAGGAGCGTTCCTTTCCCAGAATGGCCAACGCAAAGACGTATTCGCGGTCCTTAATCTTCTCTAAGATCCGGTCGCCCTCCGCCTGCATCACTTGGCCCATCTGCGCCTGAGAGAGACTCTCCGGGGCCTTCTCATCCGGGACCTCCACAATCGAAAACTTACAGAAGCGTGAGAGCCGCTTAGCGTACTCCGCAATCCCCTGCTTAAAATACTTTTCCTTTAACTTACCCACGACCACAAACTTGATGTTCATAACGTCCTCCAATTTCAGTTATCCACAGGTGTATAACCCGTGCCTCGTCCAATTTTCGATTCTTTAGGATTGATTATACTCCGAACCCAGTACCCGCAGCAACTTCCCGTAAAAGCCGTTACCAACCGTTTTCTAGATACCCCCTAGGGTAGATTGAAAACACTAGCTATCCCGGTTTTCGCTCTGAATAAGTTATTCATTTTGCTGCCGATGTTTCACATGAAACATTTGCGCGCAGACGCTACCGCAGTCCTCACTTAATATACCTATCACGTTCCCGGACCCAACTCAGAATAATTCCCGCAAAAATGGGTGACCCACGGCTTCCCCACCGTCCGTCACCCATTTTAGTCTCTCTAAAAGTGGTAACTAAGCTTGCCCACTCACCACTTAGTCCCAGCTTACACCGCGCTTTCTTTAACCCTCACCGAATTTCATCCGTTCAACCACCTGGGTGCCGCAGCGGTATCGTCAACCCCACACCCACCAGTCTCTCTAACCGCTGGCCACTCTCACCACGACCAACCTCCACCTATCGTCCGACTTATTCACAAAGTTATCCACAAGTTGTTTTTCAAAAATGCCAGATATGGGGGGTCGTCAATTTCCCTCCCCCCACATTTATTTATTTTCTAATTGTCAATCCTTTTTGACTTATCCACAGTTATCCACAGAAACGTACGTTTGATTACACATGTTACAATCCTAATTTAACAACGTTCATCATCACTATTTTCACAAGCAGCTCTACTTATCCCCACGTTTTTAACCACCTTGTGGATAACTTTCTAACCGCTACCATTCCCCGTTTTCCACCATTTCCGATTTTCCCCGTTACTTTGTGAATCGACTTATCCACAAGTTATCCACAGGTTTTCGACAACTTTTTTTCGGTCTGAATTACCCTTAACCTCTCCCACATTTTCGTTCGGTTCGCCAACGGTCACTCGCTCTTGGATCGCTTACATTCATTCTAAATTTTCGGCTTTTTATCCCACACCAAAAAGGACCCCACGCTTCGTGAGGTCCTTCCTTTAGCTTAGTTAACTTTAGCTCTCTGAGTTCGCACTCGTCGAGGACGTACTCTTCAACTGTGAGGACGTTTCCGTCAGCTTCACGGTCGTGGTCTTCTTCTTACCGTTGTGGTAATAGGTCATCGAGACCGAATCGTTCAACTTGTACTTGTACAGTAAGTCCCGCAACGTGGACTGGTCACTGATCTGGTGGCCGCCCAGTTCGGTAATCACGTCGTACTTAGTCAAGCCCGCCTTCTTGGCCGGTGAGTCTGAGGTGGTACTCATGACCACGACGCCGGCATCGACACTAGACGGCAACTTCAGGATCGATTTTTGCTGGGACGACGAAACGTTGGCTAAGTCGACGTAGGTAATCCCTAACGCCGGCCGGACCACTTTGCCCTTCTTGACCAGCTGGTTGATGATGTTGACCACTTCCTTCGACGGAATGGCAAAGCCCATCCCCTCGACACTGGTCCCGGAGGTATCGCTGGCAATCTTCGAGGACGTAATCCCGATGACTTGCCCACCGACGTTGATCAACGCCCCACCGGAGTTCCCGGGGTTAATCGCGGCATCGGTCTGGATAACCGTGGCGTTCCCGGTCTGCGTACCGGCCGAATTAGTGGTTTCAATCGTCCGCTTCTTGGCGGAGATGATCCCTTCGGTCAGTGAGGTCGCGTACTGGCTACCCAATGGTGACCCGATGGCCAAGGCGGTCTCGCCGACCTTGATCTTATCGGAATCCCCAAACGACGCCACCGTCTTCAGTGACGAGCCATTGACCTTCAATACGGCTAAATCGGTCACGGAATCCTTCCCGACCAATTTGGCTTGGAGTTGTTTCCCACTACTGGTCACCACGCGCAGCGCCGACGATCCGGACACCACGTGGTTATTGGTCACGATGTAGGCGGTATTGCCACTCTTCTTGTAGACCACCCCGGACCCTTCGGAGGCTTCCTCTAGGGCGGACTTCGACGTCGATCCCGACGACGAGCTCTGGCCGAAGAGTTCCCCTAACGTATTGTCACTACTGTTTTGTTTTTGTAAATTGATGACGGACACCATGGCCCCTTTGACCTGGTTAAAGGCCTTAGTGGCTTGGCTATTGACGTTAAGCGTCACGTTCGACGTCTTGGTGTTGCCCGTCTTATTAGTCCCCGCGGGAACCGCCGTCGAGGTAACGCCGCTGTTATTGAGGTAGTTCATGCCCCCGTAAGCGACCCCACCACCTAAAAGCCCGGCGACTGCCGCCGTCACAGCCACCTTGGTCATGGTCACTTGACCACGCTTCCGGGGTTGTGGCGTTGGCTCCGGCGTTGATTGTTGATCATTAAATTGGTTTTGATTGTTATTGTTGTTATCAGCCATCGTCTGTGCGCGTCTGCGCTAACCCTCCTCATATTCTGAACCGACTCGTCACGGATCCCCTAATTGGACATTCCGGCGTGAGATTTTGGCTCACTGACCCCCAGGTAACGCTCCGTGGCTTACCTGGCCTCATCACCGGACACCCCTTTTTAAGTGGCTTTCCGTTTCGGGTCATCTAAAATTTTATACCCCTATTTTAGCGGGTGAGTGTGAATTTTTTGCGATGAAATTTCGTGGAAGTCCTTAAAGTTTTTAAATGGCTTCCAGCGGGGTGGCCTCTTCCGGATTGGTATCGATCAGCTTAAAGTCATTGCCGACACCGAAATCCTGATTTTCCATCATCGAGGCCACGGTCAGGTGACACAGCGACTTCATGTTGTTATGCAGGCTGCGGTGTCCCAGATAAATCTTCTTGGTGCGATTACCCAGCACGTCCATCAGCACGTCGGCCCCTTCTTCGTTAGACAAATGCCCCTTGTCGCCCAAAATGCGTTGCTTCAACGGCCACGAATAGTCACCCATTCGCAACATTTCGACGTCGTGGTTACACTCCAGCAGGTAGGCGTCGGCGTCCTTGATGACGCCCTCCACGTGTTCGGACACGTAACCGGTATCCGTCAAGATCACGAAGGTCTTCCCATGGTAGTGCAACGCGTAAAACTGGGGTTCGGCGGCGTCATGGGAGACCGAAAAACTCTCCACGTCGATGTCGCCGAAGGTCTGCACCGTATCCGGGGCAAATAGGTGCTTTTGCGCCAAATCGACCTTGCCGATCCGCGGCGTCATTGCGTCCCAGGTCCCCTGGTTGGCGTAGACGTTCAATTGTTCGTAGCGGCGGGCCAGAATCCCCACGGCCTTGCGGTGATCCGTATGTTCGTGGGTCACCAGTAACGCGTTGACGTCGGTCAAACTCCGGTCGATATTGCCCATCAGTTTTTCAATTTTCTTACCACTTAAACCTGCATCGATCAGCAGGCGTTCGTTGGGACTTTCCACATAACAGACATTGCCCGTGCTACCACTGGACAAAATGCTGATGCGTAAGTCGTCTACTTGTTGCGTACTCACTTTATCGAACCCTCTCTTGACCTAATACCGCTATAATACCGCATTCCGGGGCGCTTGTAACGCGTTTTACGCGCCCGCTACCGGCCGTTACCGTCACGAAGCTGCCCCAACCGGTCTTCCTTATGCCGAGTAACCGGCGATTCGCAAAATAATTCCCCCAAATTTTACCGGAATTTTTTAACGGTGACAAGGGAGACTCACGGTTAATCGCTAGTCGGCTAAACCGCCACGCCACACTAGTATTTTCTGCATCCAATTCGGTCAGCCCGCCCATCGCTAACCAACCAATTACGTATTAACGCCAAACATTCGTTGCATCATTTATTTATGAGAATTCCCGACAATGTTGTAGTTTCCTGCATCGTTAGCTGGAGGTTCAGTCAAAATGGGCTCAGGGGTGAAGTTTGTCTTAACCGGTGGGCTTTACCGGTTTAGACAAAGGCCGGTCTGGGAGACCTGGTTTACGGGCTTCCAGCCGTGCCCACCCCGTTCCAGCTCATTTTGGCTGAACCGGAAGCGACCAACTTTCTCCCAAATAAAAAAGCGACCATCCCTGGCCGCTTTTCCATCATATACTAACTACTGGTCGTAGTCCCACTGACCGTCTTCACGTTGCTATCCGAAGTCAGGATGGTCCCCGTAAAGGCGTTCACGTGTTTGAGCTGTAAGACCCCGGCGTTGTTCCCGCTGGTGGCCTTCACCGCAATGACCCAGGTTGGGATGTACACGCTGCTGTTCTTCAAAGTGAAGTAGCGCGTGTACGCCAACTTGGTCCACACGACCTTGGTATTATTTTGAATTTGGTTATATTGATAGAGCCCGATCAACGCCTTGCGTTCCGAAATCGTCTCGGTCTTTTCCCGCAACGTCGTGACGTCCGCCAGATAACCTTGCGTATAGCCGGTCACGGCCCCATCGTTGGTCAGACTAAACCGTAACTGGCCGAAGCGTGAGTAAATCTGCCCGTCAGCCACGCGCTGGGTGTAAACCACCGTGTTACGACTCGACAACTGGGCGTTGTACTGGTAGTCGGCCCCGTTTAAAATCAGGGCACTGTTACTGACCACGGTATCCATGACCTTATTGGGGTGCTGGGTATCCACGTTAGTGATCGGCGTCTTAAACGTCGAGGTGATCAGCCCGTCGGCGTAGCGCACGGTTTGGTCCGTGAGACTGGTCAGGCTGGCCTTGATCCGCGTCGCACTGTTGGTCGTGGAAATGTAGTACCCCTCGCTACTTTGCTTGGAGGGCGTTTTAAAGGTAATGTTGTCTGCTCGCATTTCCTTTACAATCGTGGTATCACTGTCGGCCGTGCGACTCGAAGCCGTATCCGTCTGACTGGTGGTATCGCGCTGAAAGGCCGCAAACAGGAAAATATCGATGGCGATAAAGGCGACTAAAAATAACCACTCGATGCGCCGAAAATCCATGCCGGACCGTCCCTCCTTGCCTGCCTATTTCAGCAGTTGTTTATAATTCTTCCAACTGCCGTTGTAGTAAACGTACCAGGTCGGCGTCAGGTCGACCACCTTGTCGGAAGACGACGAGGCGGCCCACTGGTAGCCCAACTGGATACTGCTAATCTTTTTCTTACTATACCCGGACGCACTCAGCTGGTCAATCACGGCCTGCGTTCCCGGTAACGTCACCGACCGCTTGTCGTTGGGCACTGGGACCTGCAGACTGTACAGCGAGAAGTTATACCGCCGTACGCCCTGCGAGAGCAGCTGAATCCGCGCCGCGCCGTAGTTACTTTGGTTAAAAATCGGGAACCCTTCAACGAAGCTGCGGTAGATCATGGTCCGATTCGACGCACTATACCCGTAGTAGCGCAGGTTTTCCATGGGAATCCCCACGGACTTGACGGCCTTGTAGCTGGTGGTCAACTGCTGGCTAAAGTTCAGCGAGGTTTGTAGCGCACTGTAATCTTCAAACAAAGCCATGCCCAGTTTGTTGTAAATCGTGAGTTGCCGCGACGTCCCATCGCTATAGATAGTGTTGTCCTTATTTTTCTTGGCCGTCACGTTGGTCGATTCCCCGTTGTTCAACAACCGCGTGGTGAAGTAGTCGGTCGACTGCTGGTTCACCAGGTAACTGTACGAGGGGACCGTGACCTGATTAGTGACGTAGGCCATCGCGGTGTTGTTTAACCACTGCATCTTCACGTTGATACGAAAGAGGTTTTCGGTCAGAATCTTGCGTAGATCTTTGACGTCGGGTTGACTCACCCGCACCCGGTAGACGGTCTGCTTGCGATCGTCGAGAAGGTACAGGTGATGATCGTTCGCCAACGGCACCACGATGCGTGAAAACTGTGTCGACGTGCGCGGTAATTTACTACCAAAGACCGTGTTAAAAGTCTTCACGTTGATCGGACTAGCGTACGACAGTAACAGGCTACTCTTCTGGTGGAGGTAACCCATATACTTGGCGTGCGTGACCCCACTGACCCGCGTTAAGCGGCCCAATTTCCATTTAGACAGGGCCTCGCGCAACTCGGTAGTCAAGTTGATTTTCCGGTTATTCAGGAGTTCCTGATTGCCGGACGCGTCGGTGGACACCACCTGGGTCGGCAGAAAGACGTCGCGTTGCGGCCGGGCGTTGATCTCGGTCGTCTGGGCGTTCGAACTGCGTTGCCGGTTATGTTCGTATTGCGCCGGGTTGGTCCAGATTAACGCCGAAAAGGTAATACTGACCGCTACCGCCACGGTAAGGCCTAACGGTAGTAGGATTTTAGTTATCTTCATCCCAGAGATCCTCCTCTTCGTACGGCTTGTATGGTAAGGAAATGTAGAACGTCGAGCCGCGACCTTCGCGACTATCGACCCAAATCCGGCCGCCTAACATTTGGACAACTTCCCGGGAAATAGCTAAGCCTAACCCCGTTCCGCCTTGGGCTCGCGAACGCGCCTTGTCGACCCGGTAGAACCGGTCGAAGATCCGCGAGATATCGGCCCGCGGAATCCCGAGACCTTGGTCAGACACGCTTAAAATCACGTTGTTGTGCGTCTCCAGGAGCCGGCAGGTAATCACCCCACCGTCCGGGGAATACTTGATGGCGTTGTTCATCAGGTTATCCAGCACTTGGGTGAACCGGTCGGTATCGATTTCGACCCACAAGTCGCGCTTGGTAAACTCACGTTTGATGGTGTAGGTCTTCTCCGGATGATCGTCTTGCTTGATGATCATGTCGAACCGGTCCAAGACATAGTTATAGAGTTCGTTTAAATTGACCATTTCCAGATCGAGCTTCTGTGTCCCGGAGTCCATCCGCGACAGCGTCAGCAGGTCGTTGATCATCCGAATCATCCGGTCGGTTTCTTCCTGGGTGACCTTCAAGAAATCAGGTGCCACCTTGGGATCCTTCCAGGCGCCTTCGGACAGCGCTTCGATGTACGACCGCACACTGGTCAGCGGTGTCCGCAGTTCATGCGACACGTTGGACACGAATTGTTTACGGTCTTGGTCGATCTTTTGTTGTTCGGTAACATCGTGGAGGACGCACACGATTCCGGAAATAAACCCGGATTCCCGTTGAATCAACGAGAAATAGGCTTGCAGAATCAAGTCGTGATCTTTGGTGGAAAAGTCCAGTACTAAATCATCGGGATCTTCCAAAAGTTCCCGTAAGGTGTAGTCCTGCCGAATCGCCAACAGGTCCAAGATGGACTTGCCGACCGCGTCATCGCTGTCGGTGTCCAAAAAGCTGCTAGCCGTTTCGTTGATAATCGTGACGTTCCCGCGCCGGTCGGTGGCAATGACCCCGTCGGTCATGTGGGCCATCACGGAGTCCAACCGCCGCCGTTCCGATTCCGTGGATTCTTGGGCTTCTTCGACCCGCACGGATAGGTTATTAACGGCGCTGGCCAGTTGACCCAGCTCATCGTTACCGTAGACGTGCACGTGGCCGGAGTAGTCCCCCCGGGCGATGCGCAACGTCTGCTTCTTCATTTCATCGATGGGCCGGGTAATTGCCCGGGAAATAATAATCGCCATGACCAGGCCTAAGATGATGGCCACGAACGTCGCCGATACGTAGATCAGCGTAATCTGGTTAATGTTTTGGTAGACGGAATCCAGACTAGCCCGCATGTAAATAACCCCGACCAAATCACTGTTATTGCCCTGGGTTCGAATGATCCGGGTAATCGTAGTGTAGTAACGGCTATTGTTCTGCGAGTTATAGGTCGTCCGGACCACGTCGCGGTTGTTATAAATCGAATTTTTGATGTCACTATCGGTGGTCTTCTGCCCGACAATCCCCTGGTTGTCCACCTCGTTAGTGCCCCGGATGGTCCCCTTATTGTCGATCACCCGAATCTGGGCGTTGTTGGTGTTGGTGATTTCGGACAACGTCGACCTGATCTGCTTATCCGACTTGGTGGTATTGGTCCCCGCCAACTCGTCGGACAGGCGATTCACGATGTAGGTCTGGACCACCTGCTGGGCCTTAAAGGTGTTCAGGTTTTGGTGCTCCAGTTGCCGCACGAAGACGGCCCCGACGATTTCCAACGTCAGTAACAGCAGTAACGCAAAGACTAACGCGATTTTAAAATGAATCGATTGAAAGAATCTAATTTTGCTATTCACGAAGTTACATGCTCCTCCGCCAAAGATTTAGCGTTGCCGCCAGCTTAAGCCTGATCGGAATCAGGGTTGCGCAGATAGTACCCCACTCCCCGGCGCGTCACCAACCAAGTGGGGTGCGAAGGACTGTCTTCAATTTTTTCACGGAGCCGCCGCACCGTCACGTCGACGGTCCGCACGTCACCAAAGTAGTCGTAGCCCCAAACGGTCTGGAGCAAATGTTCCCGGGTCATGACTTGGCCGATGTGTTGGGCCAGGTAGTGCAGGAGTTCGAACTCCCGGTGGGTCAATTCAATATTCGCGCCCCGCTTCGAGACGGAGTACGCTTCGGGGTGAATCGTTAAATCCCCGATTTCGATGTCTTGGTTTTCGGGTTCTTCGGGTTGGGCGTGCGCCGCAGTGTTTTGCCGCCGCAGGTTGGCCTTGACCCGAGCTACTAATTCGCGGTTCGAGAACGGCTTGGTAACGTAATCGTCGGCTCCTAATTCGAGGCCTAAGACCTTATCCAATTCGGAATCCTTGGCCGTGACCATGATGATTGGCATGTCGTGCTTCTTCCGGATCTCCCGGGCAACTTCTAGGCCGTCGACCTTGGGTAACATCAAATCCAGAATGACTAAGTCAGGTGTATTTTCTTCAACGTGTTGTAGGGCCGCTTCGCCGTCGTAGGCGACATCGACTTCGTAGCCTTCCTTTTCCAGGCTAAACTTCATGATATCTGAGATGGGCTTTTCGTCGTCGACTACTAGAATTTTTTTGGCCATAATTAAAAATTTCCTCCTTAAGGAAAAAAGACAAATCGATCCGATAATTGCAGGATTATCGGCAGGTCAACCACCGGATGTCAGAACACCATCGTCAGTGGGACCACTCCATTAAGTTGTTGCCAGTTACTCTCGTTTAAAGTCAAGGAATGTGGGGCCACCACCAGGATGACCCGCATGAATCTCAAGAGCGCCGTTCGTTCCGATAAATTTCCGGTTAACGATATGATTCGGGCGCTACTTGAATTATAACACATCCGGCAGCTGGTTTCAGGGCTGCTCCATCACGGCTTTAAGCTGTCCTTAATTTAAAATTTCCCAGGAAATACCCCGGGGACGTCGTTCACGATATTATTATTAGTGTTATTTACACGATAAATAAACTATTTTTACTACAATTAATTAACAATTAATCAAGCGACGTTCATTCGTCAAATTCATTTTCCTAAGCTCAAAGTTCGCTGGTAAACGGCCTTACCAGTAAAAATAGCACCCAATCACTCAGTAATTTCCCCGAGTCCATCACCCCATAATTTAAAAAAATTCAAATTTAGGCCAAATTTTTTGACAAAAGGGATTGCGTCCCCTTAGCTGACATGCTATGATAGTTCTCGTCGAAAAGATATGGGCAGTTAGCTCAGCTGGCAGAGCAACGGACTCTTAATCCGTGGGTCCAGGGTTCGATCCCCTGACTGCCCATCATATCTTTACCATTAATCAGCTCGTACGAAGAATTGACTTCGTGCCTGCTGATTTTTTTATGGTCGCAGGTCGGTAATCGGTTGTATAAAAATCAACTTTTTTCAAAAAAAGCTTGCATCACCCCCGGCAGACATGATATGATTATTTTCGTTGAAAAGATATGGGCAGTTAGCTCAGCTGGCAGAGCAACGGACTCTTAATCCGTGGGTCCAGGGTTCGATCCCCTGACTGCCCATCATATCGAAAACCGCTATCAGCAATGATGGCGGTTTTTTTGTGTCTCGAGTATTTATCCACTTTTGTCATACTTATTCACCTTCTACGCCGGTCCCCGTCAACCGGTGTTTTTTTGCTAACCGGTCATAAAAAGGCGGCGCCGACTCACTGGTCGTCACCGCCTTGCCCACACTTAATCTAACACTCTATTTCCAGTAAGCGTACTTGTATTGCGCGTCGCTCATCATGGTGTACTTCAACCCACCGACCTGCTTGGAAACCAGGTGAGCCTTCGCCTGTTGATACAGGGGAACTAAGCCCGCTTGCTGGGTCACGTAGGTGTCAGCTTCCTTCATTAAATCCCACCGTTGCTGCGTAGTGTACTTCGCCGTGTTGTCGATTTCACTCATTAAATTGGTGAAGTGCGCGTTATTCCACTTGGTGAAGTTCACGGAACTGGTCCCATCGGCCATCTGTAAGAAGTCCGCGGGGTCCCGCCAATCGGTCGTCCAACCGTCTAAGTCGATATCGTAATTGCCTTGCGAACCCTTGTTGATTTGTTGGGCCAACGGTAACGCCTTAATCGTAATGGTCAACCCCGGCATGTACTTTTGCGCCTGTTGCTGCAGGTACTGGGCGACGTGTTGTTGTTCGTCCGTGTCGGCCGTCAATAGTTCCAGACTGGCCTTCTTGATGCCCAATTCCTTTTTAGCTTGGTTCCACAGAGCCGTGGCCTTTTTAGGGTTATAGCTCACCTGATTGCCGACTTCCTTGGCGAAATCTTCGCCGGTCTTGGGATCGTTACCGTCACCGGTCGGAATCAGACTCTTCGCGGCCTGCGAGCCGTCCTGTAAGACATTTTTAGTGACCTGAGTCCGGTTCACGATATCGGAGAAGGCTTGCCGTACCTTGGTGTTGTGCGTGACGGTCCGTTTGTCGTTAAATTCCAGGAACCGCATCGAACTGTTCAACGTCGTGGTCATTTCGGGATTCTTGGCGTTTTGCTTGATGTACTGACCGGTCAAGAAGGTTTCTTGCACCTTGCCGGACTTGAATAGGTTGACCGCCGTGCCGGCATCCTTGACCACCTGCACGCTGACCTTTGGGATCTTAACGTTCTTAGCGTTCCAGTAGTGGTCGTTCTTCACGTAGGTCCAGCTATCACTGTTGCCGCTCCAACCGACCAACTTGTAGGCCCCTTCGGACATGGTCTTAGCCGCCGAGGTGCCGTAGTGACTGCCGTATTTTTTAAAGAGATCCGTCTTCATCGGGTATTCGGCCGTGGCCAGAATATCCGGCAACCAAGGTTGCGGCTTGGATAAGGTCAACTGTAACGTGTTTACATTCAATGCCTTAACGCCCAATTGGCTCGGGTCTTTTTTCCCGCTTTGCACGGCGGCGTAATTCTTCAAATATTTCAACTTGTTGGCGACCTGCGACTTGGACTTAGGATTGACCTGCCAATCAAACGAGGTCACGAAGTCTTGGGCGGTCACGGGATCACCGTTTTGCCACTTAGCGTTCTTTTTAATCTTAAAGGTGTAGACGGTCCCGTTTTGCGTGGGTTTGACCACCTTTTCGGCAACGCCAGCGACCACCTTGCCGTTCTTGTCCAACGTGTACAGGCCCTCCTCGGTCTGTGAAATCAGACTGGAACTGTTCACGTCCCCGGAAATCGCCGGGTCCGCCGTAGCGGGATTCCCCACCAGCGTGACGCCCAACGTAGCATCTTTACTCTTACTCTGGGCTTGCGTGCTCCCACAACCCGCCAGGCCAACAACGGCCAATAACCCTAAGCTTAACCCTAATCCCATCACTTGTTTTTTCATATTTATCGCTCCTCAATCGCAAAAAAGCACCCGTCCTCGCTGACCCGTTTCGGTCAACAAGGGCGAATGCGTCGCGGTACCACCTTGTTTTTTCACTCAATGCACTCCTCAAAAGTGCGCGTGGGGTAACGACCACGGTTCGGTCACGGCTACTGATCATTCACCATGACGATGTCGGGATGCGCTTCGCGGGGGTTCGCGGGTTCGGCTGTCAGCTCTCCGAACTTGCTGGGCGGCTCCGCCCCGTTACTCTTCTCGACTTAATCTTTACTTTTAATTTATATATAAGGTATCACCATTCATTTTAGCTGTCAAACGTTTTATAAACATTCATTTTACTGCATATTTTATGAATATTCGCGTAAAAAAACGACGACCCCTTGAAACCGTAGGGTCGCCGTTTTGTATAAAAACAATTTTATTCCAAATAAATCGACTTATTTTCCGTAATATTCATTTAATGATGGCACGGTTGCTTGTGCTGATACGTCATAGTTGTGGTTTCGCGACTGACCGTCTTCCCCGCCTGACTAGTCGTTGTCTGCGTCTTCATCTCAACGTGACCGTGATGGCCATTCGAATCGGTCAACTGGACCGCCGTTTGACCGGACGTCGGTTGGACTACCGAGTCCGTCACGGTCGACTGATTCTGCGCGGTGTGGGTCCCCCATAGAAAGAATCCCGCCACCAGACCCAGTAACAGTCCGCTCGCTCCCCGGATAATTTTTTTCATGTTCATTCCCCTAATAACAAATATTCCGCTGCTCTTAATTTATTATACACCCAATTAATACTATTTTATTTATAAACCGTGACACGGTGCCGATTTCTCGTAATGATTAAGACGTTGAGCCCCAGAACTAACAAATTGGCCACCGCCGCCACGATGAATAGCGCCGTGTAGGACACGTAGTCGATAACTAGCCCCCCGAATAAGGGCCCCAGTGCCCGGCCCAATGACGCCCAAGCGTTAGCCATGCCCTGGTATTTCCCCTTAACCACGGTCGGCGTCAAACTGTTGACAATCGCCGGAATAGCGGGGAAGGCCGTCGCCTCACCCATGGTCAGGATCACCATGGCGATCACGAAGTGCAGGTAGTCCTTGGCAAAAATTAGGGTCACAAACGATAACGCCACGAAGAAGATTCCGGCATACACTTGCAGATACAGGTTGGTGAAGAAGTTAGATAACCAGTTCAGGAGCGCCTGGAACACTACGATCAATGTTGCGTTAATCGTCCACAACAGACTGTAGTCGCGCATCAGGATGCCCATGCCGGTCATGTAAACGGACAGGTTGGAATTCCATTGTTCGTACATGATCCAGATAATCACCAATGAGATGAAGAAGGTTCCCATAATGTAGCGATTGGCCTTGGGCAAGGTCACCGTTTGCGTTTCCTTTTCGTGAACCTGCCGGTGCATCACGGCCGGGACGTGGTAGGTACTCAAGACCACCACCATGAAGGCCACGAACAGACTCGCCGCGATGCTAAACAGTAACGTAATACTGATGCTGTAGACGAACCCAACCATGGCGGTCCCAATGACGATGCCGAAGTTTTGAGCGAAGTACAACATGTTAAAAATATAGCGCCCGTCCCGGCTATGAATCGTGGTGCCCAGCGAGTTAACCATGGTCAGCGTCCAGCCCGAAGCGAACCCCAAAAAGAGTAACGCAATCGGAAAGGCGGGCCAGCCGTGGCTGAAGACCAGCACCAGCATGGTCGCCAGCGACACGCTGACCCCGCCCACGGTCAGATAAAACGGATTGAGCCGGTCGAACAGGCGGCCCCCGATGACGCTGCCAATCACGTTGGCTAAGGAATAAAATAGAAGAATCACGCCGACCTGGGTCAAGGAAATCCCCAGATGGTTATGTAGGTAGATGGTCGTTAGTGGCCAGATAAAACTCATGCCGATACTGCTGAAAAGTTCCCCCAACAGTAACCAGCGCAGCCGAATTTCACGCATCTGATAGCCTCCCTTTGGTGTAGTTGATGAAATCTCAGGACTGGTAAAAACACCCTAATCGTTGATTTTCCGCGGATTAAAGTGCTCACCATAAATTAAATTTAAATGAGATTCAGATTAAGACCCATTCTATCACGGGAGCCCGCCTTTCGACCACCCCCTCCGCTCTACGCTTTGATTGATTTTCGTCGAAGACTTTCCTACACTAGGATTTATGTAAGGAGGAAAATTACCGATGACCACCCTTTTAATTGACGGGTCCTCGCGACCTAACAGTAATTCCGCGGCTTTTGGGGAACGGCTCCTGGTGGGGTTGCCCCACCACACCGTTCACCTGGCCGACGTCCACCTAAACTTTGAACACGACTACCGCGAAACCACGCACCCGCAAGGCGATTCGACCGACGATTACGACCGCTTGATCACCCAATTCCAGGCGGCCGACACGGTGGTGTTAAGCACCCCGGTCTACTGGTACAACATGAGCGGTCAGCTCAAGGTCTTTCTCGACCGCTGGTTCGACAGCCACACCCACGGCGTTTCGTTTGCCGGCAAAGCGATTTTTCTCCTGATTGTGGGCGCCGACGATCCGGTCCACAAGGCGCAACCAATCATCGAACAATCCCTCAAACTTTCTTGTGACTGGCTCAAAATGACCTTCATGGGCACCGCGACGGTCGTGGCGGATCTGCCCGGTGACGTTCAAAAATTATCGACCCTGCCGGCCGACGCCCAGAAGCTCCGTCAGATTTTAACTTTAACGACTGACTAAAAGGAGGACTCGTCATGCGTTATCAACTCACCACCCCCTCCCCCCTCGGGAACCTCACGTTACTGGGAGACGACCAGGCCTTATACGGCTTGTGGTTCGCCGACCAGCAACACTTCGGGGCCGACTACGACTTAAGTGCCATCCCAACCGGGAGCACCGCGCCACTCAACCTGGCTCTTGACTGGTTGAGTGCCTACTTCGACGGCCAAGCGCCCGCGCCGTTCGATCTCCCACTCCAACCGGAAGTCACCGACTTTCGGGCCCGGGTCCTGCAAGTGTTGACCCAGATTCCCTACGGCCAAACGGTGACCTACCAGCAAATCGCCAATCAGCTGGGCCAACCCAACGCGGTCCGCGCGGTCGGCGGCGCCGTGGGTCACAACCCGCTGTCGATTATGATTCCTTGTCACCGTGTTGTGGGTCGCGCCGGCGACCTAACCGGTTACGCCGGCGGGCTCGACCGTAAGATCGCGTTACTGACCCTGGAAGGGCACGATCCGGCAACCTTAGCGCAGCACCACCTTTAATAAAAAGGCGTCGCGGAGACCAGAAAGTCTTCGCGACGCCTTTTAGATTACTCCTTAAACTGAATCTTGACGTAATCGCGGTACAACGGTAACCGGTCCATCAATTCTTGGTGGGTCCCGTGACCGCTGACTTGGCCGTGCTCGATAAAGTAAATGTTATCGGCGTCCACGATGGTGCTCAACCGGTGCGCGATAATCAAAGTGGTTCGACCGCGCATTAACTGCCCCAACGCCTTTTGTACCATGGCCTCGGACTCGGAGTCCAAGCTCGCCGTGGCCTCATCCAGCATGAGGATCTTAGGGTCGCGCAGGAAAGCCCGCGCAATCGCCAACCGTTGGCGTTGCCCACCGCTGACCTTAACGCCGCGTTCGCCGACCTGGGTATCCAGCCCGTCCGGCATCTCGTGAACGAATTGGTCGGCGTAGGCCAGTTGTAAGACGTGCCAGAGCTGGTCGTCAGTAAAGTCCTGCGCCAAGCCATAGGTTAAGTTATGCCGAATCGTACCGGCCATGATGGCGGAGTCCTGACTGACGTACCCGATTTGGGAGCGCCAATCCGTTAGACTTAGGTCGTTAACGTCCTGGTCATCCAACATCACTTTCCCGGCGGTCGGTTGATAGTACCGTTCTAACAAACCAAAGATGGTTGATTTCCCACCCCCGGAAGGCCCGGCAAAGGCCACGACCGTATTGGGTTTAGCCTCAATATTCACGTCGTGGAGCACCGGTTGGCCGTCATCTTCGTAGGCGAAGTCCACGTGTTGGAGACTCAGCGTGTGGTCGGTGATCGGTTGGGTCGTCCCGGCCGTCAAGGCTTCTTCGGGTTCGTTCAACAGGTCGCGAACCCGTTCGGTCGACCCGTTAGCCTTAGATAAGTCGGTGAAGAATCGCGCCAACATGCCGGCGGGGCCGACGATTTGGAACAGGTACATCAGAAATGACACCAGAGTCCCCATGCTCATCGAGCCATCGGCCACCCGGGCCGCGGCGTAGACCAGCACGCCGACGAATAACGCCAACATGCCGGCCGTCATGATCGGACTGGCGATGGAATCGTACACGGCCTCCTTCAGGCCGATCCGGTAAAGCTGCTTGATTTGGGCGAACCCATTTTGCGTTTCGTAGGTTTCGGCGTTGGATGACTTGACCAGACGAATCTCGCTCAGCGTGTCGTTAGTGCTGCCGCTAAAGGTGGCCAGGGCGTCTTGCCGTTGCCGCCCCACCTTACTGCTCAGCCGCATGATGGGCAACATGATCGCCATCAGTAACGGTAAGGCGATGAACATGATGGCCGTCATCTTCCAGTCCATCAACGCCATGATCACCAGCGCTCCTAGGAGTTGGAGCAAGGACGTAACCATCTGGGGAAACGAGTTGGCCAGTAAATCCTTGATCTGCGTTGAATCGTTGACCAACCGGGAAGTCATCTCCCCGGTCTTGACGCTGTCGAAATAGCTGACCCGTAAACGAACCAACTTTTGCCACAGGGTCTTGCGCAGGTTGGCCACCACGTTTTCCCCGAAGATCCCTAATAGGGCCCCGGAAAACGCGCTAATCACGGCACTCAGAACGAACAGGCCAATAATTAGCCCCAACAGGCCCTGATTGATGCCGTGGCTAAAGCCGTTGATCAACGTCTGGGCGAACTTCGGGGCGGCTAATTGTGCCCCGGTAGCCACCAGACCCAAGGCTAGGCCCACCCAGAGCTGCCAGTACTTCGGTTTTGTTTGCCGAATTAAATTCAAAAAAGCTTTCAGGTTAAATTTCCCGGCGGACCGGGTCGGCGCCGTGCGTGGCGCGGTAACGCGACGTTCCATCATGAATCCCCTCTTATTGGTTAAAGTTTAACTGCCGATTAAAGCGCGGTCGAATCGTCTAACATCATAACCGCCCTTCAACTTCATGGCCATTATCTTAACTCTTTAGTTAGATTAATACAACTAAAACTAACTATTATTCGAACTAATTTGCTAAAAAAACGCGGTAACCCGGATGGTTACGGGGTTACCGCGTTTTTTAATGATTGAAAGTTTTTCCTTGATGGTGCCGAAACGTGCTTACCCGAGCAGCGAGTTCCGCTTAACCCCATTCGGCCGATCAGCCCAAGCCCAGGGCTAATCGACCGAATGACGTTAATGCTCACTCGCTAAGCGCTCGGGACGCACTCTTTTAGGCAAAAGAAAAACCATCGCTCGGGGAAAGCGATGGTCATCGGAGTAGGGGTAACGTCATAAAAATGACGTTAACTATTTTTTCATTATTCCAGGGGAGGAAGAGTACATGAAAAAAGATTGTTAATCTTTGGTAGAAGCAACCAATTGGTTAACTTCTATGTTGTATATATTAGCTGGTAAATATGACGAAAGTGTGAACTTTCTAGCACATCCGTATGAATTTTGCCAGTTTGCTGATAAAATTTCAGATTTTTGGTCAATTTTTACTTATCCGGACAAATCAACGAGCCAAAACAAAAACAGATGAGCCCCGGCATAACGCCGACTCACCTGCTTTGGTTTATCCCTGTCCGTCTGGCACGTAGGCCACGGATGAGAATTTATTGAAGGACTTGACGAAAAGCAATTTGACCGTGCCCCGCGGACCCGACCGGTTCTTTTCGATAATGACTTCGACTTCCCCCACGTCTTCGTTACCCTCTTCACGTGGATCGCTATCGTTATTATCGGCGTCGTCACCTTCCCGTTCGTAATAATCGTCCCGGTACAGAAACGACACGATGTCGGCATCCTGTTCGATTGACCCGGATTCTCGAATATCGGACAATACTGGTCGTTTATCTTGCCGCTGTTCCACGCCCCGGGAGAGCTGCGATAACGCAATCACGGGCACGTGTAATTCCTTGGCTAATTTTTTGAGTTGCCGCGAAATATCGGACACTTCTTGTTGCCGACTTTCGTGGTTGGTCCCTTCAATCAGCTGCAGGTAATCGATCACGATGAGTCCTAGGTTTTGTTTTTCCTTGGCTAACCGCCGGCACTTGGCCCGAATTTCGGTAATCTTGTTGCCGGCCGTATCATCGATATAGATACTAGCCTTGGACAGACTCCCCATGGCCATCACTAGGTTATTCCACTCGTCTTCGGTCAATTGACCGGTCCGCAAATGGTTGGCGTCGATGGAGCCTTCCGCGCACAACATCCGGTTGACCAACGATTCGGCACTCATTTCCAGACTAAAAATAGCGACGGTCTTATCGGTCCGGGTCCCCACGTTTTGCGCGATGTTCAGCGCAAAGGCCGTTTTCCCGACGGCCGGCCGGGCGGCGAGAATCATTAATTCGTCGTCGTGTAGTCCGGTGGTCATCTTATCCAGCTCGGCGTAGCCGGTGGACAACCCGGTAATCGCGTCCCCTTTTTCGGCCAACTCGTTGATGTCCTCAAAGGTCTGACTCAGGAC
The DNA here is from genome assembly GCF_001434835.1 of Levilactobacillus acidifarinae DSM 19394 = JCM 15949. Classification (GTDB taxonomy): domain Bacteria; phylum Bacillota; class Bacilli; order Lactobacillales; family Lactobacillaceae; genus Levilactobacillus; species Levilactobacillus acidifarinae. The sequence goes on along the minus strand of NZ_AZDV01000005.1, from coordinate 107,015 downwards.
TTCCCGAATCTGCTTAAACCCGGATTGGCTCCGCATTTCGGCGACGTTCATGATGTCTTTTTCGGCGTTGTCCAAAATTTCGGTCACGTCACCGTCCTGTTGGTACCCCTGGGTGACGATGTTGGTCGCGGTCTGAATCAACCGCCGTAAGACCGCCTTGTTTTGCACGATTTTGGCGTAGTACGTCGCGTTGGCCGCGGTTGGCACGGACCCAGCTAATTCGGCAATGTAGGTCACACCGCCCACGTCGTCCAATTGGTTCTTGGCGGTCAATAAATCCGTGATGGTCACGACATCGATGGCTTCATCGCGGTCGTTTAAGTCCATCATGGCTTGAAAAATAATTTGATGTTCCCGGCGATAAAAGTCTTCCGGGCTTAGGTATTCCAACGCATCCACCAGCGCGTCGGTACTCAAAAAGATTGCCCCTAAGACGGCCTTTTCGGCTTCGAGGTTCTGTGGTGGTGTGTGGTCTGTTAGTGCACTATTGTCCATGCTTACTCCTCACTAACTCCTTAACTAAAACTTGACGAATACCTCTCCTAAAACGTGATGCCATTCTAGTGCTGATTAACAGCTTTTACATAAAATTGGTCGCCTGCGAGCACAACTCCAGGCTGAACAGTGATTTAACGGCAACGTCTCACCTAGTACTTAATCAACTACCAATTAGCAAACCAACACTATACATAATAGCTGTTATGAAATCAATCTAAAACCGTCGTACTTTTAACAAATCCCCGCATATCAAGGATTCTACTAAACAAACTACGCTTAATTTAACAACTGCAGTTGTCTTTCAGAAATCAATCTTACCACATGCCCGCACAGTCAGCGACGTTTTTTAATACTCACTTCACTGTGATCTAAACCCTTAATCTGCGGTACCCCGTGTGTGCACATAGGCCGGCACCAAAATACCGTCTACTAACAATTGCAATTCCGCCGGGCCAACCGGTTCCCCCGCCAGCATCCGGTACCGTAACCAATCAAACGGCAAGAGTTTCAGGCTTTCCGGCAAGTCCGTTCCCGTCAGTTCGCCCCGGGCCACGGCCCGTTTTAAGACCCGGTCAATGGCGTTCAAATCAATCTGGCGCACACTGGTCAGCATCTGCTTGAGCTGGGCACTATCGTCGTGATTGACGCCTTCGAACCACGACCCCATGAAGGTCTTGCCAAAGGCGTCCATGCTGGCCGTAAACCGTTGGGCCACCAGCAACAAGTCGGCGGCCAAGCTCTCACCGGTAAGGACGACTTGGTCCAGCTGACCGTGATTGTCCGCTTTGATTTTGTCCTGGATCGCTAGTAGCGCCAACGAAAATGGCGTTTCCCAGTGGCGATAAATCACGGGTTTACTGGTCTGGGCCTTGGCCGCCACCTTCGCAAACGTTAATTGGCTGAGGCCTTCCGTATTCAAAATTTCCCGGGTCGCCTGATAAACGGCCCGCTCTAAATCGGCTCCACGCCGGCGCGTCTGCGTCATGGAGTGGTCCCTCCTTTTTAAGAAACCAACAGTTTCTTATTGACTTTTAGATTCTACAGTGTATTATACCAGTTGTGTCTTTAAGATACTTAAAGTTTCTTATTTGGAGGTCTGACCATGCAAAAACAAGCAAAAATTTCCCGTTCCACCATTATCGTTGCCTTAGTCATCGTTTTCGGGGCGATGGCTCCGCTTTTAGATTCCACCATGATGAACATCGCCATCAACAACCTGGTCACCAGCCTCCACAGCACCGTCACTACCGTGCAGTGGACCATTACCTGTTACCTGTTGGCGACCGGGGTGGCCGTTCCCTTTTCCAGTTGGTTTTTGAATAAATTTGACGGTCGCAACGTTTTCCTGGCCGGTGAGCTTCTATTCGGCATTGGCTCCGTGCTGTCCGCCGTGGCGCCCAACATTCAGGCGCTGATCGCTGCCCGGTTGGTCCAAGGCTTCGCCGGGGGGATGATTATGCCCCTGTTGACCACCCTACTGGTGCAAACCGCCGGCCCAGCCGTCATGGGCCAGATGATGGCCACCGTGGGATTACCCATGATTTTAGGACCACTCTTTGGCCCCATCATCGGCGGGGTCATCATTAAATTTCTCTCCTGGCGCTGGATCTTCTGGGTCAACGTCCCCGTCGTGCTGATCTCCATCGTCCTGATTCTCTGGCAGATGCCCCACTATCCCGCCCAAGACCGTACTGCCAAACTAGACTTTGGCGGAATTACCCTACTGATCGTCGCGTCGAGTAGCCTCATTTACGGATTGGTGGCCGCCGCGCACCGCGCTAATTTCACCAACGCCACCACCCTGACTTACGGGACGGTCGGTTTAGTCGCCCTGTTAGCTTACCTGGGGTGGGCGGCCTGGCGCCGGGAACGCGCCGTTTTACCGCTGACCCTATTCAAATTTCGGTCCTTTAACGGCGCGGGGCTCGGCCTATTCATGGCCGGCACGGTCCTAAACGGCGCCATGTTACTACTCCCACTGTACTTTCAAAACGTGCAGCACGCTAGCGTCATCGTCGCGGCCTTGGCGCTCTTACCGCAAGGGCTCGGCATGCTGGTCTCGCGGGGTCTCACGGGCCGGTTAACCGACAGCCTGGGGGCGCGCTACGTGGTGTTAACCAGCGCCCTCATTGCCTTTATCGGCACCTTACCCTTCTACTGGTTCGATCAACACACCCCTTATTGGGCGATTGCCATCGTCTTATTTGTGCGGGGCATCGGCGCCGGGGGGATCCTGATGCCGCTAATGGCCGACGCGTTTACCGGCATGCAGACCAACCAGATTGCCGCCGCCACGATTGGTTCTCGGATCATTCAAAACGTGGGGAGTGCCTTCGGGTCCGCCCTCGTGACCACGGTGGTCATGGCCTACTCCAACGCCCAGGTCGCCACCTTTAACCGTCAATTAAAGGCCGGAGCCTTTCACGTTAGTCCGGCGCACCTGAGTGCCTTCACCACCGCACACCTGACGGCCATTCGCACGGCCGCCTTTCAGAACGGTTTTCTACTGGTAACCTTAGCTGCCCTGGCGATCTGTTTACCCACCCTGTTACTGACCCACAAACACCACGCGGCTTAAGCCGCTAAAAACAAAGAACGCCCCGGCGATTGCCGGAGCGTTCTTTTAACTTGTCAGCGATTATTATTTTTGCTTTTGGGCCACGTGAACCCGAATCTTAGCGGTCACGTCGGCGTGCAATTTAACCGGCACGTTGGTGTAGCCTAACGAGCGAATGGGTTCGGGTAAGTCAACCTTGTGCTTATCCAGCTTTAAGTTGAATTGCTTGTCTAAGGCTTGGACGATTTGCTTGCTGGGAATGGACCCGAACAACCGACCGTCATCGCCGGCCTTGGCGAGGATTTCGACCACCGTTTTATCGTTTTCCAGGTGGGTCTTGAGCTTATTGGCCTCGGCTAAATCCTCGGCTTCGCGCCGTTCTTCGGCCTTCCGTTCGGCGTTGAGTTGACTCATCGCAGATTGGTTGGCTTCCTTAGCCATCCCCCGCTTGATCAAAAAGTTTTGGGCGTACCCGTCAGGTACGTTCTTAATTTCACCGCGTTTACCCTTGCCGCGGACGTCCTTGGTAAAAATCACTTTCACGTCGGTCACTCCTCAATAGTTCATAATTTTATCCTACGCCGAATCCCCGGTTAACGCAATTAACTACTGATCAGCGGTTTCCGGATCGTCGGCATGGTTCAGAATATCTAGTAATTGTTGCTTGACCTCGGCCACGGATTTATCGGCAATCTGGGTCGCCGCATTAGACAGGTGACCCCCACCGCCCATGGCTTCCATGGTCAGTTGCACGTTGATCTGCCCCAACGATCGGGCGGAAATCCCGACCCGGCCGTCATCACGGCGGGTAATGACAAACGACGCGTCAACGCCCGACATGTTCAACAGGTCATCGGCGGCCTGCGCCGCGGTCACCGGATCATAAGTTTGATCCTCTTCGCCAGCCACCAGAGCCATGTCCTCGTTGACGAACTCGACCAACTCGATCAGGTGGTTGCGTTGGAGGTAACTATCGACGTTTTCCTTCATATACTGTTGCATCTCGATGGCGTCGGCCCCCGCAGAACGCAGGTAACTGGCGGCATCGAAGGTCCGCGTCCCGGTCCGTAACGAGAAGTGCTTGGTATCGACGAAAATCCCGGTGAGCATCGCCGTCGCTTCCACCTTGTTGATGGGTTCGCCTTCCTGGGACTGGTACTCGAACATTTCGGTAATCAGTTCACAGGTCGAGCTGGCGTACGGTTCAATGTAGACCAGTAACGGGTTCTCGGGGAATTCCTCGCCCCGGCGGTGATGGTCGAGGATCATCACACGGTTTTCCATCCGGTGATACAGCTCCGGCGCAATCGTGATCGACGGTTTGGAATGGTCGACCATGATCAACATGCTTTGGTCGGTGGCCTTTTCCATCGCCGTTTCCGGCGAGATGATGGCCGCCGCGATGTCGGGATAGTCTTGCAGGTTATCCAACAACCGTTGCACGTCGGAGTGCACCATTTCCTTGTCCAAAACAATCCAACAGGTCTTGTTGTTCATCTTGGCAATCCGCCGAATCCCCAAGCAGGCCCCCAGCGAATCCATGTCCGGTTGGGTGTGCCCCTGCACGAAGATCTGGTCGGACTCGTTCATCAGTTCTTGCAGGGCTTGGGAAATCATCCGGGCCCGAACCCGCGTCCGTTTCTCCATCGGGTTGGTCTTCCCGCCGTAGTAGCGGGCTTCCTGATCGGCGGCCTTGACCACGACCTGGTCGCCCCCCCGACCGAGCGCCAAGTCCAAGTTGCTTTGGGCTTGATCGGCCAGTTTGTTTAAGTTCGGGTCCCCGTAGGCAATCCCGATACTCAACGTCAACGGGAAGTTTTGTTTCGACGTACTCTCCCGAATCGTGTCCAAAATCTTGAACTTATCGGCTTCAATCGCCGCCAACGACTTGGCATAGGCTAAAATGAAGTAGTGATCGTCGTCGAGTTGCTTCAAGTACATGTCGAACTGTTGGACCCACGAAGATAATTCGTTGGTCACATAATTACGGAGGTTCGAAATGTCTTGGTCGGTCATGGATTGGGTGATTTCATCGTAATTATCCAAGAAAATCTGCCCAATGGCGATCTTTTCGTCGTCGTACTGCTCCTGAATCAACTGATAATGCGTGATGTCGTAGAGGTACACGGCGTGAAAGTCGGGCTGCACGTACATCGAGAACCGGTAATCGCGCCACTTGACCGTGGTTAACGTTTCCGGCTTGGTGGTTGCCACCAACTTTGCCAACTCGGCATCGACCGTGTTCAACGACCGTCCCAAGACGTTTTGATCGTCAAAGTACCGTTGCAAATACGGGTTGAGCCATTCGACTTGGTTGCTAGTGCCCAGGATCATCACACCCGGCGGCATGCGAATCAACGACTCCTGCTCCCCCTGTTGAATCCGGTAGGAGAGATCAGAGATATATTGAGCGGTGTCGGCACCGATTTCTGCCATGGTGTTAAACACAATGAGCATGCCAATGCCGACTAAGACTAAAATAACGATACCGAAGATCCAATTAAGTAGGAACGACAGGACTATCCCAAGAATGGCTAAGCCAGCCGTCATGATTGCGATCCCCCGGAGCCGCCGGTTCTGTAAGAACTCGGGGACGTTAGCTCGCGAAAATAGTTTGTGCATACTTACTCCTCATCTGATTCGTACAAAAAGTCTATCCGCGGCGGTATCACCCGGTTAACCAATGGTGAGCCTGACCGCACTAAAGAATACTTTCATTTTATCACAACCCCCGCCGTTCACAAAATTTGATTCTCGCACAAATCCCGGTCTGACGCGGTTGCACTGGATTTTAACTTTAGGCGCTAGGACCTTGACCTTAACGCCGCGGCAACCCCTATACTGGGACCTAAGCAATTCAGGAGGTGGCTCTCATGCCCTATTCAATTCAAGCGCTGGCTAAGTTGGCCGGACTCAGCCCACGGACCCTACGCTATTACGACCAAATCGGTTTACTGCCGGCACAACGGAATCCCCACAACGGCTACCGCGAGTATTCGGCGGCCCAGGTCGATCGATTACAGCGGATTCGCTACTGGCAAACCTTTGGCTTTACGCTAACCGCCATCCAAAAGCTATTGACCCAGCCCTTAGCGGACCAAGATGCGGCGCTTCGTCAGCAACGAGAAACCTTACGGGCCGAACAAGTCCGCCTCACCGAATTGCTCCAACAACTGGACCGCACGTTAGCGGCCCACCAAGGAGGCCCTCAATTGACCGATTCAGAAAAATTTACCGCGTTTAAACACCAAGCCCTAACGGCTAACGACCAACAGTACGGCGCCGAAACCCGTCAACGTTACGGCCAAGCCGCCGTCACCGCCAGTCAACAACGGTTTGCAGCCCTCAGTGCGGCCGATTACCAGGCGATGCAGGCCATCGAAGCCCAACTACTGGTCGATTTAACCCAGGTCGCCCAAACGCAAGACCTTACCGGGGCGACCGCCAAGCACATTTTTACGGCGCACAAAGACTGGTTATGTTTCACGTGGAACAATTACACGGCCGCCCAACATCGCGGATTGGCCCAACTCTACCGCACCGATCCCCGGTTTCAAGCCTACTACGATCGAAAAACCGGTCAGCCTAACGCCGGGGTAACCCTCGCCGCCATCATCGAGCACTTTACCGCCTAAGGCCGGATTAATGTCGTCCAAAGATCGGTTTAATGTCGTCCAAAGATCGGTTTAAACCCGCCCATAAGTCCTAGATTTGGACCGATGGGCGGGTTTCGTGCGACCACTGCATCGTTAAATCGACCAGACCCGTCTCCGGTTCGATTGTCCGTTGACTCTCAGTAAACCCCAGGTTGCAATAAAAGCTCACCGCCCGCGTGTTTTTCTGATAAACGGCTAACGTCAACCGTTGGTGTTGTGCTTGCGCCGTGGCGACCAACTGTCGGCCCACGCCCCGGTGTTGCCAAGCCGCCGTCACAAATAAACCGGCAATATAATCGTTCTGTAAGCCTAAAAAGCCGATCACCTTTCCCGCTTCACTGGCCGTGATCAACGGCGTTTCCCCCAGCTGGATTCGAACTTCGGCTTGATGCGCTCGCCAGTAGGCCGGGTCCACGAAGGGGTGCGCCTCGAGATTACCGGCCAACCAAATCGCCGTCACCGTCTCCAGTTCCGCTGCGGTTAGCACGGGGGCCACGTTAATTTGCATGTTGCTGTCTCCGTTCCTGCTTGAGTTGTGTCACGCCCCACTGATGCAAGTCCTGTAGGGTCACTAACAATTGCTTGCCTTTTAGCGTCAAACGGTACGCCACTTCGGGAGGGACCGTTGAGGTGGCGTGACGACTAACCAGGCCGTCGCTTTCTAGCTCGCGTAAACTTTTGGTCAGCATGGTGTTGGTTACGCCCCGCACCTGCCGTTTAAGTTCGTTATAGCGGAGCCCGTGGTGGCCAGCAATTTGCCACAAAATGGGTAACTTCCATTTCTGGTCAACCTTACCCAGCGCATACAAAACCGGACAATCTTCATGATAATAATCTCGCGGTTCCGTGGGTAACGCACAGTCGGTCGGTTGGGTCGATATTGGCATGAGACATTCCTCCTAAGGCAGAAAAAACTGCGTACTTGTTTTCTTGGTTCATGGCTATAGAATGATGATACAACGATTGTTCCAATTTGAAAGGAAGTTATCTTATGAGTGATCAAAGTATTTTGACCAACCGGCATTCTGCTCGGGACTTTAGCGACCGCCCCGTGGACTTAGAAACGTTAAAGGCCATTCTCTACACCGCCCAAAACGCGCCTTCTTGGGAAAATACCCAACCCTGGAAAGCCTATTTGGCGCTGGGGGACACGGTTGATCGGATTCACCGGAGCCACCGCGAGTTGACCGGTAACGGCACCAAAGGTTGGACCGAAGTCATGCCGCCAAAAGTCTGGGCGTCAATGCCACAGGCCAATATGGATGCCTGGCGTCAGAACATGTTGGCCTTCTTCACCGATGACGAAAAGCCCCGCTTCGCCCAAGTTCAGCAGATGCTCTTCAATGCCCCGGCCATCGTCTACCTCACTATGCCCAAAGACGCTTCTGCCTACTCGGCTTACGATCTGGGCGCCTTCGGGTACGGAATCTTACTCGCCGCCGAGGAACACGGGGTTAGTGGCGTGCCGGCCTACGAACTGGTCCGGTATCCCGCCGAGATTCGCCAGGAATTCGACATCCCCGCAGACGAAGCCATCTTCATGGGTATCGCGCTAGGTTACCCTAAAGACAACCGACTGAACCAATTACGAACCAAGCGCACCCCGCTCGATGATATCTTACAGGTCCGTCAATAACGCCTTAAATTCCGTCGTAATCCTCAGATTATGACGGAATTTTTTTAACACAGCTTACTTACAGCCACCCGGGATTATCCATTCAGTTGGTGAGTAATTTTTCAAAAGCGGTTGACATTTTTCGGTTGTCTCGCTAAACTAGCAATCATTAACAATCGATGAGAAAATTAAAAAGTGATGAAGAAGACTAGTAACGTGACCTTGGGCGTCAAGCGATCCCGGTTTAGTGTAAGCGGGAACCCCAGCCTCACGTGAACTCCCTTCCGAACTGTCAGCTGAATGCTAGTAAGCCCGACCGGCCGCAACCGTTATCCTTGCACTTGAATCGCGGTGTGGCCCCCACAGGACCTAGCCTGTGAGAAATTGCCTCTAGGAGCCGCCGTTCATGTTGAGAACCAACTAAGGTGGTACCGTGCAAAGACTTGCGCCCTTACGGAGAAACATTTTCCGTGAGGGCGCTTTTTGTCGTTCACCACCGCATCGATTGACATCCCTAGGAGGTCTTTGCCCATGCATCGTTCACTATTTATGATTCCCGCCGCCCTACTGCTGGCGGTCACCCTAAGCGCCTGCGGCCAAGCCAACGGCCAGACTCAAAATAAAACGTTGAACGTCACCTTAGCTGATGAACCGGCGACGGCCGACCCGAACAAATCCACCGATACCAATAGCGGTAGTGTCATTTCCCAGACAATGGAAGGTCTCTACACCTATAGCAGATCTAACAAGATTGTTCCCGGCGTCGCGACCAAGATCGTTAAACCGACTAATCACGGAAAGACTTACACGTTTACGCTTAAGAAAAACGCCAAATGGGCTAATGGTCAACAGGTCACGGCACAAGATTTCGTCACTTCTCTACAACGAATGGCTAATCCTAAAACTAAGGCCCAATACGCCAGTCTTCTCTCGGCCTTCAAAAATTACGATGCCGTTCAGCACGGCAAGATGGCCCCTTCAAAATTAGGCATCAAAGCCCTAAGTAAGACTAAGCTCCAAATTCAGCTGACCAAAGCTGTCCCGTACTTCAATAGTTTGGTGGCCAGTGACTATTACCCGCTGAACACCGCAACCGTAAAGAAGTACGGTGCCCAATACGGAACCAGCGCCGTTAAGGCCATGAGTGACGGTCCCTATAAACTAGTTGGTTGGACTGGAAGTAACTCTAGCTGGCGCTACGTTAAAAATACCCATTACTGGAACGCCCCAAACGTCAAAATCAACAATGTAAAGGTTTCTGTTACCAAAGATGAGACGACAGCGGCCAACTTGTTTAAATCCGGTAAAATTCAAGAAACGACCGTTAGTGGCCAATACGTTCGGTCCAATGGCAACGAAAAACAACTGAAAACTCATTTGCTGGGACGCATGAACCTCCTGGTCTTCAACAGTAAACAAGCAAAGACTAGCTCCGAAAACCTGCGTCAAGCCGTCTCTTACGTGATCGACCGCAACCAATTGGTCAACCACGTCCTGGGCGACGGATCCAAAGCAGCCACCAGCGCCGTTCCTTACGGTGATCAAGCCAATCCCCAAACTGGCGAAGATATGGCTAAAGAAGTGGGTAACCTGTTACCTCATGACGTGACCAAAGCCAAAGCTTACTGGCAAAAGTATTTGAAGGAAACCGGCAAGTCCAAAGTCACTTTGAACATCTTGACCGACGATAGCGACGACGATAAGCACGTGGGTACCTACATCCAATCCGTCATGGAAAAGAATTTCAAAGGGTTGACCGTTAACATCACTGCTCTACCACACGCCCAACACGTAGCCCGCGACTTTGCCGAGAAGTTCGATATCAACTTGATTGGCTGGTCCACCAATTGGCTAGACGCCGACGACTACCTGGAACTGGCCGCGAAGGGCAATTCCGTCAACTTCACCAATTGGAACGATACCCAGTACAATCAGCTTCTGCAAAGTACCAATGCTCAAACCGGTATCGCACGCTACAACGGCTTGATTGCTGCTAATAAGTACCTGATGAGTATAAAGGGATACGTTCCCGTCTATCAACCTTCTGAAGCTAAATTGGTCAGTGACAAGGTTGGTGGTCTGACTTACTCATTGTTGAACGAAGCGCACTATCAATACGCCTATTGGAAATAATACGTCTAAAACCATTTGAGGAAGTGACCAATCCGTTCCACACAACTCACCCCTTAACTAAAAAAACTGGAGGAATGTCTCATGACGACTTTTTACAACTGCAATTTCTTTGACGGTGCCACTGAACACAATACGGAAAATGCTTGGTTCACGGTTGACGACCACACTGGCCGCATCACTGCTCGGGGAACTGGAACCCCCACCAGTGCTGACCAACAAGTCGACTTTCACGGACAATACGTGATGCCCGGTTTCTTCAACGTCCATACCCACATCACGGCGGGCCCTGACACCCCTGATGGCTCGTATGGCCACACCGAAGCCGAATCAGCGGTTTTCGCTACGCAGAACATGCATCAATTACTCCAGTCCGGCGTTACCTACATTCGCCAATGTGGTACTGAATACGACGTGGATATCGCCCTCAAACGAATGCAACAAGACGGTAAGTTGCCACACACCCCACACATGATGACTTCCGGAAAAGCCTTCTCTATGACGGGCGGTCATGGCGATTCATCCCACGGTGGTCACGCGGTCGATTCCCCCGGCGAGATGCGCAAAGCCGTTCGAACGGCATTTAAAAATGGTGCCGAAAGCATCAAGGTCATGGCAACTGGGGGCGTGATGACTCCCAACGACTTTATGGAGGACCCGCAACTTTCCGTGGCTGAAATGCACGTGGCCGTGGAGGAATCTCACCACAAGCGGCGCATCGTTGCGGCTCACGCCGAAGGTAATCCTGGCATTCAAAACGCCATCGACGCCGGCGTCGACTCAATCGAACACGGCTTTTACGTCAACGAACAAGAAGCTCATCAGATGGTGGCCCAGGGAACTTACCTCACGCCAACGTTAATCGCTGAATGGGCGGCTGCTAAGGACGGTATCGGGGTACTCCCGGCTTGGGAGATTAAAAAGGCTGAGGATGCCCTTGACGACACTTATGTCAATCTCTCTCGTGCCTTCCAGATTGGCGTTAAGTTTACCTGTGGTACGGATGCTGGCACGCCGTTCAACGGCTTTGATCAGACCCCTCATGAATTCGAAATGCTCACCAAAATCGGCATGACCCCCGCCCAGGCCTACCAGTGTTCCAGCATCAATTCCGCTAACCTCTTAGGCGTTGCCGACGATTACGGCACCCTTGAAGTGGGCAAGTTCGCCGACTTTCAAGTTCTAAAAGCCGATCCCGTCGCCGATGTTCACGCCGTCGTCCAAGCAGATAAGCAAGTTTACCTTGGCGGTCACCGTGAATTTTAATTAAATTTCCGCCTGCGCGCTAGCGACCCCCTTCCCCTCAAAAAACGGTCGCTGGCGCGCTTTTTGGTCGAACCACTTAGCAAGTTTACCGACTAACACACCGACAACAGTTTTCAAATTTGCGTTGACAATCCAAAAATCGGTGCTAAACTAGCAATTATTAACAATTGATTAGAACATTAAAAAGTGATGATGAAGTCCAGTAGTGTTGGTCACGACTGTTAGCGAACCCGGTCTAGTGCAAGCGGGTCAGTTACCCCAACACGAACATCCCTTCGGAGCCGTCCACCGAATTCAAGTAAGTGTTCAACCGGGAAGCATCCCGTTATCCGTGCAGTGAATCGCGAGGGTCGCTAGCGCTAAAAGCCTAGTTTAGCGTCGGCGTCTAGGCCCCTTGCCGTTCATGCTAAAGGCGACGTTTTTGTCGCGAAAATTAAGGTGGTACCGTGCGAACTGCACCCTTATGGAAGTTGTTTTTTCCATGAGGGTGCTTTTTTTGTTCTCAAACCTTAGATCAATTGTGCTAGGAGGCTTTTCTATGACTCATAAAACTTGGTTAACCACGACCGCTTTACTGGCCCTAGTCGCGTTAAGTGGCTGCGGTCAGGCATCCGGCCAGACAAAATCACAGAATAAAACGCTCAACGTCACGCTCGCCGACGAACCGGCGACGGCCGACCCCAACAAGGATACCGACACCAACAGTGCCAGTCTGATTTATCAGACCATGGAGGGGCTTTACACCTATAACCGGTCTAATAAGATTGTGCCCGGTGTCGCTACCAAGGTAGTTAAACCCACCAACCAGGGTAAAACCTACACCTTCATCCTCAAGAAAAACGCGAAGTGGGCCAACGGACAGGCCGTCACCGCCCAAGACTTCGTCACTTCCTTGCAACGCATGGCGAATCCCAAGACCAAGGCGCAATATGCCAGCGTCTTATCGGCCTTTAAAAATTACGCGGCCGTTCAAAAGGGTACGCTGGCGCCCACTAAATTGGGGGTTAAGGCCTTGAATCAAACGACGTTACGGATTCAATTAACCAAGGCCGTCCCCTACTTCAACGATCTGGTCGCCAGCAAGTATTACCCCCTCAATACCGCTACCGTGAAGAAATACGGCGCCCAATACGGAACCATGGCGTCCAAGACCCTGAGTAACGGCCCGTACAAACTCGTTGGCTGGACGGGGAGCAATTCGACCTGGCACTACGTCAAAAACACGCACTATTGGAACGCTAAAAACGTAAAGATCGACCGGGTCAAGGTCGCGGTCACCAAGGACGAAACCACCGCCGAAAATCTGTTCAAGGCCAATAAGGTGCAAGAAACCACGGTCAGTGGCCAGTACGTTCGGGCCAACAGTAACGATAGTCAGTTACATACCCACCTGCAAGGTCGTCTACAGTACCTCTACGTGAACAGTAAGAAGACCGCCACGAACTCCGAAAATCTACGTCAGGCCGTTTCTTACGCGGTCGACCGGCAACAACTGACTGGTCAGGTCTTAAACGACGGGTCCAAGCCTGCCCTGAGCGCCGTCCCTCGTGGCGACCAGGCGAACCCTCAGACGGGACAAGACATGGCGAGTGAAGTGGGAAATCAACTCCCCCAAGACCTCACCAAAGCCAAAGCTTACTGGCAGAAATACTTAAAAGAGACCGGTAAAACCAAGGTCACCTTAAATCTGTTGACCGACGATACGGATGACGATAAGAAGGTGGGTACCTACCTCCAATCCGTTTTGGAGAAGAACTTGACCGGCCTGACCGTCACGACCACGGCCATTCCCCACGCCCAACACGTGGCCCGCGACTTTGCCGGGACTTTCGAATTAAACCTCACCGGTTGGTCCACCAATTGGTTAGACGCCGACGACTACCTCGAATTAGCCGCCAAAGGCAACACGGTCAACTTTACCAACTGGAACGACCCGACCTTTAATCAACTCTTGCAAAAGGCTAACGCCCAGAGTGGTCTGGCCCGCTACAACGGTCTGATGACCGCCGATAAATATCTGATGAGCGTTAAGGGTTACCTGCCCCTCTACCAACCGGCCGAGGCCAAGCTCATCAATAAGAACGTGGGTGGCTTATCCTACTCACTTTTAAACGAAGCCCAATACCAATATGCTTACTGGAAATAAATAGGAGGAATTACTCATGACAACTTTTTTTAATTGCACCTTATTCGATGGTCGTACCGATCACAACACCCCGGATGCCTGGTTTACCGTTAACGAAACCGGTCGGTTGACCGCTCGCGGAACCGGAACCCCCACCGCCACCGAGAACCTCGTTGATTTAAACGGTCAATACGTGATGCCCGGCTTCTTAAACGTCCACACCCACGTCACCGCCGATCCGCAATCCTTTAACGGCAATTATGGCCAAACCGAGGCCGAAGCCGCCGTATTCGCCACCCAGAATTTACAAGCCCTGTTAAAATCCGGGGTGACCTTCTTACGCCAATGTGGAACCAAGTACGACGTCGACGTTGCCCTCAAACGGATGCAGGCCGACGGCAAACTCCCTCACACCCCGCACTTTTTGACGTCCGGGCGCGCCTTTACCATGACCGGGGGGCACGGGGATGGCCCCCATAGTGGTAACCTGGTCGATTCTCCCGACGAAATGCGTAAGGCCATCCGGCAAGCGTTTAAGTTGGGAATCGACAGTGTCAAGGTGATTGCCACCGGCGGCGTCATGACCCCTAATGACTTCATGGAAGACCCCCAACTCTCTACGGCCGAAATGCACGTCGCCGTCGAAGAAGCCCATCACAAGCGCCGGGTCGTCGCCGCCCACGCAGAAGGAAATCCGGGGATTCAAAACGCCTTAGACGCCGGGGTAGACTCCATCGAGCACGGTTTTTACGTGACCCCCGATGAGGCTAAACAAATGGCGGCGCAAAACACGTACCTAACGCCGACCCTGATTGCCGAATGGGTAATCCCCGCATACGGGAAGGGGCACTTACCCGATTGGGAGGTCAAGAAGGCGGCCGACGCCCTCGATGACACCTACGTCAACCTTACCAAGGCCTTTCAATTAGGCGTTAAATTCACCTGCGGCACGGACGCCGGAACCCCATTCAACGGGTTTGACCTGACGCCTAAGGAGTTCGGTCTCCTAACCAAATTGGGAATGACCCCCGCTCAGGCCTACCAATGCTCAAGCCTAAACTCCGCACAGCTCTTAGGCGTGGCGGACGATTACGGCACCCTAGAGGTCGGCAAGTTCGCCGATTTCCAAGTCTTAAAGAACGATCCCTTAGCCGACACGGCCAACGTGGTCCAGGCCGACAAACAGGTCTACCTGGGGGGCCACCGCGAATTCTAAACCCTTAAAAGCGACCAGCTACTGGAAACTCCGGTAACTGGTCGCTTTTTGACGTTAATTTTTCTGATTTTCAGTGTCCCGAGCACGGCGGAATAGTAGTCCCACGTAGTACCCGCCAACCAGGACGACGACCCCCGCGGCGACCCAAATCGTCCGTGTCCCCCACCAGTTTTGCAGGAGTGCCGACATGATCGCACCGCCCGCGAAGGCCCCCACCAGCTCGAAGTAGACCTGACTGGTGACTAGTTGTGCCGGGTCGCTACTCATGCCGTACGCCGTCAGTGCACTGGTGGCCTTCTTGAGGTTCCCGGTCGAAAACACGTTGTTGTAGCCGTGCCCGGAAATGGTGCCAAAGGCCGTGGTCTGCATGGCCATTACCAGCGCTAGGGGTGGCGTCACCATGTAGTTGGGAACACTGGCCGGTAAGCCGCCCACGATGCCGCAAACGATTAATTCTGACAGCAGACTGATGAGCCGCCAGTAATGCGAGCGTGGGCGAATGTGGTACTCCCAGATGCGCACCGCCACCACCCCCAGCATAAACGCCAGGACCGTGGCCAACTTGGTCAGAACCCCCGGTAAGTCTCGCTGGGCAACGTCTACGCTCAGAAAGATCAGATTCCCGGTCTGTCCCGCCGCCAGCACCCCACCGCGCTGGACGAAGGTATAGGCGTCGATAAACCCACCAATAAAGGTTAGGCCCAACCCAATCTCTCTCAGCTGAAAAATTTGTGAATTCTGATAACGTCCCACGGTGTCGCCTCCCAGGTTCTTAATGTTACCAGCATAGAAAACTTGGCAGGGGAACGCAAGTCGATCGGTATCTCTTTAATAGCCGCTTTACTTGTCAATCACTTTTTGAATAATCACCGAAGTTATGCACAGAATTGTCCACAAGTGTGCATAAGTTAGGCGTTACTTGCGCTATTTCGCTTAATCATCGAGCATGCATATTTTCATACCATAAATTAATTAAATTAACTATTTCATTCATCATGGTTCTCGTCACTGACTAACCCCCACCATAATCAGCTCTGGTTACCCCATTAGCCACTAGATTTAGTAGTCTTTTCCGAGTTATCCCCTAAATCTGGTAGTTATCCACCGTTTTCTGTGCATAACTCACTAAATTTGGGGATAAAAAAACGACGCCCCCTAAAAGGCGTCGTTTCTGATGCTACTCTTCGCTGACGAATGGCATTAAGCCCATAATCCGTGAACGCTTGATAGCGATCGTTAACTTACGTTGGTTCTTGGCACTAGTACCAGTAACCCGGCGAGGTAAAATCTTGCCTCGTTCAGAAATGAATCGACGTAATAAGTCAGTGTCTTTGTAATCAATGTATTCGATGTGGTTGGCTGCGATGAAGTCAACCTTACGACGGCGACGGCCGCCACGACGTTGTCCTGCCATGGATAATTCCCTCCTCGTTTAGTGAGTTTTTAGAACGGTAAATCATCGTCAGAAATATCAATCGAGTCGCCAGTATTCGCAAACGGATCGTTGGCATTGCTACCATTGTTACCGTTATTGGGCTGGTTGTTCCCGGCCGGCGCACTAGGTGCGGGATTCGAGTTAGTGTTCGCTTGCGACCCATTGTTGGTGCCACTAGTGAACGGATTGTTATTCTGAGTCTGATTATTCTGAGGAGCGTTATTCACAGGAGCGCCGTAATTGTTTCCACCTTGGGGCGCCGCGTTACGATTGCTCGAACGAGGTTCCAAGAAGGAAAAGTTTTCGACGACCACTTCGGTCACATAGACCCGTTGGCCCTGCTGATTTTCGTAGTTTCGGGTTTGCAACCGGCCTTCGATGCCGACCAAGGACCCTTTATGCATGTATTGGGCAAAATTCTCCGCGGACTTGCGCCAAATCACACAACTAACGAAATCAGCTTCCCGCTCACCTTGCTGGTTGGTGAACCGCCGATCAACGGCCAATGTAAAAGTGGCAACAGCAGCACCGCCTTGGGTGTATCGTAAGTCAACGTCCCGTGTCAGTCGGCCAGTAAGTACTACTCGGTTGATCATTGCTGAATAACTCCTCTCAAATTAAAAGTTAAAGTTAGAATTAGTCTTCGCGCTTAACGATCATATGACGTAAGATATCGCCATTGATCTTGGCTAAACGGTCGAATTCGTTCAAAGCTTCGTCATCGTTAGCGTTCAACGTTACGACGTGGTAGATACCTTCGTTGTAACCGCCGATTTCGTAAGCAAAACGACGCTTTGACCAGTCTTTCGAACTGATGATTTCTGCACCGTTATCCGTAACAATCTTGTCAAAACGTTCTACCAAAGCAGTCTTAGCAGCGTCGTCAAGATCTGGACGAATGATGTAGGTAATTTCGTATTTCGTAGTTTCCATGAATCGTACACCTCCTTATGGACTTCAGGCCCCCGCCTCTTGTGCGGAAGCAAGGAGAGTCACTAGCGTAAGCCAGATACTCACAAGCTAGTAGTATAGCATAAAAACAATTGCAACGCAAATCGGGGCCGACCGACTGGGCGTGACTGACGATACACCGTTAACTCCGCACGACCGGCTAACTTTTTTTCGAAAAAAAGTTATTTTTGAAAATCGTTCAGGTCGAGCCGGAGCTGAACTCGTTGACTCGCCGTGGCGACTAATTGGTAGGCCACCTGTATGCTGCCTAAGAAATTGACCAACGCACTCAGGTCCTGTAACCGCTGCGGCTGCCAGGTCACAACGCCCTCGAAGGTGCGCCACGAGATATCCAGCTGGGCGTGGGTTCCCAGTAAAAACTGCAAGGCCGTCTTAATCTCCGTGACCCGCAAATTCGGAATCACTGGCGGTAAGGGGCGACAATCCACGTGGACTTGAAAGGATAACACGTCGCCCCGTTCGTTTACCAAATCATTGGTGGTAAATCGTTGTTGCCACCGCCCTAGTTGATCAAAAAACACGCAAAACGGCGCGACCCGAGTGATGTGTAAAGCCAAATCAATTTCCGCTCCCTGAGTGCTGGTCTCCAACACGGCTGAACGTCCCAGTGCCGCTACCGCCCAACGCTGAATATCTACCGGCGTCATACGCCTCGCCTCCTAATGGCCCCAGTGTAGCCAGCAGGTACTCGCAGCGCAAGCGGGGAAAACCTTTGCATAATCAGATAAATATTTATTTGATTATAACGACGCAATTGCTACGCCAAACCCGAACGTTTTTGCTATTTAGGCTGGGCTCCGACGCCCCTTTACGGTTTAACCCACTCCGCAAAAAAAAGCGCTACCCACAGGGGGTAACGCTCAATGGTGCTTGTCACTTTAATTTTCAGCCGTTGGATGCTCGGTTGGCGCTGGTGTTTCGTCCGCGGTGGTGTCGGCGGCTGGTGCCGCTGACTCATCGGTCGACGAATCGCTGTCGTCTTCCTTAGCAACCTTGGCCATGGTGGCCACCTTCGCGTCGTCGTTCAAGCGAATCAGGTGGACCCCTAAGGTCGCCCGACCCGTTTCGGACACGTCGGCCACGCTAAAGCGGATCATGACCCCTTTGTTGGTGATCAACATGATGTCTTCATCACCCGCAACCGTGGTCAGACCGGCTAACGGTCCATTCTTGGCGCTCACGTTAACGGTCTTGATTCCCTTACCGCCCCGACCCTTAATTGGGTATTCGGTGGCGGCGGTTTGCTTGCCGTAGCCCTTTTCGGAAATCACGAAGACGTGATCCGTGGGCTTCAAGACGCTGGCGCCGATGACGTAATCGTGATCGCGCAGGCGAATCCCGCGGACCCCGGTCGCCGAACGGCCCATCGACCGCACGTCTTCCGCCGCGAAACTAACCGCGTAGCCCAGGTGCGTCCCGATGATCATGTTAGCATCGTTCTTGATGATAGCCACGTTCATTAACTCGTCGCCGTCTTTTAAGTTCAACGCCTTCAATCCGTTACTCCGGATGTTGGCAAACTCGTCGACCGGCGTGCGTTTAACCGTTCCGTGCACCGTGGTGAAGAACAGATCACGTTCGGTGTTTTGCCCCGGATTGGCTACGTTAATGACCGCTTGGACGTGTTCATCGGTGTTGATGCCCAACAAATTGATGACCGGAATTCCCTTGGCCGAACGCCCGTATTCGGGAATCTCGTACCCCTTCATCCGGTAGACCTTCCCGGTGTTGGTGAAGAACAGGAGCATGTCGTGCGTCGAGGTGGCGACTAAGTGTTCGATAAAGTCGTCTTCGTGCACGCCCATGCCTTGAACCCCTTTACCACCCCGGTTTTGGGCCTTAAATTCGGTCGTTGGGAGCCGCTTGATGTAGCCGTTGTGGGTCAGTGACACCACGACGTCTTCTTCAGCGATCAGGTCTTCGTCTTCCAGACTCAAGACTTCGCCGACCATCAATTCGGTCCGGCGCTTGTCGCCAAACTTGTTTTGAATGTCCAATAGTTCCTGGTAGATGATTTCCTGTTGTCGTTCTTTAGAAGCCAAGATGGCCTTATAGTCGGCAATGGCCGTCTGTAAGTCCTTGTACTCCTTTTCGACCTTTTCACGTTCCAAACCGGTCAGGCGAACCAACCGCATGTCCAAGATGGCTTGCGATTGCTTGTCTGACAGGCTGAAACGGGTAATCAATTCGTTCTTGGCGAGTTCGGCCGTCTGGGATTGGCGAATGATCGTGATGATCTCGTCAATGTGGTCCAGCGCAATCCGCAACCCCTCCAGGATGTGGGCCCGGGCCTCGGCCTTCTTCAGGTCAAAGGCCGTCCGCCGCCGAATAACTTCCAGTTGGAAGTCCAGGTAGTGTTCGAGAATGGACTTCAGGCCCAAGACCTTCGGCGCCCCATCCACGATGGCCAACATGTTGATTCCAAAGGACGTCTGCATCAACGTCATCTTGTACAGGTTGTTCAAGATGACTTCGGCGCTGGCATCCCGCCGGACATCGACCACGATTCGCATCCCGGTCCGGTCGGATTCATCGTTCACGTCGGTGATGCCTTCGATCCGCTTATCACGGGCCAGTTCGGCGATCCGTTCGATGAGTTTAGCCTTGTTGACCATGTACGGAATTTCGGTGGCGACGATTCGTTGCTTACCGTTCTTTTCTTCCTCGATGTCGACCTTGGCGCGCAGGGTAATGGTGCCCTTCCCGGTCTCGTAAGCCCGGCGAATGGCCGCCTTGCCCATCACGATCCCCCCGGTTGGGAAATCGGGCCCCGGTAAGGCCTCCATTAAGTCGGCCAGCGTGGCATCGGGGTTCTTCATCAGAATGTGTAACGCACTAATGACTTCCGTCAAGTTGTGCGGCGGAATGTTGGTGGCCATCCCCACGGCGATCCCGGACGCCCCGTTGACTAAGAGGTTCGGGAACCGGGACGGCAAAACAACGGGTTCACGTTCACTGCCATCGTAGTTATCTTGATAATCAATCGTATCTTTATTGATGTCACGCAGCATTTCCAGCGCAATCTTACTCAACCGCGCTTCGGTATACCGCATGGCAGCGGCGCCGTCCCCATCGACGGAGCCGAAGTTCCCGTGACCGTCCACTAACATGTAGCGATACGAGAAATCTTGGGCCATCCGTACCATGGATTCGTAGACCGCCGTATCCCCGTGGGGGTGATACTTCCCTAACACGTCACCGACCACCCGGGCCGATTTCCGGAAGGGTTTATCGGGTGTAATCCCCAGTTCGTGCATATCGTACAGAATCCGCCGGTGTACCGGCTTAAGTCCGTCCCGCACATCGGGAAGGGCCCGGGCCACGATAACACTCATCGCGTAATCCAAGAAGGAACTGCGCATGGTTTGCGACAGGTCCACGTCGGTAATTCGCGTATGGGTCAAATCTTGATCAGCCAAATTTTTATCCTCCGTTCCTACTTCCGTGTGCCAGCCGTCGAGTTCATCTCAACGGTGTGCTTCGCGTAACGCTTAAACGTCGAGATCGGCGAAGGTGGCATTGTCTTCGATAAATTCACGCCGGGGCGCAACTTTATCGCCCATCAGCATGCTGAAGACTTGGTCGGCGTTGATGGCATCCTTGGCATCCACTCGTAAGAGGCGCCGGTTGTCCGGATTCATCGTGGTTTCCCACAATTGTTCCGCGTCCATTTCACCTAACCCTTTGTACCGTTGAATTTGCGGCTTCGGTGATGGGGATAACTGCCCCAAGACTGTCTTCAGTTCCTCTTCAGAGTCAATGTAACGTTGGTACTTGCCTTGCCGGATCCGGTACAGCGGTGGCTGGGCAATGTACACAAAGCCCGCATCGAGTAATGGCCGCATGTAACGGTAGATCAACGTTAACAACAGGGTCCGAATGTGCGCCCCGTCGACATCGGCATCGGTCATGATAATTAATTTATGGTAATTCGCCTTAGCGACGTCAAAATCGTCCCCAAAGCCGGTCCCCATGGCCGTGAACAGCGAGCGAATTTCTTCGTTGGCTAAAATCCGGTCCATCGAAGCCTTTTCCACGTTTAAGATCTTCCCCCGAATCGGTAAGATGGCCTGCGTTAACCGCGACCGGCCTTGCTTGGCCGACCCACCGGCGGAGTCCCCTTCGACGATGAAGAGTTCCGAGATGGCTGGGTCCTTGGAGGTGTTATCCGCCAATTTCCCGGGGAGGTTACTGATTTCCAAGCCACTCTTCTTGCGGGTGACTTCCCGGGCACGCTTAGCGGCCACCCGGGCCTTGGAGGCTAACGTCCCCTTATCCACAATCTTGCGGGCCACGTCGGGATGCTCCATCAAAAAGCGCATGAAGTGGTCGGCAAAGGTGTGATCCACGGCCGTCCGGGCGTCGGAGTTCCCCAACTTGGTCTTGGTCTGACCTTCAAATTGTGGATCCGGGTGTTTGACCGAAACTACGGCCGTTAACCCTTCCCGCACGTCGTCCCCGGTCAAGTTGGCTTCGTTATCCTTCATCAACTTGTTCTGCCGGGCGTAGTCGTTGACCACCCGCGTCAAGGCTCGCTTGAAGCCTTCCTCGTGGGTCCCCCCTTCGTAGGTGTGGATGTTGTTGGTAAAGGTCAGCAGGTTGTTGTGGTAGTCGTCGGTGTATTGTAAGGCGACTTCCACGGTAATCCCGTTTTCCTGACCTTCCACGTAGATTGGCGGTTCAAATAACGTGGTTTTATTTTCGTTTAAATAGTCGACGTAGTGGCGAATCCCACCTTCGTAGTGGAAGTCTTCTTCCGTCGGTGTTTCTGGCCGTTCGTCACGAATCGTAATCCGTAAGCCCTTGTTAAGAAAGGCCAGTTCACGAATCCGCGTGGTCAGCGTTTTAATGTCGAAAGTCGTGGTTTCCCGGAAAATATCGGGATCCGGCAAGAAGTGCACAATGGTGCCGTGCTTTTCCTCCGGTAGCCCCGTTTCCGTCACGTGCATCGGGGTCTTGACGTGGCCGCGGGTAAAGTCCATGGCGTAACGTTTGCCGCCCCGAACGACTTGGACGTCCAGTTCGGTGGACAGGGCGTTCACGACGGAAGCCCCGACCCCGTGTAACCCGCCGGAGACCTTGTACCCGCCACCGCCGAACTTACCGCCGGCGTGCAGGATGGTGAAGACCGTTTCCAAAGCGGGTTTCCCCGTCTTCTTCTGAATGTCCACCGGAATCCCCCGACCGTTATCGGTCACGGTGATACTGTTGTCCTTTTCGACCGTCACGTGAATGGCATCGGCAAAGCCCGCCAAGGCTTCATCAATCCCGTTATCCACAATTTCCCACACCAAATGGTGCAGGCCTTGGGAACTCGTGGTCCCAATGTACATTCCGGGACGCTTGCGGACCGCTTCCAGACCTTCTAGGACCTGGATTTGGCTGGCATCATATTCACGGGCACGTTCTTCCTTGGTTTCTTTTTCGTTTTCAGCCACAGTCTAATCCTCCTTACAGATTACTCAGCCGGCGTTGAATCGCCCGACTCATCGGCCACCACGGACCCGGCACTGACGTGAAAAATCGTCGGGTCCTTGATCAACTGACGGGTGATCCCGCTCAAGCTGGTGGTGGTTATAAACGTTTGAACTTTGTCCTGAATGGCGGTCAATAGGTGCGTTTGCCGCGCATCGTCCAGTTCGGACAGGACGTCATCCAATAATAAGACCGGATATTCTCCGGTCTCAGCCTTCATTAACTCAATTTCTGCGAGTTTGACACTCAACGCCGTGGTCCGTTGCTGGCCTTGCGAACCGAACGTTTGCACGTTCTTATCGTTGACCTGAAACCGCAAATCGTCGCGGTGCGGCCCAATCAGCGTGGTGCCCTGATAGAGTTCTTTGTCACGTTGCTTCTGATAAAGCGCCGTTAATGCATCACAGATGGTCTTGGGATCGCCTAACGCTGACTCGGCCACCTGCGTCGCGTAGTGAAAGGTTAGGGTTTCTCGGTGCTGGGAAATCTCAGCGTGAATCGACTGGGCCCACTGTTCCAAGCGGTGCAGCAAGACCAGTCGTTGGTGAATAATGTCGGCGCCGTACGCCGCCAGTTGGTCGGTCAACACGTCGAGTAATAACAAGTCGTGTTGGCGGTGGTGCTGTAAATCCTTCAGGTACTGGTTACGCTGCTTGAGCAACGTCCGGTACTGACTCAGGTTATACAGGTACCGCGGGTTCATCTGGCCAAATTCCATGTCCATGAACCGCCGCCGCACGGTCGGGGCGCCTTTAACAATCGCCAAGTCTTCCGGCGCAAATAAAATCACGTTGAGCTGACCCACATACTGGGAGAGGCGGGCCTGTTCTAAGTGATTGATTTTAGCGCGTTTGCCTTGACGCGAAAAAGTCAGCTCCAAAGGCGTCGTCCCGCTAGCCTTGACCACCCGACCACTGACCCGGGCCGTCTTGGCCTGCCAGTTGATCAAATCGTGATCGTTAGCTGTGCGGTGACTGCGAGTCAGGGCCAACGCGTAAATCGCCTCTAAAAGGTTAGTTTTACCCTGCGCGTTTTCGCCCAACAGGACGTTAATGCCCTGACCTAGTCGTAAGTCCGCCGCCGTATAATTACGGAAATTTTGGAGCTGCAATTCTTGCAAATACATTATTCACCCTGCTTTGAACGAATCAAAAACGATCCGGCATCAGGTACGGTAATGTTATCGCCCGGGTACAGCTTGCGACCCCGCCGGTTATCCGGTTCGTCGTTCACCATCACGGTGTTCTCCCGCAAGTACCACTTGGCTTGACCACCCGTACCGATAATGGATTCTTCCTTGAGCATCTGACCTAGTGTGATGTAGGGCGTCTCAATGAAAATTGCTTTTTTCACAACTTCACCCCTTCATTTTCTTTACTTATATTATACCGCTTTTACGCAAAAAGTACAGATTCACCGCCTGATTTCGGCGTTTTAAGCCCGTTATTAGCATTTTTGATATTTTTTCCAAAAAGCAGGTAAATCTGCTCAGAAACCGAAACAGTGCCATATGGCCAAAATAAGTCGATTTTTAAGTAATTTTCAGCAAGTAACCGTTTGTGAAAAGATTGCGCCCGCAATTTAGGGGATTTTCACGATGTAAATCGTTATACTTCATCAGCCAATTAGCTAAAATGAAAACCATTTCGTGACGCTTATGTTGGCTTGAAAACGACTGAAACCACGACCTTCCTCGCCACCGATTGTGGCCCAGGCAGGGGCAGTCCCGGTTCCCTAGTTATCCCCCGAAAGTGGATAACTTCGGCCTAGTCCCGTTGACCAATGACGACCGTTACTCATCCGACCATTCGTTTGTCCCCAATCCCCCGACTTATCCCCAAAGTGTGCGTAACTTCGGGGATAAGTTGACTGCGCAAGTCAGACCTACCAAGGGATTCACCGCAACTAAAGTTAATTTCGGAAAAAGAACGCCACGCTCCGTGGTGTTCTTTTTTCGGCCCCATTTTGAGCACTAATCAGTCGCTTTTACCCCAATTCAGTTCCCTTAAAGCTAAAAAAAGTGAGCCCCCACAAAGGGTGACTCACTTTTTTCTAAGTTTAGGGTTGGTTATCCCCAATGCTATAAAATCCTGTCAATTACTCATGGGACTTATCCCCGAATTGACGCGGTTATCTCCACTTTCGGTGGATAACTTTAGAACGTCCGGACCGGCGTAATCAGTTGAATAAAGTTGCTGGTATCTTCGGTCGGCACTAACGTGAACGGCCGCAACGGTGACGTGAACGCCACGCGAATCGCGGTTTGCCCGAAGGAACGTAAGGCATCCTTCATGTAATCCGGGTTGAAGGAAATTTCCAGTTCGGCCCCGTCCATATCCTTAGGCGTCAATTCTTCTTCAACGTTCCCGACATCCGGGGAGTTACTGAAGATCGTGACTTCCTTGGTGTCTGGCTTCAAGGTCAGCTTAACCACGTTGTTCCGGGATTCGTGGGAGAGTAACGATGCCCGTTCCACGGCCGCCAATAATTCGGGCGCTTCGATTTCCATCGTGGTCGACGCGGTCTTTGGGATCAACCGCGAGGTGTCCGGGTAGTTCCCTTCTAGCAACCGGGAGTAAAACGAGGTGTCGCCCAAGAGGAACAACACTTGGTTTTCGGAGAATTGCATCTTCACGTCATCGTCTTCGTCCCCAATCATCCGGGAGAGTTCGGTCAAACTCTTTCCGGGAATGATCACGTCGAAGTTGGCGTTGGTCGGCGTCGGCAATTCAATTTGCCGTTGGCTCAACCGGTGACTATCGGTCGCTACCGCCAAGAACTGATTGTCGTTCAAGACGAAGTGGACCCCGGTTAGGATCGGCCGACTTTCTTGCGTGGAAACCGCAATGACGGTTTGGCTGATCAATTCCTTGAACACGGCCCCCGAAAGGACGACGGAATCTTCTGCGTCTACTTCTGGCAAATGTGGATAATTGTTAGCGTCCTGGCCGTTGATGTTGAAGGCGGCGGACCCGGACGTGATTTCGGTCTGGAACCCATCCTTGACCGTGACCGTCATGGTCTTTTCCGGCAACCGCTTCACGATTTCACTGAAGAAGTGCGCGGTTAACACGATTGCGCCGTTGTCTTCAATGGTTAGGCCATTGTCGGGATCATCGGCTCGAATCAAGGTTTCAATCGAAATATCGGCGTTGGATCCGGTCAAGAGTAGACCAGCGTCACTGGCCACAATTTTTAACCCCGTCAAGATGGGAATCGTGGTCTTAGATGAAATGGCCCGGGACACGTTATTGAGTTCTTTCACGAAAGCTGCCCGGTTAATCGTAAATTGCATACGGAATGACACTCCTTTTTTGATAGTCTCCTTGGAGACTAGGGTTTAACTTAATTAAAAGAAAAAACAGTAGTCGTAGTAGACCGGTGGATAATGTGGATAATCGTGCGGAACATAGAGCCCGTAAGCTTATCCACCTGTGGAAAACTTGTGGATAACCGGTGGACTTTGGTGGTGGTTATCCACACACCCCTTTCCGGGGATAAGTCTATCATACACTAACGGCAACCAAAAAGACCGTGGGGACGTCTGTGCAACGCCAGTCAACTGGCGACGCCGGAACGGTCTTAATGGCGTAACTCTTCCTTGAGATCCGCGATGTCCTTTTGCAGTTCGGCATCGTCTTTGAGGGAAGCGGCAATCTTATCGTAGGCGTGGATCACGGTGGTGTGGTCCTTGCCGCCAAATTCGTTCCCGATCCGGGGGAGTGACGAGTCGGTCAGCTCCCGGGACAGGTACATAGCGATTTGGCGGGGAATGACGATGGCCTTTTTGCGTTTCTTACCCTTAAGGTCTTTGAGCGACACGTCAAAGTAGCGGGCTACACAATCCTGAATGGTCGGAATGGTGAGCGTGGCTTCGTTGTGTGCGAGGTTCAAGCCCTTCAAGGCTTCGGCGGCCAGATCCGTGGTGATCGGTTGACGCATCAAGCGGTGATAGGCTTGCACGCGGGCCAGGGCCCCTTCGAGTTCGCGCACGTTAGAGTCGATTTGTCCGGCAATGTAACTCAGCGTGTCGTCGGGAATATCGACTTGGTCAGCATCCGCTTTGTTACGCAGGATGGCGATCCGCGTTTCGAGGTCCGGCGGGGTGATATCCACAGAAAGGCCCCAAGCAAACCGGGATACTAACCGGTCTTGTAGCTTAGGAATTTCGTTGGGTAAGCGGTCGGACGTTAAAACGATCTGTTTGCCTTCATCATATAAGGCGTTAAATGTATGGAAGAATTCTTCCTGTGTTCCTTCCTTATTAGCAAAGAACTGAATATCATCGACGAGTAGTAGGTCGACGTTTCGGTACTCCTGTCGAAACTTTTCCTGCGTCCGGGTCTGAATCGCGTTAATAAAGTCGTTCGTGAAGGCCTCACTGGTCACGTACTTCACTTTCGTTGCGGGATGGTCCTCCAGCATTTTGTTACCGATGGCGTGCATCAAGTGGGTTTTGCCCAGCCCGACGCCCCCGTAGAAGAACAGTGGATTGTACATCACACCGGGTTCTTCGGAGACCACTAAGGCTGCGGCGTGGGCCATTTGGTTGCCCTTACCGATGACGAAAGTATCGAACGTGTAGCGGGGGTTCAACGTCGTTTCCTTCATAAAAGTGGGCGTGGGTTCACGCGTCGCTTCAGCGGGGGCGTCGGCAGCTTGGGCCTTTAAGGTGGCCTGTTGTTGCCGCTCGCCTTCCAGAATTAACACGGGTTGAACGTCTTCATGAGTGGCTTGATAAGCGTATTCGACCAATTGCTGGTCCAGATGTTGATTGGTCCAGTAGTCGCGGTGCAGCGGTGACGGGAGTTCCAACGTCAATTTATTCCCCACCAGGGAAATCGGCTTGGCAGACGCGATCCAAGTCGCATAGGACGTCTTGGAGTAGCTCTGTTTGAACGACTCTTGGATATCAGTCCATAAAGTTGACATATCTGGCACTAATGGGATCCCCCTAAATTACAAATTTGATGACGTGGCCACCAACGAGAAACGTTACGTCGGTGGAAAACGTATATTCAGTGTAGCATGTCAGAAAAAAGTTTTCCACAGGTAAATGCACCCTGTGACTAATTGTTTCACACCAAGTTCATAACAGTTATCCACAGGATGCTGATTTCTGTGGATTTTAAAAGTTATTCCGAGTTATCCACAGTGACAAAAACCTGGGAAACATTATTCTATTGCATGTTTCACAAGTTATCCACATTTTCGACAAGTCGAAAAAATCGGGAATTCACACGTTGTGAAACTGGGGATAAACCGGTGAGCAAGTCCGGGATAACTTTTTGGGCCGGTTTGGGTTATCCACAGCAAATGTGTATGAAACAAGATTAACCGGGGAGAACTTTTTGCTGGAAATTACAACTTCTGGTTTTCATTCCGGCGGTTTTATGCTAATATGGTCAAGAAATGCATTTAGTCTGTTCGACCCTGTGTCGGGCAACCAATCAAAAACTTGATATAAAGGAGGTGTCACGATGAAGCGCACTTACCAACCAAAGAAGCGTCACCGTTCACGTGTACACGGTTTCCGCAAACGGATGAGTACTAGTAACGGCCGTCACGTCTTAGCACGTCGCCGTCAAAAGGGACGTAAAGTATTGTCTGCATAGGCCGCTGAGGGTTCAGTGGTCTTTTTATTTTATCTGAGTCGGTACTGGGACCCCAATGCCCCTCGGACTGTTTGTGCCAGTCAGCCGACTGGTCGTCAATTCTGATCATTAAGATCGTGAAAATTTTGGAGATGCTCCATGCGAAAATCTTACCGCATTAAGAAAGAAGCGGAATTTCAGCAGGTCTTTGAAACCAGAAATTCGGTCGCTAATCGGCAGTTTGTGGTGTATTCAATGGCCAAGCCAGGGCAAAAACATTTTCGGGTCGGCGTGTCCGTCGGCAAGAAGATTGGGAATGCCGTGCACCGTAACTGGGTCAAACGGCGAATTCGCCAGAGCCTTCTCGAGTTAAAGCCCTTCTTGAAACAAGACGTGGATTTTCTCGTGATCGCCCGGCCTAGAGCAGACGGGATTTCCATGGCGGATGCCAAGCAGAGTATGATTCACGTACTCAAGTTGGCGCAACTGCTAGATTCCAACTATAGCGAGGAATAACTGTGAAAAAGTACAGACGTACCCTACTGATGTTAGGTATCGTGAGCCTGGTGTTCATTCTCTCCGCTTGTAGTAATAAACCAATCACCAATCAAAGTACGGGGATTTGGGACGGTCTGATCGTCCTAAACTTCTCGCGGGCGATTATCTGGTTGGCGCATTTCTTCGGCAATAGTTACGGGATGGGAATTATCCTCTTCACCATTGTGATCCGGATTATCCTGTTACCGTTAATGATCTTCCAAACGCGCAGCATGCGGAAGACCCAAGAGATTCAACCCAAGGTTAAGGCCTTACAAAAGAAATATTCATCTAAGGACCGGGAAACGGTTCAAAAATTACAAGCTGAGCAGCAAAAACTGTACTCCGAAGCGGGTATTAACCCGTTGATGGGGTGCTTACCAGCCGTGGTTCAGTTGCCCATTATCTGGGCGCTGTACCAAGCCATTTGGCGGACCGCCATTCTGCGGTCGGGGAGTTTCTTGTGGTTACAATTGGGCCACAAGGACCCGTACTTCATCCTGCCAGTCCTCGCGGCGTTAGCCACGATGGCCAGTTCCTGGTTAACGACTAAGTCGGCGCCAGAAACCAGCTCGATGAACACCATGATGGTCTTCGGGATGCCGGTAGTGGTTTTCTTCACTGCCTTAAACGTTCCATCGTCTTTGTCACTGTACTGGACGGTCTCCTACGTGTTCCAGGTGGGGCAAACCCTCTTGATTCAAAACCCGTGGAAGATTCAAGCCGAACGTGACGAAAAAGAAAAAGCTGAAGCCGACCACGAACGGGCCGTTCGCCGCGCCATTCGTAAGGCTAAGCAAAGTCGTCGTAAGTAATACACAACATTAAATGCATTTTAAACCGCTGGGCTGTTAAAGCTTGAGCGGTTTTTTTTATGACCAAGATTGAAACCGGACACTTACCAGACATTGGGCACCCGTTTTTTAAGTTATCCACCGGGGGATAACGCAGTTTGCGTTGGACCACCGTTTTCACCTGACGCTGCTAGGGGAGAATGGTATACTAACAAATGATTGAAACGTAGAACGGAGGAAACACCATGACGATCTTTACGGGGAAAACGGAAGCAGCCGCCATCACGGCGGGATTGGACGCGCTGAACGCGACGCGCGAACAGGTGACGGTGCAGGTCGTGACCGCCGCACGCAAGGGGTGGCTCGGGATCGGGCACCGCGAAGCGCAGGTCGATGTCCAACTTAAGGTCCCGACTTCGACGACGCAATCGACTAGCGCCACTCCTCAGCCCCAAGCCAGCGAAGAAGCGCAGGGCACTAGTGTCGCTAGTGCCGCACCGCGGGTGGCAGCAAAACCAGCTCCGACCGTAACGCAATCGGCTCAACCGGCCCAGTCCGCGCAAAACGGTGCACAGCGGCAGGCCGCCATCGCGGCAGTGGCCGACTACGTCACGACCATCGTTGACCAATTGGGCATCCAGGCGACCGTGGACGTGCAACAGCCGGCCCGGCGGCAAGTTCGCTTGGAACTCGCTACCGACAAAGAGGGGCTACTGATCGGTAAGCACGGGCGGACCATCAACGCCCTGCAGAGTCTGGCCCAGCTCTTTTTGAACCATCACGGTGCCGCTCACGTGGTCGTGGAGCTCGACGTGGCCGACTACCGCGAACGGCGACGGACGACGTTGGCGCGCTTAGCCGAGAATACGGCGCGTGAGGTCGTGGCGTCCGGGAAACCGATCTATTTAGACCCGATGCCGTCGTTTGAACGCAAGCAGATTCACGCAGCGCTGGCGAAGAACCGCCACGTGACTACGTATTCGGCGGGGAAGGAACCGCACAGAGCCGTCGTGATCGAACCGGCCTAGGCGTTGGGATTGACAAATCGACCAAAGCACCTTATAGTGAAGACAATCATTCTTATCAAGTTTACGATAAAGTAGTGAAAGTACTTTATCCACGTCTGTTAGGTGGCGTGGAGTGGGTGCTTTTTTTTATGGCGTTAAATGACACGCCAGGGTCGTCAACTTGAGAAGTAAAGGGAGGATCAGCATGGCAACGACTACGGAATTTGATACGATCGCCGCAATTTCGACCCCACCTGGTGAGGGTGGAATTGCGATTATTCGTCTGAGCGGGGAAGCCGTTTTTGACGTGATCGAGAAGTTGTTTAAGGGTAAGGACTTGCGGAAAGTCGCCACCCACACCATTAATTACGGGCACATCTATGACCCGGAGAACGGTGAGGAAGTCGACGAAGTCATGGTGTCCGTCATGCGGGCGCCCAAGACTTATACCAAGGAAGATATTATTGAAATCAACTGTCACGGGGGTATCGTGGCGACCAATCGGATCTTACAGCTGTGCTTAAGTTACGGTGCCCGGTTAGCCGAACCCGGCGAGTACACCAAGCGGGCCTTCTTAAACGGCCGGATTGATCTGTCCCAGGCGGAAGCCGTGATGGACTTGATTCGGGCGAAGACCGATAAGTCCATGAAGGTCGCCCTAGACCAGCTGGACGGCGATTTGTCGCACCTGATTCGAAACCTACGCCAGGACATCTTGGATGCGTTGGCCCAGGTCGAAGTCAATATCGACTATCCCGAATACGATGACGTGGAGACCATGACCACCAAGATGTTATTGGAAAAGGCCACCGAAGTGCAGGCCCAAATCAAGACGTTATTGGCGACGGCTAAGCAGGGGAAGGTCCTCCGCGACGGGCTAGCGACCGCCATTGTGGGCCGGCCCAACGTGGGGAAGAGTAGTCTGTTGAACCACCTCTTACACGAAGACAAGGCCATCGTGACCGATGTCGCCGGGACCACGCGGGACGTGATCGAAGAATACGTGAACGTCAAAGGGGTGCCGTTGAAGCTGATCGACACCGCCGGCATTCGCAAGACCGACGATAAGGTCGAAAAAATTGGGGTCGAACGGTCGCGCAAAGCCATCAACACCGCCGATTTGGTGATGTTGGTCTTAAACGCCAGCGAACCGTTGACCGCCGAAGACCGCGAGTTGTTAACCGCCACAGCGGACACGCAACGCATCCTGATTTTAAACAAGACCGACCTGCCGCAGAAGTTAGACCTCGCGGCGGTCAAGGCCGCGGCCGGTGACAGTCCGTTGATTGAAACCTCGATCCTGCAACGTACGGGGATGGACCAACTGGAAAGCACCATCGCCCACCTGTTCTTCGATGAGGGGATTGAATCCAGTCAGAATACGGTCATGGTCACGAACGCGCGCCACATCGGGTTGTTACACCAGGCTAGCGCGGCGCTGGACGACGTGAAGCACGGCATCGCCATCAGTATGCCGGTGGACCTGGTGCAGATCGACATGACCCGGGCCTGGGATCTCTTGGGTGAAATCACGGGAGACAGTTACCAAGACGAGTTATTAGACCAACTGTTCAGCCAATTCTGTTTAGGAAAATAGTTTATCCCCTTGTGGACAACTTTTGAGCAGAAACTAAAAGCTACGGCGAGTTATCCCCTTGTGGATAGTAATTTAGCAGCATATTAAACGATAAAAAGGCGCTTGAGCGGGTAATTAATCAGTTCAAGCATGGAGGGAAACAATTACCATGACGGAAGTAAAGCAATATCCCGGCGACGACTACGACGTCATCGTCGTGGGGGCCGGCCATGCCGGTAGCGAAGCCGCTTTGGCGGCCGCACGAATGGGCAACCGAACCTTATTAATGACCATCAACCTGGACATGGTGTCGTTCATGCCATGTAACCCCTCAGTGGGGGGACCCGCTAAGGGCATCGTGGTGCGTGAAATCGACGCTTTGGGTGGCGAAATGGGAAAGAACATCGATAAGACCTACGTGCAGATGCGGATGCTCAACACCGGGAAGGGACCGGCAGTTCGAGCTTTACGGGCGCAAGCTGATAAGCACGCTTACCACGCCGAAATGAAGCACACCATCGAAAAGGAACCCAACCTGACGTTACGGCAGGGGATCGTCGATGATTTGATCGTGGAAGACGACGAATGTAAGGGGGTCATCACTAACACCGGGGCCCGTTACCGGGCCAAGGCCGTGGTGATTGCGGCCGGAACCGCTGCGCGCGGGAAGATTATCATCGGGGAACTGATGTATTCGTCCGGTCCCAACAACTCCCAACCCGCTAACAAGTTGACGGCCAACCTACCGAAGTACGGGTTCGAGCTGGAACGCTTTAAGACCGGGACACCGCCACGAGTGGACGGGAACACCATCCATTACGACGAAACCGAGGAACAACCGGGCGACGTTAAGCCGAACCACTTTAGTTTTACGACGCCGGATAGCGCCTACTTGGAACTGAAGAACCAACTGTCTTGCTGGTTGACCTACACCAACACCAAGACTCACGAGATCATCAAGGCCAACCTCGACCGCGCGCCGATGTTTACGGGGGTCATCGAAGGGGTCGGGCCACGGTATTGCCCATCCATCGAAGACAAGATCGTCCGGTTCGCCGATAAGCCGCGGCACCAACTCTTCTTGGAGCCAGAAGGCCGAAACACCGACGAATGGTACGTTCAGGGATTATCGACGTCGATGCCTGAAGAAGTCCAACAGAAGATTTTGCACTCCATTCAAGGGCTTGAGGACGCCCAAATGATGCGGCCCGGTTACGCCATCGAATATGACGTGGTGGCACCGTACCAGTTACGGCCAACCTTGGAAACGAAGATTTTGAAGAACCTGTTTACGGCCGGTCAGACCAACGGGACTTCCGGGTACGAAGAAGCGGCTGGTCAGGGACTGTTAGCCGGAATCAACGCCGGTTTACGGGCCCTGGGCAAGCCAGGCTTCACGCTGAAGCGCTCGGACGCCTATATCGGGGTCATGGTCGACGACCTGGTCACCAAGGGCACCAAGGAGCCTTACCGGTTACTGACCAGCCGGGCCGAGTACCGGTTGATCTTGCGGCACGACAATGCCGACTTGCGGTTAACGGCTAAGGGCCACGAACTGGGACTGATCAGTGACGAGCGCTACCAAGCCTTTCTGGACAAGAAGGCCGCAATCCAAGCCGAAATCGACCGGTTAAATACGATTCGCATCAAGCCGAACGATGCCGTCAACGCCTTTATTGCGAGTCATGGTGACAAGCCGTTGCAAGACGGGGTCACGGCCGCCGTCTTCTTGCGCCGGCCGTACGTGGACTACCAGGCGCTACTGGACTTCATTCCGGCACCGGAGCAGCCACTAGACCGGCACATCGTCGAGGAGATTGAGATTTCCTTGAAGTACGCCGGCTACATCAAGAAGGCTGAGGAAAACGTGGTCAAGTTGAAGCGGATGGAAGCCAAGGCAATTCCGGCGAACATCGACTATGACGCCATCGACGGGTTAGCGACGGAAGCGCACCAAAAGTTAAAGAAGATTCAACCCGAGACGTTGGCCCAGGCCAGTCGGATCAGTGGGGTCAACCCCGCCGATATTGCGATCCTGAGTGTCTACATCGAACAGGGAAAGATCGCGAAAACTAAGTAATTGAAAGTGAAAAAGGTGACTCACACGATGCCGAAGTGAGTCACCTTTTTTATTACTAATAATCATTTATTAATAACAAAACGAATAATCAGCTGAAACTAGGGGGGCACTTGGTTCTGGCTAAACCCGACGTGCACGGATCTATAATATACAAAAAATTTACAAGGTCTTTGCAAAAATGAAACATGGCGTTGGTATGCTAATAACCACAGTGAATGATTCAGTAACGGTGAAGGCCACTGCCGAAGCTCCACGATGACGGGACAACGCTTAGAATTGTGGTTGACGGGGATAATCACAATTTGTTTGGCATGGCAGTTGATGGCCATTCGTTTTGGTAATCGTGTACCGCCATGGGGCGCGGACGAGATTCCGGCGACCTTCATTGGAGTCAACACTGCGGGAAATGAACTGAGGAGGAGCATTGCTTGAGGATGACGGTTCTCGACCAGCATGAGGGAAGAGACCCGTGATTCATCGGTAGCAGTTCATTAGCTTAACTGGGAGTGGACCGTGAGTGTCCATTCCCGTTAACGGTTAGCTTCCCATACATCGGGTGATCGCCATGAGTGGTGGTGATCACCCACTCATCCCAAAAGAAAAGCGGCACCCGGTGAGGGGGTGCCGCTTTTTGTGTCCGGTTCGGTTGGTTAGTGGTCGTTAGGCCCGCTCACCATGCAGGCGGGCGAGAATCCAGCCGAGCACAACGCCCGCCAAGGCGGGGACGGCCCAGCTAAAACCGTTGGCCGCGAAGGGTAGATGGGCGTTAGCCGTGAGAAT
Organism: Levilactobacillus acidifarinae DSM 19394 = JCM 15949; assembly: GCF_001434835.1. GTDB lineage: Bacteria > Bacillota > Bacilli > Lactobacillales > Lactobacillaceae > Levilactobacillus > Levilactobacillus acidifarinae. Next base: position 71,702 of record NZ_AZDV01000005.1, on the reverse strand, counting down.
GGCTTGGCACCAGCCGGTCGCTTGCCAACTCGTGGGCAGTGAACCCGCCGCGGATCCAATGGCCGGCAACAGGGTGAACAGAATCGTAAATCCGAAAAGCCACCGGGAGGTTCCTAGTAGGGGCGAGAGGACCGCCAGGACAATCAAGGCGATCGCCAGCGGATACAGGAACATCAGGACCGGCGTCGAGTAGGTAATTAGGCGCGTCAGTCCTACGTTAGCGAAGAGGCAGGGTAACAGGGCCGCTAGTCCGGTCAAGACGTTATAGGGAATCCGGGGAAACAGGTCGTGCATGGTGTCCCCGAACGCCGAAATCAGCCCGATCGCTGTTTTTAAGCAGGCGATGATCACTAGTAAGGCCAATAGGACGTTGCCCCAGGTGCCGAAATAGTAATGGGCAATCTGCGCCAACGTGACGCCCCCGTTGGCGGCCGGGGCAAAGTGTCCCAGGCTCATGGTCCCAATCAATGCTAGCAGGGTGTAGATGACCCCCATCAGGACCATACTGATGGTCCCGGCCTTGATCGTGTCCTGAGCGATTTGACGAGAATCCGTCACCCCGAGGGCGCGAATACTGTCGATGACCACGATACCAAAGGCCAGTGCGGCCAAGGCATCCATGGTGTTATACCCTTCGGTAAACCCGCTTAACACGGGGCTGGTGGCGTAGGCACCGTGAGCCGCGCCACTAATTGGCCCTAAAGGATGAAGTAACGCGGCCCCCATGATAATCGCCAGTAGACCTAAGAAGAGGGGGGTCAGCCACTTACCGATGTAGGTCATGAGTTTCCCCGGGTGCCGGGCAAGTAGCCAGGCGATGAAAAAGAAAATTACCGAGAAGATGGCCAACGTCACCGGTTGGGCCCCGGTGGAAACAAACGGGACAATCCCGATTTGAAAGGACGTGGTGGCTAACCGGGGAACGGCGAAGAAGGGGCCTAAAGTCAGGTAGAGGAGGATGGTAAAGGCGTAAGCAAACGGCCGGTTGACCTTACTGGCCAGGTCGAAGACGCCGGCACTGCGCGTCAGGCCCATGCCGGTAACGCCAAGGAGGGGCAGACCAATCCCGGTCAGGAGAAGCCCCAGGATGGCTGCCCAAACGTGGCTGCCGGCTTGTTGACCCAGGTAAATGGGGAAAATCAGGTTACCCGCACCGAAAAATAGCCCAAAGAGCATGGTGCCGATAAACCCGGTTTCCCGCCAGGTAAGACGTGTTTTCAAGATAATCGCAACTTTCTTTTTAAAGTGTAAAACCCCTACTATCTTAGCAAATTAAAATAAAAACGCTAGTCCCAAAACGGACTAGCGTGAAGTTTCGGTTTAACGGTCGGCCACGGTAAAGCGAGTTTGGTGGTGCTTGGGCGTGGTCAATTCGTCGAGAATGGCGACGGCCATGGTTCCCGCGGAGGTCCCGGAAGTCCCCTGCGCGTTGGCCAACAGCTCGTCGGTTCCCTGAATGGCGGGAACGGCTGGACCCGGATGGAAATTTGCGGCCGGTGACACGCCGACCCAGTTGACGTTAGTCACGGTGCGCAGGAAGGTCAATTCGGCCAATTGATTTTGGGGAACGCTCACGAAGGCGGCCGCTTGCGGGTCCTGTTCGATATCGCGGACGAATAAGTGATGGTCCGTACCGGTAGTCAGGCTGCCGGCGCCCAAGATGAAGGCTAACCGGGGCGTCGTCGTGTCCCGTAGTTGGGCCACGAGGTGTGTGGCCAGGTCAACGTGGCGGTAAGCTTGCGCCGGGGCCGTAGCGAAGGCGTCAATCACGGCATCGTAGGCGGTCAAATCGGCCGTCGTTAGCGCAAAGGCGTCTTGAACCTTGGTGGTCAGCTGGTCGTTGGTTGGCAGTTGGGCCAATTTTTCGGTCGAGCGAGCCAGGGCGGTAACTTGGTGGCCCCGGCCGAGCGCTTCGGTGACTAACGCAGAGCCGGCCATACCCGTCGCCCCAATAATTAGAATCTTCATGAACGAATTCCTCCTTAATTAACGATGGGATTAGTATAATGACTTCCCCAACGAAAACCAAGAATTTAGGCGGGAATTTGCCCCGAATGTTTCATGTGAAACATCCCTAATCCGTCAACCAGGGAGCGGTCAGCGTAAGGTGCTGGGTCAACTCACGTTCGCCGGCGCGGTGCGTGCGGCGTTCCTGGTAACGTTGCGAATAGCCGGCACACAGGTAACACTGTTCGTCGGTTTCCGGTTGGATGCTGGGGAGCGCCGGGGCGTCCGGATTATCGAGGACGTAGGTGATGAAGCAGGTGAAGCCTAAGAACCGTTTCCCGGTGGTCAGGTTTTCGCCAATCACCTTGACGAAGACTTCCAAGGAACGTTTTCCGGTTCCGGTCACGTAGGCCTCGAGGCACAAAGAATCGTCGAGGCGGAAGGGGGCCAGAAAGTTGACGTGGTCAAAGGCGGCCGTGACCACGGTTGCGTGGGTCAAGCGGACTGCGGCGACCGAAGCACTGTCATCGACCAGTGACAGAATCTTTCCCCCGAAGACGGTTTGGTGTTCGTTTAAATCGGGTTCGAAGACCCGGTGAGTTGTGACCATTAAGGTTTGGTTGCAGGTTATCGGTTGAGACGTTGACAAAATAATCACCTCATGAGTTTGTGAAATCGCTATCTCCATTCTACCAGAGCAGCCCGGTCAATGCCGAGAAGTTACAGGATTATTAATTTTTCACAATAACTCAAGTGTTTAGGGGGAGGTTTACCGGTGGCTTTGCTATACTGGGGGCAATTAGAACTGAAGGGGTGATGAGGGTGAATTATCATGGTGAACCGTTGGACTTAATGCCAACGTTGAATTTGACCCAGATCCGGCCGCTACTGGAATGCACGCTGAGTCTGACGCAGCCCATTGACGTTGACCGGCTGCAAGCCGCCGTCCGGGCGACCCAAACCGTGGTCCCTCAGATTCAAGGGCGGTATAACGTGACCTGGAACCGGTTTGAAGTGGACGAGCCGTCCGGGCAGCAACCCGTGATCGACGAATATCCGGCCAGCCACGATCCCGAGCGGGTCCGCCTCGATGTGTTAGCGGGTCCCCAACTAAAAATTCAGGTCATTCACCATGCGGGGTACGACCGGGTTCGGTTGGCCATGAGTCGCCTACTGACCGATGGTGAAGGGTTCAAACATTACCTCTACCTGTTGTCGGCGGCTTATGCGGGGGATGACCTCACGCGGTTCGTGAACGAACGGAGTGGGCGCCGCCTCGTCAGCTATTTACGCCACCCGCACCGGCCGTTGCCGTCGTTAACTGACTTGATGCAACCGGGAGATCCCTTTCCCACGTTGCGTGGGGACGTCCACCACCATCACGGGGAGACCGTGATTTCGCGGTTAGAGACTCAACGGTTACAACGAAAGGCTCGGCAAAGTGGGGTGACGCTTAACGCGGTCCTTCTGGCGGCTTACGCCTTAGCGCTAGCAACGTTGACGGGCAGTCGTCATTTGGTCATTCCGGCGCAGGTCGATTTACGTCTCCACGGTCCCGTGGCGGCGACCAACGTGGTTCAGGTGGCCAACTTAACCAGCGAGATGCCCATCCCCATTACGGTCAACGAGTTGGCGACCTTAGCGGACGTGGTCCAGCAGGTTCAAGCCACCCTATCCGAGCTGCACGACCAATTGGCCTACCTGACACCATTGGTGGAAATTAACCGGATGAGCCGGGCCTTACCCCCGCAGATTGTCCGCCGGTTAGCCAGTAAATATCGGCCAACGGCGGCCGTTTCGTTTGCCAACTTCGGTCGCATCGACCAAGCACGGTTACAGTTTGCCGGTAGCCGGGTTTCTCAGGTCTACTTCGCCGGGGCCTACCAGACCATGCCCTACTTTCAGTTAACGGCTAGCGGGTACCGGGATGCTTGGACCCTGGCCTTTCGGATGCTGGGGTCGGAGCCCGATTACCAACTTGGGATTAAAATTTTAAAGAACGTGGCGACCCAGTTGACTCAGTGGGTCCATTAAACGAGTAAACGGTCCGGTGACGGATCGTTTTTTTGCGTCATGTTTTCGTTGGTTTTCTTTTTCCCCGCAAAAGTCTAAACTTTACGCAGGAGGTTTTTGCATGCAAAAGAGAGAAACCACCCTGTCACGCCGAACCATCTTACTGATGGCGGTGGTGACGGGGGTCATCGTGGCCAATCTAAACTTCATTCAACCGATTGAAAACTTGATTGCCACGGATTTTCAGTTAAGTAAAGCGGTGGTCGGGGCCTTAGCGATGGTCACTCAGTTGGGCTACGCTTTTGGCCTATTATTAATCGTGCCCCTAGGCGATATCTTCGACCGCTATCACCTGATTCAAGTCATGATGCTGTTATCGATCGGGTCCCTGTTATTGGCCTACTGGGCCCCGAACGCCGGGGTCTTCGCGGTGGCGACCACGCTGGTGGGCATCACCTCGGTGGCCCCACAACTCATCATTCCTTACGCCGGCTATCTGGCGCCCGCGTTACAGCGGGGCAAGGTCCTGGGCATCGTGTTGAGCGGCCTGTTGACCGGAATTCTATTGTCGCGGTCCTTCAGCGGCTTACTCGGAAGCTGGCTACCGTGGCAGGACATCTACCTGATTGCGGCGGTCATCGACCTGATTTTTCTGGTAATCGTCCACTACCGGTTACCCCACGATGCGCGGGGGCATCAAGACCTGCGTTATTGGCCGGTGATTCGGACGTTACCGCGGCTCTTCTTCCGGCAACGGGCCTTGCGCGGCTCGGCAATTAACGGATTTTGCCTCTTCGGGATGTCCAACGTCCTTTGGTCGACGTTGGCCTTTTACCTGGCCGCCCAATATCATTTGGGCAGTAACGTGGCCGGACTGTTGGGCCTCCTGGGCATTGCGGGGGTCTTGGCGGCGCCTTTGATTGGAACGCTCGTCGATCAACGGTCCCCACGGCTGACCATTGGCTTAAGCATGGTCTTTTCGGGCGTGGCCTTCGTGATTTTCTGGGGAGTAGGCGCCTGGTTACTTGGACTGATCGTCGGCATCGTCTTACTGGACCTAGGGACGCAATTCAGTCAGGTCTCCAATCAGGCGATCGTGCAGTCGTTGAACCGTAAGGCTAGTAGCCGCAACAATTCCGTCTTCATGTTCAGCTACTTTCTGGGTGGGTCCGTCGGCACGTTGAGCGCGACCTGGGCCTGGAGTCAGGCCGGTTGGTCGGGCGTGTGCGGTGTGGCCGCGGGCTTTTTGATTCTGGCCGTGATCAGTCATTTGATTATTGGCGAACCGGCCCAGCTGACTACTGAATCGGCTGACTAACTTAGTATAGGAAGTAACGGGGAATGCCGCGGTCGGTATCCCCGTTTTTTTCTGGGCTGAATCGTGAAACCACATGACGGTTTGTGGTATGCTAAACTGATGATTTTTAAGGAGGCAACGGCATGACGATTAAATTAGTCGCGTTTGACATGGACGGCACGTTTCTCAACGACCAGAACACCTATAACCACGCCCGGTTTGCGGACCTACTGACTCGGTTACGGGCGCAAGGGATTCGGGTGGTGGCCGCCAGCGGGTCTCAGTACCAGCGACTCCAAACGCAATTCCAGGAATTTCAACAGCAAATGGACTTCGTCTCCCAAAACGGTGCGGTGGTTCACAGTAACGGGCGGCCCCTAATGATCACGGCCATGCCAACCGCTGCCGTAGCGGCGACCTTGGACGTGATTAACCACCAGTTTGCCGCCACGGACATTGCCGAGCACATCGTGGTGGGGGTCAAATCGGCCTACGTCGACGACCAGATTTCTCAGGCCGCTTACGACCTAACGCACCACTATTACGACCACCTGCAGTTGGTCAGCGACCTGCCGACCGTGACGCCGCAGCGCCTGGACGACCAGATCACCAGTATCGGGGTGACCTTTCAGCCGTCCGTGGACTTTAACCGGGTGATGACCACCCTGCGGCAGGCGTTACCCACCGAATTGGCGAGTCAAACGTCGGGCTTTAACACCGAGCTGATCAGTGAAAGCTCGGTCAATAAGGCCGCCGGATTACGGCAGTTGCAGGAGAAGTACCAGATTGCCGACGACGAGATCATGACCTTTGGCGATAATGAAAACGACCTAAGCATGTTGCGCCTGACCCCGTACGGGTACGCGATGGCCAACGCCACGCCGACCGTGAAAGCGCAGGTTACCCACCATACCGGGACTAATAACGCCGAAGGGGTCTTGGACGTTTTAGCCACATTAGTCTAATTTCAGAAATTGGTCTAGTAGACCAGTTTTCTAAAACCCGATTTTTCATGGAAACATGGGGAAGCGGGTTTTTAATTTGGAAGATAAAAATATTTATTTGAAAACGTTTACAATCACGATGAAAAGTTTTATATTAATAATGCAAATTGTGAACGAAGGAGTGGGGCAACGATGCAACACCGATTGAGTACAGCATTTATTTTTATCTTTGGCGCCTTGGGAGGACTCTTATTCGGGTTCGATACGGGGATTATTTCGGGGGCTTCTCCCTTAATTGAATCAAACTTTCATTTAGGGATTGCCCAAACGAGTTTCATCACGTCATCCGTTTTAATCGGCTCTTCAGTGGGAGCGCTTTCAATTGGGCCGTTAGCCGATCGTTACGGTCGGCGGAAATTATTGATTTTAGCCGCGATCCTCTTTTTACTGGGGTCGTCGTTATCGATGGTGGCCGTGGGCTTCGTGTCCATGGTGATTGCCCGGATCATTTTGGGGTTGGCCGTTGGGTCGGCTTCCGCGTTAACGCCGGCTTACCTGGCCGAATTAGCACCGGCCGACCGGCGGGGGTCACTGGGAACCATGTTTCAACTGATGATTACCTTAGGGATTCTGTTGGCCTACGTGTCTAACCTGGGGTTCTTGGGGCATAACCTGATGGGAATCCGGGACTGGCGGTGGATGTTAGGATCCGCGCTGATTCCAGCCGCCGCGTTACTGATCGGGGGACTCCTGTTACCCGAATCGCCACGTTACCTGGTGGAAAAGGGACAGGTCGACGAGGCCCGCGACGTCTTGACCTACCTGCGACAGAATAGTGACGTTAATCCAGAAGACGAATTACAAGACATCGAAAAGGTGGCCCACCAACCTAAGGGGGGCATCAAGATGCTCTTTACGATTGCCCGGCCGGCCGTGATCGTGGCCGTGGGCATCATGTTGCTCCAGCAGTTAGTCGGCATCAACTCGGTCATCTACTTCTTGCCCCAAGTCTTCATTAAAGGCTTCGGCTTTGCCGAAAACAGCGCCATTTGGATTTCCGTAGGGATTGGGATCGTTAACTTTGTGGTTACCATCTTGGCTACGTTTATCATGGATAAGTTCGACCGGAAGAAGCTGCTGACCTTTGGTTCCGTGGTCATGGCCGTTTCACTGGGGATTCTCGCCGTGATGAACTTTACCATGAGCATTCACGCGACGGCCATTCCAACCATGATCCTGATTGGTATCTACATCTTCGGGTTCGCCATTTCCTGGGGCCCGATTGCCTGGGTTCTGATCGGGGAGATCTTCCCGTTGAGCGTCCGGGGGATTGGCTCATCGATCGGGTCTGCGGCCAACTGGATTGGGAACTTCTTAGTGTCCCAGTTCTTCTTAGTCCTGCTGGATGCTTTCCATAACAACGTGGGTGGCCCGTTTGCCATCTTCGCCGTGTTCGCCGTCTTATCGCTGTTCTTCGTGCACTACTTGGTTCCCGAAACCCGGGGCAAGTCGCTGGAACAGATCGAAATGGACTTACGGCACGACAACTAATTTAACGATTATTTCGAGAAACGATGGGGTGCCCCGACTGCGAGCGGGACAACGGTCGTTTCTTTTTTTGGCCACAATGACCAATGGGAAGCGACCGATGATATGGTAAAGTAGTTTCCTATTGGCAAAAAGAGAGGGAGCAGACAATATGACAAAGTGGATGAAACAAGTGGGGGTGCTGACCGTGGCCTTAGTCGGGCTAAGCGTCCTGACCACGCCCGCAACGGCGAGCGCTCGTGGGCCTAAATCGGCGTTAGCGGCCAACGAGGCGGCGTATACGGCCGCGGTAGTAGCTAGTGTGGCGGAGACCGAACCCACGGCCGTGCGAGGGCACTACCAACACGTGGTCCGGGTCCAAACGCAACGCGCCCACCACTTAGAACCGTAAACTTACCTAGTAGCTTAAAAGAACGCCCAACTCGCTTTTGAGTTGGGCGTTCTTTTAGATGATTACATGACTAATTTAGGTTAGAGGATTTGAATCTTGTGCGCGTAGCAGGTGTCGATCATGTCCTGGGGCCAAACGCTGGCTTGGACTTCGCCCACATGAGCCTTGCCCAATAGGAGCATGCACAGCCGAGACTGGCCGATCCCGCCCCCGATGGTGTAAGGGAGTTCACCGTTTAACAGCATCTTGTGGAACGGTAAGGTTGCCCGGTCTTCGGCGCCGGCGTCCTTTAATTGGGCGCGCATTGAGTCTTCACTGACCCGGATCCCCATGCTGGAGATTTCTAAGGCGTGTTGTAACGGTTCGTACCAGAAGAGGATGTCGCCGTTTAATTGCCAGTCGTCGTAGTCGGGTGCCCGGCCGTCGTGGCGCTTGCCACTCTTCAACTTGCCCCCGATTTGCATCAGGAACACGGCGCCGTAACGCTTGGTGATGGCGTCTTCACGTTCCTTAGGCGTTAAGGTCGGGAATTCGTCTTCGAGTTCCTGGGTCGTAACAAAGTGGATGTCGTCGGGCAGGTGATGGACCGCTTTAGGGAACTTGTACCAGACCTCGTGTTCCATGTGCTTGATGACCTTGAAGATGGTCCGTACGGTAGTTTCGAGGGTCGCCGTGGTCCGTTCTTCCTTGGCGATGATCTTTTCCCAGTCCCATTGGTCGACGTAGATCGAGTGAATGTTGTCCAGGTTTTCGTCTTTGCGGATGGCGTTCATGTTGGTGTACAGACCGGTGTGCATCTTGAAGCCGTACCGCTTTAAGGCCAGGCGCTTCCACTTGGCTAAGGAGTGGACGATTTCAATGGTCTTTCCCGGCATGTCTTGCATGGTGAAGGAAACCGGCTTTTCGACCCCGTTTAGGTTATCGTTTAATCCGGTGCCCTTTTCAACAAACATGGGCGCAGAGAGCCGCGTTAAATTCATTTCCTTCCCAAATTCATCTTGGAAGGTTTCACGAATATAACGAATTGCCTTTTGTGTTTCAATCACGTCTAATTTTGGATCGTAGTCCTTGGGAATAATTAAGTCCATAAGCGCACACTCCTTAAAATTTAAAATCATTAGTTTTGACAAAATAAAAAAGTCTTCCATCCCTAAATACAGGGACGAAAGACTTTTCGCGGTACCACCCAGATTGCCTATCTCAAATAGACCACCTCAAACAAGAGCACAACCATGCTCCACCGTTGGTAACGTACCGGTCAACGTCTAAACCTACTCTCCGCACGGGATTTCAGCCAGAAACTTAAGAAAGGGTTATTCAGCTAATTCAAGGTCTGGGTTGGGTTTTCACTAGTCCCAATTCACTGTCAGGGTGAAGAAGCTTACTCTGCTTTCTTATCGCTTTTATCTTGTTGCCAATAGAATAGCACTATGAAATAAAAAGTAAACGGTAAATTTGAAAATAATTAGATTTATGGCTAATTTTTAATTAAAAACTAGGGACGGAGACCCCGGAAATTCCCTAGATTTGACGGGGATTTCCGGTCAATCTTCGGGTCTAGAAAAAAAGTGATTAAAATTCGCCAGCAATTGGTCTATACCTAGATGGATTGGTCTAGGCAGAATGCTTCGTTTCTTCGGGATCGGTCACGCTCACGTACTTGCGTTCACCGAAGAGTGCCTGCTTGGCTAACGGGGATTTCCGAGCCAACAGGAGGGTGTAGGCTAGACTGGAAAAGGCGGTCAACGCCCAAAGGATCCAACTGCCATGACTGGCCCCGGTCAGACGATAGAAGGTGAGGACGTCGGCGAGTACCTCGGTGGTCGCTTCTTCGAAAACCTTGCCTGGGGTCAGCACCTCGTGGAGGTAGGTGGCTTCTAGGACCAGTTGAATGATTAGAACGGCGAGCCACCCGTAGAGGTACTGGCGGCCACCCTGGGCCGTAATGACCTTCTTGTAGATGGGAACCTCGTGGCCTAAGGTGTCGCGGAAGTATTGACTCCCGGTCTTTTCCAGGCGTACCCGCGTGTGGCGGGCCTGGTAGCGGCCGATGGCGAGGGCTAACAGGAGAATCAGCAGGGTCAAGCCGCCGTTAAGCGGTGACCAGCGGAAGGTCCGGATGAACTGGTAGCAACAGAAGATGGGGATGATCCAGTAGCTCAGGCGGTTGATCGAACTGAACTCGAATTGATCCCGGATGAATTTGATAAAGAATAGGGCCACGATAAAGGCAACCATGGGCAACACCTCGACAGTTTTTGTTTTGAGTGTACCACAATGGTTGAGCAGCTAAATTAAAAACGACCACCCGCAAGTGGTCGTCGTTGTCAGTTAGGGCAGGAAGGGCAAAGCCTGGTCCAACATCGGCACCATGTGGGTCGGACGGGCCGCCGTGGTCGGGGTGGCCTGGTCGCGGTTGACCCAGATGGACGGCCAGCCTAATTGGTCGGCGGGGACGATGTCGCTGGCGTAGCCCTGGGCGATGTGCCAGTGATTAGTGGCGGTTAAGCCGTATTCCTTCGCGATGGTTCGGAAGAAGTGTAAATCGGGTTTGTAGGCGTGCACGTCTTCGGCGGTCCAGACGTCAAAGGGCACGGTCAACGCCGCGGCGTTCGCGTCAATGATGTCCCAGGAGGAGTTGGACATCATGATTAAGTGGTAGCCGCGTTGTTGAAGGGTTTTGAGTGTCGCAATCACCTCGGGGAACGGCGTCAGGCTCCGGTGGGCGATCAACACGTCGACGTAGTAGCGTTCAAATTGATGGTCTAGGCCGAATTGGTAATCCAAATGAATTAGATTGTTGCGGGTCAAGACGGCGTAATCCAGGTAGGGGTGCATGTTGTTCCGGTCGTCCTGGTAGGCGATGAAGCGTTGGCGGGCCAACTTGGGGGCTACGCCAATTTTGGTGGCCGCCGTTTCGATGGCGGCGTAGGTGGCCTCTTCGTTTAGTAGGGTACCGTAACAGTCAAAGGTTAAAAATTTTTCAGACATCTAGTAGTCTCCTCCGTTACCTAATGAATTGATTTAATTCTAGTATAAATCAATAATTTTTAAGTGGCGATAATCGAGTAAATCACCGTTAGTGCAGTCAATGCACCCTTACCCAGACTTTAGGAATAGTTAAAACGTGATATAATATCCAGGCGAGAAGTTTCACGGGCGGTGGCTGTCTTTTCCCGGTGAGGTGATGCCGATGGGAACTCGGAATAATCTTAGAAAGGGTTTCACAGCTAATGAGCGTTTTTCAGGCACTCTCGTTGATGCTACTGTTTGGCACGTTTTTAATTGCGTTGCTGACATACATCGACAAACGCAACTAAAAAAGCCGCCCCGATTCATAACTTTGGCGAGTTACGGGACGACCTAATGTCGTTTAACTAAATTGCCACCGCCTTTGAAGCGGCTTGCATATTCGGCTGGTGTTCACGCATCAGCCTTTTGAATATCCTCAGTATACAGCAATTTTTTGCTTGATTCAACGAGAGACTATGGGCCAATGATGGGATCAAAATAGACCCGCCAAGTGAAGATTAATCACGACTTGGCGGGCCATTTTAAGTTGTAGTTTGCGGTAGTAACGATTGAATTTTCAGTCTTGACGGCATGACTACAGCTACTTAAATTTTTAGACTATTCAGCGTCGTAAGCGGCTTGGAAGATCTTGATGATGTCTTCCTTGGTCCCCTTGCGAGGGTTAGAGAAGGCGTTACCGTCTTTCAAGGCGTTTTCAGCCATCAGTTCGAAGTCTTCTGGCTTAGCACCGATTTCCTTGATGGACTTTGGAATACCAACGTCTTGGCTCATCTGCTTCATGGCCTTGATGGCTAATTCGGCAGCGTCACGCGTGGATAAGCCGTCGGTGTTTTCACCCATGATCTTGGCTAATTCAGCGAACCGTTCTGGGCAGGCGATGATGTTGTATTCTTCCACGTATGGGAGTAACAGCGCACAGCAGACACCGTGAGGCGCGTCGTATTGGCCACCCAATTGGTGCGCCATGGCGTGGACGTAACCCAAGTTGGCGTTGTTGAAGGCCATCCCGGCTAACATTTCGGCTTCGACCATCTTGGTCCGGGCTTCCAGGTTGTGACCGTTGGCAACGGCTTCACGTAAGGAAGTTTCGATCAACTTGATGGCTTCCACACATTGAGAGTCGGTGATTGGGTTGTGGTCAACGGACACGTAAGGTTCGATGGATTGCACGAAGGCGTCCATCCCAGTAGCGGCCGTTAAGCCCTTTGGCACGTCTAACATCAACGATGGATCGTTGAAGGAGACCAACGGAATGTTCCGCCATGAAACAACCACGAACTTCAAGTGGGTTTCTTCGTTGGTGATGACGGCGTGACGGGTCAGTTCGGAACCGGTCCCGGCAGTCGTGTTTACGGCGATCAATGGTGGTAAGGCCTTGTCGAGCGTTTCGATCCCGGCCAACTTGGTGATGTCGTCACCGTTGGTCAAGATGATCCCGGCACCCTTACCAGTATCGTGGGCGGACCCACCACCAACCGTGATGATGGAGTCGGCACCGGAGTCTTGGTAGAGCTTCTTCACTTCTTTAATGTTACGGATCTTTGGATTGGGTTCCACGTTGTTGTAAACCACGTAATCAACCCCGGCGGCCTTCAATGACGCTAAGGTCTGTTGAACGGCACCGTCCTTTAAACCTTCGAGGAATTTGTCCGTAACGATCACGGGCTTCTTCATCCCCAACATCTTTGCACGTTCACCAATTTTAGTAATTACACCAGGGCCAAAAAAGTTGACACTGGGCATCAGAAAATCATAACTACGTTCAGCCATTCTACAAATGCCTTCTTTCGGAAGTTTTGAAAATCTTTGATACCTATTTCACAACGTAATTATAACCGATAGGCTTACAGTTCGCAACCGGTTTCACTAAAAAGTTTGTAAAGTGAGCGTTAAAAGGGGCGGCTATCGCGGTTGGCCCTAGGGCTGCGCCAATTTTAATTTTTTTATAAGTCGTTTTCAACGGAACTAAGTATTAAGGAAAAGCTAAACAAACTGTTTTCATTTAACCGAGTCGGGGCTGAAATCAGGTTTCACGGACTGAGTAAGAAGTTCGTGGACGACCCCAAAGTTTTAGGGGCGGTTTGGTTGTGAAAGTGGGTATAATGGGGGCGAGTAATCGTGGCCATGGGAGGAATGACATGCAAGAATTACAAAGACATCGTCAGGCGGAAAACGCCGCTTGGCAAACTATTCAGGCTGAAGAGTTACAAAAACTACACAGCGCGCAACATCACCTGTGGTTCAACGTGGGGGCGTACCTGTTAATTTCGGTGATTGAATTTTATCTGGCGATTATTGGACATTCCCAAACACTACGCGCCGACGCCTTCAACAATCTCGCGGGGATCATTTCGGCGGCACTCTTGCTGGTGGGCATCTTTATTGCCCGCGACATTCACGACGATGACTTGATGGGGGAGCCCCTGCCGCAAGATATTCAAAAAAACGGGCAACGGCTCCAGTTGACGCGGTTTCACTACGAGACGGTCTTCACCATGATTACGGGGATCGTGATGATCGCCATCGCCGTGAGCGTTATTTATGGGGGCCTGAAGAGTCTGGTCAAACCGGCAACCCAGGAGATTCCGCGCCCCATCACCTTGGCCGGGGCGGCCATCGCCATGGTCATCATGCTGGTCGTCTGGTGGCTTAACCGCCAGGGGGGCCGCAAACTCAATAACGCGGCGCTGACTGCGGCGGCGCAGGATAGCTTAAGCGATGCGTTGACCAGCCTGGGCACGTTGGTCGCCATTGGTGGCGCGCTCCTGTTTCAAGTCACCTGGCTCGACGGCGTGGCCAGTATCATCGTGGGTTTCTTTATCTTAACGGCGGGCATCAAGATCTTCCGTGAGAGCAGTCTAAACCTGGCCGATTACTTCGATCCCCAGGCGGAGGCTCAATTTAAAACGGCCATCGAACAGCAACCCCAGGTGGTCCGAGTTGAAGAATTGAAGGCCCACTACAGCGGGAACATGGTGACGTTAGACGTGATCATCGCCGTCGACGCGCACATGCAGGTTCAGGATAGTTACCGACTGGGTGAGGAGATTGAGGCCCAGATGCGCCGGCAATTCGGAATCGTCGATACCGACGTGATGGCGGTCCCGGCCACGGACGCTGACCGAGAAAAAGTCTAAAGATAGCACGGATTTTAAGGTTACGAATACCGCGACCATGCAAAAAAAGCGCTGGCAACCTTATCCGGGTTTGTCAGCGCTTTTTTCGGTGAGTTATGAGTACGTGGGTCCCGCGAAGTAGGGCTCCGTCACGGTCAGGGTGGCCTGGTCTAAGTCAAGACACGCGTTGGCGCCGTACGGTAACGCGGTGCGGGGGTAGGCGTGGCCGAAGTTGAGGTTGGCCATCAGCGGCGTTTGTAAGTCGGCCGTGACGGTCTTCAAGGCCTGACAGTAGTCATCGTAGTAGGCCTCGTCTTGGGGTTTACCCGTGATGATGCCGGCCACGGCCCCTAAGATTCCCGCGGCCTTAAGGTTTTCCAGCATGGTGCGGTAGGCCGCGGGGGTCGGCTTTTCCTCGCTGGTTTCTAAAAAGAGCAGCTTGCCCGCAAACTCGGTGGCGCTGGGCAGCAGGTGATACCGGTGGTTAACTTGAGGTTCGTCGGGGAATCGGGCATCGGTTAGTAGGCTGTTCAGGCTATCGAGGCAGCCGCCTAGTAGGGGACCGGTGACCTGACCGTGACCCCGCAAGACCTGGTAGCCCCGGGTTTCGGGATGACTGATTCGGGGCGTGTTGAGGGCCGCCGGCGAGAAGTCGGTGCGTTCCTGGTACCAGACGGGACTACTGGTGATGGGCGTTGTGGCGGGGTTAATGAAGTAGTGGTGGAGCGTTTCAGCCGTATACGGCAATAAATCGGGGCCTAGTTCGGCTAAATCGTTTAAGAGGTTGGGCCCGTAGTAGGTCGTTAAGCCTAACTGGTAAAGCATCAGGTGGTCGACCGTGGTGTCCGAGAAGCCGGTGAACAGCTTAGGATGGGCTAAAATGGCCGCCCGAAAGTCGGGGTCGTCGAGGAGAAACGGGGCCAGGCGGTAGGTATCGTTGCCCCCGATGGCACAGACGATGCCGCGAATTTGGGGATCGAGAAAGGCCGCTTTGAGATCGGCGGCTCGGGCCGCGGGGTGCGCCGCTAGGTAAGCAGCCCCCTTAAGACTGCTGGGCTGACAAACGGGCGTCAGGCCGAGCTGGCGTAACCGTTCCTGGCCGCGCTGTAATTCGTGGGCGGCGAACGGTTCGCCTAACGTGCCGGCCGATAAGCTGACGATGGCGACCGCGTCCCCGCGATGCAATGGTTCTGGTTTGAACATTAACATCCCTCCAAGCGAAAAAGTTAGCTTCCAGTCTACGCTTGGGACCGGTCTTTGCCAAGGGTTACCAAAAAGTGCCTACTCGTCAAAGCGGCGTTGACCGGTTAAACTAGTAAAAAACGACAGGGGGAACCGGAAAATGGCGAAAAAGACTTACAATATCGGCGTAGAAGCCACGTTAGACGTGATCAGTGGTAAGTGGAAACCCCAACTGCTCTGCCACCTGAGCGTGCGGCCCCAACGCACCTGCGATTTACGTCAGGAACTCCCGGAAATCTCCCAAAAGGTCCTGACCCAACAATTACGTGAATTGATGGACGATGGGATCGTCCAACGCCAGGTCTATGGCGACCGGGCTCCTTTCAAAGTGGTCTACACCTTGACAACGATGGGCCGATCACTGGGCACCGTGTTGGTCCAGATGTCGATCTGGGGGGAACACCACGTCGACGAATTACGGGAGTCGGGCGTCAGCGATGTCCGGGTCCAGAACGACCACGCCGGGTTTGAACACCTCTTACAAGCCAATTAGAAACCATTAGAAAGGCGCCCCGTCGGTTGATGGGACGCCTTTTAGCGTATTTTTAAAGGGTAATGACCACTTTACCAGCGGTTTGGTGGGCGGCGACGCGGTCGAGCGCGGCTTGTGTTTGGGCCAGCGAATAGGTCGCCGTGACCACGGGCGTGAGGTGCAGTTCGGTCAGCCAATCGCTGATGCGGCCTAGCTGAGCGCCGTCCGGGTGCATCAGCATGAACCGGTATTGTTTGTGTTGCCGGCTCGCCTGGAGGTCCAGGCCTAAGCCGGCGGCCCCGAAGATGAACTGCCGGGGCAACGAGTACCCGTGTTGGCCGGCGAACTTCCAGTCGGGCAGCGCAGACAGGGAAACCAAGGTCCCGTGGCGGCGCAAAATCTTTAGCTCATCGGGGATGGCGGCCCGTCCCTGAGTATCGATCACGGCGTCAAAGTCGTGGAGAACGTTGGCGAAATCGGTGGTGTGATAATCGAGTACCTGCTCGGCGCCCAAGGCTTTTAGGCGTTCGGCGTTGTGCGGACTGGCACTGGTCGTCACGCGCAGACCGAGTTTCCGGGCAAACGGGATGGCAAACATTCCCAGTCCCCCGGCGCCACCGGGCAGAAAAAGCTGGTCGCCCGGCTGTAAAGACAGTTCCTCGGTCAGGGCCTGGTAGGCGGTCAAGGCGGTCAACGGCACCGCGGCGGCTTGTTCGAAGGTGAAACCCGCCGGAATCGGCGCGATGGCGCTTGCCGCGATTGCCACGCGTTCGGCAAAGGCGCCCATTTGGTCGTGGGGTAGCCGAGCGTAAACGGCTTGGCCCACGGTAAAGTTGGTCACGTTGGCGCCTAAGGATAAGATCGTACCGGCCACCTCGTTGCCTAACGTAAAGGGCGGCTTGGTGGGAAGAATGGGGCACATCACCCCGGTGGCAAAATTAACGTCGACCGGATTGACCCCGGCAGCCTTAACTTCCACTAGGACGTCGTCTGGTCCGACTTGGGGCTCGGGGACGTCGGTCAGTGCGACCCAGTGTTCGCGATTATAGTGGGTTACTTGGACGGCTTGCATTAGTGATCTCCCTTCAGGCAATTGGTTTCTAACAGGTCTAACAGGGCACGAATCTGAGTGATCGACTCGTCGAGCGTCAACACGTAGAAGTTTTGGGTGCCTTGTCTTTTGACGGTGACCAGTCCGGCTTGCTTTAAAAGCTGTAAATGATGGGAAACGGCTGGTCGGGACAACGTCATCTTCGTGGTAAGGTCCGTGACGTTACGGCCTTCGGGATGGGCCCCGAGCTCGAGTAATAGCTGTTGACGATAAGTATCGGCCAGGACACTGAAGAGGGGAGTCGTTGCCTGAAAGGCGGCGGTGGTGCGTTCGCGGGGGGTCATACAAAGGTCTCCTTTTGATTGGTTTGAAGGTTTAATCTTTTAAACGATAGCGTTAGTTTACCGGAATTCAAATGATTTCGCAAGCAAACGGTTTTGGGGGCTGGTGAATCGGGGCACTTTAAAGTGCCTTCTTTTTTTCTGCGCGTAAGCCGGTAGACTAAGGGTCAAGGAGGTGGCTGATGACCAACGATCCAATTGGCTTACGGGTGGTCCGCACCCTGATCACGTGTCCCGCCCAGTGGCGGATTCTCTTGAGTTTGACCACGAGCCCGCAAAGCGGTTGGGCTCTGTGGCGTCAGCTACCACTCAAGGATCGTCGCTGTGGGATTCGTGCGTGCTGGCACCTGTGGCGACAACACCTGATTGTGTTTCACGTGGAACAATGGGCCTGGCAACTTTCCCCAATTGGGGAGAGCCTGCGCCCCGTCTTACAACAAATTTTGACCTGTCAACGGGAGGAACCGAAATGACTTATACATTCATGCAACCTTATACGTTTAACAACGGCCTGACGCTAAAGAACCGGTTGGCGATGTCGCCAACGACGACCATGTCGAGCTTCTACGATGGCCACGTGACCAACGACGAAATTGATTTTTACGGGGCGCGGGCCGGGGGCTTAGGCCTGATTATCGGTGAAGTGGCGAACGTGATCGCCAGTGGCAAGGGCTTTGAGGGGGAACTCTCCATTGCCAACGATAGCGATATTCCGGGCTTAACGGCGTTGGCACACGCGATGAAGCAAAACGGCACTAAGGCGGTCTTACAAATTTTCCACGCCGGGCGCAAATCCAACGATTCGATCTTACGCGGCCAACAACCGGTCAGCGCGAGTGCGGTGACGGCGGCCTTTCCCGCCGATTCACAGGAGCCCCGGGCGTTAAGTGCCGACGAAATCGACGAGATCATCACCGCCTTTGGCGCGGCTACGCGGCGGGCCATTGCGGCCGGTTTTGATGGTGTAGAGCTGCACGGCGCCAACACCTACCTGTTGCAGCAGTTCTTTTCCCCGAACTCGAATCAACGGACCGATAAGTGGGGCAGCGACCGGATGGCCTTCGCCAAGGCCGTAATTGCCAGTGCCCACGCGGCAATCGACCAATACGCCGACCGGCCGTTTCTGTTAGGCTACCGAATTTCGCCGGAAGAAATCGAAACGCCAGGGATTCGTTTGGCCGACTCGTTGGCGTTTGTCGACATGTTGGGGGATTCCGTGGTGGATTACGTCCACGTGTCGATGGGGTCGGCGCACCGGACGTCGCTCAACGACAAGACCGATCACGAACCGATTCTGACCAAGATCAGTCGGCAATTAGCCGGCCGCAAACCGCTGATGGGCGTGGGTTCCGTGGAGACGCCGCAGGATGCCGAGGCGGTCTTAGGGCTGGGGACTGACCTGGTAGCGATGGGACGAGAATTGATTCGCGAACCACTTTGGGTCCAAAAGGTCGCGGCCGGTGACGAGGCCAGCTTGCGTTACCAATTATCGCCGAGTGCCATGGACGAGTTAAAGATTCCCCGGGCCATGCAGGACTATTTGCGGGGGGCCTTCTATTCGGTGATGCACTTTACCGATGACCCGGCGACCGCGCAAAACTATCAGAACCAGGCAGCCCCGATGGAAGGGTTCGAAAAGAAGATGTAGGCGTGAGCGCTGAAATTTAGGTTTGCCGTGCCGGGCGTGAAAGCGGTATCCTTAAGGCATGATGTAAAGTTAAGGAGGCCGTGACATGTATCAGGCAGACGAACACCGCTACCAACAGATGGTGTATAACCGGGTGGGGGATAGCGGATTAAAATTATCGGCGATTGGGTTAGGCTTATGGAATAACTTCGGGAGTGTCGATCCCTTCGACACGCAGGTGAGAATGATCCATCAGGCCTTTGATCTGGGGATTACCTACTTCGACTTGGCCAACAACTACGGTCCCGAACCGGGGAGCGCGGAAGCCAACTTTGGTCGAATCATGGCCGGCGACATGCACGCCTACCGCGACCAACTAGTCATCGCCAGCAAGGCCGGTTACGTGATGTGGCCGGGACCTTACGGCAACTGGGGCTCGCGGAAGAGCATCATTGCCAGTGCGAACCAAAGCTTACAACGAACGGGCCTGGATTACTTCGATATCTTTTATAGTCACCGGCCGGACCCGAATACGGCCATCGAAGAAACTGCGCTAGCCCTCGATCAACTGGTGCGACAAGGAAAGGCGTTGTACGTCGGCATTTCGAACTATAGTGGTGCGCAAACGGCCGCGATTACGGCGATCTTTAACGACCTGCACACGCCGTTTATCATTCACCAGCCGCGCTATAATATGTTCAACCGTGACGTGGAGCACGACCTCTTCCCGGTCTTGAAACGCGAGCACAAGGCGGCGGTCGGTTTTAGCTCCCTGTCACAAGGCCTGCTGACGGATAAGTACCTGAACGGGATTCCCGCGGATTCCCGGGCTAAGAAGGGGACGATTCCGTTCTTGAACCCGACACAGGTCGACCAAACGTTAAAGACGGTCGAGCAGTTGAACGTGTTGGCCCAAAATCGGGGACAAAGCCTGGCACAGATGGCACTAGCCTGGAACTTACGGGTACCGGAAATCGCCAGTGTCCTGATTGGCGCTAGCCGGCCCGAGCAAATCGTCAACAACGTTCAGGCGCTACAGCACTTGGACTTCACGGACGACGAATTGGCCGCTATCGATCAGATTCTTGCGCAACAGGGGGACATCTCCTGGGGAGCGCACTAATTCAAACAACCTAAAAGACGGTCACCACAGCGTGTTGTGTGGTGACCGTCTTTTTATTTATTAATAATTAAAATTCACTAATTATTAATAACAAATACTAAGCGATATTATCGGTCGGTTCCGGTTGGGGTAAATCGGTGGGCACGTAGGTGTCGGGTTTGCCCTGTGTCAAAACCTCTTGGTAGTGGGCCACCTTGGTGTTGATGGTGGCTAGGTGTTGTTGCATGGCGGCTAATTCTTGAACGGTGCGTTCTTGTTGGGTCTTCATCATCTGGTAACGTTCGGGAATCGTGGCGTCCCCCTGTTGAACCAGATCCAAGTAGTGTTGAATCCGCTCGAGGGGCATGCCCGTATTACGGAAACACATAATCAGACGCAACCATTCGATGTCGATGTCGTGAAAGACCCGGTTGTTGTTAGCATCACGCTCCACGAAGGGCAACATGCCGTGGTCGTGGTAGTAGCGAATACTATAGGTTGAAAGGTTTAATTTTTCGGCAACCTCATGAATGCTATAGGACAATTAAATTCCTCCTCAAATAATCATTAGGCGACTCAGTTAATTAACGCTATCTTACGCGACCAAATCCGTGACCGCAAGCCTAAAAACCCGTAAATTAAGGGCGAGGTCCCGTGTCCTAAAATTAACGGGCAAAATGGTTGCGTGACCGGTGTCGACTTGGTAGGATGAATTTATAGATTGAGTACAACTTAATTGTTAACCATCAATTTAGGGAGGCCACAACATGGCAAAGCAAGCGTATCAATATGACGTCTTATATCTGGGAAGCGGTCACGGCACGTTCGACGGGGCGATCCCGTTGGCGCAAAAGGGCGTTAAAGTGGGGGTCATCGAAGCCGATAAGGTCGGAGGTACCTGTCCGAACCGGGGCTGTAACGCCAAGATTTCGTTGGACGCGCCGGTGGCGTTACAACGGCAACTGGCGGCTTTAAATCCGGTCTTGACCGGGCAAACGCACTTAAACTGGGACGCGAACTTGGCGCATAAGGGTGACGTGATTAACGGATTACCGGACATGATTGAGGGCCTGTTGACCGGGAGCGGGGTCGACCTAATCCACGGGTACGGTCGTTTAGTAGACGCCCACACGATTCGCGTGGGGCAACAGACCTACACCGCCGATCAGATGGTGATTGCCACGGGTCTTCATCCCCACCGGTTAGCTATTCCGGGCGGGGAATTTCTCCACGACAGTACCGATTTTCTGGACCTGCCCACCATGCCGAAGCGGCTGGTAGTGATTGGGGGCGGCTACATTGCCCTGGAGCTGGCCACCATCGCCAACGCGGCGGGGAGTGACGTGACCGTCGTTCTGCACGGCGACCAAGCTTTGCGGGCCTTCCACCAACCGTACGTCGAACAGGTGCTGAGCGACCTGCAACGTCACGGCGTAACGATTGTCCGGAATACCACGATCACGCAGGTGACGCACGCGGCGACCGATTACGTGCTGACCACGGACGCCAGCGACACGTTAACGGCCGATTGGATTCTGGACGCGACCGGCCGGGAACCGAATACGGCCGATCTGGGCTTAGAAACGGTGGGCGTGACGGTTAACGCTAACGGCATCGAGGTTAACGATCATCTGCAGACCAGTGTGCCCAACATCTACGCGTCCGGCGACGTGATTGATAAAACGCAACCGCGGTTGACGCCAACGGCGATTTTTGAATCGACGTACTTGATGCACTTATTTGCCGGGGAAACGACGGCGGCCATCGACTACCCGCCAATCCCGACGGTGGTCTTTACCTCACCGCGGTTGGCCCAAGTTGGCGTGACGGTCGCTCAGGCCCAAGCGGCCCCCGCGACCTACACGCTGACTACACAACACGTCCCGGACGACTGGTACCGCCAGGTCGGGCAGGAAACTAGCGGCGACAATACGCTGATTTTTGACCAGGATCACCATTTAGTGGGCGCCACGGAAGTCAGTGCCCAAGCCGACAACGTTATTAACACGCTACTGCCGGCCATTACCTTTAAGTATGGTGAACACGAAATTGAACGGCTGGTTCCCCTGTTCCCGACGATTGGGGCGGCGGCCTGGGGTCAGTTATAAGTCAGTTAAATCAAATTTTAAATCGCGTCCTTCCATATAGGAGGGGCGTTTTTTGTCTGGGGTGGGCTCGTCCGTTGGCTTGACAGATAGTGAGCAAGCCCTTATTGTTAGCCAATGAGCATTTGTACTTTGTTACTCAATTCAAATCTCTCAAGGTGCAGGTGATTGGATGACTCACGCAGAACGGTGGAAAACAACTTTCTGTCTTTACTTTAATTATTTAATTCATGGTATGGCCATCGTGATCTTAGCGCAGAATATGCTGGCGCTGAGTCGGACTTGGCACGTCGACATGGCGGGCGTTTCGCTGGTCATCTCGTCACTGGGAATCGGACGGCTATTGGTGTTGTATCTTGCCGGTTCGCTGTCCGACCGCTGGGGCCGCCGGATTTTTGTGAAAATTGGTATTTTAACGTACATGGGCTTTTTTATCGGGATTTTAATCTCCCCCAACATTTACGTGGCGTACTTTTTTGGAATCCTAGCGGGGATGGCTAATTCGTTTCTGGATTCTGGTACCTACCCGGCCCTGATGGAGTTGTATCCGCAACACCAGGCGACGGCCAACATCATGATCAAGGCCTTCGCTTCGATTGGCGAACTGATTTTACCCCTGTTAGTGGCGGGCTTGGAAGGGGCTCATCTGTGGTACGGTTGGTCGTTTGTCATTTGTGCGGTAGGCATGGCCGTAAGTTTCATGGCCGTGCGGCACCGGCAGTTCGCCCAACCCGGGAAGGTCACGGCAACGGAGACGGCCGTGGCGCCAACATCCCGGATGACGACGGCCCACAAACGCATCTTGGCGGTTACGTTGACCCTGTTTGGTTACGTGTCGATGGCGACCTTCTATCTCATCAGCCAGTGGTTAACGGAATATGGCAGTCGGGTGGTTCATTTGACTATGATGCATGCGCGCATGCTGGTCAGTATCTACAGCATTGGGTCGATTTTCGGGGTGGTCGTCACCGCAATTCTGGTCGAACGGTGGTTACAACCGGTCTGGTTCATGTTGCTGGATACGGTGGTTTCGTTAGTCGCCTTAGTGTTGATGGCGGCGGTCCCGACGCAAACGATGATGCGGCTAGGTGCCTTTCTGATTGGCTGTTTTGCGGCCGGTGGGGTCATGCAGATTGGCTTGACCATCATGGGCAACGTTTTCCCGCAGGCCAAGGGAAAGATTACGGGAATCTATTACACGGCCAGTGGCCTGGCTTCGTTTACGATTCCCGTCATTACGGCGGTGATCTCGCAACACAGCGTGCGTAATTTGATGTGGTTTGATGCGGGACTCGCGGTTGTGGGTGTTTTGTGTAGTTTAATCACGGTGACGGTTTATCGCCAAGAGCGAATTGATGAGTCAGTCGTTTCCCCGTTAGGCGAAATTAGTGAAGAATAAAGTAATTATAATAGCGGGAGTTCACCATCGTAGTGAACTCCCGCTATTTTTTCTAAGCTAATTTTGGTTAAATTAATTGCTGTGGTTGAGTGAAGTGCTGCCAACAATACTGTCGAACAAATTCTTGAAATCGTTGAACGGACGGGGCCATAAAGCGATTGGGTTGCGTGATGAGGTAGAGATCGTGTTCCAGTTGGTTATCTTCAAGATGTCGAATGGTAACTGTTTGGGGATCAAGTTGGGGAAGATTAGGAATCAGAGCGATACCCATGCCATGCTGCACGAAACCGACCATGGTGTAGTCCTCCTCAACTTGAAACTTAATATTAGGTTTCAGATGCTTTTGAGCTAAAATCTTTTCAATCAAGGGGCGGAGTCCGCTATTTTGAGAGAACATGATGAGCGGTTCATCTTTAAGGTCTTGGAGGTATAAATGCGGCTTTTGAGCCAGCGGATGATTATTGGGAATGGCAGCGACGATTTCCTGTTGAACGACCGGATAGAAGTTAAATAGACGTTCCGTATCCTGGTCGTGAAGTTGATCGACCCGGGATGCCATGACTAGATCGTATTTTTCGGCGTTCAGGTCGTCTAATAAATCAGCAGAGTTACTTTGGCCGAGGCTGAAGGTCACTTGTTGATTGCCGTCCTGTTGGGAGAAATTCTGAAGAAGCTCAGGGACTAACCGTTGACCGAGCGTGTAGGTAAATCCTAAGTTGATATGCCCCGTCTTGGGATTAATTAGTTGGCTCAGTAATTCGTCACCTTGGTCTAAACTGTTCAGAGCAACCGTGACGTATTTGAGATAAGTTTCACCAAGGTTGGTTAAACGAATGTTCCGACCGTCCGGTTCAAACAAGGGAACCTGCAACTCATCCTCTAACTTTTTAATGGCATAGCTTAACGAAGGCTGGCTAATCCCTAAATTTTCTGCTGCTTGTGACATATGTTGGGTCCGGGCTAACTCTTTGAAAAAAATCAAATGACGCAGGTTCATCTTGTTCAACTCCGATCAATTCATAAATAAATTCTATCGATATATTAATTTATTATTATTTATTATGATAGATCATCATGCTAAGATTGCAAGTGAATTGAGTAACATTGATTATCTGAAACAGCCAAAAAACAATTTAGGAGTGATGATTTATGACTGAACGAATCGACGGACATACTTTACTGATTGGACTTATGGCTTATCCTATTCGGCATTCAATGTCGCCAACTATGCATAACAATGCATTTGCCAAGTTAGGCTTAAACTTTGCCTATCTTGCTTTCGAAATCACAAATGATACATTACCGGCTGCGGTTCAATCCATCCGGACGTTAGACATGCGGGGTTCCAACATTTCCATGCCTAATAAACAAAAGATTTTGCCATTATTAGATAAATTAGATCCAGTTGCTAAGATGGTCGGCGCCGTAAATACGGTGGTTAACGACAACGGTGTTTTAACCGGTTACACGACTGACGGAACTGGGTTTATGAAGGCTTTAGCCGACGAAAACTTAGATATCCGCGGCGAAAAGATGACGATTGCGGGTGCCGGTGGTGCCGGGACGGCAATTGAAATTCAGGCCGCTTACGATGGTGTGAAGGAAATGTCCATCTTCAATATTCATGACCAAACTTGGGAAAATGCGGAACGTAACGTTAAAATCATTAATGAACAGACGGACTGCAAAGCCCAATTGTTCGATTTAGCTGATCAAGATGCCTTTAAGCGTGAAATCGCGGATTCTGCCATCTACTGTGACTCGACCGGTGTTGGCATGAAGCCACTCGAAGGCAAGTCCTTGGTAAACGATCCCTCGTTCTTCCATAAAGACATGATCGTCTTCGATACGGTTTACGCCCCACGGACCACTAAGTTGATGGAAGTGGCGCAAGAAGCTGGCGTTGAACACGTCTTCAACGGGTTAGGGATGATGCTTGAACAAGGTGCCGAAGCCTTTAAGTTATGGACCGGCAAGGAAATGCCCGTTGATTACATTCGAGACTTATTATTTGACCAAGACGACCAAAAATAAAGGACGCCATGAGTCTTTAAATAAAGGAGTTTTGTGACGTGGAAGCTAAAGAGCAGAACGTCGTCGAAGCGAAACGAGGTCACGCCTCGTTAGCGACGGCCATTTATATCAACTATGCGATTCTAAGTATCGCGCAGATTTTGATTTCACAGTACAGTTCCCGGTTCCAGGCCATGTGGTCGACTGACCTCCGCGGAATTTCCACAGTTATCTCTATGATGGGAATTGGGCGGATCATCACGATTCTATTTGCCGGTGATTTCTCCGACCGGTTTGGCCGTAAGCCGGTATTGATTACAGGAATGGTGGCAAATTTCGTCTTCTTGGTGGGCCTGATATTCAGTACAAATATGTTGATGGCCGCCATTTTCTCCCTGTTCTTAGGGTTTGCCAATTCATTTGATGATGCGGCGGCTTATCCAGCCTTATCCGAAGCATTTCCGACTAAGTCGGCTAGCATGAGTTCGCTGGTCAAAGCGGCGATGTCGTTGGCTCAATTTGTCTTACCATTTGTTGTTGCAACGATTCCTAACGCAACCGTGACGTTGGTTATCTTATCGGTCATCATTTTGATTGACGTGGTGATGATCTTTGTCTCTAAGTTTGCACCTCAAAATACAAATGAAGCACCAACTGAAGAGGCTTCAAGTGACGCGGCAACTGCGGAAGCGACAACACAAACCACAGGTGTTCATTTACCTAAAATGAAAATTGATGGTATTAGTTTAATCGCTTTAGGATTCACCATTTCATTTACTTTCTATGTTTATACGCAATATATTCCTAACTTTGGGAGTTCAGTATTAGGGTTGAGTGAGGTAGCGGCGAAGTCCCTGATGTCCTGGTATGCCATCTTCTCATTGATTTCCGTGTTTATTACAACGGTACTGGTGACGAAGTTAAAACCTATCTTTCTGGTCATTCTTTATCCGTTGATTTCGGTGGTCTTCTTGGTCCTAATGGTGATGTTCCCAAGCGTCATTATGGCCAAAGTAACCAGTGCTGTGATTGGTTTCTTTGCCGCTGGTGGGGTTTGGCAACTTGGCCTGGCTGTGTTAACGCAGTACTTCCCACAAAAGAAGGGGAAAGTAACTGGTTACTACAGTTTTGCGGCCGCAATGACTTATTTTGTGGGGCCGTTTGTATCAAGTTTTATCATTAATTCAACGGCTAGCAGTGTTTTGGAAGTCTTCTGGATTGATATCGCGGTGACCGTCGTTGGGGTCTTACTTGCGACCTTTGTCCAACTTCGCAATCAGAAATACAAATTTAATTAGTTATTTAATGAGAGGAGTCGTTTACTGTGCAAGCGACTAGCGTTAAATTACGCAACATTGAACTCGGTACCGGTCGGCCTAAGTTGGCCGTGCCCGTGACCGGGAAAACCGAACAAGCCATCTTGGACCAAGCTAAGGCGGTCAAGGCCGCCCAACCCGACGTCGTGGAATGGCGGATTGACTACTTCGAAGGCGTCACCGACGCCGCGAAGTTAACCGCCATGGGGCAAAAGCTCCGCACGGCCTTAGGCGATTTGGCTTTACTGACCACCTTCCGGACGGCCGGTGAAGGCGGTGAATTGGCCTTAAGCGATGCCGATTACTTTGGCATTTGCCAGACCGTTGTTGACGGTGGCTTTACCGACGCCTTGGACGTGGAACGCTATCACGCCGAAGACGCCGTCCGCCAAGCCGTCAACGCCGCGCACGCTCAAAACGTGGTGGTTATCATGAGTAACCACGACTTTGACAAGACGCCCGCGCAGACCGACATTATTCGCCGGCTCAGTGAGATGGTAGCGGTCGGCGCCGACGTGGCCAAGATTGCGGTCATGCCGCACACCACCGAAGACGTTTTGACGTTACTCACGGCCACCAACCAGGCCCGGCAGACATTGAGCCAACCGCTGATCACCATGGCGATGGGCGACCTGGGAAAGGTCTCCCGGTTAGCCGGCGAGGTCTTTGGATCCAGCCTAACCTTCGCAACGGTCGGTGCGGCTTCGGCGCCCGGGCAGATCTCGTTAGACCACCTCAAGGGTGAACTCGACGATTTGAAATTAAACTAAGGAGGCGACGATGATGGTCGCTTTAGCGCACAAGAAGTATGTTTCTCAATTTGCGATGATGGGCACCGTCATCTCGCTGACATTGTTCGACAATAAACCCGCTCTGGTAGAGCGGGTTTATGATTACCTGCAAACCATGACCAACGTGTTATCCGCTAACGACGAGCACTCGACGCTAGGGCGGATCAACCAACAAGCCGGGATTGCCCCGGTCGCCGTGGACGCGACGACCTTCGCCTTCATTCAACGGGCCCTGGCGGCAACACGGCAGTATCAGGATAGCTTTAACGTCCTGATTGGGCCGTTGGTCAAGCTGTGGAAGATCGGCTTTGGCGGTCAAACCGTGCCGGCGAAGAGCGCCATTGCGACCAGCTTGCAGCGAATGAATCCGGACGACGTGGTGCTCGATGCCACCCGGCACACCGTGTTCCTCACCAAACGGGGCATGCAGCTGGACCTGGGCGCCATCGCCAAGGGCTACTTCGCCGATCGGGTCAAAGCTCAGCTCCAAGCCGCCGGTGTCACTAGCGGCATCATCGATCTGGGTGGCAACGTTCAAACCTGGGGAGACAATCCGTTGACGCCGGACGGCCGGTGGCACATTGGGATTCAAGATCCCGACGAGGCACGCGGTGAGGCCCTGTTGACGGTGGTCACCCCCGCGCAAAGCTTCGTGACCTCCGGCGTGCGGGAACGCTACTTTCAACGTAACGGGCGCACCTATCACCACATCTTAGATCCGCAAACCGGTTACCCGGTGCGCAACGATCTGTTGCAGGTCACCATTATGACCGAAAATTCAGAATTAGCAGAAGTCTTATCAACCGTTTCATTTTTCAAGGGCCCCCAAGCCGGGCAAACCTTAATTGAACAGCTCCCCGGCGTCGACGCCATCTTTGTGCGCGACAACGGGGCGGTTGAATTGACCAGTGGCTTAGCGCCACAGACGAAGGGAGTCTATCAAAATGTCAGATGAAAACAAGCAAATTACCGGCCAAGCAATGGGCCACAACGGGATCATCAGTTACGAAGTCGACGTTGACGATAACCAAGTGAAGGACTTAAAGATCCTCCAACATTCCGAAACGTCCGGCATCTTTAACCAAGTGATCGACAAGCTCAAGCAACGGATCATCGACGGGCAGTCCTTTGACGTCGACGCCATCAGTGGCGCCACCGTCATGACCCAGGCCTTGCTGGACTCCGCCAAGGATGCGGTGGCTCAGGCCGATGTCAAGTTGACGCCGGTGCCACAGACCAACACGGCTCACGAAACCAAGACCCTCAAAACCGATGTCCTGATTATCGGTGGGGGCGAAGCGGGCTTAGTTGCCGGCTGCCGGGCCTTAACGTTAGGCCAGAAGGTCACCTTAGTCGAAAAGAACGGCTACTTGGGTGGCGCGACCATCTTGAACGGGTCCAACGTGACCGGGACTGGTTCTAACGTTGCCGCTAAGCTCTTTGGCCGGGGAACCGACAGTCCCGACCAATTGGCCCAAGACGTGGCCCGCGAAAGCAAGCACTCTAACGATCCTGAGCTGACCGATTTAATGGTCCACAACATCGGGCCGGCCATCGATTTCGTGAGTGACTTTGCCGGGTTGGCCTACCAAAAGGCCCAGACCCAAACGGTGGAACATTCCGTGGAACGGCAGATCGAATTACCGACGGCTAGCAGCTACGAATTCATCCAGAAGGTGTCGCAAGCCTTCACCGATCACGGGGGTGAAATCATCCTGGGCGCCCGGGTCGAACAATTGATCCGCAACCAAAAGGGTGAGGTCAACGGGGCCGTTGCCGAAGCCCAAAACGCCACGTTAAACATCAAGGCGCGTTCGGTGGTCTTAGCCGCCGGCGGCCACGGGGCCAACACCAAGATGCGCGGTGCCGAAAGCAAGGGGATCGACTACTACGGTCCGATGACTTCGACCGGCGATGCCTACAGCTTTAACGGTGACCTGAATTTGAAGACCCGTAACCTGGACTGGTACAAGGTTTACCCACACGGGGTCGAAGTGGAACCCGGCATTGCCAAGTTAACTACCTACGCTTCCAAGAAGGCCACCGACATGGGCGCCATCTACGTCAACACCCAGGGGAACCGGATCGTTGATGAATCCAGCGCCTACACTAACTTCCGGGATGCCATCTTGGCCCAACCGGATAAGGTTGCCTTCATGTTGATGGACGAACGGACCTGGAAACAGGTTTACGACCTGTTGATCCTGCACGACTTTACCGCCAAGGAAATCAAAAAGTTCTTCGACGACAAGGACAAGCTCCCAATCTTCACCAAGGGGTCGTTAACTGACGTGGCTCAAGCTGCTGGGGTCGATCCCGACCAGTTAGCCAAGACCGTGGCGACCTACCAAGCCGACGTCAAGGCGGGCAAGGATTCACAATTCGGCCGCGATGCCGAGTACCTCCACGCCTACGAAGGTGACACCTACTACCTGGTTGAACAACGGGGCCGGTTCGCCACGACCTTAGGGGGTTACGTGACCGACCGGAAGACCTTAGAGTTACTGGATACCCAGGACCAACCGGTGGCCAACTACTACGGCGCCGGGGAAATTATCGGCGGGGCCAATGGTCACGATTCGATGCCAAGTATGATGAATACCTGGGGCATTTCCTCCGGTTACGTGGCCGGGGCGCAAGCCAGTCAAAACGCGGACCAACGCAAGGCGGCCGGCGACGATGATACCAGTATCGTGGCGTTAGTCGGCACCAACGCGTCGAAGTCCTACAACCGGAAGTTGCTGCACAGCATGCAACACCTCTTCGGTAAGGAAGTCGATTTCGAAGTGTGTGAAATTAAGGACTTACCGATGTTTAACGAAGACCTGGCGGCCGACGAACCAGCCGCTGTGAAGGCCTTAGCGGCGAAGGTTGCCGCGGCCGATGGGGTGGTCATCGGGGTGCCCGAATACGACCACGCCGTTCCCGCTTCGTTGAAGAGTGCTTTAGAGTGGCTCTCCAGCGTGGAACATCCGTTTACGGATAAGGCCGTCATGATCGTCGGCACGTCACTGGGCATTCAAGGCACGGTGCGGGCCCAAATGAACCTGCGCCAGATTCTGGATGCACCGGGCGTCAACGCCAAGGTGTTGCCCGGTAACGAATTCATGTTGCCGCAAGCCAGCAATAAGTTCGACGACCACGACCACCTGACCGACGCGAACAGCGAGAACTTCTTGAAGTCTTGCTTCGACAAGTTCTTGGCGTTCATCAAGCAGGACGACGCCGACAAAGTTACGGCTTAAACCGATCTAACTTAAAGTGAATTTGAAAGTGGGAACTGTTGCGACGTGAGCACAGTTCCTTTTTCAATCTGAAAGGGTGACAAAATTGGCAACACGACAACGCTGGTTGACCACGATCAGCCTCTACGTCAACTACATCGTTTACGGCATGGCCATCGTGATTCTGGCTCAAAATATGGCCAGTCTGGGTCATCAATGGCACGTGGACACGGCCGAAGTGTCCTACGTCATCTCATCGTTAGGGATTGGCCATCTATTGGTTCTGTACGTGGCCGGGGTGCTTTCCGACCGCTGGGGCCGCAAGTTATTCGTGAACCTGGGGATTCTGACCTACCTGCCCTTCTTCATCGGCATCGTGTTCTGCCGGTCGACCACGATGGCCTACGTCTTGGGCGTTTTGGCGGGAATGGCCAATTCGTTTTTAGATGCCGGGACCTACCCAACGTTAATGGAACTTCACCCGCGGCACGAGGCTTCCGCGAACATCTTGATCAAGGCTTTCTCGTCCGTCGGAGAACTCTCCTTGCCACTGATTGTGGCGGCGCTTGACGGGGCTCGCGGCTGGTATGGCTGGTCGTTTATGCTGGGCGCGGTCATTCTGATCGCCAACCTAATCTTTCTCCAGTGGCGGCAGTTTCCGGCTCGGCAACGGGCCACGACAGCTACGGTGGCCCAGGTGGCGAAGCCGGTGCGTTGGCGGACGACGCAGGCCGTCATCTTAACGATCTTCGGGTACGTGGGGATGGCGACGTTCTACCTGATCAGTCAGTGGCTGACTGAATACGGCACGGACGTGGTCCATCTCAGCCTGTTACGCTCGCGGCTACTGGTCAGTGTGTACAGTGCCGGGTCGATCCTGGGAGTCCTGTTGACGGCGTTAGTGGTCAACCGGTGGCTCAAGCCAACCTGGTTCATGTTGGTGGATACGGTGGTGTCGTTACTGGCGTTGATCGCCATGGCGGCCGTGCCGGTGTTTGGCGTGATGTTCGTCGGCTCGCTGATTATTGGCATTTCGGCGACGGGGGGCGTTTTACAGATCGGGTTAACCCTGATGAGTGACCTCTACCCAGCGCATAAGGGCCGCGTTTTAGGAATCTACTACACGGCCAGCGGTCTGGCGTCGTTTACGATTCCGCTAGTCACCGGGGGCTTAGCCAAGACTAGCATTCACCAGATCATGTGGTTTGACGTGGGCGTGGCGGTCCTGGGCGTGCTCTGCGCCGTCGCCATCCTGATGTTGAAACGGGCACCTCAGTCGGTCGGCCAATTGGTGGACGACTAGCTATTCCCTAATCGAGTGATAAGCGTTTTACTTGTGTTCAATTAGTTTGTTCGGTATGCTAAACCTAAATTTAGATGGGAGTGTTGGAACATGGCAACCAAAACGTTTACGGTAGAAGAACTCAGTCACTTTGACGGGCAGAACGGGCAACCGGCTTACGTGGCCATCGATGGGAACGTGTACGATATGACCAACGTGGACGCTTGGCAGGGCGGCCAACACCACGGCAACGTGGCCGGAAAAAACCTCTCCGCGGCCATTCTGAAGTCTCCCCACGGCAAGGGTGTTTTGAACAAGCTCCCCTTAGTCGGTCAATTAACGGAATAGGGCGCTAGTCATGACGGAAACGAATCCTTACTGTCATAAGGGGATGGCCTGTCACGACGGGTGTGGGTGTTCAGACGCGGACGGTATCTGTCGCTGCGGCATGCTGACCGACACCAAGTGCTACTGTGACGGCGAATGTTCAGCCAAACCAGAAGCTCCAGCGAAAGCCACTAAAAAATAATTACGATTCGATATAAAAAGCAGCGGGCCACCCGAATGGGTAGTCCGCTGCTTTGCGTCTAACGCGTTATTTAGCAATGTAAGTCAGTTTGAAGTCATAAGGTACACCGGCAGGGTTGTAAACGACGTTCTTGACGTTCTTCCGGAGCAGTTGTGATTGCGCTTGTTGGTACAGTGGAATCGTCCCTTGGTCGTTCATCAAGACCTTTTCGGCGGCGACTAATTTGGCCCACCGCTTAGTTGGTTGGTTCCCGTCTTGGTTTTCGGATTCGTCCAGCAACTGGTCATACTGGCTGTTCTTCCAGCCCGTGGTGTTGTAGCTGGAGTTACTTTCGAAGACGTCCAAGAAGTTGATCGGGTCGGCGAACACGGATTGCCAACCGCTAAAGGTCAGTTCGTAATTGCCGTTGTTTTGTTGGGTGATCAGTTGAACGAAAGGTACCGTCTTGATGCTGATCTTGACGCCCGGTAATTTCTCCAGAGCGCTCTGAACAAATTCAGCAACTTGCTTGCTGGAGTCGGTGTCGGACACGGATAACGTGGCGTTGATCGACTTGGTGCCGGATTCCTTGTACCCCTTGGCTAAGAGTTGCTTAGCCTTCTTCAGGTTGTAGGAAACGGCGGAGTTCACGCTGGCTTCTTGGTTAAAGGCTTCCCCGGTCTTGGGGTTGTTGCCCATGCCGGCCGGCACGAAGCCCTTGGAGGCCACGGAACCGTCTTGTAAGACGTCCTTGACCAGTTGGTTCCGGTCGATGGCTGCGGAGAAGGCTTTGCGGACGTTGACGTTCTTGAAAGCTTTGACCTTCTTTTCGTTCAAGTCTAGGCGTTGTGAGCCCGTTGGTAGGCGCTTGACGAAGTTTTCGTTGTTCTTGTTGTTCTTGACCTGTTGGCCGTTAAGCAACGTTTCGTCGGTCTTCTTCGAGTTGAAGAGGTTGTAGCTGGTCGTGGTACTTTCGGTGACCTGTTCGTTGATCTTGGTCAAATGCACCGCGGATTTATCCCAGTAGGTGGCGTTCTTCGCCAACGTCCAGGACTTGCTGGTCCCGTTCCACTTGGTCAAACGGAATGGCCCGTTGTAGACCGTCTTGTCAGCCGTGGTCCCGTAAGCCTTGCCGTACTTGTCGACGGCCTTTTGATTGACCGGGTAGAAGAGGGGCCAGGCTAATAATTTCTTGAAGTAGGAAACGGGCTTGGTCAGATTAACGGTCAACTTGTAGTTGCCATCGGCCTTGATCCCTAACGAACTCAACGGCTTCTTGCCCTTGTTGACGGCTTCGGCGTTCTTGACCTGGTAGAGGTAAAAGGCGTCTTGCGAAGCGGTCTTCGGGGCTAACGTGCGTTGCCAGGAATAAACGAAATCTTTGGCCGTGACGGGTTGGCCGTTGGACCACTTGGCATTTTTACGCAGGTTGAAGGTGTAGGTCTTGCCGCCGTTAGTGACCTTGGTGCTGGTGGCTAAGGCGTTCTTGGGAGTGCCGGCTTTGTTCAAGCGGTACAGGCCTTCTTGGGTGTTCTGTAAGACCGTGAAACTCAAAGTATCGGTGGCCTTTGGAATGTCGTTAGCGGCTAATTCCGAGCTGACGGTCCAGTTTAATTC
Source organism: Levilactobacillus acidifarinae DSM 19394 = JCM 15949 (assembly GCF_001434835.1). Taxonomy (GTDB): domain Bacteria; phylum Bacillota; class Bacilli; order Lactobacillales; family Lactobacillaceae; genus Levilactobacillus; species Levilactobacillus acidifarinae. The sequence continues at coordinate 37,323 of NZ_AZDV01000005.1, read as the reverse complement.
TTGCTTGGCCGCGTATTTGGCGGTGCCGCCGTTACTGCTGGACTTGGCCCCACAACCAGCCAGCGTGAGTAATGCGAGTGTTGATAATCCTAAATAAATTCCCTTATGTTGCATGAACGCCATCTCCTCTAGAAAACTAAAAAAATCGTCCTTATGTCTGATTACATAAGGACGATTACTCGCGGTACCACCTAATTTCATGTTGAACTCACATTCAACATCTCCGTAACTTCTGTTGCCAAAAGTCGGTGGCGTTAACGGGCCACGAGTCGAAATGGCGGCTTGCACCGCACATTCTGCCAGCCAGGCTCATCTTCGTCGTTAAGTTGTAAGTCACCTTCTCAGCTACCGGTGATCTCTTTGCTTAGCGGAAACGACTACTCTTCCTGGCGTTGCTTTAGTTATCTGCTCTTCTAATGTGTCTCTAACAATAGTCGGAGGAACCGGGTTTGTCAACCGGAAAATTCTAATTTTTTGATGTAAAAGTAGCGCTTAATGGGGATATATAAGGAAAAGACGGTGACAAAAAATTATGAGAGAAACTTAATAAAGTTTGCAGGTGTAACTACCAATGGGCTAATGGAATAAGCTGAGTCGGCCGAAAGGGGAAAAACTGGTCAAATGATCGCTTAATGATTATTAATAATTAATTTAGGAACAAAAAAGCAGCCCCATGATAGGGACTGCTCATTCAAATCAGATTAATGTACTAATTTATCCCACAGCACCACATCACCGGTCTGTAACGACTGAGGAACGTTGATGATGCGTTGATTGGAACTGCCTCGGAATTGCAGGCTGAGATCCTTTTCGGTTTCTAAGAAGCGCCCGTCGACTAAAATGTCGATCAGCGATAAAAGTTTAAGTTTATCGTCGGAGTCCTTTAACAGTTCGTCCCAGTAATATCCCGACCAGGACCAGATATCCTTGGTGTGGCCGAATTCTTGCCGGACGCGTTCACACAGACGGATGGCGACCTGGGTGTTGAGGAAAGGTTCGCCGCCCAGTAACGTCAAGCCTTGTACGTAGTCTTGACTTAAATCTTCAATGATTTGGTCTTCCAAGTCCTGCGAGTAGGGCTGGCCGTAGTGGAAGTTTTGCGCTGCAACGTTGTAGCACCCCGGGCAGTGGAACGGGCAGCCGCTGAGGTACAGACTGCAGCGAACCCCTTCACCATCGACGAAGTTAAAGGCCTTGTAGTCCGCGACGTACTGTTCACTTAGATTCGCGGCTTGCCATTCTTTGGGCATCGGATTGTTTGGCTTTTTCGTAGGTTGCGGCATGTTTGATCATCTCCGGAGACATATTTTTGCGACGGGACGCGATTTCTACGTGCCGTCCGTGAACCATCGGCCGTTGTTGGGGGTTTCCCAAGTAGCCACAGGTTCGCTTGACCACGTCACAGAACTTCGGGTCGTGGTTGCCGCATTGTGGGCAGACGAATCCGCGGGCCGTTGCCGTGAATTCGCCCTTGAACCCACACTTAAAGCATTGATCGATCGCCGTGTTGGTTCCCAGGTAACCCACGTGGTCGTAAGCCCAGTCCCAGACGGCTTCGAGCGCCTTAGGGTTTTGCCGTAAATTAGGGTATTCACAGTAGTGGATAAACCCACCAGAAGCGTACTTCGGGTAGACTTCTTCCAGACCCAATTTATCAAACGGCGTGGGGTGTTTACGGACGTCGTAGTGGAAGCTGTTGGTGTAGTATTCCTTGTCCGTGATGTCGGCGATACGACCAAACTTGGCGATATCGTCGCGACAGAAGGTGTCGGTCAGTGATTCAGCCGGCGTGGAGTAGAGGCTGTAGTGGTAGCCACTCTCCTGGGCCCAAGCGTTGCACTTATCGCGCATGACCCGGACCACCTTTTCGCCAAAGGCCCGGGCGTCGGGATTGGTTTCCCAGTCGGGGCCAAAGAAGGTGGTGCAGACCTCGTAGATGCCGATGTAACCCAGTGAAATCGTGGCCCGTTGGTTCTTAAACAGCTCGTCGACCGAGTCGCCGGCCTGGAGCCGTTTGCCAAACGCCCCGTACATGTACAACAACGGGGCATTTTCTGGTCGGGCCTGTTTGGTTCGTTCGATCCGGTAGGCTAAGGCCTGGTGGCAGGTCGCCATGCGTTCCTCGAAGATTTCCCAGAAGAGTCGTTGGTCACCGTTGGCGGCCAGGGCGATCCGCGGGAGGTTGACCGTGACCACGCCCAGGTTCATCCGCCCGGAATTGACCTCCTGACCGTTTTCGTCGCGCCACCCTTGAAGGAAGGACCGACACCCCATGGGCGTTTTGAAGCTCCCGGTGAGTTCCTTGATCTTGTCGTACATCAACAGGTCGGGGTACATCCGCTTGGTGGAGCATTCAATGGCGAGCTCCTTGATGTCGTAGTTGGGGTCGGTGGGGGCCAGGTTCAGCCCACGTTTCAGGGTAAAAATCAGTTTGGGGAAGATGGCCGTGCGGTGTTCACGACCGAGTCCCTTGATCCGGATCTCTAGGATTGACTTTTGGATGGCCCGTTCGATCCAACTGGTCCCCAGACCGAAATTAACCGTGGTAAACGGCGTTTGACCCTGAGAGGAGTACAGCGTATTGATTTCGTATTCGAGCGCCTGCATGGCGTCGTAGATGTCCTTTTTGGTCTTGCTACGCGCATAGTCGTCGCGCTTGTCGGCGGTGACCCATTTCTCAGCGTCAGCGAGGTGCTTCTGGTAGTTCTTAGCGGCGTAGGGCGCCAGAAGTTGGTCGACCCGGTTGGCCGAGCAGCCGCCGTATTGTAGGGAGGCCACGTTGGCGATGATCTGCGACATCTGGGCCGTGGCAGTTTGAATTGAGTTGGGGGTTTCGACTTCGGCGTTGCCGATCTTATAACCGTTGGCAAACATGCCATCGAAGTCGATCAGACAACAGTTGGTTTCCGGCGTGACCGGGGAGTAATCCAGGTCGTGCCAGTGAATGTCGCCGCGTAAGTGGGCCTTAGCCACCACGTCGGGGAGCATTTGCAGGCCTAACGCCCGGTTGGCTGCCCCGGCTTCCAGGTCGCGTTGGGTGTTGAAGACGTTACTATCCTTATTGGCGTTTTCGTGGACCACGCTATCGTCACGGTTGAAGAGCTTTTCGATGCGTGCTTGAACGTTGGTAGCCTCGGCGAACCGCCGCTGCTGGGTGGTGAACACGTCTTGATACTGCTTGGCCGCTGGTGCCAGACCAAGTTGTTCAAAAATCAACATGAGGGTGGCCCGTAGATCACGTGCGTCGATACTTTCGGCCGTCTGGTAGTGATCGACCAGGGCTTGTTTGACACTCTGCCGTTGATCGGCGTCGAGGTCTAATTTAGATAGGATAAAGTTTAATTTATAGGGATGAAATTTGGTCTGGGTGCCGCCCCGTTTGATGACCGGCAATGCCCGCAATTGGTCTAAAACATCCGTTGAAGTCGTCTGCATGAAATCCCCACTTTTCTCTAAAAATAACCGCAACCACACAAAAGATTGTGTGGTTGTGAGTTGCTAGTACTATATATGGTAGCCCATTTTAGAGACTTTGCCTATCGGGTTTGCCACAAAGCCGCGAGAATGGTTAAGGGTAAACGGCGGTTTAATCCATTTTCAGGGTAAAAAAAAGACGCGGGGCAAGCCCCGTCAGGACCGCGCTGCGAATTTGAAAATGGGGACGATTTGAGAAAGAATTTTCACGCGTTGAAAATACGACATTGACCAAACCAATGCCCCCCCGAGATGATTGAGGCGCAAAAAAACTCTCTGATACCGGTTGGGTGATCAGGGAGTCAACGTTAGGCTAATTCTTCTGTGTAGGGAATGGGTTTACTGTAGTAGTAACCTTGAGCCATCTTGGCGTTGTATTCTTGTGCCAGTAATTCGTCTTGCTTATCTTCGATGCCTTCCAAGACAAAGTCGAGTTGGTAAAGATCAGCAATCTTGCGCCAGGTCTTTAAACTTTCCATGAGTTCATCTTGACGGTGTTGGAGCCGGAAGTTTTGCATGGCGAACTTGATGGTGTCCATAAACGGCATAATCTCTTGAGTACGTTGACCCCAGGGATTGTCGGTGCCGACGTCATCGAGACTAAGCTTGATGCCAAAAGCCCGGTAAATGGCCACGTATTTTTGAAGTTCCTCTAAGCGTGGCGCCTCGGTAAGTTCAACCACCAGATTTAGTCCCTTGACGGACTTGGTCAGGTGAATCAGGTTACCAATCGTCAGTTTATCGGTAAATTGCTTACGGTTAAGGTTAAATGAAATCGTTGGATTGTCCCGGTGATCCCGAAAGATGTTGACGATTTCTTGATACGACAGTGAGACTTGTTGGTCCATCGGAATGCTATCAAAATTAGTGGGGGTTTCCCAGTAATCATGGCAATACGACCGCAGTAGGGGTTCGTAACCCATCAGCTTTTGGGTCATGGCGTTTACTTGGGGTTGGACAAAGAAACGATACATATGCATTAAAATCCCCTTTACAATTGACGTTAACGGTGCAAATATTCGCGACCATTATACCGCATAATCAGTAAAATAGTTGAATTATTCGTTAACCAATACAGCAAATGTGTAACGCTTTCTTGTCAAGAAAAGGCTTTCGGAGAAGAAATTCCGATTATTCCGATAAATGAAAACGGTTCATCATTTTGGGGTGAAACTTTCTTATAAAATGAATATACAGTTATACATATTCATATTTAGAAAAAACGATTAAGGACGGGCAGAACTAACGAAGTGGAAAAAAACGCTCCCCAGAATTTCGGGGAGCGTCGTTCAGCGACTGGTCGGGATTAAAGGTTTAGTTCGTAGGCCAGGCGGGCGTTATCTTCGTGATTTTCGGCGGGTTCGTCCACGTAGACCTTGCCACGGTGTTGGTACCCAAAGCTACTAGCTAAGCCCTGCATCCGTTGGTTCATGGCGTGGGTGTCGATGCGGAAGTTGCGAATGCCCTGTTGGTAGTATTGACTGACCAGGTTAGAGAGGAAGAGGGAGCTGAGATGCTGACCCGCAAAATCGGGACCAATTGCGATCCGGTGAATCGTCATGTAGGGGTCGACCGTGTTTTCCCACTGCCCACCGGTGATGTCGTGGTAGTTCGCATCGTCGGCCACGATGGTAGTAGCGGTTCCGGCAACCTGGCCGTCGACGATGAGGACCCAACAATTCTGGGCCGCAATGTCGCGCCGGAGCGTGGCTTCGTCGGGATAACCGTCTTGCCACTGGGGACTGCCATCGGCCTTTAACATGGCCTTGGCGTTGTCGATGATGGCCATGATGGCGGGTAACTGCTCGTGGGTGGCGCGCTTAATATACTTTAAACTCATAAATGAAACCTCCCTAAACAATCTATTTGGTTACTAGAATACCACGAACCGCGACCGTGGGACGAAAAAGTTAAGACTAAACACTTCTCTTGGGGCACCGGAGCAGGTAGACTAGGCACGACAAGAAAGGTGGGAATCCAGATGAAAATTCGTGAAGCAACGGCACGCGACGTGGCTGAGATTGCGCGAATCCACGTGACGAGCTGGCGGGTCGCTTATGCGGGAAAGTTACCGCGAACGGTGGTGGCCCAACACAGTTTGGCCCAGCGTCAAAACTTGTGGCAACAACGGTATCAAACGGATGGGGTGTTAGTCGCCGAAGATAACGGGGAGATCGTTGGGTTCATCGCTGGGGGTCCCCAACGACGTCACGCGGATCTGGAAGCACCGTACCCGCAGGAAGTTTACGGGTTGTACGTCGATCCCGCGCAACAACATCGGGGCGTGGGGTATCAGCTGTGGCAAGCGCGAATCGCCGAATGGTCGGCCTGGACCGTCGATTGTCTGGCGACTAATTCGGGTGCGCTGCGCTTCTACACCCGGCAGGGCGGCCAGCTGGTCCAAGCTGGCGAATACTTGGCGAACCAGCAGACCTTTCCTACCCGGGTGCTGGGTTTTCACCAGTCGGTACCGGAAGGGGACTAATTGGAAACAATTCATTTCAGTGCGGTTAAAAAAACTAGCGGAACGCCACCAATTTGCGTGGCGTTCCGCTAGTTATCGTTAAACCAGGAAACGGACTTAGTTGCCGGGGCGAGTGCCATCCGGATTAGTCGTCATCATCGTGATAGTCATTAAGCTTTTGGGCGGGCGAGATTTTGACGACTTGGTTGATTTGTGAGGTATCGTCGTTGCTACTGGAATCCTTCACCGTTGCGGTGTACTGGAAGGTCTGGATGTGGTCGTAGTCTTCGTCGGAGAGCCCAAAGTCGTATTTGACCGTGTACGTGACCAGACTCGTGCCGTTGGGACCGGGCGCGACACCCTTGACATCGGTGTCCATCCCGATGGCGTCGAGGTGGTCGTCGTGATAGTAGCCCTTGGCCATTTGTTTGAGCTCGGCAAAATCGGCGTTGGCGTCACCATTTTCGAAGAAATCGCTCATGGCGTCGCCGTCGTCATCGGTGGCGTCGCCCATGTCGCCGTTATCGGCCAATCCCTGGACCGCTGTGAACAGATCACTGAAGAAGTCGTCGGCGGTGCCACTATCGATCAGGTCGGGATAATCGAGGTTAACGGTGGTGCCATCGTCATGTTTCGCCACCGTTACGGTGTTGGTTTTCGCCGTCCCGGCTGACGAGACGTACTGGGCACTCAACGTCAGGTTGTCCGACCAAGGTTCGTCTTTGAGGGCGTAGGTGCCGTTGCCGTCAGCCGTCCCGATCTTCTTACCGTTCAGCAGGATATCGGACCCACTGGCGGTGTTGACGGTGACACTCACGGTGGTCAAGTCTAAGTCGTAGGCTTGATTACGGGTGATGTGGTAATCACTACTATTGGTAAGCTGATGACTTCCCACCTTACCACTGGCCTGCAGGTGATATTCCCCGGGGACCAGGGCGGTCAGCTTCTTGCGGTAATCGTTGCTGGTCGCCGTGGCTACCGTTTGATGGTCGAGCGAAATGACGGTGCCCCGGTGATTCGTGGTCACGGTCGGGTAGACCGGACTGACGCTGATCTGGTACTTGGGAAAGAGTAACCAGTGACGGCCGGTCGCCCGGTAGGTGAAGTTGCCGTCCTGACTGCTTCCACTGTTTAGCAGCTGAGCCTGCAACTGGTTGAGGGCTCGCTGGTGAGCGCGGTAGTAGCGGTTGAGGGGAATCAGGTTGGTCGTGGTTAATTTAAGGTCGGCACTGCTACTGGTCAATTCGCGGGTAAGGTGGCGGCCGCTGCGAATATCGGCAATGGCCCGGTTAAGGGTGGCCTCCTTAGAATAGTAGTGCTGTCCCCATACGATACCGGCGATGAGGGCGACCGCCACGATACCGCCCAGTCCCCAGAGGAGCTTGCGTCGCTTGGTCCACGGCCGGCGGGGTCGGCGGGGTTGCGGTGCTGGTGTGGGTGCTTTGGGCTTTGGGGCCGCGGTCTGGGTGACCTGATCGGCGGCCGCTTGGTCGGTTTTTAAATTGTAGCCACAGTTTTGACAAAAGGCATCGGTCGCCGAGACGGGGTGCCCACAGTGGGGGCAAAAGCGACTTTGGTGGCCGGTCGCTTGGTCGGTCGCGGGGGAAAAGTAAGGGGTCTGGTGCATAAACATGAGTGGGATACCTCCAAATTAAGAGTGGGGTGCGGCGGTGAGGGCCTCACCGTATAAACAAAGTTGACTAGAATCGGCGGATTGCGGTTGAATCTGGAGATGGACGGCGCCCAGATAGTGCCGGGTCAATAACAGAGCGTAAAGATGCGTGATCAGGTTCTCCCAGGCCGCTAGTTGGCTAGCTTGCGGGGCCACGGCACTTTCAACGAAGATGGGCCCCGCACTTTGATAACCCGTGGGGATGGTGGGACTCATGGTGATAATCAGGTGGCGCAGTTGGGCGCGTTCGGCGGTGGTCAGGTCCAGTCCAGTTACGGGAAAGGACAGGTCGGTTCCGTGGGGCACGACCTGGAAATCGTTGGCGGCGGTGAGGGCGGCCCCACACTGCAGACAGAAATTGGCGGTGGCTCCGTTGGCGTACCCGCATTGCGGACAGATTCGTTGGGTAACTTGTTTCACGTGAAACTTCCTTTCTAGATTAATCGTCCGGGGTTTCGAACTTCCCGGTCTGAGGATTATAGCTGCTGACGATGTCGTGAATCGTATCGTAACGGTAAACGCCATCGGGGTCGTTGGTGACCCAATCATAGGCCCGAACTTCGAGAACATCGGGGTGGGCTTCGTGGACCGTGTAGGTCTCGTCGCTATCATCGAAATTATACTGATCGTTGACTGCGGCGATGGCGTCCGCGTCCCGGCCAGAAAAGCTGGCGGCGTCTTGCCCCGTTTGCTCGTGAGAACTGGTCGTCTTGGATGCGGGCGTGGTGGTTGAAGAAGCCGTCGTAGCGGTGGTGGCTGAATCCGTCGTGGTCGTGGCTGCCGTCTGGGTGGTCAGATCAACATCACGGTGACGGTCGTTTTGGGCGATCAGGTTAACGGCCGTGTGCTTGGTGTTCCGGCTGCCGGTCAATTTAAAGACGTAGTGGCCGGGGAAAAACGGGCCGGCCGTGTAGGAGAAGTGGCGATTTTTAGCCGTGATGACTGGCGCCCCGTTAGCTAAGATCGTGGCGTCGGCCACGTTAGTTTGTAACCGCGGATGCATGGTGGTGACCCGTAGTTTATAGCGGGGAAAGATGCCGAAGGCGTGGCCACTGGTGACGACCTTAAACGTTTGATCCCGGGTGGTGCCGTTGGTGACCAGATCGTGACGCATGGTTTTAACGTAACTCGGGTGCGTGCGAACGTAAGTCAACAGGGGTTGGACCGTGTCGCTGGTCAATTTCAGACTGGGATCGTCGCTGATTAGGCTGCGGGCAAAATCGGCGGGTTGATCGTCCGTGATGGTGTCGGTGATGGTCGTGATTTGTTTGGTCCGACCCGCTTGACGGTGGTAAAAGACGCCCGCAAACCCCAGAACGACCAGTAAGGCGAGTCCCAAGAGACCAATAAGAATGCGTGAGAACCAGCGAGACCGGTGAGAGCGGTGGGCTGACTGCACATGCCGGCGGGCCTGTAAGTCGTACCCGCAATGTTCGCAGTAGCGACTATCGGCTCGCACGGGTTGGTGGCAGTGGGGGCAAGTTTGCATGAAAGACACTCCTTATCAAGGCACATAATTTTTTGATGGAATAGTATTACTAGTCAATTGACAACTGGATTCAGGGGTTGAAGTCCCAATAATCAATGGCGGGAATCTGATTTCATTATACGCTAAACCCCAAACGTTGGATGTGTGAGTTTGAGGGACAAATTGTGACATCAGCACTCGCTTATCCGCTAAATGATGGTCTTTGGGGGAGGTAGTTGATGCCGCTAACGTTTCGGCCAATACAAAAAAATCGGCGACCACAGACGCGGTCGTCGATACTGATGATAGCTTTAGAGTAACTGCTGCTTAGCGGCGGCCAACATCTCGGCCGTCTGATCGTTGAGCAGTGGGGGCAATTGGTCGAAATCAAAGTATTTTAGGTCCAGGGTCTCGTCGGTCGCCTGGTCTAAGGTGTGTCCGCCCACGGCTGCGACCTGATAGAGTTGGCAGATCACCTGAGTCACGTCACCGTTGGGGTAGCGGGTCTCGCCCTTGTCGAAGACACCTAGCGACCGAACGATTTTGACAGCGATGCCACTATCTTCCTTGTATTCGCGTACCATGGCCTGAGCGTAGGTCTCGCCGTATTCCAGGTAGCCCCCGGGGAGGCTCCAGTTGTGCGTGTCCGTGCGGAGGTTTAACAGGACCTGCTGGTGGTCGTTGAGCAGGATACCGCCCGCCGCGTTGAGAATGATGGGCTTGTGGCCCACCAACGCGCGAATTTCTTGAATGTAATTTGCCATAAACGTCCCCAACTTTCTTCCTATAAGTTATCCTTAGTCTACCCGGAAATTGGGGGAAAACCAAGCCATCTCACGCCAGCGCGGTTTGGCCACCGTCAACTTCCAATGCCCCAATTTTGGGGCTGGTCAGGCGGTAGCGAGTTCGCTACACTCAACTTAACCAGAGAAGGAGAGTGTGTCATTATGACCCGAGTTAACACGCAACACCCACAAGTTTATTTAGCTGGTCCTTGGTTCAACGCCGGGGAGCCGGAACGCCTGGCCCAACTGGAATCCCTGATGGACGAGTTACGGATCAGCTACTATTCACCGCGGCTGGACGGCATCGACTTGACACCGGACGCGACCGATGCCGATCGAGACGCGGTCTTCGCCGATAATACGGAACATCTGAAAGCGGCGCAACTGGTCTTGGCCGTGGTGGATGACTACGATACCGGGACCATCTGGGAGACCGGGATGGCCTTTGGTCGTGAGATTCCGGTCGCCTACTACGCCGAAACGCTTAAGGACGGGGTGACTTTCAACGTGATGCTGGCCAAGTCGGCGGTGGCCGTCCTTCAGAATCGCGACCAGGCGCGGATCTTTTTACAAGATCCCACGACGGATCGGTTTGCCTATCACGGGGCAATTCGGTAAGGTTTAAAATTTAAACGTCAACTTTACGGACGTCCCGGGAATTGAAAAATTCTTGGGGCGTCCTTTGTCGTGAGGTTGTTAAAAGTTAAGAAAGGTTAGACCAATTTACTAAGATGATGAACGAACTCAACGAGTTAGACAGGTTATTAACGTTACCAACTTGTAATCACACGGTTGGCTCATTCAATACCCGAACTGCCTGAACTTCGGGTGTCTTGCGGGGTGAATAACGGGGAATAGTTGGTTCGGCCATTAACCATTAAGGTTGGTTCAAGGGTGACAAGTTTGCGAGTCAACCAATCATCGGTTAAATTAGAGGCAACGTTGAAAAAGGTAAGTGGGTAGTCAAATAAAGGGATTACACAAAAGGGTGAATCTGGCTATGATAGGAGTATGAAAACGATTACAAACGATATTTTATAAAACGAGCCATTGAACTTCTTGGGGGAGGTTTCATTATGAAAAATTGGCATTTATGGAAGCAACGGATTTCCTATGGGGCAACCGATATGGCTGGAAATCTGATTTGGCAAATTGTGGGATTGTACCTCTTGTTCTACTACACGACGGTACTGAAGATTTCACCCGCATTTGTGGGGACGCTGTTCTTAGTGGTTCGGATCGTCGATGCCTTTGACGGCCTGTTCTTCGGTTATCTGATCGACCACACGCACTCGAAATACGGCAAGTCACGACCCTATTTTCTGTGGTTTGGGGTGCCGTTAGGCCTGCTGACCATGTTACTGTTCTTTAATCCCGGTTTTGGGGGCAGCCGGTTCTTCCAATTAGCGTGGATCTCATTGGTTTATACGCTGTTTAGTTTAGTCTATTCTGGGGCGAACACGCCAATTACCGCCATTTTGCCAGCCTTGACTAGCGATCCGGATGAACGAACCAATCTGGCCAGTGCGCGGATGGTGATGACTAATATTGGAACCGCTGTCATCGGGGCCATTTCGTTACCAATGGTGGCTAAATTAGGGGGTGGCAACGCCGAAATGGGGTGGTCCATCTGGGCCGTCATCATTGGGTTGGTAATTATGGCACTGTTCTTCCTGGCCTTCTGGAATTTGGAAGAAAACGACAACCTACCCGCCGAGGAAGCGGCGGCAGAGGGGACCAAGCTCAAGGGGCACCTGACCGTCAAAGAATCCTTACGGGGCGCTGCTAAGAACACGCCGTGGGTGATTCTAAGTATCGGGTTCATTATGTTGCAGACCTTCTGGGTCGTGCGAATGCAAACGGCCGTGTATTACCTGACCTACGTGTACCGGCGGACCGATTTGATTGGGGCCTTTAACGGGTTGATTATCATGGCGGTTATTGGGAATCTAGCCGTGCCGTTTATTAGTAAATTCATGAAACATCGTAACGTGATGATTGTGTCGTTGATTACCTTTGCGATTGGGGAAGCCATCATGCCGTTAGGGGTCGTGGCCTTGTTTGCGGGGATGATCGTGGCGACGATTGCCATGGGCTCGGCCTGGTCGATCTCCTTCGTGATGATTGCCGATACCGTTGAATACTCCCGGACCGAAATGCACATTGATGAACCCGGTATTCTGTCCTCCGTTCCCATGGTGGGGGCGAAGTTAGGTATGGGTCTCGGCGGCGCGTTAGCCGGTTGGATCTTATCCTGGGGGGGCTTTAACGCCGATCTTAAGGTGCAAGGGGCCCGAGCAGTGACCGCCATTACCTTTAGTTTTATCTGGTTACCAGTGATTATCGCGTTGGCCATCGTGGGGATCCTGCATTTCTATAACCTGGACGAAAACAAGGTGGCCGCGACAGCCCGGGACGCCGCCGCGAAGATTAAGGCGACCGATTCGGTACCTACTGAGGCGGTTAAACCGAGTGCCCCCCAGACGCCGGTGTCGGTCGCGACCGACGAGACGGACGCGACGGAATCGGAAACGACCGGTGCGGCTAAGACGAAGGATGACGACGATAACAACGATCTCGAAGCGGGGGAGTGAGCCACGATGAAAATCACGAAACAGACCTTAGGACAAGGCTCGAATGCCGTTAGGATCACGTTGTATCAGCCGGACGATATCGCAGACTTTCAGACGGCGCAAACCCGACCGTTAGCCATCATCTTACCGGGTGGGGGCTTTGAATTTTACTCCCAACGCGAAACGGAACCCATTGCGTTGGCCTACTTGGCTCAAGGCTTCTCGGCAGTGGTGGTGGACTATCGGCTGTTAAGCACCCCGCCCGTCTTGCCCACCGCGTTGTGGCAGATTGGCACCGTGGTTCAGCACTTCCGGCACCACGCGGCAGATTATCAGGTTGCCCCGGACCGGTTCGTCTTGAACGGATTTTCAGCCGGAGGGTACCTCGCGGCCGTGTATGCGGGACTGTGGGCCGGAGATGATATTGCCTATCAGCTGAGTTGTGCTAGTCACGATCTACGAGTTAACGCCCTGGTATTGGCCTATCCGGTGATTGGGTTACGGTTAGGTTGGCCTACTGACCAGAAAACCTGGCAGAAATTAACGCAGGGCTGGCCGGCACACGAAGCGGATCAGTTGGTGACGGGGCAAAACCCACCAACTTTTATCTGGGCCACCCAGACCGACGAATTGGTCCCCGTGACCAACACGTTAACCTACGTCCAAGCACTGAACCGAGCGGGGGTCCCGGTTCAGTCACGACTGTACGATCACGGCCCCCACGGACTGGGGTTGGCGCAAGCCATGACCGCGTTTCCCCAAAGCTTTAAGCCACAGGATCCCCAGTTTGGGGACGCCTACGTGCAACCGGACGTGGCGGAATGGTTTCCGGAAATGCTGGCTTGGTTAAAACGGCGCTGGCACTTAACCGCGTTTTGGCACGATCAATAAGGGATGGGGGAGATGAGCACATGTTGAATGAAACAACGACGGCCCGTTCGGTGGGCTATGCCGGTGAATTAAAACGCCTCCAAAGCCTTGCCGCGACGCAGACCGCTAACGGGGTAACTACCTGGCTCAAGGACCGGACGGGACACGACCAGCACACTTACGAGCCTTTGATCTGGAAAACCGTGGCGGGGTTACCGGAGAATCCACAGTTGAATGACGACTTGGTTAGTCTTCGCCAAGGGACCGAAACCTCAGGCCAAGTCGACTTAACCACGCACGCCACGAAGGTGACCATGCGACAAATCGTCGCCATGAATCGGCGGGTGCGGGTGGTTCGGATTGCCAGAGCGGATCAATTAGACGCCGAACACGCTATTCTCTACTTTCACGGGGGCGCCTACTATGGTGGGACGCCCGAAGACGTCACGATGGCCCTGCGGTATCTCGCGGAACAAACCCGCTGTGTCGTTTACAACGTCGACTACGCCTTGGCGCCGGAACAGCCTTATCCGGCGGGAATCTTAGATGGTTTGGCCGTGGCGGCAGCCTTGAAACCGCAGTACCGGCAGTTATCGGTCAGCGGTGATTCGGCGGGGGCCGCGATTGCACTTGGCGTTAGTCAGTTATGCCAGTCGATGGGCATTGGCCCCATTGAAAGCCACCTGCTCTTTTATCCTACGTTGATTCAAGGGTCGGACCACGCCGGGGAGTTATGGGACGATCGGCGAATTGAGATTGTCCCCACCCAGCGGCCGGCCCTCCACCGGTTCTATCAATTGTTTAAACAGTTAGACACGGTGATGACCCGCTACTATCTGAATGGCCAGGATTTAAACCTGACGGCGCCGTTATTATCGCCGCTGTTGGCGGACCCACAGTTGTTTAAGCGCACCAGTATCTTGGTAGGGGAATTTGATCCGTTTCGGCTGCAAGATGAGGCCATGGTCAACCAGCTAGGATTGGCAAACGGCGACGTGAACTATGTTCGTTACGGGGGCTTGAGTCACGCGTTTCTAAACTTTACGGGAAACATTCCGGCCGTGCAAGATGCGTTAGAGATGGCGGCTCGGTTTGTTTAAGCTTTAAGCCCGCTGGGACCGATGAGGGTCTTTGAAATTTGAACCAGGATGACTAGACTTTACCTTTGGGGGGGAATAACGTTGACCTTACACGATTATCATTTAACGTTAAACGATGTGGCGACGGACAAGCCAGAATATTTAGAAACGGTCTTTTCGCTAGGAAACGGGCACTTTGGCGTCCGGGCGAACGATCCAATCAGTGGCAATCCGATCGCCGGGACGTTGATCAACGGCTTTTATGAAGTCGCACCAATCTCTTACGGCGAAGGCGCCGTGGGCTATGCCAAACAGAGTCAGACCATTTTAAACCTACCCGATTTACGGCACCTCACGATCACCACCGTGAGTGGTCACCCGTTTACCACCAGTCAACGAACGGCGGTAAATCTGGATTTACGGACCGGGACGTTGACCGAACAGTATCAGGTTTCTTCACAACAAGGCGAGACCATCCAATTAACGGTCAAGTCCGTGATGGGACAAACGCAGGCTAATTATTGGGGCATCAGCTACACGCTTGCCGCGGATAGCTATAACGGTGCTCTGGTCGTCAGCAAATCAATTGCGGTACCGGCCGAAGCCGAAGACATTGCGTCCGCCGATCCACGGAAGACGCGTATGGCGGGAATCCCCGATTGTAAAACCGATTTTCCGGCGCCGGATTTACAACGGTACCAGATTAAGACGAAGCGTTCGGGTCAGGCCGTGACCATGTATCTGGGGATGACGGCCCCGCAACGGGGGACCCTGTTGAAGTACCGCGTCGATCTGGGCGATAATCAGCCGCATACGTTGTCCTATCAAGCCTACGTGGGGAACGTGAGTGCCAATAACACGATTGATCCGATCATTCCGACCATGGATCACACCTTTAAGACCTTAGAGGTGGACAGTCAGAGCTACTGGGAAAAGGTGTGGGCCCAAAGCGAAGTGACGGTCGACGGGCACGCCGAACTGGATCTTGCTATTCACTATAACTTGTTCCAGTTGAACCAGGCGGCCGGTCGAGACGGACGAACGGCCATTGCGGCTAAGGGCCTGAGTGGCTCCGGCTACGAGGGACACTATTTCTGGGATACGGAAATGTACATGTTACCGTACTTTATTTACACGAATCCCCAAATTGCGCGGCAATTACTGCTGTACCGTTACCAGATCCTCCCGCAGGCCAAACAACGGGCGCGCCAACTGGGAGTTGAGCACGGCGCCTTGTACGCTTGGCGGACCATCAACGGGGAAGAGGCTTCGGCCTTCTTCCCGGCCGGAACGGCGCAGTACCACATCGACGCCGACATCGCCTACGCGGTGGGGAAATACTACGAAACGACCGGTGATTTAGACTTTATCGAACAATGTGGTTTTGAAATTATCCTGGAAACCGCGAAGTTCTGGGCGGACTTCGGCGCCTGGCACCAGGTGGACGGCCAGCAACGTTTCGAATTTCTAACCGTGACCGGTCCCGACGAATACACGGCCTTGGTCAACAATAACTATTACACCAACCGGATGGCGAAACACAACTTTGAATTGGTGGGTTATCTGGCCCGTAAACTCGCGGAACGTGATCCTAACCGGTTGGCGGCTTACGGGGTTAAGCCGGCAGACTTGGCGCAGTACAAACATTTGGCCGACAGCGTCTATTTACCCTATAGTAGCGACCAACAGATCAACGCCCAAGACGATAGCTTCTTGAGTAAGCCCCGCTGGCCGAGTGACCGGATGACGCCGGAGCACATGCCGTTATTGCTGCACTACCACCCCTTAACGATTTATCGCTATCAGGTGGCTAAGCAGGCCGATACCCTCCTGGCCGATTATCTGTTCCCGGCCGATCTGACGTTAGCGCAACTAAAGCGCGAGTACCAGTATTACGAAGGGGTAACGACCCATGATTCATCGTTGTCCCGGTCAATCTTCAGTATCTTAGCGGCCCGGATGGGTGAACCCGAAAAGGCTTACCGCTACTTCATGGATACCGCGCGGATGGACCTGGTCGACCTGCAAAAGAACACGGCCGATGGGTTGCATCTGGCTAATCTGGGGGGCAGCTGGCTCGCCTTGATTGCCGGGTTCTCCGGTTTTTATCTTAAGGACGGGGTGCCGTTTATCAGTAACCATTTACCAAAAGAACTCAACCAATTAACTTACCGGATTCGCATTGGCGAAAGTCTGTTGGAGGTGGCGTTGAGTGCCCAGACCACCAAGGTTCAATTGCTGGATGGACCGATGTTGCAACTGAACGTTAACGGCCAATTGCAGACGTTGGACCACGAGACGGCCGTAGCGGTGACTGACGATTAGTGTCTAATTTTTGGTGGATTCAGCGCTTCCGGACTAATCCGGTCAGTAATGGCAATCATGCCGAGTCATTAAAGTAAGCAAAGACAATCCCGCTCGAAGCAGTGTGGATTGTCTTTTTGATTGCAGCGTTTGGCGTAGCTTTCAAAGTGTGGCATACTGGATGAAAACGCTTAAGGAAGTGCTGACATGATTCAAATGGTAACCAGTGACTTGGACGAGACGCTCTTACGGGCGGATGGGACCGTGTCCGCCGCGAACGTTGCGGCCATCAAGGCTGCGGCGGCTCAAGGGGTCATCTTCGTGCCGAACACCGGGCGGAGCTTTACCTCGATTCAACCGTTGTTACAAACGCTCGGCTTGGCCGATCAACCGGATCAATACGTGGTGTCTTACAACGGGGCCGCCGTGATTGAAAACCGCGGGAACCAGGTCGTCTTAACTAACGAAATGCCGTATGCTGAAGCTTTACGGACCTTCGACGTCTTAGCCAGTGTGCCGGATGCCGACGTGCACATTTACACGCTGGATCAACTCTACATCTACCGGCCCCGCGCCGATGATCGCGCCTACTTGCAGACGCGGGGCGTCACCTTCCACGAATTAAGCGACCGGGCGGATTTTGCGCAGTTCAAGACCATGAAAATCATGAAGGTGATCGCCATGCATCCGGACGCCCAAGTCCAGGAAGCCTTGCGCCAGAAGATCGAAACGACCTTCGACCACCAGATCAACTGTTCGTTGTCGTCGGGTATCTACGTCGAGGTCAACCACCTCGGAGTGGACAAGGGCCAGGCCACGTTGGCACTGTGCCGTAAGTTAAACATTCCCATCGAAAACGTGATGGGCTTGGGCGATAACGTCAACGATTTGGCGATGCTCAAGACCGTGGGCCTGCCCGTGGTGGTAGCCAACGGGGTGCCGGCGGTCAAGGCGGTCGCTAAATACGTGACCAAAAACGATTACGAGTGTGGGGTGGCCGAGGCCCTGCACCGGTTCATTTTAGACTAGAGTCTAAAAGACTAACTTAGAGGATTCAGCGCCTCCGGGCCAGTCAGAAACGGGCTGGAACGGAGTGGGCACGGCTTCAAGCCCACAGGTCAGGTCTTGAAGTCCGACCTTTGTCTAGGCTGGCAAGAGACGCCAGCCAACACAAATTTCACTCCTGAGCCCATTTCTGACTGGTCCTCCAGCTTATATGAGTTATAGCAACAACTAAACCGAATTTTTTCAACAAAGGGTAATAGATGAATATTTAAACCGGTGATTAAGTTTTAAGACATACTCTAATTTTTCCGTGAAAGAGTAATTTTGTAAAACTGTTAATATTTAGGGAGAGTCCAATGCGGGTTTTCCCTATTTTGGTGCCTGGTTAGCTCGTCCAAAATTAAGGATTGACAAGGTTAACCCGCTGCGGTATTCTATATCTGTAAGCGCATACAACTTAATAACGGCAAAAGCCGCCGACCTTGAGATGGTGCGTGTACGGCAGCTAAATCGATTTACATATTTTAGGAGGACGTTTCCATGAAGTTTGCTAAACAACTCAAAATGACGTTAGGCGTCGTTGCCATTGCAACGGGCGCCATGGCCTTGGCCGGCGGGTCCACTACCGCACAAGCCAAGAAAAAGACCACTACTAAGCCGGTCACGATTTACCTGACTCGGCACGGTGAAACCACGGGGAACGTGATGGGCCGGGTTCAAGGCTGGAGTGATTTCCCACTGACCAGTAACGGGTTAGCCGTTGCCAACAATCTCGGCCGCGGGCTGAAGGGCAAGACCTTTAAGGCCGCCTACGCTGGGAATCTGACGCGCCAAGAGGTCACGGCTAAGCACGCCCTGAAGTACTCCGGTAACGCCAAGGTCAAGGTCAACATTTCCAAGTACCTGCGTGAAGGCGGCTACGGGAGTTTTGAAGGGGACAGCATTGCCACCGATAACGCTCTGATCGCCGGGGTTTACGGCTACAAGAGCGGTGACGAAATGATGGCGAAGCAGGGGGCCAGCTACTGGACTAAACTCCAGGATGCTTACTACACCTTAGACAAGCAAAACAGTCAAAAGACCACGCTGGTTAAAGCCGACCGGGCCGAAAGTTCGAAGCAAGTTCAATCCCGGATGGCTAAGGAATTGAAGACCATCGCCAAGAACACCCAGAAAAAGGGTGGCGGCAACGTCTTAGTGGTCAGCTCAGGCATGTCGATCAACGAATACCTGGCAACCATGGCCAAGAAATACACTGGAGCGCCGTTGAAGAACGCTTCAGTGACGAAGTTAACTTACAAGAACGGCAAGTTAGCCGTTTCTGGACCGATTGGGTCACTGTACTACGTGGACAAGGGTGCTAAGTTAGCCAAATAAGTCCTTTAGATTAAAGAAAACCCGCTCACCGGCTAGCTGCCGCGGTGAGCGGGTTTTGTGTTATTCAAAATGCTTATACCGGAAATACTTGTACGCCAGCTTGCGTTGGAATAAGCGTTG
Source organism: Levilactobacillus acidifarinae DSM 19394 = JCM 15949 (assembly GCF_001434835.1). Lineage (GTDB taxonomy): Bacteria > Bacillota > Bacilli > Lactobacillales > Lactobacillaceae > Levilactobacillus > Levilactobacillus acidifarinae. The sequence goes on along the minus strand of NZ_AZDV01000005.1, from coordinate 18,132 downwards.
CGACAAGCCGGACTGGTTAGCCAGTAACAGGTAGATGGCCAGGTAAATCAGCCCAAAGACCGCACAGAAGAGTAGCGCGATGAACTTGCTGTGTAAGTTGGTCATCGGGAAGATGACGTGTAAAACTAAGCCAATGACCAGCACGGCCACCACTAACCCCAGGTTGACCAAGATGATCTGGCCCAGGCTGCGGAGGTTGACGCCGTAGTACTTGCACACCACGTGCAACCCGCTGAAGAAGATGACCGCAAAGGCGATGCTGGTTGCCAGAATGGCCCCGAGTCCCTGGAAGAAGTAGACCAACGGAAACTGGAGCACCAACTTGACCAATAGTCCAATCAGTAGCAACCAGGACGCTTTTTTACTCATCCGCAGGGCCTGCATCACGGTCAAGATGTTGACGCCCATTCCCAACAGTAGGCTTTGCAGGACGTTGAAGCTCAGGTAGTGACCGCCCAGCACGTCGAAGTTAAAGAAGATGCCGTAGATCGGGTAGGACAACGCGCAAATCATAATGACGGCCGGCAGCAGGAAGAAGGTCAACAGGTTCAGGTTAGATTCGATGTCGCGTTGAATTCCCGTCATGTTGTCCTGCACGTGGGCGATTTTACTGGAGATCAACGGTAACGAGGTTTCTGAGATTGCCATGGCCAGCGACACGACCACCGTGGTGATCTTGTTTGGGTTGGCCGAGAAAATCGTGTAGGCGTACTGCGTGGCGTCGGCTGAGTGGTGCAACAGGCCTTGCATGATTTGTTTGAAAAACAACTGATCGACCAATTGGCAAATCGAGATGGCCGAGCCCACCAGGATGAACGGAATCGATTCGTACACGATGGTCCGAATCATGCTGAACAGGTCGCGGGTCGATGATTGCCGGTCGGACCCGACAATGTCGGCCGGGGCGCCGGAGCCGTGTAACCGCCGTAACAGATACAGGTAGCTGGCGACGGCCCCCACGAAGGCGGCGAAGGTACTGAAGACCACGGCTTCTTTGTAGTCGCGGCCCAGTACTTCGATGATCACGTAGGTCCCGACCAGAATGGCGATGACCCGGATGAACTGTTCCCAGAGCTGCGAGACCCCGTACGGTTTTAAGTCGGAATTCCCCTGAAACCAACCGCGCAAGACGCTCATCGATGGAATCAAAACGATGGCTGGCACCAGACTCCGCAGCGTCAGAATGGCACTCGAGGCCGAACTGACGGGACTAGTTCGCGCGATGGTCGGGGCTAAGACCCACAGAAGAATTCCGCAGAGGATCCCCGAAGCGAGCATCACCACGAAACCAATTTGGCCCACGCGTTTGGCGTTGCGGGGTTCGGATTTCCCGTTGAAGTAGGCGACCCGCCGCGCCACGGCGGACGGAAAGCCGGCCGTCCCTAAGGAAATGAACAGCGCGTAGGGCGTGTAGGCCGTGTTGAACAGGGCCTGAGCGGCGGTCTGGTGACTGGGCGAGCCAATCATGTACAACCAAGGAATCAGGTACACGATCCCCAGGACTCGCGAGATGATGCTCCCGAAGGACAGCCAAAAGGTTCCTGATAGAATTTTTTTATTCATTAAAGTTTTACTACTCTCTAGTTTAAATTTAGTGGCCGTAAATCGGCACTCGTTGTTTCATTTTAAGCGTCTGGCCACTAAAAGAAAAGGGGCAATCACCCGGGGTTAGGCAACCAACTTCAGGCCGATGGTCGCACTCAGAATCACGGCGACCCACAGCAACTTGCGCCAATCGCGAGATTCACCGAAAAATAGCATGCCGGTCAGCACACCGCCGGCCGCACCGATCCCGGTCCAAATCGCGTAGGCCGTCCCCATCGGCAGGGTTCGTAAGGCCAGTTCGAGGCCGCCGAAGCTGGCACTAAAGGCCACGACCATGGCAACCCATAAGAACCAACGGTGACGCTTAAGGGCCCAATTCATGAAGGTGACACCCAGCATCTCGCTGAGACCCGCCAAGATTAACCAGATCCACGCCATTAGGACTCACCGCCCGTCGTAACGGTCTGTAAGCCACCGATGCCCAGAATCAACAACCCAATCAATCCTAATTTGACCCAGCTAAAGGGTTCGCCGAAGAGCAGCATCCCCACGGCGCTGGTTCCTAAAGTGCCTAAGCCGACGAACACGGCGTAGGCCGTTCCGGCCGGGATGTGCCGACTGGCCGTGATCAAGAAGTAAAAACTTAGATAGACGGCAAGGGCGGTGAGGCCCCATTCCCATAGGGTGGTGGCGTGTTTAAACCCGATGACCCAGCTGACCTCGAAGAGCGCGCCGAGGCCGACGCGTAACCAATGTTTCATTCTAAATCCTCCTAAATCGCCAAAAAAGCCCGGGAAATTTTGTCGTGATGACAAAATCTCCCAGGCTTTTTCCCTTCCGTGTGCCGCAAATAGGTTGCTGCGGGGCCTTCTCTCGGACCAGACCGGCGGCGCCGCGGAACCCTAGAAAGCCAATTATGCGATTAATTAAGTCCCGTTAGCTTAGCACGAAATGGTGAAAGGGGCAAGTCAGAGGTTTTCATTTTTCGGAAATTAACGATTTAATGTGATTAAAATCACTAATTTTTACAATCGATTACATTGCGAAAAACTCGGGGCTATGAATCGTTTTCAGAAAATATAAACCCAATAAACGCCCTATAAATCAAAGATAGCGATGCTATACTAATCTCGATTCAACGAAATGTTTCCAGCCGTGGATTGGGTGCATTAGTCGAGTTTGTGTGGTGGGTAACGATAAGGGCCTTACAACCTTAAATGTACCCGGGAACTCGTTTAGGCTAAGTTGCAACCGGTTGCGCAGCACTTCCTAAAAATCAAGCAGTTTAAAAGGAGTTTGTTTAAAATGAAGGCTTTAGTCTTAACCGGAAAAAAACAATTAGCGTTACAAGAGCTGCCCACCCCAACCGTGGCGGCCAACGAGGTCTTAGTCAACACCGCCTACGCCGGAATTTGTGGGACGGACCGGGCGCTCTACGCCGGGCTACCGGGATCTGCCGACGCCGTGCCGCCGATTGTCTTGGGCCACGAAAATTCGGGGACGGTTGCCGCAATTGGTGCGGCCGTTACCAACGTGAAAGTGGGCGACCGGGTCACGGTCGATCCCAATATTTACTGCGGGCAGTGCGAGTATTGTCTGACCGATCGGCCGGAACTCTGTGACCACCTGTCCGCGGTCGGCGTCACCCGTAACGGGGGCTTGGAACAAAGCTTTACGGCCCCGGCGTCCGTGGTCTACCGGGTGCCGGATAACGTGTCGTTGAAGGCGGCAGCGACCACCGAACCCATCTCCTGTGCGGTCCACGGGTTGAAACTTTTGAAGCTGACGCCGTACCAGAAGGCGTTGGTCATCGGGGACGGGTTCATGGGCCAAATCTTCGCCCAACTCTTGCAGGCTTACGGTGTGCACCAAGTCGACCTGGCCGGCCGGAACGACCAGAAATTGGCTTTTAATCACGATAAATTCAGTGTGACGCGGACGTTTAACACTACGCGCGACACGTTACCCGCCGATTACGACGTGGTCATCGAGGCCGTGGGGTTACCGCAGACCCAAGAACAAGCCGTTGAAGCGACCAAGAAGGGCGCCCAAGTCCTGATGTTTGGGGTCGGTAAGCCGGACCAGACCTTCTCGATGAACACCTATGAAGTTTACCAAAAACAACTGACCATTCAGGGCGCCTTCATCAACCCGTACGCCTTTAAAGACTCCCTGGCGTTACTGGCTAGTGGCCAATTGGACGTCGAGTCGTTGATCAGTCACGAAGTCGGTCTCGAACAAGTCGAAGACGTGCTGAACGGCCAAGTCAGTGGTGTCAGCAAGGCCGTCGTCAAAGTGCAATAAGAAGAAGGGTTTAAAATGAAAGTTGAAGCAACTTCTGAGTCGTTAACGGCGCCCACAGCAGCCGTCTCGCAACGTACGATTTCGCTGGGAAAGGCCATCGCGTATTTCGCTTTTTCGCTGGTAATCAATTCGGCGGGTAACGTCTTAACGCTGATCACCAGTGCGAAGATCCACCCCTCGTTTTTAGGGGCGGCTTACTGGACCGCGGCCGAAGCCAATCTGGGGACCGCCTTTCACTGGAACCTATTTTGGGCGTTTCTGATTATGGGGTTCTTAACGGCGGTCTTAAACGCCGTCCTGATGCATAAGTGGAGCTGGAAACGGATCGCCGGCAATATGGTCTTCATGGTGCCGTTCTCCGCGTTGATTCAACTCTTCGAAAATTTCTTCATGGGCGACTATCCCAACCTGTTTAATGGGTTGCCGGCCGCGCGGAGTACCGGGATGGTGATCTTCTACGTGGCGTTGAACTTTCTGGGGGTGGCGCTGATTGCGACGGCGATTTCCATCTATCAGCGGGTCAACCTGGTCTTGCACCCGGCGGACGACTTGATGCAGATCCTGCGTTTCCGCTACTTTCACGGGCAAGCCGCTAAGGCCATGTGGGCGTCCTACATTCCGCCGACCCTGATGGCCATTATCGCGATTCTGGTGACGCGGCAGTTCACCAATTTCGGGTTGGGCACCGTCTTTGCCTTCGTGGCACAGGGGGGCATCACCGGGATTGCCGATAAGTGGGTCTTCCCGAAGTTGAAACACCAAGCCTTAGACGTCGGGACTCAGGAAACGAATTAAATGGTTAAACTAAAAATCACGCCTTCCAGTTGGAAGACGTGATTTTTGAGGTCACGACCGAACGGCGAGTTTGTGAATTGACGTTGCACCGTCCAACTAAACCTGATTAATCGAGGAAACGAGTGCCGAACCGGGTGAAAATCAGAAAAATCGGCCTAAAATGCACGAAAAATGTAATCGATTACATTTTGAATCTTAGCCGTTTTCTTGACCTTTTCACAAAATAGACAGGCCTGAAAAGGGGTAGGCAGGTGAAAACTCAAATGCTATGATGAAAGCGTTTTAAAGGTGATGAAATCAATCACGAACGCATCTTAAATTAATTCGGAAAATACGAAAAGTTTTCCAGACCACTGGAGGTGGCAACTATGCAACTTGGAAGCATTGAAGCGGGCGGCACAAAGTTTGTTTGTGCCGTCGGGGATGAGAACTACCGGGTTCAAGATAAGGTTCGGATTCCCACGACCACGCCCGAAGAAACCTTGAGCAAGACGATTGCTTACTTCAAACAGTTTCCGGAATTGAAGGCCTTGGCGATTTCATCCTTCGGTCCGATTGAGCTCCGACATAATTCGCCTAAATACGGCTACATCACGGATACCCCGAAGGAAGGGTGGGCCAACACGAACTTTCTGGGTCGCCTGAAACAAGATCTCGACATCCCGATGTATTGGACCACCGACGTGAACGGCTCGGCTTACGGTGAATACGTGATGTCGACGCTGTTTAACGAACAAGTCAACTCGCTGGTCTACTTCACGATTGGGACCGGCGTCGGGGCTGGCACGATTGTCGATGGGAAGTTCATCGGCAGTATGGGTCACCCGGAAGTCGGTCACGTGCGGTTGAAGCGCCATCCCGACGACCTGGACTTCCCCGGCATTTGCCCGTTCCACGGCGATTGTCTGGAAGGCCTAGTCAGTGGACCAACGTTTGATGCCCGGCTGGGGAAGCCCGGTAAGGACGTGCCGTTGACCGATCATGTCTGGGACATCCTGGCGTACTACGTGGCCCAAGCGGCGTTACAAGAAACGCTGCTGGTTCGGCCGGATAAAATCGTCTTTGGCGGTGGGGTGGTCAGTGAGCCATTCTTAGTCAAGGTTCGTGCCGAGTTCGACAAGTTGCTCAACCACTACGTCGACGTTGGCAAGCTGGAAGATTACATTGTGATGCCGGCGGTTAAGGAAAACGGGTCGGCCACCCTGGGTGATTTTGCCCTGGCCCTAAACGAGTACAACAAATAATTAACAACTACTTATAAAGGAGCGCTTTATGATGAAAGCCTTAGTTTTAACGGGTACCAAGCAGTTTGAAATTCAAGATTTACCCACCCCAGAAGTTAAACCGGATGAGGTCTTAGTCAACACGGCTTACGCCGGAATTTGTGGGACCGACCGGGCCCTGTATGCCGGCCTACCAGGTTCCGCTAATGCGGTGCCACCAATCGTTTTGGGTCACGAAAACTCTGGGACCGTCGCCGCAGTTGGCGCCAACGTGACCAACGTGAAGGTCGGTGACCGGGTCGTCGTTGATCCCAACATCTACTGTGGCAAGTGTGAATACTGCTTGACCGACCGTCCTGAACTTTGTGACAACTTGTCCGCGGTCGGGGTGACCCGTGACGGTGGGTTGGAAAAGGCCTTCACTGCCCCGGCTTCCGTAGTTTACCCCATTCCTGACAGCGTCTCTTTGAAGGACGCCGCAACGACCGAACCCTTATCCTGTGCGGTTCACGGGGTTCAACTCCTGAAGTTGACGCCGTACCAAAAGGCTTTGGTCGTGGGTGACGGCTTCATGGGCCAACTCTTCGTGCAATTGCTGCAAGCTTACGGCGTGCACCAAGTGGACTTAGCCGGCATCATTGACGAGAAATTAGCCTTGAACAAGGAAAAGTTCAACGTGGTCAACACTTACAACACCACGCGGGATAAGATTCCGGCTGATTACGACGTGGTCATCGAAGCCGTTGGGTTACCACAAACGCAAGAACAAGCCGTCGAAGCTACCAAGAAGGGTGCCCAAGTCCTGATGTTTGGGGTCGGCAAACCAGACCAACACTTCTCCATGAACACCTACGAAGTTTACCAAAAGCAACTGACCATCCAAGGGTCCTTCATCAACCCATATGCCTTCAAGGACGCCATTGCCCTGTTAGCCAGTGGTCAGGTCAACGTCGATCCGTTGATCAGTCACGTGGTAGGTTTGGATGAAGTCGAAGGTGTCTTAAACGGTGACGTGAAGGGCGTCAGCAAGGCCGTTGTGAAAGTGACTGAGGACTAATCAATAGAAGGTAAGGGATTAATGTGAAAGCTGATATCGCAACCAACTACCACGAGGAGGCCACACCGTTGGAGACCAAACGAACGATGCCAATGTCCAAGGCGATTGCCTTCTTCATTCTCTCATTGGTGATCAACTCCGCCGGGAACGTCTTGACGCTGGTCACCAGTACACAGATTCGCCCCTCGTTTCTGGGGGCGGCCTACTGGACGGCGGCCGAGGCCAACATGGCTACGGCGGTCCATTGGAACCTCTTCTGGACGTTTCTAATTATCGGATTTTTGACCGCGGTCTTAAACGCCATCCTGATTCATCATTGGGATTGGAAGCGAATTACCGGTAACATGATTTTCATGGTGCCGTTCTCCGCGCTGATTCAATTCTTTGAGAACTTCTTCTTAGGGCAGTATCCCGCCGTGTTCACCGGGTTTCCGGTGGCCCACGGGTGGGGGATGGATCTTCTCTACGTGGCGTTGAACTTCTTAGGCGTGGCGTTGATTGCGACGGCAATTTCCATTTATCAGCGGGTCAACCTGGTCTTGCACCCGGCCGACGATCTCATGCAAATCCTGCGCTTTCGGTACTTTAAAGGTCAGGCGGCTAAAGCCATGTGGGCGTCGTACATTCCACCGACCCTAATGGCGATTATCGCTTTGGTTATCACGAGACAATTTACCAACTTCGGGTTAGGCACCTTGTTTGCCTTTGTCGCCCAAGGCGGCATTACGGGCATCGCCGACAAGTGGGTCTTTCCCAAGTTGAAACATCAGGCATTGGACGTGGGACGCGACGTTCCCGTCAAGGAGGATTAAGTTATGGCGATTCAAGATTATTTTACCGGCATTCAACACGTGGGGATTCCCTCCGCGGACTTAGATAAAACCATTGCGTTTTACAAGAGTATTGGTTTCGAACAGGCGGGCCTTTTCCCCAACGGTGATAACCGTTGTGCTTTCATGAAATTTGGCAACCTGATCATCGAAACCTGGGAAGGCGACCCGACCAATCCGCAAGCCGGCGCCATTAACCACATTTCCCTCAACACGACCGACGTCGATCAGGCGTTTGCTGCCGCTAAGGAACAGGGCTTGAACCTGGTCAACGATGAGATTCAATCGATCCCAACGTTCTGGGACAAGGGGATTCGCTTCTTCAACATCCTGGGTCCTAACCACGAAACCATTGAATTCTGCGAAATTCTTAAATAAAATCGATTCTCACTAGCTAAAAGGCTGGTCGTTACTTCCGTATTCGGAGGTGGCGACCAGTCTTTTTTAGTGCGGTTAATCAGCTGAGTGTTTCAGGGGATAAACGGTTGAGAACTCCCCCAAAAGCGGGTTAAATAGGGGTGGTTTCAAAGTGTCGTTAGTTAAAGAAGGTGCTGACGCCCGTGAGGTTGAGACGTTCCACGTACCGTTTAAACACGTCCCGGTCGATTTTGCCGCCAGCGGCTTGGGTCGAGAAGTAACTAAAGAGGGACAACGTGTTGTGAATCAAAAAGTGAGCGGCGATTAGAGCGTCCTGCCGGGACAGTGAGTAGGAATCCTGGATGGCGTCGGCCAGCACCTGCGTGAGCTGGCGTTCGATGCGGTTGGCAAACCGGCTGTAGTCGTCGGAAAACAGCAAGCGTTTGACCGCCGCGGAGTGGGCCTCAGCGAAGTCCACAAAGTCGTCTAGTAGGAGACCGGGATGGTGATAGACCGTCTTAATGGCGTGTTGATGAATGATGGCGGCCAGTTGTTGGGTCACCTGATCGGCGAGTTGGTTGACTAGCTCGTCGATGGAATTGTAGTGCAGGTAGAAGGTTTTGCGGTTGATGCCGGCGGCCTTAGTGAGGTTAGTAACGGTAATATCCTGATAATCGTGGTGCACGGCCAGGTCTTCTAGGGCCTGGGTTAAAGCCTGTTGTGTGCGTAATACACGTTTATCCGTGGTGGTCATGGTGGTTAAACTCCTTTAAGTTACACCCCAATTTTAATCAACCTGGGGTTTATACCCCAACTTTGAATTTTTTGATGTGGGCAAACGGGCCGCAACTGATTATAGTGACTCATGCACGGCTGGGATTAGCTTATGAATTGGGCGGAAACACCGTCTCATTTCTACTATAGCACAGGCCACCGAGAGCACCCGTGCGGACGGCGGACTTCCGCGCGTAACTGAATTTAAATCACCTAAAAAGCGACATAAAAGGGAGTAATGTGATGTTTAAAGCGGAGTGGGGTTACCTACGACAACATAAGTTCATGGTCATCGTCTTATGCGTGATCATGTTCATTCCGTCCATTTACGCGGTGACCTTCTTGAAATCTATGTGGAATCCGTACGGGAAGACGGGCGATTTACCGGTCGCGGTGGTCAATCAAGACCAACCCGTGACCTATCAGGGGAAGCACCTCAGCGTTGGCAAAAGTTTAGCGCAGAATTTAAAGGACTCGAAGGCCCTCGACTTTGAGGCGTTGCCGGCTAGTCAGGCGCACGCGCGCTTGAAGCAGGGGAAAGTCTACATGGTGCTGACGATTCCGCGGAACTTTTCCAAGAACGCGACCACGCTGCTAGACCAAAAGCCCCAAGCGATGAACCTGCACTACGATACTAGCGCTGGTCAGAGCTTCATCGCCAGCAAGATGTCCGAGTCAGCGATGAGCACGATTCGGGCTAACGTGGCCAATCAGGTCACCAAGATGTACGCCAAGACCATGTTTGGCGCCATCAAACAACTCGATACGGGAATGGGCACGGCCGCCAAGGGAAATCAGAAGTTGGCGACCGGAAGTCAAAAGTTAAAAGCGGCCAATCAAAAGATTGCGACGAATCTGAACACCTTAGCTAGTAGTTCGTTGAAACTGCAAAACGGGAGTCAGACGCTGACCACGGGTTTAAATCAGTATATCGCCGGGGTCGACGAGTTGCAGACGGGGAACCAGAAGGTCGTGAGTGGCCTGGATCAATTGTTAGCGAAGAGCAACCAGTTGGCGGCCGGCGTTACCCAGTTGAGTCGGGGGGCGCAGACCTTAAACGGTGGCGTGTCCAGCTACGTGGCCGGTGCGCGCCAGGTCAATACCGGCGCGACTAAGGTCGACCAAGGTGCACAACGGGTTGCCAGTGGCACCCAACAATTCGGTCAGGGCACGGCTAAATTGGCCAGTGGGACCACGCAATTTGGGCAGGGACTGACGACTTACGTGAACGGGGTCGGAACCGTAAACAACGGCGCGACGACCCTGAACCGGGGCGTGACTCAGCTTAAAGATCAGACCGGAACGTTAAGCGCCAACACCACGAAGCTTCACACGGGGGCGACGGCCTTAAACGGTGGGCTTAAGACCCTCAACACCAATAGTGCCACGTTGACCAGTAACCTCCAAGCGCTGCAAAAACAGCTCAGCCAGAGCACGACTAGTACCGCGGCGGCCACCAAGGAAATCGCGGCGGCCAAGCAACAGGCTGGGGCTAGTGGGCTGACCGGCGTGAAGTCGGCATTAGCGCATTTGGAAACGGCGGTCAAAGCTAGTGGGACGTTACACCAGGATGTGGCCGCGACGGCCGACGCCCAGAAATTAACGGGTACCCAGAAAGCGGCGATCCTGGCCACCGTCGATCACTCGAGCAATACCGCGGCCATCACGGCAGCCCTGGGCAGTCTGAGTTCGGCGCTGAGTGATGCCACGGCCAATTCGACCGCAGCTAGTCAGTCGTTAGTGGCGGCTAATGCCCAACAAGAGGCGTTAGCGGCCACGGTGGGCAAGTTAGCCAGCGGCTCGCAAGCCATTACCGGCGGTCTGCAAACGGCAGCCACGAGTTCGGACCAATTGGCCACGGGACTGGCCGAGTTTAACGCCGCGATGCCGAGTCTGACCAGCGGGATCGACCAATTAGCTAGCGGGTCCAAGCAGTTAGCGGCGGGAACGACTAAGTTGACCACTAACGGTCGCCAACTGACCGATGGGTATCAAACCGTGGCCAGTGGGACCAGTGCGCTGAATCAGAAGAGCCAACAACTCGCTAGCGGGGCCAACCAGGTCGCGACCGGGACGCAACAACTGACCGGTGGCACTAGCCAACTGAGTCAAAAGGGCGACCAGTTGATCAGCGGGGCTAGTCAGGTGGCCAGTGGCCTGCAGCAGGCTCAGACACAGATGCCGGGCCTCACCAGTGGCGTGTCGCAACTGGCAAACGGGAGTCAACAGGTGGCCACGGGCTTAGGTCAACTCGCTACCAATGGCGGTCAATTATCCAGTGGGGCTAATCAGCTGGCCACGGGAACGGGGCAGGCAGCGGCCGGCGCGCAGAAGTTGGCGACCGGTGCGGGCCAAGCCGCGCAGGCTGGCGGCAAGGTCCAAGCGGGCAACCAACAGTTGGCCACCAAGTTAGGGTCGGCGGCCGATAAGGGCCAACTTAATCCGTCGAAGCTGACCTACGCGCAGGTGGCGAAACCGGTCACCACGACCCATACCGATAAAGACGATGTGCCGAATAACGGGACCGGGATGGCGCCGTACATGATGTGCGTTTCCCTGTTCGTCGGCGCCTTGGCGTTGAACATGATGTTTGACCTCTACACGCCGCGGCGGTTCCCGAAGTCGGGGATCCAGTGGTGGGCCAGCAAGGCCAGCATCTGGGGGACCTTCGTGTTGCTGGAGACCGGCATTATGTTTACGCTGATGATGGTGATCGATGGCTTACGGCCAATTCACCCGTTTGCCACGCTGATCGTCTTGTTGCTGGCGGCGGCAACGTTTATGACCATCGTGGCCTGGCTCAACCTGGTCTTCGGCAAGGCCGGGTCGTTCTTTAGCATGGTGCTCCTGGTTCTCCAATTAGGCGCTTCGGCCGGGACCTATCCAATTCAGCTGTCCAACCACTTCTTTGAAACGATTCACCCGTGGTTGCCGATGTCGTACGGCGTTGAGGGCCTGCGGCAGACGCTGATGACGGGAAACACGGCTTGGCCGGAGATTGGCATGCTCTTTGTTTTCCTCCTCTTCTTTACCGGCTGTACGTGGTTGTTCTACCTGCGCCGGTACGCTCGGCTAAAGAAGATTGACTTTACGGACCCCTTAGCGGTTCAGGCAACTCAAAACGGGTTAGCGAAGCGCATGGCCCAGCAAAAACAATAACTGCCGTTGTGTTTCCATCCGATTCGGCTTATCATAGAGGGTAATTAATTAAATAGAGAAAACACTAGGGGTGCCGAAATGGCTGAGATGGACGTGGGTCCGATCCCTTTGAACCTGTTGAGTTAACACTCGCGAAGGAAAGTGTCCAGACATTAAAAACGTCACTTCGTTTGCGCTAGGCAACGGGTGGCGTTTTTTCGTGATGAAGGAGTTTGGCTGAGATGACGATTCACTTACGGAGTTTGTTTTTACTGTGGCTGGGGGCGGCGATTTCGATTGCCGAAATCGTGACCGGGACCCTGATAGCCCCGCTGGGGTGGCAGCTTGGACTGCTCGCGATTCTACTGGGGCACCTGATCGGTTGCGGGTTGTTCCTACTACCGGCGGCCTACCTGTCGGCGCAACGCCAACAATCCGCTATCGGGGTCACGCAAAGCGTCTTTGGTCCCTGGGGCGTGCGCCTGTTTTCACTACTCAACGCGCTACAGCTGCTGGGGTGGACGGCCGTGATGATTGTGAACGCGCAGTTGGCGATGAACGGAATTGCCCGGCACCTTTTGCACTATCAATCGGCGGTGGTCATGGCCAGCATCGTGGCACTATTGATCATCGTCTGGTTGTTGCTCGACCACCAGTGGTTGTTTCGGATTAACAACGTGGTCGTGGTTTTGCTGGCCGTGGGGATGCTGGTGATGATGGGCGGCATCATGACCCAAGGGCACGTTCACGCGCTCACTGGCGGCCAGTTGACCTTCGGCAGTGCCGTCGAATTGAACGTGACCATGGCACTCTCTTGGTTACCGTTGATTGGCGATTACACCCAGAAAACGACGCAACCCTGGCGCGCTAGTTGGGTCAGCGTCTGCGGCTACTTTGTGGGCAGTGTGACGATGTTTGCCATCGGCTTGTTGACCGTGGTGCTGACGGGGAAAGCTGACTTCACGGCGGTGTTAGCCCAATCACGCTGGGGGCTGGTCGCCTTACTGGTGATCGTCTTTTCGACGGTGACCACGACGTTTATGGACGCGTACTCGGCGGCGACCAACCTGAATAACCTCTTCCACCGCGGCCACGTGAATCTCTGGGGCGTCGGCGTGACGGTCGTGGGTTGGGCAATTGCCTTGGGCGTGTCGATGGCCTATTACCAGAACTTTCTGTACGCCATCGGGGCGGTCTTTACGCCGCTCTTTGCCATCCTAGCCGTCAGCGTCTTTGTCCTGCACCGGCGCCTGGCCTGGGGCTGGAACTTCGCGTGGTGGCTGGTCGGGACGCTGGGCTACTCGTGGCTCCAACGGCTCGACTTTATCGGGGGAACCACGCTGCTCCTGCTGATTCTGCTGAGTGCGGCGGTCTACCTGACTAGTCGGTTCACGCGACTGTATGCGTTGGACTGACGCTGCGGTATACTGGGGCTAAACGGCAGTACAGGAGGCTAACATGCGTAAGGAACTCTATCTGGACCACCCAACCATCAACTGGGTACTCGATCACTGTAAGATTCTGCGATTGGGGTTAAAGGACGACGTCGGGACCTACGTGGTGCCGGTACATTACGGTTACGAGGAGACCGCCGACGGCCACTACCTGCTGTACGTTCACGGGACCAGTGACGGGCAAAAGGGGCAGTACCTAGCGACCGACCCGGTCATTGGGTTTGAAACGGATGGAGGTCACGAGCATTTGACCTACACGCCGCCCAAGGAAGGGGCGTTCGGGCCGGCCTTCCGGAGCGTCATGGGGCACGGTCAGGTGACCACCCTCACCGACGTGAACGCCAAGGCCCACGCATTACGGGTGTTGCTCCACCGGTACGTCCGGGATATTCCCGTGGCGATTCATCCGGAAAAATTGGCCAAGGTTGCCGTGTGGCAGATTGACGTGACCACGATTTCGGCGCGGGTCCACCACCCCACGGCGGACTGGCAAACGGCACTCGGCATCCATGAACCGGTTTCTCGCGGGATTCATTACGGCGGGCACGGCGAACCCGTGAATGATGATACAGTGCCGGCAGATACGGACGTTGAAGCGGATGCCACCAGTGGCGCGTCGGTCGACGATCAAGAATAGCTAAATTCAGCTGATTAAAAAATACTCTCACCGATTCCTGTGATTTTCCGGGAACCAGTGAGAGCATTTTTAATTTGGACCAGTCGTGACGATTAGCCATAGGCCTTAAGCAACAGTGAGCAGCCAATCAGGAGGTATAGCCCACCGGTGATGACCTGTTGGTGGCGTTGTAACCACCGGTGGTTGGGAAAGTGGGCCAAGCCCCGGGCCACCCAGTAAAAGACCGTGAGCATGGCGTATAACGTGAGTAATAAAAGCCCGACCTGCGGCGTGGTGGCTTGCGTAAAGAGGGGGATGTAGACGCTGATGTTGTCGGCGCCGGTGGACACAATCAGCAAAGCAATCGTCCAAGGCAAGCGCCGTTGGGCGGCACTGAGGTTAGCGGCTGTGGGGTCCGCAGCCGGTTTGCCGAACAACGTTTTTAAGCCGATTAGGATAGGAAAAATACCCAGGACCCCCAGGATCAGTGTTTGGGGTAAGTGCCGCAGCGGGTAGGCGCAGGCGCCACTGATCAGTAGCAGGATCGTAGTCCCCAGTAAGTCGCCCCAGTAGATGGATCGGTTGGCCCGGGCGCCGTGCAGGCCGAAAAGCAGCGTTAAGAGAATCAAACAGTCGATACTGGTGGAGGCATAGGCAACGATGCCCGTTAAAATGGTGGTTAGCAAGGTGAACGTCCTCTTTCGAAAGGGTCTTTGAGTCCTAGGGTACCATAGGCGGGACCGTTGGCTCATAAAAATCTTTTAATCAAAAGTTGACACGGTGTCACCTTTTGATTATACTCGTTAGTAATCAAGTGACACTGTGTCACTATTTGAGGAGGTGGGGACATGCCAACCCCAACGTTTGACCATTTAGTCCCAGAAAAAAGGGCCCGCATCACGGCGGCCCTCTTAACAGAATTTTCCCAACACGGACTCGCCGACGCGCAGGTGGCCCGGATCGTGACCACCGCGGACATCGCCCGGGGCGCCTTTTATAAATATTTTGCCGATTTGACCGACGCCTACCAGTACTTGTACGGCGTGGCGCTCGGTGAGATTCACCACGCCATTCCTGAATCGCGTAACGGGGATCTGATGACGGATTATCAGGCGGTCGTTCAGTTCGTCGACCAGGTTAGCAACAGTCGGTATTACGACCTAATTCAACGCCACTTTACCCAAAATGAAAGTTTGGTTCCGACACCGCCATTGGCGCCCACCGCAATGCCGGCAACGGCCTGGGCGGCGATGGTGTTGAGCCACGCAACCATTAAGGAAATTTTATTAGCGCCCGACCAGCAGGCCGACGCGCTGCAGCGGTTACGAACGGCGTTAGCCGCGTTAGCCGGTTAGGAGGCTCATCATGTTTTTAGCATTAAAGGAAATTCGCCACGAGAAGCTGCGGTACGGCTTGATCATTGGCATGATTTTACTGATTAGTTACCTGGTCTACGTGTTGAGTGGGCTGGCCTACGGGTTGGCACAGCAGAACACCCAGGCCATCGACAGCTGGGACGCCCAGACGGTGACCCTCGACCGCGACGCCAACGTGAGTCTGTCACAGTCGCTGATCACCACCGCCACGGCCAACAAATTGACGTTGACCAAGCACCAAGCCTACGTAGGGCAAGCGGGCGTCGTGGCTAAAGCTAAGGGCAAGACCAACGTGTCAGCACAGTTCTTAGGCTTAGATCAAACGCAATTTATCGCCAAGAACCTAAAGCTGACCACGGGGCACAAGCCTACGACCAACCGGCAAGTGGTCGCCGATAGTTCGTTACAGAACCAAGGCTACCGGGTGGGCGACCACATCACGCTAAATTCGGTCAACACCAAGTTTACAATCGTCGGCTTTACCAAGAACGCGAAACTCAACGTGGCGCCCGTGGTTTACGGGACGCTGGGTGCTTGGCGGACGTTACGGGGTGTGACCCCAACCATGCAGGCGAGTGCCATTGTGTCGCAAAAGTCGGGGAAGATCACCACGAGCCCGTTGAAGACCTATAGCGTCCAGACCTTCGTGAACGAATTGCCGGGGTATTCGGCGCAGAACACGACCTTCGGCTTCATGATCGGGTTCTTAATGATCATCGCCGTGGTGGTCATTGCGGTCTTCCTGTATATCCTGACCATGCAAAAACTGCCGAACTACGCGGTTTTACGGGCCCAGGGGATTCCGGCGCGCTTCTTGGTGGGTAACACCATCAGCCAAGCTCTGGTTCTCGTGGTAAGTGGCCTGGTCTTAGGCGCCCTATTGACCTTTGCGACCATGCGAGCCTTACCGTTAGGCGTGCCCATCAGCTTTAACTTACCGTTGTTAGGGGGCGTGACGCTCGGCATCCTGTTGACGGGGGTGCTCGGCGCGTTGATTCCCGTCCGCATGATTCTCAAGGTCGATCCCGTGACCGTAATTGGAGGTTAAGCTCATGGCAACTTTAACATTGGAACACGTCGATAAGATTTTCGGGCAAAAGACCAGTCGGGTCCAGGTCCTGACCGACGTTAACTTTGAAACGACGGCCGGCGAACTGAGCCTGGTGCTCGGACCGTCCGGGGCGGGGAAGAGTACCTTCCTCACCATCGCCGGCGGGTTACAGACGCCCAGCCAGGGCAACGTGCAGATCGACGGTCAGGCGTTAAACCAATTGTCCGCTCGGGCCAGAGATCAACTGCGGTTGAACCGCATCGGGTTCATCCTGCAGGCACATAATTTAGTGCCGTACCTGACCGTTAAGGACCAGTTCCGGTTAGTCGACAAGGTTAAGCCTAAGGGGAATTTGTCGGCGGCGGCCCTGGCCAGGCTATTGCAGGACCTGGGCATCGATAAGGTGGTCAACCAGTATCCCGGCGAGCTGTCCGGGGGCCAGAGTCAACGGGTCGCCATCGCCCGGGCGTTGTACCAGAACCCGGCCATCATCCTGGCCGACGAACCCACGGCGGCACTAGACAGTGAACGGGTCAAGGTCGTCGGCGCGTTACTGCAGCGTTTGGCTCGTGAGCAGCACAAGGCCATCGTGGTGGTGACCCACGATTTACGGCTCCGCGACTTTGCCGATCACGTCTATCAATTGATGGATGGGCATTTAACGTTGGAACAGTAATTCTGATTTGAACGGCTGACTCTGATTCAGACAACTTGAAACTTAAAGATTGGCGCCTAGGGAACTCCCTGGGCGCTTTTCGGTTGTGGGCCTAGTTTTGTGGTATTCTGAACCTCTAAGGAGGCGACACCCGTGAAGATCATCATTGCACCGGCGAAGAAGATGGTGGTGGCGCCCGACGATTTTGCCGTGCGGGACCAACCCGAATATCTGGCGCAGACCCGGCAGATTTTAACCAAATTGCGGCAGCTCTCGTATCCGCAGGCCAAGGCCCTTTGGCACTGCAGCGATAAGTTGGCCCGTCCCAACTACGACTGGCTCCAGCAGCTCGACTTGACTCGCGACCTGACCCCCGCGTTGATCGCCTACAGCGGGATTCAGTACCAGTACATGGCGCCCGACTTATTTACGGCCCCGGCTCTAGCTTATGTGCAAGCGAACCTGCGCATCCTGTCAGGTTTCTACGGCATCTTACGGCCGTTTGACGGGGTGGTGCCCTACCGGTTGGAAATGCAGGCGAAGCTACCGGTGGCCGGCGCCAAGAACCTGTACGCCTTTTGGGGTGAGCGATTGTACCGGGCCTTGCGGTGCGACCAGGGGCCCATTGTGAACCTGGCTTCGCAGGAATACGCTAAGGCCATCACGCCGTATCTGACGGCTAGTGACCAACTGATCGACGTGACCTTTGGGAGTTTGGTGGGGGACCGGGTCAGGGTCAAGGCCACACTTGCCAAGATGGCGCGCGGGGCGATGGTCCGGTACCTCGCGGAACACCAGGTGACCGATGTGGCGGGCATTCGCCAATTCGACCATCCAGATTACCGGTTCAGCGCGGAACGGTCGACGGCGCAACACTTAGTCTTTTTATATCAGAAATAACCAAAACGAGTTCGGGACATAACTCGAGTTCTATAGAAAAACAGGAAGGAAATTCTC
>NZ_AZDV01000023.1:4981-151845 GCF_001434835.1 Levilactobacillus acidifarinae DSM 19394 = JCM 15949 | reverse complement strand
ATTTCTAGGACCAATTTTTAATTACTGGAATTTAGGGACTTATGTCCCAAACTCTTCATTTAACATTAATTAGTCTTAGAACTTTCGGTACAACGTTACGAAGCCCAAGCTCAGCAAGGAAATCAAGCCCACGATTGCCGCAACTGGTGAGTGTTGTTCACCGGTTTGAGGTAACGCTGCGGCCGTTACGTGCTTGCCAGAAGCATCGTATTGCGGTTGATGCGTCGCACTATCACCAGCGGTGCCATTCGTCGTGGTTGTGCCAGCAGTTGTGTTGTGGTTTGGCATCGTCCCGTTTTCCGTCGTGCCAGGAACAGTGTCACCTTGACCAGCCGTTGCGCCGGTGTTCGGTGCCGTAGTACTTGGCGTTGATGTAGATGGTGCTGTCGTACCTGGTGTCATAGTTCCTGGTTCACTTGGCGTATTGCCATTGCCACCAGTAACCGTTTCACCAGGTGCCGTGGTTCCTGGTTCACTTGGCGTATTGCCATTGCCACCAGTAACCGTCTCACCAGGTGTTGTCGTACCTGGTTGTTCCGTACCAGGAGTCGTCGTGCCAGGTGTCGTGGTTCCAGGTTGTTCAGTCCCCGGAGTCGTCGTACCAGGTGTCGTAGTCCCAGGTTGTTCAGGCGTTACGATAACGCCACCGCCACCGTTGCCGCCACCAGGAATTAATTCACCAGGCGTTTCGGTACCTGGATTTTCAGTACCCGGCGTTTCGGTGCCTGGAGCTTCAGTACCTGGCGTTTCGGTACCAGGTTCTTCAGTACCTGGCGTTTCGGTACCAGGTTCTTCAGTCCCCGGCGTTTCAGTGCCTGGATTTTCAGTACCCGGCGTTTCAGTGCCTGGATTTTCAGTACCCGGCGTTTCGGTACCAGGTTCTTCAGTCCCCGGCGTTTCAGTGCCTGGATTTTCAGTACCTGGCGTTTCGGTACCAGGTTCTTCAGTCCCTGGCGTTTCAGTACCTGGATTTTCAGTACCTGGCGTTTCGGTACCAGGTTCTTCAGTCCCCGGCGTTTCAGTGCCTGGATTTTCATCGTTTTGGTTCTCGTCCCCAGGTTCTTCGGGATTATCGGTTGATGTTGTTCCACTAACATCAATGTTTAAATACCCCCGACGATAGAATGAATTCGTCGCAATCTTATTTAGGGTAATAACCCCGGTTTGTGAACCAGCAGTAATGCTAAACATCGCAAAGGGCTTAGTTCCACCCGATAAGTTAACCAACGGAACGGTTTCAGTTCGCGTTGCCTTAACGTTAGCCGGCATGTAAACCGTCATCGTATCGCCCTGATTAACTTCCGTGTATGATGGCATTCGCCACTTATAACTTACAACGTAAGATTGATCTTCCGGCAATTCAGCCGTGTGGGACATAATTTTCCCCCGACTATTTTTAATTGTCGCACTAGCGGCATCCAGACCGGTGGATGGCACTTCCTTAGCTTGACCGATAACAGGTGGACCCATAAAGAAGAAGGTTGCGAGCCCAACCATCATTAGCAAAGAGATTTTTAAAAATTTCCGCATGATGTAATTCCTCCAATCACTCTCTCCTAACACCCACAACGTAGCATGAATATATGTAAGAGGTTTAACTTCCCGTCTGTTTAGTTAAATCAACAACGTTTGCCGTAACACTGCTAACCCACCCACTGATTTGCGGGCAACGGCATTTCGTGAATTGTTTCAACAAGCCCTAATTTATCACATTGCTTAGCCGGTGATTTAAATCACGCAAGGACTGCCGCACCCCCAAATTATATTTGCGTTCGGCTTGATTTCTGGTTGATAGTCGTTTAAATCACCGATTTTTCTTTGATTTATCAATTAATTACACCTCATCAATTGCGGATTAAATCATCGTTTACACTGATGATTCGACGTTTAATTAATCGTTCTCAAGACCTGGCCGAGTGGATTGGCGTATACTGTTGGCAAGTTAGGAGTGACGTGCATGAGCGAGTTAAAACGCCTCGACGACCAATCACCGGCCGTTCAATACTTACAATCCAAAGATAAGCACCTGGGTAAAGCTATTCAGATGGTGGGTCCCTTAGAATACCGGATAGCCGCTAACGGCTACGGCTTTTTAGTCAGTCAGATCATTGGTCAGATGTTATCTAATAAAGTGGCGGCCGTTCTCACCCAGCGCTTATTGACCCACTGTCAGGGAGAAATCACCGCCGAAGCCATCGATCAACTCAGCGACGCCACCATCCGTAGTATTGGGGTGTCTCGCTCCAAGGTCACCTACATCCGTAACCTTACAACGGCCGTCACCAGTCAAACCATTGACTTTGACCGCTACGCGACCATGTCGGACACCGCCATAATTCAGGATTTAACCGCCATTAAAGGAATTGGCAACTGGTCGGCGAAGATGTATCTCATCTTCGCCCTCGATCGTCCCAACATCTTGCCTTACGAAGACGTGGCCTTCTTGCAAGGGTACGGGTGGGTCTACAAAACCACCGATTACACGGCCCGTACGGTTCAAAAAAAGTGTCAGAAATGGCGGCCCTATTCGTCGGTGGCAGCCCGCTATTTATACGTGGCCCTCGACCGTGGCCTGACCAAGGAACCGTTTCACCTGTTTAAATAGTCGTAAAAGGAAAGTGAACAGAAGGCGCTTAACAAGCGCTCCTTAACGACCTCCTGCGATGACCTCCCGGTTTGGTGACTTAGTTTCTCTAGTGCTTGGTATAAATGACTACTTCCCGACCTGACCCGTTTACGGTTAAGTGCTAAACCGATATAATTAAGGGTATCCTAAAGACTGGAAGTGATCCACGATGTTTCAACTTCTGACCGATTCCGAATGTGGTCTCTCGGCCGCAACCTTAAAAGCACACCACGTCGCGGTTATTCCGTTTCATTTTACGATCAACGGGCAAACCATCGCTAGTGATCTAGATGATAACCAACAGCTGGAAGACTTTTACGCCCAACTTAAACAGGGCGTTCAACCCACCACTGCCGCCATCAACGTTGGGGAATACGCCGAATTTTTTAAACCCTACGTTCAAGCCGGGACCCCCATTCTCTTTATGGGCCTATCCAGTGGCCTCAGTAGCTCGTTTCACAACGCCGAATTGGCTCGCGACCTATTACTCGAAGATTACCCTACCGCTAAGATTCAAGTAGTCGACACGCTAGCGGCCTGCGCGGGGGAAGGCCGGTTACTTTTAGAAGCCAGCCGGTTACGCGCCGCCGGCAACGACTTAGAAACGACGGTGGCTTGGTTGACGGCTAACCGCTTACGGGTCCAACAGTGGTTTACCGTGGATAATTTAAACTTTCTCTACCACGGGGGCCGGATCTCCCGTGCCAGCGCCACGGTAGGTACCCTCTTTCAAATCAAACCATTACTCGATGTTGATTCCCACGGGAAACTCCGCGTCGTCGATAAGATTCGTACCCGCCATCACGCCCTGGCCGCTTTAACGACCAAGATCCTCACGGCCTTACAGCAAGCGCCCCAGCAACCCGTGCTGATTGCCACCAGCGGCGATTGGCCCGCCGCCCAACAAATTCACGATGCCGTCCTCGCCAAAGTGCCCCACGCCAACTTGCAAATTGGGCCCATTGGTCCGACCATCGCCTGTCACACCGGGTTCGGTTGCGTTGCCGTTTTTGTCACCGGCCCCCAAAATCGCACTCACTAACTTCAATCTAAGAGCACAAAAATCCCACCGGAATTGGATTAACCCCAATCCCAGTGGGATTTTTAAACACAATTTTCTTTTACGGCCAAGCCACGGTCATCAACGCACACTCGTTTTGGGGGTGCTGCAGTTCATCCACTAAGGCCAACGCGAAGTCGGGATAGCTGATGGCCGCATCCCCCGCCCGATCATAGAGTAACACGTCACGACCAACTTGATACCGTCCCGTGGTCGGCGTCGTTGGTAAGTAAGCCATCGGGGGAGCCATATACGTCCAATTCAAATGCGCTGTGCTGGCCTGCAGGATCTCGCGAGCAGCCAAGTGTTGTCGACTGGTGTTGCGGGTCAACCGCGGCAGCGTTTCCGCCACGGTCTTGGTCCGATGGTCATTGGTGTAAAGCGTGGACCCTGCCCCCACCATGACCAACCGGACGCCCGTATCGGCCAAGATAGTCGTCAGGTGTTGGCTGACCCGGGGATAGTTGGCCTTCCGTGCTGACGTGTAGGCACACAGAATCGCATCAAAATCCTGTAGATCCGCCGTGGTGAGGTCAAAAACAGCCTTCTGAATGGTCCCCACTCCCGCTGGTACCCGGGGAAGTCGGTGGGCAATGACGGTGACGGTTAGACCGCGTTCTAAGGCTAAGTGTAAGACGGCGCGCCCGGTTTTCCCACTGGCGCCAATAATTGCTAGTTTCATAAAATTCGTGTCCTCCTTGGCTAAAACAGTCGTCCTTAGCCTTTACTTAGCATAGCCGCTCCGCTTCTGAAGTACAACCACCCCGCTAAAAATTATCCACTAACCCCTTGGCCAGATTTTTCGATTGCCCGGTCCAACCAGCAAAGCAGCCCCAAGCACACCGCTTTAAACGGGTAATTGATCAATTGCTAGCTGCATCGTCTGGTCAAACCGTTGGTCCAATTGCGCTGGGGTGCCCCGTAAGAAGCCCCCGAGCTCCTGCACGATAAAACCAAACAACGCCGAACGGTATAACGTGACTTCCGCCAAGCGGGTCTGCCCGTGGTCCTCTAAATGTAAACTCGCAAACATCCGCCGGTACAGGGTCACTAACGCCGCATGCGTCCGGGTCAAATCCGCCAGTTCGCTGGGATTCAATAACCGCATCGCCAATTGAGGTTGTTGCTGACACGTCCGTCGCATCTCGCGAGCAAACACCATCAGGGCCTGATTGCCCGCTAACCCAACCAATTGTTCCAATAACCGTTCCCCTAAACGTTGCACAAAGTCTAAGCCCACCTGGTCAACCAAGTCGTTTAGACTGGACACGTAGTTATAAATCGATTGGGGCCGAACATCTAAGGCGGTCGCCAGTTCCCGAATGGTCAGGTGATCGATTCCGTGTTCGGTAATTAGTTGGTTGGCCTGCACAAGTACCTTTTCACGGGTCAACGTCCGTCGTTTCACCATTTACTCGCCCTCCTGTCATTTTTTCTTAGTATACGCCGTCCTTGTTTTGAAATAAACTGATACAAACAGTTTATTTTCTGATTGGGACAGATTATAATGCAACATAGAATAAACGATGATGACTAAAGCGAGGTCTTGACGATGGAAGATATTCACGGACGACCCGTCCACCGGGTTTGGTTGATGATTACGTTAATGGCTGGGACGTTCTGTACCGCCCTGACCACTAACATGCTGGTCACCGCCTACCCGACGTTAATGAGCCGGTTCAACATTTCCAGTTCCACGGTTCAGTGGTTAACGACCGGTTTCTTACTGGTCATGGGGATCATGATTCCCATCAGTGCGTGGCTGATCAACAACTTCAGTCTCCGCCGCATCTACTTAGCCGCTTTGAGCTTCTTTCTGGTGGGGTTACTGATTAGTTATACCGCTAACAGCTTTGCCTTCATCTTAGCGGGACGACTCATTCAGGCGATTGGGGTCGGTATCACCTTCCCGACGATTCAAAACGTCTTATTAGTCAGCTTTCCCGCCGACAAACGGGGCACCATGATGGGCATCGGCGGGGTCGTGATTGGCCTGGCTCCCGCCTTAGGCCCGACCGTTTCCGGTTGGATCTTAGATAACGCGACTTGGCGGGATCTGTTCGGCATCATGATCATTCCGGTGGTGCTTGTGTTGGGCTTAACCCTGATCTTCGTGCGACCGGTCTTACCCTTAAAAAAGTCCAAAATCGACCAACTCGCCATTATTTTATCGACCATCGGGTTTGGCAGCCTGCTGTACGGATTCTCGGAAGTCGGTGAAAACGGCTGGGGGTCACCCAGTGTGCTGATTGGGATTCTAGTGGGACTAATCTTCATCGGCCTATTTGTCCGGCACGAATGGCCCCAGACCAACCCCTTCCTCAACGTCCGGCTGCTTACGATCCCGTCGTTTACCATCGCTTCACTCGTCACCGCCCTGTCCAACACCGCGATGATTGGGATTCAGGTCGTCCTCCCGATGTACTTGCAGCAAGTTCGGGGCCTGTCACCCTTACATTCCGGGTTAATGATCTTACCCGGGGCCTTGATCTTCGGGGTGGTCAGTCTAATTAGTGGTACCTTGTATGACCGCATGGGTGGGCGTCGTCTCGGAATGATTGGGGCGTTTCTGTTAACGTTGGGGACGTTACCGTTCGCGCTACTAACCCGTTCCACGCCCTATCTCTACATCATTTGTGAGTACACCGTTTTGATGATCGGGGTCGCCCTAGTCACCATGCCAATTACCGCCGCCAGTGCCGTCGACTTACGGGGCATCCAACTCAGTCACGGGACCGCCGTCAATAACACCTTACGGCAGGTCACCACGTCCATGGGGACCGCGATTTTGGGCAGTGTCTTGACTAACGTGATGACCACCCATTTACCCCGCCACGCACTGCTCGATAGCGCACCGCTGGTCTATCAAAGTCAGAGTTATCAGGCCGCCATGGACGGGTTTCACGCCGCCTTTCTGGTGGCGACGGCCTTTGGGGTCATTGACTTCATCTTCGCTTGTCTGGTTCGGGACCATCCCCGGGAGGTGACAGCATGATTTTAATTATCTTATTTATCGGGATTCTTCTGTTTATCGGGGGCTTTCTCCTCTTGCCGACCCGCCTCACCCGAATTTTGGGTGGTGGTCTGGGACTTCTGATTCTCTTAGGGGCCGCCGGACTAATGCTGGGAAACGACAACTATCATTGGGGGATGCGGCGGGCCACCACCGAACACACCAGTGCCATTACTTCGATTGCCCCCAACAAACAATTGAACGTTTTAGTCTACCAACCCTTAAAGGAGTCGAAAAACGAACGAGTTTACGTTTACCGGTCCACGGCTACCAACCGTCAGCAAACCACCACAGCGGACTTAAAAACCACTAATCGCGTGGTGATTGGGCAGACCACGACGGCCCAGCTGACGACTAAAACCACGAGTTGGCAGTACCGGTCTGGCTTCTGGCGCACCCTCTTCGCCCATACCGGTAAGCACCACGAAGCGATTCGACAACAAAATACCTTTGACCTGCCGCAAAATTGGGTCACGCTGAGTACCCGGCAAGCTAAATGGCTTGAAGCGGCTGCTAAGGAACAGGAAAAAGCCGCTAAGAAGGCCGAGCAACAGGCCGTCACTAAGATCGTTAAGCAGCAACTAGCCGCTATGACTAACCCAACGGCGGCTCAACGTCAGCAGGTCACCGCCAAAGCCCAAAAGGCCGTCACCCAAGAATTACAGAAACAAGCGCCGACGCGGGTCGCGCAACTGGTCAAACAGGCCAAACAACAACCCGTCGAATAGTCGCCGCCGGACAACGGGTGGCCCGGGCCGAAAAAGTGGCCCGTCATCTGGCCGCCCCTTACCACTGAATTTACAAAAAGCGTCACGGTTCGCCCCCTGAGGAGGACGACAACCGTGACGCTTTTACGTTCTATCAGTCGACTAAGTTTAACTTAAACGACCTAATTTTTGACCGAGTTGAGCACCTTAAACGACCGGGTACTGGTCAAGGCCACGCACTGTTCAACCCCCTTAGCGCTTGGCAAGGCCACGTTTAAGACGCCGGCGTCAAAGTAATAAGCCTTCTGCCGCTTGATGGGCGTCCCCGAAAGGCTGAGCTTCGTTCCCTTTTTCAGCGTCTTGACCCGGGCCCAGTTACGCGCTCCGCCCACTTTTTGCTGGTTCAACTGTGCGACCCGCTTCGCCGTGTAGAAGACCTTCCGCTGATTCAGTCCGTAGCTGTACAGGTACATCTTGACCGGCCGTTTAAGTTTAACAATGTAGGTTCGCTTGGGCGTCTTCTTGGCAAACGCCACTAACCCCGATGTCACCTTCGCGTGCGCCGTAACGGGCCGAATACTTCCCACACCAGCTAAGACCAACGTTGCGAGTACCGCAATCAAACTCATTTTTAACCATTTTTGCATCTAAGTAACGCCCCTTATAAGATCCTATTTTGAGATAATTAATTATAAATATAATAATTAACCCCAATAACATACTAGCGCTTTATTTCGGATTAAGAAAGGGTATTCTTCCTTCGATTCCCCACAAAAAACGGTCCGCCACCTCACCGGATGACGGACCATCTTCACTTCTAATCTAACTGGCGCTTACTCCAAATACTGCTTCGTAGCGGCCACAATATCTTGTAACCCCTTCTTGGCATCGGAGAAGAACATCTGCGTGTTATCCATGGAGAATAATGGGTTCTGCACGCCGGCATACCCGGTACTCATGGACCGTTTGATAACCACGACGGACTTCGACTTGTCGACGTCTAGAATCGGCATCCCGGAGATTTCGTTGCCACTTTCCCGCGCTAACGGGTTGGTAACGTCGTTGGCCCCAATGACCAGCGAAACGTCGGTGTTTTCAAACATTGGGTTGGCTTCATCCAGTTGCTTCATCTGTTCGTACGGCACGTTCACGTCGGCTAACAACACGTTCATGTGCCCCGGCATCCGCCCGGCAACCGGGTGAATGGCGTAGTCGACGTTGATGCCCTTATCCGTCAAGACCTTCGCCAATTCGGCCACTTCGTGTTGCGCTTGAGCGGCGGCTAACCCGTACCCAGGCACGATCATGACGTTGTGCGCGTAGGCTAATTGGAGCCCAATGTCGTCGGCAGAGGTTTCCTTGACGTCGACGGGCACGGCATCGGCGGCACTGCTGGTGTCGCTGTCGCCAGTCCCGAAGCCCCCGGCCAAGATATTGGCCACGGACCGGTTCATGGCGTCGGCCATTTGCAGCGTCAAGATGGTCCCGGCGGCCCCAACTAAGGCCCCGGCAATGATCAAGACTTGGTTATTGATAACAAACCCGGCAAAGGCCACGGCCAACCCAGTGAAGGCGTTCAACAGGGAAACCACGACCGGCATGTCGGCCCCACCAATTGGTAAGGTCATCAGTAACCCAAAGATCAAACTCATGGCTAAGGCTAAGATTACGTACCAAACGTTGGTCGTTGATGCCATCATGAACCAGGCCGAAACCAGAATGGCAATAACCACGATAATGTTGAGTAACCGTGCACCGGGGAAGGTAATCGGCTTACCCGGAACTTTTCCGGATAATTTACCCGTGGCAATCAAGGACCCGGAAAAGGTAATCCCCCCAATAACCACGTCTAGAAAGACGGGTAAGGAGAAGGCTAGGCTTAACGCGGCGCCATCACCCTTTAACAGGTAATCGAAGATCCCGATAACGGCGGCAGCCCCGCCCCCAACGGCGTTAAATAAACTAACCAATTGTGGCACGTCGGTCATCGGTACCTTGCGGGCTTTGACGACCCCGTAAAGAATCCCGAGTGCGAGGCCTAAAATTAAGACAATCCAACCGACACTGTCGATGGTGCCCTCCACGATGATCGTGACGATAATCGTGATCACGGCTAAAAACATCCCAACGGCAGATAACCCGTTCCCGTGCCGGGCGGTCTTTGGTGACCGCATCATATGTACCCCGAGAACGTAGCAGACGGCTGAAATCAGATAAATCAATGACGATACCGTTTGTAATGCACTCATTTGTGATCAGCCTCCTCTTGTTTAGCGGCCGGTTTGCGGTCAAACATCCCCAGCATCCGGTCGGTAACGGTGTACCCACCCGCGACGTTGACCGCCGCGAAGAAGGCGCCTAGAAAGGCTAAGATATAAAATGGCCAGCTGTTGGCTTCCGCTGCGATCACGAAGGCCCCCACGACAACGACCCCGTGGATGGCGTTGGCCCCAGACATCATGGGCGTTTGTAACGTTGCGGGAATCTTACTCATGACTTCAAACCCGACTAACAGACTAAGTACAAAAATAGCTAAATTCGTAAATAACTCTTCACTCATGACTAATCAGCTCCTTTAGTCTTGGATTCTTCGGAGGAGTCATCGGTGGCAGCCGGCTTAGCTTCATCGGCCGCATCCTCTGCCTTTTCGGGATGGCGATCCGGTAACTTCATCGCGGAACGCACCCGACTACTAATGATTTCACCTTGGTAGGTGGCCAATAGTTCGCCAACGACTTCATCGTCAACGTCAAAGACCAGTTCCCCGTCCTTAGTGACGTCGTTGATGACGGCCTGGACGTTTTTGGCAAACATGTCAGACGCCGAAGCGGGTAATTGACTGGCCATGTCGCCGGCCGCAATGATCTGGGCCCCGTTCGGTGTGACCACCGTATCGTCGGCCTTAGAACCAGCCACGTTACCACCCAAGTCACTGGCGGCTAAATCAATAAAGACGGTCCCCGGTTTAGCTTGGTCCACCGAATCCTGGGTGACCAGCAGTGGTGGACGACGACCAGGCACTTGCGCGGTCGTGATGATGACGTCGTTTTCCGCAATAAATCCAGCGAGTTCCTTCTGTTGCTGAGCGGTTTCTTCTGGCGTCAACGCCCGTGCGTAGCCCCCTTCACCGGTGGCCGAAACGGACGTCGTTAAGAACGTGGCCCCGAGAGATTCAACTTCGCCCCGTGATGCTGGCCGAATATCGTACCCTGAAACCATGGCCCCGAGCCGTTTCGTAGTCCCGATGGCCTGCAGACCCGCGACCCCGGTCCCTAAGACCAAGACCTTAGTAGGCTTTGCGGTCCCCGCAGCGGTGATCATCATTGGAAAGTAGCGGGTGAACTTATCCGCCGCCAGTAGGGCCGCCTTGTATCCTGCGACACTGGCTTGCGAACTTAAAACATCCATTGTTTGGGCCCGGGAAACCGTCCGCGGTAGGAGTTCAAACGCCATTGCGTTAACCTTTTTGGCCGCCAACTTTTTAACAAACTCTAAATCTGTAAGCGGTGCCAAAAGACCCAATAACGTTTGTCCCGCTTGTAAGTGATCCACGACATCGGCACCCGGTTGATCAATCGTCGCGATAATCGACGCTTTTTCGATTGCCGTGTTACGATCCACCACCTGGGCCCCAGCATCCGTGTAGGCGGAATCCTGATAAAAGGCATGTTGTCCAGCATCTTTTTCGATCAAAACCTGATACTCACTCTTGACCAACTTGCGGACAACATCCGGTGACAGGGCGACCCGGTTTTCACCCGGCGCCTCTTTCAAAGCCGAAATGGTAATTGCCATACCACACATCTCCTTTTAATAAATTCTTCACAATTCCACTATAAAGCAATTAATCACGCAAAACAATGGTTAGGCACCGGAATTATAGAAAATCGTTTTATAAAATTAGCCATCCCACGACGCTTGTGGCAAATCATGGGCGCTCCTTTCAAACGATTCCTTCGGGTACAACCGGGTAACCCTTGGTCCCGTTAAGGTCCGGACTAATGGGACGACAAACGGTTGCATCGTTTTTGGGACTATCGCAATTTGATTGTTGCCAAGTTAGTCAATTCTTAAAACTGGTTTAGTCTAAAAAGCAACTTTTTAAATTTTTTTCTTCCTTATGTAGGCAATCGAAAAAAACGGAACAATTGCACTAGGCAATCATTCCGTTACGTTTGCTAGACTAATTCGTTTAATTCTTCAGTTTACGGTAAAAACCGTAGCCACCCAGTCCGACTAGAACTACGAGGCCAAGTACAACGGCCCAGCCAGAACGCTGTTCATTGGTTTGCGGTAACGTCCCGTTAGCCGTGGTTCCCAGTGATCCGGTTGGTCCTTGAGTTGCCGCGCTTCCCGCACTAGGCGTTTCAATCGACCCAGTCGTTGGCGTGGAACTACCGCTACCAGTCCCCGATTCACTCGGGCTCGTAATCCCCGGAGTTGTTGGTGACGTCACACTACTGCCGTTACCCGCTTCGTTTGGATTAGTAGTTCCGGGAGTCGTTGGTGGCGTCATACCATTGCCACCTTCACCAGGATTGGTGGTTCCAGGAGTCGTTGGTGGCGTCACACCGCTGCCGCCTTCGCCAGGATTAGTGGTTCCAGGAGTCGTTGGTGGCGTCACACCGCTGCCGCCTTCGCCAGGATTGGTGGTTCCAGGGTTCGTTGGTGGCGTGACACCGTTGCCGCCATCTTCGTCAGGGGTGGTTGGTGGCGTAACCGTGCCGCCATCTTCGCCAGGATTAGTTGGTGGCGTGACACCGTTGCCGCCATCTTCACCAGGGTTGGTTGGTGGCGTAACCGTGCCGCCATCTTCACCAGGGTTGGTTGGTGGCGTAACACCGTTGCCGCCATCTTCACCAGGGTTGGTTGGTGGCGTAACCGTACCGCCATCTTCGCCAGGATTAGTTGGTGGCGTAACACCGTTGCCGCCATCTTCACCAGGGTTGGTTGGTGGCGTAACCGTACCGCCATCTTCGCCAGGATTGGTTGGTGGCGTTGTCGTTGACGTTGCTTGATCCGTTTCGTGTAATTGACCAACCGCCGTAGCCCCTTCCGTGATGGTGAACGGAATGGTTTCCGTATTTAGATCATAACCCGCTGGTGCCTTCGTTTCGACTAACGTATAGTCGCCCGGAACCAGCCGGTTTAATGTAATTTGGCCGGCCGCGTCCGTCACTAAGCCGGTTTGAATGGCCTTACCCGTGCTATCGCGCAATTCAAACTCCGCACCGGGTAAGATGACATCGTTAGTACCCGTCTTGGTCAAAACAACGCTACCGTAACCTTGACCAGAACCGGTTCCACTACCACCATAAGCAATATTAGCGGTGACCGAACTTCCATTTGACGATGCCGTGTTCGTCCAGGTCTGGCTACCACCCGTAAGGTTTGGCTTAGTTTGATAAGTCATATCGACGGCCGTCGTGACGTTCGCAAAGGTAAAGGTGATCTCTTGACCATTTTGTGAGACGGTCGGGGTCACCGTTCCCCCATTATTAACGAAGTTACCACTTGCATCGTAGGAACCGGTATTTGCCGTGACACTCCCCGGAATGAAGGTCTGATTGGGACCCAACGTATCCGTAATCGTCACGGTTCCGATATTTTGACTTCCCGCGTTAAAAGCAACGTTCCACGTCAATGCCGTGGGTGTCCCGTCCGGATTCTTACTGCCGACCCAACCAATCTTGTTGACTTTCCAATTATTATCGGTTGGCTTGGTATCCGTGGTGCCCTTAACGTAGAACTTCAACGTGCCCTTGCGGTTACGAGCGTTTTCGCCGGCTTCATTAAAGGTCAACGTCCCGGTCGTTTCACCGGCTTTAATGGTAAAGGACCCAATCACGGTTCCGTCTTCGGCGGTCAACGGAATCGTGGTATCATTCGCCGCAACCAAACCGTCAGGCAACGCAACTGAGGCCGATTGATGAGCCACCGTAGCGTCGTCCGGAACCGCCCAATTATAACTGACTTCGTAATTTTCCCATTTACTAAATTCGGAATTACTAGTTACCGTATTTCCGGCGGAATCCGTGACCGTTGCATCCCCAGCGGCCAAACCACTCACGGTAACGGCTGCGTGCGACGTCACGGGGATGGCCAACATTAATCCGGCGAGTAGCGCCACGATGCCGGCCACGATGGCATAACCCAACTTCCGCATAAAACATTCCTCCCTTGGTTCGATAAAATTTTCCTAATCGTTAAGGGACCCCATCTCTTCTCTACCAATCCGACTAACTGATTCCGACCACCTCCACTATAAGACGGCAGGAACGTTAAGCTAAACTAACCCCTTCCGCTCCTCCTAGTTTGAGTAGTCATGCCGCGCAACCAGATAGTTTAGTCGATAAAGTATTGTCATTTCAACCATCAACGTTCTCGGTTAATTACCCGTTTTGTTGAATTGTTCAACCATTTAACGACAGAATATGACAAACTAATGACAATTAACCCAAATTTGCCCCCAGTTCTTAATCTTGACGACACACGGTGGTAATACAGTCCCGGTAAACTCGGAGACGTTGAATTCGTGATCACACCATGCATCACGAAACTTACTCAGTTCGTTTATTAACCACCTATAGGAGGGTGTCCATTGACTAAATTAATCACGACTTTCTTGACCACTACCGTTGCCGCTGTTGGCTTGTTTCTGTTCGGCTCGATTAACGCCGACGCCGCTACGACTTACACGGTCAAAGCGGGCGACTCCGTTTGGGCCATCTCGCAAAAGTTCAACACGTCAATGGCCACCCTCGAAAAAGCCAACCACATTCAACATCACGCCATCGTGGCTGGCCAAAAGCTAACGTTAAGCACCACACCTAAATCAACGACAACCACCAAAGCAACGACCACCCAGGCCGCCACTAAAACTACAACGACCTACACCGGTGCGAATTTGAAGAGTTACGTTTTAGACCAGATGGAATCTCGGACCGGGGTGGCCGCCGCCACCTGGAACACCATTATTCAACGGGAATCCAACTGGCAGCCTAACGTCCGTAACACATCCAGTGGCGCTTACGGTCTTTTCCAAAATATGCACATCTCAAGTGGTTCCGTCGAAGATCAAGTTGACGCTGCCGTTAGTCTGTACCAAGCTCAAGGATTAGCCGCTTGGTCCCTTTAATTTGTATTAACCAAGAGTTCGGGCTAAACGTCCCGAACTTTTTTAGTTTCCGCGTTCCTGACGTTGCCCGCTGACCAAGGTCCGCTTCTCGCTCTTCACAAGTCGATTAGTGGCTAAATGACCGCACCCCCACGGTGTTACTTTGTAATATAACGATTTAAGTTGGATAGTAAACTAACGTTAATCCCCGCCACACCAGCGTTTAGTGGGATTAATTCTGACCCTTAATTTTCCGTAAAATTAACCAAATGGACCGTTTTCTAGTGGTTATACCTTAGGAATTGTGATATCGGCTTAATACCGTAGTAACTCCCTGTTAATCAAACTGCAACATTCATCAGTTAAGCTACTAGTAATGAACAACAGATATGGGAGTTATTAAAAATATGCCAAAACTTAAAACAAAATTTGCAGCATTCTTATTACTATTCAGCTTTTCCTTTGGAATGGCGACGGACGTCACTGCTAACTTGGGAACGCAAACCACGGTAACTGCCCAAGCTGCGACGAAATTAACCGCTAAACAAAAGAAACAAATTACCGCTATTAACGCCTCACTTTCTAAGAAACAAAAGGCCGCCAAGAACTGGATTGCCTATCACGAATCCCGGTACAGCTATACCGCGCGTAACGGGAACTGTTACGGTCGTTACCAACTCTTGAAGGCTTACCTGCACGGCAATTACTCCGCCGTTAACCAGGAAAAGACCGCTAACCAATACGTGGCTGGTCGTTACGGTACCTGGACCAAGGCCAAGAAATTCTGGCAAAGTCATCACTGGTACTAAACTCGAAACCATTACCCCTAGCACCGTGGATCGTTATCCACGGTGCTTTTTTGTCTAATAATTCAAAACGACGAGTTCTTCCGCTTGGAAGGACTCGTCGTTAGATTTAATGCGTTACACGGCCCAAATTCGACCAAGTTCGTAATCCCCGTTAGCGTGCTGATAGACGCTTACCTGCAGTCCTTGGGGTTTGTTTTGGAATAGAAACACGTCTTGTTTTGCCGAGGTAGCAAATAACCGCCACGCGGCTGCGTTCCGGCCTAAGAGCACTAACTGTTCGTGAGTCCACGTTTCCAGTGATTTGATGTTCTGTAATTGATTAATGATCTTCGCAACTCCCTTTTCTATCGCCGGCATTAAGTAAACTTTAATGTGCAATTTAATTGCATATCATATTATTACATTAATCATTATACCTAATCAAATCAGTAATTCAATCCCTAAACTACTAACTATCACTAATTTACATAATGAAAGCATTTCCACTGGCGCTAACTCCACTAAAGCAAAACGACCTAGGCGGCGTTCGGGCCCCCCAGGTCGTTTGTAATTGGCTAATAAAATTGACTCATCGATAGTCTCACTTTAAATCACGTCCGGGTCGTGCGTATCCCGGTACTTGCGTTTCAAATAAAAGTACAGCGGCATTCCCAACGCAATGACGACCATCGACGCCGCCGCTCCGGTAAAGTCGGAGAACAGTTCGCTAATTACCACAAACCCGGTCCCCACAATGGCGAAGATGGGCACCACGGGATAGCCCGGTGTGTGGAAGCCCCGGGGCTGGCCGCCGTGTCGCCGGCGTAAGATAAAGACCCCAACGAACGCAGCGATGTAGAAACTATACATCACAAAGATACACAGTTCCGATAAGCGGTCCGTGTCAATGGTCAGAATCATCGCCGCCGTCAATCCCAGTAGCGTTAACGTTGCCACTACCGGTGTGTGGGTTTTGGCGTTTAGCCGGCCCAAATGCTTTGCGAACGGCAGTTGGTGCTTAGCGGCCATCGCATAATAAATCCGCGGAAAACTCATGATTTTACCGTTCAGCGCCCCAATAATCGAAATCATAATTCCAATGTTAATCAGTCGACCGCCCCAGACACCAAACGCGCTGGTAGCAAAGTAGGCCGTGGCGTTTTCCCCTAACGCGTTGATGCGCGTGGCACTCATGGACCGAAAGATGCCGTAAGTGACGCCCAGGTACAGAACGATAATGATGCTGATTCCCAAAATAATCGCCAGGGGCAACAGCTTCTCGGGATGCTTAA
Organism: Levilactobacillus acidifarinae DSM 19394 = JCM 15949; assembly: GCF_001434835.1. GTDB lineage: Bacteria > Bacillota > Bacilli > Lactobacillales > Lactobacillaceae > Levilactobacillus > Levilactobacillus acidifarinae. The sequence continues at coordinate 135,242 of NZ_AZDV01000023.1, read as the reverse complement.
TCTCCCCACCCAGATTGGTGATCAGAATCCACCCATCGTAGGCAAAGATGGTGCCCAAGACGGCGACCCCGAAGTTGCCCATGCTTTGATGCACGCTGGTAATCGTTTCCCCCAGGGCGCTTTCGTGACCGAAAAACAACCCAAAGCCAATGATGACCACGATGGGAACCAGTTTACAAATCGTGGTCACGATGGCAAAGGTCGCCCCGTATCGATTCTCTAACATGTTCAGGACCGCAATCAAGACGATCGTGACAATCGCAATCGGCGCCTTCCAGAAGGAACTCACGCCAAAGAAGTTGACCATCAGTAACCCCAAATAACCGGCAATCGAGCCCACAATTGACGGCGCGTACACGATAACCTGCATCCACCCAGACATGAACCCCCAAAACTCACCGTAAATGTGGGTCATGTACTGGTATAGGCCCCCGGTATGGGGAATCTGCGCCCCAATTTCGGACAGGGTCAACCCGTCTGCTAAGGTGATCAAGCCCCCTAAAAGCCAGGCTAATAACGCCAAGTTGGTCGACCCCGTCATTTGTAGCACGGACGCCTGTTTAAAGAAGATTCCGGACCCAATCACGGTCCCAATCACTAACGAGAGTGCCGACCATAACCCCAGTGACCGGTTCAACCCAACCGTTGATGTTTCTTTCACGATTTCCCCATCTCTTTCTCTCAAAGCTCCGCGCCGGTTGCCGCCAGCACGGTGTGTTAGTTCATAGTATACTGGTCTGGTCCACTCGGTGCAATCAGAACCGACTGGAACGGTCAGCCCAACGCAAAACCTGCGTTGGACCAAATTGAGCCCCCACGACTCACGGAAAATCGCTATAATAGTAGTTTGTAGTAACTTTTTTTCGCTAACTCAACTGAAAGGATAATTTCGATGACGAATAAACGGATTTCACGATCCTTAATCGTGATGGTCTTCGGGACCTTCTTCGGCATCCTGTGTTCCACGCTGATGAACGTTGGGCTGCCTCAACTGATGAAGGCCTTCCAGATCAATGAGGCCCAGGTCCAGTGGGTCACCAACGGCTACATGCTGGTCAACGCCTTGATGATTCCCGTGAGCGCCTACTTAATTAAACGTTTCTTGTTCCGCTATCTTTACATAACGGCCACCGTGATTTTTCTGATTGGGACCCTGCTAGGTGCCGTCTGTGACCAGTTTATCCTGGTGATTGTCGCCCGGATGATTCAGGCGGTCGGTGCCGGCATGATGATGCCGCTGGTCAACGTCTTAGCCATTCGCTACGCCAAACCCGAAAAGAAGGGTGCCATCATGGGCATCATTGGCTTAGCCTTTAACTTCTCCCCCATTATCGGGCCTACCGTGTCCGGAATTATTCTGGACTACTTATCGTGGCGTTGGTTATTCATTGTCATCATTCCTTTTATCGTAATCACCCTGATTGCTTCATTAATCATCCTGCCTAAAATTCCCCACAACGAATCGCCGCACTTTGATTTGCGGGGATTGGTCATTATCAGTATTGGCCTCTGGGCGGTCCTGATGGGGCTCTCCAACATCTCAACGGCTAGCTTCTTGTCTTGGCAGGTCGGTGGTTTGGTCTTGATTGGTCTGGTGTTCATGGTGGCCTTCTACCGCTCTCAGCTCCACCGCGAAGATCCGCTAATTAACCTGCACGTCTTTAATCACCAGCAGTTCGTGGTTGCCACCGTGGTCAACATGCTGATCATCGCGACCATGTACGGCAACACGATCTTACTCCCCTTGTTAGTCCAAACCATCCAACACCGTTCGGCCCTGGTTTCCGGGTTGGTAATTCTGCCCGGGGCGCTGTTGACCGGGACCCTTTCCCGGTTAAGTGGTCGCCTGTACGACCGTATTTCGGTTAAGAAACTCGTCTTCGCCGGGCTTACCATCGACTGTGCCGGGACTTTGATGCAGGCGTTCGTCGGTACCGAAAGCTCCGCGTGGGTCCTGGCCATTTTCCAGGCCGTGCGGCAACTCGGGCTGGTCACCATGCTGATTCCGCTACAGACCCACGCACTAGGCTTGTTGCCTTATGACATGGTGCCGGACGGCGTGGCCACGTTCAACACGATTCGTCAGGTGGCGGCCTCCTTTGGGACGGCCATCATCATCGCCGTGGTGGCCGTGGTCAACAGCCGCGTTCACGGTGACGGCCGTTACGGGATTGAGGCCGGCTTCCTGGTTTGCTTGTTACTGCTGGTCGCCTCACTGATTGTGGCCCGGCGCTTACATCGGCAACCGGATCTGGCGAAACACGTTGGTTAACCTAAATCTAAACACCCTCAAAGTTGGCCTATTTTCCAGCTTTGAGGGTATTTTTAACTTAGTCGTAAAAATTTTAGGCTGATATTTTTAGCCTCAGAATCTAGCGATAGAATCCCACGGCATCCAGCATATATACGCCAGCCATCACGGTCACAACGACGCGATGATCACCGGTTGGCAACCCCAGCATCACCGTATTTTCCACCTTATCCGCCGCCACTTGGGGAATAAAATTGGGACTTACCACCTTGCCATCCACCTCGAATTTCAGGTGACTAGTCTGCGTTTGCCGACCGTAAAGAGCAAACCCGGTCCCCGCAAACGAAAAGGCAAATTGGGTGTTGGTCCCGGCCCGCCCGGTCGAGAGGGTTCGGTTCCAGATAGTGTTACCAAGACCGCACTCATGCTGCCAGCCGCCCTGGTACGTGAGTCGTTCGTCTAGATCGTCAATCCGTTGATACTGGATACCATCAGCATGATTGGTTTTTCGAACGACAATCTTGGTGATCACCGTGTGATAGTACCCGGTTCCCAATTTCACCCGGCCACTATAGTGGGGATTCTCCGTATCGATATAGGTGAAGACCACCTGCCGATCAACTTGGGCAGTTAACTGGTTGCCACTGATGCCAAAGCTCAGCCGATGACTCTTGGCGACATCCAATCCATCAACGTAGCTTAACGCCACAACCTGGTCATTTTTGATTAGCTGACAGCTCCCATCCACCGCAAGTTTAAAGACGTACGGCGCACTTTCCAAGCGTCCCTTCACGTCGGTTACCTGGTACAATCCGATGCCAAAATAATTACCAGTCGGGGAATTTTGCTGTAAGCGATCATCAAATTGCATCGTTATCTCGACCGTGTAGTTTCGCCACCGGTCATCTCCGAAGGTCAAATTTGGCGCATACGAGTACTCCCAGTCTAGGGCCCGCTCCTGTTCGGTAATCTCCTGACGCAACACACCGCGCCCTTTTTGCACCTGGACTTCAAACGCCCCGCCCTGGTCCGTGGTGTACCGCGGCGTACCACCCCGATTAGCCTGATACCGGTCGGCATAAGCAAAGCTATCTTGATAAAAAACGTTCTGGTTAAGATTTAAGAGGTCATTTGTCCGTGGCGCCAACTGACGCGTGTAGCGAACTTCTAAGTCATCCACCAAGTCCAAAGTTGTGGCGGTCACGATAGCATAAGCTGGTACCGTGATTTCAATTTGTCCGTTGACCACCTTACGTTGACCCAGATACTGTTTAAGATTTTCATCATATGCTGCGTAGTCTTGCTCGGGACCCCGACTTTCCCAAATGTTCACCGGTTGGCTGATGGCCGCTAAATGCCGTAACGTCACGGTATAGCGTCGCGGCGTGGCACTATCGTTAACCATGATTAGCGAATAATGACGTTTATCCGGTGCGACTAAGGTCAGGTAACTAGGCGCATCCGTGTGGGTATCCAGATTTTCCGTTCCCCCAACACCGCTATCACAGGCACTTGGGAGGTAACGCCAGGCACCATCTTCAGCCCATCCCGCCCGCGCGAAGTCGGTGAAATGCCGCATGATTTGTAAGCCCACGTTATCCACCTCAAAATAGCCCGACCAAGGATGATTGGCCGTAATCAATTCCTTGTGACTGTAGTTAACTCCCGGATAATAGGCCGCAACTGCGGGTTGAAAAATGTAGAGACTTCGTCGCGAACGGACGTAACTTTTAATCAGCCGGTTGGCAACGTCAAGCCCACTCTGTTTTCCCCCAATTCCCTCACCCGAGGTAGCACGGACTCGATATTTACCACTCGTCATGGGCGCGATTCCTTCACTATACCAGACCTCACGATGGTGTTGATCCGCTAGTTGCGTATAGGCTTGTGCCGGGCTATCGTCCGTATTGTAGTGATACCCCACCGCGGCCACCTGGTTTAACAAGTCCAAGTCGCTCAACATGGCATCCCCAAAATCGGTCTCATAGTTCTGATCCGCTGCAATGATCTTTATTTGATGATACTGCTCAATTGGAAAATCCGTCGAAAACTCTTGGTCCGTGTGTAGTCGATTTGCGAACCATTTGATCCACCGATACATCGGGTGTTTAGTCTCATTTCGGTCCGGATCGACGTAGTCAAACAAATAGCCAAACTGATTGTAAGCCGCTACAATTGTTTGTTTATAGAATTGATACATCGGTTCATAGGCCGTTTCCGGAACGTTATGATCCGGGTCAATACTCTTAACGGCCACCCACAATGGCCGCAAGTATCCCGGTTCACCCCAACGCAGTAAACAGGTTTTGAGTCGCGGGTTCAAGCGCTTAGCATCGGCAATCAGCTGATAGCCCGCTCCCCGCATAACGTTAGCGGGTTCTTCAGCGGAGCGTTTTGGCGCCGGTTCCGTCCCCGATGAAGTATTCGCGTCGTCACCAAGCTCCACCTTTAGTAACGACATGAGGGGGTGCCGTCCCCCAAATAGAATTTGTAAAATCTGTTGGTAACTGGCGGGTTGTTCCCACTTATAATCTAAAAGTAATCGCGACGAGTTGTTACAGCTCAGATAGCCAAACCCTTTGAAGGTATTCGCATCCTGAGCCGTTGTTTCCAATAAATCACCATCAATCGTCAACTGTGTTCTAGCAACCATGATTCATCTACTCCCATCTTAGTAAACCAAATTGATTTTAAAGGATTGTTTTACTAAATTCACAAGAAAATAGGCTATAATAATGACACACGGATTAAATGACATTAACACTAAATAAATTCATTCAGAATGGAGGCCGCGTGAGATGACAACCATCAAGGATGTGGCTCAACGGGCAGGCGTATCCGCATCGACCGTATCCCGCATCTTAAACTACGACCAGACGCTCGCCGTTAGTGAAGCGACTCGCCGAAACGTCTTGGAAGTGGCCGAAAAGCTTCAATACAAAAAACGTCCTAAAAAAGCTAAAACGTCCGGGACAAAAATTGCTGTCATTCAGTGGCACTCCGATCAAGAAGAGCTTAACGACCTTTACTATTACCAAATTCAATACGGTATCGAGACCAAGGCTCAGACCGGGGGTGTCTCGGTCGATACCATTTCGTTTAGCAATACGCAAAGCATCGACCTGAGCGACTATGCCGGAATCATTGCCGTGGGCAAATACGATCAATCGGAAATTCACCAGCTAGCGACCTTCCACAAGCCACTCGTCTTTATCGGCGAAAATTACCTTTTATACGGTTACGACAGTGTGCAAAGCGATTTTTTAACGCCCATCAACTGGATGATCAGTCACTTCCTGGAACTCGGTATTCAAGACATTGGGCTAATCGCCGGTCAGGAACAGACCTTAACCGAACACCACGACGTTTATGATCCCCGGGCCACGACCTACCGTCACCGGATGACCCACGAGAACCTGTTCAACCCAGATTTTCTCTTCACCGGAAGTTACGGACCCGATTCTGGTCACGCCCTGATGACCCAAGCCATCACGCAACTTCAAGACCGCCTGCCCCACGCTTTTATCATTGGCAGTGATTCCATGGCGATTGGCGCTCTCAAGGCCCTCAAGGAACACCAAATCGAAGTTCCCCAACGCGTCAGTCTCGTCAGTTTCAACGACGTGGCCATTGCCAAATACGCTTCACCAGCCCTAACGACCGTTCACGTTTACACTGAAATCATGGGAGAACGGGCCTTTGATCTGCTACAAGAACAGATTAAGGATACCAATAAGATTCCCGAATCCGTGGTGATCAGTACCCGAATCATCACCCGTGACAGTAGCCGCTAATGGTAAAACCAAAGTCCGTAACCAAGTACGCCCGAACGAGCGCCTTGGTTACGGGCTTTTTGATTCCTGTTTCACTTATTTAACGCCTAGTTTTTAAAATTATTGTCGATACCGGCCCAACGTTTGCGCAGATAGAACGCCGCTTCCTTGGGTTGACGGTCCCGTGTAAATAATCCCTTCTTGTTGCCGTTGACCCGCATATTACCTTCAACGGTCTGAAAGTCGGCCAAGTTCCACGGTTGTTCACCGCGAATGAAGTCATAGGAATCGAAGACCCGGTTAAACATCTGTAACAGCTCAATCTGGTATTCCTCACTCCACATGACGGACGGTAGCTTGTGTAAGCCCGGTTGGGTGTCCGCCCCGTATTCGGAGAAGACCACCGGCTTATCAATCTCGGAAGCTTGCCACTTGTCTAGTTCTGCTCTCAATCCTGCCTCACCATCGGAGATTTCATAACCCCACTTGTGATACCAGCCGGGGTAACGATTCAACAGGTAAAAGTCAGGAAACTGCTTGCAATACGAGGTATCAAAGGTGTCATCTTCGTTTAAGGTGAAAGTCCGCGGTCGCTGATCAGGATCTAGGGCTTGCGTGTCGGCGAATAACTTTTCAAAATATGGCACCGCCGATTTCGACGATGTATCCGGTTCGTTGAGGAGACTCCACGCCAAAACACTCGGGTGGTTCTTATCGCGGTGAACCATATCGGTAATCTGATCAAGGTGCTTTTTATAAAGTTCCGTGGTCCATTCGCCATCAAAGAAGGACTGATCCAGGCCACCTAGGAAGCTGGCCGCCGCCATCTTAAAGCCGACAGCGGGAACCTCATCGATAATTAAGAAGCCTTCCCGGTCGGCAAACCGGTATACGGCTTCGTCGTACGGATAATGCGAGGTTCTAAAGGAATTGGCTCCCATCCACTTCATCAGTTCGAAGTCCCGTTTCTCCACATTAAGGTCAAAGGCCCGACCCGCATAAATACTATCTTCGTGCCGGCCAAAGCCCTTGAGATAAACTGGTTCGCCGTTGACCAAGATCTGGTGCCCGACAATCTCAATCGTCCGTAACCCAATCTGATCACGGTACTCGTCGACCGGGTCATCATTAACCGTCAATTGGATTGCGATGGTGTACAGGTGCGCGTCCCGAACGTTCCAAAGTTGTGGCTGGTCCACGATCAACGTCCCCTGCCGACCATGGCCGGTAGCAACCACCGTTCCCTGTTCGTCCTGTAACGTGACCGTGACTTTTGCGGTCGCCTGACTAGTCGTGACCGTATAATGGACCTCGGCCGTCGTCGCCGTGAGCGTCGTGGTCACCGAATAATCGGTGACCCGGTCCTGGGGCACCGCCATCAACTGGACACTGCGGTTCAGCCCCGAGTAGTTATAAAAGTCAAAGAAGGGCTTCGCCATCTTTTTACCGTTCTTCAATACTCCGGTATCCCCCGCGGGTAGAGCATCCCGGTGGAGCTCGTTATTGAGTTTTAAGACAACTAAATTCTCCTGGTCAAACTTCACCACTGACGAAATATCGGCGGTAAAGGGTAAAAATCCGCCTTCGTGTTGACGAATCTCCTGACCGTTAACGTAGACGGTCGCCCGGTGCGTAGCCGCACCGAACCGCAGTCCAATCACGCGTCCCTGAAATGCTCGCGGCACAAAGACCCGTTTGGCGTACCAGAAGTCCCCCGTGTATTCACGAGCAGCCTTATCCGTGAAAAAGTCGTTAAAACTGGCCGGAACGGGCATCTGAATGGCCGCTGGTAATCCCTTTTGGGGCCATCCCTGTTGTTGTCCCTCGGCGGCTTCGTCAAATTTAAAATCCCATAAACCATCTAGGGACTGATCAAACCGATACTGGTTGGTCACGGGATAGAGTAGTTCTTTTTCCATAAATTAACGTCCTCCAATTTGCTTAAAACTCGTTCAATGTAATCGTGGTGGTCTGACCATTACTGGTGATTTTAACTTGATTGCCAACCAGAGCCACCGTTGGCACCTGAATCTGGCCTTGTGCGTCGCGACTTTCATTTTCCCGATCCCCCAGGTACAGGGAAACTAACGTGTGTTTGCCGGGAGTAATAACCCCAGTTTGTAACGGGATTTTAGTCTTAGGGAAGTAAATATTAGTGTTCGGCTCCGGCACGGAAAGCTCGACCTTTAAATCGGCGGATAAGCCCACTAAACCAGTAATCCCCACGCCGGTCTGGTAAAAGACCGCGTTTTTAACTGGAACTGGCAACACCTTTTCCGTTGGGGCTCCCGTATCCGGTGCCGCAAAACTTCCTTCGGCCAGGTGTAATTCCCTAGCCGTATCAATTTGGTGAACCCGGACGTGCCACGGCATTGCCGGAATCACGTAAGTCTTAATCGTCACGTCGTCCCATGGTCGCCAATCGGCGTACACGTAATCGTCATGAATTTGATAATCGTGGTACTTGAAAGCCGTCCGCCAGAAATTCTCTGATTCCGAAACGGCTAAGGTGTTGTCGAAGGCTCCCTGTTTGAGAAGGACTGATCCCTTGGGCGTACTGAAGCCAAAGGTTGATGAATAGACATACTTTTCGTATTTAGCTGCTCCCGCCGCGTGTTCGTGGGAATGCTGACCCGCCGTAAAGGCTTGAACTTCCTGACCCGTACGACTGTGAACCACCAACATCCGGGGTTCCGGTTGCTTCTTGACCGGTTCAAACTTAAAGTCCTCACTTTCCCGCGTGGTCCAGAACGGATCGTCATCCGGTAAGGCGTAGAAGATGAAGGTCTTCAACGCCCAGTAAGCCGACGCCGGACCGTTGTACCCTTCGGCAAAAACCATGTTGGGATAAGCATAGCCAATTGGAATCAAGCCATCGGTCGTAAAGATGTTCTGTTGGAACCACCACCGTAGGTTATTCAAGAGGAGGTGTTTAATGTCCCCCAGGTTGTAGCCCGTTGGCAAATCAATGTGGGCGTAGGCCGCAACCGCCCAGAAGGCTGCTTGCGCGAACCGGTAGTCCAGGCTCCGACCATAGGGTAACGCTGCTCCGTCGGCCGCAAACCAATTAGCGTAACTCGGGACAAAGGCTTTCGCCCGTTCCCGTAAGAGGGTCGCTTCGTCACCTTGCCAGTCGGTTAGACCCACCGTTAAGAGGGTGAAGAACTGGTAAGCAAACGGAATGTAGTTGTCGATTTGATTCTGGTAACCGTCGTACGACCAACCGTGATCCAAATAATGGGTATTGGTAATCGCGTAGTCATCTAGGACCAACTGGGTATGGTCGGCGTAACCGGAATCCGTAATGAACTTGTTGACCATGGCCCGGAAGAACAACCAGTTAGTTTTCGGTACCACTTTACCGTTAACTTGGTCCATCCAGTCCACGATTTGCCGCTGCTGCGTGGTGGCCAAGTGATCCCAAAAATCCGCTTTAGTCTCGTAGAGAAAGGCCGTTAACGCCCCCATTTCCACGAAGAGTTGGTCGTAATCGCCTAAATCCCCACCCCAATAACTATCGGAGTTCGGGTCGACCCCGGCGAGAATCCCCTCGGTAACCAGGCCGTACCAGTCGGGATATTCCTGGACGTTTTCGTGATTGCTGAAGAAGGGTCCTAGGCCCCAAAGTAAGCGCATGAAGCCTTCAATCTCCGTCTTTTCTTGAAGATACACGGCGCCACTGTCGCTCATTCGGAAATGACCCTTTTGTTTTTGCTGGCCTAAAACGTCCATCGCTGGACGTAAAATATCCAACAATGCCGACTTAACGTCCGCCTTACTGCGTAGCGGATTGGCTTTGATTTGCTCATTAAACAACTGTCGTTTCAAGGCGAGTCCTCCTTAATCTATCATGCTGAAAAAGCCCCCCGCCCAGTCATCAAAGTGTCCCGGACGGTTGGGCTTTTTCAGAAATTTCTAATTTAACGAATCCGTTTAATCATGGCAATCGCAATCCCACCGATCAGTTCCATGGCAATCGCGAAGATAAAGATTGCCCCGTACCCGAAGGAGGCAACGATGGCGGAAACCACCATGGCCCCTAACATTTGGCCCAAGGTGTTGGCTAAGTTAATCAGTCCTAAGTCCTTCCCCGCCGTATCGGAGGAAGGCAACACGTCCATGTTCAGCGCCCCGTCGACGGAGTTGTATAACCCATTCCCGAAGGCGGCAATCACGGCGTAAACGAACATCGCCCAAGGCTTTTGAACAAACAGTGGAAATAAAGCGGCAAACCCTAAGGCAAAGGTCGCAATCACGACTGGTGCCTTAACCCGCTTCAGTTTATCGGCTAAAGGTCCCCCAATCAGAGCAAAGATGACCCCAATAATCAGCATGATGGACGAGAAAATCGAAATAGATTTTCCGGCTTCGGCCGTATTCTGACCAATGTAATCGGTAAACAAGAACAGCAGGAAGGTCGTCACAATCGTCGACCCCACCACCATGAAGAACTTACCGGTCAAGGCTAAGTAGAAGTCGCGTGCATCATGCGTTGGGAAGAAGAAGTACTTCTTTAAGGTGTCCTTGTTCAGGTTAACCTTAGGTTCATCCAAATTACCCTTTTCTTGAATCAGCAATTCATGGATGAGGGCCAAGACCACGGTACAGCCGGCCATGAAATAAATCCCCATTTTAACGTTCCCCAAGAATTGGGCCGCTAACAGGGCAAATCCTTGTTGCGCAATGGTAAACCCAACGCCGTAGAAGGTCGACACGGTCCCCCGCCATTTCGGGGCAACTCGGTCCGAAATTTGCGGGTATATCGCCGCAGCTATGGCGTTTTCGGCCGCAGCCGCGATAATCCAAATAATGATAATGGCCATTATCGATTTCACATTGGCAATCACAATTAAGGAAATGGCAATGGCAATCGTTCCTAACACAATGTAGGGTTTCCGTTTCCCAAAGCGGGTCCGCGTCACATCCGAGAAGGCCCCGAATAATAGGTTGGCAATCGCTCCGGTAATGGAGGCGACCGTGGCTAAAATCCCCACGGCCCAAACCTTGTGGACGGGATCCAACTGCGAGAATAATTGCGGAATCAAAACACTACGCGTTGAACCAATTGGCCCGTACCAACATAGTGGTGCTAAAAACATGGCTGAAGAAACCATCCAAGGTAATTTAGGCTGCTCTTCGTCTTTGACTTTCGCGTTAGTCACTTCACCAACGCTGGAAGTTACAGCCTTATTGTCTTTCGACATGTCGTCTCACTCCTAAATATGTAGATTTTGTAAGGGGTTTCATTTTGATAAATCGTTGATTACTGTGACAGGAGAAATTCGTAATCAGCTAAAAATTTACTAAATACGGTTTAATGGAATCGCTTACATGTGAATTATAGCGCGAAATTTAATCGAAATAAAGAACTATTTTAGTAAATTAATCCTTTTACCTAGATAATTTACTAAATATTTTTCTACTTATTTTGATCTGCCCAACGCATTGTTCTCCTACTTTCCAAACTAACCCCCTAAATCACAAAAAAAGATACCCAATTAATTCCCGTAAAACTTTCGGAATTAATTGGATATCTTTGCTAACGGGCACTTAATGGGTTGCCGCGTAAGTATCTAGTTCCTTTAAGTACAGGGCCTTTTGTGCGTCGCTAATCCACGCCGTTTCAAACGAATTGCGGGCTAATTGGACGACCTGGGCCTTAGTCAGGTTAAATTTATCGGCAATTGCGTAGTAGTTATCACCGATGTAGCCGCCAAAGTAGGCCGGATCGTCCGAATTAATGGAGACCTTGACGTGCTGAGCCAGTAATTCTAGGACCTCCTTACCCTTCATTTCCGGAGATACGAAGCTGTTGGACAGCGGGCACGACGTCAGGCCAATCCCCCTACGCGCCACGAACTGAACCAAGTCCGGATCTTCCACGATGTTGGTCCCATGGTCCAGGCGTTCCACGTCCAATTGTTCCAGCGCTTGGCGGATATGTTCAATGGAATCCTTTTGATCAATGTCACAGTGCGCGGTCAGGTGCAGACCCGCCGCGGCCGCATCCTCGTACTGGCGGGCAAACTTCATCGGAGGATTGTTGTGTTCGTCGGAATCCAAGCCAATCCCGATGAACTTATCCTTATACGGTAGGGCCTCGGCTAACGTCTGACGGGCCGATTCCTTACTGAAGTCCCGTAGGAAACACAGGATTAACTGCGCATCCACGTTTAGAGCCCGGGCGTCGACCGTGGCCCGGTAAAGTCCGTTGATCACGGTCTTAAACGGAATGCCGCGACTAGTATGGGCCTGCGGATCGAAAAAAATCTCCACGTGCCGAACGTGGTTGGCCGCCGCACGTTGTAGGTAGGCAAAGGCCAAATCGTAGAAGTCCTGTTCGTGCTGCAGGACGTTCATCGCCGGATAATACACCGCTAAAAATGATGCTAAATCATCGTATTGGTAGGTCTTTTGGATCTCTTCAATCGTGGATTGTCCGATGTTCACGTGGTTGCGTTGCGCTAATTTAAGCTTCAAATCGGGCTCTAGGGTCCCTTCAATGTGGAGATGCAGCTCCGCTTTAGGGAGACCATGGGTAAAGGCTTGAGTTACTTCTGTAGACATATGTTAATACCCCCTACAAGTTTTATTATACGGTTTTTATCCCGTTTTCTCGAGTTTATCAGAGAGAATTAATTTGTCAAATAATAAAAAGAGAACAATGGGGTTGCGTATCCGTAAAATATATGCCAGAATGTGATTTACATTGAGAAAGAGAAAGGAGTTTCACATTGTGTTAAAAGTAAATCGCGCAACCGCCACTACCGGCTTTCTGGAACGCACCTTCCACCTCTCCGAGCAACACACCACGGTCCGCCAAGAGTTACTTGCGGGGCTGACCACGTTCGTGTCGATGGCCTACATCCTCTTCGTCAACCCCAGTATCTTAGGGGCCGCCGGGATGGATAAGGGGGCCGTCTTCACGGTCACCGCCCTATCGGCCATTCTGGGCTGTCTGTTGATGGCGTTTCTCGCTAACTATCCAATTGCTATCGCCCCCGGCTTAGGGGACAACGCCTTCTTTACATATTCCGTGGTCTTGGGGATGGGCATCCCTTGGGAAAAGGCCATGGCCGGCGTGTTCGTGGCCGCCGTCCTCTTCACGCTCTTATCCTTCTTAAAGGTCCGCGAAGTCGTCATCGACGCCATTCCTAGTGACCTGAAGCTCGCCATGGCCGCCGGGATTGGAATTTTCATCGCCTTCGTCGGGTTACAAGGTGGGGGCTTGATTGTCGCCAGCAAGACCTCGCTGGTCGAAATCGGGTCCTTCACCGTGCCGACCACTTGGCTGACCATCTTCGGGATCTTCGTCATCGCCATTTTGATGGCCATGCGGGTTCCCGGCTCCATCTTCATCGGCTTGGTGGCTTCCACGATTCTGGGGCTGGTCACCGGCTTGATCAAAGCACCAAGCAGTTTGATTTCCATGGCACCCAGCATGGGGCCAACTTTCGGCGTGAGTCTCAAGAACTTGCCGTCCGTGGCCGATCCACAGATGTGGGCGGTCGTCCTGATTTTCCTCTTAGTCGCTTTCTTTGACACCGCCGGCACCCTGATTGGGTTAGCCCAACAGGCCGGCATCATGAAAAACAATAAAATGCCCCGGATTGGCCGGGCGCTGATGTCCGATTCACTGTCCATGTTGGCCGGTTCCGTGATGGGGACCACGCCAACCGCCGCTTACGTGGAATCCTCCGCCGGGATCGCCGTCGGGGGCCGCACGGGCTTGACCGCGTTGACCACCGGCGTGCTCTTCGTCTTTAGCCTGATGTTCTCCCCACTGTTAACGGTCGTCACCTCGCAAGTCACGGCCCCCGCGTTGATCATCGTTGGGGTCTTAATGGCCTCGGCATTAAAAAACATTCACTGGGATCAATTTGAAGTTGCCGTGCCCGCCTTCTTAACGATTGTCGGTATGCCACTCACCTACAACATTTCCTACGGGATTGCCTTTGGGTTTTTGACCTACCCGATCCTGATGACGGCGGCCGGTCGGCGCAAGGAAGTCAACGGTGTGATGTGGGGTCTGCTGATCGTCTTCATCGTCCTGCTATACATCTTGAACATTTTGCCGAAATCTTAGGAGGTTCTCATGACCACTTTAGCTCAGTATTTAGACGCCGGCGCCGCCAAGGTCCCCGCCGACTTGGTAATTGAACATGGCACCCTGGCCAACGTCGATACCGGGGAATTTTACCCGGCCGACGTGGCCGTTTATCAACAACGCATCGTTGCGGTCGATAACGACGTGAGCGCCTACGTCGGGCCGAAAACCCGCCACATCGACGCCACTGGTAAAACCCTGGTTCCCGGCCTGATTGACGGGCACATTCACGTCGAATGCAGTAAGTTATCCATGACTCGTTTCGCCCAACTGGCGGTTCCCCACGGGACCACCAGCATCGTGTCCGGCCTCGATGAATATATCTCGGTGATTGGCGTTAAGGGTCTGGATGAAATTTTCGCCGAAATCAAAAATTTACCGCTAAAGGTTTTCTGGGGCCTGCCGTATAAGACGCCCTACACGATTCCCAAGTCGACCATCGCCTACAACGTCACGGCGGCCGATCACGAACACTACCTGCCGCAGGAAAACTGCTACGGCGTGTGGGAAACGGTTAAGGAAGCCGTGGCGACAAAGGATCCCGACACCTTAAAGGCGCTCGAACTGGCTAAGCGTTACCATAAGCCAATCTTCGGCTGTTCGCCCATGACCCGTGGCCGCGACCTCAACGCCTTTCTGATGAGTGGCGTGCACATCGACCACGAAAGTTACAGTCACGAGGAATTCCTGGAAAAGGCCCGCAAAGGCTTACGGGTGGTGATCCGGGAGTCCTCCGTCACCAAATTCTTGGCCGAAAACGTTCGGGCTCTGACCGAGGGACCCGCCGGGGTGGCCCGCCACATCAGCTTCTGTACCGACGACGTGAACGCGCGCGACGTCTTGGCTCACGGTCACCTCGACCACATGGTCCGCTTGGCGATTCAAGCCGGCGTCGCCCCGATGACCGCCATCCAAATGGCGAGTCTCAACGGGGCGGAAGCCTACCACGTCGACGATACCGTGGGGTCCATCGCTCCCGGTAAGGACGCCGACATTTTGCTGGTCGACCGCCCCGGCGCTTTTCACGTCGAGACCGTCATCAGTAAGGGCCAACTGGTCACCGAAAACCAGCAACCAGTACTGACCTTCACGCCACCGCGGCGGAGTGCGGCTCTACAAGGACAGCTAAAACACCCCCTACTAAAGCCGGCCGACTTCGCTTATCCGGTCGATACGTCTGCTGGGACGGCGCGGGTCCGCACGATTCACAGCGTCGGACCGTTCGTTCGTAAGGCCAAGGACGTCACGTTGACCATTCACGACGGCCAGGTGCAACCGGACGCTGCTCAGGACGTTGCGGCCGTGTCGGTGATTGAACGGCACGGTGTCAACCAGAACCACGCCCGTGGCTTTATCTCGGGCTGGTCGATCACCCACGGGGCCATCGCCACGTCGGCGGCCCCCGATGACAATAACCTGGTGGTGGCTGGGGTCGATCTCGCGGATATGGCGTTAGCCGCCAATACGTTGATTGACTGTGGCGGCGGTCAGGTGGTCGTGGATCACGGTCAGGTCATCGCTCTGTTGAAGTTGCCGCTAGCCGGAATCGCGACGGACCTAACGCCGCAAGAATTGGCAGCTAAGGAAATTGAGCTGAAACACGCTGCGGAACAACTCGGTAGCACCTTGCCCGACCCGTTGTTCTACCTGTCCTTCCTGCCCATCACGGCCATCCCCGACCTGGCGATTACCGACGGGGGTAACGTGGACTACACGCAATTAACCTACTTTGATCCGATTTTGAAGCTTTCTAACTCATAAAAAGAAAACACCGCTACCGGAACTTTGCCTGTGCAAGGCCCCGGTAGCGGTGTTTTTCTTTCATTTTACTAATTTAAACGAGCCACCAAAAAGGGACAACCAGTCAAACTCTCCTGGTTATCCCGTTTCTAGTCAATTATCGTTAGTCTAACCCATTTTCCATGTTCCCGACAAAGTACGCCTTGCCGTTCACCTTGTAATTCTGCCAAGTTCCCTGTGAATCGTAGGTGTCATCAACGGGGAAGAAGCTCTGACTGCGTTTCTGGTTGAGGTCTTTGATGGTCAACCGGTAGTGGTGTTTGGCCACCTTTTTGTTCGGCAACCCCTGGACCGGCGTGCGGTAATCGACGGTCGTGGTCCGCCCCTTGACCGTCACCTTCGACACCTTCGCGGCGCTAGTCGGCTTCCAGACGCTGTTGGCCGTCATCCGCCACTCACCACCGTTTGGCGCAAACTTCGCCATCGCGTTGCCACTATAGGCCTGCAGGTAATTATCCAACGTCAGGTAAAAGGCCGCTGGCGTGGTCAAGCCCATGTCATTGGTTTTGAAGCCGGTACCCTTTTGGAATAGCAAGGTCCGCACGGGAGCCTTTAATTTGACGTTTTTGAAGTTTTTCTTGGTAAATGGCACGGAGATCATCCCGTGATAGGTCAGCTGCTTCAACCGTTGGTAATGCACGGCGCCCGAGGTAAAGGCCGCCCGAATCACGATGTTGCCCTTTTTATCCTTATCGGTTTGTGACCCGCCAACTCCGGCCACGGCCAACAGGGATCCCTTCTTCTTGATCAGCGGCTTAGACGTCTTGCCCGACTTTTGAGAGATTCCTACGTCCATGGTCTTTTTTAACCGCACGTAGCCGGTCGTGTTCCGTAAGTAATCGCTCTTCGCCGTTCCCGGTAGCACACTGGCTTGGGCGGCTTGTCCGTTGCCTAACGCTAGTCCCAGGACCCCCGCCGTAACGGCTAAGGCACCCATTACTACTTTTTGCATATGTCTTCATCCTCCTCTATCAATGAGCAATTTTACACTAGCAATAGTTAATTGCAGTTTTCAATTTGGTTACAAATGAATCCCCTTAGCTTTCTAGTGTCTCAAAAAGCGGTCACCACCGGCTCCTAGGAGTCGTCAATGATCGCTTTTTAACGCGTTTCACTTAAATCGTTTAGTGGTTGCCGTGAGGCTTACTTTTCCGTCTTTCGTTTCCACCCGACAACGCCGCCAAGTAAGGCCAGCAGGGCTAAGCCCCACCAATCATTGATCGTTGGCTCGTTAGTCTGGGGTAACTTGGCCGCCGTGGCCGCTGACTGTCCAGACTGCAAGTTAGCCGGTGCGGTCAACTTTGTCGGTGTCTTAGTGCTAGTGGTCGTCACCGTTGGCCGTTCCGTAGCGCTTTGGGTTGGCACGGCAGCGGCCGGTGCCTTGCTGGTTACCCGGTCGGCTTGGTTGCCTTGGGTAACTAGTTGCGGCTTAGTCACCGTTGGCTTAGGCGTTGGCGTGACCTTGTCCGGTTTAGTCGGTTCCGTGGTGCCTTGGTCGCCGCTATTGCCGCTTTCCGCCGTCTTCGCGTAAACGTAGGTCACCGTGCCATCAGTGTCGCCAAACGTGCCCGTGGCGTTCGCCGGTGTGGCCGTTAAGGTGTACCCGTCAACGGTGATTGGCGCCGTCGTGTAGGTGTCCCCCTGCTTCCCCGAAATCAGTACGTCGGGGCCTAACGGTTGGCCATCGGTGGTCTGATGATGAACCGTAATCGTCACCGTTGGCGTTGGCGTCACGATTGGTGGCGTGACGATGGCGTCCTTGGTGTAAACGTACGTAATGGTTTGCGGCGCGGTCGTAAACTGACCCGTGGCGTTCGTTGGCGTGCTGGTCAACGTGTAGCCATCAATGGTTTTGGCCTGAGTCGCATACGCGGTCCCCACTTGACCGGCCACCGTTTCGGCGGGCGCTAAAGTGTTGCCCTGGTCGTCTTGGTAGTTGACCACGATGGACGACATGTCCTTCGTGTAAACGTACGTGATGGTCTGGGGGGCTTCGGTAAAGTTCCCCGTTGCATTAGCGGGCGTCGTGGTTAATTTGTAACCTTTAAAAGTCTTGGCCCGGGTCGTGTAGGCGGTTCCTACTTGGCCCGGCACCGTTTCAGCAGGGGCTAAAGCGTTGCCCTGGTCATCCTGGTAATTGACCACGATGGACGACATCGCCTTGGTGTAAACGTACGTGATGGTTTGCGGGGCTTCCGTAAACTGTCCCGTGGCGTTCGTTGGCGTGGTCGTTAGCCGGTAACCCTTGACCGTTTTGGCCTGCGTCGTGTAGGTCGTACCGACTTGACCCGGCACCGTTTCGGCGGGCGCTAAGGTGTTCCCCTGATCATCCTGGTAACGAACCACGATGGACGACATGTCTTTCGTGTAAACGTACGTGATGGTCTGGGGGGCTTCGGTGAAGTTCCCCATCGCATTGGCGGGCGTTGCGGTTAATTTATATCCCTTGAAGGTCTTGGCTTGTGTCGTATAGGCGGTTCCGACTTGACCCGGTACCGTTTCGGCAGGCGCTAAAACGTTGCCTTGGTCGTCCTGGTAGTTGACTACGATGGACGACATCGACTTTTCGTAAATAAAGGTGATTGGTTGGGCGTTGGCGGCGAACTTGCCCGTAGCGTTAGCCGGAGTGGTAACCAGCTTATAGCCCGGAATGGTCTTTCCTTGAACCGTGTAGTCCTGGCCAACCTGCCCCGTCAGCGTTTCGGCAGGAAGCAGAGCGTTACCTTGGGCGTCTTGATAGTTGATCACGATGGCCGTCATGTCCTTAGCATAGACGAACGTCACCGTTTGGGGCGTTGCCGTAAACTGGCCCGTGGCATTGGCCGGCGTGGTCACTAATTTGTAACCCAGGAAGGTCTTGGTCGGTGCCGTGTAATCGGTCCCCACTTGACCCGGTACCGTTACAGCGGAAGTCAATGCATTCCCCTGCTCATCTTGATAGTGCACCGTAATCGACGACATCGCCTTTTCATAGACAAACATTACGGCTTGCGGTGCCAACGTGAAGGTCCCCTGGACGTTTCCTTGAACTTCCTTTAGTTGGTACCCGGTAATCGTCGGTTGAGGGACTGTGTAGGCGTCACCGTATTTCCCGGTTAGCGTGGTGCTAGGGCTCAATTCAGCCCCCGTCTCGTCCACGTAAGTTACGGTAATTGACACCCCGTCGGCCTGATTATACACGTAAGTAACCGTGATGGCGTCCTTGCCAAACGTCCCCGTGGCGTTTGTTGGTAACTGGGTTTGATCCAAATCATAGCCCGTAACCGACTTAGGCGTCGTGGTATACGTTTGACCCACGGCCCCCTGATCTAAGACATCGTCGGGCGCAATGGTGTTGCCCTTTTGATCCTGGTAGTGGACCGTTACCGCGGCGGCCGCTTCGGCATCCGTGATGTAGGGGGTGTAGTAGGTGGTAATTCGTATCCCATTCTGGTCGTAATAACCGGCTACTAAATAATAGGTATAGGCTTGCCGATGAACCCAAATTCCGGACCCGGCTGATGTACTGGTCGTTGGACCAGGCGTGACCTGCTTCTTAACAATCGTGTACTGAACCTGGGTGTCATTCAGTGCCGTTGCATTAGCTCCTCGGCGATAGACGTTTATTAAATTGGGATTACGTGAATACCAGCTCCAGTAATCGTCCCCACCAATCGACGTCCAGGATAGTTCTTTATAGGTTCCCTCTGTCGCGCCGTAGTTCTGCGGTAATTTCAAGCCCATGTTCGACAAGGTGACCGTATCCTCACCCGGCTTTAAATACACCGGATCACGGAAAATATCCTGGCCAGTGATGTTCAAACTATCCGTAAATTGCGCCACATTCAGCATTGAAAAATCACTAATCGAGTTATTAATGGCTGATAAGTACGTAAGTTTCTTCATATTTGCTAATGCACTAATGTCACTTACCCGGTTATTGGAAATCTGTAACGACGTTAGGTTCGTTAAGTTCTTAATTGGCGAAATATCCGTCAAATCACCGTGTTGATACCCCGGTGTTTTCCCATTATTCGTGGCGTTTAAGGTGTTTAATAGATCCAAGTCTTGTAGATTCGTTGCGTATTGTAACCCATCGATCGAATAAGACGTCTTACCGTCAATATACGTCGAAAATTGCGTTTGTAACGCAAATCCTTTGAGCAACAGCATGTCGCTCTTGGTAATATCCGCTACCGAATGCCAAACCTTGGCCCCCGGCTTAGAATCGTAATCTGCATCTAAAAAGTCTTGATTTCGTGCGGACCACCGCGTGTTCTGGAAGGTTGCTAACAAAGCGTTTTGCAGCGCCTTGTTCGGCATCCATTCATCAATTGGCGCGTCATCGTACACTAACTTATCATTCGTCTGGTCCGCCTTTACGGCCAACGCAGCTGGGGCGGCCTTCTTCGTCGATAATTGATCACTTTCCGTCTCGGCAGTCGGTTTCGTATCCTTGACCGTGGTGTCAACCGGAGCCTCTTTAGTTGTCGCATCCGTACCGACGACGGTGTCCGTTGTCGTGTCCCCCTTAGTGTTTGGCTGTGGCGTAGCAGCCGGGGTCGTCACCTTTTCTGAAGGTGCGGGAGCAGGCGTGGTGGTCGGTGCCGGAGTCGTGGTCTTCGGGACTTCAACTGAACTTTCCGCAGATTCAGGTGCCGGTTGGGACGTCGCAGTCGGTGCTGAAGATGACGCGGTTGGGGCCTTCGGTGCAGGCGTTGGCGTGGTAGTCGTCAATTTAACCGTTTTTTCCGTGGTCGTCGTTGATTCGGCCGTCGCCGTCGTTTCAGCATCGGACTGTGGGGTAGTATCCGCATGAGCCTGCTCCATCGTCCCAAACGTTAACGTCGCCGTAAAGATCCCGGCAGCAATCCAAAATTTTCCTTTTTTATACATTTTATAATGCGATTGTGAATTCATTGGTTTAAACATGATACCCATCCCTCCAAAACTAGGAATCCTGATTTCACTAAGCATCGTGACCCCTCAAAGACCCACTATGTAAACTAAAAAGTAAATATTATTTATAATTCTATTGTAATCTCAATATGTAGTAGTGTCCATCAATGCCTACCAAGAATAAGGGGATTGATTTTATGTAGCATCAAAGTAGGCATTGTCATATCAACGATTTGGGCTTGGCCAAAGATTAATTGAAATCGTTTCATAACAGCAATTTTTCGGATGACTAATCGCTATTATGAATAATTCATTAATTAGCGTTTCACCGTTGGCGTCATTATTGTAAATGTGTCCCAGTGTTTTTCATCAATTGAATTTCTTAACACGCAGACAAAAAGCCCCCCAGTCTGACCAACTGAGGGGTTTTTAAATTTGTTTAACTGATTGAACTTAATTTCCCCTGAACTTAGCAGCTACTAGGTAACTGCCGGCCTAGGCCCACCCGTTGTGACTCACCACCAGCTTACCGGTTTTTAGGTTCACGTAGGCCGTTTTACTATTGAAGGCCGCCTCAACGTATGCCGAGCGAAATCCGGCGTATGTGCCGTGAGCCGTGACGAACATGGGTAGCTTCGTTTCCCGCCGAATTGATGGGTTCCGCTGAATTCCCACGTATTGATTCCGAACGACGTGGTTAAAGACGTCCTTAGAAACCTTGAAGGTTTGGCGCTGATACGTCAAATGATACTTATACCGTATTTGACGAACAGTGTACTTGGACTGGTAGTGCTTTCCTTGGAACTTGATGATGGCGGCGTGGGCCGTGACCTCCTGAAACGGGTTAACTTGGCCGTTCACGGCTATTCCTAAGCCTAGACCGGTGGCGGCCACCGCTAAAATAATCCCCTTAGACATTTTCCTAGATCTCCCCTACATTCAATTAAATCATTGTCATAACAATTAACCATCATACCTTTATTGTTTTTGACTCGCAACCGTTTTTTGATCACCTCGCCACAACTGATCTAGCCAACTAAAAAATAACCGCCATTCATTACAGAACGACGGTTACTTCCGGTTACCCCTCATCACGGGTCAACGGACCATTTAACGGTGAGTACTTATTCTGATGAAAATGTTGTGGCTGTTCAACTGCCCGGTACCCCGGCGCCCCCCAAACCGCGTTGCGATATAACCACTGCTTGATGACCAAACCGCGACCAGTGCGCTGGTAATCTTCTAACTGAACGCGATACCAGTCTAGTCTCTCCGCCGGAATCGCCAGTACCCCCGCACCGGCGTCGATCATCAGGGCGTTGGCGGCCACCAGCGCCGTACGTTGATTTCCGGCCGTAAAAAGCTGGTAGCGTGACAGGTAAAGGGCGACTTCCATCGCCTTTTCCGTGGTCGATTTCTGAGTGGTTAGAATGGCGGTAAGGTCCCGCAAGTTTCGGTCAGTATCCGGAATCGGAGGCGTCCAACTAGTGGATGTCGCTGACGCCGCCGTGGACCGTAACCGACCGGCACCGGATGTTCCGGCACACACAATCTGGTTAAGGGTCACCACATCTGCCGCCACTAAGGGTGTGTTCCGGGATAGTAAGCCCTGGTAGGCTCGCTGAAGATTTTGTTCGGACGTCACCGGGGCCTCATCCAACTGGCTCGTCGCCGTGACTAACTGTGCTAAATGTTTCTCGACAAATTTACCGATTGCGGCTCGATCAAACACATATTGATTCGCAAAGTTCATCCTAAAACTCTCCTCACTCGTGGCATCCTCGGCATTTACGCGCCCAACGACTACCCCGTTTTTCTATCCTCGTCATCGTACGCGCCCCACCGGTCATCCACAAGTAAAACGGTTACTTTTTCAGTTGGATTTCTTTCGTTTCTAAGAAGTGAGCCGTGGCCTGTTCAATATCGATGCCATTTTCCTGTGCCAAAATTGTCAACCACCAAATAGACTCGCCAAGTTTATCTCTCAATAGTTGCCCATCACCATCTGCCGGCCAGCTTCCCGTACGGGCTATGATCTGACGCCCAACGAGACCGGCGTCCGTTAAGAAAGCTAAGGCATCCTGTTCCGTCGTCCAGGTATGCCCGTCTTGCTTAAGTTCCAGTTGGTGATAGCGTTCCCGAATCGCTTGTGATCGCCGTGCGACGTCTTTCATATCCAAAATAAGGTCTCCCATCATGATTTAACTAATCCGCTTAGTTTACCGCTTATTAACGCCTTAACACTCGGTTTGCTAACGTTTACGCCGTTTTTGCGGCCAGTTCACCATCACCCGAATTAGATAAAAGAGTCCTAATATCAAGAACACGTAGGCCGGCACTGCCCGGAGTACAGCCACCGGCGTTTCAATCAACATCGCCCGCCAGAATTGACCCCCGTGCATCTGCCAAATTCCCGGCGTCAGGTACCAACTCTTCACGTGCCACAGGCCGCTCCAACCAGCGGTCGAATTGTGCACACTAACCCCGGCGTACATAAAAAATAGAATCATAAACGTCAGACTAAACTGTAAATAGCGTTGCCGACTCTGGGCGCGCGACTGGCTATCCGAAAAAATGTCGTGATCCGCGGACGCCGTAGTTTGTTGAAAATACTGCGTTCCCCCGTGGCGACTGCCGGTGATCAAGCGCCAGCCGCTATCGGCAAACAATTGGCAATAATCCGCGTAATTACGTTGTGACATCGCCTTATTACGAAAATCGATGCGCGTATACGGATTGACCGGTGCCGTTTTCGTCAGCGGCGTAAACGTGTAGAGGGCTAACCACCGCGTCACGTGACTTAGCCGGTAACCGCCCGCCTGCACCGTGTTGATCCAGGATTCCTCAGCATCCAACGTAAAAAACAGATGAACCTTTTTCATGACCTTACTCCCCCTTAGTAACCAACCTGTGTCGCCAAGTTCCCCAACTGGCGTAACCGTTGAACCTCTTGTTGCAAAATATCTCGACCCTTGGCGGTTAATTCGTAGACCCGTCGGCGTTTATCCGCACTGGGCACCTCATGAATCCACTCCAATTTTAATAGATTCTCAATCGCCCCGTACATGGTCCCCGCCGCCACCTTCACGGCTCCGTTACTCAACTCAGCAATTCTTTGAATAGCGCCGTACCCGTGAAGGGGCTGGGTCAGCGCCAGCAAGACGTAGGTCGTGGTCTCGGTCAAGGGCAAATGACTGTTGCGTGTCATTCGACTCATTCCTTCTTTCCTTATATAGCATAACTATATATTGTTAAACTGTATATAGTCTAACTGCTTAGTTTTTGAAAAACAAGCGCTCGGGTAAAAGTTGGTATTACGATGCTTATAAAAGAGCAAAAGAATAGCGCCACCAAGCGATTAGACTTGATGACGCCATTTTGATCAATACCACTAATTTAATGGTTTTTCAAATCGAATAAACAGTTTGCGGTTCCACAACCACACTTAACTTGGCCCCATTCCGGATTAAACGTCTGCGTCCATTGACAAATCGCGCTTAACATTGGAATGGCCGCCCTGCCCTTTTTCGTTAAATTGTATTCCACTCGTAACGGGATTTCGTTATATTGAATCCGATTGATAATTTGGTCAGCCGTGAGCTCCTTCAGGGTCGTCGTTAAAACGGCGTCGGTAATGTTGCCCATTGCAGATTTTAACGCAGAATAACGCAAGTTCGGGGTCTGGGTCAACGCACAAATTACCCGCGTTTTCCACTTGCCCTCAAAACTAGCTAACCCAGCTTCCAGTGGATTTCTAATATCTTTTTCTAACTTTGGTACGTACATGGTCATCCTCCAATATCACGACTACGTCAAGTTCTATCAAATTTATGTGTGACTTATTAATTAGCAAGTATCTTTATTCTGTCAGCAAGCCCTCGTATCATAACACTTGTAATGAAGGAGGATACTAACGATGCAAGTTAAAGCATATTTACAAATCACCATGCAAATTGATGATCAAAACCGCCCGGCAGCGGCTAAAGTTTACACTGATTATAAAGCGCCATTTTTGGAAACCATCAAGGGCGCTTTAACCAAGGACCTGCTAATTCGTCAAGAGGACGTTCAGGTGTTGCACGGCTTCGACAGCGTTGCCAATGCACAGAACTATCTTAACACAGGACTATTCCAAAACAAGGTATTCAAGGGCTTACAGCCGTTATGGAATGCCGACCCCGAAGTTAGGATTTTTAGCGTTCAGTGAAGCTAAAAATGGGACTTATATTGGCCTGTAAAGTGACCCCCTGCGCTGGATTTACGCCGACACAGGGGGAGTCACTATAAAGAGGTCATTCAGCTATTTTTAGCCGAATGACCTCTTTTAATTTTCTAGCCCACTGCCTATTAAAGAAGGTCTACCGTAATCAATCGAAAATTAAACGAATTGATTGTTAGCCCAGTACCGTAGGCTAAACCACTAACGTAATAGTTCTTCCCCCGTTTTTTCAACGGTCGTCTGATCATCACCTAAGATACCCTGTACCAGTTTTTCAATCTCCGTCCGCGATAAATTGACCTTTAACTTCTTATTAACGCGCTCATAAACTAAATCCGTGTAACAAACTTGGTGCTTAATTGACGCGAGTAGTTCCAAATTAGCTGGCATCCGCGTCCTGTCCCTCTTGGACGAATGTATGCTTGTCATCCAACACATACTGGAACTGCACCGCATTCAACATCAGACTAGCCCGGAACAACGCCTTGATACCTTGTTCATTACTCATGACCACAAAGAATTCACGGTCGGTGCCACTGACCCGCTGGAAGTCCTCATATTCTCCCTTGAAACCTTCTTTACGGAACAGTGCGATAATCTTCATCATTTCAACTTGCGTAACTTCTTTAGTAGCCAAATTCAATCTCTTTTCTTCTCTTATAGTTGTGTTTAAACGGTGCCTGTTTAGTGGTCATTTTTCAACTCAATTAGTTTGTCTTCAATCAATTGGTTAGCTATCCCGAATGCCTTCAACCGTCGTTTAGCTAAGGTCAATTGAGACTTATACCGACTAGGGTTCTCTTTCGCTTCAAAGGTCTTAATAACCTCCCGAATCTTATGCAACGTTGAGTCAATCTGACGCTTAGCCTCTAATAATTCGTCAACATCATACATGAAAGGCGTCCTCCTTTGAACGGTCCCAAGCAACTCAAATCCAACGACCAGAAGTGACCAATTAGTGACCACTGGTGTCGAAACGTGCACCTACCGGGCAGCCAGCTCCGCTTAACCCCATTAGCCAAATAATCCAAGCCCAGGATTATCCGCCTAATGACGTTAATGCTCGCTGACTAACCGCCCTTCGGCGCACTCTTTTACATTTTTCCCCACGAAAAAGCCGACCCTGCGTAAGCCGGATCGGCCATGGTCACTGGGAATTACTTGCCCAACTTAACCTTGTTAGTCATGTTCAACTTATCATCGAAGTCGTCCACCACTGGTGATCCGCCAGCAGCCTTCAAGATCCATGATATCTTCATCAGAGATCCGTTCGATGTACTTGGAAAGTGCCCGGAGTGAGTTACCGTGGGCTGCGATGATGACGTTCTTGCCATCCAGCAACTTAGGAGCAATTTGGTCTTCCCAGAATGGCACGTTAATAGCTGAGTGAAGTTATATAAAACCATCAATACCAACGTTTACGCTAGTCTGCTCGGGTCATTCTAGTGACAAGATAATTCATTAAATCTAGTGATTCCATCACCCATTTTTAGATTGTACCCGAATCCCCGCAAAGATTAGATTCAATCCATATTGAAAAGAATCATCTGGATCTGCCATATTAATTGGACTCTTAAATTGGCTTTCATCGAATGTCGAGGAATCGACACGCGAAAAATATTGTTCGTCGGAAACAAACGATAAAACGTAATTATTTAATAGATTACCTGCCGTTGCCGTGAACTGCTGAGGAACCCCGAGTTGTTGCAGGTGGTCCAATGAAAACTGAATAAGTCGTGTTCGATACGGCGTGAATGGCGCCGTATTCGAAAAAATTTGTGGTGAATCCTGAATTCGTTTGAGCTCTGCCCGAAAAACATCCATTAAGCGCTGGAGATCTGGTTCATCCACCCGATTTAGTTTCTCAAAAACACGCTGAGAAATTCCTTCTGATATCTGTTCAAATAAATCATTTTTATTTTTAATATGGAAGTACAACGAGGCCGCTTTAACATCTAAATTCGCAGCAATTGCTCGCATTGACAAAGCAGCAATCCCCTTAGTATTCAAGATTTCCGTTGCGGCTTTCAAAATAGCTTGTTGATCTATTTTCATCATTAACCGCCTACTTTCTAACTTTGTTAGTTGCATCATACCACAGGAATTTATATTTTTAAATCTCTTGACACAAAAAACTAACGATGTTAGATTGTACATAATCTAACATCGTTAGCTTATACTAATAGAGCTCCTCTATCAGCGATAAACCGAACGCCTTTTCAGTAAGCTTTTATCGCCAAATTCTAACATCGTTAGTCTACTTAATTCAAAAGGAGATTTTTAATATGCCTGTTTTAGCAATCCATCAGTTACAAAAAAGCTACCAATTGGCTGAAGGTGGCCAATTAGCCGTTTTAAAGGGAATCAACGTTTCGTTTGACCGCGGTGATTTCGTCTCAATTCTTGGCGAATCCGGTGGCGGAAAAACCACCTTCATGAATATTATCGCCGGACTCGATAGTCAATACAGTGGCAATGTTGTTTTCAATAATCATGACTTACGCACGATGACGACTAAGCAACTTGATCAATACCGTCGGGAAAACATCGGCTTTATTTTTCAATCATTTAACCTCATCAGTCACCTCACGATTTTGGAAAACGTTTTGGTTGGGCTAGAAATGACCGATTTTCCCAAGTCACAGCAATTAGAGATTGCTAAACGACTCTTGCAACGGGTCGGCCTAGGACAAAAACTAAAAGCCTATCCTAACCAATTATCTGGTGGTCAGAAACAACGGGTCGCAATTGCCCGGGCCCTTGCGAACGATCCAGATATCATTATTGCCGACGAACCCACTGGCGCCCTAGATGCCGCCAATACCACCGAAATCCTTGAATTACTGGAAGAAATTGCTAAAGATGGTAAGTTGGTCATTGCCGTCACCCACTCCCAAACAGTGGCTGACTACGGGACCCGCGTTGTTCATCTGGACAATGGCATTCTTGACCGTGACGAACGGTTAAAACCAGCCTTCACAACGACACCGAATAAACTAGCCTATCATTCAAAACAACTGGGTTTTATGGCAACCTTCCATATGGCATTAAAGCATATGCGGCATAACCTAGGAAGCAACGCACTGATTATTTTTGGCGGAATTGTCGGCATCTTTAGTGTTTTGCTGATGCTCTCACTTGGGAGTGGTGTTAACGGCTTTATACAACACGAAATTGCCGGTAACTTAAATCCCACTTCAATTTCCGTTACCAAAAAAGTCAAAGATAATGATATTTCGTCAATTGCGATGAATCAATCAGATATCAAAAAGATGCGTGCCATTAAGCACGTTGCCCACGTTGAGAAAGCCTACTATGCGCCGAGTGTTCAGGTTAAATATCATCAAAAGAACGTGACGACTTCCTATTTTCAAACTCAAAATCGTAGCTTTTTAACGAAGAATCTCAGTGCTGGGCGCAATGCCACGGGCTTAAATGAGATCATTATCAGTAAGGACTTAGCTAAGAAGTATTCAAATCAAGCCCCCAAATCGATGATTGGTCGGCACGTTACCTTCTACATCAATACCTATGACAATCAGCATCGTCCCGTCTTATTATCACGATCACTTAAAGTTGTCGGTATTATGAAAACCGCTAAGAGTGCCACTGCTAGTTGGGCAACTGTAGCTAGCATGGCCCGCGCCAAAGGTATTAACTTGAAAGCCTCACTCCTGGTCGTGACCATTGACCGCTTAGCCAACGTTAAAACGGTTCAGAACAAAGTAAAGGCTGCCCACTATCAACTAACTGGTGTTGGTTCCATGCTCGACACGATTAACAACTACGTCAAATTAGCCTCGTACCTTTTAGCGGGAATTGCGGGCATTTCCTTATTAGTCTCGGCAATCATGATCATTGTGGTGTTATATATTGGTGTCGGCGCCCGGACTAAAGAAATTGGGATTCTCCGCGCATTAGGTGCCAGCCGTGCAGACATTCGATCTTTGTTCTTCTCAGAATCCCTGATTCTGGGGACGCTATTCAGCAGTTTAGGAGCACTTGTTGCTTGGGGTGCTACGTTAGGCATCAATGCGGCGTCATCCGGCTTCGTTCACTACGACATTGCTCACCTGAATATTGGATTTGTGGTTTTTGGCGTGACAGTTGGCATCTTAATTAGTCTAATTGCCGCTCTGGCGCCTTCTTGGAAGGCCGCTCGGTTGGACCCAGTGACCGCGTTAAGCGTTGAATAAATTCAAATCTTAAGACTAACAGGTGGTAAGTGAGACTGAGTGCTCACCTACCACCTTTTTTCTATAATCTTAAGTGTCATCGTCCCATCAACTTATACTGAACTAAGAAATGTTAGGACTTACAATTGTTTTCTCAAAACATGTCTGATAATCAGTTGCACTACGCTTATATGAAACTTCAAAACCCAGTTCCTTACAAATTTCCATATTCTGTTTTGGAGATACACACACTTTCTCTTCGTAATCATATTGAAAAACGTAGTATCTAACTTTATAAATTCCTATTTTCTTAGCAAACTTTACTACTTGTTGTAACAACATTAAATGAAATTTTTTGAGCTCCTCTGCTGTCGTATCAATTCGATTATTAATTACATCAAAGTTAATCAAATCCAGTTCAGAAAGGCCTCTAGTATAAATCCTAAAATTACCGTCCAAATACATACGTCTATTTTGTGCATATCTAGTGGTAACATTCATTGCGTGATTTTGTGAATAAACTTGATAGTTCAATTCCAATTGTTAACATTTCTTCACTTAATTTCTTAAGACAATCCTGTGTAAATCCTCGTGGATCATCATGCAGACATACCTCCATATTAGGACACCATGTTACCAACTCATCATGCGATACGTTTAACAATACTTGCAATATGTGTGAAGTACTTTCTTTCATGCCACCATAATGAGGATCAGCTGCAATCTTATATACTAATGCACGTGACAATCCCCGATTGACTGCATATTTAACAAAATCTTCAAGCCGAATGTGTTTTCTATTTAAAATTTCTTGTAAATGATTCGTAACGGTATCGTCTACAGATATCTTTCTTTGCATAACTTATCGCCCCTTGAACTCACTTTAGCAAGCCATATTACAGACTTCAATACTCATTTAGCAATCTAAAATAATAGATTGAATTAGGTAAAGAAACACTATGTAATCAGCATATATAAAACAACTGAAGGTATAGACCACCACAAAAATTATAAACCTACGTCATTTATTTTTTATATTCTCATCAATTATCACGTTATTGTACATATATAAAAAATCAACAATCAGGCAATTAAGCCTAGTCGTTGATTTCTAAATTACCATTTTTTAAATGTAATCTGCCGTAATCAGTCGAAAGTTAAACTAATTAATCGTCAGTCGGGTACTAAAATTTAAACCACTAACGTAGTAGTTCTTCCCCCGCTTTTCAACGGTCGTCTGGTCATCACTCAAGATATCCTGGACTAACTTTTTAATCTCAGGCAGTGCCAAATCGACCTTCAGCTTCTTATTAACCCGTTCATAGACTAAATTCGTATAACAAACTTGGTTCTTAATCGACGCAAGTAATTCCGGATTAGCTGGCATCGGCGCCCTGTCCCTCTTGGACGAACGTATGCTTGTCGTCCAACACATACTGAAACTGCACCGCATTCAGCATCAGACTAGCCCGGAACAAGGCCTTAACTCCCTGTTCGTTAGACATTACTACAAAGAACTCGCGATCAGTACCACTAACCCGTTGGAAGTCTTCGTACTCACCCTTGAACCCTTCCTTACGGAACAACGCGATAATCTTCATCATTTCAACTTGCGTAACTTCTTTAACTGCCAAATTCAATCTCTTTTCTGCTCTTATAGTTGTGTATAGCATAGTATCTGTTTAGTGCTCGTCATGGTCATTCTTTAGCTCGAACAGTTTATCCTCAATCAGCTGATTAGCTATCCCGAAAGCCTTCAATCGCCGTTTCGCTAAGGTCAGTTGGGACTTATACCGGCTAGGGTTCTCTTTAGCTTCAAAGGTCTTCACGACCTCCCGAATCTTATGCAACGTTGAGTCAATTTGACGCTTAGCTTCTAATAATTCGTCAACCTCATACATTAAAAGAATCCTCCTTCGAACGGTCCCAAGCAACTCAAATCCAACGACCAAAAGTGACCAATTAGTGACCACTGGTGTCGAAACGTGCACCTACCGGGCAGCCAGCTCCGCTTAACCCCATTAGGCCAATTAGCCAAGCCCCGGCTAATCACCCTAATGACGTTAATGCTCGCTGACTAACCGCCCTTCGGCACACTCTTTTACATTTTCCCCACGAAAAAGCCGACCCTGCCTAAGCCGGATCGGCCTTAACTAATTTGGACTACTTGCCCAACTTAGTCTTGTTAGTCATGTTTAACTTGTCATCGAAGTCGTAAACCACTGGTTCACCAGTAGCCATTTCAAGATTCATGATGTCGTCATCAGAAATCCGTTCGATGTACTTGCTTAAAGCACGTAATGAGTTACCGTGGGCTGCAATGATGACGTTCTTGCCATCCAGCAACTTAGGGGCGATTTGGTCTTCCCAGAATGGAGCCTTAATGCCCGCATGAAGATATATAAAGTCATCAATACCAAGGCTTATGCTAGTACGTTCGGGTCATCCTAGTGACAAAATAATTACCTAAATATCATTAGTTCTAACCAAACTCAGTTCACCCAAAACCGCATTTTTACTAGTCTTTACCCATATAAAATATTATGATTTTTACCTTTTGTTAAACTTAGTAGAAAAAATGCCATCGATTCCTTCAAAAAAGTTAACGACACTAAGAATGCATACCAAAACATGATTTACATCAACGTCATTTGAAAACTCATGATACTCAAAGTTATATCCCATAGGATATCGAAAAAAATCTCCCTTACGGTCTATGGAGTCCAATTCCACTATTACATTTTCAACATTATCCAACAGAACTGAATTACCCATACTGCCTTCAATGGCTGGCCTCAGTCGCATCCATAAATCTTTATACAATCTATGACTTTTACTTTTAATTCTCTTTACTAGAATATCAGAAAGATCGTACTCAGCAAATCGGGTTAGTTCTAGCTCCAACAAGTGTCTTAGAGAAAACATTACTGGAAATAAGAAGTAATCTTGCTTTCTTCGCTCCTCAACAGAAACCAGGAACTCGCTTACCTCAGAGTATCCTTCAATAACATTATAGAATCTTTCAGGGTTAAATCCCCATCCAATCCTAAAATTACCTATTCCAGTATCACTAAATGAAAAGAATTCAGTTGTCTGTTGTAATTCTGACAGATTATACTCTATTTTCTTTGCAGATTTAAATGAGTTATAAACGATTGAAAAAGCTAACAACATTCGATTTGCAATTTTACGAATATCCAAAAACGTACCTGAGTAAATTTTCAAGAATCCTGTATTGAGCGGGTATCTGAAGAACTCAGATTTTTCATCAATACGTTCCACACTAACGAAATATTCCTTTAGCCACTGTAACTCTGTAGCTGAAAATTCATTGCCGCCTTCTCGAAGAACTAGCTCTAAAACTTCAGTCAGGTTATGCGCGTTACTTCTAAACTCTGCTTGAATAAGCTGGTTCTCAGTAATTACTTCACATGCTTTTGCTTTAAGAATCAACTCAATGGACTGTCGTAACATAAAACTTCCAGCAAGAAACCAGGTATCTTCCTTACTATTGTCATGACCAGAATTAATAATTTCGTTTAAGACATCTACCCCAGCCATTTTGTATTGTAATGCTAAGTTAAGATAATCATTCCGATAATTATGCTCCCACTGAATCCCCCTTGTCGGGAAATCTGTAGACACTTTCCACAAATCAAGTTTTTCATCCGGCCATAGCATCTCTAAATCAATACCTTTCGTTTGTACCCTTTCTGCCTTCGCTAGTCCGGTTTAATTATATATACGCCAATGCTATTTCACAAACGCTCAATAGCCTAATTAGCGAACTGCATATCTTGATAAAAGTCATCTAATATTTCATCCTTAGACACCTTTGCTTGTTGAGCTAACAGAGTATCGGAGACCATAAATTTATGGCTCTCTAGTGTCCACATTCCAAACTGCTGCAACTCATCAACATTTAAATCCACATAGTAGTTCCCCACTTGATAAAACACCGATTTTCTAGCCTTACTTTCAAATCGCTTTTTCGAGACATGCGTTTTATCCGTCATTTGTCTTTCACGCTCTGAAATATACTTGGTTACTTCTCCTAAGCTAAAGTCATGCCTAGAGTAGTGAGACCTTTTGAATGACTCGAATGCTATCAGTTGTAGATTACGTCTAGTATCAGAATCATTCACTGTAGCTCCCCTATACGTCAAAACGTTCAGCAAATCTTGACTACTATTTACATCATTAAAACTACCTGGATATCCTAGTTTGCTAATCACTACTTCAGATGGTACGTCGATTACAAATGTTTTGTTATCAAACATTGTTGTAATGGTAATACCACTATTCCCTCTAACACCAAAGTGTAAATCATTCCATTTTGAATTCATCCCATTAACATATTGCACTAGAAACGGATGAAACTTTATACGTGAGGCAATATTTTTATCAATCTCTCCATTATTTTCAGAGATACTGTTAATAATCCTTTTACCACCTGCTTGTAAATTGATGATTTGTTTGGCCCAATCACTTGAAATATTTTTAACCGGATTTGATCTTTGAATGAAGTTTTTAATTCTGACTGAAACCTTATTTATCTCGGAATATATATCTTCCAATTTCGAGTTGGAATCAGAACCACTAATAACATGATATTTGACATATTTACGAATTTCAGAAAGAACGTTCGCTTCATGATCCATGATGTATTTTGGTAGGATATAAAGTGCATTATCTGATAACTTATCACTCACAAAAGAAATAATTTCTGGATTTTCGCGCTTAAATAATTCAAATTTTCTTGCCTGTTCTTGATTGTAGCCAGCCCCTAGTAGGCCTTCCACATTGTTGATAATTTTTTCAAAACAGTCAGCACCAATCCATAGTATCTCGTCAGTGTAACTATTCTTCACTCGATATTTTTTACTTGATAACTTTTGATGACACATTTGACAATGTGTTTCTGGATCATCCTTTTTTATTTTAACCGGATTATGACGCCCAAATTTAGACCATTCTTTTCGACATTGAGTAATCCACATCTCAAAATTATCATCAATTCGTGTATTTTCGTCAGTTGTCAATATTTTACGGTAATCATCTTTTAATAATTTTTTTCGGATGCACTCATTTTCCTTAGGCGACCTTAGGTAATTACTTTTTATGAAAAGTCCACGAGCACTACGATCCATCCTTTTTCTCATATGAACACCCTCTCGTAAAATACAGCTAGCTATTTAAGAAAACGATTATGTTTTTTGACCCAAATACTATAGAAAACCATCAATTAGGGTAAATCTTATGATCTCATAACTGATTTACAGCAGCACCATATATAGTACCTCACATCAAATTCATATACAACATAGATGAACCGCTAAAAAAAACACCGGAAGCATTATTGCTCCCAGTATTTTAGGTTATCCTTTCTTGGCTGCCTTGGCCCGTTGATCCACAACTCGCACCAGTTCAACAATAATAGCTGCGCCCATCTTCAACACAATTCGCTTCAGCAAGTATACATTCACCTTCATTCAGATTCACCACCAATCTGTGACCAGCGAAGTTCACCATCCACAACAACACCTGCCAAGTAGAGGACATCTAACTCGACACTACTAATCACGTATCCCAAAACATCCAGGCTCCCATTGCTGTAAGTGTAAACAACAACTTGTCGAGGCCAATCAGTCATATCCACTTCTTTGGGAAGTAATGTTGTATCTAGTTCGGACAACTCTAACAACGTGGCTTCACTACCTAATTGACCCAACTTCTGTCCACTGACTTTAGCCATCTGATGACGTATCCAGTCATACCACATCTTTTCATCAGTCATCGATAATAACCTCCCTACCGGATCATAGGAACATAGAAAAAGCCCACCAACTCTACTAAGAGTCAGTGAACTTTCTCAGTTCTTCACCAATACCGCCGATTCCCATACCCACTTTTTCAGGTTACTGTCCCAGCCAATCGCATCAATTTCATGCTTTTCCGGTGAAACAGTACCATACCAGATATGCCAAATTCGACAGTTCTTAAAGACTGCGGTGGTAATCGTAAATAGTTGTGGTTCGAGTTGTTCTAGCCAACTGGTACCCTCTTGTTCAACCACATCAATCTGGCTAACCTTATTAGGATACGAATTCTCAAAAATTCCAATCACCTTAGACGCTAACCACTCAGAATTATCATCATTCAGCGGAAAACTCTTAATCTTAACCTCTTGTAATTCCATGACACATCACCTCCAAATTAAAAAGAAGGGTATCAACCATCTCAGGCTGATACCCTTCTTTCATGCAATAAGTGCTAGTACTCTGTAACAGATAATTCAATTGGACCACCGTCACCGGCTACCCGTACCCAGTAACTCCCATCGTCGGCGCCACCAGAGGTAATATCAAAATCATATCGCCCTGGAAAGAGGCCACTGCTTAACTGACTCTTCGTGATGGTCTGGTTCTTACCACCACTCGTCATCTTGATGGTCATGTCATTCCCATACCCCGTATAATTTGTCACTTGGATTGGGGACTTCCGCGTCGTCAAATAGTAACTTGTAAAGAGACCCATGACCTTTTTGCTCTCAACCTTAAAAGTATAATCAACCTTAGTTCCAGCAACGACCATCAGTGATAATCTTACCGATCTCGCTAGTCGGGTCTGTCGCATTATCATGCATATCTTTGACAACACTCTGAGCCCCAATATCGCTAAACTTAATATCTTGATTATCCTTGGAGAATTGCTTGAGAAAGAGTGCGCCATCCTTATTTTGAACAGCCTTAGTGATGTTACTTGCCAACCGGTTCTCTGACACGGCGACCCGGGTCTTAATGAACAGACCACCACCTATCAGAACAACGACAACGGCAATTACTAAGGCAACAATATCCTTTTTCTTCATCTTCTATTCCGCCTTCTTATCAAAAAGCATTAACACCAACGGCCAAGCATAAATGGCTGGAACGACCATTAACCAACCTAATTTGGGATTTTGACCAATATAGGTTAATCGCCGCATGGTTGCTGAGATTAGTAACACATCGGCCGCCCAACCTAGTAACCACCCAATTCCAGGAATTAGAATAACCACACAATCAAAAATCATAACTGCCAAAGCTGCCCACCAGAAAACTGACTTTCGACTTTCTGGAACATCACCGTTGAACTCAAACGCGTGCTTTAAGACATACTGAACACTACCGACGAAACCTAACTGTTGTTGATTCACCTGGTCATTTTGAGATTCACGATGTTCTTCATAACTATTTTCAGTTTTGTTATCGTTGCTATCTACGGTAGTCTCAGCTGCTACCTCTGGTTGTTCAACTGATGCTTTCTTACTAGCTTGGTCGCTCTCTGTGGTTAGTTGAGCGCCACATGCTGGACAGAACTTCGCACCTTCCTCTAATTGATGACCACAATTTGGACAAAACTTCATACTAAACACTCCTCAAAAATTATTTTTTATTATGTTGATGAATGACCCGCTGAATCCATTTTTGCGAGTAACCGTACTTACGCGCTAAGGCCTGCTGATTACTACCGTTGTATTCAGTTAGAACTTTCTTAGCCGTTAACTCTCGATCATACAAATGCGTCGGAATCGTCATTTGCATCCCCTTATATTGCTGATAGATGGTTAACATCGCCTCCTCCCCAACTAATTCATCCAATTCTCGATAGAATCGGTGCAGCACCGTCACGTCCACCTTGCTATCCATCTCATCATCACCACCTTTAGTCTTAATATTAGTGAATACGCTTGCCATCCGGAACAGCACTAGAACTAGACCTTATAAAGGAATACGGGTGGACGTTTAACCATGAAATTATCTATTGGTTAATTACAGCTAATACCTGTTGGCGACCAACCGTCTCTTGTTCAGGCAAAAGTCCTATATAATATTTTTCGGTAATCATGGTACTTGCATGCCCAAGGTACCGGGAAATGTAACTGATTGAGATGTCCTTTTCAGTAATCATCATGCTCGCTAATGTGTGCCGGAGTGTGTGGGTACTGTACTTCGGTGTAATTCCCAGTCGAATTTGCAACTGATGGTACGACGTGTTCACATTGCCTGCGACTGGTAATCGACCACGGCGATTCAGTAACAGAAAGTGTTGGGGATTGGCTATCCCTAATTTGAATAGTGTCGCCCGATGATACCCAATCCACTGTCTTAAAATCGCTAAGGCCTTGGCCGATAACGGCAACGTCCTTTTAGCATGCTCCGTCTTGGGTTCCTTTAGGTACTGGTGCTTACTATCCCAGGACTCATCAACTCGGACAGTCCCGTGTAAGAAGTCAACGTCGTCATACTTTAGGGCTAAGCACTCTCCTACTCGTAATGCCGTCTGGGAAATAATCATTAAGGCTAGACGATTGACGTCGTTCATGTCGTAGTTATAGTCCAACAAGAAATCGCGAACTTTACGATAGTCCGCGATAGCCATAAATTTCTTATCATCTGATTTAGTCTTAGCGGGATCAGCAATGATTCGAATACTACCAGTCGCCGCATTACGCATAAGTACCCCGTCGCTGACCGCGTCGCGCAAACATGAACGAATATGGATTAGATCCTTACGCGATGTTTCGTGACTCATATCAAGCTGATTGAAGTACTTTTGAATAAGATTTCTAGTTAGGTCCTCTAGTCGAACGCCCGCGAAGAACTCCTGAAAGTGTTGGTAACTGATCGTGTAAGTGTACAGTGTATTCGGCGTTACAAATGGCTTCTTGTAGATTTCAACCCAGTGCTTGTAATAATCCAAAAACGTCCACCTCGCCATATCAAAAGTTGTTCCACGGTCGGAGGCTAATTCAAGTTCATGTAACCACGTCTTAGCCGACCGCAACTCTGAAAAGGTCTTCGACTTACGTAGTCGGTCTTTACCTGAGCCCATTGTAAAAATAGCCTTATAAGACTTCCCACTCTTCAGTCGATTAGTGACGATTTCACTCATTGCTTACTTTCTCCTTTCATCCAATCTGCATTCCATCCTGTAAATTGCCAGGGTTCATTACGAATCGCCAAGGGGTGGACTGCCTTACCCTTACCGTTCACCAAGATTGTTACTCGCTTTTCTAGGTGTTCCTGCTTACAATGATTCCAGAATTCACCCATTCGGGCCTGAGCGACTAACGAACGACTAGGTAACGATCCCGTTGCGATAATGATCCGGTCAGCCTCTTTTGCGGCCTTTACCAGTTCAACCATCCCATCTTCGGCATAGGCGACCGATAAGCTTTTGTCTGATGGATATTTCACTGGTCGGGTAAACAGATTAGCGATTATCAGACCACCAAATCGGCCCATCTCGACTACACTATTGCGAATCAACATTCCCGTCAGGTCACCCTTTAGTAGGTTCGCGTCTGTGGGGTAGTTGGCTAATACTAAGACTAACGGCTTCGATTCATCCCAGACCTGTTTGGACCAATAGGTGTCTTCACCCTTTAGCTTTACTTCCAATTGAACTTGCAACTTTTCAACGTGCTTTCTAACATCAACTTCGTTTGCCATAACTATCTAGCTCCTCTTCATTTCCATTTTTGAAATGGCCACTTTAGCCACCCAAGGTCACCCAAGACAAAAAATCCCCCATGATCATTACGACCATGAGGGATTCGTCTTCAAATTAATAATATATGCTTATGCTTTTGCAAATTTCGGTAGTGCTTGGGTGGCCTAAGTGACCGAAACTAGATATTTTCAATTGCCTGCCGAGCCGCTGTACGTTGTTCCTGCATCTCATCCGGGATAACTCCAAGGTAAAACTTCTGCGTAATCCCTGGATTACTGTGTCCGAGCATTTTTGACACGTACAGCATTGAAACTGCACCACTCACAATTAGCTGTGATCCAATGAAGTGCCGTAACTTATGCACACTGTAGACTTGCGTAAAGCCCAATCGTTCTTGTAATAACTGGAAGTACCGATTGACCCCCGTTGCGCGCGGTAACCGTCCCTTTTCATTCATGAACAGGTACCCTTTAGAGTTGACAACGTCTTTACTTATTAACGCCTTCTGCCGTTTGACCGACCAGGTCTGTAAGATGGCATTCACCTCTGGGGTGATGGGAACATCTCGAATGGCGTTTGGTGTCTTGGGTTGATGAACTTCATTGGCCACGGCATCGTAACTCTTATTTACGTGTACGGTACCGTTCTTCAAATCCGTGGCAGTCAACGCCAAGGCTTCGCCTACTCGTAATCCGGTCACCGCAATTAAAAGTAGCACCATATATTCAATCCGCTCAGCGCTGGGTGCCATCTTCATTAACTCATTAAACACAGCCTTATATTGCGTCTTAGGCATAAACTTTGCTGACCGCAATTGGGTGCGCTCTGGGGTGGCAGTTAATTGCAACCGTTGAGCCGGATTAACCCGGATAACCCCATCAAGAACAGCGTCCTTCAAGGCAGCCCTCAAATGGGTCAGATCTTTGCGTAGTGTTTCGGTCGAATGATCACGACCTAGACAGTTTAAATATGATTGAAGTATCGGTCGACTAAGGTCAGCCAATGTTGTTGCTGGTAAATACCGCTTCACGTGATTGTAAGTTGCTTGGTAGGTTATTGCAGTGGCTCGGGCGACCGTCTTTTGCTTGTACAAACGAAACCATAATTGATAGAAGTCGTAAAACTTCATCTGCGGGTTGTAATACAACGATGTCGAGTACGACAGGTTCATCTTGGCTAGCCATTCTTCGGCTGCTCGCTTGCTGTCAAAGTTCTTCTTGACCCGGTAACGAGACTTACCGCTACCACTACTAAACTGTGCCTGCCAGGGCATGGCTGTTTTACCTGTGTAATCGTTTCTAACGACCTTACTCATGTTCTCATCCTCCTAAAAAGGAACGGTTCCATAAAATAAGAACCGTTCCAACAACTAATCATTATCTGTGAATTAGTACTTGTACCAATTCAAGCTACGACCTTTCACGTAATCCAGAAGTAGGTCTTGGGGAATGCGGATGGTGCCGCCGTTGTTAAACACCATCCGTGGACAGCCAGGATCTTGCAATAGCTGATTGACCAGGTCTCGACTGATTCCCAGAAATTTAGCCGTTGTGGCTATCGTCATGAGCTTGTGGTTGCTCTGATTGGCCAGACTTTCCTTTGGATTCACTGCCGGACGGCTTTCCGAGGTGGTGGTCATCTTCTCCTTCCTCCTTCCAAGCTACATCTAGGACAAAGTCGTAGCCGTTAACCATGACTTTACTGTAACTAACGTTTAATGCCGATTGCCAATACTGCTGAGCGTCCTTCCAGAAGGCTCGTAACGGCTCCGTTGTATCTTCCTGCCGACACCAATCTGTAAAAACTTTGTAGATGTCCGATCGCCGAATCCGATTACCAGGTGATTGTTGCATTCGGTCCAACAGAAACCGCATTGCTTGGGAACGCCCCTTATTAAGGTATTCTTCTTTAGCCAGCTTCATAACGGGTGATTCGACAAAACGATACGAGTTATTCCGCAAAGATTGAAGCGCCTTAATTGCCTTAAAGGCCACACCACCAGCCTCTGACAACAACTGCTGAGGTAATTCCTTATTCGCCGTGTTTCCCAGAAAGACGTGCTTAAAGGGTAGGACTAGA
This sequence comes from Levilactobacillus acidifarinae DSM 19394 = JCM 15949, assembly GCF_001434835.1. Classification (GTDB taxonomy): domain Bacteria; phylum Bacillota; class Bacilli; order Lactobacillales; family Lactobacillaceae; genus Levilactobacillus; species Levilactobacillus acidifarinae. Next base: position 94,462 of record NZ_AZDV01000023.1, on the reverse strand, counting down.
AGCCGACGGGAAAAACCAATTGTAGCTTCCGCAGGTGGTAACGTGTTAACCGCAAAGGTCAGCTTAATGGGTAATTTCACTTCAACTTGCGGCTTATTTTTAATATCTACAGTCATTGGAGCCCCAGTGGTAAGAGCTTTTACGATATCAAATGGGAAGTCTTCCTCGCTACTCTCGTCTGCCAAAAGCGAGGTCTTCCCCAATAACGGTTGTCTTCCAAACTGGGAGCCTAATGATTGCAAGCGTTCACTAGTACAGTTACGTGGTCCAACAATCTGTCTAATGATATTAATAAGGCTGGATTTTCCACCAGCACCGCTTGAAACCATAAATAAGAAGGTCTCCCCGGCCACTTCCCGGTCGATTTGGTAGCCGACCCAACTAATCACAAATTCCCTGGTTACGTCGTCGTCAAAGGTCGACTGCATAAACTGGTCGAAGATTGGAGTGTCGATATCTACCGGATTGACAGGCGATTTTTTCGTTGTTAGCTGATCCGGCGAGAAGGGAACCAATTTCAAGGTATCCAAGTCTAAGGCCGAGTCCTTAAATGCATAAAACTTAGCATCAAGTTTATCATCATCAACAACTCGGGCTTTCCGCTCAAGCAACCCCAAAACAGACGTTTCCATTGATCTAGACCAGACGTTGCCACCAGCATAATTCAGCAAATGAGCCAAAATTCGGCCAAGAGTATTTTCTGCAGGTTCATAAACGCCGTCATCGTAATTAAAGATTAACAGTTCATTTGCGCTTTTAGTTACGATTAACTTTGTGTGGGCTAATAGAAAAGCATTAAGCCTTTCGTTATTAACGCTGCTATCTTTGATGCCTAAGAGATGGCACAATTCCTCTCTAAGACCCGTCTCATGGTCAGTTGCATCGATAGTAAACGATAGCTGAGGACCACGAAGACACTCCAGAATAATCTTGCCTAACTGGCCAAGACGAATGATTGGAAAGTTAAAATCACGTTCTGTGTGTCCACCCGAATAGTTGTTCGCAAATGTTTTGTTCACTCGTAGGTACGGATTCAATTCCTTACGAAGTGTATCTATTGACACCTCATCGATTTTCATCGTTTGTCTCCTCCTTTTACGGCTTCTGTGGGTTAGGTAAACTTGGTGCCGCTGCGAGTTTTCGGAAATTTTGCAAGTTAATGAAACCCTTTTTGTTACGATAGACGTTTACTCGACCATTAAACCCCACGAGGTCTTTTTCCTCACTAACCCCAGCGGCCTCAAAGAGTGATACGTAAGGCGAGTCAGCATCATATGAAACAAACAAGTTGACTGTTTCTACTTTTGTTAGCCCACGGGGGTCTGTAAGTTCTACAAACAGACGAAGCGTTTCATCTCCAGTACTTTCTAACTCGTCTGGGTCTGCCTTTAAGATTTTGCAGTTGACGTCTCCCCACTGAAAACGTTTAATTTTACTACGGTCAAATGACATAATTAAAATCCTCCTTTTAATGTAACGTTCAAAATACCTTCGGTTTCAAGGGCAGGCCAAACATGGTTAAGTGTCGCCTCAACTACTTGGGTCACTTCTTGTTCAAAAATGCTAGCCTCAGAATCCTTGACTTCAAAAATCAACTCGTCGTGTACCCCAAGGCGGATTTTTGCCGATTTAACCTGCTCATAACATGCAACTAAACACTGCTTGTAGAGGATTGCCCCACACATTTGCACCGGCAAGTTCACCATTTGGGTCTTTTTCAAGCCCACATTAATAGGCGCATCGCCAAAAGGAGTGTGCAACGTCTGTGAGTCATTTGGCATGAGCAAGGACACGAACTCGGGATATTGCTTCAAAAATAGTTGCTTAACATGCCAAGGACCATTCCAGTCAATTTCATGACCCACTAAATCCTCGATGGATTCTAATACCCGGCGTTCACTGCCACCGTACATCAACGTAAAGGCAACAATTTTGCCTAATTTATGACAGTCCCGTGGGTCTAAATCCAAGTGAAGCTCTTGGTTGAACATATCACCGTTGTATGAGTGAACGTCTACCCCACGTTTAAAAAACTCTTGCATTGCCCCACACCCAGTCAATGCGGCTGCCACACGCAATTCAAAGTTTGCCAAATCAGCTGAATAATACGAGTATCCATCTTCAAGTGGGGAAAGGTCTTCCCACATCAACTTTGGTAGAGCCATCATGGGCAGCTGTCGACAGTTGAATCGTCCTGAATTCGTGCCGTACATTTCCCAATTTCCAGTAATTCTAACCTTGTCAGCAGAACCTGGAATTGCTTGACTAAGGCGAAAAAGTTTATCACCAAACGTCAGAACCAGGCGTCTCTCCTCCTGGTATTCTTTGTAAAGATCCAGGGGTAAGGCCCCAGAGTCAAGCACGTGTTTGTATCCATCAGCAGACTTCTTATGGAAGGAGATTTCATTCTCCCAACTCGATTTATTAAGGATCAAGCCATTTCGCTCCATCTGTTGAACCACGGGGAGTGCCTGACACTCTAGCTTGAATAACATTTGAAAGAGTGGGAACTGTGAAAAGTATTCATTCGCCCGCCCCAAGCTCTGTTGGTTTAATACCGTGGGTACCACCCAGAGAAGCATGTGGCAGATGCTGTCCCACGAGAACGTATGACCTGCATCGTCTGTGACTGTGTTGGTGCTTTTGATTCGTAACATTGTAACTTACCTCCGTGTTCGTAATTTTCGACCTTCCTAGGTATCGAAAGCTGGATGCCCCATGACTGGCTTCCCTTGCGCTGACCAGAAACTCCTGGCAAACTTGATTAGCTTTACTGCCTCTCAAGCTATGTACACATCATAAGCCGAAATCAGACTTCTAAATACTGACTAAGTTTTGCAGACCCAACAAAAAGACATACTAAGATTGAGCCAAGTAATTAATACCGAACGTGGTACCTGAATTGTCCTACCAGTGGCTATTAGTTGAATCATCGTTCCAATTCGATGGATTCATTTGCAGGACGCTTACCTGCGTGGTTTCATAAGCGAACTTAGCTGTGCTCTTCGCCAAACGACAATGCTGATGTAGTACCGACAGCAGCAAGTGTTTCACTAGGCGCGCAACGCGCCTTAGGGCTTGAACTCATAATTGTGTTCCCAAGCCATTTGTGCTTTGCCATGTTAAATGACGTGTTAATTTTTCTGAAAAAAATGAAATTTAAATAAAAAAAGAGAACTCAGTATCGAGTTCTCTAAATGAATTTCTAATTACATGTCTTTATAGGCTTGGGCAAAGTCTGCCGGTACTTTTATTCCTTTGACCTTTGTCATATATTGCAAAGCTTGAGATCCGCCACCAGGAAGTGTGATATAAGTAACGCCACCGTCACCCTTCTTGGGATGAGAAAGTTGATTTGTTTTATTGATAGCGCTTACAGATACAGTTTTTCCACACGAGATGTTGAGCTCTGTTAAGTCCGTCCATTCTCCAAAATCATCAAAATATCGGATGATGCTTAGTTTTGTCGGTAAGTTCTTATAAGGCTTTTGATATAGAATCGCTCCTTTTGATTCGACCCCTGTGAATAAAGCTGGAATGATTTTACCTGTAGCAGTTTTAACTTTGAAAGGCACAACGTTATCATATTTTCCAAACCACCCATACATCCCTGCATATGTATGGTATACAGTTGCGCCGTATTCAGTTGCATATTTATTGTGGCCGTGATTCCAGGTATATATAACATCTGGATTGTCTTGTGACCCCATCGACACCTTAGAGAAATCAATCTGTTTTGGTACTTTAAGATATTTATTATTAGCCTTACTGGTTTTCCAAGTAGTTTTGGTTATTGTTTGCCATAGCGTTTCCCCGTTATACCAATGGCCTCTAATCTTTTTTGGATTGACTTTAATAGATTTATCTTTGTACTTACCAGCAGTATGTCCTACTAAATATTTTCCATTGTCGTCAGGGCCTTTAAATGTTTTTGATCCTATCTGCATTTCAGTTATTGTGTCATTGTCATAAGGGTGCTTCCAATTTAACTTCGCCACGCGAGATCGGTATAGTTTTGTTTTGCTTGATGCCGCGTTTGCAACTGTCGTTGAGCTGAAAACTAAGCCCGCACTTATTAAAGCGAGTCCAAAAATCAGACTAGTATGTAATTTCATAATGTCTCCTCCTTAACTGGTTTCAGTATACTTGATGGGATCATATAATCAATCAATGATTACTTATGACTGAATCCAAGTGTGATTGGTCATAGTTAACCCGCAGGCTTAAGCCAGCATCTTGTATCAATCGAGTAAAGTCGCTAAATCAACCTCGTAATCCTCCCACCAGATAGTGAAGCCCGTCTGACCCATTGATATAATATCACGTGTTTCTTCTATATTACATTCGATTTTCCGAATCATTTGGACATCATCTGAAGGTAGGTTACTCAAATCAAGCGATATTTGAATTCCCTTTTTTTCTACTTCCCCCCACTTCTTTCTCCATTTTCGCGTGTTAATGTTTATTGCCCTGAACTTATTCTTCAGAGATTTTAGGCTATCTACATCTTGTACATTATTACCTGCTGCACATCTGTGAAGCTCCCTTAGCCTCTTAACTAATTTACGTAGAGTGTCATCGTTGACCCTTGCTAGTTCAAGAGCACCGCCTTTATTTTCCAATGGCCGCGCCAAAGTGTTCAGCATACCATAAGAAATCTGATAATTTGGCCTAGCCTCAATATCAACCGAGGATATACCGCCGCGTAACATACAAATGTAACTTCTCATAAGGGGGCTTTCCAGTGCTAGTCGCTTAGAATGGTCCTTATAGTCTAACTCTAACTTGCGCCTCAATTTTTCCTGTGATTGTGGATACAGCATGGCAACGAGCTGGAACAACAAACTGGAAGAATCATTTACATTTTGAGTGTGCTTAAGAGAAACTTCACTCTCAATGCTAAACACTCCCTGTAAACTTTCAAAATCTTTCATGGTATCCTCAGTTATTTCTTTATTAAAAAGACTGTCCAACCAGACAAATTGTAGAAAGGGATTCGGGACACTTACTCTGTCCTCCTCTTTTGACATCCGTATAATATTATCGACACCGACCTGAGGATAGGTATTTACACTTAAACTAAAGAAATTTATTTTTTTGTCAAACCGTTTATGATCAACCGAAGAATATCCATATAGAAAATCAAAGAAATTACGCCACTCCAGTTCGATGTCACTTAATTCGTAATTTGCTCTTAACCGTCTGAGTGTTAAATCATTAACTTCCTTAATTGGAGTATTCGCCACTACTTTTTTCTCTGCAGTACAATTATCCAAATTATCATAAAACCCTGTAGCAAGTTTCCGCCGAGAGGTTCGCTTCCCATATTTTAGATTATCAGCCCCTAATAATGAAGATTTGCCACTCCATTTTGGGTATGTGGATGCAACCACTATTAATATCACAACATCCATGTACCAAAAATCAAATTCTTTTTTAAAATCTAGTTCATCATTTCCATCTAGTCCTTGATTCGGATACAAACTATTATAGCGTCTCCACGTTGTAGTCTTACTCAATAATCGAAGACTTTTTTGTAAGATATTCCGCTTCATTTTTAGTTGGGACACTTGGTTTAAAGGCGTGATATTCGGACGAAATTTATTATATTCAAACCCATCTGTCCAAACATACGGAACAATCCTAGCTATTTCATTAAAACTCGTTGTTACAGTTTCACAATTATCATAACTCACACCGCTAGTAGCCATTTTCATCTAAGTATTTCTCCTTCGTTTACACGCAATTCTATCATTAAATGTTCATTTCAAAAAGTAAATATACGAGCCCTTTTCTCCGTAATTAGATACTTTTCTTCTAGGTAGGTATAGATGACTGAGTGCGCATAAAAGTAGGGACAGCAAGACCAGATTACCTAGTTACTTTTATCTATAATTTCATTTGTAGACACCTCACTAATAATTACTCGCTTACAAATTAAGAGTATCCGAATACATCAGTTACTCAAGAGCCCTTGTACTGGACACTTTCCTTGTAAGTGGGTATGGGTGACTAAAGTGATTGTAAAAAAGTAGAGCATCCAGGCTTAATCGCTTGGATGCTCTATTTGGTATTCACATATTCAGTGAGTCTGAAACGAAATCCACCATTGTTCACTACCCATTGCCTTATTATAGACGATCTGCCGCAATCAATCGGAAGTTAAAAGAATTAATCGTCAGTCTCGTGCTATAAGCCAAACCACTAACGTAATAGTTCTTTCCCTGCTTTTCAACGGTTGTTTGATCATCACTCAAGATATCCTGGACTAGCTTTTCAATCTCAGACCGCGAAAAATCGACCTTTAACTTCTTATTAACTCGCTGATAGACTAAATCCGTATAACAAACTTGGTTCTTAATTGACGCAAGCAGCTCTGGATTAGCTGGCATCCGCGTCCTGCCCCTCTTGGACGAACGTATGCTTGTCATCTAGTACATACTGAAACTGCACGGCGTTCAACATCAGACTAGCCCGAAACAGGGCCTTCACACCTTGTTCATTAGCCATGACCACGAAGAACTCGCGATCCGTACCGCTGACTCGTTGGAAATCTTCATATTCTCCCTTGAAGCCCTCTTTACGGAACAACGCGATAATCTTCATCATTTCAACTTGCGTAACTTCTTTAGTCGCCAAATTCAAATCTCTTTTCTGCTCTTATAGTTGTGTTCAGATAATGCCCATTTAGTGTCCACTACGGTCACTCTCTAATTCAGATAGCTTATCCTCAATCAGTTGATTAGCTATCCCAAATGCCTTCAACCGTCGCTTAGCCAGGGTCAGTTGGGACTTGTACCGACTAGGATTCTCTTTAGCTTCAAAGGTCTTAATAACCTCCCGAATCTTATGCAACGTTGAGTCAATCTGACGCTTAGCTTCAAGTAGTTCGTCACCATCATACATCAAAAGAAGTCCTCCTTCGAACGGCCCCAAGCAACCTAAATCGAACGACCAGAAGTGACCAATTAGTGACCACTGGTGTCATTTTTTCCCACGAAAAAGCCGACCCTGCCTAAGCCGGATCGGCCTTAACTAATTTGGACTACTTGCCCAACTTAGTCTTGTTAGTCATGTTTAACTTGTCATCGAAGTCGTAAACCACTGGTTCACCAGTAGCCATTTCAAGATTCATGATGTCGTCATCAGAAATCCGTTCGATGTACTTGGAAAGTGCCCGGAGTGAGTTACCGTGGGCTGCGATGATGACGTTCTTGCCATCCAGCAACTTAGGAGCAATCTGGTCTTCCCAGAATGGCATAACCCGTTCCAAGGTAACCTTCAAGTTTTCCCCACCAGGAACGATGTTAGGGTCCAAGTCAGCGTAACGACGGTCGTTCACGGCGGAACCTTCGTCATCAGCACTCAGCAGTGGTGGCAAAACATCGTAGGACCGACGCCAGATGTGGACTTGGTCGTCACCGTACTTTTCAGCGGTTTCCTTCTTGTTCAAGCCTTGTAATGCGCCATAGTGCCGTTCGTTCAAACGCCACGTCTTAGTTTCTGGAATCCAAAGTTGGTCGGATTCTTCCAAAACGTAGTGTAACGTCTTGATGGCCCGCGTGAGGACAGAAGTGTAAGCGTAGTCGAATTCCAAGCCGGCTTCCTTAACTTTCTTCCCAGCAGCCTTTGCTTCTTCAACACCCTTTTCACTCAAGTCAACGTCAACCCAGCCGGTGAACTTGTTTGCAAGGTTCCATTCACTTTGACCGTGGCGAATCAGTACTAATTTTGCCATTATTTAGACCTCTTTCTTCATAGTTTTACCTTGTTATTTTACACCATCTCCCCGGAAATTTCAGCATTATTCACGTTTTAACCCCCGTGATCATTAGGTAACCGTTTTCTTAATGAACCCGAAAAAAAAGCCGGATTGACATCGCCAATCCAGCTTATTTTTCTAAATCATGGTTGTTTACGACTGATGAATGCTAGGCCTAACCCAATTAACATCAATCCCCCAAAGATAACGCCGGCATAATCCGCCTGCTCGTTCGTTTGAGGTAACCGTTGGGCCCCCGTCGCCGTGACGGGTAAGGCCGCGTTAACCGCCGACTCACTCGCCAAAGTAGCTGGCATCGTCGTGGTCGGTTGGGTTCCGGCCATTACCGGTTGAGTTTCGGCTTGTGGCAACTCAGACGTTCCGTTAGCGGAAGTACCGTTAACCGTTGGCGTCGTCGTTGCGGCCATCCCACCGGTCAATAACGGATTCGGTGTTGAACTTGCCGAATTAACTGGCACCGTAATGTTCTGCCCGGACGTTGTGGATTGTCCCACCGTTGAACCTGGCATTACGCTACTGGAGCTCATCCCCGGCTGGCTGGTAACCGCGCTACTGTTAGTGTTCGCCGTACTCGATGAGCTCGAAGCTTCACCCGGCACCGTCACACTCGGCGTTGTCGCTGATTGATTCGCCGACGAACTACTCGACGAACTCGGCAACGTTACCGAACTAGAAACACTGGCTGAGCTAGAAGAACTCGCCATACTAGAGTCACTCGATTGACTACTGGATTCTTCAGAATCTACCGAAGAATCGTCCGTTGGGTGACTACTCGATGAGCTATCCACCACGTTAGACGAACTGTCGCTATCGGTTCCAGTGCCCGCACCATCCGTGGCGTGACTACTCGATGAACTATCCACCGCGTTAGATGAACTGTCGCTATCAGTATCATTAGTCCCTGCGCCATCCGTGGCGTGTGAACTCGATGAACTATCCACTGCGTTAGATGAACTATCGTTATCGGTATCATTAGTCCCCGCACCATCCGTGGCGTGTGAACTCGATGAATTCGAAACCACGCTGGACGAACTGTCATCCTCCGTATCAGTGGTGCCTGAACCGTCAGTGGCGTGACCGCCCGTGGTTACCGTGCTATTTGCATGACTGGTAGCCGTCGAAGACGTCGTTGACTGGCCAGTCGTCGCTTGGCTACTTGATGAATTTGTCGTCGAACTAGTCGACCCGGCCGTGTTAGACGAATTCGTGGTGATCGGGTTATCGTCGGTCAAGCCATTCCAAGTCACTTGATTGGCGTTGGCGTGACCAGCAACTTCTGCCGTATCCTGCCAATTCCCGGTATAGCCACTAACCGTTGGTATCGCTTGGTAGTACACCGTTACGGGCGTGGTCACGTTCTTAAAGGCAAACGTGACCTGCTGGCCTAACGTGATGTTGCCGTTTAACGTGACCGTCGGCGTCAACTCGTGGCCGGTCGCGCTACTAAACGTGCCGTCCGGGTTAAACGTCCCGGTCGTTGCCACGACGCTCCCCGGGACGTAGGCTTGTCCCGCACTTAACGTGTTGACCAAGCTGACGTTGCCTAGCTTTTGCCCGATGGCGTTAAAGCCAACGTTCCAAGTCAACTGGGTCGGATACTTTTCGGCATTCCGGCCGGTCACCCCACCGTTAACTTCAACTGCCCAATTAGCCGTAGGGGTAGTGGCCGCCTGTGTCGCCACTGGGATAGCTAACGGGATAATTCCCATAATCATGGCAGATAAACCCGTCATGATTATCTGACGTAATCTGCGCATTAAAACTCCCCCTTTTTAGTCCACCGCTTTTCCCCTTAAAAGTCACGACATTCCCGTTCGAGGGTGCTAAAAAAGTGGTTGACCTAACTGCTTCATCTTCAGCGTAGGGCTAAACTTACCGTTATTATAATTTTTCTGATAGATTACCCCCTGGTTAGACAACTGAGGGGGCCTAACTAGTTGATAATTAAATTGGCCACTAAAAAAGCGGTGATTTTCCGAAGAAATCACCGCCACCTGATCGTTTACTTGGATGAATCGGGTCCCTGGTCCTGATCATCATCGTTATGGTGTCGTCGAATACTGTGTGTTTGTCGGTATTGGCGAATCTTCTCCACGTCAACGCCGGGATGTAACCCGTGGACCGGGCGGACGCCCAAGATATCCAGGAAGAAGGTGAAGATTGGCACCCCGACAATCAACCCCCAAACGCCGAAGAGCTGCTCACCCGCCAACAACACCACGAAGGTGTAGAAGATGGGGAGCTCCGTGCGACTGGACATGAACTTCGGGTTCAAGACGTAAGCTTCTAACGCGTGCACCACCACGATCATCACCAGGATGTAGATGATATAGCGGTAACCGCCAACCGAGTACCCCAGAACGGCCAACGGAATCACCGACACGATAACCCCGGCTACCGGAATCAGGCTCAGGATAAAAATCATAATCGCCAGCGTGGGTAACTGGGGCATCTTCATGATGGCCAGAATCACCGTGGTAATCACGGTGTTGCAGACCGCGATGAAAAATTGAGCTTCCAGCACCACACCAAAGGTATTGATGAATTTATCGGCAAAAAACTTGATATCCTGGAAGACCCAGCCGTAGGTACTGGTTAAGAACCGCTGGGAAAAGGCCGTCATCTGTTTACTTTCAATCGTAAAGAAGAAACTGAGGATCATCGACATGAACAAGGTTAACCCGAACGAGCCAATCGTCGAAACGTAGTTCAAAACCACCTTGGCGCCGCTCTGGACCTGTCCCAACAGATCTGAAGTACTAATGTAGTTGGTCACCCAACGGGCAATCTGGTTGGTGTCGTTATCCGGATTTTGATAAAACTTGTACAACTTTTCAATTCCCCGAACCGACGACGTCACAATCTGGGGCAAATACGTGGTTACGGCCCAGTACAGGCCGCCCAGAATAATCACGTAGGTCAGGACCACAATTAGCTGCGTCGGGACCTTCACGTGGCGCCGGACAAATTTAACTAGCTGCAGCACCAGAAAGGTAAAAATAAAGGTCAGTAGAATCGTGTTCATTTCGCTGCGGACCAGCCACAAAATCAGGATGATGCAGGCCAACACCACGAAGCGGCGTAAGCGAATGTTCGTTGTAAACCGTTCCCATAAACTCAAAGTCGAATCCCCCCACTCTTTTAGTCAGCTCTTATTATACCGCAATGCCCCCATTTCCCTAAGGATTTCCCCACCGTCAGAGGACTTACCGTCGCCAAATCTTCAAGACAAAGTAACGGGCCGTCTCGTAACCGGCGATTACCATTCCCCCAAGAATCACGAGACTCGCTAACAGTCCCGGTCCGGAACCAACCAGATAAACTGCCGCGATCAACCAGGAACCGACCTGAAAAATCACATACAAACTCCCCACCAGTGCTAGGAACAATTGAATCTTCACACGCATTTTTCTCCTCCTCACCCTTCATTTTCCCTAGATTACCCGAACACTCCAGAAAAAGCCAGACGTCAACGCCCGTCATGACGCCGAAACGTCACGGTGGCCATTCCACCCCCGTTACACCAGGGAATGGCCCGCTGCTCGCCAACGCAACTGGCGGCGTGAGGTGTCTCAAAACTTGCGTTCCTGCGCCCAATAAAAAAGACCCGCCAACATTGACGGATCACCGTTGTTAAACACAACGTTCTAGGGTTAAGATTCAATTTGTTCGAGGACCACTGGCCGCTCGTTTCTAAACGTCAATTGGAGATCATCCAGGGCTAAGACCCGGTGAATGATGGCTGAGGCCCCGCCCATTAAGGAAGCTTCCTTGGCATTTTTGGTCAGGAGCAACGGCGCCTTGCGCGGAATTGCCAACTTATCGACGTAACCACGGACACCATCCATGAGTTCGGGCAACAATTCCAGAATCGGCGCGTTCAGGAGAATGGCATCCGGCGCGAAACTACTGGAAATGTTGGCCAACACCTTCGCCAGGTAATAGGAAAACTCGTCTAGAATCGCCAACAATTCAGGTTGGTGACCCAGGTAGTCCCGCCGAATCCGGTTCACATCGACCCGGTCAAGTTTTTGATAGGCCATAATCCGTTTCAGCACACTGGTTTCGGAAACGTAATGGTTCACCGTTTCGTGGTTCTGTTCTTGGTACCGGTCGGCCAACGGACACTTCCCGATGACACCAGCTTCACCCCGGTGCCCGCGATACAGGTGGCCGTTCGTTATGATACCGGCACTGACCTGATCACGGATGGTAACCGAAATTAAGTTCTCGTAGACCCCTTCACCGGAGAAGTCCCGCTCGAAGATGGCCGATTCGTTGGCCAGGTTTTCGAGCACCACCGGTACGTTGAACTTATCACCGAAGTACTTGGCTAAGTCAAAGTCCTTTAACCCGTTCAATCCGGCGCCTAAGATTTGATTTTCATAAATGACGCCGTCCAGGCCAAAGGACAGACCCAGGAGCCGGGTATCCCGGTCGCCCATCATCTGCCGAATATGATCTTCAATCATGTCGAGCACGGACGTTAAATCCACGTTACGCGTCGACACACTGGTATAATCTTCCGACTTTCCATCTAACCGACAAGCCAACATGGTGAACCGTTGCCGTAAAATATTGATGCTGAGGACGTACCCATAGTCCACGTTGAGTAACGCCATCACCGGTTTTCGGCCACCATTTCGCGTACTAACGCCATGACCAACCTCACGAATGAGACCTTCGTGAAGTAATTCACTGTAGATGTCCGACACGGTTACCTTATTCAAGCTCAGGTTCCGTGAAATCTGACTCCGCGAAATTGGTCCAGCATTGACAATTTGTTGTAATACTTGCTTTTCGTTCGTCGTCCGCATGATATGTTTGTTAATAATCATAATATGGTAGTGATGTTGAGCCCCCGACAAGCCGCGACGCAACGCCGTTTATCGACGCAGTAGAACCGCTTGACCCCCCAAGATCATCACGGTTCTGGTTAGCCGGTGCCACACCACCTTACCCCCCTTACAGTGTAATTGGTTTGTGGACCTATTACTATAGTAAACCTGCCTTACCAATAGTGGGCAAATAATGACTCACCGGAAAATTGGCTTTTTAGGGGGTAAAATAACCCCCAAACCACTGCCAGTATTGACGTTTTGTGCGTCAAATCACGTTAAGTGCCGTCAGAAAACTTTCAAACTGCTCGTAAGCTATCTTTACAAACTACATTACCCATCAATTAGTTAATCAAAAGCAAATGCTTACTAGTAAATAATCCAGTTACCTATCAAATCAGGAACTAGTTTAACATGCTTCTTCCGAGCGGTCCGTCACCAACGGGTGGTTGATTAGGTGACTAACAAAAACGCCACCCCGTAGGATGACGTCGTTAGGTTCTATTTCAAATATTGTTGCGTGTACTTGGTCAAGGACACGCCTTTTTTGTTCGCCTGCTGTAAGGCCACGCGAACATCCTGATCACTCATCGCATCGGCTTGGCCCCCGGCCGCACTGATGGTTTGACGGGCGGAACTGATTTGGCCGGCCGTAATGACCTTCCCGTTCAATTCCTTTTGTTTCTTAGTGACCGTGTACTCGTTGGAGCCCTGGTAGTTTTGCGCGGCAGCAGATTCTGACGACGTCAACGACGCGCCGTTACTACTGCTATTGCTGGTCGTGCCCGAATTGCTGCTACTGGTCCCCGCGCCCGTAGTGGGACTCGTGGACGTGGTCGCTGCGGAACTACTATTAGTGACCACACTAGTCTGCCCCGCGTTGTTGGCCTTCCGTAAAGCCAACGCCTGGGTATACAGATTCTTGTAGTAGACCTGTTGGAATTTACTATTATTGAACAGCTCGTCCAGAGTTGTGTTGGACGTACCGTAATTTAAGGCCTGGTTCTGATCCTGGGCCCGGCTAAGGATTTGTTTGAATTGCGTCACGTTGGCCCGAATTACCTTAACCTGCTTCAGGCGTTTGGTGGCCCGGTTCACCAATACGGTCGACCCACTCTTCGTGGTCTTAACCGTCTGGTAACGGGCTTGGGCGTGCCCAAACTTACGCGCGTCCATCGCATTTTCTCCGGACACGAACCGTTGCGTTTGCGTTAAGTACGTTTGCGCGGTCTCATCGTTCAACCGCCGCTTTAAAGCGTTCTGGAAGTAACTCTCGGCTTGTGTATAATCTTTGTTCTTCAAGGCTGTTCGCCCGTTCGTCATTGCCGCTTGGTATTCCTTCGCGGTTGCGTGATGGTTGGAGTAAGCATAACCACCGATGAGCAATGCGACCACGATTGTCGCGACGACCCATACCCATTTTTTCAAAGTGAAGACCTCCGCTGGTTTTTATAGCTTCATTATACCATGCCATTTGGTAAATCCGGTAAATTTGCAAACTTCGCTCAAGGTTAAGCGGTTACACTGAGTCGCGACCCTTACGTTCCCGCCGGGTAAAGGCGTATAATGGCGTAGTAATTCTGTTTTCCTGATTGGAAGACAAACGAGAAAGGACCCCTGACATGCTTGAAAAAACTTTTTACAAAACGTTTCTTAGTCACACCTTCAACATCCCCGTCCGCGTAAACTACTGGGACGGTTCCAGCGACGTTTACGGGACCGGCACTCCCGCTAACACGATTACCATCCACCGGGCAATTCCAATCAAGGAAATCTCCCGTAACGCGTCCATCGCGTTAGGGGAAGCCATCATGGATGGCACGATTGAAATCGATGGCAGCATCGAAGATCTTTTGACGGCTGCGTACGAAAATGCGGACAGCTTCTTCCATAATAAGAAGTACATTCACTTCTTACCGAAGCAGAAGCACACCGAAAAGGAAAGTAAAGCCGACGTTCAAAACCATTACGACATCGGCAATAACTTCTACCAACTCTGGCTGGACAGCACCATGACCTACTCGTGTGCCTACTTCGAGACGCCCGACGATGACCTGGAGACCGCTCAAGTCAACAAGGTCCACCACATCATCAAGAAGTTGAACCCACAACCGGGTAAAACGCTCCTGGACATCGGGTGTGGCTGGGGCACGTTAATGCTCACGGCCGCTAAGGAATACGGCTTACACGTGACCGGGATCACCTTGAGCCAGGAACAATACGACTACGTGACCCAACGGATTAACGACGAAGGTCTTCAAGACGTTGCTGAGGTCCGGTTGGAAGACTACCGGGAATTGGGCAACGAACAGTGGGACTACATCACCTCCGTGGGGATGTTCGAACACGTCGGCGCCGAAAACTTGGGTGAATACTTCAACTGCGTGCAAAAGTACCTGATGAACGACGGTGTGGCCCTGATTCACGGGATCACCCGGCAACAGGGTGGTGCTAACAACGGCTGGTTGAACAAGTGGATCTTCCCCGGTGGCTATGTACCTGGCCTGGTGGAAAACACGACCCACATCATCGAAAACGGCTTACAAATCGATGACATGGAACCCCTGCGCCGCCACTACCAAAAGACGGTGGAAATTTGGGATCAAAACTTCAACCAACACCGTGAAGAAGTCACTAAGATGTTCGACGACAAGTTTGTCCGCATGTGGGACCTGTACTTACAGGCCTGCGCGGCATCCTTCAAGTCTGGGAACATCGATGTGATTCAATACTTGATTTCCAAGGGCCCTTCTGCCCGGATGTTACCGATGACGCGAGACTACATGTACGCTGAAACGGATAAAGTAACTGACTAACTTGCTTCAATGGTTGCGGCCGCGGACCGTAACGCCATAAAAAGGCTCACCCACTACGTCTGATCAGCGTAGTGGGTGAGTCTTTTTAGTGACCGGTCAGTACGGAAAACGCCATGTACAGCAGGCATAGACCGATGATGATCTCGGCTAGTGCAATCGTGATAACTACCCCCTCGAAGAATTATCCTCACACGTGTGAGGAATACAAGACAAGCATGGAAGAAAAGGATTTAGGCACGGAATCACCCCCACACGTGTGGGGAATACTGAGGTAACGAGGGTTAATGTAAGACAGCGTAAGAATCACCCCCACACGTGTGGGGAATACTTATAGATATGACAATCAAAACGGTGTTAAATGGAATCACCCCCACACGTGTGGGGAATACCGTGAAACGCGACCAACCCGTCGTGAACGTCATGGAATCACCCCCACACGTGTGGGGAATACACAAAACGTTCACGGAAACGGGCCGGGTGAGCGGAATCACCCCCACACGTGTGGGGAATACCAATTTTTGTCACTCCCTATTTTGTCACGCTAGGAATCACCCCCACACGTGTGGGGAATACAGGCCACGTAGCTCCCTAACCTTTTGGATTTGGGAATCACCCCCACACGTGTGGGGAATACCCCGACTCGCTTGTACTTGGTCTTGAATAGCTGGAATCACCCCCACACGTGTGGGGAATACCCAGGGGGCCGTGGTCTACGCCACCGAGCACTAGAATCACCCCCACATGTGTGGGGAATACACTAAAAAAGGGCATCCCCTTAAGGTGCCCCAGGAATCACCCCCACACGTGTGGGGAATACTTACTAAAGGGGTCGAACCCGTCTAGGCTCTCGGAATCACCCCCACACGTGTGGGGAATACCCAAAACTAGCGGCACGCCGGACGGGTACGCGGGAATCACCCCCACACGTGTGGGGAATACCTTCAAGTAGTGGACACTAGGCAAGTCGATAAGGAATCACCCCCACACGTGTGGGGAATACGTGCTGGCGGTGCCTGAAAGGGGATGCCCGTGGGAATCACCCCCACACGTGTGGGGAATACACTAAACAAATCCCGACAGATCAGCATTCTTAATCTCACTAATTACCGTTTTACATTAACTTGTTTTTCTTATTATACCTATTAAGAGGCTTTCACTCAACAATAATTAGATACATCCTATTAACTAATATTTTTATAAAAAAACAGGGTCACCCTTCTTGGGTGGCCCCACCATTTAACGATTTACTAGATTTATTTTATTCAGATTACCATCGACAGCAGGAACACGCCAATCAGTCCCGTAATCACAGAAATTGCCATCGAACGCGTCCGATACGCGATGATGATGACGATCACCGCGGCCAACATTTCTGGCACCTGCGTGAACATCAGCTGGTAACTCTTACTATCAATAAACACATCTTTGACCACCAGAGCCGTGAAAAGCGACACGGGGACAAACTTCATCCATTCGTTAAACCACTCCGGAATTTCTCGCTTGGTAAACAGCATCAGCGGGATAAACCGCGGCAGGAAGGCAACGAAAAAGCCGAGAATAATTAACCAAAAATGTTGCGTACTAGTCCACGTATTAACTGTACTCATAAACTTCTCCCTGCATCCTTATTTTTCATCCGAACTTTCTACCGCCGACTGTTTAGCCCCCGGCCCCCGTAACTTCCAGAGCCAGTGACTATCCGGTAGCCGCTTACGTAACGTCGTCTCCAACCCGAACCCAATCAGTGAAGAGATGATGGTCGAAATGACCAGGCCAAGTGTCGACTTGGTCAGCATCATGCAGACCGCCGCGAGTACCCCCGAAATCAGGCAAATAACGACCGTTAAACGGTTCTTAATCTGCATCACGATCATGTAGAGGAACAGGGCCGTCAACGCAAAATTGACGATGCCAAGATCAATTTTAAGTGCGCTCCCGATCAAACTCCCGATGACGTTACTCATCGCCCAAAACAGCAACGAGTAATGCTCCACCATCAAGGCTTCCTTACCCGTCCACTTCTTATCCGTGGCAAACTTCAGGTAGTTGATGGCATAATTTTCGTCATTAAGTGAGATGGCAAAAATAAATAGAAAGCGGTTGGACTGACCTTTTAAGTAAGGAGATAGACTCGAACTTAAAAGGGCGTACCGTAATTCCAAGAAAAACAGCATCAAGACAATTGAAAGTAGTGGGGAATTAATGGTCAACATCGTGGCAATTAAAAATTGCGCCCCACCGGAGAAAATCAATAAAGAAACTAATCCGGTCAATAGGGTATTGAACCCTGCCGCGTGGAGCAAAATCCCACAAGCCAGCCCGATAGGAATGTAACTCAAGTTAAGGGGCATGGCTACCCGCAGTGTCGACCGCCATAAGGGTTCGTTGGGGTCGGGCACTCGCTTGGGGTTTGGCCTTCGTTTATTCAAGAATGTTTGCCTCCGTCGAATACTCTGAGATATGAAATGCGTTATAAAACCACACGAGGATATTTTACCATGTTTCACAAGATTTTCATACCGTAACCCGAACATTATCAAGGGTCAAAACCACTTTTTCGGGGTTGGCCCCCCCGCCTTTGTGAAAATTCTCGGTGACTTTTCATCATAAAATAATGCGACCTAAACGCGAAAACGGCGGCGGACCAGAGCGATCCACCGCCGTTTTATACAGGTTACTTTTTAAGAATGCCGCCGACTGGTTGGATCTTCAACCGCCTGCAACTTCTGATTATCGTCTAACTGGGAAACACCCATCAGGTGCTTCTTTTGTAACCAATGCATGGTTGGGTACAGCAAGGCCAAACTAATGACCGTGAAGAGGGCTAAGACAAAGACCGCTTGCCACTCGACACCGCTACCCATCCCATCCGTAATGGCTTGCCGGAATCCGAGGATTGAGTAAGTCATTGGTAAGAACGGATGAACCACGTTGTAGAAGTGATTAGTGACTTCCATTGGGAAGGTCCCACCGGAACCCCCTAATTGAAGCATCAGGAGAATCATGGCGATAAACCGCCCTGGGTTGTCCAGGAGCATCGACAGGAACATAACGATGAACATCGACGCTTCCGAGAACGCTATTGAAAGGATGATCAGTTGACCTGGATGTTCAACTGACAGCCCCCCTAACATCATCAGGGACGGTTCAATGACGGCCATGGCCAGAGCTTCAACGGCCCCAATCGAGACCTTACTGAAGAACCAGCCAGTCGCCGTGCCGCCTTCTAACGACACCTTCCGAATTGGGAAGGCAAAGTTGAAGACCAAGGCCCCCACGTAAAGCGCCACAGACAGCACGTAAGGTGCTAAGGCGTGCCCGTAGTTAGGCACGTAACTGTAGTTCTTGTGGGCTAACTTAGTTGGCGAGGAGAACATATCCGCCGTCTTGCTAGTCAGTGGTTGGTTGTTGATCTGGTCGGCCCCAGACTTCAGGGACTTAGCCAACTTACCACTCCCGGCATTCAGCTTCTTGGCCCCGGCGACTAACTTCGGACTGTTTTCGTTCAATTGAGCTGAGCCATCGGCTAATTGGTTTACCCCACTAGTCAACGTTGGCACGTTGCTAGCTAATTGGGCGGTCCCACTAGCCAGTTGACTGGCCCCACTGTTCAATTGTGGCGAGGCCTGGTTTAACTTGTTACCAGCTGCGGTCAATTGACCCGTGCTGGAATTCAACTTGTTCCCGGCAGCCGTTAATTTCCCGGTGCTCGAGTTCAGCTTACTCCCAGCTGCGGTTAATTGACCCGTGCTGGAATTCAGCTTGTTCCCGGCGGCCGTCAGCTTACCCGTGTTGGCGTTCAACTTGTTGACCCCGGCTGCGGCCGTTTGCAGACCACTGTTCAGAGTGGCGGCCCCACTGGCGACTTGGCTGGACCCAGACTTCAAGGCCTTACCATTCTTGGCCAGTTCGGCAGTCCCGTTCAAAATCTGCGTGATCCCGTCGCTTAAGGTTGGCACTTGTGCATCTAAGCTAGTCAACCCGTTCTTCAAGGTCGTGGACCCGTCAAAAGCCGAGTCAACGCCGGAAGTGTAGGTCTTCACCCCGTTAGTTAAGGTGTCGACCCCTTGGGCTAAGGAGGTCCCTGACGAAGGGTTCACAGCCGCGTTCAACTGTGAAACGGCGCCGGCGAATTGTTTCAATTCTGCCACTTGAGTTTCTAAGCCTTTAGTATCAGGTAGGTTTGAGATTGCTTCCGTTAACTGTGAATTAATTGCACTTAACCCACTCGTAATGCTAGCACTATAGGTCACAATTGCCGTAGCATCCTTGGCAATGGCTTCCATGTTACTTGAATCGGAGGAACTAGCAGTCGTGTCACTGCCAGTCGTTTTAGTTTCTTCCGTCGTTGATGTCCCACTATTAGAAATGGCACCCGTCTTATCGTTAGCGGCAGCCGTTTCCGACGCTAACTTAGACGCTAACGCACTCACTTCTTCACTGTTATCTTCCTTAGCGGCTGCCGCTTTTAAACTGGCAGCTGTGGCAGCGGCTTCTGACGTCGCGTCCTTAGCGGCGGTCACCGAAGAGCTATCCGCACCATTACTGGTTGTCTTCGTCACCGTCGTCGCTGGAGTAGCCGCTGAAGTCGTAGCCCCGCTCGTCGCACGCTTCTGAATGTCACCAGCGTACTGGCTAATTCCAGCAACCCCTTTGCTGACTTGGGACAGCCCAGAATCTAAGGCTGCAACTTTATCGGACACCCCATTTAACCCAGAAAGGTCAAGTTGGCCTAACTGATTAGTAACTGCATCGGCAGCTGTCCCTAACTTGCCCACACTGCTAGAAAGTTCCGTTGCCTTAGAGGCTAAGCTTGAAGCCCCATCGTTCAAGGTCCCCGAGTTATTGCTTAATTGTGATAAACCAGAGTTCAGTTCACTACTCCCGGCAGACAATTGGGAAACCCCACTCTTCAGTGGTCCCACGCCAGCGCCCAGCTTTTGAACCCCGTCGTTCAACGTGTAGACCCCATCGACGTACTTGTAAACGCCGCTGTTCAGGGAACTAGCCCCGGTACTCAGTTGCTTAGTTCCGGCGGTCAGCTTAGGCATCCCCGCACTCAGTTGGCTCACACCGCTGGTAAACTGGTTCACGCCAGACGTGTACTGCCCCACACCGGACGTGTATTGGTTAACCCCAGACGTGTATTGCCCCACACCAGACGTGTATTGGTTGACCCCGGCGGAGTATTGCCCCACACCAGATGTGTATTGACCGACACCCGACGTATATTGCCCCACGCCAGACGTGTACTGGGTCAGGCCGGATTTCAACGTCGCGGCCCCATCGTTTAGCTTTTGAATCCCCGTGGCCAACGGCTTCACGGAGGTTTGCATTTGCTGTAACCCGTTATTGAGCTTCTTCACCCCAGTGGTGTAGGTGTTCAACCCATCCGTCAACGTGGTGGTCCCGTCCTTCAATTGAGCGGAGCCCGTGGCGGCCTTGTCCATCCCCTTGCCGACCTGGTAAACCAGCTTAAAGGTGGCCTGGGCGTAAGCCTTCGTCACCTTAGCGCTGATTTCGTTCTGCAGCTTGGTGGCCCCAACTTCACTCATGACTTCGGCGATGTAGTTGGCCGACGCGTTGGTGTTATAGGTCAACGTCATCTTCTTAGGATGTTCGTCTAACGCCGTGGCTGCGTGGGCCGAGAAGTTCTTAGGAATCGTGATGACCGTGTAATACTTACGATCTTTCAGTCCCTGGGCGGCCTGTTGTTTGGACACAAACTTCCAGCCCAGTTGATGATTCTTCTTCAGGTTGGTGACGGTCTGGTCACCCACGTTTAACTTCTGGCCCTGATAGGTCACCGGTTTGTCCAAGTTAACTATCGCGACCGGTAGCTTACTGGTTTCTCCGTACGGGTCCCAAACGGACCGCAGGAAGAAAATACTATAGAGGAATGGAATAAACATAATTGCTAAAACGGAAATCAGAATTAACCGATTATGCCGAATATAGCTCCATTCGCCTTTTACCATTTTCAAAAGTTCCAACTCCCTTTATCCTCAAAATATCCTTAAAAATTGCGCGTTTTCAGCTAATCATAAAAGTATACTCGCACACTAATACTTGACTTGTCAAAAAAGCAACAGGTCGTCAACTATCTTTCAATTACTGAAAACACTTGGTACATCAACGTTTTCAAACGGTTTACCCGATTATAAAAAAAGTCATTGTTTCATTAATCCAAGTTAGTTTTTCACTCCGGTTTTCTGACCGTTTCGCAGTCCACATGCTTGCAATAACTTGGCACCATAAAAAACGTGCGCCCAGGATCAGCTCCCGAGCGCACGTTTCGTTTTCGCGTGAATGATTTAGAACAGCGCAACCACCCAACGCCACATCCGGACAAAGACGTTAGCCTTTTCCACGGATTGAGTCACCTTCAGTGGCACTTTAACCGTCTTGGTATTGCCCAAGAAACCGAGTTGATCACCCTTCAGTGACAGGTTGGCGGTCCCGATTTGTTGGTTCTTGGTCACGGGTGCCTCCAAGGCGTGATCCTTGGTCAGGCTAGCCTTCAACTGCGGCTTAGCCGTGATGTTGCTGGCCACCTGGTCGTTACGGAGCCACAGCTTAACGTCATCGGCCAAGGCCGTCTTGGCGGTCTTTTCCTTGGCGTCGTGGGTCGTGACCGTCTTGGCACCGGTCACCGCTTGACCAGCGTGATAAGTCACCGTCTTAAAGTTGTTATAGACGTACGACATCATTTTTTGGGTCTGTTGGAACCGCGACGGGTCCGTTTCG
Source organism: Levilactobacillus acidifarinae DSM 19394 = JCM 15949 (assembly GCF_001434835.1). GTDB lineage: Bacteria > Bacillota > Bacilli > Lactobacillales > Lactobacillaceae > Levilactobacillus > Levilactobacillus acidifarinae. The sequence goes on along the minus strand of NZ_AZDV01000023.1, from coordinate 72,278 downwards.
GACTTGTGCGCGGCGTGCAGGACCACCGTGATAATCCGGTTACCGTTGTTGTGCGCGGTCCCGGTAAAGTTAGCCCCGGCCGCGTCGGACGTCCCGGTCTTCAACCCGTCCACGTGCAACTTAGTGTACGAAGCGGTCAGCCCCTTCAACATCCAGTTCCAATTCTCCATCTTGGTGGCGTCCTTGGTCCCCTTTTCAAACCACATTTTGGCAATCTTAGTGGTCTGCAGGACTTCCGGATACTTGTTCAGTAAGGCCACGGCCAACTTAGCTTGGTCGGCGGCCGACCATTCGTTTTCGGCCTTGCCAGCAACGTTACTGTACCCCAGCGCGCCCACTTGCTTGTTGGTCAACCCACAGGCGTTATAGATCTTGACGTTGGTCATTCCCAACTTCTTAGCCTGAGCCTTCATCTGGGTGACAAACGCGTGCGGTGATCCCGCCACGGCACTTCCCAAGGCTTCAATCGCCCCGTTGGCGGAGTAAATCAGTGAGGCCTGGTACAGAGACTTGACCGTGTAGCTGTGACCCGCCCGTAGTGGTACGTTGGATAAATCGGTGTTCTCGGCCACCTTAGCAATCGGCTTACTGATGGTAATCTTCTGATCCCACTTGAGCTTACCGGCGTGAACCGCCTGCAAGACCAGGTAAATGGATAGCAGCTTAGACATCGAGGCGACCGGTAAAGTCTGGTCGCCATTTTTTTCGTACAGAATCTGACCGGTCTGCGCATCAACGGCGATACCGGCCTTAGCTTTCAGGTTAACCGTCGAACTTGTGGTACTCGTGGTTGCGGCGTGGGCCGTGACCGTGGGCGTCACTGCCCCGGTACTCAGGCCACCCGTCAGTAACGTGACGGCCGTAACGACCCCCACCATCAATTGGCGTAAACGTTTCAATGCAAAACTCTCCTGTTCTTATGTAACCGTGGTCGAGACCACGGTTGAATTTAATTGGCCGTTCCCGCAGTTTTTAACCGTTGGGGAACCGCTAAGGGGTGCGCGTGTTCCGTTGGCAGATGAATCACAAAACTGGTCAGGGCGTCATCGGATTCGACGTAAATGTACCCGCCGTGTAGGGCCACGATGCTTTGCGCAATCGCCAAGCCCAACCCGGTTCCGCCGGTCTCCTTGGAACGTGATTCCTCGACGCGGTAAAACCGTTCAAAAATCAGTGCCAAGGACTTCTTGGGAATCTTCGGTCCGTCGTTAGTCACCCGAACCTCCAGCTCGGCGGCAGAAATACGTTTGGCGACCAGATTGATGTGCTTGCCACCATCCCCGTACTTCAGTGCGTTGCTGACCAGGTTGTTAAAGATGCGGACCAACTTCTCGGGGTCGGCCTCCATCATGAGCGGCGTCGCCCCCACGTTAGCCCCGATATCCATGCCCTTCTTCTGGGCCTCCAGTTCGAAGCTGGCCGCCAGTTGTTCCAGCATGGCCCCCAGGTCGATCTTGGTCAGACTTAACGGCGTATCGGTCTGACGCACCTTGGTGTATTCAAACAGATCATCAACTAACGACTTCATCTGCTTAGATTTTAAAAAGGCCGTGTGGGTGTATTTCAACAGGTCGTCTTCCGAATGGTATTGCTTGTCTTCAATCAATCCCAAGTAGCCGATGATCGACGTCAACGGCGTGCGAATGTCGTGACTGACGTTGGTAATCAATTCGTCCTTGGACTTCTCAATCGCCCGTTCCTCATCCATCGAATGGATGACCGAATCCACCAGCGCGTTAACCGAATCCACCACCCGTTGCACGTCACCACTGACCCGAAACGGAATCCGATGGTCGAAGTGCCCGTTGGCAATGAAGTGTAATTCTTCAATAATATGGTGCAGCTGCATTTGTTTGTAGCGACGAATCAACCGCCACCACACGACTAACGCATCGGCGACCATCATCAGACCAATAAAGAGGTTTTCCCAACTCCACAACTGATAGTGATGGGGACCTAACACCACGGAGCGTTTAATGATGAAGATCCCGTCGCGCAGTCCGGGATTACTCTCGATGGCCTGAACGATTAAGACGAGTAAAGCTAAGTTCAACATGAGCAACAGGATCACCGTGACCACGCCCTCCATAAACAGGGCGCTTTTCTCGCGGGTCGTGAGCTTCATGCTGGTGGGATTAGTGGGATTCAATCTTGTACCCCACGCCCCAGACCGTTTGGATCACCTTTTCGCCGTTCGTGGCTTCTTCAATCTTATCGCGCAAGTGACTCACGTGAACCATGACGGTCTTGGCCGACACGATGCTTTCCTGCCGCCAGACCCGTTCGAAAATCTCATCGGCCGAGAAAACCCGGTTGGGATGACTGGCTAATAGGTAGAGAATCCCAAATTCTAGGGCGGTCAACGACACCGTCTTCCCGGCAATCGTCTTGACCTCGTGGGAATCCTTGTTAATGGTCAACGTCCCAATATCCAAAACGTCGGGACTGTCATCGGTCACCTGGTCTTGACTCCGCCGCAACAGCGACTTGACTCTGGCCATGACTTCCAGCGGGTTGAACGGCTTGGTCACGTAATCGTCGGCCCCGGTAATCAGCCCCTGGATCTTATCCATGTCACCGGTCTTGGCCGACAAGATCAGAATCGGGATTTGGGAGTCTTTCCGGACTTCCTTAATCACCTCAATCCCGCTCATTTCAGGCATCATCACGTCTAGGATCATCAAGGCGATGTCCGGCGTCGTGTGCAACTTAGTGAGCGCTTCCTTACCATTATATGCGGTTAAGGGTTCGTAGCCTTCGTTTTTAATGTAGATTTCAAGTAATTGAGCGATTTCCTTGTCGTCGTCGACAACTAAAATTTTCATCTTTACGTTCTCCTTCACAACAACCGCTCGTCTACGAACGGTCAGTTTCGGCATTTATGACTAGTGTATCAAAAAGTCTGTCAGCAAATCGGCCTTCGCTTGAACCTTTACCGAGGTGTAAGGCCTTTTAACAGTTCTTAATTTTACACTAATTGCCAACGTCTAGCTACCACGGACCATTTTCCCAAGAACCACCCTCACTGGTCAAAAATGGTCAGACAAATTTCAGCCCCGTAAACCTTCCCCTCTCCCAAACGGTCACGTGGCGGTGGCTTTCCTAGTCGCCAATGGCACACCCCTTTAACCAATTTACGCCTATCTGGCGATAAGTCGCTCGCAAACGTTCGTTATTTTCTCCTCGGCATTTTGTTAATTGATGGCAAAAATCAAGACTCCCCCGAACCGTTTGGGGGAGTCTTGATTCGATTGGATTTTAAACAACCTAAATTTGTATGGTAAACAATCGGTTTTTAAGTTTGGCCACAATCCCTTATGTGTAACCATTTTAGGATTACTTTACCCCATAAAATAATGGTTTATACCCACTTCGTAAAAAATGTCCCCTTGAAACTATCCACACTCGCCAAGTTGTGCGAACAATTCAAAGCGGTTTCAAGGCATACTAACATTGTTCAAAGGGAAGAGCAATTTAGAAATTCAAAACATTCGGAATTTTAGAAAGTGGGTTAAAAATCATGTTCGCCAAAATCATCAAACAAATCGCCATCGTCTCTGCAACCTGTGCCTTAGCCTTCACCACGTTAGGTGGGTCCGTTAACGCCGCTGAAAATGCTAAAACCCCAACCTGGGGCGCTTGGAAGACCACGACGATTACCTACAAAACCGATGTTTCGTCTAACTACTACAAGGGTGTTTGGAAGAACGCCGTTAAGTCCTGGAACAAGGTTGGCGTTGTTGAATTAGTTCCCGCCAAGAGCGGTGCCAAAGCCGACATCACGTTGACGTCTTCTAACTCTTTAAAGACCAAGGGCGACGACCTCGCCGGTTACACCAACTACTCTTACTACCAAAAGGGTGGCGATGATAACCAAATCGTTTCCGCCACCTCGACGTTAAACAAAAAATTATTGACTAAGTACAACTACACTAAGACGCAACGGACTAACGTAGCCACCCACGAAATCGGCCATGCCTTAGGCTTAAGCCACTCCAAGTCCGAAGCTAGTGTAATGTACGCCAGCGAACGGTACGCTTCAATCGACCAACAAGACAAGGTCGCTTTACAACAAGCTTACAACAACTAAACTTCATCCCACTTTCTAAAATCCCGAATATCAACCCCCGCCAGGACCGAATGCCTGCCGGGGGTTTTTAATACGCTATTTTTACCTGTCCATAAAAAACGCACCACCCCTGGCTAAAAACCCTAGGAGTCGGTGCGTTTCGTTACATTTATTTACTTGTAGTTCGGTGCCGCCTTGGTAATTTGAACGTCGTGCGGGTGAGATTCCCGTAAACCGGCGTTGGAAATCTTGACGAACTGGGCGTTATCAATCAGTGCTTGAATGTTGGCACTGCCGGTATAACCCATCCCGGAACGCAGGCCGCCGATCATCTGGAAGATGATGTCGTTGACGCTACCCTTGTAGGCCACCCGGGCTTCGATACCTTCTGGCACCAACTTGTTGGCTTCGTTGACACTGCCTTGGAAGTAACGGTCCTTAGACCCCTTCTCCATGGCTGCCAAGCTCCCCATGCCCCGGTAGGACTTGTATTTCTTCCCACCGTCTTCGATCACGTCGCCAGGGGCTTCGTCGGTCCCGGCAAACATGGACCCGAACATCACGGCGTTCCCGCCGGCGGCCATGGCCTTGACGATGTCGCCGGAGTACTTCATACCCCCGTCGGCAATGATTGGCTTACCGAATTCACGAGCCACGTTCGCGGCATCATAAACGGCCGTAATTTGTGGGACGCCGACCCCGGCAACCACGCGGGTGGTACAAATGGACCCGGGACCGATGCCGACCTTCACAACGTCGACGCCGGCTTCGAACAGAGCACGGGTGCCTTCACCCGTGGCGACGTTCCCCGCAATCAACGTGGCGTCCGGCAATTCTTCGCGAATTTGGGCGACCTTGCGTAACACCCCAGCGGAGTGACCGTGGGCCGTGTCGATGATGATGGCGTCGGCACCAGCGGCTAACAACGCGTGGGCCCGTTCGGACGTGTCGGACGTCACTCCGACCGCAGCGGCGACCAACAAGTGATTGTTAGCGTCAACGGCGGCGTTCGGGTGCTTAGCGGCGTCGTTTTCGATGGCCTTCACATCGGCCACCATTTGGGCTTGTTTATCGGTGGTCATGTTCTTGTGAATGACCCCTAACCCACCGTTGTAGGCCATGGCCGTGGCCATCTTCGTCTCGGTGACCGTATCCATCGAGGCACTCAGGAACGGAATATTCAACTTTAAGTTTGGCGCTAATTGGACACTTAAATCGACTTCATCCGGCAAAACGTGACTTTCCGCGGGAATTAATAGTACATCATCAAACGTGATTCCTTCTTTAGCAAACTTCGTGTCCCAATTAGACATAATAGTTGATCGCTCCTCTGTGATTTAGTCTCAGGCTCGGTTAGGAATCCTGGGAGATATTGTTTTCTAATTTACCAGCCAAACCCCGGGCGGTCAAGGCTTCTCATCGAACTTTCATGGTTTTTCAGCAAAAACACCATCGGTCACGAGATTTTCACGGTCATTATGAAGAAACTAGTGATGGCATTATTAAACTTATTTCAAACTCAAAAGACCGTTCCCTACAGAACGGTCCAAGTATTAAGCTTTAAGCCTTAATTTTTAGCGGTTAACCGACGTTGTCGCTGGAGCCACCGCCAACAGCCAACGCCAATCAAACTTATCCAGGCCAACCAGGTTAGCCCACTGGTCAAGTACTGCACAGTCGTACGCTGATAGACGTAGCGAATCTGACTGGTCCCGGTATTCACGTGAATGTGGACCACACCATTACTGTCGAGGCGTGGTGTCTGTTCGCGACCATTAACGAAGACGTGGTACCCGTAATAATCCAGTTGCGGTAACTTAATCTCTTGCGCCGTCGTACTCTTCACCGTGTAGACCAGTCCGTTGGCTACGGGGCGCACGGCTAGCTGTTGTAATGACGCCGGCTGTTGCCCGTTAGGTTGGGTGTTCATGACCGGAATCGAGTGTGTCCGGACCGCCGCCATGGAAACCAGTCCCCGTTGCGCCACATAATCGGTCGTAGTGTCCCGCGTAGCGTTGGCCAGATAGGTCGCGTTGGTGACCACTTTAGCGTTATTCGGCCCGACCGAACGGTAAAGGGTGGCACTTGCGCTAAAGGACAAACCCACGGCAATGGCTGTCACCACCGGAACCACCATCAGCGTTCGTTGGAAGGTCTTGGCTCGGGTAACCACCATCACGGCCCTGGCGCCAACCAACGCTAACGGGAAGTCGGCCATGGCCAAAAACCGCCATGGAAATTGAATGGTTCCCAGTAAGCCTTGAAAGAGGGGCCACGGAAAGAGGTTCGTGGCCAGAAACACGAAGATGCCCCCCAGGACTAAGCAATAGCGGTCAAACGGTCGCAACTGCCGCCAAACGATGATGGCCAGCACGCTGGTAACCAATAGTAAGACCCCGAAATTGATTGCGTTGGAGGCGACCGCATCGTTTAACGAGTTCCAAAGCAGATCACCTAAGTGGGTGGCACTGTCCGCCAACGTGTACTGGGCGATTCCCAGCTTACCCACGTGACGGAGTTGCTCTACCAGCGGTCCCAGAAAGCTTAGTGACAGCAAAACGGCCAATCCCGCGGCGGCGCCGAAACGTAACCCCCGTACTCGGAGTTCCTTACGCCGCAAGCCCCAAAGGCTCAGCATAATGATGACCCCGACACTACTAAGGACTAGTGAAATCACGTGGGTCAGCGCAATCAACGCCATCCCCACGGCCAACCATGGCCACTTGTGGTAATCACCGATCGTTATACTGTAGACCCCATAGAAAATCAGTGGTAGAAAGGTAAAGACGATGCCTTCCGCTAATGATCCCCGCACGAAGAAGTCCAGGAATCGGTATTGCGCAAACCCGTAGATTACGGCGGCTAAGAAGGCCTGGGCCCGACTCGGAAGTAAGCGCGCTGCGACCATGGCCGCCACCCACAAGGTCAAGACGTTCAATAAAACCAAGAAAACGTAATACCCACCGACGCCGCTAGCAATGGTTTGCAACCAAGCCGCCGGTAATAAAGCGGCGGCCGGGTAGAACAGATTGATGGGATAGCCCCACCCGCTAAAGGCCGCGGTTGAGACCGCCGGGATCTGCCACCAATTGCCGCTCAGCTGGATAGCCTTGGCTAAGCCCTGAATCCGGTTCAGATGAAACCCCAGGTCATCGCCCAAATAAATTTTGCCGGAAAAGCCCCAGGGTAAGATCCAAATCAGGCTGAGCACAACAAAACTCAGTAGCTCTAACTGCCACCAATACTTGGTAACTACTCGTCGCATCAATTGCGTCATTCTACCAGACTCCCCCACTGACGCCTCATAACATTCGTGCCTTCATTAATTTCCTTTCCGTTGGAATAGCCAATACGTCACGTTCATGTTTTCAAAACTCTGTGTATGTTGCGCAACATACCGGTAATTGCGGTAGAGCGACTTACTCATCTGAGCGGTCCCCGGATTCAAGTTGCCGTCCGTGATTTGCCCCGGTTTATACGATAGCCCCTTCCAAGCTTGTGGTGACTTCCCCGCAGGCGTGTTAAAGACCACCCATTCCACCTGCTTATGGCGAATTGCGTTGACCTGTGAATTCAGGATTGTGGGATCGCTTCGGGCCGGAATGTTGTAATTCTGGAAGTAATACTGGGTCGGCACGGCCCCCGAAGCGGTGTAAAAGCCCATATCAATTGAGCCATAGTTCAGTAAGGTCATTTTCCCGGTCGTTTGGGCCCGCATCAAATCACCAAACTCGGTCTGTGCGGGTGCCTGGGGCACCTTGGTGTGCCGATCCGTCACGGACGCGTTGTTAGGAAACAACCGGGAACTGGTGAAGTTGTTGTTGACGCCCAGCACCAGGAATAAGCTGACCAGAATCGTTGCCAGAATGGTCAAGACATCGTCGTCACTGCGAATCGTTTGCCGGTCGAAGAAGAGCTTGCAGAAGTAAATCAGCGGCAAGACAAAGAATGGAAAATAAACCAATTGATAGTATTGAAAAACGTTCCCGCTACTGTACCCGTACAGCGCAAAGATGTCGTTCCCCAAAAAGACTAACAGATATAGGCTCTTGGCGAAGGTCCCCGGTAAGATATCCGTCCGGAAGGTGATAGCCAGTGTCCCCACCAGGCCCAACATGAAGAAGACCACGCTGGACAAGAAGAACTGGGACAAGAGGCTGGTCGATTGTACCAGATTGGCGAAAAACGACACGGACGACGTCATGTAGACCTGCGTGTTAAACAGAAAATACACAGCGATAAAGCTCTTTAACCCGTGGACCACCGCAAAGTAGACAATCCACGGCACCGTTGCAAGCAGAAAACCGGCGCCACTCCAGAGAATCAGCTGCTTTAACATCAACCAATTCTTCCGCCGCAACAAATAAACGCCCATGAACAAGTAAAAGACAATCCAGCCCCCCAACAGCGTGTACTTTGAGAAAAATTCAATCCCAACGAATAAACCCTGAGCGAAGAACCACCAAGGACTGACCCGTAAGTGGTGCACCACTAGTAACATGATTAGATAAATCAACGATAGAATCAGTGGCAGGGCGAAAAATTCCGCCGTGTCCCCATAATCGTAGTACGGGTGGTACAAAAACAACGCGGGCGATAGAATGCCGACCAGTAAAGCTTGCGGCGTGGTCAACACCAGTTTAGCGATTCGGTACGTCAGATACATCGACGCAATCAGGGTCAGCGACTCGTAGAAGTAAATGAACACGAAACTCCGTTGCGCCACTAAGTACGCGATGACGTGCAGCAGGTAAATGTACGGTCCCTTTTGTTCAAAGATATCTTTATATAAGACCTGACCGTGCGCCATGGCCTTTCCCACCGTGAAAAAGGCGTTGTTATCCGGCGAATAATCAAAGTAAAACGCCGGAGACGTATACGAACAGATCAACATGATAAAGAAGCCCAGTAGCGTAAACAATGCCAGGTACTGGCACTCCCGACTATTCAATTTTGCTTTTAATTTAGCCAACACACACGGTCACCCATTCTCCCCCTGAGATCAAGTCCTCACCGTGGCAACGAGGGTTGTTCTCGCCGCTATTCGGTTCGCATTATGGGGCAGCTAACGGGTGGCTTCAACCATTTCATCGTGAAAAAAAGCCGATCACTAGATCACCTTACAATTAATTTAGTTATTGATTAACCGGCTACCACGTACTTCACGGTCGTTGCCGGGTGTTGAGCAACTAGCACCGTCACGTAAAACGGTCCGGCCGTCAGGGTCCGTAATTGTTGCTTGGAAAGGGACACCGTGAGCTTCCCCCGCCGAGTGACTCGCACCACCCGCACGACCTGATGGGCCTGGTCGCGTAGAATCACCGTCATCCCCCGCTGCCCGTGATGAAAACGCAGTTGTCGTTTCTTCGGTCGAATCGCCTTGAGCCGTAAAGTCGGCCTAACTAGCTGCGACTGGGTCGTTAACGGCCCCTTGACCACCGGTAAATGTTTCTTCCGAGGCACAATCACAATCGTTTCTTGATCCGCACGTGGGTCCACACTAGCCGTCGTCATCTGAATCAATTCCCCCAATTCTTCCAACTCCCTTTCAAGTTAACTTACGCTGTATTATACGAGTCGTCATTCTCCCCCACCAAGTCGAAACCCTTCGCTGCTCGCAATTTGCTATGAATCTGCTTGTGGAAAGGGTTTCGCTTGCATTGGGCCGAAAAAAAACGCCGGAGACTAGCATCCCCTGCGTTTTTTAAACTCAACTTCGAGTTACTTGAAGATCACATACTTAACGGTGTAGGTCTTGTAACCTTTTTCGGCAACCGTAAAGGTAAAGTACTTGCCGTACTTAGCAATCTTTTCGGCTTCCTTCTTGCTCAACTTGATGCTGAACTTACCGTCGTGCTTGACGTCAAACTTCAGCACAGTTTGGCCCTTGCGGTTCCGCAACGTTACCTTAGCGCCCTTGCGGCCCTTTTGGAAAAGCACAACACGACTACCTTTACGATAACGCAAACGACCCCGCATCTTCTTGGCACTCGTTACGACCTTGGCTGGCTTCTTGGCTGGCTTTTCGGGCTTGCTAGATTCCGCTGAGGAACTGGAACTAGCCGCTGAACTGGAACTGGCTGCTGAGCTAGAACTTACGGCCGAACTAGAATCAGCCGTTGGTGTGGCCGTGTTGCCGCCCCCATCAAAACTAAACGAGGCATTGTAAGTGTCCGACGATGTACTGCTGCTGACCCCACTAGCCGCATTGGCTGACGCACCGTCCGCATGTGCGGAAGTTGCCGCAACACCAGCAAGTGACAACGCAGCGACTAAAGCAGCAGCGTATCCTAAAACCTTTTTCATGAAAACTCCCCCTCAGAGTTTAAGATTATAGTCAGTCGTCGCAGGCATTGGCTATCTACAATCCATTTTAGAAGGGCCCCTACCAGAGTCAAGCATTCGTCATTTTCGGGATCATTTCTTAACGGCTTAATTCGGCAAAACGCACGTCACTTCAGCGATTAGGCCCCCTTTTATTAAAGCCGCCAAGCAAAGGTTAATTAATTATATCGTCAAGTCTTTCATCAAATTTCTTACTAAACGGATAAAATGTAAGCACGCGTCATGATTTTTCCTGCACACCATTAAATACAAAAAAGTCGGCACGTGGCCGACTCTCGATAACCGTGTTTACCTAGGTTATTTCGTCACTGGATTAGTGACCGTATACGTCTTGTAACCCTTTTGGGCGACGGAATACTTGAAGGTGGAACATTGACTCAGCTTCTTAGCTTGCGCCTTAGTCAGCTTCAATGTGAAGTTCCCCTTCTTAGCCACGTTAGACTTCTTCACGCACTGCTTCTTGCCATTTAAGACCGTTAACTTAGCGGATTTACGTCCGTTCGTAAAGTCGAGCTGACGAGCGTTCTTCTTATAGGGCGTCCGTAACTTCATCTGCTTAGTTGTTGATAAAGTCTTAACGGATGACTTACTCCCTTGGGCACTCGTTGACGCACACCCACCTAAAGCTAAAATCGCAGCGACACCAGCAACATAACCTAAAATCTTTTTCATAAAGAACTCCCCCTAGAAATAGATCGGTAGTCACCTCTGGCTATCTGCAACCCAGTCTAGTGGCCCGGTGATTTAGAGTCAAGATAGCCGTTCGACTCAGATTTTAAGGTGGTCACTGACGGGGCCCCGTCACCGTTAAACGCCTTCGTCACGGCTTTTAGCCACCAGTGTGGTTAGGGTGACTAGTTAGCCATACTCACCGTGTAATCACCCGCCGACACCAAAAAAGACCACCCAACAGGCGGTCTCACAATTGGTTAGATTACTTCGTTGCCGCAGTCGACACGTGCGGGAAGTAGACGGAATCGTTGGCGGATAAGCCGGCGTTCACGTGCGTTAAGTTCTTGACGTTTTCACTCCGGTAGACGGGCTTGATGGTGGTATCGGCACTAGCCGTGGCCGCCACGCCAGCTAATCCTAAAACAACAACGACACCAGTTACAATTCCAAAAACTTTTTCCATGAAAGTATCTCCTAATCAAATGATTTCTCTATATTCTCTATGCAAGTTTCATTCTATAAAGTCCTGAAACGTCTGTCAAGGGCGGATGCGCTTTCAATTTATAAGAAGCCGTTTTTATTTTTGTGAAGGCCGCTTTACTGCTATTAGTGCATTTAGCGACCACCTTCACAAGCTTCTGAAATGTTTCCAAAATTAGTTATTCATTTTGAAATCGTCCTGAAAATCAAGCATTAAAAAAGAGTTATCATCACTGATAACTCCCCTAACCTTATTTCAAAATAACACATTTAACGGTGTACGGCCGCATACCGGTTGTCGTCACGGTATAGTCAAAGGTCCGCTGGGCACCTAATTGCTGGGCTTGAGCCCGGGTCAGCTTAACCGTTAACCGACCATCCCGCGCAATAGTCAGACGCTTAACGCACTGTTGCTTCCCGTTATGCAGAGTCAAAACGGTCCCACGCTGAGCCTTCAAGAAGGTCAACGTTCGCCCGTTTTGGTGATAGCGCGCACTCAGCCGCAGTTGGCGCGTGGCCGGCACCCGGGATTGAGCCGCCGCATGGGCAGTTACCGTGTGACCACTCGCAATTTGCGGAAAGTAAACCGAATCATCGTCGGCTAATTGACCATTAGTGGTCGCCGTAGCCGTTAATTGAGCATTATTGATACCCGGATTACCCGTGGTCCCATCGGCATTGGCCGTGGCCGCAACCCCGACTAACGCTAACGCCGCAACTAAACCCGTTGCACTAGTTAAAATCTTATTCATGATAACTCCCCCAATCATGATTTTTTGGACTTCAGTTCGCCGGTCCCCAACCGGCTATCCGACCCCCATAGTAGAAAGGTACCGGGGTAAGGTCAACTGCTCTGCTCACCGGTACCCCCAAAATCTTCGGGAGTATTTTTAACGCCTACCTGTTGCTGATAGGTCGGCAAATAAAGCGGTTACGTCCGATCGATGATTTAGGCAGGTAACCAACCTTACATGACGCCCAAACAAAAACTGCCAGTCCCCATTGTCTGGGGCGCTGACAGCTAATAGTTATCAAATTGAGTTTTAACCGAAGAACCCACCACGAATAGTGTAACGACGGCGTAACCAGACCATTCCGGCAATCGATAATAAGCCGACGATGATGCTTGGCCACGGCATCAACACGGGGTTGATGGCCTTAGGCAATAATTGGGCGAAGTAGAAGAAGATCATCCACACCGCGAACCCGACCAGGGTCAAGAGGAACCGAATCCACCCGTTGAACCGGTGCTTGATCTTCGGGTCAAACAGCTTGGGCATGACCGGCAACAGGAACCCGGCAATCAGGGCACTGACCAGAATGGCCGTGATTCCCACGGGGCTACTGGTTTGCATCAGCTTCGGCGAGAAGAGATACATCACCCCAAACAACAACGTGAAGATCATGAAGAACGTCAACGTGTTGTAGGCCATATTGGGCCAGTAGTCGGGACCACCAAAGATCTTGGTTTCGGCCTCGCGCTTCGGTCCGTCGACCACGTAGGCCACCCGGTCCGCGATATCGCCGTAGAGGTTCTTCGCGGTCTTCCCACTCTTCTGCCCCTCGACGAGTTCGGTGACCATCTCTTGGACGGCCGCGGCCTTCTTCTCGGGCGTCAGCTTGGTCCCTTCCAAGGCCTTGTTGAAGCGGAACATGTAATCGGCGTTTCGCTTGGTCAACCCCAGGTTATCAAACGCCGTCCGTTCATTGGTGGCAACGGTGTTGCGGTTCTGATGCACGTCCGCATTCCGCGGCCGTGACTTTGGCTTGTTTTCACTCATAGTTGAATCCCTTCTAAACGTTGAAGCGGAATTCGACAATGTCGCCGTCCGTCATCACGTAATCCTTACCTTCGACCCGCAGCTTACCGGCTTCCTTAACGGCCGCTTCGGTCTCGTACTTGTCTAAATCGTCAAACGCCATAACTTCGGCCCGGATAAACCCGCGTTCGAAGTCGGAGTGAATGATCCCCGCAGCTTGGGGCGCCTTGGTTCCGGTCTTGTAGGTCCACGCCCGCGTTTCCTTCCCACCGGCCGTGAAGAACGTTTCCAGGCCTAAGAGGTGGTAGGACGCCCGAATCAACCGGTTCAAGCCGGGTTCTTCGACGCCTTCCGCTTCCAGAAAGTCCTTCTTTTCGTCATCGTCGAGTTCGGCAATTTCTTCTTCGGCTTCGGCGGCCACGGCAATGGCTTCGGCGCCTTCCTTGGCGGCGTAGTCTTGAATGACCTTGAAGTACTTGGAGTTCTCAGGATCGGCCATGTCGTCTTCGGCAATGTTGGCCACGTACAGTACCGGCTTCGAGGTCAACAAGAACAGGCCCTTGACGATCTTTTGTTCGTCTTCGTCAAAGTCTAGTGTCCGCACGGCGCCCCCATTTTCGAGGACCGGTTGAATCTTTTCGAGAACCGCTAGTTCGGCCTTGGCTTCCTTATCACTACCCTTGGCGGCGCGTTGGACCTTAGCCAAGCGCTTGTTCACGGCGTCCAAGTCGGACAAGCCTAGTTCCAAGTTAATGGTTTCGATATCGTCGATGGGGTCGACTTTCCCGGTCACGTGGGTGATGTTGTCGTCGTCAAACGCCCGTACCACGTGCACGATGGCGTCCACCTGGCGAATGTTTTCCAGAAATTGGTTTCCCAGGCCTTCACCCTTGCTAGCACCCTTGACGATCCCGGCGATGTCGGTAAATTCAAACGTCGTGGGGACGACCTTCTTGGCGGGAATCAATTCTTGAATCCGGTCCAAGCGGGCGTCTGGCACTTCGACCATGCCGACGTTAGGGTCGATCGTGGCGAACGGATAGTTGGCCATTTCGGCCCCGGCATTGGTAATCGCGTTAAATAAGGTTGACTTCCCCACGTTAGGCAAGCCAACGATCCCTGCAGTTAATGACATAACTCTTATTCACTCTTTTCTGAATTTTCGGCATCGGCCTTACGAACCAATACCTTCTTTAGTTTCTTTTCAAACTCACGCCGTGACAGCATCACCACGTGGCCGCAGTTAGTACACTTAATCTTGATATCCGCACCCATCCGGGTAATTTCCCAGCGGTTGGCACCGCACGGATGAGGCTTCTTCATTTCAACCACATCGCCTAAGTCGTACATCGTATCCCTCCGTTAGTTCGATTGAATGTTCAGCAACGTCAAAATGCGGTTCAGATCATCGTTAGACAGGTATTCGATTTCGATGTGTCCCGTGTGATCCTGTTGGTTATTTTCGTTGATCGACACCTGCGTGCCGAAGTGTTCCTGGAGTTGGTTCTCCGTGGAACGCAAGAACGGTGACTTCTTCTTGGCGGGTTTCTTAGCCGCCTTCTTCGCCGCGCCGTTGAGCTTGCTGACTTCGGCCTCTAAGGCCCGCACGGTCATTCCCTCGGAAACGGCCCGCTTAGCCAGCGCCACCAACTTACTCTTATCCTTTAAGGATAGTAGCGTCCGGGCTTGCCCCATCGATAATTGGTTATGTTGCAACATATCCTTAACGGCCTTGGGCAACCCCAATAACCGTAAGTAGTTGGCGATGTAGGGCCGACTCTTGCCCAACCGTTCGGAAACTTGCGCCTGCGTCAAGGTGAGCTTGGTCATCAAGGTATCGTAGGCTTCGGCCTCTTCCAGGGGGGTCAGGTCTTCACGTTGGAGGTTTTCCAGCACCGCGATTTCCATCATCTGTTCTTCGGTCACGTCGCGGATAATGCCGGGAATCGTGACTTTGCCCGCCATCTTAGACGCCCGAAAACGGCGTTCGCCAGCGAGAATTTCGTAGCGGTTGGCCCGCTTATCCGGTTGGCGGACGATGATGGGTTGGAACACCCCGGTTTTTTCGATGGAGGCGGCGAGATCCGCCAAGCCCTTGTGATCGAATTTTTGCCGGGGTTGGTACGGGTTGGGCACGATATCCGCTAAGGTCAGATCTACCACGGTCTCTTCGCCGGTGTCGACGCCGTTTTCAGCGAACAGCGCGTCAATCCCGCGCCCTAAACTTTTCTCTTTCTTACTTGCCATGGGCAGCTAGCACTTCCTTTGCGAGTTCAGTGTACACCTCTGCCCCCTTAGACTTCGGGGCGTAATCAATAATCGGCATCCCGTGACTCGGAGCCTCGGCCAGTTGCACGTTCCGGGGAATAATCGTGTCGTAGACCTTGTTTTGGAAATACTTTTTCACTTCGGCATTAACCTGTTTTCCCAGATTGGTCCGGGCATCGTACAAGGTCAAGAGCACCCCTTCGATCTTCAAGTTACGGTTGAAGTGCTTTTGGACCAACTTGACCGTGTTCAGTAACTGGGTCAGCCCTTCCAACGCGTAATACTCGCTTTGCACCGGAATCAAAATAGAATCCGCTGCGGTAAACGCGTTGATGGTCAACAACCCTAACGACGGCGGACAATCGATTAAAATATAATCGTAATCGTCACGGACTTCGTCGAGGGCGGCCTTGAGGCGGGTTTCTCTGGCCATCATGGGGGTCAACTCAATTTCGGCCCCCGAAAGCTGGATGGTCGCCGGAACGACGTCTAATCCCGCATGTTGCGTCGGCAAAATGGCGTCACGAATTGGAATCTCATCGACCAGTACGTTATAAATTTCTCGTTGAATCGACGCCTTCTGAATACCAACCCCGCTGGTAGCGTTCCCCTGGGCATCCGTATCGACCAACAGGACTTTCTTTCCGTCCGTGGCCAAAGCGGCACCTAAGTTCACCCCGGTGGTCGTCTTGCCGACGCCCCCCTTTTGGTTGGCTAACGCGATGATATAGCCCATACTTCGTCCCACCTCTAGCTTTCTTTTGGAATATCAATGATAATGCGGTAACGGTCCGCCGTTTCTTCTTCTTTGGTGGTCAGCGGTAACCCCGCGTCGGTCACCATCTTCACCGATTGGCGAATGGTGTTGACCGCCACTCGAGTGTCCCCGTTGACGCCTTGCTTGGTGACCTTCCGACGACGCTTGGTCTTTTGCGGCGCCAAATCGGCGATCAACGCCTCGGTTTCCTTGACCGTCAATTGCCGATCGATGATTTGATGTAACACGGTCACCTGTTGTTCGGGAGCCACGGCCAACAACGCCCGACCGTGACGCTCGGTGATCTGCCGATTCAAGATGGCCTGACGAACGGGCTCACTGAGTTTTAATAGCCGTAATTTATTGGCAACAAACCCCTGACTCTTCCCAATGCCCTGGGCCAATTGCACTTGCGTCAACTGGTTCAACGTCATCAATTGTTGGTAGGCCGTTGCCTCTTCGATGGCGGTGAGTTCCTCCCGTTGCAAGTTTTCAATCAACGCCATCGAGGCGGTCTCGTCATCGTCGAGATCTTCGATGATGGCCGGGACCTCAGTCCACTTGAGCTTAGACACCGCCCGAAAACGCCGTTCACCGGCGATAATCTCGTAGTGGTTCGGCTCGTACTGCCGTAAGACGATAGGTTGAAGTAACCCGTGATCTTGAATGGTCTGGGCTAGCTCACCGATGGCCGTTGGGTCAAAGCGCTGACGGGGTTGAAACCGATTCGCCACAATCTGGTCGATCGGAATCATCACCACGTTTTGTTTGACGGGATGGCTCGGGCGGGCGGCCTTATCCCGGTTATTTCCAAATAATGAAAATGGCAAATTATCTTACCTCCACTCCATTAATCTTCCAACGGTTCTCGGTTGGGCGTCCCCGCCTTCCGAGGGTACCGCTTCGGCGTGTGCTTCACCTTGTCGATCACCACGATGTGCCGGGGATCTTGAGATTCCGGCAATTGAAACTCGTGATCGGCGGTCAATTGGCCGCCTAACGTGGTAATAGCCTGATGACTAACCGCCAATTCGTCGGCCGTCTTCGCCGCCTTTAGGGCGACAAACTGGCCGCCCACCTTAGTCAACGGTAAGCAGAGTTCACTTAGCACGGACATCCGGGCCACGGCCCGCGCCGTTACCAAATCGAAGGCTTCCCGATAATCTGAGCGCTTGCCACCGAATTCCTCGGCCCTGGCGTGGTGGAATGCCACGCCGCTGAGGTTCAACTTCGCCGCCAATTCGTTTAAAAAGTTGATCCGCTTATTCAACGAATCCACGATGGTCACCCGTAACTGCGGGAAAACGATTTTCAACGGTAAGGACGGAAACCCCGCCCCGGCCCCGACGTCGCATAACGTCAAGGGTTGGTCCCGCAGCGCCGACAGATAAAAGGCCGGGGTCAGCGAGTCATAGAAGTGCTTCAAGTAAACTTCTGGAGCGGCCGTGATTGTCGTCAAATTTACGTGTTCGTTGGTCGCCACTAAAAATTGATAGTACGTCGCAAACTGCTGCTCTTGTTCGGGGGTCAGGTCGATCCCCTTAGCGGCCAGTGCGGCCCGAAATTCTTCTGGATTCATGTTTAATCTCCCAGTCCACTTCTGTGAAACAATTGTTTCACGTTTGCTTATACTTTACCTTACTTATGAGGGAAACGCAACCGCGTCCCCCACCACATCGTTTCCTATTATACCGAAAACCGGGGCCACATGAAACGGCTACCCCCATAAAAAAATCAGGGAAACGCTTGGGGAGTTACTCCCGGCGTTTTCCTGATTTTTCGATTATTTCCCCGGTTATGCTCGTCGGGGCCGCAATAGTCGTGGTCGATGTTTAGTAAACCCAGTATTCCCCACCGGAATCACCGCCTGAACCTGAGAATCAAAGCGTAACGGCCGCACCGTCACACTGGCAATTCCCCGTTCAATGGTGATGACATTGTAGCTTACAGCCCGATGCACCGCATGTTGGTGTGGATTACGACAGTCGATGTAGGTCGACGCCGCCCCCGCCACGGTGACCGGCAACGCGTTATCCACCAAATAGTTGGCTGCAAAGTGTAAATGCCCCGCAAAGATCCCCCCAACGTTATGCCCGTGGAGGATGGCCAACAATTCTCGGTTATTCTGCAGGAGCGTGTAGCGCATGTTCCGTAGGGCCGGCGCGTCCAACGGGTGGTGCAGAAAAATAAAGGCTCGTCGCCGGGGAGCAAGGTGCAAACTTTTATTTAACCAGTCGAGCTGATCTCGAGCCAGCCATCCGGCCGAGCGCCGGGTTTCCCATTTAGAATCCAAGAAATAAAAATCCATGTTTTGGCGGTTCTGTTTATACGCATAATACGGGCGGGCGGCTTGGCCTAAGTACCCCGCATTAAAGGCGTCCCGATTATCTTGGTCGCCCAAGATGACCTGAATCGGCGCACCCAGTCGCTCGCTTTGCTGCGTCAAGTATGTCCGTAACCACCGATAATCCGCCTCACTGCCCCGCTGAATCAGGTCGCCACCAATTACGATGAGGTCCGGTTGTGTCGCCCGACTCGCGACATCATCAAAAATCAGTTGCAGATTCGCGACCGCCGCGGTCCCCGCCGTCGGTAGTGGTGGTGTGAGTTGCACATCGGACACGTGAATCACTGTATATTTGTTCATCCCACGTTGCCCCTATCGCACTGAAAATTGTGGTCGTCAAACTCCGATTAACGACCACCCCTAGTAACTGAAGTCTCCTCTTAGCATACCGGCTTGATGTAAATTATCGGTATGTTCTGTGTCAACATCGTGTAAAGTTTTCGCAAACCCGTTCGCAACGCGGAAACCAAAAAATCGCGCTAATTCCGCTCTCATGGCGGCATTAACACGATTCAACGGAAAGACTATCGACGATGATGGGCTGGCTTGGAAAGCCATAACATCGGTAACCAGGTCAAAATTAGTAAGATTAAGGTTTCGGTATCCATCACAGACATGCAAACCATCTTCTTTCTCTCCTGATTCACCTTTATCATAGCAAGCTTTTATCGCGTTTTCGTATCGTTAGGTTTTCGTTTGTGTAAAGGTTACTGTTTTTAATTTGTTTCGCTTAAACTTGCATCCGCTAAGGCTGCTTCACACCAAGCGCTCTTTGAAGACAACTCGCCATCACGGTATCGAAGTACGCAACATCCTGTTGATTCCGTGACACCAACTGTCCCCCCTGCACACACGCAAAGAACTCAGCCGCAGTCACCTGACTGTGAAAGTCACCTAATTGTTGCTCTAACCAGTCTAAGTTTCGCTGAAAGAAGGCGCCAACTTCGGCGTTGATGTTAGCATCCAGATTATTCACATCCATGGCAAGGTCTGAACAAAGACAGATTTTTCCTTCGATCAGGTTCGCCCTATACAAAGAGACGTAATGGGTCAGTCTACCGCTAAGGTCTTGACTGTGATCAGCCGCCAACGCTGTAAAAAAGTTGTCCGAATACCGGTCGAGTACGGCCTTTACCAACGCCTGCTTACCAGAGAAATAATAATAGATACTGGCCTTTTGGATAGCCACTCCCGCTGCGATGTCGGCAAAGCTGAAGCCATTAACGCCCTTGGCTTGAATTAACGTCATCCCGAAGTCTAGAATTTTATCTTTCGTGTTCATTATCATCCTGCCATTCATGATCAGTCTTGACGCCTAGTATAGCAGATTACAAAATGGTCAACATCTTGGCCGTCGCCAACCGCGCATTCTTGAAATCATTGATTTTGTCATCGGAGCGGTAGCCCATCGCAATTCCTTCAACGATGAGTTCATCAGCGGGAACGCCGGCAAATTCACGAATCTCGTCGGCATACTTCACGTTCTCATAAGCGACCATCGTATCCAGGCCGTGGCTGGCTGCCGACAGCATCAGCGTTTGGGCGAAGGACCCCGCATCATAGATGGACCAGACCGGCGCAGTCTTAGGAATCGTAATGTAGGCCATCGCCGGCGCATTCCACAAACGCCCATTCGCCGCCGTAAAATCGGTCATGGTTGGATCGGAACCCACTTTATCCAGCCACTCACTCATATTAGACCAAGGCAAATTTCCCCAGTCGTGAATGTCCTTAACGGGTAGATCCGCATTGCCCTTAATCCCCGCGCGCGTCTTTTCAAGATGGGATTTTTGGATCTTTTTCATGGTCTCGCCCGTCGCAATATAAACCTTCCACGGCTGCGAGTTCGCCCACGATGGCGCCTGTTGCGCGTCAGCGACGACACTGGTCAAAAGGGTTCTAGTCACCTGGGTCGGTTGATAGTCTCGGATAGAAACCCGATGCTTGAGTACTTCAGAAAAATCCATGATATTAGCCTTCTTCTTTACTAATTTTCGATGCAAATACATTCTACCTACCAATAGGTAGAATGTCAAGATTAAGCTTTCCTACCCGGTGAAAGTACGTTCACCTCAAACGGCAGATCCTCAGCTACGTTAAAAAGGGCCACAACCTCAGCTAATGAGATTGTGGCCCTACCTAACGTCAGTTTTAACTAATCGCGTTAAAGCTTACATCTTAATGTTCTTAACTTCTTCCATGAACCAGTCGTTGAAGGCTTGGTCGTCGATGTCCACGGACACCTTAGCGTTGGTCTTGCCGTTGTGGTAAGCCCCACGGATGTCGCCGACAGTTTCCCCAATGGCTGGGCCTTGGGTCACCACGTCAACCCACATGTCTTCGGTCTTGATGGCTTCTGGGTGCAAGAGGTAGAAGATGGTGTTGACATCGTGCATCGCACTCCCCTTGTCGTTGTGGTCCCCATCGTTGATGATGATGTCGTGCAACATTTGCCCGGCTTCATTCAAGTGTTGGAGCTTTTCGATGTTTTCGTTGGTCAATAAGGCCTTCATGGTGATGTCCAAGCCCACCATGACGATCGGAATACCAGACTTGTAGACGATGGCGGCGGCATCTGGGTCGGTGAAGACGTTGAATTCGGCCGCACTGGTCATGTTCCCCTTACCTAAGGCACCACCCATGGCCACAATCCGGTCGATGTGGCTCTTCACTTCTGGATATTCGGAGAAGAGTAAAGCGATGTTGGTGTACGATCCGGTTGGCACTAAGGTAATCGGGTCGTTGCTAGCCATGATGGCGTCGTGTAAGGCTTCCACGGCCGTCTTGTTCAATGGCTTCGGCAGGTCTTCTGGGAAGTCGTAACCAGGCATCCCGGATTCCCCGTGAATCCGCGCAGCATCTTCGAAGTCCTTGAACAAAGGTTGTTCGGCACCAGCCGCAACTGGAATATCTTGGTTAAAGAACCGCATAATCTTCAAAGCGTTCTTGGTGGTCTTGTCGACCGTCACGTTACCCGCCACCGTGGTGACCAACTTCAAGTCAATCTTGGGGTCGTTAATCGCCATGGTTAAGGCAGCAGCATCGTCAATTCCGGGGTCGGTATCCATTAAAATCTTAATCGTCATTTTTATTTCCTCCTAAAAAGTACTCAAATTTAACAGCTCGTAACCGCTTACGTTTTACCGGGAAAGCACGCCCTACTAGAGCATGGCACTAAAGACCAAGTCCAGTAGGAACAGTACTCCCAGCAGGTAAACTGGCCAGGTCAGGGTTTTACCCTTGCCGATGGCGAGTTTCATAATCGGGTAAGCCACAAATCCAAAGGCCAATCCGGTCGAAATACTATTGGTGAATGGAATCAACACGATGATTAAAAACGCGGGGAACCATTCAGAGAAGTCCGCCATCTGAATGTTGCCAATCGCGGCCATCATGAGCGCCCCCGTAATGATAATCACGGGCGCAATTGCGGCGGATGGCACGTAGGCCAATAGCGGCACAAAGATCAGTGATAGGGCAAACAGCACCGCGGCGACTAACGCCATGATCCCGGTCCGGCCCCCACTTTCGATCCCCGAAGCACTTTCGGCGGCCGCCACAGTTGGGCTGGTCCCCATAAAGCCGGAGAGGAAGGTGGTGACGGAACTGCCTTCGAAGGTCTTCTTAAACTTCTTTTTGTTCGGGAGTAACCCTTGCAAGAGTCCCATGGATTCGAACACCAGAATCATGGTCATCGAAAAGGCGGCCAAGATAAACGGCGTGCTAATCAAATGGGAGAAGTCGTTTTGGAACACGATCTTGTGGTATTGCCCCAACCGTGCGAGGTCCACGTTGGGCGTATCACTGTCTTTGACGCCCAAGAAGAACGCCAGCAGACTCGTGGCAATGATGGCAATGAAGAAGTTCCCTTTAATCTTCCGTAAGAACAGAATTAAACTCAAGACCAACCCGAACAACGCGAGTAACGGCGTAGGCTTGGTCAAGTCACCCAACACGATCAGTGACGACTTACCGGCGACAATCAGGCCCGCTTTTTCCAGGCCAATTTCGACCAGAAAGAGCCCAATTCCTGCGGTAATCCCACTCTTCAGCGATTCGGGAATCGCCTCCGAGAGAATGGTCGACACCTTGGTGAAGGCAATCAGCATGTACGCAAAACTGGCGACAGCCGCGATTCCCAAGGCTTCCTGCCAACTGAGGCCCATGTTGACCACAATCGTGTAGGTGAAGAAGGCGTTGACTCCCATTCCTGGCGTCAAGATGATTGGGGCGTTGGACCAGAAGGCCATAATCAGACACCCAATCACGGACGAGAAGATCGTCGCAAAGACGCTCAGGTCAGTGGGAATCCCCGCGTCCTTTAGAATCAGCGGGTTCACAATAATAATGTAGGAGATGGCAAAGAAGCCCGTCACGCCCGCAATGATTTCGTTGCGAACGACCTCCTTATCTCGCAAAGCTTCGCGCAGCGTCATGTTGTTGGCCCGTTCGATGGCCGATTCCGCTTGCTTAGCTTGCGCTTGTTGCTTATCCATAGATTTCCCTATCTTTCAATACGCCACATTCCGACGTACAGACTTCACGGGCTTTGCAACCGAATGGTCTCACGCACCCGGCTGGGTTTCACTCCCCTGCTAGGGAGGTCGGCACCCGTACGGCCGATGACGCGCATCAGCCGAGACCCCGTATAACCCTAACCGCGAGGTCACCTGACACAGATAGCCCAGTGGCCAGGCCCCTGGGCTATCTTTTGTTGATACTCATTAAAGCTTATCTGATTACCAAACGAAGAGTCCAACGATCCCGGCAGAAAGCAGAGAAACCAGAATCCCAGAAAGTAACATGTAACCAACGTTCTTGGAAATCAAATCGTTCTTTTCTTGGTCAACCATACCCTTGAAGGCACCGATGATCATCCCAGTCGTCGAGAAGTTGGCGAAGGAAGTGATGAAGACGGTCAAGATGGCACGGTAGTGAGGTGAGAAGTAGTGAGGGTTGTTGATAATAGTGGTCAACTTACCCATAACAACGAATTCGTTCGTAACTAACTTGGTCCCCATGTATTGGGCAAAGCCGAAGGCGTCGTGGACGTTCAGACCCATTAACCAAGCAAATGGGAACATGATGATCCCTAAGATGTGTTCCAAACTCAACCATGGGTTGAACAGAGCCAAGATCTTATCGATCATAGCGGCTAAGGCCACGAAGGCGATAACGTTAGCGGCGATGATCAAGATCAGACGGCCGGCACCCAAGATGGAGTCACCCAAGAAGGAGAAGAATGGTTCGCGAGGCGTCTTAGCATCAGCAGCTTCATCGGCAACTGAGGCTTCAGCGTTACTGCTTGAGCCACCCATCTTAGCGATGGTATCTTCTTCAGGACCCACTTTAACGGGGTTCAGGATGTTGGTAACAATAATCGCGTTTAAAATGTTCAATGGAACGGCGGTCAAAACAAATTGGCCAGGAACCATTTGCGTGTACGCCCCTAAAATTGAAGCGGTGACACAGGACATGGACATCATGGCTAACGTGACGTCACGTTCCTTACGCATGGTTTGTAATTGTAACTTGGAAACGGCTAAGGCTTCAGTGTTCCCTAAGAACATCATTTCAACGGAGAAGAATGATTCAAACTTCGGTTGACCAGTGATGAAGGAAAGTCCACGACCAACCCACTTGATGATCCATGGCAATACCCCGATGTAAGTCAAGATATCGAACAATGGGACAATCATCAAGATTGGTAGCAGCGCGCTGGTCACGAAGTTCATGGCCTTGGCAGTCCCACCAAATTCTGGGGT
Organism: Levilactobacillus acidifarinae DSM 19394 = JCM 15949; assembly: GCF_001434835.1. Classification (GTDB taxonomy): domain Bacteria; phylum Bacillota; class Bacilli; order Lactobacillales; family Lactobacillaceae; genus Levilactobacillus; species Levilactobacillus acidifarinae. The sequence goes on along the minus strand of NZ_AZDV01000023.1, from coordinate 47,815 downwards.
AACCCAGTTTGGTAAGGCGAACACAATCCCTTGATAGGAAACTTGAACTAACCAGTTGAATCCGTCGGCGGCACCCTTAACGATGTCACGCCCAAACGCGAAACTGGTCAGAACCCAAGCGAGTAACAGGTTAATTACTAAAACAATAATAGTTGAACGCCAGTTGACGTTTTTCTTGTCCTTAGAGAACAGAAAAGCGATGGCAAGGTACACAAGTACCCCAATGATGTTGATTACGACTAACATTGGTCAAAATACCTCTTTCCGATATATTTAACGTGTGGTGGCGCCCCACTCGACACGTTACGACGCGATGTTACGGCAGAAACTATGTACGCATAATTTCTGTTACGAACGACACTGCCTTAACGAGAAAGCCTAACGGGATTGGTAATTTTGAATAAGTGATATAGCTGCCGTTAGTCCTTGCGCTTTCAACCGTTAATACAGACTGTTGCTCTCCCTCACCTCCTTTCAAGGATTTGTTCGTCAGATTTGCGTAATTTCATTTAATAAACTATGTCCGGCACTGGTCGCGGCCACCCCGTAGTTCTCGAGGATGGTGGCACCGACGTCGGCTAAGGTCCGCCGGATTCCCAACGCGAACCCGTTCGCCCGTGATGGGGAGTATACCAGTAATGGCAAATACTCCCGGGTCGGCGTTAACCCGAAGGTCGGGTCCGCGGCGTGGGTCGCCGTGACGATCAACAGGTCGTTGGCACCCATGTCATGGACCACCTGTTCCAGGTAATGGTCGGCCGCGCTTAACGCGGTGCCAAACCCCATCAGGTCTTGGTGCTCACCGGCAAACCGCATCTCCGGTAGACAAATGTAAGTCAACCCGGAAGCTGGATCGTTCAGCCGCTCGTAAAGGATGCGGAAGCTGGCTTGGTTACTGCCCACCTGATACCGACTCGCCGGTGTCTGGGTGGCGAGGTAGCTGAGAAACGGACCGGCCAAGGTGACGGGATAACCCGCAGCCGTCAACGTGGTAAACACGTTTTCCGTGCGAATCTCGCCGGTATAGTCCCACATCTCCCGTAGCCCCGTGGGTCGCCGGTTACCCTGCGCCGCCATGTGAAGGCGGCCGTAGAACCCTAAGGGGTGTTCGACCGGTTCAACACCAGCGACGGGATGGTCAATCCGAATATTGCCGAGGCCGAGTTGCTGTAATGTTGGGAGCTTTAGTTGACCGGGCCAACTAACGGCGACGTGACCAAGCGTGTCGGCACCTACGGATTGAAAGCGGTTGGCATCGGACGCCTCGCCCAATCCCAAGCCAGCAAAATCAACAACGAAAATGCGATGAAAGGCCACGTTTGCTCACTCCCTCTTTCCATAAACGGTTTCTCACAACTCAATTCGTTGTGGGCCTTAGTAATAATATACCTTTTCAATAAAGCGCTGTAAATCCCCGATTTAAGAAAATCGTAAAAAACAGTTTTTTCCGAACATTGTGCCCATTAACCAATTAACGGATAAGGGCGCCAAATCAGCGTTTCGTAACCGCTGTCATTCGAGTTAAAAGGATTTACGTGGGGCAATTTTCCCTTAAATTCCGACTCAAATGGCTAACTAAAGTCTGAACGTTTGTTTAAGTCATATTCTTAACTACTGGTTTCCCCGTCTAATTCTAGGAGTCAAAAATAGACTTCAAGTTAGATAAAGAATCAACTTGAAGTCTACTCGGTAGTAGAAAGGTAGGCGTGATCCCGGAATTTCCGTCTTGTAATCTTAATAATTCTTAATCGCCTCATACACTATATTTTTCCGACTGAACTGACGCAACCATTTTTCATTTATTTAATTTCCGGCTACCGTTTTCAGTATTTCCTTAATTCCTTCATCAACTCGTCCAGTCAACGCTCTAACGATTCTTCTTGAAATCCTCGCATGATCCTGACTAAGCTGACCTCCGAGCTCTAGGTGTAACTTTGTTTATCCATCTCAGAACAATTTTCACGGTGTTACTAAAACCCTATTCAATTCTTGTGAAGTGCCTAAACCCTGAAGCTTTACAGTTGTTTCTCCTAGAGTTCGTTAGAAGGTTTACTTGTTGGTTCTGACGCATCGTACTAAATCTTGAAGCTGTAACTGATGTTGCCTGATACCTGTTGCTTGGTACTGGTGTTCGTACTTCTAAACCAGACTTACGTCAAAACGGAAATCGGCTTTACGAAACTGACACGTTGTATCAACTAGATCAAGTGGTACTTGTTACTTAATTGACCACCCCTGATCCTTTCTACGCCTATAATATACCACGACTTGTAAGCGGTTGCAACTAAAACATTCAAAAAATTATCGCCCGCTAAATTGGCCCCTTTGAACAAAAAAAGTACCGGCACCACCAGGATGTCGGTACTTGGTTCGCATAGCCCATAACCAACGGCCACAAAATTTATAGGTTCTTGTTTGGAGGAAAGGTTCTATAATGCGGACTCGGTCTGATTATAAGTTATCCGTTAAGTAAGGTACTTACTGCTATGCGCTATCTTTAAACGCACACTTTAGTTATACAGCGTATTGTCTTAAATTGCACACTTTTTGCCTGCTTAGTGGTCAATTAGTACCAGGCAGGCTTGTCCCCGTCAGTATTGGGCTTGTTAACCCCCAACGAGTCGTGGACGTGTTGACTAGGATCCTGAACCAATTTAGTAACGACCGCCGCAATACTCTTCCGGGAGACCTCAGTTCCCTTGAAGGGGTCCCCCTTCTGGGTCGTTTCGTAGGCCACCTCGTCGTGGTTCGACAGCCAGGCTGGCCGAATAATGGTGTAATCCAGCGTTGAGCCTTCAATCACCTTAGCAGCTGCCGCATAGGTCTCCAGGTACCCACCATCGAGCATTTGATGGTTCCATTGGCCAAAGGCCCCGGGAACTTCATCGTAAATGCCTAACGTGGAAATCCAAATCAGCCGTTTGACCCCCGCCTGCTTCATCGCGGTCACGACCGCCTGGGCTTGGGCTTCGATGTTGTGGCCCGCTAAGTTGGCGTACACCACGTCCATGTCGTCCATGGCGTGGGCCAGGTCGTTCACGTTAGCGGCGTCGCCGTCGACCACCGTGACCCGGTCACTCGCCGCAGCCGCTAACCGTTGTGCGTTGCGAAGAAACAAAGTCAACTGTGCGTCGGTATCGGCCAGCAACATTGGTGTCGCTAGCTGGGCAATCTTACCGTAAGCCCCAAGAACTAATACGTTTGTCATGAGAACAGAACCCCTTTATCATTGATTTGTTGTCTATACTGTAACTCCTATAATTACATTATGCAACCCAACCGACTTGCCCACAGCCCTAATTTCTTCCCAACATTTATAGAAATTAAGTAAAAAAACCGCCACCTAATTTAATTAGGCAGCGGTTGGGTTGTATCTAAACTAGATTAACATCAGGGTCACGCCATCAATCGGGGTCAAGCTATCGCCCAAGTCCCCGAAGACCAGTTCCTGTTGAAAAACTGGGGCTGCGAGTTCCGTGAGGTTCGTTTTCTCAATCACTAGATGATAACGTCCCCGCTTATCCTTGCTTAGTTCGTAGTTGATGAACTCCTGCTCTGGCGCATAGTCTGCGAAGCGTGCCGCAAAGTGGCCCAGTTGATGGGAAACCACCAGGCGAATTCCGTTTTCATCTCTAAAAATATGCAAAATTGTTCACTCCTATATTCAATAAACTGACTACTGGACGCGCAGATGGCCAAATGGCCCCCGCCGTCGGGACTTCCGATCGGCAGTCGCATTCTCGTCCTGCGGCCAATCACGTGGAAGCTGAGGGGGATTGTCGCCCCTAAAATTTCACCATGTACGTCGATTGTACCATATTTAACTGAGAAATTTGCAGGGGCCCCGAAAAATGACCCGTAATTCACGAAAAACCGCGCCTAGTGCTTGCATCGCCCCCGTAAAAAATGGTCTAATATTAATAATAATTCCGACAATAATTAATCATTAACTGCCGGTTGGAGGGTGACATATATTGGCGAATACCAAGAATAGTCAGGCGGCCAAGATCCGTAAACAGATCATCGCCTGGCTACAAGATGAGGATAAGATTGAAGTGGTGTCTGAACAGCGGTTCCCCGGCATCCGGGGGATTCGGGCCGTGCAATTACGACAGATGTTAGGCGAACAGGGCTACCCGCAAACCGCCGTCATGGGGGCGGTCTCCGCGGCCCCATCCATCGACCACCGGATTCAAAAAGCGGCCCTCAAGCCCCGTGAAGTCTACTACTATTTCGTGGCCGACGCGGACGTCAAACCAGCTAAGGATCACCCAGCGACCGGACCGGTGGCTAAGTCGGCCCGGCCAGCGAGACCCGGCGTTGGTCTGACCGCCACCCCGGCGTTCACCGCCCTCCATACGGCCAACGACCAGTTGGACCAGGCCGTCGACGACCTGTTGACCGCGGCCCAGTCGCAAGCCCCGTTAAGTGACCTGGAGATCGACTTTCTGACGGATCTGGCGACCCAAACGGCGAAACAAAGTGAACTCTTACAAAAGTTCGCCACCCAAGAACGGATTGCCCAATTACGCCATCATTAAAGTTTTTTAACGATTCATAAGGTAATTCCCTTAATAATTATCTTAAATAAAAAAATATTCCGATTTTTCTTGACTTTTTGGCCAGTTGCCTTTACCCTGTTATAAATTACTTTTATGGGGGACGATCATTCATGACTTTACACGAAAATGACCGGGTTTATTGCAAGGAAACGGAACTGTTTTCAACGTCATTTTACGGCTCCATCACCAAGGTTTACGAACACTCTGTCTTGGTTAAGGTGGAACCTGAACAACTGAAGAAAAAAGAAACGGATAAGATTGATTCTTTTGGTGATCTCGTGGTCATCCGCCAAACGGAACTCCAATTGGTGAACGACGCTGGCGAGGCAATCGCCGAACCCGTCGAAGAAAAAATCGAAGCTGCCGAATAATTAGCGCACAAAAGGGTCGAGACATTGCTGTCTCGGCCCTTTTGTTTGACTTTAAGTCGTGATTAGCCTTGAGCTGGCTTCACGTAGGTGGCTAATTTAGCCATTAATTGCGGGAGCTCGTGGGCTAAGACCAGACTCACGTGTTCGTGAATGGCCTCACCCTGTGGCGTAATTTGAAAGACGTGATACCGCCGATCAGTCGGCAAGGTCTCGTCTTGGATGTATCCGCCTTTAAGTAATCGGCTGATTTGAATCGAAATCATGGATTGGCCGACGTGTAACCGTCGAGATAATTCACTGGTGCTGGTCTTTTCGTGAACCAGCTCGTGTAAAATTCGGTATTGTTCAAACGTGACCGCGTCCCCACTGCTCGGTCGTTTGATAAAGGGTCGTAGGATAGAATTCAGTTGGTGAATCCGCTCAATATCCATGGCCATTTCATCTTCTGTCATGCTGCTCTTCCTCCTCATGCCGCTCATTTCCAGGTGACAAACCTCGAAATGGTCGTCGTAAACATTAGTCATCGCGAATCAGCTCAGCCCGCAAATTGCTGATTGACTAAGCTGATACTCTTCGTATTGTAACATAGAACAAATGACTATACTGTAAACAGGTCACGACCGTGTTAAATATTTTATTATTTATGAGTCGTCGGAGGTAACCGCTCTGCCCGATTACCCCAACTAGTCGGGCCCGGTTCATCTAGTGGCCAAGGGCGATTGTGCCGGGCCGCATCAACGACTTTATTCATCTCGGCCGTCGTCAAATTTAACGGTAAATGCCGTTCAACGTACGCCATTAGCAAGGCCTGAACGCGGATCCTAAATTTCTTAAGATCCGGTGGAAGTTGCACATTTGCTAAATAGTGTGAACCGTACAATTTGTCATTATATTCCTTATTCATTTGTTGAACACGTCTTATTTTATCGGCCGTGCGCCACTTCCCAATCAACCGTTCGGCAGAATCTTGAATCAAGATCTCATTAGTGGTCTTGAGCATAATCAGCGACTGACGCACCGCCTGTTTCGAGTTATAGGGGTTGACGGTTTGTAGGTAACGCCCGTTCAACCAGCTATAATGATTCTGCTTATTTTCAATCGGAATCAATTGCAACCGACCTAAGACGTACGATAACGGTCCCCGTCCGCCACTGACGTCCGTATACGCTTGCATATCCAGCCAGGTTACCGGACTGTCCCGTTCAATGCCATCGATCAGCGTTCGTGGTGCGACGTCGGTCCGGACGAAGCCCGCGTACGCGGTCCAAACGATGGTCGTCCCGCGACGCTGCGGGCTACCTCCACAATACTTCAGCAAGATCACGTGATCCCAATCAATCGCTAACTGCTTACTAGGAACCTGATGGGTCACCACGTTAGGCGTTAGTTGCGCTAACACCAGACAATTTCGGGTTTCCACTTGACGGCGAAACTCCGCCGTCAAATTGTTCCAGGCAGGTTGTTGCATGAACTGCCACCCCCTCCCTTCATCGGGTGTACCGGCTCAATCCCTTGAACCTTAAGGACTCCGGTAATTGGCGGCCTTAGCCGTTGCTCTTACCATGGCTACCATGCCATAAATCACGAACATTAGCAAGAAATTAGCTCACCCTATAGATAAACGTCATACCAAACCATTATTGATATTGACGGTGTTTAACCGTGTTTGGCCATAACATTTTAAAGGTAAAAGAATGAATGATAATTAAAATTATATTGAAATCATTCGTAATTCTCGTCAAATTCTTAGACTCGTCACAGTAAAGCGATGGGGTTCGCTTGGTATACTCACTTTATAACCAAGGAGATGATGGATGTGCACCACACGATCGGTGAAATCTTACGAACGATTCGCTACAGTTCTTATCAGGACGACCTTCGGGGGTTAAAACACGATCTGATGATGTTCGACATCCCCGACTGGTATTACCTTAACCTCGAGCACAGTCAGGCCGATCACCTTCCCCCAGAGAAGGAAGACCTGTTATTACGGTTCTTCGCCCTCGATCCCGCTATTCTCCCCCAATTGCGGACGGCACCGGACCTCCAACAAGCGGTCAATGACGCCATGCTGACGCTGCTCGACAAACACGCTTGGCAGTTTCGACGGCTACAGCTCCCCTGGCCCGACAGCGCCCAGGTCGCTCAACACTTTGATAGTCCGCAGAACCCCGACCCCGACGCTAAGTTTCGTTATGCGGATCTGCTGCGGTTCCTGCGGGTCACCATTTTAAAGAAACCCGTGGTCACGTTGGCCGATTATTTCGACCTGCCCCCGCTCATTTATTGGCAGATGGAAACTGCACAGAAGCCGCTGACGGCCGACATGGTCGCGTGGCTCAAGGAAGTTTTGAACACGGACGACCTGCGGCAATACACGCACGCCGACGACCTGATGACGGCGGTTGATCAAGCCCACGACGGCGGGTTCGTGATGGACCTCTAGCCAAACAAAAACGCCAATCATCACCATTTTTTAATACGGTGATGTTTGGCGTTTTTTAGTTAATCTGACCAAGATAATCGGCGTTTCAGTGCGTAGGTCCCGGTTAGTGTGGCCAAAAATAAGCAGCCACCCGTAAGTTCCCATAACTTATTCGCCGGTTGTTCACCGGTCTGTGGGAGCCGCTTAACTGGCGTTGCTGCCTGGTGGACCGGATACTTTCCGAGAACGACTACACCTTTAGCTGGCGTAGTCGTTCGAGCTTTGGTTGCTTGTGGGGCCTCGTCCCGAACGGCCGCCCGAGTCGAGACGACTTTCCGTGGGGTCACTTGACGAGCGGTTGGCGTTGCCGTCTTCGTCGCAGTCGCCCGCGGCTGTTCGGCTGTGGCCGCCCGTTGCGACTTAGTCGGCGTTACGGTTGATTTAGCAGGTCGTTGTCGTTGATAGACGAGTTTGACCGTCACGGGTGTGGTTGAAAAGTCCCCCTTGGCGGCCCCGGACGTCTTCACTAACAGATAACCGTCGCGTTTTAATAGTGGTACCTGATAGTGGTCACCCACCGGTCCCGTCAAAACTTTCTTCGGGGCTAACGTTTCTCCCGTTGGTGTCAGATAGTAGACGGTAACGGTCCCCGTCTGCGTCTCTGGCGACCGCTCTGGTACCGTAGCGGTCGCCGTGGTTTGAAGACTCGTCGTCCCCGTTGGTGTTGGGTCACTGGCCGCCTGAGCGGTCGTGGTCAGACCGCCGCTCCCCACGACGATCCCCGCCAACACCGTTAATTTAATCCAATTTTGTGTTGTCATGATGCACACCCCCATGAGCATCTTTAATGGTTCTATTCCTGAATCTACCCTAATACTAACATCTGTGAGATTAAGAGAACTGGTTCAGCGGGTGAAGGGGTTGAGAAACGACGGTTAGTTTATTAAGAGGCACCTTTAGTCGATCAGGTCGAATCCTTCTGCTCCGTTAATCAGCCCTACGCTACAGGATAATTTTAGATATAGTAAAAGCCCGGTCACCCAGGCTTTTACTATCATACTCTTTAGTTATGAACGATTAACCCACATAGTTTTGGTTCGCATTCGTGGTCGTCGTTGCTGGCGTATCTACAGGGGAGGTCCCAGTTCCTTGGGTAGCCGTGTAGAAAGCCTTAGCGTTCGTCTTCGTGCTGTAGTTACCAGCTAAGGCACTGTTGAACGTGTACTTCATGTAAACGGTGTTAGAACCGTCTTTGTAGCTAGGCGTGTACAACGTGTTCAGATTATTGCTCGTCAGGTAAGCTTGCACGTCATTAGCCGCATAAGCCGCTCCATCAGCTCCCGTGAACATGGTTGTTAAGTTAGGAAAGACCACCGTTGTTGCTGTTGCAGTCCCAGACTTGTAAGCCGTTAATGGCGTGCCCTTTTGGGACAAGTCACTCGTTACGCTGTAGAAGCTAATCTTCGTATCAGCGTTGGCGTTCTTGGTTACATATAACGTAATCGTGTCGCCAGACTTAGCAGCGGATAAGGCTGAAACGTTAACGGAGTCACTTGCCTTGTAGGTGTAGCCAGTCTCGTTTAACAAGGAAGCACCCCAGGCGTTAGTTGCTTGTTTAGCCGCATCAGTCCCAACGGCAGTACCCGTCGCCGTTGCAACGGTCGTCTTACCATTTTCGTTCAACTTAGATAAAGTCGTTGCCTTAACTAACGTCCCATCAGTCGTCTTGAAATCAACCTTAACGTCAGATTTAGCATCGAAAGTATCTTGCGTTGCCGTAACGGCGCCACTGTAAATCCAACCGTTAATGGATGGATTCTTAGCGTCCTCTACGTAATAGTACAAGGAACCTTCACGGGTCTTAGTAGCAGCCTTGGTGATGGTCAAAGTGTCCTTAGCAAAGGGGGTGGTATCCTTCACTTGCTTGGAAGCCTTGTATTGGGTGTACTTAGGCGCGTTCCACGTCACGTTAGCCTTACCTGGCTTGGTAAAGTAAACAGTCGTGCTAGCTGGCTTGTTAGCGTCCGTCATGGTGTTGGCAGACTTGATCCCGCCAGCAAAGGTAGAAGCGCTCTTCCCGCCGTAGATGTAACCACGGTACTTGCCGTTCATGGTAACGACCTTGTAGTACACGGAACCCTTGTTAGTCGTAGCGACAGCATAAGCGCGGAAATAGTCAGCAGACTTCTTGGAATTGGCTAATTTTTTCATCGTCGCCTTGGAAGCAACGACCTTAGCCCCCTTAACCGTCCCCGGCTTGGAGTAGATTGCGTTAGTCCCTACTGACTCAACATTTCGAGTTTCACCGGCAGTCTTTAAGGCCTTAGTCGAAGTAACCTTAGCGTAGCTCTTAGCACTAGCAGTCGTTGATACCGAAGCAACGGCACCTAAACTCAGCGCAGCTAAACCAAGGTACAACGTCTTAGTTAAACGTGATTGCATGATGTATTTTCTCCTCTGAAATTGTAAATTTATTGAACGGTCTTTAGTATAGCAGAGTTAGCTAGTAGGTTAGCAAAAAAATTAATAATAATTAATTAACAGCTACGTCATCTAAAAAGGACCAACTCATCTCTGAGTTAGTCCCTTTAAAAGTTAGCTATATAACTATAGCAACGAATTACTTAGCGTAGTTCCCGTTAGTAGGGTCTGACACATTAGTTTTAGCTGCAGAACCTGCAACTAACTTTTCTTGTGTTAAACCAACCTTGATGCTATCACCATATTTTGCATTAGCATTAGCAGCTTTGGTAGAGTCCTTAGCAATGCTATAAACTACGTGGTAAGTTTCACCCTTTTTAACCGTAACCATCTTGCCAGTAGCGTCAACCGCGTTAGCAATATCAGACGTAGCTACCTTGTCAGTAGAGGCAATAGTTACATCTTTAAACATAGCAGTAAGATTATCAATATTGAAGACCGCAGTAGCGTCGCCTTGTAAGGCTGCTTCTTGCTTGCTTGTAGCAATCGCCGGGTATACACCGCCAGCAAAGTTAGCGGCTGTCATAGCAGCCCCACCAGTGATACCGTTAGCATTAGTAGTATCGTAGAAGGAAAGCTTAGACGTTGCTTGCTTATTAATATTAATAACAATGGTAGTCCCATAATTAATAGTAGTGGATGCTGGATCAGAGCCATTGTTAGTAGCAGATGCAACATACCCTGTAGGGACGGACTTGGCAACGAAGTCCTTTAAGCCCACTTTAGAAGAGTTTTCATCCGTAGCCTTAACAGCCACAGCAGCACCATTAGCTGCAGCCTTAGCATGAGGATTTACCCATGAAACAGTAGATACAGTTGAACCATCAGCAGCTTGGTACTTAATTGTTACACTGTTATGAGCCGTAGCTGCAGTACTGTTAGTAGACGTCCCACTAGCGAGGACCCATCCCTTGATGGTAGGCGTTTTAGCATTTTGAACATAATAGTAAAGTGCACCACCGCGCGTTCCCGTTTTAGCAGCCAAAATAGTCCAAGCATCAACGCTCGTCGTGTTTTGCAAGTTGATCTTAGTTGCTTTATATTGGGTATACTTTGGTGAAGTCCAAAGTGCATCTTTATTGGTATCCGCTAAATAAACGATCTTGTTTAGTGGCATCGGGGCATCGATTAACGTGTTAACAGACTTGATACCACCTTCAAAAGCGGTCGCAACCGTACCACCGTAAACATAGCCGCGATATTTACCATCCATCGTCACAACACGGTAGTAAACAGAACCACGGTTAGTAGTTTTAACACCGTAAGCACGGAAGTAATCAGAGGGCTTTTGAGATGATGCCAATTTAGCCATAGTAGCCTTAGAAGCAACAACTTTAGCACCCTTAACCGTTCCTGGCTTGGTATAAAGTGCGTTAGTTCCCGTAGATTCAACGTTACGAGTGGTAGCATCTGTCTTCAAGGCCTGATATGCGCCTGCCGTAGCATATGATTTTGCGGATGCAGATGTAGCAGATAATGACGCTGCGCCTAAACTAATTGCAGCTAAACTTAAATACAATGTTTTCTTCAAACGAGATTGCATTTTATTTCTCCCCTAAGTAAATTAGATTTTGTTACGGGACAAGTATACCAAGAGTCGCCATCTTTCAAAAGAGTTTCCTAGATAATGGGTCAAATCTAGTATAAAATTCTAAATAAAATGTCGTTTCAAGCCCATTAATACGCGTTCTTGATAAATATGTCGTAAATCCCTAGTATGACGTTAAAGGGAAATAAGCCACTTTATATAGCAAGAGAATATTAATACGAATATAGATTATCCTTAATTTATGGTTCTATGATATTTGGTGTTGATGGATGAAATCCATCAACACCATTTTTCTGTACAACAAAAGGGCATACCGCCCTTGTGCTACAATCAAGTCGACCAAAACCAATTGAAAGCGAGTGTTCGGTATGTCCCAAGACCAGTCTACTAGAGTTTTACTTCAAATAAAAGATGAAAACATCAAAAACTTAAGCACTAAAGTCTTATCAGATGGTGTTATGCGAGTAATGGGCGAATTGACTTACGATTCTATCCTTTGCCCACGTTGTGGCAAAGATACGATGAACCATAATGGCCATAAGACCGTCGTAGTCCGGTTACCACGAATTAGCGAACGTACAAACCCTACTTGTGCTTAAAAAGCAGCGATTTCGTTGTCAAAACTGTGGTAAGACGCTTTTAGCTCAGACGCCATTGATCTAACCCTAACCGAAGACCGTACGATGAGTAGTATTACGACGCAATACAACGTCTCTACTAACACGGTATGTCGGCGTTTAACTCTACTAGGCAAAGAAATTCAGCCTGCCTACAATGGTTTACCAAGACAACTGTGCATCGATGAATTTCGATCGACGGGTAATCAAATGAGCTTCATTGCGATTAATGCGAAAACTCATGACATCGTTACCATCCTTCCAGGTCGTAAGAACGCCGATATTAAGCACTTTTTCAGGAGTCATTACTCGAATAAAAATCGAAAGCACGTTAAGTCCGTTGTCATGGACTTTAATTCGCAATATGAATCGGCTATTAGGACGCTTTTCCCTAACGCTAAGCTAGTTGCGGATAACTTTCATCTGGTCCAAATGACGCTTAGGTCCTTAAACCAGACGCGAGTTCAGCTGATGAAACAGTTCAAACCCGACACACGTGAATACCGAATTTTAAAGTTCTACTGGCGTTTCTATCTAAAGAGCTATGACAGTCTAGAAGCCACAAAAGTATGGTGGTTCTCACACTTAAAGGACCGCCAGACTCAAGAACAACACAACTGGTCCAGGAGGGACTGGGTCTTAGCGAACAATTTATGCATACTTACTTTTCGACACACCAGCTCGTTAAAGCCTTTCAAGACCGCGACTATACTGGATTTCTTAAAGCCCTCGGTAGAGTTGAGAACGTAAGTCCTCAACTCATGACAACCGTAAAAACTTTTATTCATCGAAAACGAATCATCAAAAATATGACCCATGGAACTCTCTCAAACGGCCCAATAGAAGGTATCAACCGTAAGATCAAACAAATTAAACGAACAGCTTACGGTTACAAAAACTGGAAACATTTCATCTATCGAATCCGTATTGAATTTCTAATCAACGTCGAAAAAAAGAATCCAATTCGTAAATGAATTGGATTCTCATATTAGTCTTCATCAACACCGGTTGACAAAGAGCCTAACTTATTTCATAAAAAAGCTCAATCCCGTAGGATTGAGCTTTTTCGCAGAACTTAGGCATCAATAATCAAAGATTACTTAGCGTAGTTGCTGTTAGTTGGGTCGGAAACACTAGTGTTAGTTGCAGAACCTGCAACAATGCTGGTAACCTTCAAACCAACCTTGATGTTGTCACCATACTTAGCGTTCGTGTTAGCAGCCTTAGTAGAAGTAGTATCTAATTCGTATACTTCATGGTAGACAGTACCAGCCTTGATAGTAGTACCATCAGAAGCCTTTACATCGGTAGTAGAAGTCTTGTCTGCAGAGTTGAAGGCAACACCCTTGAACATAGTAGCAAGGTTGTCAGTATTGAAGGCAACAGTAGAGTCACCCTGTAAAGCAGCTTGTTGTGCACTAGCAGTAACAGCTGGGTATACACCACCAACAAAGTTAGCAGCAGTCATGGCAGTCCCACCAGTGATACCATTGGAGTTAGTAGTATCAAAGAAGGAAAGCGTAGAAGTAGCTTGCTTGTTAACGTTGATAACAACCGTAGTACCGTACTTAACACCAGTTAAGTCGTTATTGATGGAAGAAGCAACGTAGCCAGTAGGTGCAGCGCTCTTAACAAAGTCAGCTAATTTAGCATTTGAACTGTTTACATCAGTATCCGCAACAGCTTGGCCAGCGTTAGCAGTCGTAGCCTTTGGATTTACCCATGAAGCAGTAGATACAGTTGAACCATCAGCAGCTTGGTACTTGATAGTTACACTGTTGTAAGCAGTAGCTGCAGTACTGTTAGTGGAAGTACCACCAGCGTAAATCCAGCCCTTGATAGTAGGAGTCGTGGCGTTTTGTACGTAGTAGTACAATGAACCTTCACGAGTCTTAGTCTTAGCAGCAAGAACAGTCCAAGCGTCAGTGCTCGTAGTGTTTTGCAGGTTTACCTTGGAAGCCTTGTATTGAGTGTACTTAGGCGAAGTCCAAAGAGTGTTCTTGTTAGTGTTCGTCAAGTAAACAGTCTTGTTTACAGGCATAGTTGCGTCAGTTAACGTGTTAGCTAACTTGATCCCACCAGCAAAGGCAGTGTCAGAGTTACCACCGTAAACATAACCACGATACTTGCCATCCATCGTTACAACACGGTAGTAAACGGAACCACGGTTAGTAGTCTTAACACCGTAAGCACGGAAGTAGTTAGCGGACTTCTTAGAAGTAGCTAATTCAGCCATAGTAGCCTTAGAAGCAACAACCTTAGCACCCTTAACAGTACCTGGCTTAGTGTAAAGTGCGTTAGTACCAGTAGCTTCAACGTTACGAGTAGTAGCGTCGGTCTTCAGGGCAGTATATGCACCTGCGGTTGCATAGGACTTAGCTGAAGCAGTGGTTGAGACCGTAGCAACGGCACCAAAGCTTAATGCAGCAAGGCCCAAGTAAAGAGATTTCTTTAAACTTGATTGCATAATCTTTTTTCCTCCAAACATATTGTATGTAATTTATCAAGCAGGAATAGTATATCATGATATTAGTGATTTTGTTAAGAATTTTATTCTTTAATCAATAAACCACGACTTCTACTCCTCAACTACAAGTTCGATTATAGCGATTTCACGCTCTATAAACAAGGAAATTGCTTTCTTTGTCGTTCGAATGAAATATTTTTATGGGTTTTGTAATATTACTGTTACTTATAACGAATTCATTACTATTATGTTGCATTCTATTTTTTAGTTAAATTTAATTCACCATTAAGGTTAAGTTAGTCGCTTGCATTTCCGTCTCAGAGGTTCTAAACTACGTGTATCAAATGAAAGGGGGTGATGCTTTTTGGCAACGCAATGTAGCCTTAAAGTGATCGCTTCCGCGGAGAACGGAAACGACTAATCTCTTTAAGGGATGACCGGCGAAATGATCTCGCCGGTCTTTTATTTTGCCTTCAACGCCCCTCCTTCACCGTTGTGCCCCGTGTTTCACGAGAACCTCTTAGCGAGTAACTGCCAGCCCTAGGCGTTGCTTTTGCCATTACCCTTACTAGCCAACAAAAAGTTAAAGCATCCCTAATATAATCCTTTAAATCGTTGTAACTCCTGAGGGGACCGGCTATACTTCAAGGTGGAGGTGAGAGAGATGCTCACGATTTATGTTGATCCTAAGCAACAAGATCAAACCGTTCAGTTGTCCGATCAAGACCGTGGTTACTTAACCGTTTCTAAGCAAGCCAACACGGCACGTTATACCTTCTACTTTGTTGGTCACCAGCACCCGAGCTTCTGGCGCGACGGGAAGTTAACCGACGGGGCCGAGGAGACTGTCCGCACGATTGACGGCGTCCAGCAATACCGCATCGCCTTTCGTTGATGGTTTGATCTGTCAGGGTATGTGTTCTTCACATCGTTTGAGATATCAGGCCACCAGCGACCACCAAAAACCACGTTCACCCGTTTTACGGTTGAACGTGGTTTTTGGTTGGGGGAAATCCTGCACTGTCACGGGGATGTGGACTGATTGGAAAGAAGTTTTGAATAAATCTTTTCCTATTAATTAGGATTCGTCACGTTGCGGTCGGTTCTGCCACTCACCCAACCCCCGACTCTCCCTATCCCCCGCCCCGGCGATATGATAGAATGGCCTTAACGAAAAGAACAATTCATGTATTGACTATTTACGTGAAAATTCTTCATTTTAGCCAAGGAGGTGGCCGGGCATGCTACCGTTTGCCTATCGTGTCTTTCAAGCCATCATTCAAGAACACACTTTTTACCGGGCGGCCCAGATTCTAAACGTCACGCCGTCCGCCATTAGTCACTCGGTCAACCAGTTAGAAAAGGAACTCGGCTTCAGCCTGTTCATTCGTAACCGATCGGGCGTCGAACTGACCCCCGACGGCAAGTCCGTCCAACCCCTGATTCAGGCGATCATCAACTCCGAAGAGCGTCTCGAACAGGCCGCCGCCAATATCAAGGGGCTTAACGCCGGCTCCGTCCGGCTCGGTGCCTTTTCGTCCGTGTGTATCAACTGGCTGCCGCCTATCATCCAAAACTTCAAGCAGGATTACCCGGATATCGCCATCAACGTTGAACAAGCCGACTTTACCGAGATTGCGGCGGCCGTTAAGACCGGGCGTCTCGACCTAGGCTTCTCCGCACTACCGGTCAACGAGAAGTTAACGGTGCTCCCGTTAATTAAGGATGAAATCTACTGCATCACCCCGACGGACTTCATCCCCGCCAACCGGACCACGGTGACCGCGGCCGACCTGGTCAAGCAGAATTTCATCCTGCAACGGGGGGACTACGACAAGGACACCAAGGCCGCGCTGGACCACTATCAAATCCAGCCCAACGCCCTACGTTTCTCCATCGACGACCAGTCCATCCTAGCCATGGTTGAGGCCGGCATGGGCATGGGGATCTTGCCAGAACTGGCACTCGAACGCATCAGCGGCGACGTCAACGTTTACCCGTTCGACACCCGCTTCTACCGTACCATCTGCTTGGTAGTCAACAGTGCGCAGGCCAAGGCCCCGTCGACCGCCAAGATGATCGACGCCATCACCACCTACGTCACCACCAAGTATCCCGCCAAGGTGCTCCAACACCCGGGTGCCGTTTAACTCGAAACGAAAAACGCAGGCCCCCGAACAGGGACCTGCGTTTTTGATTGATCACCCGGTGGTTTCAGTGACTGGTTAGGCGGCGCCTCCCGGCAGCGGCGTCTTCGTGGTTTCCACCACGGTCGCACTCACCGGTGTGGCGTAAAGTTCGACGTCCTGCTTCACGAACAACTTGCTGGCCGCCATCTTGAGCATCACGGCTTCTGCTTCTTCCGCCGTCAGGTCGGCGTTCACGTACTTCAACCGCAAGTTCTTGATCCGGTGGTCCGTGCCTTTAAAGCTTAATTCTAAAGTTTTCATCGTTTAAATTCCTCCTCTTAGCGCGTTAGGCCACAGCGTTTTGCGTTGTCACGTTCGCCCGGATGAAAGGTAACCCCGTCAAACTGGCTAAGTAGCCCCCAAACGCTTCAATCTGTTCGGGCTCTGGTGCGGTGACCCCGTTATTCAAAACGATGCGTACGGGGTGCGCGGCATCGGTCCCCATCAGAAAAGTGATTGACGTCTTTAACCAAGTCTTAGTCATAAGTTGAAACTCCTCTCAAAGTTGTGGTGGTGTAAGTGAGCTGGCCAACCCTTACACTCTTACTAACGAAATGGCGACCGAATTTATCACCCCTTAGGGCCACATTAGCCAAAAATTATTTTGCCGCAGCCGTTTGATCAGCGTTCGCCGCCAACGATACACAGTTTGTCGGCTGACGCCACACTGCCGCGCAATCTCGGCCGGAGTTAGCTGATTAACTACCGTCCCGCTCAGGTAGGTCCATTCCCCCAAAGTGCCTTGTGCGTGGATGGCCTGCAAAAGACGTTCCTGAGAAAGGCGCCCCTCCACGTCGGTTTGGGGCAGTCGCGCCGCGGGTAATTCCGCTAATAACGTCTCGTGATCGCCTTCGGCCAGGTATTGTGCCCGGCGTCGCTCCTTGCGCAAGTGATCGAGTAAGGTCCAGTAAATTTTCTGTTGGGCGTACGCCAGAAACTGATGCGGTTTTTCCAACGGATTATCTGGAAACCGTTGGTAAACCTTGAGAAATAGGAGTCGGCTTTCTTGTAGGTAATCGTCATAGTCGGCGTGGATCGGCGACAAATGCAGTCGTTTCAACGCCGCATGGAGAATGCGCTCGTGGTCACCCGTGAATAAGAAATTAAATGCTTCTTCTTGATCTCTCAATAGAAAAAATCCTCATTTCCAGTTAAATTTTGTTCTCCGGAGAACAGAATCTAGCATACCGGGTCGGTCTAGACCCGTCTAACCCCTAATTTACGCGGCATTCCCCCTAATTAGGCGCTACCAAACCATATTCAGTCATTATAAGAACGCTCCCATTGCGCTGTTTTCCCGGTTATGCTTGCGCCCCCCAAACCCCAAGAAACCGGTTGCTTTTGAATAATTGAGTCTAAGAAAATTTTCTTTTTCGGATTGTTCGTGTTATAAATAACTTGTGACAAATTTCGCATATAAGGAGTGGGTCTTCGATGCACAAAGCAACTTGGGGTTGGCTGACCGCCACGGCAGCCGCTTTATTTTTCCTGGGAGGTACCAGTCTTAACGCCTCCGCCAAGACGTACACCCAACACGGTAACGCCCTGGCCAATTACAACGTGGCGCACTATAAAACGGTAAATAACCGGAACCTCTTCGTTCCGCGTTATAGTTTTACCGGTTACGGGTCAGTCATGACCAGCACTAAGGGCACCAAGGTCGGGTTCAAGACCGATATCCTGTTACCCGATCAAATCGGTTGGCAGAATCCCCAGAGTCTGGTGATGGACCGTACCGGTCATACCATGTACGTCCTGAGTACCCACCACAACGACCGGGGCTTCATCGCCAAGTACAACCTGGCCGCCCTGCGGAAAATGGGCGCGACCTCATCCGCGTTAGCCCAGGCCGACAAGGATCGCGCCAACCACGCCCTGACGGCTAAGGATAAGGCCATCCTGAAAAACGTTAAGGTGGGACCAGACTTCGCTTGCGGTCACGGCCAATCGTTAGCCCGTAATCCCAAGAACGGTCAGCTCTGGTTCGTAGGCGCCACCGCGATACATAGTAACGTCCAGCAGGTCAGCACCAAGACCTTAAAGCCCGTCAAGCGGATCAACTTCATGTTGAAGAACACGGTGCCGATGGGCGAAAACCTAACTTTCGACAAGCACGGCAACGCCTACTTCTACACCTATTCCAACGGTGGTTGGGCGCCTAAGGGTACCGTCAAGATCTACCAGGGAAAGATCCACAGTAAGTTCGTGAACTTCCACCTGATCATGCAGGGCCTGCGCCACAACCCCGGGACCAAAAGTCAGTCGCTGGCGTACAACGCTAAACGGAACCGGCTGTACTTCATCAGTGACGGCAGTATCTCGTCCGTGCCCGTCAGCAAGCTTGGCCACCTCAAGGAAAGTGACGTTGAGGCCACGAACCTGAACGGCAAGCGCGAGTTTGAAGGCCTACAATTCACCAATAACGGGACGGGTTACCTGTTGACCAACCGGCCGGCTCAGGTCATGAAGACCACCCGCGCCTTCTAACGATAACTCCGTTAAATTAGTTTATTTTGACGCAAAAAAAGGAACCAAGTTTTCGTATCCCCACGAAAACTTGGTTCCTTTATTGATAGACGCGACGACCACGAGGATTTCGCTCGCCGGTAAGGTCTTCCCGGCCACCATCCCGGTGATGATGACCCATTGCTAGTCAGACGACAAAAGTTGACCGTGCAAAAATTAGACGTTGCACCCGGGGGTCGCCCCAGATGAGGGGAATACTACCCTAAAAAGCCGCGATGGTCTCGCTTCTCATTATACGAACATACGTTCAGAATGGCAAGCCTTGTTTTTCCCCGAAGCTGTGACCAACTCCGGTCACCTCGCCATCGGCGTAGACGGTGATCCGGTTCTCTCCCGCATCACGGTGGGCAAATTCTCGATGCCCACTGCGCCCACTTTACCGCCTGAAACGTTATTCGTCAATTCAACTTGCGGCCGTTAATTAATCGACCCCCGCTAAACGTTGGCCAGTCACGCTTTGACCGTTCTCAGCAAATTCTTAGGATTACCGCCACTGAATCAACTGGCGGTTAGCCGTGATGTAGTGGCCGTTGGTCAGTTGATACCGGGTAACGTGCCCCTGAAAGACGATCTTCTTCACCTTTAACGTGGTCTTCGGCTTGATCAGCTTGACGCGCTGGCCGGCCTTTAACGTCGCGTGGCGGTATTCGTAGATGCCGTGCTTGGCAATCACCTTGACTTGCTTCGTCGTCCGTTGGTAATACAGATTATGGGCTGCCACGGTGGTGCGAATGTAGCCACCCTTGACCCGGTAGAACTCTTGTCCGTTCTTTAGGGTCACGATTCCCGTTACCTTAAAGTGTGGCGCCGTGGCCCGACTGTGGGTGCCATAACTGTGCTTAACGGTCAAGTCGGTCACGTTACGATACAGCTTAAAGGCCTTCGTCACGTAAATATTTTTGGCATAACGCTTAGTTTGCATCGTGGGGACTACCGTGGGTTCCGTCACGCTAGGTTGGGTTGCCGTTGGCGCGGTAGTTGCTGATGACTCCTGAGATGGTGCCGGCGTTGCGCTTGGCGTCGTCGGGGTTGTCGTGGTGGATTGATCTTGAAGTAATTTGAATTGGTGGTGTTGTTCGAACAGCTCGCCGACCTTCATCAGCAAAGGATCTTGCCCCTTAGCGGCGTTAAATTGCACGCCTAACGGCAGACCACTGGCTGAAACGTAGGTCGGTAAACTGATAGCCGGTTCGCCCGTCAGGTTAGCCTGCTGGGTGAACGGCGTCTTACTAAGGCCGTGTAGCCAAGCATCGTAAATCACCTGCATCTGCTGGTCAGCCGGAATATTTTCCATGTTTTCCAACTTGGCCACGTCCGCCGGCAAGACCGCCGGATCACTGACTAACGGCGCCGTGGTGGCCGTCGTTGGCGTCAGCAGAAGTGGATAGGTCTGATGGAACGTCGCCATCTTCTCGGCCGCGGCCGCAATCTCGGCGTTGGCCGCCGCTCTTCGTTCCGTAGTCACATTTTTACTAGCTTGATACAGGCCCCAGTTCATGGGACTCACGTCATCCTTGGTCATCGCCCGTTTCTGGTAGAACTGGGTTAAGTAATTTGACAGGCTCCCTACCGACGTATCCA
The DNA here is from genome assembly GCF_001434835.1 of Levilactobacillus acidifarinae DSM 19394 = JCM 15949. Lineage (GTDB taxonomy): Bacteria > Bacillota > Bacilli > Lactobacillales > Lactobacillaceae > Levilactobacillus > Levilactobacillus acidifarinae. The sequence goes on along the minus strand of NZ_AZDV01000023.1, from coordinate 27,047 downwards.
ATAAGTAATAGTCCTTCATCAGGGCCACGCCGTCGACAGGTGGGTCGACTTCCTTGACCTGGAGCCCCTGCTGCTTCAAAAAGCTGACCGCTTGTTGAACGGCCCGCACCGCGTCAGCGCTGACTGGCGTGCCGACCGGCGACTTGGTGGTGTACGCCACCGTCAGCCCCTTTAAACTTTCGGGGGCCGCCGTGGTAGCCGTCTTAGGATTCTTCAAGGCCGTAAATAGGGCTTCGGTATCCGCCATAGTCTTAGTTTCGGCGAAGTTCACCCCGTGCGCCGTAGCCGAGGAACTATCACCTAAGATCACACCTTGGGTGGGCTTTAACCCAATCAGTCCCGACCAGGACGCGGGAATCCGAATCGACCCCCCGGCGTCATTCCCGGTCGCCAACGGTACCATGCCGTCGGCCACGCTGGTCGCGGAGCCCCCCGACGACCCACCGGGCTGGTAGGCCGTGTTCCAGGCGCTATGCGCAGCGCCGTAAAGCTTGGAATCCGTAATATTTAATAAGCCCATTTCCGGAAAATTCGTTTGACCAATTACGATGAACCCGGCCGTCTGGAGGTTACGGACCAACGTTCCGGTAACTCCGGAGATGACATCCTTATTGGTCAGTAGGCCCTGGGTGTTTTGGCCACCCTTGATGATCTGGCCTAGCCCCTTAATCAGGATGGGCACGCCCAGAAACGGCTGGCCGGTGTCCTTGAGGGCGGCCGCTTCTTGCAACGCCGCGTCCTCACGTAACGAGATGACCCCGTTTAATTGGGGATTATCCGCCTTGACCTTCGCGATGGCTTGCTTGACCAACGCCGTACTGGTCACCTTGCCCGTGCGAACCTCCTGGGCAAGATCCAGCGCTGAACTCTTGTGGTACACCTCGGCAGCTAAGCCCGCCTGAGTCGTGGTCGGTGTTGCCACCGTCCCCGTAGACCCAACTGCCTGCTGGAGTTGACCTGCTGTGACGTTACTGCTGGTCGTCGTGGCGTGGGCTGGAACCGCCAGCCCGCCAACCATGCCGACCGTAACCGTGGTCAGCGCGAGGAGTAACCAGCTCCTAAAGCGCCGCCGCGAGTGTTGCCGTCTATTCGTTACCATAACCTAATGAACTCCTTTCATTTTCACCACATTTCATAGTTTACGTGTTTGGCCGGTATTTGAAAAGCGCTTTCACTTAAAAACCGGCTAAAAATTTTAGTGGCCGCCTTAAAGTCGTTGCCACCACCTCTTTACTTGAAAGTTCCAACGAAAAAGATCGTTTAATCTATCAACGACCACCCTGCTTTCGAGTCCCAGCAACTATTAGTAAATTGTTAAATCAGCACCCCAATTAGTGAGCTTACGGTTGGCTTGTCCCAAGAACCATGTTAGAATGAAGACTGTAAAGTTAGGTCTTAGTCAGCTTAACTTCTCAAATTTATGACGAATTCAGCTCGCCTACCGCACCAATCTCGTGGACGGGCTGTTTCCGATTTAACCGTCTTTTACGATGGTGACATTAAATTAAAAGTGTTACATAATTCTATAAAAAAATAGCCACCGACGATCAATTCGTCGGTGGCTATTTTACGCTTTTAAATTATTCGTAAGCTAAGGCTTCAATTGGATCCAGCTTAGCGGCCCGGCTCGATGGCGCTAAGGCAGCTAACAGGCTAATCACAATCGCGACGACCACCCCAAAGATCAGGTAGTTGCCAGTAATGCCAATGATACTGTAACCGATATACTTAGTCGCCACGTTGTTGGCGAGGACCGCCACCAGTTCGGTGAAGGCCAACGCCAAGACGCTGGAGAACAGTCCCAAGAAGAAGGCTTCCGACAAGAACAGGTTCTTAATATCCCGGCGCCGAACCCCTAAGGCCCGCAGAATCCCAATTTCCTTGGTTCGTTCCGACACGCTGATGTAGAGCACCACAATAATCATAATCGCGGAAACTAACAGCGAGATGCCGGCAATCGCGGCTAACACGTAGAAGGCCAACTGAATGTAGGTATTCAACGTCGACACGATGGCGCCGGCCCCGGTCAATTGATACTGGGCCTTGCCGTTGCTAGCCTTCATCGCCTTGATCTTATCCTGAACGCTAGTGACGTGACTGAACCCGGCGATGTCGACCGTCGCAAAGTTGGCCCGGAAGGTCAGGTTTTTGTTCTGGTACATTTGCTTGATGGTGTTCAGGTTGGTCTGTAACTGACCACCACTACCATCGGTAATCCCGCTGACCGTCAATTTCTTGGTCATGACGGTCGGAATATTGTTCTTATCCATCGCCGTCAGGGACACCTTAACCGTCTTGCCAACCAGCTTATACGGGTGTTTTTTATTGAACTTCTTGGCGAAGTCCTTACCCAACATCACCTCACCGGTCTTCGGCGTGTGACCCTTCTTAACACTCTTGGCCAGCATCTGGTCGGTCACCGTTTGGACGATCTGAGCCGTCGAACTGGTTCCGTTGTGCTGGACCTGCGCGCCTTGCGTGTAGAACCCTAATTGGACCTTTTTGACGTGGTCGAGCTTCTTCAAGCGTTGCACGTCGGCGGCCTTCATTTCAAGCTTCTTGGGACTCTCACTGCTGGTCTTCTGGGCCACCTGCACCGCGGTCGGTTTAATCTGCGAATAAATTTCGTGATTAATGTACCCCTTAACCCCGCGGCCTAAACCTAGCATCAGAATCACACTGAAAATCCCGATCGATGCCCCGAAGATAATCAACAGGTTGCGTCCCAGGTTATAGCGCATGTGTTGCAGCGCCATACGGACCATCGCCATGAAGCCCAGGTGCTTAGCGGGCATTTCGGCGTGGTCGTTAACCGGGAACGGATCCTTTAAGTTTTCGTCGCGGTCGATCAAGCCATCCGCCATGTGCACGATTCGCGTCCCGTGGTCGGCCACCTCTTGCGAGTGGGTCACACAGATGACCAGCTTGCCACTGGCCGCGATGTCGTCCATCAACGCCAGGATTTCTTGGGTGTTCTGCGAATCCAGGGCACCGGTCGGTTCGTCGGCAATGATGATGTCGGGGTCCGATGCCAAGGCCCGCGCAATGGCGACCCGTTGCTTTTGCCCCCCAGACAACTGGTTCGGGTGCTTATGGCGGTGTTCCTTTAACCCCACCTGATCCAGCAATTCGGTCGCCCGGTCGCGCTGTTCCTTACGGCTAAGCTTGGTCATCTGCAACGACACCATCACGTTATCCAGGATGCTCAGGTGACTGATCAGGTTGAAGTTTTGGAAGATAAACCCAATCGTTTGTCGCCGGAACGTGTCTAGTTGCTTCACGGACGCATGGTGTAGCGATTCGCCGTTTAACAACACGTCACCCTCGTACTGGGCGTCCAACCCACCGATGATGTTCATCAGCGTGGTCTTCCCCCCACCGGACTCACCTAGAATCGACACGAACTCGCCGCGGTCGAACTTCAGACTAATCCCCTTCAAGACGGGAAACGGCGTCTTATTCATGTAGTAAGATTTATGAATATTTTTTAGCTCTAAAAAGCTCATAGGTAATCCCCTTTTGATCCAGTAATAGTCTGAACGATAACCTATTTTTGCTTAAAACGCAATTATTTTGCCGGTTTGGTAAACGCCATGCGCATGGCGTCAACCGCGACCTGTGGGCGATCGTGCCGAGTCAGCAAGGTGATCACCGCCACCCCGGCCGCCCCCGTCTGGGCGATAGCCGGTAACGATTCGAGGGTCACCCCACCGATGGCCACCACGGGAACCCGTGACTGCTGAACCAACTGGGCTAAACCGGCCGTGCCAATCACGGGATCGGCGTCGTCCTTGGAAACCGTCGGGTAAATCGGCCCGCTGCCCAGATAGGCGATGCCCTCAATCTGGTTGGCCGTAGCAACCTCGGCCGCCGTCGAACATGACAGGCCCACAAACATCTGCCGGTCGTTAGTCGCTGCTAAGACCTGCTGAATCCGTTCGTCGCTTTGTCCCACGTGAATCCCGTCGGCGTCCAATTTTAGGGCCAACTCGACGTCATCATCGACGATAAACGGCACACTGGCCGCCCGGCATTGCTCGCGTAAGTCGCGGCCTAGTTCTAATCGTTGGTCGGGCGTCAAGTTACTGGCGCCCTTGTCACGAAACTGGTAGGCCGTGATGCCGGCCGTCAACATGGTGGCTAAGACGTCCCGTAAATCACGACCGGGCACGTCCTGACTGCCCGCCACAAAATAGGCCCGGAGTAAGCCGGGTTCAAAGGTTACTGACATTATAGCGTCCCTCCTTGATTGTAAGCCCAATGGTTCAACGGTCCGTGCCCGTGGCCGACTTCAATCGGGTGGGCAATGGCCGCCGTGACGTAATCTTTCCCCAAACGAATGGCCGTTTCAAAATCGGCGCCCTTCGCCAGTTCAGCCGTGATACACGACGACAGAGTGTCGCCCGTGCCGTGGGTCCGCACCGTATCGATCCGCGGGGCGGTCAGCCAGAACGACCGGCCGTCTTCGAGCAATACAAAGTCGCTGGCCTGGTCCGGGATGGCTTCGTGCCCCCCCTTGATGACCACGTTTTTGGCCCCCAGATTCTGGAGTTCGACCGCCGCGGCCTCCATCTCTTCCTTGCTATCGAGCGGTAAGCCCGTCAAGCGTTGGGCTTCCGGTAAGTTAGGCGTTAACACGTCGGCCAACGGTAACAGTTCGTCACGCACCGTCGCCACGGCGTCGTCGGCTAGTAAGGCCGCCCCGCCCTTGGCAATCATGACGGGGTCGACCGTCAGTGGGCCGAAATTATAGCGTTTCAGGTTCTCAACGACGATGTGCACGTGTTCGGCGTCGGCTAACATCCCCGTCTTGCAGGCGCGAATCTTGAAATCGTCGGCTAATGACGCGAACTGTTCGTCGATCAACTGTTGGGGCAGGGCCATGAAGTCCTGCACGCCCTTGGTGTTTTGCGCCGTCACCGCCACAATCACCGCCGTGCTAAAAACGTGGCGTTCTTGCATGGTCTTCAGATCGGCCATGACTCCGGCGCCACCCCCGCTGTCGGTCCCCGCAATGGTTAGCGTTTGGGGAAATTCATTCGTCATTTGTTCGTCATCCTTTCAACCTATTCGTAGGCCGCGACCGCTTCAATCTGGGCCACAGTGGTCTGCTGCAAGGCGTCCATTAATTTAATAATAAAGGTACCGGCTCCCATCTGGGGATCGGCCTGGGCGACCCGTTGCCCGATGGCCGCGAAGACCAGGCAGGCGGTTTGAGCCGCTTCAAAATAATCGTTCTCAATCGCACAGAACGCCGCCACGATACTGGATAGCATGTCGCCGGACCCCACGTGCGTCTGAAACAGCGTCGTCCCGTTGATGACCTGCACGGTTCGGGTGCCGTCGGTGATCACGTCGGTTGGCCCGGACAAAATTACCGTGCACTCGCGCTTCTTCGCGCAGGTCTCGGCAATCGTGACCAGGTCGCCCGCCCCTTCGCCGGCGTCGATACCCTTGGCTTGCCAATCGATCCCGGCTAAGGCCGCAATCTCCCCGGCGTTGCCGCGCAGCACGTCCGGGTGAAAGGCCTTAAACAGGTCTTCGGCCACCTTGGCCCGGTATTTGACGGCCCCCACCGCCACCGGGTCGACGACTAACGGCTTGTGGTACTGGTTGGCCAGCTGGCCGGTCACCTTGATCTGGTGAACCTGTGGCGTGGTAAAGGCGCCCAAGTTCAAGCAAACCGCTTGGGACAGCTGGACCATTTCGTCGGCCTCGTCGACTTCTTCGGACATGATGGGTGACGCGCCAATCGCGTTAATCCCGTTGGCCACGTCTTGGACCGTCACGAAGTTGGAAATGTTAAACACAATCGGATTTTGACGCCGTAGATCGTCCAGTAAACTGACTTTCATTTTGCAAAGACCCCCAAAAATAGTTGTGCTAATCCTAGAATGGTCCGGTCAGGCCACCGAATCTGTCACTTACCGGTCAAAAAAACGGCAAAACGGCCACCCATTCTTACAATGAACGGGTGGCCGTTGCCAGTCAAACACGTTCCCTTCGCAAGCATGGACTTGACAGGTTCAAAGGAATTGCGACAAGGTCACATCTCAGCCCGCACACGGACACTCCTAGTGTTAGTTATATTTAGCATAGCATGTTCACGCGGCACGTCAACGATTCTTAGATTATCGGGTAATCCGTTGGGCTGCTTCACCAGTCAACCGCCAGATGCGGTCCATTGTCTTGTCGGACAAGAAACGTCGCGCGAAGAGAATCTGACTACCGGTTCCGGCGTGATACCGGGTCTTCGGTCGCCGAGCCAACGCCGCTCTATCCACTAACCGGGCAATCACCTGTGGCTCACTGGCGTAACGTTTTGCTGCCACCAGAATTGCCGCGGCCATGGTCGCCGTCTTGGCGTATGGGCCGTCACCCGAGGTATCGTGCAGGTGGGTCGCCGCGATGTCGGCCCATTCGGATTGAATGCTGCCGGGTTCGACCACGGCCACCTGAATTCCATGAGGTTGCAGCTCTAGGCGTAACGTGTCGGAGAGGCCTTCCAAGGCAAACTTAGACGCTACGTACCAACTAGCCATGGGTTGTGCCACCTTACCGTCGATCGAGGTGATGTTGATGATCCGGCCACTATGTTGCTGACGCATCATTGGTAAGACCGACTTGATCAATCGCGCCGCCCCGAAGAGGTTAACGTCAAATTGACCCAATGCTTGTTTGATGGGCACGTCTTCTAAGGCCCCCAACAGGCCAAAGCCCGCGTTATTCACTAAGATATCGATACGGCCGGTCTCGCTAACGATCCGGTCAACCACTTGTTCCACGCTATCGGCGTCCGTCACGTCCAACGCCACCGTGGTGATGCCTAAATCGTCCAAATCATTCATGCGGTCCACCCGCCGAGCCCCGGCATATACCGTGACCCCGTTACGGTGCAGGCTGCGGGCAATGGCGTTGCCAATTCCTGACGATGCGCCGGTTACCAGCGCAACTTTACGATGATGCATGGTCAAGCCCCCTTAAATTTTTCGGTACCTGTGTGTTGGGAAAGACTAAACTAGTGAGCCAAGCGCTTCCAGGACAGTCAGCAACGGGCTGGAACGGAGCGGGCACGGCTTTGAGCCCAAAATTCGGGTCTCAAAGTCCGGCCTTTGTCTAAGCCGGCTATGACCCACCGGCTAAGACAAATTTCGCTCCTGAGCCCATTACTGACTGTCCCTCCAGCTCACACTGGAATTGATAGTAACCTTAATGTGTGATTGCAGTCATTTAATTTTAGACAAGCAAATAATCCTCTCGTTTTACTCAATTAGATGATTGGCCGCGCCGTTGTAAACTACTTACTCACTAATCATCTCAGCCTTCCACACAGGTAACTCAATTGTACCCAAAAGCACAAAGACTGGCTATGAAAGCGGCCTCATTTTAATAATTTTTTTTAGCGGTCAGGCGTCCCACCCCGTCTAACGGCAATCTTTGGTATAATGGTCAAGATTAAGAGGATTCAACTGTCAGTATATAGGAGAAAAAATTCATGAGAAATTATCAAAACCGCGACGATTACCGGAACAACTACCGGCGCAACCGTCGTACCGACCGGCAAGATGCTCCCCAGGTCGAAGTTGAAGAGGGCCAACGCTTCCCGCTAACCATCAAGAAGATGGGCATTAACGGCGAAGGCATCGGCTACTACAAACGCATGGCCGTCTTCGTCCCCGGCGCGTTGACCGGCGAAGAGGCCGTGGTGGAAGTCACCAGCATTTCCCACCGCTACCTGCGCGCTAAGGTCCACCGGATTCGCAAAGCCAGCCCGTACCGCGTCGAACCACGCGATAGCTACGCCGATCAAGTCGGTGGCTTCGAACTCGAACATTTAGCTTACCCGCAACAACTTGAATTTAAACGCGACATCGTCCGTCAATCTCTGGAACGCTACCACCCTTACGGCTTCAAGGACTACGACGTCCGGCCAACGCTGGGCATGGCTGACCCGTACGCCTACCGCAACAAGGCCCAGTTTCAGGTGCGTCAGACCGACGATGGCACGGTTCAAGCCGGTTTGTACGCCGAACGTAGCCATGATTTAATCGACCTGCCCACCTGCTCCGTACAGATGCCCGTCACCATGACCGTGATGCGCGCCTTAGTTGGGATGCTGCAGGATTTAGAAGTGCCCATCTACGACGAAGACCACAACTCCGGCATCGTCAAGACGCTGGTGGTCCGTGCGGCCGCTAACACCGACGACGTGCAGGTCACTTTCATTACCAACTCGCCTAAGCTCCCGCACAAGCACCAACTCCTGTTGCGGATGGCCGACGAACTGCCCCAAGTGACCTCCGTGATGCAAAACATCAACCCGGGTAAAACGTCGCTGGTCTGGGGCGACAAGACCCAACGCCTCGCTGGTGAAGAAACCATCACCGAAAAACTAGGCGGACTGGCTTTTAAGCTCTCCGCACGGGCCTTCCTGCAACTTAACCCGGCGCAGACTGAAGTCCTATACGACCAAGCCAAAAAGGCGCTGGACCTGCAACCCGGCCAAACCGTGGTCGACGCCTACTCTGGGGTCGGGACCATCGGGCTGTCATTAGCCGACGTGGCCGCCGAAGTCCGGGGGATGGACGTCATCCCCGAAGCCGTGGCCGATGCCAACGCTAACGCCGAACTTAACGGCATCACCAACGCCCACTACGAAGTCGGCACCGCCGAAGACCTCTTACCTAAATGGGCCGTGGCCGGGTTCCGGCCGGACGCCATTGTGGTCGACCCGCCCCGCACCGGTTTAGACGGCCACTTGATGGACACCATCCTGGCCATCCATCCCGAAAAATTAGTCTACATCTCCTGCAACCCGTCGACGCTGGCCAAGGACTTAGACACGTTAACCGACGACTACCACGTCGACTACATCCAGTCCGTGGACATGATGCCGCAAACGGCCCGGTGTGAAGCGGTCGTGAAGTTGTCCCAGCGATAGAATAATAGGCAACGCACGGCTTTCGTGTTAGACTTTTAATAACGAATTTTGTTAGAAAGTTGGCTAATCTCATGCAAGATCCTTTTAAGGGCTTTAACGATGATGACAATAACAACAACGGTAACGGCCCTCAAGGACTGCCGTTACCCCCGAATTACGCCACCGTCGTCAACCCGGAAACCGGTAACCTCCGCATCGCGAAGGTTGGATTCTCGTGGACCATGTTTTTATTCCACCCGTTTCCCACCATTTTCCGTGCGGATTGGTATAACCTGCTATGTATCGTGGGGGTAGAACTCGCGTTGCAGATGCTGTTCAACATGTTCGTTCCCGGTGATCAACGGGTCGCTGCCACCGGGAGCGTTGAGTTAGGCATTGCCTTGCTCTGGGGCGCCATCTACAACATGATGTACTACAAGCACCTGTTCAACCTGGGCTTCGTACCGGCCGATGACCGGTCACGCGACCTGCTTACGCGGGCGCACTACTGGAAACCCAAATCAACCGATTAATAACGAACCGCTCCTGTGAAGGGAGCGGTTTTTGTTTTGCGCGTGATTTCCCAAATTTTACTTAAGTCCCCTATAAGGATTTGATAAACACCGTGAACCTTGATATGCTATATAAAAAATTCAGTTGCCCGCTTCGCTGACAAGGAGGACCCTTCCCATGTTGACCCAACGGACGTTCAGTCTACTCACCCGTACTTTTAAAGGCATCATCATCGCGCTTGGCTTCATTTTCCCCGGTGTTTCCGGTGGCGTGCTCGCCGCCATTTTAGGTCTCTACGAACGCCTACTGGGTTTCATGGCCCATCCCCGCCAGCGGTGGCGGCAAGACCTCCCGTTCTTCTTGCCGGTCGGCCTCGGTGGTATTTTAGGCGTCGCGCTGCTTTCCGCGCCGTTGGCCTATTTGCTGACCCACGCGCAAGTCATCGTCCTGTGGGGCTTTGCCGGCGCCATCATTGGTACCCTGCCCGCCCTCCTAGCGACCGCCACGCAACATTCGCGCCGTGACCTAGTCGACTGGCTATGGTTCGGCGGAACGCTTCTGGTGGGAGGCCTGGGCCTGTATAACGTTAGTCACCTGGGCACGCTACCCGCCAACTTCATCGGCTTCGTGGTGGCTGGTAATTTGATTGCCTTAGGCGTGTTGGTGCCCGGTCTCAGTCCGTCGAACCTCCTGTTGATTTTGGGCCTATTTTCCCCGATGCTCCTGGGGTTCAAGAACCTCGACCTGCTGGGCGTCTTCCTGCCCATCGCCATCGGTGGACTGATCACCATGGCCCTGCTGGCGAAGGGCATCGAATACCTGATCGACCATCACCATTCGCGGGTCTACCACTTCATCATTGGTCTGGTGGTCGCTAGCACCGCGCTGATTCTGATTCCCAACGCCCACGCGGCCGAAGGCATTTCTTACGCCGGTACCACACCGCTGACCTGGGGCGCAAGTCTCCTGGCGGCCGGGGCCGGGATTGCCCTGGGCTGGTGGATGAGTCGCTTGGAAGCTAAATATAAATAACCTTAAAACGGACGTGATCCTCAGCTGAGGATCACGTCCGTTTCGTGCTTTACTGGTTCGGTAAGGCTAAGACCAACTCACACGCTTCATCTTCACTGGCGACGACACCCACGTGCCAATCGTCGCCCAGACTAGCTAACTTAGCTGGCGTCCACCCCGCCGTGGCCAACGCTTCGTGCAATTTAGCCACTCGTAAGGCGACCGGGCCACCATATGAGGCCAACCAGTAATAATTCAGATTATGACTGTAGCCAAAATCATAACCTTCCGGGAAGCCCTGAATCTGCGTGAAGTCCGTCTTCGCGATTGGCAACGCCCCCACGTCGATCACGTCATGATATTCCGGATAACCCCGCGGCACGTTATAGAGGTGCAATGCTTCTTGGGACAACCGCAGATCGAGTTTCGCTTGCGGAAAAGCCTGGAGAATGCCCCGGGCTAACTTTTGTTCGGGTGCCGTGCGGATATATTGCGCATAGGCCGCCGTCGTCTTAAATTTATCCGGTAGCCTGGTGACATACGGCGCTAAATAGCCGTGCCAGATTAATCCCGTGATCGACTTATCATAGGTCGTGACCTCGTCGTAAACACCCGAACCGGGTTTTTCAATCTTCTTCGTGACGTACCAGGTCGTTTTCGGAAAGTTCTTCAAATCGTGTAACTTCTCCGTATGCCGCAAATTCCACAGGTAGACGTTGCGCGTCGTGGCCGTGGACGCCAACGGCGGGTCCGTGAAATCACCGTTCGGATTGGCCGTGCGGTAGTTCCACGTAACGGTGGTCCCCCGCTGCCAAGTCGACGGCCGTTGTTGGGCAAACGCCGGCCTGGAGAATCCCCCGATGCTACCGGCAACTAACGCGGTTAAGAGCAACTGTGTGACTTTCATTCTGACTCCCCCTTACACCTCCCAGTATAGGGCCAACCGGATGGGGTGAATCCTCAACGATTGGTCCCCACACCGACTAAAAAACCGCTGCCCCACGGCAACGGTTTTCCCTTAAGTTTACTTATTCGTCGGTGTTGATGACGTCGGTTGGTCACTCAAGTCGGCATCGTTGGTCAACCGGTCCATCTTGCGTTGTAGATCTTCGTTCTTAGTCAACGTCGACCAGGCCTCCAACGTCTGTTGCCAGGCCTCGTATTCGGCCTTCGAGACCATCACCACGTTGGGATGGTGCTGCCGCTGCACAACCACCGCACCGTTATGCTGATTAACCCAATCGGCATAGTGGGCAAAGTGTTTGCGTAGTTTCTTAGTCGTGGTGTCCTTCATTTGTGTCATGGTTACTCCCCCTTCAACGGAATTCCCCCAAAGTCGTTAGGGCTTAAACGTCCGGGTCGCTTTGACGGCTTGTTGCCACCCAGCGTACAGACGTTGCCGGCGTGCTTCCCCCATATCGGGCACGAACAGGCGGCCATCGGCGTGAATCTGTTCGATCTCGTCGAGACTATCCCAGTAGCCGACCGCGAGCCCGGCGGCAATTGCGGCCCCCGTCGCCGTGGTTTCTTCGTCGGCCGCCCGTTGGACCGGTGTATTTAAGATGTCGGCCTGAAACTGCATCAGGTAGCGGTTTCGCGAGGCCCCCCCGTCGGCCATCAATTCGGAAATGGTAATCCCGGTGTCCTGTGTCATGGTGGTCAAGACGTCACGGGTCTGGTAGGCGATCGACTGTAAGGTCGCCTTGACGAAGTCGTTTCGGTTACTCCCCCGCGTCAGGCCAAAGACCGCCCCGCGCGCATCCGGGTCCCAGTACGGTGCCCCCAGCCCGTTAAAGGCTGGCACCACGTAGACTTCGTCGTCATCGGTCGAGGCCATGGCGGCCTGCCGCGACTCGGGGACGTTGTCGATAATCTTCAGGCTTTCGTGTAACCAGCCCAGCGCAGTCCCGGCCACCAGGATCGACCCTTCAAGGGCGTAGGTGACCTTGCCGTCGAGCTGGTAGGCAATCGTAGTCAGCAGGTTGTGCTGAGACGTTTGCGGCTCGTGGCCCGTGTTCATCATGGCGAAGGCCCCGTCACCGTAAGTGTTCTTGACCATCCCCGGCTTGATCGCCAGTTGGCCCAGTAAGGCGGCCGATTGGTCCCCCATCAACCCCGCAATTGGCACTTCGACCCCGTAGAACTGGAAGTTCTGGGTCACGCCGTAAACCTCGGAACTGGATTTCACGGCCGGCAACATCGCCGCTGGAATGTTCAACCAATCTAAGACGTCGGTATCCCATTTTAACTCGTGGATGTTAAACAGCATGGTCCGGCTGGCGTTACTGTAGTCGGTCACGTGAATCTTACCGCCCGACAGCTTCCAGGCTAACCAACTATCGACGGTCCCGAAGGCCAGTTCCCCTTTCTCGGCGCGCTCCTGGGCCCCGTCAACGTGATCTAAGATCCACCGAATCTTGGTGGCACTAAAGTAGGCGTCGACCACCAGTCCGGTCTTGGCCTGAATTTCGGCTCCGTGATCGACGGCGAGTTGTTTGGCCAACGCGGCGGTTTGTTGACTCTGCCACCCCACGGCCGGATAAATCGGCTCGCCGGTCGCCTTATCCCAGACAATCGTGGTTTCCCGTTGACTACTGATCCCAATCGCCTGAATGTTTTCCGGGTGAATCGAGGCGTCAATCAACGCGCTGGCAATCACCGACAGGACACTGTTCCAGATTTCGTTGGCGTCGGATTCGACCCAACCGGCGTGCGGATAGGATTGATGAACTTCCTTGTACCCCTCAATCACCTTGCGTCCGCTGTGGTCAAAGATAAAGGCCCGCGTACTACTGGTCCCTTGGTCAATCGCTAACACGTAGTTTTCCGGCTGCTTTAGTGCCATATGTAAAACTCCCTCCAGTTTCCCGTTCGTTGTTTCGGAAACGGTTTCAAATTCGCTGCACTTATCATATCACGAAGTGTGCGCGACTCGGGAAAATTTGTTTTTTCCGGCGCCGCCAGCCCACTGACCAAACTAAACGGTTAGGTGTTGCCCCGCCAGAAACGATGCGGCAAAGTCGCTGTCGGTCTTGACCTGCTTGCCAAACTCGTCGATGAGCGCGTGGAATTCCTGACAATCACGTAGCCCCAACGGAAACTGGGCCAACACTTGTTTTTGAAACGCCGGGTAGGTCTTGGGCATCGTGGCGCCCAGCCAACTGAACAACCGCCGCGCGTAGGTGTCGACCATAAACGTCCCGTGATCTAGCGTGTACATTAAAATGTAGTCGGCGGTTTCGTTACCGATCCCGGTGATAGCCAAAAGTTCGGCGCGTTCCTGGCCCCCGTCGCCGTGCTTCAACGCACTCAGGTCATCATCGTGATCACCTAACCACGCCGCAAGGCTCAAGATAGCGGCGGCCTTGCGCCGGTAAAACCCGCTGCTTTGAATCAACGGTGTGATGGATTCTGGCGTTAATGCGCGTAACCGGGTCGGCTCAAAACCCGTTTCCCGTTTAAGGTTCCGCAGGGCCGGTTCAACGTTGCGCCAGTTGGTATTTTGCACCAAAATGGCCCCCAGCATGATTTCGACTGGTGTCTCGGCCCAGGGCGTTCCCGGCTTCAGCCAGGGCTGCGGCCCCATGGCCCGGGCCATGGTGTGATACAGTTCTTCAATGGTCATGATGTTCCTCCAATCTGTTTTACGTCATATTAGTTAGGATAAAGTTGATAGTCTCCAGTTTCCCCTCCGGTAGCATGATGCGGCCCTTAATTAAACGACAACTACAATCCGGACGAAACGTTTCTTTCCTCATAACTAAAAACACCAGTTTACACTACACATGGCACCTACTTTGATACTCGACTATTATCGTTCATTGACTGCTGATTACGTACTAAGAGTGCCCTCATGATCAGTGTGAGCTGGAGGAGCAGTCAGAAATGGGCTCAGGGGTGTCGTTTGACTTAGCCGACGTTTTTCAGTCGGCTTAGACAAAGGTCGGTCTTCAAGACCTGGTTTGTGGGCTTGAAGCCGTGCCCACCCCGTTCCAGCCCGTTTCTGACTGGTCCGGAAGCGCTGAATTAACCTCTTCAAGACTGGCTCTCCTTTTTACGCTAACGCAAAAAGGAGGCCCAGGTAGGTCTCCTTTCCGTGAACCCTCTAACGATTGGTGTCGGTAACCGCTAACAATCCCCGGCAATCAACGATTACCGCTTGATGGTTAAGCGAATGTCGGCATCCACGTCTTTAGGATGGAGTTCTTCGTTGTAATCAAAATCAGCACTCTTAAAGTAGTGCTTAATTTCCTCGTTGAGTTCTTCAACGGGCCGCACGTCCTTATCCAAGCGTTTTAATAAAAGCGTGTATTCCTTAGAATCTTCATCGACGTTTTCGAAGTGGTATTCAATCGCTTCGGAATTCAAAATTTCTTGAATCAATTGCCGTTCAGTCATCATTTCTACCTCGCTTATATTTAATTTCGTTACACCTACTATTCTACTATAGTTTTTAGTCAATCATTTGTTAATTATTTTATCGCCCCGAATATTTTCGTCCGCTAAATGCCGTCAGGCCCTTTCCCTTTCGTTATCTTTAGGTTAGACTAACAAATAGACTAACTTGAGGAGATGACATTGGTGGCAAAAATGAAGGATTTTGGACAACGAATGCGCTTTTTGGGCTTTTCCATCTTCCTTAACTCCGCCGCTAACGCGTTAACCATCTCCACCAACCTCGGGAGTGCCGTGTGGACCGGGTCATCGGTCAACCTGGCCAGCTGGATTCACGTGCCGCTAGGGACCACGATGTTCATCTACGGCATCGTGATCACCATCATGAACCAATTATTTCTGGGGCGATTCGACCGGCGCCGGTTCGTCTCCAACATCCTCTACATCATCCCGTTTAGCTACCTAGTCGAATGGATCGGCTACTTCTGGAACTGGCTGGGCGTCGGCCAACTGGGACTCCCCGCCCGTATTATCATCGACATCATCGGGCTGACCGGTGTGGCGTTTGCCGTGTCGATCTATCAACGTTGCAACATTATCATGCACCCCAATGACGACCTGTCCTACATCATCCGTTTTCGGTTTCTCCACGGGTCGTCCATCATCGCACAGTGGGCCAGCTACTTGCCACCCGTTACGATTATCGTGCTGTCCTATCTGGCGACCGGCCAACTGCACGCCATCGGCTTCGGGACCATCTGGGCACTCGTCACGCAAGGCGCCGTGATGGGCTGGGCCGACGTCCACGTCTTTCCGCGGTTGAAGCACCACGTGGACATTTAACTATAATTCAAACAAAAGCACCCGCTGATCAACTTGGGCCTTAGGGCCGCGGTGATCAGCGGGTGCTTTTGTTTTACTCGTGAACCGGGATGAATTGAATCTGCAACCGCTGACCGGTCGCCGAGGCAATCTCCGCTAATAGTTTCGTTGAGACATTCATGGAGCCATTTTCGATACGAGCCACTGTCGACTGTGGTTTACCAATTTGCTGCGCAAACGCTCGCTGACTGAGCTGCAAACTATCACGTAACTGCCGGACGGCAACCGCAGCGTCTAAATTCAAATCTTCCTGCTTAACCGCTTGTGCAAACGCTGGCGATGTTTGACCGCGTCGAGTGACATAATCATCCAGTTTATTCATGATGATTCATCCCCCTTTTTAAATAGTGTGTACGCCTTCGCCGAGCCTTTTTAATCTCCGCCATCGGCGTTTTTTGTGTTTTCTTGGTAAAACCTTGCGTAATGACATACTTTGATTCAATAAATCTAAAATATATGGCACGTTGAATATTCGATGCATGTTTTGAACGAATCTCATATAAGTTTTCATCTAACTTCTTAACCCATTTTTGACGTTCCGCAATTAATAAACCATACTCCTCAATTTTTTTAATAGTTTCAACTAACTTAGCAGCATCTTTATCCGATAAGATATCCAAATAGCTTTCAAATTCAGGCCAGTCATAATAACTAAATTCAAGAGTTTTCATAGCTTTATGATAGCGAATTCGCTATCATAAAGCCACTATAACATACTTTTTTCGTTTTAACGATCAATTGGATATTTAAATGATTAAATTCATCATTAAGAAAAATATCTTCTAAACGTTTTATAACAGAATTCAATCAATAAGATATTAATTTATGCTTTACATTATTATTCAATTCAAAAAAGCCCACTCAAGTTGCTAGCATTCTAGTGTAGACCAGAGCAGCAATTAAAAATGGGCAGATGTTAATCGGTATTTTGAATTTACCAAGGCAAAGAACCGTTTGAAAGACCTGATTCACAAATTTCCAGTCGATTTCGTCCGTAACTGGACTAATCCTAAAATGCTATTAGTCTTTTAAGACGATTTTTAATCTTCCGGTAACGTGCCGGTTAAAATAAACTGTTTTATTTCCTTCAACGTCCGTTTGGCTTCCGGGAGTTTGAGCCACAAAATGTAGTCATGGAGCATCGAACGCACCGCGTGGACCGTAAAATCGGTGCCGGTCGCCTGTTCTAACTTCTGAACCAGCCGTTGATCATCGGCCGCCAAGAGTTCGTTGGTGCCGTAATACAACAGAATCGGGCCCAAGTCATCAAAGTTACCGTAGATCGGACTGACTTTGGGATCGGTCACCGGATGATCGCCGGCATACTGATACCCAATCTTCTTTAAGGTCGCCAGCGTCAGATACGGGTCGCGTTTAGCCGCCGCGGTCAGGTCCGGATTCATCATACTCAGGTCGGTCCACGGCGAGATCAGAATCGTCCCGGCCGGCAGATCTTCCTGATGATACTTCAGTTGTTGCAACAGGGTAAGGGCCAAGCCGCCCCCCGCCGAGTCCCCCATCAAAAAGAACTGATCGTCGGGATACTGGGCGTGCAGGTACGCGTAGGCGTTGCCCACAAACGTCAACGTGTCGTCGACCGTCGCCTCGGGGACCAGCGGATAATCCACGTACGAGATGCGCAGATTAGCTTCGTGAATCAACGACGTCATGATCTCGCGGTGACTTGCGGTCCCCTGCATAGTGTAGGCGCCGCCGTGCAATAAGATGATGTGTTGGGGCAACGGGGCCCCGGTCGCGGCGGTCAAGATCCGCCCGCCAAAGATTTCTCGCTCCTTCGTCACGATGTCGGCCGGAAATTTGGCCGGCACCACGGCGAGGTTTCGCCGGCTCGGTTGTAAAAAGGCCTGTTGAATCTGTTGCTTGAGTTGACTATGCTGGGTCTTGAAAAGTAACCATTTCCCACGCAAGCTCACGACTATCACCCTATCTTTTCCTTCGTCAATTTCTCGCACTCTTAGGGATAGTATACAGCGTTTCGGCGCAAAACGCTTGAACTCTCGAAAGGAATCACTAGGCTATTCCCGTGAAAACCGTTAGAATAGAGCCAGGATAACGCTGATTGAAAGGGTGGTAAAACGAATGACAAATAGTCGGATTTTAAAGGTGACGGGCGGCCTCAACTTCCGCGAACTGGGGGGATACCCCACCGTCGACGGGCACACCGTCAAATGGCACAAGCTGGTGCGTACGGCGGGCTTAGATAAGCTTACCGCTGAGGATCAGGATAACTTAGCGCACTACGGGGTCGTCACCGACGTGGACTTCCGGTCCAAAGACGAACGGACCCAGTCGCCCGACAAGGTCCCGACCGGCGCGACCTACCGCTTTTTACCGGTCTTCCCGGACGGCGATGAGACCGACGCCTCGGCTAGCCAGGCCGACCTGGAACGGCGCTTTTCTAGTGACGCCACGGCGGGCTACGAGCACATGCTCGACGTCTACCGTAACATGGTCACCTTAGAAACCGCCCAACACGCCTACCACGACTTTCTGGCGACGTTACTAGCTAACGACCAACCCGACCAGGCCGTGCTGTTTCACTGTACGGCCGGGAAAGATCGCACCGGGATTGGTGCATTCCTCGCATTGAGCGCGTTAGGTGTCGACCCACAAGTCATTCGCCACGACTACCTGTTGACCAACGAAAACGTGGTCCCCGTAGTTGATAAGATGTTAAAGCAGGCACAAGATGCTGGTAAGGGTGACGCCTTTGTCGCCAACATTCGAGCTCTCTCCACGGTCAGTCCAGACTACTTTGACACCGCGATGAAGGTGATCAACACGCAGTATGGCGGCGCACAAGATTACCTCCGTGACGTGCTAGGCATTTCTCACAAAGAGATTGAAACCTTAAAAGAAATTTACCTCGATTAATTCAGCTCGCCAGCGGACGCCCATCTGCTGGCGGCTTTTTTGTCACACTTGGCTTGTGCCGTCTCACCGCTTCTTCTATAATGACTGGGTATTTGCATAAGAAGAAAGGACGATTCCCGTGAAGAAAAAACTAACCTTAGCCCTCCCGTTACTGGGAGCGGCAGCGACCGCCTTACTGGCCAGTGAGCACCTGTTTAATTTCGCGTTCAAACGGGTCAACTACGTCCCCGAAACCTCCGCGGATAAGCAAAAATATGCGGACGCCTATTACGCCTACGTCGACTGGTATCAGGCCATCGACAAGCAGACCTGGTACCTTCACGAACACGACGCGCGTAACCGGATGGTCGCCGAGTACATCCCCGCCGAAACACCCAGTGACCGCACGGTGATCATCGGCCACGGTTACAAGGGGAACGGTGAAACCATGGCAAACTTTGCCCAGATGTACCACAACTTAGGCTTTAACGTGTTATTGCCCGACGACCGGGGGCACGGCGAAAGCGCCGGCAAGTACATCAGCTTCGGGTGGTTGGACCGGTTGGACTACCTCCAGTGGATTCAACAGGTCATCGACCGTAGTGACGGGGCCGTAAAGATTCTGCTGTTCGGTGTCTCGATGGGTGGCGCCACCATGGAAATGTTGTCGGGCGAAAGTTTACCGCCACAGGTCAAGGCCATCATCGCCGACTGCGGTTACTCCAGTGTCGAAGCCGAACTGGTCTATTTACTGAAGCGCCAGTACCATTTACCCAAGTACCCGATTGAGCCACTAGTGTCCACCATTTCCAAACGCCGCCTAGGGTACTACCTAAACGACGTGACGGCGACCGGTCAACTCAAGAAAAATACGCGACCCATCCTGTTCATCCACGGCGAACAAGACGTGTACGTGCCGGTGGGGATGGCTTACGAGAACTACGCGGCGACCCACGCGCCTAAGCAGTTGTGGATCGTGAAGAACGCGTCGCACGCGGAGAGTTTCTGGATCAATCCACAGCGTTACCAACAACGCGTCGTCCATTTCTTGAACACGTATTTTGACCCGCAGCAACCGTTGGCATAGGTCTTAACCAGAATCTAAGGACTTTAGACTTACTTTAAAAAATCGTCAAAAAGTCGTCACGGCTTACCCCATTTTCTATTCACAACTCCCGGGTATAGTTATCATCATAGTAATTCGCCAGTAACGGTTACTAGTCAAAATCTATATCCAATCCCTTTTTGACAGTTTCTCCCCCTAAGAGACTGTCATATCATCACCAGGTCCTCCTCAAACCTGATGAACTCCTCAAATTTGAGTTTCTCCCCCTCATAAGAAACTCACTCCTCATAAAACGTCCCTTCGGCTTCCTCGGCTGAAGGGATTTTTTGTGGGGACTTTTTTCAACTACTATCTGGTCTTTATTATGATATTTATAAGTAGTTTAGCTTGCCATTGACCACAATAATTCTATAATGGAATCGCAAACGTTACATATAATAAACTATCTGTCGATATGATTTCATGTTTTACAAGGAGGAGCCCGTTGTATGTCTGCTAAACGTCCTACTAGTCATTATTTTTTATTCTCTAATGCTGAAGAAAAGTGGATTGAAGCCTCAACTTTATTTCTCAGTCTCAGTATTAGCACCCTAACAGGCACCTCATCTGCTCAGGCCGCCGATCAACTTGCCATTCCCCCCATCACCACTGAATCAAGTTCCGTAGTTTCCGCCACCAGTCACCCATCTCCCGCCGACCACCCCGACGGACCAACCCCTGACTCTTCGACCACCCCGCCTAGTCACGCCAATCAGTTAGGCGCTAAAACTGATAACGTCTCAAGAAAGGCCGCGTCCAAGTCTAACCCTGGCTCCACCGTCGCCCCCAAACTTTCCGAACCAGAGTTACAGACCCGCGTTGTGACTCCTCGTTCAACCCCAACAAACGACGCCACCTCAACCCCATCATCACCAACCCCGACGACTACGGCCCCCACCCCAAAACTCGGTAACGCTAAAACCTGGATTCACGATGACACCCTGCGCGTTTGGCTGGAACGGGTCGCTCAGGACCAACTCCGCCAGATTAAAGTCGGTGATGAAGACGAAGAAGAACCCCTGTATCCGAACATCACGATTACGGACGACAACCTCGCGGACTATGTCGATAAGGTGCCCGCCCTAACCGATGCTAACACGCAAATTCTAACCCCCGATATCCCCCTACCGCCAGCCCCCGTCCCACCGGCAAATGACCATCCCGATGAGAATAGCGTCTGGCCCCACGTTGACATTCCGGATTATCCCGAAATGAAGACGGGCGTCATTCACGATTTGACCGGGATCGAACAGTTTAAAAATATTACTGAGTTTAACATCCAAGATGCTGACCGCATCGACCTCACGCAGCTTAAACATCTATCGCTAGCGTTCGCCCCCCATCTCCAGAAGGTTGTCATTCAGTACAGTCCCATGACGGACGACGGGCAACCCCTAGTAGGCCCGGAACTCGGCCTAAACGTCAATGCACAAGCCTTCATTGACCAACTTCTTCCCCAGAATCCAGAGCTAACCGGTTTATCACTAAGCGGGTTGGGCTTAACGGGTGGCCTGCCCCACTTTGACCAATACCCTAAATTAATGTACGCCAACCTCGTCAGCAATCATCTCAGCGGTCCCATCAACTTTTACCCGAGTTTCATTAAAGACAAGGCGGACATCACCGACGTGCATAACGTCACTTGGGCTCACAGACTAGCCGTCACAAACAACGATTTCACCGGTTATTTACCGGGTGGCAACCTCAAAGGCCAATTCGACTATGCCCAAAACCACATTCTAACAGCCCTCAAAGACACCGGCATCGACGACGATCAGTCCTTTGACATCGGAACGCTTACCACGTCAGCCACCCACCCCATGCTAAATCTCACGCAACTGATCACGCACAACCTCACCGGTGAGCTCAGAGACCATTCGGCAGATACGGTGGGCGAATCTCAAACCTTGACCTTAGCTCCCGCCGCCGGTTTTCCGTTAACGATTTATCGGCTGTCTGGCACTAAACCGAACGACGATGCGGATGATGACGCCACGGCCGACTTTAAGGTGACCCAGACGAACGGTGAGTACATCGTGACGGCGACGTCCACTACCCCCAATGGGACCTACTGGTTTTCTGCCATCCCCAACGGTGATCCGTGGTCTGGGTCCAGCTACTCGGCCGACTTTGTGTTCCATTTAAATAATCAATTAATTCCCCCGAAACCGATGCCTAAACCTAAGCCGCAACCAGAGCCCAAGCCGCAACCTGAACCTAAACCAAAGCCAGATCCCAAACCGCAACCTGAACCTAAGCCACAACCTGAACCTAAACCACAACCTGAACCTAAGCCGCAGCCAGAACCTAAACCACAACCTGAACCTAAACCACAACCTGAACCTAAGCCACAACCTGAACCTAAG
>NZ_AZDV01000023.1:0-4971 GCF_001434835.1 Levilactobacillus acidifarinae DSM 19394 = JCM 15949 | reverse complement strand
AAACCACAACCTGAACCTAAACCACAACCTGAACCTAAACCACAACCTGAACCTAAGCCGCAGCCAGAGCCCAAGCCGCAGCCAGAGCCCAAACCGCAACCTGAACCTAAGCCGCAGCCAGAACCTAAACCACAACCTGAACCTAAACCACAACCTGAACCTAAGCCGCAGCCAGAACCTAAACCACAACCTGAACCCCAACCACAACCACAGCCAACTCCTAAACCTCAACCTCAGCCTAATTCGCAGCCACACCCCCAAGTGACCCCTGCGCTACCCACTCCAACCGGAACGGCACCAGCTAAGCATCCCCTCACCGGGAACGCTGACGCTAATTCTATGTTTCCCGCAGGAACCGCAACTTCTGTAACGTCGCCAATGACACCACCCGTCATCCATAACGCGCAAACGGCCCAAGGACGCCCCACCGAGTTCCGGCCACAACCAGCCGCCCCAAAGGAGGCCGCACGTAAGTTGCCCCAAACCAACGATCACGTCACTTGGTTAACCCGGCTTCTGGGAAGTAGTCTGCTTCTAACGACCCTCATCACTTACTACCGTAAACGTCACTAATGAACTCGATGACGTTCAAAAGCCCCCAGACAATCCGTCTGGGGGCCTTTGTACATCATGGCTTAGTCCTTCGGTTTCACCTAGTGCGCAACAATGCTAACGTTTCCGGGGACGCCGTCGGTTAACTCTGGAGCAATTGGCTCAATAGGTGCTCGTATTCGTCATCCAGTCGTTACAATTCTCGTTTTGTCGCTTGAATTTCGTGTAACGTCGCCGGGACGTCCATCACCGGCTCATGCGTCGCGGGTGTCACGTACCGCACGACGTTTAAGTCAAAATCGCCGTTACCGTTGCAGCCGTGAACTCGGCTTTTCCGTCCGGTCGGATGCCTAATTGGGACGCATCCACCATCCAAATATCTCGGCTAGGCCGATCTAAAGGCCTCCTTATAAATTTCGTTATAGACGCAGACGTAAAACGCCGCCATCCCCCTTTGGCGATGACGGCGTTTCTTCACTATTCCAAACCCAAACGTTTAAAAATGACATCCACCCGACGCAGATGGTAATGGTAATCGAAGGCGTCTTCGATCTGGTCCGGTGTGAGCCGTTCTTGAATCCCGGCACTGGCTTCCACCAGTGGTCGAAACTGGACTTGCTCATCCCAAGCCTTAGCGGTCAAGGGTTGCACCAAATCGTAGGCGTCCTCGCGACTCATCCCCGCCTCAATCAACTTCAACAGGAGTCGTTGGCTGTAAATCAAGCCGTAGGTCCGGTTCATGTTAGCTAACATGGTCTGGGGGAACACATCCAGATTCGTCAGGATGCGGTTAAACCGGTGGAGCATGTAATCTAGTAACGTGGTCGTTTCCGGTAAGATAATCCGTTCAGCCGACGAGTGTGAGATGTCACGTTCGTGCCACAGACTGACGTTTTCGTAAGCCGTAATCACGTTGCCGCGCAGAACCCGCGCCAGACCAGTCACGTTTTCCGACCCAATCGGGTTACGCTTATGCGGCATCGCCGACGATCCCTTCTGGCCGGGGTTGAAGTATTCTTCGACCTCGTGGATCTCCGAGCGTTGTAAACTCCGAATTTCCGTGGCGAACTCTTCAATGCTGGTCCCAATCAATGCCAGCGTCGCAATGTAGTCGGCGTGCAGGTCGCGGGGCAGCACCTGACTGGCAATTGGTTGCGCCGTAATTCCCAGGTTTTCGCACACGTAAGCTTCCACTTCTGGCGGCACGTTAGCAAACGTGCCCACGGCGCCACTGATCTTACCGGTCTCAACACCCTTAGCGGCCCGGTCAAAGCGGTCTAAATTCCGTTGCATCTCCGCGTACCAGCGGGCAATCTTCAACCCAAAGGTGGTCGGCTCGGCCTGGACCCCGTGGGTCCGGCCGATCATGACCGTATCCTTATACTTCAGGGACAAGGTCTTTAACGTGGCAATCAAGGTCACGATCCCCTGGCGCAACTGAACGTTAGCCTGCTTCAACCGGTAGCCCTGAGCGGTGTCGACCACGTCAGTGCTGGTCACACCAAAGTGAATCCACTTCCGTTCCGCACCCAAAGATTCGGACACGGCCCGGGTAAAGGCGACCACGTCATGGTGGGTCACGGCTTCAATCTCGGCGATGCGGTCGACGTTAAAGGTGGCGTTGGCCCGAATCTTCTCGGCATCGGCCACCGGGACCTCACCTAATTTGGCCCAGGCCTCATCAATCGCAATTTCGACGGCCAGCCAAGACGCGTACTGGTTTTGTAACGACCAAATCTTTCCCATTTCGGGACGCGTATAACGTGATAACATGGGGGATTCCTCCTTATTTTTCCGGTAAAACACGAACATTTAAATAATTATTCGGTAAATATCCGTTGACCATTATATCATAGATCATCCTAAAATTGGATAGATTAGCCAATAAATCATTTCTATATTTAGTTTCTGTCCTCAATAAATGGAATGATTATAGAAAATAATTTATAATCGTTCGTTTTTACCTTGATTTTTAATTCCGAACATGGTAAATTAATTCTTGCTGGGTCGTTCGGCTTAGCAAAAATAAAACGATGAGGTGTTGTTATGTCATCAACAGTAGTAGTTGGTAGTCAATGGGGCGATGAAGGAAAGGGCAAGATCACTGATTTTCTGAGTGAAAAAGCGGACGTTATCGCGCGCTACCAAGGGGGCGACAACGCCGGTCACACCATCGTCTTCAACGGCCAAACGTTCAAATTACGCTTGATTCCGTCCGGGATTTTCTACGCGGATAAGACCAGTGTGATTGGTAACGGCGTGGTCTTAAACCCGAAATCCTTAGTTGAAGAGTTAAAGTACCTCAACGACAACGGCGTCGCCACGGACAATCTCCGGATTTCCGACCGGGCCCACGTCATCCTGCCGTACCACATTCTCTTGGACAAGTGCCAAGAAAAGACCAAGACTAACAAGATTGGGACCACCAACAAGGGAATCGGCCCGGCTTACATGGATAAAGCCGAACGGGTCGGTATCCGGGTGGCCGACCTACTCGACCGCGACATCTTCGCCGCCAAACTCAAACAAAATTTGGCCGAAAAAAATGAGTTATTCGTCAAACTTTACGACGAACAACCCCTGAACTTTGATGATATTTTCGAAACCTACTATCAATACGGGCAACAATTGAAGGCCCACGTCACTGACACCTCCGTGGTGATCAACGACGCCATCGACGCCGGCAAGAACGTGCTGTTCGAAGGCGCCCAAGGTGTGATGCTCGACATCGACCACGGGACTTACCCGTTCGTCACGTCTTCTAACCCCGTTGCCGGGGGTGTGACTATCGGTTCCGGCGTTGGCCCGACCAAGATCAACCAGGTCGTCGGCGTCTGCAAAGCCTACACATCCCGGGTCGGTGACGGACCGTTCCCAACCGAACTCCACGACGAAATCGGCGACACTATCCGCGAAACCGGCCACGAATACGGTACGGTCACCAAGCGGCCTCGCCGAATCGGTTGGTTCGACAGCGTGGTACTCCGGCACGCCAAGCGCGTATCCGGTTTAACTCACCTGTCCTTGAACTGTTTAGACGTCCTGACCGGTTTACCAACCGTCAAAATCTGCAAGGCCTACGAACTCAACGGCGAAACGATTTACCATTACCCCGCTAGCCTGAAGGATCTGTCGGCTTGCCAGCCCGTCTACGAAGAACTTCCGGGTTGGACCGAAGACATTACCGGCTGCCGGTCACTGGCCGACTTACCCGAAAACGCCCGGAACTATGTGCAACGGTTAGCAGACTTGGTCGGCATTCCCGTCGCGACTTTATCCGTCGGTCCCGACCGCGAACAAACCAACATTTTACAACCCATCTGGGATTAAACCACTAAATTAGGAGCTGAACGCGATGCATCCATCCGAAGTATTTGATTATGAAGACATCCAACTGATTCCCAACAAATGTATCCTCGATAGTCGGTCCGACGCCGATACCACGATTACCTTTGGCGGCCGTCAATTTAGAATCCCCGTCGTGCCCGCTAACATGGAAACCGTCATCAACGAAGAACTGGCCACCTGGTTGGCCCAAAACGATTACTTCTACGTGATGCATCGCTTCCAGCCGCAAGAACGCCGCGGCTTCATCGAACGCATGCACGCCCAGCACCTGTTTGCGTCAATCAGTGTCGGGGTCAAACCCGACGAACATGCCTTCATCGACGAGTTGGCCGCGGCCGACCTGATCCCCGAATACATCACCATCGACATCGCCCACGGGCACGCCGATTCCGTGATTCGGATGATCAAGAAGATCAAGGACGCCCTCCCCACCAGCTTCGTGATTGCCGGCAACGTCGGCACACCCGAAGCCGTTCGGGAACTAGAAAATGCGGGCGCCGACGCCACCAAGGTCGGCATCGGCCCCGGTAAGGCCTGCATCACCAAACTCAAAACCGGGTTTGGGACCGGGGGCTGGCAATTAGCCGCCCTGCGGCTCTGCGCCAAGGCCGCTCGCAAGCCGATCGTCGCCGATGGTGGAATTCGCTACGACGGTGACATTGCCAAGTCTGTGCGCTTCGGTGCCAGCATGGTGATGATCGGTTCCATGTTAGCCGGGCACGAACAATCGCCGGGTAGCAAGCTAACCATTGACGACCGCGTGTACAAGCAGTATTGGGGCTCCGCGTCCGAGAAACAAAAGGGCGCCTACCGCAACGTGGAAGGCAAACAAATGTTGGTCCCTTACCGTGGCGACATCGCCGACACGCTTCAAGAAATCCACCAAGACTTACAGTCCTCGATTTCTTACGCCGGTGGCCGCAACCTGCTGGACATCCGGACCGTTGACTACGTGATTGTTAAGAACTCGATCACCAACGGCGACCATTACTAAATCTTTAAATTAACGCAAAACGAGTTTGGGACATAAGTCCCTAAATTCCAGTAATTAAAAATTGGTCCTAGAAATCG
>NZ_AZDV01000004.1 GCF_001434835.1 Levilactobacillus acidifarinae DSM 19394 = JCM 15949 | reverse complement strand
ATTGTTTGTTGACGAATTTCACTTTTTAACCTTGCACAAAGCTGCCGCCACCTTTTTCCATCAAGCATACAAGCGGTTTAGAAAGTACAATGCCGGCGCGATTGCCGGGACGCAACAAATTCAAGATGTGATCGAAGGCACAACGGACACCGGTCAAAATATTGGTGAAGCCATCATCGGGAACTCCTATACAAAAGTGTTCTTTGGCCTTGACGGTAAAGGCGTTGATGATGTGATTACGAAACTACGCATGACGTTCTCGGATAAGGAAAAGAAGTTACTAGAACGCCGTAGACAAGGTGAAGCCCTGATGATCTATGGTAGCCAACGCGCTTTTATGCGAGTGGAGCTAACCGAAGAAGAATTGCGGTTAATCGACCCAGAAGCTTACCAAGAAAAATACAACCGTGAGACCGCAACACAACCGGATTATCAAAAGCGCGTGATCCTGACACCAAGTGAAATTGACGCCTTGACCACCACCGAAGAGGAAGGAGGGACTTTAAATGAGTAAAGCAAACCAGCTATTGAATATTGAGATTGGCACGTTCAAACGACAAGGAAAAAAGTTAATCCTTGAACTCAATCACAATCAATTTCGATACGACCAATTAACCGAGCTAAACGAATTAAAGCAAGCTGATTCAAATTTCTTGCAGTTAGTTAATGTTGTTGAGCAAGACCAGAAGGTTGTTTTAACTTATACCTTGCCGGATAAGGTTAGATCGTTAAAGGAATTACCCCATGAAAATAAAGCGATCCGGTCAGCGATTGCTAAGGAAATCATGAGCCAGGACGTGGTCACGGATAGTCAGTACCATATTGCGTTGAACCCAGCCAATCTATGGTATTACCCAATGCAACACGTTTGGTACGCTTATCGCGCCAATGAACTCATGCCTTATGATGATAAGCACAGCAACTTAGCTAAGTACAAGGCTTTAATCCTATTTTGTTTAACGGGGACGCCATATGAACGGCTATTGAGCAACCCTAAAGAAGCCCTAGCCAAACACCCTGACGAGTATTTACAACAAGTGGCTAAAGCCACGTCGTTAGCCGAATTAAAAGAAGTGGTTAACAGTGTTGAGGATTTTGTCAGTTACCACGAATGGCAAGTAGTTGAACACGACCGACAGAAAAATAAGCAACGATTATGGTTGAGTGTGGCTGGGATTGCGATTGTGGCAGTGGTTGCTATCGGTTTAGTTCACAAAAATGACGAACGGAAGTATCAGAGCCTAGCTAACCAGAATCAAGCCCAGGTCACGCGATTAAGATATAGCGGGAAAATTCAAACGGCTTTAAATGATAAAAAGTGGTCAGAAGCCCAAGAAGCCATGAAAAAGGCCGGGTACAGTTCAAGTAAGCAAGCCCAAACATTCCTAAAGCATAAACAATACCAGCAAGCCTTAAAGGTTGATCCAAGTCAGTTAAACAAGATTGTCAACACGGCTTATGTCAACAAAGATAGTAGCCAAGTGGCTGATTGGCAGTTACCAACTAAGGCGACGAGTAAGCAAAAAGATCAATTGAAACTCGAAAAAGCGATTGTTAATTATGATACCAATACGCTTAATAACCAATTATCCTTTACGACGAACGCTGATGTTTTATTGAGAATGGGACAAGCCTTCCTAGCACATAACGATACGCAAGACGCCCAGACCGTCCAAACCAAGTTAGCCGGCGTGAACAGCCCTAAAGCTAAGTATTTAAAAGCACTGTTAAGCCTCAATTCCGCTAAGAACGAAGTTAGCGACGCGCAAAAGAAATTAGACGACGCCAATAAAATTGATGGCAGTAAAGATAAGGACAAAGACAAGAAGGTAGATTCGGCTAAGTCGGACTTAAAGAATGCGCAAAGCGACCAATCAGCAGCGCAAAAACAAGTTGATCAAGCCAAGCAAAAAGTGGGTGATTAAATGCAGGTACTGTCGTTTGAATATAAGAAAAAGAAGTGGAAGCTGATTGCTTATATTGTGGGCGGCGCCATTCTGCTAATCATCTTGCTAATTGCGGCAGTCACTGGTCAATTGCAAGAAAACAGTTGCGATGATTCGACTACCGCAACCCAGACCCAGCTTGATAGCAAGGACATGACGTCCAATGCTAAAAATATCTATGCGCATTGGAAACAGAAGTATGGCGCAACCCCACAAGCGGCCGCCGGTATTTTGGGGGTGTTACAACTAGAAAGTCGGCTTGATCCAAAATCTGTTAATTCAAGTTCCGGTGCCACGGGCTTAGCCCAGTGGTTAGATGGCCGAAAAGATAAACTGGAAGACTTAGCTCACAAAGAAAACAAACCAGCCACAAATCTCGGAGTGCAATTAGATTATCTAGACCAAGAATTGAACAGTAGTTACTATGCGTCAAATAAGAAGATATTCAAATACACGGACGTGCACAAAGCGACCAAAGCCTGGTTAATGGATTATGAGGGTATGAGCAAAAACCCGGAACAATGGTATTTAAGCCAAAGATACGGTTATGCCGATCACTGGTATGCCGTGTTTGGTGCCAGTGATCCAGTAGCGGGCAATACCTTAGATAACGCGAGTTCCGGCGATCTGACCGAGCTAGGTTGTGATAGTGACCCGAGCTATTCCGGCGGCAGCATTGTTAAAAATGCCGAGAGCATGAAGGGGGACTTCTACTATGTGCAAACGCACCCCAGTCCTGATCTAGGTAGCAATTTAAAAAATCCTAATAAAACTGGTGGCACGGATTGTTCCGGCTTTGTCTGGTTAGCCCTGAATAAAGCTGGTTACAAGGTACCCGCCAACATGGGCTGGTTTACCGGCACGATGGCCAGTGACGCCAAAGGCAGTCATCAATATCTTAAACAAATCAGTGAAAATGACGCGAAAACCGGCGATATTGTGATTGTCAATCAAGGCGCCGGCGCGGGAAACAACGGCCATACGGCCATTCTGTTAGGCAAATGGCAAGGCAAAGCCACCAAGATTATTGAGCAAGGTGGGACAGGCGATAAGGTTAACGAAAGCACCTTTGGCACCGCTTTTTATAGCTTACTAAGTGGTGGTGATGTGACGTTAGCCCGGCCGATCAAGAAGTAAGGAGGGACAAACAAATGAAGCGGAGCATGGTTTTAAGTGTTGTGATTGGCAGCTTGATCTTAGTTCTGTCATTAGGGGCGAATGCCTATCAACATAGCCAAGTTAAACAGGCGCAACAGCAGATCACGCGCTTACAACAACAGAAGCGACAAGTTAGTCAGCAATTGACTAAAACCAACCAACAAAAGCAGTTATTGAGCACCCAAATTGACAGTTATAAGACCTACCAAAATAATAAAGACAAAAGTTCGGCTGAACTTAGCTTTAATACGGTGGTCACCAAATTCTTTGATGTCATGAATAACTTTAAGCCCAAGACCTACGGTCAGCGTAAAGATGGTGTTAAAGGCTTGATTTCCGACAAGTTATACCAGCAATACTTTTCCAATAAAGGGACTTATGGCGATAGCAATAGTGTTTCAGCCAAGTTAAACCAACTGAATCTGTATACGCAAAGTAAGCAGGGGCAAAACATGAAAGGCTTGGCGGTTGTTAGTTACCAAAGTAAGAGTGGCGACAACGACTGGCAAAAGGCGACGGTGCTTTACCAGGTGACCTTCGATACCACCACGAATCGAATTACCGCGGTCCAAAATTTAGGTAGTAGCTTTAAAGCCAGTGACCTTAATTAAACGGGTTAGCAAAGTCCTAGCGGTAATCGTGGTGATTTTAGCTGTTAGTGGTTTTGCAAGTCATCAATACGTGAATCACGTGGAAAAACAGCGACCGGTCATGGCATTAGCTAAGCACCCTAAAAAAGTGTTGTTCTTCTATCGCGATGATTGCCCGGATTGTCAATCCATTTTTCACCGAATCTATTGGCACAACGCAATTAGTCATAACATTGTGTTTATCAACATGAATCAGCCGCAGAATCGCCATTACATTCAGAAGTATCAACTAACGTCGGTGCCAACCTTGATCCATGGCAAGCAACGGTACACCGGAACCAACCAACAAAAGATTAAACAGATCGTAGGTGATTAAAAATGAAAGATAGAAGCATAGCCGTGATTAAAGCTAGTTGGCCGTATCTACTAACGCTAATCATTGGCTTGTATTTAGCGGAGATTTTAGCTGGCTCTGTCATGGCCTTGTCGCGCTATAAACTAACTTTTGCCGATCATATGCCAACCGTATTAAAGCAATTAGCCTTACACCCTTGGCACTATTACAACTTGTATTTAGGCCAAAAAAATCCGATATTAATTATTGTCAGTGTCGCCGTGATCCTGTATACCATCTACTTTGCCTTGAAGCGAAACAGTAAGCACAAAGCTTGGGAAACCGCTGATACAGAGACCCATGGGAGTGCAACGTGGGGAAATTTAAAAGAATTGAGTGACCATTACTTTAGTATCAATACTAAAGACCTGACAACAGGGTTTAACAACAGTACCAAGGCAGCAGTTCTCAAATCATTAGTCGACCGTGAGAAATCATCGAAGGGGGCAGATTAACATGAATGGCACAATTTTAGGAATCGTGGATAAGCAGGTTGTTTATCAGAACAACTCAACCAAACCCAACCGGAATATTTTTGTGGTCGGGGGTCCCGGTTCGTATAAAACCCAATCAGTCGTGATTACCAACCTGTTTAACGAAACGGAGAACAGTATTGTCGTCACCGATCCGAAAGGTGAATTATACGAAAAAACGGCCGGGGTTAAGTTAGCCCAAGGTTATCAAGTGCATGTCGTCAACTTTGCCAACATGGCGCACAGTGACCGCTATAATCCCTTTGATTATATTCAACGGGATATTCAAGCTGAAACCGTCGCCACGAAGATCGTTCAGAGTGAAAATGCCGAAGGTAAAAAAGATGTGTGGTTTAGTACCCAAAGACAGCTTTTGAAGGCTTTAATCCTGTTTGTCATGAACCACCGGTCACCAGAACAACGTAATTTGGCGGGTGTGACCCAAGTGTTGCAAGAAAACGATGTCGAAGCCGATGAAAAGGGTACAGATAGTCCACTAGACACCTTGTTTCTTGACTTACCAATGTCTGATCCAGCTAGACGTGCTTATGAGTTAGGTTTTAAAAAAGCCAAAGGAGAAATGAAAGCCAGTATTATTGAGAGCTTGCTGGCAACCATTTCGAAGTTTGTCGATCAAGAGGTGGCCGACTTTACCAGCTTTTCAGATTTTGATTTAAAAGAGATTGGCAATGCTAAGGTTGTCCTGTACGTGATTATCCCGGTGATGGATAACACTTACGAAAGCTTCATCAATCTGTTTTTTTCACAATTGTTTGATGAATTATACAAATTAGCCGCTGATCATCACGCTAAATTACCCCATCAAGTGGACTTTATCCTTGATGAATTTGTCAATTTAGGGAAGTTTCCGAAGTATGAAGAGTTCCTGGCAACTTGCCGGGGGTACGGTATTGGTGTGACGACCATTTGTCAGACTTTAACCCAGCTACAAGCCTTGTACGGCAAGGATAAAGCCGAAAGTATCTTAGGGAATCATGCCGTTAAAATCTGCTTGAATGCCGCTAACGACGTGACCGCTAAATACTTTAGTGATCTGTTAGGAAAATCAACCGTGAAAGTCGAAACGGGCAGTGAGAGTACCAGTCATAGTAAGGAAGAAAGCCATAGTAAGAGCGATAGTTACAGCTATACGAGCCGTTCCCTGATGACCCCTGATGAAATCATGCGCATGCCCGAAGATCAGAGCTTATTAATCTTTAGTAATGCGCGGCCGGTAAAAGCTACAAAAGCGTTCCAATTTAAACTATTTCCTGGCGCTGATCATTTAGTTAACTTGTCACAGAACGAGTATCAAGGCCAACCGGAAGCCACCCAAGAAACCAATTTTAAGAATAAGGTAGATAAGTGGAATCAGACAGTTGAAGCACGGCACCAAGCCCAAAAAGACGATCAGATAACTGATGATGAAGAAGACAAATTGCAGGACAACATCGATCAAGAATTAGAGACTAGACATAAGAAAATGCTGGGATAAGGATTATAGAAGGAGAGTAACTTATGAAATCATATAGGAAATATATAATCGCTGTAATGACAGTATTGCTGATTGCTATTGGTCTAACTGCTTGTGGGAAGTCTACAGCGCAAGACTTGCAAAGTAACAATTGGTATCTCAACCAAAAGGGGCAAAGTTATAAAACTCAATTTAACAAAAAAGCGATAATCATTGAAAGTCCATTGATGAATATGAATGGTACGTACTCAGTTAGTGATAATTCTGGTAAAAAGTATTTAAAGGTAAATACTGATGATGAGAAAAATCAAACGTTCGAATTGACTCCAATTAGTGATGGATATAAGGCTAAAGCAATTAATAAGTCTGCTAAAGCAGATAACGGCTTAGGAAGTTTTGAATTGCAAAAAAGGAAGTGATAGATATGTTTATTTTAGGTGATATTTCAGGAATGGTTCAGGGGGCAATTGCTAAATTTTTTGAATGGGCATTATCTGGTTTGTTAGACGGCTTATTCAATATCTGTAAGGCAATCATTGACCAAGCCAATCAAAGCTTACCGATTGTTAAAACGTGGTATGCCATCTTCCTATCCTTCGCGACATCATTAGTAGTCGTGGTCGTCCTTGGCCGCATTGTGATGACAATTCTAAAAGAAGCGGACGAAAGTACCGATGTTACTTGGGCTAATATCATCATGGATGGGATTAAATCAGCGGCCGTGATCCCGGTTTTCGTGTTCTTACAGGGCTTTATTCAAGGTTCAATTACCTTGCCCCTGCTAAAATATATGTTTAGTTCTGATCAGAAGTTCACTGCTAAATCAATTACCGGCATGAATAAGGTTCCCGGGCTAAAAGATGTTGGCATTTCGCTGCCCTTACAGATTTTGTTTCTGCTAATCTTTACTGTCGTAACCGTCGTGTTCTTTATCAAAATGTGTGTGTTTGTGGCTGATATGGCTTGGTATAACCTGACGATTCCTTTAGCGGCAATGAGCATGGCGACTGAAAGCTTTGATTATAGTGGCACGTGGTGGAAGAAGTACATTTATTACAATGCGTCCATTATTAGCCAGGTGCTTTGTATGTCACTATCAGTCTGGTGTTTCACTAATATGGCAAAGTATGGGTTTATTGCCTTTATAGCTTCAATCGGATTCGGTTTCCTGGTGGTCAAAACACCTGACGCCGTTAAAGACTTTTGGGCTTCAACCGGTGTGACTAAAAGTGCTGGTATGGGCGCTATGAGAATGTTTCAAAATTATTTCCGTAATCACTAGGAGGGATACGTAGTTATGAAAAAAATCGCACACTGGTTATTGGAAAAAGCAAAAAAAGATATGCGAACCGACCCTTTTACAACACCTTCACGGCGGACTAAGTTGTCTTACTATTTTGATAACTTAGTTAGTATGATTTTCTATGTGATGGGAATTTACCTCATGTTAATGGATTTATACCAAGAGCTTTTCACGGCGAACAATACCGATTTTTTAGGAACTGCGCTAATGGCCTTAGTTTTACTGCTGGCTGGCTTATTATTCCGTTGGTCAGCCTATGCAG
The DNA here is from genome assembly GCF_001434835.1 of Levilactobacillus acidifarinae DSM 19394 = JCM 15949. GTDB lineage: Bacteria > Bacillota > Bacilli > Lactobacillales > Lactobacillaceae > Levilactobacillus > Levilactobacillus acidifarinae. The sequence goes on along the minus strand of NZ_AZDV01000004.1, from coordinate 23,366 downwards.
ATCTCAAAGCTATCAACCGATATCAACAATATTTGAAGCAACAATCGATAGAGCAGCAACAAGAATTGCGACGTGAAACTTGGTTGAAAGCAGCTGAACAGGGAAAAACAGAATTAGAACAGAAGCTTAATCACAAGGAGTGAACGAACATGACCACTGTTATCTTAGCTGAAAAACCTAGTCAAGCCCGTTCATACGTACAAGCTTTTCAAAAGAGCACAAAAAAACAGGGTTACTATACGGTTAGCGACCCTGTCTTGCCCGCAAATACGCTTGTCACGTATGGTCTCGGACATTTAGTTGAACTAGCCACACCGGATAAGTACGATCAGAAATATCAGCAATGGGCCTTATCTAATTTACCGATTTTCCCCGATAAATACAAGTTTGAAGTGGCAGCTAGTAAAAAAGCCCAATTCAAGATTGTTAAAGACTTATTAACGAAAGCCGATACGATTATAGTCGCTACTGATAGCGGCAGAGAAGGTTCTAATATCGCCTGGTCGATCATGAATCAAGCCCATATTGACGTTAAAAAGAAAACGATTAAACGTCTTTGGTTAAATAGTTTGGAAAAAGACGCCATTATAACCGGCTTTAAAAATCTTGGTGATTGGCATAAAGATTATTTAGCTTACAAAGAAGCGCAGACCCGCCAAATCAGCGACTGGTTAATTGGCATGAATGGTAGTCCCTTATACACCTTGTTATTAAGACAAAATGGGGTGCGTGGGGTGTACTCAATTGGTCGCGTACAGACGCCAACTTTGTATATGGTCTATCAAAGAGATCAACTCATCAAAAACTTTAAGCCCGAACCCTATTTTGAACTGAATGCGGAAATTTTAGCTAATCGGCAAAAATTCGAGGCAAAATTAGACCCTTATCAGCGGTTTAAAGACGAATCAGGGCTAATGACATTCATGCAGGCTAAACACGTTCAGAAGGGCTCGCAGAGCGGTTTAATCAAGGACACCCAAAAACAGGCTAAAAAGCGTGCCAGTCCGCAACTATTCTCGCTATCCAGTCTGCAAAGTGCCATGAATAAACGTTATCACGCCAGTGCTAGCCAAACCTTAGCGGCTATTCAAAGTTTATACGAAGCCAAACTGCTTAGTTATCCACGAACCGATTGTGCTTATATCACTAATGAAGAATTTGAGTATTTAGTGGCTAATCTGCCGAAGTATCTGGGTTTAGTTTCTCAACCCGTCTCTTTACCGAATACCACCCCAAATAAACGTTACGTCAACGGTAAAAAGGTCGAAGAACATTATGCCATTATCATGACTAAAGTTGTGCCGACGAAAGAGAAATTAGCCAGCTTGCCCAAAATACAGCAACAAGTCTATGGTTTGGTGTTACGAACCACGTTAGCAATGTTTGCTGATCCGTACGAGTATGAAGAAACCACCATTATTACCCAAATTGGCGACGCTAATTTTAAAGCAACGGGTAAGGTACCAACTAAGTCAGGTTGGAAAGCTTTATTTGATGAAAACCAAGCCGACCAGCAAGCCGCCGCCACCTTACCGCTGGTTCACCAAGGCGATCAAGTTCAAGCCAACCTGCAAACGCCGCAAAAAGAAACGACCCCACCGGTGCCCTTTACCGAAGGGACCTTAATTACGGCGATGAAGACGGCCGGTAAAACGCTTGATGATGAAGAAGCCCAGGCGATTCTCAAAGATGTCCAAGGCATTGGGACAAGTGCGACCCGGGCCAATGTGCTGGAAGTCTTAAAGAAACGCGGCTATTTAGTGACTGAAAAGAATAAGTTGCACGTCAGTGAAGTCGGAATTACTTTATGCAAAGCGGTTGAACTCGAGCCATTGCTGACTAGTCCGGAAATGACAGCTAAATGGGAAAAAGCGTTACAACAAATCAGTACCGAAGAACGCACCCCAGCTAACTTTTTAAGTCAAATTAGGAAGTTTGTGTCTAAATTAATTGCTGATGTGCCGACCCAATTAGCAGGAAATTCAGCGATCAAACAACAGATTAACCACCAGCATCAGGCACAAAAATCCGCCGAGGTCTTCTTAGAAACCCCACAAGCCACCGTGTTAAATAAACAAAAGTTTTACATTGTAAAGCCCAAACAAGGGGAAGACTTTACCTTACCCAAGAAATGGAGCAGTAAGACCCTCGGTAAGACCGCAATTAAAGCGTTGGTCACTAAAGGGGAAACCAGCAAATTAAAGGGGTTCAAAAGCAAAAAAGGGAAGTCGTTTGCGGCCAAGTTAAAGCTTGACGGCCATAAATTAAGTTTTGACTTTGATTAGACCTTACCTACCGCCTTCCACGACGTTCCAGTTGGTGAACCCGTCATTTAGGATTACTTTTACAGACCAAAAGTAATCTTAAACAACGGGTGAGATTAGCAAAGCAAAGGAGATTATCAAATGAACAATGAATTAGCAGTCACTGGTAGCGAATTACCCGTTTTGCAGACTAAAGAAACCTACAAGTATTTAAAAGAAATCACTGGTAATGGCGCTTATTATCAAGTCGCTTGGCAAAAATTAGCCGACGGCTACGTCGCCCTGTATGGCACAGCCCCGATTCAAATAAGATCGGTACCAACCCTGAACGATATTTTTGAAGATGAGGAGGGGTAGACAATGCCAAGTAAAGCAGACGTTAAAGCCTGGAAGGCGCAATTAGTTGCCCAAGCCGAACAGCAAATTCTAAAATTAACCGATAGTGATCAATTTAAACAGTATCTTAATACCTTGGCTAAATTCCACCAGTACAGTGCTAGAAACATTGACTTAATCTATGCTCAAAATCCGCAAGCGACCCAAGTCGCAGGCTTTAAACAATGGCAGACTGATTTTAACCGCACCGTTAATAAGGGTGCTAAGGCCATTCGAATCGCTGCCCCGATTATTAAGAAATTAACCCCCGCTGATCAAAAGCGACTTGATACCACCGACGAACGCGCCATTGTCGGTTATCGTTATCTGCCCATCTTCGACGTGGCACAAACTAGTGGTGACCCAGTCCTAAGTGCTAAAGATTTTGTCAAAGAAAACTTGGCCGATCATCAGAATGTGACGAGCTTGTATAACGCGTTCAAAGATTATTTAAACCAACAAACCGATCTGCAAGTCAGTGAAGTGCCTTTAGCGACGCTAAATGGGGCTAAGGGGTATTTTCAACCCAGCACTAATGAAATCGTCATCGGTGGTGATGAACCTGACAATGCCCTAAAATTAAAGACGTTGTATCACGAATATGCGCATAGTCAGCTTCACGGATTAAAAGCAGCTTTTAAAAATCGCCCACGAGCCTATCAGGAAACCCAAGCCGAAGCGGTCGCATATGTTGCCATGCAAAATATTGGCGTTGATACCAGTAACTACTCACTTGGTTATGTGGCTACCTGGGCTAAGGATAAAGCCGTGATCCATAGTGCTTTGAGTGAGATCCAGCAAGTGAGCAACAAAGTGATTGCGCTTAGTGACGGGTTAACCAAGCGATTAGGCTTACAGGAAGCGCAAAAAGATCCTGAACATGACCTCAAAAAGCGATCAGCCCAGGAACTTAACAAATCGTATCAAGGCTTGCAACAACAAATTAAGCAAGCGACTGATCCCCAACAAAAATCAGAACTAAAAAACCAGTTAAATGATGTTCACCAAGAAATAAGTAATCGAACGCAAAAACAGTTGAAAACATTTGCTGAAGAAAATCCAGAAATTAACCAACCAGATTCTGAACCTGATCAAAGTCTAAAACGTTAGCCAGTTTTTAAAGGACATGCTATAATGTAATAGAAAAAGGAAGCCCCGCCGAAAACAGGACTTCCCGTGCAAGCCGCTTCAAAGGCGGTGGCATTAGTTAACTAAACGATACTGTCGTCCCGTAACTCGCCAAAGTTATGATCGGGGCGGCTTTTTTATTTGTGATGCTTGTCGATATAGCTGAGTAGCGCGATTAAAAACGTGCCAAACAGCAACATCAACGAGAGTGTCTGGAAGACGCTCATTGACTGTGAAACCTTCCTGAAGATTATTCCATGTTCCCATGGGCCTCACCTCGTAAGGGAAAAGACAGCCACCGCCCTTAAAACTTCTTGCTTGATCTATTATACGAGAAAATCAGCGGGTAACCAAGTTCTATTGAACATTAAGCTGGGCTAGCCGCCGATTTTAGGGTGTGATTACTATACCTGGCTTTCATGTACAGATACTAATTTAGAATCCCACAGACACAACTTTTGATCTGCCACCTTCTGAAAATCATCATCATGTGAGACAACTATAATAGTTTTACCTAATGCTTGTAGTTCTTGAAAAATTTTGATTATAGCTTGAGCATTTTGATGATCAAGGTTACCTGTTGGTTCATCTGCAATAAGCACATCGAAAGGCTTAATTGTGGCTCGTGCAATGCCTACCCGTTGTTTTTCACCACCACTTAATTTATACACTGGTTGAGTTAATAATTCTGATTGCAATCCGACACGAGACAATGCTGTGAGCATCGCATCTTCACTGATCTTTCTTTGAGCTAGTTTTAAGTTTTTCTTAACGGTTTTATCATCTAACAAAAAATAATTTTGAAATACAAACGAAAACCGTTTTCCCCACAGATTTGGATAGTTAATCTTTTTTAAATCTGTACCATCTAAAGTAATTTGACCAGAGGTAGGGGATTCGATTCCAGCAATTATTTTTAAAAGCGTTGATTTTCCGGCTCCACTTTTACCAGAAATGCTGCAGAAGGATCCTTTCGGTATTTCTAGGTTGATATTTTGTAATATAGGAACCTTGTCATATGCTTTTGATACTTCCTTTAAAAGAATCATTTTATGAATCCCTCCCTATGGTTCGGTTCCGTTTTCTTACATCATACAAAACAATGGTGAATGACATTAGAATTGTTCCTAAATATATTAACGACGATTCTGCTAAGCCTAACCAATCTACTGATTGTGACGTATAGATAGCTATAAGGTTAGAAACTATGAAAACGGCACTAATAAAGCTAATGGGGGTAAGCATAATCATGTAAAGTGGGAATCCCATAAATTGTTTGATAATAATTTCTTTTTCTCGTAATAAATAATATTGATTTATCAATACAGCTAGGGAAACGAAAGTTATGATACCAAGCACAACTATTTGAGTTAGCGCAGTGTTAGTAGCATTTTTAGTCTGCTGGATTAACTTGGCTTTTTGTGCATAAATAGATGTTACATAGTTTATTGTGTTACCCATGCCGCTTTTCTTCAATGCGGGTTTAATTCTCTCATAAACTTCACCAACATGTTTATTGAAAAAGAAAAGTCCTCCGTTTAGTGCAAATAAGTTGCCATAACTGAGACTATTTTGATAATCATCAAAAACGGTTATAATCGGATCCTTAACCATATTCGTTTCTAAATTGTCTCCGGAGTTAGGATTGTATGTGAAATATTCTTGCCCATTTTTAGCATAAACTATTTCTATTTTAAGATTCTTCCGAGTGAATTTTGGCGTATGTTCCATTCGTTTCCACTCTTTAAAATCTGAATTTAACTGGAATAAAAATTCCGATAAATAATTGGACCGGATCTTTGACTCGTAAGGTCTATATTTTTCAGGAACTACCAAAATTTTCTTAAAAAGCGTGGGCTTTAATCTTGACGCTTGGGTACCATTTACCAGTTTAGTTTTAGACAACTTTAAATAATTAGTATCGGCGGTAATCGACCTACCTGATGGCCTAACTATGTAGTCCGATGCAGAGCTATTATCCGGGTCAATCGTGTACCAGGGGACTAATTGATTATTTGAATTGTAGGCTCCCAAAAGATTGTTTGAAAAAACTAAAAATGTTTTGTTCCGTTTATTTAACTGATGCCAAAGCTTTTTTGCACTTAAATCATAAGCCACCTCAGTTTGATTATCCGTTCGATCAAGTTGGTTAGTTACATTAGTCTGATAGATGTTCCTTGTAGATGACCACGTACTAAGATTCTTAGTCTGTTTTTGATATTGCAAAAGTTCTTGATGAATTTCCGGGATTTTGATACTAATAAATAAGACACAGGCTATGAACGCTATGACACTAACTGACATAGCGATTAGTGACGCCCCTGACCAATTAAATGAAGCGGCCTTAAATTTAGCTTGTAAAATTGCAACTAAACTATAAATAAAAATCATCAAAAATAGATAACCAATATATAAGAGTACTAACTGCAAAATAAACGTCTTATAATAAATCAGACAATTTTGGTAAGCAGAATATATTATTAATAGTGCAGCACTGCTCGTTACAGCCAAAACCATACTAGAAGAAACACTTTTAATAGATTCAATGACATTGCTACTCAGTCGATGACCAAAAAGTTTTCTTAGCATAACCGCTTGCCGCTCTTTTATAATGACAAACATCAGTGAAATCAGTGAAACAAAGCCCGATAAAAGCGCTAACGTAGCATAATTAAATGTATTATTAATCTCAGGGGAAGCTTCGCTGATGTTGGCTTTAACCTTAACTTTACCGAAATTGTGCATCACTTGAGTTACTTTATTGATATTACCTCGAACATAAAAGACACTGTTTAGGCCTAAGTTCTTAATTTTATAAAAAGGATACAATTTAACTCGATACTGAGTATTGGGAAGAAGTAATCTTTCTCCATTTCTGCTGTAATTGGTAGCCTCATTATCAGGAGACTTATCACCTGTTACCGGAAGCTTAGAATTAGCACTATAGATTATTAACCCTTTTTCACCAGTGAAAAAATATTGTGAGACACTGGTATTGCCAGTAGCCACTTTTTGGAGTTGACGTGTCAATTTTTCATAATCAGCATTATTTTTTAATTGCAGCGAGACTTCTTTTTCTTGGCTATACAGCAGTTTATTGAAATAACTATTTATTGAAGTATTAATGATAAGTATCCCAGAAAGTACTAAGAATATTATCATGCTAAATGACAATATTTTTTTCATGATTTCCTCCTTCCCCACCAAAAACCTTATAAGACTCTCTTAATTATATGTTATGAAAAAACTAAATGCTCCCACGGAATATGAGAGCATCAGGGAGTAAAGCGCTACGCAATTACTTTTTATCTGTATTAGTAAAAGCCGTAAAATGCCTTATTTCCCGTTAACGTTGCATTAACTTGTGAAAATGCTGTATTTCCAGCACGTGCCTTAACACGTGGCCCTACGCCGTTACCATTATGGGCCGTTGCCGTATGGTTACGTTTAGCGTGTTTATAAGTTGATTGTACTTTTGTACCATAAACCCCAAACAGCCAATCACCACCATCAATGTGGTGCCATTTATATGGTGCCAAGCCCTTACCCTTAACTGCAGCTTTAGAAACAGCTAAAGTATCATTACTATTTAGTGAAATTACAGGTGTTGGCGCTGTTGTATCGGTAGTTGAAAGCTCTACGTAACCACCACCTGTGGAAGAACTATCATCATTGCCAACATTTGCGGAAACTCCTGTTGCTGGAATTAAAGCCAATCCTAACAAACTGCTTAAAAGAAGAGTTGTGATTTTTCGTGACATTATAATATCCTTCTTTCTTTTAATCAATAGAAAGCGCTTTAATCGCTTCCAGTGTAGCACAAATAAATGATTGCACATAATCAAATGTGTAATTTTATATTTAACTAATACCGCTTAAAACAATGTTTATTCGTTATATTAACTTTTCGTTTTTGAATGCCACATTGCGAATTTCTTGTAGCGGGACGAAACAATCAGAATCAATCACAATATCATTAGCATTGTAGCCATGAATCAAAGTCGTTATATCCGGCAAATGGTGGTTATTTTGATCAACCGTTTTTAGCTGAATCGTTACCAGTTGTTGACTTTGATATGCGTCGGCCAACACTTGTGTCAGTTCCGCTAAGGATTGCTGCGGTCGTGGGACGTAAACTGCATTCAACTGCTGGTTTTGTTGATTTAGCGCGGCGGTATGATCGGACAAATAAAACCCCTGCCATTTCATCATGCCTCGGTCGTGATAATCATGTTCAAAGAAGTGCTTAACCGTATCTAAGTCAAAGTCTTGGTTATTCAAGGGGCACCCGCTTTCGTTGAATTAACTTTTGACTTTTAGGCCAGCGTTCACCAATAAAGCCAACAAATTCGATCGTTAGTTTAATCTTTTGTCGCAAAGCTTTTAGTAGCGTCTCCAAATCAGCTAAATCATAGTGTGCTAATTTATGTAAAGGAACGGATTGCAAACGCTCGTTAGCCCGTTGACTGTTAAAAAATACATTGTAGGTCTGATCGTAAGGATCGTTAGCGATCATCAACCAGTAACGGGTGCGTGACTGGCGCTTAAACAGCAAGGTTAAGCGTCCCATAATAATTTCTACATCGTTATTCATAGCTATTGCCCCCATTATGACCACCGACGAGTGAAGCGCGTTCAATAGCTGTACCGCCCCTTAACAAGCTGGTGGCATAAACTAACTTCGTGAAGCCAAAGCGGCGATGAATTTCATCAATCACTTGGTTTAACCGACTAGCCTTAATCTGGGTAGTTGCCGGCTCAAATAAGCTAAGCTGTTGGCCGGTGTTGGCACTTAATTTGCTACTATAAACCCCAATATTTCGGACAGCTTGACCGTCCCAGTTTTTGCGGAACAACCATAATAGTTGTCGCGTTAAAACTTGGTTATCATTGGTTGGCTCAATTTTTAAAGCCTGATGAAAGCCACCGCGGCCATCGGCTGCGGCCGCAGCGTAAGAAAAACCAATGCTTAGCGACAGACACCCCGCTAGTTTATGGTGGTGTCGTAGCCGAGCAGCCACTTGTTCACCAATTTCTTTAATGACCGTTTCAATTTCTGCTTGGTTAAGATAGTCCCGTGGCAACACTTGGGAATTGCCTAGACTTGCTGATTTGACTTTAGCGGGTTCCGTAACTTGCGCGCGATCAATTCCCCAGGCCGTGGCGAACAATTGGGTGCCAATAATCCCCATGGCTTGTTTCAACAAATAAGGGTTGGCATGGGCTAACTCGTACATGTTGTGAATAGCTAGGCGGTTTAGCCGTTTAGCTGTCCGTTCACCGATCCCCCAGACAGCAGTTAAGTCATTGATCGTCCAGATTTTTTGAGGGACAGTCTCATAATGAATTTCACCAATAAAGTCAGCGGTATGCTTAGCATACACATCAAGGGCAAGCTTAGCTTGGGTCGGATTATCACCAATGCCAACAGTGGTGTATAAGCCTAATTTTTGCCGCACCGTAGTTTGAATCAACCTTGCTACTTCACGGACAGACTGCCCAAAAAGCCGCCATGAATGGGTCATATCCAAAATACTTTCGTCAATTGAATACGGCCAAACTTCTTTTTCAGTCGTAAACTGGTGGAAGATTTGGTTAATTTGCAAGTTACGTTCGATATAGAGATTCATGCGTGGTGGGACAACCCACAGACGCGGATCATTAGGTAAATCACGTTTACGTGAGACATTAGCTTTGATATGAAATAATTGCTTGGCTTCAGGTGAAGTAGCCAAAATTAGGCCACCATTAGTGTTTTTAGCCTCACTAAGGACAACTAATGGGACTTTTAAGGGATTGAGCCCCCGGGCAACGGCTTCGCAACTGGCATAGAAGCTTTTGTTATCGATTAAGAAGAATACGCCATGCGGTTCATTATCAAAAAACATTTAGATCACTTCCGTTAGCTTTTACCTGTATTTTAGCACATAAAGCAAACGTGTGTTCCCTTAAGCTGCGAGAAAGCTGATTAAAATTGTCGAAAGTCAGTCATAGTCATGCTATAATATAGACAGAAAAAAGAAGCCCCGCTGATAACAGGACTTCCATGTAGAGCCGTTTAAGACGGTGACAAATTTATACAGTTTAAATAACCGCTAGCTTGCCAGAGCTAAGGCGGTTATTTTTTTTGCTGACTTTTAATCAGCTCAACAATTAATGCGATCAAGGCTACGATAAAGGTACCGAAAGCCAGCATTAATTGTAAAGCGTCCGCAACGGACACTTAGGCTACTCCTTTCGTTAGGATTTATGGGCTTTAAGGGTTTAACACCATAAGCACCACCTCCGATCGGAAATAGCCACCGCCTTAACTTCTCTACAAGCTATAATTATACAGTAAAATTAAGGGGCTACCAAGTTTAGTAAAAGACAAAAATAGCGCTTATAGAACAAATCCTTTGAAGAAAAAAACGACCATTAGGGTATACTCCAGTGGTTGTTTTTTTATTTCGTGATGTAACTAGATTTATAGATGTCCATTAGGATTTTCCAAATTAGATCCTGTAACAGAAAATAATAGGAGAATGAAAGCGACACAACTTAACAGTTGTGTCGCTGTTTTTTTGGCCTTATAATTGAAGGCACTAGTGTGCGTCATAACTTACTGTCACAAATGCGTTACATTTTTAGTACGAAAAGTTCCCAGTTAACCATTCAAATCAGATTGGAGACATTAAATGAAATACGGTTATGCGCGTGTAAGTACCACCGATCAAAAACTAGAAAATCAACTTGAGGCATTAAAAATAGCCGGGGCAGATAAAATATATCAAGAGAAATTTACCGGAGCTACTACAGAGCGACCAGAATTTACCAAATTATTGCAAAAACTTAACCCAGACGATACCTTGATTGTAACCAAGTTAGACCGTTTTGCTAGGAATACCAGAGAAGCCCTTGATTTAATCCAAGACCTATTTAATCGTGAGATTAAAGTTAATATTCTCAATATGGGCTTGATTGATAATACCCCTACTGGCCAATTGATCTTTACTATCTTTTCGGCCTTTGCCCAGTTTGAACGTGATATGATCGTTACCCGAACACAAGAAGGCAAAGCATATGCTAAACGAAACGACCCACACTTTAGAGAGGGTCGGCCACAGACCTACACTGATGAACAAATGCGACTAGCCTATCACCTACGTCAACAAGGCATGACGTACAAAATGATTGCTAGAAAAACAGGTATTAGTGAACGTACTCAACAAAGGCGCTTTAAGGGCTTACTGAATGCAAACAACCAAAAACTTTCCTAGCAAAGCAGTAAAACAAACATCATGGTCGCAGGCCACAATATGAAAAAATGACCCGCGTTTATTGCATGCGTTTAAATTTTATCAAGTCGGTATGAGTGACATCGACATTTCCCGGAATACCTAGATTAAACGGATTACTTTTAATAGATATTGTAAAAATACAGATCAAACAAAATAGCTAATAAAGGCGGGTATTACATTTGTAATACCCGCTTATTTTTCCCTACTACTCCTATCAACATAATCGCCTAAGATCCCAACTAATACGCCAATAACAACCAAAATATAACCAACTAATTCATGATATGGAAAATCGTAGTGATTACTTGCCCACAGTATGATTAAAAGAATTACAACTAGGGTTGTGCGAAGCCAAAAGCTTTTTCTCATACTATTTGGCTGCCAGTGGTAATTTAAAGATGATAAAAGTCGATACAGCGTAAATAATTAAAATCGGAATCAGTAACATTCCATAGGTGATGTGCCACGTCAAAATGGTCATTAAGGCAGTGCCAACGGTATTTAAAATTACTAACGTTTTCCTGGTTAGTTTAAATGAATGCCACATTAAAAACCACCAGTAGACCAATGAGATAAGCAGTACAAAGCTTCCCAATTCAGTTAATGACAATTTATATTCCTCCTAGACGTTGCTTATTTGTATTAGCACTATGGAACATATTTTAGACAGGCTCTCTAAAATTAATACGTTTTGATTTTATAAACGCCAAAACGATTAATGTCCATATAAAGTTTACTATGCGGGTGAGCATCTCTCATATTAGTCAGGTGATCTGCTATATTGCTAAAATAGACAGAAAGGGTAACTCCGACTGGTGGAGATACAAGTGATCCAAATTCAGCAATAGCTTGACCATTTTTGAATTCTGCTATCTCTTTATTTACTGCTGTCTTATTTCGCATATACACCCTAATCCCCCACCAAAAATGTTTAATGGTTGGATTTGATGAAGACTTAGCCAATACTACACCGAATTTCGCACTTGTTGAGGCTCCATATGTCTTATCATTAGTGTTGATAGTATAGCCGTTACTTTTAATGTTAGCATTAACTTGTGAAAGCTCATCTTCTATTTCTGTAACCACGCTTTGAGAAACATTATTATTTTCAGGAAGCTGTAGTACGTATTGATTATTAACAACTTTTACATATGAATCAATTTGATTAATTTGATCCTCAGTCAATTGATTGTTTTCTGAATTTGATAATTTTGCTGTTTCAGTTGTTTGACCAGCATTCTTTACGACATTAGTTTGTTTTAACTGGGTAGTATCTGCAGAAGCCCTGCTTGTTGGTATATATGTGGCAGTTAAAATTGTACTTGCCAATAGAACTAACCCTAATTTTCTGTTTTTCATTGTTCATCGACCTCCTAAAGTAGCAAAATCTTAGTCTACGAATTATATAAAAATATTTACAAGCAAACCATAAGTCTTATTTTTAGTATTTTCAATTATAATACTCATACGCGTGGTGCTAGTTAAATTTAGACAGTAAAAAAGCCTGACGGTTTACACTTAAAGCAATACACAGTAAAGAAGTGTTAAGCATATCAGACTAGTTTAAGCCTTATCAGCCGGGAATGAGTGATGTTGATATTGCCGAAGTACGTGATTAAGCCGGCCAAAGCCGTTACGTTAATTATTTAATAAATTGTTTATTTATTTGTATAATAATGATATAATTAAGCTAGATGAAGGAGGTATCAAGATGAAGATTATTACTTTTACTGCTATCAAGGGTGGTGTTGGTAAAACAACCTTGACTTTAAATTATGGTGATTGGTTAGCCAAACATGGTAAGAAGGTTCTATTAATCGATTTAGACCATCAGTGCAATTTAACAACCGTTTTTGAAAAGACACGACGAAACAATACCATCGCTGAAGCGTTTAAAGAAAATGACAATGTTCAAAAAGTAAAAATTGACAGTGTCGGACCGAATCTCAATTTAATAGCCGGTTTTATAGACCTAGATGTTTTAGGAAGTTATCTAGAAAATAACAGTAACAAAGAAATGATGTTGTTCATGTGGTTTAAAAACAACTCCGATTCATTAAGCTTAACCGACTATGACTATATCTTAATTGATACGCACCCAGATTTTAGCACCATCACTAAAAACGCTATTGCTATCAGTAATTACCTGCTTAGTCCCATTACACCCAGTGAACATGGCTACAATGCCAAGTTTGACCTAGAAACACGACTCGAAAAATTCAGAAAATCACTTTTTGATTATCGAACTGGCGAAACTTACGTTGACGCAAAGCTTTTCTTTATCGGTAATATGATTAGACATAATACAAGCATGTCTCGCGATTTGCTAAAACACATAGAAGGCGATGAAACAGTCGCAACTATAATTCCTGAAAGAGAGCTCTTTAATAAAGCTACTGCAAGGCACGCTTCAATATTTGAATTAGCCAATCATGATGAATCCATTTTAAAGCAAAATCAAAAGTTCATAGAACACGCCGATCATCTTTTTCAAGAATTAGCAAATAAAACCAAGTAAGGAGAGTTAGATTATGAGTTTAGATTCATTCAATCATAAAAAAGACGAAGAAATGAGAGAAAGTTACGAAACTACATTGAAAGACAACAAGAAAGATGCAGTCGCATTTTTGAAAAATATCAGCCGAAAGGAAGTAGAGCGTAAGCGATCAGTGACCTTCTCAATTACTGAAAGTCAACTTAAAAAAATGGATACGGCTGCCCGAAAAAACGGATTTAAAAATCGTTCAGAATTCTTAGCTTCAATCATAGATGCAATTTAGCAATTAAATAAATAATTAATCAAACAAGTAAATACACAATTTATTTTCTTGATTAATTTGCGCTTAGGTAAAAGCTAGTAAAGTGCACTGAACCAAATACGGTTGCCTGTAAGTAAGCGCTATGCTAGACTAAGATTAATTTAACAACCAAATAAAGAGATCAAGCTAAACAGAAAAATCCCCGATTCACGAGGAATCGGGGATTTTAGGTTTAGCAAGTAGCTAATAGAGAGCTACTTAGATTCAGACAATTTAGACCGCCAAGTTAAAATCGTCTGAACATTGTTCTTAATTTGTAGGTTAATTATACCGCAAACCAGTCCTATGGGACAAGTGAAGGATAGTTAAAAACAAATTAAATCCAATGGACTAAGTAGCTAACCAATGCTATTTAGTCCATTTTTGTTGTTAGAAATTAAAAAAAAGTTGCCGTATAGGCAACCCAGAATAGGCACATGCCGGTGAAATTACAAAGCCGATCACGTCCAATGTTCGCTTTGTAATTCAGTTAAAGCATATCAGATTTGTATTTTAAAACAAGTCAGGTGTTTTAGCAACTCTCTTTTAAGACGGCGTGTGTCAGTTAAGAAAGGGAGCTTTTATTATGGATCAATCAAACTTTAACTTTACAAATGCTAAAAGAGCCTATGAAGTAAAGTTCTACGCTTTGCCGCAGATCTTACTCCAAGGAGAAAAATATAAGGATCTTAGCGATAGTGCCATTTTACTTTATTCGGTGTTACGCGATCGTCTAAGTTACTCACTAAGCAATAATTGGGTTGACGAAAATAACAACGTATATTTCATATACACAAACAATGAACTAAAAGATTTACGAAACTGGTCAAATAATAAAATCAATAAGATTAAACACGAATTAATGGACGCAAACCTTTTGTATCAAAAACATATGGGTTTTAATCCAAGATCAGGCAAAAACGAACCAAATAGATTATATTTGGCAGATTTGGAAGTAACAGCAAAAGACGTTTATATTAAGCGAGAGCCAATAAAATCGCCTGAATCCCTTGGTACAAGCGGACTTCTCAAAAAGAGAGACCCGTATGATACCGTTGAACCCCTTGGTACAAGCGGACTTCTCAAAAAGAGAAACCCGCATGATACCGTTTCTGATACGTCTGAATCCCTTGGTACAAGCGGACTTCTCAAAAAGAGACAAGATCTAGACTATACTAATAATTTAGATACTAATAGATACAATATAGATACTCAAAAGTTGGACTTTTCCACAGCCCATTTCTCACCAGCAGAAATTCAAAAACAAAACCAGGATCTCATAAATCATGCTAATGACTTCTTAACTGATGAAGACAGTGGCTTACCGGTTTTCTTAGAACCCGAAGCTGTGCAACTACTTAGTTTTTGGTGCCGTACCCCGCAACAAATGCGGCGCTTCATTGGCATTATTTTAAATGCTAAGTACCGAGTTGAAAAGGATCATCAAGATATTGGCGTCATAATCCCGCTTGACGACGAAGAACTTAAATTTTTAATGACTAAAGCCTTGAGACGTTACTTTAACGCCCTGAGAAGCAATGAGAAGCACATCAAGAACGTTGAAAACTATTTGTACGGCACCATGCAAAACCTATTTGGCGTTTGGTGGAATAAACAAGCGGCTAGAGAATATGCTGCTAAACACCCCGAAGAAGAACAGCCGGCCAACAACGACAACAGTGGGTTGTACTACTAGTCCTAAAAGGCCACAAAATTCTTTCTAAGCGGTTTTAAGGCTTACTAACCCTTTTATGTTTAAGTTAGATTTAAATGGCTTAAACAGACGAATAGGGGCTTTTAAATGAGTGTCAGAGCTAACCAGGCTAACCAGCTCAAAAGTTCAGCCTTTAGATCAACGCCAAGCTCAAGTGATTTGAGGCCAGGGCTTTATCTATTGATAAGGTACTCAAAAGGTAGTATAATGGTAGTAGTAAAAGAAAGGAGATGAGACAATCATGGCAGTTAAGGAAAAGAAACGGGTCCAAGTCAAGATTGATAAAGATTTGGCCGATGATACCGAAGCAGTTTTAAGCGAATTGGGCTTAAATCCAACCACGGCCATTAACATGTTTTACAAGCGGATTGTTGCTAATGGTGCTTTACCTTTTAATGCATCTTTAAGCGAAGAAGAAAGAGCTAATTTACGCTTTTTAAAGGCGACCGAAGGGACACCAGCCACCGAGTTCAAAGACGCTAAAGAGGTCGCTGATTGGCTCAACGATCCAGATGAGGACTAATGACTTAGTCAGCCTATACGTTAGTTTTGTAGAAACTAACGGTGGCAAGTCTCGGCCAGTTTTAATTCGTCGGGTATCAGAACAGACGGGCGAGGCTTTTAAAACTACTAGTCAGTATGAAAAGAAGTCGGCTTATATCAAGCAACAATATTATCCGATTCAAGATTGGCAATCCGCTGGGTTGAAGAAACCTTCCTGGGTCGATCTTGGTAATATTTATTGCTTTCCCAAAGCCGGTTTAAACTTTAAAGAAATCGGTCATTTAAGTAAGCTAGATCAAAATAAAATTTCAGATTTTACGCTTGACCTAAAATCAAAAAGAAGAGGTAAGGGTCAAAAGATAATTTAACAGCGATCAAGTAAAAGGAAGCACAAAGAAAGTAAAGCAGAGCTTACACAAAGAATTCAAAAACAGTTAAAAGACTTTGCTAAACACAATCCAGAAATTAAGCCAAAAAACAATCCTGAAAATAAAAACGATCGGCCTAGTTATTAGGTTGATCGTTTTTTAATTTATCCGGTTTATGCGCATTAACATAGTCGGCAAATATTTTTAAAAGTTCTTCGGTTTGTTCTACTGATAAATTATCAGCTTGAAAGTATTTTTCGAGCAAAGCCCCTTTTTGAATTAATCGGCGAGAACGAGCTTTGCGGGCTTGCCGATTTTCGTAGTATTTAGATTGCCGTAATTTAAAATCTTCTCGCTCCATTTTTTCTTTTAGGCGAGCTTTTTGTGCAACCAATTTTTCATATTGATTAGCCATCATTATCACCACTTAGTTACAATTGATTATTTGGTTCATGGTTTAAAACCGTTGCTATTTTTTGCGCGAGGTCTTTAATCTTTTGATTAGATAAACTGGTGTAATCTAAATTTGATGTTTTAATAATTTGTTTGCCAAGATTTTGTTCAATCTTACTTTTTTCAGCTTTGATCCTTTGATTAAGCTGTTTTAATTTAGCTTCTTGTTTTTCCAATGCTGATTGGGTCATCTTAATTCCTCCTGTCAAACTTATATATAATTAATAAGGATAATAACACTTGAATAAATATAAGTCAATATAAACGTTGAAAAAGTGAAGCGTCAGGTGTACACTAAAAGTAAATTTAAAGGAATCAGCAGACCGAGTGAAACGAGGTCAATGCGCACTTACACATAGAATAAATTCTATGTTGTGCTAAACCCATTAAAACCTGTATTAGAAGTCGCCGATGGCGACAACAAAATCAAACCCCAAAACCCAAAGAAAGATGGTGATCGACATGGCAATCTTCCACATAAGTTTTTCTAATATTAGTGCTGGTAAAGGACGAAGTGCGATTGCCAGTGCCGCATATCGTAGTGGTGAAAAACTATTTGATGATAAAGAAGGCAGAAGTTATTTTTATGCCCGTTCTGTTATGCCAGAAAGCTTTATATTGATCCCAAAAAATGCGCCAGATTGGGCAAATGACAGGCAGAAATTATGGAATGAGGTTGAAAAGAAAGACCGCAAATCTAATTCGCGATATGCTAAAGAGTTTAACGTCGCCTTACCGGTTGAATTAAGTGAAGTTGAACAAAAAGCATTATTGTCTAAATACGTGCAAGAAAATTTTGTGGACCAAGGTATGGTGGCTGATGTCGCAATTCATCGAGATCACCCAGATAATCCGCACGCCCATGTCATGTTAACGAACCGTCCTTTTAACCCAGATGGTTCTTGGGGACTTAAAGCAAAAACGCAGTACATTAAAGATGCAAACGGCAAACAACTTTTAACCAAAAGTGGGTTTCCAAAACAAAGGAAAATTTGGCTAGTTGATTGGGATAAAAAAGAAAAAATCAATCAATGGCGTCACAACTGGGCGGTCAGTGTTAATCAAGTTTTAGAGCAAAAAAATATCCCCGATCGAATTAGTGAAAAATCATTTATTGAGCAGGGAAGAGATGATACACCAACCCAGCACGAAGGAATCAATAGCAAACGACACGAGCGAAAAGCATTTAACCAGCAAGTTGAAGAACAAAGAAAGGCGCAAGCTAAGTATCATAATCTTGATCAAAAGATTAGAAATCATGAACATTTTGACGCCTTGACCGATGAGCTTTCTTTCTCCGAAAAACACACAATTCGTGATCTAAGTCAGCAACTAAAAACCTATGTAGACTTGGAACACCTAGATGATAAAGAACGTATGCTATTCAATTGGAAAAATAGCCTCTTAATTAAACACGCGATTGGCGAAGATGTGACAAAACAATTACTCACGATTGATCAGCAGAGTATGTCGTTAGCACAAGCGAACCAATTGCTAGATAAAGTGGTTGATCGAGCAACTAAAAAACTCTATCCAACAGTTGATTTTGAGCAGACCACACCAGCACAAAGGCGTGAATTAATCAAAGAAACTAATAGCGAACAAACTATTTTTAAAGACGGTGAGTTAGCAGAACGGTTAGCAGACATTAGAAGTGATCTATTGAACCAACAATTGTTGACCTTTACCAAGCGACCATATACCAGCTGGCAGTTAGTTAATCAACAAGCCCAGACGATTGAGAAGCAATTAACCGCGGTACTAGCCAAACATGGACACCAGTTAGCCGATTTGAAGCATACTGATCGGGGCATGCTAGCCGCTTATCAACCTAATGAGCTTGAATTCATTTCTAAAGCGGTTAAAGATTTACGGGTCATTAGGGAAGTTAAAAGTGTGGTTCAGACCCAATACAACAGTATTTTAATGACGGCTTTTCCGGACAGTGACTTAGATAAGCTAGATACGATTGACAAGGAACAAATCTATACCGCCGTGGTTTATTATGATCCAGAATTAAAGCCATTGAGTGTAGACGACCTTAGACAATTACAACACCAGCCACCCGTGGTCTTTACGAATCAGCAACACCAGACGGGTTTAAATTACTTATTAGGTAAAATCGAATTGCAGGACGTCAAAGATCATCGCTTACAACGGGTCTTAAAACACGATGGTACCCGCCAACTATTTCTCGGTGAATGTGGGCAAGATCCTAAGGTGAATCACAAACAAATTGAAGCTGTGCAAACCCGCTTGAAACATCAGACAACCCGGCTTGACCAATATAAGCAAGAGCAAGTTAAACACTATCAGGCCATTAATTACCACCAGACCAGTCCTAAAAATTACCTAACTAATATTTTGGACGAAGCCTTAATAACCATCTTATATGCCAAAAGCTCAGATTATCTAAGAAAACAACAGTTGAGAGGGCTAAAAGAGACGGAATGGGAAATGACCAAGAAACAGCGGCAACATCAAACGAGAAACCGGCATGAAGATGGCGGTATGCACTTGTAATAAAAATGTAAAATAAAATGGTGTAAATTACATCTTTTTAGTGTTAAGCTGTGACTAAATTAAGAAAGGAGAACTTACATGTGACAGGAAATCAGGAATGGTACAGCCTAACGCAAGCTAATCAAAAGCTGGGGCGCGGCCGAAATTATGTCAGCAACTGGATAAAAAGACATCCAGAGTTTCCTGATCAATTTTTGCTTGGTTCAGGTACCAATAAATTAATATCTGATGAAGGGATAGAGTGGATTAAAAATCACATAAAAAAAGAGGGCGTCCTCGTAAGCAGTAAAGGTGCTAACGGGGATCAGCACTTAGAAGTTACGATTCTAGGTGTCACCCTCCCAACAATCCATTTTACCGGGCGGGTTAGGGGAAAGCTAGTTGTTTAGCGACCCTAACGCGCTTTTTTTGAGGAGGTGAGGCAATGAAAGTTGAAAGCTGGCAAGGCATTAAAGGTAAGTTAGTTCATGATGATCAAAAAGCCATTGTGGTTGATGATGACCAAGAATTAGCGGATCAGAAGCAATTACAAGCGATTTTAGCTCAAGACGGTCAGACAATCGATGAAGTTCGCCGAGCAATGATTAAGAAGACGGTTAAACGTCAGCTAAAAACTCCGCCATTAAAACTTAGTGGTTGGTTTAATCGTCATCAAGATAGCCACAATGCTAAAAAAGTCGAGCAACTGGTGAGTGAAAAACCCACCCATCAATATAAGCAGATCAAAAATGAAATGACCTTTTTTGGTGAGAGTTTCTTGGAAGGCTTCTTAGGCTTTTATGGCTTAGAAGTTGATAACGCCTTAGGCCGTTACGAACATAATTTGCATGTCTTAGAGACCCAAGAATTAGGTCAGTCAGAAAAAGAGTATTACTTAGTCACGAGTGAAAACGGCCGCGTCAAATTAGCCACCGATCCATTACCAAGCCAGCAAATTGCCGAGGAACAATTGAACAAGTTCTATCAACGTGAGCCAGAAGAAACGCAGGCAGAACAAATTCAATTACGAACATCAGAAGACGATAGGAAGGAGGAATAACATGAAGTTCAGCAAAGTAAAAGCGTTAGCAACTACTGGAGCTACTGCAATCTATTTGGGCTTGATGAACGCCCAGGTTGTTTTGGCGGCGGACGGTGGCGAAGTTAAAAGCAAGCTGACCAGCGCTGGTAAGACGATTCAAGGGATTCTAACCGGCTTGGTCGTGTTAGTTGGGATTTGTGTCGCACTATTTATTATTATCAAAAGAATGCCTGACGCAGACGATCCGCGAGAGAAATCAGAGGTTTATCACGCGGTTGGACGTGTTGCCGGGTTAGTTGCCCTAGCAGCTGCAATTATCTGGCTATTACCTTGGGTTTACAGTCTATTTACTTAATTTAAAAAGGAGCCTGCCAAATGAAGAAAGGAAAAGAATTTATCTTCCCGGAGAACGTGGATAAAGATTACGGGATCTGGAAAGACTACACCTTAAATGATTTTGGCGTAGCGGGACTGGCAGGACTAGTGGGCTTAATTTTTATTGCGATCCCACCCTATGGGCTGATTTTAGTCCTGATAAAAATAGTGATTGTTGTCTTAGCCATGACGATTGTCATGGCTATTTTAACAATTAGGCCAGTTGCGGCGCGGAAGAATATTAAAGTGCGGGATAACTTTAAGTTGAAACGCCGCTATGCCAATGGTCAGAAACTGTTTTATTTACAACCGAAGAAGCGAGGTGAACTAAATGCGTTTGAAGAAGAGCAAAACCACCAATAAATCAGCGAAGCTCGATTGGGATTACCAACCGCCTAAAATCAATGGTGGCAAAGAAACCATTGATGACATGAGCTTGGTGGTGGGTATGTATGGTAACTACGAAGTTACCAAAACGGGTAATCTCGTTGGCATTTTGGAAGTTAGTGGGATCAACCTTGATCTGTTAAATGACACGGAGCAGCAAGACGTTTTTGAGGACTATGGCGCGTTTCTGATGAGTACGTTGGGTGAAGGCGTTGATGACACATTACAGTTCTTAGAACCAACAATACCTGTCAATATGACGGCTTATCTCAATGGTCTCAAAAGGCGGTATCTCGCACTACAAAAAGATCACCCCGAGCAACAGTTCAAAATTCAATTAATTGCCAGTTATTTGGACCACTTTACTAAAGTCCAGGAATCCAAAAACATGACGACGAAGCAACATCTGCTAATCGTTAAGGTGCCAATTAAGGACAAAAGTGTTAAGAGCTTAAACCTAGCGGTCACTCATTTAGACGAAAAGATCGAACAAGTTAAACGGGATATTGAAAATGCGTTAACGGACTTTGATGTGACGGCCAAAGTTTTGACTAGTCAGGAAGTCCAAGAGATTTTAAAGAACTTGATCAATTTTAATGGATAGGAGGCAACAGCATGAGTTTTGGTGATAAGGTCATTGATTTATTTATGCCAACTAAAAAAGAAAGTAATCAAGGCAACAGCGGCCAAACGGGTAGTAAGCCCAAACCGGAGGTTGAAGACTTTACCAAGCTGATTGATCGCGATAGCTTGCATTCACTATTCCCGTTTAGCTGGGAACAGTACCCTACCTATGTCCAGTCGGGTGAGAATTTTATTCGGGTGTTAGCGATTGCCGACTATCCTAAGCAAGTGTACGGCAACTGGCTATCAGAATTAAAGCGCAAAAAAGGCGTTATCGATATTGTGCAATATATCGACAGCGCCAGTAACAATTCAATGATTACCTATTACAAAAAGACGATTCAAAATAAAGAAGCGCAGAAGCTCAATACGTTCGACCCGTATAAAAAGAAAATTCTGCAAAATTATATTGATTCAGCCAATATGCAACTAGATAAATACCTCGATAATTCTACCACATTTGTTTACCAACATATGCTCATTTATCTGCGGGCTAACAGTTTAGCCGAACTAGACGATCTAACCGACAATGTTAAGAACACTTTGATTAAACTACAAATGAAGCCCCTAGTGCCCGTTAAGGCCACCTTTCAAGCTTTTTGGTCTACTATGCCAATCAACGAAAATCTATTAGGCGATTACACCTATAAAGAAAGTAATACCGAAGTTGCCAGTAGCATGTTTCCTTTTGATGACGCCGAGATTTTGGACTTAAAGCCTAGAAGCGATATTGAAGGGGTTAACAAAGACACCAACAGCCTAATTGCCGTGGATATGTTGGATCGCAACAAAACGTTGAACCAGAACATGGTGGTTATTGGTACCAGTGGGGTTGGCAAGACTACCTATATGATCCAGAAAATCTTACGCTATGCCATTCAAGACTACCAAATCTACATTATTGATCCGGAAAATGAATATACCAAGATTGTTGAAGCCCTCGGCGGGGCAGTCTTGCATTTAACTTCCAATGCTAAGTACAAAATTAATCCGCTACAAATTTTTTCCGAAGAAATCCTCAGCGCTGATGAAGCGGTCACAAACCTTGATTTACTGGTCAAAGATAAAATCCAGCGATTAAAGGGATTCTTTGAAGTCCTTAAAACCGGGATTACCCAAGTTGAATTGGCAATCCTTGATGATGTCGTTAAACAAGCTTACGTCAACAGTGGCGTTTTGAAATATAGCCGCTTAAAAGAGATTAAAGACGATCAGTGGCCGACCTTATCCAATGTTTATGACGAATTGGAGAAACTGGCTGATAAAGACGAAGACAAATTCAGTCGGGTTAAAGACTTCTACTACATCTTAGGCAGTTATACCCATGGTTCTAACAGCCTATTTGACGGACACACCAACGTTAACTTAAAGGGCAAGATCATTTCCTTTGATTTAAAACCGCTGCAAAGTGAACAGGAAGTCCAATCAGCAGCCTATCTGAATACTTTTCAATATTTGTGGGACGAAATCACGAAAGATCGGCATAGCCGCAAGAAATTGTTTGTTGACGAATTTCACTTTTTAACCTTGCACAAAGCTGCCGCCACCTTTT
>NZ_AZDV01000003.1:231653-289615 GCF_001434835.1 Levilactobacillus acidifarinae DSM 19394 = JCM 15949 | reverse complement strand
GGTAGAGCACCTGACTGTTAATCAGGTTGTCGACGGTTCGAGCCCGCCTGCCGGAGTCGTGCTAGAATTTTAGCAAGTATGCCGGCTTAGCTCAGCTGGTAGAGCATCGGTATCGTAAACCGAGGGTCGGGGATTCGAATTCCTCAGCCGGCATCCTGTAAAAACACTGACCAAATGGTCAGTGTTTTTTTGTACATTAAATTTGGCGACTTGGCCAAGCCTAATAAGGGCACCCTAAAACGGGTAATGAAACCGATTTCATAAATGGTATAGGTCAATATGCAAAAATTGGTATAGCCACTAATACGCCTTGATATCGGCAATCAAAGCGTATTATTTAATATTGATTTTTTCATTTTTACTATTGTGGTCTACTTCTGTTAGTGCTATTCTTAACTTATCGAAGAACGAATAGGGAGATGCGCATCATGAAAAATGTCTTGTTAGTTTGCGGTCAAGGAATTTCTAGTCACTTGTTTTTAGGGGAAGCCAAGCGAGTTGCCGAAACACGACAGGCACCGCTACACTTTAGTGCCACGAGTTTTGCTGAATTGACGCCAGAATTGTTAGCCCAACAGGATCTAGTGTTAATGGCCCCTCAAGCGGCCTACCGGGCACAGATTGAGGCCTATACGACTGATCTGCACGTAGCCGTGATCCCTAACGACATTTACGGTTGGTTGAACAGTGAAGCGTTGGTTAAGTTTGCCAGTCAAACACTGGACTTGGCGAACACGCCGGCCGTCGCTAGTCTCTAAGATGACGCCCAGTAATGACCAACTGGCCATGCAGATCTTACTGGCTGCCGGGCAGGCCAAACAGGAATTATTTCACGCCATTACCGTTCACCGTCAAGGACAGGCGTTGACCTTACAGTCCGGACGAAGCCACTTGGTGACCGCGCATCAGGCCCAAAATCAATTGACGGCTCGTTTAGCGGATCAGCAGACGTCACCAGATATTTTGACGTGCCACGCCATGGACACGCTCATGGCCGTTGAGAGCAATTATGAATTAGTTCAAGCATTATTATCAGAATCGAGTGAAGTTTAAAAAATTCAGCCTCTCGGGGCTGAATTTTTTTACGTTAAATCAGGAGGTGACCCTCTCATTTAGACGGAAGCGTTTTTAAGATGGAAATGAATAAAAAATAAGAAGATTGCATGAGACGGCTAATTTTTTATTCATTATTCAAATCAAGTTTTACCGGTTATGAAGGCGTTTACATTCCAAAAAACGTTGCTTAATAACCCTTCATGGATTATAATTATCACTATGTTTTATGAGAGGCCTATGAGATATTCATACACTTTAAGGCCGACCGTTATTCCTTACGGAGCATAAATATAGTTTTTGACGAATGCAATGGAGGTATTATCAACTTGAATAACAAATCGGAAGTCAGCCAAGATAAATCATTCTTTGGCCAACCACGTGGGTTATCCACGCTGTTCTTCACCGAAATGTGGGAACGGTTCAGTTACTACGGGATGCGCGCCATCCTGATCTACTACATGTACTATTCCGTCACTAAGGGTGGGTTAGGGTTCGATCAAGGAACCGCCGCCTCAGTGATGTCCATCTACGGATCCATGGTTTATTTGTCCTCTGTTTTGGGAGGGTACTTAAGTGACCGGGTTTGGGGGAGTCGCCGGACCGTCTTTATCGGTGGGGTCCTCATCATGTTCGGGCACATTGCGTTATCGGTTCCTGCCGGTAAAATGGCCTTATTCGTTTCCATCTTATTAATTGTCTTAGGGACCGGGTTATTAAAGCCTAACGTTTCTGAAATGGTTGGGAGCCTGTATGATGCAGGGGATCCACGACGAGATTCTGGGTTTACGATTTTCGTCTTCGGGATCAACTTAGGGTCCTTGGTGGCGCCATACCTGGTTGGGTGGCTCGGACTGAGCTACAACTTCCACTTAGGGTTCTCCTTAGCGGCTATCGGGATGTTCTTAGGGCTCGTTCAATACTGGATTGGCGGTCGCAAGTACCTGAGTAAGGACAGCTTGTACCCAACCGATCCGCTGGAACCCGGCGACATGAAGAAGCTGACGGTCCGGGTGATCGTTGGTTTAGTGGCCTTCGGGTTAGTTCTGTTATTGATGAGCATCTTAGGTGCTTTAAACATTAATAACTTCGTGCTGTTACTGTCGATCATTGCCATTGCTACGCCAGTCGTTTACTTCACGGTCTTCTTGACCAGTAAGAAGGTTACGGCGACTGAACGGAAGCACGTTTGGGCGTACTTAGGTCTGTTCATCGCGGCCGCTATTTTCTGGGCCATTGAAGAACAAGGCTCATCCGTCTTAGCCTTATTCGCCGCTAACCAGACGAATAATAACTTCTTAGGGTTACACATCTTACCGGCTTGGTATCAATCCTTGAACCCGTTATTCATCCTGATCTACACGCCAATTTTCGCGATGCTGTGGGATCGTTGGGGGAAGAACCAACCAAGTTCGCCCGCTAAGTTCGCGACCGGGATGATTTTTGCCGGGATTTCTTACCTGATCATGGTGATTCCGGTCACGATGTTTGGGACGGGGACTAAGGTTAGCCCGTTATGGTTAGTCGGAAGCTGGGCCGTAGTTGAAATCGCCGAATTATTGATTTCACCAATTGGCTTGTCCGTGACGACGAAACTGGCACCACGGGCCTTCCAGTCACAAATGATGAGTATGTGGTTCTTAGCGGATTCCGCCGGCCAAGCGGTCAACGCGCAAATCGTTAAGCTCTACACGCCAGGAAACGAAGGGGCCTACTTCATGGGGGTCGCCATCGTGGCCTTAGTTGCGGGGGTCATTCTGTTTGCTTTAGTTAAACCAATCAAGAGTTTAATGGCGGGGATTAAATAACCCCATAAATGAAGAAAAAGTGCTACGCTAGACCAAACTAGCGTGGCACTTTTTTGCTGGAAAGGAGGGGGTACTGATGGTTCGGGTAGCCCTAATTAGTGATTTGCACTTCGACGTCAACCAGACCGATCCGGTCGCCATGGTCCCCCGTCAAGTGGCCTACTTAAAGCAACAGCGGGTAGGCGTGTACCTGATTGCCGGGGACCTGACCAATCATTTCGAGCAGTCCGTTCAGATTGCCGAAAGTTTACAGCGGCAGTTTGCCCCCGCACAGGTACGGTTCATTGCCGGGAACCACGACATGCTCCACGACGTTACCGAGGCGGCCCTAGAAACGGCGCTGACGCCCACCTATCTGCATCATCAATGGTTGGACCTCCCCGGGACCAATTGGCGCGTTTTGGGGAACAACGGGTGGTACGATTACGGCTTTGCCGATAACCTGACCGGACGGAACTTTCTGGCCTGGAAAAACGCGTTTTGGGTCGATGGCAGCATTCCCCAAACCCTCAGTGACGCGCAACGCTTCAAGCGGGTCTACGCGCAATTAACGGCCCAATTAGCGCAAGCCCAGCAACAAGACAAACGGGTGCTGGTGATGACCCACTTTGTCCCGCGACGCGAGTTTATTTTATACACCCAGGATAATCGGTTTTGGAACATGGCCAACGCGCTGATGGGGAGCCCGCGACTGGGGGAGCTGTTTGCCCAATACCGGGTAGCGGCCGTTCAATTCGGGCACTTACACCGGCACTATTGGCCCCAACACCTCGGAGATACCTGGTACTACAATCAGGCCTTAGGCTACCATAACCGACGAATTAACGAGTGGGAAACGCTGGATTACTTCACGGAATGGCAGCGGCGCTTAAGAATTTTGGACCTAAATTAAAAAAAGTTAGAAAAAGACTTGACGGTTTATGCAGATTTTTGTATGATAGTGAAGTTGATTCGTTACGACGTTTCAAGTTTTTGGAGGGGTAGCGAAGTCTGGCTAAACGCGGCGGACTGTAAATCCGCTCCTTCGGGTTCGGTGGTTCGAATCCACTCCCCTCCATTTTTATTGGGCTATAGCCAAGTGGTAAGGCAACGGGTTTTGATCCCGTGATGCGCTGGTTCGAACCCAGCTAGCCCAATCAGGAGAACCACCTCGGACGGAATTCAGTCATCGGACTGAGTTCCTTTTTTTATTGAAAAAAATTGACAAGTCACGTTTTTTTCGCTAAAGTCGACTTAATTACGAAACCAGACCAGTCAGCTTAAACGGAAAGCCAAAGATTATCGTTAACGGGTACGCCGCTCCTAGACCATTGGGAGGTACCCCGGTTTGCCGTTAAATGTATTCGCTGTCACGGTTGGCGGGATTATCGGGGCCGACACACTTTGCCAGTCACCAAGGAGGAAATCAGGATGAATATTGGTTTTATCGGGGTTGGCGGTATGGCCCAAGCCATTATTAGCGGTCTTTTACGGGCGAAGGCCTTTTTACCGGACGATATTATTGTTCACAGTCATCGTCAGGAGAGCTACGGCCCTTACGCGACGCAGCATAACTTGATGACGGCGCCGACCAATGCGGCGGTGGCCACCGAAAGTGATCTGGTGGTCTTGGCGGTGACGCCGAACGTTGCACCGGCCGTGTTAACCGAAATCAAGGACGCACTCGCAGATGGTCAGACCACGTTAATTTCAATCGTGGCGGGGTTGTCGCTCGACGCTATGGCCCAGCTAGTCGGGCCCAGCGTTCCAATTTTACGGACGTTACCCAACGTCAACGTTGAGATTGGTGCGGGGATGACGGCCGTCGCGGCTAACGATCAGTTGACCGGGGGTAAGCTGACCAGCGCTTTGGGCGTTTTTGGCGCCATTGGGACCACCACCGAGTTAGCCGAAGATCAATTTGGGGTCTTCAGTGCCTTGGCCGGGAGTTCACCGGCGTACATTGACCTGTTTATCGATAGTTTAAGCCGGGCCGGCGTCAAGTACGGTCTGACCAAGCAACAGGCGACCCAAATCGCGGCCCAAGCCACCCTGGGGTCCGCTAAGATGATTTTAAAGAGTGATAAGATTCCGTTTGCCTTGATCGATCAAGTGGCCTCACCGGGGGGCAGCACCGTTGCCGGGTTACTCGCGATGGAAGAGGCGGGGCTGATGACGGCGGTGGTCAAAGGCATCGACGCCACGGTGGCTAAGGATAATGCCAATAGTCACTAACTTGTGGGTTGCAACGCTGGTCTATACCGATTATAATGACAATGTTGATAGCTTGAGCCTTAATTGAGGAGGAGAAACATGAGCATTGTCTTAAAACACGCCAAGATTTACACCGGTGATGAGGTCATCGACGACGGGTACGTTCGGTTTGACCGCCAGATTGAAGCCGTGGGACCGGTCGCCGATTTTCGGCCCCGTCCCGCCGATGAGATTCACGTGGTGACGGGTCAAACGATCGTTCCGGGATTTATCGATGTCCATAGTCATGGGGGGTACAGCTATGATAGTATGGATGGGGACCCCGATCAGATCAACGAGATGGTCACCGACATGGTGAACGAGGGGATTACGTCACTTTTCCCGACGACTATGACGCAGTCTAACGACGCCATCGATCACGCCATGCGGGGGATCGCGGTGGCGGCCGAAGAAAATCCCGTGATTCAAGGGGTGCACTTGGAAGGGCCGTTTATTGCGGCAATCTTCAAGGGCGCACAACCCGAGAAATACATTAAGGACCCCGACGTGGCGTTGCTCGAACGCTGGAACCAGTTGTCTGGGCACCGGGTGAAGTTGATCACCTACGCTCCCGAAGACGCGGGTGCGGCCAAATTCGAGAGTTATTGCTTAGCCAATGGCATCGTGCCGTCCGTGGGTCACTCCAACGCAACGCGCGAACAGTTACTCAACAGCCGGGCGACCCACGTGACGCATTTGTACAACGCGCAACGAGGGTTACGTCACCGCGAACCCGGGGTGACCGGCCACGCGATGCTCGAGGACAACCTGTACTGTGAGATCATCTGTGATGGGTTCCACATCGTCCCAGACATGATCAAGCTGGCCTACGAACAAAAGGGGCCGCACCGTTTGGAACTGGTGACGGACTCCATGCGGGCCAAGGGAATGCCCGAAGGCGTGAGTGAGTTGGGTGGCCAAAATGTCATCGTCAAGGACCGGCAAGCCCGTCTCGAAAGTGGCAACTTGGCCGGCTCCGTCTTACGCTACGACGAAGCTTTCCGGAACGTGATTGATTTCACGGGCTGTGACGTCAACGACGCCGTGCAAATGAGTGCGGTCAACCAGGCCGAAGAGTTCGGTTTGACACAAAAAGGTAAATTAACCGTGGGTCGCGATGCCGACTTGAACCTGATGACGCGCGACTTGCACCTGCAAGCCACCTACAGTCTGGGACGTCGGTTTGCACACACCGCGGAGTAAGTAGATTTAGAAGGGATGTTGGGTGCTGTGAGTTCACCGATTTATATTCAAATTCATAACGACATTAAACGGGCCATCGAAGCCGGTAAGTGGGCCGTGGGGGACCGAATCCCATCAGAACGGGAGCTCTCACGCGATTTTGATGTGAGTCGGATGACGCTACGGCAGGCCATTCAGACCCTGGTCGACGAAGGAATTCTCGAACGCCAAGTGGGTTCGGGGACCTACGTGGCCAACCAAAAGGTGCAAGAAAAGATGTCCGGAGTGACCAGCTTTACCGATTTAATGTTGGCCCAGGGCAAGCAACCGTCCAGTAAGACGATCTCCTACCACGTGATGAGTCCGTCGCTCAGTGAAGCCGAGAAATTGAAACTACACGAAGACGACCTGGTTTTGCGAATGGAACGGATTCGTTACGGCGATGACGTGCCGATTTGTTTTGAGGTCGCAACGGTACCGGACCGCTTAGTCAAGGGGTTGAATAAAAAGGAAGTTACTAGCTCCCTTTACCGCGCCTTAGAAGACAAGAAGCAGTTGAGTCCGGGTAAGGCTCAGCAAACGGTGTCGGCTATGTCGGCGTCCGAACGCATTGCCGAATACTTGAATATCAAACGCGGGGATGCGATTTTGCGGTTACGTCAGGTGACGTACCTGCAGGACGGGACACCGTTTGAATATGTACGGACCCAGTACGTGGGCGAACGTTTCGAATTTTACTTGGAAAAATAGACATTAAACCAAATTAAAAAGGCCTCACAACCGTTAGAGACTCTAAGGGGCTGTGAGGCCTTTGATTTAGGATTTTTGCCGTTTAGCCTGTTGCTTGACTAAGCGGAGATAGTGGGGAATGACTGCGATACGTTTGAGCCGCTTGGGTTCCTTGACCGTGCGGTAGAACCACTCTAGGTGGTGTTTTTGCCAGAATTCCGGTGCCCGAGCCACCGTTCCCGCTAGCACGTCGAAGCTGCCCCCCACGCCCATCCATAAGCCGTGGGTGGTGTGGCGATAAGTGGCGATGAAGCGTTCTTGTTTGGGAAAGCCTAGGGCGGCAAAGACCATATCGGGCGCTTGGGTGGCGATGTCGTTAGCCACGGTTTGAGCGTCCGCAAAGTACCCATCGCGCAGACCCACAATGTTGAGACCGGGGTAGCGTTGCGGGAGAATGGTTTTTAGCCGGGCAATTACGGCGGGCTTGGCGCCGACGAAATAGGCCGAACGGTGCTGGTCGCTCCCCCACTGCAGCAAGGCCTGCAGGGTATCGAAACCGGTAATTCGTTCGGGTAGCGGGTCGCCTAAAATTTGGGCCCCGTTTAAGATGCCGATGCCGTCGGGCGTGACGTAGTCCGCAGTTTGCAAAAGTTTGCGGTAATCCGGATGATCGTGGGCGTACATCACGATTTCGGGATTGGCGGTCACCACGAAGGTGCTTTGTTGCTGCACGATGCGGCGTTGCACAGCCGCCGTGAATTGTGCGGCGGTGGTGTTGATAAAGGGGATGTCGAGGACCGTAACGGTCGGAAACGTTGAGGACATAGCGGAACTTCCTTTCCAAGTGAAGGTCGGGTGACCTTAAAATCTATGCTAAAAATTGGCGATTTTTGGCGGTGAACGCCAGACTTTGCTATCATTTAATTTATAAGCCGGGTTAGTGGGCTGAGATTTTTGTTTCTGTTACTATGGAAAATAAGTATAATGAACCGGTTTCATGCTAAAATGAAACAGTTGACTCACTTTTAAAGGAACTTACAGCGCTGAAATCGAGCTAAGGAGAGTAAAATCCATTATGACGAACTTGTATCCTGACGACAGCTATACGCTCCATACGGATGCCTACCAAATCAACATGATCCAGACTTACTTTGAAGAGGGCATCGCGCAAAAACACGCCGTTTTCGAAGTGTTCTTCCGCGACATGCCCTTCCATAACGGGTATGCCGTTTACGCGGGACTGGAACACGTTGTCCATTATATCCAAAATTTACGTTTTTCCCAAACCGATATTGACTACTTACGAGAAGCTGAAGACTATTCCGAAGAATTTTTGACGTACTTAGCCAACTTTAAATTTACCGGCTCGATCCGTTCGGCCGTTGAAGGGGAGTTGGTTTACGCTCACGAACCCATTTTACAGGTCGAAGGGCCGTTAGCCGACTGCCAGTTGGTCGAAACCGCCATCTTAAACATTCTGAACTACCAAACGTTGATTGCCACTAAGGCCGCCCGGATTCGCTCCGTGGCCGGCGACGACGCGCTTATGGAATTTGGGACGCGCCGGGCGCAGGAATTCGACGCCGCGATTTGGGGCACCCGGGCCGCTTACATCGGGGGCTTTGACGCCACGTCGAACGTCCGGGCCGGCAAACTCTTTGGCATTCCCATTAGCGGCACCCACGCCCATGCGTTGGTCCAAACTTACGGGAACGATTACGACGCCTTCAAGGCTTACGCCCAGACGCATCACGACTGTGTTTTTTTAGTAGACACTTACGATACCCTGCGTAGTGGGGTGCCGAACGCGATTAAAGTGGCCCAAGAGATGGGCGATCAGATCAACTTCCAAGGGGTTCGGATCGATTCCGGGGACATGGCCTATCTGTCTAAGCGGGTTCGGCAAAAGCTTGACGAAGCGGGGTTCCCGAACGCCAAGATCTTTGCGTCCAACGACTTGGACGAAAAGACCATTCAAAGCTTGAAGATGCAGGATGCCAAGATCGACGTCTGGGGCATTGGGACTAAGCTGATCACGGCCTTCGACCAACCCGCTTTAGGAGCGGTCTACAAGATGGTCGCCATCGAGGACGATCAGGGCCAGATGCAACCGACCATCAAGCTGTCGAACAACGCCGAAAAGGTCACCACGCCGGGCAAGAAACAAGTTTGGCGGATTACCAAGAAGACGGACGGCAAGACGGAAGGCGATTACGTGGCGCTGGTCAGTGAAGACCCGCGGAACGAAGACGCCCTGTACATGTTCCATCCTAGCTTCACCTACATTAGCAAGACGGTTTCTGACTTTATTGCCCGCCCAATTCTGCAACCCATCTTTGAAGACGGCCAGTTGGTTTACAAGTTACCGACGCTTTCGGCGGTCCGGGACCGTTGCCGGGGAGCATTAGCCAACCTGTGGCCCGAATATAAACGGGACCTGAATCCGCAGAAGTACCCGGTCGACCTTTCCCAGAAATGTTGGGACCAGAAGATGGCCATTATCAAACAAATTCACAGTTACGTGCAAAAAATGCCCGAATAGGCACGAACTAGTAGATGAGGGGGCAATTCACCATGCGTGAGATGCAAAAAGAGATTATTGAAGCGTTGAAGGTTCAACCCACGATTGACCCGGCAACCGAGATTCGCCGGAGCGTGGATTTCTTAAAAGACTACTTACGGCACTATTCGTTCATGAAGACCTTGGTGCTCGGCATTTCTGGGGGCCAGGATTCAACGCTCGCCGGTGTGCTCTGTGAACAGGCCGTGACCGAATTACGCCGAGAGACCGGTGATGATGCCTATAAGTTCATCGCGGTGCGGTTACCGTACGGTGAGCAGGCTGACGAGGCCGATGCGATGGCCGCCATTGCGTTCATGCAGGCCGACGAGGTTCAACGGGTCAATATTCAGCCCGCGACCGACGCCATGGAAACCGCAGTGGTCGCTAATGCCGACACAATCAGCGACTTTAACAAGGGCAACATCAAGGCGCGGCAACGGATGATCGCCCAGTACGCGATTGCCGGAGCCCGGGCCGGAGCCGTGGTCGGCACCGATCACGCGGCCGAAGCCGTCACCGGTTTTTACACCAAATACGGGGATGGCGGGGCCGATATCTGCCCGTTATGGCGGTTGGATAAACGGCAAGGTGCGGCGATGCTGACCTTCTTGAACGCGCCTAAACACCTGTACCAAAAGGTGCCCACGGCCGACCTGGAAGACGACCGGCCAGCGTTACCCGACGAAGCGGCGCTGGGCGTGCGGTACACGGATATTGACGATTACCTAGAAGGTAAAACAATTGCGGTAGCCGCAGCTGAGAAAATCGAGTCCTGGTACCGCAAGACGGCGCACAAACGACACTTACCAGTCAACGTGTACGATACGTTCTGGCAAGCCAATTAACGGAGGTTATTCAATGCGAAAAAACAACATGAACGCGTATATTGGGGCTTTATCCCGGGTCTTACAGGGCACGGAAGACGAAGCCGGTGAGATGAATACCGATTTTGAAACGTTACGCAAGGCGTTAGACGCCGGCACTGTCGGTGACTTATCGACGGACGAGCTGACGCAGATTAAAGCGCACTTTCAGACCGGGACGACGAGTTACGTTGATAAGTTAAATCAGCTCCAAAAGGCGACGGCGCCCGTTCGAATCTTAGGGAAGCATAAGGCCTTAGTGGCCGCTTACCGGACCTACACGGAAGGGTGCCAAGCGATGACCGATAGTATCGATGCGGCGCAACAAACGGTGGATCAAGCGGCCTTCGATGCGGCCGAAAAGACCCAGGAAAATGCCATGGGTAAGGTGACCGCGGCCACGCAGCGCATTATGATGAGTGTGCAATAGGAAACAAACTGGAAGGTTGGGACGCAGGTCTCGACCTTTTCTGGGCTTAACGGTGGTATGATGAAGGGAGTAGGTCGGATGACGACTGCCGAATTACAACGGTTGGTAGAACAGATTTCACAGACCGACTTTGGCCGGCCGTTCCGGCATCAGGCGACGTTTAACGCGCGACTGCGGACGACGGGGGGGCGTTATCGGTTAGGGGATCATAATCTGGAAATCAATCCCAAGATGCTGACCGAGCACGATCGGGCCACCCTAGTGGGCGTGATCAAGCATGAGTTGTGCCACTACCATCTCCACCTAGCGGGACAATCCGGTCAGCACCGGACCAAGGCGTTTCAAACGTTGCTGGCGCAGGTGGGCGGTTTACGCTATGCGCCGGCGCCCCAACACCGGGTCAGCAAGCCGCGGCAGTGGCAAGTGTACGTGTGCAGTCACTGTCAACAACGGTACTACCGGTTACGCCGTATCGACGTGACCAAGTTGGTCTGTGGTCGCTGTCACGGCCGGTTACGCCGGCAAGGGACCGTTTGGGCCGTGAACCGACCACAAGAGACTTAAGGAGGGTATGATTTTATGGGGAAGACAATTATTCGCGTTCCCGCAACGGCCGCTAACCTGGGCCCCGGGATTGATTCAATTGGCGCTGCATTGCACCTGTATCTCACCGTCATTATCGAAGAAAAGACCGAGAAGTGGCGGGTCAACCACGCACTGGGTACGGAGATTCCTCGCGACGAGCACAACCTGATGGTCCAAACGGCCCTGAAGGTCAATGACCAGATCAAGCCCCACCAGCTAACGGTGATGTCGGATATTCCGGTTTCCCGGGGACTGGGGAGCTCGACCAGTGCCATTATTGCGGGAATCAAGATCGCTAACGAATTAGGTGAAATGGATTTAAGCATTGCCGATCAATTGAATTGGGCGGTCAAGTTAGGCGGGGCGTTGGATAACGTGGCCCCGGCTTTACTGGGGCAAGCTGCCGTGGTAACGGTGGATGAAACCGGCCAAGCCGACGCCTTGAAGTTACCGTTACCCGATTTCTCGGCGTTAGTCTTCATTCCCGCCCAACGGCTGTTAGCCGATAAGAGTCGCGCGGCGTTGCCGAAACAGGTCGACTTTCACACGGCGGTTCACGCCAGCAGTGTGGCCAACGTGTTGGTGGCCGCGTTGTTAGAAAAGAACTGGGACCTCGCTGCCCGGATGATCGAACGCGACGAGTTCCACGAACAAGCCCGCTCACAACTGGTCCCAGAATTAAATTTAATTCGGGAGACGGCTCACGACCTGGGGATTACCGGAACCTACCTGAGTGGTTCCGGGCCGACCGTAGTCACCATGGGATCTTCGGCTAAGTTAACGTTGTTGCGTAATAAGTTGACGGCTCAGGATTTACCTGGCAGTTTGCGGATCATTCCGTTGGATCATGACGGAGCAACGGTCTTGACTGACGCTTAATTTTGAAAAACCTGAAAATAACTCACAAAAGATATTGCGGCGACCATTGTGGTTTGGTATACTATTTCTTGTGAGTTAATGCGGCCATGGCGGAATTGGCAGACGCGCAAGATTAAGGATCTTGTCGGGGTAAACCCGGTGGAAGTTCGAATCTTCTTGGCCGCATAAGTGTATAGAATAGGTCGGTATGCAATGGTAAAACACTGTTATACCGGCCTTTCTTTGTATAAACACCCGGACTGAACCGGATAGAATCGGAACAAAAGGTAAACTTTGAGGTAAACTAGTTTACACGTGCATTCTTCCTTGGCCGAACGGTATCGGAGACGTTGAAGACGGATGCGGCCACCTGGTCTTGCGTAAGGTGGGCGTAGATATTCAGAGTAATCTTAATGTCACTGTGACCCATTTGGAGTTGTAGGGCCTTGGGCTCGATGCCCTGAGCAATCTGAACGGACGCGAAGGTGTGTCGCAACCCGTGAACCGTAATTCGGGGGATGTCGAGTTTTTTGGTGAGACTATCCAACCAGTGGTTAGGCGTCATCAAAGACAGATACTTCCCCTTGGTGTTTTTGAAGATGGTTTCATTGGCCTTAGGGATGACCTTTAAGTTGCGTCGGTACGTCTTAAGTCGTTCTAGCGTATCCGGCTCGATTTTTAAGGTGCGGTATGCGTTACGCGTCTTAGGGGTACCCACAGTCTGGCTATTGTCCTTTTTACGGGTCATGGTCTTGGTGATGGTAACCGTAGACCGAGAGAAGTTAATATCTCCCCAGGTCAACGCAATCAGTTCGCCCTTACGCATCCCCGTGGTGGCTAGTAGATAGAAGAGGGCAGGGCGATCATACCGATGCCGTTTGTCGTGCAGGCTTAGTCGGTCGACGGCATCCAAGAAGATTGCCAACTCATCCCCGGTCCAAAAGTTACGATCATCATCGGCAGTACTAAAGTCTTTAGTTTGCTCGGGAACGTCAACCAGCTCCATTGGGTTGGAAATGATGGCCCCCATTTTCTGGGCCGTCCGAAATACCAAACCAGCATACTGCTTGGCTTTGTTAAACTCCACGAGATCCTTACGCCATCTTAAGACAGCTCGCTCGCAAATCTGCCAGGTAATCTCGTTCATGTGCATCTCACCCAGGTAGGGCGTAATGTGGAGCCTAAAGAGAGTTTCAACCCGATTAAGGGTACTTTCCTTGACCCCCAGGCGATACGTCTTTAACCAGACTAGATAGACGTCTCTGAACTTGGGCTGCTTCTGAACCCGCTGACCAGAAACTTTGAACTTTTTAAATTCATTCTTGGCCCGCTCAAACTCTAACTTAGCTTCCTTACTGCTGGCATAGTTACGATGAAACATCTTTTTATGCTTTTTACCGAATTCGTCCGTGTAATCGCCAAGGTAACCCTTGACCTCATAGACTCGTTTTCCTTTGACACGTTTTTCTGTTATTTTCATTTTTTATTCCTCCAGATTTGCCTGTGCGAGGAGCATTTCGGAAGAAAATTTGTAGCATCACCACCTTTCAGCTATAATTAATACCACAAAGGGGTAGAGATATCCCTTGTATGAATTCGCTTGAGCGTATCCCATTTACTTTGGTCGGTAGGGGGGATGCGCTCTTTTTTATTTGGGATTTTTAGTCTGGAATTTTATCGTTACTGATCTGTTTCCAGGCCCCATTCTTATACTTGTAACCAGTCATCCACTTACCGTGCATCCAGTCCCACTCGTGCTTGGTAGGGTAGACGTGACTACCATATTCAAAAATGACTTTTGACTTTTGCGTTGGACGGTAATCAGATATGGTTGCATGGTCTGGTTTGTCATAGAATGTGTTGAAATTATACAGACTCTTTCGGCCCTCGATACGATAACCATGGAAGGATTTATAGTCGGAAATATAGTGAACTCCCATCTTAAACCAATTTTCGTTATTCCATGATTTGTCGATTACATATGTATATTTGCTGCCGGTATTGAATTTACCGGATTGAAATACCCAACTATAATTTGTTCCCCAGTGGTCTAACTTATAGTGACTACCACGTTTTGCCGTATAGTAGGCAACAGGATAACTTTTTGCAAGTGGATTTGTATTCTTCATTTTTACAACGTCGACATCTTTGGTTAATGTTACCCAGTGAGTCTTGTTCCAGTGATCCGAAGCGGCCTGAGCACTTGTAGTTAAAGAAAATATAGCTATACAAGCTACTACAAGACCTAATATTAGAGATAATAATTTATGAAATTTCACAGTGGTGACCTCCTAAATAATTGTTTTAACATAATAAGAATACGGCTAAAAGAGGGATGCCGCAACGACCCTCTTAATTGTCATTCCCAATCTTTTGTTCGAGTTTCATTTCGTTAAATTTCCGTTTTAGGTAGTTTAGAATTTCGAGGTATTCATCTTCATTGTCTGGGGCTTGAGAAAAGCCGATATGGAAGTCGCTTCGCCCCAGGTCGGAATGAAGTCGTTCCAGAAATGCTTTAGCAGTCATGTAGGAACTATCTTCGTACATTTGCATGATTAGTTATTCTCCTTTTTGGTAATTTGCTGAAAAATAGAAAGCATCGTTTGATATTCGTCTTCGTTGTGTGGGGCACAACCGTCAAGAATTGAGAAGTCAGGATCCCCCAGGTCTTGCCGTAATCGCGTCATGTATTCTGAATAGGTCATGTAGTCACTGTCTGGTGATGAGTCTGGATACATAGTAAATTCCACCTTTCAACCGAATGTATGTTCTTCTTGAGTTCTAAATATTGCTGCCAGCCATTTGATTGGTTAGCAGCTCTTTTTTTACATAAGTCCAATCGACGTAAGGGGCGGCCCACATCGGAATTGATATGGATTGCAGGACACCTTCCTTAGTATCAACGTAATCATCTAAGCTATTTTCTGCCAGCATAAGTTCTACCATGAAGCAATTGGCCTCATACTCCGTCCCGTAAAGAATACGTGAGTAGAGTGAGGACTTACGAAGATAATCCGCGTTGTCTTCATGCCCGCAGCGGTCGTGACCCAATTCATGCCCACAGGTATATTTTGCTTCTGTAGAGGATAACCGTGAGTTAAGGACGATAGAGGATACACCAAATAAATTTGTTCGATATCCCATGACGTTTTTTCCTAGGTCATTGTAGTGAACGGGGATGCCTAAGCATTCGCACAATTCGATTGGATCGTTAGTTTGAAATTCTCTAACCAGGTTAGTGGCTATTTTCCGTATTGTCTTTCGTTGCATTCAATCACCGACTTCACTTTTTGTTGTTTTCCTGAGCGCGTTTTTTTGATAGTAATAACGACTGTCTCGCAACATTTTCAAGTGATGATCTTAATAATTCGGCGTCTTCTTCGTCTAATTCTTCTCCGTTGTTTTTTAAGAAGGCGAGAGAGTCTTTATTTGATAGGCCTTGAATCAAATTAGTTACAGCCTTCTGAACATCGATTTCATCTTTAGCAGTGAACGTAGGAGTTGGGGTACGACCAAGAAGGTAATCTGTTGAAACCCCAAAATAGTCAGCCACTTTTTGAAGGTTTTCTACTTTAGGAGAACGGGTCCCCCATTTTCTTATCTGACCATTTGATATACCTGTATTACGTTCTAATTCTGCAATGGTTATTTTTCTATGTTCTGCAAGTTCTTTTATACGGGAAGCTAAGTCCATGAGGAGCCTCTTTCTGCTTGCTGGAAATTAAATAGTCTAAAAGCTATTGACAAATAGTCTTTTGACTATTATAGTGTTCCTGTAAGCTAATTCATATACAACAAGTCGTTCAAGCAGACTTTGAAATAATGGGATTTCCCATTGATGAAGGTTTATTTGTAGGCTTATAAAACTACACCATAATAATAGTCTAAAAACTATTATGTGTCAATGAGATTAGCCAGAATGTTTGGAGGGGAGAATAACATGTCAGATACGTTAACGATTATTGAAAGAGTAACGATTCAATTATCGAGAAATCGCCATGCTGGTATTAAGCCCGGAACGCAACGAGATTTAGCAACCTACATTGATAAATCGCCAGCTTATGTTGGAGAAATTTTAAGAGGAAGCAAACTAGGGCCTAGCGGACGTAAATATTTAGAAAAGATTCTCGCTTATGTGGGAATTGAGAACTAAGGAGATGACTCAAGTGAAGAAGATTATCCCGTTCGATTTCGAAGGCAATCAAGTACGAACGATTTCTGGAGAAGAAAATCCGTGTTTTGTAGGGCGTGATGTAGCAGCGGTACTAGGGTATTCACGACCGGCGGATGCTGTAAGAAAGCACGTTGATGAGGAGGACAAAGGGGTCGTCAGAATGGAGACCCCTGGTGGTAACCAAAGATTAGTTACTATCACTGAGTCAGGAGTTTATTCCCTGATCCTAACCAGCAAGCTTCCCTCGGCCAAGCGGTTCAAGCATTGGGTCACTAGCGAGGTTCTCCCGGCTATTCGGAAAGATGGGGCGTATGTAACTCCTAAGACAGCCGAAGAGTGGCTGAACAACCCGGATATGATGATCCAAGTCCTTCAACGGTACAAGGATGATCAGGCGAGGATTAAGCAGCTACACGATGAGAATCGTAAGCTGCAGCCTAAAGCCGAATACACCGACAGGATGTTGTCTAATCCCGGCCTTGAAACCACGTCGATGATTGCCAAAAACTATGGCTACTCAACAATCAAATTTAATCGCATGTTGTACGCGTTGGGCGTCCAATATCGTCAAGGTGGCGTTTGGATGCTATATGCCAAGTACCAGGGCGAAGGCTACACGCAGATTGAGCCGTACGAGTTCATCAATCATGTTGATAAGCGACAGGTTGCCAACACGATGAAGTGGACGCAAAAGGGTGCAAAGTTCCTGTACGACTTCTTGAAAGGGCATGGCATATTGCCTAAGATCGAACAACTTGAATTGGAGGGGATTGAATGAGTGATTTGTATCTGGGTAAAGATAACAAAAAAGTGATCCCAGGAAGTAAGGATTCCCAGAGTCACAAAAGTAAATCTATTTTTTCCGGTCTGGCGTTTAAAGGTGCTCCCGTTTCTGAGGAAGAATTCAAACGCCACTACCAGGAATATGTCGCACGTTGCTCTGGCTAGAATCCGAATTCATCGAATAGGTTCTTAGCTCGTGTCTCATTTGAAAGGGATAAAAGGTGGCAGTAAATTCTGCTGAAGGGATTAGGGGGGGATTTAATGACTAAGAAAAATGCACTTCAAGGTGATGAGAGCACCCCAAAACATATTGATCTTAATTATATTACTTCTGAGAAGTATCAGAAGATGCGCCCGTCCGAGCGTGAACAAGTTCGTGAAGCAATTGCTCGTCGGTCATACCGTGTACACGAGTTCTCACAGAACTTTCTCGATTCTTTAGAAGAGCGTTCATCTCAATCACTTTCTGGAACAAAAGTAAGTTAATGATCATTTTGCCAAAAATTAAATAAGGGGATGAGTTAATGAAAGTTATCTTAAAAATATGGGTGCTTTTTCATCAACACTCATTAGAAAAGGCTGATCAGTTTTGTGCCATTCGGTATCGTGGAAGAGTTTATTCCATGGTGATCAGCAGTATGACAAGAAGTCAGGAACAGTTTTCCGAATATGTAAAGAAGACTTGCAAGTAGGATTGCAAGCCTAGTTCTAAAGCTAGTTTGAAAGAGATTTGAATTCTGGGTATTTTGCTAATATTTCGTCAAAAATACGATGATTTATTTTTGTTTCGTAGGCGACATTTTTCTTATCGCCCATTGCCGTTCCTAGCGCAATCTCTTCATCAGCTCGTTTCTTCAAGTGTAAGTAGATAAACAGTGCTTCTTCTTTACTGAATTCAAAATTCAAATTATCACCACCCTTTATTTTTATTTTACTACTGGAAAGGAGGGGGAAAGGTAAGTGGATTCAGAAAAAATGCAAAAAATTGCCGCTAGTTTGGATGGAATGAACAAGTCCGAGTGGAATACGGTAAAGCAACTAGTGGATGTCTTATTCGAAAGAAAAACTATTGAAGCAGAAATCAGCCTCAATAGTTCAGAGATTATTGAAAACTTGAAAAAATGGTAGGACATTTAATCTTCAATTTCAATTAATCCTAGTTCTTTTAACAATGAGATAACGGCGGTTAAGGACGCATTTACGGAATCCTGATGAATCTTGGTGAGAGTCTTATCCATGTACTCTTTTTCCCAAGTAAGTTGGAGACCACGTGTTCTATCAAAGTAATCTTGGACAGTTTGTATTTCTGAATTGGTGTCAATTTTATCAACAGAAGCAGAAACGGCTTCGGAAATTAATTTATTAATCTGATCAGTGCTTAGCTTCATAATTTGTCACCACCTTTGTTTTTATTTTACTACCAGGTAAGGAGGAATCGCAGTTGCAAGTTAACTTCGAGCTACCTGAAGAGGTCGACCAGCAAATTAAGATAACGATGTTTAGGTCGGCTATGGAGGCCTTTGACCAAGTAGCCAAGCGTGAGGAACTTCCTTATTGGATGAATAAATCTCAGGCCTGTACCTACGCGAATGTCTCTGACAAAACGTTAAAAAAGTTCATCGCCGATGGCCTACGAGTCATGGTTAAAGGCGGAATTGAACGAATCTCAAAAAAAGCTGTTGATGATTACTACGCTGCCGCAGAACGGTAGTTAATCAAGTCCTGTGCGAGGAGCAGCAGCTTAGGAGGAATCAGTATGGATAATGCAACACTTTTGTGGTTAGGCAACGTCACCTGGTTCGTATTGCGGTACGGAGCCGCAATTGGGCTAGGGATTTATATCGGTCATTACCTATCCAGGTTTAAGACCTGGGCCGAGTTCAGAAATAATTTCTTTGATTAGGAGGAAACATCGTGAAATTTTGGCACAAAAAAAGAGATCTAAGCGGCAACTTAGACCTCAGCATGAGATTACAAATCTCGCATATTTTCAATTTCAATTCTACAGCAAATGGCCGTTGGGTTCAATGGACGGTCAAGCGCAGAGGGGGTGTTGGTTATGGAAAAGAGTGAAACAATCGCCAAACTTGGTGCGGCCATCGTTAAGGTCCAAGCTGAGTTGCCAGCCATTCCGAAGGATAGAACTAATCCCATCACTCACAGTAAGTACGCAACCTTGGGCGCAATCAATAAGGTGCTGTTACCTGTGACTTCGAAAAATGAAATTGCAGTTACTCAGTACCCAGTGTCAGGGCCTGCAGGTCAAGTGGGATGTGGAACACTACTGATTCACAGCTCAGGGGAATTCATCAACTACGATCCATTCTTTATCAATTCTGACCGTAACAAAAGAATGTCAGCGGCTCAAGAGGGCGGGTCAGCAATTACCTACGCCAAACGCTACCAGCTCTGCGCCATTTTCGGGATTGTCCCGGATGAGGATGCTGATGGTGCTATGCAACAGCAACAGAGCAATGGTAACCAGTATTACCCTAACGGCCAGGGGGACCCGCGACAAGCACAAAATCAAAGGTATAACGGACAGCAGTACCAACAAGGTTATAACCAGCAAGGATACCCCCAGCAGAATGGACAGAATCAACGCGGCGGTGGCCAAGGTCAACAAGAATTTATTCCAATTGAAACCGGTCAAATGGCCCAATTAGTTAACCTATTCAAAGCGATGGCCGAATCGAGCGGTTCATCAATTGTTCCAGTTCAAAATGGATATCTGGGGAAAGTAAAGGCGCAAAATGTGCAGAGCCTGAGTTATGGGCAAGCCCGGTGGTTGATTGAAAAGGCTACTCATGATCTTGAAATTCAGAACAATGTACCACAGGGTCAACAAAATAGCCAAGTGCAACAAACGCAAAGTGGGGTGTCACAATGATTAATCGTGCAACGCTAACGGGGCGGGTCACTAAGGACATCAATTTGACGTACACACAAAGCGGTACGGCGGTTGCAACATTCACACTAGCTGTCGACCGACGGTTTAAGGGCCAAAACAATGAACGAGAGGCTGACTTCATTCAGTGTGTTATTTGGCGAAAGTCTGCTGAGGCCTTTGCCCAGTACATGCACAAAGGGTCTCTAGTAGGTATTGAAGGAAGAATTCAAACCCGGAACTATGAAAACCAACAAGGTCAGCGAGTCTACGTCACCGAGGTTATTGTTGAGAATTTCAGTTTCCTAGAAAGCAAACAGGATAACCGAGGTATGGGCGGTAACCAAGGCAACTACTACGGGGGTGGGGCACCAAATCAATCGTCCTATAACCAAGGAAGTTCGAACAACTATGGTGGGCAGAATCAGGGATCCTACACACCACCTGCTAATAACCCTGGTTATGGTACGCCTTATCAAAATCAGAACTCAGGTCCAGATGACGGAATGCCATTTTAGGAGGTGACTTAAATGGGCAACCTACTAATTAGCGAACCACCTCTGCAGGTACTCCCATCGTTAGCCGTCAAGGTGGGGCTTAACGAAGCCATCATCTTGCAACAATTTCATTATTGGTTACAACGGTCTAATAACTGTCATGACGGCTATAGATGGATTTACAACAGTTTTCCAGAATGGAATAAACAGTTTCCTTTTTGGGGATTGAATACGTTAAAGCGGGCCGTAACAAGTTTAGAAAAAGATGGTTATCTAATTACTGCGAATTACAACAAGGCGGGATTCGATAAAACCAAGTGGTACCGCATCAATTATGACAAATTGGGTATGGGTCGACCATCGACCCAAAATGGGTCGACGAGTAACCCAGAATGGGTCGATGGAATGGACCAAAATGGGTCGACCAATACCAATAGATTACCAGAGACTACAACAGAGACTAACAAGAACCATAGTCCGGCTGAAGCCGAACAGTTCCCCTGGGAATCCATAATTGACTATTTGAATCTGAAGACCGGCAAACATTTTCGGCATACCCCAACTAATAAACGAGCTATTATAGCCCGCCACAAGGAGGGGGCTACGGCTGAAGACATGAGGCTAGTCATCGATAACCAATGCGCACTATGGCTTAACGACCCTAA
Organism: Levilactobacillus acidifarinae DSM 19394 = JCM 15949; assembly: GCF_001434835.1. Lineage (GTDB taxonomy): Bacteria > Bacillota > Bacilli > Lactobacillales > Lactobacillaceae > Levilactobacillus > Levilactobacillus acidifarinae. The sequence continues at coordinate 268,306 of NZ_AZDV01000003.1, read as the reverse complement.
AATGAATCGTTACTTGCAGCCGTCAACGTTATTTCGGGCCAGTAAGTTCGAGGGCTATTTAAATCAGGTCCCGATAAACGGGGGCCAGGGAGGAGAATCCTACGATGGCATCGATTACTGACGGGAAAATGAAGTTTTCCTTGCTGGATAAGGTTCAGAAGACAAATCAAAAATGCCCCAAACACGGTGTTTTTATGATCAAGCTACCTGATAAGCCTGCTTTTTGTCCGAAGTGCCAGCAAGAAAAGATTGCGGCGCACGAGCGTAAAACGGTTATGGACGCTGAGACATACTGGAAAAAGCGTAAAACAACTGATGTCTTGTCTAGGGATTCTATCTTCGATGATCCTAATTTAAAAACGGCCACGTTTGATAACTTTGAAGCGACCTCACAGGAAGCCGAAACCAATAAGAATCGGGCACGGACGATTGCTGGCCAATACTTGAAGGCTGACACGCAGTTCAACACCTTATTTACTGGGTTACCAGGACGAGGAAAGTCGCATCTCGCCCTAGCTATGCTTAAAGCAGTTAACGAGTATGCTGAAAGGCCAATGTCATGTCTGTTCGTCAGCGTTAATGAATTGATGCGGTTAGTTAAAGATAGCTTTAACTATCCCGATTCAAAGTACACCGAGGCTAATATGGTCGAGCTTCTAGGCAACGTTGATTTATTGGTCATCGATGATTTGGGCTCAGAATCTAGCTTCAAACGAGACAGTCGTGAGGCAAGCGAGTTCACACAAAACGTTCTGTTCGGCGTTTTGAATAAACGTAATCGAACCATTATCACGACCAATCTAAATAGTAAAGAGCTAACGGCCATCTATAATCCCAAGCTTATCTCCCGAATGTATCGTGGGATTAAGGACCACATTATCAAGTTTACTGATAAAACGCCTGATCAAAGGAGTGTTGAGTTTTGAAAACTAAAAGTTGCCCACTGTGTCATGGTACGCAAGTTATCCGAGTTGTTTCGGCATTCGGTGTCGAATTCGATCCGTGCCCCAATTGCAACGTGAAGTTTAAGCAGCGCGTAAAAGCTGAGTTTGAGGCAATGAAACGAAAGGATGTTGTTCATGAGTAAGAAAAAGCTAGTTAACATCGACCTGACCGATATGGCTCATGGTGCCATTCAAGAAAAGCTGGATAACGTCATGGATGACGTTCTTGAGAATATCTTGAACCCGAACTGTGAACCAAAAAAGAAGCGAAAGGTCACAATCACGCTATCAATGACGCCGACGGAAACTCGTAATTCGGTTACATTGGACGCTCAGGTTAAAGCAACGCTGGTACCTGAAGATTCTGCAACGACCACTATTCTGGTTGGTCGAAACTCAACGGGCCGCATCGAGGCTAATGAGTTAAAGAGCGGTACTCCAGGCCAGACCTATATCGATCCTGAGGACGGGAAACTAAAGGACGACAAGGGGACAGATATCGACAAAGTGGAGGCCGAGGGCAAGGATAAGCCTGCTAAGGCGTCAACTATCATTGATTTTCAGCATTCACAAAAGAAGGAGAGTAATTAATTATGATGGAAAAAAGTGCATTTGAATTTTTAACTGATCAGGCGAACGCTGCCGCTGATAAGGCAATTAAGACCGATGGTGATGGTCATACCTTCAAGGTGGGACCTAATGTTGAAGAATACGTTCCTGATGATATGCCCGGAACCATTCTTGTCAGCACGCTTTCTAGTGTTGCGGATTTTGTGAATCAAGTGGAAGATGCGACCAGTCGTGGGCAGCTACTAGTACAAGTCGAGGGACCACAGCGTGTTGTCGTTAAGTCGGCATTAGACAAGTATGGCCGCCGCGCACAGTTCATGGTGGCAGAAACCATTTACGATGATTTCGAATTCAACCGTTGGTATGACCGGGAAACTCTTAACATCGCATTACAGTCTAAATTTGTTAGTTTACCGGTACCTGAAGGCCGTGAATACGATGATAAAGGAACCTTGTTGCGCTTTTTAAGCGCCTACAAGGAGTCAACTGAGAATACTGCATCCGACGACGGTGTAACGCAAACGGCGACGGTAGCAACGGGGGCCGCTAGCGTTGGGACGGCTAAGGTACCTAATCCGGTACTGCTGGCTCCATACAGGACCTTCTCCGAAGTAGAACAGCCACAAAGCCAATTCATTTTTCGGATGCATGAAGGGATGAAAGGTGCGCTCTTCGAAGCTGATGCCGGGGCTTGGCGGAGTGAAGCAATTCAAAATATTAAGGCTTACTTTGCTGAAAAATTTAGCAAGCTGGATTCCGATGTCGTGGTGGTGTTAGGCTAATGAAACTTTTTGGCAAAATTCGCAAATTATTCAAAAACCACTATTTGATTATTGACCTGTCTGATGTTGATCCGCCCACTCGGCGGCTCATTGAAGCCAACCTAGGTCAATTGGCCGAGATTAATTTTGATGATGGCCGTCATATCACTGTCGATCAGCGACGAAAGATTTACGCGATGATTGGCGAAATCGATAGATGGTGTGGTAACTACATCGAAGAAATTACGAAAAAACAGTTAAAACGGATGTTTGCACTACGGCAGGGGCTTTACGAAGACTTCTCGCTCAGTGACTGCTCAATTGAAATGGCCTCACGCTTTATTGAATTTCTACTGGAATTCTGCTTCTCTAACGGTGTTCCTTTTGCGGGTCATACAGTGGACGCAATTCGCGAGCAATACGGATGGGATTACTACTGTTTGAAGTACCACTGCTGCATGATTTGTGGCCGGCCGGCGGATATTGCACACGTTCATGCCGTTGGGATTGGTCGCAACCGTGAGCATATCAGCCACATTGGAAACTATGTGATGGCCCTCTGTAGAGATCACCACCAGGAACAACATCAAGTCGGAATTTACACGTTCATGAAGGACAACCAGTTAAAGGGCATCAAGGTAACCGAAGAGATTGCAGAAATGCTTACTCTTGGTAACTGGCGTCAGGAACGTGGCGAGAATATTTATTCTACGGAGGAGTGAATTAGTGGAGAAGAAGGGTGCCTAGTATCGAAAAGATAGTAATTGACGGAATTTTACCGAGCTTAAATGAATATGTTAATCGCGAACGGTCTAACCGTTATTCAGCGGCTGGATTAAAGCATAAATACACAACGCTGTGCAGCGTTTACACACGGGCGGGGATGAATGCTGGGATACATTTTAACTGGCCGTGTCGGCTTAAATTCACGTGGTATTTGAAGGATAAGCGTAAGGATCCAGACAATGTGGCTTTTGCTAAGAAATTCATCTTAGACGGGTTTCAACAGTGTGGGTTCTTGGACAATGACAACTTGAAACACATTACGGGGTTTGTTGATGAGTTTTACATTGACAAGGAACATCCGCGTGTAGAAATTGAAGCGTTAGGAGGTCAACCATGATTTATGTCAGCAATGCTCGGACGGGGAAAATCGTATACTCCGGAAAAACAATGGCAGAATGCAACAAGTGGCGTCTAACTCACTTTCGTCGTGACTCACTGAACGCTAGGGAGATGCCGTACCCGCTTAAGATGACCGATGATGAGCATTTAGCCGAAGAAGCAATCATTTGGAAAAATACTCTGGGAAATACGAAGGTTAAGAAAATTGAGACGGCCCGCTATGCGGTTACTTTAGATGGGGTCACGATTAACTTTTCCTCCAAGAAGGAAATCAAAAAGACTTATCGTATTTCAGATTTAACGATAAAGCGGCTGATTTTCACTCATGGTCAGGACCACGGCATCAGCATTGAGAAAACGGCGGAGGTGCATTTATGATCAAGACACCAGTTGGGTACGCCGTCGCGGTGGTTGATGACTGTAACTATGAGAGAGGCACTATTGGGGATGAGGAGGTATTCACGGCAACACAGCCAGGGTGGACGAAAGGCCAGTTTGGTGCAACGTTGCATCAAACGTTGCGTGAGGCCAAGGAACGTTGCATCATCGTGAACCGCGACTGCTGCCATCATTACTCGGTTGTTTGTGTTTGGAGGGAAGAATTATGAATTATTTGCCAATAAAGACGTGGGAGTATCTCATGGGGAAAACGAGCGACACAATTATCGCGGTCTATTTAACGGGAAGCCACCTAAATAATCTAGCTACAAAGGATTCCGATGTAGATTATTACGTGATTACCTTCCCACGATTTGATGATCTGATTTTTAATCGACGGCGGGCTACCCAGGAAACTGGGGATGTCGATTTTAAAATGATGGACCTATTTCATTTCCTTAACCTGATGTTTAAGGCTAACCCAAACGTTATCGAACTTCTCTATCGAGACCCACTTTATTGTTCCGACATCTATTTACCAATCAGCACTTGGTTAATGACCAGTCGTGATAACTTACCGCTTCTCAATCCTAAAGGCTGGGAAGGCGCATGTCTGGGGCAAATGTTGCAAATTCGGAAAAGAGTTGCTGTGGGAAAAAAGTATGAAGGCAACGGAAGCCTTGGGAAAGATATGATTCAATTCAACAAGTCCTACAGTTATTTTATGGCTAACTTCGCACACGGCACGCTTGAGGACGTTGTTAATTACAGTGACCCGGATGCACGCGATGCGGCTTTGAGAATAAAAAGCTGGACGAATTCAGATAGGGGGATTAAATTGAATTTGAAGAACTCTGGAACATCAAGGCATGATGATTACTGGGATGGAATCGTTACCCTAGATGGGATTAGAAGCAGTGATAATCCTGAAGTAGTAGATCAGCTTCAAATTGGACAGTTTGTACTGTTTAATGGACAGCTTGCAACTGTGGTAGATGTAGGTGGCCCTTCGTTTGCTAAGGTAATGGTAGATTTATCTCCCCAAGCAGCTATCGATGCTCACAAAAAGAAATTCCAAGGCCAGAAGGATTGCCCTTATTGTCACATAGACGAAGGGAACGAACCTGAGTGGAATTATGAACTTCAAGTTGGGCAGAGACTACCACACGATGGGTATGGATATCCCGAAGTTAGTATTGATCCTGATTCAGCACAAATTTACATTGATGCATTGGATACGCCTACGTTAGACATTAACTTTTGTCCAATGTGTGGGAGAAAATTAAATTAGGAGGGCGACATGAAATATAAAGAATTAGCACGGATTGCGGAGCAAAATGGGCTCAAAACCAGAGTTACCCCTAACGCAATCATGGTTATTAATCAGGATAGTGATTTAAAGGCTTTAATTGATCGCAATGATCCTGATCACTACACAATTTGGTCGTCTGGTTCTTGGGCTAACTTTGTACCGGCAGAGTTAGCCCAAGCAATTGCTGAGTATTCACATACTTTGTGGGGAAAGCGAGATGAGCCAGATTACGACTTGGACTTGTGGAAAGGCAAACGCGAAGATAAATAGAAGTGAAATCGAACTCCTTAAAATTGAGCGTGAAAACATTTCTCAACTAATTGAAGACTTATTTGAGCGTATAGATGAGCGTGGCCGTCTGCAACTCACTCTAGATGATCAATTGCCATTGATGATAATGCAGGTTAATAAGATGATTGGGCATGTTCAAATGATAGACACACGTATTGCGAATTTGGAGGGTGAAATGAATAACAGATGGCGTCGCGTAGAACGGCTAAGAAAACAGGAAATGAGTAGTGAGGGTCGTAAATACCATGAATTGGCCGCGTACGCACTCGAACAGTATAAAGAGATTGAGCGATTACGGGTATTGCAAGATGAAGTCCTTGAATCAATGATAAAGAAAACGATAGAGGATCCCCAGGTTGCACCAACACCGGAAGCAATCCCTCATGAGAAAGCGTCAGTTTATAAGCCAGGTATTTTTAAGCGAGCTGCTAGTAAAATCGGCAGTTGGTTTTCTGGAAAGTGGGGAGGGCCAAAGTAATGGAGTACGTTAAACGAATAAAAGTTGAGGCGGAACAGTTTGGTGGGGTATCTGACACTAAAGCCTTCCAGAAGTATGGCATCACTAAAAAGGATTTAGACCCGGATTACTACATCAATACTCATATGGGATTAGTTCGCCTAAAGAGTGGCGACTGGATTATTACGTATAGTGATGGAGATCGGTACGTGGTTGATGAAGATGAGTTTAAGAAAAACTATCGACGAGCTGACAAGGACGTAGCCAAATGGCGAGTAAATGAGCCTAAGTGGGCTCGTATAGATAAAGCGTTAATCCCCCTGAATAGTATTACTTCTGTTCAAGATAGGGGTTCCGAAGGCGGTATCGTTGTTTATTTAACTGATGGCAGACGCTTAGACTTCGACGGAGGATCACTGGACGACTTTGAGAAGTTCGTTTCTTAAAGAAAAAAGCCGCCCACGCATGGACAGCTTCCTCACGACATAATTAATTCAGCAACTAATTATACCACAGGCAGTGAAGGAGTTGGATCAACGTGGAGGGCGTACAAACTGAATTGATGGCTAAACCAAGGGGTTCAAAAGAGATTAAGCACGACGTTAAGCGGTATTTCCGTCAGGACTTCCAGCGACTAGTGCTGCTGTCCGGTAAGAAAATATCGGCGCTACGGTCACCACAGTATGATGGAATGCCGAAAGCCCCGGGTGTAAATGGGGACTTTGATAGTGACCTATCCAAGCAAGCCGATCAGCAGGTTATTGTGGATTGCACGATGGAGGCACTCAATAACATTACCAGTATTAGCTGCGCGATTGTATGGCGCTCATTGGTAATGGATGAACGGGAGGCAAAGATTCGCCGAATCATTCATTATCAGCATACCCGGTACTCCGAGCGGAAGACGGCGGCCATGATGGAGTTCTACTACGCTTTCCTAGGACGACTTGCCAAACGGGGAATTAGCGCACCTGATCTTAACTTTGATGGGTTTCTTGAATGGAACTGAAAAACGAACTTTTAGCGTACTTTGACCGAACTTTTTAACTGAAAAATGGGGTTATATTAGTAGTGTGCCAAGGATTAAAACACGCCTTTGTTAGTTGGCGACGAGACGAAGACAGGCTTTGCTGGTGGTTCAAGTCCACCTCTCGTCATTGACCCGGGTAAGTCAGAAACTGCCTAGCATTCAAGCTGGTGTATAAGGGATGGTTAATCCCGCCCACGCTGGTGGCTGTTAGTCGCTATGCCGTCCATCAAGGATACCTGATGGATTACAAATGCCGATTCGGTCGGCTAGTCTGAAAGAAAGGGCTGCGCGTGTCATTGAAGGTAGCAAATCGGCAGAAAAATGCACTGTCGGGTCCGCACTCATAACGGTAATAATCGTCCTCAGCATAATGGTGGTTTGGCGACCATCAGAACCAACGGGGGATGCCACTAAGAGTGTTTCGTAGTTGAACCGGGTAACGCCGGGTATAAGGACTTAGATGGGTACGAGTAGGGATAATCTACGCATACAGAAAATCCAAAATATGGATACAAATATGCCTACAATTCCTGAAAGTTGGCGGTCATCGTACCGGCCCGGACCATGTAAGACGTCAACAGCATATCGGGTAGCTCCTGATATGTAGGCGTTGGCGAGTCTGTAGCATAATATTTCTAGGATTTAAGCGAGCCACGCAAACCAATGCGGAATGCTTCTCTGGATCTTTAGCCCAGTTGGTAGAGCACCGGACTTTTAATCCGGGAGTCACTGGTTCGAACCCAGTAAGATCCATTGCACGCCGATTGTTAGAAGAGTTAAGTACCCAACTCTAACAATGAAAACTCTGGCCGGATAGTGGGAAACGTAATGATCCCGCCGGTGGTACAACCGTGATGCGTGCTAGCCGTTATTAGATGGTGCCAGGTGCCTCCAAGTTAAGTTTAGAGGAGGCGTAATGTGTGCCTTTAGCTCAGTCGGTAGAGCGTCGGCCTGTTAAGCCGGTTGTCGTTGGTTCGAGCCCAACAAGACACGTTGATGGGGGATGGTCTCCCCGTCGATACCCACCAAGAAAACTTGATATGGATTGTTAGAAATAGAGAAACTAGCTGGTGCTATGGTAGCTGATTTGCGGGTTCGAATCCCGCTGCCAGTTATATGTGCTGACTGAATAAATATGTACAACCAAGGACAGGACAAGGCACCAGATGGGTTTGCCGCTGACACCGATTAAGTAGGTTTAATTCCTACTCAGCACAGAAAACTTGATTGTACGGGCACATCCCCCAAACGAGGAGGTGAAAACACCTCTAAAATTTGTTTCTAAAGTGCCCGTTTTGGAGTGGCAAGCATAATGGTAATGCAGCGGCTTGCTAAGCCGTTACACGGTAATCCCGTGGCGCTGGTTCAAATCCAGAGCACTCCGTTAATTAATCCTTTTTTGGAAGTGGGCATATTGAATGACCTTCTGTATACTTAATAGTAAATCAAGCATACAGGAGGTCTGTTTTATGAATGGTGCATGGATTGCTTTTATCGGAGTAGTTGTGGGTGCTACGTTAAAATGGGGACTTGACCTAGTTAATTATTTTCTCAAGGATAAAAGGGAGTTCTCGAAACAAATAAGAATGGAAAGAATAAATGATCTATTTGATGTTTTTCCGCAATTTATTAAAGAGTGCAAAATACAGGCACAAGATTTAGAGACTACAATTCATGCGACATTTTTTCTGCTAAATCCTAGTAATAAAGAAATGGTACGTCAAGCGTTAGATAACGTGCCAAAAAGATCTGAACGTATTGTGGAATTAAAAGAAAGATGTACATTAGATATCTTAGCTATTGATAATGATGTTGAGTTAAGACAATGCTTGAATAAAATCGTTGAGATTGTTGATGTAGAAATTCCGGAATTTCTAAAGAGCCATCGGAGTATCACTGAAAGAAATCCAGACTTTGTAAAGGAAATTAATAAGTATAGACATCAGTTTATTATAAAATTACAAAAGAAGCTAGACATTGATTAGAGCGAGAAATCGCTCTTTTATTTTTTCGGAAACTTGGAAAAATGCGAATTAAACCACCTAAGGGGTAAAACAAATGAATAAAAATGAGTTTGTTAAATTATATGGCGATAAAATTAGTGAAATCGCAAATCAGGACGCGGTTCGCGCTCAGACCCTGAAACGTGAAATCGATGATGGGACCATGGATGCAACCGTGAATAATGCAACCACGGTTACGTGGTATACCTACAATCAAGCATTAAAGGCCGGCTTTGCGGACGATAAAGCATTTTACATGGCCTGCCAGATGGCTGGAATTGATATTGAGGCTCCGTACAATCACGAGGCCTAAGCTAATGGATTAGATGGGGTGTGGTGATATGTAATGGACGTCGATTGGGAGAAAATCAGAAAGGACTACGAAACGTCCACTGCAACGGCCAAAGATTTAGCCGATAAGTATGGGGTTAAGCCGACAACACTGCGCTCGCGGAAGAATCGTGAGAAGTGGCAGCGGTCGGGGGATGCCCCGCCAAGTGAAACGAAACAACGCAACATAAAAGTGATGCGTCACGACGCAACGCCGATGCAGCCGTTGCCAAGATAAATGCGAGTGGGCTAACGGATAAACAGAAACTCTTCTGTACCTACTACTTGCAGCGGTACAACGCAACTTGGGCTTATCAACAGGCCTATAATGCCGATTATGCGACAGCTCATGCGAACGGAAGTCGGTTGATGGCAAACGCTAACGTCAAAAAGTTACTGGCCGACCTGAAGGAACAACAACAGGCCGACCTTTTTCTGACGTCCGAAGATATTTTGCGTGAGTACGCCAAACAGGCATTTTCCAGTCTGGGTGACATCATCAAGTACAACGTGCAAAAAGAGATTGCTACTGACCCAGAAACGGGCACCGTCCTGGATACCAGCGACAATCCCGTGAAATTCCACGTTACCGACATCTATCTCAAACCATCTGACGATATTGATTGGTCCGTGGTCAAAAGTATTCACAAGGGTCGAGATGGCCTAGTAGTAGAACTCTATGATAAACAGAAGGCCATGCGCGAGTTGATTGACCGATTGCCAGCAGCTAAGGTTACCGATTCTGATGAAGATAGCTTGCTGCAGGCCATTATCACCCGGGCAAAGCAGAGCAACTTACTTAAAGGGGATGATGATTAATGAACGCTGCGCAGTTTGAATTTACGCCATTCTCTGATAAGCAATTTGAAGTGTTGAATTGGTGGATGGACCCACGACTTTCGGTGGCCAAGGATACAAGTAAAGTAGTATCAATGCATCCTGAGTGGCTCAATCGTCGAGATAAGGAAGCCCTTATTTGCGATGGTTCTGTTCGTGCGGGTAAGACCTTAATCATGTCGCTATCGTACGTCCTGTGGGGGATGACAAACTACCGTGGTGAGCAGTTCGGTATTGCCGGTAAAACTATCGGGTCGCTACGTCGAAACGTCATACGCCCCCTAATTCGCATGTTGAGGGGGCGTCATTATCGAGTTAAAGACCGCCGAGCGGATAATCTGTTGGAGATTACCTACGGCAGTACAACTAATTTGTTCTACCTCTTCGGGGGCAAAGACGAAGGAAGCCAAGACCTAGTACAGGGTAAAATGATGCTCCCCTAATTAGTAATAATTGGGTAAACATTGGGGAAAATCGGTGAAGGCTAAGTTTTAAGATTGAATAGGAAATAACGTTTGCCGGCTTCTGCGTAGTATAATTATTGTAGAAAGGCGGCGCTTTCCATGAAAGATATTGTTGGTCATAAATTTGGGTTGCTTACAGTAATTGCATTTGATCATAGAGAAATTCATGTTCGTCCAAATGGTAAAAAGACTTATCGAATTTATTGGAAATGCAGATGTGAGTGTGGAAGCGTTGTCGTTAGGAGACGTGATGCTCTAAACAACCCTGGGCATGTAGTAAGCTGTGGATGTTATAGGACTCAGGTAAATAAGACATTTATGGAGCAGCATAACCCTAAAGCTTCTCATGGCTTATCACAAACGCGAATCTACAAAATATATTACAAAATGCGGGAGCGTTGTTATGATAAAAATTATCCGCAATTTGATTTATACGGTGGGCGTGGAATTCGTATTTGTTCAGAGTGGTTAGATGATTTTCGCAATTTCTATGATTGGTCAATCAGCCATGGATATTCTGAAGACAAGAGTATTGATCGTATAGATTTTAATGGAAATTATGAACCGAAAAATTGTCGATGGGCAGATGTGTATCAGCAAGCCGATAATAAACGCAACAATATCGTCTTAACTCATGACGGAATTACCATGACAATGCCAGAATGGGCAAGAAAAATTGGCTTACCGTATTCTACGCTTGCAGATAGGCGAAGAAAGGGTAAGACGGTTGAGGAAATTCTGTATCCGAAAAAACTAAGATAAGCTAATACCGAGGTAAAGCACCTATTAAAATAGGTGGCTCACCGTAACGCATAGGGGATGAACCTTCAAGAAGAATATAACTCCCCCAAGAGTCTCCGACGACCATTGGCCATAGCAATATGGTCTTTTTTTATGGCCGAAAATGTATGCTGAGCTTACATGAAAGTGTAAGATGCGTAGGATAAAAAGCCAGCGCGATAACAAATGATCACGGTCGCAGGCTTCTTTTTTGATGAAGTTGCATTGATGCCAGAGAGTTTTGTTAACCAGGCGACCGCCCGGGCCAGTGTGGACGGCGCAAAGTTTTGGTTTAATTGCAATCCCAGCGGTCCTTACCACTGGTTCAAGCTGAAGTGGTTGGACAAACTAGACGAGCATAAAGCCGTTCACATTCACTTCACTATGAAAGACAATCCCTCTCTCTCAACTGAGACGATTGACCGGTACGAGCGAATGTACACGGGCGTTTTCTATCAACGGTATATTCTAGGCCAGTGGGTATTGAGCGATGGAGTGATTTACGACAACTTTAGTCGTGAAACGATGGTCACATCACCACCGGACCCAAGCACGATTACAAATTATGTTGTGTCAGCCGATTATGGCGCATTGAACCCCACAGTTTTCCTTCTGTGGGGCTTTTCTAATGGTATCTGGTATTGCCTTAAGGAATACTACTACAACGGTCGTGCGGCCTCTAACAGTCATCAGAAGACGGACGGCCAATATGCGGATGACCTGGCCCGTTTTCTCTCTGATCAGGGGGATGATTCATCTTATTTTCGGGGAACCATCAAGGCACCAATCATTCTGGACCCGTCGGCAGTTCACTTTGCTATTTTACTTCAGCAACGTGGTTACGAGGTCATCCCCGCTAACAACGATGTTCTAGATGGCATTAGGTTAACTCAGTCATTGATGAGTAACGGTCGAATCATGTTTACCCCAGGGCTAACTAACCTGTTCAAAGAGCTGGCTAGTTACGTCTGGGACGACAAGGCCGCGCAACATGGGGAGGATAAGGTCGTTAAGGAGCATGACCATGCAATGGATGCGATGCGGTATTTCTGTATGGGCGTCTTAGCACCGGAAACGGATGAATCGGGGATGCAGGTATTACCAAACTATTAGGAGGCGGTTAGACATTGGATATTGCACAACAATTTAGTGCGGCTAATAATCAGGATTTTCTGTTGAGCGGTCGGCCGCTGAGAATAGAAGACTACGCTGGGTCCGAGGAAATCAAACTAAGTCAAAATGTTAGCCTGACGGATGATGATGTGTTTCTGTACTCGGCCAACTTGGATATTCTGGATCACTTAGACGATGTGTTTAGCATCGCCGCTTACCATAACCAGGTTATCGCCCAGAAATACCGAATGAAGCGGGGCTATTACAAGGGGCGCCACTATGACATCATTCATCGCGAAAAGAAGCCGCTAAACAAGCCGGACTCTCGGTTGGTGATTAACCTACCGAAGAAGCTGGTCAACACGTTTAACGGCTATTTTAGTGGGGACCCGGTCTCCATTAAGCATCAGACTGATGGTAGTGGGGATGACGATTGGAACGATAAAATTCAAGCGTGGTTAACTGAATGTGATTACTCAGACGTCTTTAGTGAATGGGCCAAGCAGGCGGACATCTACGGACGTTCCTATCTTTATGCCTACCTGGTAGATGGCAAACTTAACTTCACCGTTAGCTCGCCGCGGGATACAATTGTCGTTTATGACGACACGGTGATGCACAACCCTCTGTTTGGCATTCGCTACTCAACCGGGGATGGCGAAATCATCCCCACGTTGATTACGAAAGACGCTAACTACGTACTCGAAAAGAATGATGGGAAGGTATCAGTGACTAACGCCGATAATGCTAACCCTGAGGCCGTTCGGAAGAGTGACGTGCATAAGTTTAGCCAACTACCGTTAATCGAGTTTGCTGAGGATGACGAACGGACTGGGATTTTTGATGACGTAATCAGCCTGATTGATGCGATTGATAGTGTACTGTCGGCTAAGACGAATGATATTTCATCGTTTGCTGATGCCTACCTGGTGATCAAGGGCGTAAAGCTGAGCGAAGAGCAACTTAAGGAGATTCAGGATAACCGCCTGATTAACCTCTATCTTAGTAAAAAGGCTTCATTTACGAATGATACGTCGATCCAGCCGAGCGCTGAATTTATGACGCCTGACTCTAATGATGAAACGCAAGAAAACTTCTTAAACCGGGCCATTGACCTGGTTTATCAGATTAGCCAAGTGGTGAACCTGAACGATTCTAGCATGGGGATGTCGGCCCAAGCAATTAGTGGAGTAGCACTGTTACAACGTTACCAACCGATGCAGGCTAAGGCACGGACGAAGGCCCTCAAAATGGATAAAGCATTACGCCAGCTATTTGGAATTCTCTTCACCGATGTATGGCGAGAACCGTCACTGAAAGTTAGCGATTTGGCGTTTGACCATAAGCGAAGCATCCCCCATAACTTGGCTGAAGAGGCTGATATTGTTCAAAAAATGAATGGTCAAGTTGATGACGTGACCAAGTTGGGGCTCTTTTCAGGCATTGATAATCCTGAAAAAGCAGTTCAACGCTTAAAGGACCAAGAGGCTGAGGAGGCCGACTTAGCGGCCCCCCAGTTACAAAACTACCTATCCGACCAGAAGAAGGGCGGTGGCGTAGTTGATAACCCAGCAGCAGGAGCGGAATCACATCCAGCAACTGGTCAATCAGGACAATCAAACGGACCAACAAAGTGAGCAGTACCTGAATGACTGTCTTCGGTACATTAAAGACCATCTCACAGCTTTCTACACACAATATGCCGATGAAACGGGATTGTCGCTTACTCAGGTACGACGCAAAGTATCTAGCTGGGATCGCCAGGAGTTTCGGCGGGCAATTGCGGAGCTAGATATTCGTAATTGGTCGGATGAAGCGACTGACCGGCTAGACTTTTACTCCGGTAGCTATAAGGACATCGATAAGCGGCACATGTTAATTGCAATCATCGCCTTAGGGCTTCTGCAACTAACTTCGCGTAATCATCGGGCGATTGCTAAGCGTGTTGGGGATGATATTAAGCAGCAATATGGTTATCTCAAGAAGGGGTATGACCTTACTCCAAAGCAAGTGGGTGTGGCCAAACACGAAGTTAGCATCATCACTGACCCGAAAAATGTAGCGCAGTGGTCAGACCGTTTATGGGTGCATGGCGATGAACTGGCCGGGGATGTCGAGCGACTTGTTAATCGCCATATTCGTCACGGCATGGATTTGAAGGATTTGGGGAAGCTACTTGAGTCACATATGAATCCCAAACAGTTCAAACCAACCCAATCGGTCGCTGATCGAGTTAAGCAAATGGATTACATCTCACAGCGTTTAGTTCGCAGTGAATCAGCACGTTTGATTGATGAAGCCAATATGACGACTTATCGCATGTTGAAGGTCGCCAAGGTTGATTGGGTCACCGAGCCGGGGGCATGTATCAAATGTCTTGGATTAGCCGGGGATGGCCCCTACGACTTGGATGACGCACCTTTGATTCCAGGCGGTTCTCATCCCCTGTGCCGATGTAGTAAAATCCCACACGTCTCAGTGTTGGAAAAACGACAGCAAGCCGCTCGAAGCCTTGGATTAACTGATGATGAACAGGCAGGACTTCTCCGCTGGGTTAGTGGTGATTCTTATAAATTGAACTATGTTCTTTATTCAGGCCAGCAACCAACTGGTTTAATTAAGACGACGATGGATGAGCTTGACTCAGCTTTGACTAAAATTCCAGCCTATAAGGGGAGAGTGCAACGTTCCGTTGATTTAAGTGGGGATGACTTAACTAAATTTCTTTGGCAATTTGGTGGTAAGGAGTACGTTCCCAAGGAATATCTAGCATTTTCTAAGGCTACGGAAGCTTATAATGATGAGGCTAAGGTTCAATTGATCATAAAGAACTCTACCAGAGGCCATGAGTTAGGTGCTTTTAATCTATCTGAAGGTGAAGTATTATACGAACGTAATACTAAATTCAAGATTTTAGACACCTATATGGATGATAAAGGTAAATTCTTTGTCGAGTTGGAGGATAGCCATGTCAAAAGATGATGAAGCTGAAAACGTTAAGAAGATGCTGGCTGGGAAGTCATATACCCACGATGGGATGACGGAGTATGGCGGCCTGCCACCAATGGCACCCATCCCCAATGTAACTGGAAAACGTGTACCGGATGAAGAGTATAAAAAACTCATTGATAAATTTATGAAGCTTCATCAAAACGATAAGTAGGGTCTTCAATAGATGAATAATTAGCTTTAAGCCAATTAACCAGCAACTCTGGTTGACTGGCTTTTTTATTGCCATTTCCCATGTGCTGCTGGCGTTAAACAACAGTCTGAGAGCCTCCCACGGCTTTAAATGCGCGAAAGGAGCAAGTGATTATGAAGAGTTTAGAAACGATTATGCCAATGAACCTGCAGTATTTTGCTGAAGGTGAGAATCAGGATAACAGTAACCAGGCAAACGATGCAGCTGGTCATACTGAGGATGAATCCAACACTAATAATTCGAATGGAAATAACGATTCAAGCAGTTCTGACGATGAAAAACCAAATAGTGATGACAATTCCAATGATGCAGTTATCAAAAAGCTAAAGGGACGCATTGGTAAGGAACAAAGTCGCAAAAATGAACTGCAAGCGCAACTTGATCAGGCACAGGCTGAGTTAGAGAAGCTACGTGGCGGGAATAAAAATAAGGAAAAACCTAAGAGTCCAGAACAGCAAGAAATTGCCGCTCTGAAGGCCAAGATGGCTCGCCGTGATACGGTTGATGAAACTTTGAGCGTCTTTACTGAGAGTGGAATCGATGTTCCTAAGAACATTGTTGAGGTCTTGGTAACGGATGACCACGATAAGACCATCGATAACGCTAGCAAGTTATTAGATTTCATTACTAACGTTCGTAAAACAACTGAGGATGCTGTCCGCAAGGAATACCAGGCAGGGCACATCCCCAATGCTACGAAGCACGGTAACGAAAGCTTGACTGATTTTGGCAAATCGATTGCTGAATCCAATAATTCACGAGCTTCCTTGGATAATTTTAAATAAAGTACAGGAGGGAATACTATGGCAAAGAAGTTTGTTACCAGTCATGATATTTTGCTGGATGACGAGAACGCTACGCTTATTCCGGGGATGGTTAACGACCCTAGTATGGTGGCCGATGCGGACGGCAATAAGTATATGCGTGGTGGGACGTTACTAACCGCCGATAAAGAGTTCGATTTGAATAATGATGGTTCCGTGGTGCTGGTCCCAACAACGGATGCAACCGTTGCACAAGGAATTTTGCGTCAAGACTACAACATTTTAGATGGCCCAGTTCCGGCTTCAATCATTATTTCTGGAACAATTAATCGTCATCAAATGGATGAGGATACGCAAAAGGTCTATACGTCAGAACTCAAGAAGGCTTTAAAGGCAGTCTTACCTAAGATTTCTGTCGTTGACCGGTACTAGGAGGGATAACGAATGCGTACAATTGCAGATATTGAAAATCCAACCTCTATCATTGGGTGGTGGGGTGCACGGACGAATGAACGAGCGCCTTACCTGTATCAGAGCTTGTTTGATTTAACTTATAGCAACACGGATGAAATTGAAATGCTGTATGGGGAAGATCACCCAGCCGAAATGATGACGGCTACCACGGATGACGTCGGATCCATTAAGCGCGACAACATTGGGTTTGAAAGTGAGACTTTAAAGGCGATTCCTTTTAAGAACTACAAATCCATGAACGAAAAGCGACGTAATGATATTAAGCGGGCATTAGCTAATAATGCCAATTCGGCGCAAATCAAAGCAATTACGGATACTCAGTATAAGGATCCAGCATCTCTGTTGACAGACGCACTGTTTACCCGTGAAGTATTGGCCATGCAAGCCCTCACCACAGGGTTAATTAGCGTAACCAGTGGTGGAATTCTCTACAAACGTGATTTCAAAATTCCGGACGAACATAAAGTTACGGTTAAAACGGCCTGGGGAACTATGGATTCATCCCCGCTAGCCGATATTCAAGATCAGATTGATAAAATTGCTGACGATAATGGTACGACGATTGCGTATGCCATTATGAATGGCCGTACTTTCCGTAAGTTAGCTCACTCTGGCGAAGTTATTAATAGCCTATCCTTGAATAAAACTAATACCAATATTGGGATGTCGCAAACAGCAGCGAAGGCATTATTTGTGGATATTCTTGGTGGGGTGCAACCATTGATTTACAACAAGGGTGTTGGCTCAAACCGCTTTATTCCCGATGATATGGTCGTGCTTATCCCAGAGGGCGGTGTTGGCCGTATGAGTTGGACAGATACTGCTGAAGACATGGGCTTGGCCGGTGACCCTCATTATCAATTATCACGTACCTCTGATGGCATTACGATGTACACTAAGCGGGTTGATAACCCGGTTGCAACTATGACGCACGTTTCCCAAAAGGTGCTACCGGCCCTGGATAAGGCCCGTAACATCGTAATCATGAATGTTGCGGGAACTGCACCGGCATCGACCCCTGAAAAGTCGGATTCCGGCGAAGAAAGTTCTGGGGACGGGAAAGCTGAAACACCAAAAAACTAGTAACGCCGTCTGAAGAAGGCGGCGTTCCCGACGACAGCTGGACGAATGACCAAATTAAGGCCTACCTTGACGAGAATGGAGTCACTTATAAGACTTCTGACACCAAGGCCCAGCTGTTAGCTTACATTGCTTAGGAGGCAAAATATGGCTACCAAATTGAATGTGTATAAAAAAGATGGAACTACACCAGTGGCAACCGGAACCGATACGGACGGTGCTGTGATTACCGGGATTGCTGCGGGTACCGTAGTGCCAACCGGAGACTATGAATCGACCCATACTGATGACGCTGGTGTCTTGACAGAATCTAATCGGGTGCCGGTACCTGGTTTCACAGTCAAGCAGGCTCAGGAAGCGGCTCCGACCAATGTGACGAGTACGCCAACTGAGGATGGGGCTACCGTTAAAGCTGGCTAGGAGCTGATTAAATGACTGATGAAGAAATTTCGAAACAGATTACTGGTCAGAAAAAGTATTCGACCATTGATACTGCAGAAATTATGTTAGCCATTGGGGATGCTCGGAACTCCGTTAAAACGTACAATATTACGAATGAAAATATTGATCGGGCTGTGCGGCTATATGCTTGTCACTTGCTATTTTTGCGAGTCATTAAGCACAAGGAACGGTTCCAGACGATTAAGGCCGAGAATGCGACTGCTACTAAGTTTGACCAGGCAATGTCTGATGATGCCTGGGGTGAATTTCAAGATTTGCTTAGTGAGCAGGGTTACGGAGAGTATGGGATTCAATTTCTATAAGAAGGGATGATTAACTTGGCAAAAACAAATAGCTTTAAACCAGCGGGGCAAGTTCTCATTAACCAACGAGAAGTTCCGTTTGCGACTTACCGGGTGCAGGAAGGCGACACGGTTTATGGTCTGTGGTTGAGATTCCGAGATAAGACGACCGTGGGCGCTTTAAATGCGGCTAATGGGTTACAAGGTAACGAGCTGGTTACTGGTAAGACGCTGAAGATTCCGTTGGTTGTCTAATGGAATCCGGGGCGGATAAGGTCCTGAAAAAATTAACCATGCAGAAGCGACGTTTGAAGCAATTAAATGCCGCTGAGGTGAGTGTTGGGGCAATTAAGCCAGTCCCGGAACATACGCCTGAAGAATTACAAAAGATTGTCCGCTACAACGAGTTTGGGACTAGTAAAATCCCGGCGCGTTCTTTTTTGCGTGGGGCTGTTTATCGTAACTCTAAGCATGGTTGGCGGTTTGTTAGTCGTGAGGCGGTTAAAGGCGTCGTTGAGGGTAGATTAACAGGGAATGCGGCCTATAAGTTGGTCGGCAAACGTATGGTTCAGGACGTTCGCCATCAGATTGATATTGTCAGCCCGGCCAACGCTCCCAGTACCATCAAGAAAAAGGGGCGTGACCAGCCGCTGGTCGATACTGGCGGGCTTTATCGCTCAATTGATAAGGAGGTCCTAAAACGTGGACAATGACGATTTATACGAAGCGTTGAGCATCTACGCCGTACCCGTTAAGGTGCATCCCCAGCTGAATGTTCTCGATGACGGTAAGAAAAACGCCTTGAATGAGGTAATTCCGTTCACCAGGGATGATTTAACCGATGATCCTGATGTCGAATCTTATAATGACCCGGTCGTGCCTCGTTCCTCCAGTGCTGTCTTGTCCGCTATGATGGCCCAGTCACTCGGAGGTGGTGGTAATACCATTCCTCGGGAGTATGCCTGGTACTCGGAGCATGAGTTTCGAGTGGGCACATTAGTTGAGTGCAAAGGGCATATTTTTCAGATTGACGAAGTGGCCCCCAATGAAAACACGGCTAACATCTACGTCTATTACCTGAAGGGGGATGACGCCCTTGAACCAGCCGTTTGATAAAAAGACGCTGGACTTTGAAGAAAAGCTTGCGCCGTTAGTTGGCGTGATTGGAAAAATAACGGAGTGTGAGGTTGTTCCTAACGCGCAAATCGCTCAGGTAAAACAGCCTCCGTTTGTGGCCTACTTTCCTTTAACGTTTGATGACCCCGTTTTTAGCGATGCGACTGCGAATGATGGGACCTTCGAAGCAGTGATTAGCCTAGACGTATTCGCTAAGGTCATGGGCCAAGGGATGCAAATCTGTGGGGACTTAAGGGCCTATTTGTTGGACCCTTACGTTCGACAGCTTTTGCGCACTCACGCAGGCATTACGATTCAAAAGGCAACACCTGCGCGATCCCGGTCGCTGACAGATTTACCCTTCAGTGCCGTTTACCACCATGGATTTGATTTGACGATTCAATACTACAGACACTACACAAGCCCTATCGACGTAATCAGCGCCGTTGAGGGCTTTTTTAATACCCAAAAGGAGGATGAATAATGGCCAGTACGTTATTCAGTACGGTGAACCGGATTTCCCCGGCTCACATCTCAAATCAGTATACGACCGCTGCTAAGGCCGTCTTTGCTGGTGGATTAGTCAAAGGGGACAAGCAAGGAATCAAGGTTTACGACGATTTAGATGCCGTTACTGAAGATTTCGAGATGTACTCCCCGTTTTGGAAGAAGGCACGGGCCTACTTCTCTGCAAATAATGAAGCCTCAAGTTTGTTGGCGCTGACTTACGCACCAGTTGCTTCTGCGGAAGGTGATCCTACAGACGTGCAGGCGGAAGCAACGGGGGATGGCGCTAAAGTGACGGCCGATGCTGGGAGTGCATCCCCAACGTTGACTGCTGATGCAACCGGGGCTGTAACGGCTTTGAAGAAGTATTACTTTGCGGGGCCACAAATGTGGTTCTTAGTGGACTTCGATGATGAAGTAGCCCAGGCGATTTCTAACTTCATTGAGTTACAGAATACAGGGATGTTTATCCTATACGCCGATGATCCTACTAAGTTGCAAGGATATTCCGATAACAAGCGGACGATGAAGTTCACCTTACCAAAGGTGGATGACTCTACGGCCGATGTTCAGGACACCTACAACAATGTTTTAGATGCCGCGTTTATTGGTTCGGAAGACGGGCGGAATCCTCACGCAGCCGTTAAGTATGCACTGGGAGACTTACCTTATACAAAACCGCAGGACCGTTTTGACTTTACGCCGGATGATCTTGCCGAACTGGATAAGCACAACATCGTTACCTACGCTTACGTGCTTGATTCTCCACGGATTACCAGTTCTCGGATGTCTGCTGACGGAATTCACATCGATACCATTCTTGGCTGGGATTGGATTCAAAACGAAGCGACTGCTCGAATTGCCAACCTGTTCATTCAGAACGCGGCCCAGGGTATCCCTTATAGCGAGGTTGGGTTCAACGCCATTGTGAATGTAATTCGGGGAACTTTCCTGGATGCGGGTGACCTGGACATCATTGCACCGGCCGTTGATGCCGATGGTAACGAAACCGGTAAGCCGGATTACGAGGTCGACTACCTGACGCCATCGCAATTACCGAAGAGTTACGAAACTAAGCGTGAAATGCGTGGTGTCAAGACAAAGTACCACCCAATGGGGATGGTTGAAGACGTCTACATCGAAAACACGATTGTGATGTAGGAGAGGAGGAAAAATAATGGCTGGACAAAATTTAGCTAACACGCTCGAAGATGAAGAACCTTTGTTCGATGCGGCTGACGTAGCCATCTACTTGGATGACAAGCTGGTCAAATACTTCAACGGTAACGATATGGTGTCGGTTACTTGGACGACTGATAACGTCACGATGGAAATCGATGCACAGGGTGCTGGTACCGCTGTTAAGAACCACGATGGCCGTGGGACGATGACGCTTCACTTGAATCGGGCTTCTGATACTTGGCAAGACATCATGGGCTTTGGTGCATCGACCGGGTACCACAAAATTGACGTTACGACGCCATACGAACACATCTTCACGAGTAAAGCGTTACTCACTAAGAATCCAGATATTAACGTCGGTGGGACTGCCCAAACGGTTGACGCCGGGTTCTCATGCAACAAGATCTCTTTGGAAGGCAACAAGGCCGCTTAATTTAGGAGGATTTTATGAATAACCAAGATGTAATTACTGAAAACAATAACCCTGCAGCAGGAGTTCCCGGCGGTATGAATGCTGGAACGGCTAATCCAGGGAATTCAGTAGCTGGGGATGCAACTCCGGTGGCGACTTCATCTACTGATCAGGCGACGGATACTCATCCCGAAGTCATGGATGCCTTACCATCTATCAGCCGTGGGGAAGATGAAGAAATTACGGTTGATAATAACTTCAACCTGGACTACGACCTGAAGAATGGTAAGAAACTTCGAATCACGGTAGTTAAGCCTGATTTAGAGGTCAGCACGAAGTTGTCTGATAACCAAGTTCGGATTAACGAAACGCAGAGTGGTGATCGTTTCATCACGGTTAACAACTTAGGTGTTTACAAGATGATTTTGAGTGAAATTATTCGGGTTATCCTGGTTAATCGCGCGCCAATCCACAAGGCAACGCTTAAGAGCCTATCTCAAATTGGCATGACTAAAGCTGAACTCGATGATGTGATGAGCATCATCGTCACGTTTTATCTCAAGAACTAATACTTTCTTCAATAAGCGCCAGATTGAGAAAATCTTTGAGAAGAACCCCGAACTAGCAATGGAGTGGTCGGCTTACATTCATGGGGCAGTCAATATTACCCGTGAAGAAATTAGTCAGATGTCTGGTAATGAATTGAGCATTTTGCAGTATGCGACGGAGCAGCGCACCAAGATGAACAAATATACGCAGGCTTCCGCGATTGTCTTAGCCTTTGGAGCTAAGGAGGGGTCGTAATGCCTGACATTGCTGGAGACAGAATCAATTATCGAATTGACATTGATGGCCTTTCCAATCTCGATGGGATGAAAAAGACCATTCAACAACTTGATAAGCTGGTTCCTGGGTTAAGCAAGTCCGTTGACGGTGCTAAAATCGCCGTTGGTAAACTAAATCGTGAGGCTAGTAATAGTCGCATCCCCGAAAGCATCCGCCAGGAGACTCGTGGTTTTGACAGCCTGACGGGGGCCATCGGTCGGACTGGGAGCAAGATTGATTGGGTCAACATGAAGACCACGAACCTTTCTCGGACGATGAAAAAGGCTACCGGAACTTCTTACTTCAAAAAGCAAACTCGCGACTTGGGTGAGCTTGGAAGTAAGATGCAATCCTTTGGAGCTAAGGCAACGGCCGTAACGGGTGCAGTGGCACTCGGAGCTGGAGTAGCTTTGAAGACGGCTGCAAGTCTGCAAAACCGGTATAAAGTGATCAACAATTTAGCCGTAACCGGTGGCGAAAAACAGGCAGAAGTCACTAAAAACGTGGCGGCGATGCAACAAGATGGGGCGAAATATGCCAACACCTATGGGGTCGCACAGAAGAAGATTGGCGCTGGGTATGAAACGCTGATTCGGCGTGGGTATACGTCTAATCAGGCATTAGGTTCGCAGAAGTCCTATCTGCAGGGGGCTATCGCTTCCGGCGATGCTTACGCCGATGTCGTGAACAACGCAGCGTCGGCTATTGAGCAATTTGGGATGAAAGTGAACTCTGTCAAGGGGATGGCCGCAGCCAGTAAGACGGCCATTAACCAAATGGCGTACTCAGCTGACCTAACAGCGACGAGTTTCAGTGACTTAGGTGAAGCACTTCAGTTCTCTGGGCCTGATGCACACGCTGCCCACCAGTCGCTACACACCACAGTTTCAGCAATTGGCCAACTTTCCAATTCGGGGATTGATGGTAGCCAAGCTGGGACCTCAATGCGGCAAATCTACCAGCGTTTAACTAGCCCCCCGACAAAGGGGAAAGCACCTAATGCAATGAAGCGTTTAGGATTAAGCTATAGTGACTTCCGTGATGCCCACAAGGAACTTTTGCCGATCCAGGATATTTTTGGAAAACTTGCGACTAAGATGAACAAGATGAATTTGAGCCACACTGAAAAGGGTGCGATTTATGCGCAACTTTTCGGGGTTACCGCCTCTAGTGCGGCTCAAACTCTGGGTGAAACTTACAAGCAGGTCGACGCTCTGGATAAAAAGGTTCAGAAGTCTCAGAACATGAACCACGGTAAGGGTTACGTTGCCACTTTATCCGAGAAGAACATGAACACGCTTCAAAAGCAGTGGGATCGGCTCAAACAGGGTCTAATTGGCTCGGGTGTCAATATTGCCAATGCGTGGATGCCATCGCTAACTAAGATTACTAAGGCCTTGGCGAATATGCTGGAAGGGTTCCAAGCATTACCAGAACCAACTAAGAAGTTCATTAGTCTTGGCGTTTTATTGGCCGCCGTAGTTGGTCCATTAGCGTTAGCGGCCGGTTCATTGATGAAGATGCACGCGGCATTAACTGCGATGGACGGACTTAGTGGTAAAAGTAAAGGTGGTGGATTATCAGGCTTGGCTGGAAGCCTCCTGGGAGTTGGCGGTAAGAAGCCAGCAACTGGACGCGAAAGCTTACGCTCTGGAACCTCGCACTTTAGTAGCCGAGTAAAGACTCCAGGAAGTCTAGCAATGAATGGCTGGAACTGGTCAGGTATGCGCCGGGGCGGTTCTAAAGCCGTTAACTGGATGGCCGGGACAAGACCAGGATCAGGAATTAAATCCGCAGCAGTTTATGCCGCCTCTAAAACTAGGGGCGGTTTTAATTTTGCCAAAACTGGGGTTAAATCCTTAGCCTCACGGGGCGTTAGTGCTCTGGCGCGCATCCCCGGAGCTACTACGGCAGGACGATTAGCCAAGGGCGGGCTAAAGCTTGCTGGTAAGTTGCCTGTCTTAGATATTGCTGCGGCTGGAACTAATCTGATCGGTATGAATCATAAAAATGCCGGTAAAAAGGTTGGGTCCGCCGGAGGGATGCTCGCTGGTGGTGCGATTGGTTCGATGTTTGGCCCTATTTGGGGGATGGCCGGTGCAGCTATTGGCCAGGCCCTTGGTGCCAAAGTTGGATCAACGATTCAGAAAACTCTACCTAAAAAGCTAAAGAAGTCGATTGGGTCAGCAGTTACTAGCGTGAAGAAGACCTTTAGCAGTTTGCTTAGCCCGTTCAAAACAACCATCAAGTCGATTACGAGGGTTTGGAATTCCGCAACTAAGGGGATTTCTAAAGCGTGGACTCGCTACGTAGTAAAGCCGCTCTCCGGTAAGAATGGTGGTGCGGCCATCAAGGATACTTTGAAACTCTTCAAGGTTATCTTGGTTCCGACTATGAAAGTGGCCGGTGTTGCCTTCAAAGTATTTGGTGCAGTGGTTAAAACTGCTATTAAAGTGGTGTCGCATGTCATTGAAGGACTAATTAAAACGGTTAGCGGGGTTTTTTCGCTCATAAGCGATTTAATCCATCATCGTTGGAAAAACATCTTGGGGGACATGGGGCAGATTGCTAGTGGGATATTTGGAACAATCGGCAAAGTATTTATGGATCTATTTCATACGATTCTGGATGGGCTGATTGATCTTGGTAAAAATATTGGTAAGTTTTTGACTCATCCTATCAAGACCATCGAAAGTTGGGTTAGTGGCGATAGTCCATCCACCAGTGGCGGTAAGACTCCTAAGAGTGTTAAGACTCTTGGCAAGCAAAATAATAGTGTAATCTCTAGAAAGAGTTCTAAGCCTAAGATCAATGTTCAAACCGGGTTAGCTCATGCAGCAGGCGGATACATGCGAACTAATCATATGGCCCTCGTGGGTGAGCAAGGCCGAGAGATGGCTTATCACCCAGGTAAGGGGTATATGCGTTGGCTGGGTCAAAACGGTCCGGCATTAGAGCGAGTTCACTCTGGTGAGCGAATTCTAAATGCGCATGATTCCGCTGCGGTGGCTGCTGGTGGCCTTGGTCGGGGGATGACTCTCCCAGGGTACGCTAGTGGAACTACTAAGCTAGTCAAGGGTAAGAATAGGGGGACAACGAGCCTCAAATTTGATGCCTACGGCGCTTCTTCTAAGACTTCGTTGAAGTCCCTGACCAAGTTACAAAAGGGCTCTAAGAAGTCCTGGTCAACGATGCAGAAGGAGTCAACTAAGAGCGTCAAACTTCTCAGCAAGACTAATCTTAGCGAATTTACTGGCATCCAGAAGGGAACCAACAAGCGGACCGATACTATCCGGAAAAATACCGTCAGTGATTTTGATACCATGCAAAAGGGTTCGATGGTTCAAATGAACCAACTGCATAAAGGGATGAATTCCGTTACGCAGGCTATGGTATCGGACTTTGACAAGATATTCGGTAAGCTACCGGGTTACGCCCACAAGGAAATGGCGGCCACTATCAGGCAACTGAATGGCGGCATTAGTGGGATTAACACGGTGCTGAATAAGTTTGGTGGCGGTGGTAGCGTCTTACCACTCATTCACTACGCCCAAGGTAGTAAAGGCCCCATCGGTAAGCACACGATGGCTGTTGTGAACGATGCAAAGGTCGGTCCACGACAAGAAACCATCGTTAAGCCCAACGGCCGAGCTTACATGCCTAAGGGGAATGATGTAGTCTTACCGCTTGGCCCTGGGGATGAGGTCCTTAACGGGTCCGAAACCGCACAGCTTCAAGATGTCGGGGCTTTACCGCACTTTGCAAAAGGGACGGACGGCTTACGACGTCTGATCAAGCGAAGCGATAAGAACCCTAAGGCGGCATGGAGTCGTGACTTTACCAGTAACCTTAAGGGCGGCAAAAATACGTTCTTTGGGAACAGCTTGATGGCAACTTCCAAGGGTGCGGCTAACCACGTTGGAAAGCCTTGGAACACTGAGGTATGGTCCCAACTGAAAGATGCGATGTCCGGTGGTGCCGGTGCGGGTGGTAACTGGGCCCATACGCCAGGTTTGCGAGCATCTAACGGATTTAACGCATCGCGTGGTTCTGGCGTCCATGATGGTGTCGATTTTAGCGGCGCTATTGGTTCAGCTTTCCGTGCGGTCCATGGCGGGACCGTTGCCCATATCGGGCCTGATAATCACTGGCATGATTTCAAAGATTTGGGGAATATCATTGAAGTTCATTCTGACGATGGGTTCCAAGAAATTTACCAGGAATTTGGGAACATGGGTAACATCAAAGTCAGCAAGGGTGACCAGGTTAAAACTGGACAAGTCCTTGGGACCTTGGGCCACTTAGCAGGCCATGACGTCCACGTTCACGTTGGTGTGTCAAAGGGTTCTCTTTGGACTCACGGTGGGTATTCACATCGTGGTTGGTACGATGTTACCAAAATGCATGGGAGTAGTTCTGGCGTTGCTAAGTTCAAGGCCAAGTCTAAGAACCCAGCACTTACTAAACTAGTTAAGTCTGAACTGGGTAATCGACTCAAATGGGTAAGTAAGAGTCTTGCTCCTAAGGATGATGGCGGTGCTGTTGGGACTAGTGCGGCCCCAACTGGTAGCCATAAGAATTGGTTGAAGCAAGCTGGTATTTCCGAAAATCAGTTTGCTGCTTATAATTCAATCATTACTCCTGAATCCGGTTGGAATCCAACTATTCATAATCCAGGTAGTTCAGCCTACGGTATCCCCCAGGCTTTGCCTGGTTCTAAGATGGCATCAGCTGGTTCTGACTGGAAAACTAATCCAATTACGCAACTAAAGTGGATGAAGAGTTATGTGAATGGTAGATATGGTGGTATTAACCAGGCACTTAGTTTTAGACGTTCTCACGGTTGGTACGCTAATGGCGGATGGGCTAAAAACGGACAAGTAAATGTTTTTGGTGAAGTCCCTGGGCAATCAGAAGTGGCCATTAACACCAGTCGTCCAACGGCGGACAAGTTATTGTTGGAAGCGATGAGTGATCGCGCCAATAAGGCACCCAATAGCATGTTTGGCCAGCTTAAAGCATTTGCCAAAATGCAGCGTGAGTTTGCCAAGATGAAGGAATCACAGACTAAGTTTTCCAAGCAAAGTGTATCGACTGCCCAACATTCTAAAGGGGAGATGGTCCTTCGTCCACAAATCACCTACAGTCCTAAGTACGTGATTCAAGGCGTCAGTGATCCAGAAGCTGTACGCAAGACGATTGCTAAGCAGGAAACTCAAAGTCAGCGTGATTTTGAAGCTAAGATGAACAATCTGGCTATGAAACTCATGTCAGCAGAATAGAAAACAGGCCTCTCAGCGATGGGAGGCCTTTTACATAGAAAAATTAAGAGGAGGTAGTCCTATGGCGAAAAAGAAAACTTTGAAGTCCTATCAGTCTAAGGTAACTAGAGCCAAGACGGCTTATAACAAGGCACGGACAACCTATACCACTAATAACAAGAAGCTAGGCGACTTGAAGTCGAGACGTTCTAAGGCCAAGACTACCGCCGAAAAAAACTCGCTCGATGGCAAAATCAAGCAAGCTACTAAATCAACTAAGAAGGCTAAGGGGAAGGTTACCAAAACTAAGGGGGCCTACAACAAGGCTAAAAGTGACTTGGCCACTTTCAAGAAAAGTCAGGCCGCTGAGCGTCGAAAGGCAGCGCTAAATACAAAAAAGAAAATCATTACCAAAATGCAGAAGGATAAGCCAGGGTACTGGAAGGCTAAACGCCCCTTTGTCATCCCCAAGTATCCGCGGAGTGTTAACAGCTATGTTTACATCGATAACACGACCGAAAGCGAAACGGTTACGACTGACTTGACCACCAATTCCATTGCCCCAGGGCAATACGTTAATCACTATACGCAGACATCCCCAGTTCAACGACAAATCGATGGGAAGCTAGGCGGTTCGTTAATCTCGAAAATTAAAGGTCTGAAGGAACAGTTTGATAGCCTAAAGCGTTGGTCCACTAATGGGACTGAAATCGAGTTACATCACGGGCAACGCCAAAGTAACCACTCGGTTCTAACCTCGGTGGCAGCAAATTTCGACGCTCCCCGGGATAATGCGGTTCCGGTTTCAGTAGCGATTCAAGACGTAAAATGGGCTAAAAGTGAGATTAGCAAAAAATCGAAGAAGAAAACGACTACGAATAAGGGAGCCAACACAGGTAAAAAAACGGCAACCAAGGGAACCCGAAAGGATACTAAGCCCAAGGCCGGTAAGTATCTAACCATTAAGAAAGGGGATACTTACTGGGGATATCATGTGAGTTTTGGGACCTCGATTGCCAAACTCAGAAGCTGGAACGGTTTTCCTGATAAGACGCTACCCATTGGCAAGAAAATTCGGGTAAAGTAGGTGAATTTTAATGTACCGGAACACCATTAATTTCAATAAATACCAGCTCCCCGAAACGTTTAACGTGACGCTTAGTGGCATCGATTACGAGGCCGAAATTTGGTACAACCATGTCAACGACCGGCTTTATATCACACTTAGGGATGAGAATGGCGACGATCTGATCACCAGCGAGAAGTTGGTTGCTGGCGAGCGCCTATTCGCAGGGGTCAATGACGAAAATTTACCGCGTGAAGATTTAGTGATGATTGATGAAACGGGTAAATCAACCGTGGTCAACTTTGCTAACGTCAATAGGGATATTTGGATTGCCGAAGATGATACCTTTCCTGGCGAACTTGATCCAGGTAACACCGATGAGGGCATTTTCAACCCGGATGGGGATGAAACCGGTATGGATTTTGACGCTGACGAAACGGATGAACCCGATGATGAGGACTTGGATGAGTTAGACGACTTAGACCTTATCCGCAGTGAAGGGGGCGGTGAATAATGGATTTAGTTCACCGCTACATGCGCATCTACGTGACTTGGCCTAAAAAGCACCGTAAGGAATTCCTCTCGTGGGACAAGGCTCCACATAACAGCACGATGGAGCTAACTTCACCATTTTCGACAGGAATTAATCCGGATATGAACCAGCTGACTATGTACAACCTGACTCCGAATCAGTTTGGCATTTTTTTAGAGGGTCGAACGATTACAGCAACGGCGGGTTTCTATAATGCTGATGCCACAGCAAAGAATGGTGGTCAGATTACTAAGGGGACCATCAAGTCTTCTACTCCGATGGCACAAGATGGTGTGGACCGAACAGTACAGGTCAACTTTAACCACTTTCCAGAAATCAGCGGGGATGTGCTCAAAGTTCGTAAGGTGACTAAGGTCCGTGTTAAGCAGACGAAGAATACGCGAAAAAAGGCTAGCGGTAAGAGTGCCACTGACCGGATTCGCCAATATAACCAAAAAAAGACCAAGGAACTGAATACCTGGTTACGAAATAATCCAAATGCCAAGGCTCATGACCGGGGGATTGAACGTAAGAAAATTGCTACTCAGCGAAAGGCCTACGCCGCTAAGACGCGAAAAAAGTACACTCAGACGACTAAGCAGAAAACTTCCAAGGCCAAATATGCCAAACAGATTAAGTATGCAAACCTGTCGTTTAAGAAGGGTACCTACGTTTCTACGGCCATTCGCTCGATTGCTAAAAAGGCTAAGATTCCGCTTGGCCCCGTTAAGCTAGTCTACAATCACAAGTTCGCGAATGACTATACGGTGAGTGGTAAGCCGATTAATGCCATTAAAAAGCTAGCTGATATTGCCAGTACGACAGTCTACATTTATAACGGAAAACTTTATATCCGGGAGATTACGACCGGTCAAAAAGCCAAACTTCATCTGACGCCAGAAACTGGATTGCTAACACACCCTACACCTAGTGATGATGCAACCTATGGCGGTCAGAAATATGAGACCCAGTCATTGATGCGCAAGGAAATTTATGTAGGGGCCCTGGTCTACGTAGATGACGGTATCAAAAACCTGGGTAAATGTGTTGTCCTGGGTGGCCAGCGCGAGTATACATCGTCCTCTAGTACGGTCACTTTTCAGTTTGTCCCATTGGCCGCGTACAAAAAGGCAAACGCCGCTAAGCTTAAAAAGGCGAAGGCTACTGCTGATAAAGATAAAGCTAAGGCCAAGCTTAAAGAGAAGAATGAACGAGCTAAGGACGCTAAGCAGCGTAAGTCCGTAAAAGCTAAGCGGGCGAGTCGGCAAAGCAAGAAGTGAGGTGACTAAATGAAGAGCGGTGAGAATTTACTTGTACCGTTGATTGATCAGCGGGTTGCATTGGGGATTAGTGGTCTCAAAGGGTTATACAGGGCCGAAGTGGTTGCCACATCGCCATTAACGGTTCAGCCGCGAGCCTTAACGGCGGATGGCAAGAAACAAACGGCTGTTCGTAAAGTTGCACAACTAGACCTGGGAGCCTTAATTGAAGGTACGAGTGTAAAAGTACGCGGCTATAAGGTAGGAGATGAAGTCCTGGTCGGGGTTATTACTGAAGGGACTGCTAACTTCAAAAAAGGCAAAGATTATCATGCGGATCCATACCGAACCAATAGCGTCGATTCTAGTATCATCTTGGGGGTGATTAAGTGAGCACAGATGTAGAGCTAGACGCCAATGGAAATCCTGATCCAACAAATGGTACCAAGATGGTGAGTGGAACTGAAGAGCTGAAGCAGTCCTTAGAGATGCGACTACTCTCTCAGGTTGGTTGGGCAGTGAACGACGTTGACTTTGGCGTCGAATGGCTAGACTTTTTTGGCGAAAATGATAATGCGGATTTAGCAGCGGATAAAATTGCCGAGGCTTTAGAGCAAGATGACCGGATTGACAAGGTGTTGAGCGTCACCGTAGCCCCAGATTATAAGACGCGCCGGGCCTATGTTCATGTAGCGCTGCAACTAGCTGATGATGACCTAATTATCGAAAATAGTGACCCTAACATGGATTTTGATACCAGCTTTGGGATTTAAGAAGGGAGGTAATACCTAGTGCCAATGACACTAACTGGATTTAAGCCGAAAACCTATGATGAGTGGTTGTTGGCAATCCAAACGGAACTACTGAAGGCGGAGAACCTGGGCCCAGATGCTGACCTCTCAACCGGCTCCTACGTTGAAACGTTTGCCGAATCGTTGGCCCGGCAACTGGCCGAATCTGATCTGACCAAGCAAGACTTGTATGACTCACGCTTTGTTCTGTTGGCCGAAGGGGTTCAATTGGACCGGTTAGCAAGCAATGTTGGGATTTCACGGAATGCCGCCGCCTACGCAACGACGAAGCTACTTATTAAAGGGGTAGCAGGGTATGTCATCGATGCCGAAACTATGTTTAGTAATAACCAAGACCGGTACTACCTGACTGAGGAAGAAGTTACAATTGGCCTAGATGGAACTGCCACGGTTAAGGTTGACGCTGAGGAGACTGGCGAAGAATACAACTGTGATGCAAACACCATCACTGACCAAGTAACCTACGTCGAAGAAATTACGGATGTGACAAACCCAACAGCAGCCGGTGGCGGTGCTGATATGGAGACGGATTACAGTTTACGGCGGCGTGTTCTCATGACACAAAATGCCATTAAATCGCCGACGCCGAACGGAATCACGACTGCATTATTTGAGGTGGTGGGTGTTCGGAGTGTTCGGCATATTGTTAATTCGAATCCACCACAAGTTACGGGTGATCCGGCGTATACCACCCATCTTTATGTGTTGGGCGGGGATGAACAACAGGTTGCCCAGACCATTTCCGATAACGTTGCACTGGGAATTACACTAACTGGCGATAAAAAATATGATATTCCACTTGATAATGGCGACGTCAATCACGTCGCCTTTTCTGTTGGGTCAACGCAGCAGATTTACATGAGTATCAGCGTTGACTTAGGAGATATTGGTGAGATGACTACCGATGAAGTCATTCAGGATATTCGCGACAGCATTCAAGCTTGGATGGACGAATTTAATATGGGCGACAAGCTAAAATACACACAACTCTTTGGCGTGATTTACGATGTTGAATCCGTCAGCAATATCACCAACTTAGAGTGGGGAACTTCAGAAAATGACTTAAAGCGAGCTGACATTCAGCTTGATAATTTCGCCATTGGGGATACCAGTGATGATGAGATTGAGGTGACAATCAATGGCTAAATCTGAGTTTGAACTTTATCACGAAGACGAAGTTCTGTCCGTCCCGACCAATCGGATCAACACGACAAAGGGCAGCCCGACAGAACGAATGATGCGAGTCTTTGATAAGTTCTTGTACGACGACATGGAAGATTCTTTAGCCATTGAAAAGGCCACAGCGCTGGATAACATGGTTGGTGGTCAACTCGATGACTATGGGGATGACTGGGAACTCCCACGGATGGGTAAATCTGATGAAGTGTATCGCTTCCTATTAAAATTACGCTCGATTAATCGGACCAGTCAGGGGACCCCAAACGAGCTGATTCGAATTATCTCACAGGCCTTTGACGTGGATCCGCACGAATTTCAGGTCAAAAATGATTATCAAATTAATGATGACGGGACTGCTGTAGGAGAACCGTTTCATGTTTCAGTTAAGAACTTGCCATTGGACGATGTAGGGCATCCTGAATTGATTCAACTTTTTATGAAGGAACTTCAAAACTCGCTGGTCTTAGGGGTAACACTATCGCAAGTATCTTTAATCACTAGTATCCACGTAGATACTGGTGTTTCGACTTGCGTACAGATTAATGAAGAGCTTGCGATTGTGGGAAATTAGGAAAGGAGTGAAGGCATGAATTATAAATCAAGTATGACTGATATCGGTACGGCAACGATTGCAAGTGCGGATAAGGCTGAAAAGGCTATTATTTTTGATGATTTTCTAATTACTGAAGCAGACCTATCAGGAGAAACGGACTTAACGAAAAGCACAGTAGATTTATTTAGTAGTCCATTGATGTATCCGATTAACTCAAAATCCACCCTGGGCAATACATTCACCGTTAAGGCTGTATTGGCAAATAAAACTGAAAAACTCACAGTAGACCAAGACTTTCACATTAACGCTATCGGAATCATGGCCCATATTGAGGGAGATACCGATAGCAAATTAATGACGATTGCTGTTGCTGATGGATCTGGAGCAGTGATTACCGCTTTTAAGGATACTTTGTATAGTTTAACTGTGGCGATTACACAAGCTTATCAGGCTGATCGTCCAGCCGATTTTAAATTAGCCAATGTAGCCTACGCCTTGGCTGAGGATTTGGATAAATTAAAGACTGACGTTCAAGTTATTATCGATAGTGATTTGGCCGATGTAGCCAAGACCAATGTGGATAATAAATTTTCCACTAAGCAGACTTTCGAGCAGGGCGCCACGGACGGACAGGGGAACGCGATGGCCACCACCAAGGATGTGGACACAGTTGGCGAGGCAAAGGTTAATGTGACCGATACTGCTAACTGGCAGAAACAGGCGATGTTTGGTGCCGGGTCTTATACTGCCGGTACGGTCCCAACCGGTTCAGATTATGCCACTTATGTGAAGGCTCAGTTCGCTAAACCAGGAGTTTACTTTGTTCGCGATGACAAAACTTCGACTACTATTGATGGTCAACCTCTAAGCGTCGTAGATTCAATGCTTACATCAGAGGGCGCGGGCTATTTTTATGCCAGCGGTGTCAGCGTTGCCGGGGATTCGGTCTTTCGGGCTATTTCGCCTACGAGCGATACCGGATGGAAACGCGCGGTTGAATCCCACATCATGGGGGTCACTGCTGATGGTAAAACTGATGTAAATACGTCACTTATTGCAATGTCACAAAAGGCTGGTTTTTACAGCGCCTATATTCAAAACGGCGCCATTAATAATCCGTCCAAGGATTCAATCCGGGGGATTTTGCACTCCAACGGCGGAGGATTCGCTAGTGGCACCTTCCACTCAAACCAAGGCGACAATTTCAGCTCATATTCGGTCGTCGTTCAGAACGGAACTATCGTTACATGGAAACATCTTGCTACTTTTGATGACATTGCGCCAAGCTCCCTGCTGGGGCGTAATCTTACCGGAAATGATGATGTTTTCAATCTTGGCCCAGGGGTCTATCCAATCGTTGGAACGGCTCCAAAAAACGGTATTCCGGGGATTACATGGGGTTGGGTTCAGGTCTTTGATAATGGTAATCGTTTTTTACGCTGGTTTGATGTAAACGGTCATGAGCAAATCAATACCTATTTGGGTTCTCCGGCTCACTGGAGTGGATGGCGGGCACCGAATTCAATGATTTTAAATACCGGTAGTGATTTGAATGCTTTAATGACGACTGGGTTCTATATGCTAAACGGCGTTACGGTAACCCATCTTCCAAGCGGGCTAAGCGGCAATCAATGGATGTCTCTAGTAGTTAAACAAATTGCAGGCTCCAATGGGACACAAACCCTGATTGACTCAAATACGGGCCGGGTATGGGTACGAGGATGGCATAGTGTTAACGGCATTGTCTTTACCCCTTGGACCGAAATGGCATCGGTAAGTGCCCTTGAAAACAGTGGGGTACTTTATCAGCGCACCCTAACTGCTAATGATGACATTCTTAATTTAGATGATGGAACTTACTACTACCGGGGGGCGACTCCAAAGAGTCTTCCAACGGGGGTTGACCCAAGTTGGGGAAAAGTAGTTTCCACGAGCTGGAACGGTGGAAATGAGAAACAAGTCGATATTTATAGTTTGACTGGTTCTCACTATTTTGGAATTTATAGTGGTGGTGTCCCACAGTGGGGTGGCTGGAAGCATTTTGTAACCGGTAATACTAACGGAACTATCACGGTAAACAGCAACACCTATGCCCCAGTCCAGTCTGACCCGACCAGTGGAAATGTGGCAAAGGTCCACAACTTTGTCAATGGCGTCAAAATAAACGGGCACTTGATTAATGTTGACCCGACGAACGGCTTAACTATCGACGGCACGCCACTGATTAACACCGTCGCGGATGAAGCCACTGCGAAGGCCAAGTCAGCAAACGATAAACTACACCTCTGGGTTACGAAGGAATGATGCCATGACAATTTTATATAATGGTTCAAAATTTGATCGTATGATTCGGAATAAGGGCACAACGGCTACTGCGTATTACGAAACTAATCGAATCTATTGGCTAACGCGTAAGCAATTTCAGTTAGTAGAGACACTAACTGTGGCCACTTATGGACTGCAAGCTACGGTAACTCCTGATAATAAATATATCTATATCAGTGGGTTAACAGCACTGCAACGATTAACATTGGGAACGGGGGCTCCTTATGGCGTGGTAAATATTTTGGACTATGGTTCTCAGTCACCAATGCTTCCTGCTATTGATTCACAGGGAAATATTGTCTTTCCTAAAGAAAACTACCTGTATAAATTTACTAGTTCAGGCACACAGATTGCAGTAAAAGGGGTAACTAATAGTAGCCACTTAAACGTTGAAACTTTCATTCCTTCTCAAAACCAATTCGTTGTTACTGATAGTGGATCTGAGATCAGGTTGATAAATGACGATTTATCCGTTGCCAAAGATGTAGCACTTGGGTCAACAATTTATAATGTAGTATACAGTGATAACGTGTTGGCACTACCAACAAATGACCACTTAGTATTACTAAATTCCAGAACGCTTGCTACTGTTACTTCTATTGATACTGGGGGGCAGAATACAGCTGTTGGGGTTGCAGTTGTGAAAAATCATTATTTTGTTTTTGGTAGTTCAAATGTTCAAATTTATGAATTAAACGGAACGGTATTGGCTAAGGTAAGGACCATTTCTTTACGTCCTGATGATAATCAGGGCGTATGGGGGGATGGACGTTTTGTTTATTTTGTCGTAGCGGGTGCAGATTCTAGCCGCTCGTGTTACAAAGTGGATTATAACGGCAATACAGTTTCAATAAATTCGCTCGGGGTGAATAAGGTGACAGCCATTGTCAGTGCTACAGATACGGACGTTTATACTTTTGTGAATGGAAGCGATACGAACGGTTACAAATGGATTCAACACTATCG
>NZ_AZDV01000003.1:0-231592 GCF_001434835.1 Levilactobacillus acidifarinae DSM 19394 = JCM 15949 | reverse complement strand
GGGGGGGGGGGCAGGAACCCGCGTAGTTACTGGGTTTCTGCTCGCCTA
Organism: Levilactobacillus acidifarinae DSM 19394 = JCM 15949; assembly: GCF_001434835.1. GTDB lineage: Bacteria > Bacillota > Bacilli > Lactobacillales > Lactobacillaceae > Levilactobacillus > Levilactobacillus acidifarinae. The sequence continues at coordinate 231,544 of NZ_AZDV01000003.1, read as the reverse complement.
AGTTGTAAGCAAATCCGCCAAGGCGGTGAGTGCTGATGGCAATTTATTTTGGGGGTGACAAAATCCAAACAAGTGGATACACGCCACTGATTGTAAATGCTGGTCCGGTAAACGCGATTCCAAGTGATGTCACTATCATGCAGGCTTTCTGCCTATATCGAGTAGAAGGTAAAATCTTGGAGCTGGTAGGCGGACTATCAACGTACGCCAAAGGAAGCAGTGCCGGTTACACTAAGCAAGATGTTCTAACGCTACCTAGTGGCCTCGCCGGGTCCTACACATTAGATAAGACTCAAAGCAAGTATTCTGGCACTAACGACAATCCATCTTTTGTCGATGGATTCGTACTTCCAACCTTATCAAACAACATTTTATCGATTCAAATCGGTGGGACTAGTGGTGCTACTTATGGTGGCACTGCAGTTTTCCACCTTTTCTATATTAAAAATTAGGGAGTGATTTTATGTACACATTTTATGTTTCTCTCGATGATGACGGCTATGCCAGCTCGACTCCGGCCACTGAAGCGGCTGATGACCTGACCGCCATCACCTTGTACACTTCGACCGACAAGGAACAATTCCTTCGGCACTACACCAAGTATCGACACGATGAAAACGGTAATTGGATTTCGCCGGACAATTTACCTAGCCTGCAGGTGAGTTCATTGCTACGGTCGATTCAGGACCAGGGGCAGATCATCGCTGACCAAAAGGGAACCATCACTGATCTACAGGCTGACCTGACTGCTGCCCAATCCGATGCTACTAAAGCTAAGGCAGATGCGGCGGCCGCTACGGTAGAGAATGCCACATTGAAGGCTAATGATTCCCTTCACGATTCCGCCATCATGGAATTGTCCGACCTACTCTTTAGCCAGCTGCAACCTACTTCCAACGCTAGTGATGCAGCGACTGCGGCGACCTCCGGGGCGTCCTCTGCGGCCAGCTCGGCCGCTCAATCCTAGGAGGTGATTAGATGGCTTACTCAGCACTAGCCCAAATTTACGCCAATGCAATTGCGGAAAAGTCACGCACGCTCGATGGTGTCCCAACGGCGCTACGGGCGGAAGTCCAAGCTTGTATCGACGATAAGAATCAAAATTCAGACAAAAATCAAGGAGATAATCAATCATGTTAAATTTCAAATTCACTGCTTTAGTTGCTATTTACGCCGCTAACGTCCTTGATGGAGGCCGGACCATTGACGAAGTTCCAGCTTACCTGCAACCCCAAGTAAAGGAAATCCTGGGAAACTCCACCAGCACCGCCGCCGATACTACGCCGCAAGCGTAGTAATCGCCGCTGGTGCTTTTCTTTTGGGATTTTTTCTAGGGAAGGGGTGATAGGATGCCTAGGTTTTCAAAGGATGGTGGCCCACTTAAGCAAATTTCACGCCACTGGAACCATTTTTTCTTTGGCGTGGCTTCTTTACTTGGAGGAATTTATGTGTGGCTTCACCAGGGATATCTTGATGATCCCCGCGTAACACCGCCACCACCGCCACCGCATCTAGAACAAGTTATTTTTGGATTCGCTGATGACTGGTGGTTTGCACTTTGGCTGATTGCGTGCGGGTTGGTAATTTTATATGGAACAGCTTTTTACCATCGCAAGTTGAGAGATTGGGGCATGGTCGCCTTATCGCCTGCTTTTGGAGCCATTGCCGTTGCTTTTTCGGTACGTGGCTTTTTTGATATGCGGTTTAATTTGACGTGGATTTTTGCATTGCTCACTTTGGCCCTACTCTTTAGTACCTTGATGAGAGGTGACCACAGTGAACGCTAGTAACTGGATTGGACTCCTGGGGGCGATTGGGGCTCTGATTACAGCAGTGTTTGCGGCTGTTCATGGGCAACGTGTAGATAATCGGGCAGCTAATAAGGACCAGCAACAGCTTGAAGCTTACATCATGGACCAGGTTAAGCAGGATAATCAACAGCTTCGTGATGATCGTGAAGCCGACCGAAAGAAGTTTGCTGATGAACTTAACGATTTAAGTGCCAAGTTAACTGCATTGGGCGTCAAGAAAGATGCCATGGAGAACGAACTTAATCAGCAAATCGCTCTAAAGGTTCGGGAAAATGAACAATTAAAGCAACGCAATGCTGGCTTAGAACGCGAAAATCAAGAGTACCGTGACCGATACGGTGAATTATAGGAGGATATTTTTATGAGCATTACAAAGTTGATTCAATTGCTTAGCGATACCGGTATCTTGGGTATCGTTGTTTTTTTGTTTGTAGCTTGGTTCAATCGGATTAATCCGGCGGTAAAGGCTAAAATTGCATCCAATAAGTCTGCTAATCAACGTGAAGTATTGGGCTTGTTGGATAGCCTGGCAAGTAACGTGGTGCATTTGTTGTCAACGTCCTATGAAATGCCCGGCGACGAAAAACGGGAAAAGGCCGTGGCAGATGTTACCAGTCAGCTGAATGGTTTAGGCCACCGCATTGATCCCGACATTGTATCGGCGGCAATCGAAAAGGCCTATCAATTGATGACCACTCGAAACACTGTGGCTCAAGAGAAACAGGCCAAATTTGATGAAGGACAGGCGAACGCAGAGCAAGCGTTCGCGGATAAAGAGGTACAGTTGGCCGAACAGAAAGCTAAGGCCGATGCGGTAGCCGTTCCCTTAAACGTCCCGGCTACCGCCCAGGTCCCAACGGAGGGAGATGCTAAGTAATGCCCCGATTAGATATGGTCGACACGTCTAATAACAACGGCACGATGACTGTTGCTAACTGGCGTTCGATGAAAAAGTATGGTGTCCGCGCGATGGTTGCAAAACTATCGGAGGGCATTTTTTTTACGGATCAAACCGCGAAAACTAGTATTCGTAATGCCGTAGTTTCCGGCTTGCACGTTAACGGCTATCATTTTGCACGTTTTACCACTGTGGCGGGAGCCAAGGCAGAGGCCCAGATGGCGGCTCGTTCCGCGTTTAATGCCGGACTCGGTAAGGATGCCGTAATTGTGCTAGACTTTGAGGCCACGAACCTCGGCTGGTCCCGCAATTCAGCGAACATAAAGGCGTGGGTCGCTGAAGTCAAACGCATGGGGTATCCCAAGACCGATGTGTACACCATGGGGTCATGGACTAACTCGATGCCACTTAATAACGCGGGCCGCGGTGGTTGGATTGCCAATTATCCATCTAACCCGGCTGGATTAAAGTTTTACGGATCCTACATGGGTTGGCAGTGGACCAGTACCCATAAGTTCCCCGGATGTTATGGTGGGTTTGACGTATCCCAGATGTATTCCAGTTACTACTATGGGACGGCTACTAAAGCAATCAAGCCAAAGAAAGCCATCTATTACCGGTACAACCCGAAGATGATTTATGCGCGGACCACAATCAATCGTTACAAGGATGTTGCCTTTAAACAAAAGGTGGACAGCTTTCCAGCTGGTACCGTGTTTGCAATCGCTAAGGTAATTATCTATGGGAAGATTACTCGTTTCCAGCTGGCTAACGGGTACTACATCACTAGCAACCTGGCTAACGTAAATCGTCTGTATTATGCCGTTAATGGCGGCGTGAAACAGGTTAAGTCGGTACGTGGTTCCCATCGCTACAAGGATGTGTCGCTCCATCATGTTGTCGATTGGCAACCGGCTGGGACCCACTTCGATGTTGCTAAGGTAGTGAAGTACGGAGATACCTCACGGATTCGGCTAGCAAACGGTATGTTTATCAGCGGAAATAAAAAAATTAATGGATTCGTCAAGTAGCTCAAAGGCCGCTCACTCCGTAATGGGGTGGGTGGCCTTTTTGTCTACTCTTTATCTGTTGACTTTACAGAATTTTTCTGATAGCTTTCTAATTCGCTTCTACTCAAAACTTCAAATTTATAGTTCTTCAATGAATCTGCAGTAATGACTAGAAAATTTTTAAATTTTCCAGATAATGCGTCATCTACATTAAGAACCATATATATAGAATCGTCAATTTTATGGTACAAAATAAAATTATTAAAGTCTTTAGACCCCTGTGATTTAATTGCTTCCATTTTTATAAAAGTAATTTTAGCTTTACCGTATTTCCATACTTGGATAGTTGCAATTGAAAAGAAGACTCCAGCAAGTAGAAGAGCTAGATCTTGAATGAAGTTACCGTTTCGTAATGCTGTTTTATTAAAATCGTGAAAAACACCATAACTACCGGTTAAAAGAAATAAGATAGCGAACATAAGGAACAGGAAGTTTTCAATGACTCTGATAAAGGCAAACCGTTCGGAGTGCATTGAGTATTCTTTCGATGTTTGGAAAGCACTAGCAGTTTCACTAGTCCCGAAAAAGGTTTCAGTGTATAAGTAGCTTACTAAGGCTACAAGGGCAGATAATAGTGCCATTGTCGTTGTAATCATTAAATATCTCCTCCTACTTTAACTATTATGATAGATTAATTGTTAACTTTGCTCAATATGTAAAATGCTCCTCGCAAGCGAAAAGTAAACTAATTGGTAAACTATTTTCGACATGTATAAGCCGAAGACGTTGGGGCTGTAAGACGAAGTGATAGCTTTGATGGGACCTTCTTGGCCGCATCTTACTGAACATCGTTACCTTAAGGGTAACGATGTTTTTTTGTGGTCACAATTAAGTTAAACGACCATTGTTGGCGAATTGTGACAAACTGATAACAATTCCACCACGCAATCGTTTTCACGTCCCGACAACCTTTAAAAAAACCGTATAAGGGCGTAGAATACAGACTTAAAATGTCTGATGGGATTTTCTGAAAAATGGCGAAACAAGTTCTCTGACAAAGCGGAGAAAAGGCGGTATAGTAGTAGCCCTGTGGTTAGAAAACCCAGGCAAAAATTTCAAAGGAGGTCGGCCTATGAACGACTTAACGACGGGTAATCCCTTAAAATTGATTTTCTTCTTTACGATTCCACTTTTAATTGGTAATTTATTTCAGCAATTATATAACGTCTCGGATACCGTGGTGGTCGGGCAGACGCTCGGGGTTAAAGCCCTAGCGGCGGTTGGCGCCACGGGGTCCATTAACTTTTTGATTATTGGTTTTGCTCAGGGCCTGACGGCGGGGTTAGCCATTCTGACCGCGACGCGTTACGGCGCGCGTGATTACAAGGGCGTCCGGCGGTCATTTGCCGCGAGCATTGTGATTTCGATTTTGATGACCATCGTGTTGACGGCCTTAGCGCTGACCTTCGTTGACCCCATCCTGAAATTAATGCAAACGCCAGCGTCCATCTTCGCCAACGCCCGGATCTTCATCAGTATCATCTTCATGGGCATCTTCGCGTCGATGGCGTTTAACCTGTTATCCAACATTATCCGGGCCCTGGGGGATTCGCGGACGCCGTTGATCTTTCTGGTTATCGGGACCGTGGTCAACGTCATCCTCGAACTCTTATTCATCCTGGTCTTTCACATGGGGGTGGCCGGAGCTGGTTGGGCGACGGTGATTTCTCAAGTGATTGCCTCGCTCCTGTGTGTGGTCTACATCATCCGCTCGATTCCACTCCTGCACATCACTAAAGACGATTTTCGCGTTGACGTTAAAGAACTTTGGGACCACTTCTCGACCGGGATGCCGATGGGGTTTCAACTGTCCATCATCGCCATTGGAACCATGGTCATGCAAGCAGCATTGAATTCCTTAGGGACCGATTCGGTGGCCGCCTCAACCGCGGCATCTAAGGTGGACCAACTTTGCTCGCTGCCGATGTCGTCGTTTGGGGTCACCATGGCCACCTTTGCGGCCCAGAACTTCGGGGCGGCTAAGTATGGCCGGATTCTCGAAGGAGTCAAAAAGACCCTCTGGTTATCCGGGACCTTTGCGGTGGCCGCGGGTGGTTTGGTCATCTTCTTCGGGCGGCCGTTAGTCACGCTGATCATCGGGACGGCCGACGAACACGTGATTCAGTTGTCGCAGACCTACTTCAACATTATTGGGAGTACCTACCTGCTCTTGAGCGTCTTGTTCATCATTAGAAACACGCTGCAGGGGCTCGGCCGCCGGGTACTGCCAACCCTAGCTGGGGTCGGGGAGCTGACCATGCGGGTCTTCGCCGCGCTGTTTATGGTGGGGGCCTTCGGGTATGCCGGGGCCGTTTCCGCCGAACCGTTGGCTTGGTTGGGCTCGTGTGCCATTCTGGTACCTTCCTGGATCCGGGCCGTTCGGCAATTACGGAACCTTCAACGTTCCGTGGACGTTGTGGACGACAACGTGACGCCGGCAGAAGGAATTACTAGTGCTCCGGTCGGGCAACATTCGCAACCTAAGCTGGAGTCGTAAAATTAAAAGCATGCTACACTAGGGAAGGTGATCGTCAAAGGTCAGCTTCCCTTTTTTGAAGCTAAAAATGATTAGAGGAGCTTAAATCATGAAAAGTTTTATTTTTGATATCGATGGGACGTTGCTCGATACGGAAGCTATGTACATTAAGTCGCTGCAAGCCATCCTGCACGAACGGGGGATGGAACGCTCGTATGCCGAATTGGCCACGACCTTCGGCATTCCCAGTAAGGATGCCTTATTACGGCTTAAGGTCCCCGATTGGGAACGGGTTTTATCGTTATGGGGGCCGCGGACTCAGGACTACCGGTCGACCGTGGCCGTTTACGCGGGCGTCACGACGGCTCTCCAAGACCTAAAGGACCGGGGGGCCCAACTGGCCATTATGACGTCTAAACGGCGGTTTGAATACGAGCGCGACGTGGTGGCCGAGGGGCTGGCCGGCTATTTTAGTCAGGCCGTCATTGCCGAAGACGTGGCCCACGGCAAGCCCGCTCCGGATGGCATCTTGCTGGCAATGGACCGGTTGCACGTCGACCCACAAAACACGATTTACGTTGGTGACACGGTGTACGACTTACAGGCTGCCCACGCCGCTAAGGTCCAGTTCGGGCTAGCGGCCTGGAATGGCAAACACCCGGACTTAACGCCGGACCTGAGTTTCTTGACGCCGGCTGATATGCTTAAAAGCCTGTAAGGGATTGGGCAGAGGTAGATGTAACCGCTCTTTTATGCTATATTAAAGTCAGTCTAAAAATTTAAGGATCTAGTCAAAGGGGTGGCAGAATGCTGGCCATAATTGTGACCGGGCACGGTGAATTTGCCCGGGGAATTTTGCAAAGTGCCGAAATGATTTTCGGAAAGGCGCAAAACGTGACCGCTGTGACGTTAGCCGCCAATGAAAGCGTTGAAGATTTAGTGAGTCATTATCGCCTGGCAATCAGTCAGATGGCGTCGGAGACGGAGCTCTTGTTTCTGGTCGATCTCTGGGGGGGCTCACCGTTTAATGCGGCCAGTCAATTGGTGGCGGCTCATCCGGACCGGTACGGGTTAGTGGCCGGGTTGAATCTGCCCATGCTGATTGAAGCCTTAGCGCTGCAACAGCAGTCCCTGGCTGAAGTGATCCCCCACCTAGAGCGGACGGCCCGTGGGGGGATTCGGCACCTGGATTTGCAAACGAACACGGGAGATGACGATTTATTATGACAATGGCAATTCAACTCGCCCGGGTCGATAATCGGCTCCTCCACGGTCAGGTGGCGACGGTATGGACCAAAACGGTCCGGCCAAACCGCATTCTGGTGGTCTCCGACAAGGTGGCCCACGACAAACTCCGTAAAATGTTGATTATGCAGGCGGCTCCACCCGAGGTCAAAGCTAACGTGATTACGGTGGCTAAGATGATTCAGATTTACCGGGATGCCCGGTTTGATGGGTTCCGGCCGCTGATTTTAACGGAAACGTTGCCCGAGATGGCCGAATTAGTGGCTCAGGGCATTGATTTAAAGCCCACCGGGGTCAACGTGGGGAATTTAGCGTACACGGTTCATAAGACCATGCTGACGCCTAGCGTGGCTGCGGACGATGCCGACGTCCAAGCTGCAGTGGCTTTGCAAGCCGCCGGGGTCGCCGTGTCGACTCAGACGGTGCCCGGTGACCGCCAACAAGATTTCTTGGCATTAGCGCAGAAAAAGGGATTAACCCAATAACCACCGAACACCTCACTCGGGTGACTTGGCCTGAGCGGGGTGTTTTTGTGGCATTGAACAAAAAAGAAAGGAGTCGAGTTACGTGAACATCAGTACCTTAGCCGTCCTGATCATCGCTTTTCTGGCGGGAATCGGGGGCGTGGTGGATGAATGGGAGGTGCACCAACCCATCATCGCCTGTACCTTGGTGGGGTTAGCTTTGGGGCACCCGTTAGTGGGGGTTACCCTGGGCGCTTCACTACAATTAATCACCCTGGGGTGGATGAACATTGGTACCGTGGTTGGGCCCGATCCCGCCTTGGCCGCCGTCGTGACGGCTTGGTGGGTCGCGGGTCCCGCTCAGTTACCGGTGGCTTTGGGCGTTATTCTAGCCTTACCACTCGCCTGGGTGGGACAGTGGATCACCCGGGGCATGCGGCAGGTGGTCGTGCCGGTAGTGAATCGGGCGGACCGGGCCGCCGCGGCCGGTGATCTGCACCGGATTACCCGTTTACAGCTGCTGTGTACCGGTCTACAGGGATTACGAACGTTACTCCCCGCCGCGTTGTTGATGGTCGTTCCGGCAAGCTGGCTGCAGACCGGCTACCAGGCACTGCCCACCGGTTTACAGGGTGGATTTCGGGTGGCCGCGGGGATGCTAGTCGTGGTCAGCTTTGCGTTGGTGATCAACACCATGGCGACGCATCAACTCTGGCCGTTCTTTTTTCTAGGCTTCGCGTTAGCCACGGACCAACACCTCAGTCTGATTGCGTTGGGCATGATTGGCGTGGGATTAGCGGTGCTGTATCTGGGGTGGCACGGAAATTCTGGGTCGGGCTCGACTTCCGGTGGGGCCACCCCACCCAGTACGACCGATGACGATTTAGACCGTGAATTGGACGATCTTTAAAGGGGGTGACAAGCACATGACCACTACGAAACGACCCACGACCTTGACGCTGGGCGACCAACTCCGTATTTTTGGCCGTTCGGGTCTGGAACAGGCGGCGTGGAACTATCCGCGTTTACAAAATTTGGGCTTCTGTTACATCATGATTCCGGCGATTCAACGGCTCTACGCCGACCGAACGGATCGAGCGGCCGCCGCAACGCGCCACCTGACGTCGTTTAACACTATGCCCTACATGCAATCGCTGATTACCGGGGTGACGCTTTCGCTGGAGGAACAGCGCGCTAACGGTCAGGCTATTTCGGACGACGAGATCAACGCCGTTAAGGTTGGCATGATGGGATCACTGGCCGGGGTTGCCGATCCCGTCTGGTGGGGCACCTGGCGGCCCATTCTCAGCGCCTTCGCGGCTAGCCTGGCCCTTAGCGGCTTAGGCATCCTGGGCCCCATTGTCTTTTTTGTGGGGTGGAACGTGGTCCGACTAGGGTTTCGCTGGTGGGCGCAACGGTGGGGCTATCGTCGCGGCGTACAGATCGTCGAAGATCTCAGTCATGGTATCTTGCAGAAATTAACGCTGGGGGCGTCGATCGTGGGGATGTTCATCATGGGAGCCTTGGTTCCCCGGTGGACGCGCATCAGTCTAAAACCCGTGTTGGTGACCGGTCGGCATGGGACCTACGCGTTACAGGCCTTACTGGATCAACTTTTACCAGGCCTCTTACCGCTGGTACTGACCCTGGGATGTGTCTGGTTGATTCGCCGGCACGTCAAACCGTTCTGGCTACTTTTAGGGGTCTTAGGCCTCAGTATCTTGGGGTATTGGTGGGGGCTTTTCCAATAGGGTTAATTAAAAATAGGTTTTTCAAGAAAAAGCGACGTCTTCTTGAAAAACCTATTTTTTATGGCAAAGTTGTCTGCGTTAGACTAAGGCGGGTTTACCGTACAGGTAACCTTGATGCAAGCGAATGCCGTAATGCTTGGCCAGAATTTGATCGGCGGCGTTTTCGACGCCTTCCAGGATCATCACCAGGTGGTACGTTTGGGCAATCTTGGTCCAAAAGGCCAGGGCAGCCGGAATTTGATCGGGCGTGCCGGCGCTCCGAAAGTTTTGCATGGCAAATTTGATTTCGTCGACGAAGGGCAAGAATGCCGCCACGTTCGGGTAGGTATTGGAACCGGTGCCCACGTCGTCGATGACCAACTTGATGCCGTGTTGGTGGAGGACCTGACTGAAGTGGGTGACCTCGGCTAACGTGGGGGCTTCCGTCAATTCAATGGATAAGTTAATGGTGCCTAGTTGCGCTTTTAGCGCCAAAATCACGTCAAGCGTTTGGGGTGCCCGAAATTGTTGGTTGTTAAGGTTAAAAGCCAGGCGCTGGTTAGTAGCGCTGACGTTTAGTGCGGTCGCAGTCCGTTGAAGCAATTGGGCCTGATCCGCCACAGAGATCTCAGTAAAGGAGTCGGGTAAAACCCAAGCGTCATCTTTTTGCTTACGCAGGAGGGCTTCGTACCCAAAAATATGGTGATTCAGTTGGTCGACTTGTGGTTGCGCGAAGAAACGATACATGTTGGGTTCACTTCCTTTAGTGAGAAATTGTAAGTAAAAAACATGATAACAACTTTACCTTAGCACAATTTAAACAATCCGCAAGGCCATATACGGTTTATTGTGGTAACTGATTCGTTTTAAAATGGTAGAATGGCGTGATGTTTAGTTAAATGACTATTCTAACTTGTAAAACTTAGCGAGTTGCTGGTATTGACCAAGCATCCAAGTCCGATAGGTTTTGCCGTGAGGGAGGGTTTCCGTCACGTTAAGAACGGGGACGTGGGATTGGTGGGCCAACTTGACCATGGCCGCTACGGTCTTGCTACTGGCCTGCGAGTTGTTAACGAAAAAGGCGATTCGTCGCTGGCGGATACTAGTTTGGAGTTGGCGAATCGCTTGGGGGGAAGGATCGGTGCCATTTTCCACGGCGCGCTCAAAGCTTGAATTTCCCCGGTGATAGCCCAAGGCATCGAGGGCGTAGTCAAAGACTGGTTCGCTAACGGCCACGGTCTGGTGAGCTGAGCGTTGCTTGAGTTGATCAATCTTGTGGGTAATGGGTTGCAGACTAGCAATGTAGGCCTGAGCGTTGCGGTGATAGGCTTGCCGGTAACGGGGGGCCTGCTGGCTAAACCTTTTAGCTAGAGTCGTTGCCAGTTGAGCCATGGTCGTGGGTCGGTACCAAACGTGCGGGTTATCCCCGTTTTGAAGGTGCAAAACGTCGTTACCGACTCGAAGAAAGGTTGGTGGGGTGTGGGTGCTGTGCACTAGTTTATCGAGCCAACCATCGTAGCCTAAGCCGTTGCCGATGACAAAATTGGCGTGGGTCACGGCTGTTGCGTCCAGAGGTGTCGGGGTAAAATCGTGCGGGTCAATACTTGGATTGTGGATCAGCGTGGTGACGTGCCCGTGTTGGCCTAAAACGGCCCGGGCAACTTCGCCATAAAAATCGAGTGACGTGACGACACGAATGGGTTGTTGGGATGTTGACGCTGCCGAAGAGGCCGTTCGCCCACAGCCACTCATGACCAGTAATCCCCCGAAAAGTAGGCCGAAGAGGCCGAACCGATAGAACTTATGTAACATAAAAAATCCCCTTTTCTAAATAGTAATCATTACGATTTAGAAGTTTACCGAAGATCCGCCAATTTGGCAAGGGGTAATTGAACGGGGAAGGGCCATCGGAAATGGGGGAGCGAATATTAGCGGCGATAGGGCGCCACTGAAGGCCTAAGCGACGTTCCACAAAAAAAAGCGCTCACCCGGTCAGGTGAACGCTTGAGAAATCTAATTTAGTACCCGTAGCCGCTGCTCCCCGCATCGGTCGAGCTGGTGCCCGTGTTGTCGCTGTCGCCGTTAAGGGCGTCGGTTGTGAACTTAGTGGTATCGGCCAGACCAAGCGTCTTACGAATGTGGTTCGAAACGCGCTTCAGTTCTTTGGTGGTCGGAACTTGGTAGGATAAGCCGTCGATCATGGCGTCTTGCCCCTGTAAGGTTTCCGACTTAATGTGGTGCGAAGCGTCGCCGTACTTGGCACGAATCTGCATCAAATCATCAAAGGAAAGGTCGGTCTTTAAGTTGCCGTTTAGCGAAGTTAAAATCTGTTGGTAACGGGTGATGGACGTTAAGCCCGCCGCCTTAACCACTAACTTCTGTAAGACCTGTCGTTGCCGTTTCTGTCGCCCGTAGTCCCCTTGCGGATCATCGTAACGCATCCGGGAATAGGAGAGGGCCTGCTTACCGTTCAAGTGGATCTTGACGCCCTTCTTGACGTCGGCTTGCGCGTACTTGAAGGTCAGTGGCGGCACCACGTCGACTCCGCCCACGGCGTTGACCATCTTTTCGAGGCCCCCCATGTTGATAATGGCGTAGAAGTCGATGGGGATGTCTAGGAGGTTTTCAACCGTCTTAACGGCGGTGCTGGGTCCCCCAATGGTGTAAGCCGCGTTGATCTTTTGGATCGACGCGTTAGCGCCAGAGCCGACCGTCACGCGAGTATCCCGTGGAATACTGGTCAAATAGGCCGTTTCCGTCTCGGGATTAATGGTGGCCACCATGATGGTATCGGTCCGGCCGACGTCGGAACGCCCTAAGGCCCCGGTGTCGGTCCCCAACATCAGAATCGAGAACGGTTTGTTCTTCTTCAACACGGAAGACACGTTACGACTCTTTGCGAGGTTGGAGGATTCATAAGTTTGGCTGAACGTCTTTTTCGCGGATGACCAGGCTTGATAGCCATAGGCCAGTCCACCGGATAAGAAGACTAGCAACGTGGCGACGATGACCCACATGATGGGCCGGTGGGGATGCACTGCTGGTTCCTTAAAGTGGGAGTTATGGTCTGCACGACGGTCATAGACTTGTTCAAAGTCTTCCGGTGACCGTTGCCGGTTACTTTCGTTATCTTTCGGCATAATTATTTCCTCATCTTCGTCAAAATCTTTACACATTATAAAACGGAACCGCACCAGATGAAAAGGTTAAGCCGTTCCTTAAGGGGATTTTAAGAAAACCGCCCCATTTCATCGTCCAATAAACGAACGATGGCCTCAATTCATCTATTACACCATAGTTTTAATGATTCGTAAACGGTGCGACTTATCACGGGTGGGACGGACCAATCCTTGAAGACACGCGGCTTGTGAAGCTGTCAAGGTGCCGGGAGAACCGCCAAGCGGGGGTTTGTAACCGGTTACTTAACAAGCCGATATAAAAATTATGCTATAATGAGACCCGTTACTTAAGAAAGTCTAATTTTTTCTTACGATTGTCGAGGAGGGTCAGAAATGGGCGTCTTTGTTAGCAGTGTCTCGGGGGTTTTGATCATTTTAGTGATGATTACGTTGGGTTACGTCCTGGCCCGCTTTGGCTGGTTTGACGAGCAGGCCCCGAAGCTCATTGCACGATTAGTGACCCAGATTGCGTTGCCGGCCTACATGCTGGATACCATTATGTCCAAGTTCACGGCCGCTAAATTAAAGAGTACGTTACCAGATTTACGTTTTCCGGTGGTGTCGATGCTGATTATGTTTGGTTTGTCGATTGTGGCGTTCCACCTGTTTCGGATCAATCCCAAGCACCGGGGACTATTTGAATCGATGTTCTTGAATTCCAATACCGTTTTTGTGGGCTTACCCGTCAACATGGCGCTATTTGGCCGGCAGAGTCTGCCCTTCGTATTAGTCTATTATATGGCCAACACCACATTCTTTTGGACCCTCGGGGTTTATTTGATCCAACGAGACGGTCAAGGGAAGGGGCAGTTCGATCTTAAGAACACCCTTAAAAAGGTTTTCTCGCCGCCACTGCTGGGGTTCATGATTGCGGTGGTCTTGGTCTTGCTGGGGATTAAATTGCCTCACTGGATCATGATGGACTTCCAGTACATCGGGGGTCTGACGATCCCACTATCGATGATCTTTATCGGGACGGCGATTGCCGGGGCCGGCCTGCACAATCTGCGACTAGATCGGGACAGTCTGGGGATTTTGCTCGGGCGGTTTGTGATTGCACCGCTGTTGATGGCTTGTCTGGTCCTACCCACGGGGATGCCGTTATTGATGAAACAGGTCTTTATCATCCAAGCGGCGATGCCGGTGATGACCAACGCGCCGGTGGTCTCCAAACTCTACAACGCGGATTCGGATTACGCGGCCATCATGGTGACCGAAACGACGCTGTTGAGCTTAGTGGTGATCCCAATCTTAATGGTAATTATTCAGCACGTGGCTTAGTGTGGAGCCTGCTGCGGCTTAAACCGCCGATGCGCCAGACTAGTTACTCATAAAAAAATCAAACTAAGGGGGACTTCGCGGCAAAGCCGTGAAGTCCCCCTACGCGTTACTTACTAGGATACGGTTTATCGTGAAAAAACGAACATGATTACTGAGCATTTGACGGGTGCTATGGTATCATGGGCAATGGAAACCTGTAGAGAAAGGGAGGATGGCGGATGGCAACGCTAGTGATTTTACGGCACGGTGAAAGTGTCGCTAACCGGGATAATATTTTTACGGGATGGAGTGACGTTCCGTTGACCGCCAAGGGCCGGCAACAGGCGCAAGCGGCCGGAAAGTTGGTCGCGCAAACGGGTCTACAGTTTGGGGCGTTGCATACGTCGATGCTTCAACGGGCCATCGTGACGTCTAATATCGTCCTAGAGTGTTTAGATCAGCTGGCCATCCCGGAGTACAAGTCGTGGCGCTTAAACGAACGTCACTATGGTGCCTTACGGGGGAAGAATAAGGCCAAGGTCCGTGCCGAGGTCGGCGACCAGCAGTTAAAGATTTGGCGTCGGAGCTTTAAAACCGTTCCCCCGTTGTTGAAAGAGGTTCACCAGGATCGGCGCTACGACCGGTACAGTCCGCACTTGGAACCCCTGGGTGAAAGCTTGGAGATGGCCTACCACCGTTTGATTCCATATTGGACGAACCAAGTGGCGCCCCGGTTAATGGACGGACAAAATCAATTGATCGTTGCTCACGGCAGTACCTTGCGGGCGTTGATCAAGTATCTCGATCGGGTCCCGGATGCCGATATTGCTAAGGTTGAAGTGGCCAATGGTGAACCGATCCGTTACGATTTTGACGACCGATTACAAATTATCAAGAAAACTGTTCTATAACAGATATTATAAGAAACTTAAGTTGGGTCAAACAATCGGGGGAAATGATTGTTTTTACCCAACTTTTTCGTATAATCAGAATTAGAGTAGGGTGTTTCAATTGGGGGAAAGAGAATTGAATAAACGAAATTTAGGACATTGGTTAATTCTGCTAGTGATTATCTGTGGAATCGGCGGTGCCGTTTATGGGATGCACCGCTTGGATGCTAACGATAAGCAGGAGGTCACCGCGACCAACCGTAAGCACGCTAAGCAGTCCCGACAAGCCATTAAGACCGACGCAGCCCAAAGCAAGGCCCAACGCGCGGGCAAGGTGACCACGTTTGATAAGAAACATTCGGGGAAGAAGACGCCGCTGTTTACGGCGCAAGTCAACCGGACGCTGAAAGCGAAACGCTTCGTGGGAACGGCCCTGATCGTCAAGAACGACAAGGTGGTTTACCAAAAGGCGTTCGGCTATTCAAACGCGGCCAAGAAGCGCAAGAATAAGGTCACGACGCAATATTTGATCAACTCGATTCAAAAGTCGTTGACCGGGCAGCTAGTGATGCGCGCGGCCCAAGCGGGGCAGTTACAGCTCAGCGACCGTCTCAGTCAGTATTATCCCAAGATCAAGAACGCTGATAAAATTACGATCCGTCAAATGTTGGATATGATGGGTGGGGTGACCGGTGACGTGGCTCCCGCGACCACGTTGACCGAAAAACAGGTCTACCAATACGCCCAGAAGAACGCGAAGATTAATCCCAAGAAGATCAATCATTTTGATTACCAACCCATTAGCTACGTCTTGTTAGCGGGCATCTTGAATCAGGTGACCCACGAGTCGTACTATAAGCTGTTTTATCAACAGCTCGTCACGCCGCTGGACTTGAACCACACTAGCTTTGGTCAGCTCTGGCGGTCCTCACCTAAGCGAACAATCAGCTACGGTGGAGACAAGCCGGGGCTGTATCAAGAAGCCCATACACCGGCCGCAAATGACATGGCCGCCCAGTTAGCGACCGGGAACGCCACGATGAGTACCGGTGACCTCTTCCGGGCCGAACGGGCCATCATTCAAGGCAAACTCTTGGCCACGCCGGCGGGAGCTCAGGTCTTGCACCAGGCCACGACTGATCTGCACTATACCGGCGGGATGTATCATTACGACCAGACCGGGTACTACGGTCACGGGATGGGGGACTACTACGAAAGTACCTTCGTGATGAGTAAAAACGGTCGGACCGGTGTCATTTTCCTCTCAAACAGTTTTGAGAAGAAGACCATGTTCCCGAAGTGGTCCACGGAACAAACCGCGATGGACCTGTTTCAGGAAATCAACACGGCTAAAAAATTAAAATAATTAGGGTCAAGGCTCGGCATCGATTACGAATGATGCCGAGCCTTTTTTATGAGTTGAAATGATTAAAATTAAAAAAATCTAATTTTATAATCAGCTGATATAACAACGTTTATAGATGATTTTGGGAATTAAATGATAAAATGGTCCTTGACTTATCATTTGATTTTAATTATTCTAAGAACCATCAAGAACGCAAAAATACTTTTGGAAAGCGAGGCTGTGACGATGACTAATCAAATGATGAACACTTTCGTGGCAGTCTCTGCCGACCAAAACTTAGTCTTATTATTAAAGAAGGACCCGGTCACTTAACCGTGAGTTAATCACTCATCGTGTAGCGAACCGAGCCCTTCTTTCCCATTGTGGTAATGAGGCTATTGGTTCGCTGAATCGGCCTCATTCACTACGGTGGATGAGGCCTTTTTGCGGTCAAAGGAGGATCGGCAAGTCGTGCATCACGCGTCACTAAAAAATAAGAAAGTGGGAATTACATATGCAAAAATGGCAAAAACAAACGCTTAAATTGATGACGATGGGGGCCGCGATCCTTTCGTTGGCCGGCTGTGCCAGTGCTCAGTCCAACGCCAGTCAGGGGAATAACGCGACCGGTAAGACCGTGAAAATTGGGGTCAACATGGAACTCTCCGGAGCAGCTGCCGGATACGGCGAACAACAAAAGCAGGGAATTCAACTGGCCGCCCGGGAAATCAACCAGGCGGGGGGCATCAAGGTGGGCAACACCAAGAAGAAGGTTCAATTGGTGATTCGCGACAACAAGACGTCCAACACCACGGCCGCTTCGGTCGCCGCCCAATTGGTCAACAACGATAAGGTGGTCGCCGTGGTCGGCCCCGCCACCACCAACGCCGGGACCGCGGCGATTCCGAACATGACCAAGGCCAGCGTGCCGACGGTCAGCCCATCCGCGACCGATCCCGATTACACGCTCCAAAAGAACGGTAAGGTCCAAAAGTACGTTTTCCGGGCCTGCTACCAAAACAACCTGCAAGGGTCTTCGGCGGCTAAGTTTATGACCACGGATCTAAAGGCCAAGCGCGTGGCCATTCTGACCGACAATTCCAGTGATTATGGGACCGGATTGACCAAGGCGTTTAAGAAGACCTACACGGGGAAGGTTGTGAGCAGTCAGGCCTTCCAGGAAGGCGACAAGGACTTTAACGCCGTGCTGACCTCGTTGAAGCATAAGCACATCGACGCCATCTACGCACCGGGTTACTACTCCGAAATTGGCTTGATCATCAAGCAAGCCCGGCAAGCGGGGATCAACGTTCCGGTGGTCGGCAGTGACGGGATGGCCGATACTAAGTTGGCCCAAATCGCTGGAAAGAGTAATTCCAACAAGATCTACTACACCACGCCGTTCTCCACGAAAGCGGCGGCTAGTAACCAGGTGGCCTCGAAGTTTATGAGCGCCTACAAGGCGAAGTACGGCAGTACCGCGCCAACCTTCTCCGCTTTGGCCTACGATTCCGTCTACATGGTCAAGGCGGCCATCGAAAAGGAAGGCTCCGCGAACTCCGTGAAGATTGCCGACGGGTTGGCCCAATTGAAGAACTTCAAGGGCACGACCGGGACCATGAGTATCGATAAGCACCACGATGCCGAAAAGACGATCTCCATCGAACAACTGACTAACGGGGCCGTCTCGAACACGTACAACATTAAGTAAGGACGATGTGCTCGCGCTTCCGGATCATACTGGTAGTGATGGCCCCTTTGACGTCGTTATTTAAGCAATTGTCACTATGCCGATGTGTTACGGTAGTTAGTTTCTTCATTCAGCCATTACGAAAGAGAGTTTATAAATCATATTTGCCTTCAATTTAACGTTATTTCAGGTTGCTAATGGGCAGTCTTGAGTACTCGGGAATGTCATTAGCAAGCACCATCACAAATTCAGGCGTAACGGAGGCCTAATTCTATGCAGACATTTGGACAACAATTGATTAACGGCCTGTCGCTAGGCAGCATTTACGCGTTACTGGCTTTGGGCTACACCATGGTTTACGGCATCATCAAATTAATTAACTTCGCACACGGGGATATCTACATGCTGGGCGCCTTTTGGGGTTACTACAGCATTAACTACTTTCATTTTAACTTCTGGTTGGCCCTATTTTCGGCGATGGTGGTGTGCGCCATCATCGGGGTGGTCATCGAGTACTTCGCCTACCGGCCGTTGCGGCATTCGGCGCGGATCACCGCGTTGATTACCGCCATCGGGGTCTCGTTTTTACTGGAAAACGGAATGTCGTATCTGGTCGGGGCTAACGCCCGGAGCTTCCCGCAAGCCATCCGGGTGGTGACCTATCACTGGTTGGGTTTACGCGTTTCCAACATCCAACTTTTGATCCTAGGAACGGCTTGTGCCCTGATGATTCTTCTGGAACTCATCATCAAACGCACCAAGATGGGGAAGGCCATGCGGGCCGTGTCGGTGGACCCCGAAGCGGCCCAACTGGTCGGCATTAATTTGAACCAAACGATTTCGTTTACCTTCGCCCTGGGGTCCGCCATGGCCGGAGCAGCCGGCGTTTTAATCGGGTTGTACTACAACTCGATTGATCCGCTGATGGGGATGACTCCCGGGATCAAGGCGTTCGTGGCCGCGGTCATCGGCGGGATCGGGTCGGTCCCCGGGGCGTCTCTGGGTGGGTTCATCATCGGCCTACTGGAAACGGCCGTGCAGGCGGTCGGCCTCTCGGCGTACAAGGACGCCGTGGTGTACTTCGTGTTGATCGTGATTTTGTTAGTCCTGCCCGCCGGCATCTTCGGCAAGCGGACCAGAGAGAAGGTGTAGCGTGTGCGATTCAGTTCTCGTGTTAAAAGTAACCTGGCGTGGTTGGGCGTGATGGTCAGCGGTTTTGTGATCATCGATGGGCTCGAAGTGGCCCGGGTGATCAACCCCTTTATTGAAAACATGTTAGTCACGATTGGTATCAACGTGATTCTAGCGGTCGGGTTAAACCTGATCATTGGGTTTGCCGGTCAGTTTTCCTTAGGTCACGCGGGTTTCATGGCGATTGGGGCTTACGCGACCGGTATCATGACGCAAACCATGAGTACGCCGCTGGGTTTCTTCTTGTCGATGGGCGTTGGCATGGTGTTGGCCATGGTGGCGGCGGTGATTGTGGGGATTCCCACGTTACGGCTCAGAGGAGACTACCTGGCCATTGCGACCATGGGGGCCGCCGAGATCATTCGAATTTTGATTAACAATCTGAAAATTACCAACGGGGCGGCGGGGCTCTTCAACATCCCCGCGTTGGTCTCGTGGGCAACGGTCTACGTGTTGATGTGTGTCACCACGCTGGTCACGGTCAACTTCATTCATAGTCGGGGCGGCCGGGCCGTCATGGCGGTGCGCGAAGACGAGCTGGCCGCCGGAGCGATGGGCATTAACACCACCCGTTGGAAACTAGCGGCCTTCGTCTTTGGCGCCGCGACGGCCGCCATCGGGGGCTCGCTTCACGCGGCGTACATCCAAACGATTGCGCCGGACGATTTTAACATCATGGCGTCGATCGCCATTTTGATCATCGTGGTGTTGGGCGGCGTTGGCAGCATCACCGGGACCTTCGTGGCCGCCATCGTGCTCAGCGTGCTGGACACCGTGCTCCAAAACTTCGGAACGATTCGGATGATTATCTACTCGTTGGCGTTGATCTTGATCATGATCTTCAAGCCAACCGGTTTATTAGGGAGTTGGGAATTTTCGTTTAAACGGGTCTTTAGTCGACGGGAGGTGACGAGTCATGAGTAGTGTTTTATTGGATGCCCGGTCGTTAGTGAAGAACTTCGGTGGGCTGACCGCCGTGGCCAACGTGTCGGTGCATTTTGATCAAAACGAATTGGTGGGGTTGATCGGACCGAACGGGGCCGGTAAGACCACGCTGTTCAACCTCTTAACGGGTGAAACGCCGGTGAGTTCCGGCAGTATCAGTCTGGCGACCGACCGTGGGGTGCAGTCACTCAACGGTCGGTCACCGGCGCAAATTGCCCAGGCGGGAATTTCGCGGACCTTTCAGAACATTCGGTTGTTTAAGGAGTTAACGGTGCTCGATAACGTGCGCATTGCCATGACCAACCACTACCGGGAGGGGTTCCTCACCAGCATCTTGCGCTTGCCCAAGTATTACCGGACCGAACGGGAGATGACCGCCGCGGCCCAACGGCTGTTGGCCATCTTCGACCTAACGGCGGTGGCTGATCAACCGGCCAAGAACCTACCGTACGGGACCCAACGGCGGCTGGAAATCGTGCGGGCGTTAGCCACTAAACCCAAGTTATTGTTCTTGGATGAACCGGCCGCGGGGATGAACCCGGAAGAAACCGCCGATTTGACCCGGTTGATTCGCCAGATTCAACACGATTTTCATATCACGGTGGTTCTGATCGAACACGATATGTCGCTAGTCATGGACGTCTGCGAACGGCTCTACGTGTTGGAGCACGGCGGGTTATTGGCCACCGGAACACCGGCGGAGATTCAACGTGATCCGGCCGTCATCAAGGCTTACTTAGGAGGGGATTAAATGCTTAAAGTAAAAGATCTCGTGGTCAATTACGGGGCGATTCAGGCGGTTAAACGCGTGAGTTTTAACGTTCAACAGGGAGAAATCGTGACCTTGATTGGCGCCAACGGGGCGGGGAAGTCGACACTTCTGCACACCATCTCCGGGCTGATGCGTCCGAGTAGTGGGAGTATCACGTACCTGGATCAACCGATTCAAAAACTAGCGGCCCCCAAAATCGTGCGTGCCGGGATCTCTCAGGTGCCGGAGGGTCGGCACGTCTTTCCGGGACTCTCCGTGCAGGAAAACTTACAGATGGGGGCGTTCTTGCGGCAAGACCACGCGGCCTTAGCCCAAGCCTTTGAGGAGGTCTACACCTATTTTCCCATTCTCAAAAAGCGTCGGCACCAAGACGCCGCCACCCTTTCCGGCGGGGAGCAGCAGATGCTGGCCATGGGCCGGGCGCTCATGGCGAAGCCCAAACTGATGCTTCTCGACGAACCCTCGATGGGGTTAGCGCCCCTCTTTATCAGCGAAATTTTCGACATCATTCAGGCCATTCACCAAGCGGGCACCACGGTCCTTTTGATCGAGCAAAATGCCAAACAGGCCCTGAAGGTGGCCGACCGGGGGTACGTATTGGCCAGTGGTCAGGTGAAGTTAAGCGGTACGGGGGCGGAACTACTCGCGACGCCGGCCGTACAACAGGCCTACTTAGGAGGGTAAACATGAGCGTAGCAGACTATATGACCTCGCGGTTAGTCGTGGTCCATCCCGACACGACGGTCAGCGTGGCAATCGATTTAATGAAACGAAATCAGATTCATCGTTTACCGGTGATGAGCGATAACCGGATGGTGGGGTTGATCACCCACGGCATCATCCAACGGGCCTTGCCCTCACAGGCGACTAGCCTATCGGTCTACGAGACCAATTACTTATTGACCAAAACGACCGTTGCTCAAATCATGGAAACGCACGTCCAGACGGTTGCTGCCACGGCGCAACTGGAAACGGCGATTGCGACCATGCGGCACCATAAGATTGGGGTGTTACCCGTTGTGGCTCACGATCGGGTGGTGGGGATCATTACCAATAATGACATCCTAGACGCCTTCTTAAACATCGCGGGGTACGGCGAACCGGGTGTGGTCACGCGGGTGGTCGTGCCTCACGATCACGTAGGCGTCATCTTTAAACTGGGGCGGGTGCTTGCGGAACACAATCTCAGTATTCAGACGTTAATGGTGGTCAACCACCAGGCCGAAAAGATCGTAGAACTCCACGTGGCCCACGATCAGGTGGCACCGGTCAACCAGGTGTTAACGGCGGCGGGATTTGAGATCCAGGCGGTTGACTAGGCGGCTAGGTGCCGCAATGTTGCTAGCCCCGTTTACAACGAGTGGGAGCGGGCGACATCAAGCGAATCGATAGACAGCAGAGATTTGGATTAATCACAAGAAATGGGACTTCGCCATGGCGAAGTCCCGTTCTTTAGTAGTCTTCAATTAAATGATTAATCAGCTTTAAGCTAAAGCACCCATTGGATCCCATGGCGCTAAGACCGTGGGTTCTTCGGTTTCTTGGATCGAACGCAGGTCGGCCGGCAAGAATTCCTTGTTGACGACCACTTGGTAGCAGTACTTGTCCATCCAAGCGTCACTCATCACGAAGTAACCCTTAGTGCCAACTTTGTCACCCCAGGAGTTTTCGACCTTCCACTTGGTTGGCTTGCCGTCAACCAAGTCCACCCCGGTCAAGACCATGGCGTGGGTCATCAGACTTTCACCGTAGTCCAACTTTTCAGCTTTGGACATGTCGAAATCGATGTTGAAGAGGTCGTCCTTGTGGTAGTAGTTGGTGTCCATGATGCCCTTTTGCCGTTCGGAAGATTGACCAACGTCACAACCGAACCAGACGGATTGGCCGGCCTTCAATTGCTTGATGGCCAGAGCCTTGAAGTCGTCCATGGAGACGTTTAAGTGCTTAACGGCCCGGCCGCCAACCACGTTACCTAACATTTCGATGGTGTAGGTGTGGTTGTAAGGCTTGTCAGCGGTTGGGGCGTTGATGATGGACACGTAGTCGGATAAGTCCCAACCGACATACTTGTCGAAGAACGTCTTTGGGGTCAAGCCCTTGTCGATGTGGTAGTTCTTGTCGTCGTCACGGTATTCGAAGTCAAATTCGGAAACGGGTTCGCCTAACGTGTAGGCCAATAACCGGTAGTCTTCCTTTAACATCTTGTCCTTAGCGGCCGCAATGTCGTCTTCGCTGGCGTTGTCGGCAACGAGCTTACGTAAGACCACGGCGTCCTTACGTAATTTCAGGTTTAACGTGCTGTTCAGTTCGCTGGACTTGGAACTGTTGTAGGTTTCGGGCATGACCGACTTAGGCACGATGCCGTACTTTTCGATGATGGCGCAAAGCATGTCCCATTGACCACCGTCTTGTTGCGGCGTGGTCATCAAAAAGGCCACCTTCCGGCTGGACGTTGGTTGGTCCGCCGTGGCTAAGACGTTTTCGTAGAAGTAGTTGGCCTTTTCGAACTTGTCCCAGAAATACGTGTAGTTTTGGGATAGTTCGAAGTCGCTTAACTTAAAGAGGTCGGCTAAGTGGTGCCGCATGGTGTTCAGTGCGGCAAACATCCAGCACCGGCCGCTTTGCTTTTGGTTAGCCACCTTACCCGTGTCCAAATCAATGGAGAATACGGGGGTCATGTCGGCGGCAGAAGCGTAGTCGGCCGCCGTGGCTAAGATACCTTGATGGCTAACGGCCCGTTCGACGACCTTGGCCATCGGATCGTCCGTTAGTGCTTTTTGGTAGCTGGCGGTTTGATCCGCCGTGATTGCTTTACTCAAATTCGTCACTCTCCTAACTATTCTCTCATTGTACGCCAATTTTCTCATTTTTTGAATAATTCTGGTGGCGGTGGAAAAAGTTTCGTAAATATAGTGGTAGAAAACGGTTTCTTTAAGTTGATTTCGTAATTAATCACCCGATTAACGGCGACCCTATGATACAATGACCCGCAGTTTGTCTAAAAATTCAGGAGGGGTCAAAAGTATGCACCTTAGTCGACGCGAAGTTTCTCATTATCTGATTGGATTTACCTTAATTCTAATCATGGTGGCCAGTGCGACCTGGTTACACGACAGTGAAGTGATCTTACCCGAGGTGGGGGCCTTAACGGCCGGAACCTGGATCTATCAGAATCCGGGATGGATTCATCAGCCGTTTAAGGTTTTTTTGGCGCCTTCGGGGACCGCATTGATCGGATTTTTGGCGAATCAACTCACCTGGCCATACGCGGCCAAGGTGCTCGTCGGCCTGTTCGTCATGTTAGGGTGGTTACGCGTGGTGCATTCAACGTTAGCCCCGTCGTTTGCCACCGGACTACTCCCCCTAATTGTGAATGCCACGCACTGGTCGTTTATGATTGCTATTTGTGTCTTGACGGGCTGTTTGATGGTGGGCACCTATCTCCAACGGCAATATTCCGGAACACCGGTGCCCCCGGCGGTCACGTTACGCCAGATGGGGTGGTTTGCGGGCCTAGTCACCGTGTGGATTGGGACGGTGTGGGGCGTGGGTTTACCCCAGATGGCGGCGGTCCCCCCGGTGCTGGTAGTGTTCTTTGAGGTCTTGCAAATGCCGACGTACACCGGTCAATTGGCGGTGCGCCACTGGTTAGCCCTGGTGGGTGCCGCTAGTCTGGGCGTGGGAATCCACCTGCTGATCAGTTCGTGGTTGCTGACCACGTTATTGACGTTGCCCTTAGTCTTTCTTTTGTTGAGTGGGTTACGGTTAAAGTTGCCGGCCGCGTACGCCTTTCCGTTGTTGGCCCTGGTGCTTCCCACTAACATGTTTCGAAGTTTACCCGTCACGGCCGCCTTGGCAGCCGGTTTCTTTTTGGGCGCTTTGGTGATTTTGAAGCGACAATCTGTGACGGTTGTCGAAAATGGCTGATCAGTTAGTAGGGTGAAACTAAAGACCGCTTAAATGGTGAGTATGAACAAAAAATCGGCAATTATTCCTCAACTTGGAATAATTGCCGATTTTGGCTTGCACGAAACAAACTGTTTTTTAGTAGTTAAGCTTAGATTAATCGCGCGCGTTCAAGACTTCTGGTCCGTCTTGACGGCCGACGATGACCGTGTTGACCGTGTCTAAGAACAACCCGTGTTCCACGACCCCGACGATGCCGTTTAAGGTGTTCGCCAGTTCGTGGGGGTGGTCGATCCGGCCCAGGTGCAGGTCGATGATGTAGTTCTTGGAATCAGTCAGGACGTGACTGCCATCATCTTGCATCCGGAAAGTGGGGTGCAGGCCCATCTTGTCTAACTTTTCCAGAACGTGCGTAGAGCCGAAGGGAATCACTTCCAGAGGCAACGGGAACTTGCCTAAGTGGTGAACCATCTTGCTTTCGTCGACGATCCACATGTTTTTACGGGAGTTGATTGCCACGATCTTTTCCCAGAGGTGAGCGGCACCGCCACCCTTGATGCCTTGGAAATTATCGTCGATTTCGTCGGCGCCATCGATGGTGAGGTCCAGGTGGTCCACCTCATCTAATTGCTTGATGGTGATCCCCAGGGATTCGGCTTGCTTAGCGGAACGGTCAGAAGTGGCGACCCCGATGATGTGCAGGCCTTCCTTAGCGACCCGTTCGCCCAACGCGTCGATCATGTACTTCACGGTCGATCCAGTGCCGATTCCTAAAATCATGCCATCTTCCACGTACTTGACGGCTTCCTGACCCACGAGGGCTTTTAATGCGTTTTGATCCATGGTAGAATTACTCCTCTTCTGTATGGTAGTTTAAATCAACTGGCTGAACGGCGTGAGGACCGCTAACGGGCAGCTGATGGGCTGCCAATAGGTCCGGGGCCGGATGTTGGGCAAAGTAGCGCTTGGCATACGGATCCAACACTTTGACGGTGACTTGCGCGGCTTGAGCTAAGCTAGTAAAACGTTTAATCAGGTCAACGGCAAGGCTGACGGGTTGCTCGGGGCGGACAAAGATTTGTTCCAAGACCCACTGCTGGGGACTTAAAACCAGATAGTGTAGGCTGGCGTTAAGCTGCCCGTTCGTCGCACTGGTCAACGCTCCCGGTGCTTCACTGATTGCCATGGCGTTACTCCCTTCATGACCAATTTCTACCTATGATTCTGGTCTATCCAACGCAGCTTGTCAACTCCCATTTTTTAGTGAAGCTTTTTGGCTGGTAATCTGGGGGCGAGTTGCTTATTCTAGTAACAGAAGCTTCAATCTGGCGGGCTGAGCACCACGAGAAGATCGGTCCCGTCAAAAAAGATAAGGGAGTCGCTTATGCAAAGAGGATTTGAAATTGTCAGTCGTTACGCTAATCAGGGGTTGCAGGTGCCGTACCGGACAACGCAGCAGTCCGCCGGGTACGATTTTGAGTGTGCCGAGGACTTTGTTTTGCCGTCCATCTGGCGCCACGACCTGCTGCATGCCTTCAAACGGTTACGGCATCGCGAGCCGTTGACCACCGAAGAATTAGAGGCCGGCAACCATGATTTAAAGCCGTTTTTAGTGCCCACGGGAATTAAGGCCTACATGCAGCCCGGCGAAGTCTTGATCTTAGCTAACCGGTCGAGTAACCCGCTTAAACACGGCCTAATTCTGCCCAACGGGGTCGGCGTTATCGATGCGGATTACTATAATAATGAAAAGAACGAAGGCGAAATCTTCGTGCAGCTGGTCAACGTCAGCCTGCACGATGTGACCATTCCCAAGGGCCAACGCATCGCCCAGGGGATCTTCATGCCGTTTCGGTTGGCCGACGGGGAACAGGTCCCACAACAACAACGGACCGGTGGGTTTGGGTCGTCCGATCGTGCCTAAAAATTGCCTAACAGACTAGTGGGGGCTGTCCCCCGAGATATGCTAGAATAAAGTTAATCATCAAGAACGAATAGGGGGATGCACGTGGCCAAGGTTAAAACGAAATTTGTGTGTCAAAATTGTGATTATAGTTCCCCCCGGTATCTGGGCCGGTGCCCGAACTGTGGGGAATGGAACTCCATGGTCGAAGAGACCGTTACGCCGGAAGTTAAGCCGCAATCGACGCGGGTGACCCCGGCCGGCGAACATACCCGTCCGCAGTTAATGACCGAAATCAAACACACCACGGAAACACGGGTCAAGACGCAGATGGAAGAATTGAATCGGGTTTTGGGGGGCGGCATTGTGCCGGGCTCTCTGATCCTGATCGGAGGCGATCCCGGTATCGGAAAGTCCACGTTACTGCTCCAGGTCTCGGGCCAACTTAGTGCGACCGGCGGCAAGGTCCTGTACGTGTCCGGTGAAGAAAGTGCTAGTCAGATTAAAATGCGGGCGGACCGGTTAGTGGTCAACGCCGAGCACCTCTACCTGTATCCCGAGACCGACATGGTCAGCATTCGAGCCAACATCGAAGAGATGCACCCAGACTACGTGATTATCGATTCCGTTCAAACCATGCAAGCCCCCGGGATCGAATCGGCCATTGGATCGGTTTCTCAGATTCGAGCCGTTACCGGTGAACTGATGCAAATTGCGAAGACTAACGGGATTACCATCTTCGTGGTGGGTCACGTAACCAAAGGTGGCGCCATCGCTGGGCCTAAGATTTTGGAACACATGGTGGATACGGTGCTGTATTTTGAGGGCGACCTACACCACACTTACCGGATTTTGCGGGCGGTCAAGAACCGGTTCGGGTCCACCAACGAACTGGGGATTTTCGAAATGAAGGAAGGCGGCCTGTACGAGGTGGCCAACCCCTCGGAAATCTTCCTCGAAGAACGCCTCAAGGACGCCACCGGTTCGGCCATCGTGGTGTCAATGGAAGGAACCCGGCCAATCCTAGTCGAGGTTCAGGCGTTGATTACGCCGTCGGTCTTTGGCAACGCGCAACGAACCGCCAGTGGGCTGGATCGGAACCGGGTGTCACTGTTGATGGCGGTGCTGGAAAAGCGGGCCAACCTGATGCTTCAAAATCAGGACGCCTTTTTGAAGGCCGCCGGGGGCGTGAAGCTAGACGAGCCAGCCATTGATTTGGCGATTGCGTTAAGTATCGCCTCGAGTTACAAGGATACCGCGACGGCCCCCACGGATTGTTTCGTGGGCGAAGTCGGGTTGACCGGCGAGATTCGGCGGGTTAGTCGGATCGAACAGCGGGTCGCCGAAGCCAAGAAGCTAGGGTTCCAACGAATTTTTGTGCCTAAGAATAATCTCCAGGGGTGGACGCCACCGGCCGGAATTGACGTGATCGGTGTGTCCACGTTGCGGCAGGCTTTGAAACTGGCACTCGGTGTTTAAGGCCGAGTACGGCGAAGGGAGGTGAAAATTTATGAAGAATCGTAAGCGAACAGTCATTTTAGCCCTATTCATCATCATTGGTGGTGTGCTGGGTGCGGCCTATTTGCCCCGAACCTGGCAACTCTTTGGGGTGATGAGTCCGTTCGTTGATAATATTCTGGTCAATATTTTGCTTGGTGCTATTATTTTCCTTATTCTGGGAGCGTTCTTTGCCAGTAGCCTGGTCCGGGTGGTTAACCGCCTGGAGGCTTATTTAAACCGGCAGAACCCCATGACCTTAATTTTTGGGAGTTTATTAACGATCGTCGGTTTAGCGCTGGCGTTATTGATCTCACAATTTCTCTTTCGGGTCCCCTCGTTCTTTATCAGTACGGTGATCCCCTGGATCTTGATGCTCCTGTTGGGGTATCTGGGCTTTCGATTGGGGACACGCCTGAGTAAGATTCGGGGCGAAGAGTGGCGGAAGCTATTCCAGTCACGGACCAAGAAGGCTAACGATGAGGCTAGCGAGAAGGTCCTCGATAAGCAAGCGGAGCCGAACTTTCACCATTACAAGATCTTGGATACGAACATCTTAATTGATGGGCGAATCTACGATCTGGCTAAGACGGGGTTTTTGGAAGGGACGTTACTGGTCCCGAACTTCGTCTTGTACGAACTCCAATACATCGCCGATTCCAGTGACTCGGTCAAACGGGTTCGGGGCCGGCGGGGGCTGGACATCTTAAATAAGTTGCAAAACGAACAAATCATGCCCATCGAAATGTACGAAGGCGACTTCGAAGACATTCCGGAAGTGGATAGCAAGTTGATTGCGCTGGCTAAGAAAAACGGCGGGGTCATTGTGACGAACGACTACAACTTAAATAAGGTGATTCAGTTCCAAAACGTACAGGTCTTGAACATTAATTCGTTGGCTAACGCGTTGAAACCACGGGTGATCCCGGGTGAAAACCTTCACGTAATGGTGGTTAAGAACGGGACCGAACGCCAACAGGGGGTCGCCTACCTCGACGACGGCACCATGGTCGTGGTCGAAGATGGGAAGTACTTCATTAATAAGCAATTAGACGTCGTGGTGACCAGTGCCATCCAAACGGATGCTGGGCGCATGATCTTTGCCAAGCCGGTGCATTCCGACCGGGGAATCGAAGACCATAAGACTCAAGGCAAACGCCGGACTAACGGCAAAGCCAACTAGGCTAGTGGCTAGTTCTGGGACGAGCGGTCTAATTTAAACTAAATAATAGAAGTTTAAAAGCCGGAACACGCATAGTGGGCCGGTTTTTTGACCCATTATGGGAACAAAACGGGGCTACCCCTTTATTTTTGGTGGTGGTCATTGTACACTTAAAGCACTGTGGACGCATCGAGGTCACTCGGTGCCAACTAAAAAAACGAGAAAGAGGCGCAACCAATTTGGCTAAAAATGCAATTCGGGTTCGTTATGCTCCGAGCCCCACTGGACATCTGCACATCGGTAACGCGCGGACGGCGATCTTTAATTATCTGTTTGCCCGCCACAACAAAGGTAAGTTTATTATTCGGATCGAAGACACGGATACTAAACGGAACATCGCGGACGGTGAACGGAGCCAGTTGGAAAACTTAAAGTGGCTCGGTTTGGACTGGGATGAAGGTCCCGACGTTGGTGGGGACTTTGGCCCGTACCGGCAATCCGAACGGCGCGACATTTACACGCCTCTCATTCAACAATTGATGGATGAAGGGAAGGCTTACGAATCTTACCGGACGGAAGACGAATTACAAGCCGACCGGGAAGCCCAAAAGGCGCGGAGTGAAATGCCGCACTACGAGTACGAATACGCTGGCATGACCGAAGACGAAAAGCAGGCCGCCATTGACGCCGCTAAGGCCAAGGGCTTAAAGCCGGTTATCCGGTTCCGCGTACCTAAGGATGAAGTCTTTGAATGGGACGATATGGTCAAGGGCCACGTGTCCTTTAACTCCGACACCATCGGGGGTGACTTCGTCATTGCCAAGCGTGACGGCATGCCAACCTACAACTTTGCCGTTGTGGTTGACGACCACAAGATGGCCATCAGTCACGTCTTCCGGGGTGACGACCACGTGGCCAACACACCTAAGCAATTGATGATCTACAAGGCCTTTGGCTGGGACGCCCCTAAGTTCGGTCACATGAGCCTGATCATCAGCAAGGACACCGGTAAGAAATTGTCCAAGCGTGACGAATCCGTCTTACAATTTATCGAACAATACCGCGACCTGGGTTACTTACCAGAAGCCATGTTCAACTTCATTCTGTTGTTGGGCTGGTCACCGGTTGGTGAAGACGAAATCTTCACCCGCAAGCAATTCATCAAGATGTACGATGAAACGCGGTTGAGCAAGTCGCCCGCTACGTTTGACATGGACAAGTTGGAATGGTTGAACAACCGTTACGTCAAGGACGCCGACGAAAGCACCATCGCCGACTTAGCCATGAAGCAATTGATCAAGGCCGGTAACCTACCAGCCAAGCCAAGCACGTCAGAAATTGAATGGGCGCGGCAATTGATCAACTTGTACAAGCGGCAAATGAGCTACATGGCGCAAATCAACGATATGGCTTCCGTCTTCTTCGAAGAACCCGAAAAGGTCGAAGGGGATGCCTGGGACGAAATTAACAACGAAACGGCGCCGGTTGTTTTGAAGGCCTTCGCCGCTGAAATCGAAAAGCTCGACCTGTTTGATTCCGTGGAAATCTTCCACGTCATCAAGCGCGTGCAAGCCCAAACCGGCATCAAGGGCCGGCAACTCTGGATGCCAATCCGGATTGCCGTGACCCACGAAATGCACGGACCAGAATTACCGGAATCCATCGAATTGGTGGGCCGCGAAACGGCCTTGAAGCACATCCAACAAACGTTGGACCAATTGGGTGCCTAAATTAGCGTTGGCGTAAAAGTCTGAAACTCCGGTTTCGGGCTTTTTTGCTACGCCAATTGACGGGGTTACCGTCGGCTTGGTATCCTAAATGCAGAGGTGAGCTGTGATGCGTAAACTTGGCAAGTGGGTCCATGGTTACTGGGAAAATACGTTACTGGCAAATTTACTGGAAGGGGCGTTTGCCGTCATCATGACGGTGGTTTTAGCGGTGGGACACCGACGGTCTTCTAAATAGGGAGCCGCGGGTCCTTTACCCGGAATTAACGATTTTGTAAAGAAGCCGACAACCAGGGCCGTTCGCCGCGGTTTCGGCTTCTTAGTTGCGGGGGGAATATGCTACAATGGACCTAACTATTGTTTAGTACGTGAAGGGAGCCTCGGGAATGCTCAAAGTTTTTAACACCATGACGCGACAAAAAGAAACGTTCGAGCCGATTACACCGGGCGTAGTCAACATGTACGTCTGTGGGCCGACCGTCTATAACTACATCCATATTGGCAATGCCCGGAGTGTGATTGCCTTTGATACCATCCGTCGGTACTTCGAATACCGCGGTTATCAGGTGAAGTACGTCTCTAACTTTACCGACGTTGACGATAAAATGATCAATGAAGCCCGCAAGGAAGGCATCACGGTGCCAGAACTGGGGGATAAATTTATTCAGGCCTTTAAGGAAGACACCGCGGCTCTAAACATTGAACCGGCGACGGCCAATCCCCGGGCCACCGACTATATTCAAGAAATCATTGAATTCGTCCAAAAATTGATTGACAAGGGCTACGCGTACCCGGCCGACGGTGACGTCTATTACCGGGCCCGGAAGTTTAGCGACTACGGTCAACTGGCCCACCAAAACATTGACGAGCTAGAAGAGGGTGCTTCGCAGCACACCAACGACGAAGAGACCGCCCGGAAGGAAGATCCCGTCGATTTTGCCTTATGGAAGGGTGCTAAGCCGGGCGAAATCTCCTGGCCCTCACCCTGGGGAGCCGGGCGTCCCGGTTGGCATATCGAGTGCTCCGTGATGTCGACCAACTTGTTAGGCGACACTTTTGATATTCACGGTGGGGGCGAAGACCTGATCTTCCCGCACCACCAAAACGAAATTGCCCAGAGTGAAGCCGAAACGGGCAAAACGTTTGTCCACTATTGGTTGCATAACGGGTTCGTGACGGTCGGCGATGAGAACCAGAAGATGAGTAAGTCGTTGGGGAACTTCGTGACGGTTCACGATCTGTTGAAGACCGTTGATCCCCAAGCCTTACGGTTCTTCATGGCGACTACCCAGTACCGACGGCCCATTCAGTATACTCAGCAGAACTTAGATACCGCCACGCGAAACCTCGAACGCCTACAAACGGCCTACGACAACATGGGCTATCGCCTGCAAGACGCCGAGGCCGGTAACGACCCCAAGGCTGAGCAGGAAGTTCGCCAGATTACGGCCGACTATACCGATGCGATGGACGACGACTTTAACGTGCAAAACGGGGTCGCCGAGGTCCACGAACTGGCCCGGTTGGGTAACGTCTATGCCGAACGGCCGGTGGTCTTTAAGGGCACGCTGGAGTTCATGCGGCAGACGTTAAGTGAACTCTTAAGCGTCTTTGGCGTCAACTTCACGGAAAGTGCCGAACTCGACGATGACCGGATTGAAGCATTGATCAACGAACGCGTGGTAGCACGCAAGAACCGGGATTTTCAACGCAGCGATGAGATTCGTGAGCAGTTGAAGGCCCAGGGGATTATCTTGGAAGATACCCCGCAAGGCACCCGGTGGAAGAAAGGAAATTCATGACAAACACAGCTTACCAACAGTTAAACGGGGTAGCGTTGGCCTACATGGGTGATGCCGCTTACGAAGTGATCATTCGTCGCCACCTGATCGAAGAGGGCCTGGCGAAGCCTAACCATCTGCAGCGCACGGCCACTCATTACGTCTCGGCTAAGGCCCAAGCGGCACTGATCGCGTTGATGGAACAAGATAAACTTTTGAGCGAAGACGAATGGGCCGTGTTTAAGCGCGGCCGCAACGCTAAGAGTTACACCCACGCGAAGAATACCGACGTGGTGACTTACCGGATTTCCACCGGGTTTGAAGCCCTGATGGGGTATCTGGCCTTGAGTGACCAGCAGGACCGGGTCGACGAATTAAGTCAATGGTGCATCCAACAAGTAGAAGCGGGGCGGACAGAATAATGGGAGAAGAACAAACTGATTTCGTGATTGGTCGGCATCCGGCCGTGGCCGCCTTGCGCAGCCAACAAGCCATCAACAAGGTTTTCTTACAGAGTGGCCTCAAGTCTGAAGCCCTCGATGAGATTCGTCAACTGGCCCAGCGGCGGCACCTGGTGATCTCCGAAGTACCGAAGCAGAAGTTAGACCAACTGACGGATCACCAAAACCACCAAGGGGTGGCCTTAGGCGTCGCGGCGTTTGAATACGCCAGTATCGACGACCTTTACGCCAACGCCGAAAAGAAGGGCGAAGAACCGTTCTTCTTGATTCTCGACAACATTGAAGATCCGCATAACTTAGGTTCCATCTTACGGACGGCCGATGCCAGTGGCGTGCACGGGGTCATTATTCCGAAGCGCCGGGCCGTGGGGCTGA
Source organism: Levilactobacillus acidifarinae DSM 19394 = JCM 15949 (assembly GCF_001434835.1). GTDB lineage: Bacteria > Bacillota > Bacilli > Lactobacillales > Lactobacillaceae > Levilactobacillus > Levilactobacillus acidifarinae. The sequence continues at coordinate 197,766 of NZ_AZDV01000003.1, read as the reverse complement.
CCTCAACGGTGGCTAAGACCTCGACGGGGGCCATCGAAACGGTGCCCGTGGCGCGGGTGACTAACCTGGTCAAAACGGTCGACGACCTGAAACAACGGGGCATGTGGATCTTTGGGACCGACATGGCCGGGACCGATTACCGCGATTGGAATGCTAAGGGCGCCGTGGGGCTGATTATCGGGAACGAAGGCAAGGGCATCTCGCGTTTGCTGAAGGAAACCGTCGATCAAACGTTGACTATCCCGATGGTGGGAACGGTTCAAAGCTTGAACGCCAGTGTGGCGGCGGGCCTATTGATGTACCAAGGCTTCAGTTCCCGGCACCCGGTTCAACACTAATTTAGCGAAAGGAGGGGACGGGTCATCAAACAAGATATCTTAATCGTCGACGCGTATAACATGATCGGCAACTGGCCCGAACTCGGCCGGCTAAAGCAGCAAGAACGGTTACCGGAAGCTCGTGATCAACTGTTGAACATGTTGGCTAATTACCATAAGTTACGGGAGTCCATCATTTACGTGGTGTTTGACGCGATGTACGTGCCGGGCATCTCGAAGAGTTATCAGCAATACGATCTGCACATTACCTGGACCAACCGGGACGAAACGGCCGATAGTTACATTGAAAAATTGGCTAAGAAACTCCAGACCCGGTTTACCCAGGTGACCGTGGCCACCAGTGATCAGGCTGAACAGTGGACCATCTTTTCGGAAGGGGCGTTGCGGATCCCGGCGGGGGAACTCTTGCGCGATATCGAACGGGCGCAAAATGAGGTTAAGCAGACCGCGCGGGAGTTTGCCGATAAGGGCTTGGTCCGCAAGTCCCCCTGGAATGATCAGCAGCTCTATAAGTTAGAGAAGCTCCGCGATCAGCTGATGGGGCCTAAAGCGCCAACTCGGCAAAAAATCAAACGGAAACGGAAAAAATAAACGGGCGTTCGCTTAGCACGCCTTGGCTCACCCGGTAGACTGAAGCTAGTTTACTGAGGGGGCTTTTTAGATGGAACAGTTAGAGGATTGGCAATTGATCGACTTGATTCGGACGTGCGGGGATTCGGCGGCCGTACAGGAATTGTTTGGCCGTTACCGACCGGTGATGTTGCGGTTACGTCAACAATATTATTTGCCGGAACACGACCTAGACGACTGGGAACAAGAAGCCCGGTTAGTCTTGTGTGCGGCGACCCATAAGTTCGATCAGGAGCGGTCTACTAGCTTTGGGGCCTTTTATAAGCTCAACCTTAAACATCGCGTCTATGATTTGATTCGGCAGAGCCAGGCGCAGAAACGGCACGCACAGGTGTTATCTTTTGACGCCCAATGGGCCTATTTTGCCGATACCCTGGTGGATCCGCGAATGCAGGTCCGCGAAAGCCTCGAATTACAGGAGACGCTCCAACGATTGTTGCCCCGACTATCCCCGGTGGAACGGGCGGTTTTTACGGCGCTTTTACGCAAGGCGACCCCGGCAGACATTAGTCAAGAGTTTGCGTGGCCCTTAGAACGGGTCGTGGCCGCCCTCCATCGTTGCCGGCAGAAGCTGCGGCAATTGCTTACGGAATGATTGACGTTGAGAAAAAACGATGGTAAGCTATTGCAGTATTCGTTATACTATTAAAATGAAGGTGGTGGCAGGATGGCTCAACGCAGGATCGCTTTGGCCTGTTCAGTTTGCGGGTCTCGGAACTACACCATCGCAGCAAGCGCGACCCGTACTCAACGGTTAGAAGTTAAGAAGTTTTGTAAGCATTGTGGGAAGCACACGTTGCATCGTGAAACGCGGTAAACCCACACACATTGTTTAGGGAGGCAACACCATGCGGTTATTCCGATTCTTTAAGGCGGTCGGTCAAGAAATGAAACAGGTTTCCTGGCCCGGCGTTAAGCAAACCCGGCACGACACGGGAACGGTTGTCGGTATTTCAGTTCTGTTCGCAATTTTCTTTGCGGTCGTGGATTGGATTGTTCAATTTGGCTTGAAGTTCATTTCCTAAGGGGAAGGTTCGAGTGGCCAAATGCCGAAAAATATGCTATATTGAATCTAACGGGAACTTCGTGTAGTGCGAAGTTTTTTTATTTTGTCTAAAAAAGGAGTGCACCAATCAAATGGTCGAATCAGAAGAAAAACAATGGTACGTGCTGCATACCTACGCCGGCTACGAAAACAAAGTGAAGGCGAACTTGGAATCTCGGTCGGAATCCATGGGGATGCAAGACAACATCTTCCGCGTGGTCGTACCGGAAGAAGAGGAACACGAAGTTAAGAATGGTAAGGATAAGGTCACGATGGAAAAGACCTTCCCGGGCTACGTGCTCATCGAAATGGTCATGAGTGATCAAGCTTGGTACATCGTGCGGAACACGCCGGGGGTCACCGGGTTCTTGGGTTCTCACGGGCAAGGCAGTAAGCCAACGCCATTGTTGCCCGACGAAGTGGAACGCATCATGCGGACGATTGGGATTTCGGCGCGACACGCGAGTCTGGACGTCGAAGTCGGCGATTCGGTCACGATCGTGGACGGTGCCTTCAGCGGCTTAGTGGGTAAGATTACCGAAGTCGACAACGAAAAGATGAAGCTCAAGGTCAACATCGATATGTTCGGTCGGGAAACCAGTACGGAACTGAACTTCGACCAAGTTGACCCCATTGTGGCCTAACCTTTTTAGGGTTATCCAGTGAGCATTCAACCCAGCGTCTAGGCGGCAGATGATTTCTGTGACTAGGAGATTGAAGCGACCACGCTTAAGCGAGCCGCCACCCGGCCATCCGGTAAGGCGTAGGGCACCATCTGGTAAAACCGAAAAAGCACTTGTGACGGTAGATAATGTGTGGTAAACTCTTCAGGTATGCGTACCGGTTACGCATGTGTTAAACGTGGGAGGAACCTAAATTGATCGGTTCCAGTTACCACACACGGACTTAAGGAGGTATTGTCTCGTGGCTAAAAAAGTAGCTAACGTAGTTAAATTGCAGATTCCTGCAGGCAAAGCAACCCCAGCTCCCCCAGTTGGACCAGCACTGGGTCAAGCAGGGATCAACATCATGGGCTTCACGAAGGAATTCAACGCTCGTACCGCTGACCAAGCTGGTATGATCATTCCTGTTGTGATCAGCGTCTATGAAGATCGTTCCTTTGATTTCATCACCAAGACCCCTCCAGCAGCAACGCTGTTGAAGAAGGCTGCCGGTGTTGAACATGGTTCTGGCGAACCTAACACGAACAAGGTTGCTAAGGTAACCAAGGATCAAGTTAAGCAAATCGCTGAAACTAAAATGCAAGATCTAAACGCAGCTGACGTTGAAGCAGCTATGCGCATGATTGAAGGTACTGCCCGGAGCATGGGCTTCACGGTCGAAGGTTAAGCTCAGTTTTCGGATAGTCGGACACTTCACGAAAATGAAATGTGTCAAGTGGGAGGTTTATCCGTTACAACCACATTTGCAAGGAGGAATACACAAACATGGCTCAAAAACGAGGTAAGAAGTATCAAGACGCTGTTAAGCAGGTCGAAGCCGGTAAGGTTTACGCTGCTAACGACGCCGTTGAATTAGTAAAGAACATTGATTTCGCTAAGTTTGACGCAACTGTTGAAATTGCGTTCAAGCTTAACGTTGACACGAAGCAAGCCGATCAACAATTACGTGGCGCCTTAGTCCTGCCTAACGGTACGGGTAAGGAAACCACGGTGATCGTCTTCGCTAAGGGTGACCAAGCTAAGGCTGCGGAAGCTGCCGGTGCCGACGTTGTCGGTGAACAAGACTTGGTTGAACGTATCCAAGACGGCTGGTTGGACTTTGACGTTGCCATTGCAACGCCAGACATGATGGCCCAAGTTGGTCGTTTAGGTCGGGTCTTAGGTCCTAAGGGCTTAATGCCAAACCCTAAGACGGGTACGGTTACGATGAACGTGACCAAGGCCGTTTCCGACGCTAAGAACGGGCAAGTTACTTACCGGACTGACCGGGACGGTAACGTGGCTGTTCCTGTCGGCAAGGTTTCCTTTGATGCTGACAAGTTAGTTGGTAACTTGAAGGCCATCGCTGAAACGGTTGTTCGTGCCCGTCCAGCTTCTGTTCGGGGGACTTACGTCCAACACGTTTCCATCGCTTCAACGTTCGGCCCAAGTGTCGACGTTGACTTGGCTACTTTAGTAGACTAAGTTCATTTGGAATCAAAAAAATCCCCCATCAATGGTTGACACGTGTGTTAACTTATTGTATGCTGTTGAAGTTGTAAAATAGATCTACCGAAGACTCAGGTGACGTATTCGTCTCAAATTTGCCTGCCGAGGAAGAAGTTTATTATTGAACTTTTAACTCTCTATGTCTTGGTGGCATGGGGATTTTTTAATCCCACCAAACTACTCTGGGAGGTGAACAATTTGAGTGAACAAGCTATTGCTGTTAAAGCAAAAAAGGTTGATGACGTCGTTGAAAAGTTCAACGCCGCCACCAGCGCAATCGTAGTTGACTACCGTGGGTTAACGGTTGAACAAGTCACTGACTTACGGAAGCAATTACGGGATGCAGGCGTTCAGATGAACGTCATCAAGAACAAAGTCTTGACGCGGGCAGCTGAAAAGGCAGGTTACGGCGACTTAAACGATGTTTTTGCCGGTCCTACTGCCGTTGCGTTTTCTAACGAAGACCCAATCGCCCCAGCTAAGATTTTGAAGAAGTTCTCCGATAGCGTTGATGCCTTGGAAATCAAGGGTGGTTACATCGAAGACAAGATCATGTCCGTTGATGAAATCAACGTTTACGCTACCTTGCCTAGTCGTGAAGACTTGCTCTCCATGCTGGCTAGCGAACTTCAAGCTCCTATCCGTAACGTGGCTTACGCAATTAAGGCCGTTGCTGAAAAGGGCGACGATGGTGAAGCCGCATAAGCGACGCCCACTATCACTAGTAACATAAAATATAAAACCCAATTATTGGAGGAAAATAACATGGCTTTTGATAAAGATGCTATCATTGCTTCTCTTAAAGAAGCATCCATTACTGACCTTAACGACCTTGTTAAGGCTATCGAAGACGAATTTGGCGTTTCTGCTGCTGCCCCAGTTGCTGCAGCCGGTGCCGCTGGCGGCGACGCTGCGGCTAAGGACTCATTCGATGTTGAATTGACTGAATCCGGTGACGCTAAGGTTAAGGCTATCAAGGCTGTTCGTGAAATCACTGGCCTTGGTTTGAAGGACGCTAAGGGTCTTGTTGACAACGTACCATCCGTCATCAAGGAAGGCGCTACTGAAGACGAAGCTAACGACATCAAGGAAAAGCTTGAAGCCGTTGGTGGTGTCGTAACTCTTAAGTAGTTACAACCAACTCGTTAATAAATTACGGTGTTCCCATTATGGGAGCACCGTTTTTTTGTCGCCAAAATTGGGATGGACTGACGCGGTCACGTAACGGGGTGGTCAGAACTTTCAAAAGTGCCCTCACTGGTAAATAAACCGTTAAACCGGGAGACCACGCTATGGCGGCCCCGTTTTTTTGGTATACTTAACTCAATCAACACATAAGGTGACACAACCAACTTCGGGACAAACGGGGAAAAGCGTTGGCTTTTAAGCCCGGAGTTTAGATAATAAAGGGGGAAATTGTTGTGGGGGTGACAAGTGTGTGGCAACGACTCCAAGTATGGATTCAAAAACGACTGACCTTAATTAAAGGTGTTTTTCTGCTGTCCGTTCTCTTGTTAGTGATTCGTGAATTAGGGCGGATCGGTCATGAAATTAGTGGGGCGCAGTTACGAGCGGCTCTAGGGAATTTGGACGTGACGACTGTCATTATGTTGGCCGTGGTGGGCTTCATCGCGGTGCTGCCGATGCTGGTCTATGACTTTACGATTGTGGAATTTTTACCGGGCCACTTCTCCACGGGTTACATTATTCGCAGTGGCTGGGTCACCAATACGTTTACCAACCTAGCCGGGATGGGCGGGCTACTGGGGGCGAGCTTACGGGCCAACTTTTACTCGGCCTCGGCGTCTAAGAAACAGGTGCTGTACGCAATTTCTAAGATTGCGTTGTTTCTGCTGGCGGGACTCTCACTGTCCTGTTGGGTGGCACTGGTGATGCTGTTTGGGTTTGATATCGGCGCGCCGTACCGGGGCTATTGGTTCTGGTTACTCGGTGGTGGCCTGTATTTTCCGGTGTTGTTTCTCTTTACGCGGTTTAACGACGGGGAGTTCTTTCAAGATCTGACTTGGACGCGCGAACTACGGTTGATCATCGGGTCCAGCCTGGAATGGGGCAGCTGTGCGCTGTTTTTCCTGTTGATTGGCTGGGCGTTACGTCTGCCGTTGGACTTTGCGGCGGTCTTTCCGATGTTCGTCGTGGCCTCCGTCGCCGGGGTCGTGTCGATGATTCCCGGGGGCTTAGGGTCCTTTGACGTGTTCATGATCTTTGGTTTAGGGCTGTTAGGCGTCGGTCGGGCCGATGCCGTGGGCTGGCTACTGCTTTACCGGCTGTTCTATTACCTACTCCCATTCTGTGTGGGGGTCGGCCTGTTCGTACACGACGCCGGGCACCGCTTGAATCAATTCTTGGCGGGCCTACCCGTGGCGATCTTACGCCGGGGCGCCCACCTCTTCGTGGTCACCTTCATGTATTTCTCCGGGGTCATGATGTTACTGTACGCGACGATTCCGGACGTGGTGTTAGCGAACAAGTTATATATGCGGTTAATTCCGTTCATGTTCTACTTTCTTAGTCAGGTCACCAACCTGATCATGGCCTTTCTGTTAATTGGTCTGGCCCGGGGCGTCGGTTCACGGGTGGCGCGGTCGTTTTGGCCGACATTGGTGGTGCTCTTACTGGCGATTGGCAACACGCTGTGGCGTGAGAACTTTCCAGGGGGCTTAGCCGCCTTACTGGGATTGGTGTTAATCTGTCTAATTTTGGCTAAACCGGAACTGTCGCGGCAGAGCTTCCACTATTCGTGGGGAGGGCTGTTGACGGACGGTAGTATCTACGTGGTGACCTTCGTACTGTACACGGTGCTCGGTTTTCTGGCGAGAAATCCCCACCGACGGCCCCAGTTCCTGCAAGCCTGGTTACCACCGTCGACGCAGGTCTGGTTAAACGGTCTGGGAGGGTTATTAATTGCCTTGGTCATTCTACTGACCATTAATCGGTACCTCTCGGCGCCCCAGGTGGCTTGGCTGAAACAGCCGTTTGACGCTCAGCGGGTCCGCAATTTGATTTTAAAGTACGGGGGGAACGAGGTTAGTCACCTCGCCTTCCTTCAAGATAAACGGACGTTCTTCTACCAGCAGGACGGGGAAGATCAACTCATGATTCTTTTCCGGCAAAAAGCCGATAAGCTGTTGGTCATGGGTGAACCGATTGGGAATCAGGAGGCCTTATTGCCGGCGCTACAGACATTCATGCGCGACGCCGACCGGGCCGGGTTACGGCCGGTCTTTTACGAAATCAGTGAAGAGTTGACCCTGCGGTTACACGAAATGGGGTTCGACTTCATCAAGGTCGGCGAAGAGGGCCACGTGGATTTGACCACCTTCAGTTTGGCCGGCAAACCGCACCGTGGGGAACGCGCGTTGGTTAATAAATTCAAGCGGGAAGGGTACGAGTTTAAGTTACTTCAGCCGCCGTTGAGTGATGCCCAGTACCAGGAATTGAAGACCATTTCCGATTCCTGGTTGGGCGACGAGGCCGAGAAGAGTTTTTCGATGGGCTTCTTTAACCGCGACTACCTGAACGAAGCACCGATTGCGGTGATGACCGATGCTCGCGGTAAGATGGTGGCCTTTGCCAACCTGATGCCGACCGGTGATCGCAAGATGACGTCGATCGATCTGATGCGTAGTAGCCATGACGCGCCGTCTGGGATCATGGACGGACTGTTCGTGTACTTGTTCCTGACCTGTCGTGAACAGGGCTACACCAGCTTTAATTTGGGCATGGCGCCCCTAGCTAACGTGGGGGTCTCCGAGTTCAGTTTCATTGAAGAACGTATCGCCCACTTAATCTACGAATACGGATCGAACTTTTACAGCTTCCAGGGGCTCCGGGCCTACAAGGAAAAGTACGTGGCGGTCTGGCAACCCAAATATTTGGCATATCGTCGTCGTGAATCATTGATCTTTACCATGCTGCAACTCATGCAGGTTATCAACCGACCGGGCATGGGAGAAAAGGCTAAATTTCTACCGCGGTGGCTGGATCATTGGCTGGTCGACGAGGTCGATTGGGAAAACCGGGAGTAAACTTTGACTAAACGTAGGAAGCAAGTCTGGGACAAAAGTCTCAGGCTTTTTTGTGCTCCGAACATCTGGTGCCGAAACGTGCGCCAAAAGGCAGCTGGTTCCGCTTAACCCCGTAAATCGTCAGCTAATCCAGGATCGGGATTATTCGCCTTACGAACCGTCGTTCATGCTCGCCAGCTAATCGCCTTTTGTCCCACTCTCGTTTGCGTGGTCAGGATTGACTTTCGGTTCCGTAACGTTCATATTACAGACAGTGTTATTGAGAAGGAGCGATTTCCCATGCAACTTGATTTTCCCTTTACTGGGTCGGTCATTCCCGACCAATACGGCGATCACATTCCGACCGCCGAAAAACTGCACGGCCTCAACCAGGTTTCGTTGCCCTTCAAGGTGACGGAGATTCCGGCTAACGCGGTGGTGCTAGCCGGAACGTTGGTTGACTACGACACCGTTTCGTTCGTGGGTTTTCCCTGGCTACACTGGGTATTTACCGACGTGCCGGTTCACGGTCAGGCGGTGACGTTCGCCGTGGACGCCAGTCGTCGGGCCACGTTTGCCCAGGGCTTGAACAGTTTACATTCACCGTTTCAGCGCCTACGCCAACCCGATTGGCCACTGTTAAAGGAACGGCAGAACCTCGAAAGTCATTACGCGGGACCCCGGCCGGTCAGCGGGGTTCACACGTATCGTCTGACGGTCTACGCGTTAAGCCAACCCACGAATCTGAGTAATGGATTTTTACAGGGCGACCTGATGGCCTTACTCGACGAGCACTTGTTGGCGGTGGCGGGCCGTAATTTAACGTATGCTAAAGCCTAAAAAACGAGGTTGCCCAAAAACTTAAGGGGCAACCTCGTTTGCTTTAGTTCGTGTATTTATAAGGTAGTTGATGGTGGAAATTAGCGAACTGGGTAAAGATGTCATCAATGGTGGCGGCGTCAATGAACAGGTCCATGTTGGCCTGGGGGGCGAATCCCTGATCACAGCAGGTCTGCATCATTTCCACGAGGCTGTCGAAGTAGTGGTTGATGTTGAATAACGCAATTGGTTTTTGGTGGACGTTGAGTTGACTCCAAGACAGCATGGTCGTGAACTCTTCGAAGGTGCCAAAACCGCCGGGTAGGACGATAAAGGCGTCGGCTTGGCGTAACATTTCGTCCTTCCGTTCATCCATCGTGGCGGTCTCGATGAGTTGGGTGACGTTGGTTTCGGCCAGATCCATGTTTTTCAGAAAGGTCGGGATGATGCCGATCACTTCGCCGCCGGCCGCCATGGTCGACGCGGCAATGGTGCCCATCAAGCCTTCCTTCCCACCCCCGTAGACGACGGGATGGTGGTGAGCGGCCAGGTACTGACCTAAGGCTTCAGTTTGTTGCTTAAAAGCGGGATCTAACCCGTGATTGGATCCGCAAAAGACGCAGACGTTTTTAATCGTTGGCATGTAAAAGAACCCCCGTTTGACTAGAATATTTTCATTATACGCCACTTTCGGAGGGGAAACCGTGGAACCCTAAAAGTGCCGATAACGATCCTGATGCCACCGGTAACGGTTAGTGGGAGCCGTCTTCTCCCATGATGGTAAATCCGTACCCCCGGATGTGGGCCTTGAGCATGGTCAGGTAAGACTGGGCTAGCGGGCTGAGTTCAATTTGGCGGTGTTTTAACCAGCCGAGGGTCATGGCATCCTGGACCGCTAGGGGGATGGCGACAATTTTATCGTCGTTGAGTTGGCTACTGATGATTCCCGAACTGATGGTGTAGCCGTTGAGGCCGACCATCAAATTGAAGATGGTGGCGCGATCACTAACCTTGATGGTTTTCTGGCGTTCGAGGGTGCTGAGAATTTCTTCGGAAAAGTAAAACGAGTGGTTGTCCCCTTGCTCGTAGGACAGGTAAGGGTAGTCGGTCAGGTCGGCCAACGTGACCGACTTTTTTTGCGTGAGAGGGTTCTGGCGTCCCACGAAGACGTGCGGTTGGGCGGTGAAGAGGGGGGTAAAGACGAGTGATTGCTCTTTAAATAATTTTTGCATGACCTGGCGGTTGAAATTGTTGAGGTAGAGAATCCCCAGCTCACTCTTGAAGCTGGTTAAATCGCTGAGGATGTTTTCGGTCTCCGTTTCCCGCAACGTAAAATGGTATTCGTCGGCCCGGACGGTTTTGAGCAGATCGACAAAGGCGTGAACCACGAAGGCGTAGTGCTGAGCTGAAACGGAAAAGGCCTGTTTTCGCAGGGGTTGCTTCGCGTAACGGTCCTGCAGTAGGCGTACTTGGTCTAATACTTGGCGGGCGTAGACCATGAACTCCCGGCCGTCGTCGGTTAGCGTCACGCCTAACTTACTGCGCAAGAGAATTTGAATCCCCATCTCGTTTTCCAGATCCTTTACGGCGTTAGAGAGACTGGGTTGGGTGAGGTATAGTTGTTTGGCGGCTTCGTTGATGGAACCGGTCCGAACGATGGTTTCTAGGTACTTGAGTTGTTGAATACGCATGGGCGACCTCCTAGGATTAAGTTTCATTATAAAGCTTATTATAGTGAGAAACTATAACGAGTCCCTGATTTTAAGCATTAGTCAATTGCCAAGTCCGGTGGTAATTTAGAAACAAGCACTAACCGTTGAGGGGGATTTTTATGACAACATCAATTATTGGTTTTCCACGTCTCGGGGAACACCGGGAACTAAAATTCAGTACCGAAAAATACTGGCGACACCAAATCACGGCCGACCAACTCCAACAGGCTGCCCGTGACCTACGTTTGAAACATTGGCAACTCGTTAAGGCTGCGGGTATCGATGGAATTCCCAGCAACGATTTTTCGTTCTTTGATACCACGTTAGATACGGCCACGTTACTGAACATCGTACCCGACGCGGTCGACGCGTTAGACCTGTCGCCGTTGGACCGGTACTTCGCGTTGGCCCGGGGGTATCAAGGGGACCACGGCGACGTTAAGGCGTTGCCCATGAAGAAGTGGTTCAATACCAATTACCACTACCTGGTGCCGCAATTTACGGCGACGACGCAGGTTAAACTAGTGGGAAGCAAGATCTTTGACGAGTACCAGGAAGCCCAGGATGCGGGGATTCAGACCCGTCCGGTCATCGTGGGGCCGTTTACGTTATTGAGCCTCAGTGAGTTTCACGACTGTCAACCGACCGATTTTGTGACCGACCTGGTCGCGGCCTATCAGACCATCTTTGCGCGGTTAGCCGCTCAGGGCGCCGATTGGATTCAACTCGACGAACCGGAACTGGTCAAGGACGTGACCGGGACCCGGCGTGAGCTGTTTAAGACCCTCTACGACCAACTCTTGACCCAAAAATCCGGCTTGAAGGTCCTAGTTCAGACCTACTTTGGGGACGTCCGGGACGTTTATACGGACCTGATTCACTTACCCATTGAGGGCGTGGGCTTAGACTTCCACGAGGGCCGGAAGACCGCCGACTTAGTTCGTTCGGGCTTTCCGGCCGATAAAACGCTGTTCGCCGGGGTGGTCAACGGGAAAAATATCTGGCGGAACCATTATGCCCAAACGCTGGCCCTACTGAAGACGTTACCGGTGCAACGGTTGGTGATCTCGACGTCGTGTTCGTTACTCCACGTGCCGTTCACGGTGGCTAACGAAACCTTCCCGGCCCCGGTCAAACAACACTTTGCGTTTGCCACGGAAAAATTAGGCGAGTTGACCGACTTACAGGCTAACTTGGCCGGACAGAAAACGACAGCCTTTGCGGCCAATCAAGCCCTCTTTGCCCAGCCCCGGGTTCAACCAAACCCCAAGGTTCACGACCGAATAGCCCACCTGACCGCCGACTCGTTTACCCGCCAGCCGGCCCTGGCGCAACGGGCGAAGATTCAGCAACGGGAATTTCAGTTACCGCTGCTGCCAACAACTACGATTGGGTCGTTTCCACAGACCAGAGACGTTAAACGCACGCGGGCCCAATTCCGGAAACACGAGATTTCGCAGGCCGATTACGACCACTTCATCGGGGAGCACATCAAGGAATGGTTGAAGTGGCAAGAAGACATCGGGCTGGACGTACTGGTCCACGGTGAATTCGAACGTAACGACATGGTCGAATACTTCGGCCAACACCTCGACGGGTACCTCTTTAGTCGCAACGGGTGGGTCCAATCCTACGGGACGCGGGGCGTGAAGCCACCCATCATCTGGGGTGACGTGGCGCGTAACCAGCCCATCACGGTCAAGTGGTCGACCTTTGCCCAACGGCAGACCGATAAGTTGGTCAAGGGGATGTTAACGGGACCGGTCACGATTCTGAACTGGTCGTTCCCCCGAGAAGACATCTCCCAGCGCGAGTCCACGATTCAAATTGCGTTGGCCATTCAAGACGAGGTCCTCGACCTAGAAAAAAACGGGATTAAGATTATTCAAATCGACGAGGCGGCGTTACGCGAGAAGTTGCCGTTACGGCAATCCGATTGGTATTCCGAATACCTCGATTGGGCCGTCCCCGCGTTTCGACTGGTCCACAGCCGGGTACAACCGGGCACGCAGATTCACACGCACATGTGTTACTCTGAATTCACCGATATCATCCCGGCTATCCAGAACTTAGACGCCGACGTGATTTCGTTTGAAGCCTCACGGTCGAACCTGGAGATTCTTGATGCTTTGCAACGGGAGCACTTCCAGCTACAGGTGGGGCCCGGCGTTTACGACATTCATTCGCCACGGATTCCCTCAGTTGCCGAAATCACGACCACGATTCACCAGATCTTAGCGAAGGTCCCCGAACAAAAGGTCTGGATCAATCCCGACTGTGGGTTGAAGACCCGTGGTGTGACCGAGGCCAAGGCCAGTGTGGCCAACTTGACGGCCGCTGCGAAAGCAATCCGTGCCGAATTGCAACCGAAGGGGGACTAGAAATGGGCCCAACTAAACCAGAGTTGTCGTTTGAAGTCTTTCCCCCCAGTTCACCGGCGGGGACGATCAAACTCACGCAGACGTTGACTCAGCTGAAGGGGATTACGCCCAGCTTTGTCAGCGTGACCTGCAGTAATCACCAACTGGACTACGAACAAAACACGATTGCGTTGGCGCAAACCATTCGGCAGGACTTACGGTGTCCGACGATGGTGCACATGCCCGCCGCTTACGTGACCAAAGCGCAGGTGCGCCGCATCCTGGCGCAACTCGAAACGGCGCACATTGACCAGGTTTTAGCCTTACGGGGGGACCTGGACGGGACGGCACCGGAAAGTGATTTTGCCCACGCCAGTGACCTGGCCCGATTTATTAAGCAGGTCAATCCGCACTTTCGGGTGACAGGGGCCTGTTACCCTGAGGTTCATCCGGACTCCCAAAACCGGGTGGATGACGTTCGGCACCTCAAGACCAAGGTTGACGCGGGGTGTGACCAACTGATCACGCAGCTATTCTACGATAACGCCCAGTTTTATCGGTTTCAGGAAGCCTGTGCGTTGGCCGGAATTACCGTGCCCATCTTAGCGGGCATCATGCCGATCACTAACCGCCAGCAGGCCCTGCACGTGGTTCAAAATTGTGCGGCCAGCCTACCGCCGAAGTTCGTGGCGATTCTGGATAAGTACCGCACCAATCCGGTGGCTTTAAGGGAAGCCGGCCTAGCCTACGCGGTGGACCAGATCGTCGACCTCGTGACCCACGACGTAGCGGGGGTGCACCTGTATACCCTAAATCAGGCGGCCACCGCCCAACATATCTATGACAATACGGCGTCACTGTTTGCCCCGGTGGCGGTGGATGATTAACCGTTAACTTAAAACGACCCGTCCCAAGCAGTTTTTGCTTAGGGCGGGTCATTTGTGACTAAATGCAATTTAAAAGCGAGGGCTAGTTCTTTTGTGGATCTTCCGGATCATCTGGTTCACCAATCTGGTAATCGCTGTTGCTCATGGCTTCCACGTTTCCCAGCAAGTAGCCGTTACCGACTTGCGAGAAGAAGTCGTGGTTGGCCGTGGAGGTCGAAATTCCGTTCATGACGATTGGGTTCACGTCTTCGGCGGTGTCGGGGAAGAGGGGATCTTGGCCCAGGTTCATCAGCGCCTTGTTGGCGTTGTAGCGAATAAAGGTCAAGACTTCTTCGGTCCAGCCGACTTGGTCGTACATCAGGTGAGTGTACTTTTCTTCGTTGGCGTAGAGCTTGTACAAGAAGTCGTACATCCAGTCCTTCATGGCCTGTTGTTCGTTGTCGCCCAGTTCCTTCATCCCTAGCTGGAATTTGTAGCCGATGTAGGTCCCGTGGACGGATTCGTCCCGCAGAATCAACTTGATGATTTCGGCCACGTTGGCCAGCTTGTTGTGGCCCAGGTAGTACAGCGGCGTGAAGAAGCCGGAGTAGAACAAGAAGGTTTCCAGAAAGACACTGGAGATTTTCTTCTTCAGCGGATGTTCATCGTCGTGGTAGAGCGTGTAGATCCGCTTGGTCTTATTCTGCAAGAACTCTTCCGTGTCACTCCAGTTGAAGATTTCGTCGATTTCATCCGGCGTGTTCAACGTCGAGAAGATGGTCGAATAACTCTTGGCGTGGACGGATTCCATGAATTGAATGTTATTGAGGACCGCCGTTTCGTGCGGGGTCCGCACGTCTCGTCGCAGAGCCGCCATGCCGTCTTGGGATTGGAGGGTGTCCAATAAGGTTAACCCGCCAAACACGTGACCCACGACCCACTGGTGGTCGGTGTCTAAAGTCCGCCAGTCGTCTAAATCGTTAGACACGGGAATCCGGGTATCTAACCAGAACTGTTCGGTCAACTTTTCCCAGGTTGCCTTGTCGATCTCGTCGGACACGGCGTTCCAGTTAATCGCTTCGTAGTTGCCGTCTTGATTCATTGCTGCCATAGTTTGCACTCCTTTACCGTCTAGATAACGCAACTTTCACATTGGTTGGCCCCGACTTCGTTATTGTCGTCGGTAAACGTCCGGACGTAGTAGATGGACTTGATCCCCTTGCGGTACGCATAGTTGCGTAAAATGCTGAGGTCACGGGTGGTCATCTTGTCGGTCCGGCCGTTCTTCCATTCGTACAGGCCAGCGGGAATCGTGGACCGCATGAATAGCGTCAAGCTCATCCCCTGATCCACGTGCTTTTGGGCCGCCGCGTAAACGTCAATGACCCGCCGCATGTCGGTATCGTAGGCCGACTTGTAGTACGGCATGGTGTCGTTACTGAGGTAAGGGGCCGGGTAATAGATTTTCCCGATCTTCTTTTCCTGCCGTTCTTCGATCCGGTTGATGATCGGGTGTAGGCTGGCCGTGGTGTCGTTAATGTAGGAAATCGACCCGTTGGGGGCGACCGCCATGCGGTTCTGGTGGTAAAGGCCATCTTGCATCACGTCGGCCTTGAGTTGGGCCCAGTCGTCAGGGGAGGGTAACCAAACGTTACTGAAGAGGCCCTGTACCTTGGCATTCTCAGGCCGCCAGTCATGTTCCGTGTAACGGTCGAAGTAGGACCCGTCGGCGTATTTACTCTCTGCGAAGTTGTGGAAGGTTTCGTGGCGTTCCTTGGCAATCTGGTTAGAGGCCTTTAACGTCCAATAGTTCAGCAACATGAAGTAGACGCTGGTAAAGGCAATACTGTCCTTGGAGCCGTACATCATGTGGTTCTTAGCGAAGTAGCTGTGTAACCCCATGGCACCTAAACCGATGGTGTGAGCGAGGTGGTTACCGTGTTGGATGGACGGCACCACGTCGATGTCGGAGTGGTCGGTCACGAAGGTTAGCGCGCGGACCATGGTTTCCACGGAGTGCCCGAAGTCGGGGGCCGCCATCAGGTTCACGATGTTGGTCGACCCCAGGTTGCAGGAAATATCCGTCCCCAGCTTTTCGTATTCTTGTTTGTTATCGTAGGTGGTTGGCGTTTGGACCTGCATGATTTCGGAACACAGGTTACTCATCACGATGCGCCCCTTGATCGGGTTTTCGCGGTTAGCCGTATCGATGTTCACGATGTAGGGGTAACCGGATTCTTGTTGGAGTTTGCCGATTTCGGTTTCCAGTTCCCGGGCCTTAAGTTGTTTCTTATGGATCTCGGGGTTGGCGACCAGGTTGTCGTATTCGGCGGTAATGTCCACGTAGGAGAACGGCTTACCGTAAATCCGTTCGACATCGTAGGGGCTGAAGAGGTACATGTCGGCGTCTTGTTCACATAGTTGATAGAACTTGTCGGGCACCGTGACCCCTAACGACAAGGTCTTCAAACGAATCTTTTCGTCGGCGTTTTCCTTCTTGGCCCCTAGAAAGGCGATGATATCGGGATGGAAGACGCTGAGGTAGACGACCCCGGCCCCTTGGCGTTGGCCCAATTGGTTCGAGTAGGAAAAACTATCTTCGAGTAACTTCATGACGGGCACGACACCGGAAGCGGCGCCCTCGATGTGTTTGATGGGATCGCCGGCACCCCGTAGGTTGGAGAGGCTAATGCCGACCCCGCCCCCAATACGGGAGAGTTGTAGCGCGGAATTAATGGTCCGGCCGATGGTGTTCATGTCGTCGGTGGATTGGATCAGAAAGCAGGAGACCAGTTCCCCGCGACGTGCCCGGCCGGCGTTTAGAAAGCTTGGTGTCGCCGGTTGATACCGTTGGTGGACGATTTCGTCGGCCAAATCGTGGGCCAATTGTTGGTCACCGCCGGCAAAGTCCAGGGCGTTCATCGCCACGCGGTCGATGAAGTTTTCCAGGTAGTAGGCGTTATCGTCGGTCTTTAGGGCGTATTGCGCGTAGAATTTGTACGCCGCCATGAAGGACTTGAAGTGGAAATTCTGGGCCCGCAAGTAAGTGTAGAGGTCTTCGATGAAGCTCAGGGGGTATTGATTGATTACCTGAGGTTCCACGTAGTTGCCGGCAATCAGGTAGTCGAAGCGCTCCTTTAAGGAATCAAACCGCTTGGTGTTGGGTTCGACGTTTTCCTTCAGGAAGGCCTGTAAAGCTTCCTGGTCCTTGTTCAACGGAATCTGGCCATCCACGGGGATGTTGATTTCGTTATTTAAATCATAATAAGTAACGTCTTTGAGGTTCTTGAGACTCATAAGCGCGCTCTTCCTTTCTCACACCGAATTTTAGTCAAAACAAAAGCGACGTCAGCCGAAACGACGTCGCCAAGACGGGGTTGTCGGAACGTTAATTAACCCGCAATTTGTTGCAGTTGGTCTGGCCGGAAGCCAAAGAAGGCCTTGTGCCCGGGTGCTTCCACGACCGGTAGAGATTGAAACCCCTGTGCTTTTAAGTAGGTGACATATTCGGGGTTCTGGTTAATATTACGTTCTTCGAAGGCCACGTTATGTTCGGTAAGGAAACGCTTGGTCATCTTGCATTGCATACAGTTGTTCTTGGAATAAATCGTTACTTTCATGGTTGCCACATCCTCTAAAATTTGTTTCTAATGTGTTTAGTGTACACCAGATTAGCGAAAATTCAATCGAAAAAAGCACCATATTTAGTGGTTGGCGAATACAATAACTACTAAATATAGTGCTCAGCACGTTAATTTTATTTTATTTCCCACCAGTCCGGAAACTACGGTAAAATAAACCTAAAAGGTGGTCGAGAAAATGACTAATCACTATTATACACAAAATCCGGATGTTGTACACGAAGAACGCCACTGGCCGTTCACCCTATTAGGTAACGAATTGTTGTTTACCACCGACAACGGGGTCTTCTCTAAGGCACGCGTTGATTATGGCTCGCGGGTCTTATTAGACGCGTTTAACGCTGACAAAACGCCGGCTGGAGGCTGGTTAGACCTCGGGTGCGGTTACGGTCCCATTGGCCTCGCTTTGGCGAAGAAGTTTCCTGACCGGCAGGTGACCATGGCCGACGTCAACGAGCTGGCTTTAGCTTTGGCGCACCAAAACGCGACGGCCAACCAAGTCGATAACGTTGAGATTGTGGAATCCGACCAGTATGCGGCCTTAGGCGAAACCAAGTACGCGGCGATTTTGACCAACCCACCGGTACGTGCCGGTAAGGACGTGGTCACGAGTATGTTAACGGATGCCGCGCAACACCTGTTGCCTGGTGGAACGTTGACCGTGGTGCTTCAGAAGAAGCAGGGGGCGCCGTCGGCTAAGAAGCACATGACCGAGACGTTTGGCAATTGTCAGATTTTAAAGAAAGACAAGGGCTACTATATCTTGGAAAGTACGCAAAACTAACCTAGGACCAGGAGGTGGGCGCGAATGCGTCAGATAACTTATTCTGCTGCCCAACAGCATTACATGGAAGAAGCGTTATTCGAGGCCGACCGAGCGGCTTGGATTGGGGAAGTGCCCATCGGTGCGGTGATCGTCCATGAGGGGCACATCATCGGCCGGGGACACAATTTTCGGGAACACGCCAACGATGCGACCCTCCACGCCGAGATTCGGGCGATCGAAGAGGCTTGTGCAACCCTCGGTAGTTGGCGATTAGAAGATTGCCAACTCTACGTGACCATCGAACCCTGTTTGATGTGTAGTGGGGCCATCATCAATTCCCGCATCCCTACGGTGTTTTATGGCGCGCGTGATCCTAAGGCGGGCGCGGTGGATAGCCTGTACAATACGCTAACGGATTCGCGGTTGAACCACACGGTCACGGTTTACGAGGGGTTACTGGCAAAAGACGCGGGTGAACGTTTAGTGACCTTTTTCAAGGCGGCCCGGCAACGACAAAAGGCGGCCAAGAAGGCCCGAAAGGCCGCGGCAAAGGTGGCAGCTGAAAAGTCGCTAGACACGTCTTCTAAATCATGATACACTAGTATTTGCCGTTAAGGCCTTGAAGCAAGGGTGGGCTCACGAATCGTGTCAGGTCCGGAAGGAAGCAGCACTAAGTCTGTTTCACTTTGTGCTTCAAGTTATTGGAAAATTAAGTACGTCCGTTCTCGTAAGGGAGCGGGCGTTTTTTGCATACAAGAGTGTGACGAAGGGCGTTTAGCTGGTGAGCATTAAGGCCGCTAGGGGATTTATCCCTGGTCTTTAGGGATGAATTCCCTAGCGGAATTAAGCGGAACCAGCTGCCCGTCAGGAACACGTTTCGGCTACGGCGGCGGAGAGGTCGGGGATGGTAACCCATGCAGTAGGGTTAAGCGGAACCTCCTGGTAAGCCCGTTTCGGCAATGTCGCGGAGAGATGGACAAATATCCTGGTCGTGAATGTTTGTCTTTTTGGGGTTAAGCGGAAACGGGATAGTCGCTTCTAGCAAGTTTGTTTGGACCAGCTCCGCAAATTACCGGGCATTTTCAAACCGAGGGTGTTGCCGGTAGTCGCGCGGCGTTTGTCCGGTCAATCGTTTAAATTGTTTGGTGAAGCTGGCTAAGTCGGGGAACCCCACTAACAAGGCAATGGTGGTGATCGACGTGGTGGTGTTTAGTAAGTAGGTCTGAGCGCTTTGAATTCGTTGGGTGTGAATGAAGCGAGTTAAAGTCTGCCCCGTTTCGGCTTTAAAACGCCGGGAGAGGTAGGTAGAACTGGCGTTGAGTGCCGTCGCGATGCTTGTGACCCGTAGCGGGTGTCCAAGGTGAAGCGTCACGTAGTCCACGGTGCGTTTAATCAGGGGACTGTAGCCGGTGGTGGCGTGATCCTTGACCAGTTGGGTGTAGTCCGTCAGCATGGCCACGGTTAGCTGCTTGAGCCCGGTAATTGTGCGTTGGCGTTCCACCAGTAAGGCGTATTTTTCCGAAATACTATCCAGATAAACGGGATGGACGCCACCTTGACGCGCCGCGATTCGATTGAGGGTGTTGCTGACCAGACACATGTTTTTGCAGGAGCGTAGCGGCTGGTTGGGGAGACGGTTTTGAAAGAGCGTTAGCATGGCGGTCATGGGCCGAAAATAATCGACAATTTTCACCGTATTTCCGGCGCGCACGGTCGCCATGAGGGCGGCCTCGACCTGGTAATGGTGGTCGATGGCGGTGGTATCCGGGGAACCGAGTTTGGGGAGTGGGGCCGGCGACGTGTTTTGGGGGTTGGCGGTTAACGTTTGGCACGTTGGGGTTAACGGGGGTTGGCGCCAAAGGTTGACGACCACGGTCCCGGTGGCGGTAACTTCCGCGGGACTAAGCATGGGCAGAGCGTCGTAGAGTTGGGTGAGTTGGTGCTGCTCGCTAACGGTAAGATGGTTTTGGGCCAGAACCGTGGTGATGACCTGGGAGGTCAGAGTCGTGGTGGTGAAGGGGCCCACCACGCAGGTGCCGGTGGGTAACGGGACCAAAAGGTAGCTGAGTTGCCAGGGATCGGTGTAGTGGGTCAACTGATCGATGTGGGTGAGGTCGGGTAACTGGGGTTGATGGGGGGCCGTGACGACCGGATTATTGAGGCTCAGGCTGAGTTGACCGGTCGGGTCGTAACAGCGAACGTCGAGTCCTAGGGTGGTTTGAATCAGGCGCGCGGTCCGGGTGAACGGGGACATGGGAAACCCTCCAATCTTGATAGCGGTTACATAAAAAGCATAAATTAACAAAAAAAGGCGATAATTGACAAGTAATTCGCCACCGAATTATCTATAGTATACCCATAAACGTCCCCGGCACAACCGTGTGGGGGCCAATCTTAACCAATCGGAGGTCATCATCTATGCTTTACCCAACCACCACTGCAACGCGAACCGTCCTCGATTTATCGGGACTCTGGAAATTCATGCTGGAAACCGAAGGCGCCCCCGTCGACGCCACGCTCCCCCTGCCGACCACGGACGTGATGGCGGTCCCCGCTTCGTTTAACGACCAAAGCGCCCAGCAACAAGTCCGCGAACACGTGGGTTACGTCTGGTATGAAACCACCTTTAGCGTGGCCGACTTCTTACGGGGCCAACGGCTGATCTTGCGGTTCGGCTCCGCAACGCACGAGGCCTGGGTCTACCTAAACGGCCAGGAAATCACCCACCATAAGGGCGGATTCACGCCGTTTGAGGTTGCCATTAATGATAATTTAGTCGCCGGGGAAAATCGTCTGACGGTTAAATTGAGTAACATGCTGGACTACACCAGTCTGCCGGTGGCGCACTATTCCGAAACGCACGATGCCGACGGTAAATTGGTCCGCCACCTCGACGAAAACTTTGACTTTTTCAACTATGCGGGTCTGCAACGACCGGTTAAAATCTACACCACGCCGCGGAGTTACGTGGCCGACGTGACCGTCGTGCCGGAGGTTGACCTGGACCAGCATCAGGCGACCGTCGACACGCGGGTGGTCACTCAGGGGGACGTTGATCGCGTGCGGGTTACGTTACTCGACGCGACCGGCCAACCGGTGGCTACGGGGACGGGGAAGCATACCCAACTGACGTTGCCGCAGGTTCATTTGTGGCAACCACTACACGCTTACCTGTACACGGCCCGGGTGGAGGCCTTGAAGAACGATCAAGTGGTGGACAGTTACGACGAACCGTTTGGGGTGCGGAAGATTGAGGTCACCAACGGCCAATTTCTGTTTAACGGCGAACCCTTTTACTTCAAGGGGTTCGGCAAGCACGAGGATTCGGCCATCCACGGTCGGGGCTTGAACCAACCGGCGAACGTCCTCGACATCAACCTGATGAAGAAGATGGGGGCCAACTCGTTTCGGACCTCGCACTACCCGTACTCCGACGAAATGATGCGGTTGTGTGACCGTGAAGGAATTGTAGTCATCGATGAGGTGCCCGCCGTGGGCTTATTTGCCTCCTTTGGTTTCGATTTGAGTGGCAAACAGGATAATACCTGGCAGGTGATGCAGACCGCGCCGGCCCACCAACAGGCGATTCGCGAGATGATCGACCGGGACAAGAACCACGCCTGTGTGGCCATGTGGTCGATTTCTAACGAGGCCGCTAACTTCACGGAGGGCGCCTACGAATACTTCAAGCCCCTGTTCGATCTGGCTCGGCAACTCGACCCCCAGAATCGTCCGTGCACCTACACGAGTATTATGCAGACCACGGCCGAGACCGATAAGTGCATTTCGTTAGTCGACGTGATTGCTTTGAACCGTTACTACGGTTGGTACGTGGATACCGGGGACTTGGCCAAGGCTGAAACCGCCACCCGCGACGAACTGGCGCTTTACCAACAACTTTATCCGGATAAGCCGATCATCTACACGGAATACGGGACTGATACGATCGCCGGGGTGCACAGTAACTACGGCGAGCCGTTCTCCGAAGAGTTCCAGGAAGACTATTACCGGATGACCAGCAAGGTCTTCGACGAATTTGATAACTTCGTGGGCGAACAGCTCTGGAACTTTGCCGATTTCCAAACGAAATTTGGGATTCAGCGGGTCCAAGGAAACAAGAAGGGGATCTTTACCCGCGACCGCGAACCAAAGATGGTCGTGCGTTACCTGTCACGGCGTTGGAACGCGATTCCGAACCTGGGGTATAAGCAAAAATAACGAGTTTAGTTCATGAACCGAGCCCGTCCGGTGAGGTTTGAGCGGTTATCACGATATACCAGTTAAATAATGAACTAAAGAAGGTGTCCGCCAGTTACGACTAACGGGCACCTTTGTTGTGCTGGTTAACTTAGTGGCAAATCACCAGTCGTTGGTAAAGGGACGGTTGTTATACTGGAAGTAGCGATTTTGTGGTAAAAGGAATGCTTAATTTCCCCTAAATTGGGCGGGTGAAGACGTGACAGCGACCCCGGAAAAAGGCTATAATAGTGAGCAGCGAATTTTTAACGATTTAAAGGTAGAAAGGAACAGATGATATGGCGTACCAAGCACTTTATCGGGTCTGGCGACCGCAACGTTTCGACGATATGATCGGTCAGGAAGTCATTACCCGTACTCTTAAAAACGCGATTACAACCAATCAAATTAGTCACGCCTATCTGTTCGCCGGTCCTCGGGGGACGGGGAAGACCTCGGCGGCAAAGATTTTTGCCAAGGCCATCAACTGTCATCACCAACAAGACGGGGAACCCTGCAACGAATGTGAGACCTGCAAGGCCATCACGGCCGGAACCTTAAACGACGTGATTGAGATCGATGCGGCCTCCAACAACGGGGTTGAAGAGATTCGGGATATCCGTGATAAGGTCAAATATGCACCCACGGTGGCCGATTACAAGGTCTACATTATCGATGAAGTGCATATGCTGTCGACCGGGGCGTTCAATGCATTATTAAAGACCCTGGAAGAACCGCCGGCCAACGTCATCTTTATCCTGGCCACTACCGAACCCCACAAGATTCCGGCGACCATTATTTCACGGGTCCAACGGTTCGATTTTAAACGAATCGCCGCCAGCGATAGTTATCACCGGATGACCTATATCTTGGATCAAAAACACGTGACCTACGATGAGCAAGCCATTAAGGTGATTGCCAAGGCCGCCGAAGGGGGGATGCGGGATGCGTTAAGTATTCTGGATCAGGCCCTGTCCTTCGGGGACAACGAAATCACGTTAGATAATGCGCTTCTGGTCACCGGAAGCGTCACCCACGAGTTGCTGGCAACCTACGTGCAACAGGTCTTAGCAGGCGACACCAAGGCGGGATTAGCGACGTTACAATCGGTCTTAGAGGCCGGCAAGGATGCCGAGCGGTTCACCGAGGACATCATTAGCTACGCGCGGGACCTATTATTGTACCAACAGGCCCCTAAGCTGGTGGAAGAAGCCGAGATGGGTAGTGTCAGTGAGGACTTTCAAGCTCTGGCCGACAAGACCCCGGCAACCACCATGTACGCCATGATCAACGAACTCAACGCGATTCAACAACAAATGCGCTTTACCACGCATCCCGACGTGTACCTGGAAATCTTAACCATTAAGTTGGCCGAGATCGGGCGGACGCAAGGCGCCAGCGCGGTGGCGTCACCGCCGGCAGCGCCGGCTGGCGGACCGGTACAAACCCCGGCCACGGCCGACACGGTTACGGCGTTACAACATCAAGTGGACCAACTGAAGGTGGCCGTCCAACAGCTGGAACAGGCGCCGGTCGCCAAGCCCGCCGCACGTCCGGCGGCTAAGCCCCGGGTCAACGCCACGCACACGCAGGAAGTGAACCTGGCGAAGATCAATCCGGTCTTGGGCGCGGCAACCCGGGAGAAGCTCAACCAATTACAACAGGTTTGGCCAGATTTGTTAAATAGCCTAACCGTGACCCAGCGGGCCGTGATGAAGGTGTCTCAACCCGTGGCGGCGGCCGATTCCGGGGTGATCGTGGCGTTCGATTATTCGTTTTTGTACCAGAAGGCCACGACGGACCAGGAACTGACCGATGCGCTAGAAAACGGTTTGGATCGCATGGTCGGCACCGCGTTACCGATTGTGTTCGTGCCTAAGGACCAGTGGCCGGAGATTCGTAAGAACTATCTGACCGCCCACAAGAGTGAGCTTAAACCGCACACGGAACCCCAACCGGTAGCTGATGGCACGGGGCCGTCTTCGACAGCACCGACCACGGATGCTGGGGCGCCGGTTGCAGCACCGAACGAAACGGGCCCCCAGCCGCCACAGGCTAATCCGGTAGTGACTAAGGCCGAGGAACTTTTCGGTAAAAACATTGTCGATATCAAAACTGATTAAAATTTGAAGGGATGGATGGATATGCGGAACATGGGTAATATGGGTAACATGGGTAGTATGATGAAACAAATGCGGCAGATGCAAAAGAAGATGGCGGAGGACCAAGCTGACTTAAACGCGCAAACCTTCACCGGCGCTTCACCAGACGACATGGTCAAAGCAACCTTCACCGGCGAACGGAAGATGACGGATTTGACCATCAAGCCGGAAGCTATCGATCCGGACGATCCCGATATGCTAGCCGATTTGGTCGTGGCGGCCGTTAACGACGCCTTAGGCCAAGTCGAGGCGCAAACTAAGCAAACCTTAGGCAAGTACACGCAGGGAATGAATATCCCCGGCATGTAAACCAGCGCGAGTCGATCATGGCGGGTGTTAGTGGCGTGACCAATGATGCCCGGTGACGACCAGTTCCAACTTTGAAAGGACGAGACTATGCAGTATCCAGAACCTATTGCGCAGCTGATTGATAGTTACATGAAACTTCCCGGTATCGGGCAAAAGTCGGCCACGCGGTTGGCATTTTTCACCATTGATATGGCGCAAGACGACGTGACGGCGTTTTCTAAGGCGTTGATCTCGGCGAAGCGGGATCTGCACTTTTGTTCGATTTGTGGCAATATTACCGAAAGTGATCCCTGTACCATCTGTGCCGACAAGACGCGTGATCAATCGCATGTCTTGGTGGTCGAACAGGCCAAGGACATCATGGTGATGGAGCGTATGAAGGAATATCACGGCCTGTATCACGTTTTGCACGGGGTCATGTCACCGATTGAGGGCAAGGGACCGGAGGATTTAAATATTACCAGTCTAATCAACCGGCTACAGAAAAATCCGGCCATTAAAGAAGTGATTATCGCGACCAACGCGACGCCGGAAGGGGAAGCCACGGCCATGTACCTGTCGCGCTTGATTAAGCCGGCGGGGATCAAGGTGACCCGCTTAGCCCACGGTCTATCCGTTGGGAGTGATATCGAGTACGCCGATGAGATGACCTTGTTTAAGGCCGTCGAGGGCCGGACCGAAATGTGAGGAGGGTAACGACCATGTTTGGACAAAAAAAACGTAAGCAACAACGTCACCTAAAGGCGTTGCGCAGCACGTACGATGATCAGCTCCTGGCGGCCATTGATGCCGCTAAGGATAACTGGGACCACGCCAAGCAGACCCAAGAGGCCATCGCCGATACCGATAACGAAATGACGGCAAACACGGCGCTGGCCCGGCAAGTCTACCTCTTTTTGTACCGGGAAGCCCGGCGGCGTAACGTGCGGAGCAAGCACATTGCAGCGACGGTATTTCAAGATTAATAATGGCGTCATGTCATTTTTGCGTCAAAAGACGGTTAGCCAGCCCTAAGGGTTGGTCAACCGTCTTTTTTTCGGTAAACTGACCAAGACGGATTTCTTTGGCGGGTAAAGCATGCTAAAGTGAAAGCGTTAACTAAGTTATTTCATACCAAACAAAATGAAGGGGTCACAGGATAATGGGGAAACGAATTTGGCTGGGGCTGGGTGGCCTGCTGCTACTCTTAATGTTAGGTGGTTGTCGGAGTCGTTCCCAGACCATGGCGGCACCGCAACAGTCGCCCCGGGTGTTTTTGAAGACTAAAGCAATTTTACATACGGCTCAAGATCACCAGCACCAGTCCTCGTTAGCGGCATTTATCGCCAATCGACTGGTGACCAAAGAAGGCCTGTATACCAACTACGTGGACACGGACACGCGGCAAGCGGCCAGCGCCACGGGACACGAAATGTTGAGTGAATCGGCGGGGATGTGGTTGATTTATTTGGCCCGACACCACCAGTTTGCGGCGTTTCGCACGTTTTATCGTGCCACGGTAAAGACCTTCGGGGACCATGGCCAATTCAGTTACCGCTACGATCCGCGGAGCCAGAAACGGTTTGCGGTCAATGCCACGTTGGATGATCTGCGGATCATTAAGGCCCTGAATCTGTACGATGCGTTGAGCAAAACGACCCATTACCGGCAAGCAGCGGCCAATCACTTTGCGACCCTCAAGGCGGGGGCGTTAAAGGACGGCAAGGTTTACGATTACTACAATCCGCAGAGTCGCCAAACGGCCAAAACTAGTAGCTTGGCCTATATTGACTTCAAGACGCTCCGGTTTTACGAACAGGGAAGTGCTAGTGGCCGTAAGGCGTACCAAGAACAACTGAAGGTTGTGCGGGGTGGCTATCTGGGTGACGTTTTTCCCCTGTACGCAGCGAGCTTTAACTGGCCACAACTGACCTATAGTGACCGTTCTTTGAACACGTCTGAAGCCCTAGAGGTGCTTTTACATCTGGCCGAGATTGGCAAATTGAAGACGGCAAGCCACAGCTGGTTGCAACAACAGGTTAAGGATAAGAAGCTGTACAACGGCTACACCACTGCCGGTAGCGTGAGCGATTCGGGGCAGTCGGCGGCGAACTACGCTCTGGCCGCCATGGTCTTTGCAACGGTCAACGATCGGACCAATTACCGGCGAGCAATGGCTTTGGTTTGGCAAGATCAGGTGACCAGTCACGTGGCGATTCAGGGCGGAATCGGGAATGCACAGAGCGGGCAAAGCTATTCCTTTAACAATTTAACGGCCTTAAATGCCGCCGATTATTAGCAATGACTAGGTAAGAGGAGGGAAGCGGGATGCAACGAATACGACAATTGACTCAACGCGCCGGTCGGGGCGTTACCCGGTGGCTGTCCCCGGCGGTTTTTGCCATGTTGTTTGCCGCTATAGTAGTCGGGGGACTCCTGTTTATTCCGCCCATCCACGGCCTAGCCGATAACGGGAGCTTTGCCCAAACGCTGGCCAATAACGGGTTATATCAATTAGATGGTTATCAGGTGGTCGGGTACCTCAACCCCCAACTTGGTTTGATGCGGTATTACGACGAAGTCCGGTCGGCGGGATTGGGTGGCTTTTCGTCGCAACGCTTATTTGTGGGTTTAGCGATTGGGTTAAATAAATTAATATTTAGTTCGACACGGTTTGATTTACGTTGCTTGGGTCTGGTCTACTATCTGCCCTTCGTGGGGGCGGTTGGTTTACTGACGCGGGCGTTGACCCAACCGTACCGGCGGATTCGCAGTTACGTTTTGGCGGCGGTGATCGTGGTGATTTTTGCCGATACGTCGTTGACGCTGGCTTTCAATTCCTTTTACGTGGCGCCTATTTTGTTGATCACCGCGATGATGATGGTGGGCAGTTTACTGCTTTTGTCCCGAACCACCACGCACCGGGGCCGGTTGATGAGTCTGTACTTTTTGAGTGCGACGCTGTTAATTACCAGTCAACCGCAAAATGCGCCGTTGACGGTCAGCTACTTGATCATGGCCCTGGGCGGCTTCTTTGTCTTTCAACATCCCGCTCAACGGTTGGGACTAGTGCTGGGAATGACGGTCTTGGTCGACTGTGGCGTGACCATGGGCTTGGCCCTCACGCCCCAGCAGCGCAGTGTTAATCGCTATCAGGCCTTCACCCACGGGGTATTGCACGAGACGAAGGATCCTAGTCGGGCGTTGACCCAGCAGGGCGTTAGCCAACAGTTTGCTTTGATGCGCGAAAATGACTACTATCCGGTCAACTTTACCGAGTTGAGCCCGGATACCCACTACGTGCGGCAACACCTAACTCGGTACGTGGGGGTCGGCTGGGTATTGACCTACTATGGCCATCATTGGCCACAATTGCGGCAATTACTGGACTTGGCGGCGGCCAACCTGATGGCCACGCAGGTCAAGTCGGTGGGGAATTATCCCGCCCACAGTGGTCACGCGAAGGGCGCCCAGGTAAAGTTCTTCACGCTAGCCAGTACCACGGCCGGAACCTTCTTTCCCCGGCGGTTTGCGTTTGATGCGTTACTGGTCGTGGCACTCTTGTTAGTCTTTGGGGTCGGGGCCTATAACGACCTGCACCAACGGCGAACTTACGGGGTCGTTCGCTTCTTTCTCGTGACGGGGTTATTGTTGAATCTTTTATTAGTGCCCTTGCTGGTTATCTTGACCACCGGGGTGACGAATCTGGCACAAAACCTGTTATTAGCTGCCATCAGTTTGAATTTAGTGTTGGTCATTTTGGTGGCGGATCTCTTAAACCACCGTCTCTGGCACGCGGATGATCGGCAGGTGATTGACGATGACTAAACGGATTCTAGGCCTCGTCGGGTTATTCGGGAGTTTGTGTCTGGGACTAGCCCTCTTGAACGGGCCCGTGGCGCACGCCCAATCTCAGATTAAAACGCAACGGGTCCTCATCGTTTACGATGCGCGTAATCCCCGTGCGGACGGGCCAGCCAAGATCGCCACATTACAGCGGTTATTGGCTAGCGTGGGGGTTCCGACTCAGACTGAGGCGTTGGCGCACTACCATGCCGGGCAACTGACCACCCAGAAATACCAGGGGGTCGTGACGCTAGTCAATTGGCCAACTGATCACGGGCACAACGCGGCCTTTACCCGGGATCGAGAGCGGTTCACGGGGCGGCAGTTACACATTGGGCAGGACCTCAGTGACGCGGAAGCCCGCCACCTCCACGCCACGCCGCAAACCCGTTATCACCAACAATTCACGTTGCGGTCGGGGCAAAGCTGGCAACTCCTGCCATTTAGCGAAAATCTGACGGTGCTCCCGAGTCACGGGGACCGACAGCTAGGTCAATTACAGATTCAGGGAACCGACCGGACGACTTACGCTTACGGAACGGTGCGGGGGCGTTACGGGTACTTACCGTACCTAGCGAACGACGGTCTGAGCCTAGTACTGGCGATGCGCACGGTCGCCAAGTTGTTTCACCAGACCGGGACGCAGCGGCCCTTACTGACCATTACCGGGGTAACGCCGTATAGTGACTTGCGGCGCTTACGGCAATTGGGTCAGCAATTGGCAGCCGCCAACATTCCCTTTGCCGTCAGCACCACGACCGTGGCCAATAACACGGCTTTACAAGGCTTTAGCGCCTTTACCCGGACGTTACGAGCCATCGAGCGGGATAACGGGGTGATCTTTCTGCAAACGCCCACGGTCCACGCCGCTAACGCCAAGAGTGGCAACGCCTTGGAACAGCTGATGGTGGCCCAGTTAAACCAGTTAGGGCAACGTCAGGTGATTCCGGTTGGACTAAGTGCGCCGGCGTATTGGAACCAGGACAAACTATTGCGGCGTCACGGTCTTCAACGGGCCAGCGACGTTTTGTTGTTGCCCAACCCGAAGACGCCCGTTTACGCGCAACGCGACAATCTAGGTGCGACCTACGATCGAACCTGGTTTGGCTTGTCGTTGCGGTCGTTACAGACCCAACGTGACGGGCAACTGACGCCGGATCACTTGGCCTTACCCACGGCCATCACCACGGCCATGCCCACGTCGGCGCGGCAACTGACGGCCACGATGCGGCAAATTAAGGCGTTACCCGTCACCTGGTATCAGCCGCAGCAACAGTTGCAAACCAGCCTAGTCAGTGCCTCGGCTACCTTCGCCTATCGGCGGGGAACCTATCTGTTAAATGGGCGGGCCGTTACGATTGGGGCGGAGGCGACCGGGGTACCGCGCTACCATTTTACCCGCAAGAATAAAGTCGTTTTGGGGAACTACTTCAAGTATCAAGGCTGGATCCTACTGGGGTTCTTCGCCGTGACTACCGTGGTTCTGGTCACGTTTTTGGTGGTGGGACGGCGGATCTACCGCCGGAAGTTCATGCGGTAAAAGTAACCAGGCAAGGGTTGTCTCGCTAAACTGCAAAGGAGGACTTTATGAGCGTTTTAGATGTCTTGGTGTTTATTGCCATTCTGGCTATTTGGGGCATCCTGGTGGTGAACCTGATCTTGACCATGGCTGGGTATACCCAGTACCTCAAGGACGTCCGCACGCCCGCACCAGAATTACCGGCGGTGCCGCCGTTCGTGACCATCATGGTCCCCGCCCATAATGAAGGGGTCGTGATTGTCAAAACGGTGTTGGCGCTACTCAACTTCGATTATCCCCACGACCGTTACGAGATTATTGTGATCAACGACAACTCCAGCGATAATTCGGCCGAGCTGTTAGCCCGGATTCAGGCGACCTATCCGCAACGTAACCTGGAAGTGATCAATACGGACCAACACACGGGGGGCAAGGGAAAGTCCAACGCCCTAAACATTGCCCTCAAACGGGCTAAGGGCAGCGTCATTTCGGTCTACGATGCGGATAACACGCCCGAACGTCCGGCATTGCGCATTCTGGTTGCCGAGTTACTTCAGGACGACCATTACGGTGCCGTGATTGGTAAGTTTCGAACACGGAACAAGAATGCTTCATTACTGACCCGGTTCATCAACGTTGAAACGCTGTCGTTTCAATGGATGGCCCAAGCCGGTCGCTTACGGCTTTTCAAGCTCTGCACGATTCCCGGGACCAACTACGTGATTCGACGGTCCCTGTTAGAGCGGGTCGGGGGCTGGGATACCAAGGCCTTAGCCGAGGATACCGAAATCAGTTTCCGCATTTATCGCCTGGGTTACCGAATTAATTTTCAACCGAAGGCCGTGACCTGGGAGCAGGAACCACAGACCTTAGACGTCTGGTTTCACCAACGGACGCGCTGGGTGAAGGGAAACATCTACGTGATTTTAAAGAACCTACCGTTGATTTTTCGGAAGACGGGGCGGGCGATTCGGTTCGATTTAATCTATTTTTTGTCGGTCTACTTCTTATTAATGACGTCGTTACTACTGTCCGATTCGGTCTTTGTCTTGTCGGTCGCGGGCGTCGCACACTCGAACTTACGGGGATTCAACAATACGCTGTGGCTGTTTGCCATCGTCCTATTCGTGATTAGCACGTTTGTGACGATTACCACGGAAAAGGGGGAGATGACGGTCAGCAATCTGCTGATTATTATTTTCATGTACGTGGTCTATAGTCAGATGTGGTTAGCCGTCGCAGCATACGGAATGGTGGGGTATATTCGTGAACAAGTTTTTCATCAACAAGCAAAGTGGTATAAGACCAAACGTTACCAGTAGTGTTGGGCAGCTTCTGTTGGGACTTTTCGTGGTGTTAATGGGCCTGCTTACTGGACCCAGCGCCGCGGCTAAGGCCACGACGCAGACTTACACGCAGCCGTTACAAAATACGACCATGAGTTTGTCGGGTCAGGCGGTTGAGACCAGTAGTGACTTCATCAAGGTCGATTATTGGCAGATGAAGCACGCGACGCTGAACCTGAACTATCAGGTGTCACAATTGGCAGACCGGCAACTGTCCGACATCACGGTTTCCGTGAACGGGACTAAGTTCTATTCGTTCCGGCCAGTGGCTAAAAGTGGGCTACAAACCAAGCAGGTCACGATCCCGTTGCGACTCTTGCGTGGCAGCAACTCGTTGAAGATTAGTGGTCAGATTCTGACGCGTGACGGAAAACACGACTACCGGTTAGCCCAAACGCCAGCCAACTGGTTGACCGTTGACGCACGCTCGAACGTGAACTGCGAGTACACGGTAAAACAACCCAACGCTAACGTGAACTCGTTTTACGACCACTTCTCGGGACCGGACACCATCGTGAACCGGCAGTCGGCCATCGAAGTGCCCGCCCAGGCCAGTAACGCGGAGCTCACGGCCAGTATGGCGTCCTTAGCCGGCGAGGCCCGGGTCATCACGACCGAGGCCCAACAGATTCCGGTCACCACGATGGCGGACCGGACCGCGCAACGGGCCGACTATCAGGTCGTTGTGGCGACCTACGACCACCTGCCGGCACGGTTCAAACGCCACGTCTCCGCCCAGTCGGTGACCAACCAGGCCGTCATCAAGCGTTACGACGCCCAGGGCAAACACTACCTCATCGTCACGGCACCCACGGGGGCTTTATTGATCAAGGCCGGCCGGTACGTGGCTAACGCGGAATTAATGCGCGAAACCGCGTATCCCAGCGAGACCGTTCGCAGCGATAGTCAGACCTTCACCTCCTCACTGAACTATGATGACCATTACCAACTGACGACCACTTCCGATCGGTTGGTGGGCGCCAATCATCAAGAACGGCGCTACTTCGTCAGTTTGCCGGTCGATCGCAATAACGCGGATGGCTCAACCATTAAGGTGGCCTTACGCTACGCCAAAAATGTGGATTTCCGTTCGGCATTGGCGACGGTCTACATCAACGACACCGCCATTGGCAGCCACAAGTTAACGGCGCGTCGGGCGAACAACGATGCGTTTGCCGTCAAATTGCCCAAGGGAATGGCCCTCGGGAATAGCTTTACCGTCCGCATCGCCTTAGACTTACCCATTCAAACGGCGGCCAACAGCACGAATACCCAGACACCTTGGGCCAGCATTGAGCCCGCAAGTACCGCCAATATTCGGTCGGCCCCGGGCAACGATCTGCTATTTAGCAATTACCCAAATTTATTTTTGCAAAACTCGACCTATGATCATTTAGCCGTGGTTCGGCCGAAGATCCTGACGTTGGCCGATTACCGCACGCTTAGTAGCTTATTTAATCTAATTGGCAATTACGCACAGAGTAATCAGGGGCAGATCACGTTTTATCAGGACCAACCCAGCCAACGGGTTTTGGCTCACGATAACGTCATTGCCCTGGGAACCCCGCGCCAAAATTCATTTATCCGCACGTTAAACGACAAGCTGTATTTTCAATTTGACGCCGCGGGCACCCGCTTGGTCTCTAACGAGAAATTAAGTATCGAACCGCGTTACGGCGCCACCTTGGGGACGGCCCAATTGTTGCGGTCACCGTATAACGCGAAAAAGGGATTATTAGTGATCACGGGAGCCACACCGGATGACGCGGCCAGAGCCGCCGAGCAGATCAGTAACCAAAAGAATATGGCCCAGTACCCGGGGGATGCCGTCGTGGTGGATCGCGATAACGATCATCGCGGTTACCGGTTCAAGAAAAATAAATTGATCGACACGCAGGTCAATTTGCGTCAACGGGTTCACCGTAACCAGCAACTGCTGGTGTATCTCGGCATCGCCTTAGGGACCATCGTGATCTTACTGATTGCGATTTTGATGTTACTAAACAAGCACGGCGTCTTGCACCGGTCACGAAGGGGGAAGCCACATGCATAAAAATACGCGGGAAAGTTGGCTGACCGACGTCTACCTGATTGCTTTTCTGGGGTGGATGAGTGTGCTGGCCATTGGGATGGCCGCCACGCGGCCCCATTACTTATTCCTCAACGCCATCTTCCTGGGCGTTACCATTTGTTTGATTCTGATCACCTACTTCTGGGGTCTGATTACCGGACTATTGAGTAACCTCGCGTTTATTTTTGCCCAGTTGCTCACGGTCATTTACGAAAATCAGATCAAGGCGGACCTGGTCCCCTGGGCCCTGGTCTACTGGTTGTTTATTCCGTTATTGTTGTCGTTGACGTTTTACGGCATGACGGCCCATTCTCGGCGCCTGCAAACGCAAAATGCTAAGTTGCAAAGTGACTTGGTGGAACGGGGAGCCTTTGACGAGGATACCAACTTGCGGACCACGGTTTCCTACATCGAAGATACCGCGGTGTTCACGGAAACGAACCGGCGTTTTGATTTACCGGTAACCACCATGATCGTGCGGATTCGTTATTTTCAAGAAATGCGCAACATGTTGAGCGATGCCCAGTTACGAGCGCTGTTACAGCTGGTGTCGCAGACCATCAAAGGGGCCATGCGGACGAACGACATCACGTACCTTTTGGATCGCAGTAACCCAACCTGGGCGGTGCTGTTGTTCACGGATGCGAGTGGCGCGAGCATCGCCGCTAACCGGATCAAAGGCAATTTTGCGAAGGCGTTGGCGAACGATGAGGAGTTGTCCAATCTCGACGTGCGGTTGGTTGTGGGGGTTGCTAGCTGGGATTCCAGCAAGATGCAGTCCCCGTACGACCTAATGAACGCCGGGATCAAGGAAACCGAATACGACGTTTAAGGTAAGCTAAAAGGTCAGGACCCACCAGGTGTTCTGGCCTTTTTGGTTAATCTCAAAATGAAGGCGCTCACGCAAGCAATTGCCGTGGTTCGGAAATAGACATCATTTCTGAATTAAAGTACAATAGATTTATCAATGCCTAGAATTAGCTAGTTTCTATAATATACACAAAAATGGGGTCGAAAAATTTTGTCAGGAACGTTTATTAGTTTTGAAGGTCCGGATGGGGCGGGGAAGACCAGCGCCCTGCACGCGATTACCGCGGCGTTGCAACCCATTTTGGGTGACCGGTTAGCGGTGACCCGCGAACCCGGGGGAAATGCCATTTCCGAAAGCATCCGCGCCATTATTTTAGACCGGGCCAATACGGCCATGGACTACCGGACCGAAGCGTTGCTCTACGCGGCGGCGCGGCGGCAACACTTGGCCGAAACCATTTTACCGGCGTTAGCGGCCGACCAATTGGTCTTATGTGACCGGTACGTTGACAGTTCCGTGGCTTATCAGGGGGCTGGTCGACAGATTGGCGAACAGGCCGTAGCGCAGATGAATCAGTTTGCGACGGACGGGCTACTCCCCAATCTGACCATCTACTTCGACGTTCCTGCTGAGGTGGGGTTACAACGCATTCAGGCCCACCGCGACCCCCAGCAAGTCGATCGGTTAGACGTTGAGAAGACGGCCTTTCACGACCGGGTGCGGGCGGCGTACTTGCGCTTGCAAGCGGCCAACCCACAACGAATCAAGTTGATTGATGCGACCCAAACCCCCGATCAGGTGGTGGCGGCCGCGTTGACCTTGATTAAGCAAACGGCCAGCGGTTACTTTACCGCTGGTGCTTAAGGGAGGAACCCAAATGAAAATGCTTATTGCCATTGTTCAGGATAAGGACGCCAACCGCCTGAGCAATCAGTTTATTGATCACGATATTCGGGCCACCCGGTTATCAACCACCGGGGGCTTTCTCAAATCCGGAAATACCACGTACATGATTGGGTTGGAGGATGATCGGGTCGCAGAAGTTTTAGACCTAATCAAGACGGCCAGTCATACCCGGCAGCAATTTATGACGCCACCGGTTAACCTAGATGCACAGTTGGACAACACCTCGTCGTATCCGGTGGAAGTTCAGGTCGGTGGTGCCACGGTCTTCGTTCTGCCCGTTGAACAGTTCCACCAGTTCTAGGGGGAGCGCGATGACCGAAGAAACGCCGATTACGACCGCCCAGCGACTGCAACCGCAGTTAGTTGACCACTTTATGCACCTGATTGGCACGCAGCAATTGTCTCACGCCTACCTGTTTAACGGCATGGATGGGACCGGCCGGCAAGACTTGGCCCAGACGATTGCGTTACGGTTGTTCTGCCAAAACGTTACCCCGGCCGGGTTACCCTGTGGGCAGTGCGCCGAGTGTCGACGCATCATCGCGGGAGATCATCCCGATGTGATCCGGGTCGTTCCGGACGGTCAGCGAATCAAGGTTGATCAGGTACGTTACCTGAAGGCTGAGTTCAGCAAAAGTGCGGTTGAAGGTAACCAGAAAATCTTCATCGTCGATCAGATCGAACGAATGACCACGGGGGCGGCCAATAGCCTGTTGAAATTTATCGAGGAACCGGTGGGCAACACCGTGGCCTTGCTACTGACGGCCAATAAGAATCTGATCTTACCGACCATCCTGTCCCGAACCCAAATTGTGGACCTCCTGCCGGTCGCGCCCAAGGAATTGGCGGCCGCGCTGGCCGAGGTGGGCGTGGCGCCTAGTCAACAAAACCTCCTGGCGACGTTGACCGAAAGCGTGACGGCGGCCCAAGAGTTGATGGTTGATGACTGGTTGACGACGGCCCAAAAGAGTATTGAACATTGGTTTACGGCTTGCTGTCAGGGCGACGAACGGGCCTTCGTTCGCGTTCAAACGGAATTAGTCCCGTTAGCAACCAACCGGGATCGCCAGGGAATCGTCCTCGACATGCTCGTGCAGATTTGGCACGACGCTTTGCGCCAACAAACGGGCGCCGTTGACGCACAGACATTGGCTTATCCGCAAGTAGCCCAGACCAGTCAGCAGATTGCCCAGCGTTTAGGGGTTGACCGGTTAGTGGCCGTGGTGACGTTGACCTTGGCAACGCGCGGTCAGTTAGCCGGCAACCTAAACTTTCAGGCCATTTTAGAAGCTTTGACGTTACAAATTCTAGCGCAGATTCCACGGCGTTAAATCGTTTAGAAAAAGGGGTGGCAATTTGGATAAACAAGCAGTTTACGATCAACTCAAGGATTTAAAGGGCCAGTTGGAAACCACACTGACCCAGTTCAGTGACTTGCAAACCGAACTTACGCAGGTCTTTGAACAAAACGCCGAACTCGAAATTGAAAACCAACACCTGCGTGATCTACTGCGTGAGCTCCAACGGACCTTGCCAGAAGCCCCGGAAACCACGCAACAGGGGTTATCTAAGTCGCGTCAGGTCTTGGAGAAACTCTACGAAGAGGGGTTTCACGTTTGTCGGGAGTTTTATGGCACCCGGCGGAAGCAAGACGAAGAGTGTGCCTTTTGTTTAGAAGTTATTTATCGCGATCAGTAGGAGGAATTTTGTGACGATGCAACGACAACGGAGCTTTCAAGCCGAGACGGTCGGGCGCTTATACCTGGTTCCCACGCCCATTGGTAACTTAGACGATATGACGTTTCGGGCCGTTAAGACCCTTAAGGCCGTTGACCTGATTGCCGCCGAAGATACGCGGAACACGCAAAAACTATTAAATCACTTTGACATCACCACCAAGCAAATTAGTTTTCACGAACACAACACGCAGGAACGAATCCCCCAATTATTGGCTAAACTCCAAGCAGGCCAACAAATTGCCCAGGTCAGCGATGCGGGAATGCCGTCCATTAGCGATCCGGGTCACGAATTAGTCGTAGCGTGTGCGCAAGCGCAGATTCCAGTGGTCCCGTTACCGGGGGCTAACGCGGGACTAACGGCGTTGATTGCCTCCGGCTTGGCGCCGCAACCGTTCTACTTTTACGGGTTTTTAGACCGTAAGCCGAAGGACCAAAAGGCTGAAATCGGCGAACTGGCGCAACGACCGGAAACTTTGATTTTCTATGAAGCCCCTCACCGGTTGAAGAAGACGTTGGCAAACCTGGCCGCCGGCTTAGGAGCGGAGCGACCCGCAGTTTTGTGTCGTGAATTAACTAAGCGCTACGAGGAATTCTTACGGGGGAGTCTGAGTGAGTTGGCCGACTGGGCGGCAACCGACACCGTTCGTGGTGAATTTGTCGTGTTGGTAGGGGGCAATCCGCATCCTACCACGGAAGAAGATACTGTAGATTTGAGCGAACCAATTCCGGTACAGGTGGACCGGCTGATTGCCGCCGGGGAGAAACCGAATGCCGCGATTAAGGAAGTGGCCAACTTACGCCACTTGAAGAAGCAGGACGTCTACCGAGTTTATCACCATTTAGACCAAGAGCAGGAGGACCCCACGGATGAGCGCTAAAGCCTATACAGAACCCCATCGCGTCACTTATTATGAAGCCGACGATACCGGTCACTTGACCGTCGCGATGTTGATCAATTTGTTTGTGCTGGTGTCCGACGATCAAAGTAATGATTTGGGCTTACCCACCGACTTTATCCAAAGTTTCGGGGTTGGTTGGGTCGTTACCCAGTACCACGTGCAGATCACGCGGATGCCCCGGACCGGGGAGACGGTGACGTTGAAGACCCAAGCCACCGCCTATAACCGCTACTTTGCTTACCGGGAATACTGGCTGTTAGATGCTAACGGCGAAACGTTGGCGTACGGTGAGGGTATCTGGGTTACCATGAGCTACGCCAACCGAAAGATTGTCACGATTCCGGCCGAGATTATGGCCCCTTATCAGAGTGAAGAGGTCAGTCGGTTACCGCGGTTACCGCGGCCCAAGCGGTTAGACGAAACGGCCACGCTGACCACCAAGCCGTACCGGGTGCGGTACTTTGACATTGACAATAACGGTCACGTCAATAACGCCCACTACTTCGACTGGTTACTGGACAGTTTACCAGCCGACTTCTTACGGACCCATCAGCCGGTTGACGTTCAGATTCGTTTCGAAAACGAAGTCCAGTACGGTCACCAGGTGGCCAGTCAAGTGGTTCACGGCGACGCCACGACCACGCAACACCGGATTATGATTGGAACCACGATCGCGGCCATCGCGACGGTGGGCTGGCAAAGCGTCTAAGATTTGGTTAAGCGCCCGTAACGGGTGTGGCCGCCGTAGTTTTGTGGTAGTATAGTAAACTGAATAAATAGCAAGGAACGGTCCCGTGATAAGATGCGGGACCATCAGCGCGGAACAGTTGACGGGCGGTGTAGCGAATTTGGTGCGCCGCTCTTAACATCTGATCGCGTCAATTCGTTGAGGGGGACCAAGTATAAAGATGAAAGTTTTAGCAATTGATACGTCTAATCGACCGTTAAGTGTCGCCGTTTTAGAGGATGAAACGGTCTTGGCAACGATTACGGTAACGGTCCACCAAAAACACGCGGAATACCTCTTGCCCGAGATTGAACGGTTATTGGGGATGGCTGAGTTAAAACCGACCGATCTCGATCGGATCGTGGTGGCGGCGGGACCGGGTTCCTATACGGGAATTCGAATTGCCGTGACGACCGCGAAGGCCCTGGCCTCGACGCTAGATCTCGATTTGGTCGCCGTTTCCAGTCTGGCGACGTTGGCCGCCAACGTGCCCGTCGAAGGGGCGTTAGTGGCCCCGATGTTCGATGCCCGGAACCAAAACGTTTTCGCCGGATTGTACCGGATTCAAGCCGGCGTTCCGGTGGCGGTGATTCCGGATGCCCATACCGACGTGACGGCCTTCCTAACGGCCGTGAAGGAGTACGCGGAACCGGTCTGGTTCCTGGGGGATGCTAGCCACTTTAGCGAGTTGATTCACACGACCATTTCGGCAGCGACGCCCGCCATCAGCGCGTGGCTGAACCTCCCGCAGGTCGCGACGATTGGGTTGTTAGGCCAGCACCTGACGCCCATTAAAGATGTGGACCGGTTCGTTCCGAATTATTTACGTCTGACCCAAGCGGAAGCCGAATGGCGCGCGAAGAACCCAAAAGAGGATAACCAATCATATGTTGAAAAAATTTAAAATTTGGTATAAAAACGTTTTTGGTAGCCGGCGGGAAATTGTCCGTGAAGAAGCCCTGGGGGTCAAGAATCACCAGGTCACCATTCATGACGTCACGTACTTCGTGGCCAAGGCTTTGTTCACCGACATTCCAGAAATGATTGAAATTGAACGGGCCGTTTATGCGGGGAAGGCCCCGTGGGATTCGACGGCCTTCGCGAATGAATTACGGCGAGAAAAGGATCGCCTGTACCTGGTTATTCGTAAGAACGACCGGTTACTGGCGTTCATCGGCAGTACCTTTGACGAACGCACCCGCGATGCGCACATTACCAACATCGCCGTGTTACCGGACTATCAGGATCGGGGCTTAGGGCGGTTCTTACTCAATATCATGATCAAAAAGGCGCAACAGTTGAATTATAAGACCGTTAGCTTGGAAGTGCGGGTTTCCAATGAACAAGCGCAACACCTGTACAAGGACCTGGATTTTCAACAAACCGGGGTCAAGCGCGGGTACTACTTTGGGGATCACGAAGATGCGGCGGATATGGTGTTAAACCTGGAAGCGGCACCGGCGGCTCAGGAAACTCAAGAAGCTCAAGCCCACAATTAACAGGTAACGCGCGGCAGCGTCCGCGCGTTTTTTCCGGGGAAAATTAGAAGGAGTGAGTCCAACGGATAAGCGAAATTTAATTCTAGCGTTTGAATCAAGTTGTGATGAAACCAGCGTGGCCGTCATCGAAGACGGCCACAAGATTTTGTCGAACATCGTGGCGACACAGATCAAGAGTCACCAACGGTTCGGCGGCGTGGTTCCCGAAGTGGCCAGCCGTCACCATATTGAAGAGGTAACCCTGTGCATCAAAGACGCCTTGCAGGAAGCGGACGTAACTTATGACGATCTCGATGCCGTCGCGGTAACGTACGGTCCCGGGTTGGTCGGTGCGCTACTGATTGGCGTGACGGCCGCGAAGACGGTCGCTTTTGCACACAACCTACCGTTGATTCCGGTCAACCACATGGCCGGGCACATCTACGCGGCCCGTTACGTGGAACCCATTGAATTTCCGGCCATGGCGCTGTTGGTTTCCGGGGGGCATACGGAATTGGTCTACATGCCCGCCGAGAACCAGTTTGAGATCATTGGGGAGACCCGCGACGATGCCGCCGGGGAAGCCTACGATAAGGTTGGTCGGGTGATGGGGGTCAACTATCCGGCCGGTAAGACGGTCGACGAATGGGCTCACCAGGGGCACGATACCTTTCATTTTCCCCGGGCGATGGAAAAAGATGACAACTTTGACTTTAGCTTTAGCGGGTTAAAGAGTGCCTTCATCAACACCACCCATCACGCCGATCAGATTGGCGAAACGCTTGATAAGCACGACCTAGCGGCGAGTTTCCAACAAGCCGTGGTCGACGTGTTAGCCGAGAAGACGTTGCGGGCCTTACGGGAGTACCCGGTCCACCAGCTGATCTTAGCCGGTGGGGTGGCCGCCAACCTCGGCTTACGGGAACGGTTGGACCACGACCTCGCGACCGTCGACGGGACGCATCTGGTCAAGGCACCGCTGAAATTATGTGGCGATAACGCCGCGATGATTGGGGCCTTTGCCAATGTCGCGTACCGTCACGGCGTCTTTGCGGACGCCACGTTAAACGCCGACCCAAGTCTGGAATTCGACTGGGTCGAAGACGCGGCGAAGTAAGGCAAGTTTACGATCACCTAGCCATGAAAAAGGTCAGCCATCCACGAGAGAATTTCTCGGGAGTGGCTGACCTTTTATGCGTTAATCGGTAAATTTTTCGAGTTCCAAACTCTTAGTGGTCCAGTCGTCTTCGACGGTGCTGAGTTCCTGGGTGGTGGCGTCCAACTGTTGTTGAAGGTCGCCCAGTTTGGCGACGTCGTTGAAGTAATCGGGCTGACTCATGGTCTTTTCAATGTCGGCCTTTTGGGTTTCTAACTTGGTCATCTGGCCTTCCAGGGCTTCAACCTGCCGGGAAAGCTTACGCTTGGCCTTTTGGTGCTCCTTTTGCTGCTGGTAGTCGACTTGGGTCTGCTTAGGCGTGGCGACCGTGGGGTGGGCCGCTTCGGCCTCGGCGGCTTCCTTGGCCGCATAAGCGTCCTGTTCAGCCTTCTTGTCCACGTAGTAGTCGTAGTTTCCTAAGTAGCGGGTAGTGCCGTCCGGACTCAATTCGATGACTTGATTGGCCACCTGGTTGATGAAGTACCGGTCATGGGAGACGAACAGGATGGTGCCGTCAAACTCGTTGAGGGCCGTTTCCAAAACTTCCCGACTATCGATGTCTAAGTGGTTGGTCGGTTCGTCGAGCATCAGAAAGTTATCGTGGCGGAGAGCCAGTTTCGTCAGCAACAGCCGGGCCTTCTCACCCCCACTGAGGCTGTGGACGGTCTTGTCGACGTCGGCGCCCGTAAACAGGAAACTGCCTAAGATTGAGCGAATGTCGCCCTCGGGCGTAGTGGGGTGATCATCCCAAAGTTCGTGCAGAACGGTCTTCTTGTCGTGCAGGTTGGCTTGGTCCTGGTCGTAGTAGCCGGTGTCGACACCGGTCCCGAAGATGATCTGACCCTTGAGGGGTGGAATCTTGCCCAGAATGGTTTTGAGCAGGGTGGATTTACCCACCCCGTTAGGACCAACAATGGCGATGGCTTGGTGTTTCTTGATGTCGA
The DNA here is from genome assembly GCF_001434835.1 of Levilactobacillus acidifarinae DSM 19394 = JCM 15949. GTDB lineage: Bacteria > Bacillota > Bacilli > Lactobacillales > Lactobacillaceae > Levilactobacillus > Levilactobacillus acidifarinae. The sequence continues at coordinate 155,265 of NZ_AZDV01000003.1, read as the reverse complement.
GGTTGATCGGCGAACACAGGGTTTGCCCGTCGTAGCCGACCGCGGTGTTGACCACGTCCAAGACCACGTTACCGCTTTGCCGGTGGGGGCGAAAGGTGAAGCGGGCCACCTTTTCGTCGCCCTCGGGTTTCGCTAGCCGGTCCATCTTATCGAGTTGCTTACGCCGGGCTTGAGCTCGCTTGGTGGTGGAGGCCCGTACGATGTTGCGGTTAACGAAATCCTCTAATTTCGAGATTTCGGTCTGTTGCTTATCGTATTCCTTCCATTCCTGTTGGAGGCGTTGGGCCTTTTCGTCGATGAAATGTGAATAATTTCCCGGGTAATGATGCAGGCTCCCGCGGGCCATGTCGTAGACCTCAGTGGCCACGTGATCGAGGAAGTACCGGTCATGGGACACGACGAGTAGGGCGCCGGGGTATCCTTGGAGGTACCCTTCTAACCAGGTCAACGTTTCCACGTCGAGGTGGTTGGTGGGTTCGTCTAAGATTAACAGGTCGGGTTTTTCCAACAGCCGTTTGGCTAAGGCCAATTGGGTTCGCTGGCCCCCGGAGAGTTCACTGATGGGTTTATCGTAGAATTCTTCGCCGAATTCGAAACCGTGCAACACACCCCGAATTTCGGCCTGGTAACCGTAGCCGTTTTGATCGCTAAAATCTTGTTGTAATTGATCGTAGGTTTTGGTGATTTGGTCGAACTGTTCGGTGTCGGCAATCACGGCCGGATCACTCATCTGGGCTTCCAAATCGTGAATTTTACGTTCCATGGCGCGTTGCTTGGCAAACACGGTCAGCATTTCGTCCCAGATCGATTTGTCGGAATTTAGGCCCGCGTTTTGGGCTTGATAGCCCACGGTCAGTCCCCGTTTACGGGTAATTTGACCTTCGTCGGGGGTGGTCTCCCCGGCAATCATTTTAATCAGGGTGGATTTACCAGCCCCGTTGCGCCCGACTAAGGCGACCCGTCCGTGTTCGGCAACGTCGAGATTGACGTCGTGGAAGAGGACGGTGGCCCCGAAACGCCGGGTCACTTGTTGGACTTGTAAGAGAATCACAAAACCAACCTCCTTTTACGCAGTTTGCGGTTATTATTACTCTATATTTTAGCATATTGTGCAGTTAAGCCGAAATATTGTCGGGTGAAACTAACCCGGTTTTCCCGTCGTTGCGCCCCGTAACGATTGATTAAATAAAAAATTGCGTTTTGCCGAACTTTGTGAAATAATTTAAAGCGCTGCTCACTCGTGCAGATTGTGAAAAAATCCGATAAATATTTGCAACTTCTTTCACAAGATGTACTGATATGCTATAATCTATAGGAAATGAGATTTCACAATTGTCGAATAAGTTAAGCCTGTAAGTCGTTGGGACTGAAGTGGTTTTAGCGATGACCGGCAATAATTGATTAGGAGGTAACATGCTTTGACAGAACAAAAAATTCCGCGCGCGACGGCGAAACGCTTGCCGATTTACTATCGCTATTTAAATATCTTACTAGACGCCGATAAAACGCGGGTCTCTTCGACGGAACTTTCCGAAGCCGTGAAGGTGGATTCAGCCACCATTCGGCGGGATTTTTCCTACTTTGGGGCCCTAGGGAAGCGGGGCTACGGCTACGACGTCGAAAGTTTGATCAAGTTTTTCCGGAAGATTTTGAATCAGGACCGTTTAACTAGTGTGGCGCTGATTGGGGTCGGTAACTTGGGCCATGCGCTTTTGAACTTTAACTTCCACCAGGACAGTAACGTGCGCATCAGTGCGGCGTTCGATATTAATGAAGATATTGCCAACACGATTCAAAGTGGTGTGCCGATTTATCCGATGACGGATTTGCGGACGCAACTGGAAGAACAACAGATTCAAGTGGCGATTCTGACCATCCCATCGGACGTGGCCCAAGAGGTCACTAACGAAGCGGTAGCGGGGGGCATCAAGGGAATCTTGAACTTCACGCCGTTACGGATCACGGTGCCGAAGGGAGTACGGGTCCAAAACGTGGATCTGACCAACGAATTACAAACTTTGATTTACTTCTTGGAACATTACAATCACAAAGATTAAGCAGGAGTCGTAGTCTGAAAGGATTACGGCTTTTTTGGTTGCAGAGTGCGACGAAGGGCGTTTAGCTGGTGAGCATTAAGGCCAATCGTGGCTTTATCCCTGGGCTTAGGGGATGAAGCCACGATTGGGTTTAAGCGGAGCCGGCTGCCCGTCAGTCGCACGTTTCGGCGGCCGCAGATGGCGAAAGTATAAAAACGCAAATCCAGCACCCATATAATCGCGATGGGCTGGGCTAATCGCCAAAATGGGGTTAAGCAAAACCCGTTGCCCCTAATAAGCCCGTTTCAGCAACAAAGTGGTGCGGGTTAGGAAGTTTAAATTTTTAACAGCTATCGACAACACATCCAATAGTAAGCAAACCCTTAAGTTTTCTTCCTACCGGACAAAATCAGTGCGTTCCTTCCCGGAGTTTAGGTAGAATGGGGGACAGATTAGCACTCACCAAGAAAGTTTGCCAAATTCCTTGATTTTTAAAACGAAAAATCATATATTAGAAACTGTGATTAGCACTTATGTTAGTCAAGTGCTAATAGTGCTAAAACTAAAGTTGATTAGTAAGTTCATTGGAGGGATTCAAGTGTTAAAACCATTAGGAGACCGCGTCATTTTAGACCAACCAGAAGAACAAGAAGAAACGGTTGGCGGCATTGTATTAGCAAGTAATGCTAAAGAAAAGCCTCAAACGGCCAACGTTGTTGCAGTCGGCGACGGCCGGGTGTTGGACAATGGCGAAAAGGTTGCGCCAAGCGTTAAGGTTGGCGACAAAGTCTTGTTTGACAAGTATTCCGGTACTGAAGTGAAGTATCAAGACAAGACTTACCTTGTTTTACACGAAAAGGACTTAGTCGCAGTTATCGACTAACCCTTTCCCACGATTGATCCAAAAACTCATTTTTAAAAAAATTTCGTATGAGGTGAACTAAAATAATGGCTAAAGAATTGAAGTTTTCTGAAGATGCACGGAGCGCAATGTTAGCTGGTGTCGACAAGTTAGCCGACACGGTTAAGACCACCTTGGGACCTAAAGGACGTAACGTTGTTTTGGAACAAAGCTACGGCAACCCAACCATCACCAATGATGGGGTCACCATTGCTAAGTCGATTGAATTAGAAGACCACTTCGAAAACATGGGCGCTAAGCTGGTTTCCGAAGTTGCTTCCAAGACCAACGACATTGCTGGTGATGGGACCACTACCGCTACGGTACTGACCCAAGCGATTGTGAACGAAGGTATGAAGAACGTGACGGCCGGTGCTAACCCGGTTGGTATCCGTCGCGGGATCGAGAAGGCCACGGCCGCTGCCGTTGAAGGCTTACACAAGATGTCCCATGACGTGAAGACTAAGGATGATATCGCGCAAATTGCTTCCATTTCTTCTGCTAGTCAGGAAACTGGAAAATTAATTGCCGACGCCATGGAAAAGGTTGGTAACGACGGGGTCATCACCATTGAAGAATCCCGTGGAGTGGACACCAGCTTGGACGTGGTTGAAGGGATGCAATTCGACCGTGGTTACATGTCTCAATACATGGTTACCGATAACGACAAGATGGAAGCTAACCTGGACAACCCATACATCTTGATTACCGACAAGAAGATTGCCAACATTCAAGACATCTTACCATTATTACAATCCGTGGTTGAACAAAGTCGTTCATTATTAATCATCGCTGATGACATCACTGGTGAAGCTTTACCAACCTTGGTTCTGAACAAGATGCGGGGAACCTTCAACGTGGTTGCCGTTAAGGCCCCAGGCTTTGGTGACCGGCGGAAGGCGCAACTCCAAGATATCGCCGTTCTGACTGGTGGGACTGTGATTACCGATGACTTAGGTCTGAACTTGAAGGACACGACCATTGATCAATTAGGCCAAGCCCAAAAGGTTAACGTCACCAAGGACAACACCACGGTGGTAGAAGGTTCCGGTGCTAAGGACCAAATCGCTGCCCGGGTTGAAGAAATCAAGGGTCAAATCGCTGACACGACTTCTGACTTCGACCGTGACAAGCTGAAGGAACGTTTGGCTAAGTTAGCCGGCGGTGTTGCTGTGGTTCGGGTTGGTGCTGCGACCGAAACCGAATTAAAGGAACGTAAGTACCGGATCGAAGATGCCTTGAACGCGACCCGTGCGGCCGTTGAAGAAGGCTTCGTTGCCGGTGGTGGGACTGCCTTGATCAACGTGATCAAGGACGTTGCTGCTGTGAAGGCTGAAGGTGACGAACAGACCGGGGTTAACATCGTCTTACGTGCCCTGGAAGAACCCGTTCGTCAAATCGCCACGAACGCCGGGGTCGAAGGCTCCGTTGTGGTTGAACACCTAAAGGGTGAAAAGCCAGGCGTTGGGTACAACGCTGCCGATGACAAATACGAAGACATGGTGGCTGCCGGAATTACCGACCCAACCAAGGTTACCCGTTCTGCTCTGCAAAACGCGGCTTCCGTTTCTGCCTTGTTGTTGACCACTGAAGCCGTTGTCGCTGAAAAGCCAGAAAAGAACCCCGCACCAGCTGCCCCAGCCGCACAACCCGGCATGGGCGGCATGATGTAAGCCGTTCTATTAACTAAAGAATTTTCGAACACCTCCGTGATTGACGGGGGTGTTTTTGTTTAGGCTAAGTATCCGGAATTACCGACAATTTAAACGATTCCGTGACCAGATAGTTCGGTCTAAAAACGGTCGTTAAAGTGGCTTGAGGGTGAGAATATGGGAGCACTTTAATGTTGATGCTGGCCCATAGAGAGTAATCATTATCCTTACGAGACCGGGCCTTAACGGCATTCAATCTTGTGAGAACGCTTTAATCTCTAAAGTGATCGGAGCCCCCGTAAAATTGCGTATTGCTTACGCTAAGAATTGTGGTAATGTTGAGCTAGAAGTAGTAGAATGACGTTTGCATTCGCAAAAGCGAGTGGTGTTGAATTGCCCGGCCAATGACCGGATTTTCGAATTATTATTTTCGTGGAGATAAGGAGTAAATAGTCATGTGGCATTATTTAAAGCGGGTTTTGATTGGAAAACCCCTCAAGACCATGGACGAGGGCGGTCAGGCACTCACTAAGTTTAAAGCCTTAGCGTTGTTGTCGTCTGATGCGTTATCCTCCGTGGCTTATGGTACTGAGCAAATTACCACAGTCCTAATTACCTTATCCGCCGCAGCCTTGATGTATCAATTATGGGTTGCTGCTTTGGTTTTAGTCCTGTTATTTGCGATCACGCTTTCTTACCAGCAAATTATTCATGCTTACCCGTCCGGTGGGGGCGCCTACGCGGTTGCCAGCACCAACTGGGGACAATCGGCTGGTTTGGTCGCCGGTGGCTCGTTGTTAGTGGATTACATGTTAACCGTCGCCGTGTCGACGACTTCCGGGACCGAAGCGATTACGTCGGCGATTCCGGCGCTCTATCCGTATTCGGTTTTGATCTCGGTGTTAATTGTGATTGGGATTATGTTACTGAATTTGCGGGGGATGCGGGAATCGGCCGCCTTTCTAACCGTCCCGGTTTACTTCTTCATCCTGATGATGCTAGTGATGATTGGCGTCGGTTTTTACAATATTGTATCGGGTAACGTCACCTATCACGCCTCGGCAGCGGTGGGCGCACCGGTGCAGGGTATGACGCTGTTACTGTTTCTAAGAGCCTTCTCCTCCGGGTCATCGTCTTTGACCGGGGTCGAAGCCATCAGTAACGCGGTACCGAACTTTAAGGAACCTAAGCGGCACAACGCCGCCGCAACGTTGGCGATGATGGCCATCGTGCTGGCCATCTTCTTCTCGGGGATTACCTACCTGAGTTACTATATGGGAATCCGACCACAGACTAGTCAAACGGTCTTGTCGCAGATTGCCGGTGGGGTCTTTGGCCATGGGGTGCTGTACTACTTGTTGCAACTGTCAACGGCTTTGATTTTAGCCGTGGCTGCCAACACCGGGTTCTCGGCCTTCCCCATCCTGGCCTACAACTTAGCCAAGGATAAGTTTTTACCCCACGCCTACCTTGATCGGGGGGACCGGTTAGGGTATTCTAACGGGATTATTTCGTTAGCCATTGGGGCCATCGTCTTAATCTTCATCTTCCACGGCCAAACGACGCTGTTGATTCCGCTGTATGCGATTGGGGTGTTCGTCCCGTTTACCTTATCGCAATCTGGGATGATCATTCACTGGTTCCGGACCCGGGAAGGCTGGTGGCTGGGTAAAGCCGCCATTAACCTCTTGGGTGCCTTGATCTCGGTGGTTCTGGTGACCATCTTACTGTTCCTCCGGTTTGGCAACGTCTGGCCGTACCTGATTATCATGCCGTTGTTGTTGATGATGTTCTACCGGATTCACCAACATTATATGAACGTGGCGCGGCAGTTGCGCGTGGCGGCCAAGGCTAAAGCTGAGATTCATCACTACGATGGCGCCACCGTTATCGTGTTAGTCAGCAATATTACCCGGGTAACCAGCGGGGCCATTAACTACGCCCGGTCAATCGGGGATTACGTGATTGCCATGCACGTGTCGTTTGATGAAAATCCGAAAAAGGAACATAAAACGGCCTTAGAGTTTAAGGAAGAATTTCCGGATATTCGTTTCGTTGATATTCATTCGTCGTACCGTTCGATTGCCACACCGACGTTGCGGTTCTGCGACGTGATTGCAAAACGAGCGACGGAACGTAACTTTACCACGACGGTTTTGGTCCCACAGTTTGTGCCGCGGCATCCGTGGCAGAACGTACTGCATAACCAGACGGCGTTACGGTTGCGAACGATTCTGAACTCCCGGGAAAATATCATCGTTTCAACGTATAATTATCATCTCAAACAGTAGATTTTAAATTAAACCATATTAAATTGGCTCTGTTAAACCGGATAGGTTTTACAGAGCCAATTTAGTATGGTTGGGTCTTGGTCAACCGGTGTTGATGAGGACTGACATAAGGGGTTCGGGACATAATTTGTTTTTATAGAATCCAAATTATGTTTCGACCTCATTTTTCACTTTAAGCCGACCAGCATGGCGAAAATGGGCACGACCACGTCGACCACGACGGAGATGACCACCACCGCGATGGCGGCCATGGAGCCTTGAATGGAGCCAAGCTGCAAGGCCTTAGCGGACCCGACCGTGTGTCCGGCGGTTCCCAGACCTAATCCGGCGCCAATGGGGTCCTGACTAATTCGAAAGAGTTTGATCAGCCAGTCGCCTAGCGCGTAAATGACCACGGAATTTAAGATGCAGACCATGGCCGTAATCGCGGGATTCCCACCGATTGCGGCGGAAATTGGCATGGCAATGGCGGTGGTGGCGGCTTGAGGAAGCATCGACGCAATACCGGTGTTGTCCATCCCGACGGCGCGCGCAACGTAGTAGATTAAGACCAGTGCGATACTCGTCCCAATTATCAGGGACAAGAGAATTTCCGGCCAGAATCGTTTGACCACGTCGTTACGACGGTACAGGGGAATGGCAAAGGCGATGGTGGCGGGATTCAGGAACCAGAAAATGATGTTGCCTCCCGGAAGATAGGCCGACCGGTAAAAGGTGGCCGTATCGGTCCCGAAGAGGTGGGCCAGGATGGCGAGGACCAGGATGCCCAGGACCATCCCGACGAAGAGGGGCTGAAAGAGAAAGAAGCCCTTACTGATTTTGAATAACCACTGGCCAATCAAGAAAACGACCAGGGAGAGAAAAATGCCGAAGAGGGCGTTGCCGGCATTAGTTCCGGTGGCGTTAGTTCCCAGGGCGTCACCTAGCCAGCGGCCCCAACTGGCCATCTGCGGGGTTGCCGTTAGGGCCATCATGAGCCTTCACCGTCAACGTCGGCGTCCACGGTGATATCGCCGTGAAAGACGTGTTGGCGAAGCCAAATCATGAGTTTGGTGGTGTACGCGACACAAACCAACAGAATGATGGTGGCTAGGAGCATGACCACGAAGATCTGCAATCCTTGCGTGCGCAAGATATCCAGGTTAGCCGCGACCTGGATACCCGAAGGCACAAAAAGAAAGGCGATTAGACTGATGAGAAAGTCGCCGAGCTTCTCGACCTGATAGAGTTTCAGTGCGTGTGTGGCCAGGAGAATGTACAAGATGACCAGCCCGACTACCGGTGTGGGTACCGGTAATTCGGGTGGAAATAGGCCGGAAATAAGACTAGACACGAAGAGAATTGCCGCGAAGATTCCCATCTGAATCAGAATGGGAGCGGCCGGTTTTTCTGCGGGGGTGGCTACTGGCTTAGCGGGCTGAGTAGGCATAAGAAACGCTCCTTTCGAAAGCGAGACCGGCGGACGATTCAAATAATGGCAAGAATGGTGCTTTATAAATGTAAGCCTTTTCAATGGTATGAGTCCATTATATGGGGTTTAACGCCCGAATACAAGATGGACTCTCCCGGCAACCTCACCGGGAGAAATTGCGTTGATGTGAGGTTGAGACCAACGTAAAAATCAGTGACCGGGGTCACTGATTAAGGAGCTTTAAAATGTAAGTGAGTAGGTCTTGATTAGACAGGTGGCGCTGATGGCGTTCAAAGGCAAATACCCGGCTGCGTAACATGGCGGCGACCATGTCGGCCTCGAATTGCAGGTAACCTTCTGAACTTTTCGGTTGGGTGCGTCGGAGCACCCGAATTAATAACGCGATGCGGTCGTGGTAGATGGGAGTTTGTAAGAGTTGCGTAAATTCTAGCGGGGTAGTCTCACTTTCAATAATGGTGAAGAAGTCCTCGTGAGCAATGCGCACGTCCAAATATCCCTGAAGAATCGTGACTAACTGGGTCTGGGGTTCATCGGTGGTGGTATCGAGGTAGATGTTCTCACGGGTGGTATACCGTGCCATCTCGTCGCGGATCAACGCCATGCAAAGGGCCCCTTTGTTGGGGTAATTGCGGTAAAGGGTGCCCACCCCGATTTGGGCGGCCCGGGCGAGGTCCTTCATCCCCACGTTAGCCACGCCTTGTTGGGCAAATAAAGTGGTAGCGGCAGTTAAAATTTTTTCTCGGTTAGCACGAGCATCGCGACGCATACACATCAGTCGTCCTTTCTGAATCACTTAACTCTAAGGTACACTATTCGACGGGGATTGACAAATGGAACCAGTTCCACTTAAATAGAAGGTGGAAACTTTTGAGAAGGGAAGCGGACGGGATGTTAGTTTTAGTTTATGGCGTGTTGATCGGGGCGTTTATCAGCGTGATGGGGGGCGGCGGGGCCGCGTTATATCTCGGGGTCCTGACCAGTCAGATTGGTATTTCCACCGCCGTGGCAGCGCCCACGTCCTTAATTGTGGCAATTCCAGCGCTGCTGTTTGGCTGTGTGACTCAGATTCGGATTCACAACGTCCACTTCGACCTGGGGAACCGCATGATTTTAGCGGCACTCCCGGGGATTTTTCTGGGGACGGGAATTTCACCGTTTATTCCCGCTAAAATTTATGACTGGGTCGTCGGCACCATCCTGATGGTGATGGGTGCTATCGTGGTGATTCGAGGCTTACGCCAAGGCCAGAAGGTCCCAACTGGCCGTTCACGGCTAGGGGTGGCCGTGGGGCTAGGTTTTCTCAGCGGGATGATGGTGGGGATCGGTGGTCTGACCGGTGGGGGACCCACCGTGGCGGGATTATCGATTTTAGGCCTGTCCGCGATGAGCGCGGCCGGGACATCGACCTACGTCTTGAGTGTGATGGCCTTGGTCGGGGCGGTTAGCCACCTGTTTACCGGCAACATCGCCTGGAGTGCCGGGGTCACTTTGATGATTGGGTCGGTCATTGGTGCGGTCGTGACGCCGCTCCTTCTCCACCGGTTGAACATGGTTAAGCTCAATAAATGGTTGACCCCACTCATGGGGCTGGTCATCGTCTATTTTGGGGTCAATATCTTTTTCAAGTAAGGACAAAACGCATCCGAACTGAGCCATTTGGCTGAGCACGGATGCGTTTTGAGGTTGAAACTTAAGGTTGCTGTGCGATGATTAGTGTAAGCCCATTAAGGAAGCGAATGGTGGCACGACGACATCGACCACGATGGAGATGACCACTACCGCGATGGAAGCCATAGAACCCTGAATGGAACCCAGTTGCAGGGCCTTAGCGGAGCCCACCGTGTGCCCGGCGGTTCCTAACCCCAGACCGGCACCGATGGGGTCGCTGTTGACCTTAAAGAACTTGACCAGCCAATCCCCTAACGCGTAGATGATGACCGCGTTAAGGATGCAGGCCATCGCCGTAATCGCGGCGTTCCCGCCAATCGCGGTCGCAATTGGCATCGCAATCGCCGTCGTTGCCGCTTGTGGTAACATAGAGGCGATTCCAACGTCGTTTAAATGGAAGAGTTTAGCCACGCCGTAAATGGCGAATAACGAGATGACTAATCCCACAATCAACGATAGGATAATGACCGGCCAGAACCGCTTGACGATATCGTTACGCCGGTACAGTGGAATCGCAAAGGCGATGGTCGCGGGGTTTAAGAACCAGAAGATGATGTTCCCACCCGGCAGGTAAGCGGATTTATAGAAGGTAGCCGTGGTCGTCCCAAAAGCCTTGGCTAATAGGAACAGGATGAAGATTCCTAGAACCATCCCCACGAACAGGGGCTGGAAGAGAAAGAATCCCTTACCAATCTTGAACAGCCACTGGCCGATGAGGTAGACAACTAATGATAGAAAAATACCGAAGATGGCGTTCCCGGCGGAGGCACCGGCGGCATTGGTCCCCATGGCGTCGCCGAGCCACTTGCCCCAAACCGCCATGTGCGGGGTTACTGCTAAATTAATCATAATGGGTTTCCTTTCTTGACGTTGGCGGTCAGTTGTTGACGTCGGTATTCATATGAAAGACTTTTTTCGCGATGCGGATGAACAACGCTGTGGTGTAGGCCACGACCACGAGCAGAATAATGGTGGCGATCAGGGTGACGAGCACGATTTGAACCCCTTCGGCCTTTAAGATATCGAGGTTCGCGGCTAACTGGATGCCTGACGGGACGAAGAGAAATGCAATCAGACTAATCATGAAATCGCCGAACTTCTCCACGTTGCGGAGCTTAACGATGCGCGTCGCCAAGAGGACGTACAGCAAAACTAACCCAATAACGGGTGTGGGCACGGGAAACGAAGCGGGAAAGAGGGGTGAAATCAAACTAGAAACGAACAGCACAGCAGCGAAGATCCCCATCTGAATTAGAATGGGTGACGGCTTCTCCGTTTGGGTGGTAGGTGTTGATGTAACTTTATCTTGGGTAGGCAATTAAAAAATCTCCCTTCTGGTCCGTGACCATTGAGCGGCACGAATATAATTTTTTCACAAGTAAACGTTGACGAACAGATTTCTAAAAATGACGCTTTTTGGCTTTCCCCCTCGTGCAAATTCATTATATGAATTTTAGGTTTCTAGTACAAGCTAAAGCCCTGATATAATTACTTTTACGCTCAAACGTTGTGCACCATCATTACTATTTATTCGTTGAAAAAATTGAAAGGGTAACATTACTGAATAATCATTCATTTTGTAACCAAATTGAATAGATTGTGAATTTCGATTAACTAACCGAACCAACTAATAAGTTTCATTGTCAATTTCAACTGGCGGTTGTGTTTGATTTCGTAGCTTTGTATAATTAGCGAAAGACATGTAAAGAATCTGTCGGGGAAAGGGTCCTCGTCGTCGGGGGAGCTATTGGCGACGCGAGGACTAGGGAACGGTTCAGCAATCGCCGGTCCCCATCACCTGCAGAATAGAAAGAGGACAGTTTATGAAATTTGAGATTATTGTTAGCTTATTTGCTACCATGATCATTTCCGCGGTCCTAACGCCGTTTATTCGCCGGTTCGCGTTTAAGATTGGGGCGGTGGATAAGCCAAATCGGCGGCGGGTGAATAAGATTCCCATGCCAACATTGGGAGGCTTGGCCATCTTCATCGCGTTCACCTTCTCGACGATGTTTCTCCTCCGGGACCAGATGCCGACCCAACAACTCTGGGGGCTGTTCGGCGGTGAGTGTATTATCGTGGCCGAAGGAATGATTGACGACGTTTATGAATTAAAACCGCACCAAAAGGTGATTGGCCAGTTGTTGGCGGCCCTCGAAGTGTACTTCGTTGCGGAGGTGCGGATGCGCTACATTACGCTACCGTTTATCGGGACTTGGCACCTAGGATTATTGGCTCTGCCCATCACGTTGCTGTGGATTGTGGCCATCGTCAATGCCATTAACCTGATCGACGGGTTAGATGGGTTGGCGACGGGGGTTTCAATCATCGCGTTGACCACCACCGGGATCACCGGTCTGTTCTTCTTGAACTTGGCCAACACTTGGGTGGCCATCATGATCTTCGCGTTGGTCGCGGCCATGGTTGGTTTCTTACCCTATAATTTCTTTCCGGCCCGCATCTATCTGGGGGATACCGGGGCCCAATTTATCGGGTTTATGATTGCGTGTTTCTCGCTGTACGGGTTAAAAAACGTGACCTTCATTTCCGTAATCATCCCCGTGATTATCCTGGGGGTCCCGATTACGGATACGGTGTACGCCATGATTCGCCGGATTTTGAACCGACAACCGATTTCCCACGCCGACAAGCACCACTTGCACCACCGACTGATGCAGTTAGGGTTGACTCACCGGCAAACGGTGCTGGTAATTTACGGGATTGCCCTGATTTTCTCGTTCATTGCTTTACTGTACCCGTTGTCGACGATTTGGGGCTCGGTCCTGTTAACCGTCGCCATCATGATTGGCTTGGAACTCTTCGTCGAAGCCATTGGGTTGGTCGGATCTAACCGACAACCACTGTTACATTGGATCAAGCGTATCGTGAAACAATTTACGTCTAAAACGTCAGATTAACCTAAAAGCACCGCTGCTCACATTTACTGTGTGAGTAGCGGTGCTTTGTTCGTTAAGAAAAAATGGCGGTTAATCATCACGACGACTGCTAGCGTGGATCTCAACGGGGACTTCGTGGTAGTCTACGGCCCCTAACGTCATGGTTAACCGGTCGCTAAGAAAGTTCGTGATGTCCTGTTGCGTGGCGTCCACCGCGGCTAAATCTACGGCGATGGTGACCTGCACGGTTGACGTGTAGAGAGTCTGCAACACGGTCAGGTCGTTTTCCTTGAGGTAGTGGTTTAGACGATCGTATTGGGGATAGTCGACCGTGAGCTGGATGGCCCGCTGTCGGACACGCTTGACCACGCCCACGGCTTCGATACCGGTTGACGTGGCGTTGCTGTAAGCTCGAATCAGACCACCGGCACCTAATTTAATGCCCCCAAAGTACCGGGTGACGACGGCAATCGTGTTGTGCAGCTGGTTGCGTTGCAGCACGGTTAGAATGGGGACCCCGGCAGTACCGGAGGGTTCTCCGTTATCACTTTCCCGTTGAATCTGATCGTGATCGCCCAGGACGTAGGCCCAGCAATGGTGGGTCGCCTTGGGTTCCCGGGCGATGACGTCGGCCAAAAAAGCCTGAGCCTCGGCTTCCGTCGTGGCCCGGCCGAGATCAGCGATGAACCGCGACTTCTTGATTTCCAGCTCGTGGTGACCGGCCGCTTGAATGGTTAAATAATCGGTTTCCATTTAAAACACCCTTTTTCAAAATTTAGGCGACATTGTTCGGACTTTTCTCTAGAGACACTCACGAAGGGACTGGAGTTCATGGACAAAAGCCAACTATTTGGTCGTCGTCTTCCGTTAGATCAGGCCCCCCCTGAAGGGCACGGAATCCCCGCATTGCGCCAGGTTAATGGTCGCTGGCAATGCCAACGCTGTCAACAATGGATCGGGGTAAACGATTATTTGCCGCACCGGATTCCGTACTGTCGGCATTGTTTAAACCTGGGGCGCCTGACATCTCATACTAAATTATACACTATTCCGGAGCCGAATCAGTTTGCGACGTTGACGCATTCCCCGTTGACCTGGCAGGGACAATTGAGTCCGCAGCAACGGATCGCCGCACAGGCGGTATTGCGGTTGACCCAGGCTGGACGCAATCAACTGCTCTGGGCCGTGACCGGGGCGGGAAAAACGGAAATTGGGTTCCCCGCCTTGGCCTGGGCCTTACAACGGGGATGGCGGGTCGCGTGGACCTCGCCTAGGGTCGACGTGTGCCTGGAGCTGGCCCCCCGGTTGGCCCGTGCCTTCGCGGTCCCCCAGGCCGTGTTGTACGGTGACCAACCGCGCCCGTACACTTATTGCCCACTGACCATCTGCACGACTCACCAATTGTTACGGTTTGAGGCCGCCTTCGATTGGGTGATTGTGGACGAGGTTGACGCCTTTCCGTTAGCGACCAGTCCGCTGTTACAGCTCGCCGTTCGCCGCGCTCAGAAACCGACGGGGAGCCATCTCTATTTAACGGCGACCCCCGGTCAAGACCTACAACGGCAGATACGTCGGCATCAACTGGCGGTGACCTATTTACCCTTGCGGCATCACGGGTATTTATTACCCCCGTTGCGGGTGAAACTGGTGGCGAATTGGCAATCCCAACTCGACCAACAACGTTTGCCGGGAAACTTGTTACGTCAGGTCCGCCAGTATCAGCAAACCGGACAACGGTATCTCCTTTTTGTGCCCCACGTTAAGGACTTAGCCCGGGTTCAACAGGCGCTTCGACGTGCCGGGATAGAGGGTGGGGTAACGGTCCACGCCGCCGATCCGCAGCGGCAGGCCAAGGTCCAAGCCTTTCGGGAACGGCGGGTCAGCGGTTTAGTCACCACGACGATCTTGGAGCGCGGCGTGACGTTTCCCGCCGTTTGTGTCCTGATTCTCGGGGGCGACGACTTAGTATTTTCCACCGCCGCTTTGGTGCAAATTGCGGGGCGGGTTGGTCGGCAGCGTGACCATCCGGGCGGAGACGTTATCTGTTACGCCACCAGTCAGACCCGGACCATTCAACGGGCCCAGGCCATGATTAACGCCCTCAACCGGCGGGGCCGGCGGTTAGGGGGACGTTGCCCATGACGACCTGTGTGTGGTGTGGCCGGATGGTGACCCCGACCGTCACGTTGGCGACCCTCTGGCACTGGCAACCTCTAAGTACCCCGGCAGTGTGTGCAGCGTGTCAGAATCGACTGCAGCCCTTGCACGCGCCGCAGTGTCCCCGGTGCGCACGGCAGCAAACGACGACCCAGGTTTGCCATGATTGTGTGCGGTGGGGGGATGCCTGGGTCAACCATGCGATCTTTCCCTACGATGCGGTCCTTAAAGCCTATATGCAACAGTACAAGTTTCAGGGAGATTACCGGTTGCGGGTGGTGATGCAACCGTACATTCGGCGAGCCTTAGCCCGGGAGACTTATGATGTGTTGGTGCCCATTCCCGTAACGGCGGGGACCTGGTTGACCCGGGGCTTCAATCAGGTGACCGGATGGCTGACCGATCAACCGTTTCAACAGGTTCTGACCGTCGATGACGCCCACAAGCCGCGGCCCCAATCGAGTAAGACCCGGCAGGAACGGTTGCGTAGTCCCCAACCGTTTCAGTTGGCCCCCGCCGCTGAGAAAATTTTACCAAATCAACACGTTTTGTTGCTGGATGACGTTTACACCACGGGTCGGACCCTCCGCCACGCTGCGGCTCAAATTTATTTAGGGGGCGCGAAAGCGGTTACTAGCTTGACTTTAGCGCGTTAAGCCGAATTTTAATTCGTTAGAATAATTGTCTATCGTAGCGCTTTCTATTATAATAATAGTAAGCAAAGCACCTATGAAGAGTGGTCCTTCGAGTGCTGAGCAAGCCAAGGGATTTCTTGGCTGAAGGGAGAGAAGTTTTATGCTCACATTTAATATTCGTGGTGAAAACATCGAAGTTACTGACGCAATACGGGATTACGTTGAAAAGCGAATCAGCAAGTTAGAGAAATATTTCGATAACAACGTTGAGGCAATTGCGCATATCAACCTGAAGGTCTACCAAAACAAGACGGCTAAGGTTGAAGTAACGATCCCACTCCCATACTTGACATTACGGGCAGAGGAGACCTCACCAGATTTGTACGCCAGCGTTGACTTGGTCACCGATAAATTGGAACGCCAAATCCGCAAGTACAAGACCAAGGTTAACCGTAAGTCACGTGAAAAGGGCTACAAGAACTTAGACTTTGCCCCGAACGCTACGCCGGATGACGAACCAAAGACCGAAGGCAGTGACCTTCAAGTCGTTCGGACTAAGCGGGTTTCATTAAAGCCAATGGATAACGAAGAAGCCATCCTACAAATGGATATGCTCGGACACGACTTCTTTATCTACCAAGATGCTGAAACCAATGGGACCAGCATCGTGTACCGGCGGAACGATGGTCGGTACGGGCTGATTGAAGCCAACGACGAAGACTAATTTAACTGAACACGTGAAAGCCTGGGGCGGTGGTCCTGGGCTTTTTTCTGTCCTTAAGGGATTGGAAAAGGGCCGGTTTAACGTTAGTAAGGTGATCAATGTTCGGCACTATTGCGTTTTTTATAGCGAATTAGCAATTGAAAACGGTTTAGCCTTCGCTAACTGGGGAGAAGAGTTTCATCTTGCCGATGTTAGTGTTAAAATGTAGGTTGATTTATTGCAAAAGAATGGGTAACTTAAAATAGATTAATTAAACGAAGTACTGAAGGGAATTCTCACATGGCAAACATTTTAAAGAAATGGGTCGAAAGCGATCGACGAACTTTGCGACGCCTCAGTAAATTAGCGGATAAGGTTGGCGCTTACGCTGATGAATATTCAAAGCTCTCAGACGAAGATCTGAAGGCTAAAACGCCTGAATTTAAGAAGCGCTATCAAGACGGCGAAACCTTGGACGACTTATTGCCCGAAGCTTTTGCGGCTTGTCGTGAAGGGGCACGCCGGGTCTTAGGCTTGTACCCATTCCATGTTCAAATCATGGGGGGAATCGTGCTTCACGAGGGTAACATTGCGGAAATGAAGACCGGTGAAGGGAAGACCTTGACCGCCACCATGCCCGTTTACTTAAACGCTATTGCTGGTAAAGGGGTCCACGTGGTCACGGTTAACGAATACCTGTCCGCCCGGGATGCGACCGAAATGGGTGAACTGTATAACTGGATGGGTCTGTCAGTGGGGTTGAACTCCGCCGAAAAGACGCCAGACGAAAAGCGTGAAGCCTACAATGCCGATATCACCTACTCCACTAACGGGGAAATCGGGTTCGATTACCTGCGGGACAACATGGTGGTTTACAAAGAAGACATGGTTCAACGGCCGTTAAACTTCGCCATTGTCGACGAAGTGGACTCCATCTTAATCGATGAAGCCCGGACGCCATTGATCATTTCTGGGCAATCCGAAGGGACCAGTCAACTCTACAAACGAGTGGACCGGTTCGCGAAGACCTTACACGAAAAAGAAGACTTTAAGATCGACCTGGAATCCAAGACGGTTTCGTTGACCGATACGGGAATCGAAAAAGCCGAAAAATACTTCAATTTGAAGAACTTATACGACACGGACAACACGGCCTTAACCCACCATATGGACCAAGCCTTACGGGCGAACTTCATCATGTTGCGGGACAAGGACTACGTGGTCCAAGACGGTGAAGTCTTGATCGTTGATTCCTTTACCGGGCGGGTCATGGAAGGCCGGCGTTACTCTGACGGGTTGCACCAGGCCATCGAAGCCAAGGAAGGCGTCGAGATTCAAGAAGAAACCAAGACCATGGCCAACATCACGTACCAAAACTTGTTCCGGATGTACGCCAAGTTAGCCGGGATGACGGGGACGGCCAAGACCGAAGCCGAAGAATTTCGGGAAATCTACAACATGGAAGTTATTTCCGTGCCAACCAACAAGCCGGTTGTCCGGATGGACCATCCCGATGTCTTGTACCCGACGTTGGAGTCGAAGTTTGACGCCGTTGTCCGGGAAATCAAGGACCTGCACGAAAAGGGTCAACCGATGTTAATCGGGACCGTGGCCGTGGAAACGTCCGAATACCTGTCCCAACGTTTAGATAATGAAAACATCCCGCACGTGGTCTTGAACGCCAAGAACCACGCGAAGGAAGCCGACATCATTCAAAACGCGGGTCAACGGGGTGCCGTCACAATTGCCACCAACATGGCCGGGCGGGGGACCGATATCAAACTTGGCCCCGGTGTGGTCGAACTTGGTGGTTTAGCCGTGATTGGGACCGAACGTCACGAATCGCGGCGGATTGATAATCAGCTACGGGGCCGTTCGGGTCGGCAAGGTGACCCGGGTATGACCCAATTCTACCTGTCCTTGGAAGATGATTTGATGCGGCGGTTTGGTTCCGACCGGGTCAAGGACTTCTTGCAACGGATGAACGTGGATGGTGAAGACGCCGTGATTCGGAGTCGGATGATCACTAAGCAGGTCGAGTCCGCCCAGAAGCGGGTTGAAGGGAATAACTACGATTCCCGGAAGAACGTTTTACAGTACGATGACGTGATGCGGCAACAGCGGGACGTCATCTACGGTGAACGGAATCAGATCATTCAGGAAGACAAGTCCTTGAAGTGGGTCTTGATGCCGATGATCAAGCGGACGGTCAGCCGAGTCGTTAGCCTGCACACGCAGGGTGACCAGGCCGACTGGGACTTGGATACGTTGCTGGACTTCGGAATTTCGGCCATGGTTTCACCCGATCAAATCAGCTTGGCTGACTTGAA
The DNA here is from genome assembly GCF_001434835.1 of Levilactobacillus acidifarinae DSM 19394 = JCM 15949. GTDB lineage: Bacteria > Bacillota > Bacilli > Lactobacillales > Lactobacillaceae > Levilactobacillus > Levilactobacillus acidifarinae. The sequence goes on along the minus strand of NZ_AZDV01000003.1, from coordinate 136,563 downwards.
GGATAAGACCGCTGACGAAATCGTTACCTACTTCATGGACCTGGCAAACAAGGTCTACGATGAAAAGTCCAAACAACTTTACGATCCGGCCCAAATGCTAGAATTTGAAAAGGTGGTTATCCTGCGGGTGGTTGACTCCCACTGGACGGACCACATCGACACCATGGATCAATTACGGCAATCCATTGGGTTGCGGGGTTACGGTCAGTTGAACCCGTTGGTTGAATACCAACAAGACGGGTTCCGGATGTTCGAAGAAATGATCTCCGACATCGAATACGACGCTACTCGGTTATTCATGAAGTCTGAAATTCGTCAAAATATCACGCGGTAAGTCATCATAACCGTGTAAACGGGGCTGGAAAATTTCCAACCTCGTTTTGTTATGTCCAGGGAAATTGATGGTACACTGGGTTGAGAGAATTCAAAATAACTTAAAAGGAGCCCATACAATGGAATTAACGGATGCGAAACACGCCATTCAAACCATGCACGAACAACTGACCGGCTTTAGGGGGTCGCTTTGACTTTGATGCCCTAAACGAAAGCATCAGCGTCAACGAGGGCCAGATGGCCGAACCGGGATTCTGGGATGATCCCCAGCAGGCCCAGAAATTAATTGATGCCACTAACGAGATGAAGAAAAAGGTTGAAGAATTCCAACATCTGTCCGATCAGGTCGCTGATCTAGACGTGGCCGTGGAATTGTTGAGCGAGGAACCCGACCCGGAGATGCAGGCCGATTTTGACCAGAACTTTGCTCGGGTACAGGATGCGTTACGGCAATACCGGTTGAACCTATTATTGAATCAGAAGTACGATCACAACAACGCCATTTTGGAAATTCATCCCGGCGCGGGGGGCACCGAATCGCAAGACTGGGGTTCGATGCTGATGCGGATGTATACCCGTTGGGGTGAACAACACCAGTTTAAGGTGACGGTCTTAGATTATCAGGCTGGCGAAGTAGCGGGGCTGAGTAGTGCCACGCTACTGATTGCCGGGCATAACGCCTACGGGTATCTCCGTTCCGAAAAGGGGGTTCACCGGTTGGTTCGCATCTCACCATTCGATTCGGCCGGCCGCCGGCACACCTCGTTTGCGTCCGTGGACGTCTTACCCGAACTCGACGACTCGGTGGACGTAGATATCAATCCGGCCGACTTGAAGGTCGACGTGTACCGGGCGTCCGGTGCCGGGGGTCAGCACGTGAACAAAACCTCGTCGGCCGTACGAATCACCCACTTACCGACGGGAATCGTGACGCAGAGTCAGGCCCAACGGTCGCAACTGCAAAACCGGCAAACGGCCCTGGCAATGTTACGGGCCAAGTTATACGAATTGGAAGAAGAGAAGAAGGCCAAGGAAAAGGCGGCGCTGGAAGGGGTCCAACTGGATATTGGTTGGGGCTCACAGATTCGCTCGTACGTGTTCCACCCCTACACCATGGTCAAGGATCACCGGACCAACTACGAAACCTCGCAGGGCCAAGCGGTGATGGACGGGGATCTCGATCCGTTTATCGATGCTTACCTGCAATGGCAGTTGAGCCAAAAGAACCCGGACTAACTGGGTGCTTTGTAGCTGATACTAATGGGAATTAGCTACGATGGTAACTTGACTGAGTCTTTTTTCAAATTAATCGTCAGTAAACGGAACAGCTAAAGTAGAGTTACGTCACTTCTAGACTAAATCAAAAATGATGGACTACAGCCTGGAGGCGAGCAGGCGATCCAGCCCCTGAGCGCTGGAAGGCGACTAACCGCGGCTTTATAAATATAATGATTGAACGGGTAACGCGAATGACGTGTTACCCGTTTTTGTTTAATGCTATACTGAAATCAGCTATTTTTTGGAAAGGTGTCGATTTCATGCGGACATTGTTCGTCCTGGGCAGTTTCTTCTTACAGCCCCTCTTGTGGTTAGCCATCCTGCGCTCGTGGTTGACCAGTCGTGCGCGAATCAAACGCGAACGACATGACTTTAGTAGCGCGGTCTACAGTGACCATTACGAGTTACGGCACATGTTGACGCAGGGCCTGGTGCTCGGCGTGGGTTTGTCGGTGTTAAACCTGATCGTGGGGGTCAGCTTACCGCTGGTCTGGGTCTTGGTGTACGAAGTTTTGGCGTTTATCTCGCTGATCATTTTACCGACAACGCTATTACCCATCACGCTTTTGGTGGTGAGCACCTTAATCACGGCTTACTTAGGCCCGCAGTTGGTCCCAGCGGTCGATCTGAAACCCCTGGGAGTTAACTGGGGTGGGGCCCCGGCTAGTAGTTTTGCCTGGCTTTTCGTGATTGCCTTTTTGGCTTTGGGACACTGGATTGCCCATTACGGGGGACGGTTTGCCAGCCCGCGCATTTATGCCAAGCAACGGGGCAAGCGCATTGCGGGCTATCCCTGGCGCGAATTGCTGGTTATTCCGTTAGTTACGTTGGTTCCGGGTGACTGGTTCAGTAGTACCTGGCGTTTTTGGCCGATGTTGACGCTCCACGGCCATTCCTTTGCCGTCATGATCTTACCCTTGCTGTTGGGGGTTCGGTTCACGGTCTTTCGGGAACGGCCTAAGGTGGTTTATCAACGGCTGGCACACCATCTCGTGGGCCTGGCCGGCTTAGCCCTGTTAGTGATGGGCTGGTTGTTCTGGCGACCCCAGGACTTACCGGTCGCTTTAGTGATCCTGTTGGTTTGTTACGGGGGTTGTTTATGGCGAGCAAAACGCTATGACCAACGGCAGTCCTTTTGGTATTCTCAAGTAGACGATGGGGTGCGGGTCTTAGCGATTCGACCGGGCACGCCCGCAACAAAGCTGGATTTAGCGGCGGGAGACATTATCCTAGAATGTAACCACCGGGCGGTCAACAGCGAAACGGCCTTTTACGAGGCGTTATTAATCAATCCAACTTACTGTCATTTACGGGTTCGTAACATGGCAGGCGACTTAAAAGTCACGGAAACGGCCATTTATTCCGGGGCACCACACGAAATCGGAATAGTTCTATTCAGAGATCAGGAGGGGTAAATCATGAGTAGAGTGCTAGTCGTGGATGACGAGCCAGCGATTGTGACGCTATTACAGTATAATTTGGAACAAGCAGATTATCAGGTGGTCACGGCCATTGATGGGGAACAGGCCTTGAAGCTGGCGGAACACGAACAGTTTGATGTGATTTTGTTAGATTTGATGTTACCGAAGTTAGACGGAGTCGAGGTTACGAAGCGGCTACGGCAGGAGAAAATCAAAACGCCGATTATCATGATTACGGCTAAGACCAGTGAGTTCGATACCGTGGTTGGCTTGGAACTAGGCGCCGATGATTACATCACTAAGCCGTTCAGTCCGCGCGAAGTGTTGGCCCGGATGAAGGCCGTTATGCGGCGGTACCATGACGATACGGCGCCGAAAGTTCCCGTGGATAACGGGCACGTGATTCACATCGCCGGTCTGAGCATCGATCAGGACAAGTTTCAGGTCAAACGCGGCCAGCAGGCCATCGAACTCACGCCCAAGGAATTTGAATTATTGCTCTTCTTCGCCAAGCGTCCCGGCAAGGTCTGGAGCCGTGAACAATTGCTGGAAGGCGTCTGGGGCTTTGACTACAGTGGGCAGACCCGCATGGTCGACATTCACGTCTCCCACTTGCGTGAAAAGATTGAACCGGATCCCAAACACCCGCAACTCTTAAAGACGGTGCGGGGGTTCGGTTATACGTTCGAGGCACCCCATGAGTAGGCAAATGTTGGGAATCAGTGGGGTGGCCCTGTTGGTGATCAACACCCTATTGGTTTGGTGCCTGCGTCCGGATAGTTTTGGGGTGGCCGTGATGATTGGGTGGTCGTTCGCATTGATTGAGTGGGGCGGCCTATTATGGTACCAACGGTGGGCTCAACAACGAATCACCATTTTGACCCGTAAGGTTGAAAAGATGCGCCACGCCGAGGCACCGGCGCACGTGTTGTTGTCCCCCCATGATCCCTTTTATCAACTGGCCCTGCAGATTAACTATTTACAAACGCACCAGCGTAAGTTGCGGCGGCGGATGGCCGGTCAGAACCAGGAGTTTGCGACCCTGCTCGATTACCTCCCCATCGGGGTCATGGTCATCGACCGGTACCGCAAGGTCGAACTGGCCAATCCGGCGATGGAACAGTTCTTACAGCAGCAAATTTCGACGCGCCGGCACCCGTTTACCCAGGACGTGCAGCAGTTTGAACTAGCGAGTCTAATTAATAAGGCCTTAAGTGAACGGCAGACGCAACACCGGGTGATGAAGTTGCCGGGGACGCCTAACGAACGAACTGTCGATGTTCAGGTGGTTTATACGGCGACTTCGCAGGACTTCTTTCAAGTCTTAGTCTTATTGTATGACGTGACCGAGGTCTACGCGGTTGAACAGATGCAACTGGACTTCGTGTCCAACGCCTCACACGAATTAAAAACGCCGGTGACGGCGATTGCTGGCTTTGCCAAGACCCTGTTGGCGGGGGCCAAGGATGATCCGGAAAAGTTGGTTGAATTTTTGAAGATCATCGACCAGCAAAGCGATCGACTAGTGGAATTGATTAATGATGTGTTGGCGATTTCACATATTGAATCGGGTAACGCCGTGGAAATCAACCAGGTTCCGGTCGGGCAGCAGTTGGCCGCACAGGTTCACTTGCTGGAACCCTTAGCGGCGGTGAACCAGGTGACGTTGCATAATCAGATTCCGGCCGATTTTACGGCGGCGACCGATCAACGGAAATTAGACCAAATCGTCAAGAATATCTTGAGTAACGCCATCAAATACAACCGCCCGCAAGGCAACGTGACGCTGAGTGTGACCACGACGGGAACGACCTGGGCGCTGACCATTGCCGATACGGGCATTGGCATTTCGCAACAGGATCAGCTGCGCGTGTTTGAGCGTTTTTACCGCGCTGACATCTCGCATTCGAACCAACGAGTCAGCGGGAGCGGGTTGGGCTTAGCCATCGTACGTGAACTGGTAAAGGCCTTAAATGGTAAGTTGGATTTGCAAAGTGAATTGGGTGTCGGGACTACCGTGACGCTGACTTTTCCGCGGACCGCAACGGCGGTAACGCTTGGTACGTCGGGGAAAGCGGCGACCACACCAACGCCTAAGAATTAACGTAAAGTCGACGTCTCTGGTCGGCTTTTTTGCGTTGCCCACCTTTTGAGGGACATTTACATAACCTTTACAATACGTCTACATGACATTTACAAAGACCCGCTATACTGACAATTGAGAGAACCGGCGGTGGCCACACTGGTCGGTATAGGAGGGACAACGGGATGACAAAACGACGATGGTTACAGGGCTTACTCCTCATGATTTTGGTAGCCCTGGGAATCTTTGCGTACCAGACACGTCAGGCCAGCCAGGCCGGCGGGTCGATCACGGCGGTGGGCTCCACGGCCTTACAGCCCTTAGTTGAAGCGGCCGGTGAGCAGTATACGGCCGACCATCTGGGCACGTTTATCAACGTCCAAGGTGGCGGGACCGGGACCGGACTCAGTCAGATTCAGGAAGGCGCCGTGCAGATCGGGGATTCCGATCTTTTTGCGGCCGAGCAAAAGGGCATTCGGGCTAAGGGTCTGGTCGATCATCGGGTGGCGGTCGTTGGCATTACACCAATCGTGAACCGCAAGAACGGGATCACGCGGTTGACCACCAAGCAATTAACGGCCGTTTTTACCGGCCAGGTGACCAACTGGAAACAGGTGGGCGGTAAGGACTTACCCATCGTGTTGATCAACCGGGCGCAAGGGAGTGGGACCCGGGCAACCTTCGAACAATTCGGGATTGCCGGGCACCAAGCCAAGACTGCTCAGGAACAAGACTCCTCGGGGATGGTGCGTCAGATCGTCCAAACCACACCGGGGGCCATTAGTTACGTGGCCTTTTCCTACGTGACCAAGGCGGTCCAGGCCGTGAGTTTAAACGGTGTGGCGCCGACCGAGGATAACGTGGTGACTAACCGCTGGAAGATTTGGTCCTACGAACATCTGTACACCAAAGGACAGCCCACGGGACTGACCAAGGACTTTATCGCTTACGTTCAATCCCCGACCATTCAAAAGACGCTGGTGCGCCAATTAGGCTACCTGTCACCCAGTCAGATGCACGTGACACGGGACGTTAACGGTCAGGTTACGCCGATTGGAGGGACCCACTCATGACCAAATCACCTGAACAATTAGAACAAGAATTAAAGCGCCGCTCCAAGGCAGCTAAGCTAGAAATCTGGGGCCGAGTGGTAAGCTTTTCCGCCCTGATTTTAATCGTGGCCGTTGTGGTGGCCATCATTGGCTTCGTGGCCTCTAAGGGACTAGCCACGTTTACCACCAATCACGTGAACCTCTGGGACTTCTTAAGCGGCAAAAACTGGAACCCGAGTTTGACGGACGCACACGGTAAGCCCGAAGTGGGAGCCCTGTCGATGATCGTCGGCTCGTTTCTGATTACGGTTTTATCCGCTATTGTAGCGACCCCGTTTGCGATTGGGACGGCGGTCTTCATGAACGAAATCTCACCGAACCGGGGGGCGAAAATTCTCCAGCCCGTAACCGAATTACTGGTGGGGATTCCTTCCGTGGTTTACGGGTTCATCGGGTTAAGCGTGGTCGTGCCGTTTACCCGCTCGGTCTTTGGCGGCAGTGGGTTTGGGATCTTATCCGGGACCTGCGTTCTGTTCGTGATGATCTTACCCACGGTGACGTCGATGAGTGCCGATGCCTTACGTGCCGTGCCCCGATACTACCGGGAAGCTTCATTGGCGTTAGGGGCCACGCAATGGCAGACCATCTATAAGGTGGTTCTCCGGGCCGCTACGCCGGGCTTGATGACGGCGGTGGTCTTCGGGATGGCCCGGGCCTTCGGTGAAGCACTGGCGGTTCAGATGGTCATTGGGAATGCCGCGCTGATGCCGCATTCTTTGGTCGATCCGGCAGCCACGTTGACGTCGGTTCTGACGACCGGGATTGGGAACACCGTGATGGGGTCGTTACAAAACAACGCCCTGTGGTCGCTGGCCCTGGTCTTACTGCTGATGTCGTTGGTCTTCAACCTGATTATTCGGTTGATTGGTCGAAAGGGGCGTCTCCAATAATATGAATTCTAAAGTTCAAAATAAAATTGCAATCGGCGTGCTCTACGGCATCGCCGGCGTGGTGGTCCTAATCTTACTGGCCCTAGTCGGGTATATCCTGGTCAGTGGGCTACCGAAAGTTAGTTGGCACTTCCTGACCACGCCCGCCAAAGCCTTCTTAAAGGGTGGTGGGATTGGCGTCCAACTCTTTAACTCGTTTTACCTGTTGATTTTAGCCATGTTGATTTCGTTTCCGATTGCCCTGGGGGCGGCGATTTACCTCTACGAATATGCCAAGGACAACTGGGTGACCAGCGTCGTTCGGACGGCGATTGAAATCTTAAGTTCGCTGCCTTCCGTGGTGGTGGGACTGTTCGGCTTCCTGTTCTTCGTGGTGAAGTTGCGCTTAGGCTTCTCGATTTTATCCGGGGCTTTCGCGTTGACCTTCTTCAACCTGCCGCTTTTGACGCGGAGCATCGAAGATTCCTTACACACCATCGACGACAAGCAACGCGAGGGGGGCCTAGCTCTAGGTCTTTCACGCTGGGAGACCGTCACGCGGGTCATCTTACCCGCCGCGGTGCCCAGCATCCTGACCGGGGTGATCTTAAGTGCCGGTCGGGTCTTCGGGGAAGCCGCCGCGTTAATCTACACGGCCGGTCAAAGTGCCCCCGCGTTAAACTTTATGGACTGGAATCCCTTCAACATCTCCAGTCCGTTAAACCCGATGCGTCCCGCCGAAACGTTGGCGGTCCACATCTGGAAGATTAACTCGGAAGGGATCATGCCCGACGCCAAAGCGATTTCGTCCGGGTCGTCCGCGGTCTTAGTGATTGCGATTCTGCTCTTCAACTTAGCCGCTCGGTACCTGGGTAAGCGACTGTACAAACGGCTAACGTCGGCCTAAGGAGGAACGTCTATGTTTATGAGTAGTGATATTGCCAAGCCGGGCACCACACCGGAACGCCACATCGTGCAACCCACCGATGCGCAGCATCCCACCGTGTTGTCGACGGAAGGGCTCCACGTCTTTTACGGTGATAAGGAAGCCATCTATGAAGGTGACCTCAAGTTTGCCCGTAACCAGATTACCGCGTTGATTGGGGCCTCGGGGTCCGGGAAATCGACCTTTCTGCGGTCCCTCAACCGGATGAACGACCGAATCGCCACGGTCAAGGGCCGGATTATGTACCGGGGCGTGGACATTAACCAGCCCGACATCGACGTTTACGAGATGCGCCGGCGCATCGGGATGGTTTTTCAACGGCCGAATCCATTTGCAAAATCGATTTACGATAATATTGCGTTTGCCTTGCGTCTCCGCGGCGTAACCGCTAAAAATAAGTTAGACGAAATCGTGGAAACCTCGCTACGCCAAGCTGCGTTGTGGGATCAAGTCAAAGACGAACTGGACAAGAGTGCTTTAGCCTTGTCCGGGGGTCAAGCGCAGCGGTTGTGTATTGCCCGAGCCATCGCCGTGAAACCCGACGTGTTGCTGTTGGACGAACCCGCCAGTGCGCTGGACCCCGTGTCGACTAGTCAACTAGAAGACACGTTGTTGAAGCTAAAGCAGCACTACACGATTATTATCGTGACGCACAACATGCAACAGGCCGCGCGGATCAGTGAATATACGGCGTTCTTTAATCAAGGACGGGTGTTGGAGTACGACACGACCAGCCAAATCTTTACGAATCCGCAGGTCCAGGTTACCAGTGACTATGTTTCGGGGAACTTTGGTTAGCGAGGAGCGAGGAAGAATGAGTAAGGAAATTTTAACGACCCAGGACTTACATTTGTATTACGGGAGTAAGGAAGCCCTGAAGGGAATTAATTTGGATTTTGACGAGAAGGGGATTACGGCGTTGATTGGACCGTCCGGCTGTGGGAAGTCGACCTACCTACGGACGTTGAATCGGATGAACGATTTGATTCCGGGGGTCACCATCACGGGAACCGTCCAGTTCAAGGGAAAGGACCTGTACGCCCCCAGTGCCGATACGGTCCAGATTCGTAAGGAAATTGGCATGGTGTTTCAACAGCCCAACCCGTTTCCGTTCTCCATCTACGACAACGTGATCTACGGGTTGCGGATTGCCGGGGAACGCGACAAGGAAAAGCTCGACGCCGTGGTTGAAAAGTCCTTGCGACAGGCCGCCGTATGGGACGAAGTGAAGGACCATTTACACGAAAGCGCCTTGGCCTTGTCCGGGGGGCAACAGCAACGGGTCTGCATCGCGCGGGTCCTGGCCGTGTCACCGGAGATTATTCTGTTGGACGAACCGACCAGTGCGTTGGACCCGGTCTCCAGTAGTCAAATTGAAGCGACCCTCTTGAATTTACGCCACGATTATACGATTATTACAGTAACCCACAACCTCCAACAAGCGTCGCGGATTGCCGATCGGACGGCCTTCTTCATGAACGGGGAACTGGTGGAAGTGGATCAAACGAAGAATATTTTTATGAACCCAGCTAAGAAACAAACGGAAGACTACATTAGTGGTCGGTTTGGATAATAGGAGGTAGACCGATGCGCCGGTTATTTGATGACGAATTAGCAGAATTGGATGCAGACTTTACGGAAATGGGGATGCTGGTCAGCGAGGTGATCCAGAAGTCGGTGAACGCGTTTATCGAACGTGATGCGGTCACGGCTCAGTCGATCATCGATCACGACCACGACATCAACGAACGAGAAATTGCGTTGGAAAAAAAGACGTTCGAAATGATTGCGTTGTACCAACCCGTGACCACGGATCTGCGAGAAATCGTCACGATTTTAAAGGCCGTTTCCGATTTGGAACGCGCCGGGGACCACGCCCGCAACATTGCCCACTCGACGATTAAAATGGGCGAGAAGCAAAAAGTGGCGGAATTGGAACAATTGATGGCCGAAATGGGACAGATGACCACCAAGATGGTCCAAGACGTGTTGGCCGCTTACGTCAACAAGGACGATCACGAAGCCCGGTCGTTAGCCGACGTGGATCGACAATTAGATCACCTGAATCACCGGGTACGTAGCCTGAGCTACCACGCCATGAGCCGGGATGCGACCTTCGAGACGGGGGCGTCGATTTACTTAAACGTGGCGCAGGACTTGAGCCGGATTGGCGATTACGTGACCAACGTATGTGAATGGATCATCTACCTGCGTTCCGGCAAGATTGTGGAACTGAACTCGGCTAGTGAGGGGACGGAAGACTAGGCAGTTATGCGTCAGGCTGGTTGGCAGACAACTGATATTTAGAGCTTGTTTTTAAACTTAATTGTTGATTAAAATAACGACTCATTGTCCTCCGATTCGGAAGAATGCAGGCAAGTTGTTGTCATAACGAGTGTGAGCTGGAGGGCCAGTCAGAAATGGGCTCAGGGGTGAAATTTGTCTTAGTCGACGTCTTTTAGTCGGCTTAGACAAAGGTCGGTCTTCAAGACCTGGGCTACGGGCTTGAAGCCGTGCCCACCCCGTTCCAGCCTGTTTCTGACTGGCCCGGAAGCGCTGGATTTTCTAGACTTAATAGTTTTAAAGCGGGGAGTAATTCCCCGTAATTCTTACCGAAATTTGAAGATTTAAACCAGCGGTCACTGAAAACTTGCTTTCAGTGGCCGCTTTCGTTATTCTTTTCCCAATAGGACAAGTTTAATCAGACTTAAAGGAGGCCATGACAATGGCAGCAAAGAAAAAACTCGTGCGTTCCCGGACCAACCGTCTCGTCGGTGGGGTCCTTGGTGGAATTGCCGACTACTTTGGCTGGAATGCCAACCTATTGCGATTGATCTACGTGATTATCACCATTTCGATTCCGTTCTTACACGTGGTATTGGGCCTATTGGTCTACGTCATTTTAATGACGTTTATGCCGCTGGACGACTCACAATCCACTGGTTCTAACTTCAGTGATCTCTTCGGCTTCGGTCGGGGGGGTCAACAAACTAACCCGAAAGCTGATCGCAAGGTGATTCACGACGTGACGGAACACGACGTCCACCATAAGGATGGTGAGTAGATGCGCTTTTGGACCCGGATTTTAGTCAATGCGTTGATTTTTCTGGCGTTAGCGGGGTTCTTCCAGAGTTCGCTGGCGGGAAATTACCAGCACGCGTTTTACGTTTCTAGTGTGGGCATCGCGTTACTGGCCAGCTTAGTCCTGGCGATCTTAAATGCGGTGGTCAAACCGATTCTGTTCGTGTTGTCGCTACCCATTACCATCTTGACGCTGGGCCTGTTCAGCGTGGTGCTTAACGCCATTATGCTGGAACTCACCGCCTGGTTTGTGGGGAGTAACTTCGCCTTTGCGTCGTTTGGCGTGACGCTGATCGTCGCCATCGTGATGTCGTTAGCTAATGCCGTCATCAGTGACCACTTCGCCCGGGGGTAGGGTGTCCTAGCCCCGGGTAAGGGCTGAACTATTAAGTAAGCGCTATCTTAACCCGGTAACCGATTCTTAACGCGGTTGTGGTAACGAATTGAATTTGATAGGAGAAGCCCCGCTAAAGTGCTAAAATTAGGGTATGTTTTATGAGACGATGTAGTTAGGAGGAAACACGCATGCCAGAAAGCGTTACGGTCGCCGACCTGGTCAAGGCTAATCGATTAGATGTCTATTCCGGTCAAGATGACCTCAATCGGCAAATTACGACCAGCGATATTTCGCGTCCCGGATTGGAACTAACGGGGTACTTTAATTACTACCCGGCCAAGCGAATCCAACTGTTGGGGATTACGGAAACCTCGTTTGCCAAGGGAATGAGTCACGAACAGTTATTGGACGTGATGCAAAAAATGTGTCAGCCCGAGACGCCCGCGTTTGTGGTGTCGACCCAGCTCGACCCACCTGAAGAATTAAAACAGGCCGCCGAGGAAGCCCAGATCCCGATTTTAGGGACGAAACTTACCACGTCACGGGTTCTCAGTAACATGACCAACTTCTTGGAAGGCAAGCTCGCCGAACGGCAATCCGTTCACGGTGTGTTGGTCGACATCTACGGGGTGGGGGTCATGATTACCGGGGATTCCGGCGTGGGAAAAAGTGAAACCGCTTTGGAACTGGTCAAGCGGGGGCACCGGTTGATTGCCGATGACCGCGTGGAAGTTTATCAGCAAGACGAACAGACTTTAGTCGGCGCCGCTCCCGCCATCTTGAGTCACTTACTGGAGATCCGGGGAATTGGGATCATCGACGTGATGAACCTCTTTGGGGCCGGGGCCGTGCGGAGCGAAACCGATATTGACCTGATCGTCCACCTGGAACTCTGGCACGATGACAACCACTTCGATCGGTTGGGTAATAATACCGAAAGTCAGAAATTCTTTGACGTTGAAGTTCCCAAGATTACCATTCCGGTTAAAACTGGGCGGAATTTAGCCATCATCATCGAAGCGGCGGCCATGAATTTCCGGGCCCGCTCGATGGGCTACGACGCCACTAAGGTTTTTGACGATAATTTGAACCGCTTAATTAAACAAAATTCCCAAAAGGATGGAGGGACGCAATGACGGTTACACCATTTTTAGCCGCTCTGAATCCGATTGCGGTGCATTTAGGGCCCCTTCAGGTTCACTGGTACGGGGTGATCATTGCTTCCGGCGTGATCTTAGCGGTCTTATTGGCCGTTCGTGAAGGGCGCCGGCGGGGCATCAACCCCGATGATATCTATGATATGATTTTATGGGCGTTGCCGGCGGCGTTAATTGCCGCGCGGTTGTATTACGTGGCCTTTCAGTGGCCGTATTACAGTCAGCATCCCGGTGAAATCATCGCGATTTGGGACGGGGGAATCGCCATCTACGGCTCATTGATTGGGGCCGGGCTGGTGGTGTACTTCTTCTGCCGGTCGCGGTTTATTCCCGTGTGGTTGATGCTCGACGTGGCCGCCCCGACCGTCATCTTAGGTCAGGCCATTGGTCGGTGGGGGAACTTCATGAACCAGGAAGCCTTTGGGCGCATCACCAGCTTGTCGTTCTTACAAGGCCTGCACCTGCCACACTTCATCGTGGAGCAGATGTTCATCAACGGTGCCTACCGCCAGCCGACCTTCCTGTACGAATCAACCTGGGATCTGATGGGCTTCGTGGTCTTGATGAGTTTGCGTCACTACCCGCAGCTGTTCAAGCAAGGTGAGGTCTTCTTGGGTTACGTGATGTGGTATTCGTTGGGCCGCTTCTTTATCGAGGGAATGCGGACCGACAGTTTGATGTTGGGTAACGTGATTCGGGTGTCCCAACTCTTATCCGTGATTTTGTTTGTGGGCGCCGCAATCATTTGGATTTACCGGCGTCGTCAAAATACACCACCGACGGATTACTTAGCCGGTAACCCGTTTCGTGAACGAACCAAACTTTCTAATTAAGGAGAATCCAGACTATGTCAGAGAAAATTGCCGTTCTTGGTGCCGGTTCTTGGGGCTCCATCTTGGCCAATGTTTTAGATGAAAACGGGCACGATGTGCGATTATGGTCCTACAACCCCAAGCAGGTTGAGGAATTAAATACCCAGCACACCAACAGTCACTACATCAAGAACTTTACGTTCTCCAAGTCCCTGGTCGCCTATGCCGATATGGCCAGTGCCATTGACGGGGTGGACGCCATTTTATTCGTGGTCCCGACTAAGGCCGTGCGGTCCGTGGCCCATGAAGTGGCCGGTATTTTAACCGCTAAGCACTTACAACCAGAATTGATCCATGCCAGCAAAGGGATTGAGCAGAAGACCTACAAGCGGATCTCCCAAATTTTGGAAGAAGAGATTCCGGCGGCTAACCGGAAGGCCGTCACGGTCTTATCCGGTCCGAGTCACGCCGAGGACGTGGCCCGTCACGACATTACCTTGATTACGGCAGCCAGTGCCAGTCCGGAAGCGGCCAAGTACACCCAGAAGCTCTTTATGACGCCGTACTTCCGGGTTTACACCAATTCCGACGTGATTGGCGTCGAAATTGGCGCGGCCTTGAAGAACATTATCGCTCTAGGGGCCGGCGCGTTACACGGGTTAGGCTACGGGGACAACGCCAAGGCGGCGTTGATGACCCGGGGCTTGGCTGAAATTTCGCGGTTAGGGACGTCCTTTGGGGCGGACCCCATGACCTTTATCGGGTTATCCGGGGTCGGTGACGTGATCGTCACGGCCACGAGTACCAATTCGCGAAACTGGCGGGCCGGTGACGAACTCGGTCGCGGTGAAAAGCTCGACGATGTAATCAGCCATATGGGGATGGTGATCGAAGGGTTGGCCACGACCAAAGCGGCCTACGAGTTGTCACAAAAGCGCGGGGTGTCGATGCCGATTACAGAGGCCATTTACCAAGTCCTTTACGAAGGTAAGGACATTAAGACGGCCATTTCCGACCTGATGCAACGCGAGGGTCGGTCCGAATTCTAATTAGTGTGAAAATTTGAGGAGGGTTTAAACTCTTATGAGAAAAGTCAGAAAAGCCATTATTCCAGCTGCGGGACTCGGAACTCGATTCTTACCAGCAACCAAGGCGTTAGCCAAGGAAATGTTACCAATTGTTGATAAACCAACGATCCAATTCATTGTCGAAGAAGCCCGGCGTTCCGGGATCGAAGACATCGTAGTCGTTGACGGTAAGTCGAAGCGTTCCATTGAAGACCACTTCGATTCTAATCCCGAACTGGAAGCTAACTTGGAAGCCAAGCACAAGGAAAAGATGCTCAAGCAGGTCCAAGAGACTACGGGGATGAACCTGTACTTCATCCGGCAACCGTATCCCCGCGGATTGGGTGACGCCGTCTTAACGGCGAAGGCCTTTATCGGGGACGAACCGTTCGTGGTCATGTTAGGCGACGACATGACGGACAGTAAGGTGCCCCTGACCAAGCAACTGATTGACCGGTACGACCAAACGGGCGCCTCAACGTTGGCCGTTATGCGGGTGCCGCACAAGGACACCGCTAAATACG
Organism: Levilactobacillus acidifarinae DSM 19394 = JCM 15949; assembly: GCF_001434835.1. Classification (GTDB taxonomy): domain Bacteria; phylum Bacillota; class Bacilli; order Lactobacillales; family Lactobacillaceae; genus Levilactobacillus; species Levilactobacillus acidifarinae. Next base: position 121,543 of record NZ_AZDV01000003.1, on the reverse strand, counting down.
GCGTAATCAACCCGTCCGAAGAAACCATGCCAGGTCTGTACAACGTCACGAACTTCGTCGAAAAGCCCCAACCAGACGAGGCCCCTAGTGATTTGGCCATCATCGGTCGTTATCTCTTTACGCCGGAAATCTTCGAAGCCTTGGAAAACACGCCTATCGGGTTAGGCAACGAACTCCAATTGACCGACGCCATCGATAACTTAAACAAGACCCAGCGCGTCTTTGCCCACGAGTACACGGGTAAGCGTTACGACGTTGGCAACAAGTTCGGCTGGCTACAGACGAACATTGAATATGGGTTGCAACATCCGGAAACGAAGACGCAATTACGGCAGTACATCAAGGAATTGGGCAAACGACTCGATGCCGAAGATCAACCGAAGTCAAAATAGGTGACAAACTTACTTTTTCCTAGTAAAGTAATGGTCAGGCAAATCAGGATGAAGGGGAGTTGTTAACTTGAAGAATTACGATGTAATTGTCATCGGTGCAGGACCCGGTGGGATGACCGGGGCGTTATACGCTTCGCGGGCCAACCTGTCCGTGTTGATGCTCGACCGGGGAATCTACGGTGGTCAGATGAATAACACCGCTGCGATTGAAAACTATCCTGGCTTTAAGTCCGTCTTAGGACCCGACTTAGCCAAGGACATGTACGATGGCGCGACCCAGTTTGGCGCGGAATTCGCCTACGGGAGTGTTGAGAGTATTGAAGATCACGGTGATCACAAGGTCGTGAAGACCGATGATGGTGACTACGCTGCTAAAGCGGTGTTGATCGCAACCGGCTCCGAGTACAAGAAACTCGGCGTTCCCGGTGAAGATGAATACGGTGGCCGGGGTGTTTCGTACTGCGCGGTCTGCGACGGTGCGTTCTTCAAGAACCGTGAAGTCGTCGTTGTCGGTGGTGGGGACTCAGCCGTTGAAGAAGGCCTTTACTTGGCCGGTATCGCGTCTAAGGTCACCATTGTCGTTCGGCGGGACCAATTACGGGCCCAAAAGATTTTGCAGGACCGGGCGTTTGCTAACGAAAAGATTGAATTCGTTTGGAACACTAACGTGACGGAAGTCCAAGGCGATAAGATGAAGGTCACCGGGGTCGCTACGCATAACAACCAGACTGGCGAAGATGGTCACATTGACGCCAGCGGGGTCTTCATTTACGTGGGAACTTTACCAATGACCGACGCCTTCAAGGGCTTAGGGATTACCGACGAGGCGGGTTGGATTAAGACCGATGATCACATGACCACGGCCGTTCCTGGTATCTTCGCTATTGGGGATGTGCGGCAAAAGGATTTGCGGCAGATCACCACGGCGGTTGGGGAAGGTGGCACGGCGGGACAAGCCGCGTTCGCCTACCTGGAAACCCTTAAGTCGCAAGCGGCAACGCAAGATTAATTTAAGCAAACAACGAAACGGAGGCGGCCAAAGTGGCGCCTCCGTTTTTTGGTAGCCATTGTTAAAACGGGCTCAGTGCTTTCCAACCATGGCTGACTGGTCCGGAAGCGGGCAACCCATGAAATTTAATTCACCGAACTTTTGCAATCTCGACAGACATCGCATAGGATAGAATTGATAAGTTAGGTGGGACTTTCCCACCACAGAGGAGTTGAGTGCAATGGGCATGAATCAATTTTTACAGAGTCTTAGTGACCTGGAAACCATTAACCGCGCGCCGGGGTACTTCAAATTTGAGCAACATTCCGTGGCGGCACATTCGTTTAAGGTGGCCGAAGTTGCCCAATTTTTAGGGGACGTCGAGGAACAGGCTGGACACACGGTTAATTGGCGATCGCTGTACGAAAAGGCGCTGAATCACGATTACACCGAACGATTTATCGGGGATATCAAGACGCCGGTCAAGTACGCGACGCCCGAACTACGCAAAATGTTGGCCGACGTGGAGGAATCACTGACTGCTAATTTTATTCATAACGAGATTCCCGAGCAGTTCCAGGCCGCCTACGCCCGGCGTTTAGGCGAAGGTAAGGACGACACTCTGGAAGGTCAGATCCTGTCCGTGGCCGACAAGGTTGACCTGTTGTACGAATCCTTCGGCGAAATTCAGAAGGGCAATCCGGAACCGGTTTACACCGATATTTACCGGGAAAGCCTCGCAACGATTCTAAAGTTTAAGCAAATGGCTTGTGTGCAGTACTTCTTAAGAGACGTTTTACCCGAGCTATTGTCAGCGGATTTTAGTGACCGGCAAAAGCTCGAGGCGTTGACCAATACGCTATTAGACCAAGCGGAGGATTAGCAAAATGAAATTAGCAACGGTATGGAACCAACGACTGACCGACGCCACAGTGCGGGAATTGACCCACGCCGATGACGATTTGATTTATCAATTTCAGGCGCAACACCCGGACTACTTCGGCCACTTTCAGGATCATCCGGTGACTCGCCAAGAGGCCGTGCAGGACGTGGACGATGTCCCGTTAAACGCCACGCACGACCAGAAAACCTATCTCGGTGTTTTTGAAAATGACCAGTTGGTGCTGATCGTCGATTTAATTGTCGATTATCCGCTCCCCAGCCTCGTGTGGTTGGGCCTCTGGTTACCGGCTAAAAGTTTGAGTGACCAACGGCGGGGGGAGTTGTATCAAAGCCTGGTCCAAACCTTACAAGCTGCCGATGCCGTTCAATTGCAGCTTAGCGTCTTCATGGGGGACCGCCAAGCGCCCGCCTTCTGGGATGCTCAGGGGTTGACGAAGGTCCAGACCACTACGGTGGTGCGGGGCGAACGGACGGCCAACGTGACCATTTATCAGCATAAGTTTGACCAAGCGGCAAACTAGCGAAAGTATGTTCGGTGTGGTAGAATATTTGAACGTGATGGGAAGCGAAGGTTTCCCATTTTTTTCGCTGAAAACTATTTTTAACGGGTAAGGAGGGACCATGCCATGATCGATCGACAGACTGATCGGAAGTTTGATCTGGTTTCGGATTATCAACCAACGGGGGATCAACCCCAAGCCATTAAGGCGTTGACCCAGGGCCTAAACGACCACGAGAAGGCCCAGATTCTACTGGGGGCCACCGGGACGGGGAAGACCTTCACCATCTCGAACGTGATTAAGAACGTGAATAAGCCGACGCTGGTGTTATCGCATAACAAGACGCTAGCGGGTCAACTTTACGGGGAATTCAAACAGTTCTTTCCTAATAACGCGGTCGAGTATTTTGTGAGTTACTACGATTATTACCAACCCGAAGCCTACGTGCCGTCTAGTGACACCTACATCGAAAAGGACTCCTCGATTAACGACGAGATCGATAAGCTACGGCATTCGGCCACGAGTTCGTTGTTGGAACGCAACGACGTGATCGTGGTGGCCTCCGTGTCCTCGATCTTTGGGTTAGGGGACCCCACGGAATACAAGAATCACGTGGTGTCGTTACGGGTCGGTCAGGAGATCGAACGGGACGCACTGCTTCGTAAACTAGTGAATATTCAATTTGAACGCAACGATTACGACTTTCAACGGGGCCGGTTCCGGGTCCACGGTGACGTGGTCGAAATCTTCCCAGCGTCCCGGGACGAACGGGCACTGCGGGTCGAATTTTTCGGTGACGAGATCGACCGGATTCGCGAAGTCGACGCACTGACCGGGGAAATCGTGGGTGACAGAGAACACGTCGCCATCTTCCCGGCGACCCACTTTATGACCAACGACGACATCATGGCGTCGGCCACGGCCGGGATCGAAGGCGAACTGAAAGACCGGTTAGCCGAGTTGGAGGGCCAAGGCAAGTTGCTGGAAGCCCAACGTTTGAAGCAACGGACCACCTACGACGTCGAAATGATGCGTGAAATGGGTTACACCAGCGGGATTGAAAACTACTCGCGCTGGATGGATGGTCGCAAGGCCGGCGAACCGCCGTACACGTTACTGGACTTCTTCCCCAAGGACTTTTTGTTAGTGGTCGACGAATCACACGTCACCATGCCACAGGTTCGGGGGATGTATAACGGGGACCAAGCCCGGAAACAACAATTAGTCGATTACGGGTTCCGGTTACCGAGTGCCTTGGATAACCGTCCCTTAAAACTAAGTGAATTTGAACAACACGTTAACCAAGTGATCTACATGTCGGCGACGCCAGGGCCTTACGAAGAGGACCAGACCAACCACGTGGTCCAACAAATTATTCGGCCGACCGGCTTGCTCGATCCAACTATTGAAGTCCGACCCATCATGGGGCAAATGGATGATTTGGTGGGTGAAATCAACAAACGAATCGACGCTAACGAACGAACGTTTATCACCACGCTGACCAAGAAAATGGCCGAAGACTTAACCGATTACCTCAAGGACTTGGGCATCAAGGTGGCTTATCTGCATTCCGACATCAAGACGTTGGAACGAACGGAAATCATGCGCGATCTGCGACTGGGGAAGTACGACGTCTTAGTCGGGATTAACCTGTTACGGGAAGGCATCGACATTCCCGAAGTGTCGTTGGTGGCCATTTTGGATGCCGATAAGGAAGGGTTCTTGCGTAACGAACGGTCGTTGATTCAGACGATTGGTCGGGCGGCCCGGAACTCACACGGGGCGGTCATCATGTACGCCGATAGCGTCACCGAATCCATGCAAGCCGCCATCGACGAAACGGCTCGCCGGCGGAAGATTCAGATGGCCTATAATACGAAGCACGGGATTACCCCGACGACGATCATTAAGCCAATTCGTGATCTGATTGCGGTTACCAAGAAGGGCGACGACAGTGGAGAAAGCGACGACTTTGTGGCCAATGACTTCGAGGATATGGATAAGGAAGATCAGGAAAAGCTGATTGCCCGCCTGGAAGACGAAATGCGGGCGGCAGCCAAGAAATTGGACTTCGAGCAAGCGGCGTCCTTACGGGATACCATCATGGACATGAAGACGGAGATTGGCGACTAGCGATGAAGGAGTTAGGCGAATTTGAACAACGATAAAATTATCATTCACGGCGCACGCGCCCATAACTTAAAGAATATTGACGTGACGATTCCCAAGAACAAGTTGGTGGTCATTAGTGGCCTCTCTGGTTCCGGGAAGAGTTCGTTAGCCTTCGATACGCTATACGCGGAAGGCCAACGCCGCTACGTTGAAAGTCTCTCGTCCTACGCCCGGCAATTTCTGGGCCAGATGGATAAGCCCGACGTTGACTCAATCGATGGGTTAAGTCCGGCCATTTCCATTGACCAAAAAACCACTTCGAAAAACCCGCGGTCGACTGTGGGGACCGTGACCGAAATCAACGACTACCTGCGGCTCTTATGGGCGCGGGTCGGGACCCCAATTTGTCCCAACGACGGGACTAAGATCACCAGTCAGAGTGTTGAACAAATGGTCGACCAAGTCTTAGCTTTGCCCGAACGGACCAAGTTACAGGTTTTGTCGCCCATCGTGCGGGACAAAAAGGGACAACACAAACAAATTTTTGAAAAGATCCGGCGCGAAGGCTTCGTGCGGGTTCGGGTCGACGGCGTTACCCAAGACCTCGACGATGTGCCGGAACTAACCAAGAACCAACGGCACAACATTGCCATCGTCATCGACCGAATCGTGGTCAAAAAGGGGATTCGTTCCCGGCTCTTTGACTCGTTTGAAGCCGCCTTACGGTTGAGTGGCGGTTACGCCATTGCCGATTTAATTGGCGGCGAACCCATGGTGTTCTCGGAACACTATGCTTGTCCGGTCTGTGGGTTTACGGTCGGCGAACTTGAACCACGGTTGTTCTCCTTTAACGCGCCGTTTGGGGCTTGCCCCGACTGCGATGGGTTGGGGGTCAAATTAGAAGTTGACCTCGACCTCGTAGTGCCCGACAAGACCAAGACGTTGAACGAAGGGGCCCTAGAACCCTGGAATCCAATTAGCTCGCAGTACTACCCAGCCCTATTGGAACAAGCCTGCGCGGCCTTTGGCGTCGACATGGATACGCCGTTTAAGGACCTGTCGAAGACGGACCAAGCGCTGGTGCTGTACGGCTCACAGGGTAAGGAATTTCATTTCCACTACGAAAACGACTTCGGCGGCGTGCGTGACGTTGACGTGGCCTTTGAAGGGGTCGTGCCCAACATCAACCGCCGCTATCACGAAACCAACAGTGACTTTACCCGCGACGTGATGCGTAAGTACATGACCGAACTGACCTGCCACACCTGCCACGGCTACCGGCTGAACGAAAAGGCGCTGAGTGTTAAAATCAACGGTCAACACATCGGGGAAGTCTCCGATTTGCCCGTTGATAAGGAACTCCACTTCTTCATGGACCTGAGCTTTGGTGAGCAGGACGCCGTCATCGCTCAACCCATTCTGAAGGAAATCCGCGATCGGTTGACCTTTTTACGTAACGTGGGGTTGGATTATCTGACGTTGAGTCGTTCGGCGCGGACGCTATCCGGGGGGGAGGCCCAACGAATCCGGTTGGCCACCCAGATTGGATCCAACTTGTCCGGGGTGCTCTACATCTTGGACGAACCCTCAATCGGGCTTCACCAACGGGACAATGATCGACTGATTGCCTCGTTAAAACAGATGCGTGATTTGGGGAACACCTTAATCGTGGTCGAACACGACGAGGACACCATGCGGGCCGCCGATTACATCGTCGACATTGGCCCGGGTGCCGGGGAGAACGGGGGCCAGGTCATGGCTGCCGGGACGCCCAAGCAAGTGATGCGGTCCCGGAAATCGTTGACCGGGCAATACCTCTCCGGTAAGAAGTACATTCCGGTTCCGTTAGAACGGCGAACCGGTAACGGCAAGTCCATTCGGCTGACCGGGGCCGCGGAAAACAACTTAAAGGACATCACCGTCGACTTTCCGTTAGGCGAGTTCGTGGTGGTGACCGGCGTTTCCGGTTCCGGAAAATCCACGCTGGTCAACACGATTTTGAAACGGGCGTTGGCGCAAAAACTGAACCATAATTCCGAAAAACCCGGGAAGTACAAGAGCATTGCCGGCGTGAAGAACATTGAACGGTTGGTCGACATTGACCAGAGTCCAATTGGACGGACGCCGCGGAGTAACCCGGCCACCTATACCGGGGTCTTCGACGATATTCGGACGTTGTTTGCGCAGACCAACGATGCGAAGCTCCGGGGGTACCAGAAGGGCCGCTTTAGCTTTAACACTAAGGGTGGTCGTTGTGAGGCCTGTCACGGGGACGGAATTTTGAAGATCGAAATGAACTTCTTACCCGACGTCTACGTGCCGTGTGAAGTCTGCCACGGTACGCGGTATAACTCCGAAACCTTGGAAGTTGAATACAAGGGGAAGAACATCGCCGACGTTTTGGATATGACGGTCAGCGAAGCCCTGAAGTTCTTCGATGCGATTCCAAAGATCACCCGTAAGCTGCAGATCATTCAAGACGTTGGGCTGGGTTACGTCAAGTTGGGGCAACCTGCCACGACGCTGTCCGGGGGGGAAGCCCAACGGATGAAGTTGGCCTCCGAACTGCACAAGCAGCAGAACGGGAAAAACTTTTATATTTTGGACGAACCGACGACCGGGCTGCATACCGATGACATCAAACGGTTGTTGGAAGTCCTGCACCGCTTGGTCGATAAGGGCAACACGGTATTGGTCATCGAACACAACCTGGACGTTATCAAGACGGCCGATCATCTGATCGATTTAGGTCCCGAAGGCGGGGAAGCCGGCGGTAACGTGGTCGCCACGGGAACCCCGGAAGAACTGGCCGAGGTCACCAATAGCTATACGGGGCGGTACCTTAAGCCCGTCCTCGACCGGGACCGGAAACGGACCGAAGAGGACCAACCGACGGTGAAGAAGTAAAAAAGATTACGCGCCGTGCTAATTAAGGTTAAAGCGGCTTACTTCACCATGGATTACGGTGATCATTTATGATTGTCTAATAAAAACCCGTTTGAGTTGTCGTCATGATCAGTGTGAGCTGGAGGGACAGTCAGACATGGGCTCAGGGGTGAGATCTTTACCGGCCCAGACAAAGGTCGGTCTTCAAGACCCGAATTGTGGGGCTTGAAGCCGTGCCCACCCCGTTCCAGTCCATGCCTGACTGCCCCGGAAGCGCTAAGTCCTTTTTAGGTGTCACCTGTTATTAAATTGTTAGAAAGGCGCTCATTCCTAGTGTAATTAGGGGTGAGCGCCTTTAGCGTTGCCCCTTAACTTGTAGGAATTTTGGAAAACCAGTACAATGAATAAAACCAGTCACACACGACTGAACTTGTGAGAGGAAGTGTCACAGCATGTTTAATATGAACCGGACCCGGTGGGGCTTTGATTGGGGCGAATTCATTCTCGGTATTTTATTCATCGTTGCCGCGTATGGCCTGTTCCGCTCACCGAAAATTGGGTTAACGGGCTTAGCCATTATCTTTGCGGTGATGGCGCTCTTGAGTGGCTTGACCACGATTGCGGGTTACCGTAAATTACACGAAGTCACGGGGATTCGCGCGAACTTTGCGTTGGTTTTCGGGATCTTGGATATCTTGATTGCGGTGGTGTTCTTCTTTGATATGAACAGTGCCATCGTCACGTTAGGCTACTTATTTGCCCTGTGGTTTATCTTTGATTCAATCGAACGCCTAGTGGTAGGAAGTCATCTGCGCAGCTTCGGGGGCGGCTTCTTCTGGGTCTCGATGGTCTTGGACGTTTTGACGTTGATCATCGGCATTATGTTGTTCGTCAATCCGGTGGTTGCGGCCCTATCGCTCAACACGTTGATTGCGGTCTTCTTCGCGGTCTTCGGGGTCAATGCGATTTGGATCGCCATTGCACGGAGTCGCCAATAGGCATCATCGGGAAAGGTCGGGCCGAGGGGTCGGGCCTTTTTCTTTGGCGTGAGTTGCAGTTTGCACGCTGAATTTGGGAGATTCTGGCAAATATTAGGAAAGACACGCCCGGTGTGCTATACTGCAGAAAGACGATTTTTCGGTAGAGAGGGTGACACACATGACTGAACAGGTACATTTGGTAATCATTACCGGAATGAGTGGGGCCGGTAAAACGGTGGCCATGCAGAGTTTCGAGGATTTAGGCTACTTCTGTATTGATAACTTACCGCCGTCGTTACTCCCCAAGTTTTGGGATCTCGTACGCGAATCCGGCAAGCTGAACAAGATTGCTTTGGTGATCGACTTGCGGTCGCGGGCGTTTTACGACGAGATTGTGCGGATGTTAAACGACGTGGCGATCCACGGGACCATGCAGGCTCAGGTGCTGTTCCTCGACGCCTCCGATGAAGAACTGGTCTCCCGTTACAAGGAGACCCGGCGTTCCCACCCCCTGGCCCGTAATGGTCGGGTCATGGAGGGGATTCAGCGCGAGCGGCGGCTCTTAGCCCCGATTCGGCAAGCTGCCCAATTGGTGATCGACACCACCAAGATTACTCCCCGTAAATTACGGGAAGAGATTTTCCACAATTACGAAACAGAAACCACGCAAACGTTCCACATCGAGGTCATGTCCTTCGGTTTTAAGTACGGGTTACCAATTGACGCGGACATCGTGATGGACGTGCGGTTCTTACCGAACCCGTACTACTTACCAGAACTCCGAGACCAGACGGGTTTGGACCAACCGGTGTACGATTACGTGATGAAGCAACCCCAGACCGAGGCCTTTTATCAACGTTTCTTGGGGTTACTGCAATCCATCATGCCGGGTTATAAAAAGGAAGGCAAAGCTAACCTCACCATCGCCATTGGCTGCACCGGGGGCCAACACCGGTCGGTCGCCTTGGCCCAACGAATTGGTCAGGCGCTCGGGAATCAATATCCCGTCCACGTGACGCACCGCGATATCGAGAAGAGAAAGGAGTCCGCTAACCGCTCATGAGAGATCCTATGCATACGCACCGACCGAAGATTGTCGTGATCGGTGGGGGAACCGGGTTACCCGTCATTTTGCGGAACCTGCGGGACCAAAACGTCGACATCACCGCGGTCGTGACCGTGGCCGATGACGGCGGGTCCTCCGGCATCATTCGCCACTACGTCAACGTGGTGCCACCTGGTGATATTCGTAACGTGATGGTCGCCTTGGCCGAAGTGCCCAACATTTATAAAGACTTATTCCAGTACCGGTTTGAAACGACCGACGACTTCTTTGCCGGTCACGCAATTGGAAACCTGATCATCGCGGCGCTGTCCGAGATGAAGGGTGGTATTTTCGACGCGGTGCAGGAGTTATCGCAACTGATGCGGGTCAACGGGCACATCTATCCGGCGGCCAACGAACCACTGGAGTTGCACGCCCAGTTTGCCGATGGCAGTACCCTAAAGGGTGAATCGGAAATTACGGCCGCCCATAAGTTGATCAAACGGGTGTGGGTCGAAACCAGTGACCACCACCAGCAACCGCAGGCGGTTCAACCCGTCATTGATGCCATTATGAACGCCGATCAAATCGTCCTGGGACCGGGAAGTCTGTTTACCAGCATCCTGCCCAACCTGATGATTGAAAGTGTCGGTCAGGCGGTCCGGGAAAGCCCAGCCGAAGTGGTCTACATCTGCAACATCATGACGCAAAAGGGTGAAACCGAAAACTTTACCGACGCCGATCACGTGCGCGTCTTGAATCAACATTTAAACGCTAACTTTATTGATACGGTATTGGTCAACACCCGGAAGGTACCCGACCAGTACATCGACTATCAACGCTGGGACGAAATGTCCCAACCGGTCCGTCACGATTTCCAAGGTCTTCGCGACCAAGGCTGTCGTGTGATTTCGACGGACTTCTTACAACTGCGCGATAACGGGGCGTTCCATAACGGTCAAGAGGTAGTTACCGAACTGCTGAACCTGATTGGGCAACCCCGTTACCGTATCGATCGGGGGTCTTAACCACATGTCTTATGCCAGCGAAGTCAAAAAAGAGCTGACCACGTTGGAGGTTCACCGGGACAATGCCAAGGCCGAACTGGTGGCCCTGATTCGGATGAACGGGGCCCTGGGTTTGGCCAATCACCATTTTGTCCTGAACGTCCAAACGGAAAATCCCGCCATTGCGCGCCGGATGTACCAACTGCTCAAGCAGTTCTACGATCTGGAAAGCGAGTTACTGGTGCGGCGGAAGATGAAGCTCAAGAAAAATAACCTGTACATTGTGCGGGTCAAGACGGGGGTCACCGAAGTCTTGTCCGATTTGGGCATCTTCGACGGCGTCCAACTCTCCGAATCCGTCCCGGAAAGCATCCTGAAGTCCGACCTGCAAATGCGGTCGTACCTCCGGGGGGCTTTTTTGGCCGGTGGATCGGTCAATAATCCAGAAACTAGTCGTTATCATTTGGAGATTTATTCTTTGTATGAGGAACATAACCAGATGATTGCGAAGATGATGAATCAGTATAACCTCAACGCACGCTCGATTGAACGGCGAAGTGGCTACATTACCTACCTCAAGGGGGCGGAAAAGATTGCCGACTTCTTGTCGTTGATTGGGGCAACCACGGCGATGTTGAAGTTTGAGGACGTTCGGATCATGCGCGACATGCGTAACTCAGTCAACCGGTTGGTCAATTGCGAAAACGCCAACCTGGACAAGGTGGCCAACGCGTCGACGCGCCAAATCGATAACATCCAATATATTGAAGCAACGGTGGGGTTAGGCCAACTACCGACGAAGTTACGCGAGGTGGCGGAAACGCGGCTGGCGCACAGAGAAGTCAGTTTAAAGGAACTGGGCGACCTGGTCCCGGGCGGTCCAATCTCGAAGTCGGGGATCAATCACCGGCTACGGAAGATCAACGACTACGCCAAGCAGTTGCGAGAGGCATAGAGTGCGACGAAGGGCGTTTAGCTGGTGAGCATTAACGTCGATTGGCCGATTATCCTGGGTTTGGATAATTGGCCAATCGGGGTTAAGCGGAACCGGCTGCCCGTCAGGAGCACGTTTCAATAAGAGTGCGTCCAGGGGCGGTCAGCGGGCGAGCATTAACGTCATTTCGGTGATTAGCCGGTTTTGGCTAATTGCTGAAATGGGGTTAAGCGGAACCCGTTGCCCCTGGTAAGCATGTTTCGGTAAATCGCAAGTCGGATTATTGTAAGGACTGACGACGGCGAACTTAGTATCTGAAGCAACAGGTTCCATTCAATCAATCCTAAATTTAAAGTCCGTTTCTCTGGCAGCGACGCCACGAGAAACGGGCTTTTTGGCGCCGACCGATTTCAAAGACTGGGTGCGCTTTCAATTCAGTCGTGCTATCATAATAGCTAACAAATCTTGAGTTGGAGGCACAACTAATGCGAGCAATTATTACGGTGATTGGACACGACCACGTGGGAATCGTGGCGGCGGTCGCTAACGAATTGGCACAACACAACATGAACATTGTGGACATTTCGCAAACCATCATGGATCAGAACTTTACCATGATGTTATTGAGCGAATGGGATGAGGAGGCTTTAAGTTTCGTTGAGGCGAAGCAGCTTTTAGAGCAGCTAGGCCAGACTAACGACCTCACGATTCGAATGCAACGGCAGGCGGTCTTTGACGCCATTCAGAAGTTATAGGGGGCGGTCAGATGGAGAGTCGGTCAATTCTCGAAACGATTCAAATGATTGACGAGGAGAACCTCGATATTCGGACGATTACCATGGGAATTTCTTTGTTGGACTGTATCGATAGTGATGGTGCCAAGGCCCGACAGAAGATGTACGACAAGATTACCACTAGCGCGAAGGACTTGGTCAAGGTGGCTGGGCAAATTCAAACGGAATACGGAATTCCCATCATCAATAAGCGAATTGCCGTGACGCCGATCGCGTTGGTGGCGGCGGCTAGTGGGGATGCGGACTACGTGGCCTACGCGCAAACCATGGAGCAGGCGGCACAAGCCATTGGGGTCGACTTGATTGGCGGCTTTTCTGCGTTGGTTCAAAAGGGCTATCAAAGCGGGGATCGTAAACTGATTGCTTCGATTCCGCAGGCCTTAGCGGAAACCAGTCGGGTCTGCAGCTCGGTCAACATTGGCTCGACGCGCGCCGGTATCAATTTGGATGCGGTGGGCGAACTGGGACGAATCATTAAGCAAACTGCGGCGATTGATCCGGTCAACTGTATGAGCCTGGTGGTCTTCGCCAACGCCGTGGAAGATAACCCCTTCATGGCGGGCGCCTTCCACGGTGTCGGGGAAGCCGACCGGATTATTAACGTGGGGATTAGTGGCCCTGGCGTGGTCAAACGGGCCCTCGAACAAGTACGGGGTCAGCGGATCGACGTGGTCTCCGAACAGATCAAGAAGACGGCCTTCAAGGTCACCCGGATGGGCCAGTTCGTGGGGAGTATTGCGTCCGAGCGCTTGGGTGTACCGTTTGGAATCGTCGACTTATCGTTGGCTCCGACCCCGAACGAGGGAGACTCCGTGGCCGAAATTTTGGAAGAAATTGGGCTAGAAAGCGTGGGGGCACCGGGCACCACGGCGGCCTTGGCACTGCTGAACGACGCCGTTAAAAAGGGTGGCGTGATGGCCTGTGAACACGTCGGCGGCTTATCCGGGGCGTTCATTCCGGTCTCCGAAGATGCCGAAATGATTCGGGCCGTGCGGGCCGGTCGCCTGGGCATCGAGAAACTCGAGGCCATGACGGCGGTTTGTTCCGTGGGCTTAGATATGATTGCCATTCCTGGCGATACCAGTGCGGCTAGCATTAGTGGCATGATTGCCGACGAAGCGGCCATCGGGATGATCAATAATAAGACCACCGCCGTGCGGGTGATTCCGGCCCCGGGGAAAACGGTGGGCGATGAAGTTGAATTCGGTGGCCTGTTTGGTCGGGCGCCGATCATGCCAATCAACGCCAGTCAACCGCAAGCCTTTATCGCGCGGGGCGGTCACATTCCGGCTCCAATTCATTCGTTTAAAAATTAAACTAACTGACTATCGGTTGATTAAAAGGTCTGTAGCAAAAAAACGTTCCCGTCGAATTGACGAGAACGTTTTTAGTCGCAAGGAGACTGCGAAAATTACTTCTTTTGTTCGGAACTGTTGGTCATGATGTGATCGATCAGACCGTAATCCACGGCATCTTGGGCACTTAAGTAGTTGTCCCGTTCGGTGTCTTGGTTGATGCGTTCGATTGGTTGACCAGAGTTGTCCGCCAAGATTTGGTTGATCAACTTCCGGGTCTTCAAGATTTCACGCGCCGCAATTTCGATTTCGGTTTGTTGACCTTGGGCACCACCAGAAGGTTGGTGAATCATAACTTGGGCGTGTGGTAAGGCAAACCGCTTGCCCTTGGTCCCAGAGGAAGCCAAGACACTAGCCATGGAAGCTGCCATCCCTAACGTGATCGTTTGCACGTCAGATTGGATGAAGTTCATGGTATCGTAAATGGCTAACCCGGAAGAAACGACACCACCAGGGGAATTGATGTACAAGGAAATGTCCTTAGTAGAGTCTTGGGCATCCAAGAAGAGCAATTGCGCGATGATGGCGTTGGCCATGTCATCTTCGATAGGACCGGATAACATAATGATCCGGTCTTTTAAAAGTCGTGAATAGATATCATAGGCCCGTTCGCCACGGGATGATTGTTCGATAACCGTTGGTACTAAATTCATGACAAGATAGCCTCCTTTGAATTTTACATAGAATGGCTAGCAGTTTGCTAACATGTTGTCAGTGTACCGCTATGGTCAGAATAGGTCAAACGAAATGACTTACTTGTGGACCAGAACCATTTAACTAGCCCCATCATAACAGAAAATGGGTAAACGTCACGTATTCTATCACCGGATAATCACCGGTTAGGTCGCCAACCGGCCCCCTTGTGCGGCGGATATTTACTTTGGTTAGCGGCTATGGTGTACTAGAAACACAAAGGGGGGATGACCGTGCGGGTCCGAATCGAGCAAGATGATCAGTTAACCACGCCGGAAGTGGTCCTGCGGGTGCCGTCCCGGACGTCGCAAACGGCAGAACTAGTCGCGGCTTTGCAGGCGGCCGTGACCCCGCAACAGCTGCGGTTAAGTCAGCGGGGGCAACACGTGTCGGTACCACTCACCACGATTTTATTTTGCGAGGCGGCCGGCCACCAGGTTACGGTACATACGGCCGACCAGATGTACACGACGCGCGAGCCGTTGTACAAATTAGCCGAGCAATTGCCCGGACAATTTGTACGGGCGTCGAAGTCCGCCATCTTGAACAGTAATCAAGTGGCGTCGTTGACCAAATCACTGACGGGTAACTTAGTCAAATTTCAGCAGTCACATAAACAACTGTACGTTTCCCGGCGCTACTATGGTGACTTAAAACGGGTATTGGAACGAAAGGGGAAATTAGGATGAATACAGGTCGACGTTGGTTTTGGGGGAGTTTCTTTATTGTGGGGGCCGTTGTTCTGGTCTTAAGTCAGTTGGGTCTTCTCCCGTATCAGTTTGGGTTTTGGCGAATTTTATTTGGGATCTTTATGGTGGCGATTGTGGTCTTTAGCCTCGCTCACCGGGGGATCACCGGGACGGTTTTTGGCTTAGCGGCGTTGGTTATTTTATTTGCCAAACCCTTGGGGGTTACGGCACTCGGCCCGTGGACCATCCTAGGGGTGGCATTACTGGTGACCATTGGGTTATCGCTAATTTTGAACCCGCACCATTACTTTAACTACCACTATCAGTATCGGCAAACTAACAATTGGCACCACGGGCAGCAAGCCACGGAACGGATGACGACGGATGAGGCGCAAACGCGGGTCAGCGTTAACATGGGTACAAGCATCCGGTACCTGCAATCTCAAGATTTTCAACGTGCCGACGTATGGGTTCGAATGGGTGACGCTAAATTGTATTTTGACGATGTCCAATTGAACCCGGCTGGTGCCGTTATTGACCTGAACGTATCATTGGGAGGCGCGGAACTATACTTGCCTCGAACCTGGCCGGTAAAAATTGCGGTTGATTCTAACCTGGGAGGCGTCGAAGAAAAGGGCAGTCATACTCCCGATGCTGGGCCAACAGTGGTGATTCAAGGTCGCCTGTCGTTGGCGGGGCTGACCGTGGTTTACGTTTAAATCTCAAATTACCCCTTGAATTTCAGACGGGAGTCGGGTATAGTGGTTAATGTTCTGTTAAGGACATCAGCAACTATGCGCCCGTAGTGTAATGGATCGCACGTAAGATTCCGGTTCTTGAAATGGGGGTTCGATTCCCTCCGGGCGCATCACTAAGCCGTCACTCGATTGAGTGGCGGCTTTTTTGACTTCAAAATTGCTTAGACGCGGGTATCAAGGGCGACTAACCGGATGAGCTCGTTAACTAAAGTGACCACGTAAGTTGCGTTGGCCGTTGCAATGGTCGGGGTTAGTTGGGCTAACGCGATGGCGGGGTAGTGCAGAATGACCACCTCTTCCCCGTCATCGAAGCGTACGACGGGGAGATCGATAGCTTGGTAGCCTTGGGCTTGAGCCCAAACCCGGCATTGTGTGATGTGATGGCGGGGCGTCACGGCTTGAAGTGTGGTGTACTCTCGCAGATGGCGGGCTGAGGCGGAATCGTGCCACAGCGCGTGAAAGTGGTCCAGGGCTAAGAGGATGGCGGATAATTGTTGAGCATTGGTACATGACATCATGGGTCACTTTCTTAATGACTTAAATATGCGGATAGGGATAATGGACATCTAGGGAGAAAGTTACCCACCTTATGTGCAGGAAGGTTCTCACCTAGACCACTCAAAAAAGCCATCGGCAGCGCCGATGGCTAGACATTAAGCTTTAGATTTAGGGCGAATACGGTCCCAATGTTGACGCAGCGGGGCCGCAATAACGGGGGCGACCAGGACGTCCAAGATAAGTTCGGGGACGGCGTTGGTCAGTAAAGAGATCATCAGCACGTACCCTAACGTCTGGTTGCCCGTGGCACCGAAGGCGTGGGCGACGGCTGGTGTTTGGTAGAAAAAGTACACTAGGCCAAGGACCAGTAAGCTGTTGACCAGTGCGGCGCAAGCGGCGGCTAGCCGCATTGAACGGCGCATGGACCAGTATTTCTTGTGGCGGGCCCACCGGTAGAGGTAACCCGCGGCGATTCCCATGAGTAGACGGGGAAGAATTGAGACCAGCGGATTTGTGAATACCAGTGGCGCCACTGGGCTGGTCGGCCACGCAAAGGCTCGAATAAAGGTGATCAGGCCCCAAGCGCCACCGATAAGGGCGCCGTCGCCGGGACCTAAGGCGACCCCGGCCACGATGACGGTCAAGCCAATTAAGGTCATGCTGAACGGACCAAAGGGAATGTAGCCTAAAAATGGTAGAATATTCTGTAGTAACACGATAGCAATAAGGAGCGCATCGATTACCAAGCGAAACGTTTTTTCGTGCGTCATGGTCCTGTAGACTCCCAACATAAAGTAATGGTGATGCTTGCTGCTACGAGTAGGGTTAGTTGAAAGACCGCGGTTGGACCGCCCCGGTTTTCCCAGTTGGGGACCGCTTCAATTAACCCTGCGCGTGGTTATTATAGCATGTTTTATGGTAGAACCGGGAGGCAAACCGGGAAACGCGCCTCACGGTCAAAACTGATAATTTAAAAAGTGCCTTGTATTTTTATGCAAAATCGGTTATAGTAGTTAAGTGTTGTTGAACACAGCAACTATGCGCCCGTAGTGTAATGGATCGCACGTAAGATTCCGGTTCTTGAAATGGGGGTTCGATTCCCTCCGGGCGCATCACAGCATCAATTCGGTGGTCGGGACAGGGGTTCCGACCTTTTTTATTGGGCTTCCTTACTTAAGCAGGTCCACAGGTTGGGAGGACGCTAAACTTCTCGAGGGGAAAGGCTTGCTATTTCGCTGGGCCGGGGCTTATAATAGCACAGTAAGTTAGGTTAGCGAGAGTTGACCGATATTTTTTTGGCTAAGGTGGGCGGATTTTTGCCACCCTGGTCGACTAGTGTCCCACTAGGAGGTAAGTTGGATGCAAGACGAATGGCAATGGGTCGAGGCAATTGTTCCCCAGATGGTCAATAAGCTGACCACGCGCTTTCGGGTGTTACAGGGGATTGCTCAACTTCAACCGGTTGGTCGGCGAACCCTGGCCACGCAACTCGCCTGCACCGAGCGGACCGTCCGAACCACCACCGACGCGTTAGCGACCCTGGGTTTCATTCAAATGACGGTTCGAGGGATGCAGATGACGCCGGATGGGCAAAGACTCCTGACGGGGTTGACCCCCGTGATGGCGACGTTAGCCGGCCGCCAACAACAGGAACGGAAATTAGCTCAACGGCTAGGCATTGCGCACTGTACGATTGTGCCGGGAGATAGTTCGCAACCTAATGGATCACTCAGTGGTCTGGCTCAGGCTGCTAAGGGGGTCCTCACCGATCAACTGCCTACCGGAGCCAGTACGGTCGCCGTCATGGGGGGCCATACCATGGCCACCGTGGCGGCCAGTCTCACCCCGTCGTTGAGTAATCAACGACAGCTATTGTTCGTCCCCGCCCGTGGCGGCATCGGCGAAGCACCGGAAATTCAGGCGAATGCCGTCAGTGCGCAAATGGCACAACGAACTAACGGTCAGTTCCGGTCGTTGTACGTCCCCGAGCAACTCAACGTCCAAACTTACAAGTCGTTATTTGCAGAGCCCGCCATTCACGCGGTGCTCCAACTGATTGCGCAAAGTACCGTGGTGGTCCACGGTATTGGTCAGGCCCTGACCATGGCCCGGCGCCGAAATATCGCGCCGGACGTGATTGCTAACTTGAACGCCGCGCATGCGGTGGGGGAGGCTTTCGGGGTCTTCTTCGATGCGCAAGGTCGGGTGGTTAACGAACTTCCCCGAATTGGTCTGGGGATCGCTGACTTGGCCACCAAACCCTTGGTGATCGCCGTTGCGGGTGGATCCGAGAAGGGGACCGCGATTCAGGCGTACATGCATTTAGCGCCAGCTCAAACTTGGTTGATTACGGATCAAGGAGCTGCTGACTTTGTTTTAAAAAAGTGATACAATTTACCTGTACTGCTTTTTAAAAAATATCTTTGTTTTGCTTCCTGAAGGAGGAAATCACAGTATGACTGTAAAGATTGGTATTAATGGTTTCGGCCGTATCGGTCGTTTGGCTTTCAAGCGGATTCACGAACTTCACTCTGATGACATCGAAGTTGTCGCTATTAACGATTTAACGACGCCTTCCATGTTAGCTTACTTACTGAAGTACGACTCAACTCATGGCCGTTTCCCTGGCGAAGTTTCAGCTACGGACAAGGGCATCGTCGTTGACGGTAAGGAATACCCTGTATACGCTGAACCAAAGGCTCAAGACATTCCTTGGGTTAAGAACGACGGGGTTGACTTCGTTCTCGAATGTACCGGTTTCTACACTTCCGAAGAAAAGGCTCACGCCCACATCGACGCCGGTGTTAAGCGGGTTCTGATCTCCGCACCAGCTGGTCCTATCACGACCGTTGTTCCTGGTGTTAACTTGGACGTCTTGACCAAGGACGATGTCATTGTTTCTGCCGGTTCTTGCACCACGAACTGCTTGGCACCAATGGCTTACTTCTTAAACGAAGAATTCGGTATCAAGGCCGGAACGATGACCACGATCCACGCCTTCACTTCTACCCAAATGATTTTGGATGGCCCTCGTGGCAAGAAGATGCGGAACAACCGGACGGCTTCCATCAACACGATTCCTCACTCAACTGGTGCCGCTAAGGCCATCGGTTTGGTTATCCCTGAATTGCAAGGCAAGTTACAAGGCCATGCACAACGGGTTGGTGTCGTTGATGGTTCCTTGACTGAATTAGTTACTGTCCTTGACAAGAAGGTCACTGCTGACGAAATCAACGACGCTATCAAGAAGCACACTGAAAACAACGATGCCTTCGGCTACAACGCTGACGAAATCGTTTCGACTGATATCATCGACGATTCCCATGGTTCCGTCTTTGACCCAACTCAAACGGAAGTTACCACTGCCGGTGACACCCAATTGGTTAAGACCGTTGCTTGGTACGATAACGAATGGGGCTTCACTTGCAACATGGTTCGTACTTTATTACGGTTCGCAACTCTTTAATCAAAGCGTTGCCGCGTGATTAAGCGCGTCATAAAAAGTTACGCAAAAACGCGGCGGGGGAGGGACTTCCTCGACGCGTTTTTGGTTGCCACGGTGAATTTAAGAGAAGTCCTTTGAAATTCACCGGTAAGTGCTGTATATTGTGAAAGTAATCATTTTGGTCATCAATTGAAGGAGGATTTTCTAAATTGGCGAAATTAACGGTTTCTGATTTAGACTTAAAGGGCAAAAAAGTCCTCATGCGTGTCGACTTTAACGTTCCCATCAAAGACGGTGTGATCGGTAACGATAACCGGATCGTGGCAGCTTTGCCAACAATCAAGTACGTCATCGAACACGGTGGTAAGGCCATCTTACTGTCCCACTTGGGTCGGGTTAAGAAGGAAGACGACAAGCCAGGTCTGTCCATGCGTCCAGTCGCAGAACGGTTGTCTAACTTGTTAAACAAGCCAGTCACTTTCGTCCCAACCACGGAAGGTCAACAACTGGAAGACGCCATTGACGGCTTAAGCGATGGCGATGTTTTAGTCATGGAAAACACCCGTTACGAAGACGTTAAGAACGGCGAATACGTTAAGCGTGAATCCGGTAACGACCCTGAATTGGGCAAGTACTGGGCTTCACTGGGTGACGTCTTCGTCAACGATGCTTTCGGAACGGCTCACCGTTCCCACGCGTCTAACGTCGGCATTGCGTCCAACATGGCCCAAACCGCTGCTGGTTTCTTAATGGAAAAGGAAATCAAGTTCATCGGTGGCGCCGTTGACAATCCAGAACACCCATTCGTAGCCATCTTAGGTGGGGCGAAGGTTTCTGATAAGATTGGCGTAATCGACAACTTACTGTCCAAGGCTGACAAGGTCTTGATCGGTGGGGGAATGACCTACACCTTCTACGCCGCTAAGGGCATGAAGATTGGGAACTCCTTAGTTGAAAAGGACAAGATCGACTTAGCCAAGGAAATCTTGGACAAGGCCGGTGACAAGCTGGTCCTGCCCGTGGACTCCGTGGTTGCCGAAAAGTTCGACAACGACGCCGCTCACAAGACGGTCGATGGCGATATTCCTGATGGCTACATGGCCTTAGATATCGGACCAAAGTCCATTAAAGAATTCGAAGACGTTTTGAAGACGGCCAAGACCGTTGTTTGGAACGGCCCAATGGGTGTCTTTGAAATGAGTAACTACGCCGAAGGAACGTTGGAAATCGGTAAGTTCTTGGGCACGTTAAGTGACGCCAAGACCATCGTTGGTGGTGGGGATTCGACCGCTGCCGTTCAACAACTCGGTGTGGCTGACAAGTTATCCCACATTTCCACTGGTGGTGGGGCTTCCCTCGAATACCTCGAAGGTAAGACGTTACCAGGGATTGCGGCTATTTCTGACAAGTAAGCTAAAGTTCTAAAAAGCCGTGGTGGCGACATCACGGCTTTTTGATTAGGTTGGATTGAAAGGGCTTTTACTGGTAGATTGGCGAAAAGTCCGGTAAGATGATGAAGCGTTAGTAATTTTATGTTAAAGGGGCGGATTAGGTTGCGGATACCACTGATTGCAGGGAATTGGAAGATGAACAAGTCGGTTGCGGAAGCGCGCGCGTTTGTCACGGCGGTGCAGGGAAAGTTACCGGCACCCGATAAGGTGGAAACGGCGATTGCGGCGCCAGCGTTATTCTTGGAGACCATGCTCGAGGCCAACGTGGATCAGGTGCTACGCGTCGCGGCGGAAACTTGCTACTACGAAGACGAGGGCGCTTATACGGGGGAAACCAGCCCGAAGGCGTTGCACCAGATGGCGATTCCCTACGTCATCTGTGGCCATTCGGAACGGCGCCGGTACTTTAACGAAACGGACGACGTGATCAACCGGAAGGTCCAAGCGGTCTTTCGTAACGGGATGACCCCCATCGTCTGCTGTGACGAAACCATGGGCCGCCGGGAGTCTGGTGAAAAGATTCACTGGGTGGTCAACCAGGTGAGCGCCGCACTGAAGGGTGTCAGTGCCGAAGATGCTGCCCGGATCGTCGTGGCTTACGAGCCAAGTTGGGCGATTGGTAGCGGCACGTCCGCGTCTTCCGACCAAGCCGAAGAAGGGTGTTACTTGATTCGCCAAACTTTGGCCGATATTTATTCGGATGACTTAGCAAACGGTGTTCGGGTGTTGTACGGTGGGAGTGTGAAACCGGATAACATCGCGGGGCTCATGGCTCGCGGCAACGTCGATGGCGTTTTAGCCGGGGGCTCCAGTCTGGCAGAGGACTCGTTTATTCAGCTCGCAAATTATCAAAATTTGGAAAACTAACAAAATATAATTGAAAGTTCAATGTTAAACTTATAGAATGTAACGTGGGATGGGCGTTTTGTTCCCGTGAAGACAAACTTTCATAAGGAGAGAATACAATGTCACTGATTACTGATATTTACGCACGCGAAGTCTTAGACTCTCGTGGTAACCCAACTGTTGAAGTTGAACTCTACACCGAAGCTGGTGCTATGGGCCGGGGGATCGTTCCTTCTGGTGCCTCCACTGGTGAACACGAAGCCGTTGAACTTCGTGATGGTGACAAGAGCCGTTTCATGGGCAAGGGTGTTACCAAGGCCGTTGACAACGTTAACAAGCTGATTGCTAAGGAAATCGTCGGCTATGACGTTACGGACCAACGTGGTATCGACCAAGCCATGATCGACTTAGATGGTACGCCAAACAAGGGTAAGTTAGGTGCCAACGCCATTTTAGGTGTCTCCTTAGCTGCTGCACGGGCCGCTGCTGACGAATTAGAAATGCCTCTGTACAACTACTTAGGCGGTTTTAATGGTCACGTCTTACCAACGCCTATGATGAACGTTATCAACGGTGGGAAGCACGCCAACAACAAGGTTGACTTCCAAGAATTCATGATCATGCCTGTTGGTGCGAAGAGTGTTAAGGAAGCCATCCGGATGGGTTCCGAAACTTTCCACAACTTGAAGTCGATCTTGAACGATGAAGGCTACTCTACTGCCGTCGGTGACGAAGGTGGGTTTGCCCCTGACTTGAAGAACAACGAAGAACCATTCGAAATTCTGGTTAAGGCCATCAAGCAAGCCGGCTACGTTCCTGGTAAGGATGTTGCCATTGCCTTTGACTGTGCTTCTTCCGAATTCTACAATGCTGACACTAAGAAGTACGAATTAAAGGGTGACGGCAAGAGCTACACCGCTGATGAATTCGTTACTTTACTTGAAGGCATCGTTGACAAGTACCCAGTTGTTTCCATCGAAGACCCACTGGATGAAAACGAATGGGAAGACTGGCAAATGGCTACCAAGCGTCTTGGCAAGAAGGTCCAAATCGTCGGTGATGACTTGTTTGTTACCAACACGGACTACCTGGCTAAGGGGATCAAGATGGGCGTTGCCAACTCCATCTTAATCAAGCTGAACCAAATCGGGACTTTGACGGAAACCGTTGAAGCCGTTGAAATGGCTAAGCAAGCTGGTTACACGGCCGTTATCTCTCACCGTTCTGGTGAAACTGAAGATACGACGATCGCTGACTTAGTTGTTGCTTTGAACGCTGGTCAGATTAAGACTGGTTCGATGAGCCGTGGCGAACGGATCGCGAAGTACAACCAATTAATGCGGATTGAAGATAACTTGGGTAAGACGTCCGAATACAAGGGGATTCACTCCTTCTACAACTTGGACGAAGATGCGCGTGAAGCCATCATCAACAAGTAATCTAATCTAATTAAAGCTTAAAAATGGCGTTTCCTTGTAATGAGGGAACGCCATTTTTTTAGTAAAAAATGCCGGGCTTTGCGGAAGTTAGAGCAAAGGAGGCGTTAGTAAAATGACGTGGAAACGATTATTGTGTTTGGCCGGTGTCCTTGTGGCTGGTAGTAGTTGGGGGCAACAGGTGGCTCAGGCCGCCAGTGGACCAGTAAAGCTGAATAATTTAGAGAACGCACGGATTATTAACTACTGGATTACGGCGAACGATATTGGGAGCGGTCGATATCAGACTAGATTGTATAAGACGGTTTTAACGCACCAACCCGAAAACTCGATTGTGCCGCAGCTACCGGAGTTGACTGCCACGGTTGGTAATTTTAGTTATGATCAGCACCAGAAGATTCAAGGCGAGGTAACGGACGTCGTCTACACCAGTCAGCGGATGGTTGATGAAAAGGTCATATTTATAGATGTTGATGATCATAATCAAAAAGTGGGACCGGAAATTATCTACTTATCGGTAAGTAAGGGGACGGGAGGGTGGCCTAATTTACCGTTACCGAAGGGGTATCAGTTAGTAGATCCTGAGGACGCCCATCGGTTATTGATAAATTCCAGCCGGGCATGGCGTATCAGGGTTAAGCGGATTGATAAAACGTTACCCGTTCATCCAGTCCCCCAGCTGCCAGATCAGTCAACTACCGTAACCCCTCCAGATACGTCGACGGAAAAGCCAGGGCATGGTCAAGTAGCGGGGCCTAAGCCACAGGAGCCGCAGGGGGCAAAACCAGGTCCCGAAGACCAGCCAGGTGGGCCGGCACCAACGGGAAAACCGGCACCAACAGAACCGAACTCGACGGCGCCCCAGTCGGACCATTCGGAATCAGTAGGGTCTCATTCTGAAACGTCAACGGGAACGCCGTCAAAAAGGCCAGCACCAAACGGTTCTCACGACAAAGCACCCCAGTCAAAAAATCCCCAGACGCCGCAACCAGAGAAGCCACCAGTGACAAAGCCGAGTTCTGACGGCCAGCCGGCAAGACCAGTGGAGAAACCGGCCCCAGATAAGGTTAAACCAGAACGGCCTCAACCGGGTCCATCAACGGCAGGCATGACTCCCCAGCACCCCCAGAATCAAACTGAAAGTCATCATTCAGCGGAATCTCAAACGGGGCACTCGCGACCGGACACCTCACTGGGGAAGCCAGCTAAACCAGTAACGCCTAACCCTAATCAACCACAGCATCCGGGGACGGCGCAACCAACGTTACCACAAGCGAACCAGCACGCTCATCAGTCGTCGACGGTTTCTCAACCACAAGGTAAGCCAATCGGGCCGGCAGTAACGAAGCCTTCAATTCCACAACCTCACGATGCACACCGGCCACGGCCCACGGAGCCGTTAACGACAACGACCTCTGCGCAAACAGTCCCCGTGGTACTGGGACGTCCGATGACCCAGCCGCATTCGGCGCTCCAAGAGGCTTTAGCGGCGGTCCCAGACCAACCGGACCCACAGACTGATTCGACGACAAATCCCCACCCCGCACACCTCGATCACGTGGCGACTCTGGACGATTCGATTAATCAATCCCCAACCCGGCACCGGCAAAAGGTTCATCGCCACCTGCGTTCCCACACCCAATCCAAAACGCGAGCGGTTAAGTCGCTAGCAACGGCTAAGGATGGGCAACAGTTGCCCCAAACGACGGAACGGGCCGATCGGTGGTCCTGGCTAGGGTGGTTACTTTTAGGTACGACCCTAACTAGCTCGTGGGTTTATCGACGTTTACGCTAAGCTTTCCGAAATTCTGTGCTACACTAAAACGTAGACAGAAAAACGGGGAGGAACACGAAACATGCAACAACAACGACAAACGACGCGTCACGACTTTACCCGGGTTCAGGCTATCGGCTTCGGCGGATTAGTTGGGATTGGGGCCGGTGTCGTGGTCAGCGCGTTTCGATTGAGTATCGAACAACTCCTCAAACTCATGCAAACCATTTATGGTTGGCTCGGGGGACACCCAGTATGGTTGTTGCCCTGGGCCATTTTATTGGTTTTAATTGCCATTTTTATTGGTCACTTGGTCAAGCAGACCGGTATGATCAAAGGGTCCGGGATTCCTCAAGTTGAGGGGCAATTGGCCGGGGAGCTGGATTATCCCTGGTGGCCCGTGCTGTGGAAGAAATTTGTGAGCGGTATTTTGGGCATCGGAGCCGGCCTGTTTCTGGGACGGGAAGGCCCGTCGATTCAACTAGGCGGGACCGTTGCGCAGGGGATGGCCGAACGGTTTAACTTTGACGGGCGGCGCCGGCGGTTATTGATTGCCGGCGGGGCGGCGGCTGGATTGTCCGCGGCCTTCAACGCACCGATTGCCTCAACGTTGTTTATCCTAGAAGAGGTCTATCACAGTTTCTCCACGCTGGTTTGGATCACCTCACTTACCAGTGCGGTGGTGGCCGATTTTATTTCCAGTGAGGTGTTCGGGTTAACGCCGGTCTTACACATTGCTTACCAGCACGCGTTGCCACTTAAGTATTATGGGCTGCTCCTGATTTTGGGAGTGGGACTGGGCCTATTAGGGGTCGTGTATCAACTAGGCACCCTGAACGGCGGGAAGCTATACGCTAAGTTAACCTGGTTACCGGCGCACCTCAACGGCATTATTCCGTTTCTATTGGTGATTCCGGTTGGCCTGTTCTGGCCGGAGACGTTGGGTGGGGGCAATCAGATGATTGTCGCGTTTGCCCAGCATACACCGCTGTTAGTGCCGTTAATTGGGTACTTCGTCTTACGGTTGGTCTTTTCCATGATCAGTTATGGTTCGGGACTCCCCGGGGGGATTTTCTTACCGATCCTGACGTTAGGCGCGTTGTTGGGGGCCGTGGGAGCGCGCAGCTTCGTTCTTTTGGGGTGGTTACCCGCGGCCTTCATCGCTAACTTTATGATTTACGCCATGGCGGGCTACTTTGCCGGAATTTCGAAGGCCCCGTTTACCGCCATCTTGCTGATTACCGAAATGGTGGGGAGCTTACAACATCTTTTGCCGTTAGCCGTCGTAGCCATTGTGGCCTACATCACCGTCGACGTTTTGGGCGGCGCTCCTATCTACGAAGCTTTATTGGAAAAGCTGGTGACGCCGGCTGACCCCGACGCCCACGGTTTATCTGATCGGGTAGAGTATCCCATTGGGGAAGATTCTACGTTGGTCGAGCGTCAAGTCCGTGATATCAAATGGCCCCAAGGCGCCTTGTTGGTCGGCGTGCGGCGCGGAGAACGCCAGGTGATTCCCCACGGGGATACCCTGCTACGGGCCGGAGACATTTTGATTATTTTAACCTATCAGCATAATCGAGCCTATGTTCGTCAACAAATGCGTCGACTGGACACCTGAGCGGCCTTTTTGGGCCTAGGGCTGGTAAAAAGCGGTCGATTATGATAGATTAAGGGGAGTATAGTTAGACCTATTCGGTAGGTAGGAGGCAAATTTGTGTATAATTTTTTAATGACCTGTATTTTAATTGTCAGTGTTTTAATCATCATTGCGGTTATGATGCAGCCTGCTAAGACGAACGATGCGTTATCAGCACTGTCCGGTGGTGCCGATGACCTCTTTGCAAAGCAAAAGCCGCGAGGGTTTGAAGCCTTCATGCAAAAAGTGACCGTCGTCTTAGGGATCATCTTCTTTGCGCTGGCAATGGCTTTAGTATATCTATCTTCACATTAGAGATGCAGCCTCCTGTCCGTTTTATTAGCAGGGGGCTTTTTAGTTAAAACTGTCGTGGCCTGAAAACGACCCTGACAGAATCGCAGTACAGACTATCTTCGATAGCGGAAAGCGGTGGTTTGACATGATTCGAAAACCAGTCCCGCTCTTCTTTGAGCAGGGCCCTCACGCAGTAATTTTATTGCACGCTTATTCGGGTAGCTCTAACGACATGCGCTTGCTAGCACGAAAGTTGCAAAGCAAGCAGTATACGGTTCTCGCACCAATTTTCACGGGGCACGCGACCGGGGATCCCGCCGATATTTTACGGGATGGTTCACCGCAGCAGTGGTGGCAAGACACCCGTGACGCGATTGCTTTTTTACGAGAACGTGGGTATCAACAAATTGCCATCTTTGGCTTATCCCTGGGCGGCCTGTTTGCCACCCGGGCGTTACTGGAAGACCCCCAACTAGTGGGGGGCGGAACGATTGCGTCCCCCGTGATCTTTCGGGGCCAGACGCGCGTTCCCACCGCGTTCATTGAGATGGCCCGGGCCACTTACCGCGCCGAGCACATCGTTGGGGCGGAACAGGACCACAAGGTAGCGTGGCTACAAGCGCACCTAACCGCCCAGTTAACGGCGATTCAGGCTTTTGCGGATACCACGGCCACCCATTTACGGGACATTCACCAACCAGTGTTTATTGCGCAGGGCGATGCCGATCAAATGATCGACCCGCGCTCGGGCCAATGGTTGGCGGCGGCTTATCCCGCCGATCAAATTGATTATCACAACTACGCCGGCGCGGGGCACGTTTTGACCGTTAACTCGGCCCACCACGCGCTTGAGGCGGATATTTTAGCGTTTTTACACCCAATCTTTGAAAAACAATGAGGAATTTATAGTGCAAGATAATTTAAAAGCAGATTTAACAGCGTTTTTCCGCGCACACGCGGATCAAACCTATACCGTTGAGGACATTTCGGATGCCCTCCATTATCACGGATCAGCGGCGTTTAAGCTGATCGTCCAGGAACTCGCGCAGCTCGAACGGGATGGCTTAGTACAAGTCACCGACCGCGGGCATTTTCAACTGGACCCAAGCCAAAAGGTCTTAACCGGGATTTTCCACGGTAACGACAAGGGCTTCGGGTTCGTGGCGTACGACGAAAACAAGGTCGAACCGGATGCCTACATCGCACCGGACAACACCATGCGGGCCTTAAACGGCGACACGGTCAAGATTGAAATTGTCCGGGCCGGCGATCCCCGAACGGGCAAGGGCCCCGAAGGTAAGGTTACCGAAATTGTCGAACGGCATTACGAACAAGTTGTCGGTGAATTTATGCAGACCGATGACGATGCCGGTTACGTGGGCCAAGTTCGCTTGACGGACAAGAAGTTGCTCAAGTACAAGTTCTACATTACCGCTGTGGGCTTGAAGCCGACACCCGGTGAAGTCGTGACGGCCGAAATTACGGAATACCCGAACGATGCACATCCCGATGCCATGGTGGGGATTGCTAAGCAGGTCATCGGGAGTGTGGACGATCCCGGCATCGACATCTTACAGATCGTCTACCAACACAACATTCCGGCCGAATTTCCAGAAGACGTGATGCAAGCGGCCGATGAGATTCCCGATCACGTTTTGCCGGAAGAAATGCAGGGGCGTGAAGACGTCACTAACCAGAATCTGGTCACCATCGATGGCGAGTCTTCCAAAGACTTGGATGATGCCGTGACCGCCTGGAAGTTGCCGAACGGTAACTATCATTTAGGCGTGCACATTGCCGACGTTTCCCATTACGTGACGCCAGGTTCTTTGATCGACAAGGAAGCCTACAAGCGGGGCACGTCCGTTTACCTGACCGACCGGGTGATTCCAATGTTGCCTCGGCGGTTGTCCAACGGAATTTGCTCGTTGAACGAGGGCGAATTGCGGTTATGCATGAGCTGTGACATGGAAATCGATCAGGAAGGTAACGTGGTTAAGCACCGGATTCACCCGTCCGTGATGCGTTCGAAGGCGCGGATGACTTACACGGCCGTTAACCAAATCCTGGAAGCCCACGATGCGGTGACCATGGATCGTTACAAGGAATTAGTCCCAATGTTTGAAGACATGGGGGACTTACACCGGATTTTGCTGAAGCACCGGAAGAACCGGGGGGCCATTGACTTTGATGACCGCGAAGCTGAAATCATCGTGGACGACAAGGGCCACGCGATTGATGTGAAGTTACGGACGCGGGGCTTGGCTGAACGGATGATTGAATCCTTCATGCTGGCCGCTAACGAAACCGTGGCGGAACATTACTTCAGAGCCAAGGTTCCATTCCTATACCGGGTCCACGAAACGCCAGATGGCGACCGGGTTCGGAGTTTCTTCGAATTCTTGACGGCCTTTGGAATCAACGTTAAGGGTGACCCGAACCACTTGCGGCCTAAGATGATGCAAGGCATTTTAAAGCAGGTTGCGGGGAAGCCGGAAGAAGCCATGGTCTCGGTCATGATGTTACGGAGCCTAAAGCAAGCGCGGTACAGTGACCAATCCCTGGGACACTTCGGGTTGGGGGCAGAATTCTACACCCACTTTACCTCACCAATTCGGCGGTACCCAGATACCATGGTGCACCGGATGATTCACTACTACGAAGACCACGGGATCAACGATGCGTCGAAGCAAGTCTTTGCACCGGTTCTGGAAGAAATCGGGGTCCACACGTCCGAAATGGAACGGCGGGCAATCGATGCTGAACGGGATACGAACGACATGAAGATGGCCGAATACATGGCGGACCACGTCGGCGAAGAATTTGACGCCGTCGTTAGTTCCGTGATGAAGTTCGGGATGTTCGTGGAATTACCGAACACCATCGAAGGGTTGATTCACATCAGCCGGATGCAAGACGACTACTACGAATACGTGGAAAAGTACCTGGCCCTAGTTGGTCGCAATACGCGACGGACTTACCGAATTGGTCAAGCCATCCGGGTCAAGGTTATTCACGTGGACAAAGAACAAAGTGAAATTGACTTTGAACTGTTGAATCCTGAAGACGCCCCGGTCAGTGACCTCTTGCCACACCGGGAACACCGCTCTCGTGGCGGCGGTCGTTTTGGGAACAACCGGAACAACCAACACGGTAACGGCGGTCATAACGGAAGTAATGGCGGCAACCGGAACCACCGTAATGGGGGGAACGGTGGCGCTGGTCACCGGAACAACACGAACAATACTCACCGGTCCTCGGACCACCGTGGGAACGCCGGCAATAACCATCGCAACACGAACCATAGTGGTGGCCAAAACCGGAACTCACAAAACGGGAACCGGCACTAAGCGAGGCGAACACCTTTGGCTAAACGGAAACCGAAAAAGACCCCGGATAACCAACTCGCTCAAAACCGTAAGGCCCGGCATGATTATACCGTGACCGAAACGATTGAAGCGGGCTTGGTGTTGACGGGGACTGAAATCAAATCGATGCGGGAACGACGGATCACCTTACAGGATGGATTCGCCCAGATTCGTAGCGGGGAAGCCTGGTTAATGAACGTTCACATTAGCGAGTACGCTCAGGGAAACCAGTTTAACCATGATCCGTTGCGGAATCGTAAACTGCTGTTACACAAGAAGGAAATCAAGCGCTTGGGCTTAGCCACGCAGGATAAAGGGGTCACCCTGATTCCACTCAAGGTCTATCTCAAGCACGGATTTGCGAAGGTCTTAATTGGGGTCGCCCACGGGAAACGCGAGTACGACAAGCGTGAATCCCTGAAGCGGCGTGAACAGGACCGGCAGATTGCCCGGGTCATGAAACACTATTAACCATTAAAAAGCCCCGACCGTCAGTAACGACGATCGAGGTTTTTTTCTTGCGTGATGAAGGGCGTGACTTCCGACGATAAGCCGGGGGCCCACCCGCGATTTTTCAAGGGATTTAAGCCCCGTTGTTGGTGCTTGGCCCAACGGTCCAAGATAGCGGCTAAACAGACCACCAGGGCCTCGTGATCGGGTTGATCGACCTCTAATGCGATGGTTTGACCGTCCGCTGATACCGGAGCGATGTTGGCAATCAGTTCCCGACCGTGAAAGATGCGGAACCGCCCACTGTTCAGGTTGCCCATGATGACCCAGTTGAGACCGCGAACGAAGAGCACTTCTCGGATCACGCCGAAGGTTTTACTAACGTGACCTACGGGTTGGCGGTGGTACAGCAACCGAAAGCGGGGCAACAGCCCCAACGATTCTTGTTTAACTTCGGCTTCGAGTGACCCGTCGATTAAGTAGACGGTTAGAACGTCGGCCCGCAGCCCCCATTTACCGACCAGGAGGTAGCGTGATTGATTATCAGCATCGCGAATGACCGTGGTCGCACGGGCCGATAGGGCGGCTTGGTTGAGATACAGTTGACGCATGGGGCACCTCCAACAACGAATTTATGGCGTGAAACGTCACGGATGTTTTCTTTATTTTAACATGTTTTAGACTTGGCGTTCGGGAATATCATTTCGCTAGGCAATATGATAGAATAAAAGCTGAGGTGTTGGGAATGAAACCGTTTATTCATAATGATTGGTGGCCGGTACTGGAACCGGAGTTTGAGCAGGATTATTATCAGGAACTGCGCAAGTTTCTGGTTGAAGAGTACCAGCACTACCGGATTGATCCGGACATGTATCACATTTTTACGGCGTTCGATTGGACGCCGTTTAGCAAGGTCAAGGTCGTCATCTTGGGTCAGGATCCGTATCACAATCCGGGCCAAGCCCACGGGTGTAGTTTTTCCGTGATGCCGGGGACCAAGATTCCACCGTCGTTACTGAATATTTATAAGGAACTCCAGACGGACGTTGGCTGTACCCCAGTCAACCACGGTTACTTGAAAAAGTGGGCCGATCAGGGTGTGTTACTCCTGAACTCGGTACTGACCGTGCGTGACGGGGCCGCCTTTTCCCATAAGGGACACGGGTGGGAACGGCTGACCGATGCGGCTATTCGGAAACTTTCCGAACGCGCCGAACCGGTGGTCTTTATCCTGTGGGGCCGCGCTGCTCAAGACAAGATTGCGCTGATCGACACTAAGACGAACATCGTCTTGAAGTCGGCGCATCCGAGTCCGTTATCGGCTAACCGCGGATTCTTCGGGTCCCGTCCCTTTTCAAAAACCAACATCGCACTAACATCATTAGGTGAAACGCCCATCGATTGGCAACTACCGGCAACGGCCAGTGCTGACGACGCTTCACAACCTAACCACGCGTAAGCATAAAGAGAATTGATTCGTAGGACATTTTATGGAGGTCTTCACCTATGGAACTTTTTGATAGTCTTAAGCAAAAAATTAACGGACAAAATAAAACCATCGTCTTCCCAGAAGGGGCCGATAAGCGGGTCTTAGGCGCCGCTAGTCGGTTAGCCCACGACGGGTTGATCAAAGCCATCGTTTTAGGCAAACAAGCCGAAATCGATGCAACGGCCAAGGAAAACAACATTGACCTAAGCCAGTTGACGTTACTGGATCCTGAAAACATTCCTGCTGACCAACACAAGGCCATGTTAGACGCTTTGGTTGAACGCCGGCACGGTAAGAACACGCCGGAACAGGCGGCTGAGATGTTGAAGGATCCGAACTACATCGGGACCATGATGGTTTACATGGACCAAGCCGACGGGATGGTTTCCGGGGCGATTCACGCCACCGGCGACACCGTTCGACCAGCTTTGCAGATTATCAAAACCAAGGAAGGCGTTCGGCGCATTAGCGGGGCCTTCATCATGCAAAAGGGCGACCAACGTTACGTCTTTGCGGACTGTGCAATCAATATTGAATTGGATGCAGCGGGGATGGCCGAAGTGGCCGTGGAAAGTGCCCACACCGCTAAGGTCTTCGACATCGACCCTAAGGTGGCGCTGTTAAGCTTCTCCACTAAGGGCTCGGCTAAGGGCGACATGGTCACCAAAGTCCAAGAAGCCACGAAGATTGCTCACGAAACGGCCCCAGATTTGGCCGTCGACGGAGAACTTCAATTTGACGCGGCCTTCGTACCAACGGTTGCCGCCCAAAAGGCACCGGGGTCGGACGTGGCGGGTCACGCTAACGTCTTTGTCTTCCCCGAACTCCAATCCGGGAACATCGGTTACAAGATTGCCCAACGGTTTGGTGGGTTTGAAGCCATTGGCCCAATTCTGCAAGGGTTGAACAAGCCGGTTTCCGACTTATCTCGTGGCTGCAACGAAGAAGACGTCTACAAGGTGGCCATCATTACGGCCGCTCAGGCATTAAACTAGTAATTAACGATTCACGAAGTTACCGGATACCCGGATTGCGCTTTAATGGCAATCCGGGTATTATTTGTAATGAATTCGACGATTTAAATCAGTACTTGAGTTTTAAAGATAGATCTTAGTTAGGTTGAAGCTGGTTGCCCGCTGATTTTGTAAATGAATTAATACTAGGCATAGAACTACGTTAATCATCAGTCACAGCTACAATTAAACGATTGTTGGTATAAAGGAGTAAATGCAATGTTAGAATTGACAGTCACAAGTCCGGAAATGACGATGGCCCTCGGGAAACAGTTGGCCCCCGGATTGAAGGCCCAAGACGTGATTTTGCTCGACGGCGATTTAGGTGCCGGCAAGACCACGTTTACCAAGGGCTTAGCCGCCGGGTTAGGCATCAAACGTAACGTGAAGAGTCCCACGTTTACCATTATCCGCGAGTATCAGGGCGGGCGGTTGCCCCTGTACCACATGGACGTTTACCGGTTGGAAGACGGCAGTGGGGACGAACTGGGCTTAGAAGAGTACTTTAATGGTGACGGGGTGAACGTGATCGAGTGGTCGCAATTCATTGCCGATGAACTACCGGAACACTACCTGCGCATCGTGTTTAAACGCGATGACGATGCGGGGGAAACCCAACGAACGTTGACCTTCGAACCTCACGGCGACCATTTTGTCCAATTAGTCGATCAATTAGAGGCGACCCGCCATGAGTGAGGACGTCGCAATCCGCTTACCGGAAGCCGGGGACGCGGCGCAACTGTTGACCTTATTGGCACGTTTGCAGCAGGAAAGCGATACGTTTACGTTAGCTAACGCCGACGACCCCATTAGTGTTGACCAAGAGGGGGACCAGATCGAACAGATCAAGCGCAGTCCAGCCCACCTTCTCTTGGTCGCCAGCCTCAAAGATCAGTTGATCGGGGTCCTATCGGTCTCGCCGACTCACGAAGGCAACGTGGGCGAGTTGGGCGTGGCCGTGGAACGGGCCTATTGGCACCAGGGTATTGGGACCGCGTTGGTCGACGAGGCGTTGTACTGGGCCGAGACGGCCAGTTCGCTAGCTGCGGTGGGCCTTATCGTGCAGACCCGCAACGTGGCGGCCGTGAAGCTCTACACCAAGTTGGGCTTTACTCGGACCAAGACGCCACCGGAAACGGTCACGGACGATGCGGGCAACCGGGTGACGGCCGTGGAAATGGTCTACCCGTTAAACGACCAAGGTCTCGCCGAGGATGAATAACTTAAAAAGGGATCTTCGTACCCGTGACGGGTATGAGGATCCCTTTAACGTCTAAGCAGTCACTTTGATGAATGATTTAAGCGGCTGGGTGCCGAAATGGTTGGCTTCGTACAACAGAATGTTGGCGCACGCCAAACTGTCGTCCAACGCGTTGTGGTGATGGTGCAAGTCGATGTTGAGCTGCTCGCAAACCGTATCTAACTTGTGGTTGGGAAATTCCGGAAAGAACTTCCGGCTGGTTTTGACGGTATCTAAGGTCAGGTATCGCGCCGCGGGTAGGCGGTAATGTTCCAGACTGCTACGCAGCACCCCGTTATCAAACGGGGCGTTGTGGGCGATTACGAGCCGATCACGTTGGAAGAACGGCGCCACGTGTTCCCAGACTTCGGGAAAGGTGGGGGCGTTGGCCACGTCGGCTTCGTGAATCCCATGAATCTGGACGTTGCGCCAAAAGAAGTCGGTATCGGGTTTGATCAGTGAGTAAAATTCATCGACGACTTGGCTATTGCGGACGATGGTTAACGCTAACGAACAGGCGCTATACCGCTTGCCGTTAGCCGTTTCAAAGTCCATAGCGACAAAGTTCACGACGGCATCTTCCTTTCAAAATTAAACGGTTAAGTCGGTCACGTCGAGCTCGACCGGACAATGGTCGGAGCCCATGACCTGGTCTAAGATTTTAGCGTCTTGGAGTTGATTTTGCAAGCGTTGGCTGGTCACAAAGTAGTCGATTCGCCAGCCGGCGTTGTTGTCGCGGGCGTGGAACCGGTAGCTCCACCAGGAATACCGACCGGTCGCGTCCGGGTAGAAGTACCTAAACGTGTCTAGATAACCGGCGGCTAACAGGGTGGAGAACTTGCCCCGTTCCTCATCGGAGAAGCCGGCGTTGTGGTGGTTACTCTTGGGGTTCTTCAGGTCGATCTCTTCGTGGGCCACGTTGAGGTCGCCGCAATAGATGACCGGTTTTTTGGCGTTGAGTTGGTTGATGTAGGTCAGAAAGGCATCCTCCCAACCCATGCGAAAGTCCAGGCGCTTCAGCTTGGTCCCGGAGTTCGGCACGTAACAGGTCATTACGTAAAAGTCCGGGTATTCCAGGGTGATGGCCCGGCCTTCGTGGTCGAAGTCCGGCGCATCGATCCCGTAATGCACGGCTAAGGGTTTGTGCTTGGTAAACAGGGCCGTGCCGGAGTAACCCTTGCGTTCGGCATAGTTCCAATATTGGTAGTACCCGGGGATGTCGAGATCAATCTGCCCGGCTTGTAGTTTGGTTTCTTGAATGCCGAAAAAGTCGGCATCGAGGTCTTGAAACGTTGTCATAAAGTCCTTTTTCACAATGGCCCGCAGACCATTGACGTTCCACGAAATAAATTTCACGAAAAACACCTCCAACGAATATGTCTAGTATACCAGAAAATGAGTTTTCGCCCGTTTTCAGGCGTTTCGCGTGTTGTTTTGTGAAAATTCATGCTAAACTATTCCTATGCTTTAATGGGTTTTTCTGGGGAGTTCGTCCACCTCACGACGATCAGTGAAACCCGTACTACCGGTTGCTGAGCCCATCATCAGGTGGTGATGACGTTTAAGCGCGGTTGCCACCCTACCGAAAAGACTGGTAAGGTGGTCTGAAATTTTTCAAGATGAAGGGAAATCGTTAATCATGGAAGATATTGCAACGGCCTTTCCAGCCGTAGAAATTTTACGTCACGAACCACTCGCCCACTACACGCACACCAAGACGGGGGGGCCTGCCGATTTTTTGGCGTTCCCAACCAACGTTCAGGAGACCAAGTCGTTACTGGCTTACGCGAACCAGTTGGGGTTGCCCATTACGGTCGTCGGGAACGCCAGTAATTTAATCGTGCGCGACGGGGGGATTCGGGGCCTGGTCATGATTCTGACTAAGATGGCTCAGATCACGGTCGATGAAGCCGCCCACACGGTGACGGCCGCTGCCGGCGCCGCGTTGATCAAGACCACCCAGGTCGCCCAAGCCCACAGTCTGAGTGGCTTAGAGTTTGCGGCGGGGATCCCCGGCAGTGTCGGCGGGGCCATCTTCATGAACGCCGGGGCATATGGCGGTGAAATTGCGGCGGTCGCCACGGCGGCGGAAATTTTGACGCAGGCGGGTGAGATTCGCACGCTGACGCAAAAAGAACTCGACTTTGGGTACCGGCATAGTTCGATTCAGGACTACCACGACATTGTATTAACGGCGACCTTTACCCTTGAACCGGGGGACGGAACCGCGATTCAGGCCCAAATGGATGACTTGAACGCTAAGCGGGCCGCCAAGCAACCGTTAGACCTGCCATCCTGTGGGAGTGTCTTTAAGCGACCAGCAGGTCATTATACGGGCCAACTGATCCAAGAGGCGGGCCTGCAAGGCCTCAAGTGGGGCGGCGCACAGGTGTCGACCAAGCACGCGGGATTTATCGTCAATATCGATCACGCGACGGCGACCGACTACCTGGAATTAATCCACCATATTCAAACGGTCATCTGGGAACGCGACCAAGTCCACCTGGAGACCGAAGTTCGAATTATCGGCGAAGAACCACACGCCTAGAAAGGGGGACCCTCTTTGCCAATACTTGAAGCAGTAATTCTGCTTATTGTGTTAGTGTTACTCTCAAATATTATTAGTCATTACCTAACCTTTATCCCCGTCAGTTTAATTCAAATCGCGTTGGGGTTAGTTGTTGCCCTAATTTGGAAGTTCCAGATTGAACTGGAGACGGATTGGTTTTTACTCCTGTTCATTGCGCCCTTACTGTATAACGATGGGCGGCGTTTCCCGCGGCGCGAACTTTGGCGGTTGCGGGGACCGATTTTTGCCAACGCCATTTGGCTCGTTTTTCTGACCACGATTCTGGGTGGTTTTCTGATTTACTGGCTAATTCCCAAGATGCCGTTGACCGTGGCCTTTGCCTTGGCCGCCATCCTATCACCGACCGACCCGGTGGCCGTGCAGTCGATCTCCAAGCAGGTCAAGCTGCCCGAGAATCTGATGCACCTGGTCAGCGGTGAAAGTCTGATCAACGATGCCAGTGGGCTGATTGCCTTCAAATACGCCATTGCGGCGACCGTGACCGGGGCCTTTTCCCTGAAAACAGCGACCAGTGATTTCATCTACATCAGTATTGTCGGTTTTCTGGCCGGTCTAATCATCATGACCGGCGTGCAGCTCTTGATGGACGTCTTACGGCGGCAAGGGATCGACGACGTGGTCTTTAACACGGTGTTGCAGATTGCCACGCCGTTCGTGGTCTACCTGGTGACCGAAGAGCTGGCCCACGCGTCCGGCGTCATTGCCGTAGTAACGGCGGGCGTCTTATACCACGCGCGTGAGAGTCAGATTGTGGAGGATTCGCCAGAACTCAAGCTAGTGACCGAAAAAGTGTGGGACATCATTATCTATTCGTTAAACGGGATCGTGTTCGTGATTTTAGGAATCGAACTCCCCGTGGCGACCTCGCAGGTCATCAAGGGTGGTCAGTTTAATACCGGCGAAGCCATGCTGTTTGCGTTGGGGACCTGGGTCATCATTGTGGTTTTGCGAACCGTCTGGACTTACGGGTACATCCTGTTCCAGCGAATTCGCAAGACGACGACCGAACACCCCAGCTTCCGGATGGCCGTCTTATCGGGCCTTTCCGGGGTTCGGGGGGCCGTCACCATGGCCGGGGTGCTCTCCGTGCCGTTGACGGTAGCCAGTGGGGCCGGGTTCCCCACCCGGGCGCTAATGCTGTTCGTGGCGTCCGGCGTGATCATCATTAGTCTGGTCGCGGCGACCATCATGTTACCGTTGATTTCGACGGATGGTCAGCCGTTAAAGACCCGGGCGAGTGTCAGCGATGATATCGCGAACGATTTGGACCTGGATGACGACGATGATGCGGAGGAGTATCCCGAAGAGCCCGTCCGTCAGATTAGTGAGGACGAGGCCCGGGCCTACATCATGCGGCTAGCCATCTCCAAGATTGAGGAGTTACGGCGACCGAATAACCAGCGAGCCGCTTATGATTTGATTCTGGATTATCAGTTCGTGATCCGGCGTTTAGAAATGAGTTACCGGGCGGACGATACCATGCAAAAGGTCTTGAATGACGAATTGAAGCTACGGGAAGTTGCCTTAGCGGGTGAACGAGCGGAGCTTAAGGAGTTACGCCAGGGCGCGAAGATTACCCAGACTAGTTACGTGGGGGCCTTGCGGCGGATCGAACGGCTGGAAAGCCGGGTCACACAGGCCAGTGGGCGTTCCATGCCGAGCGTTTTACATTACTGGTTGTTGTTCTTTAAGCACTTATGGCGAAACGCCGCGTACTGGCTGCACTCCGAAGATACGGACCGGCTTCATGCCGAAAGCAATCTGATTGAGCGTCAGACGGCTAAGGCGGCCATCAAGACGTTGTCGCAGTATCTGTCACGAACGGACGTGGACGAAACGCAGTTCGATAACCAGGCGATTTACCACCTGATTGTGCATTACCGCAACCGGATTGAGCGCGCCAAGGCGGCCGCGGCACCGTCACACGAAGAAGAGTACCAACACCAATTTAACAAGTTACGGGTTCGGGCATTAAGTGCCGAACGGGCCGGGATTCAAAACTTGTTAGAAGCGGGTAACATTTCCTGGGCCATGGCATCGCGCCTGCGGCAATACGTGAACTACGCGGAAAACGTGTTGGTCATGTCGTTGAGCAGTGAAGATGACGGGGACTAAGGAATACTAGTGCCTCTGACTTAAGTCAAGTTCATGTAAAAACGAAATTTATGAAATTCTAAATGCTGCTAGACCGGGATTTGTTTAGTGTATTCCCCACACGTGTGGGGGTGATTCTGCCTTGCTCGATTTCGTCATTCACTCATATCAGTATTCCCCACACGTGTGGGGGTGATTCCTTTAAATTGGTAAGGATTCAAATTCTGGGTACGTATTCCCCACACGTGTGGGGGTGATTCTTACGTGACGACCAGCCTTTCGACGACGGGTAAGTATTCCCCACACGTGTGGGGGTGATTCCGTCATCAAAGGGTATCAAGGTAAGCATTGCGAGTATTCCCCACACGTGTGGGGGTGATTCTATCGATAGTGGGAAGTTAACTATTAATTGGTAGTATTCCCCACACGTGTGGGGGTGATTCCTGAAGGAAATTTAAAACCCACATTCTATAGGCGTATTCCCCACACGTGTGGGGGTGATTCTGGATACATTAATCGGCTGCGGTTGCCAGAAAAGTATTCCCCACACGTGTGGGGGTGATTCCGCCTAGACCCAGCCAGCAGCTAACTGACCGGGGTATTCCCCACACGTGTGGGGGTGATTCTCACGGAGGACAAGCACGGTAAAATTACCACGGGTATTCCCCACACGTGTGGGGGTGATTCCTCGGTGTTGTACTGGGCGTTAAAGGAGTTATCGTATTCCCCACACGTGTGGGGGTGATTCTTACAGCGGTTAACTTGCCAAGTGGTGTAACCAGTATTCCCCACACGTGTGGGGGTGATTCTCATGAGCGAAGCGGACAAGGCCGCTGCCTTAAGTATTCCCCACACGTGTGGGGGTGATTCCTTACCCTTGTAGCTCAGCTCACGCTTGAATTCGTATTCCCCACACGTGTGGGGGTGATTCTACGGGGCACGACGTCATCGACGTTGACCCGGAGTATTCCCCACACGTGTGGGGGTGATTCCTTGATGAGACTAACGACCTGGATTTCAACCCGGTATTCCCCACACGTGTGGGGGTGATTCCTAGCTCGCCTTGATGGGGATGAACTGGTGACAGTATTCCCCACACGTGTGGGGGTGATTCTGGCAACGGTGATTTTAAGGGGTTTGTTACGGGGTATTCCCCACACGTGTGGGGGTGATTCTAAAATCATAGATGGATCGTTCTACTGTCAACAGTATTCCCCACACGTGTGGGGGTGATTCTCTCCGTCAATCACCCCGGCGTTAAATTGAACAGTATTCCCCACACGTGTGGGGGTGATTCTAACAACATCAAGATTGAGAACGGTGGAGACAGGTATTCCCCACACGTGTGGGGGTGATTCCAAGGGGACACAATCATTACAATTACTGATAAGGTATTCCCCACACGTGTGGGGGTGATTCCGTTGATTTAACGGGATTCTTCTTTTTTTAAAAGTATTCCCCACACGTGTGGGGGTGATTCCTCCCTTTCCACGGTCTGCGCATCGAGATCCTGGTATTCCCCACACGTGTGGGCATAAAAAATAGCAGCACAAAAGCGGCCGCCAGTGGAGTTTTCCACTGACGGCCGCTTGGTATTTATTGGTTAATAACTAGGTTTTTGAGCCGTCATAATCAGATGCAAAATCCAGTAACAGAAGAGCTGGATAAACGTCATCAAAATCACAAATATCCATAAATCATTAGTCCACATGTTCATTAAGGGCCTGATGAATTGCTCCGGATTTAAGAATAAATAGATGGTATGGATCCGGAGGAAGCGCCCGATGTAAACCCCGACCGACGATAGGAAGGTCAACGTTAAAACGACAATTAATCGGACGATGTTATTGCCTCGAGCCAGTCGTTCCGAGATACTTTGACTGACGAAGTTGAGGCTCCAGAACCCCAGAAATGCACAGAATAGGGCGCTGGTGATCAGGTAAGTGAAGTAGATCCAGATGTGGGGCGTCACCCGCAATAGACCACTGACCGCGTAAGGCTGAAGCAGTGACAGGTGAAAGAGGTCGGTCAGTAGGTAGGGCGCGTTGGGATAGAAGAGTAGCCAGACAATTACCATCGGCCAGAATAGCCACGCCGAGCGCTTTCGCCCGAGATGAAAACTGATCTCGATGGGGATGTACCCCAAAAAGGTGTTTAGCACCAGAAACGAGAAGGGGTCGTGAGCGCGGAAAAAAAGAAATAGCAGCCATAAAATAAAGAAGCCGCGAATTTCCCACTTGGCACGCCGATTCATAAGCCATCACCCAACCCTTTCATTCTTTACCTCTATTTTACAGCGAATTATGCCGGTCGAAGTACAATATGCTTTCTATCTTACCAAAAATTATGAGCGGACTGACAGACTGCGGTCGACCTTAATAAATTTTGTAAACTTATTGGCCGAACAAGCACTTTTGAAAGCGAAATCACTTGGAATTTCTAAAATTTGACCGAGTTTTGGGGGACATTGAGGGGAATTGCGGCGGAAGGTCAAGGGGCGTGATATAATAAAATCTGAATTCAATTTGGAGGGAAAGTCAAATGAACCTGAACTGGGGAAATCTCCTAACGTTAGGTAATTTGGTCAACGTTTTGGATATCCTGGTGGTCTGGTTCGTGATCTACGAACTGATCGTCATGTTACGGGGAACGAAGGCCATTCAACTTTTCCGGGGCGTCATCTTGATTCTGGTGGTCAAGGTAATTAGTAGTTACTTTGGCCTCAACACGGTTTCGTGGTTAATGGATCAGGTGATCAACTGGGGAGTGATTGCGGTCATCATCATCTTCCAGCCCGAAATTCGCCGGGGGTTGGAACATCTGGGACGTGGTTCGTTATTTGTACGCATGCGGAACGAAAACGAAGCGGCTAACCGGATGATTGCGGGTTTGGATAAAGCCATTCAGTACATGTCCAAGCGTCGAATCGGGGCGTTAATGACGATTCAACAGGACACGGGGCTGGAAGACTATATCGAAACGGGTATCAAACTGGATGCCGAGTTGACCGGTGAATTGTTAATCAACATCTTTATCCCGAACACCCCCTTGCACGATGGGGCCGTGATCATTCGTAATAATCGGATTGCGGTGGCGGCGGCCTACCTACCGTTGTCGGAAAGTAACCTGATTCCTAAGGAACTGGGGACCCGGCACCGGGCGGCCGTTGGGATTTCTGAGGTCACCGATGCGTTAACCATCGTGATTTCGGAAGAGACCGGGGAAGTTTCCATTACCAAGAACAACGAACTGTTGCGCGGGCTGACCCAGGAGGACTATCTGAAGTTCTTGAAGCACGAATTGGTCAACGAAGAAGCTGCTGCGAACCACAATATTTTAGAAACGGCGTTGGATTGGGTCGACAAACGTCTGCATAGGGGGCGCCGCTAATGAAAAATCAACACTACACGGCGTGGATCTACCGGATTTTGGCGTTGATCCTAGCGATTTTGCTGTTCTTTTACGTGAACAATACCCAGTCCTCGAGTAATCAACAGACGACCAATTCCGGCAAGACGTCGTTGACGGCCACCAAGACCATGACGGTTTCGGTGCCCCTTCAATTAAACGTGAATAGTAATAAATACTTTGTGACGGGCTACCCCGAAAAGGTTAAGGTGACCTTGCGTGGGCCGTTGGCGCTGGTAACCACCACGGC
Source organism: Levilactobacillus acidifarinae DSM 19394 = JCM 15949 (assembly GCF_001434835.1). Taxonomy (GTDB): domain Bacteria; phylum Bacillota; class Bacilli; order Lactobacillales; family Lactobacillaceae; genus Levilactobacillus; species Levilactobacillus acidifarinae. The sequence continues at coordinate 78,222 of NZ_AZDV01000003.1, read as the reverse complement.
CAACACCCAGAATTTCAAGGTTTACGCCTCGTTAAGTGATCTGGGAACGGGGAAGCACAAGGTGTCGTTACACCAAGAGGGGCTCAACCACGAAATTGAGTCGTCAATATCCCCGGCGAAAATCACCGTGGATATTGAGCCCCGGCGCACGGTCTCTTTCCCCGTGAAGGTGCGCTATAACCAGCAAAATATTGCGTCGGGCTACACCGCGGGGAAACCCACGACCGACGTGACCAACGTGAAGGCGACCGGGGCGGCTAACGAAATCTCACGGGTTAGTCAGGTGATTGCCCAACTTTCCGTCCCGCAAAATACCAAGAAGACCGTGAATAGTCAGGCCGTGATTGAAGCCCTGGATAAGCAGGGGAAGACGGTTAACGTGATCTTGACGCCGTCGACCACCACGGTCAACCTGCCCATCACTAAGGGGGCCAGTAAGACGGTCAACGTCAAGCTGAACGCCAAGAACGGCTCGTCCGGGACGACGTATAAACTAAGCAGTTCGACGACTAAGGTGAAGGCCTTCGGAAGTGCGGCGCAATTAAAAGCGCTGAGCACGGCGCAGGTGGATGTCGACGTGAGTGACGTCAAGAATACGGCGACTAAGACCGTGACGTTAGACACCAACGACAATCAAGTCACCGCCTTTGATCCGGCAACCATTCGGGTCACGGTTAAAGCCACTGCTAATTAATCTGTCATTTAAAAATTTGAGAAATGAGGAATTCTGTCATGAAATACTTTGGAACTGATGGTGTACGAGGCGTTGCGAATCAAGAGTTAACGCCAGAGTTAGCGTTTAAAGTGGGGCGTTATGGTGGGTACGTGTTGACCCAACACGCCGATAGCGAAAACAAGCATCCCCAAGTGCTCGTGGCCCGGGATACACGAATTTCCGGTCAATTGCTGGAGAACGCCTTGGTCGCTGGGCTGCTGTCCGTCGGCATCGAAGTCTTACGTTTAGGCGTCATCACCACGCCGGCCGTGGCCTACTTGGTTCGGACGCAGGGGGCCGCTGCCGGGGTCATGATCACGGCCTCGCATAACCCCGCCGAATACAACGGGATCAAGTACTTTGGGAACGACGGCTACAAGCTGTCCGACGACATGGAAGAAGAGATTGAAGCCCTGTTGGATTCCCCAACCGACGACCAACCCCGCCCGTCAACGGATGGGTTAGGCACGGTTGAAGATTACTCCGAAGGTAGCCAGAAGTACATCCAATTTTTGGAACAAACCATTTCTGACGATTTAGCCGGGTTGCACATCGCCGTTGATGCCGCCAATGGCTCGACTAGTGGTCTGGTCTCACGGTTATACGCCGACTTCGACTTAGACTTTGACACGATTGCGACGAAGCCTAACGGGGTCAACATCAACGACCAAGTTGGGTCGACCCATCCGGAAAACCTGCAAAAGTTTGTCGTTGAAAAGGGCGCCCAGATTGGGTTGGCCTTTGACGGTGACGGTGACCGGTGTATCGCGGTCGACGAAAACGGTGATATCGTGGACGGCGACAAGATCATGTACATCTGTGGGAAGTACATGGCCGAACACGGTCGGCTGAAGAAGGACACCATCGTGACCACGGTCATGAGTAACCTGGGGATGTACAAGGCCATGGAAGCGCACGGCTTAAAGTCCGTAAAAACCAAGGTCGGTGACCGGTACGTGGTCGAAGAAATGCTCAAGTCCGGGTACAACCTGGGAGGCGAACAGTCTGGTCACATCGTCTTCTTGGACTTCAACACCACCGGTGATGGCTTGTTGACCAGCTTACAACTGTTGCACATCTTGAAAGCCAGTGGTAAGAAGCTGTCCGAACTAGCTGCCGACGTCACGACTTATCCACAAAAACTGGTGAACATCCGGGTTGCCGATAAGCAAGCCGCGATGGAGAACCCCCAAGTGAAAGCCATGATTGCCACCGTTGAAAAGGAAATGAACGGCGACGGTCGTGTGCTGGTTCGGCCTTCCGGGACGGAACCGCTGCTGCGGGTCATGGCTGAAGCTCCAACTAAGGAAATCGTGGCCACCTACGTGGAACGGATTGCCGACGTGGTCCGGGCCGAAGTGGGCGTTAAAGAATAATTGAAAGTAAATAGAAAAGTCGTTGTTTCTGGCAACGGCTTTTTTTACTGACCTGACCTAGCGATGACAGGTCGTTCAACGGGAAATCCCCGGTAAATCAGCGAATGAGCGACTAAATCGTAAAGGAACTGTACGACCTTAATCAAATATTAAAACAGCGATAGACCATTTTGAGATTTTTAGATTGACAACCCTGCAGGAAGGCAGTAAAGTATAGTCATTCAAGAATAGTTTTCAAAATGTTTCAGTCTATACCAATTTTCAAGAAAACTCATTCATTTTCAACATTAAAATTAATCGAGACGTGATTTTCAGCACGTTCTCAAGAAAAGGAAGATTATTTATGTGTGGAATTGTTGGTGTCACGGGCAACGATAATGCCGTTAAAATCCTAGTTGAAGGACTTCAAAAGTTGGAATACCGGGGGTACGATTCAGCCGGAATTTACGTTAACGACCAGAAGGGCAACGACTATCTGGTTAAGACCAAGGGCCGGATTTCCCAATTACGGGAAAAAATCACGCCGGACGTTCACGGGTCAACCGGGATCGGGCACACGCGTTGGGCCACTCATGGGGTTGTCAGCGTGGATAACGCGCACCCACACTTTTCTAACGACGACCGGTTCTACCTGGTCCACAACGGTGTGATTGACAACTTCCAGGAAATTAAGGCGCAATACTTGAGTGACGTGCCTTTCCGGAGCCAAACGGATACCGAAGTAGTTGTTCAATTGATCGACAAGTTCGCCGTAGAAGACAACTTGGACGCGAAGTCCGCCTTCTTGAAGGCCTTGAGCCTGTTGAAGGGGTCGTACGCCTTCTTATTGATGGACCGCGAACAACCCGACACGTTATTTGTTGCTAAGAACAAGAGCCCACTGCTGGTTGGTGTGGCGGACGGCTTTAACGTGGTCTGCTCCGATGCCATGGCGATGTTACGGGAAACTCATGATTTCTTGGAAATCATGGATGGCGAAGTGGTCACGGTAACGCCAAACGACGTGAAGATTCAAGACGCCGATGGTAATCCCGTGGAACGGAAGACCTACCACGTGGACATGAACGCCGACGAAACCGACAAGGGGACTTACCCGTTCTACATGTTGAAGGAAGTCGACGAACAACCAAACGTGATGCGGAAGTTAGCCCAAACCTACTTGTCCGAACACGGCGAACCCCAAATTGATGACAAGCTGATTAAGGCCATGCAAGCTGCTGATCGCTTATACATCATCGGGGCCGGAACTAGCTACCATGCTGGGTTAGTTGGTAAGCGATTATTCGAACGCTTAGCGCACATCCCAACGGAAGTTCACGTTTCCTCCGAATTTGCTTACGAACAACCGATGTTAGCCGACAAGCCGTTCTTTATCTTCCTGACGCAATCCGGTGAAACGGCCGATAGTCGGGAAGTCTTGGTTAACGTTAACGATGCGGGTTACCCGAGTCTGACCATCACCAACGTGCAAAACTCCACGTTATCCCGTGAAGCCAGCTACACCTTGTTGTTGCACGCCGGTCCAGAAATCGCCGTGGCGTCAACTAAGGCCTACACCGCCCAAATCGCGTTGGAAGCCATCTTAGCTAAGGCACTGGGTGAAGTGAACGGGCAAATCGTGGCCCAAAACTTCAACATTCGTCAGCAGTTAGGGTTGGTCGCAACGGGGATGCAAGCCATCGTCGACGAAAAGGCCAAGATTGAAGACCTGGCCAACAACTACCTGATGAAGTCTAACCGGGCCTTCTACATTGGCCGGGGAATCGACCACGCGGTTTCGTTGGAAGCGGCGTTGAAGTTAAAGGAAATCTCTTACGTGCAAGCTGAAGGATTTGCTTCCGGTGAATTAAAGCACGGAACGATTGCCTTAATCGAAAAGGACACGCCGGTGATTGGGTTCATTACGCAAGCGAAGACGGCGGGCTTAACGCGCAGTAACTTGCAAGAAACCATGGCTCGGGGCGCTAAAACGATGACGATCGTGCGTGAAGGTTTGGCGATTGACGGCGATACGCTGGTCTTACCAGACGTTGACGAAATGTTGATGCCATTGTTGACGGTCGTGCCAGCCCAACTGTTGGCCTACTACACCAGTCTGAACAAGGGCCTGGATGTCGATAAGCCACGGAACCTGGCTAAGAGTGTCACGGTAGAATAACTCTAACTAAACATTGTATCGAAGGACCATGCCGAGGCGGCATGGTCCTTTTTCTATGGCTGTTTTTTCTGAATAGCTGTTTATAGTTTGAATTGATGATAAGTTCTGCAGTAATTAATTTAATCCAACTCTTAGCGGTAAATGATGGGTCAATATAGCACTTTTTGTACTGGTTATAAATCTTAATTCCCTTATACCAAAAAACGTTTATAAATTTAAAATTAATATAATGACCCACTAAATCCCGATAATACTAGGGATAGGGCGTAATGGATGATTGTCGTTAAATATTGATATTAAAAAATATGTAACAAATATCTATAAATGTAACTAAATTAATACTATAATGATGATTGTAATGAAGTACATACCGAGATTAATTATTTTGGTTAGTTATCTTTGCCATTTATCAGCATCAGTGGGGTTAATTTCGGTGTCAGAATGCGGGAGGAAAAACAGATGACAAAAGTGAAACAGATTGTAGCAGGGGTTGCAACAGTCGCAGGGGTGCTAGCATTGAGCGGACAGGCAGCGCATGCTGATACCACTTCAACCGTAACGAGCACCACGCCAACCGGGGAAAAGGCAACGCAGGATACGTTAGCTGAACAGGTCGAAAAAGCGCCTAACGTGGTTGCGGCAAAGGATAATGCGGCTAAAGCCGGGCAAACGACCACTACCGCCCAATCAACGGCAACGGTGGCGCAAACTCAACAGGCTACGGCGACGACCCAACAACAAACCGCAGCCCAGATCCAAGCGGCCACTCAAGCTAAGGTGGATGCGGCTCAAAAACTGGTCACCCAAACTAGTCAAGCCCAACAAGCGGCACAAACGGCTAAGGATCTAGCCGAAAAAACGGCCGTCACTCAAGACGGTGTGGTGACAACTGATCAAGCTGCCGTTGATGCGGCCACGAAGACTCAACAAACCGCTCAAGATGCTTATAATCAAGCAACGAATGCGGCAACGAATGCGACGCCAGCAAACGTGCAAGCCACTAAAGACCAAATTGACCAAACCACCACTAAGGTTGATCAAGATAAGCAAGCTGAAACGACCGACCAAACAGCGATTGACCAGGCCAAGGCCAATCAAACGGCCGCACAAACTGCCGTAACAACTGCGGACAAAACGGTCAAGGATGATCAGAATTCCGTTAAATCGGCTCAAGATAAGGTCGACCAGGCTAACGGACAGGTCACTCAGGATAACACCAACTTAACGACCCAACAGGCGGCATTAAAGGACGCCCAAACGACTGAAAAAACGGCCGGAGAGGCAGTGAACGCGGATAGTGCGGCGGTTAACACCACCCAAGACGCGATTAAGACGAAAAATGCCGACCTAGTTGCCGCGCAAACGGCTTTGGAACAAGCTAAGACCGCGGCGGCGGCAGTTACCCAAGCCTTAAGCGATAAACAAATTGCGCAAATTGCAGCCGACGTGAACGAAGCACAGATTGACCGGTATAATAGTTTGAAAAATACGCCGGTGGCGAACACGATTACCTTGCCTACGGGATATAAGGAAGCCTTGGCCAACATTGCGACGGCGATGAACAAGGTCGCTTTAGATAACGCCAAGAATGCTAATCAAGCGGGTACCGTTTCGGCAACCGAGCTGGCCGCAGACCAAGCCGCGGTCACCGCAGCCATCACGGCCGGTACGCCGGCACTTACCCAGACAGTTACCGGAAATACTTACCACGGTAATAGTGTGGACCAGAAGCTCACTTTTTCTGACCTGACGAAGTTAACCGGCCAACAACGTAATGAACTATCGATGTTCACGGCGGACATGGTCAACCAGATTCGGACGGCTCTGGGAAATACAGCAACGGCCGTGACGCAAGGGGCGGTAGACTTTGCTAACGATATTGCCAAGCAATACAGCCAGGACAATTGGGATCTAAACAAGGAAAAGGCGCACGATGTTGCGGCGATTACTAAGGTTGCTGGTGAGGATAAGTACGGGCTCAATGCAACCGGTAATTACTACGAAAGCCTGGGGAACGGCTACTTGACCATTACACCGGATAGTACCGGGAAAATCGCCGGCAACATGGATCAATTAAAGGAAGCTGTTTACAACACGATTCGGGATATGATGCTTCAAGATCAAAGTTCCTCGTTTGGCCACGCCCTAGCCTTAGCGGGCCAGTACGCGCCAACGGCGGCAAGTTACTTGGGAACGAGTTTTGACAAATTGGGGCAGGACCACTTTGAAATTGTGACGGATACACCCGCGTACATTTTGCCAGCATCTAAGTTCAATAAAGATGTAATGTCTTTAGATGGGACCCCAACGCCGGGAGTTACGGAGAATTATCAGGATCCTAATTATCGGAAGTTAAGTGTGGCTGAAGCGAATACCCAACGGATCTTAGCCACGGCCCAAGGTACGATCAATGACGGGGCCGAGTTAGAGCAGAAGTTGGCTGGCGCCCAAGAAAAGGTCGATCAAGTGACGGCCGAAGCAACTCAACTCGCAACACAGTTGAAGACCCAACAAGCTCAACTCGATACCGACCAAGCTCAACAGACGAAGGCCATCAATGATATCGCAACGCAACAGGCCAAAGTTGATGCCTTGAAGACCGCCTTAGCCACTGACCAGGCTGCTGCGGCCACTGCTCAACAAGCACTCACCGATGCTCAAGCAAAGGTTACCACCGATCAGCAGGCCGCCGATACGGCAACGCAAGCCTTAGCTACAGCAACGGATCAGGTGGACCAGTTAACCGCTAAGTTAGCCCAAGATCAGGCCACGACGAAGGCCGATACAGCAAAACTTGCCGAATTGAAGACGACGTTAGCCGATTATCAGACTAGCGCGCAGACCCTTGCGGCAGCGCAACAGGCTTTAACCAAGACTAATCGGGACTTGAAGACTGCCCAAGATAAGCTCGCGGCGGATCAAAAAATTCAGGCTCAGGACGCTCAAGATTTAGCGGCTAAGACGCAAACTTTAGCCGCGGCGACCAAGGCTTACGAGGATGCTTTAGCGGCACTGAAGGCCGCCGAAGCCGAATTAGCGGCGGCTAAAGCCAATGCGACGACGACGGCTGCCGAATTAGCCGCGGCAACCCAAAAGGTTTTAGCAGCGCAAACGGCCTTAAAGACGGCGCAAGCGGCACAAACGCAGGCCGATGCACAGGTACCGATTGAACGGGCTAAGGCCTTACAAGCCTTGCTAGATGCCGCTAAACCAGCTACGGGGGATCAGGGTGGAACGACAACGCCGGTAACGCCAGTAACACCGGTAACACCAGTGACACCAGTGACGCCAGTGACGCCAACCGTTCCAACGGCCTCGAACGTCACGGTGACGACCCCGACAACGCCAGTTGAACCCACCACTGTGGTGCCGACTGAGCCAGCCGTTACCGCACCAAAGACGGGGCAACGGACTAAGCAGACTAAGTCGACCCCTAAGACCACGCCAAAGTCTAAGAAACTTGGTGCGGCGGGCGCCCGTGGGTCCAAACGAGTCGCAGGCCAGCACGCGACTAACCAAATTGCTAAGGTCGCGCAGGGGCGGTATACAACTGGTCAAGCTAACGTGATTCAGACGGCGAACACCGGTCAAGGCCATGGTAAGACCGTCTTGAACATGACCGCTAATAACGCAACGAGCAAGCAACAGGTCGTATTACCAGGTCTGTCTGGAAAGCACGCGACGTTACCCCAAACCAACGATCAATCAGCAACGGGATTATCTTTGTTAGGCTTGTTACTGGGAGTATTTGGTTTAACGGCATGGCGGCGTCAGCGTAACTAACGGAAACCGAGCAATAAATCGTTAAAAACTAGGGACCGTCTTCGTGTTCGAGGACGGTTCCTTTGTTGGTGGTAAGAAACCCCGTCAATTAAGCATAAAATCTTGCGTTCCCTAACTTTTCGTTATATAGTGTTTTCATAACACAAGCGAGAAGAGGGTGACGACCATGAAGTATACGAAACGCGAAAATTCACACAAGAACCAAAAACAACGGGACGCCACGTTCGAAAAGTTCCGGAAACAGCAAAATGAATTAAATGCTAACCGACGAGGCGTTCGTCGGAAATAAGACGGGATCCGCTCACACGGATCACCGTCTTATTTGTTTTGATTTAGCTGGTGTTACGGCCTTATAGCGGCTGAATGGTTTCGTGACTAATACGAATATTGAGTGGTTTACTTGCAAAACTGGTCTAGAGCGATTATAATTGGGCTATACCATTAAGAGAGAAAGGTTGGATGCATTATGATGATGAAATTACAGAATATGCACGTTCAAATCGTGAAGGACCAGGCTGCTGGCGGCAAGGCTGGTTTCCAGATCTTCCAGCAAGCCTTAACGGCGGGAGCTAAGGTGTTGGGCCTAGCTACCGGGAGTACGCCCATTTCAATCTATCAGCAATTGGTCGCTAGTGACCTCGACTTCAGTCAACTGACCTCGGTGAACTTGGACGAATACGTGGGCTTAGGACCGGATCATCCCCAAAGCTACCGGTACTTCATGCAACAATACTTGTTTAACGCTAAGCCGTTTGCCCATTCTTACGTCCCCGATGGGTTGAATGCGGATGCGGCAGCCGAAACTAAACGTTACGATGACCTGATTGCGGCTAATCCCATTGATCTACAATTATTAGGTTTAGGGCGTAACGGTCACGTTGGGTTCAACGAACCGGGAACCGACGAACACTCCACGACGCATAAAGTTGCCTTAACGCAATCCACGATTGACGCGAACGCTCGCTTCTTTGACAACGAAGATGAGGTTCCCCGTTACGCTTACTCAATGGGTATCGGTTCTATCTTACAGGCCAAGGAAATTCTGATTGTGGCCTACGGGGAAGCCAAGGCTGCTGCGGTGGCGGCAATGTTACAAGGTCCCGTTACCCCAGACGTGCCAGCCAGCTTTTTGCAGACACATCCGAACGTTCACGTGATTCTGGACGAGGCTGCCGCCAGCCAGTTAAAATAAACCGCAAATTTCCGTCGTTTCTCCGATAAATTTTCGTCGCCAGTTTCAGGAATTATGGTATTCTTGTTCTGGAAGCGATTTTAAGGGGGAAACATCATGAAAGGAAGCAAACAGTGGCTGCTCGCCGTCGCAATCGTCGGCGTGGGCCTCAGTAGTGCAGTTGGGTTGAGTCATGCGGCGACGACCCAGCAAACCTTTATTTCAACATTAAAAAGCCCCGTGAAAACGGTGGCCAATCAATATAAACTTTATCCGTCCGTTATGATGGCGCAAGCGGCGCTCGAAAGTGGTTGGGGAACCAGCCAACTGACGTTGCAAGCGAACAACTACTTTGGAATCAAAGGAAGTTATAACGGTCAGTCGGTCAGTATGGAAACGTCCGAATATGACGCTAACGGGAAGCTTTACACCACGTCGGCTAATTTTCGGAAGTATCCCAGTGCTAAGGCGTCAATGACCGATAACGCCAAGCTCTTGCGTAACGGGTTGAGTGCTAATCCGACCTATTACAGTGGGACTTGGCGGGAAAATGCGGCTACCTATGCGGCTGCGGCGAATGCCCTAACGGGAACCTATGCCACCTCCCCGCAGTACGGGGCCTCGTTGATTTCCCTGATTCAGCAGTACGATCTGGAAAGCTTAGATAAGAAGGCCAGCACGACGACCAGTTCGTCGTCTAGCGCGGCTAGCAGCAGTAGTAGTGCCGCTACCGTTGAACCAACTGTGACCTACGCTACGGCCAAGTATTATGGCGCCAGCGGGACACAAACTGCGCGGCTCAGCGAAAAGTACACGGGCTATCGAGCCTACAACCACATCAAGGGAACCCGGGAGAAGGTCACTAAGACCGCCTGGAGTAAGCTTAAAGTGGGGACTGGTCAGTTGGTTTACTTGAATATGCGCGGCGTTAAGAAGGATCCCACAACCGGCAAGAAGACGACTTGGTACCGGGTCACTTTTTCCCCAGCTAAGACGGCGAAAAAGTACTGGGTTTACGGGTCAGCGTTAACTTTACCGACCGTAAAATATACGAAGGGAAAGGCCAACGTTAAGCTGAGTACCACCAGTGGGGACTACTATAATCACGTCTTTAACTCACCGTACCTGGCGAAGGCACAAGGGACGTTAGGCCAATTAACGGCCAAGACGTATGCGGCCGACCAACAGGCGGTGAAGACCCAAGATGGGGTTAAGAGTACCTGGTACCGGATTGGGGTCGACAAAGCGAAGTATTGGGTGGCTGCGGACCATACGGCGGCAACCCTGCAATACGATTACGTGACCTACACTAAGGCCAGTGGGACCAAGACGCTGAGCAAGAGCTATACCAAGTATCACGCGTATAATCACGTCAAGAAGACTCATTTTAATCAAAAGGAATTAAAGTGGCCCAGCCAGGCTAAGGCCGGTACTAAGGTAACCTTTAATCAGATTGGGACCAAACCGGCTTATAAAACAACCTGGTATCGTATCCAGTTCAGTGGTAGTCAGACCAACTACTGGGTGGACGCCCGGGCCCTAAAGTAACCCAATAGGTTTAACCCACGACGAGTTGTTTTGTCGTGGGTTTTTAGTATAATGGGGGAGTTAAGTTACCGCGGCTAAAGAAATGTCTAAGCTCGACGGGGAGGCTTCCCGTTGGGGGACGTTTTCTGGTATAATACTACAGATTAAGCGGCGGGCCAGTGGGTCACCGCAGCACACGCTAATAATTGAGTTAGGAAGTTTAATTCATGGATAATGCATATAAAATTAAGGTCCAAAACGTGACCAAGGAATACGACTTGTACAAGAGTCAGTCCGAAAAATTACGGTCGTTTTTCTCGTTACGGAACAGCAAGGTGCCACATTTTTGGTCATTAATGGGCATCTCCTTAGAGATTAAGCCGGGGGAAACGCTGGGATTGATTGGGGTCAACGGGTCTGGAAAGTCCACCTTGTCCAACATCATTTCTGGAATCATTCCGCAAACCACCGGGGTCGTTGACGTTCGGGGGGATACCTCGATCATCGCCATCGGGGCCGGCTTGCGGGGGAACTTGACCGGACTCGAAAATATTCGCTTGAAGGCCTTGATGCAAGGCCTGACCAATCCCGAGATCGATGCGTTGATGGACGACATCGTGTCCTTTGCCGACATTGGTGATTTCTTATACCAACCGGTCAAGAGCTACTCTTCCGGGATGAAGTCACGGTTAGGCTTTTCCATCGCCGTGCACGTTAATCCCGACATTCTGATCATCGATGAGGCATTGTCCGTTGGGGATGACACCTTCTACCAGAAGTGTGTGGACAAGATTGCGGAATTCAAGGATGAAGGCAAGACGATTATCTTCGTCAGTCACTCTTTGAAGCAAATTGAAATTCTGTGTGACCGGGTCGCCTGGATCCACTACGGCACGTTAAAGGAAATTGGCGACACGGCTTCCGTGGTCAAAGATTACCGGGGCTTTACTAAGTGGTTCAAGGCTCAGACCAAAAAGGAAAAGAAGCACTTCCAACGCCAGATGAAGGCTAACCAGAAGGCCTTCGATATTGACGCCTACCAGAAGGAAGTGACAGATGAACGTCAAAAGACCGAACCGGATAACTCTAACGTGGCGGCCGAGGTCAAGAAAGACTTTTATGGGTCCGTCATCAGCGAAAAAATGAGCGTGGGCAACCGGATTCTGACCACGGCGGTCGGTATCTTGTTCGTCCTGGTCTGCTTAGTTAACGTGTCGGGTCACACCGTGGGCGACGTGATCCAGCATCCGTCGAATCTAGTGCACCCTGAAACGGTTCTTCACGACGCTAACGCCACAAATACCGTCAAATAATTAAAAAAACATTAAAAAATAGATAGATTTCTATCATTTTTAGTGGTATCTTTAACTTACCATTTATTTACCCCCTTAATCGGGTTGCCCAATGAATCCGATCAAGGATTTATCTCTCATTTGGTGCAGACTAAATGGTGGCCGGAAAGCTTGTCTTTCCGGCTTTTTTAATCGAAAAGAAGAAACCGCTTAACTTTTTATTGGAAAAGTGTTGACAGCGCTTACAGAAACAAGTATATTATTAACTGTAAGGTATTAATAATTACCTTCTAATCAATTCTCTTTCTCTCTTATGCCGACCACTACCATTCCCTGGTAGTGGTTTTTGTTTGGCCTAAAACCCGGTATAATGGACGTATTGTGAGGAGGGAGTTTTTTAATGAAAAGTCATGAAACCTTTACCTTAATCGAAGAAATCACCCGGCTAGACGGGTCGAAATACATGGAAATTAGTGACATGGTCCAAAACGGGCGCGCGGAATTAGCGGCCGAACGCGGGTTGATCAAGCAGGTCCGCATTCTGCAGCTGAACATTGCCCACACGCCCCACGTGCAGGCCTACGAAGACTACGTTAACGAGAACTACGAGATGCCCGCCGAGGACTTTACCGAGTTTCAGGAATGGGCTAAACCGGCCGAGATTCAAAAGGAAATCGACGCGATTTTACACGAAAACCATATCGGTTAAACCCAAAGAAGGGGACTGCGAATTTTTCGCGGTCCCCTTTCACGTTAACTGGTCCCCTGTTTTTTTCGGGATTGGCTCTTGGGACCGTCCCGATAAGCTCGTAGACTAGACCTTGTTAAGCGCGGGGCTGCCAAACGCTTTGCCAGGCGTGAATGCCCGCGATGATCTGGGCGTCGTCGACCTGACGAAAGCTTAAGATGAGACTCTGATAGTCTTCGCGACGGTCGACCCAGCAACGGTCGGGGTCGACCAGGCCGACCCCGGCTTGAGCCGCCGTGGCGATGACGTCACTCGCCCGTTCCCCGGTGGTCAGGCGTAAGGTCACGACCGTTCCAGCGGGGGCGCCCAGCGGCACTAACGCGGCCCCAAAGGCCGTTTTTAGGGTACCCAGGAGGATTTGACGGCGGTTAGCGTAGACTAGCGTGAGCTGGCGCATAAAGCGCTCTAACGCGTCGTTAGCGATCAAATGGCTGACGATTTGTTGTTGCCATTGAGAATTACGGTTGGGCAGCTTACTATACTTAGCCTGATAGATTGGGACCAAGTTCGCGGGAATCACCAGAAATCCCAGACACAGCGCCGAACCCAGCGTGTCGTCGTAGTTGCCGTAATAAAACGTGCGCTCGGGATAGTCGTGAGCTAGTGCCGGTGCGGGGGTGCCACTGTAGTCCAACGTGCCGTCGGTATCGAGTTCAATAAGGTAGCGTTCTTGCGCACGGGCCCAGGCGGCCAACCGTTGGCGCTCGGCAATCGTGAAACCGTAACTGGTAGGAAAGTTGTGCGTGGGCGTCAGGAGGTATCCCAACGCCGCGGGCCAGGTCGTGGGGGCCGTTTCCGGGGTGAAGGGGACCGTGGGAACGTCTAAGCGTGGCCAAACGTGACGAGCGTTGGGCGCCGTGGGATTGGCCACCCCGAGGCAATCCGTGGTCAATTCTGGGAGCAAGTTGGCGATGATGCCGGCCGCCTCGTTGAAACCGCTGGTAACCACCAACTGCTCCGGGGTGGCGTGAATGCCCTTGACCCGGGCCAACATGGCCACCAATTGGCGGCGGTACTGTAAGTCCCCGTTGGCCGGTTGAATGTGGGGCAGACCGGTAAACATCATGGCCTGTTCGGCGTTGCGCCAAGCCTGCTTGGGAAATAGGCGGAGATGGTCGTAGCTTTCCGTGAAGTCGTAACGAAACTTTTCGGTGGTCGCCGGTTGGGCCAGGGCATTCATGTCCGTGAGGTAGGGCAATTGCTGGGTGACGTGGTAGCCGGCCCCGGGTTTACTGATGACGTAACCTTCCGCGACCAGATCCTGGTAGGCGTGGTCGACCGTGTTGCGGCTGACGCGTAGTTGCTGGGCCAGAAACCGGGTGCTGGCAAGAACCTGCCCCGGTTGCCGGACGCCGGTCTCAATCTCGGCGCGCAGCTGGCGGTAGAGTTGATGATAGAGCTGTTCGTGACTCTGTCGGTTCAGAGTTAACATGCCCAGACCTCCTTGTAAAAGTCATTAAATCTAGTTTAGCGCAAAGAAAGGACTTTTTAGCCATGAAAATCTTATTAATCAATGCTCATCCCGATTACCAAAATCCCCAACGAACGATTAACCAGTTAACCGCCACGGCTCAAGCGACCATCGTCCAACAGGCCCCTCATGCTGAGGTTGAAACGTTGACCTTGTACGATCCGGCTACCCAGATTCCGCGCATCACGGCCGAAACGTTGGCGGCAACGGAGATGTCGTCGGCGCAACGCCACCTGATTGATCAATGGAAGGCCGCCGATTTAACGGTGATTTTGATGCCGCTGCATAACTTTAACGTGGTCAGCAAGCTCAAAGACTATCTCGATAACGTTTTTATTGCCGGTGAGACCTTTAAGTACACGGCCGATGGTTCGGTGGGGCTGTTGAGTAACCAACACAAGGTGGTCTACGTTCAGTCTAGCGGGAGCGACTACGCTCACGATTTCCGGTACGTGACCGCCGACATCGCGCCGTATTACTTGCGGACCATCATGAATCTGATGGGTATCACGACCATGGAAGTGATTCGTGCGCAGGGGTTAGACCTGGCTAACAGCAACAAGCCCGCCATCGTCGAGGCCGCCAAACATCAACTAAGCGCCTACCTGACTAAGGTGTTGACCCCGGCCGATTAAGGTCTTGACTTCGAGGCCACTCTAAGTTGTAGGCTGGTGGTAGAGGTGAGCGACAATGACGGAACTAGAAAAGCTAGCGGCGGGCGATTGGTACGATTTTAGGGACCCCGCAGTAGCGCAACGCAAGGCCCGAGCGGCGAAACTTTGCCAGGAATTTAACGCGATTCCGGCAACGGAACCGGACCGGCAAACGGCTAAGATCCGGGAGATTTTCGGGTCTACCGGGCAACGCGTCTCGGTCCAGGCCACGTTTAATTGTGATTATGGCAAGAATATTCACGTTGGCGAGGACTTCTTGAGTAACTATAACCTGACCATCCTGGACATTGCGCCGGTCAATATCGGCGCTCACGTGATGGTGGGACCTAACGTCGATATCTACACGGTCAATCACCCGTTGACGGTGCCTGGACGACGGGGGTATTTGGCTAAGGCTCAGCCGGTGACCATTGGCCACGACGTCTGGATTGGGGGCAAGGTGACGATTAACCCTGGGGTCACCATCGGGAATAACGTGGT
Source organism: Levilactobacillus acidifarinae DSM 19394 = JCM 15949 (assembly GCF_001434835.1). Classification (GTDB taxonomy): domain Bacteria; phylum Bacillota; class Bacilli; order Lactobacillales; family Lactobacillaceae; genus Levilactobacillus; species Levilactobacillus acidifarinae. Next base: position 62,827 of record NZ_AZDV01000003.1, on the reverse strand, counting down.
GATTGCTTCGGGGGCGGTGGTGACTCACGATGTCCCGGATAACGTCTTAATTGGCGGGGTGCCGGCCAAGGTGATTCGGCCGTTAGCTGAAAAATAGGGTCCTAAAATAAAGGAACTCCGCGAAAAACTCGTGAAGTTCCTTTATTTTATATCGCGATTAGAATCGTGATTCATTATCCCTTAATCGGTCCGCAAGACCCGGTCGGTGGACTTGGTGGCGTTTAAGCCTTTAAGTCGTTAAGGTATTCGAATAAAATACCGTCCCGTAAACCGGCGTTGGAGAAGGTGATCTGTTGTGAATCCAATAACCGCATCAACAGGGTGACTGGAATCAGCCCCCCCACAATGATGTCGGCCCGTTCCTTGGAAAGCCCGGGAACCTTTTTGCGGCCTTCTAGGTCTAAGCCCAGTAGTTGGGTCAGGGTCTCATAGACGTCTTCGTCGGTCAGCTTGTAACCGTGGACGTCCTCGGCGTTTAAGAAGTTCTTCTTGCGCCGGTTGATCTTGGCCAGCGTCCGGTTGGCGCCCCCTAGGCCGATGATCGGTAGGCTGGTCGCCTCACGTAACCACCAAACGTCGTTGAAGACGTTGTTGACGAAGGTCATGGCCTTAAACAGCGAAGCGGCTTGGACCACGTCGGCCTCAAGGTAACTTTGCGATAGGGTCACCGACCCCAACGGAATCGACACCACGTGTTTAAGTTGTTGATTTTGTACTAGAATCAACTCGGACGAGCCACCCCCGGTATCGACGATCAAGCCGTTGACCATCGGCAGGGTGTTGATGACCCCCAGGTAGTCGTAACGGGCTTCCGTGGCGCCGGAGATGACCTTGAGCGTCAGGCCGAGTTTTTCTTTGACCTGTTTCAAGAATGCCTTTTGGTTAGACGCTTGACGCACGGCCGCCGTGGCGACGGCGTGAATGTCGGGCTGCTCCAATTGACTGTAAACGTCTTTGAAGTCGCTGAGAGCGGCCAGGGTCCGCTCGATGGCGTCGGGCTGGAGAACCTTCTCTGGCCCCATGTTAGCCGAAAGACGCACGTAACGTTTGATTTGGTTGACCGTTTGATAATTGCCATGACCGTCGACTTCGGTGATGGTCATGCGTACTGAGTTGGATCCCAGGTCGATGACGACGAGGTTTTTCATTGTTGAGGACTCCGATCCATAGGGGATTTCGTCTGATTCTTAGGGCTAAGCATGGGCCGGAATTGCCGGGGAGCGCCCACGGGCTGATCCGTATCTTGGGGGAGTTGCTTAGTCTTAGCTTCAGCCGCTTGCATAAACGCAGTTTGGGCGTCCAGGGGCTCCAACCCCCGCCGGTCGACTCTGGTAAACCCACGGTCGGCCTGCAACACCCGCGTTTTAACGTTATCATCCCACATGGTCCGGAAAATATCAAAGATCCGGTGGCGAAGGTTGGCGTGCAGAATCGGGAAGAGCAGTTCGACCCGCCGATTCAGGTTTCGGGTCATTAAGTCGGCACTGGACAGGTAAACCTGTTCGTCGCCGCCGTTAGCGAAGGCGTAGATCCGACTGTGTTCCAGGAAACGACCCACAATCGAGTGCACTTCGATGTGATCACTGATGTCGGGGATGCCGACGTTTAAGCAGCAAATGCCCCGAACAATCAGTTGAACGTGAACGCCGGCGTGCGAGGCTTCGTAGAGCTTGGCAATCATGGCCGAGTCGGACAGCGAGTTCATCTTCATCTTGATCCAGGCGGGTTGGCCGAGCCGGGCGTTGTTGATTTCTTCGTTGATGCGGCTGACCAGAAATTCGCGGATGCCGTCCGGTGACATGTGGAGTTGGTGGAAATACGGTGGTTCGGAGTAGCCCGACAACATGTTGAAAATGTTGGAGGCGTCGATTCCCATGTCCGTATTGGTGGTGAACAGACCCATATCGGTGTAGAAGTGGGCGGTGACGTCGTTGTAGTTCCCGGTTCCCATGTGCATGTAGCGGCGAATGCCGTCCTCTTCACGCCGAACGATCAAGGCCAATTTACAATGCGTCTTTAGCCCGATTAACCCGTAGATGACGTGACAGCCCATCTTTTCGAGTTGTTGGGCCCAATGGACGTTGTTTTCTTCGTCGAACCGCGCCTTGACTTCGACCAAGACGGTGACCTGTTTGCCGTTTTGGGCGGCGGTCCCTAGTGATTTGATGATCGGGGAGTTGGCGGAGACCCGGTAGAGGGTCATCTTAATAGCCAAGACCTCGTCGTCGCTAGCGGCTTGCTTGATCAGGTTCGTCACGGCGTCAAAGGAATCATAGGGGTGTTGGACGAAGACGTCGTGGTCGCGAATCGTGGCGAACAGGTCGTCTTCGGCACCCATCCCCGCCGTCTGTGCTGCGGTGAACTTCGGGTACCGTTCGTGGTCGAGGTCCGTCATCTGCTTGGTCCATTTGCCTAAGAAGGTCAGGTCGATGGGGCCGCCGATGCTGTAAATGGCGTAAGCTGGCACCTTGATGGAACTAGCTAGGCGTTTCTGAAGGGCCGGGGAGATGCCAGATTCGACTTCTAACCGCACGGCGCTCCCGTGTTCCCGTTGCTTGAGTTGGTGTTTGACTTCCTTCAATAGGTCGGAGGTGTCTTCTTCGGCGACGTCGAGGTCCATGTCGCGGATGACCCGGTAATTAGCGGCTTCTTGAACTTTGTAACCCAAGAAGAGGTCGCCGATGAAGGTTTTGATGATGTCTTCCAACAGGATGAAGTCATTCTGAGCACCCGGTAACCGGACGGTCCGGGGGAAGATATCGGGCACTTGCACTGTGGCAAAACGCTTGTCGTGTTTGTCGCCAGCCTTATGGAGACGCAGGGCGATGTTTAACGTGTTATTGCCGATAAACGGAAACGGCCGTGAACTGTCGACCGCCATGGGGGTCAACGCGGGCGAAATTTCGTTGTTAAAGTAGTGTTCGATAAACCGTTGTTGGTCGGTGGTCAGGTCCTGGGGCGTCTTGAGATGGACGTTCAGGTTGGCCAGTAGTGGCAGGAGCATCCGCGTCAGGGTGGAGTATTGTTTGATGACTTGGTCGTGGGCCTTCGCGTTGACCGCGAGGAGTTGGTCTTCGGCGGTCATCCCCGAGGCGTCGGCCTTGGGATAATTGACGGCGGCGAGTTTCGCCAGTGAGGCGACGCGGACCATGAAGAATTCATCGACGTTGCTCTGGGTGATGCCTAAAAATCGAACCCGTTCCAATAAAGGGTTGGTCTTGTCGCGCGCCTCGTCAAGCACCCGCGCGTTAAAGTCTAACCAACTTAATTCTCGGTTAGTGTAGTATTTAGTTTTCTGAAATTCTGATGTCATTTGTGCACCCTCCTCTGTTTAAACACGGGCTGTAACCCGAAGACGTCCGTGAAAAATTCAGCCTTGCGCGTGAAAGCCCAGTGAACCAGTTCTAGGTCGTCATCGCTAAAGGCGGTGATGATGACCTGAGTCGGCCGGACGGAAACGGAAATTCGTTCGACGGTCTGTTGGTGGGCGTCGTCTAGGGCGTCGGCTAACCGTAAAATGGCCGCTAGCTTGGCGATGGCCAGACGTTTGGACGATCCGAGCTGCCGGAACCGGTCCAGTTCACCACCGGGCGTACGGGCGCTATGGTAACGCGAGACCGCGGCGATAATCTGGGTTTCTTCGGCGGATAACCCCAAAATTTCGGACTGTTGCAGCACGTAGTCCGAATGCAGGTAGTGCTGATGGGTATCGATGAAGCCGCCGCTGTCGTGGACGATGGCCGCGATGTGTAGCAGTAACCGGTCCCGCGCCTTTAAGTGGTGGAGGGGCTTCAATTGGTCGAAGAGGTGTAACGCAAACTTTTCAACCAACGCCATGTGGTGTGGTTCGACCCGGTATCGTTGGGCGACCGCGTAAGCCGCGCCCAGGATCTGCTTGTTAAAGTCCTGCTTGCGGTAGTAGCCTTCCGCGATGGCCCGGTTGGTGGTCAGTCCGTCTAAGACGTTTAAGTTCACTAGGTGGACCTGCTCAGCGTGGACCACGGCCAATAATTTTTGAATCAGACGAACTTCGGGTAAGACCAACCCGATGGCTTCTTCGCTGACCTGTAAATGTTCCATTAAGTATTGGTCTGAGGCGGCGGTGACTTCGTGGGCGAACTGTTGGAACCGTTCGAGTGAGAGGGTGTAGCTATTTTGTCCCTTAGGAATGAAGAACCCGTTCAGCGGGGTAGCGCCAATCAAGATCACCTGATTGGTGGCTTGCTGCAGGTCTTCCGGAATAAACCGGTAGAAGTCGTCGACCTTGCTGTTGATATAGTCGTCTAATACGGCTACGGGATTCGGTGCGGTGGTTCGCAGATTTTGCAAGACTTCCTTGGCCCGCGTGGGACCCAGTTTCATGTTCGGTGAGGCTTGTAATTCGTGGTGATTGAAAAACGAGAAGGTGGTACTGCCGGAATTCAGGCCGATGATGGCTGCGTGCTTCTCGGTCAACCGTTGGTAGTCGGCGAAATGAATGGCGACGGCTTCGTTGCGGACGAAGGATTCTTCGCTCAACGATAGCCAGTGTAACCGCAGGCCGGTCCGCACGTAGAGTTGGTCCCGAATGAAGTCAGCGTTAGGGGCACTGGAAAGGGCTTGGGAGCCCCAGGCCTTATAGTGGGTGACGCCGTAGTCTTTAAAAATTTGGAGAAATCCGCGGAGCGCTTCAGCAGCGTCTACGACGGTCTGTAAGTCGATATCGACATGGTTGTAAATATTTTCCCCGATGGCGACGGTCGATTGAACGTGTTCGGCTTGTTGACCGGTTTTGAGATTGACAATTGAAAGTTCCATGCTAGTCACGTTGACCAGAATGGCGCCAAAATAATTATCAGCCATATGCTCATCTACTTTCTTGATAAATTTAAGGTAATGGTGTTGAAACGAGAAATTGTTCTGAAAAACAATTTTGATGGTGCGAACGCTTCCGAATTCAGCAACGGTCTCCCTTACTCCGTGAACACCTGATTATCCATAATTAGGCGCTCGAGATGTTTTTCCGTTCGTTGCGTTTTCGGTGGTAGGGCCTGATAATCCCCGTACATGGTGGTTAAAATTGTCGCATAGTCTTGCGGAACTTGAACGGATAGTGTCTCAAAGGGAACGGTCGTTAGGTCGCTGACCTGCTTAACGGTGAAGACTTCCTTATCATAGGCGTACTGGGAAGCCAGATTTTTTACCTGCGTGAGGTCGGCGCGGGCCTGGTATTGGGTCATGACCGTCTCGCGCGCGTCCTTTAAGGCCTGCACATCGGCCAATTGATCGGCGTCCAAGGGACTTTGCAATTTCATCAACGGGTTATTAACTAAATGATACCGCAGTTGGAGCAAAATTCGGGTATTGTACCACTGGAATTTAGCTAACTGTTCGCGTTGCTGGGCGGGCTCGTCGGAAATCCGGTCGAGCGGAAAGATGTCGATGAACACCCCTTTACGGGCGTTGTTGACGTTGTTCTTCTCTTCAATATAAGTATTGCGGTCAAGTAACTTGGCGTAGCTTAGCGCGTAGTTCGGATCGCTGTTGGGTGTTTGGAGAAAATAGTGGGAGTCGGCTAACAGGTCAGGAGCGGCGGCTAAAAGCCGGTCGTAGTCGGCCCGTAGTAGCCCAACGTCCACGTCGTCGTCCCAGGGGATGAACCCCCGATGACGAATGGCCCCCAATAACGAGCCACCTAATAACAGGTAGGGCAGGTCTAATTGCGCACAGAGTTGCGTGAATTGGGCTAAGTTCCCCAGCTCAACGTGGTGAATTCGATTGATTAAAGCGGACATCTAAAAATCCTTTCTGCCCCGTGAAATGGCGCGAGTTTTCTGAATAAATTTTTGAGGGCACCGGTGGTAAAATGGGTACGCGACGGCCTCCTTTCTAAGCCCTAAAACATTTCTCTATTCTACCATAACTTAGTTCAGGCTATTGCCGGTCGCGCACGAAAAAAACTGGTATTTGCGGAATGTAAATGCTAAGATAAAAATCGTATTTTGAGAATTGTAGGTGGGGATTCATGGCTGAACAAGAACAACCCTTATTAGACGCCTTCATCGACGTGTACATGAGTTCGTTAAAGTATCTGGATGAATTTATTTCGGAGCCAGCCAAGGCGTTTCATTTGTCGTTTGAACAGTATTTGATTTTGCGCGAAATCACCCGGCACAAAAATGTGACGTTGATGGATATTGCCAGCCAACGGCAGGTGACCCGCAGTGCGATTTCGCGCCAGATTCGGGTGTTGTTGCGGCAAGGCTATTTACGCCAGCAACCCGACGAAAATGATCGTCGCCGATTGTATTTATTGGCCACCCCGGCTGGTGAACAAGCCGAACGGTTAATCCGCCAACGGATTGATCACCGGTTTCAGGGGTGGTTGGATATGTACGGCGAAGACCAGGCCCAGGAACTTCTGAACTTTATTCGGAACTTCAGCCAGGTGACCCGCCTAAAAAATCGAGATAATTAACCTTGAAATCAAAAGGAGATTGAAGTCAATGAGCAAAAAGCGCATGAGTAACGAAGAAGCCAAGCGCTGGCGCAAGATTGTCTTCATGGATGACGACCACGAGGATAAGCGTCCGGGACGCCACCCCAAGTCGTACGTATACGGCGAAGCACAGTCAAAGTCATGGTGGCAACGGCTGAAGGGTCATCTGTCACATCGTTAATGAAAAGGACCACACGCAGCTTAGCGGCTGGGCGTGGCCCTTTTTTACTTGGCCTTGACGGTTACCGGTTCGACGTCGCTGAATTGATCGACCAGTGCCACGGTCACGTTAGGACTGCCGCCCAGGAGCTTGGCGACGGGACAACGCCGCTCCGCTAAGTCGGCCATGGCGATGGCCGTTTGCCGGTCAACGTCCGGAATGCGAATTTGCGCGGTCACGTAGAATTGAAACCCCTTGGTGTCTCGCGCGTATTCGACGATGGTGTGGACCTGCGAGGTGTGCGGTAAATGGCGCATCTTTTCGATGGCCTCGAGCGTCGCGTTGAGGCAGGTACTCAAAGCCAGCCCCAAGAACTGCTCGGGGTTCGCCCCCGGGGTCTCAGACAAGGGCGAACTGGTCACCACGTCGAGCCCCCCGGGAACGTAGGAGTGACTGTTCAACCCGTCGTCATTAATGGCAACGGTACGGTATAAGGGTGGGAATTTCTCACGATCGATGGACATGGTGAAGTAACCCCTTTCATAGTCTACTCTTAGCCTACGCCGGTTAGAATTAAAACACAATTGATTAACGTTAAAAATGATCGAGCCTTTACTAAGCTAAACCATTAATGATTCTAGCTGACAAATAGTGTGAACTATCGGCCGCCGAATTGAATGACAACCGGTTGCGCATTATTACTAGACCAATTAGTAAAAATCACAATTAATTTGATAGTTAGTTAACCGAAATACCGGAAATTAAGCCCGGAGCAGCAAGCCGTGTAAAAGTTTTGTAATATTTCAATTTAGGGGTAGACCGCTTAAAAAAATGTGCTTATAATATACGATGACAGGAATTAGAACACTGGCGCAAGCATCTGGGGGGAGCCATATGTTAGATAATCAGCTGTCAGAAGAAAAGCGTAAGTTTCAAATGCTCACGTGGCGCGCGCAAAAACACGGCGCGCAAGTTGTTGCTGAGGAGCGCATGCGGCAATTCACAGCAACGATTGCTGAGCAGGAGGCCATTATGCTCGCGGCGCAGACCCGTCGAGCGGTTGTGCCGGTTGGGTAACCGGTTAGTCAGGTGAAGAGTCCCGATAAAGGGGGCGACGACATGAAGCATCCAGGAATGTATTATGTTTATTACACCTGTGGCTGGCTATTTATCGCAATCATGCTGGTCGCAATTTACCACTTAGGTGTGGTATGGATTTCTGCAAGTCAGATGTAGAAGAAAAGAGTTGAGGCGTTCTCGTGCGGGAACGCCTTTTTTGACGAAAAATGAGTTGCCGGGGGTGTCAAAATTGAAATTTTAAGATGCTTTGGTAGACTAGAAATTGAACTTGAGTTAATAAAAAATAGTGGTTAGTGAATTTTAAAAGGTAATAGTACCGGGATTTCTTTAGTATTCCCCACACGTGTGGGGGTGATTCCATCTCTTGAATCCATTCGTCATAGACGGCTCCGTATTCCCCACATGTGTGGGGGTGATCCTCTTTCTAGAAGGATAATTTATAAAAAATAAAGTCACGATTCATCAGCCCTATTGGCTAGTGAATCGTGACTATTTTTAAGCGGACTTTAAGTTGATCCTCGTAATCTTATGGGTGAGCTAATGAAATTATGGTACAAAAAAATCTAGTTACGAACGAACGCAACCAGCAGAATAGAAGTATGTGTACGGTTTAATGGTGTTAATAATGGCTAAAGGTCAATTAACTCCTCCAATAATCGCAAAACCGTGGCAGGCTCTCACCTGAATATGTGACTACATTATAACGTGAGAATCCGTGTCTGTAAACTCCTTTTTAAAGAAAATCTTAAAGCCACCACCCCAATAATAACAAGAGGGTGAACAAGGCGGGAAAACCCTGTAACCAGAAGATGGTGCGCTTGACGGTCAGGCTGCCGAACAACGCGACCACCACGATGTAGAGTAACAGCAGGGCGGTCGTCAGGTGTTGCGCGGTACCCGTCAACAGCCACTGGCTCGCCAGGATGACCACCCCTAACATCCCGTTATAGATCCCTTGGTTGGCGAGAGCCGTTTGGGCGGGGCGCTGTTGGACGAAGCTTAAAGGCATCCCGAACGCCTTGGATTGTTGGGCGGGGGAGCCCCAAATTTCGAGGGCCATGATGCCTAAATGTTCGACAGCAACTAAAATGGTTAGGCTAGTAATTAAAATTGTCATGCAAATTACTTCTTTCCGGTCCGGCAATGATGATAAAATTATTTATATCCGGAGCCATTAATTTGAATAAATAACGGATAATTTAAGCTAGTTTTTAGCTTGGTGTGTAGAATATTTAATTAAGGATATTTTTTACAGGGGAGCTCGAGTAACCTTCGGGGTAGATTGCAGTAGATTAAGCTTTCTGAAAATAAGAATGGAGGAATTACTAATGAGACTCCTAGACTTAAGTGGACAACAATTCGGCAGACTGACGGTTATTCGCCGGGACGGGACTGCCAAGAACGGTAACGCCACGTGGTTATGTAAATGTAGTTGTGGGCAACTGGTGACGGTCGATAGTTACCGACTGCGCCACGGCATCACGGTCAGCTGTGGCTGCTATCGACGAGATATCAGCAAAGCCCGGCTGACCCAGGATCCCCGGACGCGTAAGCAAATCGGTAACGCCACGAACTTACCCCTGGTTAACGGGTCTAACGTCGCGGCACTGACGAAGCTCAGTTCTCGGAACATTTCGGGCGTGATCGGCGTTAGCTTCGACAAGCGCTCTGGCAAGTGGGCGGCACGCCTATTTTACCACGGCCACTACGTTTTGAACCAAACCTTTAGTGATTTTTACGACGCCGTGGCGGCGCGTAAAGCCGCCGAACAAAAATTAGCCCAAAGTAACGAGATCGATTTGAAGGTCTCGGCAGAGGGTTAAGCACCAGCACATTGAATAGAAGCCAGTTAAGCCGATTCCGTTTGGGAGTCGGTTTTTTTGGTGGTTGCTAATTGAGAGACCACTCTTAGAGAACTTTAATTTGCCTTTCGGAGAATTCGTGTTATAGTGTTATAGAAAGATATAACACTAGTGGGGTGAAGAAAATGCAATTTGATGATAAGGTGCCAATTTATTACCAGATCAAGAATTACCTGTATCATCGGATGGTTGCCGGTGAATTGGGGCTCGGCGAAAAGCTACCGGCCGTTCGCCAACTGGCGGTAGATTTAACCGTCAATGTGAACACGGTGCAACGTGCCTTACGAGAAATGATCGACGAGGGCTACATCGCACCGCAGCGGGGGCGCGGCAACTTCGTGACCCAGGATGCGACTAAGATTGCGACGCTCAAACAACAACTAACGACGACTTATATTCAGGACTTGTACGGTCAATTACACGCGTTAAAGTTGACCGACGCGGAAATTATTGCTGAGATTAAAACCTATATTCAACAACGGGGGGACGCAGATGACCAACGCAATTGAGATTACCCAGTTAAATTATCGTAAGAACACGAAAACCATCTTAACGGACGTGAACCTCCAGTTAGCCCCGGGAAAAATCGTGGGTCTGTTGGGTGAAAACGGGGCCGGGAAGACCACGCTGATGCGGCTGATTGCAGGGGTCGCGAAGAACGCCAAGGGCACCATTGCCGTACACGGCGAAACCCGTGAGGCCCCACGCCGGGCCTTCGTTAGCTTTAGCGAGGCCCTCCAAGGGTTTCGACCGGCCGACAAACTGAGCCAAATTCGTGACTTTTACGCTTTGGCCTACCCGGATTTCTCGGCCAAAAAGTACTTGGATCTGATCACGTTTCTACAAATCGACGACGACCAGAAATTAGCGACGCTGTCGAAGGGAACGCGTGAGAAATTCATTATCGCGCTGACGCTCTCACGCGAGGCGGCGGTTTACCTTCTCGACGAGCCGTTTAACGGAATCGACAGTATGAGTCGCAAGCGTATTATTAGCAGCATTATTCAGTGGAAACAGGATTCGGCGACCATGGTCATTAGTGATCACTACGTCTCGGAAATTGCGGCGTTATTGGACGAAGTGGTGATCATCAAGGACCACACGGTGTGCGCCCACAAGAGTAGCGACCAGATTCGCAGCGAGTTTGGCCTGGGTATTGAAGCCTTTTACGAGAGCATTTATGAGGGGGACATTCACGATGACGAGCTTTAGTCACGATTTTCGAATCATGTGGCGGCCCAAGTTCCGCAACATGAACCAGCTATTATTTTTTAACCTGATTGCCGTGGTGATCACGATGGTCTACCAGATTTGGCAATTGGGGTTGGCCAACTTAGAAATGATCAGTACGGTGGTGGGCTGGGGGTTAGTCTTCGGGTTCGTGGCCTTCGTCCTGTTGACCCGCCAGAATGAACAGATGCTGGTCAGCGATACGTACCGGTTGTTGCCGACGAGCGATACTAAACTGTACCTTGCCAACCTTGCTACGTCGTTGGTGTCGTTGATCTACGTGGGGGCGGTTCAGGTCGTCTTGGTGTTGATTGGGACGGCCATGACCGGCAAGACGATTCGCAACTGGTTCCAGACCAACGTTAATTTCCAGATGAGTGCGGCGGATCTCCGTAACGTGGCGTTATACGGTACCACGTCGGTCTTCTGGGCCGTGGCCATCGTCTTGTGGATCTGGGTGTTCATCAACCTGATCCATTTCGGGACCAACACCATCAGTGCCTTCCTGCCAAACGTGCAGCAGCGCATCGTGAAGGTAATCTTGGCGGTGGTGTTGACCTGGGTCGCGATTCGCTTCATGAGTTGGTTGGCTCAGCTAGAAAGCCAAGTTTACAACCATTTCACGGCGGTCTCCGACATCACGCTCAACGCCACGGGCATCTGGCTGGACCTTGCAAGCCTGTTTGTAGCGATTGCGGTGGTGGCCGCGTTGAACATTTTCATGATGAAACGCTGGGTGGAAGCCAAATATTAAGTTAGAGTCGAAAAAAGCGAAATTCCCGTTGATGGGAATTTCGCTTTTTTATGTCTAGAGCACGATGTAGTAGCTCGGTTGCCAGACACTTTGATTGAAGACGCCGATGCCGTCGGATTCGTTCTGGGCGGCGACGTACTTACCGTTCCCCAGTGAGATGGCGTCGTGGTACGGCGCACTGTCGGAGCCCCAGAAGAGAATGGCGCCGGCCGGGGCGTTGGCCACGTCGTAGTGGTGGGTACCCAGCTTAGTTTGCTGGTACGTGGTCCGCGCACTCAGCCCCAAGGCGTATTGGACCAGGCCAGAACAGTCGAAGCCACTCATCGACGACCCGCCGTAAACGTAGGGCACGTTGCTGTTGGCAATCTTTAAGGCCGTCGCGATACCGCCGCCCGTGGATGCGGCCGTAGTCGTGGTCGAGGTGGTCGTGGTTTTAGTGGATGCAGTAGTAGCGCCAGTGGCGGTAGTAGTGTGATGCGCGATCGCCCCGCTGGTCGTGGCCACACTGGCGGTTTGGCCGTCCGGAATCGTTAATTTTTGGTTCACGTAGATCCGGTTGACGTTGGCCAGCTGGTTGGCGGAGACGATGGCGTTGACGGACACGTGATGCTGCTGGGCCAGGCTCCAGACGGTGTTGCCGGGTTGAACGCGCACCGTGCTGGCGCTGGCCTGGGCCCCGCCCAGCAGTAGGGCGGCGGCACTTAAGGAACCGAGTAAGATGGATTTGGTGAAAGCTTTAATAACGAATCACTCCATAACAAGAATTTGTAGGTACCTAACGTACAAGTTCCAGTATAGAAAAGTGAGGTTACTCGGTGGTTGCGCCCCGATAACAAACTTTGACGGTTTGATGACCAAGATGTCGGTTGTGACAAACACTTAAGCGGCTAAACGGTGGTCGTTTTCGATGGTTAGGTAAGTGAAGATTCTAACCGGTGTTGATAGTGCTTATATAGAAAGGCGAAGCGGTCCGTGGCCCCGGGCAGCCAGGGCTTTTTGGTGCCGCAGAAGTGGAGGAAGACGGTGTTTTGGATCACCCAGTTGAGGTCCCATTTGCCCTGACTGGTGGCCTGATAGGTGAGATTTTTGCGGACATCGTAGTTGTAGATGACGTCGGGCACCGCCAGAGTGTCGTCGGCGTAGAGCTTGTTGAGCACGTCCTGGTCGGGCAAGAGGAGTTCGTCGTGGTGGTCGCGAATAATGGCAAAAATCTTGGCCGCATCGACGACTTGACGGGCCCGGTTCAGGTTGATGAGGAGGACTCCGGAATTGAAATAGTGCGGCGTGTTGGTGGCCAGCCGGTACTGGTTAACGGTTCCGGTTAGGTTGAAAAAGTCGGTGTGCATGGCCGCTGCGTAAAGGTTTTGGCTGAGATCCGTTTGGTAGAACGGGGTGAAGTCGTTGACGACCAAGATGTCGGCGTCCAGGTAAAGAATCTTATCGACCGTGGCGGGTAAGAGGTCGCTGGCCAGTAACCGGTAATAGATCGATTTGGGGTAGCGGTCGGATAACGGTGCATCGGCGAAGAGCGTCTCGTCAACGATGATGGGATGGTAGGCCATGTCTAAGTGAGTCAGGGTGCGGATCACTTGGTCGCTATGGACAAACGGGTGGTCTTGAATCACGTACACGTGAATGGGGTCGGTCGTGGTGGTATTTTGCCGTAGGGAATACAGGGTCGTGAGCATGCGGTCGACAAAGTGATCATCGACCGCAAAGAGTAAGTTGAACGCCATGGGACACCTCCAAGTTAAGTTACTTCTAGTTTAAAGGGTGGGGGCAGGTGGGTCCATTAAGGTGGTCAGAAAGTTTTGCAAGGGCTGATCCAAGTAGCCGCGCTTCCGGGTCAGTGCGAAAAAGGTTCGTTGGGCTAGGGGCAGGTCGAGGTCAAAGTAGTACAGATTGTGGTTGGCGATGCTTTGACGAATCTCATCGGTGACGAAGGTGGCGCCTAATCCGTGGGCGGCCAGGTGAAAGGCCGTTTCTAATTGATACATTTCGTATTTGATCTGGGGATGAAAGCTTAGCGCCGCGCAAATCAAATCCATGCGTTCCCGAAAGTTGTTGGTGGCCGAAACACTGATGAAGGGCAGCCGTTCTAACCAGGTGATGACGGCCGGTTGCGGCTCGCCTTGCAGGAAGTGGGTCAGTTGGTTGGCTTGTGCGACCGTGATGAGGGATTTAGGAATCGCGAGAACCACCTGGTCGGTCAAGACGGGTTGGACCACCACCTTACGGGTATCGATGTGCCCGCAGTGGATGATTAAGTCGACGTTCCCGGCGTAGAGTTCCTGGTTCAGCAATTCGGAATTGCGTTCGAGAATGTGAACTTGTACCTGTGGGTAGCGGTGCTCATAGGCTAGTAACGTGGTGGGAAGGTAGTAAGAATTAAAATATTGCGACGATCCAATTCGAATCGTTCCGGTGGCCTGCCCTTGCAGATCGGCCAATTCGTGTTGGAAGTCGGCTTCGGCGTTGCGGACCTTGAGCACCGCTTGTAAGTAGAGGTGGCCTTCCGCCGTGAGGGCCAGCGGCTTTTGACTCCGGTCGAACAGGGTCACCCCGAGCTGTCGTTCGAGCTTGGCTAGGGAAATACTTAGGGCGGGCTGCGAAAGGTAAAGGTTTTTGGCGGCCTGGGTGAGGTTCCCGGTCTGATAAATTTCGTAGAAGTAGCTTTGAAATTGGTCCATGACAGCATCCTCCATAAATATTATTTATGCAAAGTAAATTATCTGTATTAGATTTTATACCATTGTGAATCTATTATCAAGATGTGACCAACGAACTAGGAGGATGAAGACCATGCACGCAATTGAGAAACTCCTCGCGGTAAAGGCGGGGGTCGACCGGGTTCACGCGGGCCAGATTGTGAACTGTGACGTCGACGTTGCTGGAATTAATGACCTGTATTACCAAACGGTGAAGTCATTTTACGAGATGGGCGGGAAGAAAGTTAAACATCCGGATGACGTTCAAATCTTCTTCGACCATTACGCGCCGTGCGCGACCGTGATCCAAGCTGAGGACCATAAGAAGTTTCGGGCGTTTGCCCACGAACAGGGAATCGCTAATTTGATGGACGTCAATCAAGGGGTCTGCCACCAGGTCGTGGTGGACCGGGGACTAGCCAAGCCCGGCGAAATCGTGGTGATCACGGATTCCCACTCAACGATGCACGGGGCATTAGGCGCTTTCGGGACCGGGGTCGGGGCGACGGATCTTGCGACGATTCTGATCACCGGAAAGTTGTGGTTCAAGGTGCCGGAGGTCATTCGGATCAACTTAACGGGCCGGCTGCAACCGGGAGTCTACGCCAAGGACGTCATTTTACATATCTTAGGGGACCTCAAAGCCGACCACGGAATCTATAAGGCCATCGAGTTCGCCGGTCCGGCGTTAACGGATTTCACCATTTCCGAACGCCTAGCGCTGTGTAACATGACCACCGAGATGGGGGCGGCTACCAGCTATATCCAACCGGATGACCGCACCCGGGCCTTCTTAAAGTCAAAGGGGGTCACGGATTATCCCGTGTACACCACCGACGCCGATTATCAGTATGAGGAAGACCTCACCTACGATATTAGTCAGATTGAGCCCCAAGTGGCCGCACCGGCCGACGTCGATAACGTCCACGACCTGAGCAATTATCAGGGAATCCACGTGGATCAGGCCTACATCGGGTCGTGTACCGGCGGTCGACTGCAAGACTTCGCGATTGCGGCCAAAATTTTAAAGGGCCACCACATTGCCCCGGATACCCGGTTAATCATCGTCCCGGCCAGTGGTGAGGTCACCCGGGAATGTATCGCTCGGGGCTATATTCAAGACTTGCTGGATGCCGGAGCGACCCTGTCACCTTCGGGGTGTGCGGCCTGCATTGGCATTCATCAAGGGTTGATTGCGGCGGATGAGGTCTGCATGTCGACGTCGAACCGGAACTTTCCGGGACGGATGGGCAGTTTAAAAGGGCAGATTTATTTGGCGTCACCGGCAGCCACCGCGACGGCGGCGTTGACCGGTCAGATTACGGATCCCAGAGACTACGTGGAGGCTTAATCATGGAAACGTTAAGAACGGGTCAAGCACATGTATTCGGCAACAACATTGATACGGACCAGATTTATCCGGCACGCTTCATTGAATACACCGAGGAAGCCGACATTAAGAAGTATGCCATGGCGGGGAGTGACAATCCGGATTTCGTCCAAGAAACCCAGCCGGGTGACCTCATTGTGGCCGGAACCAACTTTGGTTGCGGGTCCTCGCGCGAACACGCCGCAATTACTTTGAAGGGAAACCAGGTGGGCGCCGTGGTGGCGGAATCCTTTGCGCGAATCTTCTTCCGTAACGCGATTAACCTGGGAATCCCGGTCATTACCTGTCCGGGCGTCCACGCCCACGTGCAGGCGGGAGACCGGTTGCAACTAGACTTGAAGGCCGGTGAATTTAGGGACCTGACCAATGGTTGGACGGCCCCGGTAGAACCCCTTGACGAGTACATCATGAATATTCTTTCTCACGGGGGCATCAAACCCCTAATGCGCGCACTAACGAGCCAGGGAAAGGTGCGCGATTGACATGGCCGTTAAGTATAAGGCGTTCACGCTACCGGTAATCCTGGGCATCGTCATTTGGTTGGCGAGCCCCCTCCGGCCAGCCGGTATCTCGTTAGTGGCCTGGCACCTGTTAGCCCTCTTTTTAGCGACCATTGTGGCGTGTATCACGCAACCTTTACCGTTAGCCGGGGTGGCTATCGTCGGCCTGACACTATTACTGGTCTTGCGGATTGCCCCGATTGAGACGGCCATTCAGGCGTTTGGCAATAAGACCGTCTGGTTGATTGCGATGGCCTACATGATTTCGCGGGGCTTTTCGAAGACCGGCTTGGGACAACGGTGGGCGCTGTGGTTTGTCAAACTATTTGGGAAAAAGACATTGGGGCTGGCCTACGCCATTGAGGGGATCGACCTGGTCACGGCCCCGGCCACTCCCAGTAATACTGCGCGGGCTGGAGGAATTATTTACCCGATCATAAAGTCGTTGTCGGAAACCTTTGGGTCGACGCCTAAGCAACACACGGAACGGGATATTGGAGCGTACCTCATCTTCACGGAATTTCACGCGAACACCGTGACCAGCGCCATGTTTATGACGGCGATGGCCCCCAATCTGATTGCGTTAGGCTTGGCTGCGTCGTTTGGCATCAAGATTTCGTGGTTTGGTTGGTTCTTGGCGGCCTTGGTACCCGGCATAATCTGCTTGATCACGGTGCCGTACCTGATCTATCGGCTATATCCGCCGAAGATTAAGGAGACCCCGGATGCCCGGGACTGGGCCCAACGCGAACTGACCAAGATGGGGCCCATGCAATTACGCGAAAAACTCATGATGGGCATCTTTGTTCTGGCCCTAGTACTGTGGATTTTCTCAGGAATGTTGGGGTTGGATGCCACGGTCGTCGCCTTCATTGCGGTCGCGTTACTCCTATTGACGGGGGTGTTGACCGCTCAGGACGTCTTGCAAGAAACCGGGGCGTGGAACGTGGTGGTCTGGTTCTCGATTCTGATCTTCATGGCCAATCAGTTGAATCAGTTAGGGTTCATTCCGTGGTTGTCACACGTGATTTCTCATCAGTTAAGTGGGCTGAATTGGCTCGTCGTTCTCCTGATTCTGGTGGTCGTTTACTTCTACTCGCACTACTTGTTTGCCAGCCAGGCGGCTCACGTGACCGCGATGTATAGCGCGCTGTTAGGGGTGGCGTTAGCGGCCGGAGTCCCGCACCTTCTGGCGGCCTTACTGCTAGCTTTGACGTCGGCCATTTACGCGTCTACCACGCAGTACGCCAATGGCCCGGCTTCCGTCTTCTTCGGTTCGGGGTACGTTCAGCAGAATGATTGGTGGCGGTTGAACTTCATTTTAGGACTGTACTACCTGGTGATTTGGGTGGGGGTTGGTCTGGGCTGGATGAAACTCATTGGAATTTGGTAACATTGATAAGTCCGGCTAAATCGGCCGGATTTTTTTAGTGAGATTTCCAAGGTTACGAATCGTCTGAATTGCGTTGGTCGCGAGTTTCTAGGTAGAATTGACCTATTGAGGAACTGGGATTGAAAGAATTGAGGCCAAACGATATGGAAAATTTCACGTTTGTTGGGGACGTTCACGGGGCGGCGAGCGACTTGCGAGTTTTGTTGACCGACCCGGTAGTGGCGGCTAGTCGGCTGATCTTCTTAGGTGATTACATCGACGGGCGCACGACCCGGCGGTTCAGTGACCACGTGGAATCGGTCTTGCGCGATCCACTGGGCGTCTTAACGCTGATTAAAGAACGGGTGACTCAGCACGGTGACGTGGCCTTACTGGGCAATCACGATGACTTTTGGCTCCAGACTGCTCGCCGTGATGATCTGACCTATCAGACCTGGAAAATCAACCACGGGGTGCAGACCTGGCGGCAGTTGGGGATTCACTCGACGCGTTTAAACCGAGTCAGTGCGGCCTTGAACCACGAGCCGCTACGCCAATTCACCGAATTTCTGGCCCAATGTCCGTTGACCTGGGAGACGGATCACCTGTTTGCCGTTCATGCGGGCATCGATTGGCACCGTTCGGTTAACGATCAGTGTCGTGACGATCTCCTATGGATTCGCGGTGACTATTACTTTCGCGACGATGCGCACCGAGATCTGGGGTGGCACCCTAACGATTTGGGCAAGGTGATGGTCACCGGCCACACGCCAGTACAAACTCTGCAGGGACCGGGGAAGGCCGGCTACTTAAAGTTACAGGCGAACGACCATGACGTGCCCCGGTACCTAATTGATGCGGGGAGTCACACGGACGCCTATGACGGCGGCGTGTTGGCTCTGACGTTAACCCCCGGTGGGCAACTAGTGCAGGCCGTTCGGGCGGTTAAGCAGCGCCTTTATTCTGGAACCCAACCGTTAAGCGAGGCCATGGTTAATCAGCGCGGCGGAATGGCTTAAATTTTACGAGGGTAGAAAAGCCGGCTTGACGGCTTTTTTGTTGGGAAACGTGCTATGATAAAGGCCTAATCATGCTTGGACGAGGAGGAACTGGGATGGAAAGCAACGCACGGGTCGCCGAGATGATGGTACGGTTGATGAGCGGTGAAACGCTGAAACAGGCTGACTTAAAAAAACAGTATCAAATCAGTTTGCGGACCTGTCAGCGAGACATTGCGTATATCCGCCAGGCCCTGACGGAATACCGTGTCGGGGAGATTGAGGAACGACCGGGAACTTACCGCTTAGCTCGACAAAGTGAAACCGCCGATCTCGAAATGGTCCTGACCGCCAGCAACATTTTACTGGGATCACGGGCGTTAAATTCTCCCGAACTCGCCGCGACGTTAGACTTCTTAAGTGCCAGTCTGTCACCGGCGATGCGGGCGGTGGTTCGTAAAGAATTAACGATTCCCCGGGGGAGTTATACGCCCTTGTCGCGACCCAAGCCGTTGCTTCACCGGTTACGAGAAGTGGCCGACTGTATTAATAATAACCAGAAACTCACGTTTACCTATCTGAGTAGTCGGGCCACGGAACCTAAACCGTTGCGCCATCACGCCCAACCCGTGGCCCTGTTCTTCGAAAATTACTACTTTTACGTGGCCATGCTGAGTCAGGAGCGGGGGGGATACTGGCTGTACCGTCTGGATCGGATCGGGGAGATTCTGGAAAAAGAGATCGGTGAGAAGTTAGATTACGCCAAGCGCTTCTCCCTTCAGGATCACCGACAGCAAACCTACCTGCTGGATTCCGGGTCGCTGACCCAGATTCGCTTCGTCTACCGTAACTATCTCCAAACGGTACTGGACCACTTTCCGGGGTCCCGGGTCTTGGAGACGTACCTGGATGGGAGTTACCTAATTGAAGCCTACGTTAAGGTGGACGGCGCGATGTTTTGGTTGCTCAGTCAGGGTGCCCACCTGCAAGTGGTGTCACCGCCATCGCTGGTGAACCGAATGCGTGACGAATTAACCGCCGCGCGGGATCAATACTTAAACTTTTAACGGTTATCATGACCGAATTAGTCATCCAAAAATGATTTGGGTGGCTAATTTTTTTGAAAAACTTTTGATTTACCGGTTTAGGTGCCAAATTATGACGTGCCCACTTTGTATAATGGTTCTCAGTGATTGACACCGGTACCATTCTCGCTGTATTGGGGAAGGTAGGGGGCAGTCGAAAAAAGTTTGGGAGGAATTGACTCATGCAAAAATTGGTTAAAACGGGTTTAGTGGTCGCCATGGGCTTGACCATGACGGTTGCCGGCGCACCTTTAACGGCGAATGCGGCTAGCAAGACTAAGGTGTTATCGACACGGAACATTGCGTCTAAGGCGGTTCACGGTCGACAGGGTAACATCTACAGTGGGGTGAAGTTAAGCAAGGTCAGCCACAAACTGAAGAATTACCGCTACACGACTTGGTACGCCACCAAGAAGGCCGTGGTTAAGAAGCACGGTAAGAAGGCTTATGTGACCTACATCAAGTCCGGCGCCAAGCGAGGCTGGGTTTACAGCAAATACTTAACGAACGGCAAGGCGCCGTTCAACAAGCCCAAACAGATGAAAAATGATCTGATTGCGACGAACAGGGCGGCACTGTCGAGTGGTAGTGCTAAAGTGCAAGATATAGTAAATAATCGGGATACGTATAGCGATTTAGGTAACGCTTTGGTGGGTAATGACTATAACTGGCATGCAGAGGATATGCGAAAAATCCAAGCCGGACTTCTTAATATTTACGATGTCTACAAGGGGCGTTTTAGTAAAACACAAAATGCCGATTTAGCGGCTATGGCAAAAAAGGTGGATGCACTGCAAATTTCCGATGATTGGGATAGCGATGCTTCTAGTACATTAGAAACTTTCAGTAACACCCTCGGTGGCCTAATCGCCGATCTCTAAATCGTCAAGACATCATTTGAGCGTTTTACGCGAAAAATGGTGTCTTTCGTGTACGCTCAGAAATGGAGGTATTCAGATGAAATTCAAAAATATTTGGTGGCTGGCTTTAGTTAGTCTCGGACTCATCGGGGGCGGCTACGCACTAAACTCGTCCCAGTCCGCCCAGGCTAAGACCCGTTACACCACTAAAACAACGCCCGTGAAGGCCCGGGGTACTTGGTATTCGCGCACGGCCTGGGCCGGGAAGATGGTGATCCAGAAGCACGCCGTTCGCTGGTACCAACAAACCAATGGCAAGTGGCAATTGGCCCACCAACTTAAGGGCAAAAAGCTGGTCGTTCGGCACGATAAGCGGCAGAACCACGCCGTTTTCGGTTTCTTTACCCCGAAACAAAAGTACGATGATTTTAGCTACCTGACCACCGAAAAAGTGGACGGCAAACGAACGGCGGCATTGGTCAATCTTAACGGCTACACTTACTACCACACCATGCCGCTTGCCCGTGCGGCGGATTAACCCCAACAGGAAAGGGAGTTAGCACATGGGTATGGGAAACGGGTTGGCCTTGGACCTCGTTACGGGTTCACTCATGGCCCTTTTCGACATAAACATTGGGATGTCGCAGCGGTCTTTAGTGAATCGGATGGGCGACGAATTGACCGCCGCGCGGGATTACTTCTTAAATTTTTAAGGATTAACAGCAGATTAGTCACCTGAAAATTATTTGGTTGGCTAATTTTTTGAAAAGCTTTTGGTTTACCGGTTTAGATGCCAAATTATGACAGGGGACCGGGGTATAATCAATAGCGTTGATTGAAACCGATTTCAGTCAAACATAAACGATCGGAGGAACATTATGAAGTTAATGAAACTGGTCGGCGTGGTCGGGTTGACGACCTTCCTGGGGGTTGCCACGGTAGCGCCCGTGCCGACACAAGCCAAGACACGGACGCTGAAAGTCACCAAGGTCACCAAGCGAGGGTACCACGCGACTAAGGGGAAAATCTATACGTCCACTAAACTGACCAAGGTTCGTGCGCAGGCCAAGGCCACTAAACACGCGACCCTCTACGTCACGAAGCACGCGAAGATTCAAAAGGGCCGGCACGCGGCGGTGTATTACTACATAAGCAATCAGAAGTTTAAGGGCTGGCTCTGGCACGGTTACCTGAAGAAGGCGCCGGTTAAACCAGCCAAGACGGCGACTAAGGTAACGACCCCAGCGACGAACACGACCACCCCGGCCAAGTCAACGGTCACGACGGATTGGCAAGCCCAGGCGAACCAAGATTTCTTGGCCGCGGTAAACAAGTACCGGGCCCAAAAGCACGCGGCGCCGTTAGTGATCGATAGTCAGTTCATGCAACTGGCGGCCAGTCGAGCTAACGATTCTAAGGAACTCGGCGATATTGACCATTACGACCAGGCGGGGAACTTTATTGCCTTTGACCGGGCCCCTCAATTCGGGATTACTTCGGGCGTTTCGGAATGTCTCTACATGGAAAGTGGTAATGATCCGCTGGGTGTTGGGAAACGGGCGTCTTATGAGTACCTGTACGATGATGCGGATTCTAACTGGGGCCACCGGGACAACCTATTGTATCCGGAATCGACTAAGATTGGGATTGGCTGGGCTCAAAAAGGCGACACCATCTACAACGCCATTAACGAAGACTACTAAGGACTGGTAACACTAGCGGACTAAACGCTGGTTCACGGGGGAGTTGAGCATAGCCCCTGGTAATTAGGCCTAAATAAATCGGCTTCACCCCACACTAATCACGTGGGGTGAAGCCGATTTTAACGTTAACGGTTTTGCTGGATGATTTTTTCGGTTTGGGTTTGTAAGGTACCCATAGCCTTTTTGGGGGACTGGTGCTGGCTGGCCATCTTGTCGGTCGCTTGGCTAAGGGCTACGAGGTACTGCGGGTAGCCCAGAAAAGCGACGTCTTGAAACCCAAAGGGCAATGATTGATTGGCCGCCTTAGCGGTTGGGTGCTGGGCCAGGTAGTGCTGATAATTGGCGTCCTTTTGGGCGGCCTTAGTCAACGGCAAATATCCGGTCTTTTGCGCCCAATAGGTGGTCTGTGGCTTGGCGAGCATAAATTTCATGAAGGCCGCGGCGACCTTGCGTTGCGCGGTGGAAGCGGACTTGAACAGCACTAGATCGTTACCGGCAATCGACGTGGCGTGGCGCCCCCGATAACTGGGCAGTGGGGCCGTGCCCCACTTGAGTCCCTTGGGCGCACTGGCCTGGACGATGGGGATGGCCGCCGATGACCCGCAGTAAAAGAGGGTTTTCCCGGCAAAGAACTGGGTGCTGCCGTAGCCGTCCGTCCCGGCAGTCGTGGCGGTTTTGGCGTTCAGCATATCGGTGATGACGTGGGTCGCGCGCAAGGCCGACTGACTGTTGGCGTTAACCTTAAGCTTGTCGGAGACTAGCGGCGTGCCGGTCTGTTGAATCAAGTCGTCGAGTTCGCTCATGAAACTTTGGTCAAAGGCCACGCCGGTCAGTCCCTGTACCTGAACCTTTTCACCGTCCTGCGCGAGTTCGGACCAGGTCTTAGGAATGCGCAGTCCGGTTTGTGCTAATAGCTTGCGGTTATAGAACAAAACCCGAGCCGATTTGGAGAACGGAAACGCGTAGGTCTTCCCCCGATAACTGGCCGAATCCAAGAAGACCGGGTAGACGTCCTTTAGGTCGCTAGTCTTGAGGTAGGGGGTTAACGGCGTCACGAAGCCTCCTTGGACGTAGGTCGGTACGTTGGTGTAGGCGGTTTGGGCGATGGTGGGCAGGGTCTGGGACTTAGCCGCCGCCGTAATTTTTTGTTGAAGGTTGGCAAAATTTCCCTGACCACTGGCGACGACCTTATAGCGGGTTTGCGAGTGGTTGAATTGACTGATGAGGTGGTTAAGGGTGACCTGGTGTTGGTCGGTCATCCCGTGCCAGAAGGTGATGGTGACGGGCTTAGTTGTTGTGGCGTGAGATTGAGCGCAGGCCGTTAGCGTACTCACGGTCAACAGACCCAGGCCTAAGAGGAGAAATTGGCGAAGTCGTTTCATAATGGTGGATTATCCTTTCAAGTTCGCTCGGGTGATGCCGGCGATAAGGTATTTTTGTAAGAACAGGTACAAGATCAGTAGTGGGAAGATGACGAAGACCGTGGCGGCCATTAGTAACGGGTAATCGGTGCCCGTCTCGCTAGTAAAGGTGACTAGCCCCACCGGTAAGGTTCGGAGGCGGGGGAAATTGGTGATGATGAGTGGCCACATGAAGGCGTTCCAGGAGCCAATAATCTGTAACACGGCGACTGCGGTGATCGTCGGACGATTAGCGGGGACCAGAATCTGCCAGAGATACTGCCAGTTGCTGGCCCCGTCGAGACGCGCGGCGTAGTAGGTGGTCGCCGAAGCGGTGTTAAAGGCCTGACGCAACGTAAACATGGCAAAGATGCTGGCCAGCCAGGGGATGATGAGGGCCGCATAGGTGTCCACCCAGTGCAGACGAGTCATGGTGATAAAGTTGGGAATTAATAAGAGTTCCCCGGGAACCATCATCAGGGCGATCAGGCCGTTAAAGAGAATCCGGCGGCCGTAGAAGCGCAGGTGAGTGAAGGCGAAAGCAGCCAGAATACTGGTCACCAGTTGGCCGACCGTGGTGGTGAGCGTTACGACTAAAGAGTTCAAGCAGTATCTGGCAAACGGCGCGGCGTGCCAAGCTCGCGGGTAGTTGAGCCATTGCCAGGCGGGCGGTAAGCGTAGCTGCGGTCCGGTGAACGTGGTCGCCGCCGGTTGTAAACTGGTGACTAGCATCCAGACAAAGGGCAGTAACATGGTGAGCGCACCCAAGGTTAAGACCAGGTAGGTCAGACTGAGTTTAACTGATTTCATCCGCGTTGGCCCCCTCGCCACCAGGCGTGCCGGTGAAAGTAAAGCGCCGCTAAGCCGGTGATTAGAAGAATCAACCCGAACAATACCACGCCACAGGCCGCGGCAACGGGGTACTGATTCTCCACGTAAAACTTCTGGTAGAGGTAGTACATCAGCGTAATATCGGCGTTAGCCGGCCCCGCGGTTCCGTGAAACAACGCGTAGATCTGGTTGAAGACCTTGAAGTTGGTGATGATGGCGTTGACCGTGATGAGCACGGTCATGGGCGTGAGTAACGGCCAGGTGACGTTGGTTAGTCGTTGCCAGGTCGAAGCGCCGTCGAGGTTGGCGGCTGCCTGGTAGCGGGGATCGAGATGGTTAAGACCGGCGAGAAACAGGATGATATTGAAACCGAGATTTTGCCAGATACAGACGATGATCAGGGCGCCCAGCGCATAGTGGGGGTCGTTGAGCCAGTCAACATGGGTTCGTAATAACGCGTTAAGCAGGCCGTTGTCCCGGTGAAATAGCCAGTTCCAGACCAACGAGATCGCCACGGTTGAGGTGACGAACGGAAGAAAGTAGACCGTGCGAAAAAAAGTAGCTAGTTGGGGGAGCCGATTTAATAATAGGGCGGCCCCGAGGGCGAGGAACACCGTGGCGGGGACCACCCCAATCACGAAAAAGAGGGTGTTACGGAGGGCTAAGTGAAAGTCGGGGTCGTGCCAGAGAAACTGAAAATTGACCATTCCGAGACCACCGACATGGTTGGTAAAGTAGTTGTAGTGGGTGTAGCCACTCATCAGAAACGTGGTGATTAACGGCCATAGCGTAAAGACGCCCACGATTAGGAGCAGGGGGGCCAGATAGAGAAGCGCGATGAGGGTGGATTTGAGGGTCGGTTTAGCGTTAAGCATCGGCATCACCGTCCCAGAGGCAACGCCCGTCGGCGGCAAATAGAAAGCTACCGGCTGCCTGTAAAAACAGGGTCGTTGGGGATTGAGTCCCAGTTAAAGGAACTTGGGAACTGATCAGGCGACCGATCGGAGAGTGAACGAGGGTTTGCTGGTCCCGGCCAATTTGAAGCTGACGCTCGAGAGTAATGGGGAGCTGACCTAAAATGGGTTGGTTGGTAGTAGTAAAAGTGAGCGCCTCGCTTCGAATGCCGAAGGTGGCCGCCTGTTGGAGGCGCTCCGGGGGAATCTCCGCGTGGATAAAGGGGCGGATGGCGGCCACATCGATTAGGTTAATGGGAGGGGTGCCGATGAATTGGGCGACGAACTGGTTTTGCGGGTGGCGATAAAGTGCCGCACCCGTCCCGCTTTGTTGGATCCGCCCGTTGGCTAACACAATGATCCGGTCAGCGATTCTAAGGGCGTCGTCCTGGTCGTGAGTAACTAGCAGGGTGGTGACCCCGGTCAGCCGTTGGATTCGGCGAATTTCATCGCGTAGTTCGAGTCGTAAAGCGGCGTCGAGGTTGGACAAGGGTTCGTCGAGGAGCAGTAAAGCGGGCTGCTTGATGAGGGTCCGGGCTAGGGCGACGCGCTGCTGTTGCCCCCCGGATAGGGCCCGAGGAAACTTGGTTAATTGATCGTCAACGTGGACCAGTTGGGCGTATTTCTGGGCCTGAGCATAACGGGTAGCCCGGTTGACGTGAGCCATCTTGAGGGGAAAGGCGATGTTGTCTAGGACGCTGAGGTGCGGATATAAGGCGTAGTCTTGAAAGACCATCCCAACGTGACGGTGCCGCGGGTCCTGATGGGTCACGTCGGTCCCGTTAAAAAGTAGGTGCCCGGCACTAGGGGTTAGGAGGCCGGCTAACAGGTTGAGTAAGGTGGTTTTCCCGCTGCCACTGGGCCCCAGTAAAGCCACCAGTTCGCCGTCTTGCACCGTGAAATTGAGGCGGTCAAGCACGGTTTGTTGGGCGTAACGTAAGGTGATATCGGTGAACTGAACTTGCACGGGGACCCCTCCTTTAGTTAATGAATGGTGACAATTACGCTTCATTATAAACTATTTGAAATGCCGTTGGTATGGTGAGATGACGATGAATGGACTGTGATGGTTATGGACGGTGATTAATTTTAAAAACGGAAAAATTAAATGTTAGCCCAAAGTGCTGGCCCCTAAAGGGCGTTGATGGGTGACGGGACAAGGCTTCGTGTGCGGAAAGACCAAACACTGTGGCGGTGTTCTCTAATGGGGAAAGGACATTATGTGTCTTCTTTTGTATTAATAAATTTGTAAGACGTTAAACCAGTTTTGACTGGTCGGGGTGACTATGATAGGGGACGAAAAGGATTGAAGGAGGGAAATCATGAATCCGAACAATTATCATCGGCAAATCTCAACCGGGGCGACCCGGGTTTATTGGCAACGGCTACGGCAAGCGGCGACACCGGTCAATTTGTCCTCGCTGATGGCGCTGACCGTTGAATTGGTTTTTGAAAACGTGGAATCCGTGACTATTGATGCGCCGGCCATCACGGAGATGTGGCTACTCCCCGAGGAAACGGCAACAACGTCGCAGGACCTAGTGGGCTTTGGTCTACAGATTCACCGTGCCAGCACTCACTTTCACGCCCACACCTTTGGGATGACTAAGCCGCGGGAAAGTGACGGGCGTGATCGCTTGATGGCTTACCAGGACGTCACGCAATTAATCATTCACACGGCTACGACGGACCGCCACTACCCGGTCGTTTGGAATCCGTTATCGAAATCCGATCAGGAAAATCTAAACCAGCACGTGGAACTAACGGCCGACCAATTAACGTTGTGGGCCTGGCCCGTGACGACCAACCGGTGGACCGACATTTTGCCGGCGACGGATGATTCGTTGAACTTTTCGGCGATGGTCGGGGAACTAACGACCCAGTTGGGCGAGGAGTACGACGAGCCTAAAGTCCGAGCCATTCTGACGGACGTTCTCACGGAACTACGGAGTTTTAGCGACTTGGCCGAATGGACCACCCAAAAACATTTGGTAGTGACCTACCAACCACGACAAGCCGATCGTCCCTGGGCCGAAAAGTTACACGATGATACGGACGGGCAGGATTACGGGGGACTATATCTGTGTTCGTACCCGGCGTTATTGGGGATGGACGTGACTTTACCGGTGGATTATTTCTGGGAAGGCCTGGCGTGGTTATTGTGGGAAATCACCTTCTCGGGGGCGGAATCTGTGGAGCGGCAACAAAACATCCAACGATTTAAGGATGACTTGAGTCAAGCCGACCGGGAATACCAGGATTTTCGGGCGGCGACGGCTAAAATGAAACGCTTCTGGGATGCTTACGTGACCCACCACGTAACGGCCCCAGATTTGGCGGCTACGGTGGCCCACTTCTGGCCGTTAACGGACGGGGTGCCGGAACACTTGCGAGACGATGCGAACGACGAACCGGTGACCGTGATGCGGCAGGATCCGCAACTGCTGGCGGAGTTCATGGCCCGATTTGGGGCGGCGTATCAGGCGTTTGAAACGGCGGGTAACCAATCGGCTGCGGGTCACGATTAAGGAAGACGGTCATGCCAATGAAAATTCCTTTAGAATTATCAGATGAAGCCATTCAACAAATTGGGACGGTCATGCAGGAAATGGCCCTGAAGGCCTTTAAGGTGGCCGGGAAACGGCAGCAATTTAACCCCTATATGACTAAAAAGGAGGCGGCACAATATCTGCACGTGTCGCCCGTGACCTTAGCCGCCTTTATCCGCCAGGGGTTACCGGTCGTGGTGGTCGGTAATATTCGGCGAATTAGTCGGACTGCGGCGGACCAGTTTATGGTGGCGCATCAGCTTTGAGCCCTAGTCAAGGTGGCCCAAGATTGTTGCGGCGCACCCGTACACATAAACGTAAAAAAGCCCCTGACTACTGGAATTGTCGGGGGCTTTGGTGAATCCAATGATACAATTTTTTTGTACTTTGAGTATAGCAGAGGTTAGGCTGAAGAAGCTAAGTCATAACTTAAAACTGCTAGCGATTAAAATAGGCCAAAATAAAAGCGCTGATTTACCAGGGCCTATTCTGGTAGAAAACTTAGTGAATGCCGAACAGAGTATGCGCCGAAACATTGAAATGATGGAGTATCAGCGGCGTTACTTT
Source organism: Levilactobacillus acidifarinae DSM 19394 = JCM 15949 (assembly GCF_001434835.1). Taxonomy (GTDB): domain Bacteria; phylum Bacillota; class Bacilli; order Lactobacillales; family Lactobacillaceae; genus Levilactobacillus; species Levilactobacillus acidifarinae. Next base: position 34,347 of record NZ_AZDV01000003.1, on the reverse strand, counting down.
CAGTGATACTATAACGGTCTGGCAATGCAAGAACAGGGGGAACTGTGGGCCGGGTATTCATCCCATGATACCGAAGAGAGCCAACTAGAGCGGAACACCCTGGCCGAGATAGGACAGATACTAGAGGCATGTGCATGGCGCTATGGCTTAGAGCAGGATGTACACGTTGAGTCTGGAGAAGATAGCGGACGGGTAGGCGTTAGCAACATGCCTGATTTATTGGAGTTGATGGCATGATGGAAGATGATTTGATTGTTGGTGACTGGCCGAACAGGTTTACCGTGCGTCTCATGGTACGCTTGTGGTGGCGAGCAGAACATGACTTTAGTTTCTTGGATGAATATGCCATGAGACAGACGAAATAGCTGTATTACCGTCTCTCGTACGTAAATGATGATGAGCTAGAATTATTGCGATTAAAGTATTTCCGGCGTGATAGGGGATGCAGTGGTAGCCGAGCATTACCAGATGCCATTTAAGGAGTTCAGAGCGTGGCGCTTGACGGTGGTTGGAAAGCTAGAACCGTATAGATATAAATCGAATAGAACTCAGAAACCCTAGCGTCTCTGCTGGGGTTTTGTTATGCTTACAATCGAAATAGCAAATGGGAGATACTTATGTTAAAGAAAAAGATTAGTGACTTAACTAAAGAAGTAGAGAATGCGTCAAAAGAAGATTCTAAGTTAACGGAAAAAGAAAAACGCCAATTAATAACCAAAGCAAGAAAGACGAGTAATCAGGTACAGAAAAAGATTAATATCTTTGATGAATGGACCGAAAGAGGAGCATTGTATTTGATGGTTCCAATGGGTGCTGTTTTTGCTTTTTGGGGAATTCTTTTCTTAGTTCAAGATAATAGAAACTATATTCTTTTGAACAGCTACAGAGCAAACTGTTTAGGCCTTATTGGTACGGGGGGAGGGTTGCTTTTATTGGGCATTTCGTACTTCATTACTTCGAGAAGCTCTATAGAAAAAAAGATTCATTTATAATGATAGCTGCAGTAATTGCGTTCAGCGTTTCTTTTTTGGGTATTGGGAATATGTGGGTTAATGCTGAGTTTTGGATTAGTGTAATAATTTACTCTGCAGTTATTTGTTTGATTCAATTTATAAAAATAGGAGTTACTGCCCTTCATAAAGCGGTTATTGACTCTAAAGACCGATTGACAATTATTATTGCAGTTATTGGATCCATTATCGCTATGGTAGCCTTATTTAAATAGAGGAGATGGATGACCATGAAACAAAGTGATTACATACAGGAATTGCTTGGCTTGATAAATCAGCAGCATAGTGATTTACAAAATGAGCTAAATTGGTTTTTAGCTCTAATTGGATTAATGATGGTAATCGTTGGGTTATTACAATGGCGATTATCAGAAAATCAAATTAAAAAAATGAAGGCAGATTTTAGAAATGACTATGGAATTGATTCACTTAATAAGGCATTAGAGGATAACACAAAATTGAATGAACAATTAATTGATAATATTGCAGCAAGTTTTAAAATTCAGATTAACACATCAGGAGCCTTGCTTCCCTGGACAATAGAAGAGAGGCCGGAAGCTTTTAAGGGGAATATTGTAAGTAACTTTACAGCTTCTCTAAAATCTGCGTATTTTTTAGATGCTTTATCTGGCGATGTATTAAAAGAGGCTAAAGCATTACTTGAAAACTATATGCTTCTAACTGTTAAAGAGTCAGCGGTAAAAGAAATGAGTTATCCAATTGTAAAAAATGTAGATACTGGTGTGCGGGTGATAGAAAGAGCTTTTTCAGAACAATCCGTGGATGTAAAAACTATTAATGATTTTGAAAAAGCAAAGCAGCAATACTATGAAAAGTTTAATGTGAAATGGCAGTTGGAAAATTATACACCTCAAGATAACCCGACAACTCGCTCATAAAATGATTGACAATGAAGGATGTTCATATGAACATCCTTTTTTGTATTTCCATCTATAGGTGCATCAGACGCTATTTCATGGAATGAGTATGTTGGTTTATGAAACGCACGTCCTATTTACGCACATGAGGGGGATAAAAAAACTCACCGACTTATTAGACGATGAGTTTACTGCCCCCAATGCAAGTAATTTTTTTCCTAAAAGGCTACCAAAAAGGTTACCATATTGCGCCGGCTATTAAAATAGACCAAAATAAAAGCGCTGATTTACCAGCGCTTTAGGGATCATCTCATCCCGCAAAAAGTCTTATATGGAGCCGGCGGGGATCGAACCCGCGTCCTAGCATATCGCCACCCCAGCCTCTACACTCATAGGCAGACTACTTAAATTTTCACCCAACAACTTGCCGCCTGTCAGGGCCAACATGTTGAGCTAACCTGATTCAGCTCTTCTGAACAGCTCCAGGTGGAAGCCAGTCAGCGTAACCCGTTAAATTTAGGACCCAGATCTAGCCCGCGGGTAAGACTAGGAGGATCTACGTTAAGCGCCTATTAAGCAGCTAAAGCGTAAGAATTGTTATTATTTTTTGCAGTTATAATAAACTGGACCTTTTAACGTAGATGCCGCTACGGAGTGCAACCAAGGCTCGACCTATACCAGTCGAATCCAGAACGGCCCCAAAACGATACTCATTAAGTTTACCATACTCCGCGGCACCTGCAAAATATTTCGCCCAATCGCGGTTAATTTAAGGAAAATTCCGGTCGGACAGTATAGTATAATAGGTAATTACGAGGCCGCAACGTTTCGGCTGCCGCTAAAAGTTACAGAAACTTCACGATTCTATCATGGTGCGGTCTGATTCACCGGGTAAGCTCGGGATGATATAACCCACCAACTTTTAGCCGGCCACAAATTAGAACCATTTTGGAGGTCGCCATTATATGAAGTTATTGATGATTGAAGACAACCATTCCGTCTCACAAATGATGTCGATGTTTTTTAAAAAAGAGAAGTGGGACGCACAGTTTGCCTACGATGGCAACGAAGCCGTGGAAATGTTCGCCGCCAGTCCGAACGACTGGGACATGGTCACTTTAGACTTGAACCTACCCGGCTTGGACGGGATGCAGGTCAGTGCCGAGATTCGTAAGTTGTCGCCAACGGTGCCGATCATCATGTTGACCGCCCGGGACTCGGAAAGCGATCAGGTCTTGGGGTTGGAAATGGGCGCCGACGATTACGTTACCAAGCCGTTTAGCCCGATTACGTTGATTGCGCGCATCAAGGCCCTACATCGCCGGGCCGAACTGGGCCCCGTGTCTAAGGGCAGCGAAGAACCGACGTTGGACGACACCGAGTCGTTTGACGTGGTCACCGAACACTTCAAGCTCAACACCAAGACCCGCGAAGCTTACCTCAACGGCCGGCAAATTGAGGACCTGACGCCTAAGGAGTTCGACCTCTTGAAGACGCTGGCCCAAAAACCGCGGCAAGTGTTCTCCCGTGAGCAGCTCTTACAGCTGGTCTGGGATTACGAGTACTATGGCGACGAGCGGACGGTGGACGCCCACATCAAGAAGTTGCGGCAAAAGATCGAAAAGGTTGGCCCGCAGATCATTCAGACGGTCTGGGGCGTGGGGTATAAATTTGACGATAGTGGAGCCGAATAACCAATGAAACTAATGTATCAACAAATGCTGGGATTCTTTGCGGCCATCACGATCATTCTGGTCCTCTTGGGAGTGTCGTACACCCAGATGACCCGGCGGATGGTGTACAGTAACACCTGGAATTCGCTGGAAAAATACTCGAACAGCCTGATCGAGCAATCCCTGCGCATCAGTGCCGACAATCCGAAAACGGTCAATTTCGACACCACCGCGCTGGAAAACAGTGAGCAATTGCTGCAGAACCAAGCGGTCAGCGTCACCATTTACAGTGCGGACAACAAAATCGTGTTTCCCGCCAACCTTTATCAACAATCCATTAATCAAACGGATTGGCGCAAACTAAAGGATAATCAGATCATCCATAAGGTGGTCGACCGGCGCGTACGTAACAAGAACGGGCGGATTACGCCGGCGATGACCGAGGTCATGAAACCGTACTTCTACAACCACAAGTTGGTCGCGGTGGTGGTGATGGGGGCCTTCGTGTCCGATATCAACACCAACATCAACCAAATCAACCACAACCTGATTCGCGCGTTATTCGTGTCGATTCTGGTGGCCATCGTGGCCAGCTATATTTTGGCGCGCTACTACACCAACCGGATCAACCGGTTGCGGGCAGCCACCAACCAAGTGGCGTTGGGCGACTACGACGTCCAAATGGTCAGCCGTAACCGGGACGAAATTGACGACTTGATCAACGACTTCAACGGGATGACCCATTCGCTGAAGGAATCGCAAGAGGAAATTCAACGGCAGGAACAACGCCGCCGGGAATTCATGGCCAATGCGTCGCACGAAATGCGCACGCCGTTGACCACGATTAACGGGTTGCTGGAAGGCCTGGCCTACGACGCGATTCCCGAAGAGAGCAAGGAAGAAAGTATCGACCTGATGCGGAGCGAAACCAGCCGGTTAATTCGACTGGTCAACGAAAACCTGGACTACGAAAAGATTCGGTCGAACCAGATCACGTTGAACCTGCACGAGTTTAACGCGGTCGACGCGCTGCACAACATTGTCGAGCAATTGAAACAAAAGGCCGAGGATTCCGGCGACACGCTGGAACTCGAGGTGCCCGATTCCGTGGCGGTTTATGCGGATTACGACCGGTTCGTCCAGATTATGTTTAACATCACCCAAAATGCCATTCAGTTCACCCAGGACGGCCAAGTGACCATCTCGGCTCAACGGGGGTACGAGGAGGCCATCATTCGGGTCGCCGATACCGGAATGGGGATGAGTGACGAACAGCTCAAAAACATCTGGGAACGTTACTACAAGGCCGATCCGTCGCGGAAGAATACCAAGTACGGGGAATCCGGTTTAGGACTCTCAATCGTTCACCAGTTGGTACAATTGCATCACGGGAAGATTAGTGTCACCAGTAAGGAAGGGGTCGGGACGACCTTTACCGTGATTTTCCCGGATCAGCACCAGACCAACGCCAACCGGGCCAAGACGGATTAACCTGAGCATGTTAGAATAGTGGAGAGTGTTAAGGACTAGAGTTCGTTTTAAAAGACTAATCTAGGAGGCTTAACGCTTCCGGGCCGGTCAAAAACGGGCTGGAACGGGGTGGGCACGGCTTCAAGCCCGTAGACCAGGTCTTGAAGACCGACTTTTATCTAGACCAGCAGAAAAACGTTGGCCAAGATAAATTTCACCCCTGAGCCCATTTTTGACCGGCCCTCCAGCTTACATTGAGCATATCAGTAACTTTGCCAATTATGCTTTCTCGTCACCAGTGTACAGTCTGGAGGCGAGCGGGGCGGTCCAAGTGTTCCCCCTGAGTGCCGGGGAGGGAATCAGTTTTATCCCAATCAGCGTTACGCGTACAGCTATGACTCTCTTAAACCAAAAGTACCACCCATATGAGGAGGAAAAATTTGAAACGTATACAAGTTACCGGGAAGTCCGTTCGTAAATTTGAGGACGGTTATCCCGTGATTGCCTTAACTGATTTAGAAAACCAACAAGACTTCGACGATGGCGCCTGGGTCCAACTGGAAAACCACGGCCATTTCGTGGCCACGGCTTACTTTGCCAAACAACACCGTGGGGCCGGCTACGTGCTGAGCTTACGCGAAAGTGACGCCATCGACGAACGCTTCTTTGCCAGCAAGTTCCGGGCCGCTAACGCCAAACGCGTGGCCATCAACGCCCAGGGCGCTTACCGCTTCTTTAACGATGTTGGTGACGGTCTCGGTGGGTTGATCGTCGACGCCTATCCGGAACAGTTATTTGTTTTCCGGTGGCAAAACCAGGCGTTGAAGCGCCAAGCCCGGTTGATCTACGCCGGTTTTCAGAAAGTTATGGGCAAGGACGTGACGATCTTATCCGTTGCGCCCGGCCAAGAAAAGACGCAAGTGATTACCGGTGCTTTGCCGAAGGGGCCCGTGACGGTCGTTGAAGACGGCGTGAGTTACCCGGTCGATTTGAGCGTTGCGCGACCACAGTTAGCCCTGGAATTCCGTGATGTGCGGGCCTGGGCGCACGACAACAGCCAACAACGGCGGGTCTTGAACCTCTTTAGCGCCGAGACCGGCGTGGTGACCGCCGCGATGGTGGGCGGGGCCATTGAAGCCGTCACGGTCGACCCGAACAACCGGGCGGCTACTTTGACGCAAGCCCAATTGGCGACTAACAACTTCGACCAGGCCGCTGTCGAAATGCGGACCATGGACGTTGCTAATTACCTGGACTACGCCATCAAGCATGGGTTGACGTTTGACACGGTCTTCATCAATCCGCCGGCCTTTATTCGTGGCAAGAAGCGTAAGTTCGATCTGAGTCAGGACTTAGAGGGACTGATCCAACAAGCCCTCCAGGTCACGACTAGTGGATCGGACGTCGTTATCACCACGACTGCACCGAGTTATTCATTAAAGCGGCTACGGACAACGGTAAATGACGCGGTTGAAAAATATACCGGTCATGTAACTGTTTCCACGACGTTCCACTCACCGGACGACTTCATGACCAACGATGCCGACCGTCAAAGCGAAGTGTTGAAGGGAATTCGGCTATCAGTTAATTAATGAAAACGAATGAAAATTTCACAATCAAGCGCGAAGAAACGGTTAGACCACTGTTTCTTCGCGCTTTTTTCGAAAGATAATAGTTTACATTTAGTGAAGAAACCTTTACACTTAATTGTGCGTTAAAAGTAAAGCGTTTTCAATGAATTCGGCATAAATGAAACGAGAGTGGGTATTTACAAATGGCAATTTTATTCGCACTGATTCCAGCGATTTGCTGGGGCAGTATCGGCCTGATTAGTGGCCGGTTAGGTGGGACCTCCTACCAACAAACCTTGGGAATGACGGCCGGGGCAGTTTTGTTCGGTCTGTTTTCACTAATGTATTTTCACGTGCAACTGACCGGCTTTGCGATGCTGGTAGGGATTGCGTCCGGTCTTTGCTGGGCGGTGGGACAATTCCAACAGTTCCAATCGATGAAATTCATCGGGATTTCGCGGACGGTTCCCATTTCGACGGGGTTACAACTCGCCGGGACGGCCCTAGCTGGGGTGTTGCTTTTCCATGAATGGAAGACGACCAGTATGGTGACCATGGGGACCATCGCGGTGATCGTGTTGATCGCCGGGGCCGCCTTGACGTCGTTACGCGACAAGCGGCAAAGCGTCAGTAGTGAACCGGTCGAAGCCGGCCGGGGCGCGACGGCCATCGCCATTTCGACGGTGGGTTACGTCCTCTACACGGTGATCGTGAACTTGTCCGGCTTGGATTCCAAGCTGATCCTGTTCCCGCAATCCTTAGGGATGATTTTAGGGGCCCTGATCTTTATCGTGCTGTCACCACAAAACCGGCGGAAGGTCTGGCATACGGCGACCGCGAAGAACATCATCACCGGGTTAGTCTGGGGCATTGGGAACTTCTTTATGTTCATGGCGATCCCGAAGGTCGGACTGGCCATCAGTTACTCGTTAGCTCAATGTGGGATCGTGATTTCCACCTTTGGGAGCATCTGGTTACTGGGTGAAAAGAAGACTGGCCGTGAAATGGTCTACACGACGATTGGCTCACTTTTAGTCATCGTTGGTGGGGTCACTCTCGGTTTAATGAAATAAGCTAGAATGGGCTGATGACGGGCGTTGTCGGCCTTTTTTTATGGTTAAATTTATATAAAATTCGTGGACTAGACCATTTACTTTCGGGGTGAAAGCGTTATAATGGACTAGTCAATACAAATACAAAGTGAGGTTATCTGAATATGGCACATATCGCCTTTGATAGTTCCAAACTTGCACCATTCGTCAATGATAATGAACTTGGAGAAATCCAAGCCATGGTTAACGCCGCGGATACGGAATTGCGGCAAGGTACCGGTGCCGGGAGTGACTTCCGGGATTGGTTAACCTTACCTCATGATTACGATAAGGCGGAATTCGACCGGATCAAGGCCGCCGCTAAGAAGATTCGTCAGGACTCCGAAGTCTTGATCGTCATCGGAATTGGGGGCTCCTATTTAGGTGCCAAGATGGCCGTGGACTTCTTACACGACACCTTCTTCAACACCTTACCTGCCGACCAACGCAAGGGACCTCAAGTCTTCTTCGTGGGGAACTCCATCAGTGCCGACTACGTGCACGACTTAGTTCATTTGATTGGCGACCGGGACTTCTCCGTTAACGTAATCTCCAAGTCTGGGACCACCACGGAACCGTCAATTGCCTTCCGGATTTTCAAGGGCATGTTGATCAAGAAGTACGGCCAAGCTGAAGCTAACAAGCGGATCTACGCCACGACCGACAAGGCCAAGGGTGCCTTGAAGACCGAAGCCGACGCTGCCGGTTACGAAACCTTCGTCATTCCCGATGGTGTGGGTGGCCGTTACTCTGTATTGTGCCCAGTGGGTCTGTTGCCAATCGCCGCATCCGGTGCCGACATCGACCAGTTAATGAAGGGGGCTGCCGACGCCCAAGACGCCTACGTGAACCCAGATTTGACTAAGAACGAGGCTTACCAATACGCCGCCTTACGGAACATTTTGTACCGCAAGGGTTACACGGTTGAACTATTGGAAAACTACGAACCTCGCTTGGCCGCCTTCGCCGAATGGTGGAAGCAATTGACCGGTGAATCCGAAGGGAAAGACGGTAAGGGGATCTACCCATCTTCCGCCAACTTCAGTACCGACCTGCACTCGTTTGGCCAATACATCCAAGAAGGTCAACGTAAGCTGATGGAAACCGTTGTGATGGTCGACCAACCAGAACACGACGTGGACATCCCGAAGGAAGCCGACGACTTAGACGGTTTAGGTTACCTGGAAGGCCGCACCATGGGCTTTGCCAACACCAAGGCCTTTGAAGGGGTTACCTTAGCTCATACCGATGGTGGTGTGCCGAACATGAGCGTGCACATTCCGGACCAAACGGAATACACCTTGGGTTACCTGATTTACTTCTTCGAAGTAGCCATTGCCATTTCCGGTTACTTAAACGGGATCAACCCATTCAACCAACCCGGTGTGGAAGCTTACAAGACTAACATGTTTGCCCTATTAGGCAAGCCTGGTTTTGAAGACCTCGGTAAGCAATTAAACGACCGGCTTTAAATCTGATTATTAATTTAATACGAAAAAGCGTCTCACAATTTTGTGGGGCGCTTTTTGTTGTTTACGAGGGGATTTGGTGGTGAAACTTCCCTGGTAAATGGACGGTCGAAAATATTTTTTGAATAAGGTAGCCAATTTTTAATGATCTCGTGGTTTGGCGGTATAATTCAAACGAAAATTACTCATAACTAGATAAGTGTCAGGAAGCGTCCGAACGTCTTGATATGAATCAGTCAAAACATTCCGAAAACTTCAATAGTTCAGTTATCTAGTGAAAACTAGTCCTGATTCCCGTTACAACGCTGAATTAACTACATTCTATAACTTCACAAGATTGTTAATTTACCGTTTATTCCGGTGAATGATAGCGTTAATCACTTATCGTGGAAATGGTTTTGAATTATGTTATAGTGTATAATTAATTTGAGAGATAGTGAATTGGCTAAATGTCTTAATTAAATCACAGTGATATTTAGGGTGGCGGGGGCCACCTTAAAGGAGGGACTAGGATGATGCAACAAGATGTAACCGCTAACAATAAACGCAAATGGTGGATCACGTCGAGCCTAGCCACGGCCGTCTTAACGGGGATGGTCTTGACGGGTACCACGGCGCAGGCAGAGACGACCACCACACCAGTTGAGACTACTAGCCAATCCACGAGTACGCCAGCTAACAGCAAACAGGCAACCATCACAACGAGGACAGTCGGCGAGCAAGCGAAGGCGGACGCAACCGCTCCAGTAACGCCAACGGCTGACACCCAGACTTCGGAACAGACGACGCAGGCAGAAGATACGGCGGCAACGCCTGAAACTGTCCCGTCGGCTGATGACACGAGTGCGGTTGCTCCCGAAACGCCAACAGCTGGTACGGAAACGCAACCGGCAACTGACACGGGAAATCAGGCATCACCGACTGAGACGGAGCAACCGGCGACTGAAAAGCCAACGTCAACGATGCCACAACCTTCGACACCAACCAATCCCACAGCAACGGAATCAGATGAGGACGCAACGACTGAATCGACAGGAACAACTCCGGTCGTTGAAGCACCGGCGACTAATGAACCTACCACCACAACACCTAAAGCGACTCAGGCAGACACGAAAAAAGGCCTTTCTGCGGCTAAGGCGGTGCCTGCAGCGTTAGCGGCGACACCTAATTCTGACGAGATTAGTGACGATGAGGATTTGAGTGATCGGTTTGATGATCCGGTCTTATTGGCGGCCGTGCGTAAGGCGTTAAACTTAAAGGACGGGGACGCCATCTATCTGGACACAATTAAGAACTTTGGCCTATGGTCCTCACTAAGAATTGACACAACTGCAAACGGTAATTATCAGCCAATTTCGAGTTTTAAAGGATTGGAAATTCTTAAGTATTTGCCAGAAAAGGGCCAAGGAGTGACCATCTTTACGCAACTGGGGACCTCGGGTGAGGATGTCAAAAATATCGATTTTTCACCATTATTGGGTATTAAACTTAATTGGTTGGATTGGAAAACTGATTTTTGGGGCAGTGTGACGGATAATCAGTTGGAGACGATCACTCAGTATGAAACGGATGCCATGCAGAATCTAGAATTCACGGCAACCAATATTAATAAAATCCATTTTACCGGGATGACGACGCACCAGTTTGAGATTTTGGCACCCTTCGTTCAAAAGATCCTTGAAAATTCTACGACTGCATCACAAACAGTGGCATTTTCGGGGAACAGCATTACGGATTTTAGTGCGTTAAATACGCTGTCACCTAATACTTCGTCGCGAGTGGTAGGCAGAAACCAGTACTACCAGGCAACGGATAAAATTGCTTATCAACCGGGTGATACGGTCGAGGTCACGTCACCAATGAAAGGAATTCTGGGCGAATCAATCAAGTATCAGGTACGTTACTATCAAAACGATGATAGCGGGGACCTCGTGATTGCGGAACCCCACGAAGCGACGATCATGGAGAATGGTCAGGAAAAAACGGTTTGGAAATACACATTAGTTAACCCGAAACTACACAATGGTCAACTAGTGTACGGCCAGTTTTACTATGATGACGCCGTGTACGTCACATATCCGGAAAACAGTTTAGGCCAACCAATGCCGAACTTTGAGTTAATGGCGGGAGCCATCGTTTATCAACCAATCGGCGAAGCCACCTCTACGGCTACGGTGACCTACGTGGACGATACAACGGGAGCTACCTTAACGACCGAGAACTTAACGGGAGACGTCGGGGCGACCAGTGCCTACCGTACAGCTACGACGATTAAGGGCTATACAGACTTGGGGTATGAGCTGGTGACGGATGACTATCCAGGCGACGGTGTGACGTTTACCAGTGCGGCTCAGGCCTTTACCGTTCACCTGAAGCATGGCATCACCACTTTGAACAACAGTAAACGGGTCACCCAAACGATTCACTACGTTTACGCCGATGGCACCACGGCAGCACCGGATTACACGGCCTGGTTGACGTTTACGCGCGCGGGGACCCGCGATCAAGTGACCGGGGAAGAAATCTGGGGTGAGTGGCAGAACATTGACGGTCAAGGGCGCTTTGCGGCGAAGAACTCACCGGTATTGACCGGGTACTTGGCGGATCAAGCAGAAGTTGCGGCGATTGACGGCATTACGGCTACGAGTGATGACTTGACGACGACGGTGACCTATACCGCCCGGGAGGCGCAAAATATTCTGATTACCTACGTGGACGATACCACGGGGCAAACGTTGCATACGGAGGCGTTAAAGGGGGATGCGGGAACGGTGAGTGATTACCGGACCGCGGCAACCATTCAGGATTACCTGAAACAAGGTTACGAACTGGTCAGTGATGACTACCCGGCCACGGGGGCCGAATTTACGGCCGACGTGCAGACCTTCACCGTGCGTCTGAAGCACCGGGTCACAACGGTAGGTAACAGTAAACGGGTGACTCAAACCATTCACTACGTTTATGCCAATGGGACGACGGCGGCACCGGATTATACGGCTTGGTTAACGTTTACGCGTAGTGGGACTCGCGATGAGGTGACTGGCGTGGCAACCTGGGGCGAGTGGCAAAATATCGACGGTCAGAGTAGCTTTGCGGCCAAGACGTCACCAGCCATTGCTGGGTACACGCCGGATCAAACGATGGTGGCGGCGATTAATGGGGTCACGGCCGCTAGTGCGGATGTGACGACCACCGTGACCTATACGCAAAAGGGAGCGGTGGTGCCACCAGTGACACCACCAGTGACGCCGCCGGTTAAGCCAGTTGAGCCGGAGAACCCAGACGTTGATCCCGGGGCAACGAAACCGGATGTGGTCACCCCGAAACCGGGACCCGCAACGAACGGTAACGGGGCGGCAATAGTAACGCCTGCACGAACGAGACCCGCACAAGCGTCCTTAGCACAACCGGGATCCGCTCAAGCGGTCGGTACGGCGGCAAAGCGAGGAACGGCGGCAGCTGCGGCGTTGACGACCACGGCAGCGTCCCAGACGGATCAACAAGCCACCACGTTACCCCAGACTAACGAACGGGCAACGCCGTGGGCCTGGTTGGGCGTTCTAGGGGTGACCCTACTAGGTTGGGTTGGTTTGCGGCGAAAGAAAGACTAGGGAACGTCAAGGGAGTTTCCCCACCCATTAGGTAGGGGAAACTCTTTTTTTAATCCCCTTAACACGGGTAAGACTAGAATTATTGCTAAAAATTAATTTAGTTGGTTATTTTTTTAATATCTCGCTATTTGGTGGCATAAACTAGATGAGTGTTACTCACACCCGGAAAAGTGTCCGGATACGGTCGAACGATGGGAGACCGACCAGCGGAAGTGTTCCGAAATTGCCACTTGCTCAATTATCAAGTGAAAACTAACCGGAAATCCTTTACTAACGTGATGACAGCTGGTACGATGACATTCACAAAATCGTAAATTGACTATTCTAACCGATAGATGACAGTATTAATTGCTTAAGTCAAAAAATGGTTTTGAGTTAAGCTATAGTGTATAATTGTTTTGAGAGATATTGAATTGACTAACAACCTAACTAAATCGATCAATCACAGCGTAACTTAAGGTGGCGGGGGCCACTTTAGAGGAGGGACTAGATGACACGACAAAATGTAACCGCTGTTAATAAACGGAAGTGGTGGATTACGTCTAGCCTAGCTACGGCCGTTTTGACAGGCATGGTATTAGCAGGGACGACGGCGCAGGCGGATACGACCACGACTTCTACGGAGACAACGGGACAAACCACGACAACGACCACGAATTTAACGCAAACCCAAGTCAGCTTAAAGTCAGCTGCGGTGCCGGATACAACCAGCACGAAACAAACATCAACGACCGCTGACCCAACGACCACTGAACCGGTGGCAACTGAGCAGAACGGTACGGCGGATACGACCGTCACTGAGGAAAACGACGCTTCAGGCGCAACCACAACGAAAGACCAAACGCCAACAGAGCCGACGAACTCAGCCCCGGAGACGCCGGCTGAATCTAATCAAGCTGAATCCAATCCGTCGGCGGCGTCCGAGGATTCGACTTCAACGGATGCAACCGAATCGACGCCGGAAAAAAATCAAGCGCCAGCGTCAGACCCGTCACCGACGACCGAGACAACTACAGAAACTCCAGCAACGGAGACTGAAGATCCGGTAACGGATAAGGTGGCAGCTAAGGCGCAGTCCGTTCAGTTATTGTCTGCGAAAGCGGAAGTTGAAAAGACATCGGCTGCTGCGATTACTGACGATGAGGACTTGAGCGACCGGTTTGATGATCCGGCCTTGTTAGCAGCCGTTCGGAAAACTTTGAAGTTGAATGACGGGGACGCCATTTACTTAGACATGATTAAAAACTTTAATAAGATCGCAAACGTTTTTAGTATCGAGGCGTACACGCAGTTATCGCCTAGTGATCGGGCTTATGATCCGATTTACAGCTTAAATGGGTTAGAAGTTCTGCAGAACTTACCCGATTCGGTTTTGGGCGTGTCGCTAGATGTTCAGTTAGGACAAACGGCGGCTGATTTGCAAGCCATTGATTTTTCGCCCCTAAACGGTCTACGGATGCGGGGGATTAACCTCTACTCGAGTCATTGGGGAGCGGCTACGGATGAACAGTTGCAGGATTTAATGCAGGCGGACATTAGTCGGACTAAAAATATAGAAATTTCCTCACCGGATAAGTACACACCGACTCTGAATGGTCTCAACAATCGTCAATTTGCCTTGTTGGCGCCGTTTGTTCAAGCAATTTTAGAAAATACCGTAACCGATTCACAAATGCTTGGGTTTTCCGGGAATAATATTACGGATTACAGCCCGTTAAAGGGGCTTACGGCCAACAATGATTCCCAAGTCACGGGGTGGTTCCAATATTATCAGGCGACCAATAAGGTGGCGTACCAGTTAGGCGATACCATCGAAATTACGTCGCCCATTACGGGAATTCACGGGGAGTCGTTTAAGTACGACATTCGCTACTATCAAAATGATAATAGTGGGAACTTGGTCACGGCCGCCGCTCGCGCCGTCACCGAGACCGTTAACGGCCAGACCAAAACCGTCTGGAAGTATACATTGGTCAACCCTAAGCTGTATAACGGCCAACTGATTTACGGCCAATTCTCGTACGGTGACGCGGGCCGAACGACCTATCGTGAAAATAGCACGGGTCAACCGATGAGCAGTTTTGATCTTTTAGCGGGCGCCTTAGTTTACCAACCCGTGGGCGAAGCCACCTCTACGGCTACAGTGACTTACGTGGATGATACCACTGGGGAAACCCTGACGAGCGAAAACTTAACGGGGGACGTGGGGGCGACTAGTGACTACCGAACGGCCACCACAATTAAGGGTTATACGGATTTAGGCTACGAATTGGTAACTGACGATTATCCGGTTGATGGCGTGACGTTTACCGATGCAGCACAAGCCTTTACGATTCACTTGAAGCACGGGGTTACGGCCCTGAATAACAGTAAGCAAGTCACGCAAACCATCCATTACGTCTACGCCGATGGCACCACGGCGGCGCCGGATTATACGGCCTGGTTAACGTTTACGCGTGAAGGGACCCGTGACCAAGTGACTGGTGAAGAAACTTGGGGTGAGTGGCAAAATATCGAGGGTCAGGATGGCTTTGCGGCTCAGACCTCGCCCACGTTAACTGGTTACATCGCGGATCAATTAGAAGTGCCCGCCGTGACCGGCATTACCGCGGCCAGTGATGATGTGACGACTACCGTCACGTACACGGCCCAAGACGTTCAAAGCGTAACGGTGACCTACGTGGATGAGACCACGGGCGCCACGCTCAAGACCGAAACCTTGACGGGACTTTACGGCACCACCAGTGAGTACCGGACGGCGGCCACCATTCAGGCTTACCTGCAGCAAGGGTACGAGCTGGTTAACGACGATTACCCAGCCACCGGCGTTGAATTCACGGATCAGGCGCAAGCCTTTACCGTGCGCCTAAAACACGGGATGACGACGTTAAACAACAGTAAGCGTGTGACCCAAACGATTCACTACGTTTACGCCGACGGGACTACGGCGGCACCGGATTACACGGCCTGGTTAACGTTTACGCGCGAGGGAACTCGCGACCAAGTGACCGGAACGGAAACTTGGGACGAGTGGCAGAACATTGACGGCCAGGGGAGCTTTGCGGCGAAGACGTCGCCAGTATTGACCGGCTACATTGCTAACCAACCAGAAGTCGCGGCCATTCATGACGTGACGGCGACGAGCGGTGATTTCACGACGACGGTGACCTACACTGCCCGTGACGCGCAGAACGTGCTGGTGACCTACGTGGACGAAACGACGGGACAAACGTTGCACACGGAAGCGTTAAAGGGTGACGCCGGGACGGTCAGTGACTACCGAACCGCGGCAACGATTCAAGCTTATTTGCAGCAAGGTTACGAGTTGGTCAGTGATGATTACCCGACTACGGGGGCCGAATTTACGACCGAGGTTCAGACGTTTACGGTGCGCTTGAAGCATCGAATGACGACGATTAGCAATAGCAAACGGGTCACCCAAACGATTCACTACGTTTACGCCGATGGCACCACGGCGGCGCCGGATTATACGGCCTGGTTGACGTTTACCCGTTACGGGATCCGCGATGAGGTGACCGGTGTAGCGACCTGGAGTGAGTGGCAAAATATTGACGGTCAAGGCAGCTTTGCGGCCAAGACGTCACCAACCATTGCCGGATACACACCGGATCAAGCGACCGTGGCGGCGATTAACGGCGTGACGGCCACGAGTGCGGATGTGACGACCACGGTGACCTATACTAAGAAGGGGGCCGTGGTACCAGTGACCCCACCGGTTAAACCGGTCAAGCCAGTTAAGCCCGGAAAACCGGACGTGGACACGGGCGCACAACCCGATGATGGTACCGCTAAACCGGAATTAGTGACCGGTGGTAATGCGGCTGCCGGATTGACAGCGGCCCAAAAGTTACGGGCTCAGCGCTTAGCGGCGCAAGCTAATGGTGCAGCGGCGAACCGGGGAACTGGGGATGCTGCGGCAGTGACCGGAACGGCCGCCGATGGGACGGCCCCAACGGCGCGAGCCACTCAAGCGGACACCGCTCTGCCACAGACCAACGAGCAAACCACACCGTGGGCCTGGTTAGGGGCTTTAGGGTTAAGTTTGTTAGGCTGGGTCGGTCTACGCCGAAAAAAGAATTAAATAAATCCATAAAGGGTTTCTCGTGAGTAGCGGGAAGCCCTTTTAGTATTTGATTAAGCTTACTGATACGATTAGATAATAATGATTTATGAAATCGAAAATTATACCCTAAATTTGATTAAACGAAAAGGCGCTAAACGTTGAGTTCACAACGTTTAGCGCCTATATGATCACCCGCACGGGGCTCGAACCCGTAACTCCGCCTTGAGAGGGCGACGTCTTAAACCAGTTTGACCAGCGGGCAATGTCATTGACTAGCAATATCTAATTTACGCTTCTTGATGGAAATTGTCAACGACTCCTGTATAAAAATTCTTTGCCTGAGGAGATATGCATTTTTCGGTAAAATCTGTTGACACTAATTCGGAAACAAGGTACTATTAAATAGTTGTTTCGCACAACACCACAGGTCATTGGGTATTCGCCAAATGGTAAGGCACCGGACTCTGAATCCGTAATTTACTGGTTCGATCCCAGTATACCCAATAATAGAAATATCGTCGCCGTCAATGGGGTAAAAACCTTAATTGACGGCTTTTTGTTTGTCCGCATGCTCAATTTGGCGTGATAAGAATCAAAGAAAGTGCACCATTTTGTGCACCACGGGAAGAAAAACGGAGAAATATGACAAAACGGCTGTTTTTAGCGGAACTGGGATAGTTAGGGGATTTTTACAGATGGTTGTAATTAGCTGACTCATTAATGGTGTTGGCCCTTTACCCACAGATAACATATATCTCAATCCGTTAAAATTTGCAGATACTTCGGCTCCAGTGATTGAGAACATTTAGCCACAGGAATTGTTGTATCCGCTGGAAAAAAGTAAGTTGTTAATTATTATGAATTATACCCAGTGAATATAGTAAGATTAATCGGCTTTCCAGTTTAACTATTGGAAAACCGATTTTCACTTAGTGGTGATTACTCGTTATTATAAGCTTTATAAACGTGTAAAGGTTCTCCCTGTTCTGTACAGACTTTGTAAATGTGCCCAAAGTTAGGTTAAAATCCCGTAAACTATGACTCAAGTTACTACGACATCAACGTGGAAATAATCGAAAGCTTTGTTTTGGTAGTGACATTAAACGAGTTTGAATATTTTGATCGATAAACAGAGAGGGATTAGGTTTTATGATGAAGAGAAGACGGCAATTAGGTGCTACCTTGGCAATTGCCTTAGTTTTAACCCCATTGATGACGCCGGTTGCCCAAGCACAGACAACCCAACGTCAAGTCGTGACGGCAGAACGGACGATGTCGACTAAGACCGCCGCGAAAGCAACTGAACAGGGGGCTGACCACCCAATTGAGAGTTCTTCCAACGAACTAGCGCCAGGAATCACGGATAATCGTTCCACTTTTATTGGCGATAAGAACAACCAAGATGTTGTTCATACCGTATCCGTTGATTTTAGTAAAGAGGCGACTCTACGACCGGGACTGCCCGACGATGGGGATAAGTATGGGCTGCAGACCGTCCGGGATGAAGCCAATGCGGCCATTGGACATGGTCAGCAAGTGGTAGCGGCCGTGAACGCCGATTTCTTTAACATGAGTTCTGGAGAAACCTCAGGGGCCATTATCAAGGACGGGAAAGAGATTCACGCCCCTAAGGCCAACAGTGGTGAAAGTTTTTTTGGCCTTACTAAAGCCGGTAAACCCATGATTGGGAATCAAACCGACTATGACCAGCATAAGGGGGACCTTGAACAGGCATTAGGTGGTTTAGGTCGGCTAGTTAAGAACGGTCAGGTCCAAGACGATAAAAGTTTTACGGGGATTCCTGGCACGCCACATTCGGCACGTACGGCCGTCGGAATCAAGGCGGATGGTACGGTTTTCTTTGTTTCCGTTGATGGGCAACAACCGCCGTATTCAGACGGAATGAGTTTGCCTGAGTTAGCAAAACTGATGAAGGCTAAGGGGGCCGTGGAGGCCATTAACTTTGATGGTGGAGGCTCAACAACTTACCTATCCCGGACGCCCGGTGAGAAAGATCTTTCTCTGAAAAACCGACCATCCGACCGTTCGGAGCGAAAAATCAGTACGAGTTGGTTGATTGTGACGAAGGCGAAGTCCGACCATCAACTGTCTCGCGCCGAGGTCTCACCTAAGAACCAAGCCTATTTAGCCGGGACTAAGGTTGATTTTAAGGCAAACGGGGTAGACGCGGCCGGTTATGACGCTAAGTTACCGACTTCGGGACTCACTTGGGCGGTTGATGATGACTCGTTGGGATCAATTGATCAAAGCGGACGTTTTACCTCTAATGGTAAAACTGGAGACGTCACGGTAACCCTGAAGCAGGGGACTAAGGTGTTGGGTAAGAGTACCATTACTTTGGCCCAGCCAGATCGGCTTAGTTTTGCTAATAAGGAACTGAGTTTGGCCCCGGGAGAAAAGAAGTCACTGAATCTAGCCGCTTATGTGGGACAACGAGAAGTCCATTTGAAGGCTGATGATGTTAAATGGGATTGTCCAGCAAACTTAGGGGTGATGTCGGGTTACGATGACTTCCAAGGCGTCAAGGGAAGCGCTGGCGGAACCATTAAGGCGACGTTACCCAGTGTTAGTGGTTTAGAAGCTCAAGTAAATGTTCAAGTTGGTCAACTTCCCAAAACCATTATTGATTTTGAAAATGGGGCGGATGATTGGGTTTCAACGACTTCGCTGCCAGCGGTAGGTGGCAGCATGTCAACGGTGACCCAAGATGATGGTGAAGTCCGTTTTGGGAAAAAAGCGTTACGAGTTGATTTTGATTTTACGGATTCATCTTTGCATAACAAAACGGCTGGTTCTTACGCCGGGCCGAAAGAACAGGCCATTAATGTGCCGAGCGCACCTAAGAGTATCGGTATGTGGGTCTACGCTACGCCGGAATCTCAAGGCGATTGGATCCGGATGGCTATTCATGATGGGGCGAATGCCGCGATGCCGTTGGACTTTGTAGATACGTCCACGGGGATTGATTGGACGGGTTGGAAGTACGTGGAGGCCCCACTTCCAGATGGCGTCGCTTATCCAATTAGAATTGATCCGAAATTGGCGATTCGAGTGATGTCCGTTAAGACGGGAATGCCGGGTGGCGGAACGGCCGCTAAAGGCCATATCTTCGTCGATAACATTCGGGCGGTCTACGGGGTCAACAAGGATGACTTGAAGAATCCCATTGTTGATAGTATCGACGTGGCCGGGAAAACCTTTACGGATAACAATGTGACAATCACCACTAAACTGCACGATGATTCGAATGACCCGAATATGTCGGGGATTGACTGGGACAATAGTAAAGTTTATGTGGATGATCATGATTATTCAGCGGATAAGGACCACTTTATTCCGGACAAAGATGGCTTAATTACACTCAAGGGCCTTAAATTCATGAACGGGACGCACCACGTTAAAGTCGTGGCGGTAGATAAATTTGGTAACAAGACCGAAAAAGAAGCGTACTTTACGGTAAAAGCCAATCAAGCTACGGGGATTCATCTGAATCAATTGGATAAAACCGTAAAATTAGGGGACACGGCTAAATTTAGCATTACCGCTGATGACTTAACTAAACTGAAGTCGGCCGTCTTTAAAATGAAATTGGCACCGGGGTTTGCCATCAAGTCTGTCGATTATGCAGTTGCGGATAGCAAGCAAAACGAGTATGCGACCGAGTCAAAAGACGGAACTACGACCTTTACGTTAAAGGATCTGGGCACGGATAAATCTAAGCCGCTGATGACCGTTACCCTAAGCGTTCCGCGAGACACACCGGCCGATGCCCCGTTAACGTATCAATTACTTAGTGGTGCGGTTGAGCTGAAGGATGCCGCGCCAACTGATATGGCGTTGACCACGGCATCGGAAGAATACACGGTTAAGGCTCAGGCCGATTATCAGGTGAAGCATACGCCATTTGTGGCGGGACTGAAAAATACGGTCACGATTTTAGATGCCGCGGGTAAGCCGGCAAATGGTGTAGCCGTTTCCGCAGTAACGGCTAATGGTCAGTCCATCGCGTTAGGTAAAACGAACGCTCAGGGAGAAGTCCCAACGGATAAGCTCCCAACGCAAGCGGGGAAGATCAAAATTGGTGCGGATAACGGCGCGGCACACAGCTTTTTGACGCCCACTATTATTTACGCTCCGGGGGATAAAACCAGTGCGGTACCTTCTCACTTATTAACGGGGGCCTCACAAGATCCGACAACGCGGAAGACGATTACTTGGATGACCAAGCCCGTTGACCATCCTATTCAATCGTTGATGCAAATCGCCACGGACAAAGACTATGCGGTAAATAAAGACAAAGCCTTTAAGACGGACCAGAGTGGACGGAATTCGCTGTTCACTTACGACAGTGATACCAGTGCCGTGACGGTTAACCGGGTTGATGCTATAGGGCTTAAACCGGGGACGTCCTACGCGTATCGCGTGGGAGATGGTACAAATTGGTCAAACGTTCGACACTTTACGACACTCACGGACAGTAACAAGTTTTCGTTTAACGTTTTTGGTGATACTCAGGTGGGGAACTACGATCAGCTGAGTGACTTTGATAACTTCTTGAATGGGGTAGAAAAGTCTCAGGATAAGCCGGCCTTTGGGATTCACGTGGGGGACTTCAACGATGACCAAACCCTCTACACTGAAGCGGAAGCCACGGCTCGAATTTTTGATGAACACCCTTACTACGATTCGATGGATATGCTCCACGTGATGGGGAACCATGAATATATGGGGGATGACGGGTCTAAGTCCATTGAAATGTTAGGAGTTCCCAATGGTAATGGGCCAAAGACAGTTCGTAAGGGAACGTATTCGGTCGACTACGGCAACATGCACATCGCCTCGATTGGTTGGACGGATGATCCCAAGGAAATGCAACGAGAAATGGATTGGTTGAAGCAAGACATGCAGGCCTCAAATAAAACGTGGCGAGTCGTGACAACGCATCAACCGGCTTACAATAAAAACCCGGCCGACTCACGGTCCACCATGTTTAACAAGATGTTGCCACCAGTCTGTGACGAATTAGGAATTGACGTGGTCTTTAGTGGCCACGACCACTCGTATGGTCGGACGTTCCCACTAGTTGGGGGTAAGAAGGCCGCTCATGGGACGACCTATATCGCGGCCGGACATACTGGGGCCAAGACGTACGACATTCGGCCGAACCAACCCGAAGTTTGGGATATGATTCAAACTGAAGCCAATAAGGCGCAAAAGACGTTCTTAACGGTTAAAGTCGATGGTAATCAACTGTCCTTATTGACGGTCGATGCTAAGGGCGACCAGGTCGACGCGGCTCAGTTAACGGCAATGAAGCATGCGGTAACCGTTCCGGGAACGACACATCCAGGTTCAACGACACCAGGGACTTCGACGCCGGGCGGTTCAACTTCGGGAAGCACAGCGCCAGGCGTAAGCAAACCGGAAACTTCCAAGCCAAATGTGACTAAGCCGGAACCGTCGCAGCCGACGACACCAAGCGCGACGAAACCAACGGCTAAAAAGACACCTGCCAAGGTGATTGGTGTTCGTGGCTTAGCACTATACCGGAAGCCAAACTTCTCTAAGGGTTCTCGGATGAATTCGTTTAGTAAACAACCCCAAATGCACCAGCCAGAGTTTGCGGTCTTAGGAACGGTCAAGGCGAAGAATGGCCGACTGCGGTTCCACGTGCGCGACGTCAACCGGAAGTCCAAGACGTACAAACAAACTGGGTACATTACGGCCAGCTCGAGTTACGTCCAAAATGCGGACTACACGAAGTTGGTTAAACGGGTAACGGTCATTAATGTGAAGGGTCTTTCAGGGTACAAGTCGGCTAAATTGACTGGTAAGGTGAAGCATCATTACCGTCAAGGTCAAGTCTTACGGGTCAAGCGCCTGATCCATCGCGGTCAGTCACTGGTCTTCCAGTTGACGAATGGGGCGTATATCACGGCTAACAAGCAACAGGTCCAAGCCGGAAAATTGAAGATGCCCCGGACGATTAAGACTAAGCATCGCGTTACGCTCTACAAAGAAGCCGAATTAAAACATCGGTTACACGACATTGCGGCCAATAAGCAGCTTAAGGTTCAGGGTTGGGACTACTCAGCGCATGGTACGTTACGTTATCGCGTCGCTGGTGGCTACGTCACAGCGAACCATAATTTAGTTAAATAAAGCACTTGGACGGATTTTAAGAATAAGTGTTTGAGAGTAAGGAACCCTTCAGGTTGAGTTTAAGATCAACCTGAAGGGTTTTATGACATTTTTAATAATGGAGTTTAGGAAAGATTTTCTTTTTAAAAAACGAAAAATCGATTTTTGGATTGATTTGAATCGAAAAAAGCTTTATTTGAATTATTTTAACAACGTTTTTCCGTTGTTAAGTTGATTAAATCGGATTAAGATAGATGTATATCAATCGATATATATGTCGATTGATGTACATCTATCTTTGAAAACGAGGAGGCAGACGGTATGCTGATTAGCTTTACGTTGAAGAATTTTCGCTCGTACCGAAACGAAGCGACACTGTCAATGGAGACAGGGGAACGCTTACGTAAGTATGACCGAGAGAATACGCTAAAGATTCCCTATACCAAGGATAAGGTGTTAAAAAGTGTGGCCATGTTTGGGGCGAATGGTTCCGGTAAAAGTACAGTGATCAAGGGCTTGAACTTAATGCGTCAAATGGTTTTACGGCCGACCCAAGACGTTAGTCAGCAGTTGCCGTATGATCCGTTTCGCTTAAACGAAGATGCAGCGCATCAGCCGACTCAATTTGAGATTTCGTTCGTTAAGGACGACTTTAGCTACAGTTATCGGTTGACCTACACTCAGGAGCGGGTTATTGATGAGGTTCTACGGGAGCGTAACCTAGCCACACCGAATGCTCAACAAAAAGTGCTTTTTGAACGGACGGGAACTAAAATTCAGGTAACTCCGAATGGTCAAGACGAAGCGCTAAAGACCACACGGCCGAACGCACTACTGCTCTACTCATTGCAGGCCAGTAACTATGCGCCAGCCGTTCGAGTCTTTAACTGGTTTCGTAATGATTTAATCATTTTTAATCAGCAAGTTGATTTTAGCTTGTTTGACAATGGTTTTATTAATGATCAACGCGTGCAGAGGGAACTTAACGACTTCTTGCGGGCGTCCGATGTGAACATTATTGGCTTGGGGTACCGAGAAACAGCGGTAACGCCCGAAACCACTAAATTTTTGACTCAATTATTACAACTATCGGGTAACTTAGAGGAGCCGCTATCACAGAAGGCAGAAGCTAAACAACGTTCTTTGTACACCGTGCATAAACGCTATAACGACCAAGGGGAACGAGTGGGTAACGTTGAGATCCCTTTGAATGCTGAGTCTACGGGAACGCAACGCATTGTTTTAATTGCGTTAGCGATTATTAGTTCTCAGATTCAACATAACCAGAAGACACTAATTTTTGATGAGTTTGAAGAAGGCCTGCACTATGAGATGGCGGTGGGGTTACTTAACCTGTTCAATTCATCTAAGAATCAAAATCAGTTTGTCCTAGCGACCCACCAACTGGAATTGTTAGATGCTCACATTCGAACCGATCAGATTTACTTCACTGAAAAAAATTATCGCGGAGAGAGTGATCTTTACTCCTTATTTGATTATGGGACATCAGTGGCACGTTCGGATGTTGCATTTTCTAAGCGGTACATCAAAGGACAATTTGGCGCCATCCCGGTCATTAATCTTGAAAGTTTTCAGGCGGATTTAGCCCGGTCTGAGGACGGAAAGGATTCAACCAGCCATGAGTAGACGAAAACCGCGACAACTTCGACAGTTAAAACACGAAAAGGTTATTTTTGTGGAGGGCGATACTGAAGAATTTTACTTTAATATGTTGAAGCAACGCTATCATGGTGGCAACGTTAAAGTTAAGATTCAAAATAAAACGGGGCAAAAGGCGGTTAAACTCGTTGAAGAAGCCAGCTCTTGGCGAAACAACCATCAGAACTTTGCGGGTGATCTTTATGTTTGTTTTGATGATGATTATCAAGATAAGCAGTTGCTACTGGCTAGTTACCATCAGGCCCAACGACAACATATTCGAATGATTTACTCGAACGTGTGTATTGAGGCGTGGTTACTCATGCACTTCATTCCGGCGCAAGGTAATCTGGACAATTGGCGGCAAAAGGCATGGCTGTATCATCAATTAGAACAACAATTGAAAATTCAAAATTATCCAGCGCATAAAGGAAAAGACCTGACGATTCAGTACGAAGACCGGATTGTGTACGCAGATCGCCATTGTCAACAACTCACAGGAAACCAACCATTAAATGGTGACGTTATTTTACAAAATCAGGTTTACACTAACTTTAATCAAGCCGTTAAAGCCATTTTTGAAATTGACCAATTTTAGAGTGAATGAATAGTGTTTAATATTTAGCCCGCAAGACTGAAATAACCATCAGTTTTGCGGGCTTTTGCGGTAAATAGTTAACCCAACATCAAACCTTTACATACTTTTTGCAAAATTGTAACGGAAGCCCCGTATGCTAAAAGTAGAACGAAGATTGAAGGGATGGCGTTATATGGGAACACAGGCCCCGCAAAAACGTAAAAACGGGTGGTCGCGGCAATTTTGGGGATGGCTCGGGATCTTATTATTAATTGGTGGGGGACTCACGGCCATCGTTTACCGCGACCAAATAGCCCCCCAGGTCGACGCGGGAATTTTGCGAACGTTTGATAAGCCCCAAAAGTATCAAGCTGAGCCGAAGACCATTCACCAGAACACCCAAAAGGACCGCCCCGGAGCGATTAGTGACCACAAGTGGCGCCAACAACAGGGCGCAGTCCGCAGCATTTCCGCCCTTGATTATCTGCGGCGACCGAAGTTGTCGGCACACCTGATCTTGGGGAGCGTGGCGGTACCGTCGTTACAGATGTCACTCCCCATCTTAAAGGGGGCGACCAGTCGCAACCTACAGATTGGAGCGGGGACCTTAAAGCAAGGGGAGCGGATGGGCACCGGTAATTACGCCATGGCGGCCCATAACATGGATCAGCCGGGGTATATGTTCAGTAACCTGCCCCGTATCAAGGAAGGGGCCAAGATTTATTTGACGGACCTCGACCAAGTTTACGTGTACCGGGCGCAGACGCACCGTGACCGCCAAGCGCCGTGGCACAGTTATTATTATCATCGCCAGGTACGGCCAAGTAACGTCCAAACGATTCAAGACATTCCCCGAACCCCCATCGTGACCTTGGTGACGTGTAACGCCACGGGCTCCGCACGGGAAGTGGTGCAGGGGAAGTACCTGCACCATTACGCCTACGCCACGGCTTCCGCCAACATTAGGCGGTCGTTTGATGTCTCGACGGTTACCCGAACCACCATTGTTTAAACTACTTAAGGAAGCCTCGCAGCAGACGTTGCGGGGCTTTTACTGGTTTTAGCGGGAACGAAACCAGTGAAAAATAAATACTGAGAATAATTATTTATTGCCGTTTAAATCATTCTATTAACCACTTTGTGAGGACGTAAATGTTTGATTTGGGAGTTGTACAAGCTCTGTAAAGTTGCCCATTTTTCGTAAGAAATCCCGTAAACTAGCTTTTGTAATTGGCATATACCAAGCGCTGAGAGATTGGGGGAGTCAGCGTACATAGAAAGTTAACGGGAAATTGCTGGGACTTAATGCGAACACATAAAGGGGAAATGACTTATTAAAATTAAACTGACGCGCCTGTGTCACGCCACACTGGCCGCTAGCATCTTAGCCATGAATTTAACGGGACTAACGGCACTGAACACGGTTCCGGCCAAGGCCGATGCCACTCCGGGGAAGGTGGTCATGGTTAAAGAGGGCCTACACGGATTTAAGACCGGGGAGACCAAGGAAAGTGCCCCCGACGATACCCAAGCCATTCAGAAAATTATTGACGACCAAGACCCCAATCAGATGACCACGTTACAATTTCCCAAGGGCTTCTTCGGGATTAGTGGGGCCATCAAAATGCACAGTAATCTGACCCTGAACGGGGTGGCGTCTAAAGACAGCGATTGGACCAACGATAGCCACATGGTCGCGCTGTGGCCAACCGCCGACAATGGCAATCAATACAAATATAAGCGGGCCACCTGGTGGTATCCGACTCAAGCTAAGGGGTACGGGGGGCCGAAAAACGTTAACGACGTGCATTGGAACAATATCACGTTTAATGGGCGGACGGACATCAACAACAGTCTCCAAGAATTACAGGCCATCACCCATTCGACAAACATCAGTTTCAATCATTGTGAATTTGATCGAACGGAAACGGCTCCGGGACATTCGCTGGATCTAGGGGGCGTTGATGGGGTCAAGGTGAGCAATTCGACTTTCCGGGGGTATCACGCAACCAATACCACCCGAAAGGAAGCCATTCAGGTCGATTACACCATCTTGACGTCGTCTTCGACCAACTCGGATAAGAATTTAACCGTGGTGCATAAGGAACCCAATACGGGGGATGAGAAAAACCAGAACCTGGGAGCGACCCACATCTTACCGGACCCGAAGTGGCACATTAACGAGTCCCTTTACATGGACGGACTTCCTAGCAAGAACGTTGACATCACCCATTCGCGGTTCTTACCGGTCTACAGTTCCGGGGACATCATGGATAGTCCGACCATTGGCATCCAGGCCCCCAACCCCACCGGGCAACATATCCAATATGCTGGTCAGTATATCGGACCGGTGAACTTTACGGGGAATTACAATGAAAACTCGATTACGCCGGGGGACGATGCCCGTGGTGGCAAAGGCATGTTGCCGGTGACCCCGGACGGCAAGCAGATCTTGGAAAAATACAACGGGATCATTCATTTCCCCAACGCGAACGGGATTAATATTTCCAATAACGTTTTCCGTCAAACGCAAAGTAATCCCGATACTCAGGGCATCGTCGACATGACCATGAACTTCAACGCCGGCCGCTTACCGACCGATGTGATGGTCCACGATGGAAGCGATAATGACGGGAAAGCCACAGATCTGAAGGTCAACACGGGGGCACCGTTTACCCAAACGCCGAGCACCGGGGCAATCTTTAATAACAACGCCATCATCGGCTTTAAGAGCTCGAAAAATTTCTGGGCGATCGGCCAACGGAGTACTAAGACGGATAAGTACGACGACGTGATTCGGGGGATCGAGAACAAGAACAACACCTACGTTAACGGCATCAGCTCCTTACCAGCCGTATTACCAGCGCCGAACGGGAATCTGGTAACCAATCAGTTGGCGAAAAACTACGTCGAAGGTGGCAACCAGGTGAAGAGTCGGGCGGACTACGATACACCACTGATTACCGTGAAGCAAAAGACGTTAACGGTACCGGCTGCTGCACCGGGGAACGCCCACCCGGACTACGCGCAATACGGCGCCACGGTCAGCGATAAGCTGGATGATTGGCAAGATAAGAACCTGGACCCCATCAGTTTCGACGATCACTTGGTGAAGTTTGACAAGGTTGGGACCTACAAAGTTACCATTAAAACGCACAACTCATTACACGTGCAAGGCACCAAGGATGTTAGTTTAGAGGTTGTGGCGCCTAAGCCCGTGATTTCCGGGGAAGACGTGACGGTAAAGGTCGGAAGTGACTTTGATCCCGTAACGGCTTTGAAATTGGCCGCGCACGATGCACTGGATGGTGATTTGTCCAAGCAGCTTAAGACGACCGGCAACGTCGATACCAGTAAACCTGGGAAATACACGGTGACGGCAACGGTAACGAATTCCAACCAAGAAAAGACGGAAAAGACCTTTACCGTGACCGTGAGCGATGCGCAGTTGAACCTGACGGCCCCGGCACTGACGCTAAAGGTGGGCGATAAGTTCCCCACGGCGACCGATGACATTAAGGCGACGGACGCGAGTGGAAATCCCGTGACGGACTTAAAGATTTCAACGCTTGACGCGGTTCCCGATACCTCTAAGGCGGGCAATTACGTCATTCATTACCTGGTTTCCGCACAGGGCTTGACGGGAACGGTGGCCCGCGACGTGCACGTGGTAGCGGCCCCGCAGACGCCCAAGCCCCAGGCCGATGCGGTCGCCTTGACGGGGAACTCCGTTAAGTTGGATTTGGCGACTACGAAACCCAGTGATCAGGAATTCTTGAAACTAGCGGGCATCAAACTCACGGTTGAGGGCAAGGCTAGTGACGCGCCGATTAGCGTGGATACCTCGCAGTTTAAACCTGACGTTGCCGGTAAATACCTGGTCACGTTTACGGTTCAAGTTGTCGGCGAAACGATTTCTAAACCCGTCTGGGTCTACGTTAATGCGCCTAAGGGGACGACAGACTTCACGGTGCAGGACTTTACGATTGACCGGGGACGGGGTCTGACGGAAGACCAGGTGCGTCAACACTTCAGTGCGAAGGATGCCACGGCCGGCGACGTGACCAAGCAGGTCAAAATTGATTTGAGCCAGGTTAACACCAATCAAGCCGGGGTGTATCCGGTGACCTTGATTTATACCGCCAACGGTCAGGTGACTAAGCAAGAACTAAAGGTGACCGTGGAAGCCGGGGAACCCGCCTTAAACGTGCACGACATTTCGATGGTGCAGGGAACGGACGTCTACCAGGCAATTGCGGCCGGTAAGTTTACGGCGAAGGATCCGACGGCTGGCGACCTGACGGCACAAATCAAATACGATATTAGCAAGGTTGACCCGGCCACGCCGAACACGTACGAGGTAACGGCGACGGTGCCCAATACAACGTTGAAGAAGACGTTTAAAGTGACCGTAGAGAAAGATATGCCTCTGATTCAGGGACCGGCGGACATGACGCTAGCGTACGGTCAGGCTCCCTATACGGAACAACAGGCCTTGGCCAACACCGTTGCCACCGATTCAGCAGGAAATAAGATTGATGCCAAGGTGACGGTCACGGGTATCAAGGCCATCAATACCAAGACCCCGGGCAAATACACGGTCACGTATAGCGCGACGAACAAACTGGGCAACACCACGACCAAGGATATTACCGTGACGGTCGCTCACGCAATTCCACAAATTACGGTCAACGGCGGCAATAAAGAAGGCTTCCTGATTCTGAAGCCGGGTAATGCGCAGGAGATTTTAAAGCAGATTCAAGCTCACGTGACGGCCCAAGCGGAAGACAGTGGCGCCATCGACAGCAAGTTGTTGAAGATTTCGGCGGAAGACGCCAACCTGTTTAACAATACCAACTTTCTGAAGGGGACGACCTACAATTTCCACTTTACGATTACCGATCAGCACAACATGACTGGTGAAACGGAAATTAGTTTTGCCATCGGCGATGCGGACGGTAAGACGCCCAAGAGTGGGGTGGAAAGTTTAAAGCCGTACCTGCGCCAAGACACCATCAACTACACGCCGGTACCGGCTGCTGGGAACCGGACGTTTGAGGATACCAATCTTCAACGCCTAACTAGTGAGTTGGACATTTTGCCGCACAACCCGCTGACGCCGTTTGTGGCGCAGATCTTGGATCCATCGGAAATTCACTTTGACCGTCCGGGCTCCTACAAGGTTTCGGTCCGCCTCTTTAACGGATTAGTCGACCGGACGGTACCCCTGACGGTCAATATTTCGGTGAAGGATGCGGTGGCGACGACCGTGACGCACGCTAAGGAACAGGTCCAACAGTTGGCCAAGAAGGGGAAACAGGCCATTGAACACCCCATCAAAACTTACGGGGAACTCCCGCAAACGGGGCAACGGGCGACCCTTGCGACGTTAGCGCTGGGCAGTTTAGCTGTCGTGAGTGGCCTGACCTTGTTGATTTTGAAGAAGTTACGTCACAAGAATAACCAATAATTAGCCGATTTTGTGACGATCTGGTTAATCCTAAATACGTCATTCGATTCAACAAATTTGTTGGATTGAGTGGCGTATTTTAGGCGTTGAATAGGGAAATAATAAGAATATTACAACGATAATAAGAAATGCTCGTTTTATTATGTAATTTATACTAAAAATGGTTGCTGACGTTGAATGAACTGGTTTTCCGACCTATAGTTGTCGTGGAACGTTTAATCTTGCAGGGAGTAGGGGTGTTAGCTGTGAAACGGAAACTAGAAACTAAAAAACGACGGCAGCGACAGTGGGTGACGGCCGGGACATTAGCTGGAACAACTTTATTGTTGCTTAACGCAAATTTGACAACGGCACGGGCGGATCCTAAACCAGGACCTGAAACGGTCGCCACCGTGGAAACCGGAACCGTAAAGACAAAGTCACCGGTAACCAGTAATGCGGCGTCCCTTGAACGTCAGATAACCAAGCCGTCGCC
This sequence comes from Levilactobacillus acidifarinae DSM 19394 = JCM 15949, assembly GCF_001434835.1. Taxonomy (GTDB): domain Bacteria; phylum Bacillota; class Bacilli; order Lactobacillales; family Lactobacillaceae; genus Levilactobacillus; species Levilactobacillus acidifarinae. The sequence goes on along the minus strand of NZ_AZDV01000003.1, from coordinate 3,147 downwards.
GGTGCCAGCTGATAAAGCGCAGAATCATCAGCAACAGCCCCAGGAGAGGACCCCAGCAAGTTCGACGACCGCACATTTGCCGGTTACGAATCCGGTCGCGGTAACTTCACAGGCTTCACAACCAATCACAAAGTCACCGGAGCAATCTGCAAATAAAGCGCCAATTGAGGTGAAGCCAGTCCAACCGGGAGTGGCACCAATCAATCGGGGTCAACTAACTAACGTTGTTCAACAAGCACCAAATACTGTGCAGAAGGTAGGGGTTTCCAAAGGTAAACAGCTGCAACTCACGGATTTACATTTAGACACCTTAGGAGAAAACACCGATTTGCGTCGCGTGGACGGCTATGATCCACGGTACCAAGTCATAGGACAGGGTGTTTGGCGGGGAGAATCGTACGCGACGCAGATTGCGGCCAACGCAAAGGGCGAAGATCCTAGTGCTACGCTTGGAAATGGACAGCACCCGTTATACATTGATGAGTGGTTACCAGATAAAGCTTTTCAGTACTTTCTTTGGAAAAATAACTTTTCCAAGACGTATGCGGGCGAAGATACTGGTTTTGATGATTTTCGCCAGAACTTTACTAAAGCCCAGATGACAACGCTAACTGATCTTGAATCGAATGAAAATCTACAAGCTAATGTCATAAAAGTTGGTGAAGATAAAAAGTTAGTCCTCACTAAGTATGGAGCGGCTCTGTCCACAATGTCGACCTTAGAAGGTTTACAAAATGCGGTCAATTTAAAAACGATTTATCTTTTTCCGGATCCAGGAGTTAGCGCGGCCGTGAATGGAAGCCTTCAAGGAGGCAACTTATGGGATATTCGGGCGCTTAAGGATCTACAGCAGTTGACCAGTGTCAACATTAGTAATTTTGCGATAAACGATGTTTCGGCATTAGCGCATAAAGAGCACCTAAACTTTGTTTCGCTAGACCATAATCAGATTGCGGATATTTCACCATTGACCACGGATAATCAGTTGCACTTTAAAGGCGCTAATAGCGTAAATGTTGGTCTTCAACATATCACTTTAGCTCCCATTGTGTTACCGCAGGAACTGACGACGGATCAGCTGGGGTATACGACCACGTTATCGATGATTAAAGATCAACAAGGACAGACTTTACCCGTTTTAGGCTTTTCTGATCCGAGTGATAGTTATGCGGGTCCCTATTCCACGACCGGTAATGTGGGGAACGTCAATGCCGATACGTTAACGTGGTTTCAGCTACGCCCAGATTCGGCTCAGTACTATGGCACGCTAACGGCCCATTGGACGGACAAAAATACCGATTTTAACGGAATTATCGTCCAACCTTATCAATTGGCAGCAAGGGTTGGAACCGTGACCGTTCAACTGCAGGGACTGCAGGCGGGGGGCCAACAAGTTAATTTGGGACCGATGATGGTTATTTCGGGCCTCGTTGGCCAGACCATTACGCTAGGCGGTCCCGAACTGGTTAACCAGTTGCAAGCCCAACCGGCAAAGGGCTGGCAACAACTCGGCCTAATTATGGATGGTACCGGTCAGTATCGCGATGTTTTGGCGAATAATGGGAAAGCGCATCGTTTTTATGGTATGCAAGTGACGTTAACACCTGAGTCAAAGAATCTCACCATCCTGTTCTATAAGGACATCGTACCGTGGGACGTGCTGATTCGATATGGCAGTGTCAATCCTGACGGGGCGTTGGCGACGATTCCCGAAATGGGTGAGCACGTTCAAGGATTTGCGGCCCCAACCCAATCCTTTACCGCTTATCAAAAGGATCTTCCGGATTACGTTTATCGGGCAGCATTTACCCGTGAAGAGGGTCAAAAGTGGTCGAGAGTAGATTTGGCAAAAATACCCTTTATTGGACTCACGCAGGAAATTATGCTCCTTTACACGCCCGTGAACCGTGCCACGGTGACCATCAAGGACGTGGCAACGGGAAAGATTTTAAAATTACTGGATTATACACAAGACCCAAGTTTACGGGGAAAGTGGGGGGCCACTAGTCAATTTTCTAGTAAGCCGTACTTAGATTCGCTCCGTCAACAAAACTACCGAGTCGTGCAGGACCCCACTAAACAAATCGTATTCGCGGCTAGTCAGGCACCGGTTAAAAATTATGAAATCTTGGTGGCTCCAAACTATACGACACAGCAGACGGTTAAACACGAAGACATTTTTTACGTGAATGCCCAAGGGCTTCCCGTAGCGGCCCCGGCTACTCAGACCATGACTTTCCTCACGGTGACCAACCAAGTCACACAAAAGGCGGTCAATTATCAGCACGATGATGCGGTGTCAACACCAGTGCTTACGTCAATGGGTCAACCAACGACGCCGGGGTGGCATCTGGTGACGCCCAATCAGATCTTTGAATTTCCGGCGGTCCAGAATCCACAACTAGTGGGACAACGGGTGGTTGCCACTACGACGACCACTGTGGATTTGACGCAGGTCCCGGCTATGGGGATGACTCAGGATGGTGACGATATCTTGGTACGAGTCAGCTATGCGCCTATTCCTCAACCAGCACCGAAACCAGCACCGAAACCAGCACCGAAACCAGCACCGAAACCAGCACCGAAACCAGTACCGCAACCAACACCTAAACCGATGCCCACACCACAGCCGCAACCAACCCCAGTTCCCGCACCGTCAGTTCAGTTGCCGACCGTTTCGCACCCCCAACCGACCCAGCCGCTAGGGCCCATCACGTCAGCTCAGTCGGACCTCACCACAACGAGGCCCACACCGGGACTGCAACCGATTGTTAACCAACCGACGTCTCTCACCGTTGTGCCCACGTCGACACCGTTAACGATCGGCGGTCATCAGAACAGTAACATCGTGCCAACCACCACAACGCGGCCAACGAGCACCCCTAATCAGCCACGGCCTGGTCAGCGGACTCCGCACAGCTTAAATTCTGTTACGACTCAGCATCACCAGCGGGTTAAGCCCCAATCAAAGTTACCGCAGACGGCCGAAAGGTCCGCTAATTTCTTTCAATTTTTAGGCTTAGCCCTTTTAACGAGCTGTCTCGGCGCCATGGGTTTCTTACGCCGGCACCACTAAACGCCAACCAAAAAGTGAGTTTGGGACATAAGTCCCTAAATTCCAGTAATTAAAAATTGGTCCTAGAAATC
>NZ_AZDV01000022.1 GCF_001434835.1 Levilactobacillus acidifarinae DSM 19394 = JCM 15949 | reverse complement strand
GCATCTGCGAGTGCCTCTGCTGAAGTATCCGAGAGTGAAGCGTCTGCAAGCACTTCCGCTGAAGAATCCGAAAGCACGGCATCTGCGAGTGCGTCAGCTGAAGAGTCTGAAAGCGTAGCCTCCGCGAGTGCCTCTGCCGAAGAATCTGAGAGTGAAGCGTCCGCGAGTGCCTCCGCTGAAGAATCCGAAAGCGTAGCATCTGCAAGCACTTCTGCTGAAGAATCCGAAAGCAC
>NZ_AZDV01000021.1 GCF_001434835.1 Levilactobacillus acidifarinae DSM 19394 = JCM 15949 | reverse complement strand
CGGAGTGTCTTTTCCGGGCGAAAGATCGCTGAAATGGGTGATGAGAACTTGGTCATGCGCTGGCTTATGGGTAATATCGTGACCGTCCCAAGCTATCGAACAATTAATCGATTTCGCGTTCACCCACGAACTAAAACTCTGATCAAACGTCTCTATAATCTATTTAGAACCCAACTGACTTCTCTAGGACTAATTGATGATTCAGCTCTTTATATTGATGGAACTAAATTAGCGGCCAATGCTAATAAGTACACGTTTGTTTGGCGTAA
>NZ_AZDV01000002.1 GCF_001434835.1 Levilactobacillus acidifarinae DSM 19394 = JCM 15949 | reverse complement strand
GCCCTACACATATTTGGTTTGTCGAAACAATGTTCAGTTTTCAAAGGTCTACCAAGCTGTTCGTCATCCGAACAGCTTAACCATCATAACATCTCGTTAAGATGATGTCAACCAGAAGTTTGATTTAACAACGTTTCCGGTTGAACCGTCATCGCTTAGCGACAACTTTATTAGAATAACATTTTGTTATCAGCTCGTCAACAACTAATTTCAATCTTTCAAATTGGTCTAGTTGGTAACGCGCTCGTGACAACGTCTATAACTATACCAACCCAGCCCCCGACCGTCAACTAAAATCGTCAAAACTTTCTAACCTTTTTTCAAAGACATATCTTATAGACTCATCACCCAACAATAGTTACTTGACGGCCGTGTGTTTCTTTATTTTTAACGGTCGACTGTTCGGTTTTATTTTGGCGACAAAAAAGCCCGCGGTCTCCCGTGGGCTAAAATTATTCTCAATTTACTGAACGCGAGCTAAGAAGTAACGCTTCTTTCCCCGGCGAACAATGACAAACTTACCATCAAACGCACTGGTTGGATCGATTTCAGCGGTGGGATCCGTCACCTTTTCCCCGTTAATCCGAATTGCACCGTTGGTAATGTCTTCTCTGGCCTGGCGCCGAGAAGCTTCAATCTTGGTGGTATCCACTAACCATTCCACTAAGCTTTGCTTCTCCGTCGTTACCGTAACGGCCGGCATGTTCTTAAAGCCTTGTTCGATTTCGTTAGCCGTCAAATCCGCAACGTCTCCGGAGAACAGGGCCTTGGTAATGTGTTGGGCTTCAACGACGGCCTGGTGTCCGTGTACAAATTCAGTCACTTCTTCGGCCAAGCGTGTTTGAGCTTCACGTTTCTCAGGATGGGCGGCCACGGCATCGGCCAACTGTTGAATTTCATCTTGGCTCAGGAAGGTAAAGTACTTCAAGAACTTCACCACGTCGCGATCATCCGTGTTGATCCAGAATTGGTAGAACTCGTAAGGCGAGGTCTTTTCGGGATCTAACCAGACGTTGCCGCCTTCGGACTTCCCAAACTTAGTTCCATCTGCCTTCAGCAATAACGGGATCGTCAACCCGTAAGCCTTGGCGTCGGAACCTTCTTGCCGGTGAATCAGGTCAATCCCGGACGTGATGTTTCCCCACTGATCGGCACCCCCGATTTGGAGTTGAACGTCTTCATGTTTGTATAAATGAAGGAAATCAATCGATTGAAGGATTTGGTACGTGAATTCGGTGTAGGAAATGCCGACTTCCAACCGGGAAGCCACGATTTCCTTGTTTAACATGGTATTCACGTTGAACAACTTCCCAAAGTCGCGTAAGAAGTCTAACAGGGACAACTTGGATAACCAATCGTAGTTGTTCACGATTTTAAAACTGCCGTCTTGACCGAAGAGGTGTTCCATCTGGGCCGTTAAGCAGTCCTGGTTGTGCCGGACTTGGTCCATGGTTTGCAACTTCCGTTCGGCTTTCTTACCGGATGGGTCACCGATTGACCCGGTCGCCCCCCCAATAACGATGTAGGGCCGGTGACCGGCTAACTGGAACCGTTTGAGAATCATAAACGGAATCAAGTGCCCAATGTGCATCGAATCCCCGGTTGGGTCGATTCCGGCGTACAAGCCCACGGCCTTTTCGTTGACCAAGTCGGCCAGCCCAGCCTCGTCCGTTTGTTGGTTAATGGCGCCCCGCCATTTTAATTCATCAATAATCGACATCTGTTTTCCTCCTAATATACTAAAAAAGTCCCCAACGGTCACAAAGACCATCAGGGACGAATTCAAAATCCGCGTTACCACCCAAGTTGTTGTCTACTGACAACCGCTCGTCATCGTTAACGGAATGACCCGCTGAACACCTCAGCCGCTCCACAGGGTAATTCGTGTCCTTGGACGTACCGACTCACACTCCCGTCGGCTCTCTGAACCGTTGCCAAGACCACTACTGAACTGCTTCATTGCTTATGGGTTTGATGATACTGTCCTCGCGGAAAAAAGTCAACTACTGAACCGACTCTGTTCTCATTTAAAAAAGATCCGTTAAGCTCGTCCAGACGATTTGAATGTTTAACACCGTGAGTACTAGCGTGCTGATCCACGCCAACCAGGTAATCCACCGTTTGTTAACGTACTCTTCACCCATAATTTTTTTCGATGACGTAAAAATGGTTAACGGAATCATCGAGAACGGCAACGCAATCGACAAGAAGACCTGTGAGTTCACCAGCAACCGGTCTAATGCCGCCTCGTTTCCGCCGTACATAATGGTACAAATCACGACCGGAGCGACCGATAACAGTCGCGTAACCAACCGGCGCACCCAAATGGGAACCTTCAGGTTAATGAATCCTTCCATGATAACCTGACCGGTCAGCGTCCCCGTAATTGTCGAATTTTGTCCCGAAGCCAGTAACGCCACCGCAAACAGCGTGGATAAGAACGGTGATGCCACGGCTCCCGCTAAATGATTATCCTGTAAAGCCGCATACAGGTTTCCAAACGTCCCTAACTTGTCGACGTCCTTCCCAAAAAACAACGCTGCCCCCAACAGTAACAGTAGGCAGTTGATCACGAAGGCCCCAATCAACTGAATGTTGGAATCCCAGGTGGTAAACTTGACCGCCCGGCGCATTTCCTCGGGATCGTCACGGTTAAATTTCCGCGTCTGGGCAATGGAAGAATGTAAGTAGAGGTTATGTGGCATCACCGTCGCCCCCACAATTCCCAACGCCATGGTCAGTTGGCCCGGATGCAAGATCTGCGCCTGGGGCACAAAGTTAGCGACCGCCTGACCCATGTTCGGTTGCGCAATAACGACTTCGTAAGCGAAAACCACTAAGATGACGGCAATTAAACAAATCACGATGGCTTCAATCTTGCGGAATCCTAGTTTCGTTAATAATAATAGAAGTAACACGTCAAAAACGGTTAAGGAAACCCCAATAATCAGTGGAATGCCGAATAATAATTGTAAAGCGATGGCGCCCCCGATGACTTCGGCAATGTCCGTCGCCATGATGGCCAATTCGGTCACCACCCAGAGCACGAACCCAATCCGTTTGGTGGTGTACGACCGCGTCGCCTGCGCCAAATCCTTTTGCGTCACGATTCCCAGTTTAGCCGCCATGTATTGCAACAGCATCGCAATCAAACTGGAAATCAAGATCACGGACATCAAGAGGTAGCCGTACTGGGCCCCACCCCCGATGGACGTTACCCAGTTACCGGGATCCATATACCCCACGGCCACTAGGGCCCCCGGTCCCGAAAAGGCAACCAGGTTTTTCCAAAAGCCCTTTTCCTTAGGAATTGAAACGGTCCCGTTGATTTCTTCTAACGAAGGCCCGTTAGCGTACCCCAGCAGCCCCTGATCCGCCGTGGTTTTTGAAACGTTATCTGTCATATTTTCCACTCCCCTTAATCTGATGGTAGTCACCATTATACGGAGGCCTAAGGCTTTGTAAACCCAGATTTGGCGCGGGTTTTCACAAGATTTAAATTACCCATTAAATAGACCATACAAAAAGCGTCCGGGAAGCCTAGTCCCGCACGCTTTCGTAAAAATAACGATTTTAATAATAAAATTTATTGGCCCCTTCATTTTCGGAAACCTATCCGTCATTCATGGATTCTGGAAGTCCAACGCAAAGATCGACAACTCATGATGCCGAAGCGTTCGAATCAACCGGTCCAAGTTCTCACCGTACTTTAACTCCTTGATCCAGTGAAAGGCCTCCAGTTGATGGGCCTGAGCAAATCGCAAGGCCTGCGGATCCGTCCCGTAAACCACGATATAGTTGCCCCGCTTCTGTTCGTCAATCACGACTTGACTGGTCAGGAGACTCAAGTGCACGATACCGCCCAATAATCGGTTAAAGATATCCGTCGTGACCCCCAACATATCGTAAGAAACCAGGATTTGAACCCGCGCGGCAGTCAGATTGAGCCCGTTAGTGTACTTGCTCAGATACTTTTGAGCTAACCGCAAGTCACTCGCGGTGACCTGATCAGGATAGAGCTGGGCCAGGTTGTTGGCAATGTCCGTTGCGGCCGCCGTCGACGTTGGCGTGGTCCGGTACAACGCTGTAATTTCGGGCCGTAAGAGCGGATCGACCCGGAAGAGCAGCATGAATTGCCCCAGTGAAAAGAGCCAGTTGGCAAACCAATCTTGCCCCGTGGCGAAGTCGCTTAACGACGCGACACTGGGCGCCAACTGATAGGTCGGAACCTTCTGCCGTAACCCAGAATACAGGCGCTGCATGTTTCGCGGTTGCAACGCCCTCACAAAATACGGCGAGCTGGTCAACAAGTAGTCCAGGGTGGCCAGTTCGGTCAGCGCTGCTCGCGGCGTATCGTTCAGTTGTTGCTGAAACTTGACCGCCAGCGGCCGCAAGTCGGTCAGGTGCACCAATGGGAACCGTAAGGCCGAATACCGGTGCCCCTGCGCCAACCGCAAGAGCGCCAAAGTAATCAAGAGATTCCGGTGCTGGGCCAGACCCTTGGAGTTCTGGTATAACGTGTCATCGGCGTAAGTCGTACAAATCGCCTCGTACAACGATTGATACGCCGCCGGTAACTCGGGTAATTCGTTTAGCGTGGTCAGCGTGGTACTAAACAACGTAAAGTACAACAACTGAACTAGCGTTTCATCCCCGTTCAATCGAAGCGGGTTTGTGGTCAATTCCAAGTGATACTGGGCCAGTTGCTGGCGCATCGGGCGCATCCGCCGGTTAAACGTCGACGTACTGATACCGTAGCGTTCACACAAAGTCCGCACCTGTTGGGGTTCGGCACTTAGTGTGGCCAACACCGCTTGATACGGAATACTGCGGGCGTAAAGCCAGTGACGGTAAACGTCGACCGTAATCGGTGTGGTTAAACTGTCTTTCGTTAATTTAGTGGTGGGCGCCAAGTGCTGCAAGTCCGTCCGCAGATTCAGTAGAATATGGTAGGCTTGCGAATAGCTCCCCTGCATGTTGGTCGCAAAATCGACCAGGTTAAATTGACCATGGTGATCCGTAATAAACGACATCAGTCGCAATTTACGGGTATCCTTTACCGTTAACATCGCAAAATCAATTTTCAATGTTGCTCACTCCCCCAAGTTAGCGAACAGCCCCCGACCACGAACGATCAGGGGCTGTCTTCATGATTGATTAGTCAATGTTGTTAATCGTGACGTGGCGCACATCTTCTAGTTCGGCCAACGTCTCCTTTAAGATAATTCGGGGATCGTCGTACCGAACGTCTGGTAGAACGCTGCTCAGGTAATTACCCGTCAGTTGGCCCGCACGGATTTCCGGTTGAATTGTCACCCGTTCTTGATCACTGGTGGTCAACGTCACTTTCTGCCCTGCACTTAACCGTTCAACTAGTGGTAAAGTTGGAACCTGTTGCATCATTCTAATCGCCCTCCTATGCATTAACTTTCCAGTTCTATTTTACCACGTCACCGGTCAATCCGTAGATTTAGCCCCTTGCGTTTATTTTATCGGGTAATCTACTTGGCCACTAGCTGATATTAGCCATAACAACCACTCAAACCGCTGTTTTAACCAATTCATATCGCTCAGCGATGAGGGTTTCCCCCCCGTCCTAGTTGCCCCTTTGCCAATTGAGCACGACGAACGCTTACTTAATAGAAGAAAGTCGACACAACGTGCCGTCATCAAACCACCCGTCATTTTCAACCGGGCCATCTTCGTCAGTTGGTCCCGCCATTTTTTGGTCTAGGCCCACCCGCGATTTCAGGAACCAGTCCGTTAAAGAAAGGTGGCGGTTTCACCGTTTAACCGACCATAATTGGTCTTAAATCGGACTCTTTATAAAAAGTTACATTTTTGTTACGTTTAGGGCCAGGCGTTTCGCGCAACCTGTTAATCATGCTATGCTCATAGTCATGCTGATTGATGCTATCGATATTCAACACAGGGGAGAAAGCAATTATGTGGCTGAAAAATCTAAATACTATCTTTGTCGTAGGGTACCCAATCTTCGTTTCAATCATTTGGATTACGGGTGGCCTTTTTTCTAGTTTCTACCGTCATCGGCAGTCCCGAAAGCTGTTGACTGCCGATGAAGAACCCTTCGTCTCCATCTTGATTCCGGCACACAACGAGTCCGATACGTTGGTCGCCGCCGTCAAATCATTGGCCGGACTACAGTATCAGCACTACGAAGTCGTGTTGATCGACGATTGTAGTACCGACAACACCTGGGAACTTATGGAGACGTTAGCCAAGCAGTGGGCCGGTCAATTGGCCATTCACAACTTGCATTTACCAATCAACCAGGGAAAGGCCAGTGCGTTGAACCAGGGCGCGAAGATCGCCAAGGGGGACTACCTCGTGGTTATCGACGCCGACTCACTCTTGCAGCCCGACGCCGTGACCCAATTAATGACCACGTTGTTGGAGAATCCTAACTACGGGGCCGTCACGGGGAAACCCATCGTCCGGAACCGCTCCACCCTCTTAGGGCGCCTACAATTACTGGAGTACGTCGCCGTGATTGACCTGATCAAGAAGGCTCAGGCCTACCTGACTGGGAGTATCACCACGGTTTCCGGCGTCATCGTTGCGTTTCGACGCGAGGCGTTAAACGAGGTCGGCGGCTGGAATCCCGCGGTCATGACCGAAGACATCGACATCACCTGGCGGATGTACCGTAATAAGTGGCAGGCCGCCTACGAGCCACGGGCCGTGTGCTGGATTTTAGTCCCAGAACGACTCCGGGGCTTACTCAAGCAACGGCAACGCTGGTCTCGTGGTGGGCTGGAAGTGCTCATCACCAACCGGCGTGGCCTATATCTGAATCCTTGGGGACAACGGGGACTCCTCTTGGAATCAATCGTCAGTAATTGTTGGGCCATCTTAACGGCCATCTCGTTGGTGGCTTATGCGTTTCAACTGTTTTTCTTACACAATCTTTCATTAGATGGTAACCTATTAATCTTAATGTTTACTTTAAACGCTATTCAATTTACGATTGGCTTTATCGCGTCACAAGAAATCGCGCAGTTGACGCTGCCCGAACTGTTATTAGTCCCCGTTTACATTCTATACTACTGGCTGATCAACTTAGTGAGTTGTATCGCCGCCATCAGTTCCTACTTCGTTGATCCACAACGTCGGGGAACTTGGCGCAGTCCTGATCGGGGGTTATAAACTATGCGAAGAACACCAGCGTCACCCATTATTCGGCGACAAACCAGCCTCAAAAGCCGGTTACTGCGCGCCATCGTCTTAATCGCGCTTTGGGGCTTCATCGCTCTGGTCGTGATCACCAACTTGGGCTTTAGCTTGGGCTGGTACAACGACACGCTTGTCAGTCTTTACCTTTTATTTAACCTGAAGGCCCACGCAAACAGCGCCTTTCTACTCCTCGCGTTAGTCTTGCTCATCGTCGTGCCCCTCTACTGTGCTTGGCGGTGGCTGCACTTACGTAAGGGGGTCCGCGCATGACTCGTCGCCTCCGTCGAGGACTCCTGATCCTCCTCTTCTTGGCGTTGATTCTCGGTTTTGGTTGGACTTACCAACACAAGGCCGCCAAACAACAGGCCACGAAGGAAAGTTATGCCCTCCCGGCACGCTACGAAAAAATGTCGAACGGCATCATGGTGTTCTGTTATCACCGAATTTTAGGGGATAACTGGACGACGCGCATTATCCGGGGGTTGTCGACCAATTCGCAACTTCACGAATTTAACGTCCCGGCCGACCAATTCACCGCCCAGATGAAATACCTGCATGACCACCACGTCAAGGTAATTTCAGCCGCCACCATGACCAAGATGGTGCGCAATGACCAGCCCATTCACGGGAAATACGCGGTGTTGTCCTTCGACGATATCGATCGAACCGTGATCGACCACGCCGTACCGGTCATGAATCATTATAAGTTCCCCTTCACCACCTTCATCATTACGGGGAACACCGGTCGTTACCGGGAAGGTACGCAGCTTGCCACTTGGTCACAGATTCGCGCCGCCCAAAAGGCTTCTCAGGGGCGAATGACCCTGGGCTTGCACACGCACAACCTGCACTATTTGAATTCTCATATGGAACCAGTCTTCATGCAACCCCACTACACCGGGAAATTTGAACGCGACTTTGCGGTTTCTAAGCAAGAGCTAAAGGCGCATACCGACGTGACCGGTAACTCATTCGCCTTTCCTTACGGGGCCGGCACGGACGCCATCGACGCCTTTCTGGCCCGGCAACGGCTCACCTGGGTCGCCACGTTGGACGCCGGCATTGTCACCGACAACACCGATCTCAACGCGACGCCGCGGGTCATCATCAACCGGGAAAGTTGGCCGTCCATCCAGAAGTGGTTCAGCACTAACTAAAAAATACAAAGGACCAGTGATGCGCCGGGCTTACTCGGACACTTCACTGGTCTTTTTAACGATAAAACCCCCGACTAGCAGCCACGCAAGGAAGCGACTGCCGGTCGGGGGTTTTCTAGTTTGTTAGTCAATTATAGCCCGCCGTCGCGCACCATAATTGTGGGCAAGCTAGGCTTGAGTCGGGGTCTTGGTTTTAGCGGGTTGCGTGAAACGCATGCCCACCGCGTAAATTACGGCCGTAATGGCCATGGCGATGAAGGTCGCCCCCACCGTGGTTGCGATGACTGGCACTTGTTTTAAGCCCCAATAAGCGACCACGCCGAGGCCCCAGCTGGCCACCGCCACCCAGTTCACCCCGTGACGGTACCAGTAGGCGCCGTGTACCTTGGTGAATTCACTGATGTGGTAGTGTTTCCCTTTCAACCAGAAGAAGTCCACCAAGAAGATGGCAATTTCGGGTCCCAGGAACATCCCAATACCGTCCAAGAAGGTTTCAAACACATCCAGGAAGCTCGCCAAGTAGACCGGAATAAACGTGACCAGTGTGGCCACGAGGGTGACTAGCCACAAACTGACGTTTAACGACAACCGGTGCACCATGTTGGTCAGTGCCGAGCCGGCCGACATCAGGTTGACCGCGTTGGCCGTGGTACTGGTCAACACAATCACCAATAGCGCTAAGAGGCCTAGACCCAGTTTCGCGGCTACCGTACTGGGATCCGAGTTGTTCGGATCGAAGTGGTTCAACGTGACCGCCGTGCCAATCGTGGCAAACAGTCCGATAAAGGCGAACCAGAACAGACCCAAGTTGGCCCCCAGAAATGACGCGGTCGTGGCCGCCGACTTTTTGGCCGTAAAACGACTAAAGTCGGACGCCGCGGTGACCCAGGCCAAGTTAAAGGCCGCTAAGGTATCCGCCGCCACGCCGGACGTCATTTTTAAGTTGTGGGGTGGTTGCCAACTGACAATCTCGCTAAAGGATACCGTCCGGAAAACCACCACGGATTCCCAGAGGACGAAGACCACCACCAGGATGATGCCAATCCGTTCGATTAAGCGAACGGACCGCTCACCCAGAGAGATACTTAATAAATGCAACACACTCATGATTAAGATGCCGACGATTAATCCCAGGTTTCCCCCGGGCTTGCCGTAGACCGGCCAACCGAAAAGCTCACTGAAGATGTAACTAATCGACGTCGCCGCGATAAAGGTATTCACGGCCGCCCAGCCGATAAACTGGACCACGTTGATCAGTGACGGGATGTAGCTGCCCCGTAAGCCAAACGACGCTCTGGTTAGCGCCATCGCCGGTAGGCCCGTCTGGTAGCCCATGTAGCTGGCAACCGCCAGTAAGGCGTAGGAGATCAGTCCCACCACGACCAGCGTAGTAGATGCGGTCAGGAACCCACAGGCGGCAATCACGCCGCCGATGTACCAAGTGCCGTTATTGGCATTCGCCCCAATCCAAGTCGCAAATAAATCCCAATTCGACATGTGGCGGTGTTCGGTTGCCACCACGTCAACGCGACCAAAGTCAGCCGTAGAAGCGGCCTTTGTCTTTGCAGTCGTTGTTTTTAGCTCTTGTGCCATGTGTGTCACCTTTCCCTCTGGCGGGTTGACCAAGGTGACCGGCATGATTGGGTCAATGCATCACCATGCATTCAAAATTCGTTGTCGTACCGCCAAGCGTAATGACCGTCTGCCCACTTTGCTTGTCGCCACGGCCAACACCCTAGCCGAATCACCGCGGCCCCACACCAATTTTACGAACGCAAATTTACAGAATTTCGCCGACGAATTCGCCCTTCGGCAGCTTAGTAAAGTCATAAGTGGCCAAATCTTGCACCTGCTTGGTGTACCAGTACAAACTTTCGGTAATCATCAGGTTAACCGCTTCGTCCTTTTCTTGGAGCGCCAGAATTGGCAGGTTACGCATCGTGGCAACCCCTAATTCGTAGGCCGTCCCGGAGTCCAAGTTCTTCGCTTCGAAGTCTAAGACCGTGACGATCACGTCGGCCGCCGCAATCTGATCCATGTCGCGGTGGAAGATTTCCGTGGCCCACGCCTTAGTGAATTGTTCCGCTTGGGCGTCCTGGTGTAACCGCGGTGAGTAGAAATCCGTCACCGTGGGGTTCGCTTCTAAGGCTTGTTCGAGCCGGGTTACCCGGTCCACCTGTTCGGGACTGAAAAACGGACTTGCAACGTAAATTTGTGCCATGGTAAAACTCCTCCAAAAATTTTTCAACCAACGTAAGCATGAAAAAAGCGGCCGAATTCGCTCGAACTCAGGCCGCTAGTCGCGCGCAAAAAGCCCGCGATTCTACCGTACCTTTGTTAGCCTCTCTGGGCTAAAGTTAAAAGGACTATTTGGTTGTTAGAACGTATTATACGGACTTCTAAAATATTCGTCAATCCGGTTCAGGCGTTCAGAATTTAAGTTAAGCGGTTCACTGCCGATAAGACCGGGCCTCAAGAAATTTCAAGGTCGCCTTAACCGTTCATCAAGACAACCCAACAAATGCCCGTCACGAGCAAGAGCCCACTACTTAAGAAAATCGACTTTAACCGGTAAAATACACAACTCATGGCAAAGATCAACATGACGCTAAACGCCACACCTAACCCCCACAGGTACGGGAGAACGTTGACGTACATGGCATCGATTCCCTGATATAAGATGGTAGCGATCACCCCGATATCTAGGAGCGCTACTCCCAGTTCAGTTCCGTGTAACGCTCGCGACCAGACTGTCATTCCCTCACCCCTCATTTTTACCTAATCTTACCTCCGGGGCTTACTTAGTTAAAGTACTGCGTCAACACCTGCTTGTAGATCTCGATAAAGTCCAGGTACTGCGACTTCGAGGTCCATTCGTTATCCTGGTGCTGACTATCGTTGCCGGGGCCAAAAACCACGTAATCGAAGCCCACGGGATGGTCCTTTAGGAACTGGGCGCCGTCAGTTCCTCCCGGCGAACTCATCGCCAGAATTTCCGTCGGTGAGTATGGCAACTTCAATAGTTTTAGAATTTTAGCCTCATATTCCCGTTCCTCGGCGGTGATGGTTTGCTTGGCCGCGTACGGATTGCCAATCTTTTGAATCAAACGGGTCAGTTTGCCATTCGTTGCGCCAACTAGTGGGCCAATATCGGTGGCCATTTCAAGCGTCACGTGACCGTTGGTAGTCTGATTGTACTGGTCCAAGACCCGTTCAAAGTTCCGCACGATAGCGTGATTACTGAGTTCGGGAATCGTTCGCAGGTTGATTTGTGCGGTTGCCGAGCCCGGAATCGCGTTGACCTGGTTACCACCGTTGATCACATCGACGTTGTAGACGGTTTGACCCAACGTGTCGTTACGCACCCCATCGGTCATCTTCTCAAACTCGGTCTGCATTAATTGGAGCGCGTTGATTAGATGGAAAATGGCGTTATTACCCAGTTGCGGCATCGAACTGTGTGCCGCCCTGCCCGTCGAAGTCACGGTCAAGTTCATGGTGCCCTTGTTGGCATACATCAACCGATAGCCGGTGGGTTCCCCCACTAAAAGTCCCGTGACGTCTTGCATGTACCCGGCGGCGGTGAGGGCTTTAGCTCC
The DNA here is from genome assembly GCF_001434835.1 of Levilactobacillus acidifarinae DSM 19394 = JCM 15949. Classification (GTDB taxonomy): domain Bacteria; phylum Bacillota; class Bacilli; order Lactobacillales; family Lactobacillaceae; genus Levilactobacillus; species Levilactobacillus acidifarinae. The sequence goes on along the minus strand of NZ_AZDV01000002.1, from coordinate 47,893 downwards.
CAATTCACCGACCTCCTCGCCGACGGTCGCCAGTAAGCGAATCGTCCCATTAAGGGGCACCGCCTGCTCCTTCAACTCGATCATCGCGATCACCAGAGCAGCCAACCCGTCCTTCATATCGGTGACGCCCCGACCGTAAAGCCGATCCCCCTTAGTCACCATCTCAAAGGGGTCCGTGTCCCAATGCGCCTCGTCGACGTCGACCACGTCCATGTGGCCGGAAACCGCTAAAACCGGCTGACCGTGACCTAACGTGGCCACCAGGTTGGCCCGATCCCCCGTCAGCGGGATGATTTGACTGTCGATGCCTACCCGGTCAAAGACCCCCTTCAGGTACTTCGCCACCTGTAACTCGTGGTCGTTGACGGAGCGAATCTTAATCAGATCGGCTAATAACTGTAACTTTGCAGTGGTTTCCATTACCCATCATCTCCTTAAGGCCTTTATACCACGGTTGGGCGGCTAACCGCGCCTGAGGGGCTTGTTAAATTTTATGGCCGCACTAGTTACGCGGCTAACCTATCGGCCTCAGCCATGTCAGTCCACCGGCCAATCACCTAACAAACCGTTTGGTGGCTTAGTTGTCGTTTCCCGTCGGACTTGATACACTAGATGCATCATAGAGGAGGATTATATGTTACCCACAAGTCATCACCTACCGCCCCGTATCAAACGGATCTGGGGGTATAGCACCCTGGGGAGTTTCGTTGTCGGGTTAGTCGTTACTGCCCTATTGTACTGGGCCCACCTCGGCTGGCACTGGGCTAATTGGCTCGTTATTGCCAGTGCCATCGTAACCTTAATTGAACCCATCGTGGAGGCCGGCCTAATTCCCTACCGGTACCGGTTCACGCGCTACCAGATCACCCCGGTCGCCGTAGAAATGCAGTCCGGCATGGTCTTTAAAAAACGCCTAGCCATCCCGATTGCGCGGGTTCAAGACGTCACCTTGAAGGCCGGCCCGCTTCTGCAGTGGCAGAAACTGACGCAGGTCACCGTTGCCACGGCGGCCACCAGCCACACCATCGAGGGCTTAGAACTTACCGTGGCCGAGCAACTCCGGGAACAAATCATGCAGCTGGCCCAGGAGGCCCGCCATGACTAAACCGCGGCATTCCCACGTACTCGGCCTCATCACTCACCTGGCTAAACAGATTCAGGAATACTGGTTTTTGTTCATTCTGTTGCTGTGGCAATGGGGGAACTTATCCCCGCTGTGGCGCGGTGTAGCAATCGCCGCCCTAGTGGTCTGGTTTCTGGCCTGGCCGATCACCAAGTGGGCCACGTTGACCTACATCGTCACCCCGGACGCGGTGGTCATTCACTCGGGGATCTTCGTGCGACACCAGTTACATATCCCGTACCCCCGGATTCAGACGGTCCAGCGCCAGCAATGGTTCTACCTGCGGCCGTTTCACCTGGAAACCCTGAAACTGGAGACTGCCAGTCATGAGGACGGTCAACCCGAGGTCCGGTTACCGGCCGTTCCGACCAGCGTTGCCGACACCATCAACACCTACCGACAAGCCACGACTAAGCCATCAATCGCAGCTACCGTGACGACCGAATCGGCCGCGCCCACCGCAATACCACAATCACAGGGGCCGAGTTACCGCATTACCCACCGGGCCCTCACCCAATTTGCGCTGACCTCTACGGGGGTCATCCCCTTAGTGTTGGTACTCCTAGGAATCTACGGTAAACTCCCCAAGGATTGGGAGAATCAAGCCCTGGCTCAAGCCGCCCACTACGCGTTACCCTTCCTTGTGGGGGCCATCATCGTGGTGCTACTCATCGCCTGGGTGGGCGCCTACCTGTGGGTCCTGATTCGCTACTACCACTTCACGCTGACCAAAACCGGCGATCAGTTGGAGACCGTCAAGGGACTGTTTCAACGGAACACGGTCACGGCACCGATTGACCGAATTCAGGCCGTGCGGTTCAAGCAAAACATCTTGCGGCAATGGCTCCACCTGCAGACCGTTCAGGTTCTACTCGCGTCCAAGGCCGCGACCGACGATGACGACCACGATCTGGTTTTATTACCGGCCATCGCGCAAGACCAGCTCTACGCCACCCTTCACCCGTTTATCCCTTGGGTACCGGCCACGGCGCCCCAATTAACGGACTTCGTGGTGCCCCGTCAGGCCCGATGGTTGCTAAACCGTAACGCCCTGCTAGTGGTGGCCTTACCCGTCATTTTACTGTGCTGGCTCTGGCAGCCCTGGGGCTACTTAAGTTTGTTCTTACTCCCACTGGCCTACTTTCAGGGTCGATTCGTCGCCCGCAACACTGGTGGTCGCCGGTTAAGTGATGAGTTAGTGATGTTACAGACCGGTCACGTCTGGACCCGCGAAACGTTTGTGGTGCGCCGCCAACAGATTCAATCCCTGGAAGTGAACTTTTCCGTTTGGATGCGGCCCAAACACCTGGCCCACCTGACCGTGAATGTCCGGCATGGCAATCGCAAACAAGCCATCGAACTCCGGTACCTCTCCGCTAAACAAGTCCACGCGTTATATGATTGGTACACGAATTAAGTTACCACGTCAAAAAACGACAACCACCCGCAAAAGGTGATTGTCGTTTTTTGATCCCCGGCACGTTCCCCAACGATACCGGCGACTCCCCTGAAAGGCGCTACTCCCAGTAGCCACCCTTCTTATTCAGTTTCAGCCCTACTCCATGGCCAATTTTAAGATTAAAACTTCTGGTACTGGTTAGGTCGGGGTAACGTGAACCCAATCTAATCTCCAGCTATGATAGTAGCACCTTTTTCCCCGAACGTTATTAAAGAAATGGTAAAGCTAGTCACCACGACGCTGATGCCACTTTTCGATGAGCTGTGGGCGCCATAACCAGCCATAACCGAAGATTGCCGAGATAATAAACGTGATCAACGCTGGCTGTAAATCGTTAGCGTTAACGGAGAAAATAAACGTCATATAGCCCACAAAAACCAGGTATAGTGGCACCCGTAACCGTGGAAACATTAAGTATTCCCCGTTGTGCTCTAACGACAACCGATTAAAGAGAAAGCTCCCCCAAACCAGCAAGATGACCGCTGCCAGTAACCATGACCCCACAGCGAGCCATTCGACCGTTATGGTGGTCATATGCAACGTTACCCCTTCAAAAAACGTGACCATCCCCACCAGGGACAGCGTAAACCCACATACCGTAATCACCAACGGCCCGCTTTGCCCCACAATCAACGCGGCAAACCAGCCAATGGCAAACATGACGAGGGCCAGAATTAGACCGCTTACCCAGGTCGTCAAGAATCCGGGTAACGCCAGATTAAAACTCGTGCCCTGAGGTAGCTTAATCCAATAAGTCAAATACTGAACGACCGCGGTGACCACGTCAATAACGAGGAGGCCCGCCAAAGCCATCCCTAACTTGGTCCAATAGATCCGTTGGCGTTTATACCCACTCGCAAATAAGAACTGATTAAAGTTTTCTTTTAAATCCTGCATCATCAGGAGCATCCCGGATAACCAGGCAACGAAAACCAACCAATACGAGTAGACCGAAACGCTCCCAAACTTACTCGTTTGGTACACCACCCAGTGATTAATCTGATCCGCAAACAACACCGGACTGTGCCGAACCCAAGTTTCCGCATCCAATAGCGCCACGGCAATCCCAGCTAACACAGAAATTCCCAGTAACGCCCAAAAACGTTGACGGTAACGCCGCCATAGTAAGCGGCTTAAATTTTTAGTCACCATTCATTCCCCCTACTTCAACAGTTGATAACCGGTGTCCTGTGACAGGTTCGCCCGGAATAAGTCTTCCAACGTTAACGGTAATTCTTCCAGTAAAACCGGATTCAAAGCGCGCAGTTGCGCATCTAACTCGGGCGTAAAGTCCGGAAAAACGACCACCAGGACTCGTCCGGAGACCCGAATCAACTTACTGTGGTCCTTTAACAGTTGGGGAATCTCCTTGTCCTTAAAGACTAACTGAATCTTTTTGGCCTTCGCACGCACATCTTCTAAGTTGTAGTCGTGAGCTAACCGGCTGTCTTTAAGTAGCAAGACCCGGTCACTCAACCCGTCGAGTTCGTTTAAATCGTGTGACGAGATCAAAAAGCCCTTGGTCTGGTCGGCCACTTCGTCAATCACCATGCTGGCAATATTTTCGCGGACGATCACATCTAACCCATCGAAGGGTTCGTCCAAAATGATGTAGGTGGCGTTCGACGTCAACGCTAAGATCAGGTTGACCAACGCCCGCATCCCCTTAGACAAGCGCCGGTATTGGTCCCGTCCGTTCAGCTGGAAACGGTCCAATAGTTGTGTGTACCGCGATTGGTCAAAGTCGGTGTACACCAACGCGAAAAAGTCGGGTAACTCGCGTAAGCGGTAATTACTTAAAAAGTTGTACTGCGTGTCAACGAAAAATAATTGCCGTTGGGCCGCCGGTTCGGCCCCTAAATCGTGTTGGTCAATCAGTACTTGACCGGCATCGGCGATGTATTGGCGCGTCATGGTCCGAAACAGTGTGGTTTTTCCCACCCCGTTACGCCCCACGAGGCCCACAATTTCGCCAGGTTGCCAATCAAAGCTTACGTCTTCAATAATTTGGCGGCGTTCAATCTTTTTGGTTAATTTGCTGACCCGTAACATCTAATCTGCCTCCTGATATGCCGTTTTAATCCACCCGATCACCTCATCGGCCGGAACGCCTAAATAGCGAATCTCGGTCAACAGAGGCATCAGCCGTTGTTTGGTTTCAATGATTTGGCGGGCGTTATCGGGCGCCGTCGCCGATTCCTTCACGTAGGTGCCCTTCCCGTGAACCGTGGTAATCACCTGCTGCGCTTCTAGTTGCTTGTACGCCTTGCTCACCGTGTTGGGATTGAGTTGCTCTTGACGCGCCATCTCTCGCACGGACGGCAACCGGTCACCCGGCTGCAAAATGCCGCGAACAATCTGCTGCTTGACGCGCAATACCAGTTGTTCGTAGTACGGTAGGCTTGAGCCATCACTGACTTGCATCCCCTCACCCCTTCGTGTGTCGTATGTGTCCTGCGTGTACTATTATACATAGTACACTCGTAAAAACAAGCCCCCTTAACCAAAAGAAAAGGAACGTCACTGTAGGGACGTTCCCGAGAGTCTGAGTTAGCTGCGCTGCGACAGGACCAACCCACTGATGGTCAGGCAGATGCCCACGATGATCCACGGCGTAATTGGCTCGTGTAAAATCAGTGCGGCAAAGATCACGGTGATGACCGGTGTCAGGTAGATGTAGACACTGGTTTTAACCGCCCCTAAGGTCTTGACCGCGTAGGCCCAACTTAGGAAACACACGGCCGAGGCCCCCAACCCCAAAAACAGGAAGTTCCCCAGGTTGGTCAGCTGGAGAATGGTCCCCAACTTCAGTGTCCCGTGAGTCAACCCGAAAATCGGTAGGATGAACAGAATCCCGTAAGTAAAGGTCCGCCGGGTCACCTGGATGGGGTTGTAGTGCAAGTGGTTAAGATAAATCACCACGTAGGAATACAGCGCCCAGACCAGCGCCGCTAGAATCGCCATCAGGTCGCCCCAGAAGTTAAACTGAACGCCGCTGGTCCCGTTAAACGAAATCAGCACGATCCCGGCCATCGCGGCCACGAATCCCAACAGGAACTGGCGACTTAACGTGTTACGGTGCGTGAGGGCTCCGATCATGGCAATGAAGAACGGCGAAATCGACACGATCACCCCGATGTTGGACGCCAGCGTTAGGGTCAACGCAAAGTTTTCCAGCAGGTAATACAGGCAAATACCCAGCAGTCCGGCCAAGGCAAAGGCGCCCTCTTCGTGCCAACTGGTGAATTTAAACACCTTCGGGTAGGCCACAAATAAGGCGATTAACCCAATCACGAAGCGGGTCAGCAAAATCTCGATGGGGGCAAAATCCACCAATAAGATCTTGGTGGAAATAAACGTGGTCCCCCACAGCAAGACGGTCAGCAGAGCCACCAAGTGCCCGCTCAATAAATTCCTTTGTTGCACGACAAAAACAATCCCTTCTCCATCAATTTCTCTTTAACCTAAATCCGGTTTAAAGCTAGTTCTTAAACCAAATCTTTCTTCTTTGGGGCGCCTATTTGAATCATTGGGCCCAACTACTTACCATTTTAAGCTGTTACCGTAACCAGCATGAGCTGGAGGACCAGTCAGCAATGGGCTTAGGGGGGGGCGTTTGTCTAAGCTGGTGTTCTTTGCCAGCTTAGACAAAGGTCGGTCTTCAAGACCCGCTCTGAGGGCTTGAAGCCGTGCCCCCCGTTCCAGCCCGTTGCTGACTGACCCGGAAGCGCTTATCCACTCAAATTAGATTAGTCCGCTTCCGGTTCCCGTTGGGCCACGCCCACTAACTGGTTGTAGAACTTAGCCATGCTCAGGTCGTAGTACGGCATCACAAACAGACTCGGGAGTCCCCAGAACAAGCCCCCCAGGAAGAACCAGAGGATAAACGACAAATTCATGATGAACAGGAACGCTTTATTGCCGTCCATGACCTGCCGCGACCGGGTAATGGCCTCGAGCGCGGTGATGGGATGCCCCTGGTCGTAGGCGTCGCGGTACAGATAAAAGGCTTGTGAGTACGACAGCGTCTTGATGATCCCCGGAACCACCAATAAGCAGGTCCACAAAAAGATAAACACGGTCGACCAGATGGCGATAAACAACCAGCCTAAGAAGTACCGCCCATTTTCAAAGACCCGTAAACTGCGTTGCACGGGTTGGTCCAACTGAACCGTTCCCCGATCCACGTCGATCATGGTCAACATGGTGCCGGCGTGCAGTACCGCCCCCACTAACATGAGCAGACCGGCAAACGAAAAGGGGCCAGCGTACTCAGTCAAGTGCAAGTTTCCCGTCATGGCCTCCGTCACCCACCCAATGTGCCGGTCGTTAATCTCTGCGCCCACCCAGTACAGGGCCAGCCATAAAATAGATAATAATAGATAGAATTTAAAGTGGTCCAGGACCTGGCGTTTAGCCCCGAGTTTTAAATTTTTCCGATCTTGTGACGTCATGGTTATTCCCCTTTCAACTGTTGCGTCATGCCCCCTAGTATACCGTTTTTCGGTCCGGCTCGGCATCCCAAATTCCCTAGAAGTGGCGGAAAAAGCGGTGTCATTTCATGAAAGCGGTTGTTGTTGAAAATGAATATTGCTAGAATAAGTAATAATGTATCAAATAATACTACTGCAAATTATCTTAGGGAGTTGTCACCATGTCCAAAAAATTCTGGCGTCTCACCGGCCTCGTCCTCGCAGCGTTGCTGGTCTTAGGCGGCGCCACGGCGTACCACGAACGCCACAACATTCGCCGTTACCTACTGGTTCATCAACATTACACGAAAAAAGACGTCCTCGCGACTAGTCAAATCAAGCTCAACTTACGACCGGCGTTGTCGACCAAGCACACCACCGCGACGAATCACCTAACGGCTAAGTACCAAAAACAACTAAAGGCCCTTCCAACCGGGACGACGCACGCTCAGACCATTGTCAATCCCTACCAAACGTCGCCACTTTCCGGATTAATTCTGGTCAAGACCCCCCACGCGACCAAGGTCCGCCTGACGGTTCACGGCACGACGCCGGCCACCACCATTCACCAGACCGTCAGCGGCTACCGCACCGCTCACAGTATCGGCGTGTTGGGCCTGTACGCCAACCGCAATAACCGGGTGACACTGACCTTCACCACTAAACGCGGCACGGTGACCCACCACACCTACCAGTTAAAAACGACTAAGGTCCCGCACGGAATCGGTCGTAATACGCTGAAAACCAGCCACCCCCAGCAGATGGCCCTAGGTCAGGGCCACACCAAGTTGACGTTTGCCGTCAGTAGTCAGGGCTACACCTACGGCCTCGATGCGCGGGGAAAGATTCGCTGGTACAGCTCGTTGAAGATTTCCCACGTCTTCAAGGAACTCAGCAACCACCACCTCTTGATTCTCACCAAGATTGCCCCGACCGAGCATAAATATAACGCCCTCCAGGAGACCGACTTCTACGGCCGAGTCTACCGTCAGTACAACTTTAGCGGTCTCTTCCCGACACGCCAAGACACTAGCAAACTGGCCACCAACACGGTCATCCATCACGACGCCATCGAGTTGCCCAACCACAATCTGTTGCTCACCGTGGACGACGGGAGCAAAAAATTCGTCGAGGACACCATGATTGAGATTGACCGGCAGACCGGTAAGATTCAGAAGGTCATTGACCTGAAACGCCTCCTCCCCGCCTCGGCCTACCAGCAGTACACTGGGACCCACCGCCCGGATGGCAAGGTCGATTGGTTCCATCAAAACTCGATGACCTACGACAAGAAAAGAGACGAGCTCGTGGTTTCCGGTCGGAATCAGGATATGATTTTTGCCATTAATTACAAGACCACCAAGCTTAAATGGATTTTAGCGGCGCCCGAAAAATTACCTCAGAGCTACCAGAAGTACCTGCTGAAACCAACGACTAAGAACTATCGCTACAACGGCGGCCAACACGCGGTCCAGCTAATTCACCAGGATCAACATCAGGGAGACTCGGTCGAACTGGAATTTTACGACAACAACGTTCCGGTGACACGAGGAAAGACCGCGCAGTCCAAGCAGTGGTCCGCCGGGGAAGTTGTGACGATCAACCAATTGAAACGAACCGTCACCAAGACCTGGGAATTCGGGCAGTCCTTAGGTCAACGGAACTTCACCAACATCGTCGGCAGTAGCTACGCCGTCGGTCGGGGCAACACCCTGATTGGCTTTGGGTACGCCGACTCGGGTAAGCGCAGCGAATTTGTCGAGGTCAACCGGAAGACTAACCGGGTGGTCTTTGACGTCGACCGCACCCACTTCGCGCACGGCGATTGGAGTTACCGGGCCGAACGACTTTCGCTATATCCAAGCGACCAAACGCTAAAGTTAACCCGTATCAACCCTTAATTAATCCAAAAGCCTAGAACGGTTGCTTGCCGTTCTAGGCTTTTGGGTTAAAATCGATTTAATTTATGACCGCGCACAAAGTCTGCGTGACCACCACTCGCACCGTATCCCCGAATCACGTGGTAGGTTTTCCCACCGATTCGCCGCGTCTTTAAGGCCATCCCGCCCTCGGGAAACGGACTCTGTGCCATGGTCAGGGTCGGTGCCGCTAGTTGAAAATGCTTGGGCGATCCCGTGTACACCAGCCGCTTGGTCACTGATCTGGCATGGGCCGTAAATGCCGTGCCCGCTTTGCCCTGTTGCCGAATCCTAGCCGTGTGAGCCGTGAGCGTCATCACGGTCCAGCGATGATTGACATAATGGTGACTGTAGTAGGTTCCCCGTAAGACTTTGGGAATCGTGGTATTAGCCGCCCGAGCCGTCAGGGGAAATCCCCCGCCCACACTCAGCGCGGCCAACGTGACTAATCAAAATTTAAGTTGAGGCATAACCATGCGACCTTCCTAATCATTTATAGCCTTAGTATAGTCTTCGATTCCAACTTCAACTTGCTTAATTAGTATTTTAATGATGATCAAAGCCGTTTAAAAATCAAGAATGTTCGTTAATTACTGCTACTGCTCTGACTTGGTGCGCCGCTAGGTTGACCACTCGGTCCCTTGCCGCCCAGTCCCTTGGGTGCCTTTTTCATCTGTTGCGTCTGTTGGGCCTTGGCTTGTTGTTGCCCCAGCATATAACCGGTCCCGCCACCGCCAACGAAGAGGATGATCCCCGCTACGAGTACGGCCAGCCACTTTTTAGGTCGTTGATTTTGAATTGGTTGCATGGTAAACCGCCTTTCTATTCGCTAAACTAATGACCAGTCTAACAAAGCTGGCTTAACGTTGCCCTAAAGTCCCAACGTCAGGACTTGCAATTTACCAGCTCTCCCCGTATTATAAGAACTATCAAAGGCATAATTGATTATAATGTTCGTAATAAAAGGGAGAGAATTTACTATGCGGAATGTCTATTTTAACCATGACGGTAGCGTCGACGATTTGGTTTCACTGTTACTTTTATTGCAAATGCCCGATGTGCACCTGACCGGAGTCGGCGTGGTGGGCGCGGACTCCTACCTGGAACCAGCCGTTTCCGCCAGTCGTAAAATTATCGACCGCTTCGGCCACGGCACCATCCTCAACGTGGCGGCCTCCAATTCCCGGGGCGTGCACCCGTTTCCTAAGGAATGGCGTCTCGACGCCTTTAGCCTCGACGCGTTCCCCATCTTAAACGAAAGTGGGACCGTCAAGACCCCCGTCGCTTCTAAACCCGCGCACCTCGACTTGATCGATAAGGTCCAGGCCACGCCCGGTAAAACTACGCTAGTGATGACCGGCCCCTTGACCGACCTAGCCCGAGCACTGGAAGTGGACCCCACCATCACCGCTAAGATCGACAAGCTCTACTGGATGGGCGGCACCTTCGATGGCCGCGGGAACGTGGCCGAACCCGAACAAGACGGCACGGTCGAATGGAACGCCTACTGGGATCCTCAGGCCGTTAAAACCGTCTGGGACAGCGATATCGCCATTCAAATGGTCGGCCTCGAAAGTACCCGTCAGGTGCCACTGACGCCCGCCATTCGGCAACACTGGGCCACGTTACGCCAACACCCGGCCCTCGACTTCATCGGTCAAGGTTACGCGTTAGTCCCACCATTGGAACACTTTGAAACTAACTCAACCTACTTCTTGTGGGACGTCTTGACCACGGTAGCCAGTGACACGCCAGCCATCGTGACCACCAAAGAAGTGACCAGTGACGTTTTAACCACGGGTCCCGGCCAAGGGCGCACGTTTAAAGTGACGGACGGGCGGCCCCTCACCCTGGTGACTCAGGTGGACCACGATGGGTTCTTTGCCCGCATCGATGCGTTAGCCAAGTTGGCTGACTAACCTTCACAAGCCCCTATTTCGACTTGTGAAAAAATAAGCTAAATGGGTTGCACTTCCCCGATAAGTGGTTTACAATGTTTTTGTGAACTTACTAACAAACTATCAGAGAATTTATGGAGGTTGATGATATGAGCCATCGATTAGACGGAAAAGTTGCCATTGTTACGGGCGGAACTTTAGGCATTGGATTAGCGATTGCTGATAAATTCGTTGAAGAAGGTGCCAAGGTGATGATCACCGGACGGCACAGTGACGTTGGGGAAAAAGCCGCTAAGGGCATTGGCGGACCAGATGTCATTCAATTCTTCCACCACGATGCGACCGATGAACAGGGTTGGATCGACCTCTTTGACGCAACGGAAAAGGCCTTTGGCCCCGTTACCACGGTGGTCAACAACGCCGGGATGGCCGTCAACAAGAGTATCGAAAACACAACGACGGACGAATGGAAGAAACAACTTGCCGTTAACCTGGACGCCGTCTTCTTCGGTACCCGGTTAGGGATTCAACGGATGAAGAACAAACATCTGGGCGCTTCCATTATCAACATGTCCTCCATCGAAGGCTTCATCGGCGATCCGAACTTAGGGGCCTACAATGCCTCTAAGGGGGCCGTTCGGATCATGTCCAAGTCCGCTGCGCTCGACTGCGCCTTGAAGGACTACGACGTGCGGGTCAACACCGTGCACCCCGGATACATCAAGACACCGTTAGTGGATGACTTACCAGGCGCCGAAGCAGCGATGTCTGCCCGGACCAAGACGCCAATGGGCCACATCGGTGAACCCAACGATATCGCCTACATCTGTGTCTACTTGGCTTCCAACGAATCCAAGTTTGCCACCGGTGCCGAATTCGTGGTCGACGGTGGTTACACCGCCCAATAACCGCGACCGGTTCCCACTAGTCAACTAGATCATAATTAACAAAAACCACAAAAGCCCTCAGACGTGTGCTTGCGTCTGGGGGCTTTTTGTTGCCTTTAGCGGTTAGTCTTTAACGTGAATGACCTGTTTACCGGTCGTATGATGACCTTCAATGGTTTGGTGAGCCTGAGTAACGCTGGCCGCACTGAACGGCAACGTAGTCAGGGTCAACTGAACCTGTCCCGTGACCACCAGGTCAGCCAGCGCTGCCAAGTCCGCAGCACTCCCCTGCGTAAATTGAAAGGCCACCTGCTTATTTTGATCGTGTTGTTGTGCAGGAGTTGGTTGCCCCGCAATCGTACTGAGCTTACCGTCCGACTTCAAGACCTTTAACCCGGTTTCAATGTCGCCGACCGTATCAAAGACGGCGTCGAAATCGTGTAAGACGGCCGCTGGTGAGGTCTCGTGGTAATCGATCACCTGGTCGACCCCTAGCTGCATCAATAGTTCCCGGTGGTTGGCACTGGCCGTCGTCGCCACGTAAGCCCCTAAGGCCTTCGCGATTTGCACGGCAAAGAGGCCAACGCCGCCCGCGCCACCTTGAACCAGCACCTTCTGGCCTGGTTGGAGGTCGAGACTGTGCGTCATGCCGTAGTAAGCCGTCATGCCTCCAATGGGCAAGGCCGCCGCCTGATCAAACGACAAGCCGGCTGGAATTTTTGCTAATTCTTCCGTACCCGCCGCGACAAATTCACCGTACGTCCCGTTAGTGGCCGCGTGCGCGCTGGCAATCGCGCCGAAAACCCGATCACCCAACGCAAAGTTCGTGACGTGGGCGCCAACTTGGGCAACCACCCCGGCAAAGTCCCAGCCGAGAACCAACGGGAAGGACCACTGATCGGTAAACGGTGCACCTAATTGACCCTGCCGGCCGGCCACGTCCATGGGATTGATGCTAAAGGCGTGGATCTCGACCAAGACCTCATCGGCCGTGGGCGTTGGTTTAGGTAATTCTAGTAAGTTAAATTCGGTCGCTGGACCGTATTGGTTAATCGCAATGGTTTTCAAATAAAGGACCTTCTTTCAAGATGACCCTAGTCTAAACTATAGTGTTCACACCATAGCAAGCCTTTTTTCACGCTTTAGGTGTTAACTCATCAAAATAGTCAATCTTACGTTGCAAAAAGGCGTCAATTTCGGTCAAGTGGGCCATCTCCTGGCGCACCGTTTGTTGGTACTGCCGTAAGTCCTGGGCTTTGCGGGCGGGTGTGACGTTCAGATCCGTCCCGGCTAACAAATTTAGGTCCAGGCCCAACCGTTTGAAAATTTGAACAAACTGCAACCGTTCCAGATTCTGTGGCGAATATTGACGATAATGGTTACGATCCCGCGGAACGGCGCCCAAAAGACCCAACCGCTCGTAATAACGTAGCGCGTCCTTGGTCATCCCGGTAATGGCGGTGACTTCCTTGGTTGCAAAGCTGGTCTGGGTCGTGGGAATTTGAAACGTCTCGATAGTGCTCACCCTTTCTGGTTTCGTCCCCGTGAGTATACCCGTTTTGCCGATAATTGGATAGGTCAACCGCCTAATTTTGGTCACCCTAAATTAAATGTTGGCAGTCCTCGCAACCGCGCGTATAATCAATAAAGTAAGAAAGGAGCGACTAACGTTGACTAAAATCACCTTTGTCGGCGACATCCACTCGGCGGCCGACGATTTACGCGCCCTGTTACGCGACCCCGTGATTCGGAAAAATCAAATTATCTTTGTGGGGGACTACATCGACGGCCAAGCCAAACGCCGCTTTAGCGACCATACCGAAACCAACCGGCTAGACCCCCTCGGTGTCTTGGATATCTTGATGGCGCGGGTGGCCCGCGGGGACGTCGCGTTATTGGGAAACCATGACGAGCTTTGGGTCGAAACCGCCCGTCAAAACGCCGACGATTACCTCCTCTGGCAGCACAAGAGTGGCCACCAACTCGCCGATCAGCTCGGGATTCACGCCACTAAATTAGCGGCGGTGGCCGCCGCCTTAAACCGCAAGCCCTTGCGTAAATATACCGAATTCCTCGCGAATCTCCCGTTGACCTGGGAAAACGCGCACCTTTTTGCCGTGCACGCCGGATTGAACTGGCACCGGGCCTTGGACCGGCAACGACCCGAAGACCTGCTCGATATTCGGGGACCTTACTTTTACCAAAACACGACCAAGGACAAGTGGCACGCCAACCAGCTCGGTAAGATCATCATTACCGGCCACACCCCCGTTCAAAAGCTCACGGGCACCGGGGTGGGCTACCTCAAGATGCAGGCGAACGCCCACGACGTGCCGCGCTACCTCATCAACGCCGGTAGCCGGTCCAAACACTTTGACGGCGGTATTTCGGCGCTGACGTTAACCGCGACCGGTCAATTTGTCCAGGAAAAACGGGCCATCAAGGGCCACCTGTATGACGGTAACCAACGCGTCACCGAAAAAATGATCCGTAACTAAAAGCAGCTCCGATCACGCCGTAAGGGCGGATCGAAGCTGTTTAACTTTATGCGTAAAGTTTCGTCACCTGTTCTTGGACCTGGGCGTGGCCTAAGAATTCGTCGTAGCTGGTGTCCGCCCGGTCAACTAAACCGTTCGGACCAACCGCAATGATTCGATCGGCAATCGTTTGGATGAACTCGTGGTCATGCGACGTGAACAGCATGCTGCCCGGGAAGGCCACCAAGCTATCGTTTAACGCCGTGATCGATTCCAAATCCAAGTGGTTGGTCGGGTCGTCTAAGACCAAGACGTTGGCCTTACTCAACATCATCTTGGAGAGCATGGCGCGCACCTTTTCGCCCCCGGATAAGACGTTGACCGTCCGGGTCACGTCTTCACCGGAGAACAGCATCTTCCCTAAGAAACCGCGCAGGAAGGTGTTGTCGCTTTCTTCCTTCGCGGCGTATTGCCGTAACCAGTCCAGAACCGTCATGTCATCGGCAGCGAAGAACTCGTTAACGTTCTTCGGCAGGTAGGTCCGACTAGTGGTCTGCCCCCAAGTGACGGTCCCACTATCCGGTTCCAGGTTACCGCCTAAGATCTGCATCAACGTGGTGGTCGTTAAGTCATTTTGACTGACAAACGCGGTCTTTTCCCCGGGCCGTAAAGTAAAGCTCAGGTCGTCAAACAGCGTCACGCCGTCGATCACCTTGGTCAGGTGTTCCACCCGTACCAAGTCGTTCCCCAGTTCGCGCTCGGGCACGAACTTGATATACGGGTACTTCCGGGAGGACGGTTGAATGTCGTCTAAGGTAATCTTGTCCAGTTGCTTCTTCCGTGACGTGGCCTGCTTAGACTTCGAGGCGTTGGCGCTAAACCGGGCGATAAACTCTTGAAGTTCCTTGATTTGGTCGGCCTTCTTGGCGTTGGCGTTGGCCTTCAATTGCGCGGCTAATTGACTGGATTCCAGCCAGAAGTCGTAGTTCCCGACGAAGACCGTGATCTTGTTGAAGTCCACGTCACACATATGCGTGCAGACCTGGTTCAAGAAGTGCCGGTCATGGGAAACCACGATGACCGTGTTTTCGTAGTCGGCTAAGAAGCCTTCCAACCAGCTAATGGATTGAACGTCCAACCCGTTGGTCGGTTCGTCGAGGAGTAACACGTCGGGATGACCGAACAGGGCTTGTCCTAATAAGACCTTCACCTTTTGTGGTTCGGTCAGGTCACTCATCAAGCTGCCGTACAGGCTGTCGTCGATCCCCAGGTTTTGGAGAAGTTGGGCGGCTTCGGATTCGGCTTCCCAACCACCCATTTCACCAAATTCGCCTTCTAATTCGGCGGCGCGAATCCCGTCTTCGTCGCTGAAATCGGGCTTCAGGTACAACGCGTTCTTTTCGGTCATGATGTCGTACAACTTCTGATGACCCCGGATCACGGTGTCTAGGACCACGCTGTCTTCGAAGGCAAAGTGATCTTGGTTTAAGCTCGACATCCGCTCGTTGGGTCCCATGCTGACCGTTCCCGTCGTGGGCTGTAAGCGGCCTTCCATGATCTTCAAAAGCGTTGATTTACCGGCCCCGTTGGCGCCAATGACCCCGTAACAGTTACCGGGCGTAAATTTTAAGTTCACGTCGCTGTAAAGCTTGCGACCTGAAAACTGCATACTAACGTTGGAAACAGTGAGCATAGAACAATCCTCCATGGTTTGAATTTTGACAAGAAAAAACAACGCGACGTTTGCGCGTCCACGCTGTTTTTCTGAAAAGTCGTGGTTAATTTGCGTTAGTTTACCATAAAAATGCGGGGTCCGCAACGTTAGTCCCTCGTGAAGACGGTTCCAATCTATAAAAATTACCCCTGCCAGTCTTGCCGGGCGGCGTACCGTTCCCGGTAGGTCTTAGGCGTCATGTCGAACCGTTGCTTAAAGGTCACAAAGAAGTTTTTCTCCGTTCGAAACCCCGTCTGCCGGGCAATCTCTTGAATCGACTCCTGCGACGTCATCAGCAGTTCGGTCGCCCGTTCGAGTCGCACCTGTCCCAGGTAGGCCTTGGGTGAGATGCCCATGTAAGCCTTGAAGTACCGAGAAAAGTACACACTCGAATAACTCAATTGTGCCGCCAAATCGGCAATGGAGACCGAACTGGCGTAATTTTCCTGAATCTCGTTAACCGCTTGGCGCAACGGGTGGGGTAACGGGCGTTGATCGTTTAGGATCTGCCCGTTGACCGTCAGCTTCTTGATCAATTCTCCTACTAACCGGTAGGCCATCCCCAGATCGATCAGGTACTGGGAACGCGCCGATGACTCGTTTTGGGCACTGGCGACCAGTGCCTGCACCACGGTCTGTAAATCGTGGTACTTCGGCGTGGTCAAATCCAGGTCCAACGGTCCCCAGACCGGAAGTTGGTCGCTATCGACCAGGTTACGTAACCACACCGCTGGGAGGAGTAACGTCGCCACCTGATTGTCTTCATCTAGTACCGACTCGAAACTGTGGACCACTTCGGCATTGATCACGTACAGGTGCTGGGCCTGCATCGCAAACGTGGACCCCCCAATGTGCACATCGCCGGGCGTTCCCCGATAAACGTAAGTCAGTTCAACGGCCTGGTGCCAGTGCGGCAAGACGTTCTTCGGTCCCCCCGTTCCGTGTAAAATTATCCGGAGGGGTAATTCCATCGCAAAGTTTAAACGTTCATGATACGGCCGTGGCATCTCAGTTCCCCGTTTCTTTTGTGTGTAACGATCCGCAGACCGTTTACAGCTTCTCTATTTTTTACGATTCAAACGATTCCTATCATCGACAATAGTATAACGCAGCCGGCCGTCAGGTGGTTAATTTTAGTAATCCAATAAGTAAATTACGGGATTATATAAATGTGACAGTTTGCCTATAATGGGGTCATAAACGTTAAAGGGAATTCCAAACGTCACAGTGCTTAAGAATTCTACCACGTTTACCCATCGCCACCGGAAAACTTGGGGGAGGTTTCCGACTCAACGATGATTTGACTAGTCCGGAAGTTGCCTTTGGGGGAAGGCAAGCTCCGGTTTGGTGAATCCTTTCCAACTCACGTTTAGGCTAACCGTTCGTACCTTGGGGGAGGAACAATCCGGTTGACCCAAACACTTAACTGAATCAATCATGGTCATCTGCTTAGGGGAAATCAGCTAATCCGCATGGTTAGCTGATTTATTTTTGGGTAAATTCGGTTCGTCCTTCCCCCTATCCACCCACCGATTAAACGGTCAGTCCGCTGAACGATCCGGTCAAGGATGGCCGTTGCAACCAGTCCTAAACTCCTAAAAAAGGGACCCTCACCATTGGCGAAGGTCCCTTAAAACTTAATCAGTTTAGTTTTGTTCCACCGGCTGGGCCGTTTGGGGCCGTCGGAGTAGGAACGCCATCAGGTACGAGATGATCAGGAAGCCCGCCACCACGATGTACGGGTAGTGGGTGTTCATGTCGAGTAACATCCCCGACATGATGGGTCCGGCAATGTTGCCGATACTGGTCAACGACATGTTTAACCCGTTGATCAGGCCCTGGTTGGATTCACTCGCCTTGGTCAGTAAGGTGGTGATGGCTGGCCGCAACAGGTCAAACGCCGTGAAGATAATCAGCGTGGCAATCATCACTTCTAACTTGCTGTGCGCCTGGGTGATCCAGATGGTTGAAACGGCCGCCAAAAAGAAGCACAGCCGAATCAACCGCCGTTCGCCCCACCGACTCACGATACCGTCGAATAACGCGACCTGGAAGAATAACGAAATCAATCCGTTTAACGTCAGGACCAACGCAATGTTACTGAGGCTGAAGTTAAAGACTTCGTTGACGTAAATACTGTAGATGCTTTCGAAACCTTGCAGCCCAAACGACGAGACCAGAATCATGGTAAACAGGATGATGATGGGCACCGTCCAAAATGCCCGACTCATCGGGTGATTGGCTGGTGCCGTCGTCGCTGCCGGTTCCACCGGTTGTTCGTGTTCGGCGTCGTTCGGCAGTAGGGTAATCAACACGATGGCACTCAAGAGACCCAGCGCCCCGGCCACCCAAAATGGCGTCTTGTAACTCACGCCGGCCAAGATGCCCCCGATACCGGGGCCCAAAATCAGGCCCCCACTAAAGGCGGCGGACAACCAGCCGATCACCCGCGCCCGTTGTTGCTTGGTGGTGATATCGGCGGCTAAGGCCATGGCGGTCGGTACCACCATCGCGGCGGAAAGGCCCCCGATGACCCGCGACACGTTAAAGACCCACAAGTGGTTGGTCAACGCGAACAGGACTTCGGAAACCATGTAAAGAAATAACCCGGCCGTTAAGACCGGCTTTCGACCGATGCAATCGGACAGCCGGCCAATTAACGGGGAAGCCACGAACTGCGCGAAGGCAAACAAGGCGTTCATAATCCCCATGTCAGTGGCACTGAGATGCAATTGCGTTTTTATGAACGGCATCACCGGTATCACTAAACTTATTCCCAAACACACTAGGAATTCACTAAAAATTAAAATAAAAATGGCCCGTTTCGTCTTCTTCGTCACGTGGCTCCACCCCTTTTCGGCAAAATTTAGAACAATATTGCTATTCTACAGGGTTTAATATTAATTGTCTAATAATAAGCTTACTTAACAAACTAGTGAAGGCCCTTACCGTAATTGGGCCGCAAGTCGCGCGTAGTCCGCCGCAAAGAAGCTGTCCTTGACGTAGACCAAATCCAAATCATGTTCTAGCCGGCCGGACGCCAAGGGTAACTCGACCAATTGCCCCGCCGCCAGTTCGGTCTGCACCACCGACCGATACACGAAGCTCACTCCCACGTTGGCCAGTAGCAATTGGCGAATTGCCGCCGGATGATTCACCGTAATCACCTGAGGGAAGTCCGCCAGACTGACGTTCGCTGCCTGGGCCAAATGCAACAAAATATCCCGGCTTCCTGACCCGCCCTCCCGAATGATCAACGGGTAGTTGGTGAGGTCAGCCCAGGTCACCCGAGAAAGTTGCGCCAACGGGGAGGTCGCACTCACGATCCCCACGAAGGGCTCATGACGAATGACTTGGTAATCGAACGCGTGCTTTTCAAAATTTCCTTCAATCAAGGCAAAGTCGCTGGTCCCCGTTTGCAAGGCCCGCAGTGCCGTTTGGGTGTTGGTGATCTGGCAATTGATCTGCCGGTAACTACCCTGCCGTTGAAGAACTCGGACCAGCTGAGGCGCCAGAAATTCGCTGATCGATAACGTGGTACTAAAGGTCAGTTGGCGTTGCTGCCCCGGTTGACGCAAGTCGTTCAGTAATTTAGTCGATTGGGCCTGGGTCCGCTGAATGAACGCGGCCAGTTGCTGACCCGCCGGGGTGATGGTCAGATAGGGCCGCTGGTAGTGGACGAGCGGCACCCCCACCTCGGCCTCTAAACTCTTAATTTGTTGGGAAACGGCCGGTTGGGTGATAAATAATTCCTCAGCGGTCCGCGTGTAGGACTTCGTCGCCACCAGCACCCGAAAGGTTTGATACCGTTGATCAAACATATGAAAACACCTCATCATTAGCTAGATTTATGGAAACATCAGAAATAACAATTTTATCTTATGATACCACTCCGGTATACTCAACTTATCGATTTGAGAGGAGAAAATTGCTGATGTTAGAAATTCGAACGACCTTAGCGTCGCGGCCATTCTGGGGGGCCGCCGTGATTACGTTACTCTGTGCCGTCGCTGGGAGCGAACTGGCCCAGTTGCCGTACTTAAACCTCGTGGGGGCCTTGGTCATCGCCCTACTCTTAGGGATGGCCTGTCAGGTACGGCCACAACTGGTCACGCCCAACCTCGCCGGAGTTGGCTTCATTTCCAATAAGTTCCTGCGTTTAGGCATTATTTTATTAGGATTCAAATTGAACTTAATTCAACTGGCCAGCGCCGGGGTCAAGACCATCACCTTAGCCGCCGTCGTGGTTACCGGGATGATCTTACTGACCTACAACTTGAGCCGCAAGATGGGGGTCGAAAAGGATCTGGCCATCCTAACCGCCACCGGGACCAGCATCTGTGGGGCCGCCGCCGTCATGGGCGTTTCCCCGCAGATTAAGGTGCCCGCCGAAAAGGCCGAACAACAACGGGAAAACGAAGTCCTGGCCGTGGCCATCGTGGCCATCTTAGGAACCGTCTTTACCCTGATTGAAATCGGCTTAAAGCCACTGTTGCACCTGACCGCCGTTCAATTCGGGGTCATGACCGGGGGCTCGCTGCACGAAATCGCCCACGCGGTCGCTGCCGGGAGTGCCGGCGGTCCGGTCAGTCTGGATACCGCCATCATCACCAAGCTGTCACGGGTGCTGCTGTTAGCCCCCGCCGCCGTGATCATCGGACTGTGGTACCAAAAGACCGCGCCGCAAGCCAACACGGACGCCAACGCCAAGCTGCCGATTCCGTGGTTCATGGCCGGGTTCATCCTGACCAGTGTCATCGGCACCTTTATCCCCTTGGGGGACGCCGTCGTGGCTGGACTGGTCAAGTTGGCCTACATCTTCTTGGGGATGGCCATGGCCGCTCTGGGGATGAGCGTAAACTTTAAGGTCATCGCGCACCGGGGCGCTCGGCCGTTTCTCGCCGCAACCTTAGCTTCCGTGGTCTTGATGACCGGGGTTACGATTGCCAGCAAGATTTTCTTCTAATTTCAGTATTTTAAAAAGGACGTGACCCGTTAATTCGGTCGCGTCCTTTTTGATCACACTAATTTCTGCAGTTTTCGTTTCTTCCAGTTAATCCACAATCTTCAGGTGTAACCGCCAGACCACGTACATCCAGACGCCAAAGAACACACCCCCACCTAGACCGGTGCCATAGAATCCCAGTGAGGTAAAAGTGGCCGCCAAACTCGTTCCGTCGACCCACCAATCCAACAGGCTCTGAATCAACAACATCCAACAAAAGAAGTAGAAGCCCGCGCCCACAGCCCGCCACCGCAACCGTTTCACTCGTTGCGGGAGGTCGGCCGCGGCCACTTCGACATCGTCCAACTTAAGTTTCCGGGTGACCCCGATCAGCACGCCGATTACGCTGGCTACTACCAACAGGTTCACAAAAATGGCAATGGTCAGGACCTGTTCGGCGGGCGCCTTCACGATGGCCACCATCAGGGCTAAGTTACCGATCATCAGATACCCCATGAGCCATAGAAACATCACATTACCTAAATGATTGATTTGTTGCAGTTTGTACTCATCCAGCACGTCGTCGATACCGTAGAAGCGCTTGACCAGCCGCACGTATAAACTTGATTTCCCCATCCGTCATTCCTCCCAGAATAAACTATTTAAATCCGTTCCCAACGTTTTGGCCAACCCCAGGCAAAGCTTGAGCGACGGGTTGTATTTATCGTTTTCAATTAAGTTAATGGTCTGGCGCGCCACCCCCACGGCTTGCGCCAACTTCAACTGCGACAGCCCCCGTTGCTGCCGATACTCTTTGACGTGGTTCATGACCCGCCACCTTTCGAAATGTCACTTATAATTGACATCTTTAGTTTACCTGCGCCTTCAAGTCGTGTCAACTATATATGACACCAAGCCGTTAAAAAAAGAGCCACATCGTCGCGGCTCAATCGATAATCGTTAAGTGGTCTCGCCAGGTCTGGTAAGTATCAACGGTCATTAAGACCGCAATAACGGCGCTAAGTCCTAGCGTTATCCGCCAATCACCGACCCGTGACATACTTCCCCAAAGGATCAGGGCCAGCCCACCACCTAACCCACAAGCTCGGCGCCGTAACCGTCGGATGCGGGCCGCATAGTCGTGCCGAGTTGTCCGTAATTCCCGAAACCCCAGCTGATGCGTCAGGTGTCGAAGCCATAAAAGCAGGATACTGATGACCATCCCCATGCCTACCATCGTCCAATTGTTAATTGCCCGCGACTCCGCCGTCAATCCTAAAGTTCCCAGACCGAATAGCCCTAATAATAGGATTAGGCTATTACTGGCGGCCTGATTAAACCGTGCGACCTGCGTGGGTTCAAAGTGTTCGTCTTCAACCCCGTTAAAATACTTGATTAAAACAAGCGTTAAATTAATCTGATGCATTCAAACTCCCCATTTACTTAAATTTAAGTTCCCCTGTCCGCTAGCCAGCATAACAACTGACATAATTGATGTCTATACTTATTGCTGATTAACTATTAGGCCGCCCAGCACCCCTAACACCACCAGTAACAACGCATAACTCCCCGCAACGACCCAACGCTCACGGTAGCGTAAGCGTTGACGCCACAAGGTCGCAACGTCCTGACCGGCGACGTAACCCAAAATTTCTCGGTAGTGTTGCCGGTCACTGCGGTGGGCGCGGTCGTCCAAATGCCACACCAGTCCCATCACACCCAGCCAGAGACTTAGCGGCACCCCAAACACCCACGGCCAGTGGCGCCACACCAACAGGACCGGGACCCACGAGAACCCAAAAAACAGGCTCAACGCGAGCAATAGGTCCGTATCCTGATGGGGATTCTTTCCCCGCAGCTGCTGCCGCATCCGGCCGAGATCCGCCTGTACCAACCGACTGACCGGAACGTTAAGGATCCGACTCAGGCCCAATATGGCTTGCAGACTAGGATAGCGATTTCCCGCTTCCCAGGTTTCCACCAGGGTTGGTGGGACCCGTAATTTTTCCGCCAGTTGGACCACCGAATAGCCCCGAAATTGGCGAATCTGTGTGAGTTGTCGTGGTAACTCCATGAGACCTCCCCTAAAACATTAACCCTTAACCATCATCGCTTTAGGTTAAGCATACCAAGGCTTTCCCCTTTTCCCAACTAAAAACAGCCCCGACTATCCGGCCGTTCGATCACTTAGGCCCTCGTGGATTGAGGATTTAAGTCGTTCGTAGCTTGGATAAATTAGCACCTAGTGTTAGCGGTTTCATTACGCTTGATAATTTGTTATAATAAATTATCAGATTGAGAATGGAGGATGCCCCATGACTAAAAAATTTGCTGCCGTTCTGGCCGGTACCGGGGCCATCTTCTTTGGGATCAGTGGCGTGCTCTCCAGTATCCTGTTTGCTCGCATCGCCGTCTCTCCGGGTTGGCTGGTCTCCGCGCGCATGTTTTTCTCCGGCCTGCTATTACTCGCCTACCTGCTGATTACCCGCCAACCCATTTTTAAAATCTGGCGGTCGTGGCGCTCCGCCGGCCTGGTTATCGCCTTTGGCGTCCTGGGCGTGTGTTTCGCCCAATCAACCTTTCTGCTGTCGCTTTACTACGGCAACGCCGCGGTCGCTACGATTCTACAATCGCTGGGGCCCGCCATTCTAATCCTCTTGGTCGCCATCGCTAAACGGCGCTTACCCCGGTGGCTCGACATCGGTGCCGTTGGCCTTTCCTTAATTGGTATTTTGCTACTAGTGACCGGGGGCAAGCTCACGTCGCTGGTGGTCCCGACACCCGCCTTCGTGTGGGGTGTGGCCTCGGCCTTCGGGATTGTCGCCTACACGCTGATTCCCTGTCCGCTTCTCGAACAAAATAACTCGCTAACGGTGACCGGCTGGGGCCTGTTCATCGGTGGGGTCGCCGCAAACTGTCTGACGCCCCTCACCGCCATGCCCGCTGGGTTCGACGGCCTGGATTTTCTCCTAGTTGCGGGCATCGTCGTCGTGGGGACCCTCCTGGCTTACGCCTTTTACGTGGAGAGTTTAAACGGCCTCGATCCGGCAGTTGTCAGCATGCTGGGTACCCTCGAACCTCTGACCGCCACCGTGCTGTCCGTGTTGTGCCTGAACGTCTCCTTTTGCCCGATTCAATTTTTAGGAATCGTGCTCACCATTGTCGCCATTCTCCTCATCAACCTTCCCCAATCCGTGCCAAATTCACGTTGACAACTTCCTCTAACTCGTTTAGTGTCTTAATCAATCGGGTTAGGGAGGAGATCCAGCATGCTTAACGTGTTAACGGCCTTTGATCTGTTTGACAGCCTCTATTACGTTGCCGTTTTCTTGATTCAAATTGCCATTATCGTCGGCTTAATTTTTCTGGTTCGTAAACTACTTAAACGCAAATAAACTTTCTACCAAAGAAGCGCCCAGGAGCAAAAGTCCCGGGCGCTTCTTTGGTAGTTAGGTGACTAGTCGTTAACGGAGCTCTTCCGGCCCTACGATGGCGTTGGCGTATAACCAGCGACAAAACGTTTCCGCATCGGCGTTACGGTAAAAGTCCCGCAGAGCTTGCTGGAAAGGCATTTGTTGCTCTTCCGCGACCAACAACACCCCCGCGCCCCGTTTAGCCAGGACCTGATTGCCAACCAAGAAGGCCGTCTCCAAGTTACCATCACTGAACAGTTGCTTATGCAACACGTAGGCCACCGTCTGTAACGCCCGGTCGGTATAATCACTGTGGTTGAGCCGCAGATCCAATAAATCTTTTTGAACGGCAACTTGTTCGGGTAGCGGTAGTTTAATCGTCTGGCCGCCCCTGGTCACTACCGACATTTGCCGCAGCTCGCCCCCGCCTAACCCGACACCGGCGGTCACTAAGTCGTTGATGTGACTAACCGTCAAGAGTTCGAAGCCTTCCGGTGAGCCGGTGATAAAGGCCACGGCCGTTCGTAAATTTAGTAGGCGTTGGACCGTGACGTCGCTTAATTTCCGGTTGGTCACCGTCCCCTTTAAAAAGGCGTTAATCTGGTTAAACGGCGTCTCGGAGTCCGTCAACCGTAATAACGACGTCACCAAACTAACTTGGTTTCGAATCAATAACTGCTGCTGATCAAACTGACTAATATGATAATGCCCCTGCGGGTAACTAGCTTTCGCATCCATTCACGAGACCGTCCTTCCGTTGATCATTGACTCTGTCCAACACCATTTCCTATTAATTCTATTATATCTTACGGGTCCTTATCCGAACGCTAAAACAGCCTCCAACCGGCGAAATTCTTGCGGTTGAAAGCTGCTTTTGGTTGTTATTTGGATTGAATGGGTGGAAAGCCGTGTTTAATCACTAACTTCCGAATAGAGATTAGCGCGTTTTATTCTTGGGTTAGCGCTATTTGCGGCCTCCGAAACGTGCTTACAAGGAACAACCGGCTCCGCTTAACCCCATAACGGGAATTAGCCAAGCACGGGCTAATTCCCGTTATGACGTTAATGCTCACCGGCTAAGCGTTCCTTGACGCACTCTAACTGAAACGTGCTTATCAGGGGCAACGGATTCCGCTTAACCCCATTTTAGCAATTAGTCAAAACCAGGCTAATCATTTTCAAATTAGCGCTATTTGCGGCCTCCGAAACGTGCTCCTGACGGGCAGCCAGCTCCGCCTAACCCCGATTAGCCAATTATCCAAGCCCAGGATAATCGGCTAATCGACGTTAATGCTCACTGACTAATCGCCCTTCGTCGCACTCTGCTACATTTTCATTCCCATCTTATCATACGAACTCATTCCGGCCAGATGAAGGTCCTTGACGTCGATACCCCTTTCCTTAGCGAATGCGTTCATCAACGTGTCCATATCCATTAATTTGTACGTCTTGGGATGTGCTGGATCGTAAGCCTCAATCTGGGCCATCATCCCACCATCTTCGTGTTCGATGATGTGACAGTGGTACATGAAGACCCCCGGCTTATCGAACCGCACCTTGATGCGGACCGTTTCACCCGGGTTGACCCCAACCGTGTCCTTGTACCCGCGTTCGTTGGGGTACGGGGCCTTGCCGTTACGGGAAACCACTAAGAATTGGGTCCCGTGCATGTGGAACGGGTGAACCATTCCACTATCGGTCTTGTTATTGTTCTTCACGTCCCAAAGTTCGACGTTACCAACCTGTTGGCGAGCGTCGATCCGTTGCATGTTGAACTTCTTCCCGTCGATCATCACGTATTCGTCCATCCCGTCCATAACGACCTTGCGTACGGGCATGTTGGGCGTGACTTCTGGGTCGGGAATGTCGACCAAGTGGTCAGGCAACGTCACGTCTTCGCGTTGGTAGTCGTGAATCCGGAACTTAACCAATGGCGTATCATCGGAGTACAACGTGACCGTTTCGCCCGGCTTGACACTGCCAAAGTCCACGATGATTTCGGCTCGTTCCGCACAGGTCAACATCAGGTGGGTAAATTTAACGGGTTCCGGCATCACACCCCCGTCAGACGCCACCTGAGTGAATGGCAGGTCGTTACTAAAGTGTAACCGCCATTCACGCCGGTTCGCACCGTCCAGAATTCGGAGCCGTAACCGTTGGGTGGTAACGTCAAAGTACGGGTTGATGGTCCCGTTGATCATCGCCGTGGGGCCTTGGACCCCATCGGGATCGTAATCTTGATTGTAATCCCACTGGTTATCTTCGTGGAAGCGCCGATCCTGTAAGACCAACGGAATGTCGTCGACCCCGTAGTTTCGTGGAAACGGCAACTCCGCTTCTTGGTCGTCGGTCACCAGCACCATGCCGGCCAGACCGTGCCAGACCTGTTCGGCCGTTGATGGACACGGGTGGGCGTGGAGCCATAGCGTCGCGGCGGGTTGGTCGACCGTGAAGTCGATGTGCTTCGTTTCCCCCGGATAGACGGGTGCATGACAGCCCCCATCGGTGTACGGCCCGGGAACGTTTAATCCGTGCCAGTGGAACGTGGTGAGTTCGGGTAAACTGTTCTTCAAATCAATGTGCATGGTCTTCCCCTTGGCAAATACCAAGGTTTGACTCAGAAGGGAGGTGTTGTACCCCCAGGTCTTGGTCTTCTTACCGGGTAACAGTTGCGTTTCGCCGGCTTGGGCCTCGACCGTGTAATAAGTATCCGTCGCCGTTTCCTTATCGGGTTTCAACAGTGGTGGAATCCGTAACGCCATCTCGGGTGCATCAGCGACCTCCAACGGCACGTAGCCCCCATCGTGGGTGTTGTACGCTGGTTCGTCAAAGAAATAATCGGTATAAATTGGTTTAGTCATGTGGTTCTAGACGCCCCTTCCTCAGATCTATTGACTCGTGTTCCACTTTAATAATAACGCAATTTCGAAACGGCGGTGTAACCGTTTTTTTATGCGAGCGATTTCTCCGACGACTAAAAAAAGTCCGACACCTGTGGTCGGACTTTTCGTCAATCTTAAATTAGTTTAGAAATGAGGCCGAATAACGGTTACCGCCGTTACCGCGGCTAACAGACTCAAACCCGCAATAGCGACGAGACTGGTTTGGTCGTTGGTTTGCGGCAACTTCGCGTTCCGCCGTACCGTTTTAGTCTTGGTTTGCGTTGCCACGACTGGCTTGGCATGGTTGGCCTTCGTGATTGGCTTAGCTGCGGCCTTCTTGGCCGTGGTTGTTTTGCTCGTTGTGGGCTTAGTTGGCTGCTTGGTTGCGGCTTCCTTAGCGGCTGCTTCCTTTTCACGGACCGCTTCCTCTGCCGGCGTTTCGGTCCCGGTATCGACGTCATCGACCCCGGTTCCCGTTCCGGGATCAACAATGTCGATGTTCCCATTTTCGTCGATGTCCCCATCGCCGTCCTTGTCCTCGTTACCATCCTTATCTTCGTTGCCAACGTTGTTTCCGTTCCCAGAACCGGAATTACTGCTGGACGTGGAAACTTTCCCGTTGGCCTGTTCGGAGTTTGGCGTTCCCGACGTGCCACCCCCCCAGGTCATCGTCGCCTGGTTGGTGAAGACGTAACCGTCGTGGATCACGGACGGATCATCGACCTTAGTGTAGTAGTCGATGGCGTACATCCGGTCGATGGTGTCCTTAAATTTCAAGGTAAAGCCATCGCTGGTGTAATCCACGGTATACTGGTCCGCACTTAACGCTGGGGTTTCACGTTTGTAAGACGTGTTGGTGACCCAGTAAGCCGGGGAGACCGTGACGTCGTGAATCATGGTCTGGTTAGCCCCGATGGTGTCTTCCACCTTCAGATTCTTCATTTTAAGGTTCCGCCGGTTGACCAAGACCGTCCAACGCACGGTATCGTTATCCTGAATTTCACCCTTCTTGGAAAGGTTAGCCAGGTTTTCGACAATGTTGATTTTATCGGGGTGGTTGTTCGGGAAGTTCACGGCCTGTTCCCCATAATCGGTTCCCGCATATTTGGTGGCAATCTTCAGGTCCAAGACCTTATTGTCGAGGTTCTCCACCTTATCATTCAGGGTCACTTCAATGCTATGTTCACCCTTAACGACGCTCCCGGTCCCGATCACGGTCTTACCGTCGGGCCCCGTCACGTCGAAGGTGTCGGTCTTAGACGATTTTAAATTGTCAGGCAACGGTATCGTAACCTTGTCGCCACTATGTAGAGCGGTGTTGCCAAATTCTAAGTGATAGTCCACGTTGATGGTGTCCGCTACCTTAAAGTCCGGACCATTGATGACCTTGGCAGACGTGACGTACGGGCTACCGTCGATTGTGGCCGCTTGGGCCAGCGGTGCGTGGCCACACAGGGTCAACACCAGTAAACCCATCAAAGCGATTAGCCATTTGATGATACGATGGTCGTTTCGCAAAAAATCCCCTCCTAAAAATTGTTCTCGGGGTTAAGTATACGCGTGCAAGTCCCCCCATTTCAATAGCAACCCACAAACCCGTGCCAAATCATGTCCGACCAACAAAAAGGCCGCCGATTGACTCCACAATCGACGGTCAATACTTCTATTCTGTTAGCAAATTCGCGTCCCCAACGTCTGCATTTCCTTCTTTAAATCCAACTTAGACTTCTCTTCGGCCGTGTAGGTGATGAGCCCCACCGCACTATCCAGCATGCCGCTGTCGTCCTTTAAGACTAACTGGTTGTGAACCCGGTCGAGATTTAAGCCATTGCCCAGGTAGATGGCATCGTTTTGGTTAGTCCGTAACTGATAACCAGCGTTGTTCTCAATGATTAATTGGTAGTCGGGATCTTCGGCCGTTAATGCGACCAGCTGGAACTTATTCCCAATGGCACACGACCCACCGATGGTCGAATACTTGTTAGACCCGTCGTCGGTCACCAGCAATAAGATACTGCCGGCCGTCACGTGTGCTGCCAAATAGTCCTTCGCGGCGTCTTTAATCTTGATGTCCATGTGAAGTCCCTCTTTCTCTCTGCTTGCAATTAAATTGCGTACAATTATTTTATACACCGTTTGCCCCGTTTTGTAAACTCATCTGCTCACAGAAAAAGGGACTTACGGTTCCCCCGCAAGTCCCTATCGGTCAGTCCTGATACGCCCGTTGAATCAGCGCCACGACTTCCGTTTCCGATAAGTTTAATTTTTTAGCCTCACTGGTAAAACGACTCACGTACCGGTCGTAGAACTGGGCCCGCCGCTTCTCGCGGATCATCTCCGCCGCGTTGGCCGTCACGAACATTCCCACGCCCCGCCGTTTCTCAATCATCCCCGCCGTCACCAGCTGATTGATGCCCTTGAGAACGGTTGCCGGGTTGATGTGAAATTCTTTAGAGACTTCCGTGGTGGAAGGCACTTGTTCGCCCGCCTGATAGACCCCCGTGAAGATTGCTTCTTCAACCTGTTCGGCCACTTGTAAATAGATGGGTTCTGGACTATCAAAATTAAATCTCATGGCTTATCTCACATTCTTTTTGAACTCGTCTTAATCCCGAACGACTTCACGCGGCATCACTAAATTAAGGTATAACCCCAAGGTAATCACGTAGTAGATGACGTAAAGCCCGATGAAGATGGCAAAGGTGGTCCCAATTCCCAGGTACGGGCTCATGGGCTTGGCCATCAACGGCTTAAACATCTGTAACCCGAACAAGACATCGATTACTCCCATGATACCAGGAATTGCGAATAAAATCCCAATTTCTTTCGCCAGGCTCGCGCGCATCAACCCGCGCCGGACGCCAATCTTGTTCAACATGGTGTAACGCCGTAAATCGCCAGGTGCCCCGGATAAAATCTTGAACATCAAGCAGGACGCTAACATCGCTAGGAAAGCAATCCCAAGGAAGTACCCGATAAATTCTAACCCACCGAAGATCCCGTTCATCATTTCAAACGATTGGTAAGTTCCGATAGTTAACTGAGTCGACGCCTGGGGAAACCGGTGTTGCTCGCTGCGGTCCAGCTGCTTCAAAACCGCCATGTCGTCTGCCATGTGCTTGACGCGCACCGTGGTGACCCGGTACGTGGTCCCCTTAAGTTGTTTGAAGGCCGCCGCACTCACGATCTTCGGCGCCGCAAAGTCGCCCAACTTGTTAGGGTTCAACATGATGAAGTCCAGTTGCGTGACCCCGTCTTTTTTAAACTTCGCCAGCGATTCCGTATAGAACTGGGGCTTGCCGTTGGGACTACTCTGCAGACTCTTGATCTGTTGGAACGGCTGAGTCTTCAGTTCGGCCGCGTTGTAGTAAGTGGTCTTGCCCTGCACCTTTTGCGTGTAGGTGGCTTGATGAGCCACGTGCAGTTGGTTAATCAAGTGCTTTTGATGAGCGTTAGCGTCATGCACCGCCACGGTGTAGGCACCCAGAGAATCGGCGGTCATCGGCATCTGTCGGTGATAACCCGATCCCACGGTAATCGCCCCTAACGCCATGGCAAACAGTAACGAGACGATGGTCAACATCCGCGTGTAATCGTGCACCCGGAAGTTCAGTTGGCCCATCAAGAACCCGTTTAAGTGTTTCTTAGCCCACTTGGTGTGCCGTAATCCCCGAATCACGGCCAACACGGCCGCGTGGAACAACAGGTAGGTCCCTAAGGTAATCGTGACCAACGCCAGCGGAATCGCCGTCATTTGGAGGTGTTCGATGGCCGCCATGGCCCAGTACCCCACCGCCAATAAGCCGATTCCCACTAAACCGCCGATGAATTGCCGGAGGGGGCGACTCTTGGGTTGGTTCGCCTGTTGGTCGGCGTGTAAGAGTTGTTGGACCGTGGTACGCATCAGCCGCGTCAGGTTAAACAATGACGCTAGGATAAACAGGCCGATGTACAGCACCGCCGTAAACAGGATGGCTGGCAGGTAAAACGATGCCAAATGCGACAGGTGTAGGCCCAACTGGTCGAGTAAGAAACCGACCAGAAACTTGCTGACAACAATCCCCAAAACGATTCCGATGACCGTTGCAATGGTCCCCAAGATTAACGTTTCCAAGAAGACCAGTTGGCCGACCCGGCGACGTTTGGCCCCCAGCATCATGAATAGGCCGTAATCGTGCTGCCGCATGCTCAGCAAGAACGAGTTGGCGTACATAATGTAGACAATGGTGATCAACGCCAGTAAGACCGCCCCGAAGCCAAAGACCACGCTGGCAGATTTAATCACGGCGTTGGCCTTGATAAAGGCCTGGTTGGTCGCCAGGTTGGCGAACATGTAGAAGATGGCCGCCGACATGGTCAGCCCGGCCAGTAAGACCAGGTAATCCCGGCGCCGGTTCTTCACCCCGGCTAAAGCTAATTTCGTTAACATCTCTTCCGTCCCCCTATTCGCTAAACGTCCCCAGTTCAGTCAAGACCTGTTGGTAAAAGTCCTTCCGGTCCAGGTCACCCCGGTTGAGTTCGGAACCGATCTGGCCGTCCTTGATGAACAGGATGCGTTGGCAGAAGCTGGCGGAGAACGGATCATGGGTCACTAATAAAACGGACATGTGCTGATCGCGATTGATCGTGGTCAGTAAGTCTAACAACTCACGCGCGCTGGTTGAATCCAACGCCCCGGTTGGTTCGTCGCCCATCAGGATCGATGGTTGGTGAACGATGGCCCGCGCGGCGGCGACCCGTTGTTTCTGCCCACCGGAAAGTTGAGCCGGGTACTTCTTTAACAGGTCCGTGATCGACAGCGTCTCCGCGACCGCGTGAATCGCTTGATCCATGACCTTCGAGGCCGTCCCCTGTAGCGCCAGTGGTAAACCAATGTTTTCTTCAGCGGTCAGGCTTTCTAATAGGTTAAAGTCCTGGAAAATAAACCCGACTTCTTGGGCCCGAAAGTCGGAGAGTTGGTTGCTCCGCATCTTGGTGACGTCGTGACCGTTGACGATTACATCCCCTTTAGTGGGCGTATCCAACGTGGATAACATGTTCAGTAAGGTGGTCTTCCCCGACCCGGACGCTCCCATGATGCCGACAAATTCCCCCTCGGCAACCGAGAAGTTTAGGTCCTTCAAAGCGGTATACGGCCGTTCGCCAGCCTTTCCGTAGGTTTTTTCTAAGTGGTGTACGTCCACAACTGCGTTTGTCATTTTAAATTCCCCCGTTTGTTAGTTCACTGGTTAGTTACTTGTGTAATTAACTATACTGCCAAAATTCTAAAAGTCAATAAGTAATTTTTGCTAACCAGGATTAGAAGGTGCGATTACTAGGGTCACTAAGTCTTTGGGTGTAAACTTAATTTGTATTGAATGAACCAAGAAAGGAAGGATTTTTAGCATGAAACAACTTAACTTAGGTGGTACTGATTGGCAGGCCTCTGCTGTCGCCCTAGGTATCATGCGCATGGCCGATCTTTCAGTCGCCGACGCCGCTAAGGCTTTGGAAGCTGCTCACGACGCGGGCATCACCTACATCGACTCTGCCGACATTTACGGGGACGGTGCGTCAGAGAAGAAGTTCAAGGAAGCCTTAGCCGCCTCTAACTTATCCCGCGACGACTTTTACATTCAATCTAAGGGGGGCATCGTCTTAGACCCCGCCCGCAGTCACGACGGTCTGGTCTTCGGCAAACGCTACGACTTCTCCAAGCAACACTTGATTGATGCTGTCGACGGGATTCTGTCTCGCACGGGCCTTGATTATCTGGACGCTTTCTTACTACACCGGCCAGATCCGTTAATGGAACCTAACGAGGTGGCCGACGCCTTTAACACGTTACAACGTGAGGGCAAGGTTCGTCACTTTGGGGTTTCCAACTTTAACGTGCAACAGTATTTGATGGTTCAAGACGCCGTTGACCAGAAGCTGATGTTCAATCAACTCCAATTCGGCCCCGCCCATACCGGCATGGTTGACGCCGGCATGCACGTCAACATGGAAGACAAGTGGTCTGTGGATCATGACGGTGGTATGTTGGAATTCGCTCGGCGTCATCACGTCACCATTCAGGCCTGGTCCCCGTTCCAGTACGGTCTCTTCGCCGGGATGATCATTAACGATCCAAAATACCAGAAACTCAACGACGAACTGCAAAAGTTAGCCGACAAGTACGGCGTTTCCAAGAACGGCATCGTAATTGCCTGGATCTTACGGCACCCCGCTAACATCCAAGTCTTACTGGGGACTATGAATCCAGCCCACATCGCCGACAGTGCAGCCGGTGCGGACGTTACGTTGACCAAGCAAGAATGGTATAACGTCTACTTTGCAGCGGGCAACACGTTACCTTAAATCATGGTTAACTAAAGCTATTTCGAGTGATCACCTCTTGGGGTGGTCATTTTTTTCTACCAAAAAAGCCGTGACAAAAGTCACGACCTTTTTAATAGCTCCGAATGAAGGGACCCGCAACGTGCGTTAATGGACTGCCTTTAACGCCTAATGTCCGATCGAAACGCCCACCAATTAGTTAAATGGCCGAGTTTGGCAGCGGCCGGTTGAGTCAACTTTAGCCGACCGTGACGCCATTGATGATCAGTGGTTTTAACATTAAAGGGCCTTACCGTCACATGCTCGGTGAACGTGGTCGGTTGGTCATCGGCACTTAATCGATTAGTTCTCAAAACCTGGTGTGTCAGGGCTAACCGTTGCGTCCGCTGAACTCGCCCGCGAATGACCCACTGCTTATTGGCCGTAACGTATTGGCCATTAGTCAATTGATACCGGGTCGTTTGCCCGTGATGAACCCACCGCTTGATGCGGAGGGATTGACCCGGCCGGTAATGCTGGAGCCGGCCGGTAAACTTCACCGTTCGGTACCCGTTAATG
This sequence comes from Levilactobacillus acidifarinae DSM 19394 = JCM 15949, assembly GCF_001434835.1. GTDB lineage: Bacteria > Bacillota > Bacilli > Lactobacillales > Lactobacillaceae > Levilactobacillus > Levilactobacillus acidifarinae. The sequence continues at coordinate 13,828 of NZ_AZDV01000002.1, read as the reverse complement.
CCGTGAGCGTTTAGAACCGTGATCACGGACGTGTGTTTAAGTCGAGCGTAGTACGTTGGGCGTACGTAAGCCAACCGCGTCGTTACGTACCCGACCAATCCGTAGGTCGCTGACTGGCGATTAATATCCCGAACTTTATAGCGTAGCGTCCCGTGCTTCGAAATCCCGTGTCCCAGCACCTCGAACATTGGTTGATGCGTCCGTGAGCGTTGGGCGTACCAGGTCAAACGCGTCCGACGACTAAAGTCTGGCGAGAGATACAGTCCCAGCTTCTTCACGCCGGTAATCCGGAACCGTTTGAAACGGGGATGGTCAGCCAGCAAATGATGGTGTTTACTCCCGGACGATTGGGTCACAAGCTGGTTCACCTTCCCGGTCACCTGTGGCTCGATCGACGCAGCAGTTTCCTCCGGCCGCCATGAATCCGAAGTGGTCACGGCGGTTGCCGCCGTGGTTGACTCAGCTTCGGTCGGGAGCTGGTCCTGAACTAACGAAGCGTCACTCCGACTAGTCATGATCGATTGCTCTTGTTGTGACGCGACACTCACGCTACCTGTAGCCGTAGAAACAAGTTCCGCCACGCTGTTCAACGTTTGTGACCGCTGCGTCTCACTTTGCGCGACCGTGGCTAAGGACGTCCATAAACTAGCATCTCGCTGCGAACGAACACTCAAACTAGCCAGGGCTTCGGCAACACTGCGTTGAGCTAACGACCGTTGGGCCGCACTATTGCCCATCAGTGTACTCGTTTCAGCGACAGCCTGATCAAGTAAACTCGTGACCTGCGCCTGTTGGTCGACGGTCACTGGACGGTGGGCTAATTGTAAACTTACCGAAGCCGTTGAAGCCTCACTCAGTTGACTTAACGTGGTTCCTAACGACGCCAACAAACTGTGTTCCGTCGTCACTAGTTGACTTGTCTTGGCCGCTAAAGAGGTCACAATCGATTGCGATTGACTGGTTAAGGCGGCTTGAAGCTGACTCCTAGAAGCTGCCAGCTGTGACGTTTGTGCCGTGGACTTCTGGCTTAACGATTGATTCCTTTGACTCGTCTGAACCGACTGGGACATCTCATTAACCATACTTCCCAGTTGGTCACTCAGGCTCGTGGCCGCTGATTGCCACCCCGAATGGTGTGGTTGGCCCACCAATTGCTCGGACACTAGGGCACTTTGACTCGCCAGACTAACCATTACCCGGTGAGACTGCTGGGCCGCCTCACTCTGTAATCGGCTGTCCTGAACCCGTAAGCTAGTCTGCAACGAAGTCACTGCCGATTGTTGTTGCAGCGCTACTGACACTTGGTGCTGGAGACTAGCCTCGGCCGTTGACGCCACGATCAGTTCACTACCAACCCGTGCCGAAATGGATTGGCTAGTCGCGGCCGAAATCGTTTGACTGGCAACTAAGGATAGACTGGCCTTGGCTTGACTCAACCCTTGTCCCACGGATTGCATAGCTTGACTGCTGGTCCGTAAGCTTTGCTGAGCACTGGTCAGTGCCGACAATTGGGCTTGCCGCCAGATTGACCGTTCCTGCGCACTGGCTTCGGCTAACGATGCCAACGACACTAGCGACCGCACGTATTGGGACTGTTGCGCCTGACTGCCAGCCGTCAGTGATACCCACGCGTGATCCTGAGTAAGACTCACACTGGTTTCAGCCACCGAGAGTAAGCTCAGACTAGCTTCAGCACTGGTCAACGCCAGCGATTGCACGTGATGATCCGTCTGCATTTGGTGAACCTGCTGTTGGAAATGGCCTACGTCGATGACTTGCTGATCGGCCGACTTAACGGCAGTTTGAAACTGCTGCATGGCGGAAGTACTTTGCTCGGCTTGGATGGTCACTTGCTTATTTGCAGAGGCCAGGTGGTCAGCCAACTCAGCATCGACCTGACTAAGCACTTGGTTGGTGTGGCGTTGTCGAGTCGCTAACGACTGGCTCGCCAGTAGGTCCCGTTCGGCCGTCACCGCTAAACTAGCTTGATGCACAATGACCCAGTCTTGGGCGGCTAAATCGCCCTGTTCTTGTTGGCTTAACGATTGTTGGGCGCTAGTTAACCCGCTCGTCTGACTGACCGTCACCACGGGTAACTGGCTGAGACTATGCTGGACCGTCAGCCACTCGGACTGCTGACTACGGGTAAATTCGGAACGTGCACTGAGGCTTTGGTCGATTAACGACTGCTGACTCGTCGCCTGGTTTGATGCTTGAACCGCCGTCGAGTTTAAGGCCGTGACTAAGCTGTTCTCAGCATCGTGAGTGGTCGCCCACTGTTGGGTATCAACGGTGGTTTGCGCCTGCTGACTTTGAGCAGCGTGGGTTAAAAGCTGTTGCTGATCGGTCATGGTCTCGACTTGTTGCTGGTCGGCAGCGTGTTGGGCTTGCTGCTTGGCCTGGACTAGCGCCACGCTAGCCGCAGCACTGGTCAAAGCCGTCTCAATGGTCACCGATAGACTATGGTTAGCCTGTTGAACGTCCGTGGTAACGGAGGTCAAGGCCTCCTTGGTGGTATCGTACCCATTCTGGAGGGCTTGCGATTGTTCTAAGTCCCGATGATCAGCTTGGCTCTGTTGGCTAGCACTGGTTTCTTGTAAGGAAAGGTACCTATCAGCAGTCGAGTTTAGCGTCGACTGCCCCGCCTGCATGACCTGAGTCATCGAAATCAGGGATTGCTGATTAGACAAGCTAACACTGGTCACGGAAAGAGATTGCAGCGCCAGGCTCGTCGACGCACTCGCTAACGCCGCCATGGCAAGCTTGGTTTGCGATTTAGCTTGTTGGGCGGTAACTTCCGCTACTTGTTGGGCAACGGAGGTGGCTTTTTGCTGATAATCCTTAGCGTCAATCTGGCTTTGAACGCGTAACGACGTCATCTGAGAGGCGATGCCAGTGAACTGACTTTGAACGGCCGTGGCTTGGGCAGCCAGGGACTGTTGCGAATTTCTGAAGCGATCAACAGAGTTTTGACTGGTTGCGACGGCTTGCGTTACCCCCGCTTCCAGACTTTCCGATTGCACCTTTAGCTGTTGCCGTTCGCTAGCATTCGACAAGGAAACGGCGCTCAGACTCGCCTCGGCGGAATGCAATTGTTGCCGTTGAATCGGCGTTTGAGTTGCCAATAAGCTTTGACTGACGGCCACCCAAGTGGATTGCTGAAGCCAATCTACCACGGATCGGTCACTCAAACTGACGTTAATGAGCGACCATTGCGCGCTAGTCTGGGCCACGGACAACTGTTCGGCCGAGTTAAGTGTTTGGGTTAAACTTTGTCGTGGTCCCGTTTGGGCTGCCCAATCGTGTATCTTCTGTTGACTATGCTGGGCCAGTGCTTGACTGGTCGTGATTAACGTGGTCTGGTTCGCCGCTTCGGTCTGTAGCATCGCGACCTGATGAGCCGCAACCTGTTGTTGGGCCGTCTCAATTTGCTTAACACTAGCAACCGATTGCGACGTTATTTCACTGCCAAGCGTTGAGGCGCTTGCAACTGCGTGCTGTAAAGCATGCTCGGCATTAGCGATAGTTTGCGCCTGTTGCTTTAGACTTTGTTGGCCGTTTGCCAATTGCGTTAATTGGGTCTTGGTCACGCTGGTTTCAGCGCTCACACTGCTTTCCTGTTGCGAAAATAGGCTATCATGTCCCGCTAACCACGCTGAACGTGCCGCCAGGCTCTCGCTAGCAGCCGACCCCTGCGCCAGATCGACTTGGACACTTTGACTGATTACCGACACAGATTGCTCGCTTAGACTAGCGGCGGCCGAGGTTAACTGTGCCGTTTGCTTCGCATTGGGCGTTACGAGCGCCTGACTGGTTTGACCGTAACCCACCCACTGAGTCTTCGCGTTCGCTAAACTCAGATTAAGGTCCTGGGAAGGCTGCAAAAGGAGTTCCGACAACGATGCCGATTGTGACTTCAATTGCGTCGATTGCCGGGCTAACTGTGCCACGCTTTGACTCAATTCCTTTTGACGCTGCGCGACACGCTTAATCGAGTTCTGTTGCTCAGCGACTAAGGCTAACGATTTTTGCGCGACCTGGGTCACTTGCAGGTTCCAGTGCTGCTGACGGGCAACCGCTTGTTGGCTTAAATCCTGCAACTGCGCCGCTAATTGGCTTCGTTGTTTAGCCGGTAAATTGGGTAACGCTAAACTGTGTTCTATCAGCGATGTGACGATTGAATCGAACGCCGTAGCCGCACTGAGACTTTGTTCAGCTAAGGAGGTTAGGGCACTGGTTTGTTTGACGCCCGATTGGGTCTGTGACGTTATTTGTTTGTTCAAACTTCGTTGCGCGTCCTTAAGTGGTGACAACGTGTTAGACGCTGCGGTTACTTGCGCCGTTAAACTAGTCGCCACGAACGTCAACCGACTATCCCGGGCACTCAACGACCGAACCAACTCGCTTAACGACCGGCCACTGACTGACAAATCATTCAGTGAAACGCCAATCGTTGATTGAACGCTGGCCGAATGGTCCGCCCAAAAAAGTTGACTCAGACTGTGCTCGGCTGTGCTAACGCTAGCTAGCGTCTGTCGGTCAGTCCGGGATTGCATCGCCACACTGTTCTCAGCTTGCTCCGCGGCTTGTTCCTGACTAGCTAAGGCTAGACTATGATCACTGATACTAGCAATCGCGGCGGATTGACTGGCATTAATCAGTGATCCTTGAGAGAGCGAAACCTTCAGGTGAGCTTGACTATTGCCAACGGAAACCTGGGCCTGCTGCTGACTATCCCGTATTAATTGTTGTTCTTGAGTGCTGATGGACTGACTCGCCGTCACCAAATCACTTAACGATTGACTAATTTCGGTTGTCAGGTGCGGGTCGGGTTGCGGCTCTTGGGCAAGGCTGAGCGAAGCATCTGAAGTCACTGCTAAAGCACTGGCCACGTTATCGGCGGTCGACTGATCGTTAGCCTGGGTCAACGTTAATGAAGCTAAGGCAGATTTTTCGGAGGCTTCTTGCGCCACCAAACTCGTCCGTGCAGACGTTCCCGCACTCATTTCCGAAGCAATCTGAGACGCCCAACGGCTGGTTGAAGTTGAGCTATCAGCTAGGCTTTGAGCTGCCCGACTACGCGATCGTTGGCTGGTTTCTGCAAGGGCCTTCGACTGTGAACGTTCCGTGGTTAGCTGATCCTGCGCGGATTTTTGTGCGGCCTGCACCGCTTGTGACCAGCTACTCAGACTGGCCTCGCTCAAAGAAACCTGCGACACCGTGGCGGAATCAACTACTGGATTGTCACTCGTCGACTGCAATGCTTGTGAAACCAGGCTAGTTTGCCCGGCCGCCGTGCGTGACTCAACAGCCGACGTGCGCGATCCTAGTAGGCTCTGGTCTTGTGAGACCCGACTGGATAAACTGGTCGCTTGGTCCGTCAATGAGGTCAGTTGCCGGTCATCCGACAACGACTGCTGACTTAGGGTCACTTCACTGGTCGAAACGTTCGCTAACTGACTCATGGCCGAAACGGCCAAATCGCTAACCGAATTCTCCCCCGACTCTAATTGACTAATACTTCCCTGTTGATCCGTCGTAGAGGTCGTGGCGGTGAGCGACTGTTCTGGGGTGACTACCTCGACCGTGGTCGTTGCCGTCACGCTTTGCTGACTAGTCGGGGCTTGTAACGTGAGTTGAACGACCTGCTGGCCGGCTTGCTGCCAATCAACGGGGCCCATCGTCACGTGGCTAAGTTCAATGGGTTGGCCTTGGGAATCGGTGGCCGTTACGACTAGGTCTTGTACGTCCAGTGGCCGTCCCACCACGGTTACCGCCGGCTTCGTCTTTAGCTGTGGCAATAATCGACTGTCACTAGTCGCCGCCACGTGTAAGGTGCCCAGTATCTGCGTTAACTCCCCGACATCCGGTAAGGCGTACTTGGGCGCGGTCGCCGTCAGCTGCGTTTGCAATTGTTGATAGACCTGCTGGGCCCCCACCTTATTCAAATGATAGGTAAAATCGCCCGTCCGCGTCCCGTTATTGTCAACCGTTAACCACGATGGTGCGATGGTGATGGTCTGGCCGGTCGTCTGGTCCGACCAATGCGGCGTGAACCGGGTGCCCTTCAGCAGAGTTTGAGCGTCCTTTCCGTTAAACGTGACTTGTTGCTCAGCCAACCCACTCTGCTCAAGGGTCGTTGCCCGTTTGTATTGAAACGTAACCGTGGTTTGTCCCGCTTTGAGCGTTTGGATTTGGGTTGGGGGGGTAGCAATCCAGCCGGCTTTCGGTTCCGGCGCTTCTAAGGACACATCCTGCCCCTTTAACGTTTGACCCGTGAAGCTAGTGGTCTTAAAGGCCGTTCGATCCGCTGAGTTAGCCGCTTCCAGCTTGACGATCACGGGCGCCAACATGGCCGTATAACCGGCCTTGAAAAGGTCACCGGAGTGTAAGTCTCCCTGGTAAGGGGCACTCAAATTGGCATAACGCTTAACACTTTGATCCCCCCGTGCGCTATTGTTGTTCGCGTCCACCCCGGCGTCTTCAGCCTGCGGGATAAACCCCGTAGCCGAATTTTGATAGTGTTGCTGGGCAAACGCCATGCCCGCGTTAAACATCTGATTGGCTAAACCTAACTCCTTTTGATAGGCCGTCCGATATTGACTAGTTGCGAGTTTTTGCAATAGAGCATCATTGACGAAATAGTCCGTTCTCACATTTAAGAAATTCAGGTCTGACTGCTGTCCCTTAGGATTCCCGGACAAGATATTAACAACCGTGTCATAAAAAAAATCATAAGCTTTACGTCCTATCTGCTCATCATCAATAATTTTTGATGATCCCGTTTTTTCCGTTAGAACCTGTTTATCGGCCAGCATCATACCGCCATATGGTGAATTCAGTTGGCGTAAGAACTTGTAGATGATGCTGTAATTATTTACGGGTTGTTGCGTCCCGTCCGCCAAACTAGTGTATTGATAACGCTGTTGGTTCCGCTCGATGTCCGCATCGGTCGCCTGCGGGTTGGCCTGATAATCCCTTAGGACTCCCTGAATTGACTTGTAGGCCGCCTGGTAAATGTTAGTCAGAACCGCCCTAACTCCCGTACTTTTACGCACATAAGGAGTATTCGTTTTGGGATAAACGTGTTGGCCGCCCTGCAATATCTGATTGAGCAGGTCTGTCGAAATCGGATCATTAGACCCATTGAACAATTGAGCGATATTGGTCATGACATCGTCAATTGGTCGCTGCGCCTGATTATTTTGGGCATCGTATCCCGCCTGGCGAATGACCTTGGAAACGATCTTCTGGTACCACGCGTACCCAGCTGCCTCCGCAATTCGAGACAATTTAACCGATGAAGTCGTATTTAAAATAGCTTCTGGATTTTCTTCATTATAGCCCTGAATATCCTTATAACTTGATTCTGAATCAACCGGTTTCGTATCGTTCCAAAAATTTTTGAGGGCCTTATTCGCCCCAATCGTCCAGTTACGCTCAATCGCGTTCTGGGCGTTGGCCCGAATCGCTTCGTAAACGTTTTGCACAATGGTCGTTCCTAAAACGTCGCTTAGCCCAATTCCCTTTAAAAATTTGGTCATATTACCGTTGAGGTTCACCGCATCACTGAGTTTAGCCGGCGCATAGTCTTGATCCCCAATGTGCCCCCCAATCGCCCGGACGTCCGCCAAGGCCTGATGGGCAATTCCGTTGATGACGACCGGGGCCACAATGGAAATGTAATAGTTAATCGCCGTAGCCGTCTTGCTGACACTTTCGGCGGCCAGATTATTGCTGTTTTGGTACGACAGGATGTTGTTCGCGTAGTTGGGCGTTTTCCAGATTCCCTGGGCCCAAGATAGGCCGACATTGATCGTTGTGCTCGCCGTTCCTAAAAGTCCGCCCCCGGTCAACTGGCTACCGTCATAATTACCATAGTTGATCAGGCCGTCCGCCACGTGGGGATCACTTGATAGGGCCTTAGCCTTGATTCCCGCCGCCCATTCACTGATCCCCCGGGTAAATGCCCGCAAGTAATCAGCATACCCCAAGTTAAAATCGTGGTAAATCAGGTGCGCCGTTTGCGGCGTTGTCGCCTCACCGTTATACCAGACGGGCGTCCCGTAAGCATCGTCATACTGGAAGTTTTTTCCCTGATAATAGAGGTCAATCAAGTTCGAGATTCGCTGGATATTAGCGGTTATTTGATTGGAAATCGCCCCAACAAATCCCAAATTCCCGACAAGGTGGGTAATACTGTTCGCCCCGGTTGAATCGAACTTATTGACAATGCCGTCAATCTGGTCCCGAGCGGCCTGCGTTCCTTTATTGTACGATGTTTGGTTGACTTCCCCACGGTTCTGATCGATGGTTTCAAACGGTAGAGCGTAGGCCGCAGGCGCGCTCACCGCCGTGGCAGCGCCACGAAGCTGGGCCGTCACGGACGTTGTCGCTTGGCTCGACTTGTCCGTAACCGAAGTGGTCGCCGGGGCGACTGCGGGACTTGCCTGGCTAGTCGTTGACGTCACCGTTGCTATCGTGCCTTCAGTCGCGGTCGCAGACGTCTTAGTCTCCCGGGATGTCGCTAAACTTTGCGACCCTTCCAACGATTGGCTCACACTAGCACTAGGTAAAGCAGCGCTCTGTGACGTGGCCGGAATCGTTGTCGACGTCTGGGTGGCCGTGATCTGGTCGACCTCGACCGTTTTCCCCGTGCCAGGAGCTGGGGTTTGGGCTTTAGCGGTCGTTCCCACCAAGGTGCTCCCCCCTAAAAGACCGCTCAAAAGTGAAATACCCGCGACTAGCCACCGTCTTCCTGCTTTATACATCTTAAAATGAGTTTTACAATTACTTTGAAATAACGCCGACTTTCGCTTGGGGGTTAAACCATTCATCTCTGTCGCTCCTTCTCCAGTCTCCCTTACTCATACCGATAATACCATGTTCCCCGCGAGATGGGACGGTTAGCGCTGTATAACAAAATCTATAAACGCTGATATAAAAGCATTTATATCACGTGGATTCCTCTGCATAACTGTTTATCATCCTGTAATAAGATCTATTATGGATAAAATAAATTTATAAATATTACGTCTCATAAATTTTATGCCGCTTTTTTACCAATCACTTTTCATTGCTCGTCAAATTAGTCCATCACCTAAACTAAATAGTCAAAACGCAGTCACTACTCTTCCAATCACGAAATAAGTTTAAAAATTCCTCTTGCCTTTTTCCAATTTGGTGTTATTATGAAGTTGTTCTTAAGGGCGAGTGATTACTCGCTCGACAAAATGAAGGGAGATCTTATTATGTTTACCACCAGTTTTTGGATTCTAGCTATTTGGTTGATTGTTAACGGAATTTGGACCTGTTTTGCGACGCATAATCAAGCTCTCATGAAGTGGTTTGCTTGGATTAACGTCATCGCCATCGTCTGGGGATTTTGGGCCTTCTACGGTGCCGCCAGCGTGGCCGCACTGTCCGGTTGGTTCTTGACGGTCAACTGGGTCAACGTCATTCTCGCGATTTGCCAGTTCTACTTGGGCTATCGTCAGGGTGGCCACATCGCTCAACAGCACTAAGCTCAACCCCCTCACGCTAAAACGGGTAACGCCTGACAAGACGTTACCCGTTTTGCTTATTTTCAGCTAAAATAGACCTAAGATTTAGTTAGGAGAAATGTCCCATGCCCAATAAAAAAATTCTTGCTGAGTTTCCCGCGGCGGTCAACGCCACTAAGGACCTCACCCAAAAACAAAAAGATGTTCTCATCACCAGTATCCAGCTTTTCGCCAAACAAGGTTACGCCAACACCAGCACGCACCAGATCGCCGTGGCCGCCCATCAATCCGAAGGCACGATGTTCAAACACTTCAAATCTAAAGCCAATATCTTGCGTATCGCCTTAGAACCAATCATCCACCAAATTATTCCCAACGTCTTAGAGGAACTCAAACAAGAAACCTTAAAGCAACCCATGACCAATTTGCACGATTTTTTAGAATTCTTTGTCCGTAACCGAATGGCCTTTGCCGATGAAAACCAAGATGCCATTAAGGTCTTCTTCAGCGAGTTGCTCTATAACGAAACGTTACGGCAAGAATTTCTCGCTGGGGCCCCCGCCACCTTCGTCGACACTTTTCGCACCGTCATTCAAGATTTCCAACAACGGGGACTCATGGTTACGTGGCCCTTCCCCATCGTTTTTCGGCACATCATGTCGATCATTGGGGGCTACGTCATCGATCGCTACATTCTGTTTCCCGACCGCCCTTGGGACGACGATGAACAAGCCCACTATCTAGTGATGGAATTGGAGAAAGTTCTCAGCGTTTAACCCCGTGCTATACTAAGAAGTAACTTAATCAAGGAGGGGTTCCTATGCCCGAAAAAACCTACCATATTGGGGTTGAAGCCACTATCGACGTGATCGGTGGTAAGTGGAAACCGGTCATTTTATGTCACTTACGGCACCAAACCATGCGCACCGGCGAGCTCTCCCGGGCAATTCCCCAAATTTCCCAAAAAATGCTCACCCAACAATTACGCGAACTGGAACACGACGGGATTATCACCCGTCAGGTCTTCAAACAAGTTCCGCCTAAGGTCGAATACGCGTTATCCCCTTATGGTGAAACCCTGGTTCAAATTCTTCACGAGCTCTGCTTATGGGGTGAAGACAACGTTGAACGTCGGCAAGCTAACGGTGAAGACGTTCAGATCTTAGACCGGGAAAATGTGCCGAATTAATTAACCGTTTATCGAATGATTAATTAATTTTGCGAGTCGGCACCTTATCAGTTGACTATCTCTCAGCGCTTTTGTACGCTAAAATCAGCTAAAAAACTGGAGGGATTTAACATGTCAATCGATCCACGCCGTGCTCAAGATGTCTGGAAAGATGCCGGGGAACACGTTCAATTCACCGTTTTAAAGTTCAAGCGTCAAGCTCCACAACACGAACGCGAAGTCTTTCAAGAATTCGCTGACCGCTCACAGGCCATCGTGCGTTCCTTGAAGATTCGTGATGCCAAGCCCGAAACTGGGTCCCAACTCAAGGTTTCTATCGGGATCAGTAACGCCGCTTGGGACTACCTCTTCCCGGATGCTCCAAAACCGGCTGAATTGGAAACCTTTACGACGCTGAAGGGTCCCAAGTACGAGATGCCCGCTTCCGAAGGGGACTTGTTCTTACACATTCGGGCCAGCGATAACGCCGTGGTTTATGAAGCCCAAACTCAATTCCGGCGCGTGCTCGAAGACGTGACGACCGTGGTTGACGAAACTCAAGGCTTCCGTTACTTCGAAGGCCGGGCCATCATTGGTTTTATCGACGGTACCGAAGCACCAGCCATTGAAGATGCGGCCGATTACGCCTTAGTCGGCGACGAAGATCCTACTTTTGAAAACGGCTCCTACGCCTTTGCTCAGAAGTGGCAACACGACATGCCCGTCTGGAACCACTTGAAGACCGAAGAGCAAGAAAAGGCCGTGGGTCGCGAAAAGTTCAGTGACTACGAACTCGACGACGCCGACAAATTCAAGAACGCCCACAACGTGGCTTCTAAGTTCACTGAAGATGGTGTCGAACAAAAGATTGTGCGGATGAACGTGCCTTATTCCAATCCGGCTGGTGGCAATACCGGGACCTACTTTATCGGTTACGCCCGGCACTGGAAAGTTACTAAGGGCATGCTGACTAACATGGTAGAAAAGGGCGACTACTTGTTGTCCTTCTCCAAATTGTTATCCGGTCAAGCCTTCTTCGTACCGGCCCGCGATTTACTGGCTAAGATGGCCGACGACGAGTTCCATTAATTGCTAATTCTGTAACCAAATAGCGATCACTGCTTTAATTGACAGTGATCGCTATTTTGATTAGTTATTATTAGTTTAGTAACCTTACGAGAGGGAATTACGGTTAATCGTCACGACCGCGTGCTTAATCGTGGCGGTAGCCCGTACTGACGAGGAGACCGCCTTCATGTGACTAGCCGCTGATAATTTAGACTCGGCGGGAATCGTCCCCTTAGCTTGCATGGCGGCCACTTCCTGACAATCAATCGATTTGATGATTTCTCCCTTCAGGGAATCACCATCGACCGTTTCCGAATTGACCGTTCCCCGGTCAATTAAATCGTCTACTGCGGCGAGAGCGGCGGCCACCCACGTCTCACCTAACCGACGAGACTGTGGTTTGTCATCACGCAGAGCTGCTTGTTGTTCTGGGGTTAACCCGTTCATCATTGACCGCCTCCGTTAATCTACCTCGTCCAGATTTCATCTTCAGTCTAGCACATCTTTTATAACTAAAATTATATTCACCCGAATTAAGCTCCCCCAATTTAGGTCGTTTGGATAGGAAAATGGTCACTCAGATAACCCTGAGTGGCCATTTTTTATCGCCTGATTACAACAGGTGTTCTCCCGCTAAAAGATGCTGCTGTGTAGCATCGACGTACCGGTGGTTTGCGGTGACGTATCCGCCAGAAACTCGGTAACGGAGTGTGCCATGATTACTGTAGTCCCAACCGAAGACCCGAATGGTTTGTGACCGCGTGTAATGGTGCCCCGCTTTGGCGTGGAAGTTCACGTCGCGGTACAGGTTGGCCCCGTACGTGACGGTCATGCGTTTCGGATACTTCAAGCGCCCGGCATAAACAAATTGTTTATTAGTCGTGATGTAGCGTCCGTTAGTCAGCTGGTAACGCGTCGTCAGGTTGTGCTTAACGATGCGCTTAACCTTCAGTTGTTGCCCTTGCTTGTAATGGGTGACCTTACCCTTCAACTTGGCGGTGCGGTAACTGTCGATTCCCCGTGGATTCAACACCGTCACGATCTTGAGCCGATCCACTTTCGTATGGTAGGTCCGCTTCAAAAAGTTACTTCGCGCGGTAATGTACCCCGTCATCCCGTAAGTCTTTGAGTGTCGGTTCACGTCCCGAACGTGGTAACGCAAGACACCATGAATCGAGTGGGCGACCCCGATGACGACAAATTGAGGTTGCCGCGAACGTGGTTGTTTCGCGTAAAACTTGAGCCGATTTTGCTTGGTAAAGGTCGGCTTACGATACAGACCCAGCTTTTTCGCCGCGGAAACGCTGAACCGTTTGAAGTGGGTTGGCCGCGCTAGGGCACTGCCTTCTTCTAGACTTTCGGACAAGACTTTCGACTGACTCGTCGATGTGACCAAACTTTGACTGACTGATTTAGAAGTCGACATAGCTTCGCTTTGTGCTGATTGACTTATACTTTGCGAAGTCGCAACACTTTGTGAAATTGATAAGCTACGTGAGATTGATTCTGATTGTGATCTCTGGCTTTGAGACAATGACTGACTAGTCGAAGTGAATGTACTTAACGATAACGATTCACTCGTTGAGGCTGATTCACTTTCTGAAACGGATAACGACTCACTCGTCGAAGTCGATTCACTTTCCAAAACAGATAACGACTGGCTCGTCGAAGTCGACGTGCTTAACGATATCGATTCACTTGTTGTAACCGATGCACTTTCCAAAACGGATAACGACTGGCTCGTCGAAGTCGACGTGCTCAACGATATCGATTCACTTGTTGAGGTCGATTCACTTTCCGAAACGGATAACGACTCACTCGTCGAAATCGATTTGCTTTCCGAAACGGACAACGACTGGCTCGTCGAAATCGACGTACTCAACGATATCGATTCACTCGTTGAGGTTGATTCGCTTTCCGAAACGGATAGCGACTGGCTCGTCGAAGTCGACGTACTCAACGATATCGATTCACTCGTTGAGGCCGATTCGCTTTCCGAAACGGATAACGACTGGCTCGTCGAAGTGCTCAATGATATCGATTCACTCGTTGAGGTCGATTCGCTTTCCGAAACGGACAACGACTCACT
>NZ_AZDV01000001.1 GCF_001434835.1 Levilactobacillus acidifarinae DSM 19394 = JCM 15949 | reverse complement strand
AATATTGTTTGGGTTTGAACCTAAGTTCAAACCGCCCTACACATATTTGGTTTGTCAAAACAATGTTCAGTTTTCAAAGGTCTACCAAGTTGTCATAAGAAGTAATTGCTTCGTGACAACTTTTAAAGTATATCATGTCGATAATACCGTGTCAACAACTTTTTAAACATTATTTTGAATAAATATTAAATGTTTTTGGAAGAAGTTGAATAAATATTCTCAACAACGGTTACTATCATAACAATTATCAATCCGACCGTCAAGCCCTTTTTTAAATTGTTAAACCGTAACCGGTTGCCGTTGCCATCGCGTTTGTTTCCGTAAATGACAACAGAAATTAGTTTACCAATATCTCCGGACTTGGTCAAGCGAAAAATGAATATTTACTGAAATTAATTTCAGCTAATTCCCTTTAACCACACAAAAGCCCGTTATCACAAGGATAACGGGCTTCTACTCATTACTATTTCAATTCTGGTGCATCCGTCTTATAGTCCGTGACGGTGCTCTTACCATCGTGCTTAGCTAGGACGCTCGTCTTTTCTTCCTTCTGCGCCTCGGCCAGCTTCTCCATGGCTGGTTTGTACTTATAGGTAAAGCTACTCTTATTAACCTTTGTAAAGCCTTTAGGCGTGTAGAACCGCAATAAGTCCCCGTAGATTACCCGATCAGACAACGAGAGTTCCGTCGTGACGTGGTTCTGCAACTGATCAACCTGTTTCTTTTGCGCGTTGGTCAACGTCAGAGGCTTCCCCGTCTTAGTATCGTACACGGTTCCCCCAATCTTAGAGTAGGTTGGTGAGACAAAGTTCCCGTTTCTAAACGCTACGGTCTGGTTTCGATTCTTGGCCAGCAGATCTTGGCCAAACTGAACCGTATTGGTATTCTTCACCCCTAAAAGATCTAGTAAGGTCGGCAAGACATCAATTTCTCCACCATACGTGTGGTTGATGCCCCCCTTGAGTCCCGTTGCGTGAATCATCAATGGGACCTTCTGGAACTGTGCCAAATCAAAACTCGTCACCTTACTCTTACCCAGAAGTTGGGCAATGGCCGGCCGGTGGTTGTTGGAAATTCCATAGTGGTCCCCATAGGCCAAGATGACACTGTTCTTATAGAGTCCCGCCTTTTTGAGGTAGTTGATGAATTCCGCAAACGCCTGATCCAAGTAATGGGCCGTCTGCACGTACGGATCGACCGTCTTGTCCCCCGTCTTCGTGGCCGGGAAGTCAACGTTCTTCTTATCTAACTCGTACGGGTAATGGTTGGTTAAGGTGATCAGCTTGGCGTAGAACGGTTGCGGTAACTGTTCGAGGTACTTCGCCGAATCCCGCAAGAAAATCTTATCCTTCAACCCATAACCGACACTATAATCGGCCTTTTGCGTGTAGTAACTCGAACTAAAGAAGTACTGATACCCCCACGACTTGTAGGTGTTATCCCGGTTCCAGAAACTCGGCACATCCCCATGAAAGGCCGCCGTCGTGTACCCGGCTTCCTGACTCAAAATCGCTGGTGCCGCTTGGAACGTGTTCTGAGTTCCGTAAGTGGTCATTGCGGACCCCTGAGGCAACCCAAAGAGAGAATTTTCCAGCATCATTTCGGCATCAGACGTTTTCCCTTGAGCCACCTGATTATAGAAATTATCAAACGACAACGTATTTTGACTATGGTAGAACTTGTTTAACGTCGGGGTAACTTCCTTACCATTCACTTTATAATCTAATAGGAATTGCTGGAAACTTTCCAAGTGGATGATAAAGACGTTTTTCCCCTTTTCCTTTCCATAGTAGGAAACGTTCGGACTGACCCGATTTTGTTTCAGGTATTTCAGGACACTCTTCATATCACTGGCGTTCGCACTGGCCCGGGTGGCGCTTTCCTTTTGCGTCTGGTAGGCGTTAAAGGCCGCGTATTCGTTTAATCCCAAGTACTTCACGATGTAGTTGTTATCAAACGTCCGCGTCAGTAAACCAGATCGGTCCGCGTTGGCCATGCCGAACTCCGCAAACATCAGGCCAAACGACAAGACCGACATGGCCAAGGCGTACCGCCGCTTAAACGGTCGCGGATCGATCCGAATCACGTGCGTTAACAGCAGCACGACCAAGAGAATGATATCGAGGTACACAAAAAAATCATACAGGTGGGTAATCTGCGCTAAGCTCTTACCCAGGTTGTTTTGAACGTCGCTGGAACCTTTCATGATCCCAAACGACAGAAAATCCGAGAATTCCCGGTAATAGACGACGTTGGCGAAAATCCAGGTTGACTCTAAGAGGTCAATGATCAACATCAACCAGTACGCCAACCGCCCCCGAAAGTACAACGCGATCCCAAAAACGAGTAACGCCGCGGGGAGTGGGTTAATCAGCAATAGAAACTGCTGGACGTTGCCCTTCGCCCCTAGCGTAAATTCGGTTTGGTAGGCCACGTACGTCTTAATCCAAAATAAAACGACGATCAAGAGGAAGAACCCCATACGGGTATTCACCCAGTTCATCCTTCGCTTAACAAAGTTTGCCATGAGACTGCCTCCACAAAATAATTAACATTACTCCAGTATAGCTGATAGCGCTGGGTAATCAATTCCAACGGGCAACCTTTGGAAAAATTCAACTTTTCGGCCTATAAAAAAAACAAAACTATGGCACCCATAGTTTTGTTAGTTATCCGTCAATAAATCAAATAATTCGATAGCCACTAAATCAATGTTATCAAACTCGAAGGTCGTTTCCGGATTGTGTTCGGTTAACGTATAAGTCTTATTGGCCGCGTTGTAAACCACTGTGGCTTGTTCAACGCCTTCCTTTTCGAATCGACGGGGTTGTGGCTCGTCGGTGGCATCTTCTTGCATCGCCTTTAAGCGATTGATGATGCCAATCAGTTGAGATTCTTCCATGATTGGTCCCCTTTCTGAGCTTCACTATGATTTTACCAAACTTAAGGGCAGATGACACGTTTTAATCCAAAAAACTCACAGATTTGTGGGCTTACTTTCCTCAACGACCTTATCTGGTTTCACCACCATGGCCACTAGTCCGGTCAACATTCCGAAGTAGTAGGTCAACAAGCGCCAGAGGATCATGGCCAAGACCAGTTTACTATTCGACGCGATATAGCTCTTAAAAATCATCTCAAAACTATACTCCGCCCCGCCAGAGCCCCCAGGAATCGGGAACAGCGAGATCACCATGACAATCAGCACGTGCATGCTGGTGACCATGACGATGTTTGCCGTGGTGTAGCCTAAAGCCAACATAATGAAGTACGGGATCAGGTAATAGAATAGGAGTTGAAAAAATGTGATCACGAAGACCCGGAGCATGAGTTTTCCCTTACCACTGATCCGAACACTCTCGGCGTAAAACGAATCAATCTTGTCGTCAATATTCGCCGCCATCCGGTCGTAACGGTCCTGTTTCATGAACCAGTGCATCGGGTATAGGACCACCGCTACGGCTCGCTTGGTAAAGGCGTGCCAGAACATCACCATCAGTAAGCCAATAATCACGGCCAAGTGAATGGTAAAGCCGAACACCACCAGCCAGGCCAGGGCGTGGAGCTTATCCTGAATGTAGTTAAATCCAATGACCAGGGCAATCAAGAAATTCACCACGATCATCGACTGGAAGACCACGAACTTCATCAATAGAATCGAGCTGGCCTTCCCCGCGTCGACCCCCGTTTGCATCAACGCAATCAGTTGGGCCGGTTGGCCACCGGACGAGAACGGCGTAATCCCGTTAAACAGTTGTTCCACCGCCGGGATCCGTAGCGCGTCTTTAAACGAGAAACCCGAAATTCGATCGGAAATAAAGACCTTGACGATTACCGCTTCAAGCCCCAGGTACAATAACATACAGATTACGGCCACGCCGAACCACCAAAAATTAATATGCACAAAATCGTTGATCAACACGGAAAATTTGATGTCGCGCAACGAGTACGCAAAAATCGCAATTCCGAGGAGGAGCATCAACGTGAGGACCCATTTATTTCGTCGTGTCATCGCGTTACCCCTCTTTTGCCTGTTGTTGATAGAACTCCCGCCAAATCTGAGTGAGATGATCTTCCGAATAATGGTCGGCCGCTGCCAAGCTACGTTGGTGCCAGTGTTCCAGGGCCGCCGCATCGTGTGGCAAAGTGGTCAACAACTGATCCATCTCGGCGTAGTCCTGCGCGGGTTGATAATCGCCGGCAATAATGGCCTGATACAGGTCGAGGTCCCGTAACAACACCGGAGTGCCCGTACTAAAAGCTTCCAGCACCGACATGGGAAAAAGTTCGTTAAAAGAAGGCAAAAGGAATAAATCAGCCAGGTTGTAATAATCCACCAGTTTATCCCGATCGACGATGCCGGGGAAACTCAGGTTGGCTGGTGGATTATCCACTACTTTCTTGAGTTCCGCGTAGCCGTCGGTAATCCGACCAAACGAAAAACCGCCCGCCCAGATGAACTGAATCTCCGGGTGGTGTTCGGCTAACTTGATAAAGTCAAACAAGCCCTTGCGCTCCTGAATCTGGCCGATCCCCAACACCGTAAATTTAGTGGTGGCATAGCCGTACTGCTGCCGTAACGACCGTTTTTGGGTCGCAGCGACCGGGTAAAATTCCTGCCGACTTACAAAATTGGGAATATAGGTGATACGGTTTTCCGGAATCCCGTAAGCCACTAGTTTCGGAATAAACGTGGGGTTCACCACCACGATATGGTCCATGCGGCGGTAGAAGGCAATCACGTATTTATAAAAAATCCCCCGAAACGGTTGGGGAATCTTCAAGCTTCCCTCCAACGTTTCCGGCAAAAAATGGACGTAGCCAATCTTACGACCCCGTCCGGGCAAAAACGTCGACAAATAATAGGAAAAGTTAATCGTATGGTAGTGCGTCAAATCGACCCGACCATACCGGTTGACCGTCACCGTAAATTCTTGCGATAACCGGGTCTTCAGCAGGTTCATGAGCTCGTTATACGCGCTTCCGACCCCCTGACCCTTCACGGAATCTGCGGCGGAAAACATGTTGATTTTTAACATTCAAGTACTCCTCTAATTGCTGAAATCCGGGGTGTCTTCGTGGGCCTGCTCGTAACTGACCTGAGCATCACGGTAAAAATTAATGATTCGTTGGCCGAAGGTATCCGCAGAAATTTCCGCTAACTTTCGCGCTAACAGGTCCGGATCTTGTTCCTCATCCCCGTGCAACAGGTAATCGATCACGTTTTTGACCATGTCGGCCGGGTTCTTAAACGTTACCCCGAGGGCCCGACTCGATAACAGCTCATCGGTGTACGGGCTGGTCATGACCACGATTTTGGTACCCGCCGCCATGGCCTCGATGTAGGTCAATCCTTGCGATTCGGAATCCGACGACGACAGAAAGACGTTAGCCATATGGTAGTAGCGAAAAACGTCATCGTTATTGACCTCACCGGTAAACGACACGTGGTCTTCCAGCTGGGCGTCTTTGACCTGTTGTTCCAGATCTTCACGAGCCGGCCCATCCCCCACGATCAGGAGTTGGGCGTTGGGCACCTGCGCCAAGATTTGGGGCATGGCCGCAATACTAGCTGTGATGTTTTTCTCGTACGCCAACCGGCTCAACGACAAGATAACCGGCGTCTCGGGCGTAAAGCCCAACTTGCGCCGTAAGTCCGCGGTATCCGGTTGTTCGTACTGGTGCAGGTTAACTCCCGTGGGAATCACCCGAATCGGCGCCTTGACCCCGTAATCACTCAACGTGGTCAGCACCCGGTCACTGGGCGCCACAACACCGGTTAAATGGTAACAAAACGCCAACGTCCCCTGTTTAACGTGCACCGGCTTTAGAATCTTACCGTTGGCCACGTAGTGTAGATAATCCTCATACATCGTATGGTACGTGTGCAGACACGGAATTTCGAGGTTCCGGGCGACAAACTTACCGATCCACCCCATCGAAAATTCAGTCTGGGTGTGCACGATGTCAAGATTTAATTCCTTTGCAATTTGGTAGGCTTGAAACAGTCCCCGCACGGCAATCCGTCGGTCCGTAAACGACACGAAGGGAATGCTCGAAAAACGAAAGACGTTTCGTTCATAGACATTCCGCTCCACGTGTGGATCGGTGGTCGTAAAGATATACACCTGATGCCCCTGCTTTTCCAACTGATCGCGCAACGTTTTGATGGACGTTGCGACCCCACTGACTTGAGGGAAATAGGTATCCGTAAATATGCCGATGTTCATTGCCAATCCCCCTTGTATCTGGCTGTGTTTAAAGTTTTTGGCGCCATGTGTTGTACAATCATCACAATTATATGGGTTTGCCTAGATGATTGCAAACCACAACCAACGCCCAGCCCAAATAAAAGGGCGTTTCCCCGGATTTCTCCGAACAAACGCCCTTCTGAACTGCTTATCTAAATTTTAGGTTAAAATTCCCGGCACCGCCGCCTGGACCATCGTGATGACCTCCTGGCTGGTGCTGGCCTGATTCAACGTGGTCTCCACCAGGGCTTGCAGGTCGTGGGCACTGAGTTGGCCAATTAAGCGTCGAGTCTTTAAAATTGACCCCGCTCCCATCGAAAATTCATCGAGACCCATGCCCAATAACAGGGGCACGGCGATTGGGTCACCAGCCATCTCACCACACATGGCCACCGGAATTCCCGCCCCGTGGGCCGCCGCAATCACCCGGTTAACCAGCCGTAAAATGGCGGGATGGTAAGGTTGATAGAGGTAGGCCACGTCTTGGTTGGTTCGGTCGGCCGCCATGGTGTACCCAATCAGGTCGTTGGTCCCGATACTCATGAAATCAACTTCCTGGGCAAACCGGTCGGCTAACAGGGCCGCCGCGGGCACCTCGACCATCATCCCGATTTTGATACTGCCCATGGGAACCTGGGCCACGGTCAGCTTCGACCGTTCATCGTCGTAGATGGCCTTGGCCTGCCGAAATTCGTCTAACGTGGCAATCATCGGAAACATGATGCGCAGGTTGCCGAAGGCTGACGCCCGCAACAACGCGCGTAACTGGCTCCGGAAGATCTGCTGGTGCGTCAAACTTTGCCGGATGGCCCGGGCCCCCATGAAGGGGTTCGTCTCCGGTTTTTGTTTTAAGTACGGCAAGGGTTTATCCCCCCCGATGTCCAACGTCCGGATGACGACCGGCCGAGGCGCCATGGCCGTTAGGACCCGTTTGTAGGTCGCAAACTGGTCGTCTTCACTGGGAAGCTGGTCCGCATCCATATAGAGGAACTCCGTACGCATCAAGCCGATGGCTTCGGCGCCGTTCTGCAGAACGCTGGGTAAGTCGTTAGCCGTGCCAATGTTGGCGGCCAGCGTCACCCCGACACCGTCGCGACTGACCGTCCCGTGATGCCGTAACCTACTTAACCGTTTCAGGTTAGCCGCCCGTTCGTGCATCGCGGCCTGGGCCGACGCCAACTCGTCATCGTCAGGATCAACCATGACCTGACCGCGCGTGCCGTTTAAGATCACCATTTCCCCGTTCGTTAACTGGTCCGTGGCGTGTTGGGTTCCCACCACGGCGGGGATGGCCATCGACCGCGCCAGAATCGACGAGTGCGACGTCCGACCACCCAAGTCGGTCACAAAGCCCAAGATGTAGCGCGGATTGACCGAAACCGTATCGCTAGGAATCAAGTCGTGGGTCACCACGATCACGGGATGGTTAACTAACGCCAAGTCTGGTAGGGCCACCTGCAACAGGTGGGCCGTGACGCGCTTAGTGACGTCATGGAGGTCCGTGATACGTTCCTGCATGTACGGGTTGTCCGTGAGGTCTTGAAACGAGGCCTCATAGGTTTGCGCCACGGCGGCCAAGGCCGCTTCGGCGTTGATCTTGCGTTGGCGAATCTGAGTTTCGACCGCCGTGATCAATTCCGGGTCCTGGAGCATGGCAATGTGCGCACTAAAAACCTGGGCACTATCAGTACCCAGGTTTTTAGTCGCACGAGTTTTAATTGTCTCAACATCGGAGACGGCTGCTTCAAGGGCCTGATGGAATCGATTTAATTCGTAATCAAGATTAGTGATTGCGCGCTGTTGAACGGTTAAGTTCGGTTCGACCAAGCGATAGACCTGGCCGCACACAATTCCGTCGCTCGCGGCAATTCCCTTGAGCATCGCTCTCATTAGTCAGACAAGCCCTCTTTTTTCAACGTTTCAGCAACGGCAGTCATGGCATCGGCTTCGTCGTCCCCGTCCGTCGTAATGGTGATTTCGGCGTTTTGGCCGACACCTAAGGACATAACCCCCATGATGGACTTTAAGTTAACGGACTTGTCTTGGTATTGTAAGCTAACTTCAGAGTTGAACTTACTTGCTGCTTGTACCAATAAAGTTGCGGGACGGGCGTGAATCCCCGTTTCTGCTGTAATATGAAATTCGCGTTTTTCCATAATTGATCGATCTCCTTTAAGCTTAGGTTGATAATTTAGCGAACGTGGCGTCTTTTGATCTTGCGCATTGATCAAACAACCAGTCAACGCCACGTCTACCTACTTAGAATATCAATCTTGCCATTAAATTACAAGTGATACCTGAACCGCTTTCATCGTTAGTCTCATAGGCGCTCACGCGGCCCAATCCACCACTCGGTCATCAGTCATTAACTTGTTCTAGTCCTAATTATAGCATGATTCCGCTAGAAACGGCGTTGATGACCGCTTTTCCGGTTGATTTATTCGACTAGTTACGTATTTTATCCTAATATATGGGCCCACGTTAGCTCTGGTCGCCCGTATCGTGGTCGTAACGGTAAATCAATTTGCCATCCTTGTGGGCTTGACCAATCACGCGTTTACGCGTATCAAAGGCCATATACGCTTTTTGGAACGCCTGAAACTCGTCCGGTCCCACTTCAAACTGGTCAATCTTCTGATCTTTTAATTGGTTCATTAAGTCAGTAAAGTCTCGTGCCATTGGTAACTGCCCCCTTTTCTTTCCATATTTTACGTTGAAAATTCGTCGAGGTCAAAAAAAGAATTTTCCAAATCGGACGTGAGTTTTAGCATTCTATCAGGGGGAGTGCTAAAATGAAGTCGTTCAAATTAAATGGCCACCTTAACCGTTTAGCGTGGTGAGACAAATTACTTGCACCTATCACGTCAGGCGGTATAATGTGGTCAATGGTCAAGAAAGGTCAAACTCTTTCGACTGACCGGTGTGAGTTTACTCACACTTACTCCAGGGCAGAAAGGAGACGACAAAATGCTATGTCAAAACTGTCACCGCAACGAAGCGACCATTCATTTATATATGAGTGTGAACGGACAACGGCAACAAGTTGACCTATGCCAAAATTGCTATCAACTACTCAAGGAGCAGCAAAACAACTCTGGAAATGGAGGTGGCCGTATGGCACAAGATCCATTCGGCTTTGGTAACCTGGATGATATTTTCCGGGCCATGCAAGGCGGCACCCCGAACCAAAGCGGCGATTACCGGCAAGCGGCTGGTCAGAGACGACCAACCCAACCTGCGGGCAATCAAGGCAACGGTCAGGGCGGCCTGCTGAACCAATATGGCCTGAACCTCACCCAGCTCGCCAAAGACGGCAAGATTGATCCCGTGATCGGGCGGGACAAAGAAACGGCGCAAGTCATCGAAATTCTCAACCGGCGGACCAAAAATAACCCCGTGTTAATCGGGGAAGCCGGTGTCGGGAAGACGGCGGTCGTCGAAGGTTTAGCCGAACGGATTGTGGAAGGTAACGTTCCACAAAAACTGATGAACAAGCAGATTATCCGTTTGGATGTCGTTTCACTGGTCCAAGGAACTGGTATCCGGGGCCAATTCGAACAACGCATGCAACAATTGATGAAGGAAGTTCAAGCCAACCCCGACATCATCCTCTTCATTGACGAAATCCACGAAATCATGGGTGCCGGCAATGCCGAAGGTGGCATGGATGCCGGGAACGTCTTAAAACCCGCCTTAGCACGGGGAGACTTCCAATTGATTGGGGCCACGACGTTAAACGAATACCGGGATATCGAAAAGGACCAAGCCTTAGCCCGGCGGTTCCAACCGGTCACGGTCAACGAACCGAGTCCGGACGAAGCCGTTGAGATTCTCAAGGGGATTCAAAAGAAGTACGAAGATTACCACCACGTCCACTACACGGACGCGGCCATCGATGCGGCGGTTCGGTTATCCGACCGGTACATTCAAGACCGGTTCCTACCGGATAAGGCGATCGACTTACTCGATGAATCCGGATCACGGAAGAACCTAACCATCAACGTCGCCGATCCACACGCCATTGACGAAAAGATCGCCGACGCCGAAAAGCAAAAGCAAGCCGCCTTGAAACAGGAAGACTACGAAAAAGCGGCTTACTACCGTGATCAAGTCACAAAATTAAACAAGTCCAAGGAATCCGCCACTAACGCGGACCAAACGGCTTCCACGGAAGTCACCGAAAAGGACATGCAACAAATCGTCGAAGAAAAGACCAACATTCCGGTTGGTGAATTACAAGCCAAGGAACAGCATCAACTCCAGAGCTTGTCCGGTGATCTCGAAAAACACCTCATCGGCCAAAACGAAGCAGTTGATAAAGTTGCCCGGGCCATTCGCCGGAACCGGATTGGCTTAAACGGCACGGGCCGGCCAATCGGCTCCTTCCTCTTCGTCGGTCCCACCGGGGTCGGCAAGACGGAACTCGCCAAGCAACTGGCCAACGAACTCTTCGGTTCGGAGGACGCCATGATTCGGTTCGACATGTCCGAATACATGGAGCCGCACTCAATTTCTAAGCTGATCGGGTCGCCTCCTGGCTACGTCGGGTACGAAGAAGCTGGTCAACTGACCGAACAAGTTCGGCGTCACCCGTACACGTTGATCCTTTTGGATGAAATCGAAAAGGCCCACCCCGACGTCATGAATATGTTCTTACAGATTCTTGACGACGGACGCCTGACCGACTCCCAAGGTCGGACGGTTTCCTTTAAGGATACGCTGATCATCATGACCAGTAACGCCGGGACCGGCGACGTGGAAGCTAGCGTTGGGTTCGGTGCCGAGGCGGCGGGCAAGACCCACTCCGTTCTGGGCAGTCTGACCAACTACTTCAAACCCGAATTTCTGAACCGGTTCGACGACATCATCGAATTTAACTCCTTAACTAAGGAAAACTTGATGAAGATCGTCGACCTGATGATCGATGACGTGAACACCATGCTGGCCGGTCAAGGCTTGCACATCCACGTCACGGAACCGGTCGAAGAAAAGTTAGTCACGGAAGGCTACAACCCCGCAATGGGCGCGCGGCCACTGCGGCGGGTCATTCAAGAAGAGATCGAAGACCGCATTGCGGACTTCTACCTCGACCACGCCGACGTGAAGAACTTAGTGGCGAAGATCGAAGACGGCAAGATTACCTTAGCCGCCGACGAAGACGTCGCCACCGATACCACCAAATAACGTCATTTTAACGGTAACGCTGCCAATCGCAGCGTTACCGTTTTTATTTGATTGAAAATCCCCTGCAGGTCCCGAACAGATGCGGTATACTGTATTTTAAAGGCAATCAACGACTAGCGACTAATTATCGCTAAAAATTCTGGTGGAGGTGAACAACTATGGCGTTAATGGACTGGGTAAAGCGATTCGTCACCTCACGAGCAACGGCTGACCGGCCAACAACACGGCCCCATCAATCTTCCAAACCCATTCCGGCGTCTCAAGACGCCACGCAAGATCAACCACCCGTGATGGATGAGCGGCCCGCCCGGTCGGCCACCGATCAAGCGGTGGCCAAGGTCCCAGCTCCGACGATGGCGCCCCCAGTCGTCACCCCGGTACCAGCTCCGATCCGTTCCACCACGACCGCGGCGAAGCCCGAGGCCACCCTGGTCATTCGGTTGGTCGACACGGCAAATCACCCGCTACAGCCAGCATTAGTCTTGACCGGTAAGGTGGGCGAAACCGTGCATCTGGCCTTCCCCGTCATCCCCGGATACGTCTTATTACGGATGGATGGGATGACCCAAACCTTTCTCAACGAGTACGGGTTGACCACCCTGGTCTACCAACGCAAATGGGGGCAGCCAATCATCACCTACCTAATCGACTACGATTCCGGGCAACTGCTTGGCTTGCCGCACCTTCAACGGGCCAGCTTAGGAGCTACGTTCCAACTGACCCCCCCGGCCGTCGACGGTTACCACATCTTCCGGGCCCAGGGCAACCAACACGGCACCTATACCGACCACGCACAGCGCATGTTGTACTTCTACCGGCGGGATGCCTGGCAGACCGTTCAACGCGTCCAGCAATACGTCACGTTGACCACCGAGCATCCGGTCTACGACCTGCCCGCGGGTCACCCTTACGGCTACCAGTTCCCCGCACAATCGCTCTGGCGGTTATTCGCCATCATCACGCTGACCGACCAGTCCGTGTGGTATAACCTGGGGGGCAACCAATGGCTGAATGCCGAGGAGACTCAGCGCCACGACCATTGGGAACGCCACTTAGAGATTCCACGGGTCACCCAATTGACCGGTCACAACGTTCGGTTGACCGGGACCGTCGATTACGTGCCCCAAGGCTCCGTGATGATCTACCGCGAACCCTACGGCGAAATTGCCGGGCAACTGGCCAACGGCGAACTGCTCGAAATTCGCCGCCGTATCGTGGACGACCAACAACTAGTCTGGTACCAGATTGGGCCTGCCGCCTACATCAACGCGCGGTACGTCCGTTTAGCTCGTCAACTTTAATTCAACCATCACAAAATCCGTCTCACCGGTAAACATCATCGGTGAGACGGATTTTTTAGGTCATTTAAAGATTTTTATCCATGTTGAAGGTCAGACCCGATAACGTCAGGCCTTTTTCAATCAAGTCGTTAGTAAACTGTGTGGTGGTCTGGCGCATGGTGGCCGTGACCGCGTGGTTCCGATCGGTCAAGTAGTCGGTTAACGCCGCCCCACTCAACTGCTCCTGGTCGGCGTGGGCCAACGTCTGAGCCACGTGAGTCCGTAAGGCCTGCTTAGCGGCCGTCACGTAATCGACGTCCTGTTCGATAAAGTCGCGGTAGTGGGATTCCACGATCATCGACAACTTGCGGTACATCCAGTAGGCACTCTGGTCGTCCAAACGCCGCGGCGTCTGGCTGTACGATGGGTCGGTGTCCGTGACGTTGGCAAAGAACGGCACGTAGGGACTGAACGCTGGCACCCCGAAGCATAACCACATGAGAGCCGACCGGTCGGCGGGCACGTCGTTACGGATCTGTAAAACGTGCGAGTTTTGCGTCCGGTTCATCGAAATTGGCCGGAACTTAGTCCGCAAGTCTTCGGGACCGTGGCCCAACGGATCGTACGGTGTTTCATTGTAGTGGGAACTTAGGATGTATTCAACGTCCTCTACACTGATCTTGTGACTGGTCCGACAAATAAACGGCAGGTCACTCGATTGCGGATCCTGTTCGATTTCCGGATTCAACACCCGTTGGCCGAACCAGACCCGTGGCGTGTTGTAGTGCCGGTCCTTTTCGGTACTGGTGCCAAAGATGTGGCGGAAGTTCCAGCCATCCTGGTCGGGATTCAAATGATGTTCAGCCACGAAGGCTTGAATCCCCGCAGAAAACATGAAGTTATCGGGATCGTCGAAGGTCACCTGTTGAATGGCCACCTGGTTAGCGGTCACCGCGTAGGCGTCATCCGGGATCCGTTGGGCGACCCAGTGATGGCCCGTCACGATTTCCATGTACCAAACTTCTTGATTATCGGAGAACAGCACGCCGTTGCCTTCAGGTGACCCGTATTGCTTGATCAACTTGCCTAAGTAACGCACCCCATCTCGAGCCGAGGTGATGTACGGCAGAACCATCGTTTGCAACGAATCTTCGGCTAAACCGTTGGCCACCAACGGGTCATAGGCCAAGGCGTCCGGATTCCCATAGACACTTTCGGTGGCACTCATCGCCACGTTCTGGTCGTTGATTCCACTTTCGGCGTATTCACCGGTCTTGTCGATCTCCACATTAGGCGTGGCTAAGTAGCGGTGACCATCGCTAGGAATTGGGGCCGTAAATCCGTTTTGATTCGACGTCCAGGTCCGCGCCGGTTGGTCGTGTTCGGCGGGGTGTACGTAGAAGCGTTGCGGCGTTAATGGCAAGAACGTGTCATCGTTTCTGGCAATCAGCGTCGAGCCATCCACGGTGGCCGCCTTCCCGACTAATACCGAGGTACAGGCAGTTAAATGTTTTCCAATCATGGTTAAGGAACTCCTTTTCTCACTAATGTTGTCTCTAAGTTTACCGCTTTTTCACGGAGAACACTAGGCTCGTCCCGGGGGGCACGCCACCTCAATGTGTGACACATCACAAAAAATGTTGACATTTGTGATGAGTTGTTTAAAATAAAGTTGTAATCAATTGAATTGATTTTTTATTTGGTTTCACTTGTGAAATTCAATTCAATCAAAAATCACTTATTTTGGGAGGCACCATCTTATGAAAGTCACAGTTATTGGTTGTACTCATGCGGGCACCTTTGCCATTAAACAAATCCTGGCTGATCATCCCGATGCCGAAGTTACGGTCTACGAACGTAACGATAACATTTCGTTCCTGTCTTGTGGAATCGCTTTATATTTAGGCGGCCAAGTCGCCGATCCGCAAGGTCTCTTCTACTCCAATCCCAAGGAATTACATCAACTGGGTGCTGATGTCCAAATGAATCACAATGTTTTAGCCGTCGATGCCGCCCAAAAGACGGTCACGGTCGAAGATCTGACCACTCACGAACAAACCACCACGGCCTACGATAAGCTGGTCATGACCAGTGGCTCCTGGCCCATCGTCCCGAAAATCCCGGGCATCGATAACGCCAA
This sequence comes from Levilactobacillus acidifarinae DSM 19394 = JCM 15949, assembly GCF_001434835.1. Taxonomy (GTDB): domain Bacteria; phylum Bacillota; class Bacilli; order Lactobacillales; family Lactobacillaceae; genus Levilactobacillus; species Levilactobacillus acidifarinae. Next base: position 86,305 of record NZ_AZDV01000001.1, on the reverse strand, counting down.
GGTCAAGCTGTGCAAAAACTGGAACCACGCCCAGACGTTGTTTGAAGACGCCAAAAACGCCAAACGCATTACCGTGATTGGGGCCGGCTACATCGGTGCTGAGCTGGCAGAAGCTTACTCCACCACCGGTCACGACGTTACGTTGATCGACGCCCAAGACCGCGTGATGCCCAAGTACTTCGACGCCCAGTTCACGGACACCATCGAACAGGACTACCGCGACCACGGGGTCCAACTGGCCTTAGGGGAAACCGTCGCCAACTTCGAAGACGCGGCCGACGGAAGCTTAACCATCAATACCGACAAGGGACGTTACCAGACCGACTTAGCCATCCTGTGCATTGGCTTTCGGCCCAACACCGGCTTACTTAAAGGCCAGGTCGACATGGCTCCCAACGGTGCCATTCTGACCGACGATTACATGCGTTCTTCTAACCCTGATATTTTTGCCGCCGGGGACAGTGCCGCCGTGCACTATAACCCTACTCACCAAAGTGCTTACATCCCCTTAGCCACTAACGCCGTGCGTCAAGGGATTCTGGTGGGGAAGAACCTGACTAACCCCACCGTTAAGTACTTAGGCACGCAATCCTCCTCCGGTTTGGCACTGTACGGCCGAACCATCGTCTCGACCGGGCTGACTTTAGCCGCCGCCCACCAACAGGACGTCAAGGCCGACCAAGTCATCATCACAGATAACTACCGGCCCGAATTCATGCCCACCACGGAACCCGTCTTGATGTCGCTGGTCTTCGACCCGGACACCAAGCGTATCTTGGGGGGCGCTTTGATGAGCAAGTATGACGTCTCACAATCCGCCAACACCCTCTCCGTCTGCATCCAAAACAACAACACCATCGACGACTTAGCTATGGTCGACATGTTGTTCCAGCCAAACTTTGACCGGCCGTTCAACTACCTGAACATCCTGGCCCAAGCGGCACAAGCCAAGGTTGCCCAAGTGTAATTTATGCCAACTTAAAACGATGTTTCCCACACCGGGAAACATCGTTTTTTTGACGGCTTATTTTCGTTACGAGGGCGCGTCCGTTAGCGTCCAATCGATTTGGCCGCTATAGTCGCCACTGAGTGCATCCCCGTTGACCGTTAAATGAATCCCCGTGTCATCGGTCCAGTCGTCCACCACATCGGTGACATCCTGATTGGCGCTCGACGTGCCCTGATGAATGGTCGTCGGGGCGCTGGTCAATTTGATTTGTTCTTGACCATCCGAGTAGGTTAAGCCCCCCGCTAACTTTTGGCCGTCACTAGTGGTGAACTCTCCCACGGCGGCTTGCAGACTCCATTTCGCCCCGGCCGCTCGGGTGTCTAAAATCCGGACGGTCCAGTCATTCGTTCGGTGGACCTTTTGGGAACTTCCCGTCAGGGTCGTCGCCTTAAAGGAACTGTTTTCGGCCACCTGGTCGAAGGTTAGTCCCCCGGTTACGTTAATGGTCACCGTAATCTTGTTGGACCGGTTCCCGTAGTTATCCTCAACGTACAGATCCACCGTGTTCTTGCCCACGATCAGGTCCTTAACTGCGGGGGTGTACCGCACCTTCCCACTCATATTATCGTCAGGATCCTCAATCTTTTCGGCAGGCATGGCAGTCCCGTTAAGGATTGGGTGAACCGTCAAATCATCGTTAGTTATGGTGATCCCCTCGGGCACGAAAACTTGGCCCTTAACGGTCGTTGTGGTTCCCGCTTCGATGTTGACCGTTGATGCCGAGGTCAACAGTAAGTCGATATCGAGTTTGGGGTCGATGGTAAATCGCACCGTGTCGGCCGTCGCCACACCGTTGACCGCCGTAAAGGTACTGGTCTTGGCCGCCACATCGACGGCTTGTTTCTGGTCACTCACCGCTCCGGTCAACCGAATCCGGGCCGTCTCGTTAGTCGTCGAGAGGTCCTGGTCGAGCTTAAAGCTCAATTGATCGTCCGTGATTTCGTTGGGATCAACCGTTTGTTGCTCACCGTTCGCGTAAGTCACGTTAATCTTCTCAAATTTTAAATCGTTTGGTAGCTTCAGCTTGGCCGTAACATCTTTCCACGACTGCTTGCCGCCCTCATAGGTCAACGCGTAATCGAGTTGAACTTCGTGAGTTCCCCGGATACTTTCGCCGTCTTTGAGCACCTTCCCCGTGTTAAGATCGGTTAATGTCGCCGCGGCCTTGGTTTCGACGAGTCCCGGTACCTTTTCAAAGATCACCAGGTTATTGGCGTAACTGCTCCCGGTCGCACCCGTGAACCCCCAACGGACCTTCCCCGTATTGTCCGGGTCGACGATGGCCGGATCAACCGTCACCGCCTGGGCCGTCCCGGTCTGTTCGTTGCCGGTTTCCGGGTCCTTATCGTCAAAGATGTAGGTCATCTTCTTGGCGCTAGCGTCCCAGTCCAGCGTCACGTGATGCCAACGCCCGTTAGACAGCAGGTCGTTGCCCCCCGCAATCACGCCTTGATGGGCCAGGGTGGCGTAGTAAGCCTTCTGGGTAATCAGCAGGCCACTCGTCTTCACCATCTGATAGCTACTCCCTTCCCCCGGATAGGCTGACGCCAAGTGGGGACCGGTCAGGCCCACGTCAAAGGAATCGGCGTCCCCGGCCTTGCTGTAGCTACTGGATTTGTTGAGGTGGGTGTCAAATTCCAACGCCCAACTGTTTTGAATAGCCAGTTTCGCCAGGGCCGCCGGATCGGTCTGCTTGGTATTCGTGTCGACCGCCCAGACGCCCAGGGTTTCCCCGGAGATTTTCTTGCCAAAGTTCGGCGTTGCCGCCACGCCCCGGCCGTCATTTTGGAGCACAAACGCCATGCCATCGGCGGCGTTAGCGGCCTTATTGCCGAAATACATCCACATCGAAACGCTTTCATCCTGATTAAGGTCAAACGCATTATCATCCGTGGACCAAATCGTTCCGAATTGGTCCTTTGCGTTGGTGACCATCACGGCCTGCGTGCCCGCCGTCTGTGAGTTGGTGGTATTGACCACCCGTGCCTTGTTATTCGCGGTCTCCCCGGGCGTAAAGATCTGATCTAACGCAATTCCCTGAGGGGCGGTCGCCAACGCGTTATCGTAATCCGCATCGGCGTGCGCCACAGTGAGGCCCACCCATAACGTCAAAAACACGCTAAACAACGCACGTAGTCCTCGTCGTAAGTTCATCGCCGACGCCTCCTTCTTATACTGTAACCATTTTATATGATAAAACAGTTATGCCGTATTAGAAAGACTTGTCCCCCGATAACCGGTGCAAAAATCGTTAATCTTAGTTTATTTTTTGACCGGGTGATTCCGTCCAACCTAAAAGCGACAACCATTCCGAATTCAGGAATAATTGTCGCTTTGACGTTAATCTTCGTCAACTAAATGCCAATTGTCCCTCAAAATTAATTCGGGGCATCGTTCAGTGACCAGAGAATTTCAGCCTGGTATTGACCAGTTAGCGCCTGGCTTCCAACGTTTAAACTGAGTCCACGCTGATCATCCCAGGTCGATGTGACGTTGGTCACCGGCTGATCGTCCATCGCCGCACCACGGTGAATGGGAACCGGCTTAGTTGAAATGGGGGTACTTTGCGTCCCCTCCACATACACTAATTGACCATCCAACGGGTGATCGTCCGTTCGCGTGAACGGCGTTGCGGCCACTTGCAGTTGCCACGGCGTCCCTTCCGCACGAGTATCTCGGACCAACACTTTCCAATCCCCTTCACGAACAACGTTAGCCTGCGACTGTCCCGTTAAGGTTGTGGTCTGAAAATTCCCACTCCGTACAAGGTCTAACGACAGTGTTCCAATCACGTAAACGTCAACCTTAATCGGTTGCGAGGTGTTGCCATAGGTATCGTAAACCTTCAATTGAACGTCATTATGACCGCCCTTTAAGCTTTTCGCAGCTGGTACATAAGTGACCTCTCCCGTAACTTTCCCCGTCAGTGCTTGGGGCTTCTGGTTGATGCCATTGATCTGCGCCTGAACCCGTAGGTCTTGATTGGTCAATTGGATACTATTGGGCCACGACACGTTGCCCTTGATGGTCGTGGTCTGACCATGCTTAATGGTCACTTTATCCGGACTAGTCGGTTGCAGATCCAGTTTAAAATTAGGGGTGATTTTAAACCTTGGCAACGCCGTGGTCGCAATTCCGTTGATTGCCGAAAAACTAGCCCGCGTTAAAGCGACCGGTTGCGGCTGAACGTCGTTTTGTGTTGTCCCGGTTAATTGAACCGTTGCTTCGGTATTCTGGGCAGTCAGCGTATGTTTAAGTTCTGCGACTAAGCGGCCGTTTTCCATCCGCGTCAGGTCTAGTTCTTGGGTCTGTCGATTCGGATACACGATTTTTCCGGTTGTAAACCGGACCCGTTCTGGTAACTGAATTGCCATCTGAATGCCTTGCCAATCTTGCTTACCATCGTGGTATTTCACCCGATAATCAAGTTGTACGGGACTGTCTCCTCGCACCTCGCCGCCAGCGCCCACGGATTTATGCGTGGTTAAATCCGTTAACGTGGCTTGCGCTGATGCATTGACTAATCCGGGAACCCCCTCAAAAATCACGAGATTATTAGCCGCTTCATCCCCATTAGACCCCGTGAAGCCCCAAGTTGCCTTACCCGTATTTTCGGGATCAATTTTCTTTAAATCTAGTTTAACCGACCGTTGAATCCCCGCTAAAGGTTCTTCCGTCTGGGGATCCTTATCGTTAAACGTGTAGGTTAACGTTTGACTCTGACTTTGCCAGTCTAAAGTTAGGTGGTGCCAACGCCCATTAGACAGGAAGTCCTTATTGCCTTGGATGGGATTGATATGGTTTAAATTAAAGTAGTACTGGGGCTTATTCCCAGGAAGCAGTGAGGTCACTTTATTGGCCGTGTAGCTCCCCGCCTCCCCGGGATAATTTGCCGCAATGTGGGGACCCTTTAATTTTGTATCAAATGACGTTCCCTTTCCCGCGGCCTTATAATCGTTAGCTTTATTTAAAAACGTGTCAAATTCCAACGCCCAACTATTTTGGATGGCCGTCGCTGCAATTTCTTGCGGATTCGTTCTTTTGCTTTGGTTATCAACGCCCCAGACGCCCAACGTTTCCCCCAAAATATTATTCGAAAACTGCGGCATCGCTTTACGCCCCCGAGGATCGTTATGGATCACCAAAGCCATCCCGTCCGCCGCGTTTTCTTTTTTGTCTCCAAAATACATCCACATTGACGTCGTCACATCATGGGTCAAATCAAATTCATTACCTGCCTGCGACCAAATCGTTCCAAACTGATGGGGCGCACTCGTCACCAATACCGCTTGCGTTTTAACTGAGCTGTCCTCGGCCGAGATGACCAGCGCACTATTTTTCTGAGAACTCCCCACGGGATGATCACCCGTTACAAACGCATTTTTTAGCGCAATCCCCTGCGGTGCCCGCGAAATAAACTGTGCCGCCGTTTCGGCATGCACTTTAGTAACTGGTCCCAGCAGGCACAGGAGTCCTAATAAAGCGCCCCAGTACCATCGTTGTTTCATGTTTCTTAACCCCTTTTCACTAGCATTGATTCCACGATAGCACGGGTTAAATTCCCATAAATTCACAAGGCTAAAACGATTAACTTCCCGTTGAATATTGCGTTTCAGCCCACAAAAGCCCCCAACCACGCCGGTTAGCGTAGTTGGGGGCTATATAATAATATTTATTTTAGAGCTTAGACGTCAACTCAACGTCCGGGTACTTATCCTTGAACCAGCGTTCCGCAAATTGATTTTCAAACAGAAACAGCGGTTGGCCTTGCCGGTCCTTGACCAGGAGGTTCCGGGACGACGACATCCGTTCGTCCAATTGCTCGGGCTTAATCCAACGGGCGGTCTTTTTGCCCATCGGTTCCATGATGACGTCGGAGTTATACTCGTTTTTCATCCGGAACTGGAAGACTTCAAACTGGAGTTGCCCGACGGCCCCTAAGATGTAGTCGCCGGTCGTATAGGCCGTGTAGAGCTGGACGGCCCCTTCTTGGACCAGTTGGTCGATCCCTTTGTGGAAGGACTTTTGCTTCATCACGTTCTTCGCGGAAACCCGCACGAAAAGTTCTGGCGTAAATTGCGGTAACTTTTCAAAGCGAATATCCTTTTTACCGGTATAAATGGCATCCCCGATCTGGAAGTTTCCGGTATCGTACAATCCGATGATGTCGCCAGCCACGGCCGTTTCCACGTTTTCGCGGGTATCGGCCATGAACTCCGTCACGTTAGAGAGCCGCAACTTCTTGCCGGTCCGTTCTTGGGTCACGTCCATCCCCCGGTCGAATTCTCCGGAGCAGATTCGCACGAAGGCGATCCGGTCTCTGTGATGCGGGTTCATGTTGGCCTGAATCTTGAACACGAAACCGGAGAATTCTGGATTGGTCGGGGCCACGTCCCCGTCGGTTTCCGTGTGGTGGGTAGCCGGCTGTGGCGCATATTCCAGGTAGGTGTCCAGGAAGGTCTGCACCCCGAAGTTGGCTAGCGCCGAGCCGAAGAAGACCGGTGTTTGGTCCCCGGCAGCGATTTTGGCCGCGTCAAACGGGTTCCCCGCCTCTTCGATCATTTGCATGTTCTCCCGGGCTTCGGTGTACCAATCGTCTTCTTCTAAGGCGTTGGGCGTCACCAGGTCCCCGTCGTCGTTTAACGGCAGGTACTGGTTACCCTGCGCGTCCTTATGGAACAGGGCCACACGGTGATGGTACCGGTCGTATAACCCCTTCAGTTCCTTGCCCATCCCAATCGGCCAGTTCATGGGATAGCCTTCGATGCCCAAAACGTCTTCGAGTTCGGCAATCAGGTCTAACGGATCGCGCCCATCGCGGTCCAGCTTGTTCATGAAGGTAAAGATCGGGATGCCCCGCATCTTACAGATCTTGAACAACTTCTTGGTCTGCGGTTCAATCCCCTTGGCCGAGTCGATGACCATGACGGCCGAGTCGACGGCCATCAGCGTCCGGTAGGTATCTTCGGAGAAGTCTTCGTGTCCAGGGGTGTCCAGGATGTTGATCCGTTTGCCCTGGTAGTCGAATTGCATCACGGAACTCGTGACCGAGATGCCCCGCTTTTGTTCAATTTCCATCCAATCGGACTTGGCAAAGTTTCCACTCTTGCGGGCCTTGACCGTTCCGGCTTCCCGCACGACGCCCCCGAACAGCAGGAGTTGTTCGGTGATCGTGGTTTTCCCGGCATCGGGGTGAGAGATAATGGCGAAGGTCCGCCGCTTATCTACCGCCGTTGCTAAATTTTTTTCACTCATTATTCGTTCCTCACAGATTTTTAAGGTTTAAAAAACACGTTAATAGACACAATGCTTTGATTTTAACACATAACCCCGGACAATTCACGAATTGCTCGATGGCGTTTCCGCACCACCCGGTTTAGTGGTATCATTATAAATTGAATTCTATCGGAAAACAGGTGAAATTATGTCGGCGAGTACCGAAATCATCCTTATTGAAATCGTCTTTAGTCTCGGCGCCTTGATCGCCCTGGGCGGCTTGGTCGGGTTAGTCTGGACCAAGCGCCACCGGCAAGCGCTCCGCCCGGCAATGACCGTCATTGTCTGCGGGGTGGGCATTGTCATCATTGCCAGTCTCTTGAACGTCTTATTGTTCAAGACCTACGCGGGTGTCCGGGTCAAGAAAAATCAGTATTACGAAATCACTAGTTTGACCACCAACATGCACGCCTCACTGGCTAGTAGCCAGGCACCCCATCAGCCGGTCACCCCGCAAGCCAAGAAGGCGAGCCGCAACGTGACCTACTTGGTCGACCATACGGGTCAACCCGCGCAGTCCAAACGCTGGGCCCAGACCGCACAGGCGCAGCTAACCCGCCATCAGGTTCCCAACGTGGCCCTGGTCAAACGCAACTACCAAAAGATCCTTCACCAGTACTTCCAAGGGATCACCTCATCAACCAAAACGGTGACCAAGTTAGAAACTCACGCCGTTACTCGCGTCGATCAAGCGCCGCGGGCGAAATAAAGACTAAACCTAATAGAGGGACCTCACGAATTTTTCGTGGGGTCCCTCTATTAGGTTTAGCTTACTAGGTCGCAGGCGCGGTTAGCCCTGGTTTTCAATCTGTTGAACCACGTAGTTTACGACCTTCAACGAGCTTAACCCGTCGTCAATCGCACAGAAGCGGCGGTAAAAGTCCATAAACTTCGGGTTGTCGCTCATATCCGGTGTCTGGAGTTTCTCACCAATCATGGTCAACAGTTCCTTTTCGTTATGGGCAATTTCCCCCGGCAGATCTCGTTCGTAGTCCAGGTAGAACCCCCGGAGTTCGTCCTTGTACATGTGGTAATCGTACGGATAGAACAGGATCGGCCGTTTCAGATAAGCGTAATCGAAGAAGACGGATGAGTAATCGGTGATCAACATATCACTAATCAGATACAGGTCCGAAATGCTTGGGTGGTTGGACATGTCGTACACGAAGTCCTCGTAACCACTGATGTCTAAGGCGTTGGAAATCAAGTAATGCATCCGCAACACTAAGACAGCGTCATCCCCGTATTGTTGCTTGAAATCGTCTAGCGAGAACGGCAATTCGAAGGTGTACTTCCCCTTCTCGGCAAACTGGTTATCCCGGTAAGTCGGCGCGTACAAGACGACCTTCTTATCCAACGGAATACCCATCTGCGTCTTTAAGGCCACGATGTCTTCGGCACTACTGTTGATCAGTTCGTCGTTCCGCGGATAGCCGACCTTTAAGATCTGATTATTAAACCCAAAGGCCGACCGGAAGATTTGCGTGGAGTAGTCGTTCGGCGAGACCAACGCATCCCAGCGGTTGGCTTCGCGGACAAAGTTGGCATGGTACTTGGTGGTCGTGGTCCCGGGCATCGAGACGTTTTCGATATCCAGGCCGAGTTTCTTTAACGGCGTGCCGTGCCAGGTCTGAATGTAGGTCACGTAGCTAGGTTTCTTGACCCAGGCCGGAAAACGCGCGTTACTGATCCAGAACGTGGCCTTTTCCAACGTGCGCACCCACTTAGCCGTCCGCCGCACCACGAACGGAATGCCATTTTGCTTACAGAACTTCTTCTGCGTCCGGTCGATCGACCACACGAAGCGAAAGCCCGGATAAAGCTGGGTGAACAGTTGGTAAATCGCGTACGGTGAATCGCTGACTTGCCGTCCCCCGAAACTTTCGAAGATCAAAGTTGGCTGGTCGTAAGCCCGGTGGCCGCGCTTAAACAGGCGCCGCATGTACATCAGGTTGACCTTTTCCATCAGGACGCTCAACAGATGGGTCGCACCACCGACCTTGCTGGGTAAATGGCCCAACCGCTCGGGTAACGATGGGGCGGCCATTTCGCGAATCTGAATCCCGTTGTTGAACCGCTTTTCGATGACCACTAAGCGGTGGTGTCCGGTGATGGCTTGGGTGACCTGACCAGCCAACGATTTGCCTAAAATCACGCGTTGTTCGAGGTCCTGCCCGTCCACCGTCGAGCGGATAAACAGTTCTTGTTTACTATTCGACGCCAAATCGCTCAGCGGAATCACGCCGCTAAATAACCCGTGCAGGCCCATTTTAGTGATGGGCCATTCGGCAGTTCCCTGGTCCTGACCGTTCTTTAAGACTAGCCGTTGATTATCGATTTTGCGGTTGTTGATGCGGTTAGGGCCCGTGATCTGGAGCTGGTCGTTTTGCAAGTTAATCGCACTGATGGCAAATTCATCATCGGGTTGGTTGGTGTGCAGGTTAAATAATGCCATGCCGTTGGCATCACTATTTAATTGATAAAAGCTGGTCAGCGACAACTGATGACGGTCACTGAGGTATTCGCTTTCCACTTGGATCAGGCCCCGGGTATCTTGTTGCTGGAGGTTGAGGTACAGTTCCCAGCTAAAGTCGCTCTGGGTGCTCTCTGGAACCCTGAGGTCGTTAGCGTTGAGCCGAATCCGCACCACCCCGGCACTGATGACCTTGGTGATGGGTAGCGTCAACGACACCTGGGTCTGCTTCTCCAGGAAAGTGACCACTAAGTCGTCAAACGGTTCCGGCACGTCGATCAGTTCGAGTTCGAGTTCCTGTAATTTCTTTTTATGATGTAATCCAGATAAAATCGCACGCACGATGGAATAACTCCTTAGTAATTAAAGATTAACTGGTGAGGCATTTGGGGGGACAACACGGCGTTGACCGCCAGATCCACGTAAAGTTGGGTCTGGGGCGTCATGAACCGATCGAGGACCGTCTGGTAGAACCCAAACACGTCGTTGAACCGGTGATAGGTGGCGTAAACCAACACACTGTAATAGGTTTCCGTGGCCGTAATCATCTCGGTATGGTCCACACTATTGGCCAACGTCCGGTCACGTTTACGTTTCGACATGTTGTTCAGCGCGGCAACTTCCTTGGCACTGCTGAATTCCGTGGCAATCATCGCCGAATCCGCGCCTAAATTGTAGACGTGTTCGACTTCCCGTTGGTGCCGGGTTAACCGCAACGTGGCGTCGCCCTGCGCGTTTAAGAGGTAGCTGGTTTGCGCCACCCCGGCTTTAACCTTGGCGATTCCCACGACTTGCCCGTGCAAGTCATACGTATCCACCTGCGTGAGCTGATCGTCGTGATACTGGCGTAAGACCATCGGCGTCTTGTCGTCTAACTGTTGAAGTTCGGCAACCAGGTGCCCGTGATCCAGGTACCGGCGTAACTGGCCCTGCTGGTCGGCGAAGACCCGTTCGTCATACGCCGTTAAATCGAGGTCGTGGCGTTCTTCGGCACTTAAAGCCAAACCGGCCTCCTGCGCGTAAAGTTCCGCAATCGTGATGATGCGCACGTGGCTGAACCGTTCGTCATCGCGCGCCAGCCGTTCGATGAACTGGCGAACCTCCCAAGCGGCATCAAAATCCACCAGGGCGACTAATAACTTAATGGTGACGTTTTGTTGTAGGGCTGCCTTTAATTGTTTGGTGAAGTTGGGTTTATGAAGGCCGTCTAACGACGTCACGAGAAATATAATTTGCTGCACTGCTGTTCCCTCCGTTTGCGCTGGTCACTATGAAAAAATCCCTAGTCAGCGACTAAGGATTTAGGGACCATCGATTAATCTTCTTCCTTCCAGGCTTCATCGTCCGCTAAGCCCAAGTCATGCTTGATCTTAGTGGTGGAGATGCCCTCGGTCCGTGGTAGGTAGATCACTTCACAGTAGTCCTTCAAGAAGTCGAACTTCCCCTTCCAGTCATCACCCATCACAAAAATATCGATGTCGTTGTCTTGAACGTCACGAATCTTCTGGTCCCAACCCTTTTCGGGGATGACCCGGTCAACGTAACGGATAGCTTCGAGAATGTATTTCCGGTCTTCATAGGACGTGTAAGCCCGCTTACCCTTTTCGGCATTGAATTCGTCGGAAGATAAGCACACGGTCAAATCATCGCCCAAAGCCTTGGCACGCTTCAATAGCCGGATGTGCCCCTTGTGGAGCAAGTCAAACGTTCCGTACGTAATTACTTTTTTCATGTAGAATCTCCTACTTATCTGGTAATTTCCCGACAGCCGTCGGGGGCATAATAAAAATCCAATAACAAAGTAAATAGTAGCATATTCAGCGGTGACGTCAACTTCTAACCGCAAACGTTAGTTATTTCTTGAGATTTTTCTGGCTAATCGTGGGGTGTTCCAACTGCCAAATGCTGTACAGATATTGCACCACGGTCTTAACCACCGCGTACAGCGGAATGGCTAAAATCATCCCCAACAAGCCGGCAATGTTGCCCGCCGCCAGCAAAATAATGATGATGGTCAGCGGATGAATCCGCAACGTACGGCCAATGATGTTGGGGTAGACCAGGTTGCCGTCGACCTGTTGCACAACGACCACCACGATGATCACGTACAACACCATATTCGTGCTGATGGTAAAGGCCACGATCAACGCCGGTAGAATCCCGATATAGGGGCCCACGTAAGGAATCAGGTTGCACAATCCGGCAAACACGCCCAATAACAGCGCATATTTCTCACCAATCAGCATGTAGCCAAACGCCGTAAACGTCCCGACAAACAGACACTCCAAGATCTGACCGCCGATGTAGCGGGCAATCGTGGCGTTCATCCGACTCAGGAGTTCGATCGTCTGGTCGGCGTGTCTTTCCGGCAACAGTTTGCGAATGGCCGGCATTAACTTTTCACCGTCTTTGAGCATGTAAAACAACATCACCGGCACGGTTACGGCAGTCACGGTCACCGACGTTACGGTGCCCACCACGGTGCCAATCCCCGAGGTAATTCCACTCATGACGCCCTCCGCGTACTTAGCCAACGAATTCTGTAACTGGGTCAGGTACTTGGAAAAGTCGATCTGTTGCAGCCACGGGTGATGGGCGGCCTGTTTCAAGACCGCTTCACTGGACCGGGCAAAGTCGGGGATGTTCCCCACCAGATTGGTCACTTGGGAAACTAACTTGGGGACCACCCAAGCCGCCCCGTACCCGATCACGGCAATTAACCCGATAAACACCAGAATGACTGCGGCGGTCCGGTTAAAGTGCAGTCGTTTCCAGCGTATGCGTTCAAGTAACTTAACCAGGGGGTTCAGCAGGTAAAACAGAATCCCGGAAAGCAGTAACGGCGTAAAGACCACCGACAGGAAGATGCCAATCGGCGAAAAAAGAAAGCTGATTTGCGTACAGACCCAGATCAACGTGGCCACAATCAAGAGTTCGGCGGACCAAAAAAGTAATCGTGAATTCGCTAACCATTTCATCGGCAACCCTCCTTAGTTTCTGTTGACCATCACATTAGCTCTATTCTACCAAGTTTAGGCCCAAAAGACCGCTAATATTTCCGCTCTTTCGCCGCTTACCTGCCTAGCCGGTCACGGAACAAAAAAGGAGCGTTCCCGTTCACGGGAGCACTCCAATGGTCCGGAAGACAACTCATAACGATCCGTCGCCCGCGTTCCTAATGGGAACGGCGCAACAGCTCTTGATAACGTTGATACCATAAATCAACGTAGGCCTGAGAAAACGGCCCCTTATGGTGATTGATCCAATCGACCAACGTTAAGACGTTGGCCTTCAAGATCCGATCAGTCTCCTCACCGTAATGCCAGCGCTGACTGAAGGCCTCGTATTCATCGACGTCGAGTAACCGTTTCTCACCGTCGGGAAAGACCTTCACATCCAAATCATAATCGATGTACTTCAACGCTTCTTTATCCAAAACATAGGGGGATGCCAGGTTACAATAATACGACACCCCGTTGTCTCGAATCATCGCGACGATATTGAACCAGTAATGCTTATGAAAATAAACGATAGCAGGTTCTCGAGTCACCCACCGCCGCCCGTCGTCTTCAGTGACCAACGTGTGGTCATTGACGCCAATCAGGGCGTTTTCGCTTGTTTTGAGTACCATGGTATCGCGCCAAGTTCGATGCAAACTTCCATCATGCTTGTAGCTTTTGATCGTAATGAAGTCGCCTTCCTTAGGTCCTCTAGCTTCGCGCGTCATGTCTATAACCCTACTTTCTAAGTAACGGGTAATTATAAAAAATTCACTCAATATTATACCAGATTCGCCTTTATTTATGAATACCTTTGGTCGATTGGTACCTGAAAGTTCTTGGGTTTTCGCCGGAAGCGGGGTAAACTGAAGAAAAATATCGTGGTCACTGACCGTTTCCTGGTCGTTGACCCCAAGGAGAGCGTTTTACCATGCCCCAATTACCCTTAAGTGCTTACGAACCGATGATTCCCCAGGTTGCCGACTTACTGGCCGACGACGTCTCACTTCAAGCCTTCTTTACCACCCTAACGCCCGGTTACCAACGTGAATGGGCCCGCTTCATCTTCGGCGCCAAGGCAAAGGCGACTCAACAACGCCACATCGCTGTGATGCGGACGGTCTTTCAGGCGGGTTACAAATCCAAACGCGCCTACGATAGCCGCCCGAAGGACTAGTCCACCCACGACTTGAACCTATAAAATGCGCCACCGCTAATTTACCGGTGACGCATTTTTGGATTACTCGCTTAAGTCACTTACCGTCCCAGTTCGCCCGCTTCAAGTAGGTTCCAAATCTGGATGGCCGGTGTTTGCGCCAGTTGGTTGACCCGGTAATAGTTGGTCAACAAGACGACGCCATCTTGTCCGTCCTTACTCAACAGGGCCGTGGCTTCGTGCCCGTAGGCTAACCCGTGAACCCGGATGTAGCCCGGTTGGATATAGTCGCCACCCCCGTAAGTTGAGGAAGACCCCGGCGTCAGCAACGTGTTCACGTCGGTTTGCGGGTATAACTTGCCTTGCAGCATGTCGCGTTCCCCCACGTAAAGGTCGCGGGCCGACATGTAAACCTGACCGGTCCCGTACTGGTAATACATAGATGCCCGGGATTCAGGGAACTTGTTTTGATAGTTCGGTACCACGTCGTTCGGGTCTTCATTTTCATACCCCTGCGCATAATCCCGTTGCCGATTCATGTTAAAGACAAACCCGGTGTGTTTGAGCCCAAAGGCCTGCGTGATATTTTGGGTAAAGTACTGCTGGTAACTCTGGCCGCTGACCTTTTGGATAATTCCGGCGAGCAACATGAAGTTAACGGGGGCGTAGTTCCATTGGCCAATTTTGGCCGGATCACTGGTCACGTTCTTCAAGATAAACCGAATCATGCCCTTTTCCGAATGGAGATTATCCGGGAACGGTACCAGCGTCAACCCACTCTTCATATCCAACATATCGCGTAAGGTAATCTGCTGCGACCCGTTGATTTGCGGATAATACTTTGCCAAGTTATCGGTCAAAGATAGCTTCTTTTCCGATGCTAACTTCATGATCAATCCCGCGGTAAAGGATTTCTGCACGGAGGCTAACTGATATTCGGTGTTAATCCCGTTCTTCCGTTGTAACGCGTAATTCGCGTAACCAAACCCCTTTTCGTAGAGTGGCTTGCCGTTCCGGACGACCAACGCCGTCCCCACGAACCGGTTCGCCCGTAAGATCGCATCGATTTTGCGGGTCGTGGCGTTATTCTTGGGCGCGACCGGTTGCTTTTTTTTCGGCGTGACCTTCTTGGGTTTAGGCTTAACTGGTTTGACGGAACTACTGCTGACCGCCGCCGGTTTCGTCTCGGCCTGTGACTGGTTCTGGTTGTTAAACCAGAAGACCAGACCAGCCCCTAACCCAATCACTAATGCCGTTAATAACGCAAAAACCCCCATTTTTGCTTTCATTTCAGACTCCCCCTGTCTTACTGGTTACCTAGTCGTCATTGACCGTGGCCATCCCCACTAACCAATGGTCGATATCATCTAAGCCAAACCCCTTGCGGTACAGGGCTTGCTTCGTTTTATACTTTCGTTCATTCGCCGCTAACGTGCGGTACTTGTGCCACAGTTTCTCGCCCTGCTTGGCTAACAACGCCGCCTGTTCGTCGATATCGGGCGTTAAATCTAAGGTCGCCAGCATCGCCGTGATCTCGTCGCCCGCAAACCCCCGGGTCATCAGGCCCTGGCGAATCTTTTGCTCCTGGGTGTGAAAGGCTTGATGCCGGTAACGCTTCGCCAACTTCTGCGCCACGGCCGTCCCCACGGTCTGGCGCTCCTCTGGCGAATACAACTTTAACGCGTCATCGATTGGTTGTTCCAACACCCCTTTTTGGCGGAGGTGCTGGCGGATCACCCGGGGGCCCTTATCGCTGGTCCGCATCATCGTGCGCACGTAGCTGGCGGCATAGTGCGCGTCGTCAACTAAGTTTAGCGCCACGAGCCGCTCGAGGGTCTCATCGATCACTTCTGGTGCGATCTCTAACCCGGCCAGCTTAGTGCGAACTTCCTTTTCGGTCCGCAGTTGTTGGGACAGATAGTCCAACGCCCGGTTATAGGCCTTGGCAACGTCGTCGGCCGCACTGAGCCGGGCCTCAAGTTGCTGATCGACCTCCATGCCCTTAAACAACCGAAAATCGATCAGGACGCTTTCACTGACCGGAAACGCGTAGTGGCCGTCCACGTACACGTTGAACCGGCCGGCTCGTTTCTGGGCTTGAATCATGGTAATTACGGCCAAAATAAGTCACTCCTTGTTCAGACTGACCTAGAACCTCCGCTTCGGGATGGCTCTAAGTGTTATTTTAACAGGTCTCCGCTCAACTCAGGCGGTAGAACCCGACATTAGTTAATCGATTAGCTTTTCATCACAAACACGTTGAGTGGCCTTAACCCTGCCTAGTCGCCCTTCCCCAGACCTGCTATAATTAAGGGTAAATAACGCCCCGTATGGCTCAGGAGGAGAATGGTTATGCTTACAGCACAAGTGGTTTTTGCCACCATCACCGGCAATAACGAAGACATTGCCGACATCATCACCGAAAAATTAGAGGATTTAGGCTGTCAGGTCACCGAAAGTGAAATCTCACAGGCCGACGCCACCGACTTTCAAACCGCCGATATATGTGTGGTGTGTCCTTATACTTACGATGAAGGGGCCCTCCCCGACGAAGGGTTGGACTTCTACGAAGACCTCCAAGCCCTAGACCTAACGGGCAAGCTCTACGGCGTGGCCGGCTCCGGGGACACCTTCTACGGCGAATACTACAACATCTCGGTCGATAAATTCGCCGCGGCCTTCCAACAGGCCCACGCCAAGGCCGGCGCCCCGGACATCAAGATCAACCTGTCCCCCGATCAAGACGACATCCAACAGTTGGACGCTTTCGCCCAACAATTGGTCACTAGTTGTCAGGACCATCAGTAAATTCGAATGCTTTAACTTAAAATAGAGAAGCTGTCCGTTCAGGTCAGCTTCTCTATTTTAAGTCATGAACGCCAAACGCGTCACGTTAAACGACCGCGCTAACGCAAATTTAAAAATCGCTACTCTTTCTTAGCTTTTCGCCGGCGGAGCAATCGGCGCAACTGGGCCTGCTCCTCGACCGGTCCGGCAATCAACTCTTGAATCGACGCGTTGACCACCGCCCCAAACATCAGAATCATCCCGGTAAAGTCTAACCAGAACATTAAGACGATGAAGGTCCCAATCGTTTTATAACTATCGATGTTATGCATGAAATATTTTAGATATAACGAAAAAGCTTGTGATAACAGCAACCAGCCCATCGCCGCAATCAACGCTCCCGGCCACACGAAGCGCCACTTCAAGCGGGCGTTGGGCACGAAGAAAAATAGGATCAAGAGAATGAAGAACGTGACCACGAACGTGACCGGCCACCGTACCGCGTTGACGTAGGTGAGAACCTGCGTCGGCAAGTGCAACAATGGGGTCAATTGTTCGAGAATGATCTGACTAAAACTGAAGACCAGCATGAGGCCAAACATTAACGCGATCAACACGACCATCCAGAAGAAGGCCCCCACGCGGTTAACGAACGCATTCTGGTTTTCTGCCACCCCGTAGGCCCGGTTCACGGTTCGTTGAAAGGCCGCGACTGCCCGGGACGACGACCATAGGGCCACGACGACCCCAATGGAGAGGACCCCGCCACTCCGTCGATTTAGAAAGGAGTGAATGATGGGGCCCAACATGTCGTAAATACTTTCGGGCACGATGGGCTCGATACCGTTCAGCACCGTTTGGGTATCAATGTGCAAGTACGGTAGAAGACTGGCCAGCACCAACAATGCCGGAAATAAGGACAACAAAATGTAGTAGGCCAACACCACCGCTGAGTCGGACACGTTGGCCATTTGATAGTGGCGCGCAATGGTCGTGATCACCGTGCGGGCCCCCGTGTAAAGTTTTCGCCAACGACTCACGGGTGGTCGACCCCCTTTAGAATGACCCGTAATCCTCGGCAAACTTCAGGGTCCCAATCATTTTTTCTAGCGTCCGGCGACTAAAGCGCACCCGCTTGGCCTGGCGGAAAGTTTCAATAAAGGTCGCCAGGTCGTGATAGTTGGCCACCGCCGTGCAATTATAAGCGTCGTGGGGGTTCAACTTCGTCTTGTTGCCGACCACCAGCGAGTTACTGTGCTCGTAGCGGTCGTAGTAGTTGTAATAGACCAAAGGTTTCACGAAATCGATGATCCGATCGCTCTTATTTTCGAGTTGCTTATGCATGGTAATTTCACTATTGATGTAGCGTACCAGTAACTTAGATGAGAGTTCGGCCTGCGTCGCTGGGTTGCCGATCCCGGTATGCAGGGTGACCGTACGCTTCTCGCGCCCGTCTTGTTCCAGGCTTAACGTGTACCCCTGGGTCAACGATTCATTTTCTTCGGAGAGGTTCGGCAAGAAGAACCGGTCCAATTGGTTGGTCAGAGCCTTAGTGGTGTCTTTTTCCTTGTGTCGTAAATTGACCGCGGAAAATTCGTTTAGGCTCGACGAAAAGATTTCGTCGGATAAATCGTGAAAGATCATGCCCCGCCAATACTTGCTTTCAACGTTAATAACGCCAAACGACGTCACCAATAAATTATCAATCTGCATCACCCGCCAAGAATCCCCACCGTTCATTTCCTGGGTGACCGGGTTCTTGACCTTGTTGGCAAAATGCACGTTCCGTAAGATCTTATAATCAAACCGTTCGTTGTGCTTGCCCGCTTCTTGATGAATATCTCGCATAATTTCGGATAACTGCTCGGTCGTTTTGATCTCCGCGCGGTCATACGCTGTTTCAGCCATTACGCTTTGCCTCCATTGATTTTTTCTTCAATTGCGGCCAAAATTCGTTCCGAGGCGTGACCGTCACCGTAAGGATTCTGGGCTTCGGCCATCGCCTGGTAGGCCGTTGGGTCGTTTAAGAGCGTTTCCATGGCCGTGGTGACCTTTTGCGGGTCGGTGCCGACCAACTTCAAGGTGCCACTGGTAACGCCCTCAGGCCGCTCCGTCGTGTCTCTTAAGACCAATACCGGCTTATTCAGCGACGGAGCTTCTTCCTGCACCCCACCCGAGTCGGTCATGATAAAGTAGCTTCTGGCCGCGAGGTTGTGGAAATCCACCACGTCTAACGGATCAATCAGATGAATCCGGTCCATGCCGTCCAATTCGGCGTGGGCCACTTTTTGCACGGCCGGACTCAGATGAACCGGATAGATGACTTCCACGTCCGGATGAGCTTCGACCACCTGCCGGATGGCGCGTAACACCACGTGCATGGGTTGTCCCTGATTCTCCCGTCGGTGCATGGTCAGTAGAATCAAGCGGTGTCCATCTTGGACCTGCTCAAGGACGGCGTGATGGTAATTCGCATCGACGGTCTGCTTGAGCGCGTCAATGGCGGTATTGCCCGTCACGTAGATGTGATCGTCCGGGTGGGCCTGTTTAAGCAGGTTTTGCCGCGACAGATTGGTCGGCGCAAAGTACAGGTCGCTTAAGATGTCGGTCAATTGCCGGTTCATCTCTTCGGGATACGGTGAATACTTATCCCAGGTCCGTAACCCGGCCTCCACGTGCCCCAGTAAGGTCTTGTGGTAAAAGGCACTGACACTGGCCGCAAAGGTCGTGGTGGTATCCCCGTGAACCAACACGATGTCGGGGTGGGCTTCGGTCAAAACCTGATCCAAGTGGTCCAATACGCGAGTTGTGATGCCACTAAGGGTTTGATTGGGCCGCATGATATTTAAATCGTAATCTGGTTGAATGTGAAAAATTTCGAGTACCTGGTCCAACATCTCCCGGTGCTGAGCCGTGACCACGGTGATCGGTGTAAACGCCGCCGGCCGCTGTTGCATCGCTAAAATAATCGGTGCCATTTTGATGGCTTCCGGTCGGGTGCCAAAGACTGTCATTACTTTAATCGGTTTCGTCATAAAATTCCCTCTACTTTCCGAAGTCTTATGCCTAATTATAGCAGATAACCCCACCGGCCGGGACCAGTAGCGGGTCAATTCCCGGATTAAGTCGCTTTTCTAATCTCTGGTTTGTGTCAACCAGATGACACCGGCACAGCGACTTAAACCGGGCGAACGGTGGTGCTGAATGCCCCACCCTTTCCGGCACCAGGTCACCATCTGTCCCGCTTTAAGTTCCCCCTTTACCCATTGTCCCCCTTAACGACCGGGGAATTTAATCATGATAGTTAAGTTTAAAGACACCCAAACATAAAGGAAACGTAATAGCTATCCCCTAAGCTTTGCTGTAAAATTAAGCATGTTGAGTGAAAGGAATGTCTAATACATGAAAACTTTAAGTCTAGTCGTTCCTTGCTATAACGAGGAGGAGACAATCCCACTATTTTACCAAACCGTTAGCAAGGTGATCGACAAAATGAACACCCCGACCCCAACGGTCACACCCGAGTACATCTTTGTGGACGATGGGTCGTCGGATAACACCTTAGCGGAAATGAAGACGTTGCATCAGGCTAATCCAGAAACGGTCCATTACCGGTCGTTTTCTCGTAACTTTGGGAAAGAATCCGCCTTAGCCGCCGGTTTACAAGCCACTACCGGGGACCTCGTGGCCGTCATGGACGTCGATCTTCAGGATCCACCCGAACTATTACCTAAAATGTTTGCGTTAATTGAAAACGACGGTTACGACTGTGTCGGCACCATTCAAAAGGAACGAAGGGGCCAAAGCAAACTCCGGGCCTTCCTGTCGAGTAGTTTCTACCGGGTCATCAACCGCATCTCCGACGTCCGCATCGAACCGAACGCACGGGATTACCGGTTAATGACGCGGCAGTTCGTCAATACGGTCCTTGACCTCCCTGAGTTCAACCGCTTCTCTAAGGGTATCTTCAGCTGGGTCGGTTACAAGACGACCTACCTGACCTACGAAAGTCAGCCGCGAGCCGCCGGCAAGACCCACTGGAGTCTGGGGCAGTTGTTCTCGTACTCCATCGAAGGCATTATCGATTTTTCTAACGCCCCGTTACGTCTGGCCACCTGGGTCGGTAGTTTCTCGTTTTTCCTGTCAATCATCGGGCTGATTTTCGTCATCGTACGCGCCCTCACCGTGGGTGGCTCGGTGGCCGGCTGGCCGTCACTCGTGGTCATCATGTTGCTGATTGGCGGAATTCAATTGTTCTGCCTGGGCATTTTAGGCCAATACATTAATAAGATTTATCTGGAAACCAAGCACCGGCCGAAATACATCGTCCGGGAAGAAAAATAAACGATTGCCAAACGACGTTACCGCTGAGGGTAACGTCGTTTTTTGTCGCTTGGTCACAAAAAAAGCGGTCGGTTCAGCGCCGACCGCTTATTAACGTTTAAATTAATGGAAAATGGCGTTCATGATCATGACCATGATAACCCCCACAATGGAGATGACCGTTTCCAACGTCGTCCAAACTTTGAAGGTATCCTTGACACTTAAGTCAAAGTATTCGGAGAACATCCAGAAACCGGCATCGTTCACGTGAGAAGCCGCTAACGACCCAGCCCCAATGGCTAAAGCAATCATGACGGGATCGGCACCCAACGAGTGCATCAACGGCATGATCAATCCGGAAGCCGTCATCCCGGCAACCGTCGCGGACCCCAAAGAAATCCGTAAGATCACCGTGATAAACCAAGCCAAGATAATTGGGGAGAACGAGGAGTTGACCATCAATTGTTGCACGGCCTTCCCGACCCCACCATCAATCAGGACTTGCTTGAAGGCAGAACCCCCGGCAATGACCATCAGTAACATGGCAATCGACTTTACGGCACTTTCGATGGTGCCACTGATTTCCTTCATCGTCCGTTGACGGTGTAGGCCCATGGACCAAATGGCGAAAAGTAACGCAATCACCATGGCGATGACGGGATTCCCCAGCATCGTCACGACGGCATCAAAGCCGTGCGGATTCTTCGGCGCTTGACCGCCGTTGACCGCCATTTGATAAATCGTTGCCAGTGCCATAAAGATCACTGGGAATAAAGAAGTTAAAACGGAAATCCCAAAACCTGGGGTTTCTTTCAAGTCAAATTCCTTAACTTCACCAAAGGCGGGCAAAGACTTCTTGACCACGAACAATTCGGGACTAAACCGCCGAATCACCCGCGTCCAAAGTGGCCCCGCGACGATCACACAAGGAATCGCCACGATAATCCCGATTAACAGGACTTCCCCAATGTTGGCACCCAAGGCCGTGGCAACGGCAGTTGGTGCGGGTTGTGGTGGTAAGAACCCTTGCGTGGCGGACAGTGCGGCGGCCATCGAAATCCCTAAGTACAGGAATGGCACGTCAGCTTCCAACGCCACGGCGAACACGATTGGTGTGACCAGGACTAACCCAACTTCGAACAGTAAGGAAATCCCAATCAGAAAGGACGCAATCACGATGGCAACTTGCAACCGCTTCTTCCCAAAGATGTTAATCAACGTCCGGGCGATCCGGTAAGATCCCCCAGCGTCTGATACCAGCCGTCCAATCATGGCCCCGAACCCAAAGACGATAATCAGCTCGCCCATTGAGCTCCCAATCCCGTTTTTAATGGAATCGGCAATGTCTGCAGGATTCATCCCCAGACCTAATGCGACCAAGATCGAAGTGGCAATCAGTGAAACGAAAGTATTCAGCTTTACCTTGATGATTAAGAACAGTAAGAGCAAAATACCCAATAACAAAATCACGAACTGCATGTTTTTCTCTCTTTTCCTATGCCCGATTCTGACGAATTAAATAAAAGTGCTAATTCAATCACTACGCATAGGAACCATTGTATGAAACTTTTTTTCGACATGCAAGCGTTTAACTGAATATAATTTTCAATTTTATTATGAAAAGTCCGTGAAAACGTTACCGCACAATCATTACAGAAACCGGAGAATATTTTGCCATGTAGGCCGCCTGGCTCCCGAAATATTTCCGGACGCCGCTCTTGGATAACGACCCGATCACCAGAATATCGGGCTTCACTTCGGGGATGATCGTCTTGACCATGGTTTCACCGGGATCCCCTTCACCGATAATTAACTTAACCTGCTTAACCCCGACCCGTTCGGCTAGTTTCTGATACTGCTCCAGGTGCTTGACCAGTTCGGCCCGTTGTCCGTGGACGTAATCCTTGCTCAGGGCCTGGTAAATGTTCATACTGTCGGATTCCATGATCGAACAGATCACCAATTCGGCGTCATCATACTTGGCCCGGTTCATGGCGTAACGAAAGGCGAGTTGGGCGTCGGGCGAATCATCGACCCCCACTAAAATACGTTTAAACTTCTTCGGATTCATTGATTCCATCTGATCCATCTGTAACGACCTCCTCAGGACTCTATAACCATCCTTATTATACTAGGAAATTTTCCAGAAAGCGCCCACAATTTTAAATTGACCTCCGATTAATAATTGGTCAACCGACTACAAAAGTGCGAGCTGTCAGTCTTGGCACCGATTTCAAAAAAGTTCGGCTTATTGAAAAAATATTTTATTAAGTCATTAACTTAACCGTCACTTTTAATAAAAATCGACAGCGACCAATTCTTCACCGCTAATTGTTGTGCTAAACTAGATCAGCTAAGTTATTGCTAAAGGAGGTCGTCGCCATGTTCTTTGCCCCACTATTCGAATGTGATGTGCCAACGCTGGGTTAATCAGCGGCACATTTCCGCCGCTGATTTTTAAGTCATTCAAAAAATTTAGCGGAGGGTCATTTCATGCAATCAAAATCAATTTTCGGTGCGTTATGTTTAAGTTTTGCGGCCTGCATCTGGGGCGGCATGTTCGTGGTCGTCAAGACCATCGTCGGAGAAATTTCTCCCATATCAATTGGTCTGGCTGCGCTACCTGATTGCCACCATTGTTTTGGGTCTGGCTGCTTGGGGGCAACACACCCCTTGGCACTGGGATTGGCCTAACTTACGGCTGATCATCCTGGCAGGCATCATTGGCGATACGCTATCCATCGTTCTGCAAGAAACCGGCACCTGGCTAGCCTCGGCCCAATTAGGCGCGGTAATCACCACCGCCACCCCGACCGCCATGGTGTTGTTTAGTTGGCCCCTCCTCCACCGGCGGCCCCGGCGACACGATTGGGTGAGTCTCGGTCTGGCCACCACTGGTGTACTCGCCATCGTGGGCCTGCAAGTCACCGGGCAACACGTCGTTCTCGGAGCCCTGTGCCTGTTACTCGCCGGCCTAACCTGGGCATTGATGTCGGTGCTGGTCCAACTAATTGACCAACGTTACTCGTTGTTGCAAGTCACCTTGCTGGCAACGCTGGTCGCGGTAGTCTGCCTGACGCCAATCGTCATGTGGCAAGCGCCCATTTTGACCCACATAGCGTGGACCAGCCCCCACGTCTGGGGCAGTCTGCTCTATCTCGGTGCCGTGTCGACCGCCCTAGCCTTCTTACTTTGGAATCTCGGGTTACGCCTCTTCCAAAGTCGACTATCCGGGCTGTTCTTCCTGTGGCAACCCGTCACCGGCGCGCTCCTGGGTTGGTGGTGGTTGGCCGAACCCCTCTCGTGGGGGTTTGGCATCGGCTTGCTGTTGATTCTCGCCAGCACCTGGGTCGCCATTCGCTTTGACCATTAACTGACAAACCTCAAAGAACGTTCCCTGATTAAGGAACGTTCTTTTTTTGTGAAATCATTTACTTAAGCGATTGCTAAGGACCTTGTTCACCTGGGTCAAGGCAACAAACTAATGGTCTATTGAGACAACCCCATCATCGCACGACATTCTTTAGGCTTTGTGCGCTCACACATTTGTTACGTTTCCCCCGTGGTTGGCTGTTTTGGTCGTAGTCCCGTTGCCGTTCATTCTAAAAGCTTCCTATATAAAGCATAGATTTGCTGAGCTCACCTCTTGACCAATTCATCACCAATAATGCGATTCAATTAGTGACTGTCTGATTGGCAAAAAGAAAAACCGGGTCAACCACTAAGTGATTAACACCGATTCATGATGTTCCTATTTTGACCGATGCCGCATGAGCTGGAAGAAGTCCACCACCAGCGTGACGTAGTAGAACAGCGCGGCAATCACACACAAAATCACGAAGACGTCCTGAATGATCCCGACGATCCCGGCGGCGTGGTTTTGAGCGTTGGTGTACCAGAAGTAGCCCGCCAAGACGGTCCAAAAAATCCCACGAATAAAGCGCTTTAATTGCGTACCCACCTGAACAGACCTCCTTTCGTTAAACTGAGGCTTTCCCTTTTAGGGGCTTAGTTAGTTTGGTTAAAACATAGTCCCATTATACGTCATTCATTCACAAATAGGGGCTCTCCCCTAAAATAAAACCGTTAGGCTCACGGGCCCAACGGTTTTTGGTGACTCAAGTTTTTCATTTAGCCGTCACCGGAGCAATCCAGGTAGCTAAGTTGGCTAACGGAACCGCGTGCATCGCGGGCTGTCCAATCGCCGTTAGGTAGACCCAGGTGAGGGCTTGATCGTGAATCTTCTTATCGTGGTGCATGGCCGCCAAGAGGTCCGTCGTCGTCAGATCCACCGGAAATTCAACCGGTAACCCCACGGCCATTAGCCGTTCCCGTAATTGGTTCGTCAACTCGGCGGGCATCAGCCCCTGAGCGGCGAAGAGCCGGGCGACTTGCACCAGGCCAATAGCAACGGCCTCCCCGTGCATGTAACGGCCCCGCCCCCAAAGCTCGACGGCGTGCCCGATGGTGTGCCCAAAGTTTAAGAGTTGACGTTGACCGCCCTCCTTTTCGTCGGCCATCACCACCCGCGCCTTAAAGGCGATACTGTGCCGAATCAACGGGGCGGCCTGCGCGAGAATGTCCGCCGGTTGGGCGACCGTCTGAACCAAGGCCCAGAAGTCACTCCCCACTAGCGCCGCACACTTGAGGATCTCCCCGTAGCCCTCCACCAACATGCGTGGCGGTAACGTGGTCAGCGTTTGGGGATCGATCAACACCACGTCGGGTTGGTAGAAGCTCCCGACCAAGTTTTTACCGGTGGGCAAATCAATGGCGGTCTTGCCGCCGACCGAACTGTCGACCTGGGCCAACAACGATGTGGGCACCTGCGCAAAGGCGATGCCCCGCAGGTAAATGGCGGCCACGAAGCCCGCTAAATCCCCCACGACCCCGCCCCCCAACGCAAGGACGCCATCGCTACGAGTCAACTGAGCAGCACTTAACGCGTCGATCAACCGCATCACTTGGGCCCAACTCTTACTGCTTTCCCCGGCGGGAACCGTCAGGACGGTCACCCGAAATCCGGCCGCCGTCAGTCGCTCACGGACCTGCTGCGCGTACAGCGGTCCCACGTTGGTATCGGTCACAATGGCGACTTGACGGGGTGACCAAACTTTAGCCAGTTCGGTCCCCACCCGAACTAACAGGCCCGTTTCGATGTTGACCGCGTAACTTTTCGCCGCGGTCGTGACTGGAATCGTTGTCATCTTCGCCCTCCTACGCCCAACTCTGGACTAAATCGTGCAGTTGAAACGCCTGTTTGGCCATCTTCAGGTAGGTCTTGGGTTTCAACGCTTGCGGCCCATCGGAGAACGCGTGGGTGGGGTCGTCGTGAATCTCCACGATCATTCCACTGGCGCCCGCCGCCACGCCGGCCATGGCCATCGGCGTGACCAATTCCCAGGTGCCGACCGCGTGACTGGGATCGACAATGACCGGGTAATGGGTCAGCTCCTGTAAGACCGGCACGGCCCCCAGGTCAAAGGTGTTACGGGTGTATTTATTATCAAACGTTCGAATTCCCCGTTCCAGTAGCATGATCTGGTGATTGCCACCGGCGGCAATGTATTCGGCGGCGTTCAACACGTCGTCAATCGTGGCCGACATCCCCCGTTTCAAGGCGACCGGAATCCGGGTCCGTCCCACGGCCTTTAACAGCGAGAAGTTCTGCATGTTACGAGCCCCAATCTGAAAGATGTCGGTGTATTGCGCAACCATTGCGACGTGTTCGTCATCCATGACTTCGGTGATCATGTCCAGGCCGTTCTGGTCGGCCGCGGCTCGGAGATCCCGTAGGCCTTCTTCCCCCAATCCCTGGAAAGAGTACGGCGACGTGCGTGGCTTGAAGGCCCCCCCGCGGACCACGGTGGCACCACCTTGCTTAGCAACCTCGGCCATTCGTTCGACGTGTCCCGCACTCTCGACGGAGCACGGCCCGGCCATCATCACAAAATGATTGCCACCAATGACGCTATGGGGCGTCCGAATGATCGTGTCCTCGGGGTGTAACAGCCGACTACTTTGCACGGCTGCCGGCACGTCGGTCAAGAGGTCGGTACTGGCCGCCCGAACATCTGCCGGGAGTTCTGCGGGGGTGAGACCCTGAATCGCGATGCGGTTAGCGTGGGTAAAGACCTCGTGAGTGGTCCCAAATTGGGCAATCAATTTCGCTTGCATGGCGGCTGCGGTCGTCGGTTTTAAAATAATAATCATTTAAATTCCTCCTCAATTACATGGCGTGACGTTGGTTAGTCGCCGGCGTCTCGTTGGTCAGACTGGCTAACAGATCGGCCTCAACGGCGGGGACCGGCATCGGTTTTCCCGTCCAGAATTGGAAAGCTAAGGCGCCTTGCCAGATCAACATGCCTAAACCGTTATGGGTTTCACAGCCCCTTTGCCGAGCCAAAGCCAAAAACTCGGTTTCCAGGGGTTGGTAGATCACGTCGTAAACGACCTGGCCGGGATGTAACTGCTCTAACACGCTCGTGGGGACCGGGACCCCGGCCGTGGTCATCCCCACGCTGGTGGCGTTGATGATCAAATCGGCCTGCGCGACTAGGTCTTGCATGGTCTGAACGGCCTCGTACGGGTGCAGGCGTAACGGCGTGGTGGTGTTTTGGGCTAACCCCGTTACCCAGGTGGCAACGGCCGGGTAGCTGGTCGTCTGGCGCTTGAACACGTCGACTTGGGCCAACCGGTAATCCAGTGACGCGGCGATGATGGCCTTACCCGCCCCGCCGGCACCCAGAATCACGACCCGTTTGCCCCGCAGGTTTAAGCCCCGGGACTGGAGGTTTTGAAACAACCCGGCACCATCGGTACTGTCGCCAATCAAGCGGCCGTGATCGTTTTTGATCGTGTTGACAGCGTTGATCCGTTGGGCCCGGGGCGTTAAGTCGTCGAGTAACGGCACCACGGTCTGTTTGAACGGCATCGATAAGTTGACCCCCGCGATTCCCATGCTCCGAATACCGGCGATTGCGGCGGGTAGATTACCGGGCGCGACGTCAAAGGCTAAGTACCGGGCATTGATGCCCCAATGTTGAAAGCTTAAGTTATGCATACGTGGCGACCGACTGTGGTGCGCCGGATGCGCGATGAAGCCAAATAATTGTGTTTTGCCGTTAATCATCAAATCATCCTCTCGTAAGTTCGTTTAAATGACGTTTAGTTGTAAAGGGGTGACCCTTCCCGTACGCAAGTAGGCCGTCACGAGGTGGTCCACCGTAAAGCCGTTGGCGGTCAAAACGTCAACCGCGGCGCCACTGGCCCCGAAATGATCGATGCCCACGACGGCGCCGTCCAGTCCGACGTAGCGCTCCCAGCCCTGCGTGGTTCCAAGTTCAATGGCCACGCGCCGACGCACCTGCGGGGGTAAGACCTGGTCTTGGTACGCCTTCGACTGTTGGTGAAACTGATCCAGTGACGGCAGTGACACGACGCTCACGTCGTGCCCCAGGGCGGCTAACCGTTGTTGGGCCTGCAAGGCTAGCGTGACCTCCGACCCGCTAGCCATCAAAATGCCACCGGGCTGCCGCCCCCGTTGCGGGGATAGGACGTACCCCCCACGGGCTACACCGGTCAAGGCCAATTGCTGGGTATGTGGTAAAACGGCCAAGGCCTGGCGGGTCAGCACCAACACCGTGGGGTGATCCGTGGCGTTAATGGCCTGCCACCACGCCGCAACGGTCTCGTTGGGGTCGGCCGGCCGAATCACCGTCACGTTGGGAATCGCCCGTAAACTCATGAGCTGTTCGATGGGCTGATGGGTCGGACCGTCTTCCCCCACCGCTAACGAATCGTGGGTGAAGACGTAGGTCACGGGAAGGTGCTGTAAGGCCGCCAAGCGAATGGCTCCCCGCAGGTAATCGGAGAACACCAGGAAGGTACTCCCGAAAACCCGTAAGCCCCCGTGCAAGGCTAAGCCGTTCAGCAACGTCCCCTCTCCAAACTCCCGGACCCCAAAAGCCAGGTTGCGTTGATCGGGGGCTTGGGGCGTCATCAACTGGTCGGACGCCAGCGTGGTACGGTTAGAACTCGCCAGATCCGCGGAGCCCCCCACTAGTTCGGGTAATTGCGCGGCTAATTGCTGGATGACGGCATGGCTAGTTTGCCGTGACGCCGCGGCGCCCTGGTCGTAGCTGGGGAGATTAGCCCCCAGGGTAGCCGGTAACTCGCCCGCTAAGACGCGAGCGAATTGGCGCCGTTGCTGGGGCGTTAAGGTCGTGAGCCGGGTTCGCCAACGGTGATAAGCCCGGTGCCCCCGCAACGTGATGGCCTGCCGAGCCCGCTCGGCTACCGCCGGCAAAACGGTAAAGGCCGGTGCTGTCCAGTGCAGCACCTTACAGAGTTGCTGGCGGCCCGCTGCCCCCAGGGGTTTGCCGTGCACCTGATTGGTCCCCGCCCCGGGGGCTCCAAAGCCAATGACGGTCTTCACGTCAATTAACGACGGCCGGTCACTCTGCTGCGCACGGATCACCGCGGCATCGATGGCCACTAGGTCCGCCCCGTTGGTCACCACCTGAACGTCCCAGCCGTAGCTCCGGAAGCGCTGGGGGACGTCGGTCGTCGTCGAACGACTAGTGGGGCCGTCGAGCGAAACGGCGTTGTCGTCGTATAAAACAATCAATTTATTTAACCGTTGGTGACCGGCAAAACTGGCGACTTCGTGGGAGACCCCCTCCATCAGATCACCATCACCCACCAGACAGTACGTAAAGTGGTCACTGACGGTCGCCCCGTACTGGGATGCGAGGTGCCGCTCGGCGAGAGCCATCCCCGCGGCCATCCCTAAGCCTTGCCCCAGTGGTCCGGTCGTGGCGTCCACGCCGGGCACCTTGCCGTATTCGGGATGTCCCGGCGTGCGGCTACCGAACTGGCGAAACTGCTTGAGATCGGTCATGCTGAGGTCAAAGCCACTCAGGTGTAACAGGCTATACAGAATAGCGGACCCGTGACCGGCGGAAAGGACGAAACGGTCGCGGTTAACCCACTGCGGGTGGCGCGGATCAAGCCGTAGATGTCGGCTCCATAACACCCACAGTAACGGGGCCGTGCCCAACGGTAACCCGGGATGTCCCGACTGAGCCCGTTCGATCATATCGATACTCAACACCCGTAAATTATTAATTGCTAATTGGTCGGTCTCATCAAATTCCCTTTTTTGCATCATTGCCATCTCCTTGAGGGACAAAAAAGCGCCCACAGACTAAACTGTGGACGCTTCGGTAACGGTGGACCGGTACCGTTAATAAACGGTGGGTCTCCGCCACGAGAAAAGTCACACAGTGATTGGTAAAACACCGATATGACTTTTCCGTAAGAACTTAATTATACGAAAATTACTGGTCACCATCGATGCGGACGTAGTGCCCGCACCAGGTGCCGACACTACTGCAGAAACCAGTAATAATAAAATCGATTTTGTTTTTGTCGGGGCCAGGTTCGCATAATTAAAATCTCCTTAGAAAATTAATGTTTACTTAATGACACTGAGTTTACGAGTCTTTGATAGACTTGTCAAATGGTTTTTTTGAATTTTTCTATGAATCGGGATAAAAAAGCCCCCGCATCCAACGATAACGGGGGAGACATCCAGTTACTGAAATAAAATATTAATGATGGGCCGGTTGCGACCGTTGCGGTTCCCCGTCACGATCATCACGGTGTGGGTCGCCACAAATTCGGCGGCTCCCACGGCCCCGGCACTGGTTTCCTTGTAGAGTTGCTTCAAGTACGCCTGCGTTAACCGGTCGAAATCCCGAATTGCAAATGTGTAAACGTTGGTCCCCGGAAACTCCGTAGCGAGTTGGGCCAACGGGGCCACTAAACTGGCATCGTCGGCGTA
Organism: Levilactobacillus acidifarinae DSM 19394 = JCM 15949; assembly: GCF_001434835.1. Lineage (GTDB taxonomy): Bacteria > Bacillota > Bacilli > Lactobacillales > Lactobacillaceae > Levilactobacillus > Levilactobacillus acidifarinae. The sequence continues at coordinate 55,435 of NZ_AZDV01000001.1, read as the reverse complement.
GGCCCAGGTCGAGTTTAAAAAACTGGCCTCCTGATGAATCGCGTTGGACGCAAAAATCTGACTGGCGCTTTTCAGCGCGCTAGCTGTTGCCATGAGTTATTCCTCCCTTAATCTAAAAAAGCCCCCTACCAACCCACGTCGGTTAGGAAGCTTCTAAATTGACTGGCCCCACCCGGACTCGAACCGGGATCATTCGCTTAGGAGGCGAGTGCCCTATCCAGTTGTGCTATAGGGCCAAAATCACAACCCGTGAATTAATTCTGACACGGATTGCGTGAATTGTAAAGCAAACTTTAGGCCTGGTCGTGTTGGGCGTCGCGATCACGCCACTTCTTCCGCATACCCTTGTTTTTGTTATGCCGGTTCTTGTGTTTTTGTTTGGACTTCTTCGACACGGGTGCTGCCGTCACGGTCGGCACCCCCGCCTTAGTCGTCGTAGCCGGAACTTGCTTGCCCGCCTTGACGGCCGGGGTCAGGTGTTCGTGCGCCGGTTGGGTCGCCACCGTTCCGGCCGGACGCGGCGCCGGATGACCCTCCGCTCGAACGGCGGGGGTCGTACTCGTCGCGGTCGGCCGTTCCGTGGTTAATTGCTTACCCTGGAAATAAACCGGCACGAGTTGGTAATCCGTGTCGCGCAACAACTTCTTCAGGTCACGTAAATCGTGGTCGTCCCCTAGGCTAATAACCTGACCGGGTTCGCCCATCCGACCGGTCCGCCCCGCCCGGTGTACGTATTCGTTGACCGTACTGGGGAGATCATAGTTGATCACGGCCGGCAACTTGGCGATGTCGAGGCCCCGGGCGGCCACGTCCGTGGTCAGTAACAGGCGAATCCGGCCCTGCCGGAAGTCCTGTAAGGCCTTCTCCCGTTGGACCTGCCGCAAGTCGCTGGTCAGACTGGTGGCGGACACGTGGTCGTGGTAAAACTTAGTGGCCGTGTGCTTCAAGGTGTTGGTCTGCTTAAAGAAGACCAAGGCCCGGAAATTGGGCTGGGCTAACAAGCGCTTCAACATCTGGTCGCGCTTCCCCATCCCGATCTGTAACAGGCCGTGACGGACGACGCCTTGTGTCTGGTCCTGTTGGCGCACGTCAATGCGGGTGACTTCTTGACCGAACCACTTGGGGAGATCACTTAAAATGGCCGTATCCGTCGCCGAGAAGAAGCTTAATTGACTGTCGGCGGGGGCGGCTTGGGCCACCGCCCGGACCGTTTCCAACGTGTCCCCGGTCAAAAGGTCATCGGCTTCATCCACGATAATGTGGGAAATTAAATGCATTTTTAGCTTGTGGTCTTGAATCAGATTTAAAATTCGACCGGGCGTTCCCACGATGACCTCGGGTCGTTTCTTCAAACGTTCCGTTTGGCGTTTAACGTTGGCACCCCCGGTCAACGCAGCCACCTTCAAATCAAGGAGCTTGGCCCAGTCGCGCATCACGCGGCTGGTCTGAATCGCCAGTTCCTGGGACGGTTCCAACACGATCAGTTGAATGCCGTCGCCCGCTAACAGGTTGGCTAAGGCCGGTAAGGTAAAGGCCACGGTCTTCCCGGAACCGGTCGGGGCTAACCCCAACACGTTCTGGTCGCTGGTCATGGGGCCGTAAACGGCCGCTTGGATTGCGGTCGGAGCATCATAGCCTAAAGTGCGAAAGTGCGCTTGGTACTGTTCTAACATAATTGGTCCTCTTCTTTACTAGTTTTCGTCTGCTGGGAAATATAAGTTGGCCGAGACCCGTAAATCGTACAGCACCTGGTTGACCTGCTGACTCCACCGCAACCACCGGCGGTAGTCGGCGGCGTTCTGCGCATCATCCGGATCCTGTAAAAGGCGCGCAAAGTCGGTCACTTCGGGTAACATCGGGTTCGGTAAATCGGGTTGGGTCAGGTCTGCGGCGGTACCGTCCGCGGCGTAGGCTTTAACCTGGGTCAGTTCGCCGGCACTATCCAGGGCTAACGTTTCCTTCAAGCCGTAGATTTCGGACCAGGCGTAGGCGTTACTGGTCTTTCCAAAGTTGACCGTCACGTCAAAGTCCCCGTACCGCAAGATGGCAATCCCCTTCCCGTCGGCACCGGTCGCGACCAGTGTTGGGAAGTAGGCCACGTTGGCCGGCTGGCCGAACAATGCCACGGCCAGATAGATGGGATAAACGCCTAAGTCTTGAAGCGCCCCACCGGAAAATTCCTTGGTGAAGACGTTGGGCCGCTCGCCCGCCAACACGTTGTCGTAACGCGAGGAATATTTCATATAAGTCAACGTTGCGCCCTGCACCGTCGGTAACGCCGCCACGGCCTTTTCTAGGGCGTGGAAGTTCGGTGTGTGCACGTTTCGCGCGGCCTCTAATAACCGCACGTGGGGGTGCTTGGCCAGTTCGGCCATCAAGGCCGTCATTTCCCCCTGATTGCTAACGGCCGGTTTCTCGACAATGACCGAAATGTCGTGCCGAATCGCGGCCAAGGCCTGTTGAAAGTGTAGACTGTTGGGCGAGGCCAAATACACCACGTCCAGGTTGGCATCGTTTAACATCGTGGCATAGTCCGTGTAGCTCGCTTGGGCGTGATTCTTCGCCGCAAAGGCTTGCGCCGTTTGGTCGTGCCGGGAATAAACCGCCGCTAACTCGTACTGTTGCGATAAGGCCAAGGCCTCGACGAGTTGCTGGGTAATCCAATGCGTCCCCACTGTTCCAATCCGAATCATGAGTCATTCCTCCAATGCATAAGTTACGCGGTAGGTTCGGGCAATTCCGGGTCTAACAACTAGGGTCACTTCGCGCTGATGAGCTGGCCGAACACCACGTATCAGTTGTTACCCCTTATTCTAACAGTCCCCGCCGAATAGGCATAGCAACCACCTTATATTTTTCTAAAAATGCTCAGGAGTTGGCGGGGTTTTGCGTGGCTTCTTTCTTAAAAAATGTTATATTGAAGACAGCTAATAAAGTCAAAGGAGGGATTATCGGTGAAAGGTCGAGAACTGGCGTTGTTTGGAATTTCACTACTAGCCGGGCTGACCGGCGGCTTTTCGTTGCGTAAAAAACAACAGGGCCAGTCGAGTCACGACTCCCCGCTCTTCTACGCGGGAACCTGGCAGTTCGTGGATCCGCACAATCAACGGCACCACCGGTTAGAGATCAGCCCGAATTTGGATGTCCACATCGATGGGCGTTCGCTGGAGGTTCGGGTTCAAGAACTAAACGACCATCAGCTGACGTTCCAAGACAAGTTTGGGTATCACCTGGTGATTCACGCCAACGAACAACAGCCCATTTCATTTTTTGATGAAGCCGATGATTGTACCTACACAGTTCATCCCGCCGACGGGCCAACTTCAACCAACTAAACCAGCGCAAGCCCGGAACTTAACTTCCGGGCTTTTTGGTTTAGCGCCGGTTAATCGGCGACCGTCCGGTGAAAATTACCGGGACAAAAAACGTGTCCGGAGCTTTCGTTCCGGACACGTGACCTGTTCCTTAATTTTGCTGACTAAACTTCGTCCATTGGCGCTGCGTCCCGTTAAAGACCGTGAAACCGACCGCCTGCGACTGGCCGTTTTGACTGAGCTTACCACTCGCGTTGTACTCGATTAATTGCACCGGCGAGTCATAGTGGCCCAGGTGCCCGTCAGCCATCCATTCGTCTTGATTTGGCAAGACCGGTCGGACAAACTGCGTCAGGACCGTCTTGTTGGCGTAGATGACTACGCCTTGCTGGTAAGTCGTTTCTAACGCGGTGACGATTTTCTTTAACTTCTGTCCCTGCGCCGCCATATCTTGGTTACTGCTGTTGTACTGATCGTAGTAACTAACCGCGACCATGATCGGTAACGTCCCGGTCTGCCGGCCAACCGTCTGATTGAAGTGGTGTAACTGTCGTGAAGCCGACGTGGAAAAACTAAACGTGTGCACGACCCCGACCTTAATCTCGGCGCCCTGGGCCCGCGAATAATTATTGCTAAAATCATTATCGCTATAAGTCGCCCCGGAAGTCGCCTGGATGTACACAAACTGATTGTTTTTCGCCAATTGTTGAAAATCCAGATACCCGCTATCCTGGTTGATGGTCACCCCGTGAATCGGGTAACGTGCCAGGCGGGCCTGCTGGTAACTCTGCCAGGTGCGCCAGCCCCAGATGCCCAGGCCCACGACCACTAAGGTTAGGACCAAGGCACCCAGCCGGCGCCAACGTCGCTGACGTCGGCGGCGTTTTTCATAAATTGGTTGATAATCCTGTCGTTTCACCGTTGTCACCGATCCTCGCGTCACGCTTTTGGACTATTATACCATGACAACCTTAAGGTTCTTCACGGGTTCGTTCAATCACGTCCCGAACGTGCATCAGGACGGGTTGCGTTCGAGATGAGCTGCGCAGAACCGTCATCATAAACAGGCTATCCAGGATGGCAATTTGCGAAATCAACGAATACATCCCCTCGGAACGGTACTTGATCTCGTCGGTCAACGACAACAAGGTTACCGTGGCCGCTCGGGCTAATGGTGACCCACTGTAGCTGGTGATTCCGATGATGGGCACGTGGTTAGCCTTTAATTCCTTGACGATTTGAATGGTTTCGTAGTTTTTGCCGGAGTGTGAGATCACCACGGCACAATCGTCAGCGGTCAACTTAGCCGCCTGCATCAGCTGAATATCGTAGTCGGGGTGGTAGGCCACGTTCAACGAGGTCCGCACGAACTTATGGTAGCCGTCCAAAGCGGCGATCGATGACCCGCCCAGGCCGAAGAAGTTGACGGTCCCGGCGTTGATCAACTTAAGCACCGCCCGGGCGATGTCGTTTTCACTCAACGCATCGTTGGTAGCTTCTAAGGAAGCCATGGATGAGTGAAAAACCTTGTTGGCAATCACGCCCAACGAGTCCCCTTCACCCAATTCCTTGAATAGTTTAGCGCCTTCCTGGGCGTCGACTACGACCACGTGCGCCAGCTCCATGGTAAATTCCCGGTAGTTGGCGTACCCCAATCGTTTGACGAACCGCGAGATTGACGCGGTCGACGCGCCCGCCGCACTCGCCAGTTCCCGGATGGTCATCTCACTGACCGTCGACGGACTGTTGAGCGCCAGCTGTGCAATCCTTTTTTCTGTGGTAGACAAGCTGTCATACTTACCGCGAAGCTTACCCAATGCTGAACGTGCGATAACCACCATCACCCTTCTTCGTTTAAAAATCTTTTTGTAAATATTTTACAACATCCTACTTGAAAAGTGAAACTTTTTTACATATAATAAACAGCGTTGCCTTCGGGGGCCTCTTTGTCTAAAATGGCACTTAAGCCAGGTTAAACGAAGGGATAACGCTTGCTTTTCGCTAAGCGACCCAGTACGCTATCCATGATAACGTTTTCTTGCTGGTGTTTCCCGGGTTTTCGACGGCGGGCCGGTGATTTTTCACTCGGCGCAAACATTAACTAAAGTAACAACGCTTGTGACTTCAACGAGTTACCACGAAAGGAAGAGTTTTATGGACTACATGATTGGCGTCGACATTGGAACGACCAGTGTTAAGACGGTACTATATGACACCGATGGTAAGATGCAAGGCTATTCCAATAACCTGTATCCCCTCTATCAAGATGTTCCCGATATGGCGGAAGAAGACCCAGAAGAAATCTTCTCCGCAATTATCGACGGCCTCACCACGGTCATGCGCAAGGCGGACTTAAAGAACGGCACCCTGCACGGGGTTTCCTTCTCCGCTGCCATGCACAGTTTGATTTTATTGGATGAAAACCACCAACCGTTGACGCGGGCCATCACCTGGGCCGACAACCGGGCCGTTCAATACGCCGATGAACTCAAAGAAAACGGTGTGGGGAAACAACTATACGAAAAGACGGGGACGCCAATTCATCCCATGACGCCACTCAGCAAGTTAATTTGGTTGCGAAACGAACAACCCGATCTGTTCAAACAGGCACGGTGGTTCGTCGGCATCAAGGAATACGTGATCTACAAGCTGTTCGGCGTCTTACAAGAAGATTACTCCATCGCTAACGCCACGGGGCTATTCAACATCTTCAAGATGGACTGGGACGACCAAGCCTTACAGGTGGCCGGCATTACGCGCGACCAACTGCCTAAGTTAGTCGACACCACGGATCAAATCTCCGGCATGAAGGCCGACTACGCCGGCGTCATCGGGATGGATCCCAACACGCCGTTTGTCATGGGTGCTTCCGACGGTCCGTTGGCTAACCTCGGGGTCGACGCCATCGATCCCGGTGTCGTGGCCGTCACCATCGGAACGTCCGGTGCCGTGCGGGTCGTGACCGACAAGCCGAAGATTGACCCTAAGGGCCGGGTCTTCTGTTACTACCTTTCCGAAGGCCGTTGGGTCGTCGGTGGACCGGTCAACAACGGGGGGATCGTCTTCCGTTGGGTCCGGGATCAACTCTTCGCCCCCGAAAAGATTACGGCCGAACAAATGAAGGTCGACTCTTACGACCTGCTGACCGAAATCGCGTCCAAGATTCCAGCCGGTTCCGACGGCTTGATCTTCCACCCCTTCTTGGGTGGCGAACGGGCGCCTATCTGGGACGCCAACGCTCGGGGCTCCTTCTTTGGCCTGACGCGGACGCACTCCCGGGCCCACATGGTCCGCGCTGCGTTGGAAGGAATCGTCTACAACCTTTACACCGTGATGTTGGCCTTAGAAGAAGTGGTCGGCAAGCCATCCAGCATCCAAGCAACTGGTGGGTTCGCCCGCTCCGCGCTTTGGCGCCAAATGTTAGCTGACATCTTCGAACAAGACGTGACGATTCCCGAAAGTCCCGAAGGTACGGCCTTAGGGGCCGCAACGTTGGGGATGTACTCGTTAGGGTTGATCGACGACTTGGCTCAGGTCAAGAACTTTATCGGGGTGGCTAACGTCCACCACCCGAACCCGGACACGTTCGAAGCTTACCGGACCTTAGTGCCAATTTACATCCGGTTAAGTCGGCAATTACAATCCGAATACAAGAACATTGCCGAATTCCAACGGAAACACCCGCAACAAACCACGCAAAAGAAATAACCCAATCTCAATAGTTTCTGAAAAGAACCTTCTTAACTGCTACTTTTGTGAAAGTTAAGAAGGTTCTTTAATATACAAATTGTGTGCCATCAAGTATAATATGAACTGCTCAACGGAAAGCTAGTATAGGGGTGCTAGCTTTTTAAAATATCTAAGATGAAAGGGCTTACTTCTTATGGAATTAATTGCACTTGTAATTGGGGTCATCTTTCTATTAGTCCTCATTATTCGTTTCAAGATCAACACGTTCGTCTCACTGATTATGACGTCCGTCCTGACCGCGCTACTGCTGGGCATGAACCTGACCAAGATCATGGTCACCATTGAAGCCGGGATTGGAAGCCAATTGGGAGAACTCTCCCTGGTCTTCGGGTTCGGTGCCATGCTGGGTCGCTTAGTGGCCGACGCCGGTGGGGCTAACGTGATTGCCACGACCTTAATTGACAAATTCGGTAAACAACGGCTCCAAGTGGCCATTATGCTTGCGTCCTTTATCATCGGGATCGCCCTCTTCTTCGAAGTCGGGTTGGTGTTATTGATTCCGATCGTCTTCGCCATTGCACTGGAAGCCAACGTTCCAATTCTCTACTTAGGGATTCCGATGGCCGCCGCCCTATCCGTGACCCACGGGTTCTTACCACCACACCCGGCCCCGGTCGCCATTGCCGCGGTCTTAAAGGCCAACGACGGGGAAATACTGTTACTGGGGTTAATCGTCGCGATTCCGGCGGCGATCATTGCCGGGCCAGTTTTCACCAAGCTTGCCCGCAAGTTTGCCCCGAGTGCTTTTGAGCGTAAAGGGAACCTCTCTTCACTAGGTGAGGTCAAAACCATTAAGCCGGAAGACGCTCCCAGCTTCGGCCTGTCCGTCCTAACGTCGCTCTTCCCCGTCATCTTAATGGCGATTACCACCATCTACAAGATGACCGTTAACGGCGGCGCGACCCCGACCAAGAACGCCACCATGCTCGACCAGATTGTGGCCCTGATTGGGGATCCCGCCATGGCTATGCTGATCTCACTGTTAGTGGCCATGTTCACCATGGGCTGGCGGCGTAACCGGAAAACGGCCGACATCATGCAAACCCTGGAAGATGCCGTCAAATCCATCGCGATGCTGCTCCTGGTCATCGGGGGTGGTGGGGCCTTCAAACAGGTCTTAATTGACGGTGGGGTCGGCCAAGAAGTGGCCAAAATCTTCGTTAACTCCAACATGTCACCCCTCCTATTAGGTTGGTTAGTGGCCGTGGTGCTCCGGGTGGCCTTAGGGTCTGCGACCGTGGCTGCCCTGACCGCCGCCGGTATCGTGGCGCCGTTGATGGCCCAAGCCGGTGTCGCACCAGCACTGATGGTCCTGGCCATCGGAGCGGGGTCCTTAGCGGCCTCGCACGTGAACGATGCCGGGTTCTGGATGTTCAAGGAATACTTCGATTTATCGGTCAAACAAACGCTGAGCATCTGGACCGTGCTAGAAACGGTCATCTCGGTGGTCGGGATCGTGATTGTCCTACTACTGAGCTTGGTCGTTCACTAGTCGACCTCCCAACTTAACCCATATTTCAGGACGCGGCTCCCCGGCCGCGTCCTTTTTAAGTCGTCTAAAACTCGTTACCGACTGGTCCGGAGGTGGCTTTCCTCCGAGCCACGGCCCCGCAAGGTCAGTCCCCATTATCACAACTGGTTTGTATCCGGTTACATTGCACCCGTTGATGATTTCGGGAGCCAACGGTCGAAATTCCGTGCTATAATGGTTAAATCAGTCATTTTAGAGAAAAGAGGCATCGTATTTTGGCAAAGGCGCTACGCCGCGAAATTGGAACGTTTACCGCCCTGGCGACCGTGATGGGCACGGTCATCGGGGGTGGGGTCTTCTTCAAGACTGCTAGCGTGGTGGCGGCCAACCATTCCGCCAACATGACGTTGCTGGCCTGGGTCCTCGGCGGGCTGCTAACCATCTGCGCCGGTTTGACCAGTGCCGAATTAGCCGCGGCCATCCCCAAGACCGGTGGGGCCATGCGCTACCTGGAATACGCCTACGGCAAGCCCGTGGGCTTTTTGATGGGCTGGGCCCAAATTCTGGTCTACTACCCCGCCAACATCGCCGCGTTATCCATCGTGTTTGGGACGCAGTTCATCGCCCTGTTCCACCTGGCCACTGGCTGGCAACTCCCCATCGCCATTCTTTGTGGGGGGAGCATTACCGCCATCAACTTCCTGGGAGCCAGGGCCGCGGGCCGGTTACAATCCGTGGCGTTGGTGTTCAAATTAATCCCCATCGCCATCATCGTGATTTTCGGCTTAATGGCGCCGGCCAACACGCCGATCCCCCTGTGGCCCATCGCGACCGGGGATCACCTCAACTGGGGGCAAGCCTTTGCGTCGAGCTTACTGGCGACGATGTTCGCTTACGACGGGTGGATCAACATCGGTAACATCGCCGGGGAAATGAAGAAACCCGAACGCGACCTGCCCCGCGCCATCGTCTTAGGATTAGCGGCGATTACCGTCGTCTACACCCTCGTTAACTTAGTGGTTCTGCGTACCCTCCCGATCGACCTGATTGCCGGTAACCAGAACTCGGCCGCCGACGCCGCCATGCGACTATTCGGTCAAATGGGCGGGAAATTGGTCACCATCGGTATCCTGATCTCGGTCTACGGGGCCATCAACGGCTATACCATGACCGGGATGCGGGTCCCGTTTGCCATGGCCGAAGAAGACAGTCTGCCGTTCTCAACGTACTTTCACCGGTTGTCCCGCCGGACTTATGTGCCCTACTTTGCGGGGCTGGTCCAGCTGGGGATTGCCCTGATCATGATGTTTTTGGGGAGCTTCGATCTGTTGACCGATATGCTGGTCTTCGTGATGTGGGTCTTCAACTGTTTGATTTTTCTGGCCGTCTTTAAGCTCCGCCACCGCGAACCCGAGATGGTCCGGCCGTACCGGGTCCCCGGTTACCCCGTGATTCCCCTGATTGCCTTAGTGGGTGGGATTTTTATCCTAGTCACCACCCTGATCACCGAAACGGGCTTAGCCGTGACCGGCCTGGTGCTGACGTCGCTGGGACTGCCGGTCTACTTCTGGCACCAAAAACACCGCCGAACGACCGACTAATTATTATAGACACTAAAGGCGCAACGCCTGATCCGTAACTGAGATCGGGCATTGCGCCTTTTTTTAACTGAGTTTAAGCGTCGACGACACACTGGCCCGCTAACCGGCCAAAGGTCACCGCATGACTGGCGGTCAATCCGGGCACCCGGTCGGGATAGGCGCCCCAGAAGAAGCCACCGGCACAGTTACCAGCGGCATACAACCCGGCGATCGGGGCTTCGTGTTGGTCGAGGACTTGCATCTGCGAATTGACGTGCAACCCATCTAGGGTGGCCAATAAAATACCACCCAGGGTCACCGCGTAGTACGGTCCTTCGTCGACCGGGAACAACCGGTAGGCTTCCTTGCCAAAGTCGGTATCCTTCCCCGCGTCGCAGAGGTCGTTATAGTGAGCGACCGTTTTGGTCAATTGATCGACCGGTAGGTGCATCTTGGTGGCCAACTCGGCGATACTATCGGCCTGTTGCACGTAACCCTTGTCAAGGTAGTCTTGTAGCAACTTCTTTTCGCCATCGGTGCTGAAGATTCCCGGCCACCCCAACCGCGAGCAGCCCAACGTGTGGAATTGCTTGAGGTTATCCATGGTCTTGGCGTTCCACACCATAACTTCCAGGTGTCCCGGTTGGTGCATCAACGAATTCATGGCAAACTGATAGGGCGCGCTTTCGTTAAAGAACCGTTCGCCCCGCAGGTTGACCTTGAGTAACGGGTAAGACCCCAATACGAACTGGTGACTCTGCCAGTCCTTAACGTAATAGTCGTCGATGTTGGTGCCCACGGGGACCGCCCCTCTGTCGAAAATGATGCTGGCCGGCTCCAGGTCACGCGCCGCACCGACTTCAAGGGCGGCCACTTGACCGGACCCGTCGTCGCGCGGGCTCTGCGTGTAGGTGTTCTTTTTCAGGAGTGTCGGGGCCCACTTTTGCATCAACGCCTCATTGGCGCCGTACCCCCCGGTACACAGAATCACCCCTTGCTTGGCGGTAATCTCCCGGACTGCGTGGGTCTCGGTATCTTCGACCTGCACCCCGATGACCCGATTCTGAGCGTCGGTCAGCAGATGTTCCAGCTTGGTATTGTACTGGAACTCAACTCCCAGGGCTTGGTCGGTGGCAATCACGTACTTGCCCCACCCCCAGTCCCAGGCCTTTTCGTCGGCCGTGATCTCGTTGCCGGACGGAAAGGCCTTGTTCATCAAGGTTTCGTAATAGGCGTCCCCGGTGGCGTAAAGGTGATCGCCGTTGGGCTTTAAGACCTTTTCTTCCAACCAATCCAAGGCCTCACCACTGTGGTTCACCCAAGTCCACAAAAGTTGTTGGTCAACGTTATCCTGTGCGAAGGCCGAGAGAAATTCGACCAGTTCACGTTTGTCAATCTTAACGCCGGCCCGTTGTTGCGCGTGGCTGTCCACGGACGCAATGGTGTTACGGTAGAGGTATTCGCTGTTGGCCTTCTTGTCGATGACCAAGACCTTGGCGCCCTTTTCGGCGGCGGCCCCGGCGGCAAAACCGCCCGCGTTAGCGGCTCCCACGACGATGACGTCGTATGCTGCATTTTCCATGACGATCCACTCCTTTTTCCGTTATCGCTTACACCCTTGATATTAAGCCATTTCTTGGCGTATGATGAAGACTAAACGGCAAGTCAAGTTGACGAAATGGAATGTTGAAAATGAACTCAATGCAGCTTAAATGCCTCATCTCGCTGGGGCAGACCCACAGTATCACGCAAACCGCCGCCAAGCTCTACATCGCCCAATCAACGGTTTCTAAAAATCTCAAACGCTTAGAAGATGAGTTGGGATTCCCCATTCTCACCGTTCGGGCCCACCAAACACACCTAACACCCGAGGGCCAGTACCTCTGGACGCACGTGCAAAAACTGGACGCCCAGTTCACCGCAGTGATCGAACACATTTACGCTCAGAAGGCCTCGACCCCAATCACCGTGGCCCACTCCATCATCCCCTTCGAGCGGGCCTTCCTGCCGCTGTTCATTCAACGCTTCGCGGCCCATCACCAGCGGCCCGTGCACCTCATCAATTTCTCCCCCGCGGCGTACGCGGACAGCCTAAACCTCCTGTTGCAGCAAGAAGCGACCTTCCTGTTGATGCAGGAAGATTTTTTCCGCCACGATTCCCGAATTTCCTTTACCCCATTGCTTCAGGCCCGTTACTCGGTCATCGTCCCACGGCAACATCCGTTAGCCACCCAACCACTGATCACTTTAGAGCAGCTAGCGCACCAACACCTGTGGGTTTGGAACAGTGAGCCACCGGTCCGGTCCGTGGTCCAGGTCAGTCAGCTCATCCGCGACCGGGTGCCCAGTGCTACGCTCACGCCGGTTGTCAACATCGCGGAGTGTGCCATGTACGCGGCCTCGGGAGCCGGCCTGGGAATCGTGCCTAGTGTGGCCTACGATACCGGGAATCCCGACGTGGTCTACAATTTCTTAGACGTTCCCATCCCCATCAACTACGGGGTCAGCTACCTGCGGACTACCAAGAAAGAAGCCTACTTTCCCGCGGTGATTCACGACCTGACCACCGCAGTCAAAACCAAGAAGGACTTATGGTCTTGACCGAAAAATAGCCCCCATCCAGGTGACCGACAACAACTGTCGGTTCTGGATGGGGGCTGTTTTTAAGATCGATGCTAGTCCTTGTAGATTTCCTTCGCCAGGCCAAACGCGGACCACGCCTTAGGCCAGCCGGTGTAAAAGGCCAGATGGGTGATCAATTCAACCATTTCGTCCTTAGTCACCCCGTGTTGCTTGGCAATCTTCATGTGAGCCTCTAATTGGGGCACCCCCTGCGTTAACAGGCTAGCCACCGTGATCAGACTCCGGTCGCGGGCGGACAGTTGATCCTCGCGAGACCAGACTTCCCCAAACAACACATCATCGTTGAGTTCGGCGAATTTTGGGGCAAAGTCCCCCAGGTTATCGCGACCCGCAGTTTGTTTTTCGGCCATTTTACTTATCCCCTTCCACAGCGGCGTACTCTTCGTCGGAAACCGGTTCGAGCCATTCTGGCGTCCCCGCGGTAATCGCAATGTGGGAGAACCAGCTATCCTTGGTAGCCCCGTGCCAGTGCTTGACGCCATCGTGAGTCACGACCACGTCACCGGCCGTCAAATGCCGGGCGGGTTGGCCGGCTTCTTGGTACCAGCCTTCCCCACCGGTCACCAGTAAGATCTGAAACCCGTCGTGGTGGATGTGCCAGTTGTTCCGGCAACCGGGTTCAAAGGTCACGTTGCCGACCCCGACACTCACGTTCGGGTCGTTCACTAAGCCTTGTAAGTAACTCTGACCGGTGAAGAACTTCGCGTACGCGTCGTTCTTGGGACCCATTGGAAAAATACCGTTCTTGATGTTTTCGTTTTTAGCCATGATTGTTTTCCTCCTAAAATTAAGCTTGTTTGGTGGGGTAAATCGTAAATTCGTTGACGTTCACGTCTTCGGGTTGGTCGACCGCAAAGTTAACCACCCGGGCAACGGCGTCCGGCGTGATTCCCACGGCGTCGTAGAATTGTTGCATCCCGGTCGCCGTCGATTGGTCGGTAATCGTGTGCAACAGTTCAGTGTTAATGGCCGCCGGATAGAGTGAAGCGGTCCGGATGTTGGTGCCTTCCTGGGCACTTTCCATCCGAATGACTTCCATCAGATTACGGACGGCAAACTTGGTGGCCCCGTAGACCCCGGCGCCGGCAAAACTCTTCAGACCGGCAACGGACGACGTGGTAATGATCTGCCCGTGTTTCTGGGCGGTAAAGGTCGGCATCACAGCCGCTACGCCGTTGAGGACCCCTTTCAAGTTAATGTCGATCATCGCGTTCCATTCGTCGATGTGTAACGCACTGATTGGTGAACTCGGCATGATACCAGCGTTGTTGAAGATGACGTCTAAGCCGCCAAAGGTCGTTTTGGCGTGGTCAACTAAGGCCTGAACATCGGTCGGCTTGGTCACGTCGGTCACGTGGTAAGTTGCTTGGCCCCCTGCCGCTTCAATGGCCTGAACGATGGCTTGGAGTCGGTCTGCTCGCCGGGCCCCCAGGACCACCTTGGCCCCATTTTGGGCTAAGAGCTTGGCACTGGCTTCACCAATACCGGAAGACGCGCCGGTAATCACGATAACTTTATCTTTAACTGTCATATAGAGATTACTCCTTTAATGTTGTGGGATTGTTTTCTAAATACTGTTGGAGCCAATGGTCCACGGCCGGGGCCGCGCGGGCGACCCGCGACCCGCGAATCGGTAAACCGGGTTGCACTACCGCACTGGGGCACAACCGTTGTAGGTCGGCCACACTCTGCCCCAGACCGCTACCCTCGTGCGTCGCAAACGGATAAATTATTCGCGGGGACGGGGTGGTTTGGGTAAGTAGCGTGGCGATTACGCGCGGCACGTGGCCGAACCAGATGGGGTAACCCAGAAACCAGATGGGCGATTGTAAGGTCACAGCGTCTAGTGGTTGAATCGCCGGTAGGGCTTGGTCGGCTAACTCCAACTTGGCGCGGTGCAAAACCGCTGGATAACTGATTGGGTAGGCAACTCGCGGTTGCAGGGCTACCGGCGTAACGTTCAGGCGGTCACCCAATAAACGGGCGACCTGTGCCGTATGACCCACGCGAACCAACGGCGTTTGACCGTGAACCAGGGTTTCCCCGGGTGATGAAAATTCAATTAACGTGATCATCGGCAAACCTCCTTCAACGTTGCGCCTTGATAACAGAACCTAGTGTACGGCCAAAATTGATATAGGTCTAATGCTTGTTAATATTGTTTTAATGCTTTTAAGGCATATCAATATCGAATTCGGTTCGACAAAAAAACGCGTCGCCTAATGCGCGAACGCGTCTTGAAAGTAATGAATAAATTCGGTCACGACCGGCGTCAACACCCGATCCTTGCGCCAAACCAACACACAGTTAGTCTGAATGGCCGGTTTGAGCGGAATGAACCGCGTCTCGGCCGGCTGGCGGTTGGTCACCGCCCCGGCGATCATCAACGCCGCAGCTACCTGATGGGCCACCAACGGCAGGACGTTAAAACTCAGGTTATAGGTGCCCACGATATTGAGCTGTTCGCGGGTCAACCCCGACCAATCGGTCAACAAGCGCTGTACTTCCGGTCGATTGGAAATCATCAACGGCATCCCCGCGAGGTCACTGGGCGCCACACTGGCCTGTTGGGCCAAAAAGGCATCGGCCGCCACTAACAGGCCCCAGGTTTCAGTCCGCGGCAAGGTCAACGTCGCGTACTTATCGGTGTTGACCGGTTCCAGTAAAATCGCCAGGTCGATCAAGCCCTTGTCCAGTTGATCGGTGATGATGTCGCTGGCACTGCTGAAGATGTGAAAGGTCACCTGCGGGTAGTCGCTCACGAAATCTTCCAACATCATCGCCAACGTGTCGGAGTTATCGGCCTCGACGCACCCCACCGCCACGTGGCCACTAAAGAGCTGCTGTTGACGGTTGGCAAATTCCTGCTCCGTTTGCTGGGTCAACTGTAAGATTTCGGCGGCCCGACTCTTCAAAAAGAGCCCCGCCTCGGTGAGCACGAGCCCCTTACTTTGTCGTTCGAATAACGGCGTACCGAGTTGTGTTTCTAATTCTTTTAATTGGCGACTTAGCGTCGGCTGCGTCACGTGTAGGATCTCCGCGGCGCGCGAAATATTTTCCTCTTCCGCTATCGTCCAAAAATATCGTAGTAGCCGTAGCTCCACGCCGCCACTTCCTTTAGCTTAAAATTCTGGGAGTTCCGGGAACAATTCTCTCAGCTGCGCACGCGGATCCTTGGTCTGCGTGTCGCGCTCCTGCAAGACTTGTGTGACCCCCTGATAGGTAAACATCAGCAAGTCGGCACCGAACTCGTCTTTGACTTGGTAGAACTGAATGCCCGCCTGCATCGCCATTAAGATGAAGTGCTGGCACCGGAAATTCAAATCCTTGTAGACCGGTAATAACGCCACGCTGTTCAGCCGCTGATAGCGCCAGGCGTTGGCGACCCGCAACCCGTAATCCATCAGGCTGTGCTGTTCGACTCGCGTCATGATCTTAGCGGCCGGCGTTAATTCCGGATGCGTCAGGACCTCGCCCAGATCGTCGATGGCCCCCCACTGCTCCGTATGCGCGTGCAACTTCTGCGCCATGGTCTTCATGGCCTGAAAGATCTCTTCGCCCGCCGTCTGAAATTGGGTGGGTTGATCAGGTTGTTCCAACGCCACGGCAATGTTTTGTTGTCGCGCCGCCGTCAGGACCGCCGCCAGGTTAGTCGTTGGTAAGGGCGTCACCAACAGGTAGATCATGAAGGTCTTTAAGAAGTATAACGCGTGACGACTGACGCCGTTAGCGGTGAACGGCGTGTTGTCGAACCCGTTAAATTCCAGGTAGCCAATCCCCCCGGTCAAGAAGTCCTGCGGTGTGGGTTGTCCCTTCAAGGTCACGGGTCCGGCCGGCACGGCAGCCCCGGCAGCAATCAACCGTTGTAGCGCGCCTAGATGGGCTCCTAAAGAGGTGTAGGTCACCGGGGTCCCCGCGGGGAGTGCCCCGCAATAACGTAGGCTGCGCACCGGTCGTTGGGGCAACTCCGGCAACGTATCGAGAAAGCCCTTTTCGGCCATGGGTGTCGCGCCGAACAGGTAGGTCAATAACCATTGATACCGCACGAAGTTCTGGGCGACCCGAAAGTAGAGTTCATTCTTAAAGGCCACCACGGAATCGAAATCAGCCGTGTAATGACTGTACAGCCGGTGAATCACGGGATCGGGTAAGCTGTAACTGATTTTGACCCCGGTCAGCCAATCGGTCTGATGTCCCGCCCCGGCACTGGCCAGTTCGGCGGCTTCAATCTTGGGTGGCAGGGTCAACGGCCAGATCCGATCGTCACCCTCCAGTGACCGGTACGCCACCGTTTGCAGGGTGTCTAACCGATCCAGGATGCCCCCAATATTGGGATTGGGTTCCGTCACCAAGGTAACCTGACTGGGCCGTTTGCCTTCACGCAGGTACGGATGATCCGCTCGGTTCGCCCAGGCGTGCGGTTGGGGACGGCGGCTAAGGTGACCATGCTGGTCGACCCGGTGCTCCGTTAATTTAATGCCCACTAAACTATGGTAAAGTTGCTCTGATAAATTTTCTTCTCGAATAACCGCTAATAAGTTTTCCAGCATGGCGGTAACATCCCCTGACTGCAAATAACCCGTTTACCTAAAGTTTAGCCAAAAGCGACGGTCCTGTCACTAATCTGGCTTAAATTTCTTGCGAAAAACGCAACTTTTATTTTTGACGGGCGCCGAGCGCATTGACGGGCAAAACGAGGGCCTAAAATCGGGTGATTTTGGGATTAACCATTAGCACGTTGATACTACATCTGGGATGTCTGAAAAAGTCAGCATCTGAACCCAGAAAAAAGAGACGACGTCGGAACACTCGTCCCGATATCGTCTCTTGGTTTGTGCCTATTCAATTTAAAACCCTATACTACTTAATCTGAACAATCGACTAAAACTACAATCCATTCTAGTGTGAGCTGAAGGACCAGCCAGCAATGAGCTCAGGAGTGTCGTTGGTCTTAGCCGACGTTTTGAGTCGACTTAGACCAAGGTCGGTCTTCAAGACTCGGTCTGGGAGGCTTGAAGCCGTGCCCACTCCGTTCCAGCCCATTGCTGGCTGGTCCGGAAGCGCTGAGCCTACCTATCCTACAAACTAGGATTTGACATAGTTCTACCGAATCGTTTCATGGATCAAGGTTACGGGTTCGGCGTGGTCGCTGATTTCGATGTTGTCGTACAACAACTTCTTGATATCGTCCACGTCTTCGCGGTCACTGTAGATGGTCAACAGTGAGTCGCCTTCCTTAACTTGATCACCGATCTTCTTGTTCATCATGATGCCGACCGCGTAATCCAGCTGGTCGTCAGCCTTTTGCCGACCACCACCGAGTAACATGGAAGCAATCCCCATCTCGTCGGCTGCGACCTTGCTGACCACTCCGGCCTTTTGCGCAGGCAAGTCAATCTTGAACTTGGCTTGTGGCATGATTTCTGGGTGATCGACCACGTTACGGTCCCCGCCTTGAGCAGCGACCATGTCGCCAAACTTCTTCAAAGCTGAGCCGTCGGTGATGGTTTGTTCACACATCTTCCGCGCGTCGTCCAAGTTGTCGGCCTTCTTGGCCATGACCACCATGTGGGCACCCAAGGTCAAGACTAAGTCGGTAATATCCTTCGGGCCGTTGCCCTTCAAGATATCGATGGATTCTTTAATTTCCAAGGCGTTCCCGATGGCGTTCCCTAAGGGTTGGTTCATGTCGGAGATGATGGCCATGCAGTCCATGCCCACACCCTTGCCGATTTCAACCAAGGCATGCGCTAATTCCCGGGAGTCGTCTAGGGTCTTCATGAAGGCCCCGGAGCCGGTCTTCACGTCAATGACTAAGGCGTCGGTTCCAGAAGCAATCTTCTTACTCATAATGGAGCTGGCAATCAACGGAATGGAGTCCACCGTGTCGGTCACGTCCCGTAAGGCGTAGATCTTCTTGTCGGCCGGGGCAATGTTCCCGGTCGCACCGACGATGGCACATTTCACGTCTTGAACTTGCTTGAGGAAGTCCTTTTCGCTAATTTCCACCGTGTAGCCTGGAATCGCTTCCAATTTATCCAAGGTGCCACCGGTATGACCTAAGCCCCGGCCGGAAATCATGGGTACCGGAATCCCTAAGGCCGCCACGATTGGAGCCAATGGGATACTGGTCTTATCACCGACCCCACCGGTCGAATGCTTGTCGGCCTTGATGCCGTCGATACTTGAGAGGTCCAAGTGGTCCCCGGACTTCATCATGGCCATGGTCAATTCGGAACGTTCCGCATCGGTCATGTCCTTGAAGTAGGTTGCCATTAGAAAGGCACTGGTTTGATAATCAGGAATTTCACCGGAAACGACCCCATCAACGAAGGTTTGGATTTCTTCTTTGGTTAATTCGCCGCCGTTACGTTTCTTATCGATAATATCTACCATTCTCATGCTTCAGTCACTCCATTTCTAGTCATTGACGTCTTTAAGCCAGACGCCGTCCATTTTCCTCGTGAAATCAGCAAAGGCAGTCGCCGCCGGTCGGCTGGCGAACTGCCCCTGTCGCTTACTTCGTTACTTTTAAAAGGGTTGCTGCTGCGTGTTGATCAATAATCAGGCAATTGGAATACCCGCCCCGCAAGGCCGCTTGAACCGCGGGAACTTTGGCATCACCCGCCGCCACTAAGATTGAGTGCTCCTTGTGGCGTAAGCTGTCCAGTTCAATGCCGATGGTGCGTTGATTCAACTCGGTATCGACGATTTCACCATTCTCATCGATGTACCGGGAGAAAATATCCCCCACCGCGCGCTGTTGCAGGTAGTGCTTCTCCTTTTCTTGGAGGTAGCCTAATTGAAATACCAGTGCGGTGTTGCGGACGGTTCCCGCCGAATAGATTGCGATATTAGCCTTTTCTCCGAGCTGTAAGAGGTATTGAATATGGCGTTCCGCTTCCACCAATTCCTTAGTTTGTTGGTGGTCGAAAATCACCGGTAGTGGCAGGTACTGGGGCATGGCGTGAAAGGCATTGGCAAAGGCATCAATACTTTCATACGCGTAAGTATGCTCCGTGGAGTAACTGACACTCCCCTTCAGCTGGATCACCTCCACCCCCGTCAGGGTGTCGGGTTGTAAATTTTGACCAATAGCGTAGATCGTTTTCCCCCAACCAATCCCGATCACATCGTGTTCCGCCACGATGCTCTCGAGGTAACGGGCTGCGTACTGCCCGACGGTATTCAGGACTTCGTTGGTTGCCGTAAGCTGTGTCGGGACCACGTGAACTTCCACGTGGTAGGCGTCGGTCAACGCCTGTTCGAGCGTCTGCACGTCTTGAACCGGATCAATAATCTGAATGCGGACCAGGCCTTGTTTGCGGGCAAATTGTAAGAGCCGTGAAACCGTGGGCCGAGAGATACCAAGTTGCTGGGCAATCTGACTTTGACTTTGGTCCGCTTGATAATACAGCTTCGCGACGGTTAGCCCTTGGGCGATCCGTTGATCCGTGGTCTCGGTCATGGTATTGCCTCCTTCGTGATTCAGGGTGGTCATCTCGCTGGATGACGGTTAACCGATAGATCTAGCGAATGGCAGCTTCTAAGGCGACTTTAATCATGTCATCGAAAGACTTTTCCCGTTCTTCGGGCGTCGTCGATTCGCCGGTAATCAGGTGGTTACTAATGGTTAGAACGGACATCGCCTTAACGTGGTACTTCGCGGCAATCAAGAAGAGCGCAGCGGATTCCATTTCGGTCGCGATGACACCGTAGTCGACCAACTTTTTGCGGTCCATTTCATCGTTGTAGAACCGGTCTTCGGCTAAGACGTTCCCAACTTTGACCGGAATGTTCAATTCCTTAGCGGCGTGGTAGGCGTTATCCAACAGACCGAAGTCACTGATTGGCGCGTAGTAGATGCCGCCACCAAAGATGTTGTGGATAATGGAAGAATCGGTCGTGGCTGCTTGGGCTAAGACCACGTCACGGACGTGAACGTCGGGGCTCATCCCACCGGACGTCCCCACCCGGAAGAGTTTCTTGGCACCGTATTCGGTGACCAATTCGTGAGCGTAAATGGAGATTGAAGGAATCCCCATCCCGGTGCCTTGAACGGAGATCCGGTGACCCTTGTAGGTCCCGGTGTACCCGAAGGCGTTCCGGACTTTGTTATAGCAAACGGGATTGTCTAAGTACGTTTCCGCAATATACTTGGCCCGTAACGGGTCACCTGGCATTAAGACCGTGTCCGCAATGTCGCCCTGTTTCGCTTCCAAATGATTACTCATGATTCGTTTCCTCCTTAGTGTTGACCTACTTTAAATCCGCTAAGAAACTGTGTCCTTCATTGTTACCCTTAACACCAAAGTTATCCAAGACCGTGGCCCCAAAGTCGGAGAATGGGGACCGAATGCCGAGGCTGCCACCCTGCTTGAAGCCTGGTGAGTAAACCACTAACGGCACGAATTCACGGGTGTGGTCGGTTCCCCGGTAAGTTGGGTCGTTCCCGTGATCGGCGGTGATCATCAATAAATCATCGTCGTGCATGTTGGCCATCACGGTGCCTAAACGCTTATCGAAGTCCATCAACGCGTTCCCAAAGCCTTCTGGGTTCCGCCGGTGACCGTACATCGCATCGAAGTCCACCAAGTTAATGAAGCAAAAACCGGTGAAGTCTTCTTGCATCACGTGGTCGACGTGGTCCATCCCGTCCATGTTGCTTTCGTTATGGTAGCCTTCGTCAATTCCGTGGCCGGAGAAGATATCATTGATCTTACCGACACCAACGACGTGAACGCCAGCGGCTTGCAACCGATCCATGTCGGTTTTGTCGGTTGGTTCCAACGTGAAGTCGCGCCGGTTAGCCGTCCGGGTAAAGTGTTGGGCATCGGGGCCCACGTAAGGCCGGGCGATAATCCGACCCACTAAGTATTCGGGGCCATTCACTAATGAGCGGGCGTATTCACAAATCTTGTAAAGTTCGTCCAGCGGAATGACCTCTTCGTGCGCGGCAATCTGGAGAACGGAATCTCCGGACGTGTAAACGATCAGGTCCCCGGTCTTCATCTGTTGTTCCCCGAGTTCGGCGATGATCTTGGTCCCGGATTCTGGCCGGTTTCCAATCACCTTGCGGCCGGAGAACTTTTCCAACTTATCAATGATGTCGGCTGGGAAGCCGTTCGGGAACGTGCTGAGCGCCTTACGAACGGGCAGGCCCATCATTTCCCAGTGACCGTCCATGGAATCCTTACCGGCAGAGATTTCTTGCATCTTGCCGTAGTAAGCGTGGGGGTCATCCGCCACGGGAACACCTTCGATTGGCGTATCGCGCAGGTTAGAAATCCCCATCTTTGCTAAGTTAGGCAATGCCAGCTTACCCGCAAAGTGTTCGCCGACGTGGCCGATGGTGTCGGCCCCTTCATCACCGTACTTAATGGAGTCAGGCGCAGCGCCCGTTCCAACAGAGTCCATGACTAATCCAAAAATTCGTTTAAATTTCATCCTTGATTGCCCCGCTTTCTGAAAATTATGTTTTAGTAACCGGCTTTTTTAGCAGCTGGCTTACCAGTTAAGATTGCAACCGTTGCACTAACCCCTAAGCGACTAGCGCCGGCATCGATCATGGCTAAAGCTTCTTCCTTGCTGTGAATCCCACCGGAAGCCTTAACGCCTAAGCGGTCACCGACCGTTTCGCGCATCAACTTCACGTCGTCTAACTTCGCACCGGCCGTAGAGAACCCAGTGGACGTCTTGACAAAGTCGGCGCCAGCCTTTTCACTTAATTGGCAAGCCTTCACGATTTCGTCCTTAGTCAGGAGGCAAGTTTCCAAGATAACCTTGAGCAATTTACCCTTGGCGTGAACGGCGTTAGCCAAGCCTTCGATATCTTCTTCAACGACCTCGAAGTTACCCGACTTCATTTCGCCAACGTTCAAAACCATGTCGATTTCTTCGGCCCCTTGGTCGATAGCCGTGGTGGCTTCGAAGATTTCACTTTCCGTAGCCATGGCCCCTAGTGGGAAACCGACAACGGCAATTGGGTTCACCGTGCTGTCTTTTAATTGCTCAGCAACGAACGGAATCCAGTAAGAGTTGACACAAACGGAAGCGGTGTTAAATTGCTTGGCTTCTTCGCAGGTTTGGCGAATGGAAGCTTCGGTAGCGTCTGCCTTCAAGTTAGTGTGGTCAATGTATTTTGCGAGTTGTTCAGTGGTTAATGTCATTAGTATGAAACCCCTTTCATTTGTCACCAATAATATACCTAATTTTTGCACGTTTGTAAAGCGCTTTCTTGAAATTCTGTTCAAATCAGAACCTAATTGTGGATAAATTCACAGCTTCTTTACATACGTTTATCGGTTTACCTGCACACGATAAGCGTTGATGGTGCGGGATTCTTAACGGGAAATTTGCAGCACCAATTGCCAGGTAAAAAAGTGATTGGGGTTAGTTTATTTTTTAAAAAGTTTTTTTATTGCGGTTGCTTTTGATTAACCATCCGTAACGTTTCTACGTTTTGATCAAACCAAAAAGAGATTCTGGCACCACCTTTAACAGTGGTGCCAGAACCTCTAAAATGGACCATTTTTACATACGGGGAACACGCCGGCAGAGCAATCGATTCGATGTAGAAAAAAGAATCATCCCCACACGTGTGGGGAATACTTTCCGGTGAAACTGCAAAGGACACCGAACATGGAATCACCCCCACACGTGTGGGGAATACCATGAAATGGTTTGACGCGTTAATCAATGTTGAGAATCACCCCCACACGTGTGGGGAATACACATGCAAATAACCGATTCAAACGATGTTAACAGAATCACCCCCACACGTGTGGGGAATACTTCCGTCCGGGGAGCTTGCACTAGTTCCCGATGAGAATCACCCCCACACGTGTGGGGAATACGCATTAACACGATTAGCTGATAACCCCGCCCAGGAATCACCCCCACACGTGTGGGGAATACTCGGTCCACATCGCTTGTACATCGTCTTACATGGAATCACCCCCACACGTGTGGGGAATACTTACCCTTAGCGACCATTCTGTCCATGCGTGTAGAATCACCCCCACACGTGTGGGGAATACTGAACGTCTAAAGAGCCACAGTGGATAACCCAGGAATCACCCCCACACGTGTGGGGAATACATGAACTTTCCAAATTAGCTGATATTTTTGAAGGAATCACCCCCACACGTGTGGGGAATACCTAATCCAGCTCAGTTCGCTTCTAAGGGCCGTAGAATCACCCCCACACGTGTGGGGAATACTCACCACCCTCTGTTTGCCACAGTTTATTACCAGAATCACCCCCACACGTGTGGGGAATACAAACTCGTCCGGGGTAAAATTATCCATAACCTGGAATCACCCCCACACGTGTGGGGAATACTTTTTGGAAAAGTTCCAAACGTTTTCAAACTTAGAATCACCCCCACACGTGTGGGGAATACACCCCTCAAAGTTAAGCTCGGTTAATTCCTTGAGAATCACCCCCACACGTGTGGGGAATACGCTGTAGCCACAATGTACCCGGCGACATCTTTGGAATCACCCCCACACGTGTGGGGAATACATTAAACTATAGATATAGCCGTGCCGACCACAAGAATCACCCCCACACGTGTGGGGAATACAGATTATTCGTAGTGGTAATCATTTTAGGATTGGAATCACCCCCACACGTGTGGGGAATACCTCGTAGACCAGGCCTTCGCCAGCCGCCCATAGGAATCACCCCCACACGTGTGGGGAATACATCGTGAGGGCGTTTAGATAGTTGCCGTTGACGGAATCACCCCCACACGTGTGGGGAATAGTTACTTGTCTCGATACTAATAGAATACGCCTGAGAATCACCCCCACACGTGTGGGGAATACCGGTTAAGGCGCTGAATTAACGGGCCAATGTCGGAATCACCCCCACACGTGTGGGGAATACAGTGCCTTGAATGCCTTGGCAACTCGTTCATAGGAATCACCCCCACACGTGTGGGGAATACTATAAAATCAGCCGCAAGCTCAGTCGGTGCAAGGAATCACCCCCACACGTGTGGGGAATACACGACGAGGAGAACCCGCGCAATTGGGAAGTCAGAATCACCCCCACACGTGTGGGGAATACAAAAGCCTAGGGGGCAACTGTCACGGCGAACAGGAATCACCCCCACACGTGTGGGGAATACTATTGTGGTATAATAGAAACATTGAGGAGATGGGAATCACCCCCACACGTGTGGGGAATACCAGCAGATTACCAAATGAAAGCTTCTCACCGTGGAATCACCCCCACACGTGTGGGGAATACACTAAACAAATCCCGTTGTAGCAGCGTCCATAGATTCTAAAACACCCGTTTTTCATTAACTTACATTTTTAATTCTACATAACTCAGCTTTCCATCACAACTTACACCTCCTATAAACTTAGTTATGACTTTAGTCTCTAGTCAAGCTCCCCCCTCCAAGCTGATCCCATCAAAAATGCCGCTGATCAAGACGACCAAACGGCATTTTTAACACATTTTCTAGCTTTTAATGGTTTCTTGGTTGGATGTCTCTGTGGTTACTTCCATGCGGGTAATTGGCACGGCATTGGTCAGGTTGTCCATTACCGGACAGGTCCCCTCAGCGAACTCCATGAAGTCATGACTGGCCTGCCGCGTCTCGTCGGTATCGTAATGGACCGATACTAAGATTCGGTTCAACCCAGGTCGGTCAGTATCCTCCTCTTGGCCTTCCAAGGTAAAGTACACGCTACGATAACTAAATTTTTCTCGTTCATGAAAGGAAGCCATCACAATGGACTCACAAGCCCCCAATGAAGCCAAAATCCCTTCAAGCGGCGAAATCGCTGTAGTGGAGTTTGGTGAAAAGCTGAGCATAAAGTCGCGAACAGAAGCTTGGTACAGATTTGGCGTTGCAGTACTGGTAACGGTTGCTTTAAAAGTTTCTAAGGTCATGGTCAGCTCCTCCTTTAGACGATTTCAACTTGGTTCAATTCGACATCAATTCCCAGCTTTAACATGTCTACCAACGGGCACGCGGCTTCCACAGCGTCCATGAAATGCCTACAGGCTTCTGGAGTAGCGTCGGTATCGAAGACGACGCCAAACCGAATTGCTTGAAAACCGTTTCGAATTTCGGGATCACCCATGAAACCGGCCGCATCTAAATCCCCTTCGAGATTCACGGTCATTTGACGATAAGTAAAATGGTGTGCTGGAGCTAACCGAGCAGCGGTCTCTTGGAGAGAAGCACCCAGCGAGCAAAGTTCCAGCTCAACCGGGTTCATCCCTGCATTGGAGCCACCCAAATTGGCTGGCTCATCAAAGGTATGGTGAATTCCTCGCGAGTGAGTATCCACCTGCAAACTCGTATTTGTTTTTCTGGCCGAGGCATAAGTTCTCTTCATCGAAAATCACTCCTTAACCGAATTTTATAAGCGCTTACATCTTCATTATACGGGCAAACCGTTCAAAGTCAATAGTTAGCTAACTATCCATTTACGTCTTAAAAATGCTATAATCGAGGCATTAATAAGTAGGTGACTAAATATGACAACAACCCAATTCGACCTAGATAGCTGTTTACTGTGCATGACTGCCAGGAGCAGTAAACTGTTTGCTAAAAAATTCAATTTGGCTCTGCAACCTTTTGGCCTGACCAAGAGTACTTGGACAGCAATTTATTATATTGATAAACATGAGCAAATCAATCAAAAAGCCTTGGCAGAATTACTGGGAATTAAGGGCCCCAGCCTAGTCAAAATCATTGCTCAACTACAGCTTGCGCAACTCATCAAAGTTACCCCCAGCCCTATCGACAAACGAGAACGCTTGCTCACTCTCACCCCCGCAGGTTTGACACGGTTGAATGATGGATTACCATTAGCTGGAGAATTCCAACAACAAGTCACTCATGGAATTACCCAGGCTGACCTCGATATCGCAGCTACGGTCATGACCCAAATGTTGGAAAATGCTGAACAGCTTTAAAAAACTCGTGATTTCCATTTCCAGAAATCACGAGTTTTTAGAGTCGACATTCAAAAAGTCGTGCCAACGTATCTCCCACATCTTGATAATGCAGGGTCCGTTCCTGAGTGAAGATGAAGCCATTTTTGACATAAAGCTTTTCGGCCGGAACATTTCCCGCCATCACATCGAGGTGAACGACCCGGCGACCCTGATCACGCAAAGTCTGCAAAATCGCCTGTAGCATCGCCGACGAAATTCCCTGCCCCCGAAAATCGGGATGGACGGCAAAAAGATGTAAAATCGCCACATCCTCATCCGCTACGGAAAAAGTCCATGGAACACTACGATAATCGGCCTGCTCTCCGCGAGTCACGCGTCCCGCAGCAACCAGTTGTCCGTCTTGAAAGCCGCCGATCATCTGACCCTGATGACTCATGCTCACAAGATCCACCGAGTTGGGATAGACACCCCAATGCCAATCCGGACTATAGGTATCATGGGTTTGTTGGGCACAAACCACTTGATAAAATTGGCTGAGCTGTGGCCCATCAGCAGTGGTTAAAAAATGAACATCTAACATGAAAGACCCTCCTGTCGTAACTTTTACAACTAATCCATTAGCCCATATTTTACTGAGGTAATCGCCAATTTACAATTTATTTTCCAATGAAAAAGCCCATTTCCGGCCGCAATCTAGCCGAAAATGAGCTTTTTAACATGTTTGGAGGAGGAAGATTAATCTACGTAGTTGGTGTTACCCGTATCCGTAGACGTGGTTGGCGCATCACCGGTCTTGGTAGTGACCGTGTAGTAAGCCGTGACAGCATCACCGTACTTAGTAGCGCTGTTAGCGGTCTTCGTCGTAGCAGCATCGAAGGTGTAGACCTTGTAAGTCTTGTTCCCGTCGGAATCGGTTTGGGTTGCACCAGTTAAGGTATTCAACTTACCAGACGTGAAGACGGACGCGGTACTGATGTCGATGGTGTCATCGGCGTTACCCGTGAAGGCTTCTTGTTCCGTCGTGGTCAAGGATGGGAAAGCCTTGTCCGCTAAGCTAGCAGCGGTGATTGTGGCCGTATCCGTGGTGGAAGACCCTTCGGACTTGAAAGTGACCTTAGACGTTGCCGCCTTAGCGACCTTCACCTGGATCGTACTCCCGTATTTAGCGGAAGTTAAACTAGAATCCGTCACCGCGTAGCCGGATGGCACGTTAGACGTGATGTAGCTGTTCAGAGAGGTTAAATCACTGGTCCCTAAAGCGGCCCCTTCGGTCGTATCACTAGTTGAAGTGACCCAAGTTTGGCTTGAACCAACGGCACTGTAGTTAGCGTCCACGTACTTCACCGTCACGCTGTTACTGCTAGTCGCCGTTGCGGAAGGTGCCGTAGTGGTCAAGCCACCCGCGTAAATCCAGCCGGTGATGGCGGAATTACTAGTGTCGGTGACGTGGTAGTACAGAGAACCTTCACGCGTCTTAGTTGCGGCCTGGTCGATCGTAAACTTGTCGGTTTTGGCAGAGTTGTAAAGACTTACCTTGCTGGCCTTGTACTGCGTGTACTTAGGCGCCGTCCAGATCGTATTTGCGGACGTATTCTTCAGGTAGTAGTTCTTGGTTTGCGTTGGCATCGTGGCACTCGTCGTGGTCGTGGCAGACTTGATCCCACCGGCGAAGGCTGAAGTGGAGGCCCCACCGTAGATGTAACCACGGTACTTACCGTCCATAGAAACAACCTTGTAGTAAACGGAACCCCGGTTAGTCGTCTTCACCCCGTAAGCACGGAAGTAGTTCGCTGAGGTCTTGGAAGAGGCAAAAGTCGCCATCTTGGCCTTGGAAGCCACAACCTTGGCACCTTTGACCGTTCCCGGCTTAGTGTATAAGGCGTTGGTCCCGGTAGATTCAACGTTCCGGGAAGTAGCGGCCGTGGTTAATGATTGGTACGCGCCCGCGGTGGCGTAAGATTTGGCACTAGCGGTTGAAGTGGTAGCCACCGTTGCGACGGCCCCAAAACTTAGAGCCGCTAAGCCTAAGTATAATGACTTGGATAAGCTTGATTTCATATCTAAAAATCCTCCTTGATATAAATGCCTTTGTTCTAACGAACGAGGTTAGTATAGCAAAGAAAATTCGGGAAAAACCGGCTGTAACAAATCCTTAATCTCTTTAAGATTTCATATAGGAAAATAAACGACCCGTTAATCGCTGAGTTAGCGGTAGCCGGCTATAAGATGAATTCCTATGTAGGTTCAGGTCTCTAGTTAGTGAAAACGGTTATCTGTATGAAGTAGTATTTTAATGACGTTTCCTTAAAGGGAACTTAACGGTGACACGCAACTGTAACCTAAAATCCAAAATAACAAAAAAGTGACTACTCACCATTGAATAGTCACCCACCATAAACTGGTCCTTAAATTCCTAAGTATCGGATATCAGCTGTTATTATTTTTAATTTCTTAGCGTTAGTTTTTCAATCAATAAAATCACTAACAGGAAAATGAATATGTACATGGCCCGATCACGTTTTTTCCGTAGTTGCGCCATCCGTTCCTCGTGATCACTCATCACCATAACCTCCCAAAAATGTTTAATATCCGTAAAGAACACCAAAAAATCTCGCTAAAAACAGCCCCACACCTGTGGGGAATACTAAACAAATCCCACCAAATCAGCATTCTAAAACGCTAGGTTGGTCGTTTTTCACTAGCTTACAATTTCATTTTACTAATTCGCCGTTTTCAGTTCAACGGAAACCACTTACTAAATTTTTTGTTGAATATCGTCAATGGTCACGACCAACACGGCTCGAATCCAGTCAAATTGCGCTTTCATCCGCTCAAAGTTGGCCCCGCTGGTTTCAAAAATCCCCGTCCCGTGAATGTGATACCCACACCCCAGCCCCTGGGTCCCTTCGACCTTATGACTGCCAATCGTGACGGTCACGTGATTGTCCGTCTGAAAATCATTTTCGATAGAGTGCATCCCCGCCGACGGAATCAGCAACGTCTGATTGTCCAGCACATTGATGTAGTGGCTCCACGTGTTGACCACGCTAGCCGGCTGTGCGTTGATGGTCACGATGGTGGCCGGGGTTTCATCCTTGATGACATCTAAAAATTTTTGATCCATTATCCTTCACTCCTTAATTGGTTGGCTGAAATTAAATTTTAGATAACACATTGATTTTACGTTAGACAAATGATTTTGTCGATTGGTCTCTGAAATGACAGCGCTTACGTGATACACTAAGGATAATCGCCATAGAAAGGACCCTTGCTATGTCAAAATTGCTGGAACCCGTGCAACTTGCCAAACTATCACTTAAAAATCGAGTAGTCATGTCACCTATGTGCCTGTACGCCGTGGCCCAAGAAGATGGCGAATTGACGCCCATCCACTACGCCCACTATCTGACCCGCGCCATGGGGCAAGTTGGCCTCATCATCCTAGAAGCCACCGCGGTAACCCCTGACGGTCGGATCACCAAAAACGATCTCGGTCTCTGGAATGACGCTCAGACCACTAAACTACGTGACCTGGTCACCGACCTCCACCAACTTGGAACCAAAGTCGGTGTTCAACTGAACCACGCTGGACGGAAAGCCGTTGACGCAGTGACCCCAGTGGCGCCCAGTGAACAACGCTATAGCCCCGATTACCGGCAACCCCACGCTTTAACGATTGCCGAAATTCACGGCATTGTCGCGGACTTTCGGTCGGCCGCCAAGCGCGCGACTGCGGCGGGGGTGGACGTCATTGATATTCACGGTGCCCACGGTTACCTGATCGATCAATTTCTCTCACCGGTGGTCAACCAACGTCACGATCCCTATGGCGGCTCCTTACGCGACCGGTATCGGCTCCTGCATGAAATCGTTACCGCGATCCGTGAAGAATTTTCCGGCTCGCTGTGGACGCGACTATCCCTCACCGACTACCAGACTAGCACCCAACAAAACTCACTTTCCGAGTGGCAGCGGGTTGCCCAATGGTTGGAGGCCGATGGCGTTGACTTGCTCGATGCGTCGACCGGGGGATTATTCCCACTAAAACCCAACTTCCCGGTTCACGACGGCTACCAAACCAAATTTGCCACCAAACTTAAACACGCAGTCGACATCCCCGTTTCCACGGTCGGCCTACTGGACAACCCGGGTCTGTGCGAGTACGTCCTACAGAATCATCAAGCGGACCTGATTTTAGAGGGGCGCGCCCTCTTACGTAACCCAAATTGGGTCGCCACCGCGGACCTGGCACTACACGACCATCACTTAAAGCGTGACACCTTTAACCAATCGTACTACCGCGGCATGAACGAACGGTAGTAGACCAAAAAAGCAGCCTTCTCAGTTCGAGAAAGCTGCTTTTAGCTTGGAAACGAAAATAAATTTAGTCGTTTTATGCTCAAAACATCCCAAAAACTACCGTGCCAATACCCGTTTTAACTCTTCATAAAAGTTTTCATGTGACCCGGCCAAAAAGATAACGACGATATCCCCCACATCATCGATAGTATACGCCATTCGATAGGTCACCTGAGCATACCGAAAGCCTTGGGTGAAGAACTCACTCAAATCGCCTCGTTTAGCAAGCCCCTTATCCGGGTGATTAGCGATTTCATCGTAAATCACATTAAGACATTTCTTCTTTAATTGTTGATCCTTCTGCTTCTTCAAAAACTTAATCACTCGCTTAGCAAGCCGAACTTTATAGGCCAATTTGCTTTGCCGCCTCCGCTTTAGTTAAGGTCGGAGCCTGCGCCGCTTGCGTGATTAACTTATCCATCGCAGCTGGGATTTTTTTCTTCATCGCCTTAAATTCTTCAATCAATTTCTGACCTTGATAACCTTGGTCCACCAAGTCCTGGAGAATTTCTTCATCAAAATCAAAAAAGTCATCTTCATCCACAAACTCATAAAAAATACCCTCACTGGTGAGTCGCGGTTTGACGACTGTTCCCACCTTGATATTAAAGGACTTCGGCACCGTTAGCACGATGGCGTTCCCTTGCTTGCGCGCTTTTGTGGTTTCCATTTTGCTCACCTCACTGAGATTATGCCATGATTGTTTAGTCATTACAAGTAATGACTTTTTAGGTTAATTAGTCAAAAAAAGTAGCCTTCCCATTCGAGAAAGCTACTTTTTGACTAACATATTCAGAACTACTGTTTTACCAGCACCGTGACGCTTTCCACGTGTGGCGTTTGTGGGAATTGGTCGACCGGCTGGATGTCGCCGTCGATGGCGTAACCCAATTCCTGGAAGTGCGCGACGTCGCGCACCAGCGTAGCCGGGTTGCAGCTGACGTAGACGACCTTCTTGGGGCCCATCTTCGCCGCACTGTCGATTAGGCTGGGCGCCAGTCCCTTACGCGGTGGATCGACTACGATGACGTCCGGCTTGACGCCGGCTTCTTGCCATTGGGCCATCTGGTCTTCGGCCTTGTTAACGGCGAATTCCACGTTGGTCAAATGGTTCTTTTGCGCGTTGATCTTCGCGTCTTCGATGGCTTCGGGGACAATTTCCACCCCGTAGACCTGTTTGGCGTGCTTGGCTAAAGCCAGGGAAATGGTCCCAATCCCACAGTACGCGTCGATGACCGTTTCGTTACCCGTCAGGCCGGCCTTGTCGATGGCCATCTGGTAGAGCTTTTCGGTCTGTTGCGGGTTAACTTGGTAGAACGACCGCGACGAAATGGCAAACGTCAGGCCCATCAAGGTATCTTCGATGGTTGGCTTGCCGTACAGCACCCGCGTCACGTTGCCCATGATCACGTTGGTCCGCTTGGCGTTGACGTTTAAGATGATACTGGTCACTTCCGGTAAGGCCGCGTGGATCTGTTCCACCAGTTGGGCCTGACTTGGCAGCTTCTGTTGCCGACTGATCAGTACGATCATCATCTCGTGGCTGTAGTAGCCCCGCCGGACCATCACGTTACGGATGACGCCCTTGTCGTTGATTTCGTCGTAGGCCGGAATTTCAAATTGCCGTAGTAAATCGCGGACCTTGACGATGGCCTTGTCGATTTCGGGATCTTGGATGTAGAAATCGGTCAATGGAATCAGTTCGTGACTGTGTTGGCGGTAAAACCCGGTTTCGAGTTGGCCCTTGACCGTCCGCACGGGTACTTGCGCCTTGTTGCGGTACTGGGTTGGGTGAGCCATCCCCAGCGTCGGTGCCACGTTGACGTCGATGTGGGCCTTATTGAAGAGTTCGGCCAGCTGGTGTTGCTTGAAGATCAATTGGGCCGGGTACGCCAAGTGTTGTAGCGGCGCAATCCCGGTCTGCCGGTAGGTCTTGTCGACGTCTTCGACCCGGTCGGGCGACTTGGTCTGCCAAGCCACCACGCGGGCGAAACCGTAGTGTTTTTGAACCTTGGTGACCTGAATCGTCACCTGTTCGCCCGGTAAGGCGTTTTCGATAAACAGGGTGAAGTCATCGACCTTAGCGACTCCCATCCCCTGATAAGTCAGGTCAGCGATGGTCACGTCGAGTCGTTGGTTCTTAGTTACTGGTGCTGTGATTTTCATTAAATTACCTCATAAATTGATTAGACGTTAGAAAAGGGACTTTGCCCTATTATCACGCAAAATCCCTTTCCCGTAAACTTTTTAACTTTACAAACTATTTTGTGGCGTCCGCCGGCAGGTCCTGGACCTGCTTGACGAACTTCTCTTCGGCCGCTAACATCTCGGCCGTTTCGCTAGTGACCGCGTGATCCGGGATGGCGTCGAGGTTGGCAAACATCTCGATGTGTTGTTTCAAATTACGAAACTTCATCGGCGCGTCGCCACCGTATTCGCCGTCCAGGTTGATCATCATCCGGTCCTTGACCGGCCGGGCGGTGACCTTGTTGGTCTTCACGTAGATGATGTGCGGGTCGTTGATGTGCCGACCACCGTTTAAGACCAAGCCCATCAGCCGGAGAATTTCCGGCAGACTAGCGGTCTTGACGATGATCATGGTGAACTTCCCGTCGTCTAACGCCGCGTCGGGCACGATTTGCTCGAACCCGCCAATGGAGTTGGTCAACGCCAGCAAGAACATCGAGGCCTTACCCCGGAAATGGCCACCGTCGTAGGTCAGGTCCATTTCGATGGGCTTGATCTGCGGCAATAACTCGGCACCCTTCACCAGGTACGCCAGGTAACCGAAGATCGACTTCAGGTTCGACGGCACGTCGTAGGTGAGCTCGGTGAGTAACCCCCCGCCCGCGATGTTGATGAAGTACTGTTCACTGGCTTGGCCAATGTCCATTTTAATGGTTTGATCCTTGAGTACCACTTTAGCCGCGGCTAAGGGGTCTTCGCGCGGAATGTGTAAGGCCCGCGCGTAGTCGTTGGTGGTGCCGGCCGGGATGATGGCCATCTTCGGTCGGTGCGGCAGCCCGGCGATGCCGTTAACCACTTGGTTAATGGTCCCGTCGCCGCCCGCCGCCACGATTAATTCAAACCCCGCTTTGGCCGCCCGGGTCGCTTCGGCCTGAGCCGAGTTAGGCGCCGGGGTGGTCGCGTAGGCGCTGGTTTCATAACCCGCCTGTTCGAACACCGCTAAGATGTCGATTAAATCTTTCTTTAACGCCTCGCGGCCTGAGGTTGGGTTATAAATGACCCGTGCCCGTTTACGCATGTTTGGTGCCTCCGTGTTTTCTCTAGTGATTCAAAGCCGCCATCAAGAGCTTGTTGACGACTTGCGGGTTGGCTTGCCCGTGCGTTTGCTTCATGATTTGACCCACGAGGTAACCCACGGCCCGTTTCTTCCCGTTGTTAAAGTCTTCGATGGATTGGGGATTTTGGTCCAAAATGTCATCGATGATCGGTTGGAGCTTGGCTGGATCGGATAATTGAACCAACCCGTGCTTTTCGACGAAGGCTTTCGGTTCTTCACCGTTAGTCACGGCCTTGAAGACCTTCTTGGCCATCTTCGTGGAAATCGTCCCGTCGGAAATGAGGTTAATCATACCCGCTAAGTTGGCTGGCGTCAACTTAGTCTTGGCCAAATCAACCTGGTTATCGTTCAGGTAGGCGTTCACGTCCCCTTGCAGGTAGTTGGCGGCCATCTTCGGGTCGGCCTTCAAGTCGACCATTTCGTTGAAGAAGTCGGACATTTCCTTGGTCTGCGTGATGACCATGGCGTCGTAGTCCGTCAAGCCGAGGTCGTTAACGTAGCGTTCCCGCCGGTCGGTTGGCATTTCGGGCATGGCTTCGTCGAGTTGCTTGATCCACTCGTCGGAAATGTTTAGGGCGGGTAAGTCGGGTTCTGGGAAGTAACGGTAATCGTCGGAGCCTTCCTTGACCCGCATCAGGATCGTTTCACCGGTCTTTTCGTCAAACCGCCGCGTTTCCTGGCGCACAGAGCCGCCGGACATCAGCACTTGTTGTTGGCGCTTTTCTTCGTATTCCAACCCGCGCTTAACGTAGTTGAAGGAGTTCAAGTTCTTTAATTCGGTCTTGGTCCCAAACTTATCTTGGCCCACGGGACGCACGGAAATGTTGACGTCGACCCGCATCGAGCCTTCTTCCATCTTCACGTCGGAGATCCCGGTAAATTGGATCCGTTGACGTAAGGCTTCCAGATAAGCGTAGGCTTCGGCTGGCGAGGCAATGTCAGGCTTGGACACGATTTCAATCAGCGGCGTCCCCTGCCGGTTCAAATCGACGTAGGAGTGGTCGCGTTCGTGGGTGTTCTTCCCGGCATCTTCTTCAACGTGCATTTCGGCAATCCCGATTTTTTTCTTCACGCCGTCGATATCGATTTCGACCCAGCCATCGTGACCGATGGGCTTGTCGGCTTGCGTGATTTGGTAAGCCTTCGGGTTATCGGGGTAGAAGTAGTTCTTTCGGTCGAAGTGGGTGTGTTGTTCAACCGTCGCGTGTAAGGCTAACGCGGCGATGATCCCGTCGGCCACGACGCCCTTGTTGGTCGTCGGTAAGACCCCGGGGTAACCCCAGTCGATGACGTTGGTGTTCGCGTTGGGATCGTCCCCAAATTCAACGGGCGACGGACTAAAGATTTTCGAGTTCGTCTTTAATTCCACGTGGACTTCCAGTCCAATGGTGGTTTCAAAATTCATTAGTTTTGGCCTCCTAACGCGGGTACTTTGGTGTGAAATTCGGTGTTTTGTTCGAAGGCGTACCCGGCCTTGTAAAGCGTGCTTTCGTCAAACGGCCGCCCAATCAGCTGCATACCGACGGGTAATCCGTTACTGAAGCCGGCTGGCAGGGATAACCCTGGCAAGCCCGCTAAGTTCACCGGAATGGTCAAGATATCGTTCATGTACATGGTCAGTGGGTCGGAAATTTCGGCTCCAATGTTGAAGGCTGGCGTTGGCGCCACCGGACCCATGATGAAATCGTGGTCTTTCAAGATGGCCTTGAAGTCGTTTAAGATCACGGTCCGCACCTTGGCAGCCTTCAAGAAGTAGGCGTCGTAGAACCCGGCGGATAACGAGAAGGTCCCTAACATGATCCGGCGCTTGACTTCGGCACCGAAGCCTTCGGAACGTGACTTCACGTAAACGTCTTCCAGGTTCTTCACGTCTTTAGCGCGGTAGCCGTAGCGGATCCCGTCAAACCGTTGGAGGTTCGAGGACGCTTCGGACGAGGCGATGATGTAGTAAGCGGCGACCCCGTACTTGTTATGTGGTAAGGAGACTTCGTCGACCGTGGCACCTAACTTGCGGTAGGTGTCCGCGGCGGCCAAGATGGCTTGCTTCACGTCGTCGTTGATCCCGTCGGCTAAGAATTCCTTAGGTAAGCCGATGTGCATCCCCTTAACGCTGGTAGCGGCGGTTAAGTCGGCCGCAAAGTTTGGCACGGCCTTGTCGGAGCTGGTCAGATCGTGATCATCGTGACCGGCAATGGCGCTGAGTAGCATGGCGTTGTCCTTGACGGAACGGGTCATCGGGCCGATGGCGTCAAAACTTGAGCCAAAGGCGATCAGGCCCCACCGAGAAACCCGGCCGTACGTGGGCTTCATGCCGACAATCCCGTTAAAGGAAGCCGGTTGGCGAATGGAGCCACCGGTATCGGTCCCCAAAGCAGCGGGCACCATCCCAGCCGCAACGGCGGCCGCAGACCCACCCGAAGAGCCACCGGGCACCTTGGTTTGGTCCCAGGCGTTCTTGGTGGTCTTGAAGGCGGAGTTTTCCGTCGAGCCCCCCATGGCGAATTCGTCCAGGTTGGTCTTGCCGACCGGCACCATCTTGGCGTCAGCTAGCTTGCTAACTACCGTGGCGTCGTAGACCGGCGTGAAGTTTTCGAGCATCTTGGACGCCGCCGTGGTCGGTTCGTCCTTGGTCACCAGGTTGTCCTTTAAAGCCAGCGGAATCCCGGCTAAGGGTTGGTCGTCGCTAATCCCGGCTTGGTCGAGCGCTGCGGCTTGGGCCAGGGCTTGGTCTTCGTTTAAATGTAAAAAGGCGTCGATCTTAGGATCGGTCGCTTTAATGTTCTCGAACGTGGCTTGCGTCAGTTCCTTGGCACTCATTTTCTTGGCCACCAAGTCCGCGTGTAAGCTAGCGAGATCTTGCTTGAAATAGTCCATAAATTGTTTAATCCTCGCTTTCGTCGATGATGGTTGGCACCTTGATGTAGCCGCGTGCGGCGTCGGGTGCGTTCTTTAAGAGTGCGGCACTTTGTCCCCAGTTATCGGCGACATCCTCGCGCATCACGTTAATCTGATCCGTGACGTTGGTGGTTGGTGCCACGTTGTCGGTATCCACTTCACTCAACGACTCGAATAACCCAATAATATCGTCAAGTTGTGGGGTTAAGGCGTCCAATTGGTCGTCCGTAAACTCAAGCTTGGCCAGTTCGGCCACGTGCTTAACCTGTTCACGATTGATACGATTAGCCATCAATTTGTCCCTCTTTCTAATTTATCCGTGACGTGTGGATTGTGGTGCGTTGACCGCCACCGTTGCGGGACTTATCTCCCCACAACCAAATCTCTCGCAATTTGTAAAACCCACCCGTCTGTCCGTCGTCCCCCGGTTACTAATGGGCCGGGGCCCGACGTGTAAACACACATTGCTATTCTACCATAGAACCGCAGGCGACCAAAACGAACTCATCAAAAATATTTAGCCAGGAGGACGACCACGGGAACTTCGTCAAATTCATGTGGTGTCACATTACTCTGACACGTAATGATTCGGGCCACAACACTTGCAAATCTCGCTATTAAAACAACTCCCCCCGACCATCAGTTTTGTGTGGAGCGGAGCCGACTGGCGACTGATAGTGAAATGATGGTTAGTCAGCGTTCTAGGCTGGCTTACCATCAGGTCGATTTCTGGAGACTCGCGGGCTTCGAGGCTTCAGAAACGTGCCCACTATCAGTCGCTTGCTCGGCGGAGTGAAATGACTATCCACGTCCACGCCCTTTCCAGCCCATTTTAACTTGACCGGAAGTCCCAAAAAACTCACCCCAGCAAAAAACGGTCGCCCCAGCGGACGACCGTTCATATTCGGTTTAATAACTGTTAAAGACGTGACTGGTGAACTTCTTTTCGTTCTTCGCCCGCGACAGGAAGCTTTGAATCCCATCCGTCGACGACACGGTAATATCAATTGGCACCCCGGACGGCAGGTACTTTTGCGCCGTGGTCTGCAGATACTGCGTGAAATTGATAATTTCCGTTTGACTGTAGAATTGCGTGGTAATGTTCACGTGCATCCCGGCCAACGACTTTCCGTCGTACTGGGCTTGCGCCGTGACCCCACTCAAGTTCGGGAAGAAGTTCTCCACCTGACTCTTGAAGTTGGAGAAGGAGCTGGCATCGTTACTGTTCGGGCTACTCTGGCCGCTAGACAGCGGGAAGGTGTAGTTCTTCACGTTCAACGGCGTCCACTTAGAAACGCTGGTACTACCCGCCTTGTTGGTCGAGTAGACCAGGAAGTTCCCCCCAATCAGGCTATCGTTCGAGGCCTGACGGTAAACGGCGATCACGATCGGCACGTTCTTCAACGCCGACTTTTGCCGGAGCCGTTTCAGAACCGTGTTGGCCGCACTCTTGGCGTAGGCCTCGCCCTGCGCCTGGGTGATCTTGGTCTCGTAGGTCGCCCCGTACTGAGTCTTCTTGTAGTAATCCACGGAGTTGACCGCGATCCCGATGGTCACCCCACCCAAGGAGAGCTTATTGTTCTTCTGGGTCATGTAGTCCTGTTCTTCTAAGGCCTGGATATAAATCGGATTCCGCTTCGTTGCCGACTTCGAGCCGTTATCCGTGGGGTTTAACCCCGTCGTGTTGGACTTCGACTTACGGTCCAACCAGTTTTGCACCGTGGTACTACTCAGGTATTGGCCTTCCTGGAAGACGTACTTCTTGGTGGAGAAGACCTTCTTGGAAACGCTCAACATCCCGTTTTCAAAACTCTTCAGGTTGTAGGTGTTCCCGGAGTCTTGGGTGTTGGTCACGCCCCGCGACTTGCTGACCTGATAGTGGCCACTTTGAATGACCCCTTCATAATCACTGTCGGTCGATTGCCCCGTTAACTGGGTGCTGCCCGACTTACTCGAGCCCGAATTAGTCGACATGCTCGAATTGCTCAAATCACCACAACCCGCCAAAATCAAGGGGACGGCGGCTAAAGCGATAAAGGTTCGTAACCGTTTCACGATTGTTTCCTCCTAAGATTATCCGTTATTTTCCGCCATGGCCGCACGCAACTGGGCTTCGTTCCACACCGGAACGCCCAGCGCTTGGGCCTTGGTCAGTTTACTCCCGGCCGCTTCACCGGCGATCAACAGGTCGGTCTTTTTGGACACCGACCCGGTGACCTTGGCACCGCGGGCTTCTAGCCAAGCCGTAGCTTCCGGTCGTGTCAGTTCCTGCAGCTTCCCAGTCAACACCACGCGTTGGTCGGTAAATTGGCTATCGGTCACCGTGACGGTCGGTCCACCAGTGTAGGTCAGGTTCACGTCCGCGGCGGCTAGCCGATCGATCAAGGCTTGTGCCTGGTCGGTGCCGAAATAGGTCACAACGCTGTCGGCAATAGTTTGACCGATGTTGTCGATGGCCGCAATCGTCTCGGCGTCCGCGGTCATCAGGCTGCGGACGTCACCGAAGTGTTCGGCCAAGACCCGACCGGCCTTGGCGCCCACGTGACGAATGCCCAGGCCAAAGAGTAACCGTTCTAATGAATTATGACGACTATTATCAATGGCTGTCAAGAGGTTTTGGGCGGACTTGTCCCCAAATTTATCTAAAGTTAACAATTGTTCGCTCGTTAAATGATACAAACTCGCCACGTCGGTAACCAACTGCTTGTCAAAAAGCTGTGCCACAATCTTGGGTCCCAAGCCGTCGATGTTCATGGCGTTCCGCGAGGCAAAGTGGTTCATCCCCTCGGCTAACTGCGCCGGGCAACTGGGGTTGATGCACCGTAAGGCAACTTCTTCATCCAGATGGACCAGCTTGGCGCCACAGGACGGGCAAAACTCGGGAATCTCGGCCGGTTGCGCGTCGGCCGGACGTTTGGCCGCCACGAACTGTGAGATTTCGGGAATGATGTCGCCGGCCTTGTGCAACAGGACCGTATCGCCTAACCGAATGTCCTTGGCCGCCAAATAGTCCGGGTTATGCAGTGACGCCCGGGCCACGGTACTGCCGGCTAGTTGAACCGGATCCATAGCCGCGGTCGGCGTGACGATGCCGGTCCGCCCCACGGTCCATTCAATGTCGCGGACCACGGTTTCCACCTCTTCGGGAGGGAACTTGTAGGCAATCGCCCAGCGCGGCACCTTGACCGTCGCCCCGATGGCCCGCTGTAACGGTAACGGGTTGGCCTTGATGACGATGCCGTCGATGCCGTACGCTAAATCGGCGCGTTTAGCTTGGTACTGGTCGATGTAGGCGGCCACGTCGTCCATGTCGTGGGCCACCTGGTAGGTCGGGTTAGTGCTAAAACCCAACTCGGCCAGCTCGTCGAGTAAGCCGCTTTGCGTCCGGGTGTCTAACGGTTCGTAGTCGGCGATGTTGTACATGAAGGTCGCCAGCTTCCGGTCGGCGGTCACCTGAACGTCGAGTTGGCGTAGGCTCCCCGCCGCGGCGTTCCGCGGGTTGGCAAAGGGCGCCTCCCCTTCGGCTTCGCGGCGCGCATTCAAGTCCAAGAAGGCTTGCTTAGGCATGTAGCACTCGCCCCGTACGTCGATGGTCAGCGGCCGACTGAGCGTCTTAGGAATCGACGGTAAGGTCGCCAGGTTGGCGGTAATGTCCTCGCCAATCCGACCGTTGCCCCGCGTGGAACCCTGAACAAATTTACCGTTTTCGTAACGTAGCGAAATGGCCAGACCGTCGATTTTAAGCTCACAGTTATAGTCGAAGCCAGTCTCGTCGCCGTCCTCGGCGGCCACGTCCTTGCGTAGCCGCGCGTCAAATTCTTTAAGTTCATCCACCGAAAAAACGTCACCCAACGACAACATCGGGATGTCGTGATTGACCTTGGGCAGGTCGCCCCGGGTGGTCCCACCGACGTGTTGGGTCGGTGACTCCGGCGTCACAATGGCCGGAAAGGCAGTTTCTAGGGCGACTAACCGGGCGTAAACCCGGTCGTAGACGTCATCTTCGACCGCCGGCGCGTCGGCGTCGTAGTACTGTTTGCCCCATTGCAGCAGCTGGGGCCGCAGGTCGGCGGCTTCATCGGCGGCCTGTTGTTGGGTTAGATCTTTAACGGGTTTGTCAGTCATCATCTGAATTGCTCCCCCTTTAGGTTTTTATCAATTTAAATTAGGTTTGTACTTGTCGCTGCACTCCGCCGAGCAAGATTAGCTATGGTGGGCACGATTCTGAAGCCACGCATAACCCGCGTGTCTCCAGAAATCGACCTTGATGTAAGCCGACCAAAAACGTCGACTAACATCAACTTCACCATAGCCAATCCAGTCGGCTCCGTTACGCTACTACTGACGGTAAATTCCACTATTGCATGAAGAGTATTATCCACCCCTGATGAAAAAAGCTACCAGTAACCCCGGCTGTCATTCCTTGACTATTGGTGAATTACCAAACCATATGTCACCAGCAACAACTAGCGTGAGCGTAACAGAGTCGAATGGTGACTGGTAGTGAAATGATGGTTAGTCAGCGTTTCTTGCTGGCTTACCATCAGGTCGAGTTCTGGAGACTCGAGGGTTTCGAGGCTTCAGAATCGTGCCCACTACCAGTCGCTAATCGACGGCGTGGAGCGCCAACCTTCACACCATAGCTAATCTTGCTCGGCGAAATGGAGCGATTCCCCACTCAATAACACTTTAATTTTACGCCAGATAGCTCAAAAATGTTACTCGCTACCCCTGAAAAAAACGCCACCACGGTCGTTGACCGCCGTGACGCTTTTGCGTTTAAGGTTAATCGACACGTTTGATGGGGGCGAAGGCGGCCAACAGCCGCTTAACACCCTGTTCTGGAAAGGCAATGTCGAGCTCGGCGTCTTCGCCGGTCCCGCTGACCTTGACTACGGTCCCCACACCCCACTTCTTGTGGCTGGCCTTGTCGCCCACGGTCCAGGCAACCTTACCGGCTCCGGTCCCCGTGTCAGTCGACACCCGACCGGTCTTACCGTGGTACGGGTTGGCAACCGCACTGGCCGTTCGCCGGGCAAACGGCACGTCGCGGCGTGAAGGCGTCAAGCCACTCTTACTTTCGCTGTAGTCCAAGTGTAAGAGTTCCGGATTGATTTCGGTCACGAACCGGGATTCCGGATTATTCTGCCGCCGACCGTAGAGCATCCGCGAATAGGCGTTGGTCAGATACAGTTTATTTTGCGCCCGCGTGATGCCCACGTAAGCTAACCGGCGTTCTTCTTCCAGTTCGTCTTCTTCGAGCATGGCCCGCGATAACGGGAAGATGCCCTCTTCGAGCCCCATTAAGAAGATGACCGGAAATTCCAACCCTTTGGCGGCGTGGAGCGTCATCAACGTCACTTCGGCGGGTTCTTCGTCGACGTCGTCTTGGGCCGAGACCAGCGCTAAATCAGCCAAGAA
This sequence comes from Levilactobacillus acidifarinae DSM 19394 = JCM 15949, assembly GCF_001434835.1. Lineage (GTDB taxonomy): Bacteria > Bacillota > Bacilli > Lactobacillales > Lactobacillaceae > Levilactobacillus > Levilactobacillus acidifarinae. The sequence goes on along the minus strand of NZ_AZDV01000001.1, from coordinate 12,768 downwards.
TTCGACCAACCGATTATCGTTCTCGTCGTGATCGGCCTGATCCCAGTCCGTGTCGAACTTCTGGGTCACGGACAGGAATTCTTCGATGTTTTCCACCCGGGTCTCGGCTTCCAGTGACTTGGCGTCCTTGAGGAGCTTCAGGTAGCCGGTCTTATCCAAAATATCGTTGGTGATGTCGGACACGCTGGCCGTGGCTGCCGTGGCCTGCACCGTGGCAATCGTGTGGCCGAACTTATCCATCGCGTTGCGCGTCCGGGTACTGATGTTGGTGGCTAGCGTAATGTTTTGCGTGGCTTCCAATTCCGTCCAGTCGTTGTAATCGGCGAAGTCGCGCAGTTTTTCTAAGCTGGTGGCCCCGATACCTCGCTTGGGTTCGTTGATGATCCGTTCCAGGCTCATCGAATCGGCCGGGTTGGCGATCAACGTCAGGTAAGCCAAAACGTCACGGATTTCCTTCCGGTCGTAGAACTTGTGGCCCCCGACCATGGTGTACGGAATGTTGGCCTTGACCAGCGTTTCTTCAATCACCCGGGATTGGGCGTTGGTCCGATACAGCACGGCGAAGTCACCGTATCCGCGGTGGTGTTGTTCGCGTTCTTCTTGAATCTTGGCCACCACGTAATGGGCCTCGTCGTTTTCGTTTTGCCCGCGGTAATACGAAATCTTATCGCCCTCCGGATTTTCCGTCCAGAGGTCCTTTTTCTTCCGGTTGACGTTCTTTTGAATCACGTCGTTAGCCGCTTCCAGGATGGTCTTGGTCGAGCGGTAGTTCTGTTCCAGTAAGGTCACGTGTGCGCCCGGATAATCCCGTTCAAAGTTCAGGATGTTTTCCATGTTGGCGCCCCGCCAGCCGTAGATACTCTGGTCACCATCCCCGACCACGCACAGGTTGTCGTGCTTTTTGGCCAGCATGTTGACCAGCATGTACTGCGCGTCGTTGGTATCCTGGTATTCGTCGACGTGGATGTATTGAAATTTGTCCTGGTAGTAGCCCAGCACGTCGGGATTCTGTTGAAAGAGTTGAATCGTCAACATGATCAAGTCATCAAAATCCATGGCCTGGTTGGCCTTTAACGCCCGTTGGTAGCGGTCGTAGACTTCGGCCACCTTTTGCTTGAACGGGTCACCCGCTTCGGCCGCCAACATGGCCGGCGTCTGCAGGGCGTTCTTCGCGTTGGAAATGGTGCTCAAAACGGAACGCGGGTCGTACTTCTTCACGTCCAGGTTGAGTTCCTGTAAGGTCCGCTTGATCAGCGTGCGTTGTTCGCCGGTGTCGGCGATGGTGAAGGCGCGCGTGTAGCCTAATTTATCGGCATCGCGGCGCAAGACCCGCACACACAAGGCGTGGAACGTCGAGACCCAGACGTCGTTGCCGTCGGGGCCCAAAAGCTTGATCACCCGTTCGCGCATTTCCTTGGCGGCCTTGTTGGTAAAGGTGATCGCCAAGATGTGCCACGGTAACACGTGGTTGTGTTCGATCAGATAGGCCACCCGGTGGGTCAAGACCCGCGTCTTCCCACTCCCGGCGCCGGCCAATACCAATAAGGGGCCCTCCGTCTGCAGGACGGCCTCCGTTTGTTTGTCATTCATGCCCGTTAACAATTCTTCTCCTGCCACCGTGAACACAATCCTCTCTGTAGTTAGTCCTGACTATTATACCAAAGAAACATACGTTCTGCCGAGTTCCCGGGAAATTTAAGAGAAAATTTGTCGGGAGAATTTAGCTAACCGACAGGGCTAAATATCGACTGCACCCCTCACTTAGAGATTCGTTTCCCGCTGAGCGTCACGATAATTCTGCTCATTAAGTTCAAGTGTTTTAATCCGCTGTCGGAGAGCTTGTAAGGCGTGTTCTACCATGAAAACTTCGAAGGGTTCTTCATTACCGCAACGCGCCAATTCCAGTCTTTCCAGGTAGGCTGTCCGGACGGTGGGGTGTAGATTAACGCTGGGATAACCCGCCTGAGTCAACATTAGATTCATCAATAAACGTGCAGTCCGACCGTTACCGTCGAGGAAAGGATGGATTGTCACCAACCGCCGATGTAACTGTACCGCTAAAAGTACGGGTGAAATTTTTCCAACACTACCATCTAACCAGGTCTCGAATTCCACCATGGCCGGTTCAAGTCTTTGCGGTAACATATACGGGTGCGTTTCTAAACCACAGGGCCAGGCCGGAACCGTCCGATATCCCACCATGGGGTGTCGAAGTTGATACACTGGTCCCAAAATAAGCCGATTAATCTCCTGAATCGTGGTTATGGTTAAAGCAGGGACAACCGTTGGCTTCATGACAGCTAGGTAGGCCGTATTCAGATTTATGGCGTCCAACGTATCCCTAACGGTCGCTCCCGCAACCGTTATTCCCGCTTGAACGATTGAAGCCGTCTGTGGTTGTGTCAGCCGATTCCCTTCCAGGGCGTTAGAGGCCCAGACGTGTTCGATACGCACGTTAGTGGCGAGTTGATGGGCCTGTGGCCGGGATAACGGTTTTAATTGTGCTAAACGGCCCCTTAGTGCTATTGTCTGCTCTAGCTTTGATTGTAAACCCATAAGATCATTTCCCCCTTAACCTCACCTAATGACTTTAACAGTCCCTGTAAGCTTTGGTGTTCCTTCTGACAAAGCTTACCATATTGAACTACTTACAGATGGGACGATTGCCTATCATCCTGACAAGCCGCAAAACATCTTTGACACCGATTTTGATTTCTCAAAGGCGATGAAGGACATGGGAATTCACGATAACGGCAAGTTAACAGGTAAAGAAAATGTCTGGTAAGCTAGAGAAAAAGGCCATCCCTAAACCGGGCGACTTGATTTGAATCGATGCGGAACCACACGCTGGTCAAGAATCCGGTGACCACGATGCCATCCGCGGCAATAGTCGACGACCAATGCTAGTCATTAGTGACGAAATCTATAATCGCAGCACACACATGGTCGTTGGGTTCCCCATTACGTCGTCTGAAATCGCTCAAACAATGCCCGCCGCAACAATTATGAGAATAGAGGACCAGTCTATTCATGGCTATGCCGTTTTCAGTGGCATTTTAGGATATGACTACCAGGCACGTCATGGTAAGATTGTTGGCGAAATTAATAGGAATTCGCGTAAAAAAGCCCTAATAGCAGTTCGGAGTATCTTTGGGCTATTATTAGATTAGCCCCAAAAAGCGTTCAGGATAAATGACTGAACGCTTTTTTAAGTCGTTTCTATTTTTCATCACTCAATTTCACCCCAGCCGCATGGTCAATACCGGGTACGGCTGACCCTGTTCATCCGTGGCGCTACGTTCAGTCACCTGAAAGCCCATGTGCTGATAAAACCCTAAAGCGCCGGGATTCTGTTCGTTAACCGTTAACCGGTCGACGCCGCACTGCTGGATGCCGTAGGTCAGCAGTTGTTTGCCCAACCCGTGGCCCCGTTGGTCGGCGGCAATGAACAACATGTCCAGGTGATGTTGCGTGAGGCCCATAAAGGCCACCGGTTCGCCGTCGTTATCGGTCAGCACCACTAATTTGGGCACTTGCCGTAGCGCCTGGGGCACGTAGGCCTTGATCTGGGTCACCTCGTCAGTTGATAAAAAGAGGTGCGTCGCGCGCACCGAACCCTCCCACAATGCTACCAATTGGTCGATTAATAACTGGGGGCGTTCTTGAATTTCGTGAATCGTCATATTATATTGGGTTCCTCCTTCAGTCAAAAAATGACCACCCACCCCGGGGTAGCCACCGATGCTGCTATTTCGTTTCGTCCAGTGCCCGCGGCAAGGACGTCTGTTGGGCGTCCAACTCGCGGACTTGGCGCATGGATTCCTGAATCCACGCTTGGTGGGCCGGGTCACCTAACACTAGCTGGTTGGCCCGCAAGTTGCGGTAATTCGCTTCGGAAATGATCACCACTTCGTCGCCGTTCTTGGCCGTCACCGTGAGGGGCTTGCGACGATCCGTCACCCCGTTTAAATAGTGACAAACCTTACGTTGTAACTCCGTATCCGTGATGTGTTCCATCGTCAGGGCCTCCCTTAGCCGGTTGCGCGTCTCAAGTTACGTTAATCATACCCGATAGCCCTGAGAAAAGCTTCCCAAACGATTTATGGGTGAACAACCCTTTAAGCTACTAACTTAACCAGCCCCTTGGTTTCTCCATCTAAAAGAGGTCTTTGAACCAACTGGCTCAAAGACCTTTTAACTTAGATTCAACTTATTCGGCGGTATCGTCCGCATCATCGTCCGACCAGATCCCAGTATCATCAAGTTGGTCTAACATGGTCTTGGCCGAATCGCCCGTTACGGCGATGTGACCCATGATGTCGTCGGGCCGCTGGTTGCGCAGGTGGTAGAAGTTGAAATGCCAATTAGGCTTGATCTGCCACTGGGTCCGCATGGCCGGTTGTTGGCTGACCATGAAGGCCACCGTCACGGCCGGCGTCAAAATCTGAGGCGTCGCTAATGGCAAGCCACAGATGGCGCGCAGATGTTGATCGAATTCGTCGACCGTGGCGGCCACGGCGAAGACGTAGCCGTTTTCACTCGGCGCCGGCGTGATCTTCTTGACATAGATGGCGCCACTCTTGGTCAGGTAGAAGCTGACCTCGTAGACCCCCACGTAGTTGACGTGCTTGCCGACTTCGCCCGCGATGCGTTGGAGTTCCCCGGCAACGGCTTGATCCACGTTAGCCGGGACCCAGGTCTTAAACGCCCGGTCGTCGATGGATTGTGCTTCGGTAATCGGGAACAACTGTTGGTTACCCGCCGCGTCTCGAGCCACGATCAAGGAGTACTCCTTGTCGTAGGCAATCTGGGATTCCAAAATGTAGGTCCCCCAGTCCAGTAGACCGGCCGCCTTGGCGATGTCCGTTTGGGTGCGAATCACTAACTCGCGGCCCCGGGACCATTCCTTTTGAATCGGCTTAAGCACACACGGGTAACCGATCGAGTTGACGGATTGGTACACGTCATCAAGGCTAATGATCGTGGCGTACGGCGCGATATTGACGTTTAATTGTTCGAAGAAGGCCCGTTCGAGTAAGCGGTCCTGCATCATTTCCAGCAGGTCGCTACCTTGCGGAATCCGGGTGAACTGGGACAAAAACTTCACGACGGCGGTGCTGACGTGGTCGGAATCGTAGACCACCGCCGCACAGCTTTCCGCAAAATGTTGTAACTTGTCCTTATCTTTGGCGGTCCCCACTGCCTTGAAGTCGGCTAGTTGTAAGGCTTCGCCGGTTTCGTCGGCGCCGTATGCCCCCACGCGCAACCCCATCTTGCGGGCCGTGGTGACCAACATTGCGGCGTTGGCACTGTTGCCAATCACCCCAATGGTATCTCCTGGATATAAGACCGTATTCGCCAATTTACTCCCTACTTTCCACGTTTAGTTTAAGTTTGATTTTTAAATATAGTTTGTTGTTGCCGCTGCGCTCCGTCGAGCAAGATTCGCTATGGTGGGCACGATTTCGGAGCCCGCCAAACCCGCGGTCTCCGAAACTCGACCTTAATGTAAGCCGACCCAAAACGTCGACTAACATTAATTTCACCATAGCCAATCCAGTCGACTCCGCTCCGCTAAGTTTGGTAGGTAATCCACCAGATAGTATCGTTACCCCCAGCTTACAGGTTGCGTCTTCGCAAGTAAAGCTGACAACGACCAATGTCCAGCCTGGAGGCTCTCGGGGGCTCAGCCAGCGAAATTATTCTTGGGTGGCGTTTTATGCCGCCCTAGAATAAGGCCGAGTTTTGAAACTCGCGCCTTTTGCGAGGTTCAGAATCGTGCCCGCAGGCGTTCCAGCCCCTGAGAGCCGGAAGGCGAACAGTTTCAGCTACCCCGTTCCAGCCCGTTTTGACTTGGCCGGAAGCGGCAGATTTTACCTAACTCAAGTTTAAAGTTTTGCCGCAGAATACACAAGCGTTAGCCCGCTAGTCCTGCGCAAAGGTCACCGTACCGTTCTCGAACTTGGCGATGCTGGCCAAAGCGACCAACGGGATGCCCGCGTCCGTGACCAACTGGTGGCCCTTCTGGAAGCGTTTCTCAATGACCACGCCCACGCCGGCAACCTTGATCTGGGCCGTTTCAGCGATGTCCAGTAAGCCCTGAACCGCCTGGCCGTTCGCCAAGAAGTCGTCGATAATTAGGACGTTGTCGTCGGGACTCAAGAAGCGCCGGTCGATCGAGATGTCGTTATTGACCTGCTTGGTGTACGAGTAGACCTTGGCCGTGTACAGGTGGTCGGTCAGCGTCAGACTCTTGTGTTTCCGGGCGAAAATCATCGGTACGCCCAAATGCAGGGCTGCCATCACGGCCGGCGCGATCCCGGAAGACTCGACGGTGAGGACCTTGGTCACCCCGGCGTCTTTGAACTTCCGGGCGAACTCGGCGCCCATCTGGTCCATCAGTTGGGGGTCGACTTCGTGGTTCAAGAAGTTATCCACCTTCAAAACGTTCCCGGGTAAAATCGTGCCATCCTTTAAAATACGGTCCTCTAAAATTTTCATAATAGCCTCCAAGCTCTCGTTTGCCGTTTAAACTGTTAACTTCCATTCTACCCGACTTATCGTCAAATGCACAACGCCCGGGCCGATAAATTTAGGAAGCTTTAAGGTCACAATAGTCCGATAGCTTCACAAACCACCGTGAAGACGGCTAACAGGCCGAGGTTGCGCACCGCCAAGATGAAGGTTTCCTTTTTAACCTGAACCTTGAAGAAGGCGCGGATGTTTTTGCCCACCGGTACGGCGCTGACTAGGGCCAGTAACGACCAGACCGGTAAGTCCCCAATGAGGACGCTGACGATCAACGACAGGTACCCCACGACGTAGAAACCGGCAAACAGCCACAAGGCGCGTTGCTTGCCGATGAAGTACACGATGGTGGTCCGGTTGAGATCCAGGTCTTCCTGGGCGTCACAGATGTTGTTGGCCAGTAGTAAGGCGGCGATGGCCGTGACGGCCACCCCGGAAGCCAGCAGGACCCGGCCCCACAATGTCCACGTCAAGACATTGGTTTGATAAAGGTTCAGGTAGACGGTGATCGCCATGATCATGAAACCCATGGTGAAGCCGGCGAAGAACTCTCCGGTCGGCGTCCCGGACAACGGCTTGGGTCCACCAGCGTAGAGGTAACCCACCAGAAAACAGAAGATGCCCATGACCAGGAGCGGCCAACCAGTCAGCCAGACCAGGTACAGCCCAATCAGCGCGGCCACCACCGTGAAACTGGCCATCAGCGCGAAGATGCCGTGGACGTTCAAGTGGTGCACCCCGATAATATTGGTATGTTTTTTCCATTCGGCGGCTTGATTATCGTCGGCCTTGGTGTAATCTTGGTAGTTGTCGTTGATGTCCACGGCCATGTTGAACAGGAACATGGCGATGAAGAACAGTAGACTGATCCCCCCATTTAAGTGGCCATAATTATGGAAGACAAAAATCAGGCCCAGTAAAAACGGCCAGACGGATGCAATTTTGGCTTTAATTTCGACTAATTCTAGAAAAACTTTCAGGTTCACGCTAATTTCCCCCAGTTTCGTCACCCCTAGGGGCGGCTTTGTTTGACAACGTTTCCGGTTGTCGGTAAGATTAATTTTGACTAACAAACGAGGTGCAGTATGGATCGACAACTTTGGCGGCAATTTCCGCAGGTTGAGCCAGAACTCAACGCGTTACAGCCCTATCTGCTGGATGCGGTAAACTTGACCAACCAACCTATCCACAATAAAATATTAGCCTTATTGGAATCCGGCGGCAAGCTTCTCCGTCCCGGATACTTTTATTTATTTACCAAATTTGGCGAACCGGTACCGGCCGAACGCTTACGATCCGGGGCCGCGGCGCTAGAAATTCTCCACGTGGGGACGTTGATTCACGACGACGTGATTGACGCCTCCCCCACTCGCCGCGGGGTGCGGACCATTCAGATGAAGTACGGCCAACGCAACGCGATTTACGCCGGGGACTTCATGTTCACGGTCTACTTCGACCAGGTTTTAAAGTCGACCAGCGATACATACTTGATTCAAACCCACATTAACGCCATGCACAAGATTTTGACCGGCGAACTGGGCCAAATGGCATTGAACTACCAAGAGGACGCCACGCTAGACGCTTACCTGAGTGAAATTGCCGGCAAGACGGCCGAGCTGTTCGCGCTGGCCTGTTACCAAGGCGCCATGCTGACCAACGCACCGCAAGTCGTGCAGGACAGTGCCCGGCCGATCGGTGAGGCTATCGGGAGCGCCTACCAGATGTTAGACGACATCTTGGACTACGCGGGTGACCCGAAGAAGACCAAGAAACCGATCTTGGAAGACCTGCGTTCCGGCGTGTACTCGTTGCCACTCTTGCTGGCAATGCCTAAGGCCAAACGTGACTTCCATCAGTACCTGAAGAAACGTCAGGACATGACAGCAGACGATATCCTGGCCGTACGTGAACTGGTTACCCAACATGGTGGTGTCGAAGCCGCGCGGCAGTTAGCCACCGAATGGACGGACAGGGCGCTGAACCTGATTGCGGCGTTACCCGCTGGGAGTAACCGGGAGGCGCTGGCGCGGCTGACGGGGATGTTGTTAAAACGGGACCACTAAACTAAAATTCCAGTGTCCTAAGGGGACGTGGGGGTCGAACCCCACCTCCGGGATAAACGAGATACTAATAACGAGGTAGCCTATTTTCGAATAAGCTACCTCGTTTTTGTTTAGTAAATTTCGTGACTACTCTTAAAATGCTTGGCTAATTTCTTAGTTGTGTACTGGTGAGAATACGTTTCAATACCCGCGCCACCAGCCAACTTCAATACACGCACCTTTTTGCCATGATATTGACGCTGACTCAGCTTATAGTAGGTGCCATCACCAGCTGATTGATTCCAGCCCCGGACATCCGTCCAGCCATGGTAATGACCCGAAATAACGCCCCAATTATTATGTATTTTCAATTTATCTGGATTAGCGCTTAGTTTACGAGAGTGGATTGCTGTCGAATACTTGAACCACTCGCCACTACTATAACTACGTGACTTGATTTTCTTAGCCGTAATGGTCGTTTTGCCGTAGTGTCCTTTGCCATCATAATGCCACCAGGTCCCCCGAATCGACTTAGGTAACGTTCGTTCCGTCCTCTTCGCCTTGGCCTGAGCTGCCGTGGTCGTCAGTTCTACGCCGGACGTGCCAACCGCCATTGTGATTAGTAACGCACTGGTCAATTTTACCAACTTCTGCATCGTGAATTTCTCCTTTATAATTATTAACCACTTTTAGTATACCGCTCCCTATCACTAAGATTAATCATTTCCATAAAATAATTTGCATTAACCATAATCCTTATATCACTTAATTTATAGCCAGTTCTAATTACCATCTCCATCTAAAAGCGGTAAGATAGATTTATAATGACTAATTAACTGGGAGGAATCACTATGGGTCTTTTCGGCAATCATCCGGACACCACCGAGCTACGCGCCACCAATCAACAGCTTCAACAACAAACCCAGGCTTTGCAACAACGGCTAGACACCCTAAGCGAACACCTACAAAACGCCCAAGCACGGTATGATCAAGCTTCCGTGCGAATTCAAGACCTCGTAACCAAGACCCAGCAGCTGGAAGATCAAAAACGACAACTCTCGGCCTGGCACTTCTTCGAAAAAGACGAAGGTCACCACAATTACGTTTACGAATTACGCCTCCGGGACGGTAAGTACTACGTTGGCTCGACTAGTCACTTACGGAGTCGCATTCAAGCCCACTTTCTCGGTGAAAACGAGGACGGCTTCAAATGTGCTTACTGGACGACCGACCATCACCCGTTAGAGGTCATCGGTTTAACGGAATTTACCGACATCACCCGACCCGACTTGGAAGCGGCGGAGACCCAAGCTACGTTAAATCTGATGAAACGGTATGGTTACCAAGCCGTGCGGGGCGGCAAATTCACGGCAGTTCGAGAAGACCAACTTGTTAAGGCCCTAAATAACCCCGCTAACCAGCACACGTTTGGATATCAACCGCAAGAAGTGGGCATCTCCGCAGCTAAGCCAGTAGCCGTCAAGCATTCCACCCCACAGACCGATTATCTGTCAAAGTACCTTCCTCAACAACGACGAGCCGCTATCTTAGCCGCTCCGGCTAACGCCATTATCGCGATTACGGTGTCCGATAACAACGACTATCTGCTCTTTCACCGATTACGAAAAAGCTTAAACTTTGCGTTTAAGAAGTTGTCGACGGGGAAGTTCACCGTGGCCGGGGATGACCAATCCTCTAAGCGATTCGCCACGGTCCAAGAAGCCGTCATCTTGACGGACTGCACCAACAGTCAGGAAGCCAAGGCCTACCTGGATCAACGGCAAAAGCAGTTGGCAACTAACCACCACACCGTGTTTCGGGAAGATTATACTAAGTGAACCAAATCTACATAAAAGGAAGTTTTACCATGTTCAAGAAACTCATGATTACCATGCTAACGTTACTCCTCAGTTTGGGCACCTTCGCAACGGTTCAACCCGCTTCAGCCAAAAGCGTCTATCGGTCGATTCCCAAGTCATACCGGGGAACCTGGGTCCTGCGCTCCCCTAAAATTAAACGGGGGCAAAAGTTAGTGGTCCATGCCCGTTCCATTAAGGCCGCCGTGATTCAGTTCAAGGGTAAACAGCTTGGCGTCCACGTCGGTAAGGGTTACGTCACCGTCTTTCAGGCCCACAAGGGTAAACAAGTCGGTGAAAACTTCAACCTCAAGCGCAGTCACTATAAGCACCACAAGGCGTTGAAGATTACTTACGACACACAGACTGAATATTACACGAAGTAAGATCTCTAATCACACACTAAAACCGCCAACCGGAAAAACATCTGGTTGACGGTTTTATTCGACTTATTGTCCCCGCTGCGCATACTTGGCTTCCACGGCAGCCTTCTCAGCCCGCCACCAGTCTTCATGCTCACGATACCAGTCAATGGTCTGCTGTAAGCCCTGCACAAAGTAAGTGACTTCTGACCGCTAGTCTAGTTTTTGGCGGAGCTTCGTGATATTAATCGCATAACGACAGCCATCTAACACCTTTTAGTCGATATGTCTTACCAGTAATTTTCGCCACGGGAACATCATAAACAAACCGGTGGAAAATAGCCAAGTTGTTTTCATATTGGCGTCTATGAACTTAAAAAATAAGTTGCCACATCTTGCTCAATTGATAAATAATCAAAATTACTTAACCGGTAACTCCAGTGATTCTAAAGCCAAAACTCCCAATAATACATGCTATCTACCTTGTCATTCTAGACAGAGCATAGTGTTTACCAGCCGTAAAATCATACTGAACCAACTGATAATCTTTTAAAAGTTGTTTTTGTTTCGTTGTTAATTTTGAAACACTCGTGAACGCACCATTTTCTCGATTTATTAAATTCATTCCACCACTAGGCAAATTAGGGTCAGCTGAAGTTGTGGATACTTTTGAAGCAATAATTGGTAGCTTCTCAGTTACTTCTTTCAGTAAAGCATAATACGGGGTTGTTTGGGTATTAGTAACCTGCTGCATTTCATTAGCAAAGGAGTAAGTGCCAATCATACTTTGATATGCTGTTTTTCTCAAGGAAAGATGATTAGACCAGATGAAATAAGGTGTCTCATGCATAGCTACCCCATACTTTTCTAAATTCACATGATTATAAATACTAGGTAAATGATCTCCATAAAATACTACCGTAATATTCTGTTTCATTTTTTTCAGTTGCTTAAGAAGATATCGATTATCAGAATCTGTATAATTAATTCCTTGCGCATACGTTTCAATCATCGCTTTTTCTTTAGCCGAAATATTCCCTGTTACTTTAAAACGATTATTCTTGTAATAATTACTGTATGGCATATGGTTCTGCATAGTAGACAACTGAATAAAATCACTATTTTTGTTGCTTTTTAACGTATTAATCAAATTTTTGTAAACTGCGCGATCTGAAACATAGGGATTCTTATCAATTGTTTTAATATACGGTTTTGTATAACCATGCTTTAAATAATTAAATTCATTAAATTGCATCTTTTTAAAGACCGCTTTTCGCGAATATAATGTTCCCTCATATGGGTGAATTGCCATGCTTCGACTGAACAAGTTGTTAATAGAAAAGGTCTTCGTTTGATGGACTACCAACTGTGTATAGGGGGTTGGCAATGTTGCAGAAAAATTGCCTAACGATAATCCCGTTAATGCTTGATATTCCATGTTTGCGGTCCCGCCACCATAGCCATCGCTAATCATATTACCACCAACGCCATTACGAATAACATTTCGAGTATAGGGTATAGGATCGTGATTCAATCTTATACCTGGTACCTTGGTTGGATCACTAAAACTCTCTGATAAAATAAAAACCACTTTCTGTTTTTTACCTGTTCTTGTTTTATTCTCATCGCGACTTATTTTCGTATATCGCGCAACGAGCTTAGCCATGGTTGCTTTTGAATACCTATCAGGTTTATCCATAACTTGGATATTCATATTATTAAAAAAGTTCACAATAGGACCATTAGTTTCAACAGCAATCTCTGGATTTAAATAGAGCGGATTATTTCCCATCGCATGTGCAACTTTATAGGATAAAGTATCCTTTTTCTGTGCATTAAAAAATCCGTAACCACATATTGCCGTCAATAGAATAACAGTAACACCTACAATTCGAGATATACGCAAATCATAGTTCCGAAATCCAAAGAGTTCGGGACATAACTCGAGTTCTATAGAAAAACAGGAAGGAAATTCTCGAT
>NZ_AZDV01000020.1 GCF_001434835.1 Levilactobacillus acidifarinae DSM 19394 = JCM 15949 | reverse complement strand
GATTCGGACTCTGACAGTGACTCCGATTCCGACAGTGACTCCGATTCCGATAGCGACTCGGATTCTGATAGTGATTCCGATTCTGACAGTGATTCTGATAGCGACTCTGATTCTGATAGCGACTCTGATTCTGATAGCGATTCGGATTCCGACAGCGATTCGGACTCTGACAGTGACTCCGATTCCGACAGTGACTCCGATTCCGATAGCGA
>NZ_AZDV01000019.1 GCF_001434835.1 Levilactobacillus acidifarinae DSM 19394 = JCM 15949 | reverse complement strand
TAGTCGATAAACAGACAAAATGTAGTCGATAAACAGACAAAATGTAGTCGATAAACTTCTGTACGCCTTGGGGGAGTAAGGCTCAAGAGGGGTCTAAAAGAGGTTTAAAAGAGGTTTATAAAAGAGGTTTAAAAGAGGCACCACTGTACGAGGCCAAAACCTAGAATCAAAAAACACAAAGGAGTGAGCCAAAAAACAGGCTCACATTAAACTCCAGTCGCTATGCTCCTTGCGCCTCACTTTGTTCGTTGCCTAAAAGGTGTGGCAAGCCACATTAATTCGGGCGCTGACGCCCCGAACCCCGTCCAAGATGAGCCAGCTTGACCGCTTTTTCACTCGCCGTTAGGCAGGAAAGCAAAGTTTTATAGAAACTTTGGCTTTCGCCAATTCAGTGTTAAGACTGGTTTAGAGCTGTCAATTCCTTATGCTCCCACGCTTTGCTCGTCCGCTACCATTGACAGCAAACGGTTAGTTTTTTTGAATCTTAACAAGAACTTAGCTGCTATGTTCGTTTTTTAGGGCCTTATTTTTTGTTCTAAGCGATTTTAAGACTGTTTATATATATTTATACCAAAACAAAAATAAAAAGCCCTCAGTGAGCTTTTAGAGGGCTAGATGACGAAACCTGGACGATTAATAATATCTTCTTGTCTTTTTTGCAAAATATAAGTATACAGGGAACCATACAAGTTCTTTTTGATCTCGTCAGGTTCATTGACAGAAGCTTCAAACAATTCTTGAATATCAACTTGCCATGGATCAGCAAGCATTTCATCAATTGGTTTTAATACTTTCTTTTCGTCCATCCTAATTACTCCTGACATCAAAATAATGATTTCAGTTTAGATTTACAGATTTTACAGTACCGTTATTCAAAATTTGTTACCAAACTTATAAAGATTCTTTGCACAGAACGATTAAAAAAATCTGGCTTAAAACAGCGTAATCCGCAACACTTTTTAAATATTTAAAACATAACAATCTTAGTTAGGTGCAAACATAAATTGAATTAAAAATACAGTCAATTCAACAACAGATGAAATTGATTTTATGGTTATCAGCAGGCCGAGTGAAACGAGGTCAATGCGCACTTACACATAGAATTTATTCTATGTTGTGCTAGACCCATTAAAAACCTGTATCAGAAGTCGCCGATGGCGACAACAAAATCAAACTAATTTACCCAAAATCAATTTGGTTTAACATGTTTTCTGTACTTGCTTGATCCAAGCCTAAATAAGCTAAAGTCATTGATTCACTTGAGTGATTTAGTAAGTGCATGACTAGGCCAATATTGTAATTGGATTGCGTATAAACGCGATAAGCCCCAGTTTTGCGCATAGTGTGGGTACCAAGGTAATTAATGCTTAAAAGATCGCCGACTTTGCTCATGATTTTATAGAACTGTTTTTCCGTAATATGCCGTTCTGGGTGTTGAATGGACGGAAAGAGCCATTCAGATTCTAGTTTATGATCAAGCAGCCATTGACGGTACAATAAGAGCTCTGTTTGAACAGGCTTAAGGTACAAGGTATTAGGTTTACCAGTTTTTCGGTCATGAATAAACGCATTTTGTTTAATAGAACCGTCCGGATTAAAAATATCGGCCTGTTTTAAGCCCATAACGTCACTCACTCGCAGTAGCGTCGCTTTACCAACTTGAAAAATCGTATAGTTACGTCGGCCAGCTTTAAAGTTATTGAGTAACGTATCTTGAACTTCTTTAAGAACGTTTGAATCTTTGATGGGTAAGACAACTTGTTGCATAAGCTGTTAGTTCCTTTACTTTAAAATTAATTTAGTTGCAGAAAACCTAAAAATCGAATATTATAATGTAGTACGATGGTAAACTTAAAGGAGGCGGATTAGAATGAGTAATACTATTATTAAAAACAAGACAATTTCAACTCGTGTAACACCTGACATTAGTGAACGGGCTAAAGCTAATCTAGCAAAACAAGGGCTAACCGTTTCTGAGTATATACGCTTATCGTTAGTTAAAGCGGCCAATAATGAAGTTCGATTAGTCAGCTTTTTAGATTCTCCGGAAGCCTTAGCCGCTAAAAAAGAAGCAGAAACAGGGCAGGTCAAAAACATTGGTTCATTGACTGACTTTGAAGATTGGATCGATAAGTTAGATGCAAATTAAACAGACTAAATCTTTTGAACGTGAATTAAAAAAACTAGTCAAAAAACATTTCCCAATAACTGTCTTGAAGCCTTGTTTAGAAGCAATTGTTGAACAAGATGTACTTGTTTTGAAACAGATTAAAGATCATGCATTAAAAGGAAATTGGCGTGGCTATCGTGAATTTCACCCTGCCAGATATGGAAACTATGGTAAAAATTATGACAACTGGATTGTTATTTATCAGCTAGATCATGATGAATTGATTTTGTTATTGGTTGCAACTGGCTCCCATGAAATCTTGAATCAATAGCTATAGTTTAGGGGCACTTATAAAAAAATAAATTAAAATAGCCCCCAATATCTATAATGTAGATATTGGGGGCTATTTTAACAACGTTTTTGAGGGGTTATTTGTTAAAAATGGACCCTATTTATAATTTTGTACAAGTTCGAATAGATTATCTTTTATTTTGTTTCGAACTTTTCTAAAGGCTTGTAGTTTTTCTTTTTCTGTTCCAGTGGCTTTTGCAGGGTCGGGTAATGGCCAATGAATACTTGTAGCTTGTGGTGGAATAACTGGACATTTATCTCGTGCATCACCGCATAAAGTGACAATTAGATTAGCTGAATTGAAGTAATTTAAATCAATCAGTTTTGAATACTGCTGACTAATATCGACACCATCTTCTGCCATAACTTGTACTGCATTTTTGTTTAAACCATGCTTTTCTACGCCCGCACTTCTAATTTCAAATTTATCGGAAGAAAAAAGTTCTTTTGCGTATCCTTCGGCCATTTGGCTTCGACATGAATTCCCGGTACAGAGAAAATAGATTTTTTTCATTTGGTTACTCCTTAATCATAATATTTTCTTTTAATCCATAGTGCTACATCAACTAATAAGATCATTACCGGTACTTCAACCATTGGGCCAATAACGGCAGCAAATGCTTCTCCAGAATTCAAGCCAAATATAGCGACTGTTACTGCAACAGCTAATTCAAAGTTATTACTTGCAGCGGTGAAAGATTGTGTCGCAGAAATTGAATAACTAGTTTTAGTCTTTTTCGCAATCCAAAAGGTTATGAAGAACATTAAGACAAAATATAGTAATAAAGGAACAGCAATTCTTATTGCGTCCATTGGTAGTTGAACTACTTTTGCACCCTTGACAGAAAACATCACTACTATTGTAAAGAGTAAAGCCCAAGTAGTAATTCTACTTATTTTTGGTACATATTTATCTTCAAACCATTCTTTACCCTTTGTGCTAATGATAAAGTAACGAGAACCAATGCCCAAAATGAAAGGAATACCAAGATAAATAAAAACACTTTTAGCAATTTCACTCATTGTAATATTAATTGTCTGTGTTTGTAGCCCAAAGAATTTTGGTAAGACACTAATAAAGAAGTATGCATAAACGGAATATAGCAAAATCTGAAAAATTGAGTTAAAAGCTACTAGACCAGCAGCATAATCGTTATTACCCTGCGCTAATTCATTCCACACAATAACCATAGCAATACACCGTGCTAAACCGATCATGATTAAACCAATCATATAGTTTGGATAATTGTGTAGAAAGATAAAAGCAAGAGCAAACATTAAAATAGGGCCAACGATCCAATTTTGAACTAATGAAAAAGCAAGTTCCTTTTTGTCCTTAAATACATCACCCATTTTGCCATAATTAACTTTGGTTAGTGGTGGATATAGCATTAATATTAAGCCTATTGCTATTGGAATTGATGTTGTACCGATAGACCAACTATTAATTATTTTAGGGAGCGATGGAAAAGCTAAACCGCTAATAATTCCCAGTGCCATAGCTAAAAATACCCATAAGGTCATATAACGGTCCATGAATGATAAATTTTTAGAAGTACGCATAATAGCCCTCCATATAGATATTTATCTATGTATAATGCAAAATAAAAAAGCTAACAGTTTGAATGTGAATCCTTACATATGCAATGGTCAGTTTTAGATAGTATTTGTGTTAATTCACTAATCAGTCCTTCTTTTTTGTTTGAATTTAAAGAATAATAGTGCCACTTAGTATCTTTTCTTACGTTAACTAATCCACTTTTTTCCAGAATACTCATATGGTGGGATAGAGTCGGTTGTGTAAAGTTAAAGTGTGCAAGTATATCACACCCACACATCTCACCACAGGACAGCATTTCTAAAATCTTAAGACGGTTAGGTTCAGCAACCACCTTTAAAAGTGATGCCAAATCTTTATACTCATAGTGCATCAGTAAATTCCTCCACATTAAACATAGACGATTATCTATATTGTATCACATGAATAATGAAAAAGATTGCCGTTCGGATTAATTTTATAATCTACCAATTGACTTCTATTTCCAAAAATGCCACCAATTTTTATTATTATGTGTTCTATCTTCTTTGTCATTCACTTGCTGTTTTTGGCCTGGATTAGAGATTTCAATCAAGTCACTTAATTTGTGTACATGTTCTTTTAGTTCTTTGTTTTCTGTCACAGTTGTTAACTGAAGTTGTTGTTGCTGATCTATTAATTTGGTTAGATGATTAATTTGTCGGTCTTTGCTACTTATTTGCTGATCTTTGGTAGCAAGCTGTTTGTCACGTTGAGACTTTAAATCTTCTATTTCTCTTCTTAGAGTGGCAATTAGCTCATTATTTTCTTTGCTAGTCTTTGTCACTTTTTTGCTACCTGTTTGTTGGTCTTTTGCTACCAAAGGCTTTGCTACCTTGTCCCTAATAATCCTTTCAGCTGTAAGGCTAATCATGTTTGTACCTTGACTATCTTTTTGTTGGTTCTTTGTTGGTAGTCTTTGGTAGTGATATTGAATAGTTTGTTTAGAGACCTTCAATTCATCAGCAAGTTCTCTAATAGTTTTAGGCATGATTTCCAAACCCCTTTCGGAGTTCAGCAAGCATTTCTTGTCTTGTCTGATCTCTTATTGTTTTATCATGCTCAATCTGTCGTTCGGCTAAAATCTGTTTTTCAGTTGAGCCTAGTGGTAGGCCTTTAACTTTATCGGTAGCACGCCATTTTTCTTGTTCTGTTAATTCACCATTATTCTGGATATTAAAAAGTTTTTGACGCTCATCTTGGAACTTACCTTGAGAAAAGTCGTTTGCGTCTTTTCTTTCAGGCTTCCAAGTAAAAGTATAACCAATCACTGGTTTCCCACGACCTTTACCATATTTTTTTCGTATAGTTAGGCCTCTAAACAAAGGGGTTAGTTCTTCCTTAATTGGGCGAATAACCCTAGATTCAACGTTCGCAGGCTTACTCCAATAGCTTTGTGGAATATCTAGTAGTTCAAAGAAATCATTTTTAGAAAAATAAGCATAACCAGTGGTTCGGAATTGTTTAAGAATACGAAAAGTTGTTTTTGCGTAACTACTCTTTAAATCTCGGAACTCTGTCAAAGCATAACGAACCCAACTTTCGAGATTATTTAGAAGTTTCAACGCTTTGGGATAAATTTGAATATCAACATAAGGAACGTCTGCAGATCCCTTAATTTCAAATCGAGTGAACATGACAAACATCTCTCTATCAAGACCATCTTTACTTCGAGAGCCAAATCTAAGACCTAGTATTTTTTGATATGTACTTTGTATGTCATCAATAAACCGATTATTTGCGGTTGGCTTATAGGCACTTAACTCTTTTAACTGATCAAAGGTAAATCTAACAGTATCATCACCTTTATCACGCATTCTAGAAACTACAGAAAAGAACAAGTTCATTTCTACAGGAGTAAACCTTCGCAAGGGGATTGTATTTAATTCAGGGTCATATTTGACTAATTCATTGCTCATAAAATAACCTCCTTGAATAATACTACCTTATTTGAATACAGGAGTAAATAAATGTAGTCGATAAACAGACAAAATGTAGTCGATAAACAGACAAAATGTAGTCGA
>NZ_AZDV01000018.1 GCF_001434835.1 Levilactobacillus acidifarinae DSM 19394 = JCM 15949 | reverse complement strand
TTGGGGGATCGCCCCCTGCAAGGATAGGACGTTGCCACGCAACGGTAGGAACTCAGCGATGAGTTCCTTTTTTTGTATCATAAATTATTAAATCAAGCCCAACCTGATTCCGCAGAAAACAGGTTGAGTCATCAATCTGATGTAGGAATTCCCATCACTGCATAATGACATTGCCCAAGTTAAATAAGCCACAATTAAGTATGTTTTTTCTATAATGATGGGCAAAAATTAAAAATTGTTCTCCAAGGTATAAGAAGTTGGAGGTATCATCCTAATTACGCATACCAAAACGCTCCCCAGAACGGATGTGGGGAGCGTTGATGTTTATAGCTGGTTGAACTGTTGGGCCGCTTCGGCGGGGAAAATGGCCTCAAAGGTAGTTCGGTCTTGCACCATCTGATACCATTTCGCGGCAATCTTATCCGGATCACCTGGTGTACCAGGTGCGATTTGCGTGGCGATAGCCAGAAATCCGACGTATATTCCCTGTGGTTCTAGTATCTGGTGTAAATTTTGTGCGTAGTTACGTAGTCCAGCAACCGCGATACCCGTATTACCAAGTTGTGGTAGGGGGTAGATTGCACTAATCCCGGAGTTGAACAGAATGGCCGGGTCAGGGCTCTTCTGAAGCGTTGGGAGAAGGGTTTGAACGAGTTGGACGGCAGGTAGAACGTTCAGATCGAATTGTTGTTGTACGTCAGCTGGGGTCATGGACTGAACATCCCGGAAAAATTGCGGTCCAGCGTAGGGACTAAATTCTACTACCGAAACTTCGCCCAGGTCCCTCACGATTTGGGTGAGGGTTCTCCGCAAAGCCAATGGGTCGGTGACGTCGGTTGAATAGACGTGATACTGAATATTCTGGGATGCAAGGGTGGTACCTAAGTGGGCCAACGTGGTCGGATTGCGAGCAACCAGTGCGACTTGATAATCGTGATGACCAAAAGTTTTGGCGAGTGACAAACCTAAGCCGGGTCCGGCTCCCAAAATAATAAGTGTTTTCATGAAATATTCTCCTTAAATGAATGTGCTTGATAAAAGCAACGACTGTTGTGATAATAAGGATACTCACGTCTGCGAGGCACGACAACCAACAATGCCGATTGATTGTTGGTTTAAGGAGGAAATGACGAATGAAGGTGCAACATGTACGGGCAACTGAGACGGATCAAAAAATTCGGACCGCCTTTTTAGCACTGTTAGAAAAACGCCCGTTAGACAAGATTACGATTGCCAATATTACGCAAGGGGCGCAGGTGAATCGGGCGACGTTTTATGCCCATTATCAAGATAAATATGACTTGTTCGAACAGATGATGGCAACGTCAGTAGCAGAAGTGTTGCCGTTGAGTTGGCGTCAGGTGCCCATGGCGCAACGGGTGGTTCAAAGCTGTCGCGCCATTCAGGACTACCTTCAACAGATTAAAACGCATTGTCCGTTCAGTTATCAAGAACTGTTTCCCATGGTCGAAAAGGAATTCTTACCCGTTTTGATTGACTTAATTCAACAGTCGGCTCCGAATGCGGAGGATCGTTTTCGGGATCAGTTGCGAGCCCGAGTCATCTATCAAGCAGTGGCTACAAACTTGGTGACAGGAGCGCCACTTCCGTTAGAGACCGTGATTGAAGTAGTTCAGGATTTTCATTTTTAGACATTTTTTAGCATACTTGTTTCTGTTCACGCGTATGTTTGGTTTACCCGACTGCTTATTTGCTTTTGTTGAATATAGATGTGTGTAACGGAACGTCAGTAATCTGAAAATCAAAAAATCCGGCTATGTCATGTTCATCAAACGAAACTGATCTTGGTTCATCGTACACTTTAAAACTTCGCTGGCTTCATCCTTACGCTATTGATTCGGCAGGAATCACCGGTAGAATTCGTTAGGAAGGTGTAGGGAACGGTCCATCGTAAATCAGAAGTAAAAATCGAATTTCTCCGTAGCACCTATTGTCAGTTCACTGGTTTTCAGTAATAATAGAATAAATGCCGCTTTAGCTCAGAAGGTAGAGCGTTTCCATGGTAAGGAAGAGGTCGTTGGTTCAAATCCAATAAGCGGCTTTAGATGGGTCCCTAACGGAGTGTGTTCCGGGGACCCTTTTTGTTTACGATTAATTCGCTGGACCGTTTATCCCTATAAATGGTTGCTTTGCAGAAGTATACTGATTTTAGACCGGAGGCGGGCGAGACCTTCTGCGGATAAACAACAATTATTTCAAAAAGGGGATTGAGGCTTGTGCGGATAACAAAGTCGGTGGGCCTAATAACGGTTGTCGTGGTTGCAATGCTGGGGAGTGCGAAACCCGCCGCAGCTAAGACAACACGGGCGGCCAAGATTGTGGGGTATCGGATTTATGATCCCGCTTTAACGTATCACGTAAAAGGGGAAGTCCTTATACCTCGCGTAAACTAACCAGGGTGAAGTATCACCAGATGAGTCGATATCTCAAACAACTTTTTCGGAGTAAGTCGGCCATTATCGTGCAGCGGACTAAGGGTAAAAAGGTTCAGTACAACTATATCTATACGGTACATAAGGGAAAAACCAAGGTCTATGAGTATATTCGGCACAGCGACTTAACCAGAGTCTATCCCGTCAAGAAAAGCTTGCCGACTAACAAGGTGACGACGCAACAACCGACAGTGACCGATGACTAGGCTGTCCCCGAATTTCAAACGTTTAATGTGACGCTTTATCGTTCAACCTTTCTGCAGGTATTGAACCAAGAGCGGCGTAAGCGTAAGTTACAACCGCTGAAAGAGGATAACCAGCTTGATGAAGTGGCGCAAGCCCGGGGACCCCAATTAGTCAACAACTTCTCCCGCTATGATGCGGATGGTTACCTCTACGTGGCCGCTTTAGCAAAACAGTTTGGGACGGATTGGACCGCAGAAAATATCGCTGAAGTCAGTGGCGGCGAAGGAGACTATGGAACGACAGCCACGATTCACGTAACGGGTATCCATGATGCGGCCGACGTGGCCAAACAAAACGTTTACGAATATATCTATAATGATGCGGTTTCTAACTGGGGACACCGCGATGCGATGTTGCATAAGGCCTATACTAAGATTGGAATGGGTGGCCTTTACGATGAAAAGACTAACACCATCTTAACGGCGGCCGACTTTGGCGAAGACGAGGCGCAACCAACGGCAATTCAAGCGGGGGACGATGGTTATATCGTCATTCATAATGGTGAAGGTCGCTTTTCGGTAAACGCGGCCGGACAAACGGTAGCTGATTAGTTGTTTTAGAAGTAATAGAGGATTTGTGCTCATGATCAATGAAGATCATGAGCACTTTTTCGTCGACTGATAAACGGGTAAAACGTTGTAAAATAGCCGTTTAACCGCTGATTTAGTAAGATTCTTAGATTCAGCCATCAGATTTTATTTAAAAATCCGTTGACAGGTCCTAGGACCCAATGGTATATTAATTAAGCTGTCAAATAGCGATGGCACATCAGCAACGCAAATCAGTTGATTGAAAATAATTAATTGAAATTAGTTGTTGACATCACATCTTCCAAATGATATGATGATTAAGTTGTCTGTTACGAAAGACAACTTGGTAGACCTTTGAAAACTGAACATTGTTTCGACAAACCAAATATGTGT
>NZ_AZDV01000017.1 GCF_001434835.1 Levilactobacillus acidifarinae DSM 19394 = JCM 15949 | reverse complement strand
GATTTCTAGGACCAATTTTTAATTACTGGAATTTAGGGACTTATGTCCCAAACTCATCAATCCTAATATAACTACACTAACTATAATAAAGACTGGATTTAACATTGTTAATATTTTATTTAAAGAGCTAGCCATTAGTAAATCCGAAGGAAGAATACCCTCATTTCTATATGTAACTTTTTCGTAATTCGCAATAGAGGTGATACTAACTATAATCAAAAAGGTAGCAGATCCTATCCAAAAACGTCTAGTTAACACAATTAGAGACCCTAAAAGTAACGCTAAAAAAACAAGTGTTAGAATTTGAACCTTTTTATCATACAAAATATTAGTAATCGTTGCCGCTAAAGAACTATTTCCAGATCTCATTAATACTATGTATGCTATAAAAATCATAATAATAAATAGAATATATGGTGTTACTCTTTTATTTCTCATCAATATACCGCCTTAGAATAATTTCTAGTGATATACATTATTATACTACACTTATCCTTTATCAAGTCCGTTGTCTCAGCCATCTAAAAATTGGTTTCTAGAAATTATATCACAGCAAATATAAAAATATTCATACAACTCAAAAAAGATTCGAAGATATGATCTCTTCGAATCCAATATGACTTAGTAACTATTTGTCATTTAGTTATTATTGTTAAAAAGCGCAGCGGTTCCTGTTTCCTTATATGATAAACCTAACCCACTACGGACAAAATTAGTAACTCGCTGAAGTTCCTTCTTTGTCATAACCTCCATATCCTGACCGCTAAGCTCTTTTCCATGACCTTGAAGATGCGTTTCTTTAACGGTCTTATCCGCAGAACGGTAATTTTGCGCAAGCGATTTTAAATTATCGAAAGTTAAGTCTGTCTTGATTTGACTTGATAATGAATTAATAAACGTCTGATTAATCAACGTTGAAATTGAACCGCTCTTTTTAACTAAAGCCATCAAAACTTGTCGTTGACGTGTTTGACGACCGTAATCATTGTTGGGGTCATCATACCGCATCCGTGAATAGGCCAGTGCTTTGGCACCATCCATATGCGTTTTAACACCCTTTGTAAATTTATAACCTTCATATTTAAACGATAATGTTGGTGTCACATCTACGCCATTTACTTCATCGATAACCTTCTGCATACCACCCATGTTAATTAGGGCATAAAAATCAATCGGCACATTCAGCATTTGTTGTACAGTTTGAATGGTCGTCTTGGAACTTCCCCATGCATATGCTGCGTTAATCTTCGATGGCGCCTCACCTTCAAAACCAGGAATCGTAACCGCAGTATCCCGTGGAATACTAGTAACCGTCGTACGATCGTTCTTTGGATCCAGCGTGATAATCATCATACTGTCAGTTCGTCCTTTGTATGTACGTTTTTGTGCCCCAGTATCCGTACCTAAAAGAAGGATTGAAATTGGCTTTTTATCTTTAATCTGTTTACTTACGTTTCTCTGTTTGGAAACGCCGGACGCTTGAAAAGTATTATCAATTGAATTTTTCAAGCTCTGATAACGGTGCATCGCATAAACTCCACCACCAACGATTAAAACCAAAATAATCACTAAAATAACGTTTCTTGCCGTGTGTTTTCTTTTTCGCCGTTCCATATAGGTACTCCCCCTAAATTTAATTAGACCCTTTTTATAAAAGAAAGTTCTTCCATAACTATCTTAACGCTAAAGAATCCAAATGGTTGATTATTCAGCTTTTTTAAAATAATTTAATAATCAGAATTAGTTTATTGTATCTATATCGGCTACCGATTGAAAATCACGTAGTGCATTCTGCCATGTTAGATTTTTAAAACCTAATTTAGCCGACTTGGATAGACTCATTACAGAATGCTTAGGTCGATAGGCCTTTTGCGGAAACTGAGTTGAAGAAACTGGTTTTACTACAGTGTCTGTTGTTTTTAAAATTTCACATGCAAATTCATACCAAGAACATTGTCCTTCATTAGACAACTGATATAATCCAAAATTTGCTTGTTCTTGAACCAAGAAAATCATAAATTCTGCCAAAGTGCGCGTCCATGTTGGTCGCCCTACTTGATCATCAACCACTGATAATTCCGAATGGGATTGCGCCAATCTCATCATCGTGTAAACAAAGTTTTTCCCATATTTACCAAAAACCCAAGAGGTCCGAACAATATAATAACTGGAAACAATTTGTTGTACAACTTTTTCACCCTCAAGTTTTGCTCGCCCGTACTCGTTTTTAGGATTTGGTCGATCTTGTTCAGAATACATTTCTTGTTTAGTCCCATCAAAAACGTAATCTGTACTAATATAAACCAGCTTAGCAGCCAGTTTTTCTGACGCTTCCGCAAGATTTCTAGTTCCATCAACGTTAACCTGCCAGTTTAATAGCTTACCTGGCTCTTCTTCTGCAGCATCAACCGCTGTATATGCTGCGCAATCATAGACAACATCTGGTTGATATGTTTCAAATAGTTGATTAACTTTTTTCTTGTCAGTTATATCCAACTCTTGTGAGTTGACACCCAGATAATCGATTTTTGCTTCATTCAATAAATGACAAAGTTCCATACCTAGTTGGCCATTGGAACCCGTAATCAAAATTTTCACCATATCTACCTCACCAATTATTGACCATTTTTAGAATATTTTGCTTCCACTGTAGCTTTTTCATTCCGCCACCAACTCTCATGAGCCGTATACCAATCAATAGTGTGCTGTAATCCTGTTTCAAAGTCAGTGAATATCGGTTGCCATCCAAGTTCTCGCCGTAGTTTAGTCGAATCAATAGCATAGCGTAAATCATGCCCTGGGCGATCCTTCACCCGGTCATAATCATCACTAGATTTTCCCATCAATTTCAGAATTAAATTTAGAACTTCTTTATTGTTTTTTTCTCCATTAGCACCAATTAAATACGTCTCACCAATTTTCCCTTTTGTCAAAATGGTCCAAACTGCCCGAGAATGATCATTAGTGTGTATCCAGTCACGCACATTTTTACCACTCCCATAAAGTTTAGGCCGAATTCCACTCAATATGTTTGTAATCTGTCGTGGAATAAACTTTTCAATATGTTGATACGGGCCATAGTTATTAGAACAATTTGAAATCGTCGCTTTTAATCCAAACGATCGAACCCAAGCTCGAACAAGTAAGTCCGAACTAGCCTTTGATGACGAATAAGGACTACTTGGATTATAGCGTGACTCAGGCGTAAACTTTTCTCCCAGCCCTTCACCATGTCCTGGTAGATCTTCTCGTAACGGCAAATCACCATAAACTTCATCAGTCGATATGTGGTGGAAACGAACACCATATTTCTGACATGCTTGAATCAAAGTATATGTTCCCACTATATTAGTTTGAATAAATGGGGATGGGTCAAGAAGCGAATTATCATTATGACTCTCAGCAGCATAATGGACAACAGCATCCGCACCCTTCACCAGTTTATTTACCAAATTTGCATCGCAGATGTCACCAACCACTAATCCAACCTTTTCAACGGGCAATCCTGCTAAGTTTTCACGATTTCCAGCATAAGTAAGTTTGTCTAAAACAGTTATATGTTGCACTTCGGGATGATGTTCAACAACATAATGGACAAAATTTGATCCAATAAAGCCAGCGCCACCCGTTACAATTAAATTTTCCATTCCAAGCTCTCCTTAGATTTCACCATAAACAAACGGATTGTCTTTCTCAAACTCCGTGAAACTAGGTTGCTGTGCATCCTTTTTCGACGTGATTGCTTGGTCAAAATCAATTGGCCAAGTAATGCCTAACTCTGGCGTTGCAAAGGAAAAACCACCATCAGCATCTGCATCATAATAATTATCACATTTATATAAAAAATTGACGTTATCGGTCAACGTAACAAATCCATGTGCAAAGCCCTTAGGTACCAATAATTGGCGATGATTACTTGCAGAAATAATATATCCTTCCCATCGCTTATAGGTCGGAGAACCCTTACGAACATCTACTATTACGTCTAGTACCGCTCCTGTAACAACCCGTATCAATTTAGTTTGTGCAGATTTCCCTCGTTGAAAATGAAGGCCACGGAGAACACCTGCCTGTGATGATAATGATTGATTATCTTGTATAAAATCAAAATTAATGCCAGCCGCTTTAAAATCACGATCAGAATATGTTTCTGTAAAAAAGCCACGTTGATCACCAAAAACCATTGGTTCAATAATTTTAACATCTTGTAACTTCGTTGTCGTTACCTTTAATTTACCCAAGATTCATTTCTCCTTTATTTTTACTTAATCATTTATCATAAACAATTTGCGGTGTTTGTGACAAAGTCACCTTTTGATGAGCAATCCAAACATCCTTATTAGCATCTAATGTCCAACAAACATATCGATTAGCATAACCTTTTCTTTCATATTTAAGAACATAATCATTCTGACTGTTTAGCTTTACTCGGTCATTTAACGTATAGCCATTTAGGTTACTTAATAATTCCATTATTAACCTACCACTTTGCTTCGCAACGTAGTTTGGTGCTGTCCCTCGATACATTCCCCACTGACTATCACCATTACCCTCATCTACTAGACTGTACAAAGATATTATTGGTTGGTGCATCATATCAAGTACAAATAAAGACCTTGCCAGGTAGTTTGCCTGGTCTCCCTCTGACCAAACACCATGATGACTCTTTTCCATCGAGTAACCAAACTCGGTCGTCACCAATGGCATTTTTTTTAATGAACTTTGTGTGTTCTTAGTACCAAAACTAATCAATTTTTTTCTTGAGTTAACAGCAAATAAATTTTCGGGTGCGCCATTTCTTGATTCCTGACTAGATAAATAAGGATGATTTGAAATAGCATCTGGATAACTTGCTAACCCTGTATTTAAAGCCGACTTAATAGCCGTTTTTGAGTCTACGTAGTTTCCAGCTAAATTTCCACCAAGAAATACAGAATTAGGATCATATTGTCGAACCCATCCTTGCATTTTTCGTCCCAATCCATTCCATGCTTTAGTTAATGATTTTTCGTTACCATTTTCACTTTGATTAAACCAGAAAAGACTATTTGGTTCATTCCACATTTGCCATACAACTCCGCGTCCTCGATAACGTCTAATAGCAAATTTTATCATTTTACAATATTTATCAATTACCTTTTTAGGATGTATTTTATACATTTGACTATCCTGAGGACTGTCTGAACTAAATTCAATAATTGGTACTAAATGATTTTTTCGAGCAACCGAAATAGCTTCATCAAATTCTGAAAAATCAAATTTATCATTTTGAACATACCCTTTTTTAAAAACAATGGGTAAAACTACATATTTAAAATCTGTTTTTCGGGCTAACTTGAGTTGTGAATTAATATAATTCTCATTTTTAGTAGAGCCCTTTTGATAAGCATATAACCAAATAAATGTTCCCGCTTTATCTGTCAAAGGCTTTTGATAGTTCAAAATTTTCGCACGTGATTGTTGTTCTTTTCGTAAAATTCTTACTTCTTTTTGGTGCTCAACAACTAAATAACTACAAGCTCCAGATATAATTACCAAAATTATTATACTGATTATCCAAAAACTTTTTTTCTTCATTATCTTATCCTAATCAATTTCATTGACAATGTTCAATAAATATTGACCATACTGATTTTTTCTCAACGGCTCAGCTAACCTTTTTAACTGTGCCTTATCTATGTACTTCATCCGAAAGGCCACCTCTTCAATACTAGCAATTAAGATATTTTGCCTTTTTTCAACGGTTTGAATGAACCCAGAGGCTTCTTGCAACGACTCGTGTGTTCCCGTATCCAACCATGCAAAACCTCGACTAAGCAATTCAACCCGTAAAGTTTTCTGCTTTAAATATACATTGTTAATATCCGTAATCTCAAGCTCACCTCTGTCAGATGGCTTAATGCTCTTTGCAATTTTAACAACTTGATTATCATAAAAATAAATCCCGGCAACTGCAAAATGACTTTTCGGATGTTCTGGCTTCTCCTCAATACTTTCAACCCTGTGTTGCTCATCAAAACTAACAACCCCAAATCTCTCCGGATCATTTACCTGATACCCAAATACCTTAGCACCAGATGTTAACTTGGCAGCTGATTGAACCAATCTTGAAAGGCCATTTCCATAAAAAATATTATCGCCAAGAATTAGACAAACAGAATCATCACCAATAAATTTTTCACCAATTATAAACGCTTCTGCAAGACCATTGGGCTGCTTCTGAGTCGCATACTCCAAATTAATCCCAAGTTGCGAGCCATCACCCAGAAGTGCTTTAAAACGGGGAGCATCTTGTGCTGTTGAAATAATCAGGATATCTCGAATACCAGCTAACATTAATGTCGAAAGTGGATAATAAATCATTGGTTTATCATAGATTGGAATCAACTGTTTAGACGTCACCAAAGTAACTGGATATAGCCTAGTACCTGAGCCACCTGCTAAAATAATTCCTTTCATTTACTATCACTCCTTTAATCTTTCTTGTTTAATTGGATTTAAATTCGAAAATATCATCATAACCGTAATATTAACACCCACGATAAAGAACGTTGATTCAATCATTCCAAAAATCATCAGCGTTACAGCCATTATTACAAGTGCAAAATTATTTTTTAAAACCGCTTGTTGACACAGTAGGTAGTAATAAATAATAAACAACACTAGAACAATAATGCCATACTGAATAGCAAGCGTTACATAAATATTATCCATTACAATGATTCCAGCTGACCGATAGTCACTCACCTGTTGTGGTAAAAATGGTATTCCAAATTTAATAAGGTATTGGTTAAGAATATTAACACGATCCGAGGTCAATCGATTAACAAATTGCCAAAATGGCGTACTATAATTAAAAATCGCAACTACACTTATTGATATTACTGTTAGAGCTCCAAACACATATTTTGCATAACCTTGTAGCTGACTTACAACTCTCTTAAATACCTCTGTTTTATATTGATAAAGCCAAGAAGCACCACTATAAAGAATTGCCGCCAACATGGAACCTCGTGAATTTGTCAAGACTAACATTAAAACTATGACTACTGCAATTAACCCATAACCATAATTAGGTGTTTTCCCAAAGTTCAAATACAAATATTCTAAAATACACATCATAATTAAAGCACCCGTAATATTATATTGACCAAACCCTAACGAATCACGCACAATCGTAATAGTTCCTTCTCTGAGCCCAGTAACGCTTGGAATAAGACCAAAACGATTAGCTATAATAATACTACCAACTAAAAAAGTACGTAATTTAAAATCTTTCCTTATAAATAAGTTTATGTCAATATTCTTAGCTGCTGCCATAAACATAACACACATAAAAAGAACGTTTAACTTTAGCGCATAAAACGCATATAACCCTATCGCAATACCCAACGAAATTAATATGAATTCTTCAAGTGTATAGCGGTTCGTCAGAATTAAAATCATCAAGCCGATTAATACAACTAAGTTAACACCAAATGTCAAATTAGACGTATTGAAAAAAGTATTTATCCGGCTCACACCAAACACAATATAGGTAATTTCATAGGTGGCATATAAAACAAACAAGGCTTTAAATTTAGCTTCCGAATCTTGCAACGTTCTCAATTTATTCCTAAGCCACGTCCCCAAAAGTCCACCTCCTAGTCTTTTACAAATTTTATACCTAAAAGTGCAGCATTCAATGCAAGCGTACCTGAAATCGTATGCTTTTTAAAACCATTTTTAAAAATCATCCAACTCTTTCTGACTGAACTACCTTGATCAAAAATCTTTAAAAAGTTTTCAGCTCTACGCATAGGTACATAATTTGTCTTCGCTATGGATATCTTTCCTTGCTTAATTTGTAGTATCAATAATTTTTCGAATTTACTAAAGTCTTTAATCTTTCGTAATTTTCCAAAAAAGCTTTTATTAATGCCCACTTGATTATCCTGATGTTGCCGGTAAAGGATTGTAGGTTGATTGATAAAATGAATTTGGCCACTTTGCGCTGCTATCAACGCAAAAAACCAATCATGCATCACAATCTGCTGTGAATCAACTGGAAGGACCTTTTTCTTTAAACTATTATTTATCATCACAGTACAACCCGTCACGATATTATCAAAAAATAGATTATCTGGATTCAACCAATAATCTGTATTAACACGACTAAGCACCGTTTCATTAGAAATTAATTGAAGCTTTTCGTCAACAAGGTTCAAATCCGTAAATACTAATTGTGGGATTTCCTTGTCATTGTTCATAGCAGCTACTGTAACTTCAATCTTATTTGGCAACCAAACATCATCCTGATCGCAAAACATATAAAAATCAGCATCCACTTTCTCTAATAGAGTAAGAAACGATTGTTTAACACCACAATTTTTTTGCTTATCTGCATTAAT
Organism: Levilactobacillus acidifarinae DSM 19394 = JCM 15949; assembly: GCF_001434835.1. GTDB lineage: Bacteria > Bacillota > Bacilli > Lactobacillales > Lactobacillaceae > Levilactobacillus > Levilactobacillus acidifarinae. The sequence continues at coordinate 19,992 of NZ_AZDV01000017.1, read as the reverse complement.
CCAATGGATTCTAAAGTCCATTGCACAAAACTCTTTAATAATTTGTTGCGTTTGATCCGTTGATCCATCATCACGAATAAATAAATTCCAATTCTTATACAATTGCTTTTGCAACGATTCAATCTGTTCCGCTAAATAATTAGCACCATTATATGTTGATAATAGCACGGCAACCTCTTTATCAGCCACTTAGCCTTCCCCCAAATAAATTCGATAAATACCTTCAGCCGCATCTTCTACGCCATAACCACGTTTCTTCATTTCTTTTAAATAAGAACGCCGTTGTGAACAATTACTCATCGATTGCTCGATAATCTTTGCCCAGAATTCATCCGATTTACTTAATTCGATTGGATGAACTAAATTTTTAAGTTCATTCCCTAATGGAATTGTCGCTGATGGAAAAAAAGTAAGTCCATTCGTTTGTGCTTCCAAAAGAACGGTACTCAATCCCTCATTTAGTGAAGGCATTATGATTGCATCCATTGCTTGATAGTAATCACTAATTCGATCAGTCGCATTTAACAAAATAACATAATCATTCAAGTCCAATTTTTCCATTGTTTGTAAAATTTTGTTTTTTGCTGGACCATTCCCTATTAGAATCAATTTTGCATCTTTTTCAATAGATAAAAGTTGCTTAAAGATTGACAATAGTCTGACTTGATTCTTTCTATCATTCAAAATTCCCACATTCCCGTATAAATGCCAATTATCAGGAATATTTAGTTGCTCTCTCACGCGATTTCGAATATTTAAATCGAATACAAACTTTTCTAATTTTATCCCGTTAGGAATAATTTTAACTTTATGTTCTCTAATACTTTTCTTAGTGAACATCCAATTAGCCGCTTCTTTAGAGACTGCTACTCGTGACGAAACTATTCGATCAACCAATTTTTTCCCCAATTGATGCAAAATCTCAAGACATTTTAAAACAATTTTATTACCACTAGAAGCAAAATAAGTATTATGTGAATTTAGTATAATTCGTTTAGCACCAAAATGATGAGCGAATAAAATAGGCAAAAAATTCCATAAAGCTGTTTCATTAAAGTGTATAACATCATATTTAGAAGCATTTTTTTTAAAGAACTGACGACTTTGTTTTAGATGTCTTTTCAAATCACCATTTGCTGGTGGAATAACATTAAATCCCCATCCATGTTGCAGCACCATATCTTGACACTCTTTTGATCCAGAAATCGATAATACGTCGATTTTTAAATTCGGCGCTTTAATATGACCAATAACATTAAAAATATAACGTGTCATTCCGCTGGCCTTTAAAAAGTCGCCTATTACTAACACTCGCATAAATTACTTACACTCCTAATTTCTAATGCTTACGTCGACCTTCACGTCTTTCTTTTAGTGCATAGCCAAACATAAAGATTGCATAAGCAACAACCGCCGCAATCAACGCCCACTTTTTAATTGGCTGTGAATAATCCGGTTTCGTTTCAGTTGCCCAGTCTGCAGATGCCGGTGATAATTGCGTAACTAGTAATGTCTTATCTACTTTAGTGTATTTATTTTCATAACTATAGATGACTGCATTTACAATCCAGCTTGCTTGAACCGCATTTCTCGAAGTTGCCGCAACTTGTAAAATCGTGCTAGAAGGCTTAGCAATCACATTGACGTGCTTCATTAGGTATTCTGTTGAAAAGCTAACATTATGTTTAACTTTAACTCGTTTTGAAGCTAATCGAAAGATTCCTACATCTCCGAGTTGGCTTTGCACCGTTCCTAGTCTTGCAATATCAGCATTCAACACATCTGTTTTAGACTGTGTTGGACTAGCTTTATGATGAACATTAACTGTCGAAGCAACTGTATACGCAGGTACAAAATTACGTTTTGTAACATAGTATCCAGCAACGCCACCAATCACTGCAATCAACAAGATCCAAAACAATCGATGCCATAGTACCTTAACAAAGGGTAAAAAAGAAAATTTAGATTCCATAATTCCTCCTGTAGTTAAACAACTTAATTCAATCCTTGTCCAAGTGAAAGTCTACCAATACGAAATTTTTCAAAAACGTAATAACCAATTATACAAACAACCAACGCAATCCCACTAATTATAAAACTTAATCCTACAACATCAGTCACACCCAAAAACTTCAAAGCAATGATTCTTGCCCCAGCGATTGGAACCAAATGCATAACGTAAATTGCCATAGATGCTTGACCTAACCAGCTCAAAGTACGATTAAGAATTGATATTTTTTCAAACAGCTGTGCTAAATAAATAGTCATGAGAATTCCAATACTAATCGTTAAAAACTTTGCATACGAAGATTGCCAATATACCCCAGAACTAATAACTTTTAAGTAACCAATATTGATCATTACAAACAAGCACATTGATACAATCAATTTAACTCGCGAAAAGGTCAAAAAATTCTGAATATTCTTATGCTGTAGAACTAAACTCCCTATCATAAAAAAGAAAAAATTTAACGAAAATGCATCAAAAATCCAATATCGAAATATCATCGGCCGAATGAGAAAAAACACTAAGCTAATTATAAATAAGGCTTTGTTCCCAATCAATCGCTCACCAAAATAAAAAGTTAAAAATACGATGAACAAAACATATAGGAACCAATATTCTGAAAACGGCGCAATTGGTGATAATAAAATGTCTTTCACACCAAGACCAGAATTTGTCACACGTTGTGCAACCGCCATAATACTCCCTGTAATGACAGTCCAAAAAAAATATGGAAAAACTAGTGAAATAACTTTTTGCTTCATTGCCAACTTAACATTCCGTTTAACCCAATGTGCCGCAAAAATTCCTGAAAGAAAAAAGAATAATGGCATGTGAAATCCGTAGATTATATTATACGGTTTGAGTAAAACGCCAGTTGCCAATTGATCATGCGAATTCATAATTCCGCCTAGAGCATGCCCATAAATAACTAATAAAATTCCTAAGCCTTTAGCAATGTCAATCCATTGAATTCTTTTTCCTGCCATAATTACTCCCGAAATCCCATTAATTTTCTCAAAATAAAGTTTCCACCTTTTTTAAACCAGTTTTGTTTCTCCATAAAAACACAATTAATTTCTTTATAGGAGTAGCTCTGTCGTTCCAACCAAACATCTAACAATAACTCGCTTACAAAACCTAAGACTCTTGACTCATAGTCATCATAATCGCTGGTATCAATCCTAGAGTTCAACTCTGCAAGTATACTAAACATCCATTCACAATATGCTTCAAAATAAACTTTTTTCATGATGAAAATATTAAACATATGTGCCGACGTTTTTTTCATAACTTGATCATAGGCAGCTAAGTACTCTGGATATAAGTCACTGATAACTCTTCGACACTCTTTTAAAGGCTCAGCATGATGTGCATGAATATAGTGCGAATAGTTAGTTTCAATATAATAGTGTCGTTTTTTAGGCAAGATAATATCATATTTTTCTAATAATTTTTGTGCCTCACCGTTTGATAGTACTGTTGAGAAATCCTTTTGTCGATTTAAACTCAGAAGTCTTCGATAATGTACCAATCCTATAGCATCTGCATCAAGATTTTTCCAAGCCCAATATATAGCAGTTAACTCATTGTAAGTACCGTTTTTACTAGATATATTATCTCCCTGATTATCAGGTTGATATCCTAATTTCACTTCAGGATGTAGGGCTGTACCCACATGAACCGGTAAATATAGTGCCGAGTCATTAGGCATCGGTGCCTTCTTATGTGCAGCAACTAATACTTTAATATTCACTAAACATTCCCCTTTTATTATTTGTCAATTTCGCCTTCTACGTAACTTATCTCGCAAAATATCTTTCCCTTCGATAACCAACCTGGGTCTTAATATTAGTAGTAGTCCTGAATAACAAACAATACCGGCCAATACCTGTACAACTAAATTAATAACAGTTGCCCGCATAGTTATATTCAATTCAAACACCAAAGCAAACATGATAATCCCAGATATCAAATACTTATAAAAATCTGTAAATAATAATCGAATTTCGATTTGCTTTCGCACAACGAATAGCTGATACACCGTTACCGTTAATTCTGCAGCTACTGTCGCAATAGGGGCTCCAACCGCCCCCAAGAAGATGATTAATGGAACATTCAAGATAATGTTTACAATTGCCCCCACAATTACTGACGCTGTGTATTTAGGAATTTGTTCTGTGGGCATCATATATTGCTGGCCTATTACATTGCTCCACCCAATCAAAATAACCACTGGAGCTTCAATGATTAGCAATAAACCAGAAATGCTAAAATCACTGCCAAAATATAACGGTGCTAAGGTTGTTGCAATTCCTGCAATTCCAAATCCTAAAGGTATCGCAATCAATGACACAAACTCGAAGGACTTATATAAATATTTCTTAACAGATTCTATTTTCCCCTTGGCGTATAAATTCGCCATATGTGGCAACATAACCACTCCCGTAGCCGTAACCACAGCTAAAACTGTTTTAATCAACTTATCAGCGTAGTCATAATATGCAACTGAATTCACTGAATCTAGGTTACCCAGCATTGTTTTATTAACTTGCTGGTAAACTAAATTCGCAGCTTGTGGGACAAAGAGCATTAGTGCAGGAATATAATGATGCCAAATTTTCAATTTTTTAAATGATATTATTTGAACGTTTCTTTTCAAATAAGGCCATAAAGTCAAGTTTCCCAACAACTGTGAGATTGCTAAAATGAAAATATAAAGGCCCAAATCATCTTTAGTCTTAATAAAAATAAAAATCGATGCCAAGGTTGCCAATTTGACCAACGTATTTCTAAATACAGTTTTACGAAAATCTTCAATCCCCATAAAAAACCAAGATACATCAAATGCCCCAGCTAAAAGCTGAAGAGATTGAAAAATCATAAATAATTGATACCGACGATCTAACAGTAAAAAAATTCCAAAAACAATGAAGGTCAGTAAGACATTGACCATCTGCAATAGTTCAATTTCCCAAAAAGTTTTTGAACGTTCATACAAACTATCCCTATGAAACGCAACCTGTTGATTACCATAAACCGTGATTCCAATAGTCCCGATTAAAACAAAATACATAATAATAGAATTGGTGTATGAATAAACACCTACTCCTGTTGGTCCAAGTACACGTGCAACGTACGGAACTGTTATCAAGGGAGTAATTAATATTAATACTTGGTAACTGGCGTTGTATAAGTAATTACGTACAACTTTCATGAGGCGTAAAAACAACCTTTCTTACATATCTTGCTTTAGCGCTTTCTCAAACAACAATCCTGAATGTTCCAGAGTTAACTTTGAAACAACGCTTTGCCCTTTTCTAGCAATCTCTTGTCTTAAATCGTCATTATCTAAAAGTAATCGTATATTTTCGTATAGCGCCCGCGGATCCTTAATCGGAGACACAAGTGCCGTTTCCCGATTAATCCCAAAATCATCAACCCCACCATTTTCCGTAGAGACCAGGGCGGCACCACAAGCCATAGCTTCCGTTGCTGTCAATCCCCAACCTTCAGTAACACTTGGAAAAAGATATATCAACGATTCATTGTATATTTGATTACGAAGAATCTCACGACTAGGAGTTCGATAATATTCGGTTCCCTCTGGGAGATTTTCCGGTTGTTCGTACACACCAAATAATTTAATTTTAACATTGGGATAATCCTTTTTTACCATGTTGAGTGCCTCAATCCCATCATGAGACCCCTTAATTGCATGCTCACTGTATAGCATTGAAATTATCGGATCCCTAGTTTCAATTGGTTTTGTTAAATAGAAATTATTATGCTCAACAAAATTTGGAACCAAAATGGCAGATTCATCAAAACCTTGTGCGATGCTTTTTAGCCATGACGCTATCACAATTTTATGTAGAGGTAATTTCCAAGTTTTATCAACCCGTTCCTTACCGCCCCAAATTTCATAGTGTTGAATGAAGTAATACTTTTCCCCACATGTTTTAGGTAACATATTAACAAATTCAGCCGTCTCCCACGCCGTCGCTATTATTCTATCACCGGCACGAACATCAATGTATTTTATTTTTCCTATGTTTCGTACCTTTACTCGTGAGTCTAATCGAAACCATGGCTTAATCAAACCTAGACCTAGTGAGACTCGCTTAACCTGATACTTCATATAATTTTTGAAACTTGGCGCTGATTGGGTTGGCAAAAACATTGCATGAATTATCTCGACATCATGTTTATGCTTAACAAGATAGTTAGCGTATTCATATACAATCTGAAATCCACCTACTGGAAATCTTGAAAATCCCGGCAGAACAAACGTTATTTTCAATTAATTTTCCTCATTTCTATAAACATTCAAAAAAAGATGACGATTTAATAAATCATAATTGGTTAAACTCTTTATGGATTTATTTTTCTTAACTTTATAAGTTAGTTTGAACATATAAGTATCACTTTTTAATAGCCTCTGAGTTTTGGAATCCGGAAATGTTGCATTCATTCGGAGAACTAATTCTTCCTTCTCAGAATTAGATACTGATAATTCATCCAAACTCTTTTTAAAAAATGGAATTTTTTCATATCCAATTTCAATAAAATAATCTAATAACAGATAATCAATTAAAGCACTCTCGTCACTATTATACTTAACCAATGCATCAGCCAGATATAAGAATAATTCGTTATTAGCCTTCCCCCCCATCACATAAGTGGTCCACCGCAAATGTGAAACGCTTATATAGAATAAAGGATCTCTCTCATCTTCTAAGTTCTTAATTGTAAAAAACGACTTTTTAAAAATTTCATCTGGAATCAATCGCGTAACCAAAACCGTCGCATCAAGCCATAGGCCCCCATACCTAGCTAGTATACAAGCCCGAATAATATCACTGTATTCTGTCAGCGTTACACTTTTATTTTCAACTTTTTCTTGTATGACAATTGGAATATCAATATATTTCCCTACATTTTGACCAGTTAACAATACCACCTCGTGGTTATTTGAATTTTCTATGATGCTGTTAAACGTTGTACGAACAACTTCTGGCATCGCTGATTTCCCTTGATACCAAAAAACCCAAATTTTTGAATCATCTACCCTATCGTTCTGCTTACCTCGTACAAAGTCAACTGGATATCTTTTTCTTAAATAATTCAAAATTATTTCGTCTTTCTTTAAATGAGCATTAACAGCCATTTTATATGGCGTGTACCGTGATAATGTTTCTTGAAAATGCAACATTGCTAAATGAAAAGAAAAATAACGAGAATCTAAATAGAACTTTTTTATTATCTTTAAAACCTTATTCATTTATTTCACCTACCAAAAAAGAGTCTTGAAAGAGTTAATTTTTTTAACACCTCATACAAAACGATTGGAAGCAATACACCAATTACTGTCGTTACGCCGACCAAAACACCAGCATTTAATATTCCAAAATGAATTAATATTGTTCGACTACCGGCTAAAAATATCCAGTGTGAAACATAGATTTCAAGGCTATTTCGGCCTAAGAAAACGAGCCAATAAGGTTGAATGACTTGTGCCATTTCCATAATCACATACGATCCCAGAAAAGCCAAGACAATTTTAAACAGAGGATTTACCAGTAATTCTGACATATAAAAGAACGCTATTGAAAAAAACATTATGAATAAAATTAACGCTCCCCTAAACCACCATCGATTGGTCAAAAACATTTGTCCGATATTATTCTTGAAGTAATATCCCGCTCCTAAATAAAAAGTTGCTATCGCAATATTCTGAAATTGCCAAACCTGATTGTTGCTAGTAAGCAAAATAACAATTAATGAGATTAAAATAGCCGGAATAACTCGATGCGTCCATCGCCATAAAAAGTAAATAATCATAAGCCCAAAAAACATCGCGTAAATAAACCAAAATTGATCTAAAGGTTCAATAGGTATCAATAACAATGTTTTCCACCCATGATTTACCGTACTTTTACTATGCATAACTACCATCAAAGCGCCCTGTAAAATACTCCAAACAACATACGGAACCAACAAGCTAACCACTTTCTGTTTGATTGCCACACCCGCAGGACGATGTAACCAAGAATTAATAAAATATCCTGACAATAAGAAAAATAACGGCATATGAAAACTATATATCAGACCATGTTGGTACTCGTAAGCCAAATTATTAAATTGAATATTAGCATGGGTTCCCTCAAGTGCATGTCCATAAACCACTAAGAGAATGGCCATCCCCTTGGCAGCATCAACCCACTTAATTCTTCCCTTATTAACCTGTATTTGATTCATTAAACTCCCCCCACTTTACTCTTGAGTTTAAAATAAAAACCATCCCCAGTACTGTCGTCACACTGAGTACTAGAAACGGTTTTGAACTAATAGGCGTTATTAGGCTTAACAATAATTTGAACAGTCTTCAAGATAATCATAAAGTCTACCCAAAGGTTCGCCTTACTGATATATTTTAAATCTAGTTCTACCATCGTATGAAAGTCGACATCATTTCGTCCAGTTACTTGCCACAGTCCCGTGCATCCGGGGATAACAAGTAAGCGTTGGGTATCGACTGAGCTATATTGCTCAACTTCACTTGGCAACGGCGGACGGGGACCAACTAACGACATATCCCCCTTTAATACGTTAACCAGTTGTGGTAGTTCATCCAAACTGTGTTTTCTTAAGAATCTACCCACACGAGTAATACGTGGATCATCCTTCATTTTGAACATTGCACCATCAATTTCGTTGTATTTTAACAGTTCGTCCCTAAGACTATCGGCGTCACTAATCATCGAACGAAACTTATACATTTTAAAGGATTGCTCATTCTTTCCGATACGCGTTTGCGAATAAAAGATACTCCCCTTAGAATCATCGCCCTTAATCGCAATTGCTATTAAGACAAAGACTGGTGAAAGTAAAATCAACGCCATAAAACTAGCAACAAAATCCAACGTTCGTTTTAGGGTATGATAGACCCACTTATTTTGTACTCTATCTGTATCTATAGTCAACATAGGGGCCTCCTCTGTATTTTAACCCGTTTTGTTTAATCAAATTCATCATGCACTCTCACTAACGCTGAATGAATAACTTGATGCATATCAAAATAGCGATACTGACCTAATCGGCCGCCAAAAATAACATTAGATTCCCGAGCTGCCAGTTTTGCATATTGCTTATATAATTTATTATTTTGAACATCATTTACTGGGTAGTAGGGTTCATCCCCACGTTTCCAATTAGCGGGGTATTCTCTCGTAATGATGGTCTTACCAGAATCACCCTTACCAAATTCAAAATGTTTATGTTCAATTATCCGAGTATACGGAGTTTCTGCATCCGTGTAGTTAATAACTGCATTTCCCTGATAGTTACTAACATTCAATTCCTCATTTTCAAATCTTAAAGAACGATACTCTAGCTCACCATACTTGTAGTCAAAGTATTGATCAATCATTCCTGTAAAGACAACTTTAGGATATTCCCCTAAGTAACGGTCTTTATGGGCAAAAAAATCTACATTTGTTTCAATATCAATTAAATCACTGTCCAGCATCTTTTCTACGATTTGAGTATAACCACCAATTGGAATTCCTTGGTATGTATCATTAAAGTAATTATTATCGTAGGTGAATCGTACTGGCAAGCGTCGAATTATAAAGGCCGGTAGCTCCGTAGCCTTCTTCCCCCACTGTTTTTCCGTATAACCTTTAATGAGCTTCTGATAAATATCTGTTCCAACCAAAGAAATTGCTTGCTCTTCAAGATTTCTTGGCTGACCAACTAAATGCACAGCCCTTTTCTGCTCTTCAATCTTTTTAAAAGCTTCTTCAGGAGTTCTCGTTCCCCAAAGTTCATTAAAAGTATTCATATTAAAAGGAAGGTTATACATTTGTCCTTTATAATTTGCAACTGGACTATTCGTATATCGATTAAATTTGGCGAACTGATTAACGTAATCCCATATCTCTCGATCTGAGGTATGGAAAATATGCGCCCCATATTGATGAACTTGAATTCCATCAAATTCCTTAGTATATATATTTCCCGCTATATGCTCACGCTTTTCAATCACTTTAACCCTTTTACCACGCAATGCTGCTTCGTGAGCAAATACTGATCCGAAGAGGCCTGAGCCAACCACTAAGTAGTCATATGAATTCAAATTTGTTTCCTCCACTAATAAAAACAATTGGTTCTCTTGGTATATATTCTTTGAAATTTCTAAAATAAGTTAACAATAGTTTAAAGAACCTATAAAAGGATATCACTTTTTTTTATCAACGACAACGTTACTAGTCATTATGTCAAGTAATTGAAATAATGACTAGTAAAAGTGATAATTTTGTATAAGTCTCTACGTACACTATATATCGAAAACTGGAACAATTCTAGTAGCGTTTATACGCTAAAAAGGAACTGGACAAAAATTATAGTCCAATTCCTTTCAAGTCACTTTCCCCGATCCAAATCATACAACGCCCGGAACCGTGCGTTGTCGCGATACAACTCCTGGGGTGTCCCCTGCATGTCGAACTGGCCGTCTTCAATGAAGCGGACTTGGTCGACGTGCTGGATGCCCGTCAGGTGGTGCGTGACCCAAATAATCGTTTTATCCTTTAACACGTCAAAGGCCGTATCCAACAGGTGTTGTTCCGTAATCGGATCCAGACTGACCGTGGGCTCGTCGAGGATAATCACCGGCGTGTCCTGCAACAGGATCCGCGCTAGCGACAACCGTTGCCGTTCGCCCCCGGAGAAGCGGCTCCCCGCCTCTTGGACCTGCGTATTATACCCGTCCGGCAAACTGCCAATCAGGTCGTCGAGTTCCACGGCCTTGATCACCCGCCGCACGTCTTCGTCCGTAGCATTTAAGTTTCCCAACCGGACGTTATTCATCACCGTCGTGTTGAACAGGTACGGTTGCTGGTCCAACACCCCGAAGAGCTGGGCGCGTTGGTCCTGCAACTGCGCCACCGGCACCCCGTTGACCGTGATCTGGCCCTGGGTCGGCGTCTCGTCGCCTAGAATCAGTTTGAGTAAGGTACTCTTCCCGGTCCCACTCGGGCCTAACAAGGCCAGTTTCTCGCCTGGTTTCAGAGTTAACGACAGGTCATTAATTACTTGCCGTTGGGCCCCCGGATACGTGAAACGCACATGATCGAGCGTCAACGTTTCAAATGCTCCCACCGTGGTTTGGGGCGCTTGGACTGGTTCATTTTCGTCTAGCCGGTTGACCCGGTTGATCGAGTCCCGATAGACCGGCCACTCGCTGACCCCCTGACTCATGTCCGCGAAGGGTTCAACCGTCGGGAAGAGTGCCAACCCAAAGGCCGCCACCCAATTGGCCTGCGCCTGGTCGTGGGTGAACATCAGTCCGGCCCACCAGACCAGTAAGATGACCGCGGCACCGAAGATGACTTGAATCGCCAGGTTGCGCCACCACTGGAAATAGTGATCACTTCGACGTAGCATCGCAATTTCATCAATTGGCGCATCCTGTTGATTTAAGAAGGCCTGGCGCCGGCCAGAAATCAGCCAATCGCCCAAACCCAACACGGAATCCGTGAGTTTGGTATAGAAAGTTCGTTGCACCCGCCGGGCTTGAAACTCGCGCTGGCCGTTGACCGTCACCGACAATAGCGGCATCAGAATCACGATGACGCCCAGTAATAGGAGCATCAATAGGCCGAACGCCCAGTTGAAGTAGCCAATCCCGATGACCACGAACAAGTACAGGAGCCAGCCAATCACCAGTGGGAAGACCGTTCTAAGGTACAAATTTTCGATGTGGTCGATATCTTCGGCCAGGATACTCAAGACATCCCCCGTCTGATGGGTCTGACGAATCGCCACAGCCTGTTTCTCCACGGCTTGGTATAAACGCTTGCGGAAGTCCGAAACGATGCGTAGCACCCAATTATGGCTGGTCAGCCGTTCGGCGTACCGAAACGCTGGTCGCCCAATCCCAAAGGCCCGCGCTAAAACAATCGGCACGTAGATCATCAAGATGTTATACGGGTGGGTCGCCGCCTTACTGATCAGGTAGCCGGAGTTAAACATTAGCGCCCCGCCACAGAAGAAGGTCATGAAGCCTAGGAACAGAACCAGCGCCAGAAGGCCCTTATACCGTTTCAGGTACGGCATCACCCAATGGTCGTGTTCAAACGTTTTAAAGAAACCCTTCATGCCGGTTCATCCCCTTCCATTTCGGCTCGTAGCCGGACGTAGACGCCGTTTTGGGCCTGCAACTCTGCCGGCGTCCCTTGCTCGACCACCTGACCGTGATCCAACACTAAGATGTAGTCCATTTCGTTCATCCAGTGCAGCCGGTGGGTCGCAAAGAAGACCAGGTGGTCCTTAAAGACCGGCAACATCGTTTTTTTCAATTCAATTTCGGTTTCGATATCCAAATGCGCCGTGGGTTCGTCGAACAGCAAAATCCGTCGCGAGTCATCCAGAAACGCCCGGGCCAACGCAATCCGTTGCGCCTGCCCGCCGGAAACCCCGCGGGAGCCTTCCCCAATTTGGGTGGCGAGACCGTCCGGTAACGTGGCAATCCAGTCGGTCAGTCCGGCGCGCTTCGCGGCTTGTGCCACGGCCGCGTCACTGGCGTCCGGCGTATAAAAGGCAATGTTGGTCCGCAGACTGGCGTGGAACAGGTACGGTGCCTGCGGAATGTACACGAAGCTGCGTTGCCAGGCGGCTTGGTCCAGGTGGGGCACCTGCGTCCCCCGCACGTCGATTTGCCCGGCTTGCGGACTCAGAAACCCACTCAGTGTGTTGATCAACGTCGATTTCCCGGAACCTGAGGCCCCGATGATGCCGACCTTCTGGAACCCCTTCACGTTTAAGTTAACGTCCTTTAACGTAGTCTGGTCGGTCTCGTAACCTACGTTGACGTGTTGCAGGGTCAATTCATCATCGGCCGTCCACACCGGCGTCTGGGCCGGTAGCGCGTCCCGGTCCGTTGGCGTGTCCCGGTGTAAAATGTCCAGCACCGCCGTCAACGCGTTTTTGCCGTTCAGGGTCGCGTGGTAGTCGTTGGCAAAGTTGCGGATCGGCGCAAAATAGTCCGGCGCCAGCGTCAAGATGATCAGCGCCGGCAAGAGTTGAATGGTATTGTCCATCAACCCGAAGCCTAGGAACACCGCGATAATCGCAATCGACAAGGTGGTGAAGAAGTCCAGGGCAAACGTCGAGGTCATGGCGATGGTTAACGTCGCCATAGTCTTCTTGCGATAGTCTTCACTGACCGCGTAAACGTTGCCGGCGTACTGTTCGTTTAAGCCCAGTTGTTTTAACGTCGGTAACCCCCGTAAGGTGTCGACGAAGTGGTTGGACAGCCGCTGGTAACCCGCGTACTGCCGGTCGGCCTTGGCCTGCGCCGCGAGTCCCAGAATAATCATGAAGAGAATAATTAACGGGTAAATGGCAAGTAAAAATAGCGCTTCCTTCCATTGTATAAGGGCAATATAAATCAAGATCAGCCACGGCGTAATCGAGAGGTCGAGAACCTTACCGATAATCATCATCAGGTAGGTCTGAATCTTGTCGATTCCTTCGAGCCCCATGGTCACCACGTTCCCGGTCCCCTCTTGCGCAACCACGCTGGGACCCAGGTCAAAAAGTTTGGCCATGAACTGTTTCCGTAACCGCTTGGTGGTGTTCTCCACGAACGGGTAGGTCAGCCAATTCTTGGCGACCGTGACCAGGTGGCGCCCCAAAAAGGCTAACGCAAAGAAGGCTAACGGCGCCCCGATGGTCCCGACACCCTTAAGTTGCCACAGGTTGACGATGGCCACCGCCAAGTACTTCGCCTGTAAGATAATTAACCCTGCTTGAATCAGGGTCAACAGGAGCTGCCAAATAATGACTTTCCGCACTCCCGGAAATTGAAACACACGTTGATCAATCAATAAAATCCCCCCAATACAAGTTCTGCTTATCGGATAATGCTTCATTAGGACTAAACTGGTCGCCCTCCGGCGCTCAAGGGCTGTACATGGATGCGAAGAGATTACGATAGTCTGACTGGCAACATCATCCATAGTTATGTTGCTCGAACCACTTTTTGTATGTACCCCTATTGGATTTTCATGTTGCCCATTATTTAATGACCGTCAAAACTATCATTTAACCATTTTAATGCCCCATAACCGTTTCCCGGATGACGACCGTTAATGCCACACTATCCGATACTTATACCATTTATGATACTGCTTTCATTTCACTTTGACGAGTATGGTGACCGCCGAAAAACGGGTTATCCCCACGGCCTAAATTCCAAGCTCTCAACGTGCAATTTTTCACGTCCGGGCTCAAAATGAACTTAATCTTATTTCCTAGGAGGTTCTTTTCATGGCAAATCCCGAAATTCCCCAAGAAACTTTTCAATTCAGTCTCGACTGCTCCCTCGCACAAGACGCTCAAACCATTTTTGACCGATCGAATCTCACGCCCACGGAAGCCATCACCATGTTCTACCAATGTACGGTCATGGCCGGTCAATTACCCTTTAGCGACTCACAACTGAGTCAGGCCAAAGCGCTGACGGACCTACAACGTGCAGCTAAGAATCGACCAATCGACGACCTCAACGATCCCGCGAGACGCCAAGCTTGGTTGGATAACCCCGACTACGATTACTAATCCTAAAACCATCCAATCATCAAAAGAACCGCCTCACCGATGCACAACACCGGCAGGCGGTTCTTTAGGTATCACCACAATGTAGGTAGCAACACCAATTTATCTCAAAATTAGAAATTAACTTCTACTTCACCGACAACGACCAGTGTCCAGCCTGGAGGCGCTCAGGGGCTCAGCCAGCGAAATTATTCTTAGTCGAGTGATTTCCTCGGCTTAGAATAAGGCCAAGCTTCAAGACTCGCGGTTTTTGCGAGGCTTGAAGTTGTGCCCGCAGGCGTTCCAGCCCATGAGCGCCGGAAGGCGAGCAGTTTAGCCTAGGCTCTCTAAGCGTTTTGCTTCGGTGAAGCCAGCCGCTTGTAGAAGACCCAGTAACTCCAGATGAAGTAGATCAACACGATTGGCAGGATGGAGAACGTCAGGATCGTCATCAGGTGCAGCGTGTACGGCGAGTTTGACGAGTTCTTAATCAGGAGCGAGTACGCCGGATTATTGGCGACCATGACCCGCGGAAATAACCCGTTGAAGATCAGGACCACCACGCTAATCAACGATAACCCACTACCGACAAAGGATAGCCATTCGTGGTTGCCCAACACGCCCCAGTAAGCCAGTGCGGTGACGACCACCAAGAACAGCACGATCAGCGTCGTCGACATCGGCTTCTTGGCGAAGAAGTCCGTCGAGAAGAACAACAGGATGGCAAAGACCACTTCACCAGCGAATAAGACGGGGTAAAGGATCTTGTTCCAAGCCCGGGCCCGGTCACGTAATTCACCGGCCGTCTTCAACCGGATGAAGTTCAAGCCGTGGACCAGGCAGAGCACCGTGACGGCGACCCCACCAACGATGGAGAACAGGTTGACGTAATCGGTAAAGTGAGCGGTCATATCGCCGTTTTTATCGATCGGCATCCCCTTAATCATGGCCGTGAACAGCATCCCGAACAGGAAGGCCGCACAGCCCGAGCCGATGGTGCCGGCCCATTCCCAGAAAGTCTTCCACCGTTCCGTTTCCATGTTGGCCCGGAATTCGAAGGACACGCCCCGGAAAATCAAAGCGGCTAAGATCAGGAACAAGACCAGGTAGAACCCGGAGAATAACGTGGCGTACCACATCGGGAAGGAGGCGAACATCGCCCCACCGGCGGTAATCAACCAAACTTCGTTCCCGTCCCAGTGTGGGCCGATGGTGCGAATCACGACGTCGCGTTCCGCATCGTTACGGGCAAAGCTCTTGATCAGCATGCCGACCCCGAAGTCGAACCCTTCGAGGAAGAAGAACCCACTGAACAAGACACCAATCAGGATAAACCAGAGTAATTGTAAACTAGTCATGGTTGAACGCCCCCTTCGAGTAAGGATCGATGTCGACGTCGGAAGCCGAGTACCCGTCGGTATTTTCAACATCCGGTCCGGCCTTCAAGGTCCGGTGACACAGCACGACCATCACGACGCCCATGCCCGCAAACATCAGGAAGTACACAATGTTCGATGTCAGTAGCGATGCCACGGAAACGTTCGGCGAAACCGCATCGGCAATCGTGAGTAACCCGTAAACGACCCACGGGTAACGCCCGAATTCGGTGATGAACCACCCACAGGTATTGACGATAAACGGTAACCATAAGCACAGACCCATAATGTATAGGAACCACTTTTGCTTGACGATAGCTTGCGACTTCTTACGGTTAAAGATCAACCCCACGATGGCGAGTAACGCGAATAATGCGCTGGCCCCGGACATGATCCGGAAGCTCCAGAACAACGTCTTGGTTGGGACGTAGTAGTTGATGTCGTCGCCAAACTGCTTGTCGTACTTGGCGTGCAACTCCTTGTTGGCTTGGTTCATCCCGGTAACCGTCCCGGTCAATTTATGATAACTTAATAAGTTCAAAACATACGGAATATCAACGGACCAGGTGGTCTTGTGGGCCTTGGTGTCAAAACCGGCCACGGCCGTCCACTCACCTTTATTCGTTGAGTTCTTGTAAATCCCTTCCATCGCCCCAACCTTCATCGGCTGGTTGTTGAGTAGGTAACGCATTTGCGTATCCCCACTAGCAATGGAGCCTAACGAGAAGATCAAGCCGATGACTAAGGCCACTTGCATGGACTTGCGGTAGAAGGTCACATGATCCTTCTTCAGTAAGCGCCAAGCGGAGCAACCCGCGATGACAAAGGCAGCGGTTACAAAAGCACCGAAAATCACGTGCGGAAATTCGTTCCACAGCTGAGGGTTGCCAACAATCGCGCCGAAGTCCGTCATTTGAACGTGCCCGGTTTGTTTGTTGATGATGTACCCCAACGGGTTTTGCATAAAGCTGTTGGCCGCCAAAATCCACAGGGCCGACAGTGAAGAGCCAAACATAACTAACCAAATAAAGAGCACGTGCACCCATTTGTTAAACCGATCCCAGGTGAACATCCACATCCCGATGAACGTGGATTCCATGAAGAACGCAGCCAGCGCTTCGATGGCTAACGGCGCCCCGAAGATGTCCCCCATGAACCGTGAGTATTCCGACCAGTTCATCCCAAATTGGAATTCCTGGATGATCCCGGTCACCACGCCGACGGCAAAACTATACAGGAACATTTTGCCCCAGAACTGGGCCATCTTCTTGTAGTCTTTGTCGCCCTTGACGGCGTACATGGTTTCCATGACCGCCACCACGAACGCCAATCCAATGGAAAACGGTACGAAGAAGAAATGGAAGACCGTGGTCATTCCGAATTGAAATCTGGCTAAACCGAGTATGTCTAGACCAAGATTGATCATTTTTCTAACCTCCCCAAACGTTATGTGTGTGAATAAATAATTGCTAACTTGTCTTCATTATATCGAGTGATAAGTCATTATTCAATGATTCACGATGATTATTTGCTCAAAACGTGATTTTTGTGAGCGTTTACTAGTTATTTTGTTCGTTCACCTTGGTAACACATTCGGTAATGTGTGCCATTTAAGTTCCGGTAAATGATAGCGATTTCTTACAGCTTATCGAAACCTGACGTGCTAAAATGAAACTACACCTTGCCGACAGGTTAGGTTAGGTCATTCAGCTTCCTGTATCCGCGGCTCTCAATCTGCTGGTTACTCCCATAAAACCGTGTAACCTGACCAGAGAGAATCATCGTTTAGCCCAGAGACGCTCAGGGGCTCAGCCGGTGACCTTATTCTTGGTCGGGGGTCTTTCCCGGCCTAGAATAAAGTCGAGCTTGAAGACTCACGGATTTGGCGAGGCGCCAAGTCGTGCCCACTGGCGACACAGCCCCTGAACACCGGAGGACGAGCAGTTTAACCGACCTACCCCGTCTAATTATTGCGTTTCACTTAGGAGGATTTTTGCGATGACAGAACGAATACTTGCGTTACAATCCCTAACCGCCGACCACCTGGCCGACCTGAAAGCGGCCGGCTTAGACGTCGTTACGGCGGCCGACTATCAACCCGGCGGTGCGCCCGTCACCATCCTATACGGGTGGGATGACGATTTAGGCCCCGCCGTAATCAACGACGACCATAACCAGATTCACTGGCTACAAACACTGAGTGCCGGAATCGACTACCTGCCGTTGGACCTGATCCGTGACCACCACATCAGCTTAACCAACTCCAGTGGGGTCTTCTCCGACGCCATTGCCGAGTCCACCATGGGGTACCTGTTGTACTTCTTGCGGGGCTTTAACGAAGCCGTCAAGAATCAGGCCGGCCATTTCTGGATTCAACCGGCCCGTACCGACCTACACAACCTGGGCGACCAGACCGTCGTGATTTACGGCACTGGGAGCATCGGTCAGGCCATGGCCAAGTTGCTGAACGGCTTTGGCAGCACCCTCATCGGGGTCAACCGCAGCGGGCACCCCGTCGACGGGTTCGCTAAGACCGTCAGCCTAGCCGAGGACGCCACCATCCTGGGTGACGCCGACATCGTGATCAACGCGATGCCCGCCACGGCCGAAACTAACCACTATTTCAACGCCGCCTTCTTCAAGCAGTTAAACGGCTTACGCATCTTCGTCAACGTGGGTCGCGGCACGGCCGTTGATTTGCCGGCCCTACAAGACGCCCTGCTGTATCAAGAAGTGCTTCACGCCGCGCTGGACGTGTTCGAGACCGAACCGTTCCCGAAGGACGCCAAGCTCTGGGACTTTCCGAACGTGTTGTTGACGCCGCACCAAACCGGTTTCTCGGATAACAACCTGACGCGCACGTTTGAAATCTTCCACAAGAACCTGACCAGCTACCTCAAGGACGGCACGCTGGTTCAAAACATCGCCGACCCGTTACGGGGATACTAAGGCACTAAGCGACACACCAAAGCCCCGCTGCTGACCAGCGGGGCTTTGTGCGTCTAATCAATTCCATTCTCTTCGATTCTAGCAGGGACCTCGGTGGCTGTTAAATAGTCCACCGCGCCGTCCAAAATGTCGGCCACGTTCCCGGTCAGTTCATCAATGTCGGTCACTTTATCACCCAATAATTTAATGACTTCCTCAAGTTGGGCTAAGACCCGGTCCTGCTCCCCTAAGCGTTGCCGCATCTGTTCCGGCGTCAGGTCGTAATAGCTGTCGCGCGGCGATAATTGAGTCAGCGCCGGTTGAACGAGCTGACACACTGCCATGGTGGTGGCACACGCATTTTGCACGTTGCCCACCACCATCTGACTGTACTGCAATTTCACCAAGGTCTTGGCCAATTGCTGATGATCTAAATTTTCCAAAGTAACGTCCCCCTCACGTTCTTTAATTACTCAATAGGATAAACCATTTTATCAGGGGAGAATGAGTAAAAAGGCTTTCTTTGGCATGTGAGCTCCTTAACTGGTCGTTAGCGGAAAAATGGCAGGCCGCAACGACCCGGTAATTTGTGGTACACTAGGGCATCAGAACAACTAAAGGAGATTAACCATGTCTAACACCAATCAACCCGATGAGGCGACCCGTGCCAAGATTCGGCGGAAAAAATTTAAAGCCAAGGTCGGCGACGAGATCTGGGAGCGTTACGAACGCAGCGTTAAGAACGGCATCCTGACGCAAAAAGAAGCCGATGCCGCGATGCTGGTCGAACACAAGAAAGCCATCACCAAGAAGAACCGTGAACGTAAGGCTAAGGGTCCTAAACCCAAAAGTAAGAAGGTCCTGCACCGCGAACACGCCCAAAAACGGGCGGCCAAAGAATGGGACGAACGTAAACACGCCACGGGTCACCGGGCCCGGCGGCAAATGAACGACTACGACGACCCGGAAACCTATCAACTGAGTCGTCGGTCTGGCGGCCGCCGGCGGTAATTTCAGAACAAACAAAAGGAGTTCGGGACATAACTCGAGTTCTATAGAAAAACAGGAAGGAAATTCTCG
>NZ_AZDV01000016.1 GCF_001434835.1 Levilactobacillus acidifarinae DSM 19394 = JCM 15949 | reverse complement strand
AGCGAGATGAACTATCAATTTATCTCTGATGACTTAGAAAAGGAGTTCTTGATTCCTTACGGTATGTATGAAAAGGAACAGACCCGTGCCTATCATAAGGACAAGCGAAAGGTTGCTAATTGGGCTTACGATGAACACAATGATTGCTATACGGATCTGGATGGCATTGAATTTAGATTTCATAATTATAGCGTCCGCCATGACCGTTATGGTACTGAACGAAAGTTCAAAGTCTACTGGTCAGTGGATTATTTTGAAGATCCGCAACGTCAAGAATTAGCGACCACGCAAAGTGGTCGACCGCGTCAAATCAGTATTAATGCTAACTGGGAATACTTTAAGAATAGGGCTAAAGAACAGCTTTCAAGTGAAATTGG
>NZ_AZDV01000015.1 GCF_001434835.1 Levilactobacillus acidifarinae DSM 19394 = JCM 15949 | reverse complement strand
TACACATATTTGGTTTGTCGAAACAATGTTCAGTTTTCAAAGGTCTACCAAGTTGTTTGTTAACCAAGCAACTTAATCATCATAACATCTTGTTAAGATGATGTCAACCAGAAGTTTGATTTAACAACGTTTCCGGTCGAACCGTCATCGCTTAGCGACAACTTAATTAGAAT
The DNA here is from genome assembly GCF_001434835.1 of Levilactobacillus acidifarinae DSM 19394 = JCM 15949. GTDB lineage: Bacteria > Bacillota > Bacilli > Lactobacillales > Lactobacillaceae > Levilactobacillus > Levilactobacillus acidifarinae. The sequence goes on along the minus strand of NZ_AZDV01000015.1, from coordinate 89,330 downwards.
AACATTTTGTTATCAGCTCGTCAACAACTAATTTCAATCTTTCAAATTGGTCTAGTTGGTAACTCGTTCGCGACAACGTATATAACTATACCAACCAGGCCCACCATCGTCAACTAAAATTTGCAATAAATTGAAATTATTTTCAGAGCCGAACAGCAGACATGAAAACTCGTCATCATCACTGGTTTACCCGGAGAGTTATCGCCACATTCAGCACTAAAGGTTCGCTTTTGTTTTTCTGCCCCGCCAATGAAACCACCAATTCCCTAAGGCAATTCCCAGCACGACTACCAGATCAATTCCGGCACACCAACGAAACAGCCCTAAATAACCAGCCGTTTGACCGATCATCCAACCACCAGCAACCGGTCCCAGGGCCTTGCCTAGGGAAGAAATGGCGTTGACTAGTCCCTGGTACCGGCCTTCATGGCCCACCGTATAGGTGTTGATCATCGCTGGCACCCCCGGAACGTAGACTGCCTCCCCAATCGTAAGCAACGTCATCGCCGCAAAAAGCCCTGTCAGCTGATGAACCGTACTTAATAGTAGAAAAGAGCTACCGATGGCCACCATTCCGGCCAGAATTTGCCAGGGAAGCCACTTAGTGCGGCCATAGCGCGTCATGAAACTTTGTACCAGAATCAGTAAAATGCCATTGTACACCCACAACTCACTGTAAACCCGTACGCTCATCCCTAGTTCTTGAATATAAACAGAAACGTTACTCATCCACTGGGCGTAAGTCCCCCACATCAGTCCCAGGCTTAGTAACAAAATCAGTAACGTCACTCGCGGCAACCGCCGTCGTGACCGTCTTGCTTGAGTTGGCGAGGATTGCTGCGTCACCGTGGACCGCTCCAGGGTTCGGGCATACCGCCCCCACAAGCCAATCGCCAGACCGTAGCAAATCACCAGCAGTCCAAAGATTGGCTGTAGGTTTCCGCGGAAGAGGACCCCAATGCTGGCCGTTCCGACTACTAAGCCTAGGTTAATGAAGATATAGAGTAAGTTAAAGAGTCGGCCGCTTCCCCGACTAAGCTGGGCCGTCATGGTGGTAATGAGGGTCAGCACACCCCCGGTCAATAAGCCAAAAATCACCAAGACTACCGGGTATCCCCACAGGTCATGCCACCAAAAACCCATCAGTGCATCCCCTAGTAAGGCGACCAAGAGTCCCAGTCCCAACCGGTTGACCGAATAACGATCGCCTAAAATTCCGCCCAGATAGCCACCGAGGACGTTGCTTCCCGAATAGACCGCCAGAATCCACCCGCTCGTTACTAGCGATAGTCGCAGGTCGTTATGGAGATAAATCGTGGTCAGCGGCCACATCACACTATAAGCCGTATTGATCAGCAACCCCAAGACCAGCAATGGCCACATGCGTCGTACCAGTTTTATCATTAAACCCTTCCCCACCCTTTCATCACGCCTCAGCCTATCATACTTTCATTTAGTCTGTCGACCGGGCCAAGTGCCCCTCGCTAGGCGCTAGGGGTTGCTTATTCGGTAAAAATCGACTAAATTTAAAGGGAGTCTGGATTCAATGTTCCAAGCATTGAATCATTACTTATATAGGAGGATACAAAATGGGTAACAACCAAAAGAAGAATTCCGCACAACCTGATTTGAACGATCAAATGCAGGTTCGTCGCGAAAAAATGGACCATCTTCGTGAGGAAGGCATTGCCCCATTCGGTCACCGTTTCGACCGGAGCGACGATGCACAGTCCGTCAACGAAAAGTTCGATAAGTTCACCAAAGAAGAGTTAATGGACGACAAGCACTACGTCACGTTAGCGGGTCGGTTGACCGGTAAGCGGGGCAGTGGGAAAGCTGGCTTCATCGACTTGCTTGACCGGACGGGCGTTATCCAAGGTTACGCGCGCCAAGACGAGTTAGGCGAAGACGCTTACGCCCTTTTCAAGTCACTCGACTTAGGGGACTTCATCGGGGTCAAAGCTTACGTGATCAAGACCAACACCGGCGCCTTAACGCTACGGATCACGGAATTAACCTTCCTGTCCAAAGCCCTCCGGCCGTTGCCCGACAAGTGGCATGGCTTGACTGATAAGGAAACCATTTACCGGAAGCGGTACTTGGACCTGATTTCCAACCGTGACAGTTTTAACCGGTTTATTAAAGTGGCCGCCGTTAAGAAGGCCATCCGGGAATACCTGGACAACCACGGTTACCTCGAAGTCGATACGCCGGTTCTCCAAACGGCTGCTGGTGGGGCCGAAGCCCGGCCATTCATCACCAAGTCCAACGCCTTTGATATTCCACTGTATCTCCGGATTGCCACGGAATTGTACCTCAAGCGTTTGATCGTTGGGGGTTACGAAAAGGTTTACGAATTAGGTAAGGACTTCCGGAACGAAGGAACCGACTTACAACACAACCCCGAATTTAACATGGTCGAAGTCTATACGGCTTACACCGACTACACCGACGTGATGAACTTGGTCGAAGAAATGATCCGGTTCACCGCGAATAAAGTCAACGGTACCGGGAAGCTAACTTACAAGAAGCACGATCTCGACTTGGATCAACCATTCAAGCGGCTGCACATGGTCGACGCCATCAAGGAATACACCGGCATCGACTTCTGGCAAGAGATGTCCGTTGAAGACGCCCGCAAGTTAGCCGACGATAACGGGATTCACTACGAAGGTTACTGGAAGGTCGGCCACATCATCAACGCCTTCTTCGAAGAAAAGGTTCAAGGCCGTCTGGTTCAACCAACCTTCATCTACGGTCACCCAGTCGAAATCTCCCCACTGGCCAAGAAGAACGCCAAGGATCCTCGGTTCACCGACCGGTTCGAGCTCTACATCGTGGGTAAGGAATACGGCAACGCCTTTACCGAATTAAACGACCCCGTCGATCAACGGCAACGGTTCGAAGCGCAAGATGCCGAACGAAGCGCCGGAAACGAAGAAGCTCACGGTATCGACGACGATTATCTGGAAGCCATGGAATACGGGATGCCGCCTACTGGTGGTTTAGGTATCGGTATCGACCGGTTGACGATGTTGTTAACCGACTCCGTTTCGATCCGTGACGTCATGCTCTTCCCAACCATGCGGCCACTCGATTAATCACGAAAAGGGGCAACGACATGAGAGCAAACCAACTAATTGCGTTACTACGGGAACACGACCTCTATCGTGGGACCACATCGCCGTTAACTGCTGAAACTGAGTTTGCTGCGCTAAGTTACGATTCTCGCCAGATGGGGGCCAACGGCTTGTTCGTCTGCAAGGGACAGCATTTTGACCCTAAGTATCTGCAGCAGGCCGTCGCCCAAGGTGCCAGCGCTTATTTGGCCGAACAGGACTACAGCGACACGGTCACCGTCCCGGGAATCTTGGTCAGTGACGTCCGCAAAGCGTTATCGTTAGCCGCCCAGTTGTACTTCAACTTTCCGCAAAACGACTTGTTCGTGATCGGCTACACTGGCACCAAGGGTAAAACCACGTCAACGTATCTGACCCATAACATTCTCAGCCAGGCTTTCCCTGGTCACGCCGCCATGTTCTCGACGATTAATCACATCATCGGCAACCGACCGCAAGACCAGTTCAAAGCACACCTGACCACCGCGGAATCGTTCGACATCTTCCACGAAATGCGGCAGGCCGTCGATAACGGTCAAACCGTTCTGGTCATGGAAATTGCCTCACAGGCCTACCTATTGCACCGCGTTTACGGGCTTAAATTCGACGTGGGGATTTTTCTGAACATCTCCCCCGACCATATCGGGGTTAACGAGCACCCGACTTTCGCCAACTACCTCTTGTGCAAGCAACAGCTGTTGTTGAATTCCCAGAGCTGCATCATTAACGCCGATATGGACCACTTCGCTGACGTCTACGCCGCGGCTAAGGTATCAACTGATCCCGAACGGATCTGGACCTACGGCGTCAACAACGCCCAAGCCACGGTTGCCATCCAGCCTAAGCAAAACACCCTGACGGCGAGTGAATTTACGCTGACCGTCAACGGCGACGATGCTCGGTTGGCACCGATTGCCGCGGATTATCACGTCTCCATGCCTGGTGACTTTAACCAAGGCAACGCCACGGCTGCCATTCTGGCTAGCCTACTGGCCGGGGCCAGTGTCACCGACATGCAGGCCGGCCTGGCGCATACCCGGGTGCCCGGGCGGATGGAATCCATCTCAACCCAACACCACGGGACGATTTACATCGACTACGCCCACGACTGGGGCAGCATGAACGCCTTGTTGCACTTCCTGCACACTCAGTTTCCCGACCATAAGTTGATTGCGGTCCTGGGCAGTACCGGTGACAAGGGTGAAGATCGGCGTCAAGGTTTCGCCAAGGCGTTGAACGATTACGCCGACGCCGCCGTCTTGACCACCGACGATCCGGGTCACGAAGACCCCCGCGAGATTGCTCACGAGATCGACCAGCGAATCGACCACACCAAGGTCCAAACCACCTACATTGCCAAACGTGAAGACGCCATTAAGCACGCCATCACTCAGGCAACCAACGATGATTTGGTCATCTTAGCGGGCAAGGGCCAAGACGCGTACCAGAAAGTCAACGGGGTCGATACCCCCTACGCTTCCGATCCGGTCGTGGCTAAACGGGTCATCGCCGACCTCACCGACGAAGCTTAACTTCAAACTAGTTTTCAAACGCTCAGGCCACCACCTGAGCGTTTTTTGTCGTCCTTTTATGTCAGAAGTCTTATCATCAGTTTTTACACTTCACGGGGTTAATTACCGTCAATATTAGCTTTTTAATACCCAAGTCGCCTCAAAAATGCCAGAATAACCGCGAAAACTCAGGTAAATGAGAAATCCATGATAAATCGGGTTGCAGTTCGCTTGAATTGATGTTATATTTTATGACATTAGATGCTAAGTAGGAGGTTATCACCATGAAGAAATGGCAAGTTGCCGTTGTCTTGTGCCTCGCGGCCATTGGGAGTTGGTTCGGTTTAACCACCCACGCCCAAGCCGCGGAGTACACCATTGCAACGGATACCACGTTTGCCCCGTTTGAATTTCAGGTCAAGGGTGGTCAGTACAAGGGAATTGATATCGACCTCTTGAAGGCCATCGCCAAGAAGGAACACTTTACATATCAGCTCAAGGCCCTGAGCTTTAACGCCGCCGTCCAACAACTGAGTGCAAACCAGGTTGATGGTGTCATCGCCGGCATGAACATTACCCCGGCCCGAGAAGTCACCTTCGATTTCTCCAAACCTTACTACACGTCCGGTGTGGTCATGGCGGTCGCCAAGGGCAGCACCGTGAAGAACTTTAACGATTTAAAGGGCAAGACCGTGGCCTTAAAGACCGGGACGGCCGGTGCGGCTTACGGGAAGTCGATTCAAAGCAAGTACGGTTTCAAGATCAAGTACTTCAACGATTCCAACACCATGTACAACGACGTTAAGGTCGGGAACTCCTCGGCCTGCTTCGAAGATTATCCGGTCATGTCCTACGGGATTAAGAACGGCATTCCGTTGACGATCATCTCCAAGCAACACAACGCCGGCGATTACGGGTTCGCCGTCAAGAAGGGTAAGAACGCCGCGTTGCTGAAGAAGTTTAACGCCGGACTCGCCGCCATTAAGGCCGACGGGACCTACCAGAAGATCATCAACAAGTACCTGCACGCCAAGGAATCTAAGATTACCGGGGAAACGGCCAGCAGCCGGACCTTCTTCGGCCTGTTCAGCCAAAACCTCGGCACCCTAGGTAAGGGGCTGTGGATGACCATCGAACTGACCGTCATCTCCATTATCCTGGCCACCCTATTAGGCTTGATTCTCGGGGTCTTAGGCGTAATGCCCGGAAAACTGGGCCCCGCCGTTTCTAGCACGATCATCTACATCTTCCGGGGCATGCCCCTGATGGTCTTGGCCTTCTTCATCTACATCGGGATTCCCGACCTGATTGGGCACGGCTTTAAGATTCCCGCGTTTATCGCCGGGATGATTACCCTGATGCTCAACGAAGGGGCCTACACCGGCGCGTTCGTCAAAGGTGGCTTTCAAGCCGTCGATAAGGGCCAGATGGAAGCGGCCCGTTCACTAGGTCTCCCCTATTGGAAGGCCATGCGGCGCGTCGTAATGCCGCAGGGGATTCGGATTATGATTCCGTCCTTCATTAACCAATTCATCATCACCTTAAAGGACACCTCGATTCTCTCCGTCATCGGGATCGTCGAACTGACCCAGACCGGGACGTTGATTATCGCCCGGAACTTCGAAGGGTTCAAGATTTGGTTAATGATTGCGATCATCTACCTGATCATGATTACCCTGTTGACTTGGTTATCGAATTGGGTTCAAAGGAGGATTAACTAGTCATGGCTGATACAGCACTTAAGGTCCACGTTCAGGATCTGCATAAGAGTTACGGGGAGACCGAAGTCCTCAAGGGACTCAACCTCGACATTAAAAATAACGAAGTAGTTTGCATGATTGGTCCGTCCGGATCCGGGAAAAGTACCTTTTTGCGGTGCCTGACCGATCTGGAAGTGCCGTCGAAGGGGCAAGTGGTCATCAACGGCTACGACCTCTCCGATCCCAAGACCAACATTGATTTGGTCCGCGAAAACATCGGCATGGTCTTTCAACACTTCAACCTCTTCCCTAACATGAACGTCCTGCAAAACATCACCCTAGCGCCCGTGCAACTCAAGAAGCTGACCCCGGCCGCAGCGGATAAGACCGCCCGCGACCTCCTCGACCAAGTCGGGTTAGCCGACAAGGCCACGGCCCTGCCGACCGCCCTTTCCGGCGGGCAACAACAACGGGTCGCCATCGCCCGGGCTTTAGCGATGCATCCCAAAATCATGCTGTTTGACGAACCCACGTCCGCGCTGGACCCCGAAATGGTCGGCGACGTGCTAGACGTCATGAAGCAACTGGCCCGTGACGGCATGACCATGATTGTGGTGACCCACGAAATGGGATTCGCTAAAGAAGTCGCCGATCGGGTGGTCTTCATGGCCGACGGGTTGATTCGCGAAAGCGGCGCCCCTAAGGACATCTTCGAACACCCCCAGAATCCACGATTACAGGATTTCTTAAATAAAGTGATTAACGTCTGAGGACTATCGCCACCCTGCTTCCGGACCAGTCAGAAACGGGCGGAAACAGGTTGTGGGTGGGCACGGCTTCAAGCCCATAGCCCAGGTCTCGAAGACCGACCTTTGTCTAAGCCGGTCCAAAACACCGGCCAAGACAAACGACACTCCTGAGCCCATTTCTGCCTGGTTCTCCAGCTTACACTGAACATAATGGTAACTTTACGTTTTTTAGAAATCACCAACGAATGGTTAGTCACTGCGCCACTACAACTGAATTTCAAAATATGTTCTAAGTCTAATTAGTTAAAAAAGACGGTTCAAAATCTCCGCAGAGATTCTGAACCGTCTTTTGTTGGCTTCAACTTATGCGTTAAATTGCAAAATTTCCTTGGCCCGTCCCAATCCGGGATCCACCTTGACGTCCCCCAACTTGAGTTCAAAGACCACCAACGTTGCCCCAATGGCGTCCCAGACCTGTTGGTAATGTGGCACGGTCGCCAAATACAGCGGCAACAAATCCGTCATGGACCGCGTCGACCGCGTCAACTGCACGTGACGGGCCCGCAAGAAGGGATTTCCCGGCGTGCCATCGTTGGGGATGGTGATTAGCGCCACGTCCGGATGTTGATCGTAACTCGCGATGGCCTCGCTGGTCTTGACGGACGAGAAAAACAACGTGTCGGGATGCTGCTCATCCCATACAAAGTTTACGATCTTCACGTCGGCCTGGTTGTCCAGGGCCGTACTGAGGGCAATCTTGTTGGTGGTGGCTTTTACTTCTTTAAATAACGTCAAATCCATGGTGGGAAACTCCTTTAGCAATCAGATTAGTAGCTTAAGTATACGCTAGTTCGTCGCAAAATGGGGAACGTAAGTTTGCGATTTTAACTGGCCCCTTTACCGGCGTCGGCGATGCTTCCGACTAAAGGCCGGCCGCTGACCGTGGCGCTTGACCGCCTTTAATTGCTGGTCGGTCGCAAAGAGTTCCCGGCCTAATTCAGGATTAGTCCGCAGATAGTCTTGCGTGAAGCGGTCCACGGCCGCCTTGTCCTGGGTGTCGATGCCCTGCTTTTGCATGGCCGTCGTAATCTGGTCAAAGAAGGCTTCCATCTTCGGATCGTACATGGTGACCAGCGCCGTATGGTGTTCCCGAACCCAGTCCTGTAGTGCCTTGGCGTGCGGGAGTCCCTCTTCGGTTGCCGCCAGGTAATCGAACAGTTGGGTCAAGGCAAACGGAATCAGATGGTACAGGCCGGCGACCCGTTGCGAGTCATCCAACAAATGGGTAAATGGGCCAAACATCACGGCCGCTAAATTTTCGGGTTGCCACGCTACCGGTTGGAGGTGCTTCCCCGTTACTAGTAGTTCGGCGACCACGTGAATAATGTCGCCAAAGTACCGTTGATTGGTCGCCGATAAGTTGGTAACTTGCGGTGTTCGGCGGAGATCTTGGACCCAGCCTTCCACTTCGGCCACCACGTTTTCGTAGTCGTGTTGTTCCTGGTTGACCTGAGTCGCGGTATGCTTTTCAACCAACTGAGGTCGTGCGGCTTTCAAGACCCGTTCGAAGGCCGGCCAGTCTTCTCCGGTAGCCACCTTGAAGAAGTCACTCAAGACCGGGACCACCGCCACAAAGTAGTTGTGGGGCTGGTCGACGGTCAGGGGTAATGCGGTCAACGCCGCCGTAACCCCCGTGGGCGTCCAGGCTTGCCGGGTGCCCGTTACCTGCTGGTACACGTTTTCAAAGTCCGTTAAAATCTGGGCCGCATGGGCCTGTTGGTTTGTCGACAACCGCGCTAACCGTTCCGGCGTTAAGAAAGTGGCCGGGGTCAGGGGTGTCGTTGTTGGATCAAGTTCTGTCATGACGTCAATTCCCCTTATCTTATCTAAAATAGTCCTTATCCCGTCAGTTCACTGATGAGCGGTGACGTTCGGGTTCCACCTATTATTATACGCGACCCTTAAAATTTTCCCAATTCCGCCGTTTGCCCAATGAACGGATACGTCGGCCACCGCCCGAATAAGCGGACACACAAGACAAAACCGCCAAAGTCGGTTATATTAGAGTTTCGGAGATTTATCGGAAAGGAAGACCAATCAATCATGGCAGATGACGTTGTAATTATGAGTGCCGTACGCACCCCCATCGGCAAGTTCGGCCGCAATTTCAAGACCGTTTCCGCCGTCCAACTCGGGACAATTGCCGCCCGGGCCGCAATCCTACGCAGCGGGGTGGACCCCACGGACATCCAACAAGCAATCTTTGGCACGGTCCTCCAGGCTGGGCTGGGACAAAATTTAGCCCGGCAGGTCAGCTTAAACGCCGGCCTTGACGTTCGAAGTACCGCCATGACCGTCAACCAGGTCTGCGGCTCCAGCTTAAAGGCCATTCGGTTAGGCCAAGCCGCCATCCTGATGGGCGACGCGGATGCCGTCTTAGTCGGGGGCGCCGAAAACATGAGTCAGGCCCCCTACCTCGACTGCGAAACCCGGTGGGGTCACAAAATGGGCGATTACGAGATGACCGACAGCCTCCTTTCGGACGGGTTGATGGACGCCTTCAACCAGGTTCCAATGGGCATCACCGCCGAAAACGTGGCCACCGAATTTCAGGTCAGCCGCGCCGACCAAGACGCCCTGGCCCTACGTTCGCAAGAAAACGCCGTCCGGGCCCAGGCGGAACACCGTTTTGACGCCGAAATCGTTCCGGTCACCGTGGGCGATCGCGTGGTCACCACCGACGAAGCCGTTCGTCCCGATACGTCACGCGCCAAGTTGGCCGCCCTTAAACCGGCCTTCAAAGCGGACGGTACCGTGACCGCGGGTAACGCCGCCGGGTTAAACGACGGGGCCGCCGCCATGGTCCTGATGCGCAAGTCCGCGGCCGACGCCGCCGGACTGCCCTACTTAGCAGTTATCAAGAACTATCAGGAAAGCGGCATCGATCCCGCCTTAATGGGCTACGCCCCGACCATGGCAATTCGCCGTGTTCTCGACCGGCAACATTGGACCCTCGCCGACCTTGACCGCATCGAACTAAACGAGGCTTTCGCCGCTCAATCCGTGGCGGTGACCCGTGATTTGCACCTACCGGTTGAGAAACTCAACGTTAATGGCGGCAGCATCGCTTTGGGCCACCCCCTCGGCGCCTCGGGGACCCGCATCGTGGTTACCCTGCTACACGAACTCATTCGCACCGACTTACACCGGGGGTTAGCCTCGATGTGTATCGGGGGCGGGATGGGCATGGCCCTGTTGATTGAACGCCCCTAGTCATCTGGTATAATGGGACCAAAGTCTCATCGAGAAAGGAAGACGGTCCATGTTGATAGCGGATTTCGACGTTAAACTGAAACTCATCATTCTAGCGACCATTGCGTTAGTGGCGTTACTGGTCATCGGGGGGACCCTGTGGCTTCGTGCAAAACACTTTTCCCGCTACCTCGTGGGCGTAGCGGCGGTCATGGTCGTCCTGGTGTTTATCCTGAGCTCTCTTTTGACCATCCATCAGTAAATCAGTAACTTAAGGTTTGTTTACTGAGCGCACAAAAAGACGTTAACGGCCGACCGTTAACGTCTTTTTTAGTGATTATTGATTCGTTCTGGGCGTCACGTCATCCTCATTCGGCGTGACAGTCGTCGCGGCATCCGGCTTCGTCGTTTTTTTCGGAAACAGCCATTTGTCGACGACCTTACTGAAAATGTTGGATCCGTAAGCGATGAAGAAGATCCCCATTAACATGGAAATAAACAGTTCCACCACGAACAGGACCCAGTTGGTGATCGCAATGTTAGACACGATCACCATTGAAGTTCCCCAGGCAATCAGCCAGGCGGGCACTAAGGTAAACGTCATCACCGTTCCCTGCAGAAAAATCGCCAGGAAGGTCATGAACCCAAACATAACGGCGGACGGCCAGAGTTGGGCAATCGTGGGATTTTGTAAGAGCGTAAACGAGATCAACGCCCAGATGATGCCCATCACAAAACTCCCAACAATGTTCCAAACCTTGTCATCCGGACAACCGACACCGAAGAAATACGAGGCAGTGATAAATGCGGCTGCGCCCATCCACAGATGGAAGGACGTCATAATCAAACTGTAGAACAAGGTGAACAACCCCACCCCAATTGATGAGTACCACAGTTCCTTGGTTAGACGATGCTTCATGAGAGCTCACTCCTTTAATTAGATCATGAAGCCAACCGCGCCTAAGTAAACATGAACAAACTTATAACCTTATTCTAACCGATAATGAAACCGTTTTCCATCATTTGGCGAGACTTTCCGCCAATTGACGCTGACCGGCCGGCCGAACCACACGCTCGACTGGAAATAAGCCGTTGTTCCGGGGGTTAACCCCGTCGCGGGCGACTTCATATAAAGGATTTTATCAAACCTGGACCGGTAGACTCAACCTTTTTTTACCGCAGTTGTTAACCCTTAGCAGTTTGGTCCCCCACAACCGTCTGGTAAGCTGACCAAACTAACTAATTTTTGCCTTAAGTTGACCGCCAAGCGGGTCTTTTTCGGTCGTCTCCGCACACTGGGGGGAATCCAATAGCGAATTCCGGCCCAATTACCGGGACCGCTCGTTTCGTGGAAGTTCGCGACTAGCTTCCCTAGAAACGGTCGTTAATCGCTCGATATGTGAATATAATCACCAAAATATTCATACGCTGTATAGTTTCCTGACACTTGAAAATTTATTATGCACGATACTATATATCTATGATATACTTAACTCGCATTCCTCTAGTCTTTCAGTTCACCACGGACCGTTAGTTTTAACGATTCCCCGGGGCGGGCGCAAGGCTAGTCGTTATGGCGGTTATCAAAATGAAAGCGGTTACTGATAGTTGCTTGCCGTGCTTTTGTGCACTATTGAGTTTTCATTGACACCATAACGATTTACGTTCAGATGGTTGACGCGTGGAGGCGTAGGGCGCAGATCCTTCACCGTGACCACCCCAATCTCAGCGGTTAGACCGCTGCATAAAAGGAAGTTGTGATGATGATGCATAGAATACTCGTTGCTGATAGTCTCGAAATCGTTTGTACTGGTTTAACTTACTTAGTCGATCAACAGCCCCAGTTTCAAGTCGTCGCGCAGACCCATAACGGCACCGACACCTTCATGCGTGTCGAACAAGGTGATGTGGACGTCGTCATCATGGGACTGAATATGCCTGGGGAAAATGCCCTTTTAACCATTAAACGGCTCCACGAGCTTTCCCCGCAGGTCGCCATCTTGATTCTCACGGTTCACGAGGAACAAGACTGCATTGTGCGGTGCCTGCAAAGCGGTGCCGGCGCCTACATTCTTAAGCGCTCCCCCAATTATCAAATCGTTAAAGCACTTAGGGCGTTGACCCATCACGAAAAATATATCGATCCCAACATTATGTTGCAACCCCAAAGCATTGCGCAATTGAATCATCAGGATTTTCAAGCGCAGGTAACCGGTTACGACACCCTCTCCAAGCGGGAACGAGAAATTTTCCCCCTGATTACCCTCGGCTACGGCAACAAAGAAATCGCCCAGCGCCTGTGTATCTCGACGAAAACCGTTGAGGCCCATAAGGCCAACATTATGCGTAAACTTGCCCTCAATTGTCACGTTGATTTAGTGCATTACGCCGTGCACCATCACTTGGTAAACCTGTAACTTCCGGTTTTTAACGCGCAAAAGTCGGGCCCCACCGTGGGTGTCCCGACTTTTCGTGTGTTGGCCCTATTTACATAGCGAGTTCCTTGGCCCTAAAGAACTCCCAACCTTAAAGTGCGTTTCGCTCAGTAGACCTAGCCTACTAAGCGAAACGCACTTTAATTAATTCTAGAGAAACGCGACGGCGTGATAATGACTGCCCACCAACGTGGCGTTCAACTCGTCCAGCGTGGCCGTTCCCTCAAAGGTCGCGGTGGCGTGACGCAAATCAACTTTAACGTTTGTGACCTTTTGACTGAATCGGTCGTGCACGTGGTCCGCACAATGCGAACACTTCATGCCTTCAACTAATACCGTTTGCATCCTTAATTCACTCTTTTCTAACTTGGCTTAACGATTGCGGTGGTCGCAGAGTCCGTGTCGGACTTAGCGGGCTGTTTTTGCTGACACTGTTTACGTAAGGCTGCCACCTTGACTTCCACCACTTCGTTTTGATTGATCCGGGCAAAGGCCAAGGCCTCATCCATTAAGCGCGAAATCAACGCTTGGGGGCGGTGTTCCGCAATGGCATTTTGTGCCGCTAAAAACTTTAACCGGGGCAAATAATAGGTCACGTGGTGCTCCGAGCACAGCTTCAACCCTAACGTAATCAGTTGGTTACTGAGCTTATAGTCAACGTCCCCCGCGTAAAACTCCGCCGTGAAATAAATCAAAGTTAGGACGCGGAGATGATAGTTGTTTTCCCGTTCCGCCGCTTCATTGGCGTCGATGGCCCGAATGTAGTGGAGCACCTTTTCGAAGTAAAAGACCGCTTGATCGTGTTCCTGGCGCCGAGCGTACAGAATCCCCGATCCCAAAAAGGCCAGTTGCGTCAGAATGGTCTGGTGGCGCTCATCCAGGTCGTTGAGAATGCGAGAAAAGTCAAAAAGAATCTTATCGGGTTGCCGGTTAATCAACGTGTTGACAATTCCCCGCAGGTAGTAAAACTGCATTTTTAACGGGATGGCGTCAATCTGATCGACGTGAATCTTGGACAGGCCGTTCAAAACGCGGCGGTAATCCTCCGTCATTAATTGCCCTTCAACCTTGTCTAAATCCTGTGCAATCCGTGACGCCGTCTCTTCTTGATCCTGATACAGCTCGTCCACGGTCAACCCTAACCGGGCACACAACCGACTCAGGATAGTCAATGACGGAATTCGGTTATTATTTTCAAATTTACTCAAGGTCGCCTGCGTACAAATCCCCTCACAGAGTTTAACCTGTGACAGTTTGAGTGCCTTCCGGCGATCGATAAACACGTCGATGTCCACGTTCTCACCCCATTATTCGTGTAGCCCTAACGCCACTTTCGCGTAACGACTCATGTGGTCAATGTCCCAAGCTGGTTCCCATACCAAATCAATTTCGCAGGTATGGACCGCTTCTAATTTAGTCACGGCTTGGCGAATACTGTCAGCCAGCAGGTTGCCGATCGGACACCCCATCGTGGTCAACGTCATGGTTAAAATGCAGGTCCCGTCGTCGTTGACGTCCACCCCGTAAATCAACCCTAGATTGACGATATCCACGCCTAGTTCGGGATCAATGACGGTTTCAAGCTGCTTCAACACGTCATCTTCGACCGGTGACTTGGTTTGCACAACTGGTTGTGCCATAGTCGGTTCCTCCTTTAGTTTGTTTCAGAAACCGATAGCTGTAATCGGTTTCATTATACCCATCTTCGGCCCGGGAAGCTATTCCCAGTCCGAAGCATGTGACTCACGCGACCGATTAGCCGATCGATCCTTCCATTTCAAAACTAATCAACCGGTTCAATTCCACCGCGTATTCCATAGGTAACTGCTTGGTAAACGGTTCGACGAAGCCCATGATGATCATTTCAGTGGCCTTCGCTTCCGAAATTCCCCGACTCATCAGGTAATAAAGTTGTTCTTCGGAAATCTTGGACACTTTAGCCTCGTGTTCCATTGAGACGTTCGAGTTATAAATTTCATTGTATGGAATCGTATCCGACGAGGACTGATCGTCCATGATGATGGTGTCACATTCCACGTGGGCCTTGGAGCCGTCGGAATGTTCGCCAAACCGCACGGTCCCCCGGTAGTCGGTCGATCCCCCGGTCTTAGAAATCGACTTAGACACGATCGAACTCGAGGTGTTCTTGGCGTTGTGGATCATCCGGGCCCCGGAATCCTGGTGAATCCCGTTGCTGGCCACGGCAATGGACAGCATGGTCCCCCGGGCGCCTTCACCATTCAGATAAACACTAGGGTACTTCATGGTGACTTTAGAACCTAAGTTGCCATCGACCCATTCCATGGTCGCGTTTTGACCGGCCGCAGCCCGCTTAGTTTCCAGACTGTAGACGTTATCCGACCAGTTCTGAATGGTGGTGTAGCGGCAATAAGCGTCCTTTTGAACGTTGACTTCGACCACCGCGGCGTGCAGGCTATCGGACGAGTAGTTCGGGGCGGTACATCCTTCGACGTAGTCCACCCGGGCGCCCTCGTCGACGATGATCAACGTCCGTTCGAATTGCCCGGAGTTTTCGGAGTTTAATCGGAAGTACGACTGAATTGGCGTCTTGGTCTGAACGCCCTTCGGCACGTAGATGAACGAGCCCCCGGACCACACGGCCGCGTTTAACGCCGCAAACTTATTATCCGTAGGTTGCACCAACTTGCCGAACCACTTCTTGAACAGTTCCGGGTATTCCCGTAAGGCGGTGTCGGTATCGGTGAAGATGATGCCTAACTTAGCGAAGTCGTCGCGCATGTTGTGGTAGACCACTTCGGATTCGTACTGGGCCGACGAGCCGGCCAAGTACTTCCGTTCGGCCTCGGGCACCCCGAGGCGGTCGAAGGTTTTTTTCAAGTCATCGGGAACGTCTTGCCAGTCCCGGTACTTCTTGTCGGTCATCTTCTGGTAGTACAGCATATCCTTTAAGTCCAGCTTTGACAGATCCGGACCGTACTTAGGCATCGGTAATTTCTTATAAATTTCGTAGGCGTGCAGCCGATAATCCAGCATCCACTGGGGTTCGTGCTTGGCGGCGGAAATCTGGCGTACCGTTTCTTCGGTCAGGCCCCGACCCGTGGAAAAAGCCGGTGTCACGTCGTCGTGGAACCCGTATTCGTAATCTTGATCGTTTTTGACCACATCAGGTACTTCTGGCATGGCTTAATCCTCCTTCGTTACTTGATCTTCTTCGCGCATCAACGCCCGTTGGAGCGCCCACCAGGATAGCGTCGCACACTTGATCCGGGCCGGGAACTGCATGATACTCGACAGGATCGCGGCGTCTTCCAACTGGTCTAAATCGGCTTGCGGGTGCTCTTTACCCATCACCATGTCGGAGAAGGTCTTAGCCATGTGGAGCGCCTCTTCCTTACTCTTGCCCATCACGGCATCGGTCATCATGCTGGCCGACGACTGACTGATGGTGCAGCCGTCCCCGGTAAAGCCGATGTCGGCGATGTGGTCGGTGGCGTCTAGCTTGACGTCCAGGTTGATCACGTCCCCACAGGTCGGGTTCTTCAGCGTGATGGTGCTGGTCGAATCCGCTAAGGCGTGCTTGTGGTGCGGGTGGTCCGAATGATCCAAAATAACTTCGCGATACAAACTATTTAGCTTCGACAGACCCATGACTAAAGAACTCCTTTGCTTCTTGGATAGCGTTAAGTAACCGGTCGGCGTCGGCTTGGGTGTTGTAAAGGTAGAAACTAGCCCGGGCCGTGGCGACTTGGTGTAATTCTTTCATTAATGGTTGGGCACAGTGGTGGCCCGCCCGAACGGCGACCCCTTCCATGTCTAAGGCGGTGGCGACGTCGTGGGGGTGAATTCCCTTGATGTTAAAGGCAATCACGCCGGTGTGCTTGGCCGGATCGTGGGGCCCGTAAATTTCGAGGTAGTCCAGATCCAGCATCTTCGGGAGCAGGTAGTCGACCAACCGCTGTTCGTGAGCGGCCACTTGGTCCATACCGACGGCTTCCAGGTAATCGACGGCGGCGCCTAACCCGATGGCCCCGGCGATGTTTTGCGTGCCGGCTTCAAACTTCCACGGTAATTCCGTCCAGGTACTGTCGTAGAGGTTCACGAAATCGATCATTTCCCCGCCGTACTGGTACGGGTCGGTGGCATCGAGCAACGACCGCTTACCATACAGCGCGCCGATCCCGGTCGGTCCCATCATCTTGTGCCCGGAAAAGGCGTAGAAATCGACATCCAGGTCTTGAACATCCACTTTGATGTGTGGGGCGGCTTGGGCGCCATCCCCCACGATGATGGCCCCGTGTTGGTGGGCTAACTTGGCCACTTGCTTCAGCGGCGTGATGGTCCCCAAAACGTTGCTGGCGTGGGTCAAGGCCACGATCTTAGTCTTATCGGTGATTTTTTTCGCAGCGTCGGCTAAGTCGAGTTCGCCATCGGCGGTCAGCCCGATGTACTTCAACGTGGCGTGTTTCTTTAACGCCAACTGTTGCCAAGGAATCAGGTTACTATGATGTTCCATGATGGAGATCACGATTTCGTCGCCGGCCTGTACGTGGGCTTCGCCGTAGGTACTGGCCACCAGGTTCAATCCGTCCGTGGCCCCCTTGGTAAAGATCACCTCGGCGGGTTCGGCGGCATTGATGAAGTGTTGCACCTTGGCCCGGGCAGCTTCGTACTGTTCCGTGGCTCGTTCGGCTAACGTATGCACGCCCCGGTGAACGTTGGCGTTATCGTGTTGGTAGAAGTGGGTCAACGCGTCGATCACCTGTTGAGGCTTTTGCGCCGTGGCCGCGTTATCCAGATAAGTTAACGGTTCGTCGTTGACGCGTTGGTTTAAAATCGCAAAATCTTGGGTAAAGTCAGTCACATTGCTAGCCATTCTGCAGGTTCCTTTCGATTGTCTTGATTAATTGTTGTTGAACGTTCTTGGACGGGATCGCACTCAACACGGTACTCAGAAAGCCCCGAATGACCAGGCGTTCCGCCGTCTTACGGTCGATCCCCCGACTCATCAGGTAATAGAGTTGGCTCTGGTCGACTTGGCCCACACTGGCCGCGTGACCAGCAATCACGTCATTTTCATCGATCAGTAAAATCGGGTTGGCATCCCCGTGAGTCCCGGGCGTCATCATTAGCAGGCGGTTTTCCTGTTCGGCGTTGGCGCCGGAAGCTCCGTGAATGATATCGCCGATCCCGTTAAAGACCAGTTCAGACGTCCCCAGCAGCACGCCTCGTTGGAGAATATTCCCCACGGTGTGTTTTCCCCGGTTAGTGATCCGGGTATTGATGCCTTCACGTTGGTCCTGACTGGTAATCGCCACGACCTTGGTCTCGGTCTGCGCGCCTTCGCCCACCAGATTGGTGTCGAACTGACCCAGGGTATCGCCCAGGTTCATTAGGCCGACCGCCCAATCCACTTCGGCGTTATGTTTGACTAGTGCCCGCCGGTTAAAGTAGGTCAGGGTGTCGCGGCCGAGTTCGTCAACCGAGGCGAACTTGACGCGGCTGTTATCGTTGGCGACAATTTCCACCACGTTATTGACCAGATTGGCCCGGGTCCCCTGGGTGGTCAGGTGTTGGGTAAAGGCTACCTGGCTACCCTGATCCGCCACGATCAACACGTGAGAAACCTGTGGCCCGTCCTGGGTACTGTCCTGGACGATGTGCGCCTCAATCGGGTCATCGACCACCACGTTTTGTGGTACGTAGAGGAAGAGGCCGCCGTTCAGGTAAGCGACGTGATAGGCCGCTAACTTATCTTCGGTCGCGGGGATGATTTGGTTTAAGTAAGGTTTGGTGAGTTCCGGGTACTGGGTCAAGGCCGTAAATAGGTCGGTCAAGATGACCCCCTGGTCCCGTAAGGCTTGGGGTAAATTCACGGCGACCGTGGTCTGACCCACTTGGATAATCTGGCCGTGATCGGACGCTTGGGTAATTCCGGCGGCTAAGGTCGGATCGGACGCTTGCCAGAGAAGCCGGTGATCCAGTAAATTCCAATCCCGGTAAGTAAAGCGGTGAAACTTCGGGACCCGGAGTTGCTCGATTTGCGCGAGGGCCGCCGTCCGTTGGGCCACCAACCAGTCGGGATCGCGATGTTCTGTCGCGCTAGCCACTAAGGCTGCGTTTAACGTTTCGGTACTTTCAACGGCGTTCATCTGCGTCCCTCCTAATCTTCGTCCACTAAGGCCACGTCAATGCCGAGGTCGTCACGCAACCCCGCGTAACCTTCCTTTTCCAACGTCTTGGCTAGGTCGGCATCGCCGGTCTTGACGATCTTACCGCCCATCATGACGTGCACCACGTCCGGCACGATGTAGTTCAGTAACCGTTGGTAGTGGGTGATGATTAGCGAACCGAAATTGTCGCCGCGCATGGAGTTGACCCCCTTAGAGACCACCTTCAACGCATCGATATCCAGCCCGGAGTCGATTTCGTCGAGTAAGGCGAACTTCGGCTTGATCATCAATAGTTGTAAAATTTCGTTGCGTTTCTTTTCCCCACCGGAGAAGCCTTCGTTCAGATAACGTTCCGTCATGGATTCGTTCATGTCGAGTAAGGCTAAGTTCTTGTCGAGTTCCTTTAAGAAGGCCATGACCGAGATCTGATCGTCATCCGCACGCCGGGCATTAATGGCCGCCCGTAAGAATTCGGCGTTGGTGACCCCTTGGATCTCAGCGGGATACTGCATGGCTAAGAACAAACCGCGCCGGGCCCGTTCGTCGACCGGCATGTCCAGGATGCTCTCACCGTCTAACAGGATGTCTCCTTGAGTCACGTGGTACGCCGGTTGGCCCATGATGGTCTGCGACAACGTCGACTTCCCCGTCCCGTTCGGGCCCATGATGGCGTGAATCTCACCGGTTGACATGGTTAAATTGACGCCCTTTAAAATCTCTTTGGTCTTTTGACTTTCCTCATCTGAAACCTCAACGTGTAGATCTTTAATCTCAAGTGTTGACATGGCATTAACCTCCAGTAGAATATGCGGCACTTTCTTATATAGAATCGGATTAGCTTCCGGGATTAATTATCCGGACAAACGATATATTGTGTCGGCTTGAACAATAAATTACAGGTCCCGAATCCCCGCGCTAGCTGTGAAATCCGCCTAGTTTTAATCCTGTATTTATTGTAATCCAGAATATTACTCCAAGAATATTAGGCATTCCCCTAATATTTATAAATCCGCTTTCATGTTACGCTATTAACATAAACTAAGGCGGGCTCATCCGCCGACTGGAAAGGTCCTGATTAGAATGCAACTTCTCTCCGATAACGCTTATCGTTCCCAGTTTACGGTGCGGACCATGGACCAGATCGATGAGTTAACCACTCGTCAATTACATAATTTAGGAATTCAAACGGGGAGTTTGATCAACGTCGTGCGGTTTTACCCGTTCCACGGCCCCGTGGTCATTCAAGTCGACCAACAACGCATTGCCCTACGCTACCGCATTTATCAACAACTGGTAGGGGGTCACTAGTATGGCCACCGTCGCTCTTTTGGGGAATCCCAACACGGGAAAAACCACCCTATTTAATGAACTAACCGATAAATACGCCTACGTGGGCAACTGGACCGGCGTCACGGTGGAAAAAAAGATGGGCACCCTGCGGCACACCAAAATTGCGGTGGTCGATCTTCCGGGGGTCTATTCCTTAAACCCCATCACCAAGGACGAATCGGTCGCCATCGAATACTTGCTCCACGGTGACCCGGATCTCATCTTAAACGTGACCAACGCCAGCCAGTTGAAGCGTAACCTCCTACTGACAATTGAACTGCTCGAATTTGGCACGCCCGTCATCATCGCCCTAAACATGATCGATGACTTAAACCGAACTAACGTGACTTACGATTTGCCCACGTTGGCCCAACGACTTCACTGTCAGCTTAAGGCCACTAATGCCCGCAATAAAAAAGGGGTCGCCCAATTACGTGACGGCCTCGTGGCGTCACTGACCGAGTTACCGCCCGCCACGGCCCTGCACATCACCTACCCCACTTTAGTGGAACAAGGGATTACCCAGGCCGCGAAAAAATTGGTGGCCGACCACGGGATGACTCCCGATTTCGCCCGCTGGTTGACGATTCAATTCATGAATCAAAACCAGACCATCCGGGCTTACGCACAGGCCCACGACTTGACGCCGTTACTCCAAAGTGCCCCGTTCTACGACGCCCAAAACTTTGAAAACCAAATTTTCACCACCCGTCTGACCTTCATCGAGGACACGCTGACCGCGGCCCGGCGGCAGAACACGCCGACCAGCCAAAGCGAACTGACCAACAAGATCGACCGCTGGGTCACGAATCCGATCCTGGGTTTGCCCATCTTCGTGGTCATCTTCTATTTAATGTTTAAGCTATCCTTCGATTGGATCGGCACGCCCCTTTCGGACGGGCTCAACGCGTTACTCAGTGGGCCGGTCTCGCACGGCGCCAATAGCTTGCTGACCAGTCTGGGGGCCCTGCCGTTTCTGAAATCCCTGATTGTGGACGGCGTCATTGCCGGGGTCGGTGGGGTGTTGACCTTCATGCCGCAGATTTTCGTGTTGTTTGCCTGTATCTCAATTCTGGAAGATTCCGGCTACATGGCGCGTGCGGCGTTGGTCACCGACCGGTTGATGCAGATGATCGGACTTAACGGTAAGTCGTTTATCCCGCTGATCATCGGTTTTGGCTGTAACGTCACCGGGATCATGGCCACCCGGACCATCGAGCAACCTAAGGAACGCCTGATCACCACGTTGATTTCGCCGTTCATGAGCTGTTCGGCCCGGCTACCCATCTACAGTCTCTTCGTCGCCGCCTTCTTCGCGCGCAACCAGGCGCTGGTGGTGTTGTCGATCTACTTTTTGGGGATCGCCGTGGCGTTGATCATGGCGAAGATTTACCAGATTGCCTTTAAAGTAAAGGGCAATTCCAACTTCATGATTGAACTCCCCCAATACCACCTGCCCCGCCCGGACATCATCCTGCAGGGAACCTGGGACAAGGGGAAGGGCTTCGTCAAAAAGGCCGGCACGATCATCTTTGCCGGGACCGTTCTGATTTGGTTACTGTCCAACCTCAGTTTCCACGGACCGGTCACCGATATCGACCAAAGCTTAGCCGCCGACCTGGGCCGCTGGTTACTTCCCGTCTTCGCGCCGTTGGGTGTGGGCTCGTGGGAAATCGTCAGTGCGCTATTGACCGGGATCATGGCCAAGGAAGTCATCAGTTCCAGCATGATCGTTTTGTTCCACTTCACCGGCCGGACAGCGTTGGTCGCAACGTTTGCCAACCTCTTCACGCCGCTATCCGCCTACGCTCTACTGGTCTTTATCCTACTGTACATCCCCTGTTTCTCGACGTTGGCCACCATCAAGGCCGAAACCGGGTCGACGAAATGGACCATCTACTCCGCCGTTTCCAGCTTCGTGATTGCTTACGGCCTCGCCTTTTTGATTTACCAGGTTGGCTCGCTCTTCATCTAAGGAGGTCTTCACCGTGTCATTACTCATTAACAGCGTCATCGCTCTCGCCATTATCGGGTTTGCCGGCTACGAAATTTACAAGTCCGTCAAGCGTTCCAAGGGCGGCGGTTGCAACGCCTGCGACTACCAATGCGATACCAAGGAAATGTTGAAACAACATTCGTCAAAATTAAATTAATCGTGGACCGGCTCTATTGGGAGTCGGTTTTTTTAGTCGTCTCCGACTGGTCAATGGGTAAAAAATCACACTAAAGTGACAACTAGAACCTACCTTAAAACTCAACCACCGATTTAAATGGCCGTCTATTACCTTTTATTGAAAAGGACCCGTTTTAGTTGCTGTTATAACCCATGTAAGCTGGAGGGCCAGTCAGAAATGGGCTCAGGAGTGAAATTTGTGTTGGCCGGTGTTCTTTGCCGGCCTAGACAAAGGTCGGTCTTCAAGACCTGCCCTGTGGGCTTGAAGCCGTGCCCACTCCGTTCCAGCCCGTTTCTGACTGGCCCGGAGGCGCTGAATCCTCTAAGTTAGTCTTTTAAAACAGACTCTAATTCAATCCACACAAAAGACCCGCCCCGGTGCGATTAGCCGGTGCGGGTCTTTGCATAAGTTTGTTGGGTGTTGCTTAGGTGTCGATTGACTAGTGCGTCAAACGAACTGTTGGGTGTTGCTTAGGTGTCGATTGACTAGTGCGTCAAACGAACTGATTCAATATCAATATCTTCAACGTTACCTTGACGACCCGGTTTCATCTCAATCTTCCCGGTTGAGATGGCGCCCACTGGGCAGACCAGGTTACACAACTGACAACCGACACACTTGCTGTAGTCGACGGACGGCCGCCGGGTCTTTTCGTCCCAGGTAATGGCTTGGTGCGCCCCATCGAAACAGGAGATGAAGCACCGGCCACAGCCGATACACTTGTCCCAGTCGATCTTCGGGTAAACCTTGTAGTCCCGGTCCAGATCTTCGGCGGGCAGAATGTTCTTGTTGGCGATCCCTACCAAATCGGACAGATGGTCAACGCCCTGTTCTTCCATGTAGTGCATCAACCCGTTCTTCATGTCTTCGACGATCCGGTAACCGTACTGCATCACCGCGGTCGTGACCTGTAACGTGGTTGAGCCTAACAGGATAAATTCAACGGCGTCTTCCCAGGTTTCGATCCCACCAATCCCGGAGATTGGCAGTTGTTCCATCCCGGCAGCGACCCGTAGTTGTTGGATAAACCGCAGGGCGATTGGCTTAACGGCCTTCCCGGAGAACCCGGAGATGGAGGACTTACCGTTCACGATTGGTAAGGCGACCTTCTTGTCGAGGTCCAGGTTAGCGACGGATTTCACGGTGTTGATGGTGGCAATCCCGTCGGCGCCACCATCCATGGCGGCCTTAGCAGCCGGCACCATGTCGGTGATGTTTGGCGTCATCTTGGCCATCATTGGCAGGTCGGACCCGCGCTTAACGGCTTCACAGTACTTCTTGACTAACTTCGGGTTGGTCCCGACGTCGGACCCCATGGCGTGCGAGGTCATTTGCGGACAGGACAGGTTCATTTCGATCATGTCTGCCCCGGCTTCGGTGACTAACCGGGCTAATTCTACCCAGTCGTCTTCGTTAGTCCCCATGATGGAGGCAATCACGATCTTATTCGGGTAGTTTTTCTTTAACTTGGTTAAGTCGTCCAGGTTTTCTTGCAGCGGGTGTTCGGCGATCTGTTCCATGTTCTTGAATCCCACGAATGGGGTCCCTTCCTTGGTCAGTTCGTCAAACCGGGGTGACACTTCGTCGATCTTGAAGTGTGCCGGTCCAATGGTCTTGAAGACGACCCCGCCCCAGCCTTCATCGAAGGCCTTGGCACACATTTCATAACAGTTGTCGACGGGCGATGACGACAAGCAGAACGGGTTTTCAAAATGCACGCCCAGAAAGTCAATTCCTAAATCTTTATTAATCATTTTGGCGACCTCCCATTAACGTCTTGTCGATTTCTTCAGCAACTTCTTTACCCTTGCGAACGGCCCAAACGACGGTCTTGTCACCGTGCGCGATATCGCCAGTCACGTAAACCTTTGGATCTTGGGTTTGGTAACCGATGAATGGCACTTCGCCACGCTTGGTGGTGATGCCTAAGCCGTCAGTGTTGACCTGTTGGCCAATGGCTAGGATGACCTTGTCGGCCTTGATCTTCATTTCAGCATCGATCTTCCGGTGCTTGAAAGTAACCTCGTTACCGGTCATGGATTCGGGAACGTAACCGTCCACGATGGTGACCCCGGCCTTTTGGGTGCCGGCGAGTTCCTTCTTGGAAGCCCGGAATTCGGCAAATTCTTCGTAGACCATGTCGGTGACGTGCTTAACGCCTAAGCGCTTCAACGTGGTGGACACATCCATGGCCACGTCCCCGCCCCCAACAACAACGACGTTATCGGGTTCGCTAACTTCGCCTTGGGCGTCCTTGACGCGGGCTAAGAAGTCCACGGCCGTTTCGACGTTGGCTTGGTTGTCAAACATTGGTAACATCTTGGCTTCACTGGCCCCAACGGCTAAGATCACGGCATCGTAATCGGCCTTCAGTTGGTCCATGGTGATGTCGTTCCCAATGGCGGTGTTCAGGTGTAAGGTGGCGCCTAAGTCGGTGATCCGCTTGATTTCGTAGTCCACGATGTTTTGTGGTAAACGGTATTCTGGAATCCCGTAGGTCAAGTAACCACCCGGCTTGGTGTTCTTTTCGTAAATATCGACCGCGTAACCCTTTTCGAGTAAGGTCGTAGCGGATTGTAACCCGGCAGGGCCACTCCCGACGATGGCAATCTTCAGGCCGTTCGCCTTGCCCTTTTCCAAGATCTTCATCCCGGCTTGTTGTTCGAAGTCGGTGACGTAACGTTGGATCCCACCGATATCAATCGGAACATCGATGCCGCTCCGGGAGCAGGCCAGTTCACAGTACTTTTCGGTGGGGCAGACCCGCGCACAGATGGCACCTAACGCGTTATTTTCCCGAATGGTTTCGGCAGCACCTTTGATGTTGCGGAAACGCACGCTACGGATGAAACGGGCCGGATCAGTGCCGGCCGGACAAGCCTTGGTACACGGGGCATCGTGACAGAGAAGGCACCGGGCCGCTTCTTCGGCGACCGTGGTCATGGTGTAACCCGAATCTTCTTTCGTATAATTATTGCTCATGATAGATTGGCTCCTCACTTTAAAAAGATAGGGTAACGTAACAGAAGTTTGCCGGTTCGCTCGTGGTTAAATGGTGGCTAGTGGAATAATGGCTGAAGCAATGAACCGGGCTTGCTTTACATGAGGAAGTTTAGCAGAAGCGCTTTCAAGACGCGAAAGGCCTGGTGATCCTGCCGAACGTTTTAAGGGAATTGCCTTATTAGTTAAACTACTATTTTTGTTCCTAGTTCAAACCCTTTTAGACATAATTTATCCGGTAAAAAGGCATTATTTTATATAGATGTCCATGAATAATCTGATTAACGGGCTTTTTCACTCAAATAACCACGCGTTAGAATTTCACATACTTGCCGGCATGCCTGTCGGTAAAATAAATATACTGTTTTAGCATAAAATACTGGGTATATTCTCCCGTTCTTCTCCAGCAATTCCCAGTCGTGTCTTAGGTCTACTGGGCTTTTACTTAACTAGCCGCTGGTTTCAAAAAGGCGATTTTCCACCCGTAATTGGGGGAAAACCGCCTTTGGCTTGCCGCTATTGTGTATGTTGTGTTCCTTAGTCCGTTTGGAGTGGTTTCGGGGCGACCGCCACCAATTCTCCAATCTCCAAGAGATAGAGGTACTGGTGCTGGACCGGCCGACCGGTCATCTGTTGTAACGCCAAGGCGTACAGGTTGACCTGCCCCGCGTACCGGTCGACCAACTTGGCCACGCCGGCTTGCTGGTCCCGGCTGTTCACGTGGTCGGTCTTGTAGTCAAACAGGATTAACCCCTCGGGTGTCGTCAAATAACCGTCAACAATCCCGTGAACTAGGACCTGCGACTCCCGTTCTTGGAAGTCCCGGAACAGACTCTTGGCCGGCATCAATAACGAAAACGGCACTTCACGGTGGACCTGGTCGGGATGGGCTAAAATCGCCTGGCCCACCGGCGTGGTATAGAACCGTAAAATGGCCTGCGGGTCCACCCGTTGAGCCACCTCGGCGGTCAGCACTTTGCCCGCCACTAACCGGTCGATCAACGCTTGAATCCGGTCAACCGTCGGTAACGTGGTCACGTCTAATTGCTGTAGGACCAGGTGGGTCGCCGTGCCGATTTCGGTCGGTAGTGGCGCCCGGACCGTCTGTAAGAACTCGGGCCGGGCAAAGTCGTGACTGACGTACCGCCGGCCGGCTTGGCCGGTGGGCGTCGTTTGACTCTCCGCCATCAAGGCCGTATCGGGTTCCTCGAAGAGTCGTTTGGCTTCCGAAACGGACTGATAGGCCGTGGTCCCGGTCGCCGCCTGGTGCGGGTACTGAAAAGTCATGACCTGCTGCAAGGCCGCATCAACCACCGGCGTAACGGTCAACTGATCGGCCGCGGCTTGGGCCTGGTCCAACCAGTCCATCTGCGTCGTGGCGACCGCTTCACTGGGCGCCAGCTCGGCCGCCGTAGCAAAGGTCACCCCAAAGTGGGTCGGATCCCCCGCCAACGGACTAATTGCGGCGTGTTCTGCTTGCCAGTCCTGCTGCTGGGCTTGGGGCGTCCGAATCAGACACATCCCCACCCAATCCAGGTAATTCGCCACCGTCGACTTTTCCCGCATGGTCGCGGGTAAGACCAGGTCCTCGGATTGAAAGGCCTGACTCCAAGTCGTCAGGGCTTGGTCCCGACTCTTAGCCGAACCCACGATGTAGAGCCGGGCCTCCGCGCGGGTCAACGCCACGTAAAGTTTCCGCATTTCTTCGGCTAAACTGGACCGACTAATGGCCTGCGCCGTCAGGAGTTTTTGCAGACTCGGCGTCTTGACCCGCGTGCGCGTGTTGAGGTAGTCGATACCGATACCGTCCTTGCCACTTAGGACGTAGTTGCCCTGTTGGTCCTGCCGGTTAAACTGCCGCGAGGCATCCATCAAGAAGACCACGGGGAATTCCAACCCCTTGCTCCCGTGAATGGTCATCACGGAAACGGCGTTGGTCGCCGTTTGCACGTTGGCACTCGCTAAATCGTC
This sequence comes from Levilactobacillus acidifarinae DSM 19394 = JCM 15949, assembly GCF_001434835.1. Taxonomy (GTDB): domain Bacteria; phylum Bacillota; class Bacilli; order Lactobacillales; family Lactobacillaceae; genus Levilactobacillus; species Levilactobacillus acidifarinae. The sequence goes on along the minus strand of NZ_AZDV01000015.1, from coordinate 61,938 downwards.
GTCGCGTTCCTGCAACCGTTCCACGAACCGCACGAATTGGAATAAGCCCTTGAAACTACTGTGTTCGTAGGCCTGAGCCCGTTCGTAGAGCGCATGTAAGTTTGCCTGCCGTTGGGCGCCGGCGGGCATCCCCCCGACGTAGTCCAAGAAACCCGTCTCCTGATAAATCCGCCAGATCAACGTCACCAGTTGGTTCTGTTGGGCGATGTCGCGGAATTGCCGAAGTTGTTCCAAGAAGTGACTGATTTTTCGGTAAACGGTCGCTTGCATGTCACTGCTCTGATGATCGTTGTAGGTGTGCTGGAAATGCAACAGTGCCTGGTAATAGTCACCCGTGCGTTGGGTAATTCGTAAGAGGGCCAACTCGTTTTCGTTCAGGCCCACGATGGGCGACCGTAAGACGGCCGCCAACGGGATGTCCTGATACGGGTTGTCGATGAGGCGTAATAGAGCCATCATGATCTGAATTTCGGTGGTCTTGAAGTAGTTCTGCGCGTCGTTGACCACCACGGGGATGTTCAACCGGCGCAACTCGTCGGTAATGATTAGGTTATTCGTTCGCGTCGGCGTCAACAACGTGATATCGCGGTACTCAATGGGCCGCGTCACCTTGGCGTCCCGGTCATAAATGGGGGTCTTGGCCGCAATCAGTTCCTGAATCTTCTTTCCGGTCAGTAGCACCTCACCTTGATGCTTATCGTCAACCTGAAAGGTTTCGTCCATGGCCTCAGACTCGTCATCCGTCGCGGGTTCGTCACTGAGGTAGACCAATAACTCGGCCGTACTCTGCACGTCATCGGGATAATAGGTCGCGCCGAACTTGAGCAACGCGTCACCCGTGTAAGCCACCTCACCTAATTCACGGTTCATCAATTGCTTAAAAATCAGGTTGGTGAAATTATCGACGTTTTCCATGGAGCGGAAGTTTTCGGCCAGCGTGATGGTGCGGCCAGCCTGAGCGTCGGTCGCATACCGGTCGGCCTTGGCCATAAACAACGTCGGGTCGGCCTGCCGAAAGCGGTAAATGGACTGTTTGACGTCCCCCACCATGAACCGGTTTCCCGTCGGTGCGGGCTGCGCGATAGCCGTTAAAATGGCTTCCTGAAGACTGTTCGTATCCTGGTATTCGTCGACCATGATTTCGGCGTACTGGTCACGCATCTGCTCTCGCACGTGCTGCGAATCCGGGGTGTCTTGGCTCAAAATCTCCAGGGCCGCGTGTTCCACGTCCGCAAAATCCAAGACGTGCCGCCGGAATTTTTCCTGCAGGTAGGCATCCCGGTAAGCGCCCACCACCCGGGCCAACTCGGTCACCAAGTCCGCTGAAGCTTGCATGGTCGCTTTAACGTCGGTTTCGTTTTGGAGAAAATAGGTTTCCAATAACGACTTCCACTGTTTATGGGCCGGTTCGTAGTAGGTCTTTTTCAGTTCCTCGAGAACTGGTCGGTTTTCGTCGGTCTTAGCGACCGCGGGCATCCGACCCCACTTAAAGCTTTGAACGCGGTCGCGCAAATCGTTCCATTCGCTGGTGGCCAGATCGGTGATCAACTGATCCCACGCCTCACACAGATCGGCCAGGTGGTCGGCCGGCTTGATCAGGCCCACGTTTTCGGCCATTTCCTGGGCACTGGCTATATCGGCGCGAATCTGCTTGAACTGAGCCGCCAGCAACGGTTGCAGTTGCGTTTGATAAAACCGACTCTGGGTGAGCTGATTGGTTTCCAATTGATAGGCTTGAGGTAACGCCGCCAACCACGCCTGCGGGTCCGGCGCCGCATCGGCAAAGGTGTAGACGCGTTGAACCAGGTCGGTTAACCCGTCGTCGTTGCGGTCGCCGGAGAAGTTTTCCGTCAAGCGGGCAAACTGACCGTCCTGATCATCGGCGTAAAGTTGCTCGCGTAAGTCCGTCCAAACCTCATCGCGTAGCAAACTACTTTCGGTGTTGTCGGCCAGTAACCGAAAGACCGGATCATAGTCAATGACGTAATAGTAGCGTTGCAGGACTCGTAAACAAAAGGCGTCTAACGTACTGATGTCGGCTACCGGTAATAAATTCAACTGCTTGAGGTAAAATTGCTGCCGCTGGCTGTCGCCCTGCGTCACGGCTAGTTCTTGCCGCAACGCCGTTTGAATGCGGTCGCGCATTTCGGCCGCGGCGGCCTTGGTGAAGGTCACAATGAGAATGTGGTCGATGCCGGTCCCGCCCTTCAGGCGTTCGATGACCCGTTGAACCAGCACCCGGGTTTTTCCGGACCCCGCCGAAGCGGAAACTAAAAGATCGGTCCCTTCCTGATGAATGGCCTGATCCTGACTCGGTGTAAATTGAAAATGACTACTCATGGTGGTCCCCCTTCGCGGCCTGGCGCTTAACGATCTCGGCTTGAATTAATTTCAGCACCTCGTCGCGCTTAAGCGGTTGTAAATCGTGATAACTGTTTTCTTGAAGTAACGGGTCGAATTGCATGATCGATTTATACGGCGAATACTGCAGGGCCGTCTTGTTCTGTTCCCGTACCGGGCTCAAGTCGACCTTCCCCGCAAAAATCTGCGTGGCGGCCTGCTGAATCAAATGCTCCGTGTGCGCCAACAAATCGTCGAGTTCTCCCGGTGTGACCAGTAACTTACTGCTGGACGTGAAGCCCTTCGCGGTTTTTCGCAGGCCCTGGAAGAGTTGTGAATAATCGTTTTTCGTCTGGAACAATTCTTCGACGTTTTCCAAGAATTCTTCGTCTTCCAACAATAATCCCTGATAACGCTCGGCCTTCAACAGGTCGAGTAACGGGTTATTAGGGTCCTTGACCGCGGCGGCCTTTAAGATTGGGTCCTGCAGGTGGAGGTAGACGGCCCCGGCCAGGTTAGCCGTGGTCGCGGGCACCCCGATTTCGTTGGCAAAGTTTTGTTTCACGGCGTCCAGGTAGGTCAGCATCTGCATGGCCTGCCCGTAGTAGGCGTCCTGGAAACTAAACTGATGCGGTGAACTCTTGTAATCCACGATGCCCAGGTAGGTCTTGTCGTTCACGTCCAGTTGGTCTAAACGGTCGATTCGGCCCCGGACGCTGACCTGACGGTGATTGGCCAGGTCAAAGGTCAACGGCGCCCAACCGTGTTGGTCCCCCATCCCAAACTGAACTTCGGTCTTGCGCGGTCGCAACGGTGTCCGTTGGCTCTGCTGTTGTAACGTCCAGGCCATCCGTTGCATGGTTTTGATCAGTTGGGTGCGAATGTAGCCCATGCGTTCCGAACTCTCCAGAATCGCAAACTGCGGATTCTGGGTCACGTCAAGCACCTTGGCCACGGCCTCATCGGTCATCTCCCGGAGCTGATCGGTATCGAGGTCCTTTAAGTTTAACCGCTGGTCTTTGACCATCTTGATCAGGTCGTCCAACGTGGCGTGGAAAAATTCCCCGGTGCTAGCCGGTGACAGCTCGAAAACGTCCCGTTCTTGCAGTCGTAAGCCGTATTTCAGGAAATAGGCGTACGGGTTGGCGTAGTATTCCTCCAACTTCGAAATGGACGTATTGATCTTATTTCCGTAAAGCTGGGTCACGATATCGGGCGTCAGCCGCGTGGGCACGTTTCGATACTTTAGACTGCCCAGCAACTTGGTGGTCAACTCACCATACTGCGGATCTTGACGCAACCGGGTCATGATGGCTAACCAGTTGGCGGCTAACGGTTGGCCCGCCAATTGGCTGGCGTGGCTGGCCTGCACCAAATGCCGCAACGTGGTACGCCGCGTCCCCACAAAGGCTTGCACGTCGTGGCCGTCGACGGCTGGCGTGGTGTTGACCGTCATCACGGGTAACCGGAAGTGGTCCCGAATCCGCGCCAGGTACGGTGAAATTTGTAAGTCGGCTTCCCCGTCGTTAGTTACTGGATAACTGAAAATCAGTTGGTCGCTGCCACTCAGGAACCCTAAGTAGTTCAGGTACGGCTCCCCCGCTAACTGGGTAGCGGCATCATCACGTAAGTAGGCGTCCTCGTTGGCTGCTTGGAGTTGGGCACTCAGCTCTTGCCGGTCGGTATCGGCCAGTAGCGTGGCGGGGACTTGATTGTCCGGCATCGCATCGGCCGTGGCGCCCATCAGGAAGGTCACCTTACGGTTGTTCGCCTGAACGATTCCACTTTCGGACACCATGACCTGGTCCAACGTGGACGGGATCTGGCTAAATTTCGCCCCGGTAAAGCCGGCCTGTAAAAGCGCCTGAAAATCGGTCTGGTCAAAGGCCAGGTCGCCCAAGATGGCGTGGCACTCATCGAGCATCTGACAAAACGTCTGCCAGGTCTGTTCCGGTTGGCCCGCCAAGGTCAAGTTCTGGTCGGCGATTGCTTGATCCCGCCAGGTCATCAATTGATCGGCGACCCCGTGATTGGCTAGAAACTGATACAGAATCGTCGCCGCAGCCGTATAGGTCTTCGCGTTTTTGAGCGCCTTGAAAAACGGTGGTAAGGTTTGCCCGATGAAGTGGCGAATCACGTTGATTTGGCGGGTGATGGCCTGATCTTTGGAGGTCTGCACGGTATCGTCCCCGAGTGTAAAGCGGGTGTACTGCCAATCGTCGGTCTGCGTCCAGCGTTTTTGGCCTTCGAAGCCGGTCTTCAGCACGAAGTTTTCGGTCAACGCAACGGCCTGGCGGTAAGTCTCGCGGTCGAGGGGTTGCCCGTCGGCATCTTTCGGTAACAATAATTCCGTTTTTAAAACCCGAAAAACGTCACTGTAGCGGTAGTTTCGGCGTTGGATATCAAACAACGCGTTGATTAGTTCCACGAAGGGATGGTCGGCCATCTGCACGTCCGCGTCGTCAAAGTACGGAATCTCTTGCATGCTAAAGATGGGATCGATCACGGTCTGATAGGCGTCCAAGTGTCGCGTCAAAATGAGAAAGTCGTGGTAGCGATAGTTGCCGGTCGCGACCATCCGGCGAATCTGGTTGGCGATGTGGGCGACCTCACCATAGCGGTTCGGCGCTGCGAACAACCGCAGTTGCGTCGGAACCGTGGCGGCTGGTGCCGGTTTAGCGCCAATCGTGTTACTGGTCTGCCAGTAATCGTCTAAGGCTAACAGGTCGGCCGATACCCGCGGTGCCTGGGCGCGCTGATCGACCTGAACGGCCACGTGGTTGGCCCGCGCGTTCACGTAGAGTTGGTGGTAGAGTTTACCCGATTGGAAAAAAAGGTCAGTCACCGGGGGCAATTCCTGCGGGTAGGCTTGATCCAGGTTCAAAGCGATGGTCACGCTGGCGGCCTGCTGAATGAGGACCGTCACCAGGTGACGTTCCTGCGCACTCAACTGGGAGAAACCCTCCAGATAAAAGTGGGCGTGGCTCAAATCGACCTGGGTCAAGTAATCGGCCAACTGGTTTAAGAGGTCCGTGTTGGCCACGTACTTCCCCTGCATCTGCGTTTCAAAGGCCGCATAGATGATCAGCAGGTCGTGTAACTTGGCTTGTAGGTCCGCATTCCCCGGTGCCAACCGGTCAATCGCGGCGGTCAAATCGCTGGCCGTGACCTGGCCGACCCGTAATTCCGAGAGTTGGGTGGTCAGCTGGCTAATAAACCCGGGCCGCGTCACCTCACCCCGGAAGATGGTCAACTCGTCGGCGTGGCTTTGGATGATCTGGTAGATCAACATGTTCAGCCCCGCCGGTGAGATCCGGGGAAGCTGGTAGACCGGTTCATTTTTCATGAAAAACCAGGCCAACCGGGTAAACGAAAAGACCTGAACCTGTGTCTGGGCGAAGAGTGGTTGGTCCGGCGCCAGTCGTTGTTGCAACGCCCGTAAAACGTCCACTTCGGTTTCAAACTTAATGTGGTTGGGAACCAGGTAATAACACTGGTCCGTGGGCTGATCGGTCAAGTGCTGGGCCATCGCCGTAATCATGGGTGTGCGGTGATCACGGCCCGCACTGCCTAAAATAAACTGTAAACTCATGTGATGAGGAACCTCCCCTGTCTGATTGTCGTTGTCCCCATTTTAGCATAGCCTGGCCCATCAGCAAACGTATGTTCGTATAAATGAAAGGCAAATGGCAATCTTTTCCAACTTTTTACACACCACTACCGGCAAGCGTGCTAAACTGGAGACAATATTAAAATATGATGAGAAAGCCGGCTTAACTTTATGCAAAAGAACGAACAGATTCAAATTCTGCAACACCTGGTCAGTCTTAATTCCGTGAATGGTAACGAAGCCGCCGTGGCGAGTTATATTCAAAAATTGTTTGCCAACCATGGTATTGACAGCAAACTCATCCCCTACGCCCCCGACCGGAGCAACCTGATTGCTGAAATCGGTTCGGGGGAGAAGGTCCTAGCCCTGTCCGGTCACCTGGACACCGTCGCCACGGGGGATCCTGCCCAATGGGAATTTCCGCCGTTTGACGCGCACATCGAAAATAACCAACTCTACGGTCGTGGGGCCGCGGATATGAAGAGTGGTCTGGCCGCCATGGTCATCACCTTCCTCACGTTAGCCGACCAAAAGACGACACTCAACGGTCGCTTACGCTTCATCGGGACCGTGGGCGAAGAAAATGGGGCCATGGGCTCTCGGATGTTAACGGAACAAGGTGTTGCCGACGACTTAGACGGGATGGTCATTGGGGAACCCACCGGCGGTAACATCGTTTATGCCCACAACGGGTCGTTGAACTACCACGTCTTCTGCCAAGGTAAGGGCGCGCACAGTTCCATGCCAGAAAAGGGCATTAACGCCATCACCAATTTAATCAAATTCGTGACGGCCGAAGCTACCGCCTTTGACGACGCGCCAGTGAGCCCCGAACTCGGTCCGCTGGTCCACAACGTCACGGTCTTCAACGGGGGCGAACAGGTCAACAGTATCCCCGCCAACGCCGAACTCCAAGGCAATATTCGGCCCATCCCAGAATTCGATAACGCCGCCGTCATCAAGCGGTTAAACGAAGTCGTTGACCGGTTAAACGCGGCGACCAAGGCGACCCTGAAGCTCCACGTTGATTACAGTTTCAAGCCGATCATCAGCGATCAACATGAACCGTTGATTCAACTGACTAAGCAGATTGCCGATGCCGAATTCGGTCACGCCATCAAGTTAGAAGTCATTCACGGGGCCACCGACGCCTCCGAGTTTACCAAGTCGGCGCACACCTTCCCGGTCATGGTTTATGGGGCCGGCGAGTGGTCCGCCGCTCACGCGTTAAATGAATCCGTGGACCTTGATCAATTTATTCACGTCCAACACGTTTACCAACAGTTAGCCGAAAAGTTCTTAGCCTAACGCTGACTCATCGTGACTATCATACAAAAACAGCCCGTCATCATTTGGCGAGCTGCTTTTTTGTTTGAAATAAATTTAATTTACTTGCCCGCGGTGCGGTAATCGTGTTGCCCGAAGTACTGCAACCCCGGTAAGGCTTGTTGATCTAACAACTGACCGACCGTCACGAAGTGGTAGCCCTTAGCCTTCAACTTATGAATGATGGTTGGGACCGCCGCAACGGACTGCGAATGAATGTCGTGCATCAGAATGATGGACCCGCTACGCGTAGCGCCGACCACGGAATTAATATCTTTTTGAGTATTTAAGTAAGCCCAGTCACGGGAATCCACGGACCAGCGAATAATCGGTTGTTCGATGGCGCGACCTTCGGCAGCCGTGATGTTCCCGTACGGTGGCCGAACGTATTCCGGCAACTGTCCCGTGGCTTTGTAAATTGCCTGATTCGTGCGGTTGACCTGACTGACCGTCTTGGCCGTCCCAATGGCGTTAAAGTCGGGATGGTTCCACGAGTGGTTGCCCAGCTCGTTGCCCCCGGCAAGAACGGCGCGAGAAACCTTCGGGTAACGGCTAACGCTTTGGCCCACTTCAAAGAAGGTGGCATGGACCTTATTGGCCTTCAACGTCTTCAACAATCGTGGCGTCAAAGTTGGATCCGGTCCGTCATCAAAGGTTAAGGCCACGACCTTCTTGGCCTTTAGCGGTGTCACCCGGTTCGCCTTGGGTAAGTACTTGTTGACGACCTTTCCCTGAAGTTGCTTGTACGGAATCGTGATGTGCTTAACCTTGAAACTGTTCGGCAGCAGGTTCATCTTGACGCCGTCCTTGGTCAGCGTCGCCTTCTTGGTCATGTTATGCGGCAGTTTAACCTTATAGACGGCCGCGACCCGGCTACTCTTGGCGTGCGTGGTCGTCAAAATCTCTTGGCGTGCCGCTTGGCGAATCGCCGCTAAGCGGTTCGCGTTATGGTTAGTTAGTTGACTAAACGTTACGACCTTGTTTTTGGTCGTCGTCTTAGCTTGTGCCGACGTGAGTCCTAGTCCCGTCATCCCCATAACAGCGGCGACGGCTGCCAAGCTAGTGATCCAGCGTGATGAATAGTGCATAACGATCCCCTCCTCAAAAATTCTTAGCATCCCCATAACTTAGTTTCAGTTTAGCAGGTTTTACCCTAAACGGGGTGGTTAACGCTGTTTGAATTTTGAGGACTGCCACGACATGCATGATTCACTGAACAACCTATGGCCCTTAGCGGTTTAAATGGACCACCGTTTCGGGTTTCTACCATAATTGAAGCTCCGAGTGACCGCCGCTGAACCAATCACTTGGCTAGATTTCGACGAATTCCCTAGATTGCCGAAACGTGTCCCTACCGGGCAGCCCGCTCCGCTTAACCCCGTTAGAGAAAAAATCCAAACCCAGGATTTTATCTACCTGGCGTTGGCGGCATCGAAACGTGTTCCTACCGGGCAACTGGTTCCGCTTAACCCCGTTGGGGAAAAATCCAAGTTCGGGATTTTCTCCCCAACGACGTTAATGCTCGCCAGTTAACCGCCCTTCGGAACACTCTGTAATAAAAAAAGCACCCGACCTTGTCGGCTGCCTAGTTGTCTGCGTCATCGGGTGCGTTTTCCGCCTGGTGATTTTCTCTTAAAACGTCATTCGTACAATCTTCCAGATCTGCTAACACGTCCGCATTGTCTTGTTGCTGGGCCGCCATGTTTTCCGCGACCGCCCACCGTGCTAACGTGTCCGTGATTGGCACAATGTCCTGGATAATGATCATCTGGGCATCGTTTTGATGCTGTTCCTGAATCGTCCGGAAGCTCTCAATGTCCGTAATCAGACGCAAGACCTTCCCCGTATCCTTTTCCACAGATTGAAAGATCACAAAATGTGATTTCTGATTAGCTTCGTCAATGCGTTCCCGCACAATCTGTAATTGCTGATCATTGATGTCTAAGGCCACTCTTTTCACCCCCACGTTCTTTATTCTAACAAAGAACCGTCCTTATTAACCGCAATTATATCGCAAATCGTCTCAAGTGGGGCGTCCTTTTCGTTTCCTTAACAAATTGCCAGCGATTGATAGTCGTGACCCCCGTTTAACACGAGATCACTCGCTACCCGGGCCACTGTTTCACGTGAAACATTGCCGGCGGGGACCGGTTGACCTTCGGCGATAATCGTCGGCGTCGTGGCCGGTGCATCGGTTAACGTCACCGGCCGTAAAATGGTGTACGGGAACTCCGCCTCATCAACCTGCTTGACCGCGTAACGTTGTTGATTCAGATATTCCGGTACGTCGGTAATCCCGGGATAAGTCAACTCGCCACTCACCTCTTGATCCACCCCCGCCGTGCTAAGCATCACAAAGCGCGTTAACGGCAGTTGCTGGCGGTACTGGGTATCGAACAACGCCTCAAAGGCCCAATCGACATCCATCCCCGTTAGGGCCGAGAAAATCACCGGCCGGTCCTGCAAAGCGGGCCCATAGGTGACAGCCTTGTGTAGGTCTCCCGTTAGCTCGGTCACCTGAGCCGCCAGGTCGGCTGGTAAGTGTGTGGTCGCGCCGTGTAAGTAACGCACCGTGGTCTCCGGTTGGGCCACCAATTGGCGCGCCACCGTTACCCCAATCGGATTAACCCCGATAATTAAATAAGTTGTCATCATGATCGCTCCTCTCTTGGTTCCCAGTGTACCAGAAACCCGGAGTCGCGAAAATAGCCGGACAAATTTAGCGAGATATTCCCGTCCCCTCACGAATTCAGTTATAATGAATTCAGGATAGTGTATCCGTTTTCATTGATTAACTAGGAGGTTTTGTGATGACACACGATAAGGTAACAATCGGTAAGACGGACGTTCGGACCACCCCCCTTGGTCTCGGGACCAACGCGGTGGGTGGCTACAACCTCTTCCCCGATTTGCGGGACGAAGACGGCTTGGCGCTGGTCAAGGCCGGGTTAAATCAGGGCATTCAATTACTTGATACGGCCTTCGTTTACGGCATGGGTCACTCCGAAGAATTAGTTGGTCAAGCCATGCACGACTTCGATCGACACAGCTTTGCGTTGGCCACCAAGGGCGCGCAGGACTTTTCTAGTGGCGAACAAATCATCAATAACGACCCGCAGTTTCTGACCCAGCAGGTCGAAACGAGCCTTAAACGCCTCAACACCGATTATTTAGACATCTACTATATTCATTTCCCCGATAAACAAACGCCGAAGGCCGAAGCGGTCGGGGCCCTCCAACGTCTTCGCGAACAGGGGAAAATCCGGGCCATCGGGGTCTCTAACTTTAGCCTCGCACAGGTCAAGGAAGCCAACGCCGACGGGTACGTGGACGTGGTCGAAGACGAATACAGTCTCCTCCACCGCGACCACGAAGCCGACCTCATGCCGTACCTCAAGGATCACCAAATCAGCTTCGTGCCGTATTTCCCATTAGCTTCGGGCCTGCTGACCGGCAAGTACGACCGCACCGTAAGCTTCCCGGCTAACGACATTCGCAGTCAAATCAGCGATTTCCAGGACCCCCGCTACTCCCAGGCCCTAGACGCCATCGATCAAGTGCGCCCCATCGCGACCGCCCATCACGCAACGGTTGCCCAAGTCGTTCTGGCCTGGTACATGCAAAACCCACTCGTCAGCGTGGTCATTCCGGGCGCTAAGCATCCCCAACAGGTCGAGGCCAACGCCCAAGCCTTAGACGTGACCCTAACGGACGCCGACTACCGCCTCATCGATACCGCCTTTGCGGCCTTCAAACACACCGCCAATGGGAAATCCCTCGCGGATCCCGATTAACTGATTTTGCACGTCCCCACTTACTTAGATTAGGCTCGGCACAGCGTCACGGTCTTCACGAATTTTTCTCGTAGACCGTGATACTGTGCCGAGCTTTTTTTAAGGGGTCAATCCCTTAAACCCATTCGGTCTATTTACGAACAATCGTTTTTATATAAAAATCGTAATTCGGAATTGTAATCATTTGGTGGGTGTGATACACTACTTAAGTAAAGAGAGAACGAATAAACCCGAACTATTTCAATAAACGTTCGGGTTTTACTATTGATTTAAGGAGTGCACAGTATGCAACGAATTGCCGAGTATTTTCACTTTAAGGAAAACGGAACGAATTTTAAGACCGAAATGCTGGCGGGGTTAACCACCTTCGTCTCCATGGCCTACATTCTGTTCGTCAATCCCCAGGTCTTAGGGGCTTCTGGGATCAATCAGGGGGCCGTGTTTACCGCAACGGCCTTTGCCTCCGCCTTTGGATGTTTCCTGATGGGGATTCTCGCCAACTACCCCATCGCCATTTCCGCGAGTCTGGGGATTAACGCCTTCTTCGCCTACTCCGTGGTCATTGGGATGAAGGTGCCGTGGGAAACGGCGCTGGCCGGGGTGTTCGTGGCCTCCATCTTATTCATGATTTTAACGGCCTTCAAGTTACGGGAAAAGGTGGTTGACGCCATCCCCCGTGACCTCAAAATGGCCATCAGTGCCGGGATTGGCTTGTTCATTGCCTTCATCGGTCTTAGCGAAGGGGGCATCGTTCAAGCTGATAAGTCGACCTTCTTGACGTTAGGTTCCTTACACGTCGGCAGCACCTGGTTGACCATCTTCGGCCTGTTAGTGACCCTGATTCTGATGAGTGCCCGGATTCCCGGAGCCATCTTCATCGGGATGATTGCCAACTCGATCTTAGGTCTGGTCACCGGGCTGATTCCGATGCCGCATCAAATCATTTCCGGCGTCCCAAGTATCAGTTCGACGTTCATGGTCGGGTTGACCCACGCCGGCAGCATCAACTCCCTGCAACTCATGGTGGTGGTCCTGACCTTCTTACTGGTCACCTTCTTTGACACCACCGGGACGCTGGTCGGGTTGGCCGAACAGGCTGGCCTGGTCAAGAACAACAAGCTACCCCGGATTGGGAAAGCCCTGATGGCCGATTCCAGTACCATGGTGGTCGGTTCGTTGTTAGGGACCTCGCCAATGGGCGCCTTCGTGGAATCCTCCGCGGGGATCGCCGTGGGTGGTCGGACCGGCTTTACCGCCATCACCACCGGGATTCTGTTCATCTTCGGGGCCTTCTTCTCCCCGTTGCTGGCCGTCGTGACCAGCCAAGTCACCGCGCCCGCCCTGATTATCGTCGGGGTGTTGATGGCCCAATCCTTAAAGAACATCCACTGGGAAAAGTTCGAAGTAGCCGCTCCCGCCTTCTTGATTGTGCTGGGCATGCCGCTGACCTACAGTATCTCCGACGGGATCGCGTTAGGGTTCATCACCTACCCGCTGACCATGATTGCCGCTAAGCGTGGCAAGGAGGTCGGCGCAATGATGTACGGCTTGGCCGTCGTCTTCGTCCTGTTCCTCTGGATTTTAAACGCTAAATAATCAGGCTAATTGCCTAAAAAACCGGATCACCCCGTGCAGGGATGGTCCGGTTTTTACGTTATTGCCGCGGTGGTTGATGGCGCACGACTCGATAATAGATGAACTCCATATCCAGTAACAGGGCCACGCCACAGAGTAACATGGTTCCGTCCCACAGCACCCGCCACAAAAAGGCGGTGAACCACGAGCTTGCCACCCCAAAAAAGAGAATATCTGGAATGATAAATAAGACGTACGTAAAGAAGAATTCATCTAAGCGGTCCGTATCGCTCTGATGGGTCCGACGCGTATCACTCAGCCAGTCCCAGTAACGCGCAATGATCCCAGCAGCGCTCCCATTGACCAGCAATACGAAACCGGTCCAAAGCAGTCGTACGAACCAAGTCCCCTTGACGCCAAAACCAAAAAACAGGGCCGTCCCGACGCTCACGGCTAACCCCCACGCTAACTTTTCCGTTAGGTTCATCGGCGCCGGCCCCCATCCGGGTAGCGGGTTCGAATCGCTTTAACGAACCCGGCCTCTAACAAAATTAACGACGAATAAAAGAATTGAAACGCCGCTAAGATGTCAATTATTCCGCCGGACTGAGGCGACGGTAACCAGAAGATCAGCCCCAGAGCAACGACGATTTCCAGCCCTAAATATGTACAAAACTCTAAAGCATTACTCCGATGCTTTGCCCAACCAAAGTCGGCCAGGGGGCGTTTCGGGTCACTAATCACCAAAGCGCCGTAAACATTCACCACCAGCATCGTCATCGCCAGAACTAGTTGTAACTTAACCCCGTTAATCTGTCGAAGCACGCTAGCGACCACCGGCAATAAAATTCCCGTGGTCAAAAGTCCCCAGCGTTGCCATTTTCTCCCCATAAAATCCCCCTACTTCGTCTTCGAATGGCCGTGACGGTACCAGTGACTCAGCGCCGTCGTTAGCGTGAAACACACCGCACTACCCAACGTAACGTCCGCAAATAGTTGGATGTAGTGCCACCAAAAGTACTGGCCTTGCGTCACCAGATCCATCACGCCCTTAAGCACGAACGTCACGGGAATCGTCACGACCCACAGCAGTTCCACTTGGTCGAGCACTTCTCGCCAGAAGAGATGATATTTAAGCATTTTAAAGTTACCTCCGTCCCCTAAGTTAGACTACCGATCTTCGCGACTGCCCTTGAGGCGCCGCCGGTAATCGACCTGCGTCACCCCTAAGATCCCGGTCGTGACCACCAGCATCCAGCTAATGAAGTCCGCCACGTGCCACAGGTTAAACGAGAAGGCCGTGAGCGGCGTTTTTAGGCTATCGCTGATCAGCCAGAACACCCCGATGATGATCACCACCGCCAGTTCCTGTAACGGGTGGAAGTTACGTTGCCACCACTTCTGCGGGTAGGTCGGGGCAACCTTGAGGCAGAACCACAGGATGTACCCCAGGCACAACACTAGTCCTACGAAAGTGCCCACCTTAACGGGCAAGCTATAAGCCAAGTTGAAACTAAAAAAACTAATCACGCCCAGCCCAATGATCCCGGCTAAAGCGGTCACCCAAGTTCGTCGTTGCATGTTATCCCTCCTCATTAATTAGTTTAGCATACCAACCCGTGTCGAAAAAAGGGTCGTTCTATCGCTGGTTTAACACCCATTGCTGATAAACGTCTGGTTGCAGGACGGCCCCCAGAATCATTTGGGTGAGTACGGGTAATCCCGCTTCATCACTCTGCGGTAACTCCGCGTAATGGTACACCGGATCGGTTAGAAAATACCGTAATAAATTAAGGCCCCCCGGTCGTAAAATCCCCTGACGCACCCCCGTCGCCAGTAACGTTTGAATTTGCTGATTAGCCGGATCTTCAGCCTTAGCCGTCGTCATCAGCTTAAACTGCTGGTCGGCCGTTAACAGCCGAATCACCCCGGCCGCCTCCGGGTACGCCGTGGCAAACCGATACAGTGCCGTCACGCTGGTTGCTAACTGGGTGACCAAAGACGCCTGTGGCTCTAACGCCGCCGTCACTGCCACACTTTGTTGGTGGACGGTCGTTACGTATACGGCGTCTAGTAATGCTTGTTTGTTGGCAAAATAAATGTAGAGGTTGGATTGGGGAACCCCTGCCAGTTTGGCCACCTTAGTGGTCGAAAAGTTCGCTAACCCGCCCCGCGCCAGAATGGTGATGGCGGCGGTGAGAATGCGGTGATGTTTCTGTTCGTCTTTAGGTTTCATGCGCAACGACCTCCGTAAAATTTAGTTAAGTCAATTATAGGCGTTGACAAAATATAAGTCTATCTTTTATAATGGTCGCAGTTAAAAGATAGACTTATATTTTATAAAAAAGGAAGTCCGCAATTATGAAAATTGTTTTAACCGGCTCGTTAGGCCACATTAACCGTCCCCTAGTGCAGCAATTGGTTGCCGCCCACCACGCCGTGACCGTTATCAGTCACAGCCCGCAGCGTCAAACCGCCATCCGTGCATTAGGCGCCACCCCCGCCATCGGCAGCATTGCCGACCAGACCTTTTTGACCCGGACCTTTACCGGCGCCGACGCCGTTTATTTGATGATCACCAACGCAACGGGCGGCAATGACCTCTTTGCTGCCGGCCGGCAACAGGCCGACTTGTACGCCAACGCCGTACGGGCGGCTGGCGTCACCCGGGTGGTCAATCTCAGTAGTGTGGGCGCCAACTTGGGACCTGAGGTGGGCTCATTACACATCTATAACATCATCGAAAGCGTCTTGACGCACGAACTTTCTGGCGTGAACCTGACGTTCATTCGGCCGACCGGGATGTTCTATAACCTCTTCAATAACCTAACCAGTATTCAACACGATCACGTCATTTACACCAACAGCGATCTGACCCAACGTAACTCTTGGGTGGCGCCACAGGATATCGCCCCCGTAGTCGCTCAGGCGCTAACGGCCCCGGCTGCCGGTGTGACCAGCCAGTACGTGGCTAGTGACGAACGGAGTTTTACCGAAGTTGCGGCCAGTTTAGGAACCGCCATCGGCCTTCCAGACCTTAAAGCCGTTCAGATCAGTGACGCCACCATGTTGACTAACCTCACCCAAGCCGGCATGCCCACGGAATTTGCGACCCAGTACGTCAAAACCACCGCGTACGAACGTGATCACGACTTTTACGCCGACTATCGGGCTCACCGGCCCGTATTAGGCCCCACTAAGTTGACCGATTTTGCTCAGGAATTTGCCCAAGTCTACGTACAATCATAATCAGACAAAAAGAAATCCAGCCGCTTAAGACTGGATTTCTTTTATTTAACTACTAGAGAATTAACATGAAGAAACTCAAAGAAACGACCGCAAAGATTGTCGTATAGAATTGAGTTGACGCCATTTCGGCTTCCCCAGACTTGTACTTGATTGCTAAACTGGTTGGCATCGTTGCCGTTGGAATGGCTAACGTGACAACGGCGACCCGGATAACATCATCTGGCATTCGTAGAAGCACCATCAGTCCCCAAATCACACAAGGTACGACAATATTTTTGGCTAACGTATTGATTGTAATTTGACGCGTCAACTTCAAATCCCGGCTATAAAGAATAATCCCCGTTGCGAACATTGCTAAACCACCTGAAGACTTCCCTAAAACCGTAAACGTGTTAACGAGTTGTTCTGGAATTTGTAATCCCAGCATAGAGAGAATAAATGCTGACAGCGCCGAAAAAACTAGTGGTTTCTTCAAAGTCTGTTTAACTCGCGCACCAAACGTAACATGTTCCCCACTAATGGAGGCCATCTGTGCAAATATGATTGGCAACAGGACAACGTTAATCATTAAAGTACTAATCCCAATATCAATTGAAGCAATGGATTCAGCAAATAGCAGTGGTAAAATGGCTGATCCAATAAATGGAACAGATGGATCCGCAATTGATAGCGCCCGTAAAACGGAAATTGATTCATCAACATGACGTACTTTTTTCAAGAAGAACCAAACCAGAAGATAAGAACCTAGCATCCCCACAACAATCCAGCAAGCCAACGGAATATCTGCAATGATCACTTTTCGTGGTGTCCCCCAGATTCCCGCAAAAATATTCATGGGTAAGGCATAGTGCAGAACTAAATGAGTTAACTTTTGACTATCTTTTTCTCCAAAATCGCCAATTTTTGCAGCGTACATCCCCAACGCAATAGTTACAACGATGGGAAGTAACGCGAAAATCAAAGTTCCAATCATTTTTGTCGCCTCCGGCCTAATCTTCGTTGACTTTCCGATCGAGGACCTTATTCAAGATACCACCGAAACGATAATCATCAATATCGTCTTGTGAGTCAAACCGTAGTGTCGTTGTAAAGGTTGTCGTATTGCCATGGTCATCCACTGCCGTGACCTGAATATCCTGATCTGGTTTCAAGTTATCTGGAATAGCGATATCATACGTTTCTTTTCCTGTTAGACCAAGCGTTTCCGCACTTTCTCCCGCTTTAAATTGCAGAGGAACTACTCCCATCATGACCAGATTAGACCGATGAATCCGTTCGAAGGATTCGGCAATTACGGCTTTAACCCCCAAGAGTTTCACACCCTTGGCCGCCCAATCACGAGAAGATCCCATGCCATAGTCCTTACCGGCAATCACCAGTAATTCCGTTTCTGCCGCTTGATACTTCTGACTGGCTTCATAAATGGTGGTTAATTTGTTTTCAGGTAGGTAATTAGTGAAACCGCCTTGCTTGCCGTTCGCCAATTGATTATGCAGACTGTAGTTGGCTAACGTTCCTCGAACCATAACGTGATGGTTACCTCGCCGACTACCATAGGTATTAAAATCAACTTCGGATAACCCCTTTTTGGTCAGGTACTGTCCGGCCGGCGTAGATTTCAAAATAGCTCCGGCAGGGGAAATATGGTCCGTCGTCACGGAATCGGCAACTTTAGCTAAGACCCGCATATTCTTAAAGCGTGGCAGTTTGTTAATATGTTTAATCTGATCATCAAAGTACGGCGGATTAGCAATATACGTAGACTGGTCATCCCAATCAAACGTAGCCGAATGACCAACCTTCAGTTCATTCCATTCCTTGGTTCCTTTGAAAATGTCGTTATAAACCTTCCGATAGATAGCCGTCGAAACGTATTTCTTTTCATACTGATTAATTTCCTCAGTAGATGGCCAAATATCTTTCAGATAAACATCCTGACCATTTTGATCTTTTCCAATTGGGTCCTTCTGTAAATCAACCCGGACATTTCCTGCCAGCGAGTACGCCACAACTAAGATAGGCGAAGCTAAGTAATTCGACTTAATGTTAGGGTGAACCCGACTTTCGAAGTTACGATTACCACTCTCTACGGCCACCGTGACTAAATCCTTCCGTCGAGCAATCAGCTCTTCCAAGGCTGGATCTAATTTCCCGGAATTTCCAATACAAGTCGTGCAACCAAAAGCAACAATGTTAAACCCTAACTGATCAAGGTAAGTTAATAATCCAGCCGCTTCCAGATATTCTTTGACGGCTTGAGAACCAGGTGCAAAAGAATGTTTTAACTTGGCGGGAATCTTCATTCCCTTTTCTACTGCCTTTTTTGCTAACAAAGCTGCCCCAATCAAAACCGTTGGGTTAGACGTATTCGTGCAACTCGTAATCGCGGATAGTAGAATATCTCCCGCCTGAACGTCGACCGTTTCACCGGTGCTTAATGTCACTTCTTCATGATTGTCAAGCGCTTGTGGCTCTAACCCAAATCCATGATTACCATTGGGCGCTGAGATGGATTCCGCAAAGGCTTGAGGAACATCATTCAACTTAACCAAGTCTTGTGGACGTTTAGGCCCGACAACGCTTGTCGTCACCTTCGATAAATCAATTTTAATCACTTCAGAGTATTGAATTTTATCCTGCTCGTCAGCTTGATAGTACAAATCATTGTTATGTAAGTATTCATTAACTAATTTAATTTGATCAGCATCGCGTCCCGTCAATTCCAAGTAATCCGTTGCGTGTTGATCAAATGGGAAGTAGCCACAAGTTGACCCATACTCTGGCGACATATTCGCAATAGTTGCTCGATCTGCAACAGTTAGCTGTTCATAACCTGTGCCAAAGTATTCAACAAACTTACCAACTAAGTTAGTTTGTCGTAATCGATTGGTAATCGTTAAGGCAAGATCCGTTGCTACCACGCCAGATGGCAGTTTTCCTGTCAGTTGAACCCCCACAACTTTTGGAATTAGAAAACTTGAAGCTGTCCCCAGCATGGCTGCTTCGGCTTCAATTCCACCAACACCCCAACCAAGGACCCCGATCCCATTAATCATAGTGGTATGAGAATCTGTTCCAAATACACTATCGGGATAAAGCAACGTTGCACCATCGACCACTTTTTTCTGAACAATCGGTGATAAATATTCCAAGTTAATCTGATGAATAATTCCAGTATCTGGTGCCACTGCATGAAAATTCTTAAAAGAATTTTGCGCCCACTTAATCATTTCATAACGTTCATGATTCCGTTCAAATTCCTTTTTCGTGTTGTAAGCAAAGGCTGCCGCGTTGCCGGCTTTATCAATTTGAACAGAGTGATCAACCACTAAATCTACTGGAATTTCTGGATTAATTTTTTCCGGACTCATTCCCATTTTTTCAGAAGCACTTCGCAGTGAAGCTAAATCGACAATTGCTGGTACCCCCGTCAAATCTTGCAAAATAATGCGTGACGGATAAAAATCTACCGTTTTATCCGCATTCTTTTCCCAATTTAAGACGTCCTGAACGTTGTTCTCTAAATCTTCGTCATGACTATTTCGAACTACATTTTCCAACAAAACTCTAATTGTATAGGGCAAAGTTTCCAAGTCAACGCCGTGATCCATAGCGACTTTTTTAATATCGTAAAATTGATTACCCGTCTTTGATTCTGTTAAATAGGTTGCTTTTTTCACTGTAGCTTCCTTCTTCCAATATTTTGTGGGGGGACAATTATTGGTTAATCGGTATAATCGACGATTAAGCTAGCTGGTTCGGTACATCTCCTTTAATTGACGTTTTGAAACAAATTGAGCATTCCGTAGATTGTATCCGATTACATTTGCCAATATTAATAAATGCTGATTCTAAATAATCGTTAACAACTACGACAACCGCCGCTAAAAATGAGAGCTTCATGCTTTAAAATCATCACATGTATCAGCTTTCACAAATTATCATATCACAAATCATATTATCTTGTTAACTTTTTTAAAAAATAATTGTATTTTTTTAAAAATACAAACGTATTTGTATATTTACAGCGTGATGTTTATCTTTATCAATCATAACTATTTTTACTATTATGAGTTTTCTATGACAAATAATTTAATCAACCAAAATACCAACAATTATTTAGTCACTTGCACCATTGATTTATCTAGAGATTCCGAACGTTAATAAAAATATTATTTTCGTTTTATCTAGCATTCTATAAATTGAACTATCAACTGCCTTAGTCTATTTCCCATATTGGTCTATGGCCGTTCACTACCACAGGGCTTATACTTAACTCAGCATATTACATAGAAGGAGTTTTCAAATTCATGAAATTTATGACTAGCGACCACGTCCGCCTCGACTACAGCGATACCGCCACAACCGGGCAGCCCGTGATCTTACTCACCGGTATCGGCGGCGCTAAGGAAATTTGGGCCGACCAAATCACCTGGCTCAGCACCCAAGGATACCGGGTCTTGGCCCTCGACGCCCGCAATCAAGGCGCCTCCCAACACACGGTTAAGGGGCGACGCATGACCCGCCACGCGTTAGACCTACACGATTTCATCATCCAACTGGGACTCAATCACCCGTTATTAATGGGCAACTCCATGGGGGCCGCCACCCTGTGGGCTTACGTGTCGCTGTTTGGTGACGCCGAACTTGCCGGAATCATCGACGTCGACCAGAGTCCTAAGATGATCAACGATGACACCTGGAACTTCGGCTTTACCGACCTGACCTGGGATACCTTTCCGACCCTGTTGCAGTTTCCCCTGGGTTCGGCAACCTTTACCCACATCGCCGACACCACTTACGCGGACGTCAAAAAGGCTGAGGCCGGTCACCCTTACGATGCCGAACTCAACCTTCCCTTCCTATTAGACCACGCGTTTCAAGACTGGCGCGATATCATCGCTCAACTCCACGTGCCCTTTTTCATTATTGCTGGCGAAAAATCACCCTACTTCAACCCCCAGTTTGCGGCGGTCACGGCATCCCTCGCCGCCCACGGTTCCAGCGTGGGCATCGCCAACAGCGGCCACATCGTGATGGCCGAGCAACCCGCCGCCTTTAATCGGGAACTGGGGCAATTCCTGCAAACCCTCTAAACGTCGGCCGCCAGGATTCGTTGTGCGATGGCTTCGTTTAAGACGATGTCCGTGACCAATTTCCCGCGCAAAGCCCCTAACGCCGCATCGGTCTTGAACTTATTACGGATCACGCCCAACCGGCGCGGCGTCCGTAATAGTTGGTCGAGTGGTAACCCGACCGTCTTGTCGGCGCCCTGGTTCAAGAAGTTACCGTCGACGTCGTAGGGCCGGCCGTACAGGATGCCGGCGATGCGGTCGGCAGGTACGTTCGGGAAGATGTCCCCGTAGTGTTCCTGCCAGACGGGAATCGATTCGATGGAGGCCAACGTCCCGAACCCGCAGAACAAAGCGTCCATCTGGGCGGCCTGAGTAAACGCCGGTTTTAGGGCCGGTTCCTGCGGGAGTGCCGCGCGAATCTGGTCGTTAATCACGTACAACGGGCTGGCCAACGTGACGTAATGGCTGCCGTAGCGGGCCGCGGCCTTCTCCACCATCTGGCGGGAACCGGCAACCGAACTGTACTTCATGTTATCGCCGACGAACTGGGTAAACGTCAGGTCGTTTCTGACTTTACCATTGAGCTGGTCGATGATGCTAAAGACCGTGCTGCCCCAGGCCACCCCGACCACGTGTGACTGTTCGATCAACGTCTGGACCTGCATCGCGGCGTATTGCACGATGTTGTCCGCGTCTTCCGCCGGATTCTCGGCGTTAAACAGGATGGCCACGTTGGGAACCCCGAAGCGCCGTTTAAACTCGGCCTCCAACGCCACGTTGCGGGCGATCGGGTCGTTGACGGAAATGGTGACCACCCCACTCTTCAGGGCCTCATCCAGGTGTTTAGTAATTAAGTAACGACTTAAGTGGTATTTAGTGGATAGATCGGCAATTGAAAGTTGGGACAGATAGTAGTCCTGGGCAATCAAGGCCAACAACTTTTGATGTGAAATATCGTCCATGTGGCGTTCCTCCTACGCGAATTTTTGCTTGTAAGATGATTTTACCACAGAAATCGTTTTAAAAAATGTAAAAATAACTGGTATTTTTTGAATTTTTTAAAATTTCGGCGTATGCTAGAAGTGGATTGAAATTCGGAAAGAAGGACGTCAGAATATGGCTGATTTAAACGAAATTATCAAATTACACGAACGCGCAACGGGGGTTCTAGACATTAGCTCCGAACTGCCCGTCAAGAACGCCGCCGACCTCGGCAAGGCCTACACGCCTGGCGTCGCTGGGATCTCCAAGTTGATTGCCGCTCAACCCGAGATGAAACGCAAACTTACTTTAAGCGGTAAGTTGGTGGCCGTGGTCACCGACGGCTCCGCGGTCCTCGGCCTCGGGAACATCGGCCCCGCCGGTGGGTTACCCGTCGTTGAAGGGAAATCGTTACTCTACAAGGATTTAGCGGGCGTCAATGCCCTGCCCATCGCCGTCGACCAAGTACCCGTCGACGAATTCGTCGCCACCATTAAGAACACCGCTAAGAGTTTTGCCGGGATTCACCTGGAAGATATCGCCGCACCCCGGTGTTTTGAAATTGAAGATAAGCTCAAGCAGGTCTTAGACATCCCCGTCTACCACGACGACCAGGAAGGGACCGCCATCGTGGTCCTAGCCGGCTTGATCAACGCCGCTAAGGTAGCGGGCAAGGCCTTAACCGACCTCAAAGTCGTGGTCAACGGCGTCGGGGCTTCCGGAATTGCCACGGCTAAACTCCTCTACGCCGCGGGAATTCACCACTTGACCCTGGTCGACAAACTCGGCCTGGTCACCCCCGACGATACCGACTACAACGCCTATCAACGTGGCCTAGCCCAACAAGTCGGGGAAACCCGCACGGCTAAGACACCGTTAGCCGACGTCATGGCCGACCAGGACGCCTTTATCGGTTTATCCGACGCTCACGTGCTGACCGGAACCGACGTCGACCACATGGCTGCCGACCCGATCATCTTCGCGTTAGCCAACCCCGTTCCCGAAATCGACCCACAGGAAGCTCACGACCACCACGTTGGCGTCATGGCCACCGGCTCGAGCCAGTACCCGAACCAGGTCAACAACATCCTGGTCTTCCCCGGATTATTCTCCGGTCTGTTAGCGTCCGGCCTGACCGCCGTGAACGCCGACCTGGAAGCCAGCGTGGCTCACGCCTTAGCCGCCATGATTGCCCAACCAACCGCCGATAAGATCATCCCCAGCGTCTTCGATGACGGCGTCGTGGCGACGGTCACGGCCGCGGTCGAAGCGTTTGCTAAAAAGGACTAGACTAGAGTTTGTCTTAAAAGACTAATCTGGAAGATTCAGCGCTTCTGGGCCAGTCAGAAACGGGCTGGAACGGGGTGGGCACGGCTTCAAGCCCACAAACCAGGTCTTGAAGACCGACCTTTGTCTAGGCCGGTAAAAGACACCGGCCAACACAAATTTCATCCCTGAGCCCATTTCTGACTGGCCCTCCAGCTTACAACGAGTTATAACAACGACTAAACCAGATTTTTTCAACTGAGAGGTCATGAATGGTCATTTAACTCTGAACCTGAGTTTTAAGACGGACCCTAGTATTTCTACCTCTTTAGACACCTTCACTACCTAACCATTCACTTCAGAAAGGGGCTTGCCCGATGCAACCCGAGATCATTGACCTGTATTTATCCGACAGTGCCACCCGTAAACAGTGGCAGGACCTGCTCACCGACCTGGGCATCACCAACTTTGCTGCCAGCGAAACGGCCCACCTGGACCACACCGTTGGCATTTTCGAGGGTGATAAGCTGGTGGCCACCGGTTCCACGGCCGGTAACGTTATCAAATACGTGGGGGCTTGCCACAAGAACAGCGAGGCTGGCGCCTATTTCAACGCCATCCTGTCCGCGCTCCTAAACGACCTCGCGCAACGCCAAATCTTCCACGTCTTCGTCTTCACTAAGCCGAAATACGTGGCCAGTTTCGAATACGTCGGCTTCCACGCTCTGGCCCAGACCGATAGTGGTGCCATCCTGGAAACCGGTGATACTAGTGTCCACGACTACGTGGCCGACCTCCCAAAGATCGACCACCAGGACCAGGCTAAAGTCGCCGGTATCGTGATGAACGCCAACCCGTTCACCCTGGGGCACCGCTACCTAATTGAGACCGCCGCTAAAGAAAACGACCTGGTCTACGTCTTCGTGGTCAACACCGACGCATCGCTCTTTACCACGGCTGAACGCCAGCAATTGGTTACGGCCGGCACCGCCGACTTGCCCAACGTGCGCGTGGTCAACGGTAGCGACTACATGGTCAGTTACGCGACCTTCCCGGCCTACTTCTTACCCACGCCGGAGGCCGCCATTCGCTTCCAAACGCAGCTGGACGCCCAGCTCTTTAAGACCCAGATTGCCCAACCACTGAATTTGACCACCCGCTACCTGGGGAGCGAGCCGTTCTCCAAGACCACGGGAATCTACAACCACGTTCTCCAGGAAATCTTACCGCCGGCAGTCGCCGTTAAGATCGTTGACCGTAAAGCCGTCAACGACCAACCCATCACGGCCACGGCGGTCCGCCAAGCCATTGCGGACAACACCGTAACCACCGTGGCGGCCAGCTTACCGGCCACCACGTTACAGTTCATTCAAGCCAACCTGCCGATGCTCCAGGCCCGGATTACCGCCGGTCAACGCATCGCCGGGAACTAAGAAAGGAAGTTTTGGTGATGTCTAACGCCACCTTTGCTACCGGGGATCCGCAAGACATTCCCGCCGTTTTGGCCAACAAGGACCACCGCGCGGCCCTGCAACGTCATCTGGTCACCGCTCATCCGGACCAGGCCGTCTTGGCACTGAAACTCAACATCCCGGGGCCCATCAAAAACAACGCCCGGTTAACGGCTACGTTTAACGCCGGACTAGCAGCCTTTGAACAGGTCTTACACGACCACAATCTGACTTATCAGCCGGTCGAGCAGTGGGATCACCCGACCGGTCCGGAAGCCTTTTTACTCAGTCCCGCCGCAGCCACCACGTTGAAGGCCGTCGCCGTGACCTTCGAGGATCACCATCCGCTAGGTCGGCTCTTCGACATCGACGTGCTGACCAGCCAACAGACCGGCCCCCTGAGTCGCCAAGACACCGGCTTGCCGGTGCGGCGCTGCTTTATCTGCGATCAGCCGGCCAAGGTCTGCGCCCGGTCGCGCGCTCACAGCGTCGCCGACTTGCAGGCGGCCATCGATCAGGCCATCACCACCTACTTCGACGAACAGGAGACCGACTAATGCCCACCCGTGACCCCGCCGTTTTAAACGCGACCCGCGCCTTGCTCTACGAGGTGTCCGTGACTCCCAAACCGGGGTTAGTGGACCCCGCCGACGTGGGCCCGCACCCCGACATGGACGTCTTTACCTTTATCGATAGCGCCACGGCCTTAGAAGACTACTGGACAACCTGCTTTGCGACCGGTCGGGCCTTTACCAACACCGCCTTGCCGGACCTCTTTCACCAGATTCGTCCGGCCGGAGTCGCCGCCGAAGCCGCCATGTTTCACGCGACCCACGGGGTTAACACCCATAAGGGCGCGGTCTTTTCCCTGGGGGTCATCGTGGCCGCCACGGGCTATCAAACCCGCACGGCGCCCTACGATACCTCGCAGGTCCTCACAACCGTTCAAGCGATGCTCCACGGCTTAACCACCAACGACTTCGCCGGTCTGGCCCAGAAACCGTCTGCTCAACTAACGGCCGGGGAACGCCAGTACCTGAAGTACGGGACGACCGGCATTCGCGGTCAGGCCGAAGCCGGGTTCCCGGTGGTCGCCACCGTGAGCCTACCCTACCTGCGGCAAAGTCAGGGCACCCGCACGCAGCGGTTGCTAAACACCCTGCTGACCATCGTGGCCCACACCGCCGATAGCAATTTAATCAAGCGCGCGGGCACCGATACCATCGTCCCCTGGGCCCAACAAACGGCCCAAGCAATCCTGACTGCCGGTGGGTGTCAAACACCGACCGGTCAAGCCCAACTTACCGAGATGAATCGCATCTTTAAAGCTAAGAATCTCAGTTTGGGTGGGTCGGCCGACCTGTTGATCCTGACGATTTACTTTGGACTCATGGAACAGATTCTCTAATCAAAAATGACTTCATCAACGGTTAAAGTTGGTGAAGTCATTTTTAAGTCTCGTGTTAGTAACCTGCTTGCCGGTACTGTCGCCCAATCTGACGTTCCAATGCTAAGAGTTTCAACGGATTCAACCGCCGTAACTGGGCGGAATCGTACCGTAAGTCTAGTTGATCCGCATTAACCGGCGTGGCCGTTTGCACCCCGTCGAGACCCATCAAGGCGGCCTGCACAGTTTGGCGCAAGGCCGGCTGCTGCGGCCACACCGCCGAGGTCAACGTAATCTGACCATGGTCGGGATGTTGCAAGTCAATCTGATACTTCCGTAGGTACCGAGCAAACAATTCTTCTGGATTCATGGCGCCACCTTCCAATAATAGTTGTCTTTATTGTGCCAGAGGGGTCCACCAAAAACAACGTCCAACCTAATTTCGCTGCAACCAAGCCCGTTTTGCCCAGTGCCCCGCCAACAATATCGGCCCCAACAGCAACAACCAAAACGTGACCCACAGGTGCTCGCAGAACACGTAGATCGGATTCAAGATGTCGTCGGTGGTCTGCGTGTTCCCCGACATGTACAGCCACGGATTGGCCTGCAAGCCACTGGGCGTCCACTTCCGGGCCGTGTGGTGCTGGGCCAGATCCTGCTCGTGTAACGCCAGCGCCCGGTTTTTGTACGATTCCATCCGCTCATCATCCCGACTATACAGACCGGCATACCATTGCCGCAACCACGGGTAACCCGCCAACCAGCTTACCAGAACCCATCCCGTAAACCAATTCAACGGTAACTGCCAGCCCTGCGCCGTATGTTGAAGGTTCCAGGTCAGCAAGAGGGCCATGATGACCACACTCTTTACTAAATTCCATATGTATTGTCGAACACGCATCCGATCACGCCCTTTGAAATTAGTCTGATTATAGGCCGCGCCCCCGGCGGAAACAAGCGTTAAATTCCCCCATTACACAAAAACCCCGTCCACCGGCCAACGCCAGTAAACGGGTTTTTACTTACACTTTATTAATCTTCATGATGGTGGCGCAGCCCGAACAACACGCTGATAAACTCGCGTTGGATCTCGTTAGGCAAGAAGTTCTTGCGCACGACCAACGACATGTTAAAGCGGTCGGCGACCGGGTCGCTCAAGCGTAAAGCCACGACTTTATCGCTAGAGTTGACGGTGTCGCCCACGATCAGGCTGACACCGAACCCGGAGGCCACCAACGCCTTAATCAGCGAGATGTTGGGCGTGTTGTACACGATGCGCGGGTCAAACCCCGCAAACTGACTGTAGTCGCGTAACGCCTGGGGATGCACGAACTTGCCCGTTAACGAGATGAAGTTCTCGTTAGCCAGTTCCGCAAACGCAATCCGTTTACGGGTCGCCAAGCGGTGTTCCGGGCTAACCAGCGCCCGAAACTCGTGGGCCCCCAACAACGTGGCATCGAGGCCGCGTTCATTGAGCGGACGAACCGACCCCAGTAACGCCACGTCGATTTTGCCGGCCAGCAACTCCTGGAGTAAGTACCCCGACCCCATTTCCAAGGTCTCCACGTACTTTAACAGCCCCCGGGAGAATAATTCCCCCGCCACCAACGGAAACCACAGGGTCCCGATGATGGGCGGCATGCCGAAACGAATCGTGGATTGGTCCGCGCGTTGGACCTCGCTGTGTGCTAAGTCCAAGTCCTTTAACACCATCTGCGCGCGTTGATAGAGCATCAACCCCGGTCGGGTGATGGTCAACGTGTTATGAGCGCGGTCGCGTTGGACCAACGTGGCGTTAAATTCCGTTTCCAGTCGCTTGACCGCCACCGTAATGGTGGGTTGGCTGACCGAGAAACGTGCGGCAACGGCGGTGTAGTTCTTCAACTCCACCAACGCTGAGAAATAGGCTAAGTCTCGTGTATTCACTATGCTGCCCCCATCTGCCAAACAAAGAGGTTAGTCCTTAACTTCCTTGATTTCGTCGATGATACTGCCGTCACGGTATTCCACCATGGCAACGGTCCGGTCGGTGAATTCAAGAGGCTTCGGGGTGCCCACTTTCTTTTCGGCAAGTTTTTGTAAGTCTTCAATCGTGAAGACGGGGACACCCGGAATGTTGCTCAGGCAGGCGATTAAGTCCTTGCGCTTAGGGTTGATGGCAATCCCAACTTCGGTCACGACCACGTCGATCGAGTCACCGGGGGTCACGACGGTCGTGACATCGGGCACGATGGTGGCAATCCGACCCCGAACTAACGGTGCGGAGATGATGGTCAGTTTGCTGGTGGCGGCGTCTTGGTGACCACCCACGGCCCCCCGAATCACACCGTCCGAACCGGTCATGACGTTAACGTTGAACTTGGTGTCGATTTCCAAGGCACTCAGGATGGCCACGTCGAGTTGGTCGACCATGGCGCCCTTGTTGTCGGGATCGGCATACCAGGAAGCGTCAATTTCTTGTTGGTTCGGGTTAGATTGCATCGAGTCAGCGGCACCCTTATCGAAGTCTTGCACGTCCATGACCCGACGAACTAAGCCTTCCTTTAAGAGGTCGGTAGTTGGCTTGGTAATGCCACCCAAAGCGAAGGAAGCGGTAATCTTGTTGGCAATCATGGCTTCACGCAGGTAACGCGTCACGGCCAAAGCAGCACCACCGGAACCGGTCTGGAATGAGAAGCCGTCCTTGAAGTATGGTGAATGCGTAATCACGTCATTAACCATCCCGGCGATCTTCAATTCCTTCGGGTCCTTGGTGAACCGAGTTGCCCCTGATCCAATTTTATCAGGATCACCGACTTCGTCAACTTGAACCACGTAGTCCACTTGGGTCTGCTTGATGGAAGCTGGCGTGTTCGGGTAGTCGACCAGGTTATCGGTCAACAGCACCACGTTGTCGGCGTATTGGGCGTCCATTAAGGCGTACCCCAGAGACCCAAAGACGGCTTTACCGGCCATCCCGTTGGCGTTCCCTAATTTATCGGCATTCGGTACCCCGAGGAAGGCCACGTCGATCTTGATATCGCCGTGTTCGATGGCCCGCGCCCGGTTGCCGTGAGACCGGAAGATCACGGGGTTCTTTAAACCACCGTGAGACACGAAGTCCCCTAAAGACCCGCGCATCCCGGAGCTAGTGATGTTGGTGATGGTCCCGGCCTTGATGGCTTCGATCACCATGTCGTTCATCACACCGGTCAAAGACGATGGTGCTAAGGTCAGGTTCTTGATGCCGGCGTCGATGATGACCCGCATCACTTTGTTAAAGACGTAGTCCCCGTTACGGAAGTGGTGGTGAAACGAGATGGTCATGCCATCTTTGACCGTGGCCTTGACCACGTCTTCGATGGAATCAACCACCTTGTCGTTCCCCGTGGAAACGTGAACTTTAGGCGCAACCCGTTGGATTTCGGGATTGCCAATTTCAGTTGAGGTGTATGGCTTGTAGTCGAGTTTGGCCATCAAGTCGTCGGACAGGGTCCGGTTTACATTATTCTTCAATATCATTACCCTCCTCATCAACTAAGTGCGACGCTTTGGCTAACCGCATCACGCGTTGGGCCCGCAAAACTACTGGACGGTCAACCATTTGACCGTTCATGGAGATGACCCCAGAACCCTTTAATTTAGCTTCGGCGATGGCGTTAATCACGTTACGAGCGTTGGCGATTTCCTTAGCCGTTGGTTCGTAGACGCTGTTGACCATCTTGATCTGCCGTGGGTTGACCAGCGACTTCCCGTCAAACCCAAGTTGGTGAATGTAACGGGTTTCGCGGTAGAAGCCTTCCGTGTCGTCCATGTTGGTGAAGACCGTATCGAAGGCGGCAATCCCGGCAGCCCGAGCGGCGTGGAGCACCATGTTCCGGGCAAATTCGAGTTCGGCCCCGTCTGGGTACCGGTGGGTCTTCATGTCGGTGGTGTAGTCTTCGGCGGATAAGGCGACCCCGATCATCCGGTCGGAAGCGGCGGCAATGGCTGGGGCGTTTAAGACTCCTTTGGCGCTTTCAATGGCGGCCATCACGTGGGTGGACCCGGCTTCGCGACCAAATTCGGTTTCGGCGGCGGCGACATCCTTGACCAAGTCCTTGATCATTTGGGCGGATTCAACCTTCGGCAGGCGAATCACGTCAATCCCGGCCTTGACCATGGCCCGCACGTCGTCGTGGTAGAACGGCGTATCGATTCCGTTTACCCGGACGACCAATTCGGCCCCTTCGTAGTCTTGGGTTTGTAAAGCTTCGTAGACTAATACTCGAGCGGCGTCCTTTTCGGCTAAGGAAACGGCGTCTTCGAGGTCAAACATAATGGAGTCGGCACCATAGATCCCGGCATCCTTGACCATTGCGGGGTTATTCCCCGGTACAAACATCATGGTCCGGCGTAAGCGTTCTGAATTTTCTGCCATCGTTAGAATACCTCCCATGCAGGTTGATCGGTGGTCCCTAAAGCCCGTTGTGCGGCGGCAATGGTCCGTGCCTTAATCACACAGTCCAGGGCCCCCTTGTCCACGGCTTTGACGTTAGCGGCGGTGATATCCAAGGCCTGTAAGGTCTTAGTAATCAAATCGCGAATCTGATCGCCAAATTGCTTTTCAACGGCGGAGTCCAAAGTAATCTTGATCCCGTCCGTTCCTTTACTCAACATGATTTGGATATCGGAAGATTCCAAGGTACCCGCTAATGCTGTTTGCTTAATCTCCATTAAGTCCATCCCTTTCACGAGTGTCAGCTAATCGTGTAAATAATCACGAAGTTATCTACCCAAAACTCTTTTGTTTCCTGACTTAATTATAGCTCATTTTTTAAATAATTCAAATATATCTGGTATTTTTACATTTTTTAAATTATTTTTGTGAAGTTCACAACAGATGGTGGGTGGGTGTTAATCTCGCTTCACTCTGCCGAGCAAGCGTCACTGTAGTGGGCACGATTCTCAAGCCTCGCCCACCCCGCGAGTCTCGAGAACTCGACCTTGATGTAAGTCGGCCCAAAACGCCGACTAACATCAATTTCACTACAGTGACGCCAGTCGGCGCCGTTTCGCTAATAGCTCAAGAACAGTTAACCCAGTCCATTTTTTAACTTGGCCCCATTTCACCCCTTTGTCACCACGTCATCTGAACCAATCAGTCACTGACAAAAACTAAGTCAAGGTTGCCATCAATTCAAACTAGTGAATTCATCATTAACTCAGAACCTCAAAATCGTGTCCACTATGGTCCAACCATTTTTCGACTAAGGTTTGTCTTAAAACGCAATCACTGATTGTAATCATTAGTCGTTGTGGCTTAATTAAAAAAGCATTCAAGTTACTGTCATAATCAGTGTGAGCTGGAGGATCAGTCAGAAATGAGCTCAGGGGTGAACTTTATCTTGGTCGGTGTTTTTTTACCGGCCTAGATAAAGGTTGGTCTTCAAGACCTGGTTTCTGGGCTTGAAGCCGTGCCCAGCCCGTTTCTGACTGGTCCGGAAGCGTTGGCTAGTCACTCATCCCCCTCTTAGTCGCTAACCACTCGACAAAAAAGGACCTGGCAAGCACACGGCTGCCAAGCCCTTCGTTTAGACTCAGTTTAAGTTTACCAGAAGCCCAGAACCTTGGTCCATAAGGCCCCAATTCCGAACCAAACCACGATGTAGAAGACACCCAAGATGGCATTCATCCGCCACCAATCGGCTTGCTTCACGTAGCCGGTCCCAAACAGTAATGTCGCTGGACCACTTGCGTAGTGAGAAGTGGAACTGTAAAGCGCCCCACACATTGCTAACAGCGTTGCGGCTAACATTGGCGGTACACCCGCAGCGATGGCAACCCCTAACAGTGCCGCATACATGGCACTGACGTGGGCCGTCCCACTGGCGAACAGGTAGTGAGAGTAGAAGTAGAAGACCAACAGAATGGCTAAGACAATGCCCCAGTTCATGCCGTGTAAGCTTCCACCCAAGGCCTTCGATAACCAAGGAATGAACCCTAAGGCGGTTAATTCATTGGCCATGAAGATCAGGATGGAGAACCAGATCAAGGTACTCCAAGCACCCGTTTCATGGAGAATATCACTAACGGATAAGACCCCACAAACGACCAGCACAGCAACGGCTAAGAAGGCCACCGTCGCAGCGTCGATGCCGATGAAGCTTGATAAAATCCAGAGTAACAATGCCCCAATGAACACACCGGTCATAATCTTTTCAGCAACGCTCATTGGTCCCATGTCGGTCAATTCACCGTCGGCCCAGTTTTTGGCGTTCGGAGAATCCTTGATTTCAGGTGGGTACATCTTGTAAATCAAGAATGGAACAACTAACAGACTGATGATCCCGGGAACTAAGCCGGCTAAGAACCAACTCATCCAGGTAATGTTGACGTGCGCAGCTTTAGCCAAGGAAACGGCTAACAGGTTTGGCGCCATGGCCGTCATAAACATCCCGGACGTGATGATGTTCCCGTGGAATTCAACGAAGGTCAAAAACGACCCCATCTTTCGTTCCGTGCCGTCCTTAGGATCGGACCCAAAGGTCTTGGCTAAGGATTCCAGGATCGGGTAAACGATCCCCCCGGCACGGGCGGTGTTACTTGGCGTCGCTGGTGACAGGATCAAATCGACCCCGACTAACGAGTAAGCCAAGCCTAACGTCTTTTTCCCGAACAACCGCACGAAGAGTAACGCGATCCGGCGACCTAACCCCGTCTTCACGAACCCACGTGACAGACAGTAGGCCATGACGATCAGCCAAACGGTCTTGTTCCCAAAACCGGTAACGGCCACATCCATTGGCACGATGTTTAACAAAACGGTCAGGACGAAGCCGACTAACGCGACCCCGGCGATTGGCAACGGTTGGGTGATACACCCAATGATGGTCGCCACGAAGATGGCAAACATGTGCCAAGCAGCCATCGACACGCTGGCGGGCTTCACTGGTGATGCAAACCATATGATTAACCCAATCAGCAGTGGCAATATAAACTTCTTATACTTTACTTTTTCCAATGTCATGATAGTGCCCCACTATTCTATGTGTTGAAACTTCTCTCTTAGCAAATGGTCACGACTGAATCGGAACTATTTATGAGACTCGTTTCTGATCTAACTAGTCTTTCAAATATGTGTAAACTTGTTCTCCGGCTTGACGACCAAAGACCACCGTTTCGGCGATGGAGTTCCCACCGATCCGGTTGTTTCCGTGTAACCCACCGGCCACTTCACCGGCAGCGAACAGCCCGCTTAACGTGGTACCGTCTGCCTTGAGGACTTGGGTTTGGGCGTTGATCTTGATCCCACCCATGGTGTAGTGAATGGCGGGCGCAATGTGAATGGCGAAGAATGGGCCAGCCGCGATGTCGCGATCCATCCCCATGTTCCGGCCGAAGTCCGTATCGTTTTGGTCCGCAACGGCCTGGTTCCAGGTCGCCACGGTACTGGACAACGTGTCGGCATCCATGTTCAGGGTCGTCGCTAAGTCGGCAATGCTGTCACCGTGCTTGACCAGCCCAATGTGGTCGTAGAATTCCACAGCCTTGACCCGGGAGCGAATCCCCGTATCAAAGATCAGGTAAGCACTCTTTTCCGGGAGTTGGTTGATGGCGTTGGTGACGTTCTTCCGGGTATCCAGTTCGTTGACGAACCGTTGCCCATCGGCCCCCACCAGAATGGCGCCTTCACCCCGGACTGCTTCCCCAATCAGGAAAGCGTGGTCGGTGTCTTGTTGGACCGTTGGGTGAACTTGGATCTGGTCCATGTCAACCAAGGCCGCTCCAGCAGCCGTGGCCAATTCGATCCCGTCGCCGGTCGCGCCGGGTTGGTTGGTGGTGTTGTAGCCGACCAAGTCTTCCCGGTATTTACCGATCAGCTTCTGGTTGGCCCCGAAACCACCGGTGGCCAGAACAACGGCGTCGGCAGCGATTTGCACGCCATCCGCCTGTTCGTCCTTCACCGTCACTCCGGTAACCTTATCGTTGGTTAAGTTCAGTTTCGTAACCGTCACGTTAGTAAAGACCGGAATCTTTTCGGCTTGAACCTGCTTCAACAGTTCGGTAACCAAGAAGCCCCCAATTGGGGCCATGGAACTTGGCCGGTGGGTCCGCTTCTTTTGCATCCCACCGGTGACCGTCAAGTCATCCAAGACGATGCCGTGATCGGCTAACCAGTCGATGGCTAAGGCACTGTGACTGGTGAAGTACCGTAACATCTCGGGATTGTTGAGTTGGCCCCCACCCTTGAAGGTGTCGGCGTAGAACTCTTCAAAACTGTCCACCACGTGATTGTGGAGTTGAACGTTGGTTTCCGCGGCGTTCATCCCGGATGAGGCCCGGGTGGTGTTCCCGCCTAACTTCGGCATCTTTTCTAAGACGACCGGTTTCAAGCCTAATTCGTGGGCTTGCATTGCGGCAACTAGCCCGGTCCCACCGGAACCAATCACAACGAGATCATAACGATCTTTTAAGTCAGCTAAATCAGTTGGTACAAATTGGAATTTTTCTGCCATAAGGGATTTTCCTTTCGTAGTCAGGTTAGGCGCTAACGGAGACGGGTTTGATGGCGGCGAACTGCACGAAGTTTTCGAGGCATTGGCCTAAGAAACTCACGCTACGGTCGTCGACCAGTTGGCCCTGTTGGTCAAATTTGTCTTTGACCGTGGGTAACATGAATTCGTTACCCGGCAACACGCAGGCTTGCACGCCCGGTGCATCGAGGACTTGGCGTAAGTTGGTCTGGGCACGCACCGTTCCTTGGACCCCGTAAGAAGTCCCGACCACCATCACTGGCTTGTTTTTGAACGGATGGGTCGCACTCGATAGCCATTCCAAGACACTCTTTAACGCGGCAGGAATCGCGTGATCGTACTCGGGGGAGGCAATGATGACCCCGTCGGCCGCATCGATGGCGGCGCTCAAGGCCGTCACACTGACGGGCGGGTTCTTCATTTGATTTTCGTTAAACAACGGAATATCCGCGATTTCGCGAACCTCGATTTCGGCCTGTTCCGTAAAGGTCCGGCTCATGAACTGCAATAAGATGCGGTTGTAAGAAAAATCGGCGTTCGTGCCTACTAGGGCGATAAAGTGTGGCTTAGTCATACGTTAAATCCTCTCAATTCTCTCTAATAAGTTTCTCGGACAGATTGGCCCCCGCAAAGTCCGTTACCCTTCACGACGACCAGTCCTGTCAACATGCTATTTTTTAAAATTAACGATCGATGTTGGTCATCTTCAGCGGATCAACCCACTTGTCGAAGTCTTCGGCGGAAACCTTACCGGACTTAACGGCGGCTTCCTTCAAGGTTGTGCCGGCCTTGTCAGCGGCTTGGGCAATCTTGGCACTGTCGTGGTACCCAATGTGTGGGGAAAGGGCCGTGACCGTCATCAGGGAGTTGTCGACGAGTTCTTCCATCCGCTTGGCGTTGACCGTCATGCCGTGGATCATCTTGTCGGCGAAGCCCATCATGGTCCCGCGCAGTAATTCAGCGGATTCCAGGAAGGCGTCGATTAGAACGGGCTTGTAAACGTTCATTTCAAAGTTCCCTTGAGATGAAGCAACCGTGACCGTTACATCGTTCCCCATGACCCGTGCGGCCGCCATAGTGATGGCTTCGGCTTGGGTCGGGTTGACCTTACCAGGCATGATGGAAGAGCCGGGTTCGTTGGCCGGAATGTTCAATTCGTCGTAAGCGGCCCGGGGACCGGAAGCTAAGAACCGAACATCGTTAGCGATCTTCATCAGATCAGCGGCTAAGGTCTTCATGGCCCCGTGAACTACGTCTAAGCCAGAATGGTGAGCCAAGCCGTAGAACTTGTTGGAGTCAGCCGTGAATTGTGGCCCGTAAACCTTGGTCATCTTCTTGGCAATTTCTTCGGCGAAGCCGGGAGCGGCGTTTAAGCCAGTCCCAACGGCGGTCCCACCCATGGCTAATTCCAATAAGGTTGGGTCTAAGGACTTCAAGTAGTCCAGGTCGTGTTGGATGGCACTGGCCCAACCACTGACTTCTTGGCCAAAGGTTAATGGCGTAGCGTCTTGTAAGTGGGTCCGGCCGATCTTAACCACGCGCCAGTATTCCTTTTGCTTAGCGGTTAATTCGTCGATCAAGTGTTGCGCCGCCTTTTCCAATTCTTGAACGGCGACACTGGCCGTAATGTTCATGGCCGTTGGGAAAATATCGTTAGAACTTTGACCATGGTTGACATCGTCGTTAGGTAACACTTCGATGTCGGGATTGATCTGCATTGCCTTGTTGGCGACGACTTCGTTGGTGTTCATGTTGGTTTGCGTCCCAGAACCCGTTTGGTAAACGCGCAGTGGGAAGTCCTTACGTAAGTCTTCGTCGCTTAAGGCCAACAGTTCGTCGATGGCTTGTTGAATCAAGGCACCCTTTTCTGGGGTAATTTCGCCCAGATCTTGGTTAGATTCAGCGGCGGCCTTCTTGATTTGAAGTAAAGCGCGAATCATTGCGATTGGCATAAATTGACCGGTTGGGAAGTTGTTCCGACTCCGTTCAGTTTGTGGGCCCCAAAGAGCCGTGCTAGGAATCTTAACGTCACCTAAGGTATCTGCTTCAATGCGATAATCTGCCATGGTAAGTTCCTCCAAATTTTTGTGATATTAGTAACTTTAATTTTGAAAATTTTAGGGAATCCTTCGCGTTAACCTTGAAAAATTCCCTGTGACTTTACGAACAAGCCTAGAATAACCGGGAATTAACACTATAGTCAAACCCTCGAGGGGGTATAAAAAAACATAATAAGGTGTTGAATAGCTCTTCACAACCCTACTCGTATACGGATTCACAATTTCACAAGCATTTTTTAAAATTTGGGGGTAAATTTGCAAAATAAAAATAATTATTTGTAAGCGTTTACAATAGCCATCAACAATTCCTTCTAACTTAAGGGAGCCTCGCCCGAAAGCGGTCCCTACTGATGCCTCGTCGATCGGGTCCCGCCAGCGGGCGACCGCTAAACCTTTGTTAATAAGCCTTTCTCCGACACCAAAAGGGACCTAGGTGGTATTGGCCTAGGTCCCTGGTATGACTGTCTACTCTTTTTAAAGCTTGGTTACATGGCGCGAACCGCGATCACCGGGGCGTTCCCCTGCTGCCAGGGGACGACTCGGGCGACCTGGCGCGCCAAGATGGCAACTTCCACGGTCCGCTCGGCAGCGGTCAACGCTGTCGTTTGAATCGTTAAGCCGCTGGCCGTAATGGTCAGGAGTCCCGGCCACGACCCGCTCGCCGTCTTGACCCGACAGCGATAACTGCCTTGTGGCGGCCGTTGTTGCAAGCGACTCGCTGGTTTGAAGGTGAAAGTCCCCCTGGCTTGGGGGATCACCTGGCCCGCTAAAGCGTACGGGTGTCCCAGTAAGGCGTTAGCTCGGGCGACGTTACCCACTTTGACCAGGTGACGAATGGCGGTGGACCCAATTTTCTCCTGGGCAGCGTCGTGTTCGGCGACTACCGTGACCGTGAACCGGTCCCGGCTATACTGCGCCATCTGGGAAATCTGGGTGTGACCGCCCTGGCCGAAGGTGTAATCGAAGCCCCCCACCACGCCGCACACGTTGAGCCCAATCAAATAGGTGTCCACGAATTGCTGCGGCGAAATGGCCGCAAACTGCCGATCAAAATCGACAACGTAGACGATGTCGGCGTGGTTTTGCCCTAACAGGTCTACTTTTTGACTAATGGTGTTGAGGTACCGAAAATCTGTGGTTAAGGTAGTCTCGAAGGCCCGGGAGGCGTGACGGTTAAAGGTCATGACCGCTAGCGGGACTTGACGAGCATCGGCTAACCGCCGGGCTTGGGCCAAGACGGCCTGATGGCCACGGTGGACCCCATCAAAGAATCCCAGGGCCATGACGACCTGCGCCGGTGCGTGGACCCGTTGAATCGTTTTTGCGTTAAGTCGAATCACCTGCATCCCGCTCACCTCCCGATAAGCAACAAGGGGAGATACCGAGATATCTCCCCTTGTTTCCGTTTAATCCCTAGCTTAGTTTGCCTGTGCTTGCTTTAAAAAGTAGCTGAATGGCTTCAAGTCTTGGGCTTGGTACTTCTTGACGAATTCATCGATCTTGGCTTGGTCTTGCCATGCTGGGTCGATAAACATGTGTTCCGTGGTAAATGGCATCTCGTGGGTCAACTTCACGTCGATCAACACGGGCTTGTCGGTGTTCTTAGCGGCATCGATGGCCTTTTGGAACTCGGCCTTGGTCGTGGCGGTAAAGGCTTCGGCCCCCATCCCCTTAGCGGCGGTGGCCCAGTCAGTGGCTGGCAAATCAACCCCGGATAATGGTTGGTGACTGTCGTCGGTTTGTTCCGCTTCGATGTAGCCTAAGGTTTCGTTGCTGAAGACCACGTTGACGATGTGCAGGTTGTACTTCACTTGGGTGAGGATTTCTTCCATTAACATGGCGAAACCACCATCACCACTCAGGCTGTACACGTCGCGGTCGGGGTAAGCGACCTTGGCCGCAATGGAAGCTGGTAACCCAAAGCCCATCGTGGCGTACTTCCCGGAGGTGACCCACTTTTGATCACCGTGAATGTCGACTAAGCGTTCGAAGTTGATGTTGACGTTACCGACATCGACCCCGAAGACGGCCTTGTCACTAGCGGTCTTGTTCAAGACATCGAAGATTGGTTCTGGCCGAACGGGCATCTGGTCGCTGTCCTTGAAGCTGTCTTGCCAAGCAACCCAGTTCTTCTTATCGGCTAAGGAAGCTTCGTAGAAGGCGGAATCTGGCTTGGCTTCACCGGCATCAATGATGGCCCGTAAGGCTTTCTTGGCATCGGCTAACATTGGTAAATCAATGTGACGCCGCTTGCCCAGCTTTTCGCTTTCAACGTCGATTTGGATAATCTTGGCTTTCTTACCGAACAGGAAGATACTGAACGGCACGTCGTTACCGACCCAGACGATCAAGTCGGTCGCAAAGCCGACTTCGGTCCCAGGCTTTGGGGCAACCCGGCCAGTGGACCCTAAGTATGCGGGGTAGTCTTCGTCTAAAATGCCCTTCGCTAAGACGGAAGAAACCAGTGGCATCTTGAACTTTTCGGAAGCTTCCTTTAATTCAGCGGCAGCGTCCTTGGCCCCAATCCCAAAGTAGATCATCGGGGATTTAGCATCCTTGATCATTTGAGCGGCCTTGGTAACGCTGGTTGGTTCTGGATCAGGATAAACGGGTTCCACGTGCGTGTTTGCCGCAGAAACGTAGTTGTCTTCGATTTCAGCCCACCCAAAGTCCTTAGGGATGGTCAAAACGGCGACACCCTTCTTTTCGTAAGCTTGCTTGATGGCTTCGTCGGTCAAACGAGGCAGGCTTTCGGCCGTGGCTGCCGTGCGGTTCCAAACGGCAACGTCGTCAAAGATGGGTTCCTCATCCATCGCCTGGAAGAAGTCGATGTTCATCCGGCTAGTTGGCACTTGGGCCACGATGGCTAAGACTGGCGTGCGGTCAACCTTGGCGTCGTACAACCCGTTTAACAAGTGAACGGCACCAGGACCGGCAGACCCGAAGCAAACCCCGATTTTACCCGTCAACTTGGAATCCGCGGCGGCCGCAATGGCGCCGGCTTCTTCGTGGCGAACTTGGATAAACTTCAGCGTGTCCTTCTGGTTGTGTAAGGCGTTCATGGTCGAGTCAAACGACCCACCCGGATACCCATAAATATGGTTGACGCCCCAGTCTTGAATCACTTTAAGAACTGCATCTGAACCACTAATTTTATCTGACATACGGCACTATCTCCTTATCATCATAGCCATTGTCCGTTAAGCAGCGCCCCACACCTTAATTCTACTTTACAACACGACAACCTATTGGGTGGTGCGCTAGCGGTAACGACTATCTCTTGATTACAAGTTCAATATTAAAGCGCTTTCAGGATTATAGTCAAATTCTGAGCGTACTATAAGTAGGGCTTATACGGTTGGTATGACAGCGGTTACAGCCGTGTATTTTTGCACATGCTCAGCGCGCTAAAAAAAGTTTTATTTTTTTCACAAGTCCTTTATTGGGTAATTGATTGTTTTGATGAAAGAACTGGTGGGTGGTGGTGCCCGGTCCCACCCGTTTTAGCCGTTATTGAGTTCTAAAAAGGCCCCTCGTTTTCCAACGAAGCGCCTATAAGTTTTAATTATTTGGTTAGCATTGCGGGATCCGGGATCTTCATTTGCGATAACAGCTTCACGAAGGCCGTCTCTTCGGGCGTCAGAGAATAGCCCTTCCGGTACGCAATCGAAACGTTAAACCGGTCCATCAGTTGATCCGTAATTTTAAGGCCCACCACGCCGTCAATGGCGTTTACGGCGTCCTGAACCAGAAATCCCAGGCCCAGGTTCTCGCGCACGATTCCCTTGAGCCACGCAATATCCGGGGTCCGGTAAACGATGTTGGGCGTAATCCCCGCGGCCTTACAGTAGGCCCGGAAGGCTTCGGGATGCACGAATTTACCATCCAAACCGATGAACTGTTGGTCCCCTAATTCGGTGAAACTAATCGACGTGCGCTGCGCTAAGGGGTTATCTGGGCTCACAATCACGTTGAACGGCCGGGCTCCCAGTGAGATGGCCTCGACCCCTTGGTGGTGCAGGGGACGGGGGGAACCGACCAGGGCGATATCAATATCCCCACGAATCAGGTTGGTCAAGAGCTGGGCCGAGCCGTTTTCCATTATCTTGATCTGTTCCATCCAGCCGCGTTTGAGGAGTGCCGCCGCCACCTGAGGGAAGTACAAGGCCCCGATGATGGGCGGCAGCCCGAAGCGAATCTGGCTTTGCTTGGAAAAATCGATTTCCCGGTGCGCCAACGAAATGCTGTTTTAAATCGACTGGGCGTTCTGGTACAGCAACATGCCGGCCCGGGTAATCACGGTCTGGTGGTGCGTTCTGTCCTGCTTGACTAACGGGGCGTCAAACTCCTTTTCCAGCCGCTTGATGGCCTGACTGACCGCGGGTTGGGAGACCGAAAACCGCTCCGCCACGTAAGTGTAATTCTTGTATTGCACGATGGCCCGAAAAAACGCTAAATCACGGGTATTCACCAGCTATCATCCTTCTCTATCGGGCAGCCGGCGATCCCCCATCTCCGGTCAGTTCCCGTTATTAATACCTATTGTTATATCATATTCCCGGCGGTGGCCCTATTAATTTCTGTACCTATTACGTATCCTATCCAACGCTTCCGGAGCAGTCAGAAACGGACTGGAACGGGGTGGGCACGGCTTCAAGCCCCACCCCAGGTCTTGAAGACCGACCTTTGTCTAGGCCGGCAAAAAAACGCCGACCAAGACAAATTTCACCCCTGAGTCCATTTCTGACTGCTCCTCCAGCTTACACTAACCGTTACGGCGGCTTAAAGATGTTTTTTTACAACTCATCGACAAAGAATGATTATTCCTATTAGTAATCAAGTTTCAAGCCACTAGTGTATAGCCCACAGACAATTAATTTTAGTTACCCCTATTCCTATCATGAAAATAAAAAAAAGCACCGGGAAACTTCCCAGTGCTCCGGTTAAATTCAAATGATTAGTTGACGGCAATGGCGTCGTCGAGAACCTTCTTCATCGCCTTAGCAGAATCGAGCATCTTGCCCCGTTCTTCCGCCGTCAGGTCAAGCGGTAAGACCCGCGCAACCCCTTGGGCGTTGATCAACGCTGGCGTGCCTAAGTATAGACCCTTCACGCCGTATTCGCCGTCTAGGTAGGCGCCGACGGGTAAGACCGTGTCCTCATTACCTAGAATGGCCCGCGTGATACGTGCTAAGCAGGTCGCCACACCGTAGAAGGTTGCGCCCTTCAAGCCGATGATTTGGCCACCCTTTTTACGGGCACCGGCTTCCGTCGCCTGTAAATCGGCTAACGAAACACCCTTAGCTTGGGCGACGTCGAGTAACTTTTGGTCCCCAACCATGGCGTGCGAGTAAGCAGCAAACTGGGTATCTCCGTGTTCACCGATTACGTTCACATTCAACGTTTGGGGCGCCAGGTTCAATTGTTTCCCTAAAGCCACGCGTAACCGTACCGTATCCAACGACGTCCCGGTTCCAAAGACCCGGTTCGTTGGGAAACCGGACAGCTTTTGCGTGGCGGCCGTTAAGATATCAACGGGGTTAGCGGCCACTAAGAAGATGCCGTTAAACCCACTGTCGACGACGGGGCCGACGATCGATTTCAGAATATTTAAGTTCTTGTTAACCAGGTCCAACCGTGATTCACCGGGCTTCCGGGGCACACCAGCCGTGATGACGACCAGGTCGGCGTCCTTGGCGTCGGCGTAGGTACCGGCGTGAACCCACTTCGGCTTCCCCCAGAGTTGGGTGTCTTCCAAATCAATGGCGTC
The DNA here is from genome assembly GCF_001434835.1 of Levilactobacillus acidifarinae DSM 19394 = JCM 15949. GTDB lineage: Bacteria > Bacillota > Bacilli > Lactobacillales > Lactobacillaceae > Levilactobacillus > Levilactobacillus acidifarinae. The sequence goes on along the minus strand of NZ_AZDV01000015.1, from coordinate 19,559 downwards.
GCCCTCGCTGTGGTCCTTTGCGATGTCGACAATCACCAATTCATCCATGACTGGTTGTTGCATCATGAGCAAAGCGTACGACGAACCAACAGAACCGTCACCGACTAAGACAACTTTTTGATATTTTGTTTGTTTAAGCAAAATGAAACACCCTTTCAGCGCGTAATATCGCGGTTAGTAAAGGATAGCTTGAGCTACCCAGTGAAATTTCTGTTCGTGTCGTAAAGTCACCCTAATCATAACACGCTTTTTAAAAAATGCAATTTTTTGTGATTATTTTTAAAAATAAAAATAGTCACCTTCAAAATTTCACAAGGGGTTTTCGCCAAAATGAAAACCGCAGTATCCCTACTGCGGCTAAGTCTACTCTGTGACAATCGCGGTTAACGCAGCCGTAATCCCCCGAACGGCATCGGCTAACGCCAGACTCGGCGTTCCCGGTCGCTGAATCACCTGTTCCGGCAAAAACGGAATGTGTAAAAAGCCGGCACGTAGGTCAGAAAATTCGGTGGCCCGTTGGTATTGCGCCTGGTACATCAGGTGGTTGCAGACAAAGGTCCCCGCCGTGGTCGACAATTGGGCGGGCAACCCGGCCTGCTGGATAGCGGTGACCATGGCCTTGACCGGTAATTGTGTAAAATAAGCCGGCGCCCCCGTAGATTGAATGGGCTGATCTTGGGGTTGTTGTCCCGCGTTGTCGGCAATTCGGGCATCGTCTAAGTTAATGGCGACCCGTTCGGGGGTCAAGGCTGCCCGGCCGCCCGCTTGGCCAATGCTGAGGACCACGTCCGGTCGTTCCCGGACGATGGCTGCGTGCAGGACCCTGGCGCTTTGACCAAAGACGGTCGGAATCTCCTGGGTCACGATGGTCGCCGTTTTCACCGTGGCGGGTAACCGTCGAACGGCCTCCCAAGCTGGATTAACGGTCTCTTGCCCGAACGGATCAAACCCCGTCACTAATATTTTCATCAAACCGACTCCCTTCGCGATGGTCGACCAAAAAAGCCGCCACCCTTTTTAAAGAGTGTACGACTTTTGAGGAGTCATGACTTAATGTTTTGACTTGAGTGGTCGCCGTAACAGGTGCCAGAGGCCGCCGGCGAGCAGCATCAGCGCACCAACCAGGCTTAACCATAGCCCCAATTGCAGGCCCGGTGTCCGGTACGTCAACACGATACGGTGACGCCCCGCCGATAAATTGGCCCCAACGAACCCGTCGTTCACCACCTGCGTGGCCGTTGATTTACCATCGACCGTTAAATGCCACCCGTCCGAGTACGGCATCGACGTGGTTAAGACGCTGGGTTTGGCCGCAGTCAAAGTCCCACTGACCCGGTTATCCGAGATGTGGGGCTGTTGCAGCCCACGTTGCTGCGCCGCTTGAACCTGGCGATCGTAGGTCTGATTAAACGGCATGGCAATGAGCTTGACCGACTTGAAATTGATCTGTTGCGTGGCGCTAAAGGTTACGTCCACGGTCTGGCGTTTTTGTTGACTATAACCCAGGTTAAGTAACACCCGGTGTTTCGGTTCGTAATCCGACAGGTTATCGATCCCGAATTGCGAAAAGGCCTGCGTTTGGTTTCGCGTCTGGGCCGTGACCCAGTAGTCGCCCAAGTCCGGATTCCGAACGGCATCGCGCCAATCGTTTAACTTAGTGAGACGCGACCGGGGCGTCAAGCCCAGCACACTGGTGTTGTCCGCGGCCTGCATCCGTTCCTGGGTGGTCTGCGTCTTCGCTTGAATGCCGTCCAGTTCCAGATACAGTTCGGTCCCCTGGGCGGCTTGCGGCCGGTCGATGGTCAGCGTGTAGCTCAGGGGTTGCCCCTGCGCGTCACTGACCATCTGGTGTAACCCGGTCTGGTTGTCCTGTTGGTTTTGCGTCACGATCTTTTGGTTTTGCGCCAGAACCCGGTCAAGGGCCCGCCGGTTGTGGTTCAACTGCGCCAGCGGGGCGTAAAGCTTTTCATCCGCCGTGCTCAGCAAGCCATTTTCGTCCAACTTAAACTTCGGCGCCTTGAGCGTCTCCCCAAAGTTGGCCGTCTGTTGCTGGTTCAGGTTCCCCTTCTGCCCCACAACGGCCTGCTTCACCCGGTACTGGATCGCCTTATTCACGCTATCAACCACCGGAATGGTGTTGGCGGTCACGGTATAGTCGAGGTCCTTTTGCATGGGCGTGTAGTGCGCCGCCGCCACGTTGGCTGAGCGCCGTTTGACTAGCGCCGCTTGCGTCAGACTGCGTTCACGGTCCGGCCCCGATAGGCGCCGCCATTGCGTCGTCGTCAGGGCTTGCGGTTGACTATAAACCAACGGGAAGGCCAGTTTGCTAGTCAACACCTGCGTGCCCGTGCCGTTAGACAGGCCGTAAACGGCCTGTTCGTTAAAGACCTTTTTAGACACCCGATACCCGTAAGGTAACGCCTTCTTGGCGGCAATCTGGTCCTGCCGGGCAAACAGGTATTTAACGCCTAGCAGGTTGTTAAACGCCGTTCGGTTATCCGCTTGCGTGATGGGCGAATTCATCGCGTACTGTGAGTTCTGTAAGTCCTGACTGAACTGCCCCACGTAGCCGTTTTCCACGGAAAAGTACGACATGATGCCGTGTAACCCGTGCAACATCGTAAAGTTATTGCCGACGGTCCGCAACAGGTTATAGTCGGGAAGTGTGCTGACTCGGGTAAACTGTGAATCCGCCTGGGGGACTACCTGGGCACCATCGTAGTAGTCCTTTAAATATTTAGTTGCGTCGCCCCGCCGCAATTGTTGCGTTGCCGGGCGCCCCGCGTTGGGATCGTAATAGCCCCAAGCGTTACTGATCAGATTCAGGCCCAATAAGCCACTGACCAGTGTTAGCGTGACCTTGGCGGGTTGGTGGGCACTGCCGACCAGCACCACCGTTAACGCTAATAATAACCCGTAGGTAATCAGATTACGTCCCGGGTTATTAAACACTAACCCGTTGCTCAAATACACCAGCAACAGTAAGCCACCGGTCGCCCCCATCAGCCACCACCGGTCGTGCGTGGTCAGCGTGGTGACGTGATCGGTCAACACCATCGTGGCCAGCGTCACGGGCACCGCCACCAGTAACAACCACCGGTTCGACGGCGTGGAGAGGACGTTAAAGAAGGCCGCAACCGCCGGAAACCCGAGCCCCACGACGATCAGAACCAGGGTCAACGCCAGGCTGCGCTGCTGGCGCCAGTGAACGAGTACGTAAACACAGCCCAGAAAGCCCAGACCACTCATCCCCAGAATTGCCCAGTAGGTGGGACTATCCCCGGTCGTGAGAATGGCGTTACTGAGTTTTAAATAATAACTCAACGGGTACAGCCACAGGCCGTTGGCAAATTTTGCGGCCGCGCGCGTGGACTGGAGCATCATCAATACCGACGGCAAAATTAAAGTCCCGGCAAACAGTGCCCCGCTCACCGCCGCCAGCAGACACCGGCGAATCGCGGCCCCTAAACTAATGGTCAACTCCCGAGCTGCCCGTAAGTGACCATACCGAATCACGGCATAAATCAAGCTACCCAATCCCAATATGTACGCAAAGTAAAAGTTACTCAGGATGGCCAGCCCCGTGATGAAACCGAGGAAGGCCCAGCTTTGCCCGTGGTAGATGCGGTCGATGCCCACTAGCAACAACGGAAACCAGATCATCGGTAATAGGAAGAACGGATGATGATCCCCCACCATCAACGAATAGCCCGTAAAGGCGTAGGCTAACGTCCCTAATAGTTGACTGATTGGTTTAAAATGATAACGTTTAGCTAACGGGATAAAGGCCAGCCCCGTGGCGTACAGGCGTAAGATGATGAACAACCCGTAACCCGCTTCAAAATGGCTTAACGGGAAAAAGGCCAAGAGGTACGCGAAGGGATCCCCCAGCACGTAATAGGCCAGCGTCGTCAGCTTATCCGCGCCCAACCCAAAGGTCCACGACCAGCCGGCCAGTCCGGCTAAGCCCTTTTGCGTCAACAAGCGGTGTAACTCGATCATGATTGGATAATGTTGGGTGATACCATCCATGTTCCAGATCAACGTCCGGTGGGCTAGCACGAAGACCCCGAAGCTCAGGCCCCCAATCACCAAGAACGCTAGCGTATAAAGCAGCGTGATGGGCCACCGGTGGTGTGCAATCTCCATTTTTTATTAAACCCCCAATAATTTTTACACGTCTTTTAAAATCGTCTAGTTTTAATGTACAAAGCTGACCGGCGAGTGTCAAACTCACCTGCCGGCCGAAACCGGCGACGCTTTGCCAAACACCGCGTTTTGCGCTACCCTTGTAAAGGTTTTTTAAAAACTGAATACATAGCAAAGGAAGGAATTTCTCGTGAATTCTAAGAAAAGTTTTTTAGGGATCGATAGCCCCCGCGACATGGTGCTAGCGGCCCTAGTTGCTGCCCTCTACGTCGTGGTTACGATGGCCTTGCCAGCCCTAAGCTATGGTGTTGTTCAAGTTCGTTTCTCCGAAATGTTCAACCACCTGGTCAGTTTTAATCGGCGGTACATTGTCGCGGTCACGCTGGGCGTCTTTGTCGCCAACATCTTCGGCTCCTCGCTGGGACTCCTCGACGTGGTCACCGGGACCACCCAAACTCTCTTGGCCCTACTGGTCATGTACTGGTTGGGACGTTACGTCCCCAATAAGATCGGCAAGCTCGTGTTGAACACGGTCGTCGCCGTTTTCTTCATGTGCATGATTGCCTGGGAATTCGCGTTCATCGCCAAAACGGCTTTCTGGCCAACGTTTTGGGACAACTGGCTATCCATTGGGGCCGGCGAACTCGCCAGCATGGTGGTCGGCGGGATCATCATCTACCTGCTCAGTCTTAAAATCGATTTTACCAAGTAACCGAAAACGGCGGCCAGTTGGTCGTCGTTTTTTTAGTGGTTTTATCACTAGAACGCTCCACCACCGGAGCCGCCCCCAAAACCACCCGAGCTACCACCGGAAAATCCACCGGAACCGCCCGTAGTGGAACTGGCGCCCCCGGAAACTTGGAGTGAGCCGGAAATTCCGGAATTAATTGCGTCCCCCAAATCGGCAAAACCGTAGTTTTCGGTACCGATATAGAAGCCAACAAACCCGGCCGCCAAGGCATCGGCGCCAAAGTCGACCTTTAATTTAGCGATGACCTGTTTGGACAACCCGAACGCTGCGGCGTACGGTAAAATATCTTCCCACAGGATGAGATCGCCAATTTTAGCGGTGTTGAAGTTCCCGATGTCCTTCAGCATCCGGCGAAAGCCCCCGATGTCGTTGACCAAAATCAACCCTGCTGCGTTGTTGCGGTCGATGTGCCGACGAAGTTGCCGCACACTGACCCACAGGGCGATGAGGCCCAACCCACTTAGGCCGGTACCCCAAGCGCCAACGGTCGGATTGACGACCCAACTCACGCCGGCGGTCAGCACCAGGAGGACGGTCAACCGTAGGCCACGCGTCAGGTAGCGCTGGCGCAAATCCACGTTATCGGCATCCTGATAGGGTTCGACGTCCTGGTTAATTTCTTCTTGCCACTGGTGGAACCATTTCCCGAGCCGGCCCTTTTGGTCCTTTTTCCCGTACTGTTTCAAATCAGCCAACGTAAACGATCCGTCCTGCCCAATCGTTTGAAAACAGTGCGTTAAAAACGAATTGTCGAGTTCGGCCTTCCGGGTTAATCGCATGGTTTGGTGACGGCCCTGCTTTTCGGCGGTCAGGGTCAGTTGTCGCCGACTCGCCGCGCGTAAGATTTCTCCGGTCAACGCGTTGGTGTTCGGTGCCGCCGCATCGACCAACGATTCCGCCACGGCTGGGGCCACAGTTGGCACGTCAAACGAGTGCGGAATCGGAATGGGGTGCGGGTACCGGTTACCCGGATGCCGGCGGAACCACCGGACGTCCAGACCAGCGACAATCACGGTCGCCGTCACTAACAGGGCAAAACTACCACCCACTAACCACCGTTGCCGCTGACGTTTAGCGTTAGCTTGTTGCGCTAAACGGGCCTCTTGTCGCTGCACGGCAGCCTTTTTCTTCTGGGCCACCCGCGGCGCTTGTGGGGTCACACTAGTGGGAAAGAGTAAGTGACTCTCCACAGCCGTCTTCGCGGCCACTTGGGGAACGGTCAACGTGACCCGTCCCCGTTGCCGGTCGACCTGGGTATGACCCGCTAGTGGCCCGTGCGTCCACGCCTGTAATTGTGACACCCGCGTGGCCGGAAGTTGTATGGTCACTTTAACTTGGTGTAAGGGGACCTCCCAGCCCGTTCCGACGATTTTCCAATTCAGTTCGGCGGTGTCCAAGTAGTTCGTGACCACCCCCGTTAACGCCAGGTGATAGGTCACGCGCAAGGTGTCTCCGTCCGTAACGGGCCGGTACACCTTGGCCTTCAAGCGCTCCGGCGTTTGGGTCAACTGATAGGTGTTGGTGGCCCCCGTCGACGCCGCGGCCACGGCCCGGGTCGCCTGCCGGTTCAATTGCGTGGTCACACCGGTTAGGCGGCCTCCCTTGATTCCCCGTAAGTCCTGAACCACGAAAACACCGTGGTAATCATCGTCAAATCGATAAGTCACGTGTTGTGTCAGATTTGCGTTGCCGTTTTTATGTATATTAATCTGGGTCCGGTACGCCGAAATCCGGTAATCGGCGTGCGCGGTGACGGGAGAGAAACTCCCCACCACGACCAGTCCCAACAGAAGCCATCCCCAGTACCAAAGCTGTCGCATGTTAGCCCCTCCTCGATTCGCATTTATGCGTTAACAGTCCCTTTTAGTGTAGCATAGTGCCTAAACGTTCCTATAGAGAAATGAAATAATTTAGACGCATTCGGATAGGGAAAATTGAGATAAACCAAGTTGCCCACCTGCTCTCAGAATCTAATGGCATAAAATCTGTTTTGAAATTGACCACTACATTGAATGAACACTCACCCATTTGGGAATTGTTTGAAAAGAAATCATTAATTACCAGTATGAGCTGGAGAGCCAATCAGAAACGGGCTCAGGGGTGTCGTTTGTCTTGGTCGGCGTTTTTTGTCGACCTAGACAAAGGTCGGTCTTCAAGACCTGATCTGCGGGCTTGAAGCCGTGCCCACCCCGTTCCAGCCCGTTTCTGATTGGATCGGAAGCGCCATCAAGGACAAATCTTATTAGGTTTAACCCCTTTAAATTGGTCGCAAAAAAGACCACCGTTTGGGTTAAACGGTGGCCCCCTTCACACATGTATTAGATTCTGCCAAAAGGCCTAACGCCCACCGGAAAACCCCGTTTCCCGGCCTCAATCCGGGCGTTAGTCCAGTTCGTCAGCACCCATAGAATACACCCGCACCGTAGTAACACCAACTAATTTGCCTTTACAAAATCGGCGAAAGCAGGCGTGAGGCGGTTTGCTTGAATTTCAAATACAGTGACTGTTGATCGAACTTCTCCGGCGTAATCAACTCGCTATGCGTCATATCAATTTTATAGATGTTCTCGAGTTGCGTGGCAATCTGTTCGTCATAAACAAACGCGTTGATTTCGAAATTTAACTTAAAGCTCCGGTAGTCCATGTTAGCCGACCCCACGGACGCTAACTTCCCGTCGACCACCATGGTCTTGGCGTGAATGAACCCGTTATGGTAGTAATAAATCTTGACCCCGTCGTTAGCCAACTGCCGGGCGTAGTACTGGGTCGCCCGGTACACGAAGGCGTGGTCGGGTTTGTCCGGAATCATGATCCGCACGTCGATGCCGGCCATGGCCGCGATCCGCAACGAGTCCAACACACTATCATCGGGAATCAGGTACGGCGTTTGAATCCACAGGCTCTTTTCGGCCGTCTGGATCATCCGCATGTACCCCATCTTGATCTGTTGAAGATCGGAATCCGGCCCGCTCGACACAATCTGCAAACTAGTTTCCCCCTTCACCGTCGTCAACGGGAAGTAGCGCGAATCAATCTTCTGGTCGTTAAAGGGATGGTCGCGATCCGTCGCGTTCCAGTCCAACATGAAGCGGGCCTGCAACGAGAAGACGCCCGAGCCGATGATCCGCAAATGGGTGTCGCGCCAGTACCCAAACTTTTCCTTGCGGCCTAGGTACTGGTCACCGATGTTAAAGCCCCCGACGTAGCCGACCCGCCCATCGACCGTCACGATTTTTCGGTGATCTCTGAAGTTCAGCCGAAAGTCGATGACGGCCGACCGGGTGCCCAGGAAGGGTTCCACGTGGCCACCGGCGTCCATCAGGGGTTTAAAGAACCGTTTCCAGGTCCCCATCGACCCCCACGGATCGTAAATCACGCGGACTTCGACGTCCGCCTTGGCCTTTTGCACCAAGAGGTCTAAAATTTCGTTACCGATCCGGTCGTTATAAAACGTGTAAAATTCGATGTGCACGCTCGACGTGGCCTGTTCGATGTCTTCCATGATCATCCGGAAGAGGTCGTGGCCGTCCGTAATCACCTGCACCTTGTTCTGGCGGGCCAAAAAGGCCTGATCGGTCGACATGAACATGTTGACCATGTTGATGACCGAATGGCTGATGCGGTCGGCCGGCATGATCTGTTTACCTAGCTTTTGGCGCTGCTGTTGCAACCGTTCGTCCAGTTGCATCGCGACCTGGTGTTGCAAACGAAACATCCGGCCCTTCGGCAGCTTTCGGCCAATGAACGCGTAGGCGATGAACCCCACGATGGGGACCAAGACCAACACCAGCATCCAGGCCCAGGTGGCGGCGATATCCCGTTTCTCACGGAACACCGTCAGAAAGGCCAACACCGCGTTTAAGATAATGATGGCCTCAATAATCGCAGAAATACTCACAGTTAGCTCCTCCTTCTCTCTTTGTCCTTTTCATCATACGCCAAAACCGGTAAATGTCTTTACTTTTTTTTAAGTTTTGAATCGTCTACAATAAGAATAATTCTTAAGGGGGTTCAAGCAATGTTGACTCACGGTATCACCCTCTTGGGCGGTCTCCACGGAACCAGTCCATTTCGGGTCATTCACTGGATTTTTCGAGAAAATCCGATGGTGGGGGTTATTCTCCTCGTCGGTATCGTCTTATATTTGATTTACCGTTACGCTAACCGTCGTTAGTTTCGTCATGCGGGTTGAACACATCTAAAAAAGGGTTCCGCAGAATCAATGCAATTCTGTGGAACCCTTTTTTCATCGTTAGCGTTTAAAAAGACGCGGCCGGGTCACCTAACTGGCTGTAACCCGTGTCGTAAGCAATTTTGACACCCGCCTGAATGTTGAAAATGTAGACGTTATAGCTGATATCTTTGGTTTCGATCGACTGGGCCTGCATGTGCACGCCCCGAGCGACCAGTTCGTTACCGCGAAAAACCGGTTGGACCTGATAGCGCACGTGATCACTCGGATGGGTCCGCAGGTAACTGGCCACCGGATTCTCGTAAGCCGTCATACCCGGATCGTTAAGCGACCGGGTCCCGGTCATCAAGTTTTTCCAGTTGTTGTTCTGGCCCGTTAACTGATAGCCGATCAGGTGACAGCGGTTATACAGATACCCCCGCTTACCGTTGACCGTATAGGACTTGTTATGCCACCCCGTGGGCGTCACGTTGAGCGGTTGCCGCTTGGCGGTCGGCATGATGCTTTTGCTCAACATCGCGTTGGCCGTGGTGACCCGGTTCAACCCATCCAGGTTGCCGTAGCTCTGCCAGGCCCCCTTCTTCAGGGACAAGTCGCTCCCGGTAAAGGTGGGCTTGTTGTGGTTGACCGCCACGATTTGCGTGCCCTGATAGGCCTCTTGCGCTAGTGCCTTGGTGGCCACCGATTGTTTCGGTGTGGTGGTGGCTCCACTCGACTTTCCCGCCACCTGATTGATGACCTGACTAGCCTGGTCCGTAATTTTCCGGGCCGTCGGATTGCCCTGACCGCTCAGGCTACCGACCAGTCCCACTAAGACTAATAAAATCGCCCCGTAAATGGAGAGCGACGTCCCCCGACGGCGTCGACGACGTTTACCCATTCCTAATTCCTCCCTCAATTCTCTGCACTGTGCCCCTATTTTACCAGAAAAAAGCGAACAGTTGTGCGCCTTTTCGGGGCGAAATTGTCAACGGAACTTAATCTTTTTTTAACGCCCTGGCCGCAAACCAACCGCGGGTCCATGCTATACTGGTCTGGGATGAGGAAAGATTCAGCAAACACGGTGTACCGTGTGATTATTTTTAATGAGGTGAATTAATCATGAAGAAAACCCGGATTTATGCGACCATCTTGAGTCTCGTCGCCCTAGTCACCATCGGGTTAGCTGGCTGCAGTAAGAGTAGCCAATCCGGCAGCAACCAACAGGCTAGTTTTAAGAACCAAACCACTAAGAAGAGTGACGTGAAGTCAACGGTGACCGGTACCCAGCAACTCTGGTACGTAGCCGGTGGCGTCAACGCTAAGAGCAATTCTGGCCTAGAAGCCTACCGCTTTAACAAGAACGGTAAGGCCACGGTCTACAATGTCGATAAGTTCTATAAGACCTACAACGCCGCCAAAAAGGCGAAGGCTCTGAACAAGGCGGGTTCCCTAAAGGCTACCTTTACCACCAAGGGCAACCAGACTGTCATTCACTTCAAGGGGAAGCTCTCGGGCATCCCGATGACCCAGAAGTTCACGGTCAAGAAGACGTTGACGGGCACCAACAAGTCGACGGGCTTGAAGGTGGCGGGTTACCACATTGACCGCGATGTCGACGAAGACGTGACCAACGCCGTTCTGGTTAAGATCAACAACTAAATTTGGATTTTATGAGCGGGCTTGCCATGGTGAGCCCGTTTTTTTAACTGATTCGTTTCACTGACAGCGGTTACATTTTGCGGTATGATGGGGCCAAAAGGAGCGTGATTTGTATGCTGTCACACCATTGTTTGACTCCCCTAACGCCCACCGAACTCGCCGAGAAACGTCAGGCCTGCTACGCCTTGGTTCGCGACTATCCCTGGTTGATCCCCGTGACCGTGGCCGCCGGCGCTTTCCCCGCAGTCGTGGCCGCTCACGGTTTCTGGAAAACTCGTCAGCTCAAAAAGCAACTCCAAATCGAACGGGAAAAGACTAAGCAGTTGGCCCTGCGGTCGGCTCATCCCGGCAAGCGGTCCCACTTACGACCATAATTTCTTCTAACGACGGGGAACTCCCCGTCGTTTTTGGGTGTGACTGGACCGTTAAAGGCTGTTTTCATCGTCGCTAAGCCATTAATTTTTTAAAATTTAATTTCCACCAAATCATTAGCTGATAATTATCAATATAATCACTTTATTATCAGAAACCATCAATTTATCAGTCGTGAATGGCGAATATCTCGTTAAAACTAGTTAAAACGATTAGAAAAAAGTAATTCAAAAGCCTTTTCAGCCCCTTTTCACAATTGATAATTATCATCTAATCATTTGCATTATTTACTCGTTAATTTTCTTCACAATTTCTTCACAATTACCGGTTATGCTACGGGTATACCAAAAACCTAATTAACCAACCTTTTTTCATTTTATTCACCAATAAAATGAATCCCCGTTCTAACCAAGCGGGTCGACCGCCTCCTAACCAGAGACGGTTTTTTAGTTAAACCACGAGGGTCCCCGTAAGCCGTTGAGTGCTTGCGGGGACCCCTTTGTTTTTTCAGTTAAACTTACTCCCGCCGTAACCGGTCGGGATGTCGCCGGTCCTTCTGGCGGTAATAATCCCGGGCAAAATCAATTAGGGGCCGCAGCGCCACTACGGTAATGGTGCCGGGCGCCACCGTCATGCGTTGGACGGCTCGCGGATGGGCCTGTTCGAAGCGCGTGCCCAGCGCCTTAAAATCGTCGTAAGGTTCCAGCGCAACGTTTTTAAAAGTGGTCCACACCGTCTGGTCACCCTGTGCGACGGGGGCAACCTCGGTAAACTGAGGCCGGTTGATCGTCGATTCAGCCAGGTGCAGGGCCGTACAGCTCTCATAACCGGTCCCTAACATCACGATTTTCCCGTCCAGCGCGTAGAGTTTTTGTAAAGGACTAGCGGGGCCGAACGGGAGATCATAGGTCGTGGTCTCACAAATTTCGACGCTATTTTGGCCCCAGGCACACAGGGAGTACAACGGATGCCCGCTGCGCACCGTTCCCGGTAAAGTCCGGAAATATTCCGGGGTCTTCCCGATAAAGTGCGTCGGACTAAGACGGCGGTCGAACGGCGGCATACTCGCGCGAATCCGTTGAACCGCCGCGGGTACGGCCGGTGGCCATTCCCAATCGCCGGGATCCGAATAATCGGCGGTCTGTGCGGGCATCACCAGGTTGCCCTGGCGCAAGACTCGCTTGAGCACGGATACCACGGTCTGTTCACCCCCGGGAATGTAGCCAAATTGGCTTAGCGCCGTATGGACCAAACAACTGTCGGTCGCTTGTAGCCCCAACGCTAGGAGTTGGTCCTGTAACTCTTGGGCGGTCACCACCGCCGTGATGGGCTTCTGTTGCCATGCCGACATCCTTATCACGCTCCCTTTGAAAAAAAGCGCTGGCGCCTGCGCGTCAACGCTTCAATTAACTTAATTAGTTCAACGAATCCCAGGCCGGTAAGGTTTCCGGCGTGGTGGTCAAGATGGCGCGTTGGGCCGGCGTTAAGAACCGCTTGTGAACCACGACTTCGTAGACAAAATCGTCCATCCAGTCGTCGGTCATCACGAAGTAGCCCTGGTCGCCATTCTTTTCACCCCAACTGTTTTCGACCTTCCAACGCGTAGATTGGTCGTCCACCAGGTCTACCCCGGTAAAGGTCATGGCGTGGGATACTTCGGCTTCGTGGTATTCCAAGCGTTGCGCCTTGGTCAGGCTCAAGTCGACACCGAACAGGTCGGCGGTCTGGTAGAGGTGACTGTCGAGAAAGCCCCGTTGCCGACTCATTTGTTGGAGCACGTCGTTACCGAACCAGACCGTTTCACCAGACTTCAACTGCGCGATGGTAGCCTGTTTCAGGTCCGCCATTGGTAAGTTTAGGAAGGTGATGTGTTTGCCGCCCACCACGTTATCCTGACTCGGCAACGCGTAGAGCTTGTCGAAAGCCTTGTCCGGCGAGTTCGATAAGACCACGTAGTCGTCCAAATCCACGTCGAAATACTTGGCAAAGAAGTCCTGAGGCGTCAGGTTCGCGTCCCGGTGGTACTGGTGCTTGTCGTCCTTATATTCCAGGTCGAACGTGGTTGGCGGTTCCCCAATCGAATAGGCCGCCATCCGGTAGACTTCGCTTAACGCGTTCTTGCGAGCCGTCGCAATCTCCGCATCAGTCGCGTGATCCGCCACTAACTGTCGTAAAGTCAACGCATCCTTCCGTAGTTTCAGGTCCAACGCCGCCGCAAACCCAGTGGTGTCGTTGGTGTTAAAGGATTCGGGCATGGCACTGGTCGGCACCACCCCGTACTTTTGGACTAACGCGGCACCCATGGCCCACTGACCACCATCTTCGCCGGGCCGAGCCAGGTAGAAGCTGACCTCCCGATCGCTGGCCGGCTTGCTGGCCGTCCGTAAGATGTTGTCGTAGAAGATGTTGGCGCGTTCGATCTTATCCCAGAAGAACAGGTAACTTTGGGAGAGTTCGAAGTCCTTCACGTTGTACTTGGCGGCGAATTGGTGCCGTAACGTGTTGAGCGTCGAGAACAACCAGCACCGCCCAGAATGCTTCTGGTTGGAGACTTTCCCCGTATCCAGTTCCACGGAGAAGGTCCGGTTCAAGCGGACGTTGGCGTTTGGATCCTCAGAAGCAGCTAAGACCCCACTCTTGCGAACCGCCCGACTAATCACTTCGTGGGCGGGTTGCTTGACTAAGTCGGCGTGAAAGGCCGCTAAATCGGCCGGCGTTAAGGCCGAATTCGTTTGTGTTTCATCCATAAACTCAATTCCCTCTTTCAGCAAAAATGAGAGTTCTCATTTTAATCTCATAATGAATATTTTTATTCTAAGCCTTTCCTCTGGTGAACGCAATCATCCCCATCAAAAAAGTGGTTAGTTGTGCCTAACCACTTTCTTGATGAATCGCTTTATTTAGGCGCCAATCCCCGGTCCAGGAAATCAATCAGATACGGCGCGCGCTGGCTAAACGCCGCGAAGTCGCCCTGCAGGTTCGCTCGCAGCAGGTTGGTCAATACCGTCCCAATCACGAACTGGCCCACCATGTCGTTGGGAATTGCGGCTAATTCGTGCTGCTCCCGTAACTGGTCCAAAATGGGAAACAACGTCTTTTGGATGATGGGGCCGGCATTCAACATCACGCTTTGCCGTAAGTCGTCTCTAATCATCATTTCGTTAATCAGAATCTTACCGACCTGCCAGTTGTCCTCCAAAAACGCCACCCGATTTTCGATTAGCGCCGTCAATAACTGTCGGCGCGTCAGGTGTTGCATGGTCTTGACCTGCTGCGCAAATTCGTGCATCAAGCGGGGTAAGACCTGGGTGACCATCGGCTTTAGCAGTGCGGCCAGGAGTTCGTCCTTCGTCTTGTAACGGCGATAAACCGTGCCCTCGGCGACCCCCGCCCGGTCCGCAATCTGCTTGGTCGTCGTGTTAGCAAATCCCTGTTCGGCAAAGAGTGTCAGACTGGCCGCTAACACCTGTTTTTGTTTCGCCGGGAGATCGTGGTCCTCGGCCATGACCTGGTCAAAGGCCGTGCGAATATCCGTATTTTCCGTCATCTTAAACCCTCCGATACCGTTTTAAACCGATCACGTTGAGTGTGGTGAAAGCGACCGCAAAGAACAGTAAGATCCAGAGATCGCCACTCACGGCGCTGAGACTGAAGCCGCGAGTCGCCACGTTCATCAACGCGTCTCCTCCATAATACAACGGGAAGATGTGGGCCAGCCATTGTAACCAGTCGGGCATGGTCGAGATTGTGATGATGCCCGAGAAGAAGACCTGGGGCACGATCAGCAGCGGAATAAACTGAACCATCTGAAATTCCGAATTGGCAAACGTAGAGATAAAGATTCCCATCGATAACGCCACCATCGCCAGCAGGAAGTTAATCAGTAAAATCAGCCAGACACTGCCCAACATGTGCACGTTAAAGACCGTCAATGCGAAGGTCACCGTGATGATGGTCTGAATCACCGCAAAGAGGCCGTAACCGATCAGGTAGCCGGTGATGATTTCCCCCCGACGCACGGGCGTCGCCAACAACCGGGTCAAGGTGCCCGTGGTGCGTTCGTTTAACAACGAAATCCCCGAGATCAAGAAGACGAAGAAGAACACGAAGAACCCTAACAGAACTGGTAAGAAGGTATCGAAGAACGTCGAGTCCGAGTTACCGTAAAGATAATGGCTCGTGACCGTGTAATTGGGAACCGTCTTCGGTTTAGTCGTGGTCCCCGTTGTCGCCGTCTGGCCCCGCGTCGTACCTTGGGCCGCTTGTAGTTTCTGCTGTTGGGCCATGACCGTCTTTAACACCTTGGCCTGTTGCTGCAGCACTTGTTTTTGGGTCTTGGTAGCTGCCACTAAAGCTTGGACTTTCAACTTGGTAACCCCACCCTGTAAGGCCTGCTTGACCAGCGCCGTATCACTGGGTTGGCTGTTCGAATAGGTCACCGTTAACTTGCCGTCTTGTTCGTGGATAAACGCCGCTAAGTTGTGCTGACGAATAGTTGTTTTGGCGTTGGCGTGATCCCCGTAGGCCGCCAAGTCCGTGTGCTTGTTCTTCAGCGCCTTGACCAGACTGGTGTTCACGTTGCTGACCCCAATCTTGGCCACACTGGTCGAATTGTTTTGGAACAGAAAATACATCAACGACAGGATAAACAATGGCGCAATAAACATCAACGCCAAGGTCCGTTTGTCCCGTAACATTTCGCGTAACACGCGTTTAACGATCGCTATGGTTCTCATCTTGGAGCCGCCCCGCTTTCAAAAATACTTGTTCAATCGTGTCTACCGCATACTCTTGTTTCAAATCGTCCGGCGTCCCCTGAGCCAACGCAATTCCCTCACGGATCAGCATCAGTTCGTCACACCGTTCGGCCTCGTCCATCACGTGGGTGGTCACCAGGATGGCCTTGCCGTGTTGCTTGAGTTGCCGTAGTTCCGCCCAAATCTGTTGACGTAACTCGGGGTCGATCCCGACCGTGGGTTCGTCTAAGATCAACAGGTCGGGGTCGGCAATCAGCGCAATGGCTAAGGACAATCGCCGTTTCATCCCCCCGGAGTAGGCACTGACCCGGCGATTCAACTCAGCCGTCAAATTGACCACTTGGGCCACGTGCGTAATGCTACTGGTCAATGCCGTGCCCGTGACCCCCATCAGTTCACCGAAGAACCGTAAATTTTCCCGGGCCGTCAGGGTCTCGTATAACGCATCGCTTTGGGCCATGTACCCGATTTTTTGCATAATTTGGCGATTGGGCATCTCGGTACCCAGAACCGTGGTCGTCCCCGAATCCACCTTTTCCATCCCCAGAATAGCCTTGACCAGGGTCGTTTTCCCCGCCCCGGACGGACCAATCAGCCCCATCACTCGGCCGGCTGGTAGTTGTAAACTAATTTGTTTTAAGACCACGTTGGCCCCGAACTGCTTGGCCACGTTGCGAACATCAATCATCGGTTGTGCCATCTTCCTCACGTCCTTTAAAATTTATGTAAGTGAGTGCTCACTCATTTATGCTTTTATCTTAAGGCGGGTGCTCCTAAAAGTCAACCCGCCTGGCATATTTCTCTTCTATTTTGCTGATCCCGGGTTCTCGTTCGCCACGGCCCGTAAGGCCAGTTGTCGAATCTGAGCCACTAGGTCATCGTGCTGGGCCACGGGAACGTCACTTAAGAGCTCGTCGGCCACACTTTGGCGTAATTTAACAATTTCCGGATAGAGTTGCTCCCCCCGGCGCGTCAAGGATAACTCGTAGACCCGCTTATCACTCTTCGATTGCCGCTTACGAACGTAGCCCAAGTTCACCAATTGGTTGACGGCCCGGGTCACGTTACTGGGATTAAGATACGTCAAGCTAATCAACTGATCCTGGGTCATGCGCGGGTGTTCGTGTAACCGCAAGATGTAATAGTACATACTGGCGTTCAAGCGATAGGGTTGTAGCCGCCGATCCAAAGCAATTCGCGTGTAGCGATTCGCAATCGACAACCATTTCAAAATATCCGAATCATTTGCCGGTGTGACCATGGTCTCCAGCTCCTTTCATTAAAATTACGTGCGCAAGCATATACTAATTGTCGCTAAAAGTCAAGCAACCCCTTAACGACTGACACCCGCGATAAGTTCACCTACCAGACGAAAAAACGCAAGAGTGTGATAAAAGGTGATTAACTGTCTTGCGGGGTTAATGCTCGCCAGCTGCCTTTTGGCGCACGTTTCAGCACCAGATGTTCGGAACACAAAAAAGCCTGAGACTTTTGTCCCAGACCCATGTTCTTAAATTTAAAAGGCCAGCGAGTTCACATTAGCCCGCTTAGTCTTGGTTGAGGTCCAGAATGGAACCTTGACCACGCCCACGACCTTGTCCTTATCCACAAAGCCCCAGTACCGGCTATCGTTAGACACGCTTCGGTGATCACCGAGGACAAAGTACTTGCCCTTGGGTACCACGGTGACCTTTTTGCCCTTGGCCCAGCCGTTTTGTTTCGAGATGCTGGCTAGCGTCCAGTTCCCGGTTCCGGAGGTCCGTTCGGCTTCACTGATAAAGCTTTGCTTGACCTTCTTATTGTTCACGTAAATGTAGCCATTCTCGCTCTTAACCTTGTCACCGGGTAACCCGATCACCCGCTTGACGTAGTTGGTGTGCGTCTTGGCCGACGGATCTTCCCCGTACGCGTCGAAGACGATGACGCTCAAGTGCTTAATCTTCGCCGGTTTATAGGCAATCACCTTTTCGGCATTGTTCAGGTTGGGCTCCATCGACGGTCCGTCAACTTTAACCCGGGTAAATACATACTGCTTAATCAATAACGCCAACGCTAACCCAATTAAAATCGGAATAACCCAGCTCATAACTTCCCTTGTTTTCTGCATAGTGTAGCTCCTTATAATCTTGCAATTGGTTTTACGCAATAGCGGTCATCATCAACGGCCACTACCGAATTAGAGTAAGTTTAACTGTCTTTAATCTTACCATTTACAACGTAAAATACCCACTTTTTAGCCGAAATTAATCTTTTTGTGAAGATTCTGACCGGACTAGACCACTATTAGCTTGCAAATTCCCCAATTTCCCCTGATAATAGCCAATAGCTGTCCGCAAACGACCGCTTGCGTCAAAAATCAGCCAGCCCCTACGTTAACTAAACTTTACCAGCAAAGTCTAGAGCACCGCTCACCATCATTACATACTCTCTCTCGAAAGGGTGACTTCTTTGAACGCTTCACTATCGCGCGGCCGGCAAATCTGGCTCACACTCCTGCTAGGAACCGTGAGTGCCACCGGCCCGCTTGCTATCGACCTTTACTTACCCGCTTTACCGCAAATGCGGACGCAATTCATGACTAACGCCTCGCTGATGCAACTGAGCATCACCAGTTGTTTGGTGGGTCTGGCGTTGGGCCAACTCATCGCCGGGCCGCTATCCGACCAACACGGCCGCAAACATCCCCTGGTGATTGGGTTTATCGTCTTTGGTCTGGTCTCTTTAGCCATCGCCTTCATCCACTCCATCACCCTGCTGATCACGCTACGCTTCATTCAGGGGATTGCCGGGGCAACCGGTCAGGTGATTGCCCGCGCCGTGGCCCGCGATCTGTTCAGCGGCAAGAAACTCACCCGGTTTTACGCCATGCTGAACACCGTCAACGGGGTCTTCCCCATCATTGCGCCCATCATCGGGGGCTTCATGATTCGCTACGTCGACTGGGAAGCCATCTTCGTTTTGCTGGCGCTCATTGGGTTAGCCATCGCTGTGGCCGTCTTCTTCGGCCTGCACGAAACGCTGCCGGCCGATCAACGTCAGGCGGGTGGTTACCGGGCCTCGTTCGTCGCCATGGGCCACTTCTTCACCCAACCCGCATTTTGGCCCATGATCGTGGCCACCGGTTTAGTCTACGGCGGTCTATTCAGCTACATTTCGGCCTCGACCTTCGTCTTTCAAACCGGTTTCGGTCTGCCGCCACAAACCTTTAGCCTGTTGTACGCCTTTAACGGGTTAGGTATCGTGATCGGCAGTAACCTGCCCGCACGGTTGGCGAAACGCTACTCCAACCGGCAACAACTGACCGGCCTACTGCTCGCCGCCATGGGCGTCAGTGCGCTTCTGCTGGTCTCGCTCCTCTTCCCGGCCAACGTCTGGCTGGTAATCGTTCTGGTCTTACTAATGGTCATGCTGATTGGCGCGCTGTTAACCCTGACCGTGACCGTCATCATGGACCAGGCGGCGCAAAACGCGGGGAGTGCTTCGGCCGTGATTGGCCTGGCGCAAAACGCCTTCGGGGGCTTAGCGTCGCCACTAGCCGGCATGTCCGGGAGTTCCTACGCGGCGATGGCGATCATGCTATTCGTCTGCAACGCCGGGGCTTTTGGCTTAACCAAGTTCCAACAACGACACGCTTGAATTTCAAAGAGTTTGGGACATAAGTCCCTAAATTCCAGTAATTAAAAATTGGTCCTAGAAA
>NZ_AZDV01000014.1 GCF_001434835.1 Levilactobacillus acidifarinae DSM 19394 = JCM 15949 | reverse complement strand
GATACAGATGCCACCTTTATGCGAATGAAAGAAGATCCCATGAAGAATGGTCAGTTAAAACCTGGATACAATCTCCAAGTTGCTAGCCAAAATCAATACGCTCTATATTTTGATCTATTTCAACGACCGACTGATACACGTACCTTGGTCCCTTTCCTCTCAAATATCTTTGCGCAGACTCCCAACGCGTCACAATATGTTGTCGCCGATGCAGGATACGGCAGCGAGATGAACTATCAATTTATCTCTGATGACTTAGAAAAGGAGTTCTTGATTCC
>NZ_AZDV01000013.1 GCF_001434835.1 Levilactobacillus acidifarinae DSM 19394 = JCM 15949 | reverse complement strand
CCATTCTTCATGGGATCTTCTTTCATTCGCATAAAGGTGGCATCTGTATCAGTTTTAGCAAAGCTATTACGTTCTCCAAAGGTCTTGTTCGCAAACTCGTAGTTTCGCTTACGAGGGATTAAATCGGTCTTCAATAAATGATTAAAGTGTTTAAGCTTCCGGCGACGACGCTTATTTTGTGAACCGCCAGGTTTCACTTTTTCGTTAGCAATTACCTGATTTAAGTTATCAATTTCGTTACTGACTTTATCACTGACTGCTTTTAATTCAGTACTATCAAGAGAACCGTCGGTCTCTTGACGTACCGCTAGGTCTACTTCATT
>NZ_AZDV01000012.1 GCF_001434835.1 Levilactobacillus acidifarinae DSM 19394 = JCM 15949 | reverse complement strand
GGAATCAAGAACTCCTTTTCTAAGTCATCAGAGATAAATTGATAGTTCATCTCGCTACCGTATCCTGCATCGGCGACAACATATTGTGACGCGTTGGGAGTCTGCGCAAAGATGTTTGAAAGAAAAGGAATTAAAGTACGTGTATCAATCGGTCGTTGAAATAGGTCAAAGTATAGAGCGTATTGATTTTGGCTAGCAACTTGGAGATTGTATCCTGGTTTCAACTGACCATTCTTCATGGGATCTTCTTTCATTCGCATAAAGGTGGCATCTGTATC
>NZ_AZDV01000011.1 GCF_001434835.1 Levilactobacillus acidifarinae DSM 19394 = JCM 15949 | reverse complement strand
ATTATCTTTAATAATTAAAGGAAAATAATTGATAATATCTAGTTTTCAAAGAACAAACTTGATGCTCTCGCATCAATGGAGAATAACGGGATCGAACCGTTGACCCCCTGCTTGCAAAGCAGGTGCTCTCCCATCTGAGCTAATTCCCCATATCGACCTTACGGTCAATGGGCATAAATGGACTCGAACCATCGACCTCACGCTTATCAGGCGTGCGCTCTAAACCAGCTGAGCTATACGCCCAAAAAAGCACATAAGGTTTGAGGGTAGACCCCTCAAAACTGACCATTGTTTCGACAAAGTATGTGTAGCCT
>NZ_AZDV01000010.1 GCF_001434835.1 Levilactobacillus acidifarinae DSM 19394 = JCM 15949 | reverse complement strand
TTTATTCGCTAATACTCAATTAATCAGCGGTCACGAAGTGACCGTTAGGTTAAGTTATGAAGGGCGCATGGTGAATGCCTTGGTACTAGGAGCCGATGAAGGACGGGACTAACACCGATATGCTTCGGGGAGCTGTACGTAAGCTTTGATCCGGAGATTTCCGAATGGGGAAACCCAATCATCTTTACCGATGATTACAACTTGACGAATACATACTCAAGTTGAGGCAGACGTGGGGAACTGAAACATCTAAGTACCCACAGGAAGAGAAAGAAAAATCGATTCCCTAAGTAGCGGCGAGCGAACGGGGAACAGCCCAAACCATCGAGCTTGCTCGGTGGGGTTGTAGGACTGAACATTTGAGTTACCAAAGTTAATGATAACCGAAACATCTGGGAAGGTGTGGCAGAGCGGGTGATACCCCCGTAGGTGAAATCGTTAACCCTCAGTTCAGGATCCTGAGTACGGCCAGACACGTGAAACCTGGTCGGAATCCGGGAGGACCATCTCCCAAGGCTAAATACTCCCTAGTGACCGATAGTGAACCAGTACCGTGAGGGAAAGGTGAAAAGCACCCCGGAAGGGGAGTGAAATAGTTCCTGAAACCATGTGCCTACAATTAGTTAGAGCCCGTTAATGGGTGATAGCGTGCCTTTTGTAGAATGAACCGGCGAGTTACGTTAATTTGCAAGGTTAAGGTGTAAAGACCGGAGCCGTAGCGAAAGCGAGTCTGAAACGGGCGTTTCAGTAAGTTGATGTAGACCCGAAACCAGGTGACCTACCCATGTCCAGGTTGAAGGTGCGGTAAAACGCACTGGAGGACCGAACCCGTGTATGTTGAAAAATGCTGGGATGAGGTGTGGGTAGCGGTGAAATTCCAAACGAACTTGGAGATAGCTGGTTCTCTCCGAAATAGCTTTAGGGTTAGCCTCGGATTTAGAATCGTGGAGGTAGAGCCACTGTTTGGACTAGGGGCCCGTCATGGGTTACTGAATTCAGATAAACTCCGAATGCCACAGATTTATATCCGGGAGTCAGACGATGAGTGATAAGATCCACCGTCGAAAGGGGAACAGCCCAGACCACCAATTAAGGTCCCTAAATATGTGCTGAGTGGAAAAGGATGTGGAATTGCATAGACAGCTAGGATGTTGGCTCAGAAGCAGCCACCATTTAAAGAGTGCGTAATAGCTCACTAGCCGAGTGACTCTGCGCCGAAAATATACCGGGGCTAAGCACATTACCGAAATTGTGGACGCGACTATGTCGCGTGATAGGAGAGCGTTCTAAGGGCAACGAAGCTAGATCGCAAGGACTAGTGGAGCGCTTAGAAGTGAGAATGCCGGTATGAGTAGCGAAAGATCAGTGAGAATCTGATCCACCGAATGACTAAGGTTTCCTGGGGAAGGCTCGTCCTCCCAGGGTTAGTCGGGACCTAAGCCGAGGCCGCAAGGCGTAGGCGATGGATAACAGGTTGATATTCCTGTACTAGTTAATATTGTTTGAACGATGGAGGGACGCAGCAGGCTAAAGCAAGCGCACGATTGGAAATGTGCGTCCAAGCGTCAAGTCTGGTGATGAGTCAAATGCTTATCACTAAGGACAAGGCGTGACGGGGACCGAATTTTAGTAGGGAAGTGCTCCATGTCACACTGCCGAGAAAAGCTTCTAGTTAGATATTAATTACCCGTACCGCAAACCGACACAGGTAGTCGAGGAGAGTATCCTAAGGTGAGCGAGTGAACTCTCGTTAAGGAACTCGGCAAAATGACCCCGTAACTTCGGGAGAAGGGGTGCTACACGCAAGTGTAGCCGCAGTGAAAAGGCCCAGGCGACTGTTTATCAAAAACACAGGTTTCTGCAAAATCGTAAGATGAAGTATAGGGGCTGACGCCTGCCCGGTGCTGGAAGGTTAAGTGGATGAGTTAGCTTCGGCGAAGCCCAGAAATGAAGCCCCAGTAAACGGCGGCCGTAACTATAACGGTCCTAAGGTAGCGAAATTCCTTGTCGGGTAAGTTCCGACCCGCACGAAAGGCGTAACGATCTGGGCACTGTCTCAACGAGAGACTCGGTGAAATTATATTACCTGTGAAGATGCAGGTTACCCGCGACAGGACGGAAAGACCCCATGGAGCTTTACTGTAGCTTGATATTGGGTGTTGACACAGCTTGTACAGGATAGGTCGGAGCCGTAGATATCGGAACGCTAGTTTCGATGGAGGCGTTGGTGGGATACGACCCTCGCTGTGTGAACACTCTAACCCGCGCCACTTATCGTGGCGGGAGACAGTGTCAGGTGGGCAGTTTGACTGGGGCGGTCGCCTCCTAAAAAGTAACGGAGGCGCCCAAAGGTTCTCTCAGAATGGTTGGAAATCATTCGTCGAGTGTAAAGGCAGAAGAGAGCTTGACTGCGAGACAGACAGGTCGAGCAGGGACGAAAGTCGGGCTTAGTGATCCGGTGGTACCGTATGGAAGGGCCATCGCTCAACGGATAAAAGCTACCCTGGGGATAACAGGCTTATCTCCCCCAAGAGTCCACATCGACGGGGAGGTTTGGCACCTCGATGTCGGCTCATCGCATCCTGGGGCTGTAGTCGGTCCCAAGGGTTGGGCTGTTCGCCCATTAAAGCGGTACGCGAGCTGGGTTCAGAACGTCGTGAGACAGTTCGGTCCCTATCCGTCGCGGGCGTAGGAAATTTGAGAGGAGCTGTCCTTAGTACGAGAGGACCGGGATGGACATACCTCTGGTGTACCAGTTGTGCCGCCAGGCGCATCGCTGGGTAGCTATGTATGGATGAGATAAACGCTGAAAGCATCTAAGTGTGAAACTCGCCTCAAGATGAGATTTCCCATTCCTTTATGGAAGTAAGACCCCTGAGAGATGATCAGGTAGATAGGTTGGAAGTGGCAGCACCGTGAGGTGTGAAGCGGACCAATACTAATCGGTCGAGGACTTAACCAAGTAATGGTGTTCTCACGGAAAATAAATTGGTAATATCTAGTTTTGAGGGAATAAGCTCTCAGTAGTGTGGTGGCGATAGCCTGAAGGATACACCCGTTCCCATGCCGAACACGGAAGTTAAGCTTCAGCACGCCGATAGTAGTTGGGGGATCGCCCCCTGCAAGGATAGGACGTTGCCACGC
>NZ_AZDV01000009.1 GCF_001434835.1 Levilactobacillus acidifarinae DSM 19394 = JCM 15949 | reverse complement strand
AGGATAGGACGTTGCCACGCAACGGTAGGAACTCAGTGATGAGTTCCTTTTTTTGTGAGAATTTTTCCATAACTTAACGCGTCAGAAGGGAAGGGTGTTACGTGGCCAGTCGACGATTAGGCTTGATTGAAGTGATCAGTGGCGGAATTTTATGGGGAGCTTCAGGGACCGTTGCCCAGGCCGTGTTTAGCCGCTACCAGGTGCCCACCTTATGGTTGACCGGCGTGCGGCTTAGTCTGGCGGGGCTCCTATTGCTAAGCTGGTTTGCCTTAAGCCAGGGAAAAGCCGTCTGGGCCATCTGGCGGCGCCCCAAGATGATTGGCCAACTTCTTTTATTTAGTCTGTTAGGCATGGTCCCTTCGCAATTAACCTACTTCTTAGCCATTGCCTACGGGAATGCACCGACCGCCACGGTGCTTCAATTTTTGGGACCACTATTTATCATCATCTACTTAGCCGTGGTTCGGCGCCAATGGCCGCGACGAATTGATCTGATTTCCATCGTCATTGCGCTCTTTGGGACCTTTTTTCTGGTGACGAACGGGCATCTTACCCAGTTGGCGTTGGCACCGTTGGCCCTCTTCTGGGGGTTATTGGCCGGGGTCAGTTCGGCCACCTATACGTTGTTACCCCGAAAATTATTGGCAACCTACGACGCACGCTTAGTGGTGGGCTGGGCCATGCTCTTAGGGAGTCTGCCGTTTGGTGGGGTGTTGGCGACCACGCACTTGCCCCAGCTGAACGCGACCGTTGTGGGCGGAATCGCCTTTATCGTGATTGGCGGGACCATGCTCGCCTACCTGTTATACCTAAAGAGTCTTGAAAGTCTAGCGCCCAGTACGACCGGCATGCTGAGCGCCTTTGAACCGCTGACTGCCACGGTGTTGGCCGTGGCAGTTCTGGGAACACCCATGACCGGCGCGGAGTTATTCGGTGGGGCGTGCATTATTGCCACCACGTTGTTGCAGGCGTTACCCTAAGAAAAATCACTCAAGCAGTAAGTTCGATAGAGGACAACTGCTTTTTTTGAACAATTTATAGAAAACGGTTACAAAACCCAACTTTTTCGGTATCCTAGTAGGTAGAAGGGACTGAATGAGATGGCAATTTATACACAACAAGATCAATTTCATCTTCAAATGGATCATAGTAGTTACCTCTTTCACGTCATGGCCAACGGTGAGTTAGGACAACTCTATTATGGCCCGTTGATACATAACCAGGCTCAGTATCCGGAACTCACCCACCGCGAGGTTCACGGGGCGATGCCGGCCTGGAAACTCAATACCCCGGATTTCCAACCCGAGGCATTGAAACAAGAATACGCCAGCTTTGGGAAAGGGGATTTTCGGGACCCCGCGTACCAGATCACGGCAGTAAACGGCAGTCGCATCAGCGACCTGCAGTACCAAAGCTACCGGATTGAGGAAGGGAAGAAGCGACTAGCTAATTTACCCGCGACGTTTGATGATACGCAAGACGACGCGCAGACCTTGATCGTGACGTTAAAGGATGCCGTCACGCAAGTCGTGGTCGAGTTGAACTACACGATTTTTCCCCACCAAGACGTCTTGGTCCGCAGTGCGACCTTTACCAATCGCGGGGACCAAACGGTAACGTTGAACCGGGCGCTCAGTGGCCAACTGGACCTTCCCGATGCTGACTACGACTTTCTGCAATTTTCCGGGAGTTGGGCGCGCGAACGGCACGCCATCCGGACCCCGTTACGGCGGGGCATTCAAAGTATTGGAAGTTTGCGTAGTGCGTCGAGTCATCAGGAAAATCCGGGCTTTATTCTGGCACGGCCCCAGACGACCGACGATCACGGCGGCGCCTACGGGTTCAACCTGGTCTACTCCGGTAACTTTCTCGATCAGATCGAAGTCGATCAGTTTGACACGACCCGGGTCTTATTGGGAATCAATCCCACGGAGTTTGGCTGGCAATTGACCGCCGGGACCCAATTTCAGACGCCCGAAGCCATTTTAAGTTATAGCGATACGGGCTTAAATCAGTTAAGCCAGCAATTGGGGGACTGCTACCAACATCACCTGGTCAACCCCCAGTACGCCCAAAAGCCCCGGCCGATTCTGATCAATAACTGGGAAGGGACCTACTTCGACTTCAACGAAACCAAGCTGATGGCGATGGCCCGGCAGGCCAAGGATTTGGGCATCGAGCTGTTCGTTCTCGACGATGGCTGGTTTGGCAAACGTAATGACGATACCACCTCGCTGGGAGACTGGGACGTTAACCCGCAGAAGTTACCACAGGGCATGGCGCACCTCGCGCAACAGATCCACGATCTCGGCATGCAGTTTGGCTTATGGTACGAACCAGAAATGATTTCACTGGCGAGCCAGCTCTATCACGACCATCCCGACTGGGTGATCAAGACGCCACAACGCCAGATGACGCCAGGACGTAACCAGTTTGTCCTGGACATGACCAACCCTGACGTGGTGGACTTCCTGTACACCAAGATGAGTACCATGATCGACGAGGCGCACCTCGACTACATCAAATGGGACATGAACCGCAACATTACCGAGGCCTACAGTCAGACGTTGAGCGCCGACCAACAGTTAGAGTTTAGCCACCGCTACATCTTAGGCGTTTACCAGCTCTATGCCCGGTTGACCCACGACTTTCCACAGGTGCTGTTCGAATCCTGTGCGTCCGGTGGGGGACGGTTTGATCTGGGCATGATGTATTACGCCCCTCAGGCCTGGACCAGTGACGATACCGACGCCATCGAGCGGTTACGCATCCAGTTCGGGACGTCCTACGCTTATCCGCAGGCGATGATGGGGGCCCACGTCTCGGCGGTGCCAAACGACCAGACTGGGCGCATTACGCCAATTGAGACGCGGGCGGCCGTGGCTTACTTTGGTGATCTAGGGTACGAACTCGACGTGACCCGGTGCTCGGCGGCCGAAAAGGCACAGATCAAACGCCAGGTGGCCTTCTATAAGCAACACCGAGACCTCTTCCAACAGGGGACGTTCTACCGGATCGATAATCCGTTTACTGGCGACCGTAACGTCGGCAGTTGGGTCGTCGTGAGTGCCGATAAACGCCACGCGATTGCGGCGCGGTACCAGATTTTAAATCAACCCAACCCGCGGTATTCGCAATTAAAACTGCGCGGGTTATTACCGAGCCAACGCTACGTGGTCAGTGGGCGGCAACAGCCCCTTTACGGCGACGAGTTGATGCATGCCGGGGTCTTTATCCCGTCGTTGATCCAGAATACCATGGGTGTCGAGGAGTCGGCCGACTTTAGCGCTCAAGTATTGGTTTTAGATGCGGTGGACGATTGACCGGTCAGGACCAACGTCCGGCAGCAGTCAGTTAGCGGTATACTAAGGTTTAGAACTTTGGTTCTGAACCTTTTTTAGGTTCGGCACCAGTGAAAGGATTGACCAGCATGGCAAAATTAGCGTTACCCGCTCGTCCCGGTAAGGTCCAGTTGGGCCTAAAGGCGGGGGCTGACCCCACCCAACTGTTAGATCGGCTGAAGTACCGGCCGGAAGTTTTTGAATTTTTCACCAGCGAAGCGGACTTCACGCCGACCGCGTTTCGAACATTCAAGGCTAAGGTGCAGTTTGTCCAAACCAACGTGACCCGCAAAATCGTGATCCATCATCCCATGAAATTTCACGACCAACACCTGGACCAGTTGCTGGATGCCCACCGCGAACCGCAAGCCTACGCCTTCTTTCAGCAATCGACGGCCCAACTTTTGGATTTAGCGAACGATTTAAACGTCCGCATCCTGGTACACGGCGGGTATGGCGGGGCCGAAAGCCAACAGCTGATCGACGAATACCCGTCGTTAGTGGCTGCTCGGGCCACCGTGTTTGACCACTTAGATCAGTTGGTGGCGCAAGGGAACGGTCACGTGATGATCGAAAATGGGATTACCGCCAGTTTCATGTACGGCGATCCGCAAATCGACGACACGATTTTAGCGCACCACTGGCCGTTAGTTTGCGACCTCAGCCACGTGTTTATCGGTTTGCATGGCGATATGGACCGGACCATGGCGGCGCTAACGAAATTAAAGCCGTTGATTCGACATTACCACTTGGTCGATTCGCTGGGACAACGTCACGATAGTTTACCCTTAGGAGCCGGCCTGATTGACTGGCGGCGGGTCTTGCCGGCGTTGAATCCACAAGCGACCATGATCTACGAGGTTCCGGACGAAACGGACGCGACCTGTGCCAACATGCTACGGAGTTACCATTACCTGCGGGGCTTGGAAGTGCAACAACTCGAAAGTGGGCGGTAATATGCCGAAAACGTCGGTGGTCGTGCATCTTGATGAACAGGCTAAGGTGTCGCTGGCGCAGGGCAACGTCCACAACTTACTGATCGGGTTACCGGAAAGTCGGGTAGTGGTCGTGGTTAACGGTCCGGCGGTACGGTCGTTTCTCACCCCGAGTTGGCGGGCCTTTCTGACTGACCTGCCCGAAGTCGAGGTGGACGCCTGTGCGAACGCGTTGCGGGCCAACGGTATCTTGGCAGCACAGCTTCCGGCCGGGGTCGCGGTAGTGCCGGCGGGCGTGGTCCGCATTGTTGAATTGGAACAACAAGGTTTTGCTTATCTGAAACCATAAATGATTAGCCGAAAAAACGCCCCGGATTCCTTGGTTGGAAATTCGGGGCGTTGCTCGTTACTTCGGGAAAGGCCCTAGTTGGCGGTGACCCTAGTCCAAACGGCGCGTCACAACTTAACCTCCCAGCCAGAAGCCGACTCCCGCGGCGGCTAGTCCCAGTACCACGGATAAGAGGAGGTAACTCACGGCGACTTTAGGAAACCGGTGCAGTAGGCCGGCCAACTCGTTGGTGAACGTGGAGAAGGTGGAAAAGCCCCCCAGCAGACCGCTGATGAGCTGAAAGGCTAAACTACTAGCGGGGAAATGGCCGGCCGCTAATCCCAACAAGAAGGCTGCGGTGACGTTGATTACCAGCGTGGGGAGGGGCAAGTAGGTATCGAAGAACAAGCGGTTCCCCCAGAAGGTCACGCCGTAGCGGGCTAAGGCACCGAATGCGCCAGCCCCGCTGACAATAATTAGGGTAATCATGCGCGCCGCCCCCGTTTCACTAACCGAGCACTTAACGTAATTCCCGCCGCAGCGGCGCTCCAGCCGAACACCAGACTTCCCAGCACGTAACCGCCGGCGAGCCACGCGGCGTGCTGGTGGAGTAAGGATACGGCATCGACCGTAAACGTGGAGAAGGTCGTAAAACTACCGACGAGCCCCACGCTGAGCCCGGTAACCATGGCGGGTGAGACCGGCCAGAGTAATGGAAGCGCGCCGGTAATCAGCGGTAGGCCAAACGAGCCAATCACGTTGATGGTGAGAATTGTGAGGTAGTGGTGCGGTGTGGTCCACGCCGTTAAACTCAGTCGTAGGGCGCTCCCCAGAAACGCACAGATGAAGATTAAGCCAATTTTTTTCACGCGTTGCACTCCTTATGCCAAAGTAAGGTCTATTTTAGAAGATATTGGTCGGGGGATGCAACCTAAAAGGGGCTGGGACAAAAATCCCAGACCCGTTGTGTCTCCGAACATCTGGTGCTGAAACGTGCGCCAAAAGGCGATTAGCTGGTTCCGCTTAACCCCGTAAGTCAGATAATCCAAGTTCGGGATTATCCGCCTTACGAACCGTCGTTCATGCTCGCCAGCTAATCGCCTTTTGTCCCACTCTCTTTTAAACGATAGCGTTAAATGGGTGTTTCACGACTCATGTCCAGCGCATCATCTTCAGTGATCTCGCGCAAGACGCGGCAGGGATTCCCCACGGCTAACGAGTTGGCGGGGATGTCGCGGGTGACCACGCTACCGGCGCCAATCACGCAACCGTCGCCGATGGTCACGCCACCGATGACCGTGACGTTGCTGGCCAACCAACAGTTATTCCCGATGGTGATAGGTTTGGCGTATTCCAAGTCGTATTTCGAGCCGTCCGGACGGGTCCGCAGGTTACGGTCCTGATAACGTAGCGCGTGCATGGCCGTCACCAGCGTCACGTTGGGCCCACACATCACGTTGTCACCGATGGTCACGGGACACGAATCGAGCACGGTGAGGTTGGTGTTGCCGTAAAAGTCGTCGCCAATGGTGGTGTAGCGGCCATAATCAAAGAAGATGGGTCCCTGAAAGTAGGTGTCGACACCGTGGTTGGGCACCAGCTCGTCGATCAGGGCGGCCCGGACGCTGGCCGGATTTTCGCCGGACTGGTTGTATGCCTGGTTCAAGACGTGCGCGGCGCGTTGTTGCCGGTTGAGTTCGGGATCGGTGGGGTCGTAAAGTTGCCCCGCTAACATTCTGGCTTGTTCGGACATGGAGAAAACCTGCCTTTCTTAGATTAAGATGCCGTTGCAGTGGTCGACTTCGTGTTGGATGATCTGAGCGATGAAGCCGCTAAATTCCTGGTGTTGCGGTTGAAATTGTTGGTTGAGGTAGTCGACCGTGATGGTCTGGTACCGCGTGGTGGGACGCTGCCCACTCAACGATAAACACCCCTCTTCGGTCTGAAATGGCGCCTTTTTTTGCCGGATTTGCGGGTTGATCATGGCGACGGGCAGCATGCCCATTAGGACAACGATGATCCGCTTATTTTGGCCGATCATGTTGGCGGCCATTCCCACGCAGTTAGCCTGGTGGGCGCGTAACGTGTCGAGTAGGTCGGTGACCAGACCGGCGTCGGCGCGGGTCGCTGGCGTGGCTTTAGTTTGGAGTTGCTGGGGATCGTGGACGATGGGTCTAATCATAAGAAACCTCCGAAAATTGAGTTTAGGGTTAATGCTTAATTGGGTTTAGTATACCACGGCCTACTGGGTCAGGTACTGTAACAGGCGGGCAATAGTCGGGGTTTGGTCGCCACGGGGGACAACCAGTTGCAGGTGACTGACCTGAGCCGGTACCAGTGGGCGGGTCACGAAGTCCGCGGAAAGAAACGGGGCTGCGGCTTGGGCGAACAGGAAGGTGACCCATTGGGTGTGGGCAATCAGTCCTAGGAGCGTTTCAATGTGGGGGGTGCTGAAGCGAATGTTGGGGGTCAGCCCGGCCTGTTGGTAGAGGGTGCCCATGCGTTCGTAGATACCGGACCCCGGACTGAGCGTGACGATGTCCACGTCACGGAGATCCGCCATGGTGATGGTTGCGCGAGCGGCGAGGGGGTGGTCACGCGGTAAAATCACCTTGAGTTCGTCGGTTAGGAGGTCCTGAGTGTGAAACTGTGAAGAGTTGAGTTGGCGACTCTGAACGTCGCGGAGGATGGCTAGGTCGAGATGGTGTGCCTGGAGTTGGCCAATTAGGTCGTCGCCCTCTAGCTCGTCTAGGCGCAGGTTGATTTGGGGGTAGTCTTGCATAAAGTGACTGAGCTTAGTGGTTAAGCCATACTGGGCCATGACCGGCACGCTGCCGATGTGGATTGTCCCGCGGCGTAGTTCGCGGTAATCCTGGAGTTCGCGTTGCAGGAGGCCGTATTGGGCCGTGATGGTCTGAGCGTAACGGAAGAAAATTTCCCCACTCTCGGTAATGGTTAACCGCCGCTTGTTACGCGTCGAAATCAGGGGACTGCCCAGTTCGGCTTGTAGGTTACGCAGGCGTTTGGAAAGCGCCGACTGGGTGATGTTCAGCTCGACGGCGGCATCCGAGACGTTTTGCAACTGGTAAAGCACGATGAAGCTGTGCAGGTCTTCAATGGTCATGGCGTCCATCCTTTCTATTAGTCCTGTTAGGAATAACGTTAAGCGTAAGTTGAATTGTTTGCAAGGGTTAACTCCCGTAAACTAGGCCTTGTAAGCTTGAACGAGGAGGTCATCACATGACAAACGAACCTTATGATTTACGCCGGGTGCTCAGCGAACTTAAGACCCATCCCGGTCAGTACCACGAAACCAACGTCGCCGTAGACCCGAATGCGGAACTCTCCGGGGTCTACCGCTACATTGGTGCGGGTGGAACGGTCCAACGGCCGACCCAGGAAGGCCCCGCGATGATGTTTAACCAGGTGACCGGGTTTCCCGGGACCCGCGTATTGACCGGTCTCATGGCCAGCCGCCGGCGCGTTGGGTTGATGTTTCACCACGACGCACAGACACTAGGGCAGTTTCTAAACGACGCGGTCGACCACCCGGTCCCACCCGTGGAGGTGCCCGAAGATCAGGCGCCGGCTCACGAGGTCGTCCATAAGGCCACCGATCCGGACTTCGATATCCGTAAACTGGTGGCGGCACCAACTAACACGCCCCAAGACGCCGGGCCCTACATCACGGTCGGCGTGGTGCTGGGGTCCAACAAGGCCAAGACCATGAGCGACGTGACGATCCACCGGATGGTCTTAGAAGATAAGGATAAATTGGGCATCTACATCATGCCTGGTGGCCGGCACATTGGCAAGTTTGCCAGCGAATACGAAGCGGTCAACGAACCCATGCCCGTCACCATTAGCATTGGGTTGGACCCGGCTATTACCATTGGTGCGACCTTCGAGCCACCGACCACGCCGCTGGGGTATAACGAACTGGGCGTCGCGGGCGCCATTCGTCAAGAAGCCGTGGGCCTGGTACCCGGGTTAACGGTCGACGAGCGGGCGATTGCTCGGGCCGAATACACCCTAGAGGGCTACATCATGCCAAACGAACGGGTTCAAGAGGATATCAATACGCATACCGGTAAGGCCATGCCTGAGTTCCCGGGATACGACGGTGACGCTAATCCGGCCCTACAGGTCATCAAGGTCACCGCGGTCACGCACCGCAAGAATCCAATCATGCAAAGTGTCATCGGGCCGTCCGAAGAACACGTCAGCATGGCCGGAATTCCCACCGAAGCCAGCATTCTGGAACTGACCAACCGGGCGATTCCGGGGAAGGTCTTAAACGTCTACAACCCGCCAGCAGGTGGGGGGAAGTTGATGACCATCATGCAGATCCATAAAGCTGACGAGGCCGACGAGGGCATTCAACGGCAGGCCGCGTTACTGGCGTTCTCCGCGTTTAAGGAGCTTAAGACCGTCATCTTGGTGGACGAGGACGTCGACATCTTCGACATGAACGACGTGATGTGGACCGTTAACACGCGTTTCCAGGCCGACCAGGACATCGTGGTGTTGCCGGGGATGCGTAACCACCCGTTGGATCCGTCGGAACGACCGGAATACGACCCGAAGTCGATTCGGGTACGGGGGATGTCATCGAAGCTGATCTTAGACGGGACCGTGCCGTTTGATTTGAAGGACCAGTTCGAGCGGGCGCAATTCAAGGAAGTCCCGGACTGGCAGAAGTATTTAAAATAAGCGAATTCAATTGAAGAAAGGCGATGGGGACATGCAGAAAATCATTATTGGGGTTACGGGGGCCTCGGGCACCATTTACGCCGTTGATCTCTTACGGAAACTCCGGGCGTTACCGGACGTGGAAACCCACCTGGTGATGAGTGCTTGGGCTACCAAGAATCTGGCGCTGGAAACGACTGAAACGCTGGCGGACGTTAAAGCCTTGGCCGACGTGGTTTACAGCGATAAAGATCAGGGAGCCGCCATCGCCAGCGGGTCGTTTCTAAACGCCGGGATGGTCATCGTGCCCGCCAGCATGAAGACCGTGGCCAGCGTGGCGTACGGCTTCGGGGAGAACCTGATTGCCCGGGCCGCCGACGTGACCATTAAGGAACAACGTAAGCTGGTCATCGTCCCCCGGGAAACGCCGCTTAGCGTGATTCACCTGGAAAACCTGACCAAGTTAGCCCGGTTAGGGGCCCAAATCATCCCACCGATTCCGGCCTTCTATAACCACCCGCAAACCATTCAGGACTTGGTCGATCACCAAACCATGAAGGTGCTGGACGCCTTCGGGATTCATACCGCCATGGATCGGCGTTGGGAGGGGGACTAACCATGCCACAATTTCAAGTTACCCAAGTCGGGTACACGATGACCGCCGAACTGACGGTGGTCGGCCCCGACCTACTGATTGTGGTCACGGGGGGCACCCATCCCCACATTGGTGACGTGACCACGTTGACCCGAACCACGCCGTTACGGACCGTGAAGTTTCCTAGCCACGACGGGCGTTATCACAAGGACCACCTGGTGGGCGAACGGGTCGCCCATCAGGTCCAACCGACGTTAACGGGGAGTTGTACCGTGACGGCCGGCATTCACGTCGATCAGATTACCCAAGCCCAGATTGAAGCGAGCGGGAAAATGGGCGACGACCTAGGCCGTCAAATCGTGGCCTGGTTACGGACCCATCCCGTGACGGCCCCGAGCCCCGTGTATTATCGTGACGGCCAGCAACCACCCCAAGTCTAATCACAGCATCAGGAGTATTAGATCATAAAAATTACCGCAAAGAGCTCAGCCGAGAAGTTAAACTTGGCTGGGTTCTTTGGCGTCTTTCGGGCATGCAGGGGTTCCTATTTTTCGTGAAAACCGTTAGAGTGAAAGGAAACGGGTCCGGGATTACCGGGCGCGGTAATCCAACGAGAAAAGGAGCGTTCTTTGTGACCAAGTATCAATTACAAGCGGCCGCCTTCGTCTTGGTGTCGTTTATGTTAGGCTGTAACGAGTTTATTGTGGTGGGGATCATTTCCGATATTGCCAGTTCGCTAAAGGTGAGCGTCGCCACGGTGGGGTATTTGGTGACCGTGTTTGCCATCGTCTACGCCATCAGTACGCCGTTGATCACCGTGCTGACCAACCGGTTTAACCGGTACCACACGTTCATGGCTCTCATGATCATCTTTTTGATTGGGAACACCCTGACGGGATTTGCCACCAGCTTCCCCATCTTAGTGGCGGCCCGGCTGATTACCGCCGTGGTGGCCGGGACCATCGAATCGTTATGTATCGCCATCTCTAGCGTGATTGCGCCCCGGAATAAACGGGCCATTCTGGTGTCCTGGTTGGCCGCCGGTTTCAGTATTGCCTCGGTCATCGGGGTCCCAATTGGGACGGCCATCAGTACCCACCTCGGGTGGCAGGACGCCTTTCACGTAATCTCGTTATTGAGTCTGGTGACCTGCATCGTCTTGGGCCTGCTACTGCCTCGCAACTTAAAACAGCCCGTCAGCGGCATTAAGGATCAGCTAGTCTTACTGACCGACAAACGCATCTACCTGGGCGCGGCGTTGATCCTCTTTACGGCCGCAACGTCGTACGCCTATTACACCTACGTCCGACCGTTGATCACCACGACACTGGGCTTTAACACCAGCATGTTGAACTGGTTACTGATGATCATCGGGATCGTTAGTATCGTCAGCAATCGGTTATCGGGGACCCTGGCCGAACACCACGGGTTAAAACAACTCCCCAAACTTTACGTCGTCGACATTATCCTCTTGTGCCTGTTCCCGTTGGCCATGCTAAACGCGTGGAGTGGGTACGGCCTACTACTCTTGTTGACTCTACTGGTGCTGATTGGGGGCTCACCGATTCAGATTCACTTCTTAGACGTGGCCGAAGCGGACTACCCGCAGGCCATCGCCTTGGCGTCGGCGTTAAACGCCATCTTCTTTAACGTCGGCATCTCGCTGGGGTCGGCCACGGCCTCGGGCGTCTTACAAACGGCGGGGTTGACCAGCCTTGGCTGGGGCGCGGCGTTGTTTGCGGTGATTTCGCTAGGGTTATCGGTTTGGCTCAACCGGACCAACGCTCGGCAGGCGCAGCGACAACCTGCAAAATTTTCCGAATGAAAACGATTTTTATCTGCAAAATCGTTCGGAATAGTGTACGCTAAGAATACCGAATTTTAACCGGACGGAGGAACAAGATTTTGAACAAGTATCGTTGGCAAGCAATTGTCTTTGTCCTAGTGGCCTTCATGTTGGGCTGCAACGAATTTATGGTGGTCGGGGTTCTCTCCGATATCGCTAAGGAGCTGCGCATGCCGGTCGCCACGGTGGGGTATCTGGTGACCATCTTTGCGACGGTTTACGCCGTCAGTACCCCGTTTATCACGATTCTCACTAACCGTTTTAGCCGCTACAAAACGCTGATGACGCTGATGGTGATTTTTCTGATTGGAAACACCATGAGTGGGTTGGCCTTTAATTACGGCGTCTTACTGGTTTCCCGGATCCTCACGGCGATGGTGGCCGGGGCGATTATTTCGTTGATTATGACCTTCGCCAGTACGATTGCGCCGCGCGAAAAGCGGGCCGGTCTGGTCTCGTGGATCTTTGCCGGCTTCAGTATCGCGTCGGTTTTTGGGGTGCCACTGGGGACCGCCATCAGTACGGCCTATAGTTGGCACGACGCCTTTTATTTGATTTCAATTATTAGCATCATTACCTGTGTGCTGTTAGGGTGGCTGTTACCCCGGCAGGTCGAACAGGTCCAAGGGAGTATCAAAAATCAGCTGGTCTTGTTGACCGACAAACGCGTCTACGTGGCCATTGCCCTGGTGCTCTTCAGTGCAGCGACCATGTACGCGTACTACACCTACATTCGGCCGATCTTAACCACCGGGCTCGGGTTTAGTGTGACCAGCCTGAACTGGCTATTGTTCTTGATCGGGATCATGAGTATCTTTAGTAACCGACTCTCCGGGGCGTTAGCCGAACGAAATGGGCTACGGATCATGCCGTGGTTCTACGTGGCCGACTTTATTCTCTTGATGCTGCTGCCGGTGGGGATGAACAGTCAGGTGATGGGGTTAGGCATCTTACTGGTCCTAACGTTGATCATCACGGTGTTGAATTCACCGGTCCAGATTCACTTCTTAAACATCGCCGAACGGGATTATCCGCAATCGGCCGTGCTGGCGTCATCGTTAAGTTCGATCTTCTTTAACTTCGGCATCTCGCTGGGATCGGCGACGGCCTCGGGTCTACTGGGCGTGGTCGGAATTCGCCACATCAGTTGGGCCGCCGCGGTGTACGCCGTGATTTCCCTGGGGCTCGCCCTCACGTTGAACCACGTGATTCGGGTTCACCGTCAAGCCGCGGTAGCCAAATAATTCACATTTAACCGGGGGTGCGGTAAGCTGAAGTCATCTGTGACGAAAGGGTGATTGTGATGCAAGTCCCAGAACTAACGTTAAATGACGGTTACCAGATGCCCGTAATGGGCCTGGGAACCTATCAAATCCGTGGTGGTCAGGGGGTCAATCAGATTCTCGCGGCGATTCGCGACGGGTACCGGAGTTTGGACACGGCGACGAATTACGACAATGAAGGGGCCGTGGGGGAGGCCATCCGGCGGTCCGGCTTACCCCGCTCGGCGTTCTTCGTGACCTCGAAACTTCCTGGTAAGTATCACCAATACGCCGATGCGACCATGGCAATTCAGGAATCCCTGTACCGCATGGGCTTGGACTACTTTGATTTGTTCTTAATTCACTGGCCGCTACCCAAGCGCGACCACTACGTTGAAGCTTGGCAGGCCATGATCGACGCCCGGACGCGCGGGTTGCTCCGGTCCATCGGGGTGTCGAATTTCGAACCGAAACACTTGGACCGGTTAATGAACGAGACCGGCGTGACGCCGGCGGTCAACCAGATTGAAGTTCACCCGTACTGGGCCCAGGAGGCCATGCGCCAGGCGGACTTGAAACGCGGCATCGTGACCGAAGCCTGGAGTCCCTTGGGCCGGGGCAGTGCCGCATTACAGGAGCCGGTGATTCAAGATCTGGCGGGCAAGTACCAAAAGGACGTCGGTCAAATCGTCTTGCGCTGGCATACCCAGCGGGGGATCGTGCCGATTCCCAAGGCGCGGCACCTCCAACACCAACGGGCCAACCTCGATCTCTTTGATTTCAGTCTGACTAAGGACGAAATCGAAGCAATTAACGGCTTGAGCAAGCCGGACGGCCGCATCGAAGGTCAGGATCCCAACGTTTACGAAGAATTTGATTAAACGATCTTAAAAACAGCCACCACTTCTTTTGACGAGAAGTGGTGGCTGTTTTTAATTTAGTGGGTTAGGCTTCGAGCTACTTGGGGGCCGTAAACCAGATGTTGGATGTGCTTAGTGATCTTGGCGATGCGGGGGAAGCCGCTAAAACCGGTTTGCTGCTGGCCGTGAGTCATGATGACCAGCACGTAACGTTCACCGTTTGGTAAGGTCACGATGCCGGCGTCGTTATTGGTATCGGCGTACCAGCCAACCTTATCGGCCACGGTGGTGCCCGGCGTGGCGGCCTTGGCCCCCGCCGGAATCCCGGTGCGGTAAACCTGCTTACGCATCAACTTCAGGAGCCACTGCCGGTCGGCCGCGTGGTTGTACGGGTACTGTTGCCGGTCGAGGGCTTGCAGGGCGAGGTTGAGGCTGTGCGCCGTGGTCTCGGCGGTTTGGCCGGCGTTAAAGACCGGCGTGTACCATTTCTGCGCGCCGATGAAGTTATCCACGGCTAGTAACCCGTTGGTGTCTAAGGTGTGATCCGCGTAGTCGTTTCCGCTGTTAATAATCATGTCTTCAAAGCCAGCAGTATCGGCGTTCGTCCACGGTGCGCCCGTCTGGTGGTGTTGCTGAAAGACGTAGGCCGCAATGAATAATTTGTAGGTGCTAGCGGCGACCGCCGGGGTGTGGGCGTTGACGCCCGCCGAGAGCTTTCCGGGAGCGTACAGCCGGCGGAGGTTGGCCTGCTGGGCGGCCGGGGTGCCGGCCTTAGCCCCGAGGTTGTAGAAGCTGATACTGGTGGTTCCGTCGTTAGATTGCTGGGTGATGTAACGTTGCAGTCGGTGTTGAATCTGCCGTTGAGTATGGGTGATTTGGGCGGTCGTCGCCGGTGGGGTCGGCGTGGCCTTTTTAGCGGACAACGCCTGGCGATTCTGAAAGCCCCAGAGTCCCCCCACGGCCAAGAGAATCACCAGACTGCTGGTGATGATGAGGTGATGATATTTTGCCCAGAAATGGGATGGAAGTTTGGGGTGGTTGGGGAACATGGGGCGCTCCTTTCGGATTATAAATTTAATTAACAATTATAATTATACGCCCAAAGTTCGCGGGTGTGGGGGGCAATTTAGCCAAGATGGTTAACGGCTAAAACGGGGTCGGTTGGGCAGATTCCATGACGTGACCAATGAGAATTGATTGATTAAATTGGTGCATACAAAACAGTTGTGGACAATTTAAAATGAAAATATGGGCGATTACCAATGACTGAAAACGATTTCCAAAGAAGGCGACTAGTCATTTTCATCGTTGGCAATTTATCCTGAAAGCGGACTGTGATGCCCTTCACGTCTGCTTATTTTATACAATTTAAGCAAACGTTATGCAGAAAATACTTCGTGCGGTTCGGAGACCCCCTTGCTATACTTTGGCCATCGAAACCAAGAGTAGGGAGTGGCAACCAATGCAATTTAAACCAAAATATTTCTGTCCGTTAGCCTTATTGGGGTTGGGACTATGGGGTGGAACTGGCTGGGCTCATGCAGCGCAGGCTGCAACACCCACGACCCAAGTGGGCACAAAACAACCGGACAAAGAGGCCGTGACGATGCACCAGGGGACGGCACCGGTCACGCTCGATGCGGATGGCAACTTAACGATTGGGGCTGGTACCCTCACGAAGGGCGATGGGTGGTGCTGGCAAAAGTACGTCGATAACGTGACCAACGTGGTGGTCGAGCCGGGGGCGAAAATCGTAGGGGAGGCCACCGAAATGTTCGCCAATTTATCGCACGTCAATGAGCTTAACCTCCGAGACTTGGACGTCAGTCAGGCGACCTCACTGGCGCGGTTGTTTGCCCATACGGATGCCGGGGAAATTGACGTGACGGGCTGGCAGACCGGCCAGGTGACCGATTTGGCGCAGGCGTTTAGCCACCATAGCAACTGGGGAATCAAGGGACTGGAAAATTGGGATACCAGCCAGGTGACCTCGTTAGCGGAAACCTTCTATTACTACCGGACACGTCAGGGAATGAGCTTAGACGTTAAAAACTGGAATACGAGTCGCGTGACGAACATGGTGCGGACGTTCATGGGGATTTTAGACGTGCCCGATATTCGTCTCGACAATTGGGATGCACGCCAAGTGACGCGTTGCGAGGAGTTTGCCCGGTTTGAAGAACTCAGCGAGTGGCTTCCACGGTCCTTTACGTTCGGCCCGAACATGCGCTTTGATGGGGCCAACGGGGTGCCGGCTCTCTCCGATTCGCGGGGGTGGACGCACCGGTGGCGTCACGTGGATCCTGCCCGGTCCTGGGGAGAATTGAAGATGCCGTGGGATTCCGGGCAAACCTATTCGGCGAAGGAACTCCAGCAATTGTATACTGGCAAGAATACGCCTAATCAGGTACAGACCTACTACTTAGACAGTTTGATTCCCAAAATTTCGGGACACGACGGAAAGGTTTACGACGGTCGACCGGCGGCGTTGAATCAAGCGAAATATCAGTTAGCGTCCCTGGATCTGCCACCGGAAGTGGCGTTTGAGTTAGAAGAGGGTGATCTAGCGTTTGCGGACGGTGAGACACCGACCGAGCCCGGCACGTATCGGGTCACGTTAAGTCCGGCCGGCGTCGAACGCTTGCTTTACCACTATGACGAAGACGATTATCCGGGGGCGGAAGTCAATATTCTGTTGAGTCAGAAGTATTGTGGGACCTATACGATTACGGCCAAGGAGGCCCCCGCGGCCGTTACCGGGAAAGTTCAAGTCCACCATAAGAGCACGACGGGAAAGACGTTAGACCACGAAACGCTGACCGGTGAGGTGGGGAGTCCCTACGAAGCCAAGATACGGCAATTCGACCAGCATCAATTTAGTCGGGTGGAAGGCAGTGCTCAGGGGAAGTTTGGGGAAGCTGAACAAACGGTTACCTATTGGTACACGCCAGACGACGGGACAACTGGTGGTCAGCCGGCACCGGGAAAACCAGAGCCAGGGCAGCCAGCACCAGACAAGCCAGCACCGGGTAAACCGGCACCGGGTGAACCAGAGCCAGGAAAACCAGAACCAGGCAAGCCAGAACCGGGCAAACCAGAACCAGGAAAACCGGCACCAAGCAAACCAGCGCCGGGTAAGCCAGAACCAGGCCAACCAGCGCCGGAGCAGCTAGTACCAGACAAGCCAGCACCAGGAAAACCCACCCCGGGCCACGAGACTCAACCAGACCAGAACCACCGACCGAACCACGATATGCCGGATCAACTCAAGCCACAACAGCCTAGCACGCCAACTGGTCCCCAATTAGAATTGGGGAACGGGCGGCCTCAAGGCACATTGCAACTACCGGGAACGGCCGAAGCTTTTCATGGGGACGATTTAGAGAGACCAACCGCAACTGTTACCGTTCTTGCCGGCCAACCGGTGCCAACGACGCCCGCTGCGGTAACCTTGCCGGGTGGTTTAACGGGGGCGATTACGCCGGCACAACCAACGTCGCAGTCAACGGCCAGCCAGAATTTACCGCAAACCGGTGAACGAGCCGATCAATGGTGGCGTTTATTGGGGGCCGTAGTTCTGGCGGGAACGCTGTATCTTGGGCGTCGCTGGAAAGTTTTTTCTAAAAAATAGGGCGCCTGAAGCCCGGTCCGGGTCAAACCTTACCATTTGGTACCTGGGGTACTTTAAAGTCCGTTCTAGCCAGGAGCGGTGGTCCTTCGTATACTGGTCACAGTTAAGAAATGACCAATTAGTCAGGAGGAACACACATGATTGAAAATTTACAAGCAAGGGTCACGTTAAATAATGGCAGCAAGATGCCCGGTTTTGGGTTGGGCGTTTTTCAAATCCCCGATGACCAAACGGCGGCGGCCGTCGCTAGTGCCATCGAACAGGGCTACCGGTTAATCGATACCGCCCAGATTTACGGTAACGAAGCCGGAACGGGTGAAGGGATTCGCCAGGGCCTGGCCAAGACGGGGTTGAAGCGCGAGGACCTCTTCGTGACGTCCAAGGTTTGGAACGATCATTTGACCTACGACGAAACGATCGCGGCCTATAACGACAGTTTGGCGAAGTTAGGCTTAGACTACCTGGACCTATACTTGATCCACTGGCCCGGCGACAATGGTTACCAGGAATCCTGGCGGGCTCTCGAGGACCTGTACCAAGCCGGCAAGATTAAGGCCATCGGGGTCAGCAATTTTATGGCCAACCATTTGACGGACCTGTTACGGACCGCCAAGGTGGTGCCCGTGATTGACCAGATCGAGTTACACCCGCTGTTGACGCAGGAAACCATGCGGCAGGTGGCGGCCGACCACGACATCAAGTTGCAGGCCTGGTCTCCCTTGGCTCAAGGCAAGCTCTTCAGCAACCCGGTCATGCAGAAATTGGCGACGAAGTACCACAAGTCGATCGCCCAATTGATTTTGAAGTGGGACGTGCAACGGGACGTGTTGGTAATCACCAAGTCGACCAATCCGGACCGCATCAAGGCTAACGCCGAGGTCTTTGATTTCACTATTGATGATGCCGACATGACCACCATTAACGCGTTGAACCAAGACGTGCGGGTGGGGCCAGATCCCCAAACGTACGATTTCTAATTGCAGACTAAAGTAAAGCCGCCAGCGCGATTTGCGCTGACGGCTTTTTGGAAATTAATTTAAGCGGTACGTCGCTTGAAGAGGCGCACACCGGTGATTACCGTCGCTACTAAACAAATAACCAGGGCGACCAGAAAGGCCACGTGCATCCCGTGGATAAAGAGTTGGGGGTGTTGCGGCAGATACGAGGTGACCGCATAGCCGGCCGAGTGACTCATGGCCGCAAACAGAACCGTGGTGGCTAGTGAGATACCAATCACCATGCCCAATTCGCGGGCCAGGGCGTTGATCCCGCCGGCAACCCCTAAGGATTGGGTGGGCACGGAACTCATGACGATTGAATTGTTGGGCGCCATGAAAATCCCGTTACCTAACCCGACCAGGCCGATGAAGCCCATGAAGACCCATATCGGCGTGGCCAGGGTGGCTAACATGTAGCCGACCTGACTAATGGCGATTAAGACCAGACCGATAAAGGTCAGTAGTTCTGGCCCAATTTTATCCGAGACGGTCCCGGAAATCGGTGCCACGATCACTTGGACGATGGGAAAGGTCATCAGGGCGTACCCGGCGTAGTTGGCGGGCAAGCCCCGGGCATTTTCCAGGTAGAAGGGGGCAATTACGTTAAAGAAGAAGTTGGTGACGAAGATTAGAAAGGCACACAGCACGCTGACGGCAAACCGCGTATTTTTAAACAGCGGGATTGCCAAGATGGGGTCGGCCGTGTGAAGTTCCTGGTACCCAAACGCCAATAGGGCGAGTAGTCCCACCGCAAACAGGCTTAAAATTAGCGGGTGACTGAAACCAACTTCTTGGCCCACGAAGATTCCGGTAAAGACGGTCACCATGACGACGGCGAAGAGGCCGGCGCCCAGCCAATCGATCGACTGGGGCCGAGCGACTAGGTCTTGAGGCAAAAGCCGTTGACCGACTAAGATGGCAATAATCCCGATGGGGACGTTGATCCAGAAGATGTACCCCCAGCTGAGGTGGGCCAAGATCAGGCCCCCGATACCGGGACCGGCGATACTGCCCAAGGCCACGAACGAGCCGATGGTTCCTAGGGCGCGGCCACGTTCCTTGAAGGGAAAGACTTCGGTGATAATGCCGTTACTGGTACTCATGGTCATGGCCGATCCCACGGCTTGAAGCGCCCGGGCGGCTAGTAAGAGTGGTAAACCGAAGCTAAACCCACAGAGCAGTGACCCCACCGTGAACAGAACGGCGCCAATCTTAAAGATGCGGACCTTACCGTGGGTGTCACCGAGCTTACCGAATAAGAGCAGTAACGCACAAATAATAATGAGGTAAATCGAGACCACCCATTCGGCTTGATTCATGGGAATGGCCAAGTCGTGGCTCATCACCGGCAGGGCGATGTTCACGATGCTGGCATCGAGCGTGGACATGAAGATGAAGAGACAAACGGCGACTAAGATCCACCAGCGGTGTTTTTGAATGCGGGGATCGTCGGCCAAAGAAACGTTAGGCATATGAGATTACTCCTTTGTCAATTGACTGAGTTGGGTGGTCAACCAGTCGGCTTGCGCCTGGGCGCGCACCGTTTGTAGTTGGTTGACCCGTAAAGCGTCTTGGATATCGGCCGCCACCATATTAGTATTATGGGCCAGGTTGATTTTCTGGGTAGCTAGTTGGTCGAGTTGACTGGTGGCAAACGTTTGAAAGTCCCGTAACGTGGTTCGTTGCTGATCGGGGGTCAGCAGATGCAGGAAGTTAACCTTCATCTGAAAGGTCAATTGCGTCTGCTTGTTGTGGGCCACGGGAGCTAAAACTAAGGCGTGGAACCGGGTGCGACCGGCGGATGTAATGGTGGCCACCTTCTGCGGACGTTTGGTGGTCGTTGATTTAAAGGCCAGGGTGAGCGTCCCCGCGGCCGCCAACTTGTCGAGCAGCGGATAGAGGGCCCCGAAGCTGATGGTTAGTTCCGGACCAACCGTGGAACTAAGGGCTTTACGGAGCTGATAGCCGGTCATGGGACGATCCATGAGTTGGCCTAAAACAAATAATTCGTACATGGAAGCACCTCCTAACTAAAGTGCTTACTTAGTATATGTATCTATTAGATATATTGCAACTGGATGATTGGCTAATAATTGGTTCGATTGAATCCGAT
Source organism: Levilactobacillus acidifarinae DSM 19394 = JCM 15949 (assembly GCF_001434835.1). Taxonomy (GTDB): domain Bacteria; phylum Bacillota; class Bacilli; order Lactobacillales; family Lactobacillaceae; genus Levilactobacillus; species Levilactobacillus acidifarinae. Next base: position 69,235 of record NZ_AZDV01000009.1, on the reverse strand, counting down.
TACAATCCTAACTTAGCAACGCTCAGAGTGTAAATCAAGTCGGCCGTTAGAATGCTTACAAAGTATACCTGGTAGCATTTTAAGCATTAGAAGTATGGTAGTGCTCGCGGTAAACTGAGGATATTCAGTTAACGCCAGAACGGAAAGGAACGGTACGATGAAGAATATTTTGATTTTAGGGGCTCACGGTCAAATTGCCCGGTTGGTGATTCCCCAGCTATTGCGGGACCCAAATAACCACTTAACGTTGTATTTACGCCACAGCGAACGGCTGACCAATCCGGACCCACAACGGGTTACCATTATCGAGGGGGACGTGAACGACCAGCCGCGCTTGGCTCGGGCCATGGCGGATCAAGAAATCGTGTACGCCAATCTGGGCGGCCAGTTTGAACCCCTGGCTCAAGCCATTGTGACGACCATGACGGCGCAGCGGGTATCGCGTTTGATTTACGTGACCGGGTTAGGCCTGTACCACGAAGTTCCGGGTGAGTTTGGTCGTTGGGTGGAACGCACGATTGGCACCCCGGTGATGGACGATACGCGGCGTGCGGCCCAACTCATTGAACAGTCACCGTTAAATTATACGATTATTCGGGCGGCTTACATGAACGATGATCCGACCGTTAACTATGAATTGACGGCTAAGGGCGAACCGTTTAAGGGGACCATTATTTCGCGGGCAAGCATCGCAGACTTGATTGTTAAAACGATTACGGATCCGACGCAACACAGTTATGCCAGCCTAGGAATCGATCAACCAGGAACTGCTGGTGACCGACCACAGTATTAGTTTTTTTACCAAACGTTAACGTGATGACACGTTGGCGTTTTTTGCGTTTACCGAACAATAAAAATACTTGTTATTAGTATCGTTCACTAATGGGCCGTTTGGCTTAGTCTCAAAAGTGTTGGGGATCACCGATGGAACCCGTAAAGTAAAGGGTGTACCAGACAAATTAGGAATTCTAGGGAGGATTTTGTAAGATGGCTACACCAAACGGGTTTCGGAAACTAGTAATCAGCGTCATGATTCCCTTAATGGTGGCTAGCGGTGTTTCCACGGTTCCAGAATTAGCCTTCGCCCAAGCGACGACCCCTGACCCTGCGCAGCCGGACACTTACAGCACACCGTTAAAGCAACCAGAATACCGGCAAACTAATCGTTACGACAAGACCGATATTCCCGTTCAACTATTGGGCATTAATGATTTGCACGGGGGATTGGATACCACGGGGACGGCCTATATTGGGTCCCACCCGTACCCGAACACGGGAACGGTCGGTCGGTTAGCGGCCTACTTAGACCAAGCGCAACACCAGTTCAAACGGGTTCACCACTCTAACAACACGTTTCGGATTGAAGCCGGTGACATGGTTGGCGCGGCGCCCGCCGATTCGTCGTTGTTAGCGCACGAGTCGACCATGCACGCGTTACGCGCCATGAAGTTTCAGATTGGAACGTTAGGGAATCATGAGTTTGACCGGGGGTTGCCCGAGTTTAACCGGATTCTCCGGGGCAGGGCGGCATCAGCTAGTGCCGATCCATTAGTGAAAAACTATCCCAATGAACCCACCAAGATGAAAATCGTGGTCTCTAACGTGGTTAACCGATCGAACGGTAAGGTGCCCTTTGGCTATCAACCGTACATGGTTCGGACCATCAAGGCCCACGGAAAGACGGCCAAAATTGGGTTTATTGGGCTAGAAATTGGGAGCCTGACTAGCATCACACCCGCCAAAAACACGGCTAACTATAAAATTTTGGACGAGGCCCAGTCGATTGCGAAGTACGATCGCATTCTGAATAAACAGGGCGTGAAGGCCGTCGTGGTTATGGCTCACACCGCGGTTCAGACCCGCGACGGCAAGACTACGGGACCGGTCGTTGATATCTTACACAAACTCAACCGCATTGATCCCAAGAATAACGTGGGCCTGTACGTGGCGGCACACTCCCACCAATACGCTAACGCGATGGTGGGCAAGACCCGCGTGGTGCAAGCCCTCTTTAGTGGCCGGGCCTACGATGACGCCCAAGCCTACGTGAGTCCTAAGACCGGGAAGTTCGTGGACTTAAAGGCCCACGTTTATCCGGTTCTTTCCGCTAAGGCCGACGCCAAAGTCAAGTCGGTAGCCCAAGTGGCTGCCATTGCCAAGGATGCCGATAAGCGCGTGGGGCCTAAGGTCAACGTGATTATTGGGAAGGCGGCGTCCAGCCAGCCCATCACCGATTACCACAGCAATACCAAGACCATGGAGAACCAGATTGGGGAAACCGTGGTGGACGGTCAATTATACGAGGCGAATAAGCCCGGTGGAGTCAGAGCCGACTTTGCCCTGACCAACAACGGTGGGGTTCGCGCCGACTTAACGCCCAATGCTCAGGGACAAATCACCTGGGGGGCGGCGATGGCGGTGCAGCCGTTTGGGAACATCTTACAGGTCGTGGAGATGACGGGCCAACAGATTCAGGATGCTCTAAACGAACAATATTCTAATCCGGCCTTTTACCTGCAAATTGCGGGGCTTAAATACACCTACACCGACAATCCAGGAAGTCAACAACACTACAAGGTCTTAAAGATGTATAAGACCGACGGGACACCGCTGAACCTAACGACCAAATACCGGGTGGCCATCAACGATTACATCCACGGGGGTGGGGATGACTTCTTTGCCTTCAAGAATACGCCGGTCGTTGGCTCGATTGGGTCAGATAGTGACGTCTTTGTTCAGTACATTAAGGATATGGCCGCCGCTAATCACCCGTTGACGGCACCCAAACCGGACCGTAAGCTCTATCAAGCAACTGGGACCACCATCACGGTGCCGGCGCCTTCGGTTACAGCGACTAAGTAACCGAGAAACCGCTTCGTGAAATTCAAAATCGGCAATTATTCCCAATTCAGGAATAATTGCCGATTTGACGTTACGGGGGCTCCCTAAACATCATTGGGACTATAGGGTGGGATGAAGATGAGCCCAGGCTTGTTGTAATTCGAGATGGTAGTTGTCAAAGCCAATCTGCGTTAATTGTTGGCACGCCGCGGGAAGAGAAAAGTAGGCGACCCGTTGGAGCTCCGCTAACTGGGGCGTAAAGTCGGTGACGGTCCAATCGGTGGTCAGGGCAAACCAGGCACTGATCCAATGACTATGCGGCATCAACCGGTAGTTATCCGTGGCCGTAATGGGGATATCTAGGCCGAGTTCTTCGGCTAATTCGCGGTGCATCGCCGTTTCGATGGTTTCGCCGGCTTTGACGGATCCCCCGGCCGAGGTGTCCCAGTAACCGGGAAAGTTGAGTTTGTCTAGGGAACGTTGTTGCAACAGAACCTGATCCTGATGATTAAAGACGAAGGCGTTGACCACCAGGTGGTAGTGGCCCGGCGCGACGGGATTAGCACGCAGTTGCCGGCCAACGAGCCGGAGCTGTCGGTCGTAAACGTCCCAGGCTTCGTGTAGTTGATCTGCGGGCAAGTAAAGGACCTCCTTTAAGTCCGATCGTAACGGGTCACGTCGAGCACGTGATTTTCGTATTTGGCCATGTAGACGTCGCGAATGTTAGTGATTCCTTGCTGATTTAGTTGGGCAATCAGCCAGGCTTCGTCGTGGTTCATGAGCTCCAAGACGTCCTGATCGATTTGACCGTCGATGATGATGGGGTAGCGAATCGAGCCTTCACCCTGACGTAAAATGGTTAGGCTACCGTTTTGTTCCACGATGGCCCGTTTCACGTCGGTGAGTTGATAAACGCCGGCCGTCCGGAGCTTGAAGTCAATTTCCTTGGCGGATAGGTTCGCTTTCAGGCAATTGTGCACGAGCAGCTGACCGTTACGGACGATGGTGATGGGGCCGCCGTCGATAAACTTTCCGATGGGACGCACGTGGATTTTCAGGTAGCGCATGACCAGGATTAAGAGGGACCAGATCAGTAGAACGATGACAAATTGAATGAGGGTAATCGATGAGTTGTAGATGACCCCACCGATAATTCCCCCTAAAACGTAGTTCTGAACTTGGTCAATCGCGGAGGTGGGGGCGAGGTTTCCTTTGCCGGTAAAGTTAATTAATAAGGTCATAAAAACGAAGCCGATAAACAGCTTCAAAGCAACATCTGAATAAGTAAACATGGGCTACTCCTTTGTGAGGGTGATCTTGGGTTGATGTAACGTTAAGTGCTCCAGGACAAACGCGGAACCGTCCGAATTATAGTCGGCCCGGTAGTACCCCTTCGGCGTTTTGAACAGGAGATTGGTCGTGGTCGTCGTGGCGTTAACCGCGATGGTTTGCGGCTTGACGTCGAGGCGTTTAGCGACCTCCTGTACGGTCGACGTGATGGCACCGGCCGTTTCACTGTTGGTATGTAAGGTGACCAAACCATTAACTTGAAACCCGAGGACCAGTAAGATAATGACCCCGGTAATGATACTGAGGTCTTTATATTTCACGTTCCACCGGTGACGAAGGTAGTAAACGAATAATCCGATGAAGACAACCAGTAACGCCATAATCATGACCAGTCGGAGATATTGCCAGGTTTGATGATGGGTCGTGAGGTAACCGTAAGTGTAAAAAGTCATGAAGACCTTCCTTTCAAAATAGATGGCGTACTTGATTAATGGCAAAGCCCCCTTGTCCGTTGGGAAAGTTCAGCGGGCGAAATTGGGAGAGACAACCGTGCCAGGTGAATTTGAGTCACCGATAAGTAGCTAACCATAATGATTAGCACCATTAGTCATAACTTACTGTACACCATTTTGACGACGAGATGGGCCGGGACGTCCTCACAAGCCAATTCCTTAGAAAACGCTGTCGGCCGTGCTAAAATCAAAAGTGGATCTAGTTTAGAAAGGGTGATAGGGTCATGCAGCAGTTCGATACGTTAATCCTCGGGGGTGGCCCCGGTGGTCTTGCAGCAGCTTACGGGTTACATGCGCAAAAACAGCGGGTAGCCGTGGTAGAAAAGGATCTCTGGGGCGGCACTTGTCCGAACCGCGGGTGTGACCCGAAGAAGATTCTGATGGCGGCGGTCGAGGCCCAAGCCCGAAGTGAGACGTTACAAGAACACGGACTGAACGGTGTGCCACAAATCGATTGGACGGCCCTGATGGCGAAGAAGCGGGCGTATACCAGCATGATTCCGGGCGGCACCGAATCGGGCCTGAAGGCTGCCGGCATTGCCCATTTTCACGGGGCAGCGCACTTTAATGACGACGGCAGTGTGCAGGTCGGTGACACGCAGCTCAACGCCACTAACGTGATTATTGCGACCGGCCAAACGCCGCGGTTACCACAAATTGACGGTCAAGAGTGGTTGCGGACCAGTACCGACTTTTTGGACCTGGACACCTTGCCGGAAGACGTAACCTTCATGGGTGCCGGGTACGTGGGCGTCGAACTGGCGACCATTGCCAATGCGGCCGGTCGACGGGTTCACTTGGTGCACCACAGCGATCGACCATTGAGGGCCTTTGATGCGGACTTGGTCCACGATTTGCTGGACCGTCTGACTGCGGCGGGCATCGATGTGCGCTTGGACACCGATATCGTGAAGGTCGCACCCGATGGGGACCAGTATCAGGTGACGACCAAGCTAGGTGAGAGCTGGACCACGGGATTGGTCTTTGCCTCGGCCGGGCGGATCCCGGTTGACCAAGATTTGGGTCTCGACCGGGTCGATGTGGCCACCACGGCTCACGGAATTACGGTCAACGGTCATTTACAGACCACTAACCCGCACATCTTTGCCATTGGTGACGTTGTGGATCGGCCGCAGCCTAAGTTGACACCGGTTGCCAGTTACGAAGGGCAGTACCTGGTGACGGCGTTAACTAACCCAACGGCGGCGCCCATCCACTATCCCGTCATTCCGTCGGTGGTTTACGGGAAGAGTCAGTTGGCCCAAGTGGGCGTGACCCCGACCCAAGCTAAGCAAGAACCAACAACCTACCGAGTTAATGATTTGGACATTACCCATTGGTATAGTTACCAACGGATTGAGGACCCGCGTGCCCGAATCAAAGTCGTGATTGAACGGTCAAGTGGCCGTATCGTGGGTGCGGCTGTGCTGAGTATGGAGGCGGAACAGGTCATTAATTACCTGGATTTCGTCATTCAACAAAAGCTCGGCCCAGTGGCCATCAACCAGAGTATCCTGGCGTACCCAACGTTAGCGTCAGACTTGACGTACTTCAATTAACGACGGGGTTTCGTGAACCCCACCAATTCGGTCAGTCTTAATTAAACAGACCAGTTGAGGACGTGTCGCGGTGACGGCACGCCCTTTTGCGTGGCCGCAAAGAGGCGTATCATAAACACTAACTAAAAAAATGAGGAGGGGCTGCCCGTGGCCTTTTTGGGAACTCTGTGTTTGATCTTAGTGTTAACGACCTTAGCCGGTAACTTTGCGAACCGGCTGGGCGTCCCCGCGGTAATTGGGGAATTAGTGATTGGTATCGTGATTGGCCCAGCGATGTTAAATTGGGTGCAGCTGAATAGTCTGGTGTCGTTATTCTCCGATATTGGGGTGGTCATCCTGATGTTTCTGGGGGGCTTAGAAAGCGACCTGAAACTCTTGGTCAAGTACCTGAAACCGGCCATTATTGTGGCCACCTCCGGGGTGGTTTTCCCGGTCACCATTATGGGGGCCGTGTCCTGGTGGTGGGGGTTTTCGCCACTCGAGGCCCTATTCATTGGGGTGATTTTTTCGGCGACGTCGGTGTCCATTTCCGTGGCTGTTCTGAAGGAGTATCACGCGCTAAGCACCCGTGAAGGGGCCACCATCTTGGGAGCGGCGGTCGCCGATGACATTATTGGGGTGATCCTGTTATCGTTGATGATCAGTTTACTCGCGAGTCAGGGCATTCAAACGACGGGCAGTCAGCCGGCGCTGGGATTGGTTTTGGTCGAGCAGGTGGCCTTTTTCGGGGGGACTTATCTCCTGGTCAAATGGATTGCGCCATACCTCATGCACTTGAGTGAGCGCCTGGTGATGGCGTCGAGTGTCACCATCATGTCGATGGTGATCTGTCTGGGAATGGCTTGGTTGGCGAACATCGTCGGCTTGAGCGGGGCCATCGGGGCGTTCTTTGCCGGTATCGCGGTGGCCAACACGCCGTACCGCAATACCTTGGCCGATCACGTGGAGCCGCTGGGCAACGCCGTCTTTATCCCGGTCTTCTTTGTGAGCGTGGGGTTAAACATGACGTTGGCTCATTTGAGTGAAAATGTGGGTCTGATTGTCGCGTTGACCGTTCTGGCTTGTTTGACCAAGTTGATTGGTTGCGGGCTAGGGGCCCGGTTAAGTCAGTTCTCCTGGACTAGTAGTACCGTGATTGGGACGGGAATGATTGCTCGGGGTGAGATGGGCTTGATTACCGCACAGATTGGCCATCAGGCCGGTCTGATGAGTAATACCAGTTACTCGGCGATGATTCTGATCATCATTCTGGCAACGATTTTAGCGCCACTATTCTTGAAACCCGCCTTAAAACGACTGCCGGTAGCGGCTAAAGTTTAACTCAAACGAACGTAACCGTGTGGGGCCACCGGCCTGACACGGTTTTTTAGGCAAAAAAATAGCGTTTCTCCAAAGATTAGGAGAAACGCTAGGGTGAGTGACTTTATTTTTTAGCTGCGGTGGTTAAGTAGTTTGCTTGTAGTTGTTTGAGTTGGGTGTTGGATAAGCCTAGACCCTTGTGCAGGAAGTTTTGCATGTTACCATACTTGGCATCGATGGCCTTGTACATGGTGTTTAAGTAAGCCATTTGGACGCCGTTCATAGCTTCGAAGTTCCCCTTAACGGTCGCGGTGACGGGCTTGCCACTCGCCTTCCAGCCGGCTAATTGCTTAGCGAGGCTGGCTTTGTTGTCGTTAGCTAAGTAAGTGTTAGATTTCAGGTAGTCCTTAGCGATGGCCTTTTTGTTGAAGTTCAAGGCGGAGAGCACGAAGACCGTTCCCATACCAGCCCGGTCCTTACCCGCGGAACAGTGCCAAAGGACGGCCTTGTTCTTCGGGTTGTTCAGGAGTTGGTGGAAGAGACTCTTGTAAGCCTTTCGGCCTTGGGCCGTGGTGATGGCGTCGTGGTAGGATTTTTCCATCATCTTGACCCCGGCGTTTTTCTTAGAAAAGTCGGGGAAGGCGGCAAAGTTCTTGAAGACGTTGGCCTTGACTAACTTAACGCCCTTCATAGCGACATCGGGACTACTCTTTTGTTCGGCGAGCGTCCGTAAATCAACGTCAGTCGCCACGTGGTAGGTCTTGGTTAACTTTTGTTGGTCGGATTTCGTGAGTTTGGATAAACTGTTAGAACGAATTAAACGGTGAGCCTTAATCTTCTGCCCCTTCTGGTTGACGTAGCCGCCAAGATCCCGGGCATTTGAAGCACCTTGTAACTTGATGTGCGTGGACGTGGACGTCACTTTGGCGTGCGTGGCCTTGCCCTTTTTAGCATGTTTACCGGTCTTGGCCTTGGCGACCTTGGTCGTTGAGGTACTGTGCGTTGCCGCAGCGACGTTCATGACGGGTTGTTGCCACCCGAGCGCCGTGGTGACCAACAGGGCAGAGACTAAGGTACTAACGCGTTTATTCATAAATTAACTCCTCCTCTTGTTTGGGTACAGTGCAAGGATAGCAAGCTAATGTAATGAAACGATGTTGGTTATGTAAAGATAAGGGGCAACTGCTGCAGGTTGTTAAAATTATACTAATAAAGAGGCATGAACAAAAACAGGAAGGAAATTTTCACAAATCGAGAATTTCCTTCCTGTTTTTTTATAGAATTCGAGTTATGTCCCGAACTCATTAGTATCTCCGGATATTTGGTGTCGAAACGTGCGCCAAAAGGCAGCTGGTGAGCATTAACCCCGTAAGCCAAACAATCCAAGTTCAGGATTGTCCGTCTTACGAACCGTCGTTCATGCTCACCAGCTAACCGCCTTCTGTCCCACTCTCTTCATCGTTTAACGTGTTTGAGCTTTAGGGGTGGCTAAGTAGGCCTTTTGTAATTGGGCTAAGTCGTGATTCGTCAGACCAAGTCCTTTGTGCAGGTAGGTCGTCACGTTGCCGTACTTGGCGTTGATGGCTTGGAAACTGGTATTGAGGTAAGAGGATTGCACGCCTAACACGGCCGTTAACGTGGCAAGGGTGTCGGCCTGGGCCCCGGCTGCCGTGGCCTGAGCGAGAATTTGGTGGTTACTCTGGGCTAGGTAACGGTTCGAGAGCAGGTAGTCGTTCATGATCGTGGCCCGATCGACTTTGAGGGCGGATAGAATAAGCGCAGTGGCGACACCGGTCCGGTCCTTTCCCGCAGAACAGTGGTACAACGTTGCTTGATTCTTAGGCGCCTTTAAAAGGAGCTTGAACATTTGGCGGTAGGCCTTTTTACCGTCCTTGCTCAGGACAAAGTTTTGGTAGGCCGTTTCCATATTTTGGCTACCATTTCCTTGCATGAAAGCGGCGGTGTTCAGGTGTGGAACGACCGGGTTTAAGACGGTCGTCAGGCCCTTAACTTTGGCGTCCGGCTGTTTGGCCACTTCTTCAATCGAACGTAAATCGACGGCCGTCTTGACGTGGTAAGTCTGCATCAGTTTTTGGCCGTCTTTCGCCGAGAGCTTAGCGAGAGAAGCGGAACGTAAAAGCTTGTGCGCCCGGATATGTTTACCGTCACGGTTAACGTAACCGCCCAAGTCCCGGACGTTTTCGGCACTGGCTAGTTTAATTTGCCGGCCGGTCTTAGCAGGTTGGACCACACCAGTGGTTTTGGCCGCGTGAACGCTGGCGAGGGGTTGCGCCCAGCCAAGACTGGTCGTGACCAACAGCGTAGAAAGAAGCAGTCGTACAGGTTTTTTCATGAAAATTTCCTCCTCAAAATGGGTGATTAGCTGAGGATACCAGGGGGATGTAAAGAATTGATGTTGATTGTGTAAAAGGTCTCTGGAGCGGGTAATTAAGGCGGTTTTGGAAGGCTGACCAATTAATTTTGCGAGGCCATCCGCGAATTGTTTAAACGTTTTACGTCTTAAGCGATTAATTTATTCTATAAATAATTTGTAAACTAGTGACGTTTTAAGCGTTCCGTGGTAGTCTGGTAAGAAATTGCGAAAAAAAGGAGTTGGAAATTGCGTGATGAAATTAAAAACCGTTGATAATCTAGTTTTCGTGGGGATGCTGCTAATCTTGGTCTACCAGTATGCCTTGCTGTACCTTAGCGTGATCAACGGGTCATGGCTCAATTTCCTGCTGGTAGCGGGCGCTTTTGGCCTCGGGTTATTATTAGGACGGACGACCTACATTATTCTGGGGAGCGTTCTATCGTTTGTCAGTATGAGTGCCGGGGGCCTGATGCTCCTGATGCCCTATACCCGTGACATGTATTTTTGGGCGGCCATTGCGCTGCTCACCATCACGCCACTCACGACGTATTTGATGTATCTTCTGGACCATCAATTATTAAAACGAAAGGCGCTAGCCGATCAATTGGCCCAGCTTCAGCAAGAAAAACCGGATTACGAGGTGATTACCGGGGTCCTGAACGACCGCGCCTTACGGCAGGACGTGCAACAGGAACTGAAGCTGGTCTTTTATCACGACCAGGATTACCGGTTCACCCTCACCATGGTTAAAATTGACTTTTTAGAAAGTTTAGTGAACTATCTGGGAAATGCACGGTTTAACGAATTGCTGCGGGCCACGGCCCAACACCTGGAACCCATGTTGTTTACGGTCGATCACCTCTATTACATCGGGTTGGGAAAGTTCGTGATCCTATCCCCGATGCTAGGGGAAGCGACCGCGCCAATCATGAAGACCAAACTCAAAACGAACATCGACGATATGGCCGAGCGGTTTGGCTTGGCGCGCGATGCCTTGGTCTTACGGATTGGACAGGTTTCTTACGCCACCCAAGACACGGTGGCCAATCGTAGCGTGGAAGACGCGCTCGCTCAATTGGAACGGAGTGCGGAAACGGATATCGTGAAGGAATACCTTTAGGAGGAAAGACAATGGGAAATTTTGCTTGGTTGCTCCCCGTGAGCTTGACGGTCACCGTCCTATTCGGCGTGGCGGTCGGGGTGTTAGCGGTCTGCTGGTGGCTGATCTTCAAACGGACGGTGCGCCACTTCAATACGGAAGGAAAATAACGTGCTCGATTATTTATACGTCATTGCCATTATTACCATCTGGTTGTCCTTAGTGATGACCATCGTGACTCTCAGTGGGGGCGTCATTTTTATCTTTAAACACCTCCACCACACGGACGTCGAGCATTTGCCACCGCTTGCCCGGTATCCCATGGTGACGTTGGTTGTCCCGGCCCATAACGAAGAGCTGGTGATTCAAGAGACGGTCCGGGCGATTTTGACCTTAAACTACCCGGTGACGCGCTTCGAACTACTGGTTTACGCCGATAACTGTCAGGATCAGACGGCCGCGCGGGTTCGGGCGTTAGCCCAGCGGCCCGAGTTTGCCGATCACCAACTGACCGTGATTGAACGAACCGGGAGCGGGGGCAAGGCCGGGGTCCTCAACGACGCGTTAAAAATTGCCCAGGGCGAATACCTGGGGGTGTACGACGCGGATGCGGCACCGGAGACTAATGCGCTGTATTTTCTGGTGCAAAAGGTCCTGGAAGATCCCGAACGGTATGCGGCGGCGTTTGGCCGCAATAAGACCCGGAACTATCAACAGAATTTTTTGACCCGGTGCATTAACTTAGAGATCGTGAATACTCAACGCATCCAGCATACGGGGTTGTGGCAACTCTTTAAGATTGGTCGGATTCCCGGAACTAACTTCATCATCAATAAGAAAATCGTGCAAAGCATCGGTGGCTGGAACGACGGCGCGTTGACCGAGGACACCGCCATTTCGTTTAGCCTAATGCGCGCGGGAAAGCTGATTGCTTTGGCCCACCGCGCCGAGGCCTTTCAACAGGAACCGGAGACGTTATTTGCTTACTACAATCAGCGGAAACGCTGGGCGCGGGGCAATTACGAGGTCATCATGGCAAACGTCAAGCACCTGTTCGATCGCACCCCTTGGCGGATCAAGTTAGAGGTGTTCTATTACGTGTGCACTTTTTTCTGGTTCAACGCCGCTATCGTGATTTCCAACGGGATTTTTCTGATTAACGTGTTACTGGGGACTGCCCAGCTCGCGATTCCGGGTGTACACCAGTTAGTGTCCTTGGGTGGGCCACTGGCGACCCTCTTCTTGATCAACTGGGTGCTGATGTTTTACCTGTACCTAGTTCAGATGAACATCGCCTTGGCTAGTGATTACGGGCAGGCGACGGTCACCAATTTTCTATACACGCTGGCGTCGTACTTCACCTATGCCCAGTTGTTCATCGTGGTGTCGGTGGCGGCAATGGCCGACATGGCGCGCGACAAGGTGACCGGGCAACGGCACACGCACTGGTACAAGACCCAACGATTTTAGGAGGCGGAGTTGGTGAGACGACATAAGTATCAATGGCTTTTAGGGGCCCTGATTATCTTGGTTGCGTTAGCGGTCGGGACGGCGATCTATAAAACGCAGCGGCCCCAAGCCACGGCGATGGTCAAAACCACGACGATTAAAACCCACTATCAGGCCTGGCAAAAGACCTACCTGAAAGGACAAGGACGACAACGCTTCGTGCAGACCACTAGTACGGGGGCGGTACAGACTTTGTCGGAGGCGCAGGGCTACGGGATGTTAATCACGGTGCAGGCGGCGCGTCAAGGTCTGGCCTCCCGAGCAACGTTTGATCAACTGACCCGCTATTATCTGGCCCATCGCATTAGTCGGACCAATCCACTGATGGCCTGGCGCCAGACACAACGTCAGGGGAAGATGGTCAGTACCACGGCCGAAAAGACCAGTGCGACCGACGGGGACTTGGATATCGCTTACGCGCTGATTCTCGCCGATGAGCACTGGCATGGTCGGGGCAGTCTGAATTATGGGCAACTGGCTAAGCAGTTACTGCGCGCCATTAAACGTCAGGAGCTCAACTCGGTCACGCATTTACCCAAGGTCGGCAACTGGGCCACGGCCGCTAATACGGCTAACCTGGTCCGACCGTCCGACTTGATTACGGCGTACTTCCGTAAGTTTGCGAGCTATACCGGTGATGGGAGTTGGACGCGGGTCGCACAGAATAGTCAGAGTACCTTACAGGTCTTGAGTCGCCAACACGCGACGGGCTTGATGGCTGACTTTGTGACGGTCAGCGGGACCAGTCGGCGAATCGGGACGGTGCGAGCGCGCCAGGTCTCCTCAGTCCGCGATAACCAGTACGGGTTCAACGCCTGCCGAATTCCGTGGCGGGTGGCGCTCGACTACCAGCGCTCACACAGCCAGGTGAGCCGCCAAATCGTGCAGAAAATGTTGCGGTTCTTTGCCAAACAACGGTCGATTAAGGCCGGTTATACTTTGACGGGCAAGGCCACGGTCGCTTACACCAACCAGGCCTTTACCGCGCCACTAGCCTACGCGGCGCAAACGATAGGGGATCAGAACCTGAGTCGCCAATACGTCCAGACGTTGACGGCGGCTTTGCCGACAAAGGACTATTACCCGGCAACTCTCCAGACGCTAATGTTGGTCCAGAGTGGGCGGCTAAAACGATGATCCAGTTAACTTTGATGATTAACTAAACGACTTCCCCGGTTGCGGCGGTGCCTCAAACACCGTCGTAACCGGGGAAGTCGTTTGATTTAGGAGACCAATGCTTGGGCTTGCGGGTCCGCCAAGAAGTCAATCATGGTTTGATAGTACGCCTGGGTCGTCGGGGTCACGGTGCGGTCGAAGTCGTGCTCGTGGCCCGCAACGGGGATGAGCTGGGCCGCGGGAATGGCTTGCGTGGCGAGTTGAGCGGCGGCAAACGGGATATCGGGATCGTGACGACTATGGAACGACAGGGTGGGCGGCAACTGCGCCAGTTCGGCGGTGGTCAGTGAATACTGGTCCGCATCACGGATACTGGGCAGAATCTGACTTAACCAGGTGCCAAATTGACGACTGGAAACGTAGAGGGGGTAACGGTCCTTGAGGGCGCCCGTGACCAACGGTTGGTCTTGTACCAGGGCTTGAGCCTGCATGGGCGGGACCGCGGGAAAGGCGGTGTAGAACTCGGCCGGCCGGCGGAACTCGGGGTGGTTGAGCCCGGCATACCCGTAGAGATCGAGAAAGGCGTGGGCAGGCAGACCATCTCGCAGGAGCAGGTAACCCAGATAGGCGCCGGCGGAACGTCCCATCAAGTAGAGGTTGCTGGTTAGGGTGAGCTTGGTTTGTAACGTGGCGATACTTTCCTTAAGGACAGCTAAAATGACGTCCAGTTTACTTTCGGGTGCCAGTAAGTAATCGAGCGTGATGACCTGGTAACCGGCGTCCACGAATTGTTGGAGGTAGGGCCGGGGCAGATCGTCACGTTGGCCGAATTCTAGCCCCCCACCGTGAAGGTACAGAATGGTTCCCTTTAGCGGGCGGGGACTTTCGTAGTGGGTCGCTTTAAGCGAGACGTTGGCGTGGTGATTCAATGAAATAATTTGCGCTTCCATGGTAACGAGCACTCCTTCCTTTAAGTGTATACGCTTACATTTTAGCAAATCAGAATTTTTTAAAATGACAAAAGCAAATTTTTTTCTGGTCAAAGTGGACAATGCCCCGCAAAAAGAAACCGCTTACAATTGGAACTGGTAAATAGCACAAGTTTAATTGAATGAAACTAACGGTTATCAGATTATGATCAAATGAAGTTTAGTTCGCGCGGACGGTTGCATTTGAGTTAGTCGGTCAGGCTATTTATCGAGATCTTCCTGTAATGAAGGTGAGTTTTAAATGTACTAAGGGGGTTTCGCGGTGAAAACGGACGACCAGTATGAAAACATCACCGAACAACAAGTTGCGGTTTTTAAAGCCCGCGGGTATAACGAGGATTTGTTACCCAAGACCAAAGAAAAGCGGAACATGGGTACCGGTAATTTCTTTACGTTGTGGATGGGCTCCATCCATAACATTCCCAATTACGCGGCAGTCGGGGGCTTTCTGTTTCTGGGGTTATCGCCCCTTAACGTGATGCTCGCCATCTTCTTGAGTGCCTTTTTCGTCTCAGCCTTCATGGCTTGTAACGGAATCGTGGGCTCCAAGTACGGCATCCCCTTCGCCATGCATCTTCGTTCAGCCTATGGAAATCTCGGGGCGAAGCTACCAGGCTTTCTGCGGGGTTGCGTTGCCGCAATCGCGTGGTTTGGCCTTCAAACCTATACCGGATCTTTGGCTTTGCTGATTATGCTGGGCAAGATCTGGCCCGGGTTTCTCCAAATTGGTGGCTCGACCAAAATTTTGGGGATTAGCATCCCCGGCTTAATTTCGTTTACGATTTTCTGGATTTTAAACGTGTTAGTCGGTTTCGGGGGTGGCGATATTCTAAACAAGTTTACCGCTATTCTCAGTCCACTCATCTACGTGGTTTTTGGGGGGATGGCAATTTGGGCAATCTGGGGGGCCGGTGGCTTAGGTCCGATCCTGGCGTATCACATTACCGCCACGACTCATGTGAACCCGTTGTTGGTCTACTTCATTATTTTTAACTCAGTGATTGCCGTGTGGGCGGCGCCGGGGACGAGTATTGCGGATTTTACGCAAAATGCCAAGTCCACCAAGGCGCAAGTCGTCGGGCAGACCTTAGGATTGTCGGTAGGGTACTTAATCTTCGCGTTTTCTAGTGTTGTTATCTTAATCGGTGGGTCGATTCACTATAACATCCAAGAATGGAACGTTTTAAATATTGTTGAGCGGTGGGACAGCTTTCCCGCAATTATTATTTCAATGGCGGTTTTCTTACTAACGACAATCTCAACGAATGCCACGGGGAACATTATTCCCGCCGGGTACCAGTTAACGGCGTTGTTCCCGAAACACCTGACTTATCGAAGTGGGGTCATCATTGCCAGTCTCATCAGTTTCCTGATTATGCCCTGGAAATTAATGGAAAATTCTGATAGTATTTTTATTTTCTTGAACGGTATCGGGGCGGTCTTAGGACCGGTTGCTGGGGTGATGATTGCCAACTACTTCTTTATTCATAAGCGACACGAAAATTTAGATGAGCTTTACATGGATTTGAACAAGGACAAAGACGTTTTATATCACGGTGTGAATAAATCGGCCTACATTGCGACCATTTTAGCCTTGCTGTTATCGCTGAGCGGTCAATTTATTTCCGGTCTGAAAGTCGTGTCTGATTTATCATGGTTTGTTGGATTTATCTCGGCATTTCTGATTTATCTGGGTCTCAAGTGGCTCGTGGCCAAACGCGACGTAGCCCCAATCGACCAGAATGTAAACCAAGAAATAAAGGAGGAATAAGACATGAGTCATGAATTAGTCATTAAAAATGGGTTAGTGATTCTCGAAGACGGTGGGGTCAACACGGACGTTGCCGTAGATGGTGGTAAGATTACGGCCATCGGCGAGAACTTGGATGGTCAGCGGGTTATCGATGCCCAAGGTCTCGTTGTGAGTCCCGGCATGGTGGACGCCCACGTGCACATCACACCAATGGGTGGCGGCTACCGGGATCAATGGGAAGGATACGTCACCGGGACGGCCGCTTGTGCCAAAGGTGGGGTCACGTCCTTCATGGAAATGCCATTAAACCAGGTTCCGGCAACGGTTGACGGCAAGACCCTGGAAGAAAAGTATTCCCATAAGGACGAGTTAAAGGTCGACGTGGCCTCGTTCGGGGGCTTGGTGCCCACCAACTTAAAGGGGGGCATTCAAGAACTGGACGACGGTGGTGTTGCCGGCTACAAGTGTTTCTTAGCCACTTGTGGGGATCGGTCCATCGACGGGGACTTTGAAAACGTCGACGACTACTCCCTGTACGAAGGGATGAAGCAGATTGCCAAGACCGGGAAAGTCTTAGCGATTCACGCCGAAGATGCCGCGATTACCGACCGCTTAGGCGAGATTGCCAAGGCCGAGGGGAAGACGACCTTAGCGGACTACGTGGATACCCGACCGGCCTTTACCGAAGTCATGGCCATCAAGAAGGCCATCTTCATGGCCAAGCAAACGGGTTGCCGGATTCACATTTGTCACGTGGCCTGCAAGGAAGGTGTCGACGAAGTCATCAAGGCGAGAGCCGAGGGTGTGGACGTTACCTGTGAAACCTGTGTTCACTACCTGTACTTTACCAAGGATGAATTGGACGCCATTGGACCAGTGGTTAAGTGTTCCCCACCAATCCGGGAACAAGCGCAAAAAGACGCGCTGTGGGACCGGGTCGAAGCCGGCGCGATTAGTTTCGTGACGTCCGACCATTCCCCATGTACGCCGGACTTAAAGGACACGGATAACGCGTTTGAAGCCTGGGGGGGAATTCCGGGCGTGCAAAACGACGTGGACGTGATGTACGACGAAGCCGTTCAAAAGCGGGGGATGTCGTTGAAGCACTTTGCTGAAATTATCGCGGCTAATCCGGCCGACCGGTACAACCTGGACCAAAAGGGTCGCATCAGTGTCGGTAAAGACGCGGACTTCGTGTTGATCAAGCCCAACGCACCGTACACGCTGAAGGCCGAAGACTTGGAATACCGTAACCAAATCAGCCCATACATTGGCCGTCAGATTGGCGCCCAAGTGGCCCAGACCATCTTACGGGGGCAAACGATCTACAGCCAGGACCAAGGGGTTGTGAGTGGCTTCCCTGGCCAATTTATCGAAAAAGCTGGGGCCCAAACGGCCGTGACCGAATAATCTGATTAACCAATTAATACAGTCGAAGGGTGCTTGGTGGGTGACCGCCAAGCACCTTTTAGTTGGGGAAGAATACGCGCTAAAATAGGTCGCCTCCAGGCTGTACATGGAATCATTAAAATGATGATTGATTAGCCGGAAACGCTGACTCCTCTAATCTAATTCAGTATAGGTTATAGTGGACAAAAAAAGGATTATCTTTGGCTAAAGCGTCCAATGATAGCAATTATGAAAGCGCATACAATTGGGTTGTAACAAAGTATGAAGGAGGTTCGGAACAATGGAACTCGCAACGAAACTTGATGAACGACTTAAAGCAGTTTCTTCAATCGGGAGTGATCCCACTGGTGGGATGACCCGGTTATTGTACACGGATTCGTGGTTGGAAGCCCAGAAGTACGTCAAACAACAGATGGAATCCTTCGGGATGACCACGACGTTTGACGACGTGGGGAATTTATTCGGCCGCATCGAAGGCGCTGAAAATCCGGATGAAACCATCATGACTGGTTCGCACATTGACACGGTGGTCAACGGTGGGAAGCTCGACGGTCAGTTTGGGGTTTGTGCGTCGTTGACGGCGGCAGAATACTTGGTTGCCAAGTACGGCCAACCTAAGCGTTCCTTAGAAGTCATTTCGATGGCCGAAGAAGAAGGCAGTCGGTTTCCGTTCGCCTTCTGGGGCAGCAAGAACTTCGTGGGCGTGGCCAACAACGACGAAGTGCAGGATGCGACGGACGCCGACGGCAAGAAGTTTGTGGACGAGATGCGGCGCCAGGGCTTCGATTTTAGCCCTAAGCAGACGCGGCGCGACGACATCAAGGCCTTCGTGGAAGAACATATCGAACAAGGCAGCATCCTGGAACAAGAACACGAACAGATCGGGATTGTGAACAGCATTGCTGGTCAACGGCGCTACGACATCGTGTTGAAGGGTGAAGCTAACCACGCGGGAACCACGCCGTTAAGCTACCGGCACGATGCGGTTTACGGCATGGCCAAGATGATCAACAACGCCTTGGATAAGGCCCATCAGGTTGGCGACCCATTGGTTCTGACCTTCGGGAAAGTGGTGCCGAAGCCTAACACCGTAAACGTGGTTCCGGGGGAAGTCCTCTTCACCATGGATTGCCGGCACACGGACGCCGAATACTTAGTTCAATTTACCAAAGAAATTACGGATATGATGACGCAGGTTGCTGCGGAAATGGGCTTAGACATTTCGATCGACTTATGGATGGACGAAAAGCCCGTACCAATGAGTGACCAGATCGTCAAGACCATCGAAGACAAGGCCAAAGCTGGCAAGTACAAGTACCGCGTGATGCACAGTGGCGCGGGGCACGATTCACAAATTATCGCGCCGGTTTACCCAACGGCCATGATCTTCGTCCCAAGTATCGGGGGCATTAGTCACAACCCCGCCGAAAATACCAAGTTTGAAGACCTGGTCGAAGGCGTGAAGTTAATGGCCGATACGTTATACGAATTAGCTTACAAGTAGCGTTTACACACACATTCAACTAAAAAAGGGAGTCTTTAAAATGGGTTACAAAAACAATCGTACTGGTTACCAAAAAACGTTATTAGGGTCACGGTCAGTGGTTAAGCAAGGCAACTTTGCGTTGATTCCCCACGACGGCTTAGTGAAGAACACGGTTCCTGGTTTTGAAAACGTGGACGTTTCCATCATGGGCACGCCACGGTTGGGCGCGCACTTCGTTGACTACATTGCGTCCTTCCAAAAGGGTGGCAAGCACACCGGCTTTGGTGGCGAAGGCATCGAAACGGTCGCTTACGTGGTCAGTGGGAAGCTGAAAGTTTCCGACGGCCAAGAAGACAACGTGCTGGAAGCCGGCGGTTACGCTTACTTCCCTGAAAGCGTCATCATGAAGATGGAAAACGCCCAAGACGAGCCAACCGAAGTCTTCCTGTACAAGAAGCGTTACCAACCATTAGCCGGTCACAAGGCTTACAAGATCGTGGGTAACATTCACGACCACAAGCCGGTACCGTACGAAGGCATGACCGACGTCTTACTGTGGGACTTCTTACCAACCGATGACTTGGGCTTCGACATGAACATGCACATCCTGTCCTTCGAACCAGGGGCTAGCCACGCTTACATCGAAACGCATTACCAAGAACACGGCGCTTACCTGATCAGCGGTGAAGGGATGTACAACCTGGATAACGGCTGGTACCCCGTTGAAAAGGGCGATTACCTCTACATGGGTTCCTACTCACCACAAGCCGCTTACGCCGTTGGCCGCGACGAACCACTGGCTTACGTTTACTCGAAGGATGCGAACCGCGACCCAGAAATCTAAACCAACCGCTTGGAGGGAAATACGATGGCAGACGGAGTTACCTTAGTAGATGCGCAAGAATTACAAGACTTAATGATGAACAAGTTTATTGCGGCGGGACTGAAGAAAGAACACGCCGAAGAAACGGCCCGGCACTTAACCTATGCGGACGCTTGTGGAATTCACTCCCACGGGACGGTGCGGGTGGCCTACTACGCCGAACGAATCGCCAAGGGCGGCGTCAATTTAGATCCCCAGATTACGTTTGAAAAGACGGGGACCTCGACCGGGATCGTGCACGGAGATAACGGGATGGGCCAGTACGTCTGCAACCGCGGGTTAGACTACGCGATTGAGATGGCTAAAGATACCGGTTTAGCCGCGGTCGGCGTGGAAAAGACCGGTCACAGTGGGATGCTGTCCTACTACGTGAAACGGGCGGCCGAAGAAAATCTAGTGGCGTTGGCAATGTGCCAATCCGATCCAATGGTAGTCCCGTTTGGGGGCAGTGAAAACTACTTCGGGACTAACCCGATTGCGTTTTCCGCTCCCCGGTCCAGTGGTGAAGCCTTGGTCTTCGATATGGCCACCACGGTTCAAGCCTGGGGGAAAGTCCTCGATGCCCGGTCTAAGGATCGCGCCATTCCGGATACCTGGGCCGTTGACGGCGACGGGAACCCAACCACCAATCCTCACGCGGTCCGGGGCCTGTTACCGATTGCCGGGCCTAAGGGTTACGGGTTGATGATGTTAGTCGATGTTATGGCCGGCTCCATGTTGGGCTTACCATTCGGGAAGCACGTCTCCTCGATGTACGCCGACTTGACGCAAAAACGGAACCTCGGTCAATTCTACATCTTGATGGATCCGAAGAAGTTTACCGACCTTAAGGCCTTCAAGGAACGGGTTCAACAGATGACCGAAGAACTCCACCAGATGCCACCGGCTAAAGGGTTTGACCAGGTTTACCTGCCAGGTGAACGGAGCCAGATTCGACGGAAAGAGGCTATGGCGAACGGAATTGAAGTGGCGACCGAAATTTACGACTATCTGAAGAGCGACACGGTGCACTTCGATAAGTACGATGGTCAAGGCGCTTTCGCCGAATAAATTTTTTCGAAAGAGAGTTGATCACTAAATGCTGCATACGATTATTGAAAAAAACAGTTATCAGGACTCCATCGTCCTCATGCTGCTGACGAACTATCTAGAAACTTTAGACGGCGTCAACAACGTTCAGGTCATGATGGGCACGCCTGCTAACAAGGACATCTTCAAGACGGGGGGCTTAGCGACCACAGAATTAGAGGACGCGACGCCTAACGACATGGTGATTGTCCTGGACGTGGACGATGCGGATCAAATTGATGATCTGATGGAGAAGGCTCAGGTCTACCTGGACGAACAGGGTAAAGGCAACGACGAAGACGCGGGCAACGAACGCGTCAAGACCTGGGATAAGGCGTTAGAGCTGGGCAAGGACGCACCCGTGGCCCTGATTTCGGTACCGGGGGTCTACGCCGCTAACGAAGTTGAAAAAGCGTTGGATGCGGGCAAACACGTCTTTTGCTTCAGTGATAACGTGACGATTGAAGACGAAGCCCGGCTAAAGAAGCTGGCACACGAAAAGGGCCTGCTGCTGATGGGACCAGACTGTGGAACGGGGATTGCGAACGGGTTACCGTTAGCCTTCGCCAACCGCGTGCGCAAGGGCGGTATCGGCATCGTCGGGGCTTCTGGGACCGGGATTCAAGAAGTGACGACCATCATCCATAAGTTGGGTGCGGGCGTGACCAACGCCATCGGGACCGGGGGCCGGGATTTAAAGGCCGCGGTTCAGGGCACGACCTTTAAGGACGGCATCGCGCTGTTAGATCAAGACGATAGCGTTAAGGTGATCGTGGCGATCTCCAAGCCGCCGGCAAAGGAAGTTCGCGATGACGTGGTTGACCTGTTACGGGCCGCCCACAAACCCGTGGTGGCTATCTTCTTGGGCGAAAAGCCAGAAGCCCACGAAGAGGGTCTCTACCGGGCGTACACGCTAGAAGAAACGGCGAAGATTGCCGTGAACTTGTTGAACGGGAAGGGACCGCAGATCGACGAAGCGCCGTTGACGGTGCCGGACGTTCAATTGGAACCCCAACAAAAGTACATCAAGGGGTACTACTCCGGTGGGACGTTAGCTTACGAAGCAGCCACACTGATGAACGACGCGTTAGACCTGCACGCCGAAAACGGGGTCGACGGTTACATCCTGAAGCAAGACGGTTACGAAGTCATTGATTTAGGCGACGACGTCTTTACGCAGGGACGGCCGCACCCGATGATCGACGCGACGAAGCGTAAGGAAATGATGGTTGAAGCGGGGAATGACCCGGAAACGGCCGCCATTCTGATCGACATCGTGTTGGGGTACGGAGCGCACGATAACATGGCCGGTGAATTAGAAGGGGCCATTAAGAAGGTTATCAGTGACGCGCGTGCTCAGGGTCGACAATTGCCCGTGATTGGGACCATCGTTGGCACGGATATCGACCCGCAAGACTACGCCCAACAACAGAAGACGTTGACGGACGCCGGAGTGATTCTGTGCCAGAACAACGCCCAGGCCGTGAAGACGGCGCTGGCCATTGTGGGACAATCGATCGACGAACAACCGTTAGCCGTGTTACCAGAACAGGCTTCTCACGTGACGATGCCCGTGGTGACGGACACCATGCGGAAACTCCTGGACGTGACGGACTTTATCAACGTTGGGTTAGATAGTTTCGCCGACGCCATTAACGAAAACGGGGGCCACGCCATTCAATTCGATTGGCACCCGATTGCTGGTGGGAACGTCGAGTTGCAAAGGGCCCTGCTGTTCTTAAACAAGGTCTCATTAGAACAACCAATGGAGGTGTAATGAATGGCTTATAAAACGATTGACGAGGCGAACCAAGCCGTCGTTTCTAAAATTATCGCCGGTTCACCATTCCTCTTAGACGTTGTTCCGGCAATGGACGTGATTGATGAATTCAAACACGGTAAGGTCTTACTACACGCGGGACCACCCATCACCTACGATCACATGATTGATCCGGTGCAGGGGGCCTGCATTGGCGCCGCCCTATTCGAAGGCTGGGCCGCTAACGAAGACGACGCCCGCCGGCTGATGGAAAGCGGTGAAGTGACGCTGATTCCGTGTCACCATGTGGACGCCGTGGGCCCGATGGGCGGGATTACCTCCGCGCACATGCCCGTTGTGATCGTGGAAAACCGCACGGACGGGAACCGCGCTTACTGCACCATGAACGAAGGGATTGGGGCCGTGCTGCGGTTCGGTGCCAACGGTCCGGAAGTCATCAACCGGTTACGGTGGATGCGTGACGTCTTAGGCCCAACTCTGAGCAAAGCGTTACAGATTCGCGAACCGTTGAATGTAAACGTTTTAATTGCCAAAGCGGTGGCCATGGGGGATGAATTCCACCAACGCAACATTGCCGCGTCGTTAGCCTTCTTGAAGGAAATGGCGCCCAGCATTGTCAGCTTAGACATCGACCAACAGGAAAAACAAGACGTGATCCAGTTTCTCGCGGATACGGATCAATTTTTCTTAAACATCATGATGGCCTCCGCGAAGGCCGTCATGGATGGCGCCCGGCAGATTCAAGAAGGTACCATCGTGACGGCCATGTGCCGGAACGGGTATGAATTTGGTATTCGGATCGCCGGCATGGGGGACGAATGGTTTACCGGTCCCGTAAACACGCCGAAGGGGCTGTACTTCTCCGGATTCTCCGAAGACGACGCCTCGCCGGACATGGGGGATAGTGCCATTACCGAAACCTTTGGGGTCGGGGGCTTTGCCATGATCGCCGCCCCTGCCGTTACCCGGTTCGTGGGGACGGGTGGGTTCTTCGATGCCCTGCATACCAGTGAGGACATGACCGAAATTACCACGGCCGCTAACCCGAACTTCCCCATCCCAACCTGGGACTTCCGGGGAATCTCCATCGGGATCGATGCCCGTAAAGTGGTTGAAACCGGCATTTTACCGGTAATCAACACCGGGATTGCGAACAAGAAAGCGGGACTAGGACAGATTGGGGCAGGGACTGTTAATCCACCGATGGCCTGCTTCGAAAAGGCGGTCTTAGCCTACGCCAAGAAGCTAGGGTTTGTTACGCAGCCAGCATAACGTTGCCGTTTACGGCGACCAAGATTTTCTAACGCTAGAGGAAGGAACTTGGTATGTTCATAGTGTCTTTGAACATACCTTTAATTTAACAAATCAACAGCAGACCACCCTGGTGATTGTGACTGGTGATCGCACCAAGCTGTTACCAGGTGGACTCTACCTTCCTCCAGCGGAATTTACCGCGTTACACCGACAGATTCGCGACGTGCAACGAATTACGTTTCGACAACGGACGTTTTACTTGGATACGTACCAGACCCGGTGGTCGCTTAACTTAACGGCAACGTTTAACGCGACGTTAGACCCAGCACCACTGGTGGCTCAACGGATTCAAACCCTGCAAACTGCCTGTGGTCAAGTCATGCAACTGACGGGGTTCGATCACCCGTTTCGACAGTTCCTCGACCTGGCCACGACGCCTTATCCTAAGGAACTGCTGTGGTTGACCACCCCGGTCACGGTGCAGTGGGGCGTGGACTTCTTCATCGGCCGGGGCCGGGGCTTGACCCCTTCCGGCGATGATTTTCTCCTGGGCTGGTTGTTGGTCGCCGACTTAACCACGCAAGATCAGCGGCTTCGAGACGCCATTGCCTGTCGGATTCAATCGGAACGTTACACGACCGCGGTGGGCCGGAGTTACTTGGCTTACGGTTTGCAGCACAAGTTTAGCAGTGCGTTATTAGCTTTGATGGCGTACTTACAAGGCGCGCCCGTCACCCAACCGGTGACCGCGCTGCTGGCGGCAGTCATTCATTACGGCAATACGTCGGGAATCGATTGCTTGGCGGGCATCATGTCCGCACTAGCGTTTAACCCACAACATTGAAAGGGGGGTCTCCAAATGGCCAAACGAGTGGTCATTGCAGTTGGCGGTAACGCGATTCTGCAACCCAAACAGGAACCGAGTTTTGAAACACAAATGGAAAACGTGAAAAAGAGTGCCGAACAGATTGCTAAGATCGAAGCGATGGATTATGAAATCGTTTTGACCCACGGTAACGGGCCACAGGTCGGTAATATCTTACAGCAAAATGACATGGCCAAGCAGGTGGTCCCACCACTACCGTTAGATGCTTGTAACGGTGAATCACAGGGCTTCATTGGCTATATGTTAGAACAAGCGCTGAAGAATACCTTACGGAAGAATCAGTCCTCAGCTAACGTGGCCACCCTGGTCACGGAAGTCGAAGTGGATCGACACGATCCCGCGTTCGACCACCCGACGAAACCGGTGGGGGTCTTCTACACGGAAGCCGAAGCCAAGGAACTTAAGGCGACGAAGGGGTGGGACATGGTCGAAGACGGTGGCCGCGGCTACCGGCGCGTCGTGCCTTCCCCGATGCCCTTACTGATCCACGGTATTGACGCCATTAATCACTTACTCGAACAAAACATCATCGTCATCGCGGGCGGTGGTGGGGGCATCCCGGTTTACAAAACTGAAGACGGGTACCTCCGCGGCCTAGAAGCGGTGATTGATAAGGATCGCACGGGTCGTAAATTAGCGGAACAGGTGAATGCCGAGATCCTGGTGATCTTGACGGACGTCAGCAACGTATACATTAACTACGGCCAACCCGATCAACAGAAATTGGAAGAGGTTTGTGTCAAAGAAGCCCAACGGTACCTGGATGAAGGGCAATTTGCCGCGGGGAGTATGGGGCCGAAGATTGAGGCCGGCATTGAGTTCGCCAAAACCGGGCGAACGGCCATCATTTGCTCACTAGAAGAAGCGGATCTCGCGTTGCAGGGCAAGGCGGGCACTCGAATTAGCTATACTTAATCAACACTGAAAGATTGATTGGGAATGGGTAGCGAATTTTAAAAAATCATTGGAGGTACGAGAAAATGACAGATCGTTTAGCAGGAAAGGTCGCCATCGTCACGGGCGGTACCTTAGGAATCGGCTTAGCCGTTGCGGATAAATTCGTGGCCGAAGGGGCCAAAGTCATGATCACGGGTCGGCACGCCGACGTCGGGGAAAAGGCCGCTAAGAGCGTTGGGGGTCCCGACGTAATTCAGTTCTTCCAACACGATGCGACGGACGAAGACGGTTGGCTCAAGTTATTTGACGCCACGGAAAAGGCCTTCGGACCGGTCACAACGATCGTGAACAACGCGGGGATGGCCGTGAACAAGAGTATCGAAAACACCACGACCGCCGAATGGAAGCAACAATTGGCCGTAAACCTGGACGGGGTCTTCTACGGCACGCGCTTAGGGATTCAACGGATGAAGAACAAACACCTGGGCGCCTCCATCATCAACATGTCGTCGATCGAAGGTTTTGTGGGCGATCCGAACCTGGGCGCTTACAACGCGACCAAGGGGGCCGTGCGGATCATGTCCAAGTCGGCAGCCTTAGATTGTGCCTTAAAGGACTACGACGTGCGGGTCAACACCGTGCACCCGGGTTACATCAAGACGCCGTTAGTCGATGATTTACCAGGGGCCGAAGCCGCGATGTCTGCGCGGACCAAGACGCCAATGGGCCACATCGGGGAACCGAACGATATTGCCTACATCTGTGTTTACTTAGCCTCTAATGAAGCGAAATTCGCCACCGGATCCGAATTTGTGGTGGATGGTGGTTACACCGCCCAATAAAAGCGCTATCATTAAAGAAGAACCAACGGAATGATCTGAAAATTGTAGAAGGAGTGACATTTCATGACTAGTGTTTTAGTAACTGCAGCGATTCCGCAATCGGCTTTGGAAATTTTAAAGACGGCGGGATTAGACGTTGAGATTTATACCGGCAGTGGATTAATCACGAAAGACGACTTGTTGAAACGAATTGTCGGCAAAGATTACCTCATTACCCCCTTATCAACTAAGGTGGATCGTGACGTGATCGATGCAGATCCGCAATTGAAGATCATTGCGAACTACGGTGCCGGCTTCAATAACATTGATGCGGCGTATGCCCGGGAGAAGGGCATTCCGGTGACAAATACGCCGGGCGCCTCGACCGTTTCGACGGCCGAAGTGACGACCGGGTTAATCATTACCTTAGCCCACCGGATGGTTGAAGGCGATAAGCTCATGCGGACCAAGGGCTTTGATGGCTGGGCACCGTTGTTCTTCTTAGGCCACGAATTGGCCGGTAAGACGCTGGGCATCGTAGGCTTGGGCGACATTGGCCAGGCCGTGGCGAAACGGATGAAGGCCTTCGACATGTCGATCATCTACACCCAGCGGAACCAGTTAGACGCCGCCACGGAAGCTAAATTAGGCGCTAAGTTTGTGTCCTTGGATGACTTAGTGGCCCAAAGTGACGTGATCAGTCTTCATTGTCCGTTGAACGACGCCACCCACCACATGTTAGGGGCTGCGGAGTACCGGCAAATGAAATCCTCCGCCTACTTAATCAACGCCGCACGGGGACCCGTGATTGACGAGGCCGCACTTTTAACCGCCTTAAAGGACGGGGAAATCGCTGGTGCAGCGTTAGACGTTTACGAAGCGGAACCGCACGTGGACGATGGGTTCAAACAACTCGACAATGTAATTTTGACCCCGCACGTTGGGAACGCGACCGTGGAAGCGCGGGATGCCATGGCGGCTATCGTGGCCAAGAACGTGGTTCGAGTCGACCAACAACAAGCACCAAAGTTCATTGTGAACTAGCAATTCAACCAATCTAACTTAGCTTTAAATCCTTCATACTGATAAAAATAGAGGAAGTTCGCGAATTACGCGAACCTCCTCTATTTTACGTTGGGCTTAGAAGTGCCCTGGTTTGGGGAACGACAACCCATGCATCATTTAGCTAACAGGAGCCGTAGGCCGTTTAAGATGACCACCAGCGTACTTACCCTCGTGAAGGACGACGCCCCAGGCGATGTCGGTCAGTTGTAAAACGTTAAGGATCATCAGGAGAACCACCACGGCCAACGCCAAGCAGAGGTTCTCCCGGACGATGTGTTGAAGGCGCGCCGACAAGCGGTGGGCGGTCGTGAGTTTGGTCAAATCGTTGGTCATGAGCACCATGTCGGCGACGTCGATGGCCACGTCCGTGCCGGCGCCCATGGCGATACCAATGGTGGCTTGGGCGAGAGCGGGGGCGTCGTTGACCCCGTCGCCCACCATGGCCACGGACTTAAAGCGCCGTTGTTGGGCCGCAATCAGGGCGGCCTTAGAGGTGGGGAGCGTATTGGCACTGACGTGTTGGACGTGTAGTTGGCGGCCGATGGCTTGGCCCGTGAGCAGGGTGTCCCCCGTGATCAGCTCCGTGTGAATCTGGTGCCGGTTAAAGTACGCCACGGTGGCGGCCGCGTGTTCGGCGGGCTGGTCCATGAGGGCGATTAAGAGTTGAATCTGTTGGTCAATGGCGAGTAACACAATCGTTTTTCCCTGGGTTGTCAGGTCGTGGATGATTTGGGCCACGTCCGCCGGTAAAGCGGGAAACGCCGTGGGTTTTCCGATCACGATCGACTGGCCGTGGTAGGTCGCTTGCAGGCCAATTCCTACCGTATTGGTGACGGTTAGCGGCAGGGTGTGCGTCGGTGTGAAATGGGCCGTGATGGCCGTGGCGAGGGGGTGATTACTCTGCCGCTCCATGGCGACCAGGAGGTTCACGACCAGCTGCGGATCGGCCGTGGGGGCCAAGTTCACGTCCGTGACCTGGGGGTGGCCCTGGGTCAGCGTGCCCGTCTTGTCAAAGGCAATGGCGCGTAGCTCGGTGAGTTCGGTTAAGGTGTGGCCGCCCTTAAACAAAACGCCCTGTTTCGCCAGGTTGGACAACCCGGCAAGGGTGGCGGGAACGGCGGCCGCGGCCAACGCACAGGGAGAAGCGGCAATCAGGAAGACGATGGTGCGGTAAAGACTGGTCGCTAGGGTCCAGCCGAGCAGCCAACGATTGCTTAAAAAGACGAACGGAATCAGGGCGAGGACGACCTTGACGTAGCGGGGTTCGAAGCGCTCAATCCAGGTGGCGGTGTGGCCCAAAGACGTCTGGGAGTGTTGAACTAGGGCCACGATTTGGGCGAAGGTGGTTTCCTCACTAGTTTTGGTGACCACCATTTGAAAGCTGGAGTCGCCGTTGAGGGTGCTACCGTAAACGGGGTCCCCCACTCGTTTTTCGCGGGGAAGGCTTTCGCCGGTAATGGTGGCCTCGTTGATTACGGCGGTGCCCCGGGTGATGGTGCCGTCAGTGGGCACCTGATCGCCGTTAAGGACCTGGAGTTGATCCCCCACCGCCAGGTCACTCACGGCAACTAATTCAACGGTGTGCTGGGGCGTTAGCCGGCGGGCTTCAAGGGGGTTGAGGTCCAGTAACGCGGTAATCTCACGGTTACTTTTGCCTTCGGCGTACTCTTCGAGAAAGTGCGCCCCGGCAAAGATCAGCATCAGTAAGGCGGCTTCGCGAAAGCTACCGATGAGGATGGCTCCCGCGGCGGCAAGAAACATTAAGAGGTGGATGTTGGGGGTGAAACGGTGGTGCTGGCGACTGGCAGATCGGGTATCCTGGAGACCTTCAAAGGTGACGTGATAACCGGCAAGGCCGGTGGCCAGAAGCAACCCAATCGCCGATAATGGGGCGGGTAGAAACAGACTGATCCCGAAGAGGAGGAGTCCGCTTAGGTAAAGTTGCATGGCGGTGTTGAGGTGTCGCATGCTAAGGACCTCGCTTTCTAACTAGGTGACGGGGGCTAACGGGAGTGCTGGCAGTGAGTAGGGCGTTAAGTGAAAAAAGTCCCCAGACTAAGTTCGTGTGGGGACCGGGTCAGCGAATCAAGACGTAACCGAGAAAGGCACTCCCAATGCTTAACGAGACGGACGTCGTGAGGTAGGTCACGGCGGTCCAGGGGTGGGCCTGACTGAGCTTGACGAAGTCGTTGGTAAAGGTGGAAAAGGTTGAAAAACCGCCTAGAAAGCCCCCGGCCAACTGAAAGAGCAACCAACTCGGCGCTAGTAGTCCGGTGACGAGGCCTAAACAGCCGGAACCCAGGAGGTTGATGGTGAACGTGGCAACCGGAAAATGGGTGGGACGAATGCGCCGGTTGATGAGGGTAGTCACGGTAAAGCGCGTTAAAGCGCCGCCAGCCCCGGCTAGGCTGATCCAAAAAACGGCGCTCATTTTGACGGAACTCCCGCCGTGACCCAGAGACTGGTACGAAAGCCTAAAATCACGGCGCCGCTACTCAAGATGAGGCTCCCCGCCAGATAAGCGAAGGCTAACCCAAAGGCCCCTTGCGTGAACAGGGTCACCACGTCCATGGTGAACGTGGAAAAGGTGGTGAAGCTGCCGACGAGCCCGACGGAAAGACCGGTCATCGTGGCCTCGGATAAGGAAATCAGGGCGGGAAGGGTTTGGGCGATAAAGGCCAGGAGAAATGATCCCAAGACGTTGATCGTTAAAATAACGAGATAATGCTGACCAACCAAAGTGAGTTCGGTACGCAGAAAACTGCCGCAGAACCCAAATAAGAGAATGGCTAAAATCTTTTTGAACACGGCTAGGACCTCCCGAGATGGTTACCAAGGCAGAAACGACCAAGCAAAGTTACCTAAAGGTAAGCGCTTGGTCGTCTCGATAAGTGATTTGGCGCGATTAAGCGCGTTTCTTTTTCAAGTTGGCAAAGAGGAAGAGGATGGTCCCAACCACCAGCAACAAGATGGCGATGTAGAAACCTAAGACCTTGGACCCCGTGGCGTCGGAGATGTTCCCGGTCAGAGCTGGTGCAATGATCGACGACATCATGCCGAAGAAGTTGAAGACCCCTAAGGTTGTGCCGACCCCGACTTGGGGCGCATTTTCACCCAGCCAAGAGATGATGATGGGTTCAACCGCCAGTTTGCCTAAGAACCCGTAGAGAATCAGGGCAGTCAGGAGGAAGGTAGCGCTGGTAGCTTGCACCGTCAGGAGTAACATGGCGGCTGAGAGCAGTTCTAAGATCACGATGAACTTGATCTTATGGGCCATGTATTTATCAGCTAACTTACTGAAGAAAAGGGCGCCGGGAATGGAGGCAAAGGCAACCAGGGATGATGAAAAACCGATGGCGGCGCCGTGGAAGCCCCGTTCCGTGGCCAAGAAGTTCGGCAGCCAGGTCACAATCATGTAGTAGGCGTAGCAGGTGGCGAAGTAGAGAATGTAGGAGAACAGCATCTTCGGGGCAAAGAGGGTCCCGATAGACACTTTTTCTTTAACCTTGGGCGTGTCGGCCTTGATTTCGGCTGCCGTTGGTTGTGCGGCCAGGGCGGCGACGTCGTCTTTGTGACTCCGAATAATGGCTTGGAACGCGATGACCATGCAGATAATCATGACGACGGCAATGTACATCATGGTTTGCCACGGCATTCCCTGCTGGGCAACCAAGAAACTAGATAAAATCATCCCGAGTCCAGACCCCACGGCGGACCCACTGTTTACGATGGCCGTGGAGAAGCTCTTCTTGTCGGCCGGAATGTTTTGGGCCGTCAACGAGTAGGCGGAGCCGTAGAAGGACCCACAACCTAACCCGGCTAGCAGACTCCCCACGTAGATCATTTGAATGGAGTGGGAGAGAGCCACCACGAGAGCGGCGACGGCGAATAAGAGAAATCCGGGGATTAGGACCCGTTTTTTCCCAATCTTATCGACTAAGAACCCCGCCGGAATTTGCATAATAACGTAACCTAAGAAATAAAAACTAGAAATCGATCCTAGGGCCGTGTCGGAGACGCCGCCACCTAATGAAGACCGAATTTGCGGGTAGACCGGTGCTAATGCTGACCGGTAGATCCAGATGGTAATCCACCCCGCGCACAGGAGAATAACGATTTTTTTCCAATAGGCCATGCCCGTTTTTTCTGTGACTTTGTCCATAATAGACCCTCCAAAAATCTTTCATATGTAAACGCTTACAAGACCAATTATAAGGAGATTTAAGAGAATTTCATTGCGTGTTCTGCACCATAAAAAAAACAAGTTTGTTTATTTTGACCAAATATGGTTAAATCGTTAATTGAAAGCGCTAACACAAAATGAAGGGGGTCACAGCGTGAGTAGCTTAAATGATTTATTGAAATTACCTCGGTTTTCGGACCTGGAGGTTTTATCCACCCATCGGGACCTTGACCGGCCCGTCGAGAGTGTTGAAATTACGGAAACGCCGGACATCGCGGGCTTCATTCCCGAGAACGTCATCATCCTGACCACGGCCATGATCTTTAAGGATGACCAGCAACAGTTAAAGCCGTTTTTAGCTTCTTTAGTGACGAAAAAAGTCGCCGCTTTGGGGATTAAGGTGGGGCGGTTCATTGAAGATATTGATCCGGCAGTGGTGGCGTACGCCACGGAACTGAATATTCCGTTGATTAAGATTCCCAGCACCCAACCACTGGGGGGGCTGCTCTACCGTATGCAGAGTTACCTGTGGGATACCAAGACGGAACAACTGACCTACGCGTTGGACATTCAAAAAAAGTTTTCGAGTTTATTGATGCACGACGTGAGCAACGGGCGCTTCATTGCGGAACTCGGGAAAATTATTAACGCCCCGGTGATTCTGTTGAACCCCTGGCATAAGGTCATTGGAAACTCGCAGTACTTCTCGGGGTCCAGTTACCCGGCTTCGTTCTACGCGGAACAGTTATCCGCGCAGAACTACCGCCGCATCAGTGAAGGCAAGGCGAACCTGGTGATTAACAACATCAACGGTGAGAAGTTGCAAGTTTTGGGTTATCCGGTCAACGTCATCGATAATTTTCCGTACTACCTGTTGATCTTGCGCCCGGAACAGATCCCGTATCCCATCTCGGAGTTTGCCATTGAGCAGGCGGTGTTGACGCTGATGTTTATTCTGTATAAGAACCACAAGGTCCAAGACTTCTTTGACCTGTTAAAGAGTGACTTCTTATCACAATTGGTCGAAGCCAAGAGCCTACAAACGGAAGAGCACCGTAACTGGGTTGATTTGGGCAGCAACTACGGGTTGGTCCAGAGTAACCATTACCGGATTGCCTTAGTCTATTGCGTGCCCGACGAGCAGAGCCAAAACCAGGTCTTTTACCGCAAGGATGAATCGCAAATCGCGAACAACTGGATGCAAGATCAGTTGCCGTTGAAGATTCGAGACGTCGTAGTCTTTAAGGTCAAGAATAGTAACGACATCGCGTTACTGTTTCAATCGGAAGAACCCGATTTGGAACGGACGCTGACGAATCTGGTTAAGGAATTGGAGGACGCCTTAGGTATTCGCTTGAGTTTCTCGTTTGGGAATGCGTGTGAAACCATCGAAGATATCTCTAATTCCTACATCGAGGCCAAATCGGCCTTGACGGAGATTAAGCAGCGCACCGAGATCGAAACGATCAACTACTACCGGCCCAAGGGGTTAATCGGGTTATTTGAGGGAACCGACGAGGAAGATATTCACTACTTCTGTGAGAAAATCTTGGGTGAGTTGGCCTATCCGGAAGATACGGCGACCGTGGATCTCCGGAAGACCTTGCAATATTATCTGGATTATAATTGCGAGATCACCAAGACGGCAAATACCTTGTATCTGCACCGCAACACCATTAAATACCGGATTAAGCAGTGCGAAAAATTGCTAGGAATTTCGGTGAAGCAACCCCAAAACAGCTTGAACTTACGGTTGGCGTTAGAGCTGTCCAAGGGTGAAAACGTCCCTAAACTTAGTGAGTAGCTAAAAAAACAGAGTCCACCAAGTCGTTAACTTGGGGGACTCTGTTTTGATGGGACCTAGTATGGATTAAATAATCAGCTAGTTTAAGAGTTCGTGTTCAATTTGTAGATCGCTTTGCGGAATATTCTCGGAGGCGATGAGTGGCGATACCGGCCCGATGCTCAACAGGGTCAGGTGGTGCATGGCCCTAGAGGCAATCGTGTAGAGCGTGCCGGTCAATTGTTGATCCGGATAATTTTCCGCCGAAACGTTATAGGCGATCACGCTGTCAAATTCCAGTCCTTTGGCCAGGTAAATCGGCAAGACCACCACGCCCTTGGGCAATGACCGGTCGGTATCGGTTAACCGGGTCAGGTCAACGGTGGCGTGCAGTTCCTGGTAAACGTACTTAGCTTCGGCGGTGTTCTTGGTGAGGATCGCCACGGTCCCACTAGTCGCCAGCTCCGTTTGGACTTCGTGGGTCAGGGCCTTAAACGCTGACGCGTCGTCGTAGCGGATCACGACCTTGGGCAGATCCCCTGGTCGGTTGAAGGCCTCAATCTGGTCGCCATCGGGCAGAAGCGCCTTGGCAAAGGTGGTGATGGGGAGCGTTGACCGGTACGAGCGCCGCAGGGTGATCAAACGTGAACGCTTGGCGTGTAAGGCCGCGCCTAACTTCTTCAAGATGGACTCGGGTGACTCAACGGCCTTGAAGAGGGCCTGTTCGCTGTCGCCCAGAAGCGTGAGTTTAGCGCGAGGAAAGGCGTGTTGCAGGTAAATTAACTGAGCAATCGAATAGTCCTGCATTTCGTCGACGAACAGGTGCTGCATCTGGTGATTCATCCCGCCACCGATCAAGAGGTCGCGTAGGTAAAGTAGCGGGGCGGCATCGGTCAACGCCAACCGGTGGAATTCGATGTCGTGTTGGTAACGGTCGATGACGGCCTGCCACTGGTCGGCCGTCACGTCAGCCGGTAAGGGACACTGCTTTAGAAAGGCGGTGTATTGGCTGTAAACGTCCAAAAAGTACCCGTTGTAGATGGCGTCGTCGACCTGCCGTAAGCGGCGGCGCACGATTTGCCGGGCAATGAAGTCGATCTCGTCGTCGAGTTGTTCAAATTGGCCGAGGTGCTTGGCCCCCAGCAGGTTGTGATAGTCTTCGTCGCTGAGTTGGTCGATGGTGTCGCGGACCCAGTCGGCTTTGGCTTCCTCAGCAATTTGTTTGCGGAGCCGTTTTTCGAGAACGTTCTTGGTCTTTAAGAACCGTTCCGCCGCGGGTAAGCCCACCGGAAACTGGCGGTAGATGTCGCGAATCTCCTGGTGATCGAAGAAGACCCGGCCGTTGAAGCGAATGTCGGTGAATTGTAGGTCGTTGGCCGGACATTTTTTACAGTAATCGGCCACGGCACTCATCATCGCCGCGCTTTCCTGAAAGTTGCGTAGGGCCAGATGAACGGGGTGTTGTTGGTCGCTTTCGTACCGTTCGAACTGGGTCTGGACCTTGAGCCCCTGGAACCGTTGGGTCAAAAACTCGGCCAGGGTTACCTGGCGCATGTTCCGTTCCCCGAGGCTGGGTAAGACGTCACTAATGTAGTGACTGAACAGGCGGTTGGGGGAGAACAACACGATTTGGTCGGCCTCAAGGTCGCGGCGGCTGTGGTACAACAGAAAAGCGATGCGTTGTAAAATTGCGGAGGTCTTCCCGGAGCCGGCGACGCCTTGAACCACCAGCAAGTCGCTGTGGACGTCGCGGATGATGTCGTTTTGTTCACGCTGAATGGTGGCCACGATGTTTTGCATGGTCGCGTCGTTTTGTTCGCCCAAGACGTGTTGGAGCATTTCGTCGCCCACGGTTTCGTTGGTGTCGAACATACTTTGGATTTGGCTGTCTTGAATGAGAAATTGACGTTTTTTGAGGAGGTCGGTTTGTTGCTGACCGGCCGGCGTGTCGTAGGCTACCTGACCCAGGACCCCGTTGTAGTAGATACTAGAGATGGGGGCACGCCAGTCATAGACTAAGAAGTTCTCGTCATCGTCAACGAACGACGCTGTTCCGATATACAGTGATTCGGGTGTCGGTTCATCGGGATCTTGAATGTCGATGCGCCCAAAGTAGGGCGACTTTTTGAGTTCTTGAAAGGTGGTTAACTGATCTTGAATGATATTTTGGTTTTCGGTTAAACGGGAAACCAGGGCCCGTTGTTGCTGGAGTTCGGCACTGGTTTCGATTCGGTCATCGACTTCAAACCAGTTGACCGACGTGTTTTCGGTATAGTTTTTTAACACGTTGCGCAACTCTTTGTGGGCGTCATTATACTCGCTCGTGGTGCGGTCGATACGGGTGCCGATTTGTTGAACCACGTCGTCCACGCGGTGTTGCTCGTTGGCTTGTTCGCTGGTGGTCAAGATGACCGCCTCCTTCATTAGAATTGGCTAAATTGCTTAACAAGTTTAGTCACATTTTGGGGCGCTGTCAATCAAAGACCGTTGGTGAAATTGTGGGGACTTTAAGAGATTAGCTTGGCGGATTAAACGCTTCCGGGTCAGTCAGAAATGGGCTGGAACGGGGTGGGCACGGCTTCAAGCCCACAAACCAGGTCTTGAAGACCGACCTTTGTCTAGGTCGGTAAAAAACACCGACCAACACAAATTTCACCCCTGAGCCCATTTCTGACTGGCCCTCCAGCTTACACGGGTTATAACGACGACTAAATCAGATCCTTTTTCAACTGAGAGGTAAAGAATGGCCATTTAAATCTGTGCTAGAGTTTTAAGACAGACCCTAGCAGTAACGGTAACTCTCGGATGGGGTTTAACTAAATGTGTAATTAAATGGATGACCGTGGCTAATGAGGATAATTACATTCTGGGAAACAGTTAGGTAACGGACATCTTTACCGGTGTGAAATCAGCAACATCGTCTGTGGTAGTAGTTAATGACGATTGTCATATTAAATCAATTGCGGCGGAGAGCGACCAGCTTCTTCCTAACTAAGACGCCAGTTTAGTCTGCTAAGATTTCCGTCATGATTTCGGTTTACTTTCGCCCCCAAATCCACTAAACTGTAGGCATGAGTTTCGATGGAGTAGACTAATCTCAGAGAGACGCCGATTTGCTGCAACGGTGTCACGGTCGAAGTGGGTCGAGACGGTTTAAACGACGATGAACTCGCGGTGGCCCCGTTAACGGCTGAAAGTGGTGATCCCAAGTGGTCACAAGTTAGGTGGTACCGCGCACAAGCGTCCTATTGACAGTCGTCAATGGGGCGCTTTTTAGTAGAAAGGAAGATTCTCATGACAAACAAACACGTGATTTTAACGGGCGATCGCCCCACTGGTAAGCTCCACATCGGCCATTACGTTGGCTCCCTGAAAAACCGGGTGATGCTCCAAAACACCGGGGATTACGACACCTTCATCATGATTGCCGACACCCAGGCGCTGACCGATAACGCGCGTGATCCCGAAAAGATTCGCCATAGCTTATTACAAGTGGCACTCGACTATTTGGCCGTGGGCATTGACCCAGCCAAGTCGACGATTCTGGTGCAATCGCAGATTCCAGCGTTAAGCGAATTGACCATGACTTACCTGAACCTGGTCTCCGTTGCCCGGTTAAACCGGAATCCAACCGTTAAGACCGAAATTAAGCAAAAGGCCTTTGGGGAAAGTGTGCCCGCGGGGTTCTTCATCTACCCGGTCAGCCAAGCCGCCGACATCACGGCGTTTAAGGCCGACACGGTACCCGTTGGTGATGACCAAGAACCGATGCTAGAACAAACGCGTGAAATCGTGCGGAGCTTCAACAACGTTTACGGTCAAGAAATCCTGGTGGAACCTGAAGGCTACTTCCCAGCTAAGGGCCTCGGCCGAATTCCCGGTTTAGACGGGAACGCCAAGATGAGTAAGTCATTAAACAACGCCATTTACTTGGGCGACGACGCCGACACGATTCAAAAGAAGGTCATGTCGATGTACACCGATCCCGAACACATCCACGTGGAAGATCCCGGTCACATTGAAGGCAACACGGTCTTCACCTACCTGGACATTTTTGCCGATGACAAGGCTAAAGTCGCCGACTTGAAGGCACAATACCAGCACGGTGGCTTAGGGGATGTTAAAATTAAACGGTATCTAAACGACGTGTTGCAGGCCGAACTAAAGCCGATTCGGGAACGGCGCGAACACTTTGCGGCCGATCCCGCCGGCGTTTACGACATCCTGAAACAAGGTAGTGAAAAGGCCAACCAAGTGGCGGCCCAGACGCTACGTGAAGTCCGGCACGCCGTTGGAATCGACTACTTCGGTTAAAAAACGGGGGACTGACCATGCAGAATTTAGCGATTGTGGATTTAGGGTCGAATTCGGTGCGCTTAGCGGTCAATGAATTGCGCAATGATGGCACTTACCGGGAAGTGAACCGGGTCAAGGTCGATAGCCGCCTGTCCGAAGGGATGGGCCCGGAAAAGATTTTACAGCCCAAGGCGATGGCGCGGACCATCTCGGCGCTGCGGTCGTTTCGGCCGTATTACGAGCACCTGCCCAACCTGATTGTCCGGGGCATTGCCACGGCGGCTGTGCGGCAGGCCCGCAACCGTGCTGATTTTCTGTCACAGGTCAAAGCGGCGACCCACATCGACTTGGAGGTGCTCTCCGGCGATCAGGAAGCCTATTACGATTATTTGGGCGCGGTCAACCGGCTGAAGGTCAAGGACTGTTTATTGCTCGACACCGGGGGGGCCAGTTGCGAGCTGGTGCACGTGAAGGACGGCCGGGATGCTAACCTGATCAGCGTGCCGTTTGGCGCGGTCAACCTCTCCGAACAGTTTCGTCTAGACGACCGGGTCACGGCCGTCGATCTCTTTTCCGCCCAGGTCTTTTTACGCGAACGCCTGCGAGATATTTGGTGGTTGAACGACGCCAAACATCTTCCGCTGGTGTTGTTGGGTGGGGCGAACCGGACGCTGGCCCGGATGAACCGGCAGCAGCAAAAGATTCTGCACGTGGAAAACATCCACGGGTACCGCCTGACCACCGACCAAGTGATGCGGACCTTCGAACGCTTGATTCGGGTGTCTTTAAAGGAACGTAAACGCATTTCTGGTCTCGAACCGGAACGCGCCGACATTATTCTAGGCGGTATGTTACCGCTGGTGACGCTCCTACAGATGTTAGATTCCGATCGCGTGGTCTTTTCCGAAAGCGGTGTGCGTGAGGGCATCATTTCCGAGTACCTTAGTCAACGTTAGGAGGCCCAACATGACCGTTCCCTTTTACCGCTTGCCTTACGGGCAGCGGCGCGACCAACTGGCCCAAGCGAGTCACTTAACGCTGAGTCAGCTGGCCACGGTGGCGCAGAAACGCCAAGCGACCGACGAAGAACTGATTGAAAACTACCTGACCACCTACGGATTACCGGAGGGCGTGGCGGTGAACCTGCACGTCGACGGCCAGACCGTGGCGGTCCCCATGGTCACCGAGGAGCCCTCGGTGATCGCGGCGGCTAGTAACGGGGGCCGAATGCTCGATGATGGCCAGCAAGGCATCACGACGCAGGTGACTCAGCGTGAATTGATGGGCCAGATTGTTTGTCAAAAGGTGACCGATCCGGCCGAACTGAAGGGCTGGATTTTAAACCACCAGGCCGAGTTATTGGCGGTGGCCGACGCGGCCCACCCGTCATTAGTGACGCACGGGGGTGGTGCCCGGTCGATTCGGGTGCGGGTATTACCGCCGGATTGGGTGTCACTCGACCTGTTTATCGACGTGGGGGAGGCCATGGGGGCTAACCTGGTCAATACCATGGCCGAGGCCGTGGCCCACTATTTACGGTCCCACCACGCCACGGATATTTTAATGAGTATTTTAAGTAACTACGCCACGCATAGTCTAGCAACGGCGCGGTGTGCGGTGCCCGTCGCTAACCTCAAGACTAAAACGCTCGAGGGGTTGACCGTGGCCCAACGGCTATGCGCCGCCAGTGACTTTGCCCAGGTCGACCCCTACCGTGCGGCGACGCACAACAAGGGCATCATGAACGGTATCGATGCCGTGGTGCTGGCGATGGGCAACGATTGGCGCGCCGTGGAAAGCGGTGCGCACGTCTACGCGAGTCGCGATGGTCATTACCGCGGGTTGAGTCGGTGGTGGCTCGACGGGCAAACGTTACACGGGGAATTAACCCTGCCCCTGGCCCTGGGCTTCGTGGGGGGCGCCACGCGGGTCTTTCCGTTGGTGGCGATTAACCAGCAGTTGGCTCACGTGACCGATGCGCGGCACCTGATGCGCTTGACGGTCGCTGTGGGGTTGGCCCAAAATTTGGCCGCCTTACGCGCTCTAGTCACGGACGGCATCCAACAGGGGCACATGCATTTACAACTTAAATCCTTAGCGCTTTCGGTGGGCGCCACGCCCGCCGAGGTGCCGGCGGTGGTTCAGCGCTTAACGGCGACGCAACCCACCACCGCGCAGGCCCGATCCGCGTTACGGGCGGTTCGGCAGGTAAATTCAAAGAAAACGGGTGACTAACTTAATTATGGAAGCAAAAGACGTTCAAATTTCGCCAGAAGTTCAAGATTTAATCAATAAAGTTAACGAGATCTATCCCGGTAAGGTGGAGGTTCAGTTTATCGGTCAACTCCAGGCCGGTTACGTACGGCACGACCAAGCCCAACAGGTTCAAGACGGCAAGAATATTCAAATTCAGGTGGCGGACTTAACGGCGCCTAACTACACGGCGTCTCACGAACTCTTACACCTGTTGATGATTCTCTCCGGCTTCCCACAGGTCTTCTTCTCGTTGACCACGGGCAACGATCAACTCGACGAACAGCTGATGATCATGGGGACCGAACTCTACGACATCGTCAGTCACGTGGTGGTCGTTAGCGAACAACGCAAGCACAATCTGATTACGCCGGCCATCGAAGACCTGTACCTTAAGGGCGTTCAGGCCACGATTAAGCCGGAACCCACGCCGGTCGACGACGAAATGACGTTGCGGACCCTGACGCTTCTCGACGCATTGGTCTTCTTCGGTGACGGGCACGACGATATTTTAAAGCAGTTTAAGCAGGATTACCCGATCAGTTTGGCGGCCGCTCAAAAGTTGTACGCGTTGATCATGGCTAAACCGGTCACGTCGCCATTTACCTTCCGGCGCAACGTGGTCAAGTTGTTCAAGGCCTTCGATGAACAGTTGGAAGCCTGGCACTTACCGGCCCTGCACAACACCGAATTCACCACGCTGACCAGTGTGGTGTCTAAGCGGCAATTAAGTTTGCAGGTACGGCAGATGTTTGAACTCTACCACTCCGATATGCACGACAAGACCACGCAACGGCGGGCGTACGTCGGCTTTAACCGGGCGGACAACCAGAACGCCTTCGTGTTGTCGGCACCCAAGCCGAGCGAGGACACGCCGGATTATTACACCAAAATCTACGACATGACCGTCGAGGACTTATTTAAGTTATTGAAGATGCCGTATATTTTACGGTAACGGGTTTGAGTAAGGGGGATGTATTCGATGGAAGCACGCTTACAAAAGCTATTTGATGACGCGACCCACATCGTCTTCTTGACGGGGGCGGGCGTCTCGACGCCGTCGGGGATTCCGGATTACCGGTCGAAAAACGGGTTATATACCGGTCACCGGAACGCGGAATATTACCTGAGTCACCAGTGCTTGGCTCAGGAACCCGACACCTTTTACGACTACGTCAAACAGAATTTGTATTATCCGGAGGCACAACCCAACGTGATTCACCAAAAGCAAGCGGCGCTGACGCAGCAGAACCGTGCGACGGTGATCACCCAAAATATTGATAATTTGTACCGCGAGGCGGGCTGTCAGCACCTGGTAGAATTTCACGGGAACCTGTACAACGTGTATTGTCAGGTCTGTGGGGCGACCGTCGATTGGCACGACTACCTTAAAGATCCGCACCACGACGTTGACGGTGGCTGGTTACGGCCGGACGTGGTCTTATACGATGAGGGGTTGAACACCCTCAACGTCCAACGGGCCGTGGCGGCCATGGGGGCGGCCGATCTGGTCGTCATCGTGGGGACCTCCATGCGGGTTTATCCGTTTGCCGGACTCCTGGACTACCGCAATGCTCAGGCACCCGTCGTGGTGATCAATCAAGAGAAGCTGGAACTGGGAATGCCCATCGACATGGTTCAGGCCGATGCGACCCAGTTCTTTACGGAGCTTCAAGTTTGAAGGTGAGTCGATGAGTCGCACAGAGATTATGACCCAACTGCGGAAGCTGGTGCAACGGTTACGCTGGCTGAGCGTTCTCCAACTACTCCCCGATACGTTAGTG
Source organism: Levilactobacillus acidifarinae DSM 19394 = JCM 15949 (assembly GCF_001434835.1). Taxonomy (GTDB): domain Bacteria; phylum Bacillota; class Bacilli; order Lactobacillales; family Lactobacillaceae; genus Levilactobacillus; species Levilactobacillus acidifarinae. Next base: position 27,045 of record NZ_AZDV01000009.1, on the reverse strand, counting down.
ATTTACGGGATTTTACAACTAGGATTTAGTCAAGGCGTGGTGCCCCTATTTAACGTGGGGTTCACGCGGCAAAAGGCTGGCCTGGTGGTGATCCTGTTCGTCCTGATTGATTTATGTGTGACGGGAATTCGGTACAACGACCGGATGGCGGGACGCCGCTTGATTGGCCAGCTTAAAGGCCATCTCGATGAGTCGGAATCTGCGTTGATCAAGCAGTTTGAGAAATTTAAGTAGGCTAGAGTCTATCTTAAAAGATAAGTTTGTTGAGTTTAGCGCTTCCGGGCCAGACAGAAACGAGCTGGAGCGGGGTGGGCACGGCTTCAAGCCCCAAAGCTCGGGTCTTGAAGACCGACCTTTGTCTAGGCCGGTAAAAAACACCGGCCAAGTCAAATTTCACCCCTGATCCCATTTCTGCCTGGCCCTCCAGCTCACACTGATCGGGTAACTCAAATGGATTTTTGGTTAAGCGGCCCTGAATAGTTGTTCTGATTAGCGGTTGAGTTTTAGGACGGGTTTTAGTCAGGATCTAGTTTGGAGGAAAAATCTAGGAAACCTACGATTGGAGGGCGAACAATGATTAGTATCGGTTTAACGACCTGGACGGAACATCCCGCCTTGATTGGGGGGGAAGACCGGCCGGTGACCCTCACCGAATATGCAGGAAACTTGCCCTTGGTCGAACTGGACACCCCGTTTTACGGGATTCCCCGGACCAGCACGGTCGCTAATTGGCAGGCCACGGTTCCGGACGGCTTTCAATTTATCTTGAAGGCTAACCAGGTCATGACCACGCACGGCCAGCGTCAACACCCGGTGACCGCCGAAGAAGTGCAAACTACCTTTGCACACTACCGCGAGATGGTGGCGCCGCTGGTCGCCAAGCAGAAATTACAGACAATTCTGTTGCAGTTTCCGCCGTACTTTAACCGTACGACGGCCAATATCGAGTACCTGCGACAGGTCCGCCTAGCGTTAGGCAATTTGCCACTGGCCGTGGAATTTCGTAGTCCCAGCTGGTTTGCCACGCCGGGATTGACCACCGACGTGATGGCGTATTTGCAATCACTTAAACTGACGAACGTGGTGACCGACGAACCCCATAACTTAAATGATGGGATTCCGTTGGTGGCTACGGTGACCACGCCGGAGCTAGCAGTGGTGCGGCTACACGGGCGTAACGCGCAGGGCTGGTTCAACCAGGGCGCTAATTGGCGCAAGACGCGGACGTTGTATAAGTACAGCGAAGACGAATTGCAGTCGATTGCGACGCTGGTCCGGCAGTTGGCCATGCAGGCCCAAAATGTCAGTGTGATTTTTAACAACAACTCTGGCAGAGACGCCGCGCCGAACGCGTTACGGCTGAAGGAAATTTTACACTTACACTGGACCAATTTGGCCCCACAGCAATTGGACCTGTTTTAAGGTCATCCCGTTAAGAAATCCCCGGCCCCAGCTATGGCTTGACCGGGGATTATGCTATACTAAATGAGAATTTAAGCGAAATCTAACCCGAATTTTTACGGAAATAGGTTGCAGTAAAGGAAGGCTTTATTTTATGGCAGAAACCAAACCCACTTTTTACATCACCACGCCGATTTATTACCCATCCGGCCGGTTACACATTGGGAACTCCTACACCACGATTGCCTGTGATACGGTCGCTCGTTACAAGCGTAGCGACGGTTACGACGTCTTTTTCCTGACGGGGACCGACGAACATGGTCTGAAAATTGAAGACAAGGCCCAATCGCAAGGCAAGACGCCCCAAGAATACGTCGACGGGATGGCTGCGCAAATCAAGCAGCTCTGGAAGACGTTGGAGATCTCTAACGATAAGTTTATCCGGACTACCGACGCCGAACACGTGGCCGCCGTGCAGGAAATTTTCGAACGCCTGTTAAAGCAGGGCGACATTTACCTGGGCGAATACGAAGGCTGGTACTCCGAAGACGACGAAGAATACTTTACCGAAACCCAACTGGCCGAAGTCTACCACGACGACAACGGCAAGGTGATCGGCGGGAAGGCCCCGTCCGGTCACGAAGTTTCGCTGGTCAAGGAACAATCCTACTTCTTCAAGATGAGTAAGTACGCCGACTGGTTGTTAGACTTTTACCACCAGAACCCGCACTTCATCCAACCGGAATCCCGGATGACCGAAATGGTCAACAACTTCATCAAGCCGGGTCTGGAAGATCTCGCCGTTTCCCGGACCACCTTTAGTTGGGGCGTGCCGGTCAAGAGTAACCCCAAGCACGTGGTTTACGTGTGGATCGACGCGTTGCTCAACTATATCACCGCGTTAGGCTACACCAGTGACGACGAAAGCTTGTTCAAGAAGTTCTGGCCGGCCGACGTCCAAATGGTCGGCAAAGAAATCGTGCGGTTCCACTCCATCTACTGGCCAATCGTCCTGCACGCCTTAGGCATCAAGCCGCCCAAGGAACTTTTCGCGCACGGCTGGTTATTGATGAAGGACAGCAAGATGAGCAAGTCCACCGGGAACGTGATCTACCCCGAAACGCTGGTCGACCGGTACGGCCTCGATGCCGTGCGGTACTACCTGATGCGCGCGATGCCTTACGGTAACGACGGGAACTTCACGCCGGAAGACTTCGTGAACCGGTTGAACTACGACTTAGCCAACGACCTGGGGAACCTGTTGAACCGGACCGTGGCCATGATCAACAAGTACGAAGACGGTAAGCTACCTGAATTTAAGGCGGGCGTGACCGAATTTGATGCGGACTTAGAACAAACGGCCGCCGACGTCATCAAGACGTATCATGAATTAATGGATCAGATGCACTTTGCCGACGCCCTAGCCGAAATCTGGAAGTTAGTGGCCCGGACCAACAAGTACATCGACGAGACGGAACCTTGGAAGTTAGCCAAGGATGATGCCGCAGCGGCTCAATTAGCCGCCGTCATGGCCCATTTGGCCGCTAGTTTACGGGTCATCGCTACGTTGATCAGTCCGGTCATGACCCACGCGCCGAAGGAAATCTTCGCACAATTGGGCTTAGACCCGGCCACGTTAGCTTTGGAAAACTTGCAACTGGCTGACTTACCAGCCGGCAAGCAGGTCGTGGCTAAGGGGACGCCGATCTTCCCTCGCTTAGACGCTGAAGAAGAAGTCGACTTTATCCAAGGCCAAATGACCAAGTCGGAAAAGACCAAGGGCCGGGCCGCCATGGCCGCTAAGGCGAAACAGCAGGAACAGGCAACCGGTGGCGACACTGAGCTGACCTTAAACAAGCCGGAAATCCGCTTCGATAAGTTCGAAAAGATCGAACTACGGGTTGCGGAAATCAAGGCGGTCGACCACGTCGAAGGGGCCGATAAGCTTCTGAAGTTCCAGTTAGACGCGGGGGACCAGGGCTTACGGCAGATTTTGTCCGGAATCGCGCAATGGTATCCGGAACCACAATCGTTAGTGGGCAAGAAGGTCATCATCGTGGCCAACTTGAAACCGCGGAAGATGCGCGGGCAGGTTAGCCAGGGGATGTTGCTGTCGGCCGAACACGACGGCAAGGTTCAACTGGCAATCGTGCCGCAAAACTTAGTCAACGGGTCATCAGTCGAATAACGTCAAGCAAACGCGGGCGGCGAATCGAAAGACGCCGGCCCGCGTTTTTTGAGTGTTAGATAGGGTTGTTCGCCCTCCGGCGCTCAAGGTGAACATTTGGACCGCCTGCGGGCACGATTTGAAGCCCCGCAAAAACCGCGGGTCTTCAAACTCGGCCTTATCCTAAGCCGACAAGAAACGTCGACTAAGGATAATTTCGCTGGCTGAGCCCCTGCTCGCCTCCAGGCTGTACACTGGTAGATTCAATCGATAATTGATGTGATGGCGGTAGGGCTACCTTACTGAGTTCCGCTAGATTAATTAGTAAGGCAGTGACTGTCGCGACGAATATAATGTTTTTTGCTATGTGTTCATGTCATAACGTTTCCACGACTTTGGTAAGGCTATGCCAGCGTTTCACGAACATTTCATGCAAAGGAGAGTATCCATGCAAATCTATGATTCACATACCCATTTAAACAGTGAAGAATTTATCACCGACGTGCCCAAGTACCTCAAGCGCGCCGCCGAGTTGGGCGTCACCAAGATGACCATCGTCGGGTCCAACACCCAACTCAACACCGACGCCATCAAGTTAGCCCACCAGTATCCCGAATTGGTGGCCGCGGTGGGCTGGCACCCCGAAGACTCTAAGAACTACACGCCGGAAAAAGAGGCCGAACTGGAAATCCAGTTGGCCGATGACCGCGTGCGCGCCCTTGGTGAAATCGGGTTGGACTATCATTGGGATACCTCACCCCAGGACACCCAACGTAAGGTCTTTGCCCGCCAGATTGCGATTGCTAAGGAAGTCGGCAAACCCATCGTGGTCCATAACCGTGACGCCTTCGACGACACCTACCGCATCATTAAGGAAGCCGGGATTCAAGACATTGGTGGGGTGATGCACAGCTTTAACGGTGATCCCGAATGGTTGAAGAAGTTCCTGGACCTGGGGATGCACATCTCCTATTCCGGGGTGGCGAGCTTCAAGAACGCCCACGAGGTGCACGATTCCGTCCGGGCCACACCACTCGACGTGATGATGGTCGAGACCGACGCGCCGTACCTGACCCCGGAACCGCACCGGGGTGAACAGAACGAGCCGGGCTTTACCCGTTACACGGTCGAGGCCATCGCCAAGGAACGCGACACCACGCCGGACGAGATTGCGGCGGCCACTTACCACAACGCAGAGGAGTTTTACCACATTGAAGAAGTTTAAAGAAGTGCTGGTGGTCGAAGGTAAGGACGATACCAAAGCCATCAACCGGGCGGTTAACGCCGACACCATCGAAACCCGGGGGTCCGCGATCGACGAGGACACGCTGGCCTTGATTGAAAAGTTGGCGGACCAGCGCGGCGTCATCATTTTTACCGACCCGGACTTTTCCGGTGAGAAGATTCGCAAGATCGTCGCCGAAGCCGTGCCTAACGCCAAACATGCCTTCCTGCCGAAAAAGGAAGGCCGACCGGATAAGGCGGGCGGTTCACTGGGCGTGGAACACGCCACACCAGATGCCATTCGGGCGGCGCTGAATCACGTGTACACCGAAACCGACGCCGCTCCGGAACTGATCACCCATGCCGATTTGATGGCGGCGGGCTTGATCGGGGGCGCGGGGGCCAAGCGCCGGCGTGAACAATTGGGTGAACTGTTACAGATTGGCTACGTCAACGGCAAGCAGCTGGAAAAACGGTTACGGATGTTTGGTATCCAACCGGCGACCTTTGCGCAAGCCATCAGGCAGATGAACGCAACATCGAAGGAGGAATTCCATGAATAACGACGTGCCAGAAATTGGCTCCCCGGCCCGGACAAAGGCCATCCTGAACCGCTACCGGTTGGTGGCTAAGAAGAGTCTAGGGCAGAACTTCTTGTCGGACCTGAATATTTTACGAAATATCGTCAGTGCGGCCGACGTGACGGCCGACGATAACGTGATCGAAATCGGCCCCGGGATTGGGGCGTTGACCGAACAGTTGGCGCGCAAAGCCCGCCGTGTTGTGGCCTTTGAAATCGACGAAAACCTATTGCCGGTCCTCGACGATACCTTGATGCCTTACGATAACGTGAAAATCATCAATCAAGATATTCTAAAGGCCAACCTGCCCGAGGTCATCGAAAATGAATTTGAAGCGGGTCACCCCATTAAGCTGGTGGCGAACTTACCGTATTACATCACGACGCCGATTCTGATGGGGGTCCTACAAAGTAACGTGACCTTCGACCAAATTGTGGTGATGATGCAGGCCGAGGTGGCCGACCGGCTAGTGGCGGTCCCCGGAACCAAGGCCTACGGATCGTTATCCGTGGTCATGCAGTACCGGGCCCACGTCGAGGTGGCCTTTAACGTGCCCCGGACCGCGTTTATCCCGCAACCCAACGTGGATTCGGCGATTATTCGCTTAACGCCGCGTGAGGCCTTACCCGTCGAACCGTACAGCGATCAGGCGTTATACGGGTTCGTAAAGGGGTGTTTCGCGCACCGCCGGAAGTCGTTGTGGAACAACCTGCAGGGGATTTTTGGGAAGCAGCCGGAGGTCCGGGAACGAATCGAAACCGTCCTGGATAAGGTCGACATTTCCCGGCAACTGCGGCCGGAACGCTTAACGTTGCTGAATTTTATTGAATTAGTGAATGCTTTTCACGCTGAAGGCTTAATGTAACCCTTACCATTGGCTAATTCTTGCGCTTGCGGACCGGTTGTGGTATAATTTGCATTTCTTGTGAAACTATGGTATCATGTTTCACAGAGGTGAAGTGCATGCCAACAAGTTTAGCGAACATTAAGAACAAACTGGATGGGCGTATTGGCGAAAAATTGATGGTCATCGCTCAAGCCGGTCGAAAGAAAACAACCGAACGGCATGGAATTCTCCGAGAGACCTACCCGGCCGTTTTCGTGGTAGATCTTGACCAGAACGAAAATTCATTCGAGCGCGTTTCTTATAGCTATACCGATATTTTAACCAAAAACATCGAAGTCGACTTTGATGAATAATAATTGGGCCGGATAAGGCCTTTTTATTTTGCACTTTTCCATAGTATAATGGGCTTAATTACATTCAGAACAACGGTAGGGCGGTAAGCCTACCAGGGAATTCAGGTGAGCTCATGCAACTGATTGAAAAGGCACCGGCCAAGATAAACCTCGGGCTCGATACCCCATACCATCATCAGGATGGCATGGAGGAGTGGAACATGGTGATGACGTCGGTCGATCTGGCGGACTACGTCGAAATCCAGACGTTGACCCACCATAAACGAATCCGTGTGGCATCGGATAGCGGGTTTTTACCCAACGATCAGCGTAACTTGGCCTTTCAAGCGGCCCACTTGCTGCAAACCCAATTTCGGGTCAAGCAGGGGGTCAACATTCGGATTAAGAAAAATATTCCGGTCGCGGCCGGACTGGGCGGCGGGTCCTCCGACGCGGCCGCCGTTTTACGGGGGCTAAATCAGCTCTGGAACTTGGGATTGTCGTGGCAGGAACTGGCTAAGCTAGGCCTGCAGATCGATTCGGACGTGCCGTACTGCGTGTACGGCCGGACGGCCCACGTGCGCGGTCGTGGCGAACGGATTACGCCGTTATCAAAATTACCGGCGGCTTGGGTGGTCTTAGCCAAGCCCAAGGTGAGTGTGTCGACGCCCAGTATTTTGCAGCGGATTCGCTACGATGATTTGGAGCACCCGGACATTGATGCGTTGCTGCGGGGGATTCGCGAGCAGGATATCGACGCCATGTGTGCGGTGATGGGCAACGCCTTGGAGCCGCTAACGGCGAAACGACACCCCGAGATTACGCAGTTGAAACGCCAAATGATGAAGTTTGGCGCGGACGCGGCGCAGATGAGTGGGACCGGGCCCACAGTCTTTGGGTTGTGCAGCAAGCAATCTCGGGCCCAACGGGTGTTTAACGGGATGAAGGGATTCTGCCGTGAGGTGTACTTGGTGCGGCCGTTACCATAAGAGGTAATCTAAAAAAGAAAACTTGTTAATTCCAATAAGAATTAGCAAGTTTTTCTTTTTTTGTCAAAAAGTAAGCGATAACAATTTAATAAAAACAAATAATCATGCGAAAATAGTTCGGATTTGATACAAATTATAAAATTTAGTAGAATGAAAATATAGCTAGTTTGAGGATTCAAAAATACATAAAAGTATTTAAAAATGAGGCGATAGGAATGTATAAATACGAAAAAGTTGTTCGAAATATTATTCGTGATATTGATCTAGAAATATTACGCCCTGAAAGCAATCTACCAACAGATGAACAATTAATGAAACGTTACACAGTTAGTCGGGTAACTGCTCGTAAGGCGGTTCAGGAATTGATTGATCAGGGATATGTTGTAAAAGACTCTGGGAAACGTCTTATTGGTCAACAACACAATACGCAAGCTAAATCATTGGATTATTTTCAGAACTTAATGCCTATTGTGTTAACGTCTGAGATTACTAATGTGATTACGGAAATTGACGTTCAACAGGCTAATCCCTTTAGCGAAAAGGTATTTGGCCGAAATGTTGGTGCTTATTTTGTTGCTAATTTATGGTATCAAACAGCAAATACTATTGTGGCTAATGAGCAAAGCTTAATTCCAGCAGAAGTTGTTTCGCAAGCAGGAATAGATATGTATGATAAAAAAACAGTTCAGCAGCTGATTGAAACGAAAGTGTATCGACTAGGCTATAATGCGGCGGTGACAATTGATACGTTAACTCCGAAATCACATGATTTTAAACATGTGATTCAGGGGAATTCTCAAGATGTTTTTTATAAGCTTACGGAAAATATCTATAACAAGGAGCAAAATGTCATTATATATAATGAATATTACCTATCCACGAAGAATGCCTATCTAAAATTACATACACGCTAGTTTGAAAAAGTAAGACAATTCTGTCTTATTGACGGCTATTCAAGACCAGTGTACCTTGGTGATGATGAATCCGGAATCATCGACGAGAAAACTGGAGGGTTGGCTTATGCGTAAACGGAAAATCGGTATTAGATACGATTTTAATTTACTAGCTTTGCTGTTAATTCCGATTGGTGTGTCATTGAGTGTAGTAGGGTATCAATTGTCAACCGTTTTGAAATTGCCGATTTTTATTGATCTTATTGGAACAGTAATGGTGTCGATGATTGCAGGGCCATGGGTGGGAGCTGCTACAGGGATTCTAGGTAATTTGGTAAATGGGATGTTAAACCCAATTTCAATTCCCTTTGCATTTGTTTCATTGTGTACGGCGTTAGCAACTGGCTACTTATCCCGTTGGAAGATGTATACCAATATTGTGGGAATTGTTATTGCCGGACTATTGGTTGACGTAGTATCAGCAACGTCATCGGCTGTTGTCTCTGTATTGCTTTTTGGCGGCGTGACTGGTACGGGAACAGATTTTATCACGGCTGCCTTTTTGGCCACGGGGCAGCAAATTTGGACATCGGTTATTTCGACGAATCTTATTTCAGGAACAATCAACACTATTATTAACATGGTATTAGCACTGCTGATTATTCATAATATTCCACCGCGGTTCTTAGTGAAATTAAATTATGGTTGGAACTATATTCCTAAGAAACTCAGACGTTTGGAGGAATCTCTATCATGACTCATTTTATTCCGCGGCTTTATCCAACAACAAAGGCATGGTTAGTATTAGGGATAATTTTATGTTCAATATTTATTCCTGGATATTGGTTTCAATATAGTATTTTCTTAGTAGCTTTAGTATTGGCAATGCTAAGCGGTGTTGCTAAAAGGTATACCAGTCTATTTTTAAAATCGATATTTATTATCTCGTTGTTTATTTTCATCATTCAAACCTTTCTAGTTTATCATGACCACATTATTGGGTCGTGGTACATCTTTAAAGTATCAAGTACCGGCTTACAGGCTAGCTTAACGATGACATCTAAAATTGTCGCGATTGGAGCTATTCTGATTTGGTTTTTCCAAGTAACACAAGTTAAAGATATCGCGGCTGCAATGCAAAACGCGGGTTGGAACAAAAAGTTGATTTTTGTCATGTTGTCAACGATGCAACTTATTCCACAAATGACATCTATGATGAACACGATTGCGGACGCACAACGCTCCCGAGGTGTTGAAACGGAGGGAAATCTAATAACGCGAATGAAATCTTTTGTTCCTATGTTAGGTCCAGTAGTATTAACTTCCATTGAACAAAATGAGGAGCGAGTGTTGACACTTGAATCACGAGCATTTTCCAATCGTCAGCGTCCCACTTTGATGGTACCGGTAAATAAAACTAAAGCTGATTATTTGTTGAGCTGGATAATCATTATAATTATGCTTGGAATCTTTTATTGGGGGGTCTTTAAATGAATCCGCTAATTGAATTAAACGATGTGTTATATCGGTATCCGCTAACTCGTAAGTCGGCATTAAGACATATTCAATTTAAAGTGACTAGCGGAATGGTTATGGGAATTATTGGCGTTAATGGATCAGGTAAAACAACATTATGTAACGTTATTCGATCATTTATTCCAAATTTTTATCAGGGAGACTTACAAGGAACGGTTACGCTTAAGGGAAAACCACTTAACCAATACTCAGAAACAGAATTGAGTCAGTTAGTTGGTTATATTTTTCAAAATCCATTCACACAAATTTCTGGAGTTAAGGATACAGTGGCTGAAGAGATCGGTTATGGGTTAGAGAATTTAGGTGTGTCATCTAAGAAAATTCAAAAACGAGTTGCTAAGATGATTGATTTATTAAATTTATCAGATATTAAAGATAAAAATCCATTTGATTTATCTGGAGGACAGAAACAAATGGTTGCAATTGCAGCTATTCTAGCTATTAATCCTGAAATATTCATTTTTGATGAACCAACTTCGCAATTAGATCCGGCAGGGACAACTAAAATTTTTAAAATTATACAGCAACTTAAATCTCAGGGGAAAACGGTTATCTTAGTTGAACATAAGCTGGACTTGATGATGCAGTATATCGACCAGTTATTGGTTCTCGATGAGCAAGGGCAACAGATTGCGTGGGGAAAGCCGGAAGAAATACTAGCATCGTTTACGGAGAATCAGACGATAGCACTTCCAACGGCTACTCGTGTCTATCAACGAATGGCAGCACAACATTTGATACCGATAGCGACGAATAAGGTCCCTGTAACTCAGGATGAAATTGTCCAGACTATTCAAAATTTCCAGGAGACGAGGTGAACGTTAATGACAATGGTAGAATTAAAAAATGTTTCGTTTAGTTATGATGGCCAGAAACAAATCGTTCATGATATTAATTTGGCGTTTACTGCTGGAACGGCAACGGCTATCATTGGACAAAATGGTGCTGGTAAAACAACAACGGTTAAGATGATGAATCATCTTCTGGTCCCAACGCAGGGGCAAATATTGGTGAATGGAGAAGATATCCATGATCGGACCACTGCGCAAGTTGCACACCATGTTGGATATGCCTTTCAAAACCCCGATGATCAAATTTTTAATAATAGTATTCAAAAAGAAATAGAGTTTGGACCAAAACGTGATAATTTACCACAGGATCAACTTCAAAAACGGGTTCAAGTAGCCGCAAAAATGACAGGACTATCTGAACATTTGGATGAACATCCGTATAATTTCCCGTACTCATTACGAAAATTTATTACGATTGCGTCTATTTTAGCAATGAATCCGGAGACTTATATATTTGATGAACCAACGGCTGGGCAGGACCATTTAAGTCGCCAGCGATTGAGTAAAATAATTACTCAGCTTGTAGCCCAGCAGAAATGCGTTATTGTCATTACTCATGACATGAATTTTGTTGCTGAGAACTTTAATCGAGTCATTGTATTATCTGAACATCAAGTGTTAGCAGATGACACACCACAAGCAATCTTCTCACAGCCGAAGCTCATGACCCGTGCTAACATTGAGCCACCAGAAGCTTTATCAATTGCACGAAGAGTTCATATGGCAACACGTCCACTAACGGTGACAACGTTGGTTGATGCATTGAAGTCTAAGTAAGAGGAAAGGCGGTTTTCCGTCATGAAAAATATTTTGTTTGATTGTGATCCAGGGCATGATGATGCCTTAGCATTGTTTGAAGCAATAGCACACCCCAATGAGTTGAATATTCTGGGGGTAACAACTGTAGGGGGAAATCAAACCCTTGAAAATGTCACTAAAAATGCTAAACACATCTTATCAGCTACCCATTCTAATATTGAACTAGCGAGTGGACAAAGTCAGCCCCTAGTAAAAGAGTTTTATCCGGCGACCAACGCACATGGCGATTCTGGTATGGACGGGCCTAAGTTCAGTTCTCAAGATGATACCTATCCGTTAAGTAGTCAGAATGCAGTAACGTTTTTGCATAAAAAAATTCAACTATCTTCAGAATTAGTTACTATTGTGGCAACGGGGCCATTGACTAATATTGCGTTACTATTAAAGACGTTTCCGGAAGTGAAGGATTCTATTGAAAAGATTGTTATTATGGGGGGCGGCTTAGACCACGGTAATATGACGAAAGCGGCCGAATTTAATATCTGGACGGATCCCGAGGCAGCTAAGATTGTTTTTACTTCTGGAGTTGAAATGGTGATGGCGGGGCTTGATGTTACAGAGCGAGCATATGTGACCTATGACGAAATTCAAACGTTTAAGGAACAAGGGAAAATTAGTGATATTGTGTATGAATTGTTGAGCTTTTATTATGAATCTGGGAAACAATTCGGATTTAAGAATAGCCCAATTCATGATTTGTGCACGATTACCTATTTGTTATTCCCAGAAGCGTTTTCTGGTGAAACTTATTCGGTGGATGTTGTGACGGACGATTCTGAAGCGCGTGGTATGACGATTGCTGATAAACGACTTTTACCGGAGAATAAGAATTCAACTTACGTTTTATTAGATGTTGATCGGAAGAAATATCGAGATATACTTATGGATTCAATTCAAAGATTAGATAATCGGTAATTCAATCTTTAGACAACGATTCGCAGACGCGTCAACTGACGGCCTGAGGGTCGTTTTTTTCTACGAAAATTTTCCGGGGTAACCCTTGGCAACCCTGCCGAATTTCGGGTATGGTAGGAAGTAATCAATCATATTAAAAGGAGTGTTCGGTGATGGCGAAAAAGTGGTTAGGAATTACGGCGGCGTTAGCGGCAACGAGCTTAGTTAGTCTGGTGGGAAGTACCCTGGCGGTTTATCAGCTGGGGATGAAATCCTTTAGTCGGAGTAAGCAGAAGTCCAAACAACGGTCGATCGCGGAGAATACGGCGGCAGACAACGCCTGGTACCTTCAGCAACCCCTCCAAGAATGGACCCAGACCAGTCAGGACGGCCTGACACTACGGGCGACTTTTATTCCCGCCGACCATCCCAGCAAGCGTGTCGCTATTCTGGCCCACGGCTTGGGGCATTCCCGCGAACAGATGATTCCCTACGCACAGGTCTTTCACGCCTGGGGTTACCACGTGTTAATGCCCGATGCGCGGGCCCACGGCGATAGCGACGGCACCACCATCGGGTACGGCTGGTTGGACCGGCACGACTATCAGGGCTGGATCAGTCAGGTGATTGACCGTCAGGGGACCGACGTGCAAATCGTGTTAATGGGGATTTCGATGGGGGCCGCCACGGTATTGGCCACGGCGGGCGAAGACCTGCCGGCCAACGTGAAAGCCGTGGTGGCCGACTCCGGGTACGCCTCGGTCCTGTCCGAGGGGCGGTACCGGCTATGGCACAAGTATCACGTGCCCGCTACGCCAACCATGACGTTGGCTAACCAGTATTCCCGCTTAGACGCGGGTTATCGGTTACAGGACGGGGACATCGCCGAGCAACTGCGGCACACCACCTTACCGATTCTCTTCATTCAAGGAGCGGCCGATCAGACCGTACCAATCGAAAATCTGAATATTTTGTATCAAGCGGCGGCCGGGCCCAAGCAGCGGTACCGTCATCCGAGCGCCGGGCACATCGCGACCCGGGCGGCCGATCCAACTAAATATGATCAGACCGTGGCGGCCTTTCTCGCCCCTTACGTGGTGCCGACCACCGAAAAGTGATTGACAAGCTTTCATTTTTCGGTAAACTGGTAAATGGTAATAGTTATCATTTACAAATTCGTAGACAGAAAGCAGGGAAGTTTGTGCGACGTTTTGGATGGCTGACGGGCCTAATTTTAATGATCGTTTTAGGTTTGGGCCTTAGTGGTTGCCAGACCAAAACCACGACCCCGGCAAAACAAACGGGGATTCACGTGGTGGCCTCATTGAACTTCTATGGTGAAGCGGCGCAGAAGATTCTGGGGAATCACGGCACGGTCACTACGGTGATCAACAGTCCTAGCGTTGACCCGGAAAGTTTCGAGCCCGACATTGCCACGGCCAAAAAGGTCGCCCAAGCCAACGTCGTGATTCAAAACGGTTTGGGTTACGATAGCTGGATGCAACGGTTGGTGACCGCTAATGGGCATAGCGACATTCAAGTGCTCAATCTGGGAAACCTGGTGGGCCGCAAGATGGGCGCGAACCCCCATTTGTGGAGCGACCCGCAGTTGATGACCCGAATGACTCGTCAGCTGGTCCGACAGTTTAGTCGCCTGGACCCGCAACACGCTACGGCGTTTCAACGGCGCGGGGCGGCCTATGAACAACAGTTGCGGGCGTTACCCCGACTAGCACGGCAAATCAAACGCCACGCCAACAATCAGCAGGTGGCCGTCAGTGAACCCGTCTTTAACCTCGCGTTAAGTGCGATGGGGTATCGGGTCAGCGACGGGCACTTTGCCCAGGCTATCGAGGAGGACAGCGATCCCACGCCGGCCGACATTACCCAGCTGGCGGCACAGATTCGGCACCACAGGATTGCGTTTTTCGTGGAGAATACCCAAAATTCCAGTAAGAACGTAACCACCATGGTTAACCTCGCGCACAAGTACCACGTGCCGGTGGTTAAGGTGACCGAAACCAAGCCGGTCAACCAGAGTTATCTAACCTGGATGACCAGCCAGTACCGGCAAGTTCTACGGATTCAACAGGAAGCGAGGAGTCAGTCGTGACGGCGAAAACACCCATTTTACAACTTAAACATCTGGGGATGACCTTTCCGGGCCACCCCGTTTTTAACGATTTAAACCTCACCGTTAACCGGGGGGAGTTCTGGAGTATCGTCGGTGAAAATGGGGTGGGGAAGACCACCCTGATGCGGACGATTTTACACCAGCTGCGGCCCACGACCGGGAAGGTGAACTACCTGCCCAGTACCAACGCCGTGCGGATCGGTTACGTGCCTCAATTTCGTAACATCGATTCGGAATACCCCTTAACTATCCGGGACTTCGTTGGGTTGAACTTAACCGGTTGGAAATTACCGTGGTTGAGTCGTGACGAGCGGCAACGGGTCGAGGCCATATTAAAGCAGACCGGTCTGACCAAACTAGCCAGTCGGCCAATTGGTCAGGCGTCCGGGGGCGAAAAGCAGAAAGCATACTTAGCCCAGGCGTTGGTCGAACGGCCCAATTTATTAATTCTGGACGAATCCACGGCCAGCCTGGACCCGGTCACTAAGACCGAATTACTGGATCTGGTTCAACAGATCAACCAGACGTTAGACTTGACCGTCCTGTTTGTGACGCACGACATCCCACTGGCTCGACGCTACACGCGGCAATTCTTAATGCTCACGCCGCAAGGGACCGAACAGGGACCCATCGACCAGTTGACTGACCAGAAGGTTTGGCGGGGGGAGGCCGAGCATGTTTAGTTACGAATTTATGCGCAACGCGTTTGCGGCCGGCACGATTATCGCCATTATCTGTGGCATCATGGGGGTCTTCGTGATTGCCCGGAACATGTCGTTTCTGACCCACACGTTATCGGAAATTGGGTTCTCGGGCGCGGCCTTTGGTATCTTTGCCGGGTGGACGCCCCTTAGCGGTATGTTGCTGTTTACGGTGGTGAGTTCGGTGATCGTGGGTCAGTTGAGTGTCCGGGCCGAACGGCGAGAGGCCGCGACCAGTGCTATCTCGGCACTGTTCATCGGTCTTGGAATCTTGTTCTTATCGCTAGCCAACACCAACGCCAGCTACGCCACCAACATCCTGTTCGGAAGTGTTATTGGCATCAGCCGGAGCGACGTGAACCAGATGCTGGTGTTGTCGATTCTGGTCCTCATCGTGGTACTGGTGATTTACCGGTTCCTGAAGTTCGATTCGTTCGACCATACCGGGGCCCTGGTCAAAGGGTTATGGACCAACACGCTTTCCGTGACTTTTCTAGTGCTCTTGGCGTTAAGCGTCAGTGTGGCGGCGCAAATCGTGGGGTCGTTACTAATCTTCATCCTGTTGACCCTACCGGCGGCCACGGCCAAATATTTTGCCCATTCCGTCGGACGGATGATGGGCCTAGCCATTCTGTTAGCCCTGGTCGGAGTTTGGGGCGGGCTGATGCTCAGCTACCTGACCAATTATCCGGTCTCGTTTTTCATCGCAGCCATTGAAGCGGTCTTCTACTTCATCGCCTTGGGCTGGCAACATACCCAAACGGCGGCTAAAAGTTAATCGGTTCCAAGCGCTCAGTGACGCGGCTTAACGCCGGTCGCTGGGCGTTTTTGAGTTGTGAAGTCGTTAACTTACAAAAAGTAAGCAAAACTGCTGGTAATTGTGGGGCAAAACCACTATGATGACCTTGTAAACTTAATTCGGTGCCCAACCAGTTTTGTTTGGCGCGTGGCGCTATTTCGGTAAGGAGTGCGATTAACATGACGAAGATGATTGCAGGACAAGCATTGGTCAAGGTGTTAGCAGCTTGGGGTGTGGACCACGTTTACGGGATTCCCGGTGGCTCCATTAACCATACCGTCGAAGGTCTGTATCTGGAACAAGATCAGGTTAAGTATATTCAGGTGCGTCACGAAGAGGTCGGGGCGTTAGCCGCTGCGGCCGATGCCAAGTACACCGGCAAGGTCGGTGTGTCCTTTGGGTCCGCGGGGCCCGGCGCCACACACCTGTTCAACGGGTTATACGATGCCAAAATGGACCACGTGCCCGTCTTAGCACTGGTGGGTCAAGTCCCACAGCCAACCATGAATACCAACTACTTCCAAGAAATGGACGAAACGCCAATGTTTAGCGACGTCGCCGTGTATAACCGCACGGTCACCACGGCTGAACAGTTACCCTACGTGGTCAACCAAGCGATTCGCGAAGCCTACCGCCAAAAAGGTCCGGCCGTCGTAATCATTCCCGAAGACCTTTCGGCCAAGGAAATCGATTACGAACCGGTCAAGACACCCAACGTGGTGGTTGATTCCTTCAAGCAAGTGATCGACCCTAAGGCCGTTGACGAAACGTTAAAACTCTTGAAGGCCGCCAAGCACCCGTTGGTCTACGCGGGACGGGGCTTACTGAACGCCCGTGACGAGTTAGTCAAATTCAGTGAACAATTCAATTTACCGGTCTTAAATACCGTCCCAGCCACCGGGGTCATTCCGACCGATCATCCCAACGCCATCGGAACGTTTGGGCGGTTGGGGTCCAAGTCCGGGTTTGAAGCCTTACAACACACCGACTTAATCCTCTTTCTGGGGTCCGAGTTCCCGTTTGCCCAGTTCTGGCCGAAGAACATCAAGATCGTCCAAGTGAACGACAATTCCTTTGATATCGGGAAGATGGTGCCGGTCGACGTCGCCGTGCTTAGTGACGCCAAGCAATTCTTACAGGCCATGATCGCCACCGGAGAGACCTTACCGGCCACGGATTGGCTGACGGCTAACCGGCAAAACAAACAAAACTGGAACACTTACCTGGCCCAACTGGCTCAAGACGACAGTGCGGGCCTGGCTCCCGAAACTGTGATGCGTAAGGTGGCGTCGATGGTCGGTCCCAAGGATATTTACGGGGTCGACACCGGAAACGTGTCCGAATGGGCCGTACGGGGACTACCTATGAACCAGCACCAACGGTTCGCTTTATCCGGCCTTTTCGCGACGATGGGTTACGGGTTACCGGCTGGACTGGCCGGGGCGTTGAACGCCGACAAGGGCGCCCAGGCTTGGTCATTCTCCGGTGACGGGGGCTTTGCCATGGTTGCGCCAGACCTGATTACCGAAGCCCGTTACCAGTTGCCGGTCATCAACGTGGTCTTTACGAACAACCGCTTTGGCTTCATTTATAATGAACAAGTGGCAACCGGTCAACACCTGTACGGGGTGGACTTGACGGAAGCCGACTGGGCCAAGGTCGCCGAAGGTCTTGGCGGGATCGGCTTTACGGTCACCAACAAGGTCGACGTCGAAAACGTCTTTAACAAGATTAAGGACTTGCAGGCTAACGGCAACACCAAGCCAATCGTGGTCAACGCCATCATCAAGGATGACGATCCTATCGAAACGGCCTTCATGCCACTGGATCCGAAGCTTTACGGTCAAGATGCCGTGGACGCTTACGCCAAGAAGAACCACATTGATTTGACGCAACAACCCGCGTTAGGGGAACTTCTGCGGGCCAAGGGTGATAATCTGTAGGCTTAGTTTAGATACACGTCGTTTTAGTTGGAATAGGCTAGGTCGCCTCCAAGTTGTACACTGGTGGTTTGAACTAAAAAATGGTTAAGCGGCAAAGACGTTATACATCATTTAAACTTTAAACTGATCCTCACGCTGATTTTGGACAACGTGGGGGTCAGTTTTTTTAGTTAGGACCGGGTTTACGCTAATTTACTGGTTGGAACGACTATGTTAGGGTTATCGACTTTAAGAACAGGCCGAGTTGCCATTAAGACTAGTGTGAGCTGGAGGGGCAGTCAGAAATGGGCTCAGGGGTGAAATTTATCTTGGTCGGTGTTTTTTACCGGCCTAGATAAAGGTCGGTCTTCAAGACTCGGTTTGGGAGGCTTGAAGCCGTGCCCACCCCGTTCCAGCCCATTTCTGACTGGTCCGGAAGCGCTGAAAACGATGACCTGGGGACTTCGGGTAGCGTCTGTATATAAAATATTTCATATTTAAGCAAAGCGCTACCATTTGCGCCAATAAACGGGGAATGGTGTTCGGGCTTAACTGAAAGTTGCACTAAGTTCTCCCACAAAGTTGGATTTCTCACGGAAATGTCACGAAAAACCCGAACATTTATGCTAAAATGAAGCATACAATTAGTCCTAAAGAAAACAATTGAGGTGAATAGGTTGAAAGTCAGAAGAAGTGACCGGTTGGTCGATATGACCCGCTACTTATTGGAACGCCCGCATCAACTGGTTTCCCTGACGTTTTTTGCGTCGCGTTATGAGTCAGCGAAGTCTTCTATCAGTGAAGATTTAACCATTTTAAAGCGGACCTTCCAGACGCGTGGCACGGGATTACTGGAAACGGTGCCCGGTGCCGCTGGTGGGGCCCGGTTCATTCCCTATATTTTACGGGAAGAAGCCGAACAGTTCGTGGGCGACATGATTGATGAGTTGTCCGCTGCGGACCGTTACTTACCCGGGGGTTACGTTTATATGTCCGACATCTTAGGTCGGCCAGCCGCTCTTCGGCAAATTGGGCGGATTCTCGCCACTCAATACCTGAATCAAACCGTGGACGTGGTGGTCACGGTCGCCACTAAGGGGATTCCGTTAGCCCAAAGCGTGGCCAACTACCTGAACGTCCCGTTCGTGATTGTGCGGCATGATTCGCAAATTACGGAAGGCTCCACGGTCAGTGTCAACTACGTTTCTGGGTCGACCAAGCGTATCGAACGCATGGCGCTCTCCAAGCGCAGTGTGAAGCCCGGATCGCGCGTGTTAATCGTCGACGACTACATGAAGGGCGGCGGCACGGTTGGGGGACTACGGTCCTTGGTCGATGAGTTCGACTCCCAACTGGCCGGGGTTGCCGTGTTTGCGGGAGGTGACTTTGACGGTCAACGACCAGTGTCGAA
Organism: Levilactobacillus acidifarinae DSM 19394 = JCM 15949; assembly: GCF_001434835.1. GTDB lineage: Bacteria > Bacillota > Bacilli > Lactobacillales > Lactobacillaceae > Levilactobacillus > Levilactobacillus acidifarinae. Next base: position 7,544 of record NZ_AZDV01000009.1, on the reverse strand, counting down.
GTACACGTCGTTGGTTAAGGTTCAAGCACAAGATGATGAAATTCGCGTCACGCCGGGGAACTACCTCACGCAGATCTTTGGCGAAGAAAATAATCCACAAAAATAGGAGATAGTAGACATGAGTACGAGAAATACAATCATTCTGGCAGCCGGCAAGGGGACCCGGATGAAGTCGAAGTTGTATAAGGTCTTGCATCGCGTTTGCGGGAAAGCCATGGTCGATCACGTGCTGACCCAAGTGGAGAAGACGCATATGGACCAGGTCGTCACGGTGGTCGGTTACGGTGCCGACGAGGTTAAAGCCACGTTAGGTGACCGGACCCAGTACGTCTTACAGGCCAAGCAATTGGGCACGGGCCACGCGGTTTTACAAACCGAACCCATCTTAAAGGACGAACAGGGCACGACGTTAATCGTTAGTGGGGATACGCCGTTATTCCGAGCCCAAACGTTTGAAGATTTATTTGCCTACCACGAAGCTAAGCACGCTGCGGCCACGATTCTGACGTCCAAGGCGCCAGACCCAACCGGTTACGGGCGAATCGTCCGCAACAACATCGGCATCGTTGAAAAGATTGTGGAACAAAAGGACGCCAACTCTGAGGAACAAGAAATTCACGAAATCAACACCGGAGTTTACGTGTTTGATAACCAAAAGCTCTTCAAGGCGTTGCACGAAATCTCTAACGACAACGCTCAGGGGGAATATTACCTGACCGACGTGATCGAAATCTTGAAGCAACAGGGGGACATCGTCGGCGCCTACCGGATGAGTAATTTTGACGAATCCATGGGGGTTAACGACCGCGTGGCTTTGGCCGCTGCGACCAAGATCATGCGCGAACGGATCAACAAGCAACACATGCAAGACGGTGTGACGTTGATCGATCCAGAAACCACCTACATTGATGCCGGCGTGAAGATCGGGGCCGACACGATCATCGAACCCGGAGTCTTGTTGAAGGGAAAGACGGTCATTGGCGATGATTGCTATATTGGGGCGCACTCCGAACTGCGCAACGCCACTTTAGCGGACCACGTGACGGTTACGTCCTCCTTATTGGAAGACTCCGACATGGCCAGTGGGTCAAATATCGGCCCGAACAGCCATTTACGCCCAGAATCCCACATCGGCCCTAAGGTTCACCTGGGGAACTTTGTGGAAGTCAAGAAGGCGACAATTGGTGAAGGCACCAAGGTGGGTCATCTGACTTACGTGGGGAACGCCAAATTAGGTAAGCATATCAACGTGGGTTGCGGCGTGGTCTTCGTTAACTACGATGGTAAGAATAAGCACGAAACGGTCGTGGGTGACGATGCCTTCATCGGGTCAAACTCGAACCTGGTTGCCCCATTAGACGTGGCCGACCACAGTTTCATCGCGGCGGGTTCGACGATTACCGACGCCGTGAACCAGTACGACATGGCGATTGCTCGGCAACGACAAACGAACAAACCGAACTATTATCAAAAACTTCCATACCGCGGCGAAGAATAACCGCGGAGATATTCTTGTGTTTTAGCACGGGATAATCTAAAATTATGGTAGTAATTCAGGCAGCTTTGGCTATTGGAGGAAATTATGGCTACGCAATATTTCGATCCTAAATTAAAGATTTTTGCGTTAAATTCGAACAAACCGTTGGCTCAAAAAATCGCTGACGAAGTGGGTGTCGAATTAGGAAAAACTTCTGTGGACCGGTTTAGTGATGGTGAAATTCGCATCAACATTGAACAAAGTGTCCGGGGATGTCACGTGTACGTGATTCAATCGACGTCGGCACCGGTAAATGACAACTTGATGGAACTGTTGATCATGATTGATGCCTTACGACGGGCCAGTGCGGCCACCATCAACGTGGTCATTCCGTACTACGGTTACGCGCGGCAAGACCGGAAAGCCCGGTCTCGCGAACCCATCACGGCCAAGTTGGTGGCGAACATGCTCCAAACGGCGGGGGTCACGCGGGTCTTAGCGTTAGACTTGCACGCGGCACAAATCCAAGGGTTCTTCGACGTCCCCGTGGACCACTTGATGGGTGCGCCATTATTGGCGGACTACTTCTTGCGTAATGGTTTAGCCGAGGACGCCGTCGTGGTTTCCCCCGATCATGGTGGGGTTACCCGGGCGCGGGCCTTGGCGGAATTCTTGAAGGCCCCAATTGCGATTATCGATAAGCGGCGGCCGCGGGCCAACGTGGCCGAAATCATGAACATCATTGGGGACGTTAAGGGCAAGCGCTGTATCATGATCGACGACATGATCGATACGGCCGGGACGATTACGTTAGGTTCAAAGGCCTTGATGGAGGCCGGCGCGCTGGAAGTGTACGCTAGTTGTACGCACCCGGTTCTGTCGGGTCCGGCGATCGAACGGATCAAGCAATCGCCAATCAAGAAGTTAGTGGTCACGGATTCCATCCAATTGACGGCAGACAAGCAAATTGAAAAGATCGAACAGATTTCGGTAGGACCGCTGATTGGGCAAGCTATTAAGCGAATCAACGAAAACCGGCCGGTCAGTCCGTTGTTCAAGAACCGTTTCCGCAGCCGCGAACAATAGTAGCAAAGAGTGCGTCCAGGGGCGGTCAGCGGGTGAGCATTAACGTCATTTCGGTGATTAGCCTGGGCTTGGCTAATTGCTGAAATGGGGTTAAGCGGAACCCGGTGCCCCTAGTAAGCACGTTTCGACTGTGTAACAGTAAAGACACCGTGTAGTAGCCCCAATCGCTGGGGTTACACAGCACCATTAATACAAAATTCAAATTAAAAAGAGTTTGGGGCGCGTTCCCAAGCTCTTTTTCTCAAAAAAGGAGGCGAGCGGCATGCAACAAAATTGGCAACGCTGGGGAACCGGCGTCATTGGCGCGAGTGTGCTGATCGGCCTAGTCGCCCATATTTTGGGGATGCAGTTGATGGTTATTGGTAATTTACTCTTTATGCTGGGGTTAGCCCTAGTGGTGGTTGGTGCCGTACTGGTCCTGGCACGGGGACACCTATTTACGGGGTGGCGGCACCGGCGTAAGAAGGGGCAGGACCCCTTGCCCGGTGAAAAAGTTGACGTGCACGACGTCGCCACGGTGAAAAATTCGCCGATTCGAGTCTCTCCCGGTGCCCGGTTCAGCTTTCTGACGGGTTTTGGGTTGATTATCGTTGGCATTGTTTTAACCTTGTTTTAGGTCAGGGTGGTCTGATGGGGCCGCCTTTTTGTTTGGTTGAGCGTTTTCTTAACCCCGACTTAACTTGTTCGTGATACACTCAGTTCAGAGTTGACATGAATCAACTGAGGGGACTGTTTAGCAGTTGAGCTGGTTTGGGAATCGTCGGGGGACGAAGTGACCGCAAACTGGCACGAGGAGTAGGAGGTCTAACGGATGAAAGTTAGCCAAATGGGGATCATCGGGCTTTTAATGGTCGGCGTCGGTCTGACCATGCCCACGGCCTCGGCGGATCATTATTCGGCCCGTCGCGCACATTCAGTTAAGGTGGTCTGGCGACAGAAGATGGGGCCACACCGGTATCACGTCACCCGAGATGCACGGTATTCCCGCCACTTTCGGGTCCGCTACGCCACGCATCGCCGGGCCCAACGCACCGTTTGGGTCACGGATGCGCACCAGAAGGTGACGGATCGCTATCGGCACACCACGGCCATTTATTATCACGTCAAAAGTCAGGATGGTCAGCATAGTGGCTGGATTTGGCGGGGGTATCTGCGGGGTGTTTAGTTGGCGGACAAGAAAAGGTTGGCCAATAAAAAGATGCTCCGGGACCCTAAACTCTGGTATACTATCGGGATGGAAATTGACGCAAAGCCCTGAGGAGAGTCACGAATGCCAGATTTAGTTTATCGAAACGTTATGCACGATATCAAAAAACGAATTCGCCGCGGGGAATTTACCACCAAGAAATTACCGGACGAGCGAAGTCTGAGCGAGAGTTACCAGGTGAGCCGGAGTACCATCAAACGCGCCATGGGCGTGCTGGTAGACCAAGGAATCATCTTCAAGAAGCGCGGCTCCGGGACGTTCATCAATCCGTTATACTTAAAGGATCAATCGGCCTTTCGTTACGAGGGGAAGAACCTGGGGATTACGGATAGTTTTCAGGTAGACGGTGAGCAACCGCAAAGCCGGCTACTCGATTACCGGGTGGTGCCGGCGAGTCCGGAAATTCAACAGGAACTATTTTTAAACGATGCGGAGTTTGTTTATCGCATCAAGCGCCTGCGGCTGTTTAACGACCAGCCCGTCATTATTGAGACGGGGTACATTCCCATCAAAATTTTGCCGGCCCTCACGCCCGCAGTGGTTCAACGGTCGATTTTTAACTACCTGCAGGAGACGCAGGACCAGTCCGTGACGAAATCTTTCCTGTCGATTCGGGCCCAACCATCGAGTCAAGAGGATCAGCAATTGTTAAACCTGACCGAGACCGAACCCGTTGGTGTGATGGAGGGAATCTTCTTCATGGATGACGGGACGCCGTTTGAGGTCTCAAACATGCACTTACACTATAAATACTTAAAGTATGGGACCTTCGTCGACCTAAACGAAGACTAACCAGTTAAGGACGCTCACGGGAGCGTCCTTTTTGGGTTGAAATGCCGGGATTACTTGCGTCATAAAGATAATTCTAAGCGCTTCCTTTTGGTTTAATCATTGAACTATGATATAAAGATACTGTAAACGGTTGGCGGCACCCCTTAACTAAAAAATAATCTGGGGAACGACCGCTAAATTGGGCGCCCAGTGACGCCAGAAAAGACGAATTAAATGGCCAGTAAGCGGCGCCGGACGGCCGTTTAACGCGACCGTCCGGGAAAGGACAAGTTTTGAATGGGGGCCACCATCATTTAAAATTGGACCGTATCAATTTGCAAAGTAGTTGACTTTTCTCAAAAATTCCGTATGATAAAAGAATGTAAATTAGAAGTTATGTGATTTACGGATAACATGACGACATTGATGTTAACTAGCAGACGAAGGAGTGTAAATTCATGGCAGTAGATTTCGATTCCAAGTCTTACTTGGAAAAAGTTGACGCCTGGTGGCGCGCAACGACTTATCTCTCCGGTGGGATGATTTTCCTCAAGAGCAACCCACTGTTCTCAGTTACTAACACACCAATCCAAAAGGATGACGTTAAGGTCAAGCCTATCGGACACTGGGGTACGATCTCAGGACAAACGTTCCTGTACGCGCACGCTAACCGTCTGATCAACAAGTACGGCTTGAACATGTTCTACATCGGTGGCCCAGGTCACGGTGGCCAAGTAATGGTAACTAACTCCTACTTGGACGGAACTTACACGGATGCCTTCCCAGAAATCACCCAAGACCTTGAAGGGATGTCCCGTTTGTACAAGCGGTTCTCCTTCCCAGGTGGTATTGGCTCTCACATGACTGCCCAAACCCCAGGTTCCCTTCACGAAGGTGGGGAATTAGGTTACTCCCTCTCCCACGCTACTGGTGCCGTTTTAGATAACCCAGACCAAATTGCCTTTACGGTTGTTGGTGATGGGGAAGTTGAAACTGGTCCAGCCATGACGGCGTGGAACTCCATCAAGTTCTTGAACCCTAAGAACGACGGTGCTGTTTTACCAATCCTTGACTTAAACGGCTTCAAGATTTCTAACCCAACTCTGTTCTCTCGGATGGACGACGAACATTTGACGAAGTTCTTCGAAGGGTTAGGCTGGTCACCTCGGTTCATCGAAAACGATGATATCCATGACTACATGACTTACCACGAAAAGGCTGCTGCAGTCTTTGACCAAGCCATTGCTGACATCAAGCAAATCCAAAAGGATGCGCGTGAAAACGGCAAGTACGAAGATGGCACGATTGCACCATGGCCAGTTGTTCTGGCTCGTTTGCCAAAGGGTTGGGGCGGTCCTACGCACAACCCAGCCGGCGAACCAATCGAAAACTCCTTCCGTGCGCACCAAGTTCCACTTGGCTTAGCACAAAACAAGTTGGATGAATTACCAGAATTCGAAGCTTGGATGAACTCATACAAGCCAGCTGAATTATTCAACACGGATGGGACTTTGAAGGCAGAAGTCGCTGACTTCGCTCCTAAGGGCGACAAGCGGATGGCTGCTAACCCATTAGCTAACGGTGGCCGTGCACGTGGCGAAAAGCCAGAATTATTAGACTTACCTGACTGGAAGTCTTACGCTAACGACATCAACGAAAGCAACCGTGGGACGAACTTACCAGACGGCAACCGGAACATGGATATGAACGTCTTATCAACGTTCTTCGCCGGTGTGGCTACCAAGAACCCATCTTCATTCCGGATCTTTGGCCCTGACGAAACCATGTCCAACCGTCTTTGGGAAATGTTCAAGATTACGAACCGTCAATGGGAAAGTAAGGTCAAGGAACCAAATGACCAATACGAAGCCCCAGAAGGTCGAATCTTGGATGCCCAATTATCCGAACACCAAGCTGAAGGTTGGTTAGAAGCCTACACGTTGACTGGTCGTCAAGGGGTCTTCACTTCTTACGAATCATTCTTGCGCGTTGTCGACTCCATGATCACTCAGCACTTCAAGTGGATCCGCCAAGCGGCTGCTGAAGACTGGCGCAATGATTACCCATCATTGAACCTGGTTTCCACTTCCACTGTATTCCAACAAGACCACAACGGTTACACCCACCAAGATCCAGGTATCTTAACTCACTTGGCTGAAAAGAAGTCTGACTTCGTTCGCCAATACCTGCCAGCCGATGGGAACAGCTTGTTAGCCGTCTTTGACCGCGCCTTCAAGGACCGTCAAAAGGTTAACCACATCGTTGCTTCCAAGCAACCTCGTCAACAATGGTTCTCCATTGATGAAGCTGAAGAATTGGCTACTGAAGGAATCAAGGTTATCGACTGGGCTTCTACGGTTGCCGAAGGCGAAGATGCTGATATCGTCTTTGCTTCTGCCGGTGTAGAACCAACCATCGAAACTTTGGCTGCTCTTCACTTGATCAACGATGCCTTCCCAGCCGTTAAGATGCGTTACGTGAACGTTGTTGAATTAGGCCGTCTGCAAAACAAGAACGGTCAATTGAACGCCGAACGTGCCTTGTCTGATGACAAGTTCAGCTCATTATTCGGTGAATCCGGGACGCCAGTTGTCTTTGGCTTCCACGGTTACGAAGACTTGATCGAATCCATGTTCTACGAACGTCAACACTTAGGCTTACACGTGCATGGTTACCGTGAAGATGGTGATATCACCACCGCTTACGACATGCGGGTCTACTCCGAACTTGACCGGTTCCACCAAGCTAAGGACGCCGTTAGCGTCTTAGTGAACAAGGGTGTGATTGACGAAGCTGCCGCTAAGGCCTTCGATGCTAAGATGGATGAAATCTTGGCTAAGCACTTTAAGGTTACCCGTGACGAAGGTCACGATATCGAAGAATTCACGAAGTGGCAATGGACGCCACTGAAGAAGTAATTCTTCTTTGACCTTTTAACTTAACTCAGAAAAGGAGTTCGGGACATAACTCGAGTTCTATAGAAAAACAGGAAGGAAATTCTCG
>NZ_AZDV01000030.1 GCF_001434835.1 Levilactobacillus acidifarinae DSM 19394 = JCM 15949 | reverse complement strand
CCCACGAAAAAGCCGACCCTGCCTAAGCCGGATCGGCCTTAACTAATTTGGACTACTTGCCCAACTTAGTCTTGTTAGTCATGTTTAACTTGTCATCGAAGTCGTAAACCACTGGTTCACCAGTAGCCATTTCAAGATTCATGATGTCGTCATCAGAAATCCGTTCGATGTACTTGGAAAGTGCCCGGAGTGAGTTACCGTGGGCTGCGATGATGACGTTCTTGCCATCCAGCAACTTAGGAGCAAT
>NZ_AZDV01000029.1 GCF_001434835.1 Levilactobacillus acidifarinae DSM 19394 = JCM 15949 | reverse complement strand
GAGTTTGGGACATAAGTCCCTAAATTCCAGTAATTAAAAATTGGTCCTAGAAATCGTTTTGAGATTTCTAGGACCAATTTTTTCTTTGCTTTTATGTACACAGAGAGAGCGTCTCTGGTATTCTTAAATCGACCAAGAAAAAAGAAAGGAGTTGCTCTCTATGCAAATGAATTATACCAATAACCAGACAACTTTAAAACTAGAACTTGATTGGGAACCAGAAGAACATCATATTGCTTGGGCAATTAGTACATTAGTCGATTCCATCCCAACGGGTGATTT
>NZ_AZDV01000008.1 GCF_001434835.1 Levilactobacillus acidifarinae DSM 19394 = JCM 15949 | reverse complement strand
GACAAACCAAATATGTGTAGGGCGGTTTGAACTTAGGTTCAAACCCAAACAATATTTGCGAAGTCAATTCGCTTTTAAAAATGTAACAACAATCGATGAGCTACAAGCTTATCATCTTTAAGATGAGAGTTTGATCCTGGCTCAGGACGAACGCTGGCGGCATGCCTAATACATGCAAGTCGAACGAGTTCCCGTTGATTGACGTGCTTGCACTGATTTCAACATTGGAACGAGTGGCGAACTGGTGAGTAACACGTGGAAAACCTGCCCAGAAGCAGGGGATAACACTTGGAAACAGGTGCTAATACCGTATAACAACAAAAACCGCATGGTTTTTGTTTGAAAGGTGGCTTCGGCTATCACTTCTGGATGGTTCCGCGGCGCATTAGCTAGTTGGTGAGGTAAAGGCCCACCAAGGCAATGATGCGTAGCCGACCTGAGAGGGTAATCGGCCACATTGGGACTGAGACACGGCCCAGACTCCTACGGGAGGCAGCAGTAGGGAATCTTCCACAATGGACGAAAGTCTGATGGAGCAATGCCGCGTGAGTGAAGAAGGGTTTCGGCTCGTAAAACTCTGTTGTTGAAGAAGAACGGGTGTCAGAGTAACTGTTGACATCGTGACGGTATTCAACCAGAAAGCCACGGCTAACTACGTGCCAGCAGCCGCGGTAATACGTAGGTGGCAAGCGTTGTCCGGATTTATTGGGCGTAAAGCGAGCGCAGGCGGTTATTTAAGTCTGATGTGAAAGCCTTCGGCTTAACCGAAGAAGTGCATCGGAAACTGGGTGACTTGAGTGCAGAAGAGGACAGTGGAACTCCATGTGTAGCGGTGGAATGCGTAGATATATGGAAGAACACCAGTGGCGAAGGCGGCTGTCTAGTCTGTAACTGACGCTGAGGCTCGAAAGCATGGGTAGCGAACAGGATTAGATACCCTGGTAGTCCATGCCGTAAACGATGAGTGCTAAGTGTTGGAGGGTTTCCGCCCTTCAGTGCTGCAGCTAACGCATTAAGCACTCCGCCTGGGGAGTACGACCGCAAGGTTGAAACTCAAAGGAATTGACGGGGGCCCGCACAAGCGGTGGAGCATGTGGTTTAATTCGAAGCTACGCGAAGAACCTTACCAGGTCTTGACATCTTCTGCCAATCTTAGAGATAAGACGTTCCCTTCGGGGACAGAATGACAGGTGGTGCATGGTTGTCGTCAGCTCGTGTCGTGAGATGTTGGGTTAAGTCCCGCAACGAGCGCAACCCTTATTATCAGTTGCCAGCATTCAGTTGGGCACTCTGGTGAGACTGCCGGTGACAAACCGGAGGAAGGTGGGGATGACGTCAAATCATCATGCCCCTTATGACCTGGGCTACACACGTGCTACAATGGACGGTACAACGAGTCGCGAAGTCGTGAGGCCAAGCTAATCTCTTAAAGCCGTTCTCAGTTCGGATTGTAGGCTGCAACTCGCCTACATGAAGTTGGAATCGCTAGTAATCGCGGATCAGCATGCCGCGGTGAATACGTTCCCGGGCCTTGTACACACCGCCCGTCACACCATGAGAGTTTGTAACACCCAAAGCCGGTGGGGTAACCTTCGGGAGCCAGCCGTCTAAGGTGGGACAGATGATTAGGGTGAAGTCGTAACAAGGTAGCCGTAGGAGAACCTGCGGCTGGATCACCTCCTTTCTAAGGAATATACGGAGGCTACACATACTTTGTCGAAACAATGGTCAGTTTTGAGGGGTCTACCCTCAAAC
>NZ_AZDV01000028.1:176362-444236 GCF_001434835.1 Levilactobacillus acidifarinae DSM 19394 = JCM 15949 | reverse complement strand
CGAGAATTTCCTTCCTGTTTTTCTATAGAACTCGAGTTATGTCCCGAACTCTTTTTTTGCTATTTTTAGCTGAAGAAAAACGGGCGTTTTAGTGAAACAACACCCGTTCTAAGTTAAATACTTTCAATAAATTGTTCCATTAACGGAATTGCGGCGCCCGTAGCGACGGGGTGGTTTAGGACGGACCCGAGGCGTAAGTACGGTCGATCCTCTGGAAAGGCCGTTAAGTTCGCAATTTGTTCTTTAAGCTGGGCCAAAGTTTGGTCGTTGATAAATTGCAATAATTCACCGGCGATCACAATGCGGTTGTCCAGAAACATGTGGAAATTATTGATGGCTTCGGCTAGGTAGTCCAGGTAGGTTTCCCAGCGCGCCCGGTTAGCCTTATTTTGCGCCAGACTGGCCATGAAGTTGTTTAAATTCTCATCGTCGTGGAGTAGCGAACTGATTGACACGTAAGTTTCCACGCAGCCGTGACGTCCGCAGTAGCATAGACGGTCGCTGTTGGCGACGAAGGTGACGTGCTCCATGGTGCCGCTACGGCCTTGTTCACCGGAATAGATGCGATCGTTAATCATGATGGCCGTCCCCAAATGCTCACCGATGGATAAGTAGATGGTGTCCTTATGGTCGTCGGACTTATCGTGTTCCGCGTAGGCGACACAGTCGGCATCGTGGAAAAACGATACCTTATAGGGAAGAAACTGTTCAAACCGGGCGGTCTTTAGGCCCGTACAATCCAAAATCTTACCGTACAAAACGGTGGTTCGATCGTAGGAGATTAGACCTTGAATGCCGACGCCTAGACCGATGACTTGGTCATCAACGAGGCCACAGTCGGTCGCAAAACTCTTGATCCAAGTCGCTAATTGCTGAAAATAGTTATCGTCATTCGAGTAGTCCAACAGCAGTTTGTCGGACGCAATCTCGGTTCCCTTTAAATCGATTGCGGTGATGGTTACGTAATTTTTGAACATCTCAAGGCCTAAACAGACGCGTTTGCGGGCGTAAACCGAGTAGGCGACGGCCCGCCGTCCCACTTGAGATTTAAATTTCCCATCATTACGGATGAGGTCGTTGTTCATGAGAAGTTTCAGGTTATGGGTCACCGTTGGGAGACTGAGGTTTAATTGAATGGCAATTTCTTGCTTGGAAATTTTATCTTGATTGTAAATAAGTTGAAAAACTCGCGAATAATTATTGGTAATCTCGTTTGCCATGTTTGCGCCTCCAATACCGTCATTATACCTAATCTCAACTCGTTTTGTAAAACTGAAGACTTGTTTTATAAAATAGTTTTCTAAAACTCTTGACAGCGGTTACATCTGGATATATGATTAAGGAGCATTAAGGAAAGCGATTTTACAAAACTACTTAATCTTTTGCTAAACGCGCTTTAATGACACTTAAAATTAGTTAACAAATTACTTAGGAGGCAACTACAATGGGTATTCTTGACAGAATGTCACTCAAAGGTAAGAAGATTTACGTTACCGGTGGGGCACAAGGTTTAGGTAAGTCCATGGCCACTGGTTTAGCTGAAGCCGGTGCCGATATCGCCATCGTTGACATCAACGCTGACAAGTCACAAGCAACCGCAAAGGAAATCGCGGACGCCACGGGTCAAAAGGTGATCGCCGTCCCAACCGACGTTACTGATCCCGACCAAGTTCAAAAGATGGTCGAAACGGTTGTTAAGGAATTGGGTGGGTTAGACGCTGCCTTCAATAACGCGGGTATGTGCTTAAACATCCCCGCCGAAGACATGTCCTACAAGGACTGGTTGAAGGTCGTCAACTTGAACTTGAACTCCGTCTTCCTCTGCTCGCAAGCTGCTGGTCGTTACATGCTAAAGAATGGTGGCGGTTCCATCGTGAACACCGCTTCCATGTCCGCTCACATCGTTAACCGGCCACAGCCACAATGCTCGTACAACGCCACTAAGAACGGGGTTATCCAATTATCCAAGTCCTTAGCAATCGAATGGGCGAAGAAGGGTGTCCGGGTCAACACCATCTCCCCAGGTTACATGGGCACGGACTTGACCTTGAGCTCACCTGACTTGAAGCCATTGATCAAGACCTGGAACGATTGGGCACCACTTGGCCGCTTAGGTCGTCCAGACGAATTACAAGGAATGGCCGTTTACTTGGCTGGTGACACGAGTTCATTCAGTACCGGTGACGACTACTTGGTTGACGGGGCCTTCACCGCTTGGTAAAGCGTCCACGTTAACGAACTGAAGGTGACGATCATGCGACTATCGTCACCTTTGCGTTTCTCCAGGTGTGTGATGGATTGATCAATTTGATTGATTCGGGTGAAAGCTACACACACCTATAGCTTTGAAAAACGGCACTGCCGAAGGAAGGGTTACTCATGAAATATTTAATTGGAACAGATATTGGGACGTCAGGGACTAAGAGTATCTTGATGGATACGGAAGGTCACTTGATCGCGCAAGACTTGGAAGAATACGACGTGTTGACACCTAAGCCACTTTGGGCGGAACAATGGCCTAGCGTCTGGGTCGATGGCTTGAAGAAGTCCATCCAAAAGACGGTCGAAAAAGCGGGGGTTGATCCTCACGATATTAAAGGGGTCGGCATTAGTGGTCTGTACGGGGGTTCTGGGATTCCCGTTGACGAGCACATGAAGCCAGTCCGGCCGTGCTTAATCTGGATGGACCGTCGGGCGGAAGACGAAGTTGCCTGGGTCAAGGAACACATCGACGGCGACCGGTTGACCGAAATCACCGGGAACGACGTGGTGGATCCTTACTACGGGTACACCAAGATTCTTTGGATCAAGAACCACGAACCCGAAAACTGGAAGAAGACGCGGATGTTCTTGCCGCCTTCCAATTACGCGATTTACGAGTTGACTGGCAAAGTGGCCATTGACCACACCGCTGCCGGTAACCTGGGTGGGTTCTACGACGTTAACACCAACACCTGGTCTAAGGAAATGCTCGATGCCATGGGGGTTCCCGAAAGCATGATGCCAATGCCAATCGTGGATTCTACGACCATTGTCGGTGGATTGACCGCCGACGCCGCTAAGGAATTAGGCTTATTGGCCGGAACACCGGTGATCTCCGGTGGGGTCGACGTCGGCGCCGCTAACGTCGGCATGGGTGTCTTCAAGCCCGGCAAATACGTGGCCGCCATTGGTCAATCCATGAACGCCGCCTTAGTGAGTGAAAAGCCGATTAAGGGTCAGGGCCTGATCGTTTGGCCGTACCCGTACAAGTCTGAAAACTTAGTCTACAACTTCTCCGGGTCCGCAACGGCCGGCGCCATCACCAAGTGGTTCCGCGACACGTTTGCCCAAGAAGAAGTGGCGGCGCAAAAGGCCGGTGGCGATAACGCCTACGTGGCGTTGAACAAGGAAGCCAAGAAGTTAAACATCGGTCCTGGTAGTGAAGGCTTAGTGGTCTTACCTTACTTCATGGGTGAACGGGCCCCAATCTGGAACTCCGACGCTAAGGGCTTGATCTTCGGGCTGTCACTGGTTCACACTAAGGCCCACATCTACCACGCGTTCCAGGAAGCCGTCTGCTACGCACTACGACACAGTATCGAAAGTACGGGTCGCGACCTCGGCGATTACATCATCATCGCCGGTGGGGTCACGAACTCTAAAGACTGGGTTCAAATGTTTGCTGACGTCACGGGTTACGCCGTACGGACACCAATCGAAGACGCCGAAGCCAACCTGGGTGACGTGATGTTAGCCGGAATTGGTACGGGCATCTTGGATGTCGATGACGTTCAAAAGTGGCAGGTCCTCGGCGACCCAGTCGAACCTGACGCCAAGCGCCACGCCGTTTACAACCAGTACTACACGATGTACCGGAAGCTGTACCAGGACTTAGTCGGAGACATGCACGGTCTCACTAAGCTCGCCAAGTTAGACGCCAACGTGGCCAGCGACAAAGACCCCGTTAGCGCAAAATAATCTCTGGTTCCCATTAGCATCTTTTTAACTTCTTTCACACTTAAACAAACCCTAATGAATAGGCCTCATCCGGACGTGCTGATCCGGATGGGGCCTATTTTAGTCGGTTCTTAGTAGAAGTTGCGTTAGTGAAAGTTAGTCGAACGTAGCTTAGGGAGATTGTTGAGCCTTAGATTGGGTTGGTGGGGCTACGTTGACTGTCTGCCGGGGAAGGAAGGTATCTGATTGCGTTTAGCCGGACGATAGTGAGCTTGATTGGGAAATGAGTTGATTGATACCCAATCGAGCCTCAGGGGCCGCCAGTGCTGTTTGGTGAAGTCTTCCTTAATGGGTTTAAACATGGGTGTAGCGTGAGGTCCGGCAAGGGGCTAGAGCTTGGAGAAAACGACTTTATAGTGGCCGGGGGACGTTAAGCTGGTGCTGAACACTTATTTATGGAATCGGACGGTGGTGGGGAGCCTTAACGAACTAGTGAATTTTCGGTAGAAGGTACCAGAACCAATGCGCTAGAGAAAATTATTGGCAAACGAGTAGTAGGCACGGCTAACGGGACTCACTAAGTATCCTGAGAGATGGTGACCAAGACAGTACTAGGAGAATCCCGACCGTCTGCAACGAGCCATTAGGAACGGAACCATTTCTGATTAGCGGCGTGGTGAGCTCGGGGATGGTCAATAAAATAGGTCTCCTGAGCGTTTTGGTGAATTTAAGATAGTTATCGGGACCCCAGACAAAAACGGTTAGCAGCGTCTTAGGTGGTTAATCCGGCTGCACTACCGCCAACGGCGTGACGGCTAGGATTGATACCAAAAACCGCCACCCAGCTCACAGACTGGATGGCGGTTTTTAGAAGGTTGGATAGAAAGATAAGGAAAGGTGGTTCAAAGTAGAACCCAGCGGTTAATTGTGCGAATCGGCCATTTGCGTGGATGAAGCGACGTGCGTGGCTTTTTGTGAATCGTTTAAGGTCGCCTTAGGCGTGGCAGCGTCTTGTTTTTCCAAACGCTTGCGTAGTTCCTTAACGATTTCGGCGTGCTTAGCTTCGGTCAACGTGACCTTGAAGAAGAAAATCACGGCGGCGATGATCAGCAGCACGATGGGGATGTAGAACATGAACGTGTTGAACTTGAAGACCCCGGCGGCCGAGATGTCACCTGGTTTGGCGTTCCCGGTCATCCCAACGGCCACGGCAACCAAACCAACGACCCCGTTAGAGGCGGCACCGGCTAACTTGTCGATCAGTGGCCGGATGGAGAGCGTTACGGATTCGTTTCGCGTCCCGTTGACCAATTGGACATATTCGACACTGTCGGTGATGGTCATCAACGTGGCCAAGAAGATCAGCGGGTACGGGAAGAAGTAGAAGGACACGGCGACCAGCACCATGGCCAAGTTTTGTCCGGCAAACAGGAAGATCAGGTAACCGATCAACATGAAGGCGATGCCGGCAATGTAGATGGCCTTCCGGTGAATCAAACGTTCGAGTAACGGGTAGATGGACACGGAGAGGACCCCGAGAACACAGGTGATGACCCCGACCCAGGTATAAGCGGCCACGTTCCCCAACCGGTAACGGAAGTAGTACATCAACAGGGATTGGGTGACCACGTAACTAAAGGCAAAGAGGAAGTAAGAAGCCGCAATCCATAGGAGTTGCGTGTTGTTCTTAATGGCGTTGAAGATGGCCTTTAAGTTCGTGTGCTGCGTGTTTTTCCGAATCAGGTTGTCCTGTTCCTTGATGTTCAGGCAGGTAATCAAGGCCCCACCGGAACACAGCAACGCGACGATCAAGACGTAGCCAAACCAGCCGGCGTGGGTTTGTTGACCGTAAGGAACTTTCGAGAAGACGTGGGAGAACAACAGAATGGCTGGCGTGATGATTACGATCACGATCTGGGCCCCCAACGTGGACCCCAACCGTGAAGCCGTTCCGAAGCGGGTCCGAACCTTAGTATCAATGCTGATAGCCGGTAACATGGACCACAAGGCAATGTCACTAAAGGAATAGAAAACGTCGATGACTAGGAAAGTAACCGCTAACAAAATTAGGTACAGGGTCGGATTACTGAACGCTAAGCCACCGTAGTCGGAGAAGAGCACGATCAGACCGATGGAGGCAACGATGGAGCCGGCCATGATCCACGGCCGGAACTTGCCCCAGCGGGTTTCGGTGTTGTCGACGACACCACCGATCATCGGGTCGAACATGATTTCACCGATCCGAATGATCACGACAATCAGCGTGACTAGGCCGACCATCTTTTCGTCGGCGCCGCCGGTGAAGAGTTGACTGGTTAAAAACATCATGAAGTAGATACTTAGCGTGTTATAGAAGGCATCGTGTCCGAACGTGCCAAACGCGTAAGCGAGATACTGTTTCATTGAAAACACCCCTCGATTAGATTTGAAAGTCATTTTAAAAAATACTTTTACAAAACGTCTTGACGAATAAAGTATATATTGTGTAATGGCTTTCTGCAAGCGTTTTCAACTAATTATTTTCTTCACAATTCAGAAGTGGCAACGCGATTTAGTGGTTGGTCAAACTTTGGTAAAGTTGAAGTTTAGTGCGGGTTTACTAAAAAATTCCAGCACCAATGAGGGGATTCTGCGGTGCTAAAGAAGCGGCTGGCGGTAACGAATTTGTGGTCAGAAAAGGGGAAATCAGGAATTGGTCTAGCCCGAGTGAAGGAGACTTAGCGTAAACAAAAACGACTTTTACCAGCAGTTGCCGGTAAAAGTCGTGGGTTAAGGTTAGGATTCCTCGAGCACGTGCTTGCGGGTCAGTTCGAAGATCTGCAAGACGTGTTGATCGGTCACTTGGTAATGCATCTCGCGGCCCACCCGGACGTTAGTGACCAGGTTGAGCTGGCGTAAGGTCTGAAGATGGTGGGACACCGCGGATTGACTGATGTCTAGGCGGTTAGTAATCTCCCCGACACTCAGGGACTGATGGGCAATCAGGAGGATGATCCGCATCTTGGAGGGCTCACTGATTGCTTTAAAGATAGAGAGAACCGGGCGTAACTCACTGTCACTGGGTAATGCCGGGTCGCTGGATGGTTCGGTCGTCATGGTGAAACCCCCAATGGTTTAAAAATTAAGCCGAGGTTATTTAAACATCAGGAGGCGTAGGCCGTTTAGAATCACGAGTAAGGTACTACCCTCGTGAACCACCACGCCCCAAGCAATATTGGTGATGCTTAAAAAGTTCAGCACAATTAATAATACCACGATTGCCAGGGCA
This sequence comes from Levilactobacillus acidifarinae DSM 19394 = JCM 15949, assembly GCF_001434835.1. GTDB lineage: Bacteria > Bacillota > Bacilli > Lactobacillales > Lactobacillaceae > Levilactobacillus > Levilactobacillus acidifarinae. The sequence goes on along the minus strand of NZ_AZDV01000028.1, from coordinate 437,029 downwards.
AAGATAAGGTTTGTCCAGATGATTTGGTTTAGCCGTTTGGACAACCGGTGCGCGTAGGTTAACTTGGAGAGGTCGTTTTGCATCAGGACGGTATCGGCCACGTCAATGGCCACGTCGGTCCCATCACCCATGGCCACACCAATGTCGGCTTTAACCAGCGCTGGGGCGTCGTTGACCCCGTCACCAACCATGGCGACCGTCGCGTAACGTTGCTTTTGTTGGTCAATAATTGTTGCTTTGTTTTCGGGGAGGACGTTAGCCGCGACCTCGTCGACGCCTAACGCGGCCCCCACGGCCTGGCCCGTCAGTTGGGCGTCACCGGTAATCATCTGGGTGTGGATTCGTTGGCGTTTGAAGTAGTCGATGGCGGCCTTAGAAGCCGGATTCGGCACGTCCATCAGAGCGATTAGACCTTGAACCTGGTCGTCGACGGCCACGAAGATCACGGTTTTTCCCGCGGCGGCTAAGTCGTCACACTGACGTTGTAAGTCGTGGGGAACCGCCGTAAAGCTGGTCGGTTTACCGATGCGAACGGTCTGGCCGTCGATCTGACTTTCCAGCCCGCGACCGAGTTGATTCGTGACGGTGATGTCCAGGTTTGCGGTAGGGGTAAAGTGGGCGACGATGGCGGTGGCTAACGGGTGGTTACTTTGCCGTTCCATGGCGACGAGTTGGTTGACCAACTCGTCGGGGTTGGCACCGGTCGTAAACGCGACGTCGGTTACCATGGGCTGACCGGCGGTGAGAGTCCCGGTCTTGTCAAAGGCGACCGCTTGGAGCTCAGCCAGCTGGTTTAAGTAGGCGCCACCCTTGAAGAGCACCCCGTGCCGGGCCAGATTAGAGAGCCCCGATAAGGTTGCGGGCACCGCAGCGGCCGCAAGCGCACACGGGGAAGCCGAGATGAGAAACACGATGGTTCGGTAGATGCTGGTCGCAACGGACCAGTGGATGACCCCAACCCCGACCAGGAAGACCACTGGTAGCAAGACCAGCACGGTCGTCACGTAAAGGGGCTCAAAGCGTTTGATTTTGGTGGCCGTTTTACCTAAGGACTGTTGGGACTCCTGAACGAGTTGTAAGATTTTGGCAAACACCGTGTCTTGGGCGTCCTTGGTGACCACCATTTCGAAGGTTGAGTCACCGTTGATGGTACTACCGAAGACGGGGGCGTCGACGGTCTTTTCCTGGGGAATACTTTCGCCGGTAATCGCGGCCTCGTTTAACGTGGCCGTTCCCTTAATAATGGTGCCGTCGGTGGGCACCTGCCCCCCATTTAAAACTTGCAGCCGGTCACCGACGGCCAGGTCACCGACCGGGACCACCTCAATGGCCCCGGTCGCATCGTACCGTCGGGCCTCGACCGGGTTAAGGTCCAATAACGCCGTGATTTCCCGTTGACTTTTCCCTTCGGCGTACTCTTCGAGGAAGTGGGCTCCGGCAAAAATGAGGATCAGCAGGGCGGCTTCCTCGAAACTACCGATGAGGATGGCCCCGAGAGCGGCCAGGAACATTAAAATATGAATGTTGGGGGCAAACTTGTGTTGGGCGCGACTATCGGTGATGGTTTCACCGACCCCTTCGATCACAATGTGGTACCCGGCAAGCGCCGTAGCGGCTAAGAAGCCAATTGGTCGACCACTGCCGGGCAAGAAGAAGCTGAGTCCAAAGAGGCCTAAACCGGCGAGGTACGCGAGTGGCGCGAGCTTATTAGAATGCATCAGATATTCCTCCTTTTTTAATATCTATGTATGCTCATATGTTAATTCATTTATATCATGAAACCGGTTATTTTGCAACGCAAAAAACGCGCAGGGGATCGAAATCCGCTGCGCGTATCGGGTTTAGTTTAGAAAGTGACGGAATTAGTGAGGGTCAGTGCCAGACTGGAAATAACCAGGCTGATCAAGAGGGGCAGACTGTATTGGCGAATGCTGTTCAGCAGGGCCAACCCCCAGTGCTTGAGGTAACTGCCGCCCTTTTCCCAATCATTATGGATGATGGTTTCACTGGTCATCAGGATGGCCGTGTAAAGTAAAACCAAGAAGGCAATCACGAAAATCAGGTAAAGGAACATGACCAGAAAGTTACCGGCCAAAACAACGGTAATGAACTGGTAGGTGGCCACGACCCCGATGGTCAGGGTCATGAAGGCCAGTAGTGTGATGGGCCAACGCATGGGGATGGTCGAAAAGACCAAGAACAAGACAATCACGCGTAACCCCATGAGAATGCTGGCCAGAAAGCCATTTAGGGTTAGGGCGTGAAGGGTGATGGCGTGCGGTTCTACCAAGTGGGAGAACCCTAGTGCCAACAGGACGACGAATAAGAGCACACACCACCCCATGAGAACCTTGGTGGTGAAACGAGAGATGCGTAATTTAGCCATGAATAAACTCCTTCAACGGCCATAAGGGCCGGAACTGATAATGAATGCTAATGCTACATACCCATAAAGATAGGCTATTGTGGGGCGTTCGTCAACTTCTGAACGGAAACCGGGCAACGGAAAAACGGGTAGTTGAGGGTCATTATGGTGTTGATGTGAAATCGTTACCATAATCCTTTAAATTTTCGGTGAATTCGGGTACGATAACGGTGAAGGAGGTGGTGCCATGCCAATGGCCACCCAAGTGGTGCATTTAATGGGAACGGTTATCACGTTGACGATTACGCACCCGTACCCACAAACCGTGTTGGCCGAGGCCGTGCGACGGTTGGAAATCTATGAGCATCGATTCAGCGCCAACGACGATACGTCGGAACTGATGGCGATTGCCCACCAGGCTGGTAAGCGTCCGGTGCCGGTGGATGCCGAACTCTTTGATTTGATTCGCATCGGTCGTGAGCACAGCGCCGAAACAGCCGAGCACTTGAACATCGCGATTGGCCCGTTGGTGCAGACCTGGCGAATCGGGTTTAACGACGCTCGTAAGCCCAGCGACGCCGAGATTCAAGCGGCGTTACGGTTGACGGATCCCGCGGATATTCAGCTCGATCCCCAGCAGTTGACGGTTTATCTGACCCAGCCGGGGATGACCCTAGACTTAGGGGCCATCGCCAAGGGTTACATTGCAGATCTACTCCATACCTATTTTACGGACGTGGGGGTGACGGCCGGGTTGATTAACCTGGGGGGCAACGTCGTGGTGTTCGGTCCCCAGGTGCGTCACGCCGATCAGCAGTGGCGGATCGGGATTCAAGACCCCGCCAAACCGCGCGGTCAAAACCGACTAGTTGTTAGTGTCCGGGATAAATCAGTCGTGACGTCGGGGATTTATGAACGACAATTACACGCAGACGGTCGGACTTATCACCACGTTTTGGATCCGGTGACCGGCTACCCGATGCCCACTGAAATGGCCAGTGTGACCATTATTTCGGCGAAATCGATCACTGGTGAGCTTTGGACGACCCGATTATTCGGTCAATCCGTTACGGCGGCAATGACCCTGTTACGCCGTACTCCGGGGATTGAAGGGATTATTATTACTCAGACGGGTCAAATTTATTCCTCGATTTTGTGAAAATATTGCTATAGTATATAAAAGCGGTTACAATAGAGACAAGCGGTGTGAACCGCGAATTCCCCTACGTTTAAAGGAGCGGTCTATAATGAATAAATTTGTGGCAATGGTTGGGACCAACGCAAAGGTGTCAACAAACCGAACGCTACTCCAATTCATGAAGCAGCATTTTGCCGATCAAGCCGAAATCGAGCTCATGGAAATTACTAATCTGCCGTTATTTAACAAGCCCGAAAACAGTCCGGTTCCCGCACCTGTCTTGGCGATGGCTAAGAAAATTGATGCGGCCGACGGGGTGATCATCGCGACTCCAGAATACGATCACGCGGTGCCTTCCTCACTAATGAACGCGCTGGAATGGTTATCGCACCGGGTGCACCCGTTCGTGGACAAACCCGTGATGATTGTGGGCGCGTCGTACGGGTCGTTGGGGTCTTCGCGGGCACAGGCCCATTTGCGGCAGATCCTGGACTCACCAGAACTCCGGGCCCGGATCATGCCCAGCTCCGAATACCTCTTGGGGCATTCACTAGATGCGTTTGACGACCAGGGTAACCTGAAGGATGCCGATAAGGTGGCCCAATTAGATGGCCTCTTTAAGGACTTCCAAACCTTTGTGACGGTGTCGGGTCATCTGAACAACGCAAAGGATCTTAATCAAAAAGATACCCAGAACTTTGACTGGAATAAGTTGTAAAAGGAGCGGAAAACGCATGAAATTAGTAGGAATTGCTGGCTCAGTGGCCGATAAATCGTATAATCGGATTTTGTTGAAGTACATGGCGACGCACTTTGGTGACTTAGCGGACATCGAAATGTTGGACATCAAGGACGTGCCACTGTTTAACGAAAGTGATGATCAGACCGAAAGTGACGCGATCCAATACCTGAAACGCAAAATCGAAAGTGCGGACGGGGTCATTATCGCCACGCCGGAACATAACCATACCACCACGGCCAGCCTCAAGAGCGTGATCGAATGGTTGTCGTATAAGATTCACCCACTGGACGGCAAGCCAATTATGATTGTGGGGGCTTCCTACTACGATCAGGGCTCTTCACGGGCCCAACTGAACTTACGGCAAATCCTGGAAGCGCCCGGGGTGAACGCGGTCGTGCTGCCGGGGAACGAATTTTTGTTGGGCGAAGTCAAAAAAGCGTTTGACGAAAATGACAATCTAAAGGATGCCGGAACCGTGAACTTCCTGCAATCCACATTACAAAAGTTCGTGAAGTTCGTGACGGTCATCAACACCATGAAGCACCCGCAAGATACGGGGGCCGAGAACGAAGACTTGGGGGCCAACGGTAAGATTTCAACCACGGTTGAAGGCGTAGACATGGACGCGCCCGACTGGGTTGAACAGGCTGCCGAAAAGACCCACGCGGCTTCGGGGAACGATTACGTCAAGTTGGATCGGGGCTTGTTAACGGTCGACCAACTGAACGCTTTTCTGAACTCGATGCCGTTAGAGTTGACCTACGCCGATAGTAATAATCAATTTATCTACTACAATAAGATGGCTCCGGCCGAAAAGATGCTGGCGGCCCGGACACCGGCCCAAGCGGGGAATCCATTGTCCATGGTTCACCCGAAGAATCCACGCGTCATCAAGCACGTCAAGGAAGTTATTCACGCCTTACGGACGGGGCAGGTCCCAGAGGTCAGCATGCCGGTTCCCGGCAACAACGCGGACAAGTACGTGGTGCACTACTACCGTGCGATGCATGACGAACAGGGCAATTACATGGGGGTCAACGAGTACGTTCAAGACATCATGCCAACCGTTAAGTGGTACCTCGCAAAGACGGGCCAAAAGCTGGAAGGGAATCCCGATGCGACGACTAGTGCGTCGGTTGACGCGAATGAACCGGCTGCGGATACAACGTCCAGTGCGTCGGTTGATGAGGCGGCGCCAACGGCAGATGTGCCAGAACCGAAGACCCCGGAGACCGATGCAGATTCAGGTGCGTCGATTAATGATTAATTAAATACCAAGAGCCGTTAAAAGGCCGCCAATTGAGGGCGGCCTTTTTTGGTGGGCGAAACGTTAGCGTTGACGAATTATACCTATGGGGGTATAGTAACTAAATCATCTACCAATTGGTAGGCAAAATAACAGCTGATTTTAGAAAGGAAGATGGAGAGATGATTAAGGAAATTCACGATGCAACGTTTGCAACGGAAACGGCTCACGGTGTCACGGTGGTCGATTTTCGGGCGGATTGGTGCCCACCGTGCAAAATGATGGACCCAATCTTAAAGGACCTTTCGCAAGATCAAAATTATGGTCAGCGCGCAACCTTTGTGTCCTTGAACGTTGATCATGACCAGCAAATGGCTAACCAGTTCCAGGTCCAAGGGATCCCCACGTTTTTACTGATGCGGGATGGTCAGGTGATTGACCGGTTAGTCGGGGCACGGCCTAAGCCATTGTTTGCGGCGGCCCTTGATCGGGTGTTGGCTGCCCAGTCGCTTCCAACGGAAAACTAAGGGTGCCACACTAACCGGTTGGGGTTAAGGCAGCGTCAACTGATTTAGCTCGTTAGTGGCAAACGGACAAGATTTTTTTGTGGAACAACGCACAAACAAGACATCTGGCTAGGGGAAAATAGCAGCTAGGAGCTAAAAAAATCCGGTAAAAAGACTGATAAAAAATATTTTTTGAAAAAATAATCACATGTTTTTTGGAGCCAGGTCGTTGCTGAAAACGGCCTGGCTTTTACTTACAGCCCCAGTCGTTTTCAGCATAAATTAAAAATGGATTAAAGCGCTTAAATCGACTGATAAAAAATTCTAAAACCGCAGGGGTCTTATAAAATGTGATTGACAACCCCCAACGGAGGCGGTACATTATACGTGTAAATTGAAAGCGCGAACATGATAACTAGTAGATTTCATCCGGTTATACAGAGAGCCAACGACTGCTGGGAGTTGGTAAATCGGAAACGTCGAATCCATTATCTAAGCGCATGGCTCCGAACGAAGGGGTCACGGTGAGGCGTTATACTCGTTGAGCGCATCTTCATTTGGATGCGAAGTTGGGTGGTACCACGTTGATTAGTTAATCAGACGTCCCATGATCTGTAGATATGCAGATCATGGGGCGTTTTTAATATCATCATTTTGGAAAGGGAGTTCTGTCTATGTTAGATCCTAAATATGTTCGTACCCATGCTGATATCGTAAAAACCAAGTTACAAACTCGGGGCGTCGATCCTAACGAAATCGATGAATACCTGACGCTTGACCAACAAAATCGGGATGCGATTACGAAATCCGAAACGTTGAAGAAACAAAAGAACGATCTGAGCCGGCAGGTCAGCCAAGCTGATCCACAATCCGACGAAGGAAAAGCCTTGATCCAAAAGGTGAAGACCTTAAATGGTGATATTAAGTCTACGGAAGCTGCCCAAGAAGAAGTGGCAGAACGGTTGCACTACTTAGCCGTTCGGTTCCCGAACTTGCCAGCCGATGATATTCCCGTTGGTCCCGATGACGCAAGTAACGTCGAAGACCGTAAGTGGGGCACGATTCCAACCTTTGACTTTGAACCTAAAGCTCACTGGGAACTCGGTGAAAGCTTAGGCATCTTGGACTTCGAACGGGCCGCTAAGGTTTCTGGCGCACGGTTTGTCTACTATAAAGATGCTGGTGCGAAGTTGGAACGGGCCGTCTACTGCTTCATGTTAGACCTGCATACACAAAAACAAGGTTATCACGAAATCATTCCACCATACTTGGTTAACGCCAAGACCATGTTTGGGACTGGTCAATTCCCTAAGTTCAAGGAAGACGTTTACACCGTTGAAACTACCGGCGAAACGCTGATCCCAACGGCCGAAGTTCCGCTGACCAACTACTACGCCAACGAAATCTTAGACGAAGATCAACTACCAACCTACTTCACGGCGATGACCCCTTGCTTCCGTTCCGAAGCTGGGAGTGCCGGCCGTGACACCCGGGGCTTGATCCGGATGCACCAATTCCACAAGGTTGAAATGGTGAAGTTCTGTAAGCCAGAAAATTCTTACGATGAATTGGAAAAGCTGACCGATAACGCTGAAGAAGTCTTACGCGAATTGAAGCTGCCATACCACGTGATTACCTTGTCCACTGGGGACACCGGGTTCTCATCCGCTAAGACTTACGACGTTGAAGTTTGGATGCCAGAACAAAACGTTTACCGGGAAATCAGTTCTTGCTCCAACTGCCTGGACTTCCAAGCACGGCGGGCAATGATTCGTTACCGGAAGGCTGATGGCACCGTTGAATACGTCCACACGTTAAACGGCTCTGGTTTAGCCGTTGGCCGGACGGTTGCTGCCATCTTGGAAAATTATCAACAAGCCGACGGCACCGTTAAGATTCCAGAACCTTTGCAGAAATACATGGGCGGCATGACCGTTATTAAATAAAATTATTATGAGGATAATTTGTTATCAGTCGACGAGAGCTTCTGATGCAAATTGTTCTACTTGCTAGAGTCACAAGGCTTTGACAAACTTAAAAATAATGGCAAAACGATTGATTATAATCGTTTTGCCATTATTTTTTCATTTTAAATTAATTTATTCTAATGATTTAATTTTATCTTAATGCAGAACTTTTATATTGATGATAATATTCTATTTGTAAAGTGATAGGGCTTACATGGTTAGGAACGTGACGTCAATCACAATTCCGGATGACTAACCCGTAGGTCTTGGTTACGGATACTACATACCACATACCACTTAGGAGGAATTATCATGCAGATCATATTAGGGGTACTGGTCTTACTGGCCGTTATCGCCGTCATGACCCTCTTCACCTTCAAAGCGCCAAAAGGTAAGAAGGCCGTTAGTGCTCTTTCTGGGGCCGCTTGTGCTACGTTCCTACCACAGGCATTCTTGAGTTACGCTATTGGTGGGGTTTTCCACATAGATTTTGTTAAACAAATTGGGGACACGATGGGTTCCATGGGTGGGTTAGCCGCCGGTTCCTTGGTGCCGTTAGCTTTCGGAATTAGTCCCGTTTTCTCCATTTTATTAGGTGTTTCATTATTAAAGTTTAAATTGCTTCCAGCATTTATTGCCGCTTACATCGTTTCCTTCCTTATTAAGGAAATTCAAAAACGTGTGACCGATGGTTTGGATTTAATCGTTGTCGTTTTAGTTGGACCAATCCTGGTTAACATCTTGGCCGACTTAATCTCCCCAGGGGTCTTAGTCATCTTGCACTTGATCGGGGACACCATCGTTTCTGCCGAAGCCGGGAACCCTTACGTCATGGGTGCCGTCCTCGGGGCAATCATTCCGTTGGTTGGGATGACGCCACTGTCCTCCATGGTTCTGACCAGTTTGATTGGATTAGTCGGTGTGCCGATGGCCATTGGGGCGTTAGGCTGTACCGGGAACTCGTTCTTAAACTTCAGTTTCTTCCGGAAGATGAAGTTTGGGGATAGCTCAACGACCTTAGCCGTAACCATTGAACCCTTGACTCAGATTGATATCATTGCTGCCAATCCAATTCCGATCTTTACAACCAACGCGATTGCGGGTGCCATTAATGGTATTATTGTCACGGCCTTTGGATTAGTCGTGAACGTCACTGGGATGGCCACCCCATGGGCCGGCTTGATCGTGGTCTTCGGGATGAACCCAATGATGAAGGTACTGATCGCCGTGATCTTAATCCTGGTCAACAGTACGATCTGGGCTTACATCGGCGCTTACGTCTTCCGCAACTTCAAGATTCACACGGTTGCTGAAATTCGTGAAGACGATGAATTGGCTGAAAAGGACGACAAGACGGCCAAAGCTTAACCTTTCGTTTAATTCAATATGTTAGATTGTAATCTAAAAACTGTAATGTGATGACAGGAGGAGTTTCAGATGACTGTAAATTATAAGAGTGTTTTTGATATCATTGGCCCGATTATGATTGGTCCATCTAGTTCCCATACCGCTGGTGCCTGTGCCATTGGCCGGGCAGCCAACAGTATTTTCCAAGAAACGCCAACGGATATCGTGGTACACTATTACGAATCCTTTGCCCAAACGCACAAGGGTCACGGAACCGACTACGCGATTATTAGTGGGATCCTGGGCTTTGAACCGGACGACAGCCGTGTGCCTTACGCCATTGGCTTAGCCCGTGATCAAGGCATCAACATTACCTTCATTGAAGAACCTGAAGACAGTCCAATCAATCACCCGAACACCGCCATCATTGAATTATCCAATAGTAAAGATGGCAAAGAAGTTACGATTGCTGGGTGCTCCATCGGTGGGGGGACCATCGAAATCCGGGGCATCAAGATGAACGGCTTTGACATCAAGCCTAAGGGTCCACTTCCAATCTTATTAGTTCCTGGTAGTGAAGTTGACCAACAAAACGTCACTGATCAATTGTCGGCGTTGACGAAGGTTAACGAAAAGAAACAATACCAATCCGCTAAAGGCGACCTGTTCGAATACGATTTGGACCGGCGTTTAAAGCCTGAAGAGGTTAAGGAACTGGCTAAGAACAATACCAACTTAGTTTACTTGTAGGAGGTAATCAATCATGTACATGAGCGTAGCTGAATTAGTCGATGCTGCTAAGAAGACCAAGAAACCTATCTATGAACTAGTGATTGAACAAGAAATGGACACGTCCCACAACACCCGCGAAGAAATTTGGGATGCTATGGGCCGGAACCTCGACATCATGGCTGCCTCCGTTAAGAAGGGTGCCGAAGGCGAAGGGGTCTTCTCCAAGACCGGTTTAACCGGTGGGGAAGCCGTTAAGATCAAGAACTATCGGTCTGACAAGAAGACGTTATCCGGTGACTTGATGATGCAAGCCGTTCAAAACGCGGTGGCCACCAACGAAGTAAACTCTTCCATGGGGGTTATCTGTGCGACGCCAACGGCCGGTTCTTCAGGTACCTTACCAGGAATGCTGTTTACCTTAAAGGATCGCTTAGACTTAACTCGCGATCAAATGATCCAGTTCCTCTTCACTGCAGGGGGCTTTGGGATGGTCTTGGCCAACAACGCTGGGATCGCCGGTGCTACCGGTGGTTGTCAAGCCGAAGTTGGGAGTGCCTCTGCCATGGGTGCCGCTGCGGCGGTTGAAATTGCCGGTGGGACCCCAGAACAAAGTGCCGAAGCCTTAGCAATGGCCATTAGTAACTTGTTAGGGTTAGTGTGTGACCCAGTTGCTGGTTTGGTTGAATTACCATGTGTTAAGCGGAACGCCATCGGGGTGGGGAACGCCTTGATTGCTGCTGACATGGCCTTAGCGGGTTGCACCAACAAGATTCCTGCCGATGAAGTGGTTGCAGCCATGGATAAAGTTGGTAAGGGCTTACCTTCCACCTTACGTGAAACCGGTTTGGGTGGCTTAGCCGCAACGCCTACTGGTGTTCGGATGAAGGAAAAGATCTTTGGTAAATCAGTTGAAGCTAAAGCTTAACTGACTGTTAAATTATCAGAGTGATGAAGAGAAAGCAGCCCGATAAGACTCATAAGGTTGCTTTCTTTTTTATCACCTAGTAAATTTCACACAATTATTTTATTAGTATGATAAAATAATATAAACGGAACACATAACGAGATGTTAACGACCGAGTCATTTTAGTGAGGCGATGAATAATGCAGCAATATTTAACGGAGGAACAGAACTATGTTCGTGAATTTATCCCTTTTGTTGAGTTCTTAGCTGATATTTTGGGGCCGAATAGTGAAGTGGTACTCAACGATTTAACCGATTTAAATCATTCTGTAGTGGCAATTCGCAACGCCCATATTTCCCACCGCCAAGTGGGCGATCCAGCGACGGATTTAGCTTTGCGCACCATGAAGGCGGGCAAGGACGAAAAGCGGGATTATCTGGCTAATTACAAGGGAGTTTCCCACGGGGACTACCCCTTACGCTCATCCACGTTCTTTTTACGACAACACGGTGAGATTGTGGGGATGATCTGCATCAACACGGATGATAGTGACCTGGATACGCTTCAGGAACAAGTCATCAAGGTGTTGACGAACTACAAGCACTTGAACTCCCCAACGATTTATAAAACCAAGGGCGCTCCAGCTACCGAAGCAACCACAGAAGACGTTGAACCGGAACACCTGACCACGTCGATCAACGACCTGGCTAAGGAAGTCACGCAAAGTACCTGTGCTCGGCACGGCGTCTCGGTGGATTACCTGAAGCGTGAGGACAAGTTAGAGATTGTCCGCAGTCTGTATCATCAGGGTTACTTCCTATTAAAGGATGCCGTGAGTGAACTAGCGAAAGTCTTACACGTTTCGGATCCCAGTGTGTATCGTTATCTGCAAGTGGTTAAAGATGAAGAACTTAAAAACAAATAGGTGACGACAAAAGTGGTCGAAGACGTTGGTCTTCGGCCACTTTTGTCGTCACAGATTATTTGGTTTTATCGTTGCGTTGAGCCAGGGTTAACGGATGGCGGTCATTCATGACTTGGTGCGGTGTATGGGGCTTTTGGGGGTGTTGTTGGCCCCATTGATAGATCCAGTATAACCAGTAAGCCACGATGAGTTGAGAACCAGCGAATAGAAGACTTTGATTAGTCACGCCGACTAGGGCAAACGTGAGGAGGGGGCTAAAGACGGCGTAACCAACGGGAAAAATCAGTGCTGTGATTGGGGAACCTTGCTTCATGCCCCAGAGAATTTGGTGATAGATCACCAAGACGATCACAGCGGTTAAACAAAACGGTCCAATGATATTAATAATCGTCATAAAACTCACCCCCAGATTTAGATTAAAAGCAGTATAGCATAAATTGTAGGAACGTAAACCCGCCACTTTTAAGGTTAAAAAAGGTAAACCGCGTCGTTATAGGGTTTATGAGGTTTTACTGAGAAAAGTTTCTATCAATTATGAGATTTTATTATTAAATGTTTATAAAGCTTACATTTATATGCATTATCATTTTAATAAAAGAAGCGAGTTAGCGAACGATAAGTAAAAGGATTTACGCTTCCTAATGGCGCAAATGGTAGCCGTTACTTGTGACTGAGAAAGATTTATCAAATCATTTAAATCCCTGGTAATCCTGGATTTATGTGATAGAATTATGATTAATTTAAAGGGAGGGCGTTGCCTATGTTAACCAAGAAAGATATTCAAAAAAAGTTGAATCGAGAGTTGTTTACCATCATGGCGGACTACGATATTGAGATTGACAATCGGTTGTATACAGAAGCTGAATATGAGAATTTAAAAGAAACGCTTCTTAGATTACGAGAACTAAATATGACGAATGGTCAGATGGATCAGTTGTTAGCCGTCAATATGTAATCACCAAGGTTAAAAAATACCAATAAAAAGTTAAATAGAAGAGGTGCATGATGATGGATTCTGATTCAGTCTCCGGTTCAGTCCAGTCTATAAAGTACTAATGTTAGTAGTGCGTAAATCTAACATTAGTACTTTTTTTGTGCCCTTTTTTTAAATTGGGAAAAGTCACCGCTAAAGATAGGGGAAGTTCCTGATTATTTTGAGAACGGTTTCCGGTATAATAAAAGTATGGATAAGTGGGTCGTTCAGGCTGCCTAGGCTGATGCGACCCGAAGGAGGAATTCACGTGGATACCGAAAATTTATCACCCGTTGAATCAAACGTTGTTGCGGAACTGGAAAAGGTGATTGACCCCGAACTTGGGGTGGACATCGTTAACCTCGGCTTGATTTATGGCGTGAAGGTCACGGACGGCCATTGTGATCTGACCATGACGCTCACGACCATGGGTTGCCCCATCGGTAACGTGTTGGCCAACCAGATCAGCCAAGCCGTCATGGCGGCGGATGGCGTTGAGACCTGCGACTTGGAGTTGGTCTGGGAACCCGCTTGGAACATCGGCAAGATGAGCCGTTACGCTAAAATTGCCCTTGGAGTACATGAATAGACGGTTCATGACTAAAAATGAAAAAATAAACCAGGTGGTCCGGAAATTCCCGGACCACCTGGTTTTCGTTTAGGCGTTGATCAGATTGTTTTTTAAGGCGTAACGGACTAATTCAGGCCGTGAGTGAATGTTGAGCTTGTGCATGATGCTGGCCTTATGGGCCTCAACGGTTTTCGGTGAGATATAGAGGTGCGCGGCAATATCTTTATTGGCGTAACCCAGAACCATCAGCGGAAAAACCTCGATCTCACGTTTGGAGAGGCGGGTATAATTGTTGTTATGCAGCTGTTCACGGGTGGGACAAGGGTCAATTTGTGCGTCCAAGTATGGTTGATCGTCCAGGACGCTTTGCAACGCCCAGACGATTTCGTGGTTGGGCGAATCAGCCAGAATGTAGGCGGCGATGCCTTGCGCTAAGTAGTCCTCGGCCAGGTGCTTGGAGCAGAGGTTACCTAAAGCCACCACCCGCGTTGACGGGTCCAATGGATCCAGGTAGGCGTGGGCTAATGTCATCAGGTCTTCGGTATAGTCCGCAGCCAGCACGAACAGAACGTCCAGGGTCGGTAGGGCCACCTGGAGTTCGGTCCAGTCCGTCAGACGGGTCGTAACCGCGCAATTTGGCTGTTGATTGACGAGAAACGCCACGCGTTCTTTTAGCGTGGTCGTTTGACCTAAAATTCCCACTCGATACATCATGCTCGCGCCTCCTAGAAAATGGATTTTGCAGACTGATAATTAATTATCTTTTCTTCAGTTTAACACGAAACGAGTAAAAAAGTGCCGAAATTCCGACGCTTTTTGACTTTTGGGAAAATAAATTAACTTCCATATAATTCGGTAGGAACTAGAAGCGGCTAACCGGTGGTTTCGTTTTCCCGGGGAGCAGAATATAATGAAAGAAATAATTGGTCAGGAGGAACCTTCATGGAATTACCTATTGCTCAGGAATATCTCTTATTGACGGAAAAAATTACCAGCCGACCTACGTTACGGACCCGGTTTACCACGCAAGCCTACCTAGTCTTAGCGACCTTTTTCGACTTGCGCCAGCAGGACCTCATCACGATTGACGAGCAGCACGTGACGGTCCCCAATCCGGCCCGGTTGACGGCAGCGTTACCGGCGAGCCTGCAAATGATCGCGCAACGGCTCCAAGCGGCGCTGAACCAAAGCAATCAGACCGAAGACGTGTTTAAACTGCTGGTTAGCTGGAACCTAGCGAATGCGGTTTATGATACGATTGGCCCCCAGTTGGAACGGCGGCAGTTAGTGGAAAAGGTGATTTTTCAAAATAACCTGATGCCCCATACCATCTACGTGCCCACGGTGGCGGCCAAACAGGACCTAATGACGCAGCTAGGTCACGAGGTACAGACCCAGACGTTGACGCCGGCCCACCGTGAGTTGTTGATGATTTTTCAACAATTAGACGCGCTCAAATGGGTGTTACCGGCCGACCAGGTCGCTGCGGCGATGACCCAGCTCACTCAAGATCCGGCGACGACTCAGCTTCAGGCGTTGACCGCGATGGCGGCGCACCGAATCACCATGCGAAAGTTTGAGCTAGATTCTTGGCTAAGTTAGAGGTGAAGGGGCGACTTAATGTGCAACTACGAGGATGGAAAATTAGCGGATTAGTACTTTTGGCGTTTCTGAGCTGGGGTGTCTTATTCAATCCCCCTCAGCCGGCGCAGGCCAAGGCGAGTCAGGCCATCACCTGGTATCGGCAATGGCAGCACGCCTACGTGGGCGGCCGGACACAGCAGTACGTTCGAATGAACGACGGTCAGGGCGCAACCCGGGTGGTCTCGGAGAGTCAGGGGTACGGCATGTTGGCGGCCGTACTTGCAGCCAAGAAAGGGGCCAACACGCATGCCACTTTTAATCACCTGTATCGGTATTACCGGACCCACCGAATCTCTAGTCAAAATCCGCTAATGTGTTGGCAGCAAACTCGTCGTAACGGGCGGCTGACCAGCGTCGGAAGTGAACGCAACAGTGCCACTGATGGCGATCTCGACATCGCCTACGCGTTGATTCTAGCCGACCGGCAGTGGGGGAGCCGAACCACTAATTATCGGCAGGCGGCCCAACGCTTGTTAACCGCCATTCTGGCGCACGAGGTCAATCCTACGACCAAGCTGCCGTTGATGGGAAACTGGGCCACAAGTGCTAACGATCTTAGTAAGTTGCGGACCGGGGACCTCATGACGGGGTACTTTAAGACCTTCGCCAAGTTTACGGGCAAGTCAGATTGGAACCGAGTGGCCCAACAAAGTCAACGGTTGATTAAAAAACTGAGTGCCCGGCACCAGACGGGGTTATTTCCCGACTTCATTCGGGTGCGGGGGGCCAGTCTCAAACTAACCACGGTGCGGCCCGGAGAGATTGAATCAGGTACCGATAATCAGTACGGGTACAACGCGTGTCGGGTCCCTTGGCGGCTGGCGCAGACCTACCGGCTAACCAAAGACCGGGTGACCAAGTGGGCGTTGAGCAAGCAGTTGACGTTCTTTAATCGGCGCCACACCGTGACCGCGGGGTATACGCTTGGCGGTCGGGCAGTTAACCACTACACGAACCCGGCGTTCACCGCGCCAATTTATCTGGCAGCC
Source organism: Levilactobacillus acidifarinae DSM 19394 = JCM 15949 (assembly GCF_001434835.1). Classification (GTDB taxonomy): domain Bacteria; phylum Bacillota; class Bacilli; order Lactobacillales; family Lactobacillaceae; genus Levilactobacillus; species Levilactobacillus acidifarinae. The sequence continues at coordinate 420,979 of NZ_AZDV01000028.1, read as the reverse complement.
AAGACCCTAAAGTGCTCAACGCTACAACGACGGTTGGCCCACCAACTGCCAAAAATGATCCAGAAAAAGAGTTACTTTGGCGCCACGTTGCAAGTCTTAACGGCGCTCTCGTGAGGATTAAAGCAGGGCTAAGCACACTTAGCTTGCGAACAGTAACGTTAAAACGCCAAGCATTCCTGAATGGGGAATACTTGGCGTTTTAATGAGGCGAGAGTCCGTGGTTATGATGGCCAGTTTAAAACCAAAAAAGCCGCTCACGATTATGAGCGACTGGAAAATCAAGTTTAGTAGGTTGCCACGTAGGCTTGATTAGCCGTAACGTACTTCCCGTTAGTTAATTGGAACCGGTAAGCGTTCTTGCTGTTCTTGGCGATGGCCTTGACGGCTAACTTACTCCCCGTAGCGACCTTAGTGCCCCGGTGAGCCTTGGTAAAGCTCGTGGACGAGTATTCGTAGACGGGCTTCTTGGTGGTGACCCCGGTAACGCCGGTCGCCGTGGTGTAGTAACTCGTCGTGGAAGAGCCGTGAGTGGCACTGCCACTGAACCAACTGTTAACGACGGAAGGCCGTAACGCCTTGTTCAAGTCCACGTTACCGCTGATGCCGGCGACCCGCCCGGTGCTGGTGTATTGCCATAAGTCGGCCTTAACACCCGGTACACTCGGCTTAGTCGTGCTGTATTTGGCGATCCAAGCACCGTCAAACTTCGAGAAATTCAACTTGTTTGAGGTAGCGTAGTATTCCCCGGAATACATGATCAACGGTTTGTTGGTCAGTTTCCGCATGGTCTTCAACCAAGCGTTAACGTAGGTCTGTTCGGAACTCTTGGCTGAGCCCATCCGTTTTTCTTCGTCCAGGACGAAGAACTTGGTGTGTTTGTTACTCCGGTTATAAAAGTCTTTGGCTTCTTGTTGGGCGTCCTTCACGCTGGTGAATTCGGCGAACATGTACTGACCGAATGGCACGCCAGCCTTGTAAGCACCGTTGGCGTTCACGTTGCGCTTGGTGTCGACCACGTAACCAGCGTCACCCTTGCTCCCGTGTTGGACCCGGATCAGCGCGTACTTTAAGTCTTTAGATGCCTTGGTCCAGTTAATATTTCCTTGATATTGCGAGACATCGGCAATCTTAGTGCCGGCAGCGCTAGCAGTGGTGGTGTTCAACCCAATCCCTACCGCCGCAACGGCGGCCATGGCGGCTAACCCGATACCGAATCGACGTAACTTAGTTTGCATAGAAATCCTCCTCAGTCTTTATCGACTATATTGTACACGGTATTGTCGGAGCGGAGGTTACCGCAAATTTACAATTAATTACAGTTCGATTGCAAGACAAAACCCACACGCCGTCAAAAAAACGGGTGTGGGTTGGCGGAACCTATTTATGAACGGCCACGTAGATCTTTAAGGCTAACTGTGCTCGCGCCTTATCGGTGGCGGTAACGGGATTATACGTCTTCATCTTTGTGGTTACTTGTTGATAGCTGTAGATCTTGTTTGTCCCACTTTCAAAATACATCAAATCCTTGGTGTTCGGTGAGTGATCTAGGCCCATGGTGTGCCCGAATTCGTGGGCAATCGTGCTGGCGTATTCGTACATCCGCCCCTGAGCGGCGACGGAAGTGTTGATGGCCGTGAGCGTCTTGTTCACGTTCTGAAAGGCGGGTAAGCTCTCAGCGACCTTGACCTCTTCTTGTTCCACCAGGGCGCTGTAGTTGTTGGCACTCGAACTGACACCTTGGGCGGCTAAGTTCTTCTTAGCGGTCGCCGTAATGGTGGCTTGGTATTGGTGGTCAAAGGCCGTCTGGTACGGGGCACTCATCCGTTGAGCAATGTCCTTTTGGGCGTCCTGATAGTAGGACCACCGTACTTGAACCTTCTTGGTTGCCGGGGTCCACCAAGCATCGCTATTGTCACTCTTGGATGCCTGCGCATGGGAGACCGAAAAGGTGAGGGTGTGGGATTTCTTAGAACCTTTAGTGAATTCTTGTTTACCGAGTTTGTGATTCCAATAGTCCATGGCCAACTGAACACTTTGCTTGAGTTGTTTGTCGGACGTGTTGACCCACACGACGGCCTTACCGTTCTTCTTAAGGGCCGTCTGAGCGTCATAGGCGAGCTTGTACTTCTTCCCGAGGGTCTTAGCGTTCTTGCGGTAATAGCTGTTACTTTTCTTGAGTACGCTGGTCGTGGGTTTTACGCTGGCGGCCTGAGCCGTTACCGTGCCGCTTACGGCAACGGGTGTCACTAAGAGGGCAGCGGCGGCTGCCACAAACACTGTGTGGATCTTGAATCGATGTGTGGTACGCATGATAGATAACCTCCTCAAATCCCCAAAACATTTATAATTGACAATAGCATATGACTTTCAACGGGGTGGGTCAAGCAAAACAGCCGCGACAAGTTATGACATAATTCCCCACTTAGCGGGCATGGAGCCGATTTCATAATGAAACTAAAGGGGAATATATGTTCGTGTTAGACGGAAATCTGGTATAGTAAGGGTAACGATTTTTTAGGAGGAATGCACGATGGTCACACGATGTCCTTGGGCGGAACAATCGCCGAGTCTTCAGCGGTATCACGATACGGAATGGGGCCAGCCCCTGCACGACAATCAACGGTTATTCGAACTATTATGTTTAGAGACCTATCAAGCGGGACTGAGTTGGCAGACGGTCCTCAATAAGCGTGCGGCGTTTCAGCGCGCTTTTTACGACTATGATTTGGCGCAGGTCGCGGCGATGACGCCAGCGGATCTGGCACGGTTACAACGCGATGCCAGCATCATTCGCAACCGGCTTAAGTTGGCAGCCACGGTCAATAACGCGCAAGTCATTTTGCATTGGCCGGCGGGAAGCGACTTTAGTACCTGGTTATGGGCCTTTGTCGGTGGACATCCCATTCGCCACCACTTCACGGCGGCGGACCAGATCCCGGCGACCACGGATTTGGCCCGTTTGATTTCCCGGGAAATGAAGAAACGGGGCTTCAAGTTTGTGGGACCGACCACCATTTATTCGTTTCTCCAAGCGGCGGGACTGATCAACGACCATTTAATGACCTGCGATTGGGCACCGGAAAATCACCGAAAGGAGCGGTAAGACATGCGCTTTTTACATACGGCCGATTGGCATATCGGTAAGAAACTTCACGGCTACGATCTTCTTACGGAACAGGAGGATGCGTACCGTCAGATTAAGGCTATCGCGTTGGCCGAACAGGTGGACGCGGTGGTCATCGCGGGTGATTTGTACGACCGGGCACTGCCGGGAGAAGACGCGGTGGCGGTGCTTGACCACATGCTGGTGGACCTCAACCGCCAGGAACACTTGCCGGTCCTGGCGATTAGCGGGAATCACGATTCCGCGGTCCGCCTGGGTTACGGTCGGGAGTGGTTTGCCAGTACCCATTTCTATTTGAAAACGACGGTGGCGGAAAGTCTGCATCCGGTGACGGTGGGGGATACCCAGTTCTTTTTACTGCCCTATTTTGAGCCGTTTGCGGTGCGTCAATTGTTCGACGATCCCGAGATTCGCACGGTGACCCAGGCGATGGTCCGGTTGGTGACCGCCATGAAGGCTGCCTTTGATCCGGCCAAGAAACACGTGTTGGTGGCGCACTTTTTCGCGGCGGGGAGCCAGCACAGTGATTCCGAAACCCTGGTGCAGGTCGGCGGCTTAAACGCCGTTCCCACCGATCTTTTACGGGACTTTGATTACGTCGCGTTGGGACACTTACACCGCAAAGAGGCTTTGCAAAGTGAGCCGACGATGAAGTATAGTGGCTCGCCGTTGAAGTTTTCGACTAGTGAGGCGGATGATACGAAGGGCGTTTGGCTGGTGGACACGGCCACGACGCCAGTCACGGTAACCTTTAAGCCGTTGACGCCGTTGCATGATTTAGTGGTCTTACAGGACAGCTTTGACCACTTGATGGACCCGCAGCAGGCGTATCCGGTGACCAAAGAAGACTTTGTGACCATCGGATTAACGGACACCACACCGATTTCAAACGTCATGCAACGCTTGAAGACCCGCTTTCCGCGAATCATCGAATTAAAACGGGTGAACCAATTAACGGTGACCCCGAAGGTGATGACGACCCAGGAAACTCAGCGCGATCCGCTCACTTTGATGGGAGACTTTTTCGAACAGGTTACCCAACATGAGTTGACTGCCCAGCAACAAGCGTGGGCGAAGACGGCACTCCAGGCGGCCGAGAAGGGGGCTAAAAAATGAGACCACTCAGTTTACACTTAGAATTTTTTGGTCCATACCGGGATACTACGGTGGACTTTACTAAATTTGCCACGACGCCGTTATTTTTGATCAGTGGGAAAACGGGGAGCGGTAAGACCACCATTTTTGATGGGATGTGCTACGCGTTGTTCGATCAAACGTCGGGGACCGACCGGGAGGCGCCCGCGATGCGCTCGGACTTTGCGACCCCGCACGACCGAACCCGGGTAGAGTTTTGGTTTGCCCACCGCGACCGGCGTTACCAAATTGTGCGGGAGCCCGCACAGACCCTAGCGAAGAAACGGGGCACCGGGTTGACCGATGTCACGGCGAGCGTCACGTTGACCGTTTGGCACGATGAGGTTGAGGAACGGCAGCTCACCAAGATTGGGCAGGTCAGAGACTTTTTACAAGACCTGTTACAGATGGATGGCAAGCAGTTTGCCCAAATCGTATTGTTACCCCAGGGGCAGTTTCGCCGATTTCTAGTGGCGGATAGTGACGCCAAGGCCCAGGTACTGGAACAGCTTTTTGATACGGCGGTCTATGCCCGGTGGGCGGATCAGCTCAAGGCCCAGTTGCGGCAAAGCCAACGAGCAAATCAGGAAGCACTAGCAAGTCTGGACCACGTGCAAAACGAGTTGCAGTGGACGGCGGCCAATCAAGATCGGGCGCACGACCTTCAGGCTAACCACCAGACCGATGATTTGCTGAAGCTCATGGCCCAGCAGCAGATGGCAACCCAGCAACACGAGCAGGCGATGATCGACCAGTTGGCGACGGCGCAACAAACCGTGACGGCCCTGACGCGGCAAGACACCCAGGAGGAACAATTTCTGGCCGATCAGCGCCGATTAACGACGGCAACGACCACCCAAACGACGTTAAAGCAACAAGCACCGGCTATGGCACAGTTACAACAGCAACTAACGGAATTAGAGTGGGTTCAAAGCTTACGACCGCAGTGGCAGGCTTGGCAAACGGCGCAGGCCGCCGTGACGCAACGCCAGGCTGATCAACACCAGGCCAATCAACGGGTGACGCAGGCTCAGGATAGTTTAACTCAGGCCCAAACGGCGCAACAAGCGGCGGCCGACCTGCCGACTAAGCTCACAACTTTACAGGAGCAGCTCACCCAACAAGCGACCATTAAACCCCTCTATCAGCAAATTGCGCAACTACAGGAACAACAAACGGCCGCGCAAACGGCCCAGGAGCACGCCCAAGCGGACGTTCAACGGTTGGCGGCAGATTTAGCGACCACCACCGCAGCCCAAAAGGACGCCCAAGCCATTATCGATCAGCAGGGGACCTGGTACGCTCAAAGTCAGACCCTTCAGCAAACGGCCGCCACTTATACCACTTGGCAACAACGGCTGACCCAGCTGACGACCGACCAACAAGCCTTGGCCGATCAAGCTGAACAAATAACGACCCTAGCGGCACGGGTGAAGACGGCTCAGACGGTCGCTGACCAGGCCCAAGCAACGGCGGAAGAGCGGTATCAGGCCCGGTTACGGGCCCAAATCGCGGAGTTGAGTGCCCAATTGACGCCGGGAAGTCCGTGTCCCGTCTGTGGGGCCACCACGCACCCCCATCCCGCGGTCAGCACGGTCACGGCACCCGTCACGGCGGCACTAGTTAAGCAAGCGCAGCAAGCGGCCACTCAGGCCCAACAAACCGCCACCCAACTGGCGACGCAGCTCGCTCAACAACAAGCGGCGTTGACCCAAGCCCAGGCCGACTTTACGACCCAGACCGCGACATTGAGACAGACTATGTCCGCGACGTTAGAGGTGCCGGCCGACGCGTCACTGATCACGCTGGAGACGACGTTGACCCAAGCACAGACCGAAGCCAAACAACAAACTGAGCAAGTTCAACGAGCCCTGACCCGGGTACGCACGGCCCAGGCCCAGTTAGGCCACCTGCAAGCCACGGCCCAGACCCAGCAGACCGCTTGGACCCAGGCACAGGAGGCGACTCAGGCGGCGCAAACGGCCCTCGCACAAGTTAAGGGTCAGCTAACGACTCAGCAGCGGCGGCTACCGGCGGATGCGCTAACGCTGCATGAATTTACCGAACTGGAACAAACCCGGCAAGCCCAACTAGCGGCCGCCCAGCAGCAGTGGGACGCTTTGGGACAACGGGTGACCCAGACGACTCAGGCTCTGGCCGTTGCCCAAAGCGATTTACAGACGGCCACCCACGAGCTTGAGCAGAGTACGCAACGGGTTACGACCACTCAAGCAGCCGTGGCACAAACGTTGTCCGCCCATGACCTGACCGTCACGCCGACCACTACGACGGCGATTACTCGGCAGTTGGACCAGTTAACGCAATTACCAACCTACCGGCAACGGCTACAAGCCTTTCGTACGGAACAGGCGCAAAATGCGGTAACCATTGCTGAGTTGCATCAACGATTAGCCAATCAACCACAGCCAGACAGAGAGCAGACCCAAGCGGCCCTAAGCGCGGCGCAGGCCTTGGTCGCCCAGCGGCAGGCGGACCGTTACGCCGCACACCAACAGTGGCAACGAAACGCGGAATTGAGCCAACGGCTCCAACAACAACTGGCCGCTCAGGCGACGGCTTTACAGCAGACCCAAGCCTTAGATGAATTATCGGGTGTTTTAAATGGGGATGGTCCGAACAGTAAGTTGGGATTGGAACGCTACGTGCTGCAGACTTATCTACGGCAAATCCTGCTGGTGGGGAATCATCGGTTGCAACAGCTGACCAACGGACGGTACCAGTTTGTGATCGACGACACGCCCGCAGCTTCAAAGAAGTATTCGGGCTTAGAAATCAACGTTTACGATGACCACGTGGGTGAGCAACGAAGCGTTCACACGCTTTCCGGTGGGGAAAGCTTCATTGCGGCGTTAGCCTTAGCCTTAGCGCTGGGAGAAGTGATTCAACGCACGACCGGTAGCGTCGACGTGGAGGCATTGTTTATCGATGAAGGGTTCGGGTCGCTAGACGAGGACGCGCTCATGACCGCGTTAGAATCTTTAGAAACGATTGAGGGACAGCACCGGATGATTGGGATTATTAGTCACGTGAGCGAATTGCGGGCGCAGGTCCCTAACCAATTACAGGTGGTGGCCCAGGGAAACGGGGAAAGTCACCTGACGTATCAGATTCACGAAAACGGGTAAAAATGGGATGCTATTATCTAGTCCCCTAAACCGTTAAAGGGCGGTACGAAGGGATTTTATCGGTTTTTACGAAATTGGTTATATAATCAACGATTATTCGTGCAAAGCTTCTGAAAAGAGGGTAAAATGGTCAAATAATTAAGTAGAAATGGGATGACCAGAATGTGTACCAGTTTGACGTATGAAAATAGCCGCGGCGATCACTTCCTCGCCCGGACGATGGATTTTGCCTTTGAGTTGGATGGTCGGCCGATGTTTATGCCGCGCCACCGAACCGTGAAGGGGGATGCTGGCGAGTTTACCACCACGTACGGCTTTGTCGGCGCCGGTCGGACGCTAGGCCACGAGATATTTGTCGACGGGGTCAACGAGAAGGGACTAGGCGTCGCCGCGTTATACTTCCCGGGGAACACGGCGTACGTTGAACAGGCGGCTAATGATAAATTGGGGTTAGCGCCCCATGACTTTACCGCGTGGGCACTGGGTAATGCCGGTAGTGTGGCGGAACTGGGCGAATTGGTGAAGACCATTCAACTGGTGAACGTGCCGGTGGCGTTGTTACAAGTCGTCACACCCCTCCATTTCATCGTGAGTGATCCAACGGGAGCAACGGCCGTGCTGGAGGCCACCAGTCACGACTTACGGCTGATTGACAATCCGGTGGGCGTAATGACCAATTCGCCGGAGTTTGGTTGGCACCTGCAAAATCTAAGCACTTACGGTACCTTAACGGCCGCAGAACGACCCTTAAACAATTACTTAGGGTATCAATTGAAGACTCAGGGCCCGGGGACGGGGGCGTTGGGCTTACCGGGTGATTACACGTCGCCATCGCGGTTCGTTCGTACCGTGTTTGCTAAGCACTTCAGCCAACCCACGGCCGACACCCCCAGCACGTTAAACCTGTTGCAACACCTGCTGGATAGCGTTACGATTCCTAAGGGGGTAAAACTCAAGGCCGATGGGACCAGCGACTACACGCAATATCGCGGGTACATGGGGTTAGAGGAGCGCACCTATTACATGGAACCCTATGATAATCAGGAACTTCAGGCGTTGAAGTTGACCGACGAGTTGTTGGAAAATTGCCAAACACCAACGGAGTACCCGTTGACTCATCAGGTTCACATTCAAGCCTTAAACTAAGGGAGTCGTGCCGATGATTAATTACCGAACCAGAACCTTTGACCAACTGACCACGGACGAGTTGTGGGCGATTTATCAGCTCAGGACCGCCGTCTTTGTGGTGGAACAGAATTGTGCTTATCAAGAGGTCGACGTTAACGATCGGGTGGCCGTTCACCTGATGGGGGTTAATGACCAAAATGAGTTAAAGGCCTACGCGCGCTTGATTCCGAGTGCTCAGGAGCACGTTCAAATCGGTCGGGTGGTAGTGGCCCCTTCTGCTCGTAAGGCTGGGGTGGGCCGGCAATTAGTCACGCAGGCAATTCAGACGATTCGGCACCAGTGGCCAGACGTCCAACAAATTGACATTGAAGCGCAAGCGTACCTGCAGGACTTTTACGCGTCGTTTGGGTTTCAAGCGACCAGTGAGGTGTACCTGGACACGGGGATTCCGCACCTGGATATGGTTTTACCCATGAAAAAATCGTAGAAAATGGTTGGTGAGAACTAGGTCCAACCAGTAAAAGGACTTCACGAAAAAATCGTGAAGTCCTTTTTAATGCTGAGAATTAGCAACTAAATTGATTAATTACCGGTCTTGATTTGCCTGACGGATAAAGGTTTTGATGGGTTTATCCGGGGTCCCCAAGGCAATCAGGGCCCGTAACGGCATATTCAAGAACATTCGGTTATGGAAGGCTAACGGTTGACCGTCAGCGTCCAGCTCGCTAAAGAAGTTAGCGGGGACGTCGGGCTGGGAGAGCGGTGTAATCACGATACGTTGGAAGAGGCCCTTGAGCCGCGGATCGGCGATGACCCGGTAGAGGTAGCTTTCCAGCGAAAGTGGTGCGGGGGCGTTCTCGAAGTTCATGGTGAGCTTAGTCTGCAAGCGAATATCGCGGGATGATTCACCGATCATGACTTCGTAGTCCCCGGTATCGGCCTGCCAACGGTGCTTGCGTTCCCGCCACCAACTGAAGTCTTGCCGGCTTAGGTGCAGGGTGACCGCTTGGGTCTCGCCCGGCGCCACGGCAAGTTTGGTGAAGGCCCGAAGTTCCTTGGTGGGCATCGGGGCGTGGGAAGCGTGGTTTGCCACGTAGAGTTGCGGGACCGATTTGCCGGCGACCTTCCCCGTATTCGTAACGTCGAAGGTGATGGTCGCGCCGTGCGCGTCGGCCTGAGTTTCTAAATTCGTGTATTCGAAAGTTGTGTAGCTGAGACCGTGACCAAACGGGAACAGGACGTGCATTTCGTGGGTATCGTAGTAGCGGTAACCCATGAAGATCCCTTCGGAGTAGTACTCGTGGTGCGGGTCCTGGCCAAAGGTCGGCGCCATCGGGGTGTCCGCTAATTGCAGCGGGAAGGTTTCGGCTAAGTGGCCCGATGGATTGACCTTCCCGGTGAGAATGTCCCAGGTGGCTTCCCCGACGGCTTCCCCAGCCAGGTAGGTTTCGACCACCGCGGCGACGTTTTCGATCCACGGCATCTCGAGGACGGACCCGTTTTGGAGGACCACCGTGGTGTGCGCGTTGATCTTAGCTAACCGGCCAATCAGTTCCGTTTGGTTTTCGGGTAAGAGGATGTCGATCTTGTCAAACCCTTCGGATTCTTCTTCGGCGGGGTAGCCGGCAAAGACGACCACGTGATCGGCGGTCTTGGCGGCGGCTAACGCGGCATCGGCCAGTTGTTCGTCGGTTTCGTCATCGTCTAACCGGTAGCCCGGATAGTAGGTGGCGCTCAGACCGCTGTCGGCCAACGCGTCAAGCGGGGTAACCAGGTGAGTCGGGTTGACGTGCGAACTGCCAGCGCCTTGATAACGGGGATGCTTAGCTAAAGCCCCCACCACGACTAGTTTACCGGTCTTGGCGGGAACCAGGGGTAATTCGTCGTGGGCGTTCTTCAGTAAGACGATACTGTCATCGGCCAGCTTGCGGGCAAATTGGTGATGCGAGGCGTGATCGTAGGTCTTGGCCTGCGGGGCGGCTTGGCAATCCTGAATCAGGTGGAGGAGGTGCCGAACGGACTTGTTTAACGTTCCTTCATCGAGTTCTCCAGTTTCGATGGCTTTGACGATTTCGTCGATCGACGCCTGACCCTTGCCGGGCATTTCTAGGTCCAGACCGGCGCTTAGAGCCGCAGCGTGGTTAGCGACGGCCCCCCAGTCGGACATGACGGCACCGTGAAACCCCCATTCGTCGCGGAGAATGTCCCGTAGCAGGTAGTGGTTTTGGGAGTTGAGAACGCCGTTAATCCGGTTATAGGACGCCATGACGGTGGCGGGGAGGGCCTTTTTAACGATGATTTCGAACGTCTTTAAGTATAATTCACGGAGGGTCCGTTGCGACATATCACTGGAGGCCGTGAAGCGTTGATTTTCCCGGTTATTAGCGGCAAAGTGCTTCAAGGCCACGCCGACGTGTTGGGATTGGACCCCTTGAACGTAGGCAGTGCCCAGCTTGCCGGCGACTAGCGGATCTTCGGCTAAGTATTCGAAGTTCCGACCGCCCAACGGTGAACGCTTGAGGTTGACGCCGGGACCTAAGAGGAGACTAACTTGTTCCGCGCGGGCTTCAATCCCGAGGTGTTCCCCCAATTGGCGAAGCAAGTTAGTGTTCCAGGAACTGGCACTGAGCGCCGATGACGGGTAGGTGATGGCCTGAACCGACTGGTTGAGGTCGTTGGTGGCGGTCGTCTGTTTCCGTAATCCCGATGGGCCGTCCGTCATCATCAGGGCGGGGAGCCCCAGGCGGTCGATCTTTGCGGTGTACCAACTATTTTTTCCCGAAACTAAAGCGGCTTTTTCCGGCAGCGTGAGGGCCGCCAGCGTCTTTTCGATGTCCATACGTTCAAATCCTTTCTACTGAGTTCAGCTTAAACCCAGTATACCGTTTTCAGGACGAAGATGTTACCAGTGAAGGGGCTTTCCTAATCAAAAAATCATAACCGTTGACAAGCCAGGAGAAGTGGGTTACTTTTAGGAAGTGCAATCGAGACGAACATAAATTTTAAAGGAGGGGACTCACGAATGTTAACCAACGCTACCCAAATTCAAGGGTTTGTTGCCGCATGTTGCGAATGTAACATGTGTCTTTTGCGTTGCGTTCATTCGGGGTCCCCGGCAAACTCGTAGCCTTACATAACGACGAGTGTTTCTGTCAACGGGTGTTTCTCCACGATGAACGTGGGGAAACACCCGTTTTTTGTCGTCAGTGGTTGCACGCCAAATTGAGGAACGAAAGGGAGAGTGTCAGGAATGAACAGATGGACGAGTTTAGGATTAGTCACCGCAGTGGTTGCGTTAGGAGTGGGGCTCGCCGCTTGTGGGAAATCCACGACCAGCGCTCAACCCAAGCAAGACTTGAATTTACCGGCAACCGCGCAATTGGATACGATTGATTTAGCGAAGGCCACCGGCTACGGACAGACCGGGAACGTGTTTGAAAGCTTCTATCGGTTAGGCAAGGACGGCAAGGTGGCGCCCGGGTTAGCCGACAAGGTACAGGAGTCCAAGGATCAAAAGACCTGGACCTTCCATATTCGGGACAACGCTAAGTGGAGTAACGGTGACAAGATTACCGCCAAGGACTTCGTGTACTCCTGGCGCCGGACGTTGACGCCGGCCACCAAGTCGACCTACACGTACTTGTTCTCCGGTATTAAGAACGGCGATCAGATCATTGCCGGCAAGATGAGCCCCGATAAGATTGGGATTCACGCCAAGAACCAGCAGACCGTGGTGGTGCAGCTGACTAAGCCCATGGCCTACTTTAAGATCCTGATGGCCTACCCGTTGTTTGCCCCGCAAAACGAAAAGGTGGTCAAGCAGTACGGGAAGAAATACGCTACGAAGTCACAGTACATGGTCTACAGTGGGCCGTTTAAGATTGAAAACTGGAAAGGAACCAGCAATACCTGGTCATTCGTCAAGAACAACGATTACTGGGATCACGGGGTGGTCAAGCTGCACAAGATTAACTACCAAGTGGTGACGAACCAGCAAACGGGCTTAGGGCTTTACCAAAACAAGAAACTGGACTTGGCGCAATTAACCAACGAACAGGTCAAAAATTACAAGAACGATTCCGAGTTCAAGGAATACCCGTATTCCATCATGATTCACCTGAAGTATAACTTTAAGGATACCGACGCCACGAAGCAAGCGGCGTTGAGTAACCGAAACTTACGGCAGGCAATCGCCTTATCCATCAACCGTCAGCAGTTGACCAAGAAGGTCTTAGGCGACGGTTCCGTAACGCCGACCGGGTTTGTTACCAGCGGCCTGGCCAAGGATCCCAAGACCGGCAAAGATTTTGCGACGCAACAAGCCGTTAAGAATACCACGACTTACAATCCCACGTTAGCTAAGCAAAAGTGGCAACAAGCGCTGAAACAATTGGGAACCAAGGAAGTTAAACTGAGCGTTCTGGCTGGAAATGATGATCCAATGGCCAGCACGGTCACCCAGTACCTGAAGGGCCAACTGGAAAAGACGCTACCTGGCTTTAAGTTGAACATCCAAAACGTACCGGCGCAGGTTGCCCAGCAACGCTCGCAATCCGGGGACTTCGATATCTACCTGTCACACTGGGGTGCGGACTTCAACGACCCAATCTCCTTCATGCAGATTCCGTTGAGCTCGAACTCCTTGAACTACGGTAAGTGGTCGAACAAGACCTATGACAAGTTGATTGCCAAGGCTCAAAACCAGGATGCTGCTACGCCGGAAAAGCGCTGGCAGGATCTGGTGCAGGGCGCTAAGCTGTTGAACAAGGAACAGAGCTTTACGCCACTGTACCAGGCAGATTACGCTTACCTTCAACGGTCGACGGTCAAGGGTGTGATTCACAACACAGCCGGCACGCAGTGGAGTTACAAGTACGCCTATATTAAGTAGGCATGTGTTGTCATCGCTTCCGGACCAGACAAAAATGGGCTGGAACGGGGCGGGCACGGCTTCAAGCCCTAAAACCAGGTCTTGAAGACCGACCTTTGTCTAGGCCGGTTGGAAAACACCGACCAAGATAAATTTCGCCCCTGAGCCCATTTTTGTCTGGTCCTCCAGCTGAGACTTGTACGAGTTTCAAGTGGATGTGGTGAAGGGGGATTGTTAAGCTCAGTTGCCGGTGTTTTGTTTGGTGACGAACCAATTCTTAGGCGTCGAAAAGTTCCCCTCAACTATTAGTGAACATGGTACACTGAATGATGGAGGAGGGGATCACCATGACCATTGCCGTTGACGACGGGCACCAGTGGCACACCAACGGGGTCAAGGAATACGATGCCTACTTTGGGACGCCGACCCATGATGATCATATCTTGTTTGAGCTGATGACCGTGGGGGTCTTTCAGGTGGGTCTCAGTTGGCAGGCTGCGGCTAGTAAATTACCCGTTTACCGCCGCGTCTTTGCCGGGATGGACGTTGCCCAGGTGGCGGGGTTCGATCTGGAAATTGACGTGGAGCGGATTGCCAGAGACGACGAGATGATTCGTAACGTCCGCAAGATTCGCGCCACGATTCAAAATGCTCGGGCCATTACCCAGATTCAGGCCGAGTTTGGCAGCTTTGCCGACTACCTTTGGGACTTTGTGAACGGCACGCCGTTGCTATTACCCGTGGTTACGCGTGACGAAATCGTGAATCAATCGACCATCGGTTCCGCGGTTGCTAAGGATTTAAAGCGCCGCGGGTGTAAATTTGTGGGCCCGGTGGTCACGCACATGTTCTTAAAGGCGGCCGGTATTTTGCAAGATCAGATTTTGGACGAATAGCGCCTTAATGGTGCGCTGCAAGTATCTGAAATTAAGATGAGAATTCTCGTTTGACTGAGAACGATTTCTTCAAGACTGGCGGGGGCTTAACGACCAAACGCCGGTCTGACGCGTTTTGATATAAATAAATTTATTGCGGCTGCGCCTTGACACCGGATTAAAGTTGCATTAGACTTACTTGTAAATTAAGTGATTGAAAACAATGTGATCAGGAGAGTAGCCACCGGTAATGGTTTGATAGAGAGCTCGCGATTTGCTGCAAGCGGGTAGCCCACGCCGGGGTGAAGATGGCCTGAAATGAATTGGCGTTGCTGAGTTCGTTAGAATGAGGTGACGATGACTGGCACTCATTACCGTGCACGCACTTCCCGCTTTAGCGGTGAGTGTTAATGAGGAGCCGGCCGTCAAACGCTGACTTAAACTAGAATGGTACCACGACAAGTTCGTTTCTATTAACTTAGGAGCGGACTTTTTCTTTTGGTCCGGGTTCAATCACTTGGCAATTAGCTATTATAAATTTTGAGGAAAAAGGGGATTTTATTAATGAAGCAATTTAAACGATTTGCCTGGTTATTTCTATTATTGATTCCGTTGTTAATCGTTGCTGGCTGTGGGAAATCCAGCTCAAACAAGACGGTCAAGGTCGGAATCATGGGATCCGACGAAAAGATTTGGAAGCCGATTAAGACCAAGTTGGCCAAGGAAGGCGTCAACATCAAGTTAGTGACCTTTACGGATTACAATCAACCCAACGCGGCGCTGACCAACCACGAAATCGATATTAACTCGTTCCAACACACGTTCTTCATGCAAGCGTGGAACAAGGCCCACAAGACCAACATCGTTTCCATCGGGAAGACCGTCCGCGCACCACTACGGTTATATTCCAAGAAGGTTAAGAACGTGTCGGCCATCAAGAAAGGTGACCAAATCACCATTCCTAACGATTCGACCAACGAAGGGCGGGCTTTACACTTACTGCAATCCGCTGGTTTGATCAAGGTGGACAACAAGGTTGAGTTACCAACACCTAAGAACATTACGGAAAACAAATTAAAGTTAAAGATTACGCCAGTTGATGCCGCGCAAACGCCACGTTCCTTATCGGATGCGGCCGGTGCCGTGGTCAACAACGAATTTGCGGCTGAAGCGAAGTTACCGAACAACGAATGCATCTTCAAGGAAAAGCTTAACAAGGCCTCAATCCCGTACATCAACATCATTGCGGCGAACAAGGCGGATAAGAACAACAAGACTTACAAGAAGATCGTTAAGGCTTACCAAAGCGAATCAACTAAGAAGTTAATCAAGAAGTACTACCACGGGTTGTCCGTTCCAGCATGGTAGACAACCCCGTGGCGTTAAGTGAGAATTGCCGGCATGGCGAGTAAGGAGAATGCGATAGTGACCAAAGATGCGATTATTCAGTTAAAGGACGTTGACGTGACCTTCCATAATAAGGGCCAAACGGTACCAGCCGTTAAGCACGTCTCGTTAGATGTCAATCGGGGGGACATCTACGGCGTGGTCGGGTATTCCGGCGCCGGAAAGAGCACCCTCGTCCGGGTGATTAACCGTCTTCAACGGCCCACATCCGGCCAAGTCATTGTTAACGGCCAAGACATCCTCGCGATGAAGGCTAAGGATTTACGGCAAGCCCGGACGAAAATCGGGATGATCTTCCAACACTTCAACCTAATGAACGCCCGGACCATCGCCGACAACGTGGATTATCCGCTGAAGGGCGGTAAGCTGACCCACGCCCAACGGAAAGAAAAGGTCGCTAAGCTATTGGCTTTAGTCGGGTTGAGTGAAAAGGCCAACGACTATCCTGCCCAGTTATCTGGGGGCCAAAAGCAACGGGTCGCCATCGCGCGGGCGTTAGCCAACGATCCTGAAATTCTGATTAGTGACGAAGCCACCAGTGCTCTGGACCCCAAGACCACCACGGCGATCTTGGAACTGCTTAAGCAGTTGAACAAGGACCTGGGTTTGACGGTGGTCTTGATCACCCACGAAATGGAAGCTGTCAAGGAAATCTGTAACAAGGTGGCCGTGATGGAAGACGGTGAGATCATCGAACGTGGGGACCTGGTCACCATCTTCAGTGAACCCAAGCAGAAGTTGACCCAAGACTTCATCAACACCGCCACGCAGATCGACCAAGCGCTCGACAAGATCTACAAGCAAGCCAACGCACTGGGGTTGGACGACCATCACCGGTTGGTCCAACTCAAATACGTGGGCGCCAGCACCGACGCACCGCTAATCACCGAACTGTTCAAACGTTATCAGGTGGTCTCCAACATCCTGTACGGCAACGTGGAAATCCTGCAAGATACGCCATTAGGGAACCTGGTGGTGGTCATGGCCGGGGAACCCGACCAACTGGATCAGGCCTGGCAGTATTGCCGGGATGCCGGGATTCAAGTCACGCAACTCAAGCCAAATGATTCGGAGGTGGCCTAGTTGAAACTCTTTGCCCAATATTTTCCTAACGCGGTAACCATGAAGAGTGATTTCCTGCAGGCCACTGGCGAAACCATTTACATGACCCTGTTCACCGCGATCATCGCGGGGATCATCGGGATGGCCATTGGGATTGGCTTAACGGTCACCCAATCGGGCGGGATTCTCGAAAACAAGGTCGTCTATAACATCCTCGATAAACTGGTCAACCTGTTCCGGTCGATTCCGTTCGTGATCTTACTGGCCGTCATCGCGCCGGTGACGCGGCTGATCGTCGGGACGGCGATTGGGACCACGGCGGCCATTGTGCCGTTGATTATCGGGTCCGCACCGTTCTACGCGCGGCAGATTCAAAACGCTTTGGCCGAAGTCGACCGGGGCGTGATCGAAGCCGCCGAAGCAGTCGGGTCTGGTCCCATTGCCATCATCTTTCGGGTTTACCTCAAGGAAGGCTTAGCGGATATTATCCGTTCGTCCGTCCTCACGTTGATCAGTCTGATCGACCTAACCGCCATGGCCGGCGCCATTGGTGGGGGTGGCCTGGGGAACTTGGCCATCAACGTCGGGTACAGTCGCTTCGAAGGTGACGTGACCATCCTGGCCATGCTGATTATTCTGGTGATTGTTTTCGCCATTCAGCTGTGTGGGGACTTACTGGCCCGCCACGTGGACCACAACGCTTAACCTTAATTAAACAGAGAAGACGTGATCTGAGCGGATCACGTCTTTTTGTCTGGCAACCTTTTTATAAGTAAATTTATATAGAGGGAGATTAGCGGTGCCACCCATAAATTAGTGAAAAAAGTTGCTGTTTGTTAGCAAATTTTAATCATGATTCGTTAGAATTAGAAAATTAAAAATGGTGAACGAAAGCGAGGATTTTGCGCGTTGAAAACAGTAAATACGCCAGCCGGCAGTATCATGAAGGGGATTTTCTGGGCGACTGTGGCGTCGACCATGTTTGGGATTTCCGGGACCGTGTTACAGTTTATTTCACAGGGCCAGGATATTCCGGCCAGTTGGTTCTTATCCGCCCGAACTCTGGGCGCCGGCGTTGTTTTGTTACTGATTAGTTTAGTTTTATATGGTAAGAAAACGTTCGCAGTCTTTGGTAGCTTACGCGAGATTGCTTGGTTGGTGGCCTACGCCATCATTGGACTGGGGGCCAACCTGTTGACCTTCTACATGTCCGTGCAGACCGGGAACGCCGCGGCGTCGACCATCTTGCAATACTTGAGCCCCTTATTTATCGTGTTAGGCAGCTTCCTCTTTAAGCACGAGCGGCCGTTGCGTAGCGACATGGTGGCCTTCGTGGTGGCCATGATCGGGGTGTTCTTAGCGATTACCCGGGGGAACATCTCCCAACTGGCGATTCCCTTTGATTCGCTGCTCTGGGGGATCGGTTCCGGGATCACCGCGGCTTGCTACGTGGTCTTACCCCGGACGTTGGTCAGAGACGACGGGCATTCTCCAATCACCGTTTTAGGGTGGGGCACGTTGATTGCCGGGATCGTCTTTAACCTGAACCATCCGGTCTGGGTTAGTACGCCGCCGTTAACGACCGGGTTACTCGCCTCCATGAGTACCGTGATTTTGGTGGGGACGATCTTGCCGTTCTCCCTGTTGTTGTACAGTAGTCACTTTGCGCCGTCCGACGTGATCAGTATCGTGGACGCGACGCAGCCCGTGATGACGTTTATCTTGTCGATTCTCTTCTTAAGTCTTAAAATTACCATAGCTGAAGTGATTGGTTCCGTCTTGGTTATCGTGGCTATCTATCTGCTCCAACGGGGTCGACGCAAAGTCACGACTGTTTTTGAAGAACAGGAAGATTGACTGGAGGATAACGGGTATGACAACGATTGATTGGGTGCGACACGGGCAAACCCAAGCTAACGTGAATCGCATCATTCAAGGACAATTAGATACGACCGTCACCACCTTAACGACGACGGGGGAACAGCAGGTCCAAGATCTCTTGGTGCACCTCGAGATGACCGATTATAACCGCCTGGTCGTGAGTCCGTTACAACGAACACGTCAGACCGCGGCGATTCTCACTACCGGATCGGCCAAGACGTTGCCCCTGACGCTGGATTCACGGTTGATGGAGGGAAACTACGGCGATTGGACGGGGCAACCGACCGCTGAGTTACAGAAACGCTATCCGGCGGCCTTTGACCCGTTAACTCACGAGGTTTTACCGAATTGGCTGCCCCGAACCAAGGGTGAAAGCTACGGTCAGATCCAGGAACGGGTGGGCCAACTGGTGGCTGAACTGGTGGTCAAGTATCCGTATGAGCACATTCTGGTGATCAGTCACGGCCTCACCATTAAGGTGGCCGCTTTGATGATGCTGGGCTTAGAGACGTCGGTTGCGTTGCCCGAACCGCGTAACGCCAGCTTAACCCGCACCACGATTGACCCGGCCACGGGCCACCGGTATTTGCGGGGGTACAGCCTCACACGGCTGAGCCTGTGAGTTAAAATGAACCGCAACCTCGGTGAAGAGGTTGCGGTTTTTTTAAGCTTGCCGGAAACTTTTTAAGTTCCGTTAGAAGTTTTGTGTCCCGCGGTTATCCGCCTTATAATTAACTTTAAAAATTAGATATGGGGGAAACTACTATGGCAAACACTATTTTGGTGGTTGAGGATGAGGAAGCCGTGATTACCTACTTAACCAGTGAATTACAGTTTGAGGGGTATACGGTGCTCAACGCCACCGACGGGCAGGCGGCACTGGAAATCTACGAGAGTCACCGGGGACGGCTAGATTTGATTTTATTGGATTGGATGTTACCTGGTCTGGATGGGTTAGAGGTCCTACGCCGGATTCGAAAACGCGATGATTTGCCGGTCATTATGATGACGGCCAGAGACTACGTCGGTGACAAGGTGGCCGGGTTGGATACTGGGGCGGACGATTACATTACCAAGCCGTTTAATATTGAAGAGTTACTCGCTCGAATTCGGGTCATTTTGCGCCACCAACAGGGCCATCAACGGCGAGCCCAGCAATTACAGGTGGCCGATTTGACCCTCGACACCACGGCGCGACAGGTCCTACGGCAAAATGGGCTTATTCAGTTGACCCAACGCGAATACGAACTATTACTGTGCCTGATGCAACACGCCGGGCAGACGCTAACGCGTGATGAGTTGTTAGACGCCGTGTGGGGGGTAGACTTTGACGGACAACCCAACATCGTTGACGTTTACATTCGCTATCTGCGACATAAGGTGGATCTGATTACGCCCCACCTGATTCACACGGTTCGGGGCGTGGGGTACGTCTTGTCGGCCGATTACCGGTAAGGGGGCTGTCATGACGAAACGTTTAACGACCGCTCAAGAGATTCAACGCCGGTTCCTGATTATGTTAGTGGCGCTGACTCTTCTAATGGGCCTAAGCGTTGTCGGAACGGTGGGTTATCAGCTACTCAAGCAGCAGGAGCGAATCTCGAACCACGTGGTTGCCAGTCTCAAACGCTCACTGAACGATTGGGAACCCGACTGGCAAGCTTGGGACTGGCACTTGTGGCGACAAAATAGTGCCATCGATACCCGCCGAACTTACGTGCTGGCTAATCTGGAAGGGAAAGTGACGAAAACTTATTATTCGCCCAACGCACGCACGTTTATCAAAGCGAAACATTATGATATTCCCTTCTTTGAGGCGTTGACCTACACGCCGGGGTACGGGATTACCTATTATCGTTCGGGATCGCGGGCTCACGTTTCGTTCGAGACCTGGGTCAGTCTAGAACCAATTACGAGTCTATTGTGGTTGGTGGCCGCGGTGGTGACGGCGGTGGCCCTTTTGATTTTACTGATCGGGTGGGCCTACGTCCGCGTGAGTGCCCGCAGCATCACGAAACCGTTGGCGACTCTGAGTGATACCGCACGGCAACAGGCGCAAAGTCCGCAGACCAAGGTGGCGTTACCGGTGCCGGAGCAGCCCTTAGAGGTCCATCAGTTGGCCCAAAGTATTAACGCGCTATTGGGAGCCATTAATCAGCATACGCAACAGGAACGGGAATTTATTGCCAACGCCGCTCACGAACTGCGCACGCCGATCACGGCGATTCGGGGCCACGTGCAGCTGGTTCAACGGCGGGGGGCCGCGCATCCCGAAATCATTCCCCGTTCGCTGGGGTTTATCGATGACGAATCGGCGAAGATGCAACGTTTGGTTAATAGTCTGCTCACGTTATCGCGGGCCGATCGGGGGATGCTTAAATTGACGACGCTCGATGTGGTGCCCCTAATTCACGAGACGCTCGTGGAAAAGCGGGCGGTCTTTACGCAATCCATTACCTATCAGGGGCCCACAACGGCGGTCGTTAATGGGAACGCCGCTAGCGTTCAACAGATGGTGAGTGCCCTGCTCGACAATGCCGGTAAGTATAGCCCGGCTGATCAACGCATTACGGTGCGGGTAACGGTGGGGACTCACGTGACGGTGGCCGTAGAGGACCTGGGGTCGGGAATTGCGGCCGCGGACAAAACCAAAGTTTTTGACCGATTTTACCGTTCTGCGTCCGCCCGTGATCAGAAGGTGGCTGGCACGGGCTTGGGGTTAGCCATTGTTGCGCAGTTGGCGGCGTTAAACCACGTGACGGTGACGATTCAAGATAACCAGCCCACGGGAAGCCGGTTTGAATTAACCTTTGCGGCGCCCAATTCTGAAAAAATCTCAGATTAATCTCTTTTCCTATAAGTAGTTAAAAGGGCAAGTCTTGACTATCATAGAAGGTGTTCTGAAATAGAAGGCTTTTAGGCGGAAAGAGACGGGTGCAATGGGGAGTTTGCAGTTAGGCATTTTAATTGTCACGAGCTTGATTAGTTGGCTAGCCGGATAGGGGGAGACGAAGACATGTCACGACGACAAGAAAATGAATATTTTGCGCTGAGTGGTTTAGGGCTTTTTGGCATTTTAGCGTTACTGGCGAAATTTCGGTTTGCCTTTCTAACTGCCGTGGATCAGCGGGGGTTGGCCATCGTCTCGGCGCACTTAGCGCGGGGGGGGATTCGGTGGTTTCACGCTATGACGCTTATCGGGAGTCCAGTCGTGACTGGTGGCTTAATCCTGCTCATGGCGGCCGGTTATTGGTGGCGGGGACACCGTGAATGGGCCGCGTTTCTGGGGACGTTATTGATCAGTGGGGATGCCATTGCCTGGTGTTTTAAACAGCTGGTGGCTCGATCGCGACCGGTCTTGCCGGTCATTGCCGACAGCGGGTACAGCTTTCCCAGTGGCCACGTGTTTAGTGCGACGTTACTGGCGTTGGCGTTAGGGGTACTCATCGCTCAATGGTTACCGGCGGGTCGCTTACGCTTTAGTTTACAGGGATTAGTGGGCTTGGGGGTCCTCTTGATCTTAATCTCGCGGTTGGTTTTACGGGCTCATTATCCCAGCGATACGCTGGCTAGCCTGCTACTGGCCACGGGGTGGTGGTATCAATGGCGTGTCTGGTGGCCGGTATTGGTCAAACGATTACCGCAACGCCCACAGGCTAAGCATGGTCAACGGAGTAAGCAACGAGAAAAAATAAATTGGGGACACTAAAGAAGACGGCATAAAAATAACGGACGGTCTGGAATTGGGGAATTCCGGACCGTCCGTTTTTGATTGGCCAGGTAGGTTGGTGGGCATGCGGCTAAATTTAGGCCAAAAAAAATAACGCCACCATAATGGACGACGTTATTTTTAAGTGAGCCGGTTACTTCTTCAGATTTTCTTCAACGTAAGCCTTGACGTCAGCGTCAGACTTCGCATCGATCTTCTGCATCGAAGCTTCAGTTTCATCGGTGTTGTGACCATTGGCTTCCATGAAGTGATCCCAAAGGGCGTCACGAACAGGAATTGAATCCTTGGACCAGTCAAAAACTTCGTCCATCTTTTCATCCAATAAAGCGGTCTTAAATACAACAGCCATAACCATTACCTCCAATTAAAAATTGGGTCAGTGTAGCTCAGTTGATTGGCATGGGTACCACCGGCTTCAATTCTCATGATAGTTCATTTTAAGAAAAATGGGAACTAATTTATCCAGATTAGGAGGTGCTTGGTCAGGCGACCTGTAAATCTAAAATCCAATTGTCCGCTTGGCGTTTAGGACTGATGGTACTGGGATCGGCGACCAAGGCTTCGTTGACCTGAGTCACGGTACCCGCGTAAGGTGTCTTGAAATTTTCGACCGCCTTATCACTTTCGACCTCTAAGATGTCGTCGTTGGCTAGCAGGTCGTCGTCGACCATGATGGGCAGGTCGGCGAAGCTGATCTCACCGATCTGGGTGAGCGCGTCGCTGGCCAAGCCTAGGCGATAGTGACCGTGCCCCCGTTGCTCGATCCACACACCGTCCTTGACAGTCAAAGGTGGGGTGCTGGGGATGTGGCGGTGGTGCCACCAATTTTTTAGGCGTTGCCAGAAGGATGGGGTTGAATTAGTCATCATAAACTTCCTCTCAATTGTGAATTTGACTCTAGTATACGGATTTATGGAACCGCTGACAACCATCGACGTTCCGCTATCCTGGGGAGTTGTTGGGGGTCGGTGCTTATGCTAAACTTAACTTAAATTTGCTGGTTGCCTAGTGAAAAGGCACGAAGGGAGCTACCCAACTATGTTTTTGATCGATACGACGCGTCGGGGGCAAGTGGTCACCGACGCAATCGTGAATCAATCCATTGATAATTACCTGGTCAACGAGTTAAAGTTGCCGGGTCACGGCCTCATGATGTACGTCAACCAGCCGGCGGTCATCGTGGGCATTAACCAGACGGTGACGGCCGAGGTCGACTTTCGGTACCTCGCCGAGCATCACGTCCAACTAGTTCGGCGGACGTCCGGAGGCGGAGCCGTGTACCATGACGAACGCAACCTGATTTTCGAGCATATCGTTAACGGCGATCCGCAAGACGGGTCGAAATTTGGCGACTACACGGTCTTTGCCGACCCGATTTTACGGGCCCTAAAGGCCATGGGTGTGGCGGAGCTGGGCATCAGTCAGAAGAGCGCGTTGACGGTAGCCGGCAAGAAATTTTCGGGGATGACCATGTTTAAGAACGGCGACGGCTACGCGGCCGGGGGGACCATCATGTATGATTTGAACGTCGATGCCGCCCACGCGGCGTTGATTCCGGCGGGCGACCGGCCCCACCGCGGTGTGGCCTCGAACCGGGTCCCCATTACGAATCTGCGCCAATACCTCGCACCGGCATACCAGGACTTAGATATTCAAGCCTTCCGCGAGGCCTTACTCTGCCACGTCTTTGACGTCGAACGGGTCGACCAAATCGACACTTACCACCTGACCGACCACGATTGGGCGGTCATCGACCAACGCTTGGCCGAGAAGTATCACACGGATGCCTGGAATTACGGGGCCAATCCCGGTTTTCGGCAGTACCAGCGATTGACCGTGCCCGCCGGTGACCTACACGTCAACTTCACTAGTCAGCGGGGAGAACTGCGACGGGTCGCGCTCTTTGGGACGGTCGCTAGTGCGCCACAACTGGCGCAGATCGCCGAGCAGTTGGTCGGTGTTGCGACGACGGCCGCGGCGTTAACGCCCGTGTTGACCCAGCCGGCCGTAACGGCGGTGCTGGGAACCGCAACCGTTGCGCCGTTAATCGACGCATTGACGAAGGGGGCGTAAACGTGGCGAAGGCAAAGTACGCGGTGAATCAATACCTGGGGGTACCGGTAGAGACCGATGCTTCGGGACATTACCAGATCAAACGGGAGCCGGATGGCGATTTCAAACTCCATTCTTGGCGCACCGGGCGCCACAGTAAGGGCAAGTACCGGGGTGCGGGACAGATCTTTCTGACCGAAAACAATCTGAAGGTGGCGGTGGTCGCCGCCTATCCGGTCGCTTACAAGGAACGGCACGGGTACACGCCAATGCAACGCTTGACCAGTGAATTCATTGATGAGGCGGTGCTGAAGGTTGCCCAGGAGCGGTTACCCCAGGCAAAATAAGGTTAAACCATTTAAAACGCGTCCGTTCAGGTCTAAATTTCTGAACGGACGCGTTTTAAATGGTTTGCCAATCGTTTAGTGACATTATTTCACGAAGTAAGCTTCCTTGAAGTTCGACTGGGTACCCACGGTGTTAAACTGCACGCCGTTCAAGTGTGGATTGATCAGGTACGTGCTGGCGGGTTGAAACAATGGGGTGACGCCCTGTTGTTGCATCAAGATGCCATCGGCCTTGAGCAGGGTCTTCCACCGGTGGGTGTTGAACGCCGGCGCGGTGCTGGCCTGAGCTACTAAATCGTCGTAGGTAAAGTTACGCCAGTGACCGGTATTGGCCGTACTGGTGGAGGTGTACAGCGACAGCATTGACAACGGATCGGCGTACTGGGCTCGTTGGGTGGTGAGGTTGAGGTCACTCGTTAACGGTGCCGAGCGGTCGGTTGTAAGTTGCCAGACCCGGGCTTGGGGTTTGATCGTCAGGCCGGGCAGGGTTTGGGTCAACTGCTTAATCAATTGTTTGGCTAGGGACTGACTGTTTGTCGCGTCCAGATAGCTTAACGTCAGGGTGACGTGGGTCAGGCCCGCTCGTTTTAAAGCGGCGCGCCACTCGCGTTGGGCCACCTTAGGCTGGTACTTTAGTGTTTTTTGGTGAGGCTGGCTGGCCGCAAAGTCGGCGGTGCCCCTTAGGCCGCGGCTAAGGCCGGCGGGGACGATGCCTTGGGCGGGTAACGAGGCACTCCCATAGGTGTTACGTCCTAACGTTTTGCGGTTGATGGCGTGGGAGATGGCCAGACGAGCCTGGCTTTGAGCTAACAGTTGATTGTGGTGAACGTTGGGGCCGTTACGCCGGTAGTTTAGGAGAATCATGCGTGAATAAGGCCGGGCGGTGTAGGAATTCTTGTATTCGTAAGCTTTGACACTCTTCTTCGTGAGGAGACGCACCTCGTCGAGTTTGCCGGCTCGATAGTCGTGCCAGGCCTTCGCCTGACTCCGGTAAACGTTGACGTTGATGCGGGTCAGATAGACGTGCTTACGGTCCCAGTAGTGGGGGTTGGGGACCATGTGCCAGTGTTGGCGGGTGTCGCCGTGACTGCTGACCATGAAGGGGCCCGCGTAGACCTGGTATTCCGGTTTGGTGGCGTACTTTTTGCCAAACTTTTTAGCAATCCGTTGATTTTGCGGGCCGAACAGGGGATAGGCCAAGCGTTGGGGGAGTTCGGCCATGGGGTGGTCAAGGTGCACGATGAGCTTAAACTTGCCCTGGGCTTGGACGCCCAACTGGTCGGCGGGAAGCTGCCCGGCCAGAATTTGTTTGGCGTTTTGAATCCCCCGGAATAGGTCGGCGTCGGGCGCCTTGGTTCGTGGATCGAGGGCCCGGCGCCAAGCGTATACGAAATTTTGAGCGGTGATGAGGTCACCGTTACTCCAGTAGGAATCCTTCCATAAAGTGAAGGTATAGGTCGTTTTAGCGGCGTTGACCTTGACGCGTTGGGCCAGGGCTAACTGGGCCTGACCATCGCGGTTCGTTTGATATAGACCTTCGATGGTGTTGTTGAGGCGACCAAACTGATCCATTTTGTCGGTGTCTAAGGTGGTCAGCGGGTTCCCGGTCGCCAGGTCCAAGGTTTGCCGCTGGGCCATGACCCCTTTGCTGTCACTGGTAGAATTGACGGTGGTATTTTGCGTACAGCCGGCTAACCCGCCGACCAGGATAATTAAAAATGGGATAATCCAGTGTTTCACTATTGACCCCTCCGATATGTAAACAGCTTCCTGTTTGATGATAGGGGAGCAAAATAGTGGCGTCAAGTCCCAGTTAAGGGCCGTGACTTGTGATGGGCCGGGGAATTCGCTAGAATTAAGAAAATGATTATACACTAGGTTAGGATCTAAGACTCTAATCCGGGTGAGCCAACGCTGCCGGGCTAGTCAGCAACGGGCTGAAACGGGGTGGGCACAGCTTCAACTCCATAAATCAGGCCTTGAAAACCGGCCCTTGTCTAGGCCGGTAAAAGAACACCGGCCAACACAAATTTCGCCCCTGAGCCCATTTCTGACTAACCCTTCAGCTTACACTGGTCATGAAGGTAATTTTGGAAAGTAACTTGGCCTCTTCAGTTGATCAGTGTCCGGTCTGGGGGCGTGTCAACCGTTCACCCTGAGTATTGGAGGGCGCCTAATTTTAGTCTAGCTGATTTAATTAGTGCATTATTGATGTATTAAATCGTCATTCTGGAGGGATGCTCATGGAAAAATGGTCAACCACGACGATTGCCGACTTTCGGCGCACGTTACTCGCTTGGTACGATCAGGAAGGTCGCGATTTGCCCTGGCGGCATGACCAGGACCCCTATCACGTGTGGGTCAGTGAGATCATGCTCCAACAAACGCAGGTCAACACGGTGATTCCGTACTATCAACGGTTTATGGCGGCTTTTCCCACGGTTGAAGCGTTGGCCCACGCCGCCGAACCGGATTTGTTGAAGGCCTGGCAGGGGCTCGGCTACTATTCACGAGCCCGCAACCTACAACGGGCGGCCCAGCAATTAGTCACCGATTATCATGGCCAGTGGCCCCGGACCGCAGTGGCCCTCCAGGACTTAGTCGGCATCGGGCCGTACACGGCCTGCGCAATTGCCAGTATCGCCTTTAAGGAGGTGGTGCCGGCCGTCGACGGCAACGCCTTTCGGGTCTTTGCGCGGCTATTACTGATCGACGCCGACATTGCCCAGCCCAAGACGCGCCAGCTCTTCTTTGACGCGATTCACCCCATCGTGGATCCTCAGCGGCCGGGGGACTTCAACCAGGCCGTGATGGACTTGGGATCGAGCTACATGACCGCCAAAAATTCCGATCCGGCTCATTCACCCGTGCGGCGGTTTGACGCGTCGTATCGTGATAATCGGGTACTAGATTTTCCGGTAAAAACCAAGAAACCCCGGCCCAAATTGATTCCGTATTATGGCTTACTGGTTCACTCGCCGGCTGGTGACTTGGTGGTTCAGCGGACGAGTCAGCAAATGCTGACCGGTTATTGGACCTATCCGTTGGTCACTAAAGCCGATTTACAGCCGGATGAAGCCCCCGAACCAACCACGTTAGCGGCCGATATCACGGCGATAGAGCAGCGGTGGGCGCAAGACTACCACCTAGCAGTGACCTTTCAGCCACTGGGCGGCCAGGCCGTCAGTCAGACCTACACGCATCAACGGTGGCAGGTCAAACTCTTGGTCGCTGAAGTTTCAAGCGCGTTAGACCTGACCTATTTTCCGGGTGAGTGGGTGCCACGTGAGCAAGTAAAGGCGTTACCGTTACCGAAGGTGCAAGAAAAAATGATGCAGCGCTGGGCGAAAAGCCGTTCAGCCGTCAATAAATAGGGGGAGTTTACTTATGCCAACCATTTTTACGATTTTAAAATTCGTTTCCGTCAATCACCAACCCATGGCCAGTTCACAAGTCATCATTACGGATGCCACGGGCAAGCCAAACGGGTTACTGAGTGATTTGGTCCACGATTTGATCAACGATGCGCTGCTGTTTGTCAACTTAGCGGACCTGGAGACTCCGGAAGAGCTGGTTGCCAAGCTTCACGAACACACGCCACTCCCTAATGACGTTTTAGACGAATACGGTAAGATTTTAACCGAACCCTGTTTTGGGCTGAACGTGGCTCCCCAGAAGGATACGGTAGAAATCGTGGTTCACCGGTAGGGGTGGTTAATCATGAGTGAGTTGATTGAAACCATGCCCGGCGCTAATACGGCGCCACCATTGTTGTTGCTTCAGGGAACGGGCGGAACTAGCCGCGAAATCTTGGAATTTGGTCGCCGGTTAGCGCCGCAAAGTCCGCTATTGACGATTGCGGGGCGGCAGGGCGTGGGGGCCCAACGGCAGTATTACACCCAAACGGCCAGTTCACCGGCCCAACCGGCACAGGTCGACCAAGAGACCCGGTGGGTGGCCGCTCAAGCCCGCCGAGTGTGTCGTGAGAACCACTGGGACGTGTCGCAACTGGTCACGGTTGGATACTCTAACGGGGCGGCGTTAGGGGCCTACGGGATTCGTACGGGGCTGTTACCTGGTCGGGTCGCCCTGCTATTTCACCCGTTATGGTTGGACGTGGCCCAACCGGTGACGGACGCTCGGCGAGAAGTTTGGTTATCGGCGGGGCAACGAGATCCGTTGGTCAGCGTGGCCACCGTTCAAAAAATCGCGACGGCCTGTCAGAACCTGAAAATAGCGACCACCCTTGAGGTGACCGGGGGAACGCATCATTTAACACCCCACGAAGTAATGGCGGCGTACCGGTGGTTAGCGGAACGATTAGACTAATTATTATCAATTTCAGCAAATATTTAGGATTTCCCATTTGCTATTCTGGGCAATACCTGTTATCCTATGGTTAATGTATTTATGGTTCGGAAGTTTTAAAGGCTCGACGTTCTTTAAGAATGGCTCCTTTTTACCCCAGCTTTCAAATGCAAATATTATTGCGCTATGCGCACGGAGGTTTCATTCTTATGGAACAAGGTACTGTTAAATGGTTCAACGCTGATAAAGGTTACGGCTTCATCACTCTTGAAAACGGCTCAGACGTTTTCGTTCACTTCTCTGCTATCAACAGTGAAGGCTTCAAGACTCTTGAAGAAGGCCAACACGTATCCCTTGACGTAGAACAAGGCGATCGTGGCCCACAAGCTGCTAACGTTACGGTTGTTGACTAATTTACATTAGCCTATAGCCAAAAAGGTCACCATCTTCGGATGGTGACCTTTTTTCGTGCTCAACTTTTAGATTAAAAAATAATGAGTTCAATTAATACTCAGGTAAACATTGTATTTACAGGGTTTTTGAACATAACTATGCTTAATAGCCTGAAATTAAATTGACAATTATGAGAAGTTCTCTTAGAATTTGACTAATTACTGAATTCAAGGGAGTTTTGTTCATGACAAAAACATTTTTACACGCCCAGCTCTTTAACGGCGTTGATGACCAATTACAACCCGATACCTACCTGACCGTGGACGATCACGGCGTCATTACGGCCCTCGGTACGGGCGCGCCGGCAGCGGAGACCGTAGCGGGGGAAACGATTGATTTACGTGGTAAGGTGGTGATTCCCGGGCTGATGAACGTGCACACCCATATCATGAGTGGAGCGGCGGACCAACCGGGGGATCATCTCTCCGAAACGGAAGTGACCTACCGGGCGTTAAAGAACTTGAAGGCGTTACTGCACGACGGGGTGACCTATATTCGGGACTGCGGTTGTGCGTTCGGGGTGGACATCAAGTTGTCGCGCCTGCAAAAGGCCGGTGAACTGGGTGGAACCGAGATCGACGGTTCCGGGCGCCCGATTTCCATCATTGGCGGCCACGGGGATGAACCGCAGGGCCTTGACGGGGAAAGTAATCTGGGGCACCTGGTCAATTCCGCCACCGATGTGCGCCGGGCCGTCCGGGAAAACTTTAAGTTAGGGGCCGGTAACATCAAGGTCATGGCTACCGGGGGCGTCATGTCCGCCGACGACGAGGTTGACGATACGGAACTGACCGAAGAAGAGATTCGCGTGGCCGTGCAAGAAGCTCATAGTAAGCACATGACGGTGGCCTCACATGCCCAGGGTAACCGGGGGATCCAACTCTCACTTGAAGCTGGGGTAGATTCTATCGAACACGGGATCTACATCGACGCCGATCAGATTCAACTGATGAAGGACCAAGGCACTTATTTGGTGCCGACGCTGAGTCCTTGCGATAAGATCGACCGCTACGGCAAGGAAATCGTGCCAGATTACGTCTACCGAAAGAACGCCGGCGTGAAGGAAATCTTCTATAAAAATATGCGCATTGCGTTGAACTCGGGGATCAACTACGCCGTGGGAACCGATGCGGGAACCCCGTTTAACGGGTTTACCACCGGGACCACGGACGAAATCGTCTTAATGACCGAGATGGGTCTTACGCCGTACCAAGCCTTATTGGGCGCGACGCAAAACGCCGCGAAATTACTACAAATCGATGATCGATACGGCACGTTAGCAACGGGGAAGGTGGCGGACTTCGTT
Organism: Levilactobacillus acidifarinae DSM 19394 = JCM 15949; assembly: GCF_001434835.1. Classification (GTDB taxonomy): domain Bacteria; phylum Bacillota; class Bacilli; order Lactobacillales; family Lactobacillaceae; genus Levilactobacillus; species Levilactobacillus acidifarinae. The sequence goes on along the minus strand of NZ_AZDV01000028.1, from coordinate 390,156 downwards.
GTCTTAGACGCCAATCCGTTAGCCGACATTCACGCCGTCCAACAGACCGACAAACAAGTTTATAAGAAGGGGATTCTGGCCGACTAGGCCGATTCACCCAATCTTAGCAAAAAACGTCACCGTTAACGGGAATTATTCTCGTAACGGTGGCGCTTTTGATTAGAGGGCGTTGTGGTGGCCAATCTGGCTAATCAGGACAATCGCCGGTGCCAGAAGCAAGGTGAGGCTGACGCGGCCCAATGCCGGTAAAATATGGACTTGGTGCGGGTCGTAGTCTTCTAAGGGCATTAGGGGCAGACCCGCGGCGTAGAGGGCGGCGCGAGGTTTCGGTGCGGTGGGGGCTGATTCGGCGCGTTGACTCAGTAAATTGATGAGATGGCGCACGTCTCGGTCCGCCAACGGAAACAGCCCGTAACTCAGGAACCAATACCAGTTTATCGGTGACCAATTCCAAACGAAATGGCCGACGATGAACTGACAATTTAACAATACAAGAATGCTGACTAACGGTAATGCCTTTAAATAAGCACTCGCCACTTGATGGGCGAGTGGGTGTTTAAATGTTGTCATGGAACCCCCTCCTTAGATTATCCTCAGCATAGGACCAATTTAGAAGTGAGCGGGGTTAAACGGCCTTACAGGGAAATGGTTAGGATGACTATTATGGAAACACGCACACATTGATTACGGGGGTCAATAAAAAACTCGCGGCTGATTGCGGCCACGAGTTTTGAAAAGGATTAAGGTTACCGATCCGTTCTGGCCCGTAAGGCGTAGAGAATCGTAATGGTGTCCACGGCCTCTTGGAACAAGGCGCCGATGATGGCGGGGATGATCCCGAAGCTGGCAATCAGCATGAGCCCAGTGCAGATGGCGATGCCGATCAGAACCGATTGACGGGCAATCCGCATGGTGTCCCGCGAAATTTTGACGGCGGTGCTGACCCGGGTCAGGTCGTCTTTTAAGACCACCGCGTCGGCGGATTCACTGGCCGCGGTGGCGCCGTGAGCGCCCATGGCGATCCCCACATCGGCCGTGACCAGCGACGGTGCGTCGTTGACCCCGTCACCGACCATGGCCACGGGCCGCTGGTCGGTGGGAAGCTGACGTAACACGTCAATTTTATCGGCCGGTAGGCACTCCGCGTGAATTTGGTCGATACCGACCTCGCGGGCAATCTGGTGGGCGATAGCCGGTTGGTCCCCGGAAATCATTAGAAGATTGGTGATGCCCAGCCGGTGAAGGGTGGCCATGGTCGTGGCCGCTTCCGGCCGTACCCGGTCGGTAAAGGTAACGCACCCCACGTACTGGTCGTTGACCGCGACGTAAACGGCGGTCTGTTGGACCTTCCGAATGGGTTCGTTAGTCACGTAGCCGGCTTTACCGGCCCGGACCGTTTGACCGTCAATGGTGGCCTGAATCCCGGCCGCGGTGGTCTCCGTAACGTCGCTGGCGGCTAGTAAGGCTTGTTGGTTAGCGGCCAGTAACGATCGCGCTAACACGTGATTGGAGTGCTGTTCCACGCTGGCGGCGAGCTGGAGTAGCCGGTCGCTGGTCATCCCGGCCTGGGGCAAGACGCTGGCCACGACCAGGTGACCCTGGGTAATCGTTCCCGTTTTGTCGAAAGCAAAACTGCGAACCTGGGCCAATTTTTCTAGCGTGGTCCCGGTCTTGACGATGATGCCGTTCCGACTGGCGCGACTCATCCCGGAGACGAGGGCGATGGGCGCGGCTAAAATCAACGGACATGGCGACGCCACCACTAAGACCTCGGCGACGCGGACGGGATCACCCGATAACCACCAAGCGATACCGGCGATGAGGTAGGCCCCCAAGGTAAAGGGGACGGCGTAACGGTCGGCCATGCGGACGAAGTGGGCCGGTTGATTTTCGGCCTGTTGGACCAAGCGCACGATGTTTTGGTATTGACTATTGGCCGCGGTCTGGTCGGCCCGGATATGGATGGCTTGATCGCCGTTGATGGCCCCAGACATCACGGTGTCGTTGGGCCCCTTATCGATGGGACGAGATTCACCGGTCAGCGAGGATTCATCGACCGTGGTGGTCCCTTGCAACACCGTGCCGTCTACGGGGATGGCTTCGCCGGGTTTAACCAGCAGCTCTTGGCCGACGGTGACGGCGTCAATATGAATGTCCGTGAGGGTATTGGCCGTGACCAGGTGGGCATCTTGGGGCGAATTTGCCAAGAGGCTTTGCAGCTCGGTGTTGGCCCGGTGGGCGGCAAAGTCTTCTAGGGCGTCCCCACCGGTCAGCATGAGCAAAACGATGAGGGCGGCCCAGTATTCACCTACGGCCAGCGTGGCGATCACCGCCGTGATGGCTAAGAGGTCGACCCCAAATTTACCGGATTTTAAAGTCTGCACCATGTCGATGAACATAAGTAGGGCGATCAGACTGCCGGCGACGATCAGAATCCCGGCCGTCCAGTGTGGTTGTTGAAAGATGAACTGAGCACTTAACGCGGCGATCCCGGCCACCAGAACGCCCCATAAGCGTTTATAATTTGCGAGTTTCACGTGACACGCCTCCTAATAACGGACCACATCTTGGGATAACTGATACAGCCCGTAAAGTAATTATCTTTAGTATAACAACTTTTTTGCTGGGCGTATTCCACCAAGTTGCCGAGAACGCATGGTACACTTTATCTAGACAATGATTAACGTGGGAGGGAGTTCGATAGGATGGCGACGAAACAGGAAACCGATCAACGGATTCTAACCGCCTTTTCGGAATTGGTTTTAAAGTACGGCTATCACGGCACCACGACCCGGAAGATTGCGGACCGGGCGGGGGTCAACGAAAGCACGGTCTTTCGCCACTTTAAAGATAAGCATCATCTATTAGACCAGTTGATTGAGCTGTACATTGAAGATATTGACAAGATCAATAAAACGTTTCAAGTTGACGGCGACATCGAAACGGATCTGCAACGGGTCGCAGAACTCTACGCCGACTTTATTCAACGGCACCAGGCCGTATCGCTACTGGGTGTTAAGGAGGGGAATCAATTCCCCGAGATTCGGCAGGCGGTCAAAAAGTTGCCGTTGCAATTTGCGGCTTCGTTAACCAACACCTTTAATCAGATGGTGGCTAGCGGGGAGATCAATGCGCAGGTCAACGTTCCCCAAGAAGTCAGTAACTTTATTCTGATTAACTTTGGGAACGCCGTGTTCAACGACGTGTACTCGTACGGTGAGCTTGGAATCCCGCTCGATCGGTTCGTAGCGGAAAATATTAAGACCTTTGCTCAACATTTAAAGTAGCTAACCAAGAGTGGGACAAAAGGCGCTTAGCTGGCTTACGGGGTTAAGCGGAACCAGCTGCCCTTTGGCGCACGTTTCGGCACAGATGTTCGGAAAACAAAAAAGCCTGAGACTTTTGCCCCAGACTCTGGTGTTTCAATCGATTAAACGATTTAACGATGTCGCAAGAGAGATTCGAACCCTCGACCTACGGTTTAGAAGACCGTTGCTCTATCCAGCTGAGCTATTGCGACAAAATCACTCACAGTCATTTATTATAGAGAAGCCAACGCGCCGTGTCAATCGCGAGTCGTCGGGCGTGTTAAGGGCGAAACCACGTCGATTAGAGGGGGGCGAGACCATGACCATTGTGCATATCTTGGCGGAAATTGGGGTATTTTTTGCCGCCATTAGTTTGATTTACTATTTCTTTCAGATCACCCAGGCACAGGGAGATCGCCGGAAGAATTTACGCAACGTCGGCATCGCCATCGTGGTGTTGCTGATTGCCTACCCGGTATCGAACCTGGCGGGGAAAAAGGACGTTAGCCCAACCAACCAAATTTCTAACCAGGTCAAGAAGGTTAAAAAACAGCATCAAGACCGCCAACGCGAGTCTTCCCGTTCTTCGGAATCAACCTCAGAATCGACCAGTTCAGCACGCTAATTCTCAAGAAATTTCAATTTTTGGCGATTGGGTCTTGCAATCTTTCTGTAACATTACGATAATGTAATTGTAATCTCATGTTGACGGGGGGAATTTCTGATGATGGCTGTTTTGATCATTTTGTTGATTATCTTGTTCGCTGCGGGAGGGCAATTGTACCTCAATAATTTAGCGGCCTTTCGGAAAAAGAGTAAGCATTTGGCCGGCCACGACCGCTTCACGGATCATTCCAAGCAACGATTAAGTTAAAACGACGGCTCACAAGCGCTGGCTTGCGGGCCGTTTTTGCTGGTAAAAAAGTAGTTCTATGCTACAGTAAACCCAACGATAAAGGAGTTGACGGAGATGCAGACGTTAGTCTTGGTGGCCCATCCGCATTTGGCGGATTCGACCACCCAACAATTTTTTAAGGCGAGTTTACCCGCGACGGGGGTGACCTACGAGTCTTTGGATGCGCAGGAGACGTACGCGGTTGACCGGGAACAGGCCGCGTTGCGGCAGGCCGACCGGATTATCTTGCAGTTTCCCCTGTACTGGTACGCGGCCCCGGCCAGTTTGGCTCGCTGGGAAGCAGCCGTTTTGACCCGGACCTTTGTTTACGGCGATCGGCGCTACCCACTTGCGGATAAGGAACTGGGCGTCGTGGTCACCACGGGGATGCCCGCGCAGGCCTTTCGCCGCGGGGGCCTCGAAAACGTCACCATTGATACACTGATGGCCCCGTTAGCGGCCCTGGCGCACCGCGCGCACATGACTTGGTTACCGACGATGGCGGTCCATCAATTTAACTATTTAGACGAAACCCAAAAATTACAACTAGTAGTGGCTTATCAGCGCTACCTGACCCAATCCGCGCCCGATACGCTGGCTAACCGGCAGGCTTGGTTTGCGGCCCGCCTACCGGCCATGGTGGCAAAGTTAGCCCCGAAGGACCGGGCGATCGGGAAACTAATTACCGCGACTTTGACGCAACAAGCAGACGAGCTAGAAGCGCTCATGGCGACGTTAGCCATGATTAAGGAGCAAGACGATGACTGATAACCAAGCGTGGTTACACCAACAGTTACAAACGGTGGCCCAGCACCAGACAAAATTTACGGACCGGGCCTTTTGGGTCGCGTTAGACCATCTAGCGGCCGAACAAGCGCAACGTCAAGATCAATTACAGGGCGAAATCGACGGTCGCACCTGGCGACCGGATAAATGGTAAGCCATGACGACCAAAAACGCCCCGGACGATTGTCCAGGACGCTAGGATTTAGAGCTGTTCGTAAGCCCGATTTTGGGCGGCCCAATGGTTGATAGGACCAAACTTGTGAGCAACGTCGATGGGGTGGCCAATCGCGGTGTTGACGAAGGCCTTGGCAATGGTGATGGCTTGCTTCATCGGCGTACCCTTGGCTAGTTCGGCCGTGATGCAGGCCGATAAGGAGTCCCCGGTACCGTTGACCCGATCGGTCGCGTGGTAGGGTTCGCTCAGCCAGAAGCTGTCGCCGGATTCAAGAAGCACGAAATCTCTAACGGTGGTCTGGTCGGCGATGGCGTGGCTACCCTTGGCGATGATGTTCTTCGCCCCCATGGCCTGCATCTTTTGGGTGGCGGCGACCATGTCCGCGTCGGTGCGAATCGTGGTTTCGGCAATTTTTTCGACCTCGTAGAAGTTCGGGGTGAGCACCGTCGCTAAGGGGAGTAGTTGCGTCCGCAACGTTTCAAAGGCGCTTTCTTCCAATAACTGATTGCCGTGCTTGGTCATGATGACGGGATCGACTACTAAGGGACCAAAATCGGCGGCTTGGTAATTTTGAACCACGTCGTTGATCAGTTCGGAGTCGGCGAGCATCCCGGTCTTAGCGGCCCGAATGTGGTAGTCGGCCGCCAGGTCTTTAAACTCCTGATCAATGAAGTCGGTGGGCATGGGAACGCTAGCATGGATACCGTACGAATTACCGGCCACGCAGGCCGTAATCACGGAAGCACCGTAAACGCCCCGGGCAAAAAAGGTATGTAAATCGGCTTGCATGCCGGCGCTCCCATCGCTATCAGAGCCCGCAATGGTGAGGGCCTGTGGATAAGTATTAGTCATCTGAATTCCTCCTTAGAACAAACCTGATTGTTCTAAGGATAGCATGAAATCGTGAAAATGCGACCAGAGATGTTTCCAAGATGAAACGAGGGGATGAAAGAGATGTCGCGACAACAATGGTGGGGGTTAATCTGGGGCCTAGTGGGACTTCTGGCAGGAATATTTGCCCTGAACGGGGCCACGGGTTGGGCCTACCGGATTATTGGTCAGGAACCCGTGACTTTATCGCTCGGTTTAGGTGGATGTGTGATAAGCTTAATAGGAATCGTGAAGGCGTTTCCTCACCAGTCGGGCTGGTGGCTAGCGTGGCTGGTCGTGGCAACTTGGGTTGCGGGACTTGGTGCGCTGGCTGATGGACTGTTGTTGTGGTTCGGCCAAACGATTTCGGGATTTTATTAAGTCGGGTTGCAACGCATCGGATGGTGTGGCGACGGACATACCCGTTTCAGGAGGAAATAGTAGACATGTTAATTCAACAAGGATTGATTGAAAATGCCACCGCCCCACAGGACATTCGCATTGAGGACGGGAAGTTTACCGCCATTGCGGCGCACCTTACGCCTAAAGATCACGAGACGGTCATTGACGCGCACGGCAAGCTGATCTTGCCACCGTTTGTCGATCCCCACGTGCATCTGGATAGCACCATGACGGCGGGAGATCCCGAATGGAACCAGTCCGGGACCCTGTTCGACGGGATTCGGATCTGGGGAGAACGGAAGAAAACGTTGACTCACGACGACGTGAAGCAACGGGCCCGGCAAGCGTTGGAACTCCAAGCTTCGCACGGGATTCAGTTCGTGCGTTCCCACGTGGACGTGACCGACCCGAACCTCACGGCGTTAAAGGCACTGTTAGAAGTGCGAGATGAGGTCAAGGACTTCATTGAACTTCAGTTGGTGGCCTTTCCGCAAGACGGGATCTTGTCGTTTCCTCACGGCAAGGAATTGATGGAGCAGGCGGCTAAGCTGGGCGTCGACGTGATCGGGGCCATTCCTCATTTTGAATTTACTCGCGAATACAGCGTGGAATCACTACACTTTGCGGTTGGTTTGGCGCAGAAATACGGTAAGTTGGTTGACGCTCACTGTGACGAAATCGACGACCCGGCTTCCCGGGGCTTGGAAACGTTGGCGACGTTGGCTTACGAAACCGGCTTGGGCGACCAAGTCACGGCTAGTCACACCACGGCCATGGGCTCGTACAACAACGCCTACGCTTACAAATTGATGCGGTTATTACAACTCTCGCACATTAATATGATTTCCAATCCACTGATCAACACTCACTTGGGCGGACGGTTCGACACGTATCCTAAACGGCGGGGCTTGACCCGGGTCAAGGAACTCAACGAAGCCGGCGTTAACGTGGCCTTCGGGGAAGACGACATCAAGGATCCTTGGTACCCGATGGGCGACGGCAACATGCTTGACGCGCTGCACACCGGGATTCACGTGACTCAGATGATGGGGTACGACGATATCTTGAACTCGTACCAGTTCGTCACGACTCACGGGGCCAAGGCCATGCACGTGAGTGATCACTACGGCTTAACGGTGGGCAAGCCCGCCAACCTGGTCATCATGAACAGCGATAACTTCTATAACGCGTTGAACACCCGGGCGGAGATTCTATACTCAATCCACCACGGCCGCGTTATTGTGCAGACCGATCCTAAGCAGGTTCACTTGAACTTAACTAAATAACACTAAATTTAGAGGCCAGGACATCAGTATAAGTCCTGACCTCTTTTCTACGGTTAGTCAAGGACAGATTGTGAAAGTCATCCGTCTTGCCGGTTGGCCCTGAGGGAAGCCAGCGCAAAGACGCTGACTACCCCCAACGACACCACTACTAACCGCCTTCTGGCTCACTCTTTGAATGCGGGGCAAACAAAAAGCGCTCCGAGGATTCGGACCGCTTACTTTTTTAAGTGTTTCGTCTTTTTCACCGTGGAAACCGTGGGCTTCTTGGGTGTCTCGACGCTCTTCTTCTTTTCGTGATGTTGCGTGCGGAGCTGTTCTTTTAAAACCTCAATCTCGGCGACGTGGTTGGTTTTCCATTCCTGGTAGGAACTCGTCGAATCGGTGTCGTTGGGTTTTAAGCCGGTATTTAACCAAAAGCAGGCTTCGGATAGACTAGGGAAGTTATGAATCCATAACGTTTGACCGTTATCGGAGTCAAAGGCGACGTAGGAGCGAAAATGCTTCTTTAAAAACGTATGCCGCCGAATCTTAAAGGCTTCCCGTTTCCGCGTTAAGCGATAATCTGGCAGGATGTACTGGCCGGAGAGTGCAAGTTCGGGAAAACGTTCACCCCGTTGGTCACGTTGATCTTTCAACATGGCGCGGGCTTGGTCGACGGTGATGAGGGTGGCGCGAATAGGACTTTCCATAAAAAACCTCCTTAAAAATTTGGGCGAGACAATTGGTTATTTACCCGCCGGTCAGTAAAATCCTTCTACCTACTAGGTTAGCATAATCCCTACATGATGAAAACAATTTCTCCCTCTAAGTTACCCATTCTTAACGTTCTAGTTACCGTAAAAGTCAGTTGGCACGGGACCCACAAATGAGTGGCGTGGTAACGGCTTCATGATTTTGGTAATACTCAATTTCATCGAAGTGCGGGAAAAGTATGGTAAACTAGCTAAGATTAGTGCGAAAGTGGGGATAGAATGGCACAAAAGTTTTATGCGGTCCGTCAAGGACGCCAAACCGGAATCTATCGGACCTGGCCGGATGCGCAAAAGCAGGTGAGTGGGTACCCGGGCGCGCAATATAAGAGTTTTCCCACCGAGGCGGCGGCCCAGGCCTTTATGGCCGGCACGTCGACGCCGACTCACGCCACCCCCGGGGCAGCTAAGGTACGAGCAACCGGTTCGGCAACTCCCGCTGACATTACCGTCTACACGGACGGGGGGTCCCGGAACACGGGCAATGTCGCGGGCGGTCACGTGCGCAATGACGACAAGGCGGCCTGGGCTTACCGAATGGAACTGCCGGACCAAGTGGTGACTGATTCGGCTGGCGAGTGGGGGGCCAGCAACAACCGGATGGAAATCATGGCGTTTTTGCGGGCCTTACAACAGTTAAGTCGGTTGGGACAAGCAACTAAGTCCGTGCAGTTCGTCTTGGACTCCCGTTACGTTTTAAATGCGGTGACGCAGGGCTGGTTAGCTGGTTGGAAACGGCGCGGTTGGAAGCGCAGTGCTGGTCCGTTGGCTAACGCCGAATTATGGCGGGAAGTCGACCAGTTACTGCCCCAATTTTCGCACCTGAGTTTTCATTGGACCAAGGGCCACGCCACCAACCAAGGTAACGTGTTTGTCGATCACCTATTAAATCAAACGATGGATCACATGACGACGCCGGGCGTAACGCCACCAGCCAAGGGACCCGTCACCACGGCGAGTCCTAAAGCAGCGCCGGCGTCTGTCGCACCGCACCCCACTCAGGTGGCCGCCCAACCCGCGAGTCATCAGACGGTGGACCGTTCGGTGGCGGCGATTCGGCAGATCTTGCGGGATGCAGGCGTCAGTGACGATCAGTAACTACCAGACTAAATAAAGTAACGAGGTACCGATGATGCAAGCAAAGTTAATTCCCTATTTGGAATTTGAAAGTGCCAAGGAAGCCCTGGCGTACTACCAGGATGTCTTTGGCGCAACGAACGTTTACCGGGTCAGCCCAACGGCGGATGAGGCGGAACAGTACGGATTAGAACCGGATGTGGACTTAGACCAGTTGACCATGCGCGGGGGCTTTCAATTATTAGGCCTGGACGTGCAGTGTGCCGACGCGCTGATGGGGCAACCGACCTCGTCAACGTTAATTTCACTGATGCTGGTCGTCGATGAAGACGATAACGACAGCGTCAAGGAATTATTGGCGCTGTATCAGCGGCTGATCAAGTCCGACGTGAAGGTGATCAATCCGTTTGCCGACCAGACTCAGGGCGGTAAAATGGGACAAATCGTGGACGCTTACGGGATCACTTGGATCCTCAGAGAAGCGCCATCGATGAGCATGAATCCTAACGTTGAAGATTAAGTTTAAACCCAGTTAATGGCGGTCGTCCCAGGGATGGCCGCCATTTTTGGTTTGACTCGTCTTTTGAGGCCCGTCCCTTAGAAGTGGTATGATGGCCCCAAGAGGAGTGATGTTAGACTATGGCAACAGAACGGGAAAAGATGACAGCTGGTCAACCGTATGATCAATTTGATCACGAGTTGATTGCTCGGCGGACGACCGCCCGGAAGCAACTGCGGGCCGTTAACCAGTTAGACGACAACGACGAGCGTAATCACGGGTACCGCCAACTCATCACCGATACCGGTGACGATTTCTTCGTGGAAGCGGGATTTAAGTTCGATTATGGGTGGAACATCCACATTGGGGACCACTTCTACGGAAACTACGACATGACCTTCCTGGACACCTGTCCAATCACCATCGGGGAACACTGCTACTTCGGCCCGAACATCGGCCTGTACACCCCCGTACACCCCTTAAACGCTATGGCTCGCGTGGCTGACGTGGAAATGGGGGCGCCCATCACCATTGGCGATAACGCTTGGTTGGGTGGTCGGGTAACCATTTTACCCGGCGTAACGCTGGGGAATAACGTGGTCGTTGGCGCGGGGTCCGTGGTGACCAAGTCGTTTGGCGACGACGTGGTAATCGCAGGGAACCCGGCACGCGTAATCAAGGTAATTGATAACGGCGCGACCGGAGATGCGGCCGCAAAGGCGCAGTGGCCCCACGCTTTTTAGTTGCCGACCAAACGATGGTGGACAACTAAAATTCTCATCAAATTCTTAGATTCGTATCATGATAGGCGGTGAAACCGGTTACTTTGTTCAGAAAACTTGGAAACCAGTTGTGCCATTTTACTAATCATGCCGTCCGCGTATAATGAAACGTGGATATTGCTTCACAGGAATGCAGTCGCAACGGCTGTTTAGGCGCATGGCGTCGGACTCGTGGGACGACCCGGTTCGGCGCTTTTTGTGTATCTTGGGAAGTAACGCTCTGAACAAATGGGGTTCAGGCAAAAAATGAGGAGGTAATTGATGATTTCTAAATTCAATTAAACATCTGCTGGTGCAGTTTGCCAGCAACGTTTCGAATGCGGTTATCATTTACGATTACCGAAGATTGGCTGGCTGTTGAGTTCAACGTTTCTGGCAGTTATGTCCGTGTGACCAGACCCATTGGCGTTTTGCCAATCGTGAGGCCTCAACTTGCGACGCCGTGGCGCGTCAGACGGACAGGGAACTTGAACGCAACTCCCGTAGGCACTAATTTTAGTTAAGAGGCTTCTCGTCAGTATCTTGCACTGCAGGCCAGACCGAAGAAGGAAGGAAAATCTGCTACTGATTTTAACCTAGCGAAACTAGGCTGAACGTGCAAAAACTCTATCAGAGACGTTAACCGCGTCGCTGCGCCCAACGAAGTGTCGTCAAAGCTTCGTTAAAAATCTAGAGATACTGAAAACTTTGTGCGGTTAACCGCCGCCAACAAAGCGCTGTACCGGTTGCTAGCCGGGAATTTACGCTTGTGGACTAGGCACTCAGTTGTACAGGATACAATTTGACCAGTGCCAACTAGGACGAAGCAAGAAATTCTGGAACTTAAACTGAGTCATCAGTAGCAGGATTTTTATTTTAGCGCGAAAAAATATTGATAAGTTAGTGTTCGTGCCAACGTTTGTCTTGTTTGCCATTGCGTCCGTGATCTTTATCATGGGCGGGGATCGGCTACAAGCGGTATTAGGGGCAATTCTTAACTGGATTGATACCCAGATGTCGTGGGCTTACCTGTTGGTCTATGCGATTAACTTTTTATTCTTTATGTATCTCGCTTTTGGAAAGTTTGGGAAGGTTAAGTTGGGGGATCCCGACGATAAACCGCGTTACAGCAGCTTCCAGTGGGGAAGCATGGTGTTCGCCACGGCGATCGATGCCAGCATCTTGATGCTGTCGATCGTCGATCCCTTACGGTACCTGCAACACCCAGCCTTTGGGTTGAAGCCGTTTTCGACGGCGGCCTACGGGGCAGCGCACATGTACGGCCAGTTCAACTGGGGCCCCATGGCGTGGATGATGTTTGCGCCCGCGACCATTGCGATTGCTTACGTCTTATTCGTCAAGCACGGTAAGGTTCAACGGGTCAGTGCCGCCATTACCAGCCTCCAAGGCGATAGTCGCGGGAAAAAGATTGCGCGGCAGATCATCGACTTCTTGGTGGTCTTCGGCATCATGGGCGGGATTGGCTCTTCCGTCGGGATGGAAATTCCAATTATCTCGAAGGTTCTGAGTCGCCTGACCGGGGTTCAAGATAACCTCGCTTTAAAGATTGAGCTCTTTATTATTCTGTTTATTCTCTTTGCCGTAACGGTCTTCCACGGGTTAAACGGGGGGATCGACCGGTTAAGTGCCGCGCATATCTGGACGGCCTTAGGACTCTTGGCCTTGATTTTAATCATTGGCCCGACCGTCTACATTTTAAATTCCGAAACCAATAGTCTGGGTTTAATGGCCCAAAAGTTCATTTCGATGTCCACCAACACGTTACCGAACGGTGGGGATTCCACGGCTCAGCAGGAAACCATTTTCTACTGGGGCTGGTGGTTGTCTTATATGCCCGTTATGGGACTGTTTATCGCCCGGATCTCTAAGGGTCGGACAATCAAGCAGGTCTTGGTCGGAATGTTGACTTACGGGGCCTTAGGGTGCATGAGCTTCTACGCCATCTTCGGGGGTTACTCCCTGTGGCTGCAACGGACCGGGGCCGTGAACTTGGTCCACATCTTAAACACGCAGGGTCAAGCCGCCGTGGTTGCCACGGTGATTGCCACGTTACCGTTTAAGATGATTGTCTTAGCCCTGTACTGTATCTCGTGTTTCATCTTCTTGGCCACCACGATTTCGTCTTCGGCGTTTATCGTGTCGTCGTTTACCAGTCTTCACTTGGATGACGGCCAACAACCAAGTCGCTGGAACCGGATGATCTGGGTCGTAGTCTTCATCGTCTTCTCCTTCGGGATTGTGATGGTTGGGGGCTTCAAGACCGTGCAAACCGTGTCAACGATTGCCGGCTTCCCGTTGATGATTGTCTGTTTGCTGCTGATCCATTCGATCTGGCACATGCTGACGGCCAAGACGGCGCCAGCGAAGGTGACCGAACCGGTGGTGGTTCCCAAGCCCGTCGTCATGCGCCGGATTACCGTCGAATTACCCCGTGCCGTTCGCGGACCAATGATCTTATCGCCGGATCACGCGCGGTAAACAATTAACTAAAAATCAATTTAAACTTAAAGCAGCAACCCGAATTTTACCGTTTGGGCTGCTGCTTTTTACGGGAGAAGTACTTAACCAGAATCTAGCTGCTAATTAGCGTCCAGTCTAGCGTTAACCGGGACGCCAGTTGCGTTTCCAATTAGGCTTGTTATAATGAGACCAGAGATTGTGACGCCAGGAGGGGTTTTATGCCAGATGAAAATTACCGACCACTGTTTTTCCACCGCGTGTTGATTACGATCGATGAAGATGATCGGCCGTCAACCGCCCGGGCCTTTCGCTTTGCGTTGACCACGGCCCGAGATTACGGGGCGGAACTCGGAATTGCGTCGGTCCTAGAGAGCGACGATATCAGTATCTACGAATCGTTGATGCCGGATAAGGTCCACGAGAAGCGTCAGGAACTCCAAGACGTGGTCAAGGATTACGCCGCTAAGGCCAAGGAATTTGGCGTGGAGAACGTGCGGCCCATCGTGGCGGAAGGCGGCGACGTCGACGACGTGATCTTGCAACAGATCATTCCGGACTTTCAACCGGACTTAGTCGTTTGCGGGGCCGACGTAGATTTTGCCAGTCACGGACATCCGGGGGCTATCGGGTTACGCTTGGCGCGGAAATCCGACGTTTCCGTGATTGTGATTCGGTAACAGAATCGTTAAACCAAGTAACTTAAATAAGCGCCAACGGTAAAGGCCGTTGACGCTTTTTTGCTGCGCGATAGGTGTATAATAAGACTTGTTAACACCCATGATGACGAGGGGGTAATCGAATGACGACGATTCACGGGTTTTTATTCGATCTGCACGGGGTCATTGCGGACTCGTGGCAGTACCATTTGAAGTCTTGGCAAACCGTTGCGCGGGAACTAGATATTCCTTGGACGTCAACGTTAGCGACTCGCTTACCAGGAATGAGTCGTGCGGACTCACTGACTACGATTTTAGCCTCGGTCGGCCGCGCAAAGACGCTGACGGCGGCTCAGTTTCAAGCCATGACCGACCACGAAAACGACCTGTATCGCCAGTACGTGACCGCTATGACCCCGGCCAACCGGTTGCCCGGGGTGACGGCTTTTTTGACCGAACTCCAACAAGCGGGGTACCCGTTAGCGTTAGCTTCGGCATCCACGAACGCGGCGGCCGAAATTGACCGGTTGGGGTTGTCCGCCGTTTTCGATAAAATCGTACCGGCCGCTAATCTGGGTGCCAGTAAGCCTGCGCCGGACGTTTACCTGGCGGCGGCCGAACTCTTAGATTTGGCCCCGGGGGCCTGCGTGGCGTTTGAAGACACCGTAACGGGCGTTCAGGCGGCTACGGCGGCTGGCTGTGTGACCATCGGCATCAATGCGGTCCCCTTGACCCCCGTAGCGGCCATGTTGCCGGGAACTCACGCTCTTAGTCTTGCAACCGTGCGGCGGGTACTTGCCCCGCAAGCTGTGCTTGCAGAAAAGCTTTAAGCACGACGGCCTGGTTATGGGTCTCGTCCTTAGCGCCGTACAGGAGGATCACGTCCTGGGTGGCGAGTTGTTCGGTGAGTTGTTGCAAGAACGCTGGCAACGCGGGGTTAGCTTTTAATTCCGCGAGGTAGCGGGTTTTAAATTCGGAAAATTTTTCGGGATCATGGTTAAACCATTTTCGTAAATCGGTCGAAGGGCCGATTTCTTTGTCCCAGTGGTCGAGATGGGCGTTGACCTTAGAGATCCCGCGGGGCCATAGGCGGTCGACCAGGACCCGGTAACCGGTAAGGTCGGCGGGTTTTGTGTAAATACGTTCTAACTTTAATGCCATAAAAACATCATCTCCTAGGCCTATTCTACCGTTTGTTAGTGGTCATGCAAAGGAACGGGGGAGCTGAAAAAATAGTTATGGGGCAACAGTAACTTTTATTAATTGAAAGGAGTTCTAGCAATGACAGCAATCGGCGATTTTTACATGGGCCGGCCCACCCCGGAGATTGCCCGCGACCTGTTGGGCCACGAGTTGATCTATGAGACTAAGGCCGGAATAATGAGCGGCTGGATTGTGGAGACCGAAGCTTATCTGGGGGAACAGGATACCGCCGCGCACGCGTTTAACGGGCGACACACGGCGGCTAATGCGGCGCTATACGATGCGCCGGGAACCATTTACATATACGTCTTGCGGGGGTATTACATGTTGAACGTGGCGGCCCAACCGCAAGGCACCCCCCAAGGAATCTTAATTCGGGGAATTGAGCCCCACCAGGGACTAGAATTGATGCAACTGCACCGTGATAAGCCGGTGCCGGACGTGACCAACGGCCCGGGAAAGTTAATGGCGGCGTTGGGGATTCACACCAAGGATTTGAACCGGACCCTATTAGGGGCGCACAATCTGCGGATTACCCCTACGGCTAGCCGGACGCCCCGGCAGATCGCGACGTCGGCCCGGATCGGGGTCAGTGAGGGCAGTTGGCACAATCAGCCGCTACGCTTTACGGTCGCGGGTAACCCGTTCGTGTCGGCGAGCCGTAAGCGTGATTGGGACAAAAATCAGCATGGTTGGCAATCAGGTGATAATCTTGTACACTAAAAAGACAAGCCCAAAACCATTCAAGGGATGAGGAACTGACAACATGAACGTAGAAATCTTCATTGAGACCCGCAAACGGATGCACCTGTCGCAAGATCAACTAGCCCAGGGAATTTGCACGCAGGCAACTTTAAGTAAATTTGAACGGAACGGGAAGGTCCCGTCATTAAAAATCTTACTGCAACTCTGTGACCGTTTGGAGCTCACGCTAGACGATCTGTTTCCGGTCAATCAGAGTGGTGATTCTAAGCGCGCGGTGATTCTGGAGTCGGCCGAAACACACCTCCAACAAGAGATGTACCCAATGGTGCATGCGGATTTGGAGAAGTTAGGCGATCCCATCGACGATTCCGTGACTTTTCAACTGCGCTACTACTTCCTGCGGGGATACGCCACGGCGCTGTCGCACGGGAGTATTAGCGATGCGTTGTACGATTTTTCGCAGATTTTAAACCGGTTGGACGAGGGCCATCACTCGATGTATGCCATGTTGGCCTACACGGGGATGGGGATCGCCTACAATCAGGCCGACGATTCTAAACGCGCGGAGTTTTATTTCAATAAAGTCTTCGGTGAGATCCGTAAGTTATCGTTTAAGACCCGGCACAGTATCTGGCGGGCGCTCAACATTATTAACTACACTGCCGAGTTCTACAGTCAGCAGGGCGATTATGAGACCAGTAATGATCTACTTGATTACGGGGTCAAGGTCTGTGCACAGTACCACGTGACGTTTTATCTGGCACGGATTATTTTGCGGCGGGCGTTGAATCGGCAACAACATCACGCTGACCGCGCCAAAATCCAGCAGGATCTAGACGATGCGGCGGCCTTTGCGCGGCTCAACGATAACCAGCACGTGTTGGGGTTGATTCGCGATGCCGAAGCCACTTTGGACTAGGCGAAAGGGATGAACTAGTGGTAATCAGTCGCCTTACCGGGTGGCTCTGAGCAAGCTGGAACGTGGTGGGCGCAACTTGAAGCCAAAGAGCGGTCTTCAAGATTGGCCTTTGGGTAAGCCAGCTCAGGACGCTGACTAACCCAAACGACACCACTGAGCTCGCTCAGAGCCACCCTCACGGCTAAGCTTGTGAGTGGAGGTTACGGGCCACGATTGCCCACCGTACGGACTTATCATTGCCAAATGGTAATTCAAAGGCACTGTCTAAGAAGATCATCTTCTTAGACAGTGCCTTTGATGTTTATGATAATTAGGATATCTATCGGCGCTTAATTGTGGTGTTAACTCTAGTGCGAGCTGGAGAGCCGGTCAGAAATGGACTTAGGCAAAGGTCGGTCTTCAAGCCCCAGTGTTTGGGGCTTGAAGCCGTACCTCCCCCGTTCCAGCCCATTCTGACTGGCTCGGAAGCGGTGGTTCGGATAAGTCTTTAATCATTTTGAGCGCGGCTTTAGTCCGAAGTGCACGGCCGCCGCGCCCAGATTGAACCGAGCAAAGTGCACCTGTTGCAGCCCCGCTTGGGTGAACATTTGCGCTAAAGTCTCGGCCGAGACGAATTCGTGAGTGGTCCGTTGGAGGTAGTTGTAGGCTTGGTAATGGTGCGCTACCACCCGCCCCATTAGCGGTACCAGGTGACCGAAGTAAACCTGCCAACCGGCGTGGACTAACGGATTGGTGGGTTGCGACGTTTCCAGACAAACCACCTGACCGCCGGGCTTGACCACCCGAGTCATTTCGTTTAAGACCTGCTGAGCATCGGGGACGTTACGTAGGCCGAACCCGATGGTGACCACGTCGAAGTGGTTATCCGGGTAGGGGAGGTGCATCGCGTCGCCAGCCTTTAGCGTGATTTGACTTTGCAGATGGGCCGCTGTCACCTTCTGGCGAGCGACCGCCAACATTTCGGAACTCAGGTCGAGGCCAACGACTTGACCACGGGGGCCGACTGCTTGAGCCAAAGCCAACGTCCAATCACCGGTGCCGCAACACAGGTCGAGAGCGAAGTTACCCGGCGCCACCCGCATGGCGCCCATGACCCGTCGGCGCCAGAGTCGGTGAGTGCCCAGACTGATGACGCTATTCATCTGGTCGTACTGGGGTGCAATCTGATTGAACAGGTGCGCCACGTTTTTCTCGGACGTGTGGTTGGTTAACGCCATGGGGATCGCCTCCTTAATTAAAGATACTTGGCGTCAAATTCGGGATCTTGAGACGTTAAGATCTTGGGACCGTCCTTGGTAATGGCCAGGGTGTGTTCGTATTGGCAGGACAGCGATCCGTCGGCCGAAACGTAGTATTCCCACGATTTGTCAGCCGTGGGCTTAGATTTGATTTCCCAAGTGCCTAAGTTGACCATGGGTTCGATGGTGATAGTCATGCCTTCGCGTAACCGTAACCCGTGACCGGCTTCCCCGTAGTGGGGGACGTTGGGTTGTTCGTGCATGGTCGGGCCGATACCGTGGCCAATCAATTCCCGAACGTCGCCCATGTGATTTTGAGTTTCGACGTAGTCTTGAATGGCGTGACCGATATCACCGATGCGGTTCCCCACAACGGCTTGATCGATGCCCAGGTACAACGCCTTTTTCGTAACGGCCATTAGCCGCTTGGCGTCGTCACTGATCTCACCGACCGCGTAAGCCCAGCAAGAGTCGCTTTCAAAACCGTCCAAGTTAACGGTCATGTCGACCTTGACCACGTCACCGTTCTTTAGAATTAAGTTCTTGCGCGGAATAGCGTGGGCCACTTCGTCGTTGACGCTGACGCAGGTGGCGTACTTATAGCCTTCGAAGCCCTTTTCGGACGGTTTAGCCCTGTGTTCTTCGATGTACTTGTTGGCAAATTCTTCAATTTCCCAACTGGAGATACCGGGCTTGATGAGCTTACGTAAGCCCAAATGAACACCAGCCAGGACCGCACCGGATTCACGCATTTTTTCAATTTCACGAGCTGATTTAATGGTTATCAACGTGTTACCCCCTCTAAATTGATTGACACTTCTAATTTACACCAAAACGACCGATTCGGCGAACTAAGTGGTGGCTTAGATTCGCTGAAAGCCAAAACGAGGGCGAGATGGTGGCCTCGCCCTCGTTGAATCACCTATTCGGTTTTGGTCAGTTGAGTGATGTCTCCGGCTTCAATCTTGTTTAAGAGGTGCTTGGCTTCTTCGATCCGGGCATCGCAGAGAAACCGCATGGAGCTGTTCTTATCTTTTTCCGCTTCGTTCATTTGTTCGGTGAGAAAGTTAATTTCATCATGTAAATAGCTTACTAAGTCCATGGCTTGCCCTCAATTCCTTTAATTTACCAGAATGATTTCTATTCCTAATAAACTCCATTGTACCAAAAAAGGCGCTGGAAGTAACTTATCCTGCCGGAGGGAAACCGGGAACCGTCCTGGCTAAGTCAGTGGCCAAACTAGGGCGATTACCGGGCGTTACGAGTTTACAGAAACTAAGAAAAGGGCTACGATAGAATAGTTAAGAACAGTTCTAAACTAGGCAAAGAGGAGTGGGTAAGATGGCAGAAGCACAACCAATCGATTTAAAGGGGCGGCCTTATAATCATTTAGCGTTTATCTGGACGCTACTGGCCGGGACGTTTACTATGTCCATCAGTCAGTCATCGCTCTCAACGGCCTATCCGACACTGATGCACTACTTCAACGTGCCGGCGTCAACCGTGCAGTGGTTGACCACCGGATTCATGTTGGTGATGGTGGTGATGATGCCGGTCAGTCCGTGGTTGTTGAATAATTTACGGTTTCCCGTTTTGTTCATGAGTATGTTGGCCTTATTCGATGTGGGGACCTTTATCATTTACTTAGCGACTAGTTTTCCGATGATGATGCTCGGGCGGGTCATGGAAGCCATGGCCGTCGGGGTGATGTTCCCGTCGTATCAAACCGTGATGTTGCGCATTACGCCGGAGGATAAACGGGGTGGTGTGATGGGCTTCGCCGGATTGGTCATGGGGTCCGCGTTAGCCGTGGGGCCGATCATTTCCGGGATCGTCCTGAAATACACCACCTGGCAGGGACTCTTCGTGGTCTTCATGTTGATCATCACGGTGGTCTTCGTCCTGTCGCTTAAGACCATTAAGGACGTCATGCCCCAGCACACGTCACGGTTGGATTACTTGTCCGTTGTGGGGAGCTTAGGGTTCATCGGGATTTTGTACGTGGTCAACCAAATCGGGAAGGCCGGTGTCAACTGGGGGTTACAAGGGGCCCTGTTGATCGTCAGTCTGTTACTGGTCACGTTCTTCGTTTGGCGGCAGTTCCACGTCGACACGCCCTTGCTGGAGTTACGGGTCTTAAAGACCTTTAACTTCGACTTGGCGGTTTTGCTGACCGGGACCTCGTACATTGCGTTGATCGTGGTCACCATCATCTTTCCGTTGTATTATCAAACGGTGCTGGGCTTATCGCCGTTTGCTTCCGGGATGTCACTGGTTCCTGGGGCCGTCTTACTCAGCCTGTTGAACCCGGTTACCGGACACTTAGCGGATAAGATTGGGTTTAAGGGTACCATGTTGACCGGGATGGGCATGATTGTCGTCGGTTGGGCCTTACTGGTCTTGATGCCGGGGAAACAACCCTTACTCAGCATGATCTTGATTGCAGCCCTGATTGAAGGGGGTAACGCCTTCGTCATGATGCCAGCCGTTACCTTGGGCGCTAACTCGTTACCCGATAACCTGATTTCACACGGAACCGCCGTGATTACCACGGTCCGGCAGATCCTAGGGTCGACCGGGGTTGCCGTGGCCACGCTGATTTTGGCGATGGTGACGGCCAGCCACAAGGCCACGACCACGGCGGCGAACGCCAACTTGGCGGGTTACCGGGCGGTCTTTGCGACCTTCTTGGTCGTCTCCATCGTGGGCTTTATCTTCGCGGCCATGTTACGGGATGGTCGGAAGACCAAGGCGCAAGCTTAAACCGATGATTGGCTTGATCCGGGTCGCTTGAGGGTGACCGGTTCAATCAACTAAACAAGGCTAAAATTAAAGACGTCCATTGTGCGCTGAATGCGTTCAATGGGCGTCTTTTTGCGTGATTAGTGGGCTTAATCGCCGGGACCGTCGTTACCTAATGGAGTGAAGTAGGCGTGACCGCCAACCGTGTAGCAACTATAAAACCAGCCGGCGAGGTCGTTATCACTGTTACCCGGATTGTGGATGGGGCGGTGATTATTGGTCAACGTGAGGCGGTACCGGGCCGTTCCCGTTCGTTGGACGTATTTGGTGGTGAGACCCGGAAGCTTGGTTTTGAAATACAGGTAACGCGTCCCGTTTTTGGTCACTTGAGTCCGCTGGATTTTCGCGTGAAGCGTGGGGGTGACCTGTAAGCGAGCGGTTGCGAGAACCTGATGGTTGGGTTTGTAGCGGTCTAAGTAACCATCGGCCGTTAGCTGAATTCGGTTAGCTTCTTGGTTGCCCGCGGCCCGGGTAATGGCGGCCTGGCTGTGGCCGGGATAGAGGTCACCGTAGCTGTAGGCTGGCAGAAACGCAGGTCGTTTGACCTTGACTAGTGTGCGGGACTTCAGGGTGGTCATCTCCCCCGAAACGGGAACATAACCCTGGCTGATCAACGGCTTGAGCCGTCGATAACTGAGTAGAGAAGCGTCTAACCGATAGTTGGCACCATTTTCGTGTTTAGCGGCCAGCGTCACGCCCTTGGGGAGGGTGAGCGTTTTGGTCTTAGCACTTTGGTGGCTGTGAATGGCCGTGACCATCACGTGGAGCTTGGTGGTTCGGGTCGTGCGGTAATGTTGCGCAATATGTAAGAAGGTTTTGTCCGCAGAAACAGAGCCGATTTTGACGGTCCCACTGGCGGCCAGTGCGGTGTTGGGAGCACTCAGAAATCCCAAGCTCAGAAGGCACGTCATAAGACCTAGTGCGTGTTTATTAATAAAATCATCTCCCAAAAAATTGTTAACTCACAGTATAAGCCTGTAGTTTCGGGGAAGGCAACTCCCTAGGGCGGTACCATGAGACGAAAAGTGAGTACAAAAACTGGTCCGGGGCGCAGTGGCCTAGGACCAGTTAATTTAGAAGATCATATCTGTTAGTCGCCGGACCCGTCGTTACCCAGCGGCGTGAAATAGGTTTGCTTACCTAAGCGGTACAAACTGTAGAAGCTACCGGCACCGTCATCATCCGAGTTTCCCTGTTGGTAGATGGGCTGATGGCGGTTGGCCAACGCGAGGCGGTAGCGGTAGTTCCCCGTTGAGCGAACGTGTTTAGTGGGGATGCCCGCGACCTTAGTCTTAAAGTACAGGTAGCGCGTTGCCCCCTTGACCGTGGTTTTTTGAATCTTGGCGCTGCTCTGGGGACGTAGCTGTAAACGCACAAATTGGTTGGCCTTCAAGTTGGTGGCCACGTGACGTTCGAGGTAACCATCGGAGGTCAGGAGGACTTTGGGGCCGACCTGTTCACCGAAAACGTGATTGATGGTCTGAGTGGTTTGGCCGGGGTAGAGATCCCCGTAACTGTATGCCGGCAAATAGGTGGGCCGAGCCACCTTCGTTAGGGCGTGAGCGCTGGCCTTAATTTTGCCGTAGAACTGGTCGGTGGGGACGACGCCCTTCTTAATCAGGGGTTTTAAAACACCGTAGCTTAATTGCGCCGCATCGATCTGATAAACTTTACGGTTAGCGATGTTGTTGGCGGCCAGGACGGTTCCTTTGGGAATGGTCAGCGTTTGCGTAGCTGCCGCGGTGCTAGTGCGGGTGATGGGGTTGGTGTCAATCTGAGCCTTGACGGTCTTAGTGGTGCGATAGTACGGCGAGATATGTAAAAATTCTTTAAAAGCCGTGGTGGGACCAATCTTGACAGTGTATTTAGCCGCCTGAACGGGAGTGCTTCCCAGAAGTCCCAGTCCCATGAGTAGGGCGATACTGCCCAGTAACCATTTTTTCATCGGTAAATGCCTCCATGGTGATTAGTTACACTTAGTATACGCCAGTTTAGGGGGCGGTAACTAGGAGAAACAGGAGAAACAGGAGAAACAAAAGGTGTAGCCGCCACCCCGAAAACGGGCTGATAGTTACACCTAAAATTAGCGATTAGCTCTGGAATTAATTAGAAATGGTTAGTGCGTTTCTGCAAAGCCCCGGCGGCCACCGGGCTTAGGAATCTGGTTTTGCATCATCACGCTGAAACCGCCATCGATGGGAAGGGCCGCGGCGTTGACGTAGCTGGAGCGGTCGCTGGCCAGAAATAAGATGGCGTTGGCGATGTCTTGGGTGGTTCCGATTCGCTTGCTGGCGGTCAGTTCTTTACGACCGTTTTCGACTTGCGGGTCCGCGTAGAAGGCCGCCGACATGGGCGTCTTGACCAAGCAGGGTTCCAGCACGTTGCTGCGGATGCCGAACATGCCCCATTCGGCGGCCACCTGTTTGGACAGCATGTTGACGCCGGCCTTACTGGTGCTGTAAGCGCCACTGTAAGTCTCGGGGATGTCGCTGGCGACCGTGGAAATGTGGACAAAGGTCCCGTGTTTCTGAGCGATCATTAGCTTACCAAATTCGTGAGTCACCAGGTAGTAGCCGTTTAAATTAACGTCGAGAACTTGTTTCCAGGTGGCATAGTCGAGATCCTCTAACGGGTCAAACTTCAAGATGCCGGCGGTGTTGATCACCACGTCGACCCGGCCAAACGCCGCTTTGACCTGGGCGACGGCCCGTTGCACGCTGGCCTCGTCGGTGACGTCGCAGACCACGTCGAGGGCTGAAACGTTTTCAGTGTCCTTTAAGTGATTAACCAACTTGTTTAGTGGGTCCGCCTGTCTGTCTAGGGCGACGACCGTTGCCTTTTGGGCGGCTAAGTCGCCACAAATTTTGGTGCCCATGCCGCCGACCGCCCCGGTGACCACGCACACCTGATCCTTGAGTCCTAACCAATCGGTTGTCATCTCATCATCCTCCTTAAATTGTGTAACCGTTCACTATCTATGCTAGTCGGGTGAGGACCAAAGTCCAATAGCAACGGGTAGAGAAATTGATAGGCGGCTTCTATGAGTTAGGCCATTCACTAACCAAACGGGAGGTGATCAGCCGAATTTAATTTTAAGCCAAGCTTGGTGAAAGGCTTTCATCTGGTTGGAAAATAGGCTAAACTTGTCATAATCAAATAATGAGACAACTATGAGAGGGGTTTTTCTATGTCAGTACCAGCACCGATTGATTTACGGACCTTCTACGCCAACCCGGACCGCAACGTGGCCGTGTTGAACTACAGTGCTCGCTTCTTATCAAGCACCTTTGATTTGATCAACAGTGACGAGTTCGCCGCCTTCGTCAAGCTCTTTTTGGACGAACAACGGGCCTTTATTCCCGACGATGCCGATCCCGAGACCACCTATGACCGGGTGGACCCCGAGACCTACATCACCACCTTAAAGGACGTCTTGACCGATCAACCGCGGGCGTTTGACCACTTCTCGCGTAAAGAGATCCTGGTCAGCATCGAAGACCTCTACTCGTATTACCGGTCATACTTACGGGTCGCCACGATGACCACCCAACAAAATCACGTGGTCGCCAGTGAATTTATGACCATCGACCAACGCTTCAACGACGTGGTCTTACGTCTGTATCGCACGGTGGAGGAAAAGCTACAGGGCCACGCCAACCACGTCTACCGGCAAACCAACGCTGCGACCAGCGCCTGCGTCCTGTTACAACAGGTTCAGTGGCCCGTTCCGGCAGGGTACGAAGCCTTAACGGACATTCGGTTCATGAACCGCTTGATGCTGCGGCCACCGATGATGCTCCACACTAAGAGTAACAAGCGGAAGGGCCGCTTCACGGCCAGTCACGAAAACCCCTTGAAGAACTTCACGGGGACCACGCAAGACTGGCTGTGCTACCCGGCTAAAATTGGTGAAAGCTTGGCTTATATCTACTTCCACCGCGACTACATGGCGTCGGGATTGGCTCTGGCCAACTTATTCCAACTGGCCGATCGTAAGGAAGTCTTGAACCAGAAGCCGGACCTGATCTTACTTTTCGGGTCACCGAGTGCGCAGGGCGATGCGGATCCCGAAAATGGACACTACTTCTACGATGCGCAGAACCAAATCTACGTGGGGCAAGTGCCGTACAACGACCAGACGACCTACTTTGGGTACATGAAGAAGATGTGCCTGACGCTGCATAACCTGCACCAGATCGCCCAAAAGCGCCTGCCGATTCACGGTTCAATGGTCAAGATTACCTTTGCGAACGGCAAGACCAAGACCGTGGTCTTCTTCGGGGACTCCGGGGCGGGCAAGTCCGAATCCATCGAAGCCTTGCAGAACGTGGCCGACGAACAAATTGTTAATATTGAAACCATCTTCGACGACATGGGGAGCTTTACCCTCGATCCCGAGAAGGGCGTTTACGCGCAGGGGACCGAAACCGGGGCCTTTGTTCGTTTGGACGACCTCAGCAGCGAAGTCGCCTTTAACAACATGGATCGCGGGATTTACATGAATCCCGAATTATCTAACGCCCGGGTGATTATCCCAGCTAACACCTGGGATCGCGTGGTGGCCCAACACCACATCGATATGTGGGTCTACGCCAACAACTATGACGATGCCGTTGGCGTGCACCGCTTCACGGACCGCGACGAGGCCGAGGCGACCTTCGTGGCCGGCAAACGGCGGGCGTTAGGGACCACCGATGAGGTCGGCATGAGCACCACCTTCTTTGCCAACCCGTTTGGCCCCGTTCAAGAAGAGGCTCAGACGCGGCCCATCATTGACGCGGTCTTTACCGAACTCTTCAAGGAACAGGTGTACATCGGTGAAATCTACACCCATTTAGGCAACGATAAGTCCCAGGACAAGTTAAATGCGTCTGCCCGGGACCTCTTAACCGAATTAATGAATAACTAGCCCGAGGAGGCGATAGCGATGGTGACTCCCGAACAACGCGATTTGATTTTGCATACGCTGCTTCAAATTGACGATCCGTATTACCTGAATCAATTTCAGGATGCCAGCAGTGAAGACGAGTGGTTTCATATTAACGAACAGTTCATTCAGCAGGATTTACAGCGCTTTTTCCCGTCCACCATCGATACCCACGACCCCGAGACCTGGCAAATCATCCGGGCCCAACTTAAGCAGTATTAAGAGTGGGGAGACGCTTCCGAACGTTCCAGTGTTATTTAATCGGAAAAGTCTATCCGAGTAGCCATCGTGATCAGTGTGAGCCGGAGGGCCAGGCAGAAAATGGGCTCAGGGGTGAAATTGGTCTTAGTCGGCGTTCTTAGACGACTTAGACCAAGGTCGGTCTTCAAGACCCGGTTTGGGGGGCTTGAAGCCGTGCCCGCTCCGTTCCAGCCCGTTTTCTGACCGGTCCCGGAAGCGTCTGGCCTATCTAAATTGATTTTGCGTAATGATCATTAATTTATAGAAAGTCCCAGCTCCCGCTACGCGCGGTGAGCGGGGGCTTTTTGTTAGGAAAATTTGCGTAAAATTTTACTTAATCGCGAAAAACAATGGTACTTAAACGCCGAGTATTATACAATGTAACCGTATTCTTAGAATTTTTGGAGGTGTCTCTTTTATGCAAATTACTCAAGAAGTTGCTGGCGAACTTCACCAACAAAAAGTGACCAAGTACGTTTTAACCAATCAACACGGGACCCGCGCGGCGATTCTGACCTGGGCGGCCACCCTGCAAGAATTTAGTGCCTTAGAAGATGGGAAACGGCAACAACTCGCCGTTCACGAAGACAACTTAGCGGCTTACGATAACAATACTTATTGTCTCTGCCAAGCTCTCGGTCGGGTTGCCGGACGGATCAAGGGGGCCGAGTTTGAAATTGATGGGACGCCCCACCACATCGAAGCTACGGAGGGCAAAAACGCCATTCATGGTGGGCCCCACGGCTTTCTGCACGTTAACTGGGACGCCACGACGAAGGAAACGGCCAGCACGGCTAGTGTGATTTTGACCCACACCTCAACCCCGCAAGATGACCAGTATCCGGGGAACTTAACGACCACGATTACCTATACCTTGGACGAAAACGACCGGTTAACGGTAACGTTTGACGGGAAGAGCGACGCTGCGACGCTGTTTAATCCCACAATTCACGCGTACTTTAATGTAACTGACGATCAACATGATTTGGATCAACAATGGTTGACCTTGAATGCCGACAAGCGTTTAATTTTAAACGACGAAAAGATCCCAACTGGTGAAAAGGCTGACGTGGCTGGTACGGGCTACGATTTCCGTGAATCCCGGACCATCAAAGACGGGTTAGCCCAACTCGCCGAAAATGGCGGTGTCGAATACGACGATGCCTTTGAGGTCAAGGCGGGCGACGAGCCAATTGCCACGGTCGGCGATACGACCGGTCACCGGGAAGTGCGGATCTATTCCGACCGCAACGGGGTGGTGGTCTTCACAGCCAACGCCACGGATCCGGCCCGGGCTGCCAAACGCGATTACAACGCCTTGGCTTTGGAAGCGCAGAATCTCCCCGATGCTATTCATCACGAGGACTTTGGGGACATTGTTCTTCCTGCTAACCAACCGGTCACGCACACGATTGCCTACCAATACGTCCGCAAGTAACGGCGTAACTGGTCAGTCCCAGTAGAAACGAGTACGATAGAGATTAACTAAGGTTATCAGCAGAAGGAGAGATTCGATTTGAGTTGGCAAGAAAACTATGCCGTTTGGCAAAAACAACCGACCATGTTACCGGACGTGCAGCGTGAACTGGACGCCATGGCGGGCGACGACCAAGCCCTCGAAGCCGCTTTTAGTGGGCCGATGAGCTTCGGGACCGCCGGTATGCGGGGCGTTATGGGCCCCGGTATCGGGCAAATGAACGTTTACACGGTGCGGCAAGCGACCGAAGGGGTGGCCCGGTATCTGGACACCCTAGACGACGCCACCAAGCAACGTGGGGTCGCCATTAGCTTTGATTCGCGCTACCATTCCACGGAATTCGCCCACGAAGCGGCCCGGGTCTTAGGGGCTCATCAGATTCCGAGCTTCGTGTTTGATGACTTACGGCCCACGCCGGAATTGTCCTTTGCCGTGCGGCACCTGCACACGGCCATGGGAATCATGATCACGGCCAGCCACAACCCCAAGCAGTACAACGGTTACAAGATCTACGGCCCCGATGGCGGGCAGATGCCGCCCAAGGCCTCGGACATGATCACCAAGTTCGTCCGGTCCGCTACCGACGTGTTTGCCATCCAGGTGGCCGACGAACAGGCACTGCGCCAGGCTAAACTGATGCACATCATCGGTGAGGACGTTGACCAGCCCTACCTGCAAAACGTCACCAGTGTGACCATCAACCATGACCTCATCAATAAGGTCGGGAAGACCATGAAGTTGATTTACACACCCCTGCACGGAACCGGGAAAGTGATCGGTGAACGGGCCTTACGAAAAGCCGGTTTCGAGAACTTTACCATGGTGCCACAACAGGCGATTGCCGACCCTGAATTTCCGACGGTTGATTTTCCGAACCCCGAATTTCCGGCGGCCTTTGACATGGCCATCGCGTTAGGGAAGCAAGAAGGGGCCGACCTGTTAGTGGCTACCGATCCCGATGCCGACCGGTTAGGCGCCGCTGTCCGGCAACCGAACGGTGAGTACCAACTATTGACTGGGAACCAGATTGCGTCGATCTTGTTAGCCTACATCTTAAAGGCGCGCAAGGCCGCGGGTGATTTGCCAGCGAACGGCCGCGTAGTCAAGTCCATCGTGTCAACCGAATTAGCCACCAAGATTGCGGCGGCTTACGGCGTGGAAATGACCAACGTGTTGACCGGCTTTAAGTTTATTGCCGAACAGATCCACCAGTACGAAACGACCCACGACCACACCTTCCTGTTTGGGTTTGAGGAAAGTTACGGTTACCTGATCAAACCGTTCGTGCGCGATAAGGACGCCATTCAATCGACGGTCCTGTTGGCCGAAGTGGCGGCGGACTACAAGCAACGGGGAATGACCCTGTACGACGGCATCGAGGAGCTCTACGCGACTTACGGCTACTACGCCGAAAAGACCACGTTTGAGGAATTCCAGGGCGTCGACGGTTCCGCGCAACGGGCGAAGTTGATGAGTGAATTCCGTGAAAATGCACCGCACGACTTTGCCGGCACCGCGATTGACGCCGTCGAAGACTTCCAGACCAGCGTGAAGACGGCGGCCGATGGGACGACCACGGCCATTGATCTGCCACAATCCAACGTCCTGAAGTACTGGTTACACGATGGGACTTGGATTTGCATCCGGCCTTCCGGGACCGAGCCTAAGGTCAAGTTCTACATCGGGACCAGCGACCAGACGGCCGATGCAGCCAATCAACGCTTAAGCAAGTACGAACAAGCGTTGAAGGACTACGTAGCGTCGATTAACTAATTAAAAATTAAAGTGGCTCCCCGGGGTGTTCAACTGTGGGGAGCCACTTTTACGTGGACTGACTCGTTACTAGGGGCTAACTTAACGGTCGCTAGAACTAGACGGTCATCTTTTTTAAATCGGTAGCGGTTACAACATTGCCAAAACTTTCACAAGTTGCTATAATGCATTTTGGATAAACTATTAGTGACCGAAATGGTTGTAAAATAAGATAACCTAGCGACCAAATAACTGGGGAGCTGGGACGAGAAAGCGGGACTGTGTGATGGCAAAAGATAAGATGAAGTTAGATCCTGAGAAGTTTGCGGCAGCGGTATTGGGCGGTAACGCGCAGAAAAAGGACGAAGAAAATAAGTTGTACATCAAGCGGCAACTGACTTTGTACTTGGAAGCCACCCTTTTGGCCCAGGACTTTAACGGGTTGGAACAAACCCGGTTCAGCGATGCTAAGGAACAACAACGTGACGATATTCTGTTGAAGTTAATCGAACGGCGCTACAATTAATTAACCTAGAGTCTGTCTTAAAAGACTAATCTGGAAGATTCAGCGCTGGCCAGTCAGAAACGAGTTATAACAACGACTAAACCAGATTTTTCAACTGAGAGGTCATGAATGGTCATTTAACTCTGTACTTGAGTTTTAAGACGGACCCTAGTAACTCCCGTCTAACCCATTAATTGGGCTAGACGGGTCTTTTTTATGGCTTAAGTCGTTAGCTTTACTAAATTTTTTACCTCAAAATTACAACCGGTTGCAATCCCGAAAAAACGCCGATATAAAGGATTTTATGTTTAACACTACACAATGATTGAGGTTGCAACTTCGCCGGAAAGGTCCTACTATAAGTAACGTAAAGCGCTTACATTTACTTAAATTTCAGTGATAGGCTTTACCGAATCTTATGATGAACGGAAAGAGGGTATTTTTGAATGGCTGACGACAAAATCACGTTAGATCCAGCTGCTTTTGCAGCCGCGGTGTTGGGCGGTAACGCGCAACGTCCCGACGAAGCCAATAAATTGTACATTAAGCGGCAATTGACGCTGTATCTGGAAGCAACGTTGCTGGCTCAAGATTTTAACAACCTTGAGGAATCCCGCTTCGACATGGCGAAAGCCCAGAAGCGTGATGACGTGTTGTCCAAGATCATTGAACATCGTTACCACTAGGCACTTCGTTCGTTAACTTAAGTGATTAATTTGAAAGGTGTGAAAAAGAGCCATGAATTTATTTAAGCAGTATGCGTCTTATGCGTTTGGGGCGTTCGGGCACGATGCGTTCTACGCAACGTTAAGTACCTACTTCCCAATCTTCGTCACCAGTGTCCTGTTCACCGGTCACGCGAACTCCGCGCAAATGATCGGGGCCGTCAGTGCCATGCTGGTGATTATTCGGTTGATTGAAATTGCCTTTGACCCGATGATCGGTGGGGTCGTGGATAACACTCGGACCCGTTGGGGCAAGTTCAAACCGTGGTTACTCGGTGGTGGGCTGGTTAGTTCCATTACCCTGATGATCATCTTCACCAGTATTGGTGGGTTGGCCGATCACAACGACATGTTATACCTGATTGTCTTTGGCATTGTGTTTGTTATCTTAGATATTTTTTATTCCTTCAAAGATATTTCGTTGTGGTCCATGTTGCCCGCGTTGAGTGTTGATTCCAAGACCCGGACTAAGTTTGGGACGGTCGCTCGTTTTGGGTCCACGTTAGGGGCTCAAGGGGTCATCATCGTGGTTATGCCGTTGGTTTACTTCTTCAGTCAGAAGTTCTCCGGCACCACTGGTCAAACGCAGACCCGCGCCGGTTGGTTAGGGTTTGCCGCCGTCATCGCCGTCGTTTCCTTCTTAGGGGCCTTGACCGCTGCGTTTGGGACTAAGGAACAAAAGAACCTGATTCGGGAAAACACCGAAAAGACCCGTTTACGCGACGTCTTCAAGGCCATTGGGGAAAACGACCAATTAATGTGGTTGGCACTTTCCTACTTCCTGTTCGCCTTTGGGTATGTCATCACCAACTCCCTGTTGCTCTACTACTTCCGTTACGTTATTGGGAAGCCGGCCGCTTACAGTATGGTCGGGGTCATTACCGCCATCTTAGGAATTATCTCCGTGGTTCTGTTCCCATTCATGGTTAGCCTGATCAAACGGCGTGGGGTTTACGTCGGCGGGATTGCCTTGATGGTGGTCGGTTACTTAATCTTCTTGTTTGCCGGTACCAACGTCACGATGGTCTTGGTCGGGGTTGCGTTCTACTTCTTCCCATACCCAATGATCTTCTTGGCCGCCTTAATGACCATTACCGATAGTGTGGAATACGGCCAGTGGAAGAACGGCACGCGGAACGAATCCGTGACCTTAGCCGTTCGGCCGTTGATCGATAAATTGGCCGGTGCGTTCGCCAACGGGGTGGTTATGTTAGCCGCACTGCAATCCGGGATGACCGGGAACGCCAAGCCGTCCGATATTTCGGCCGGTGGGTTGATGCAGTTTAAGATGTTTATCTTCTACATTCCAATTATTCTGATTATCTTGGCCGCCATCGTTTACTTTGGCAAGATCAAGTTGTCCGAACAACGACACGCGGAAATCGTCGAAGATTTGGAAAAGAAATTAAAGGCTGAAAAGGCTGCTGGTCAAAAGATCGGGGACTAATCAGTTGTTCGGGGGTCTCAGGTCTCAGACCGGGGCCCCTTTTCTTGAAATGTTGTTGAAACCGCTTTAATTATATTTGACACTGAGACTTTTACTGAGTATAGTTAAACTATAGTAAAAGTTTACTAAAATTCTAAAGGAGTTCATCGCCATGGATTATGCCAGCCTTGCATCAGAATACAAAGAAACTTTTAACGCCGAACCACAACGGGTCTTCTTCTCCCCAGGTCGAATCAACCTGATTGGGGAATACACCGACTTCAACGGGGGCCACGTTTTCCCAGCTGCCATTAGCTTAGGGACGTACGGGGCCTTCAGTAAGCGCGATGATCGGACGGTCCGGATGTTTTCTGCCAACCTGCCCAAGGCTGGCACCATTGAATTTTCGTTAGACGACCTGAGCTACAACGACGCCGACAACTGGACCAAGTACTTTAAGGGCATGTTGTTCGAATTAGCCAAGCAGGGCAAGACCATCGATCAAGGGTTTGACCTTTACGTTCACGGGAACTTACCCGATGGCTCCGGCTTATCGTCCTCGGCTTCCGTAGAAATGCTGATGGCCCAAATCCTCTTGGATGCTTACGGTCAAGACATTTCCCGGGTGGACCTGGTCAAGGCCGGCCAATTAGTTGAAAACGACTACTTAGGCTTAAACACCGGGATCATGGACCAATTTGCGGTCTTCATGGGCAAAAAGGACCAGGCCATCTTGCTGGACACCAACACCCTGAAGTACCAATACGCCCCGGTCAAGATGGACGGGTACGTGGTGGTCATCATGAACACCAAGAAGCGTCGGGAACTGACCGACTCCAAGTACAACGAACGCCGGGCCCAATGTGAAGAAGCCTTGCGGCGCCTACAAACCAAGTTAGACATTCAAACGTTGGGTGACCTGAACGGTGACCAATTCGACGAAAACAGTTACCTGATCAACGACGACATCTTAATCAAGCGAGCACGCCACGCGGTGGTGGAAAACCAACGGACGTTGCGGGCTTTCGATGCCTTACAAAATAACGACCTGACCACCTTCGGGAACTTGGTCAACGCATCGCACGTGTCATTACACTACGACTTTGCCGTAACCGGGACGGAACTGGATACGTTGGTTGAAACCGCATGGCAACAACCAGGCGTCTTAGGTGCCCGGATGACTGGTGCCGGTTTCGGTGGTTGCGCGATCGCTATCGTGAAGGAAAGCAACGTGGACGCCTTCGAAAAGGCCGTGGGCGACACTTACAACGAAAAGATCGGCCACCCGGCTGAATTCTACATCGCTCACTTAGCCGATGGTTCCCACGAACTGACGAAGTAGGCGGTAATAGACGCCTTACCGGTCAGCCCTGATATGGCTGGAACGTAGCCGACACGACTTGAAGCCTCGCCAAAGGCGCGAGTCTTCAAGCTCGGTCTTGGTCTAACCCGAGAAATTCACTCGGCTAAGACCAACGAGGCTATTGAGCCATATCAGGGCTGACCTCACGGCTCACGTTAGATTAACATTTAACGCTAGTATAGTCGTGAGGAAGGTCCTGGTGGGGCTCAGGGGTGTCGTTTGTGTTAGTCGGGGTTCTTTCCCGGCTTACACAAAGGTCGAACTTTGAGACCTGTTTTTCGGGCTCAAAGTCGTGCCCACCCCGTTCCAGCCTCACCAGGGCCGACCGGTAGACGAATGATTCACATAAAGTAAATTTTAACAACACAAGACAGATTGAGGAGGAAATGCGCAATGACAGTTTTAGTTTTAGGTGGTGCTGGTTACATCGGCTCCCATGCCGTTGATCGATTGGTTGAGAAGGGGTACGACGTGGCCGTCGTGGATAACTTGGTCACGGGGCACCGCGCAGCCGTGAACCCTAAGGCGCGCTTTTACCAAGGTGACGTGCGGGATCAAGACTTCTTAAACGACGTCTTCGATAAGGAAGACATTGAAGGGGTCATTCACTTCGCAGCCTTCTCCGTGGTTCCTGAATCCATGAAGAAGCCGTTGAAGTACTTCGACAACAACACGGCCGGCATGGTTTCCTTACTGGAAGTCATGAACAAACACAATGTTAAACGCATCGTCTTCTCCTCAACGGCTGCCACTTACGGTGAACCGAAACAGATTCCCATCAAGGAAACCGACCCGCAAGTGCCAACCAACCCTTACGGTGAAAGTAAGCTGATGATGGAAAAGATCATGAAGTGGTCCGACGAAGCTTACGGCATCAAGTTCGTGGCTTTACGCTACTTCAACGTGGCGGGGGCCAAGCCAGATGGCAGCATCGGTGAAGACCACCACCCCGAAACCCACTTAGTCCCAATTATTTTGGAAGTCGCTGCGGGCGAACGGCAAGAACTGTCCATCTTTGGGGACGACTATCCAACCAAGGATGGGACTAACGTCCGGGACTACGTGCACGTCGTTGATTTAGCCGACGCTCACATCCTGGCCTTAGAATACCTGAAGGCCGGCCACGACAGTAACGCCTTTAACCTCGGTTCTTCGACCGGTTTCTCTAACAAAGAAATGCTGGAAGCCGCACGGAAGGTCACGGGCAAGGAAATCCCGGCTAAGATGGCGCCACGCCGGGCCGGTGACCCAAGTACCTTGATTGCGGCGAGTGACAAGGCTCGCGACGTTTTGAACTGGCAACCCCAATACGACAACGTGGAAGACATCATCCGGACGGCCTGGAACTGGAAGCAATCCCACCCCGAAGGCTACGCTGACCGGGGGGCGAACGCCTAATGGCTCAAGATACCCTACAGCTATTTTTGGACGACATCGTGGCTTCACCGTCGCCGTACACGGCACTGGATCGCCAGTACGTGGAAAACCGCATCTACGCGTTGATTGGCGACGGTGCGGTCCAAGCGGCCACGGCGGCCAATCCGATTGATTTAGTCACGGCGTTGGTCAATACGGCCATTGCTCACGGTAAAATTAACGACACGCCGAGCGAGCGTGAAATTTTAGAAGCCCAACTGATGGACTTAAAGACGCCGCTTCCGTCCGCGCTTAACCGCGGTTTCTGGGACCGGTATCAGGAGAGTCCGTCCAAGGCGACCGACTGGTTCTACCAGTTAAGCCGGGCCAACGACTATATCAAGACGCGCAACATTGCACGCAACGTGGTCTTTGACGCCGACACGCCAGCGGGGACCTTGGAAATCACGATTAACCTGTCGAAACCGGAAAAGGACCCCAAGGCCATCGCGGCCGCACGGAACCAACCGAAGACGGGTTACCCGTTAGACCAACTTTGCATGACCAACGAAGGCTACCTGGGACGGTTGGGCTATCCCGCTCGGAGTAACCACCGGATCATCCGGTTGATGCTGGGTGGCGAAATCTGGGGTTTCCAGTATTCGCCGTACGCCTACTTCGCCGAACACGCCATCTTCCTGTCTCAAGTTCACCGGCCGATGAAGGTCGACCAACACGGCATCACCAACTTGTTGGAAATCGTGCGGCAGTTCCCGACCTACTTTGTTGGTAGTAACGCCGACTTGCCAATCGTGGGCGGCTCAATGTTGAGCCACGACCACTATCAAGGCGGGAAACACACCTTCCCAATGATGAAGGCGCCGTTGGATCGCGAATTTGACCTGAACGTACCGGGCGTCACGGCCGGTGTCGTTCAGTGGCCAATGACCGACTTACGGTTACGGGGTGCGCACCCCGAAGCCTTGGTCACGGCGGCGGTCAAGATCATGAACAGTTGGAAAGACTATTCCGACGAAAGCGTCGACGTGCGGGCTTACACCGACGGCACGC
Organism: Levilactobacillus acidifarinae DSM 19394 = JCM 15949; assembly: GCF_001434835.1. Taxonomy (GTDB): domain Bacteria; phylum Bacillota; class Bacilli; order Lactobacillales; family Lactobacillaceae; genus Levilactobacillus; species Levilactobacillus acidifarinae. The sequence goes on along the minus strand of NZ_AZDV01000028.1, from coordinate 354,502 downwards.
GGCACCACACGGTCACCCCAATCGCGTACCGCGATGGGGACGACTACGTGTTGGACTTGGTCTTACGGGACAACCAAACGTCCGCCCAGTATCCGGATGGGATTTTCCACCCGCATCAGGACGTGCAACACATTAAGAAGGAAAATATCGGCTTGATCGAAGTCATGGGCCGGGCCATCTTGCCCGCACGCCTGAAGACGGAAATGGCCGAAGTCGAAAAGTACCTGGTCGGGCAACCGAACCAGATTGCGGCGATGCACCAGCCGTGGGCGGACGGTTTAAAGGCCCGCCACGACCTCACGCCAGAAAACGTGCAGACCGTGGTTCACCAGGCGATTGGGAACACGTTTGCCCGCGTTCTGGCCGATGCTGGGGTCTTCAAGCGAGACGCCACGGGTCAGGCAGCCTTAGACCAATTCTTAGCACAACTTTAATCAGAATTTGACTAGTAGATCAGGAGGTGAGAACGATGGCAGCAACGTTAAAGGATATTGCCCAGGCCGTGGGCGTGTCACTGGCAACGGTTTCGCGGGTCTTGAACTACGACCGGACGTTATCGGTTAGTGACCACACCAGAAAACAGATTTTTGAGGTCGCCGAGAATTTGAACTACGCCAAGCTCAAACGGCGCCCGGTCTTGGCCAACAAACAGTTGAAGATTGCCGTCGTTCAATGGTATTCCAAGACCAAGGAACTCGACGATCTGTATTACATGTCGATCCGGTTGGGACTGGAGAAGCGGAGTGAACAGCGCCACTTCATCACCATGCGCACCTTTCAAAATGACCTGACTAAGATTGACGACGATGTTGATGCGATTATCGCCATCGGGAAGTTTAGTCCCCAACAAGTCCAAAGCTTAGCGGAAATGACCCCGAACTTAGTATTCGTGGATCAGGATCAATTAGCGAACGGCTACGATAGCGTCGTAACGGACTTTCAGATTGCGGTGCAACAGGTCGTCGACTGTTTTGCCCAACAGGGGCAGACGCGGATTGGGCTTTTGCACGGAACCGAGTGGACCACCGACGAGCAGTGTGAGGTCTTGGATCCACGGTACCTGGAGTTCAAACGGGTGATGCAAAGCCGGGGACAGTACGACGAGTCGTGCGTGTTTGCGGGAGATTACACCAACCAATCCGGGTACGCTCAGATGACTCACGCGATTGAGACGTTGGGTGACCGGTTACCCGCGGCGTTCTTCGTGACCAACGATCCGATGGCCGCCGGGGCGTTAAAGGCGTTACGCGAAGCCGATATCGCGGTGCCTCAACGGGTAAGTCTGATTGGTTTTAACGACACCACAATTGCCCGCTACGTCTTTCCGGAGCTGAGTACCGTGCACGTCAACACGGAGCTACTGGGTACCACGGCGGTGGACTTGATCGAAAATCGGGTCCAGACTGGCCGAACCACCCCGCAACGGGTGACGGTCGGCACGAGTCTGGTTTTACGGGAGAGTACATTACAGAAATGAAAAGTAAACGAAAGACCGGTTGCACGCCGCTATGGTGGGTGACCGGTTTTTTTGACGGTTAGTTTCTAAAATGGATTAAACCAAAAAATCACGCCTTGGTCGGTTAGACGAGGGCGTGATTCTTAGATTCAAAGTAAAATTGTAAGTGAGTCGTGACTAGTTTCTGATGGCTTAAAGTTACCATTAACGTCAGTCTAAGCTGGAGGGTCAGTCAGAAAGGGGCTCAGGGGTGAAATTTATCTTAGCCGGTGTTGTTTGCCGGCTTAGATAAAGGTCGGTCTTCAAGACCCGGTTTTGGGGGCTTGAAGCCGCGCCCACCCCGTTCCAACCCATTTTCTGGCTGGCCCGGAAGCGATTAGTTTAGACCTGACTTACCAGATTTTCACCCGGTCGGCTGGCTTGAGGTACATGCCGTCACCCGGCTGGACGTTAAAGGTGGTGTAAAAGTCGTCGAGGTTCTTGACCTGCACGTCGGCCCGGAGCTTAGCGGGGGCGTGGACGTCGATCGACAGCAGAAGCTGCATATACTCCGTTGTGGCCTTCATCCGCCAGACGTTGGCCCAGTTGATAAAGAAGGCCCGTAAATCGACGTCAGCGGCCGATTTAGCGGCTTCTAGGGCACAACTCAGGCCCCCGGCGTCGGCGATGTTTTCGGAAACGGTCAGTTTACCGTTAACCTTCTGACCGGCAAAGTCGATACCGTCGAATTCCTTAATCATGGCTTGCGAGAGGTCCTTGAAGTGCGCCAAGTCCGCGTCGGTCCACCAGTTGTTCAGGTTCCCGAATTCGTCGAACTGGGCACCGTTGTTATCAAAGGCGTGGGAGATTTCGTGGGCCATGACGGCCCCGATTCCCCCGTAGTTAGTACTGCTGGACTGTTCCAGACTGTAGAACGGTTTTTGCAAGATGGCGGCGGGGAAGACGATTTCATTGTTCGACGGGGAGTAGTAGGCGTTGACCGTGTTGGCACTCATGTCCCATTTTTCCCGGTCAACGGGGTGACCCCAGTGGCCGAAGTGTTGGGCTAAGGCGATTTCGTCGAAGGCTTGGGCGTTGTCAAAGAGGGACTTGGTGGTGTCGACCTTAAACTTGGCGTAAAGCGGATCAATCTTGTCCGGGTAGCCAACCTTGATCGTCAGCTTCTGGAGTTTGACCACGGCCTTTTGGCGGGTCGCCTCACTGAGCCAGTCGTTGGCGGCCAACCGGTTTTGGTAAACGCCAGCCATCTTTAAGACCATCTTACGCACGTCGGCCTTGGCGGCTTCACCGAAGTACTTACGACCGTAGTAGTCGCCAACGACTTGGCTGAAGTAGCCACTGGCCAGGTAATAAGCGGCCTTTTCCTGGGAGCGGGCTTGCTTTTGACCGGATAGGGCCCGGCCGTAGGTGCCACCGACTTGGCGGAAATCCTCGGTCAAGGTGCCACTAGCGCCCAGCACCGTCTTGACCAGCATCCAACTCTTTACGAGTGGGAAGTTGGCGGGCGTTAAGAGATCGCCAATGGCATCGAAGTAGGTTGGTTGGGGCAGGATGGCTTGATCCGGTGTGGCGCCTAAGAGGGCGGTGACGGCACTGGTCAGGTCTAGCGCATCGGTCTTAGCGGCCACGTCGGCCAACGGGAACGGGTTGTAGTCCTTCACGTAGTCGGCCGCTTCTTCGGACGACTTCACGTGCGGCGCAATCAGCGCGTCGAATTGTTTGGTTTGATCGACCAGCTTAGCGGCGTCTTCCGTGGAATATCCCACCATGGTCAGTAACTTGGTAGCCATCTGGGTGTAGATCGGCAGTAACTGCTTAGCCGCCGGGTTGTCCTTGGCGTAGTAGGTTTTGTCTGGCAGAATCAGGTTGGGCGCGTCGACGTATAACGCGTAGTTGCTGGTGTCCTTCATGTCGGGGTCGACACTCAGCGTGATTGGCGTAGGAATGCCTTCTCGGTAGAAGTCGACTAGAGCGGCGTTTAGGTCGGCAAAGTTCTTCAGCGCTTCAATCTTGGCCAAATAGGGCTTGAGAGGCGCGGCCCCGGCTTGTTCACGGGCGGTAAAGTCACGGGTTAAGGTGTAGAATTTTTTGAATTCGGCCATTTCGGCGTTGGCGGGGGCCAGTTTACCCGCTAACAGGTCGTCGAAATCGGCCATCAAGGTGTGTTCGATGTTGTCGACGAGGTCCATGAAGCCCCCGGTCGAGGCGTGGTCGGCGGGAATGGTGGCCTGGGTGGCCCACTTGCCATTGACGGCATCGTAGAGGTCTTGGTTGAGCAGGGACTCGTCAACCGGAAAAGTCGTTGCGGAACCACCGGGTTGGCCGGCAGCAAAATGAGTGGTGTGCATAACGAAATTCCTCCTTAAATATTGTCATTAGTCACAGGTTAACCCACTTAGCGGGGAAAGGAAACTATTTTATCATGCAATCCTCATGATTAGCGGGGGCACTCAAAAAGGAGTTTGAGGCTGGCCCCAAACTCCCAATTTTAAACGGAATTTAGTTGGTTATTCTTCCGCTTGTCGCCGGGTTCGCGTGACGGGCCGGTGAAACTTCGGCCGGTTACGGTCCCAGATGGCAACGTTAGCCTGATAGCGGGTGAAGAAATCGGTAATGGTTTCCGGCGCTAAATCGGACGGTAATTGATTCCAAGTTCGCGCACTTTGTAAGAAGACTTGATGAATATCGTCTTCCACCCGGGTGCCTTTAGGTGTTAACCGCAGGTACTTGACCCGCCGGTCGTCCATCTTCGCTTCCTGTTCGACGTAACCGTCTAACAGTAAGGCCCGTAACTTTCGAGCTGCGGCGGAACGCGTGGTCCGGGTGTCATCCGCAAGCTCACTTAGCGTAATGTTGCGTTGTTCATGAATTTGTTTTAACAGTAAATATTGTTCGAAACTCAATGAGTATTGCCCCGTGATCTGCTCAGCGGCGTTAATCAGGACGCAGAAAATCTCCCGGTATTGCCGCAAGAAGCTCTCAAATACTCTCTCCTCGCTTTGCATGCTTGACTCCCCCTAGATAGAAACAAATTTTTGCTGACTTAGTTGCGACGCGCTGACACCATGAGCGCTGGTCTCCGCTATCACAGCTTACCGTCATTATGCGGCACTATCGATGGGGATGAAAATGATTACACTTTATTGCGCTGGGTTAAGACAACTCAGCTTTCCATCTAGTCAAGAAAGCGCTAGCGGGGATTAACCGTTAGCGCCGGGAATCAAACTTACTTAGATTAAGAATGGTTGCTTTTCGACGCTCAGAGACTGGGACACGCCGTACATTGGTGGATTGGAGTAATAATTGATTAGGAATAGTCTTAAAAGCCAATCACTAAAACAACGGCTTGTTACTGTCATAAGCAATGTGAGCTGAAGGGGCAGTTAGAAATGGGCTCAGGGATGTGGTTTGTCTTAGCCGACGTTTTTGGTCGGCTTAGACAAAGGTCGGACTTTGAGACCCGGACTTAGGGCTCAAAGCCGTGCCCATCCCGTTCCAGCCCGTTTCTGACTGCCCCAGAAGCGCCTGATTAATTAAGTTTATTTAGTCATGTAAATGTAGAGGTGGTCCGCCGAGAACCCGGTGTTAAACCGAATCCCGTTGGAGTGGATGGTCTTGGTATTGGTGGAACTACTGTTAGACTTGGCATCCTTTAGGACCTTTTCGAACTTATTGATTACGTACTTAGGCTTGGCCTTTAGCGTAGCGCCCAGTAAGGCGAAGGTGGTCCCAAATTCCTTTTGGCCGGCCTTAGTTTTCATTTGAGCGGTCGGGGTGATCAGGGCGAGTCCCATGAGTTGGCCATCCTGCACGTTAGCCCGGACGGTTGCGGCCTTGGTGGTCACGAGGTTCTGCACGCCGTCCTTAGCAGTGGTGGGCAGGAGGTCGTCCTTGGCCCGTTTTTTAGCGCTAGCCAGTTTGACCTGAAGTTGTTGGGCCGCGACCTGTTGCTGCTTAGCAGCCGCTGCTGCGGCCGTCGGATCCGTTTTGGCTAGGGCAGTTAGCTTTTGTTTAGTTTGAGCCTGAGTTTTTTGCGCGGCCTGTAACTGTTTTTGCACCTTGGTTGGCAGGTAGCTGGCGATGACCATCTGATTGTAGCTCGCCGCAAACTTTTGGTAGTCGCCTAGCGCTTTGGTGGCCTTGACCGTAACGGTCTTGTGAGCCCCGTTGGCACTGAGTTTAACCGTTTGGTCGTGGGGGGCGGCGGGAACCTGGAAGAAGTAGGTGCCGGCCGCGACCTTGGTGGATTGTTTAGCGCCATCTTCAATCTGATAGGTCACGTGTTTGGCTTTGGCGTCACCTTTGACCACCGCGGTTAAGGCCGTGGGATGGTAGGTGGACTGCTTGGTGGTGAGGGTGTTGGAGCAACCGGCTAGGGTTAAAGCCATCAACCCTAGGGCGCTCACGAGAAGTTTTTTCATAATAATTAGATACGCCATCCTTTGAATGAGTAAAGTACTTGCTACATCTTACCACAAGTCGTTCAATCCCGCGCGGGGAGATGAGTTTCCAGCCCCAGCCCATCATTAAAAATTTGATGAAAAACACCGCGAGAGGCTTTCATAAGTTAGGCTTTATTGGTATGATTAAGGTGTTGAAAGCGATACCACTCAGGTGGATTTTGGAAAGGACGGGATAGGATGTATGAACGGATTTTAGTACCCATGGATGGCAGTAAGAATGCCCACGCAGCACTAGTGGAGGCCATTAAGTTGGCGCAAAAGCTCGGCTCCAAACTGTTCATCGTCTCCGTCGCCAGTGATCAGACCTACGCACATTATGGGGCAGAATTTGGGAGTGAAATTGTCACTCATTTCAAGGACGCGGCGACGAAGTTTTTGGACAGTGCGGTACAGGAAGTGGAAGACGCCGGGGTACCGGTCGAAACCAGTTTCAAGGTGGGCCTGCCTAAACCAACGATTGCGACCACGTTGCCCCAAGAACTCAACACCAATTTAACGGTAATTGGTCGTTCCGGGGTTCACGGGTTGGGCCGGGCCATCATGGGTTCCACCACGGCCTACGTGGTGCGCAACTCGGAGACCAGCGTGCTGGTGGTTGATTAAGTCATTAAATTAAACAAAAAAACGCACTGACCAATTGGTCAGTGCGTTTTTTCAGTAATTGGCGAGATTACTTGTTCTTGATTTCGCCCTTCAACCAACGTTGAAGATTAGCGATTTCGTCGCGCCGCTTCAGGTCCTTCTTACGGTTAACCTTCCGACGGCCTTGTACGCCATTTGGATGTGCTTTTCTCATTGTAAAAACCCTCGCTTAATTAAAATAACAATCGGCTACTATTCTACTGGTTTTCTGTCGAAATTGCAAGGTCAACTAGAAATTTCACGGGACCCCCTTCGATTTACTTAAGTTTTAAGCGGGAAATCGGTGGGGTGCAGGGAAAGTGGTATATTGAAAATTGAAAGTCTACGAGAGAGGAACGGTTAGTGTGCAATCATTCAAGAAAACGACCACGGTGACCTGGTGGGTCTGGCTCGCCGTGTTAATCGTCGGTGGCCTCTTACTCTGGGGAACCGCGCACGATGCGATTTTATACCATGATCCTATCATGCGAGTGACCGCGGTGCAACAACACCAGACCACCAAGGAGACCGACGATTTTCAAAACGTCGATTATCAAACGCAGCAGACCCTGACGGGACAACTCTTAAACACGAAAAATCGGGGGCACCAGCTGAAGGTGACCAACACTTACTCGGCTTCGGGGGCCATGGATCAGCGCTACCACGTGGGCAGTCAGCTTTTCGTGGTGTTACACCGTCATGCCGGTCATCTTAGTGCGACGGTCAAGGACCGTAAACGCGACACACCACTCGTTTTCATGCTCTGGCTAGTCGTGGGATTACTGTTACTCCTCATGCAGTTCAGCGGGCTGATGGCCTTTCTCAGCGTGGCGGCTAACGGGGTCCTGTTCTTCCTGGCCATCCTGTTAAACGGTTCGACGCAGGGCGCGCAGGTCTTATGGATCTTCGGGAGCCTAGCGGTGGCCTTTGCGGCGTTAACGTTGTGGCTGGTCTTGGGACGAACCCGCCAGATGCTGATCACGTTGGCGACTACGTTGGGTGGCACCCTGTGCGCGATTTTAGTGGCGTTACTGGTCTTTCACGTCACCCACGAGAAGGGGATGTTCTACGAATCCATGCAGTACGTCACCCAACTTCCCCGGCCGTTATTTCTGGCCGAAACCTTGCTTGGTTCGCTGGGGGCAGTGATGGACGAATCGACCGATATCATCTCGTCGTTGTTCGCGTTAAAGCGGGAGCGTCCGGAAATCACGCCGCAACAGATTTTTAAGTCGGGTCGGCAAATCGGGAGTACCATCATGGGCCCCCTGATCAACGTCCTGTTCTTTATCTTTGTGGCCGACACGTTTCCGATGGCCCTGTTGTACCTGAAAAATGGCAATAGTTGGGGGTACACCTTCTCGATGAACATGTCGATGGGCGTGGTCCAGAGCCTGATTAGCGGGATTGGGATCGTCCTGGCCGTACCGTTGGCCAGTTACCTGGCTAGTCGTTGGTTGCCTAAGGAGGTGGCCGCATGAGTACGATTACCGTGTTGGGGCTGATCTTACTGCTCCTGATGGTCCTGGTCGGCGGTAAGGCGGGGGCCCAGTCGTTCCTGGCGTTACTGCTTAACTTCGGCCTATTATTCTTAGCCATCGTCCTGGTGGCCTTTCACTTCTCACCCCTCATCGTGACGGTGGTGGTGGGCCTGATGGTATTGGCGCTGACCATCTTCATGAGTAGCGGGGATGACCTTTCAAGCACCGTAGCGTTTATTGCCTCGGCCATCGTGTTGGTGGTTTTGGTCTTACTGATTGTGCCGGTCGAGCAATGGGCCATGGTTCAGGGCTTCGGACCGGAAGACAGTGAAGACCTGGAAGGCTTGTCGGTGCTAGTTGGCATCAACTTCGTCAAGGTCACTACGGCGACGGCCATCCTCAGTACGCTGGGGGCGATTGCCGAAGCGGCGATGGCGATCTCGGCGGGGCTGAGTGAGATTCTCGAGCAGCACCCCCAGGTGGGCCTAAAAGCGCTGTTTGGCGACGGCATCAGTGTGGGTAAGCAAATCATCGGGACGACGTTTAACACGCTGTTTTTCGGCTTTTTTGGCGGTTTCCTGGCGTTATTCATCTGGTTTACCGGCGTGCACTACTCGTTTGGCGAAATTTTTAACGATAAAATCTTTGTTTCGGAAATTCTGATGATCCTATTTGCGATGTTGAGTGTTCTGTTGACGGTCCCAATCACCACTTGGGTGATGACCAGAGCGGCGGCCAATCGGCGGAAACGTACGGCAAAATAGGGGAGGGCGTGGCCCCTTAAGAAAGTGACTAATTTTATTTTTCTAAACACAAGCAAAAACGAGCGGCGACAATCCATCTGGACTGTCGCCGCTCGTTTGAGGTTTGAAACGTGAATTTAAAGTTTAGTTGCTGGCACTCACGCTGCTGGTACTGGTGCTAGCTGCGCTAGTGTCGCTGGAACTCGTTGCGACCGACGAACTGTCGGAACTGCTCGTGGCACTAGCTGAATCCGCGCTGCTGTCCGCACTCGCCGTGGTGGCCGTGGCCGTCGACGTGTTCACGTCCTGGACGTCCGTTAAGACCTTTGAGTAGACCCAGTAACGTTTGCTACTGTTCTTGGAAGGCCGGATTCGGTACCAGGTTGACCCGGTCGATTTCTTAGCCGTCATGTCGACGTAGTAGGTCTTGCCAACCTTCGGCGTAATCTTCGACCACTTCTGCTTAGCGGCGTTCTTATTTGAGCCCTTAACGTGGTTGTACAGGTAGTACTTAGCGTAAGTGCTGCTCAACTTAGCCTGCTGATTGACCGTCTTGTAAGTGGCGGTCGTCAACTTGGTGTGCGTGGTGGTGCCCATGGCGGTGTAGTACTTCTTGACCATCTTATAGAAGGCGGCCATGGTGTACTTCTGACCGAAGTACTTCTTCCCAGCGGAAGCGTAGTAACCAACTGGATCGGTATGCGTTGAGCCACCCAGGTGCTTAGCTACGGATCCGTGAGACCAAACCGTTCCTTTACCATCGTAAGCGGCATCGTTAGGCTTCAGGTTGTATTCCTTTAACAGGTAAGCCGTGTACCAAGCCGCGTTGGCGATTTCGTGGGCGAAAGCGGATTTACTGTGAACTTCGATTTGTTCAAATTGAATGAACCGAGCGTTCCCAGGATAACCAACCCCCCAGGATAAATAGTTGGTATTAGCGATGTTGATGATGTGCGAAGCGTCCACGAAGCTGTGGACGAACGCGTTGTTGTAGTTACGCTTCATGTAGGCAATTTCGTTGTAGATCGTCGAAGACGGATTGGCCGTTTCGTGAATCACGACGCCTTCTGGTTTGCCGACACCATGCCGATACTTGTACTTCGGAAAGCCACTCCAAATGCTTTTAGTGACCTTCGCTGGCTTATAATTATGACTTTCAATATAACTGTTGACCTTCGAACTAGCATTAGCCGAGAGCGTACCGCCGAAGAGGCCGGCAAATCCCACAGCGGCTACTGCCGTTAGGAGAACTTTAGACATTTTCACCCGAATCATCCCTCAAATCTTTCATTATCTTATTTGTTAACAACCGTCTATACGGCTGCATCGACGTGATTTCGTACCTTACTATATCGGTAAATGCCGCTCACGACAACCGGTTAGTAAGGCCGAGGTTTTAATATTACGCTTCTAATATCAATAACCACGGGCTTTGTTTCGGGTGTTTTCAAATAGATTAAAACTGCACGACGCCTGTAATCTCACTGTAATATCAGAAGAAACCGGTTTAATTGGCCGTTGGCGCCGAAGCGGCACCTTGCGCCCACTGTTTTCTGGCGGGATCGATGTGCAACTTTTGTTGACACTCCGGACAGAGCCCGTAGACTTCCACGTGGTTGCTGGTGACCAGGTACCCGGTTTGGGCACTGGCTTCTTGGTTGAGTTGCTGTTCCAACTGGGCAAAGTCGGGCGCAAAGACGTCGGTAATCTTACCGCAGTTTTCGCAAATCACGTGGTAGTGGGGTTGACCATAGAAATCGTAACGGATACCGCCGTTATCGTTGGGTAGTTCGATCACAATACCAAGGTCCACTAAGAGGTTTAACGTGTTATAAATCGTGGCCATACTAAGATTAGGTTGTTCCGCCGCGAGTGCGGTGTAGATGGTCTCGACCGCCGGGTGATTGTGATGGTTGACCAGGTAGGTCAAGATGATCCGTCGTTGGGGTGTTACCCGAATATGGTGTTCCTTTAAGGTCTTCAATGCTTGTGCGAGAAGTTGGTTAGGTTGGGCCATGGAAATCCCTCCTTATAATTAGTCTTGTTTGACTCTATTAAACCACATTTTAGCGAGACTTCCAGCTTTCTGTTTTAATTTAGAATAATTCGCAGTTACGAAAATTTCTTGGACGCAGGTGATTTACATTTGGGATATTCGTGCTAGAATAGAATTGTTGTCAGATAAGAACGATTCTAAAATAAATAAAAATTTAGCCGTACCAAACTTTTGAATTCAATTCGTGTTATGATAAAAGTACTGCGGTTTTAAAACCATGTAGGGGGTTATATGATGAAATCAGAGAAGAAGCCAGCAACCTTAGCGCAACGGATCAACGTGCTACGGGCCAGTGTCATGGGGGCCAACGATGGTATTTTGTCCGTCGCGGGGATTGTCATTGGGGTGGCCGGTGCGGCCACGAGTAGCTTTGCCATCTTCATTTCGGGGATTGCCGGTATGATTGCCGGGACGGTATCGATGGCCATGGGGGAATACGTGTCGGTCAACACACAAAAGGACGCGCAACGTAAGGCCATTGAAACCCAAACGGTGGCGTTGGACGACGACTACGACGGTGAATTTAACTTTGTTAAGAACAAGTATATGGCTAGTGGCATTAAGCCGGAACTGGCCGAACGAGCGGCGCACGAAATGATGGCCAAGGATCCCGTCAAGGCCACGGTGCGAGAACGCTTTGGGTTTAACGTGGGGGAATATACCAATCCGTTTTCGGCGGCGATTGCTTCGATGATCTCGTTTCCAACGGGGTCCATCCTGCCGCTATTATCAATTAGCTTACTACCCAAGAATTTACGAATCTGGGGAACGTTTGTGGCAGTCATCATCGCGTTATCGATTACCGGCTACATCGCAGCAATCTTAGGTAACGCTGATCGCCGGAACGGGACCGTTCGTAACGTGGTTGCCGGGGTGATCACCATGTTGGTGACGTACTTTATCGGTCGGTTATTCGCATAAGAGGGAGCGTTAAACAATGGTAGCAAATGATACGCTGCGTTTAAAGAAGAGTAAGAAGCAACACCAAACCATGGACGAAAAACTCAATACGTTACGAGCGGGGGTCCTGGGATCTAACGACGGGATCTTGACGGTCGTCGGGGTACTGTTCAGTGTGGCCGCGGCGACCACCAATCAATTCACGATTTTCATTGCCGGGTTGTCCGACCTGATTGCCTGTGCCTTCTCGATGGCGTCCGGAGAATACGCCTCCGTCAGCACGCAAAAGGATACCGAACGGTCGGCGGTCGCCAAGGAAGCCGAACTATTAAAGACCAACTTTGACGACGAACTAGCCACGGTACAGAAGTTCTATGAGGGGCGGGGGGTGTCCGCCGAAACGTCACTGGCGATTGCCCAAGATTTGATGAGTAAAAACGCCCTGGAGACCATCGTTGAAGTGAAGTATGACATCAAGCTGGGACACTACATGAACCCGTGGGATGCGGCGTTCTCATCCCTCTTCTCCGCGTCGGCCGGTGGGGTCTTCCCACTAGTGGCGATGACGTTCTTGCCGGTCGCCTGGCAGTGGCCGGGAACCATCATTGCCGTGATCTTATCCGTGGCGTTGACCGGGTTTCTGAGTGCGAAGTTGGGTCACGGTTTAGTTAAAACGGCGATTATCCGCAACATTGTGGTGGGAATTATTACCATGTTTATTCACTACTACGTCGGGCAACTCTTCTAAGAAATTTCTAAGCCATTTGCCAGACAGGTAGTGTACAATAGCCAAATAATCCCGCGACGGGAATTAGAAACTGTCTCAAACGTTGGTCGAAGATTGAATTAGGCATGAGGCTCGTGTTATTAAAATAACAATTGGTCAATGACCATGAAGAAGGTCATTGGTGCTAGTGTGAGCTGGAGGACCAGTTAGAAATGGGCTCAGGGGCGAAATTTGTCTTAGCCGGTGATTTTTACCGGGTTAGACAAAGGTCGGTCTTCAAGACCTGGTTTAAGGGCTTGAAGCCGTGCCCGCCCCGTTCCAGCCCGTTTCTGACTGGTCCGGAAGCGTTTGACCTTTAAGCCAGTTTTTAGTGATTGTCGCGGTTGAAAGTGAGGAAATTTGGCTTGAAGCGGAAAATGAGTTTGTTTTCATTAGTCATGCTAACGCTCAGCGCCATCATTGGGTCGGGCTGGTTATTTGGGGCCGGAATGGCCGCCCAGATTGCCGGACCGGCCGCTATTTTGTCCTGGATCTTAGGGGCCGTCGTGATTGGCCTGATTGCGTTAAACTACATCGAACTAGGCACCATGTTTCCCACTAGCGGGGGCATGAGTCAGTACGCCTCCTTTTCCCACGGGCCGTTACTCGGGTTCGTGGCGGGATGGGCGAACTGGTTGTCCCTCTTAACCATCATTCCCATTGAGGCCGTGGCGGCCGTGCAGTACATGAGCTCGTGGCCCTGGGCCTGGGCCAACTGGACGCGAGGTTTCCTGCACGCCGGAAACGTGACCAACCTGGGGCTAGTCATCGTGTTCCTTTTTATCTTGGCTTTTACGTTATTAAATTTCTGGTCGGTCAAGTTGTTGACTCGTTTTACCAGTTTTATCTCGATTTTTAAACTGGGGGTCCCAACGTTAACGATTCTGGTGCTGGTGCTGACGGGGTTCGAACCGCAGAACTTTGCGGCCAAAGCGGGCTTCATGCCGGGTGGGAGTGCGTCGATCTTTGCGGCAACGACCGCGGCGGGAATCATCTTCTCGTATAACGCCTTTCAGACTACCATCAACATGGGAAATGAAATCGAGCACCCGGAACGCAACATCTTCTGGGGAATCGTGATTGCCTTTGGAATTAGTACCGTGATTTACACCCTGTTACAGGTGGCCTTTATCGGTGCCGTCCCGGCGAGTGCGTTGACGCACGGCTGGTCCGGGGTCAATTTTGAATCGCCGTTTGCCGATATTGCAATTCTGTTGAATCTAAATTGGTTATCGACGCTACTATACTTAGACGCGTTCGTATCGCCGTTTGGGACCGGGGTGTCGTTTGTGGCTACCACCAGTCGGGCGCTAGCGGCGATGACCGGGACCAAGCACATGCCCACCAAGCTGGGCGAGGTCAACCGGAAGTACCAAACACCGCGGCGGGCCATGATCGTTAACCTGGTCTTGGGCGTGGTGCTGGTCGCTGGATTTCGGAACTGGAGTGCGTTGTCGAACGTGATTTCCACGTCCACCCTGATTGCTTATTTGACCGGGCCGGTGACGGTGATGAGTCTGCGGCACCAAGCCCCGGATTTCACCCGGCCGTTTCGTTTGCGTCACCTGAACTGGTGGGCACCGTTAGCCTACGGGTTAGCCAGCCTCGCGATTTACTGGGCCAAGTGGCCAACTACGGTCGAGGTCTTTGGCGTGACTGCGTTAGGCTTAATCTTTTACGTGTATTACGAGGTTCGCCGACCAGAGGGCTGGCCGCAACTACGAGCCAGTCTTCGCGGGGGCCGTTGGCTGTTGGCCGAAATGATTTGGTTGACTCTGATGTCGGTGGTCGGGAGTCACCAATTCGGCGGGGCCGGCTGGTTGCCGTACCCGTTAGATTTTGTGGGTGTTTTGCTGGGCAGTTGGGGGTGCTACGCGTTAGGCGTGCACGATGCCTATCGTAGTGAATCCCTGAACGTGGCCGCCGAATTAAACCAACGCGTCACGGAGTAAAATCTTTTGCGTCGATTCTCATAAGTTAAAAAAGCGGCATTCCCATGACGGGAATGCCGCTTTCGTGTTAATTTTGATAGAACCAACCCATAGCGTGCTTGGGCGACCACTTGATATGTTGGCCGTCCAGGAAGCCTTCCTGAATCTTTAGGCGTTTCTGCTGGGCTAGGGGACTGTAGCTGGCCTTCACGTAAAGGATGCCACTCGATAAATAGTGACCCTTTAAATAGTAAGTATGCGCATTGATCTTCCGGTACGAGACCTTACTCAGATGGTCGGCCGCGGTGGGCGGATTTAACTGTAACGTTAACTTGGTCGTGGTGAACTTGAGGTTAGGTTTTTGACCGTTGGCGTCCTTTTTATGCATGGCGTAAGTGCCCCGTAACACCTTGGGCGTACCCGCGTGCCACTTGGCCGCCTGTGCGGTCGTGGTCGTCATGGCGGTTCCCAGCCCCCAGGCGCTGAGGGCCACTACCGTTAATATTAAGATTCGACTTTTTAACATGACAGATTCCTCCCATATTGACTGAGTGCGCTGAAAATCAGGTCATTGGTGAAACTAACTGATGAATTCGTTTTCAGTATACCACAGCTAACGGGGTGATGATGATCCGGTGGGCTGATGATTTTGACCGTTAATTGACAGGTTAGTGCTGAGACCACCGCCAATTTTGGTGGGCGTCTTGTTCGAAGCCGGCTGCGGCCACGACGGCATCGTCTAGATTTTGAGAATCTTTGAGGGTGAGGACGGTAAGTTGCAGTTCTTCACGCGCAAAGTTGACTAACCGGTCGACAATCTCTTGCTGTTCGCTGGCCGGCAACGTTTGGCCGCTCAGGTAGGCTTGTCCCTTGTGGGCGGGCAGGTCAACGGTGTGGAAGCCCCCCCAGCCCACAAGTCGGTGGGTGGCACGGCGTTCGATTCCCCAGGTCAGAGCGTTACGGCTCATGGTTTGGTGCATGGTGGTGTTGATCCATTCGGCCGTTTCCGCGAGGTCTTGGTCGGTCACGGCCGCAACCTGCTTGAGCCGAAATTGGGTCAACCAGTCGAAACGGAACTGGGGGGTGAGCAGCGGGTGGTAGCCTTCAAAGCTAGACATAAAATTGGGATCCTTTCTGTGCTAAACATGGAATGTGGCGAGAAAATAAAGTGAGTGAGTTAAGGCGTTAGCTTATCGCTCAATTAGTCGCGCCGTTAAATTAGTTTCATTGTACCGGTTATTGGCGGCGACCACCAGTGACTTAATCGTTTTTGTTTTCGGAGCTGTGCTATACTGAAAGGGGATACAGATAAGTTGAAAGGGGTAACAGTATGACCGAAGAGTTTTACATTGGGACTTATACCAAGCGCATCAGTCGTGGAATTTATCAGGTGAGCGTCGACAAGGACGCCGCTAAATTAACGAATTGCGAATGGTTGGCATCTGCCGGTAGCCCAACTTATATTGCGAAATCAAAAGCACAACGTTTATACGTCATTAACAAAAAAGAAACCGATGGCCAAACGGAAGGCGGCTTGATTATCTATGATATGTCAGATAAGAAGCCACGGGCCATTCAACAGGTCTTGAATCCGGGCTCTTCACCCGCTTACGTTTCTGTCGACGAAGCGCGGCAGTTGGTCTACACCGCCAACTACCACACGGGGAAGGTCACGGTTTATAAGATTGCGGCGGACGGATCGTTGACTCAGGCCGACGAAATTACCGATACCGATCCCGTGGGACCAGCCCCAGAACAAGCGGACGGGCCACACCCCCACTACGCTAACTTAACGCCGGATGGGCGCTTAGTCGTTTGTGACTTAGGGACCGATCGGGTTTACCTCTACGACGTGGCCGATGACGGCAAGTTGAGCGCCGTGAGTCACGTTGACCTACCAGCGGGTTACGGTCCCCGGCACATCGTGTTCGATGCGCCGAAGAGCGTCGCTTACCTGGTCGGCGAACTGAGCAGTAACGTGGCTACGTTGACTTACGACGAACAGGCCGGCAAGTTTACGGTCAAGCAGATCACCCACGTCATTCCGGATGACTGGACGGCCCACAACGGGTCCGCCGCGATTCGGTTGAGTAGCGATGGGCGGTTCGTCTACGTGTCAAACCGGGGAAACAACTCGATCACGGTCTTAAAGACCGCCGATGATGGCACCCTGACTGAGATTCAACGAATCGCCACGGAAGGTGACTTCCCCCGGGACTTCAACTGGACGGCCGATGAAAGCTTGGTTTTGGTCGTGCACCAAAAGTCCGATAACGCGAGTCTCTTCAAGCGTGATGCGGAAACCGGGAAATTAACGCTGGCCCAAAAGGACTTCATGGTTCCGGAAGGGGTCAGTGTCTTGCCCGCCTAAGCGAGAATAACTGACTTATTTTTTAAGGCGTCGACAATCATTGTCGACGCCTTTTTGCTGGGCAGATTTGGGGGAGTCCGCCACGACTGAACTCGGTGTTTTGCGGCCGGTTAGATAGTTAATAGACTATATTGTAAGTCAGCGATTGGTCAAAATAACCAACTGGGAAAAATTCAGGTATATTTATCGTGAAGGGGAAGGATGGTGATTTGAACCCATGATTTGGGGGCGACAAATCACCGGAGGCAGTCTATCTTGAAAATGGGGGTAATCACGATGTTTGCACTACTAGGGTCTTGGCTATCGTTGATTGTGACGTTTTTAGCGATTTTCTTTTTCGTCTACGGTGTGGTTACGTTCTGTTACCAACGCTGGGATAATCACAAGAAGCGCAGTGCCAAACGGAAGTTGCAAGCTTGGGCAAAACCAACGGGGGTCCAGTACTGGACGGTTACCAAGCTCGAACCGAATAAACACTAAACGAAAGGGTCTGGGACAAAAGTCCCAGACCCTTTGTGTCTCCGAACAGCTGGTGCCGAAACGTGCGCCAAAAGGCAGCTGGTTCCGCTTAACCCCGTAAGTCAGATAATCCAAGTTCGGGATTATCCGCCTTACGACGTTAATGCTCACCAGCTAATCGCCTTTTGTCCCACTCTCTTTTTGATGGACTAAACGGGATAGTTCTGGCGCAAGAAGGCCGCCATGACTTGCAAGTGGTGTTCCAGACTCAGGCGTTTGACCACGCCTAATCCCGGAAAATGGTGCTGGTCGTAATAGGCGGCCAGTTGGCGGGCCGCCGGGGTCTGCGTTGCCATGGGTTGTGCGGGTAACCAAGCCGCTAATTTGGCGACGGCTTGGAAAAACTTTTCTTTAGGGTGTTTGAAATCGTTCCGGTCGTCCGAGACGAACCGGTGAATTCGCAGTTGGTTGCCGGCAAAGTAGGTCAGGTGGAGGGTCACGGCGCGGGCCGGATAACCGTGCTCACTGTAACGTCCGCCACCGATGGTGTAGTCGCTAAAGCCCTGATTGTTAGTTTCAGTCACGCGTTGCCAATCATCGCTAAAGAAACCATCAACCAGATTGGCGTAGGTTTGCTCTTTGGCGGGAAACCACGCGTGGTCGAACAAACTGACGGTCGGCCGGTGAATCAGCTGACGAATTCGGGCTTCGGGTGGCACCAGAAGATAGGTGGGTAAGGTGAGCCATCCGGCGGCCTGCGCCGCAACGAGTTCGTCGTATTGCCGGGCAATCAGGAGGGTGCGGTGACCGGCTAGCGGTTTCAGGGCTTCCGGGGTCGTGGTCGGTCCCAGGACGTGACCCAAGATGAGGTTAGGATTATCCCGCCAGGGTTGCCAATCGTGGAGCTTTTGCTGGGTCAACGCGTAGTCACTGACCGTCGGGTTGGTCACGAGGACTAGCGGTTGATCGTGTTCGACGAAGGCGGCGACGGTTTGCGGGAGGGCTTTGATGTCGCGAACCGGTTCGATGATGGGGATGAGATTGGACGGTAAGATGTGCTGTTGGGCAACGGCCCTTAAGGCCTGCAGGTCGAACTGCCGCCCGCGAAAATACGGTAAGTAGATCATGGGCGCGCCTGCTTTACCCGTTGGTGGAGCTGATGGACATCTAAGTTGAGCGCGTCGACTTCTTCTTGGAGGGCGGTCACGGCGGTCGCCTCGGTATCGGCCACGAATTGGTCGTAGAAGTTGCGGTCGGGATTATAAACATCGTAGTGTTGGTGGCGTTTCTTCAGTTCCTGGTAAAGGTGTTCGGTACTGTATTGTTTCAGACCGGTCGCCATCTGCTTAGCCTTGAACACTTCGCGGCCCTGTGACGCAATGAACCGGCTTTGCAGTTCGGTTGCGGGAACTTGTAAGTCTTGATGCCGCGGCGGACGAGCCACCGTCAAGTACCCTGGCGTGACCGGGGGTTCGCTCGCCGTTGCCAGTAATTGCGCGTCAAACGGCCGGTAAATCAAGACTCCGATACCGGCGGGAATTTCGTCGACCACCGTTTGGTAGAGTTTTAGTGGAAGCACGAAGTAGTTGTAGTGGCCCACGAACGAGAGCTTGGCGCTGGAGTGAAAATCACTTTTAGTGACCTTGAGTTCGTAACAGCGCCATTCCACGGTGTGGTCGGGTAGTTCTTGATAACTGAGCGTGTCGACGATGCCCTGATCGTCGGGCATGGTGACCTCTTCGACCGCGGTGGCCCCGGCTTCGCGGCAATAGTAATACAGCGTGTGTTCCATGGCTAACGTGAGTTTAGTTTTCATGTTGTGGGGCCTCCTGAGTCCAAAAGTGGGCGATGGCCGGCCCTAACTGTTCGGGGCGGTAGAGTCGCTGGTAGTGTTGCCAGTGCTGCGGGTAGAGCTGGGTGTAACGTGACGTGGTGAAGCGCTGGTCCATGAGTAAGACCACCCCGACGTCCTGAGCTCCCCGAATCAAGCGGCCAGCCGCCTGGAAGACGTTGTTGAGACCGGGTAACTGGTAGGCAAAGGCGAAGCCGGGTTGTCCCTGCTGGTCAAAGTAGTCGCGAATTAGATCGTTTTCGGGACTGATGCCCGGTAGACCGACACTTACGATGCCGACGCCAATGAGCCGGCCGGCTTTCAGGTCAATACCTTCGGAGAAAATCCCCCCCAGTAGCGCGAAACCGACCAACGTTTGGTCGGGGTCGGCGGTGAAGGCGTCGAGAAAGTCCTGCCGAGCAGTTTCCGTCATTTGGGCCTCTTGGCTAATGGTGTGGAGCTTGGGGTAGGCCATCTCGAAGGCCTGTCGCACGGTCAACAGGTAGCTGTAAGACGGGAGAAAGATCAAGTAGTTGCCGGTTCGTCCGTCGACTAGCGTTTTAATGGCCAGGAGAATATTGGCCAGGTTGGCCTGACGTTGTTTGTAGGTCGTTTGGATGTAGTTGGTGATGAGTAATTGTTGATGTTCCGGGGGAAAAGGAGATTCTAGACGGTAAGCCAGACTGTCGTCACCACCGCCCAGAACGGTCTGGTAGTAATTTAGTGGTGAGAGGGTCGCCGAGAACAGCACGGCGCCGTGCCCCAGCGCCAGACTGTCGGCCAGAAAAGCACTGGGATCGAGGCAGAGTTGTTTCAGGGTGATATTGCCGTCTTCCAGGGTCAGGCGCATCCGGTAGGTATCATCGTAAAATTCACCGATGCGCTGATAACTGATGGCCGTGAAGTAGAAGTCCAGGATGGCCTGGGTGAAGGGCGTTTGGGGTTGGTCGGGCAGCCAGTCGTGAATGGCTTCAATCAAACGACCGAGGTCGTGGTTGAAGTCTTCGGGCGGCGTTAAAAAGGTGGCGTCGACCTGACCACTCTGACGCAGGGGCGCGCTGACGTCGGTAAAGGTGTCGCGGA
Organism: Levilactobacillus acidifarinae DSM 19394 = JCM 15949; assembly: GCF_001434835.1. Classification (GTDB taxonomy): domain Bacteria; phylum Bacillota; class Bacilli; order Lactobacillales; family Lactobacillaceae; genus Levilactobacillus; species Levilactobacillus acidifarinae. The sequence continues at coordinate 334,341 of NZ_AZDV01000028.1, read as the reverse complement.
GGTCTTGCAACCGGCGGCGGAGTTTGGCAGAGGCTTGGGGTAGGTCCTCACTTTGGTCCAGTAACCGGTCCACGGGCCGGCTACTGATGGCCGCCGAGTACATGTCCCGGGAGCGGTCGACTAGGTTATGGGCTTCGTCGATCAGAAAGAAGTTGTCGGGATCGGTGGTGGCAAAGAAGCGTTGAAGGTGAACCTGAGGATCGAAGAGGTAGTTGTAGTCGCCAATCACCACGTCACAAAAAAGACTGGCATCCAGTTGAAATTCAAACGGATCCAGGGTGTGTTTACGGGCGTAGGTTTCAATCACGTCACGGGTGAGTTGGTCGTTATGCTGAATCAGGTCGAGTAGCGCCGGCTTCAACCGGTCGTAGTACCCCAACATAAACGGGTTGTTCTCGGGTAACAGGTCGGCTTCTTCGGGGAACTGAAGCTTGTCCTTAGCGGTCAGGGTGATGCTTTTAAGTCGCAGTCCCTGAGCAGCCATGAGCGTGACGGCTTCTTCGGCCACGCGACGGGTGCTTTGTTTGGCGGTCAGGTAGAAGATGCGCTGGATGACGCCCTCGCCGATGGCCTTGATCGTGGGAAACAGCGTTGAGATGGTCTTCCCGGTCCCGGTGGGGGCTTCGGCGAAGAGCCGTTTACTGCTGAGAACGGTCTTATAAACGGCGACGGCCAGCTCACGTTGACCGGGGCGGTACTGACCAAAGGGAAAGGTTAAGGCCTTAATCGTCGGGTCGCGGCGTTGCCGGAGGTCGTCGCGGAATTTTAACCAGGTCTCGTATTCGTCGATGACCTGCTGGAAAAAGGTTTGTGCTGCGTCGCGGTCAATCGTTTGGTCGGTTTGAGTGACCTGATCCGTACTGGTCTGATAGTAGGTCAACGTCAAGGTCAAATGGGTCAGTGCCGGGAACTTACAGAAGAGCAGGTGGGCGTATAGTTTGACCTGGGCCCAGTACAGGGTCAGGGTGTTGTCGCTTAGCTGCTCAAAGTCCGTATCCGATGTTTTGATTTCTTCAATTGTGGCCGTGTCAGCCTCGTCGGTGCCTAACGTGACCCCGTCGGCGCGACCGTGGAGGAGGTAGTCGTGGCCCACGAGCGTCAAGGGAAGATCCAGGTAATATTCTTTTTGGTAGTCGGCCCCGCGTTGTTTTTGCAGGCGCCGGTGAATCTGTGCGCCCAATAAGGCGGTGTTTTGACTGTTCGACGTGGTGCCCAGGTCGCCGGTTCGTAAGGTGAACTCGACCAGGTCGCGGACCCCGAGTTTGATTGGCATGGTGACTTCCTCCGTTTCTGGGCCTAATCATACCATATTTTAAGGGTGGTTTGAACGCACGTTCGCGGGTGGAAACTGTGGGGGATAATCCTGATTGTGAAAAAGTTATAGAAGTGGCTTGGCAATTTAAATGTAATCGCTTACAATTAAGACAGAGGTGATTAGGATGAAGACAATTGGACTTCCACTATACGCAGAGATTCCCAATGTTGATGAGACGCCAGCCTTGCAAAAGATTTGCCAACACTATACCGGACGCGCCACGATTCGGGTTCGGGACCTGGACATTGATCCTCACGAACAACCCGAAGTTGCCCAGCTCGGCCAACACGGGGGCGAGTTTATTCAGATTATTGCGGACGGCCCCGATGAAGGCTTGCTCGCCGCTGCCATCCATCAGCAATTGGCGAAGGATAAGTATTGTTACTAACAGAGAAAGAAACCTTGAGAGTTTTGAAATCAAAACGACTTGACGCGTTCCGGCGCTTTCGCTAAGCTCAATTTGGGAGGCGACGGGATGAATGAACAACAGATTCAACGACTCTGTCAGGTCGTGGGCCCCAAGTATGGGCTGAACTTGACCCATGAAGGGTTAGTCATCACCAGCGTAAACGGTGAACCCACGAGCTTTGACGCCAGTCAGTATATGCCCGATCAGTTTATCGATTTTTTGACCAAGATTATTGGCACAAAAATGAAAGCCGATTTGTGGAACTGGCAATAGCCATTATTAATAGGAAAAAATAGCGACCCGAGAATTTTCTCGAGCCGCTATTTTTGCGTTAGGCTTCTTCCCAACGGTCAAAGTCCTGAGCGTGCGCCCCCAGGTAGACAATGGCTTCTTGGGTCAGAGCAGCGCTTTGCTGTTTCATGGCGTCAGTTTCCTTGACGGCGTTGACGTCTTCTTCGTCCCACAGGAATCCGGTGGCGAGTTCTTCGTACTTGGTCCGACGCCCCACCCCGTTATCCTTGAACAACTTGTCTAATCCCGTTAAGTCGGGCTGACCGGCTTGGGCCACTTGTTGCGCTAAATGCGGTTGCCGACCTAATTTAACGGCGGCATAGTCCATGAGAAAGTCGTTCATATCAACAATAATGTCATGACGTGCTTTTTTTTCATTTTTCTTTGCCACTTCAGATCACCTCTTAGGTCAATTCTAGCCATTTTGGTGAAGAGACGCAATTGTTCTGGCGGGTTAGGGGGAGTCACCGAAGAAAGGTCAGCGAAATTCACCTCAAAATAGTCAGAGTCTCCCAACGAATTGATCGGTAAATGGTTGGCCAGAGCGACCGCTAACCCTTGATATAAAAGGATTTATGGCAAACTGCCCAACATTTACTCAAAATTTACACGATTGCGACAATTACTATATATTAGTCGCTTAGAATGGGGTTTGTAAGTTAAGGGGAGGCGTCACAGAGTTCGTTGCCTAACTTACGAAGTTGACGTATCGACTATATTAAAAGACATGGAGTGACAGGGATGAATAAAGGAACAAAGTTAGCAATGGGGTTTGCCACGATCACCTTATTATTAGCAGGTTGTGGGAAAGCCACCAGTTCAACTAGCAGTAGCAAGTCTAGCAGTGCAGAACTTTCTGGTAAGGTAACCGCAGTGGGTTCAACGGCGCTACAACCCTTAGCAGCTAAGGCTGGCGCTAACTTTACGTCAAAGCACAGTAAGGTTAACTTGACGGTTCAAGGCGGCGGTTCGGGGACCGGGCTGAGCCAAGTTCAATCTGGTGCGGTTTCGCTTGGGGATTCTGATATCTTCGCCGAAGAAAAGAAGGGGATTGACGCTAGCAAGTTGACCGACCACAAGGTGGCCGTTGTCGGCATGGGTCCGGTGGTTAACAAGGACTCTGGCGTGAAGAACCTGAAGATGTCGCAATTGAAGCAAATCTTTACGGGTAAGATTACCAACTGGAAGATGGTCGGCGGTAAGGATCAAAAGATCGTCATCATCAACCGGGCCCAAGGTTCCGGTACCCGGGCAACCTTTGAAAATGCTGTCTTGAAGGGTGCCACGGCGGTGAAGTCCCAAGAACAAGACTCCAACGGTGCGGTTCAAAAGATTGTCGCCACGACGCCAGGGGCAGTGAGTTACTTAGCCTTCTCCTACTACACCAACAAGTTACAAGCCGTTTCGGTCGATAACGTGGCCCCAACGGACAACAACGTTGAAAACAACAAGTGGAAGATCTGGTCCTACGAACACATGTACACCAAGGGGACGCCGAACGCAACTACGGCTGCTTTCTTGAAGTACATGACGTCCAAGGACGTGCAAAACAGCTTAGTTAAGGATATGGGTTACATTAGTATTCATGATATGCAAGTGACCAAGGATGCTAAGGGCGTTGTGACGTCCAAGTAATCCGGGTTTAAGGTGAATGTTTGGGTGAAGGTGCGCGGTTATGCGGCACCTTCACCTTTTTTAAGGGGGAAGTTAGCTCATGGAGCAAACAAGTTCAGGCTTCAAGCAGGAAGATACCCAGCCGAAAGACTGGGCGCAACAATTGCATCACGCCACCCGAGCGACCCGGGAAGACTGGTTCGGTCGGGGAATCAGTTACCTGTGTATCGGGGTCATCATTTTGGTGGTGGCTTCGATGCTGTGGTTCATTACGTCGAAGGGGATTGCGACGTTTACGCACAACCATGTCAACGTCGGTCAATTCTTGACCGGCACCAACTGGGCGCCGGATCAAGGGAAGACCGGGGCGTTGCCCATGATTATCGGGTCGTTTGCGGTGACCTTTGCCGCCGCAATCGTCGCGACGCCGTTTGCGGTGGGCACGGCCATCTTCATGACCGAAATCGCACCGAAACGAGGGCGAAAGGTCTTACAGCCCGTGATTGAACTCCTAGTTGGGATTCCGTCCGTGGTCTACGGGTTCATCGGACTGGCCGTGGTGGTCCCGTTCATGCGCCACTTGGTCGGGGGCTCCGGGTTTGGGATTATCTCGGCAACCTTTGTGCTGTTCGTGATGGTGTTACCGACGATTACCACGATGACGGTCGATAGTCTACGGGCCGTTCCCCGTTTCTACAAGGAAGCCTCGCTGGCCTTGGGGGCAACACGCTGGCAGACCGTCTCGCGGGTGATTCTCCGGGCGGCAACGCCAGGCATCCTGACTGCCATTATTTTCGGGATGGCCCGGGCCTTCGGGGAAGCCTTAGCCGTCCAAATGGTGATTGGGAACGCGGCCATTATGCCGAAGAACCTGATTTCGCCAGCTTCTACGCTGACGAGCCAACTGACGACGGGGATTGGGGACACGATTGATGGGACCTTGCCCAACAATGCCCTGTGGTCGTTAGCGTTAATTCTATTATTGATGTCACTGTTCTTTAACGCCTTAGTGCGGATCATTGCCAAGAGGGGGCAACTTAGCCATGAACGCTAAACGGAAAGACTTATTGGCGACGATTATCATCGACGTAATTGTGGCCACGGTGGTCGGCATCTTGGTATTCTTGCTGGCCTACATCTTGATTTCGGGGTTACCCCACGTTAGCTGGTCGTTTCTGACCGGGTCCGCCGACTCCTTTAGTGGGGCCGGGGGCATTGGGGTTCAACTCTTCAACTCGTTTTATCTGTTAATCTTGACCATGCTGATCTCAATTCCCATTTCACTGGGGGCTGGGATTTACTTGGCCGAATACGCCAAGGATAATTGGCGCACACGTTTGATTCGTTCCGCCATCGAAGTGCTCAGCTCGCTACCTTCCGTGGTGGTTGGACTGTTTGGTTTCCTGTTGTTTGTGGTGAAGTTTAAAATTGGATTCTCGGTGATTTCCGGAGCCATCGCGTTAACGTTCTTTAACCTGCCGTTATTGACCCGAAACATCGAAGAGTCCCTGAGTGCGGTATCCCGTAGTCAGCGGGAAGCCGGACTTTCGTTGGGCTTATCGAAGTGGAAAACGGAAATCGGTATTATTTTACCGGTGGCCTTACCCGGCATCGTGACCGGGGTGGTTCTGAGTGCCGGCCGGGTCTTCGGGGAAGCCGCCGCGTTGATTTACACCGCGGGACAAAGTGCTCCCGTGACGAACTTTGCGGACTGGAATCCAATGGACGCGGCAAGTCCCTTGAACCCGCTACGTCCAGCCGAAACGTTGGCCGTTCACATCTGGAAGGTCAACACGGAAGGCCTCGCGTCTAATGCGGCGCAGTTATCCGCGGCGGCTTCGGCGGTCCTGATTATTGCCGTACTGTTGTTCAACCTGTTCGCCCGGGTCCTGGGGAATTACCTCTACCGGCGCGTCACGGCTAGCAAGTAAGGGGGCTCGCTCATGTTAAAAGATTATTCCTTTGATCAAACGGCCGTGCAGACGTTCGATGATCACGTTGCACTGGCTTTAAAAACTGAAGATTTACAAGTCTATTACGGGAACAACCACGCGATGCATGACGCTAATCTGGCCTTTCCTAAGAACCAGATTACCGCGTTGATTGGGGCATCGGGCTCCGGGAAATCGACCTATTTACGGTCGCTGAACCGGATGAACGATACCATTGCCACCGTCACCGGTAAAATCTGGTATCACGGGGTGGACATCAACCAACCGGACGTCAACATTTACGAAATTCGCCGACACATCGGGATGGTGTTCCAACGCCCCAACCCGTTTGCCAAATCCATTCGCGAAAACATTATTTACGCGTTGCGGGCCACGGGAATCAAGGATAAAAAGGTGCTCAATCAACGCGTGGAACAGAGCCTCAAGGGAGCGGCACTCTGGGATGAAGTCAAGGATACCCTGGATAAGAGTGCTTTAGCGTTGTCCGGGGGGCAACAGCAACGGCTGTGTATCGCCCGGTCGATTGCCATGGAACCGGATGTCTTATTACTGGATGAACCCTGCAGTGCCCTGGACCCGATTTCCACGGTCAAGGTCGAAGAGACGTTACTGGAACTGCAGAAGAAGTACACGATTATCATCGTGACGCATAACATGCAACAGGCGGCCCGGATCAGTAGTCAGTGTGCCTTCTTCCATCTAGGCCACGTGATGGAATACGCCCCGACCGCCACCATGTTCAGCACACCCAAGATTCAAGTCACCCAGGACTATGTGTCGGGTAGTTTTGGTTAAGCTAAGTGTGGTTGACGCATTAAAGGCCCCCAGGCCACAGGAGAAATCCTGCTGGTCCGGGGGCCTTTTTTAACGCAGCTAACAATAGCATTAGTATCAATGGTGCATTTTAAATTCAAGGTACCGGTCGTTGTACGTTTGAACCACGCGCGGGGCCAAATTGCGGTAGACCTGCAGGTGACGCAGTGTTTTTTCGTCCGGGTAGAATTGGCGATCGTTGCGAACGCTGGCCGGCAACAAAGCTTTGGCTTTAGCATTCGGCGTGGCGTAACCGATGTACTCGGCATTTTGCGCCGCGTTTTGGGGCCGGCTCATGAAGTTGAGAAAGGCGTAGATTGCCTGGTAGTGTTGGGCGGTCTTGGGAATCACCAAGTTATCGAACCACAGGTTACTGCCCTCACTCGGCACCACGTAATGCAGGTGCTTGTTCTGGGTGAGCATCTCGGCGGCTTCACCGGACCAATCCACCGCTACGGCAGCCTCGTCTTGACTCATGTACATCTTAATCTCGTCAGCCACCACGGCCTTGACGTTCGGACTCAACTGGTCTAACCGCTTAGTTGCCGCTAGGAGCGTTTGCGGGTTCGTGGTGTTCATAGAATGGCCCTGTTCGACCAAGGCCATGCCCAAGATGTCGCGGGCCGAATCGACTAACATGAGTTGGTCCCGGTACTTAGGGGACCAAAGTTGCGACCAATGGGTCAAGGTTCCGGGCTTCACCACCCGGTCGTTGTACACGATCCCCAGCGTTCCCCAGAAGTAGGGAAGTGAGTAACGGTTTCCCCGGTCAAACGGCTGGTTCAAGAAGCGGGTATCGTAGTTGTTGAGGCCGGTCAACCGGGTACGGTCCAACGGTTGCAGCAGGTGGGCGGCCTTCAGCTTGCTGACCATGTACTCGCTGGGCACGGCCAGGTCGTAGTGGGTACCGCCCTGTTTTAGCTTGGTGTACATGGCCTCGTTACTGTCGAAGGTTTCGACGTTGACGTGGTAGCCGGTCTCGGCCTGAAACTTTTTCAGGAGGGCCGGATCGATGTAATCGCCCCAGTTGTAGAGGTTCAAGACTTTGCCGTTAGCGGCACCGCTGGACTTCTGGAGTTGGGTGCTGGCGTAGGCCAGGCCGCCACAGACCAGGAGCAGTAGGGCCACCAAACTCATTAACCGTTTCATGGTGTCACCTCCCGTTTGCGGGCTCGTCGTTTACGACTACTCTGTTGGAGCAGGTAGTATCCCCCGACCAACAACAGGGAGAACAGGAGCATCACTCCGGACAGTGCGTTGATTTCCAGGTTGATCCCTTGGCGGGCGCGCGAGTAGATTTCCACGGACAGGGTGGAAAAGCCGTTACCGGTGACGAAGAAGGTCACGGCGAAGTCGTCTAACGAGTAGGTCAACGCCATGAAGAATCCGGCCAGAATTCCCGGCGTGATGAACGGCAGAATAATCTTGGTCAGGAGTTGATGGGTCGTGGCCCCCAGATCCTCGGCGGCACTCAGCAAGCTTGGCGACATTTCTCGTAATCGGGGTAACACCATCAGCACCACGATGGGAATTTCAAAGGCGATGTGGCTCAGCAGGACCGAGCCAAAGCCCAAGGGGATTTTTAAAGTGGTGAAGAAGATCAGAAAACTGGCCCCGATGATGACGTCGGGCGACACCATCAAGATGTTATTGAGGTTTAACAACACGTCGCGGGTGACCCGTTTAGACGTTCGCTGAATGCTCAGGGCGCCCAGGGTTCCAATGGCCGTGGCCATTAATGCCGAGAGTAGGGCCACCAGCAGGGTGTCGGCCACGATGGCGAGCATCCGGGGATCGGCGAACAAATCGCGGTAGTGTTGCCAGGTAAAGCCGTGGTAGTTCGTCATGGTATCGCCCTGGCTAAAGGAGTAGACGATTAAGTAAATAATGGGGACGTAAAGGATGATGAAAACCAAAACCAGGTATAGGCGGGAGAGCTTTTTCATTTCGCCGCCCCCTTGGTGTGGTCGTTGGTCAGTTGCATCACGATGATCATGGCGACAATTAGGACGACACCGATTGTCGAGCCCATGCCCCAGTTCATGGTCGTCAAGAAGTGTTCTTCAATGGCGGTCCCCAGGGTAATCACCTTATTGCCCCCGATTAGACGGGTCAACATGAACAGGGATAATGAGGGGATAAAGACGGCCTGAATGCCGGCCTTAACACCGGGTAAGGTCAGTGGAAAGATCACGTGGCGAAAGGTCTGCCAGTGCGTGGCGCCCAAGTCTTGACTGGCGTTGATAAACGCCGGGTTTAGGTCGTCAAGGGCGTTGTAGATGGGCAGGATCATGAACGGAATTTGAATGTAGGTCGCCACAAAGATGAAGCTCGCGTTGGTGAATAGCAGTTGGTGCGGCCCCAAGCCGATGAAGCGTAGAAAGGTGTTGGCGAGCCCGTCTTGGCTAAAGATCCCGATAAACGCGTAGGCCTTGAGCAAAATATTGATCCATGTCGGCAAGATGACCAGTAAGAGCCACAACTGCCGGTGCTTGAGCTGATGCAAGACGTAAGCGGTCGGGTAACTGATCAGACCGGTGAAAAGCGTGATTAAAAACGCATACCAGACGGAATTGAGCGTCATTTTCAGGTAGACGCCCGACCGAAAGTAGTCGGCGTAGTTGGTCAGGGTGAGTTGGTGATCCAGGTTGAAGAAGGATTGGTAGACGATGAGCGCCACGGGGGCGATGACGAACAATCCCAACCACAGGCCGTAGGGCACGAAGTAACCCCAGAAATTACGCTTGGTCATGGTTGGTTTCCGTCCCTTCGTAGGTTTCTAACCGCGCGTCGAACTCGGCTTCCTTTTCGTGAAGCCGCATTACGTGCAGGTCGTCGGCCAAAAAGGTCAACCCGACTCGCGCGCCGTCTTGGGCGGGGCGCACCGAGTGGATCAACCAGTCGTGGCCGCGGTCGTCGGTGGCACTGATTTCGTAGTAGTCCCCCCGGAAGAGTTGGGTGTCGATGGTCACCCGTAACTTGGCGTGAGCCAGGTCGGTCAGGGTAATGTCTTCGGGCCGCAGAACGATTTCGATGGGTTCGTGGTCGGGAATCCCGGCGTCGACACAGTCAAACTCGTGACCGTCAAAGCTGACCCGGTAGTCGGCGACCATCTTCCCCGGTAAGATGTTACTCTCCCCGATAAAGTCGGCGACAAAATGGTTGATGGGTTCGTCGTAGATGTCGACGGGCGAACCACTCTGCAGGACCTCGCCGTGGTTCATCACGAAGATTTCGTCACTCATCGCTAGGGCCTCCTCCTGATCGTGAGTCACGAACAGAAAGGTGATCCCCAGGCGTTGTTGTAGCTCGCGCAACTCGTACTGCATGGCCCGGCGTAATTTAGCATCTAGGGCCGAAAGGGGTTCGTCGAGGAGCAGCACCTTAGGTTGCATCACGATGGCCCGAGCAATGGCAATCCGTTGCTGTTGACCGCCGGATAACGCGGTAATGTCACGGGCACCGAAGTCGCTGAGTTGCACTAGCTTAAGGGCTTTAGCGACGCGGTCGGCGATTTCATCGGCGGGCAGCTTCTTTAAGGTTAGTCCGAAGGCCACGTTTTCGGCCACGGTCATGTTCGGGAAGAGCGCATAGTCTTGAAAAACCGTGTTCACGTTGCGCCGGTTAGCCGGCAACTCGTTGATTCGTTGGCCGGCAAACAAGACGTCCCCGGACGTGACCTGGTTGAAGCCCCCGATGGTTCGCAGAATCGTGGTTTTACCGCAACCGGAAGGTCCCAGTAGCGTGTAAAACTTCCCCGATTCCAGGGTCAAGTTGATATTGTTCAGAATGGTTTGCGCCCCGTACTTCTGGGTGACGTGACGCAGTTCGATAATGGGTTGGCTCATTTAAGCAACCTCCTTTGAAAGGTCCGCTACCGGTGAGGTTAATCCCGGCGGCTCACCTGATTATAGCGGGTTTGGGTCTAAATGAAAATACGCAAATGGTCAAAGCGCTAATTTCTGAAAAATCCTGAAAAGTGGGGGACACCTTACCGGGGCGTGTGACCCGTGAAAAGTAGCGACAATCCGGGTGGCCGTAAGCTGGCGACCGGTGAAGCGTCCTGACGAGGTGGGTCCGATTTAGGGCCGGTTTAGGGCGATTACCTTGAGAATTTGACACGACCGTGTGACGTGGTGTAACGAATAAGAGTGGCCTATAATTAAGCCCCAAAAGGAAGTGTCGGAGATTATGACCATCAAGTTTCGCTTAGCGACCCGTGCGGATTTACCCCGCATCGTGGCCATTTATAATGAAAGTATTCCCAGTCGGTTAGCCACTGCCGATTTAACGCCCGTTAGTGTGGCGGATCGGCAGGCGTGGTTTGCCGCGTTTGACCCGACCAGTCGGCCCATTTGGGTGTTTACGCAGGACTCGGTCATTGCCGGTTGGGTCAGCCTAGAGTCGTTTTACGGGCGGCCTGCTTATTACCAAACGGCCGAAATCAGTATTTACATCGCCAATGACTTTCACCACCAGGGTCTAGGCCAACGGGCGTTAGACTTCGTGTTCGGTCAATTAGACACGCTGGGGATTAAGACGGTGGTGGCCTATATCTTTCACCACAATCAGCCCAGTCAGGGCCTCTTTCATAAGAACGGCTTCACGACCTGGGGCCATTTACCCGACGTGGCCGTGATGGACGGCCAATTGCGTAGCCTGGATATCCTGGGCCGCCGCTTTCATGCGTAATCATGCCGTATAAATTAGTCGTGTTTCCGGGGCCTAAATTGTCACGGGAAAAGCCCGAGCTAACGGCCTTCCCTAAAAGTTTAATGAGAATTTAGCGCGTTTGCGTCGTCTCAGGCAAATTTGACGGCAGTTTCGGCCAAACTGCGTGCATCGGCGGGCAAGCCAACGGTCCTAAACGCTGAGAAAATTCTCAGGCAACCGAGAATTTGGACGGGTATACTCGGTCTTAACCGATAGGAGATGACAGGATGATTGACCACCAAACGCTGACCGCAACACAACTTACGCCTTACGAAACCTACAGTGAGTGCACCATAACGGCGACTAGTCTACCCAGTAAAGTGAGTGATGTGACCCTTGATAATTGTGTTTTAACGGGCACCTGGAGCCAAAGCGAATGGCTCGACTGTACCTTTCAGGCCCTCAACCTCGCCAATCAGGATTGGAACCAGGCGGTCCTTTACCGCTGTCACTTTCAGGGCTGTAACTTGCTTGGCACTAACTTCAGCAATGGGGTTTGGAAGACCGTGCAGCTAACCGATTGTCGGGCGGATTACGCCAACTGGAGTGGCGCCAAACTGACGGCCTGTACGGCACAGAACGCGAGTCTCCGCGAGGCCTATTTCCGCGACGTGACCTTTAAGCAGGGCTTTATCGCGCAACAGTGTGACCTCGACCGGGCCAGTTTTTGGGAAAGTCCGTTAGCCGGCGTGGATCTGGCGGCCAGTACCTTTGACCAACTGGAAGTGACGCCCGAATCGAAATACTTACGGGGGCTGGTCCTGAATTCATTTCAGGCCGGTACGGTCTTAGGCTTGTTCGGTGTTCGACTCAAGTAGGCGCTGACCCGTTAGTTTTGGGAAACGTCCGCGTATAATGACCCCTGAAAAAGAGAAGTTGAGACGGGGGGCGTGGACCATGGAAATTGGACCAATCTCGGAGTGGGTGGCGGCGATCGCCGAAATTTTGGCGGTCGTTGTCGCGTTGTTTCTACCGTACTATACGGCCTATAAGGCCAAAAAGCATCAGCAACGGAACTTGCGCGTCGTGTTACAGAAGCTGGTTCAGGCGGCCTTAGCCGACGAACCGGACAGTGTGAAGACGTTAGACATCTTCTTGAAAATTTCGTTTCTAGGGAATACCGATCCGGCTAACGATAATCTGCTGTTGGTGGGAAATCAGGCCTTAGCCATCTTGAAGGATCCGGCGGTGGCCGGTCCAGACAAACGGGACCGAATTACCGACCTATTCAGTCAGGTGCACTTAACGTTGACCGATTAGGCAAAACAACCTAAAAAATGGACCAGCCCAAGCAAAGTTGAACTGGTCCATTTTTTTAGGTTAGTTTTAGACTTGAGTGTGGTGAACCAAGTCGATGGTGTGTGCCGTGGTGTCTTCGGGGAAGTAGACCTGATACCACAGGATGAAGGTGTAAATGGTGAAAATCTTTTGCATGCTGGACTTGCCGTTGAGGTGTTCGTCCAGGATGTGGAGTAGAGCGTCGGGATTGAAGAATTTCTGGGCCACGTCGGAGGTGAAGGCCGCAATGATCCGGGACTTGTAAGGCTCTTCTTTGATCCAACTGGCGATAGGGGAGGGAAACCCTAACTTTTCTTTCTGGGCCACGCGAGCGGGGAGTTCGCTAAGTGCGGCGGTACGCAGGGCTACCTTGGTCTCATCGGCGTGAATCCGGGTGTGCACCGGCATGGTGGCCGCAAACTTCGCGACTTCTTTGTCCACCAACGGCGTCCGGAGTTCGAGCGAATTGGCCATACTCATTCGGTCGGCCTTGTGCAGGATGTCGTAGGGCAACCAGGTGTTGATATCGAAGTATTGCATCTGTGTCATCTCGTCGTGCCCGGCGACGTCGTTAAACAGGTGTTGGGTGTAGGCGCCGGCGTCTTGATTCAGTTCGGGATGCTTGAGAATTTGGTTACGATCGTGGTAATCAAAAACGTAATTGACCCGGTAGTACCGTTCGCTCAGCGGTTGGGCACCCCGGACCAGAAAACGGCGACCGTGGAAGCGGGGGAGTTTCTCGGCCAAGGCACCTAGACCGTGACGAATCGGCCGGGGAACCCATTTCTGGTAGCGTTCGAACGGGATGGCCTCCAGATAGGTGTTGTAGCCGCCGAAAAACTCGTCGGCCCCTTCACCGGATAACGCTACCTTAACGTGTTGCCGGGTACCCCGAGATAGATAGAACAGTTGCATGGCCGACGGGTTGGAGAGGGGTTCGTCCATGTAGTACATGATGGTCGGCAGAATGTCGAAATAGTCGTCGCCGGTCATGGTGATCGGCGTATTTTTTTGTTTAATTTCCTGAGCAAATTCGCTAGACCAGCTTAGTTCGCTGTATTTGGAATCGTTGAAACCCAGTGAAAACGACTGAATGGGCTTTAACTTGGCGGCTTCGTTGAGCACGTAGGAGGAGTCGATCCCACTGGACAGGAAGCTCCCGACTTCAACGTCGGCAATCATGTGCGTGCTGACCGTTTCGTCGACCAGGTGACGAATCTTGGCGGCGTCTTCAGTTACCGTTTGGGTGTCGTCGATGTGGTCGTAGTTGAAGTGGTAGTAGGTGTGCGTGGTGGTTTGACCGTTTTTATGCACGAAGTATTGACCGGGCAAGACCTTGTAGACGTGTTTGAACAGGGTATCGCGCGCGGGGATGAATTCGAAGCTCAGGTGAATGGGTAACAGGGCTTCGTTAAATTCCTTCTTGAAATGCGGGTGTTCCAAAAACGCTTTGATTTCCGACGCCCACAGGAAGGTCTCCCCGTCGTCGTAGTAGTACAGGGGCTTGATGCCGAAGTGGTCGCGGGCCCCGAAGACCTCCTGGGTCGCCTGATCGTAAACCACGAAGGCGTACATTCCCCGCAGATGATCGAGTAGTTTTGGTCCCCAGGCATCGTAACCGTGAATCAAGACCTCGGAGTCGACGTCGGTTTGAAAGACGTAGCCTAGCGCTTGAAGGTCGGTTCGGATGGCCTGATAATTGTAGATCTCGCCGTTAAAGGTGAGGACCTTGCTGCGGTCCTGGTTGTACATCGGTTGTTTACCGTGGGCTAAATCGATGATGGAGAGACGACGGAAGCCGATCGTGGCGGTCTCGTCACGGTAGTACGCTTCGTCATCGGGCCCCCGGTGTTTAATCCGGTCGGCCATGGCGTTGACGGTCGTAGCCGGAACGTCCTTTTGATTGAGGTAACCAACAAATCCACACATAAATAGTTTTCTCCTTAAGCTTTTAGGGTCTGTAGCGTCGTGGCAATGAGTTGTTGCACGTTGGCGGGGTAGTGGTCGGCTTGTACGGCGACCTGGATACCGTTATGTAACGTCAATAGTTGGGCGGCCAAACCGTCGAGTGGTAAGCCGGGGCGTAAGTCGGCCATCGTGGTCAACACCCGGTGGAAACAGGCGGTCAGGTGATCGTAGAGGCGGTTAGCCACCGTATCGAGTTGGGGGTTGACCTGGTCGAGTTCGCCGGAGCTGATGACCATGCAGCCGGCCGGGTAGGGGAGCTTGCCCCAATCCAGGATCAAGAGCGCGCCAATCTGTTCCTCGGCGGACCGGTCGCTGGCGAGAATCTGGTCGGCTTTGGCGATGGCCACGGTCACGTAGTGTTCCATGGCCTGAACGTACAGGGCTTCCTTACTGCCAAAGGCGTTGTAGAGACTTTGCGCCTGAACGCCGGTCAACTCGGTCAGTTCACGCAGACCGGTGTCTTGAAATCCATTGCGCCAGAAGTAGACCATGATTTGGTCCAACACGGCGGCCTTGTCGAAGCTACGTTTGCGGGGCATTCTTAAACCTTCTTTTTTATTCTTTAACAGTCGTTCAACAATAATCAAGTATAGAAAACGACCGGGACGGTGTCAATGACCTTTAGGCTTTCTTTAGAACTGGGGGTGGCGACGTGAGACTTTTTGATGGGGGTTAGTCGGTCACTGCGGTAGAATAAAACGTAACGAACATTGGGAGGTGGCGTGATGACGCCAGCAAAATTTAGTACCGGCAAGGTGCAAGTCAATAAGACCATCGCGGAACTGCGTGAGATGGGCAAGGCGGCCCGAAATCAGGTGTCGTTTGACCAGTTAGGGGAGTTTACACCCACGGGGCGGGACAGCCGCGTCATGATGGATCGGGTGCGGCAATTGTTGATTCCGGAGTTGTTGCCGGAACGGACTCAGCGGATGGGGGCCTCGGCGTTTGCTTTTTTCCGGGGAACGGCCGAATTGATGGAGGCCGACCTGGCTCAGCAGCCTAACTCGGGAATCCTGACGTTTACCTGTGGCGATGCGCATATCGGGAACTTTGGGTTCTATGCGTCCCCGGAACGGCGGTTGTTATTTGATCTGAACGACTTTGACGAAGCGGGAATCAACCCCTGGGAGTGGGACCTCAAACGGTTACTTGTCAGTGTTTTACTGGCGGCACAGGCCAACGACGTCAAGGATAAGAAGATTCGCGAGTTCTTACCGGCGGTGGTTGCCAGCTACCGCAAGAGCATTAAGCAAATGTTCGAGCTGAACACGCTGAACCGGTTCTACCCCGCTAACGACGTCGAGAAAATCATTCAGGCCAGTGCGTTAGACGAGGATAGTTCTAAGCTACTGATGAATCTGATCAACCACGCCAACAAGCACGACTCCGAACAGGTCGTACGTAAGTTCACCACGTTAGATGTCCGGGGCGGCCTGTGCTTCCGGGAAAACGCGCCCCGTACCACGCACGTTGACGACGATTTCACCACCCACGTGGCGGACTACTTCGCGGCCTACCGGCAAACGTTGCGGCCGGACGTCAATCTGTTATTGTCGCAGTACCACATCACCGACGTGGTCCGGCACAGTGTCGGGGTCGGGAGTTTCGGGTCGCGGTGTTATCTGATCTTATTGACCAGTATCGACGGCTCACACCTGGTCTTACAGGTCAAGGAAGCTTTGCCGACGCGGCGGCGCGGGAGTCAGCAGGGGACCCGCATCACGGCCGAGTTCGAACAAACCGAAGGCCAACGGATCGTGGATTCGCAGAAGATTCTGCAATCGGCGTCCGACGTCTTTTTGGGGTATTTTGCCGGGCATGAACGTAGCTTCTACGTGCGGCAGTTCCGGGATATGAAGGAATCCGTGGACCTCACGCAACTCGATTGGGACCAATTCCGGACCTACGCCAATACCTGTGCCTGGACCCTGGCGATGGCACACGCCGCGAGTCCCACGGCGGGGATGATTCGCGGATATGTGGGCAACAACGGCAAGACGTTTGACAACCAACTCGCCACGTTTGCCTGGCTGTACGCCGACCAGGTGCAAACCGACTATCAAGAATTTTGTGACTACCGGTTGGGCGCGACCGTCTAACCGGTAAACGGCTCTCGAAAAATCATGATGATTTTGCGGGAGCCGTTTTTAGCGGAATCGATTGAATCGGTGATCTGGTAACCAGAAATCATGAAGGGAGGTGGCCGAATCCGGACCGTTATTTTAAGAGAAATAACGGTTGAGGACAAATGTCCTAAATTAAAATCAGTTTTAAGCGAAAATTAGAGTAAACGGTTACATTTGGTAGACATATTTCGTATTAAAGTGACCATTTTTTCTTTATCCTATAGTTATAGAGAGGTTGAATTTACCGTGCTTGCAAGCGTTTACGAAACCATCCAATCTAATTCAAAAGTGTATCAATTGGTTAAAACGGCGCCTTTGGAGATTCTCGAAAAAATGACCGTTAAACGGTATGACACCCAACAATTTAAGTTAGCGCAGGGAAGTCAGTATCCGAACACCTACATTCTCGTCGCCGGTGAGGTTAAAGTTTACCTGGCCGCCGAAACGGGTAAGTCCGTCGTGTTGGACATTTATCAACCGGGAATGTTTATCGGGGAACAGGAGGCGATTGTCGCGCAACCTTATAGTGCGTCCATCATTAATATTTCTCCCGTGACCCTGTTACAGATTCCTAACGCCGACTTTCGGGAATGGACGACGCGAGATCATCGGTTTGCCAATTCCCTAATCTATAATTTATCGGCGCAAATTTACCATTTAACTAAACGAACGGAACGGTACAGCCTGTACTCCACCCGGCAACAAATCGGAGTTTATCTGTTAACGGATTTGACGGACCAAACGTACATTACCCGTGAACAGGTGACCTACCGGGTGGACACTTCCCTACGTAACGTTAATCGGGTTTTGAAGCAACTTGCAGAACTAGGGATTATCGAGATCACAAAGGGGAGGATTCGGCTGATCGATCGGCAGAAGTTACAGCAACTGATTAGAATCGAGGACTAAGACTATGACAGAAGAACAACAACCCCATACGCAACTGACCACGGCCATTCACACGGACAGTGCCATTATTGTCGGCGATCCCGCCCGGGTCGGGAAGGCCGCTGACCTGCTGAACAACGTTCAGGAGTGGGCCTATAATCGCGAATATAAATCCATTTTGGGAGATTACGCTGGCAAGCGAATCCTGGTGATGTCTACGGGCATCGGGGCGCCATCCACGGGGATTGGGGTTGAAGAACTACATAACGTCAACGTGAAGCGGGCGATTCGGGTCGGCTCTGCCGGGGCCATGCAGACCGGGATTAACTTTGGTGACCTCATTATTGGTGAAGGGGTTGTGCGCGACGACGGCTTGTCCCGCCAATACGTGCCTGAAATCTACCCGGCCGTTCCCGCGTTTAACCTCATGGCCTTGGCGCACAAGTATGCGCCCCAAGCGGTTTACGGCATTATTCGCTCCCACGATGGGTTCTATATGGATAATAACGCCGAAACGGAAGCCTTTTGGTCAACGAAGGGCATTGTCGGCGGCGATATGGAATCGGGAGCGCTCATGACGATTGGACGGCAGCGTCACATGGAGACCCTTTCGATTCTCAATAACGTAGTCCTGTACGAGGGCGATTTGGCCGCTGGCGTGAATGACCTGGTTAACGGGGAATCCGCGATGGTCGCTGGTGAAACGGCGTCCCTTAAATTAGCGTTAGACATTCTCAGTGATCCTAGCTTGGAGGCGTAATCATGGACGTTAAAAAACAACATGGTTGGTGGTTTAATCAACTGTTTACTAATTGGAAACCCTTTGAAGTCACCTACGTCACCATTCTGGTTTTGATTCAAGTCGGTGTTTATTTCCTAGCACCGGATAGTTGGATCGGAATGGTTTCGGGGGTTGCCGGGACCCTTTGCCTGGTTTACGGGATGAAGGGCCGGAAAATTTCCTTTGTTTTCGGGATCGTGCAATGTCTGGCCATGACCTACGTTGCGTGGATCAGTCACGCCTACGGGTCCTTTGCGATGGACATCTTCTACGTGATCTCACAACCCATCGGCTGGTTCATGTGGGGGCACGATGAGGCGACCCACACGTTTAAGCCCAACACGCGGCGCTGGTTGTTTGTCGGGGCGTTCGTCGCTTGGTTAATTGGGTGGTGGGTCTTGTCCATGCTTCACGGGCAATTACCGTACTTCGATTCGATCAACTTCGTGGTCAGCATCATCGCCCAAGTCCTGTACATCTGCAAGTACCAAGAAAACTGGTCGTTGTGGATCGTGGTCAACAGTGCCAACATTCTGTACTGGGGCATCCTCTCAGTCCAGATTGTGATCGGGGCCACCGCGATTGGGACCTTAGGGGCCAACCTGTCGCAGGTTGCCTTACAAGCCGCTTTACTGTTTAATTCGTTTTACGCGACGAAGGTTTGGGCCAGTGGTGAAGCCGATAATGAAGGGGGCGCCGGGAAATAAGCCCGGATTGATTGGGCTTATTTAAAACGGTGATCATCGATAAAATTAGCAAGGGAGTCTGCCGGTTATGCGGTCAGGCTCCCTTTTAGTCGGCGCCAAGTTAAGCACTTAGGGTTTGAACCCGCGCCGTCAACATGCTATTCTGGGACTATTCGACTAATACGAGGAGTGACGTTAATGAGTGTGGCAATCTGTCTGACGCCGTCTGAACTGAATTAGGGCGAGACAATGGACAGGACCCGTTCTCCATTGTCTGGCAACTTAGAGGAGAACTTATGACTAAAACAATTGAAGAAACGTTACAACTAGATACGATTTTAGATGCGGCCGCACAGCTGACCCATAGTGATTACGCCGCCGACCAATTACGGCAAACGCCGGTCCAGACCGACCTCAGTGCGGTCCGGCGGGAACTGGCCTTGACCCATGAGGCCCACCAGTTATTGGGCCAAGACGTGATGCTGACGTTCTTTGACCTGGACCAACTCACGGTGATTCGCACCAAACTAGATCAGGGTCGCTTACTGACGGTGGAGCAATTAAAGGCCGTTTTGGCGGCGTTGGTGAACTGGCAACGGCTGAGCATCGTCTTGCGGCAACACACCACCGAGATCCCCCAATTAATGGCTTTGTTAGCCAAACAACCCCCGTTGACCGGGTTGCGGGATCGGTTAGACGACGTGTTGGATTTAAACGGGATTCGCGATAACGCCACGCCGGAACTGGCGCAGTTGCGGAAGGATAAGGACAAGCAGTCCCGCCAGATTCAACAACAGTTGAGCCAGTTTACGTCCAAGCACTCCCATGAAATGCAGGGGAAGCAATTGATTCGCCGCGACGGCCACTACTGTGTGCAATTGAAGGCGACCTACAAACACAAATTCAAAGGGACGGTCATGGGCCAATCGGCCACCGGTTCGACGGTTTATTTCGAACCCGGGACGGTTACCAAGACTGGGTTGGCATTGGCCGCGACTTTAGGGGCGGAGGACGCCGAGGTTTACCAAATCCTGGCGACCATGACCGGGGACGTCGAAGACCACTGGACGGCCCTAGAAAAGCAAATCAATCTGTTGAGTCAACTCGACCAGATCTTTGCACGCGGCCAGTACGGGCTGGAACACCAGGCCATCTTGCCGAAGCTAAACGGCCAACAGACCCTGCACATCGTCAATGGTCGGCACCCGTTGTTGGGTGAAAAGGCGGTGCCGTTAAACGTGACGCTGACGGCCGACCAAAGCTTGATGATTACCGGGGCCAACTCTGGTGGGAAGACGGTGGTCTTGAAGACCATTGCGTTATTCTCGATGATGGTGAAGCTGGGGCTGGAGATTCCGGCCGATGAGGGCACTAACCTGGCCGTCTTTGATCAAGTCCTGATCGACATTGGGGACCAACAGAACATGGCGGCCCAGCTGAGTACCTTCTCGGGGGAAATGACCACGTTGGTGAACATCACCAACGACTTGCGGCCCAACGCGTTGATTTTGCTGGACGAAATCGGTAGCGGGACTGATCCGGAAGAGGGGACGGCCCTCGGCATTGCCATTATCCAGTACCTCATTGACCAGGGCGCTAAATTGGTGGTCACGACTCACTACACGGGCATCAAGAACTACGCGGTGGTCCAGCCGCACTTTGTGACCGGCGCGATGGCCTTTGACCGGCAAACGTTGCGGCCGGAATACCGGCTGTTACTCAACCAAGTCGGGGCCAGTGAGGCCATGTGGTTGGCCGAACGAATCGGGTTGAAACCGGAAATTCTGGCGCTAGCCAAGGAGCAATTGAAGTCTGATAATCACGAAACGTTGTAACGCCTAAAAGACTGGCCGCTTTCCCGGATGGGGGAGCGGCCAGTCTTTTAGTGAGGGATAACTAGAGAAATGTATTCGAAGTACTAGAAATTAATTTAATGAAGAAATTGCGTCACCTAAAGCGTTAAAAAGGTTGTAGGAAGCGTCATATTCATCAGCGCTGTCTGAAGAATTCATGGCATCGACGTAGCTAGCGTAAATAGCAGCTAATTTAGCATTTGTGATGGAATTGAAGCGACCTTGGAAGTATTTGTAGAACTTACCAGCGGCAGCATAATCGGCCGTTGTATCGCTGTTGTTAGTTGACCAGGAAACGACATTACTGAGTCCATCGTAGGCATCTTGTGGGGTGATATCTGAAAAATCACCGAGTAAGTCGTTTTGGGAATCCTGCGACATCGTCCGAATGATTCCTAAAACGGCTTTAATATCCTTCTTTTGTTGCGCGTAGGAACGTTTCTTTTGTAGATTACCACGCCAAGCCCAACCCTTAATGGAACCAGATTTGTTCATGACGTAGTAGTAGACGGCTTTTTTACCGTTGACTTTTTTGACGTTAGCCGACTTGTATGTATAGAGTGTTGTTTTAAGCAGATGCCGACTACTGGTTGCCTTCTTGGTCAACTTGGCATTCTTGTACAGGTAACCACCGTTAATGTTATAGGCCTGTTTCTTGATGGCCGTTGTCTTTAATACCTTAGCGGCTCGTACTTTAGCTTGAGCGGTTGTCGGTTGATTGCTAGCCAGAATGCCCAGACCTAACGATGTGGTGAGTAAGGCGCTTGCCATTAAAACATGAGCTTTTTGCATAATTAATCCATCCTCCAAATATTTGACTACGATTATTGTTGCACAAAAATCAGATTTATTAAACGTTAAATTAGCGCTTTTAATAAAGTGGATTGAGAATGGTGGGTTTGAGGGGTGAATTGGACACTTTAGCGTAGGGGGACGTGCTTGTATCAGCAGAAGAAAATACATGATTGACAAAGACCCGGTCGTTTTCCATGAGGGAAACAATCGGGTCTCTGAATAACTTTCAGTCAAATGGGGCTTTTGGTTGTCAAGGCGCTATATTAAATAATATTAGCTATTTAACCTTGTATAAGTAACGGTAAGTAGTGGCATTAGCAGGGAGAGTTAGTCTCAGGACCTTTTTTCCGTGGCGGGTCATGGGGTGATATTCGTTGTATCCGGCATAGCCGACGTTTTGCTTGGTGACTCGAGCATAGATTTCATAAGTTTTGCGGGCGTACGAGTAGGAAACATTTTCAAATTCCTTAGGAGTAAACTTCGTAGTGACCGGTTTCTTTCGCGCATCGATAATCGTATAGGATTTTTTGTAGAACTTATACGTCATCTTTTTGTTGGCCGTCCGCCACGTTCCCCGCATGACCTTGGGAATCGTTTGATAAGTTTTAAATTGAGGATTGGCTTTGGCTGCTGCGGAAACGGGAGCGTTCAGGGTGGTTAAACCACCGCCCAAGCCAAGGCCTAGAACTAGGGTTAAAATTAATTTTTTCGTCTTCATCACGAAGCACCTCCTGTAAGTGATTTTAGTTTAGCACTTTACCAATCTGATTAGTAATTGGTCTACGTAATATATGACATTGATAATTCGTAACGTATGAAGGATTAAAACAACCACCATTTTTGGAACTGAGGGGATGGTGGTTGTGGCGTTTAAAAGGGGGAACTTGACTTATTGAACGCCCCAAACTGTTGGTTAAAGATATCTTGGTTTGGTCTTAAATGAATTTGATTGTGATTATAATAACTATTGACTAAAAATAATTTTTATTGATTTTATTAGAAGCATAGATGTTACGAATCTTCTTTACTATAACAGTAAATATAAGGATAACAATGATTATTTCAGCTCGAATTTAGACGGACTAAAAAAGTCAGTTTTGTTTCTTGATATTTAATGATATGCTTATATTGTTAAATGTTGAACACTAGAAAGGAGCATTTATGATGAGTGATTTAGCTGGAAAAGTTGTTTTGGTTACTGGAGCCGCAATGGGAAATGGATTAGGAATTGTCAAAGTCTTGGCGGCCCACGGGGCTAAAGTGGCCTTAGCTGATATTTCTGAAAAATTGGATGAAACTGTTCATAATTTGCAAGCCGCAAATTATGATGTTTTTGGTGTCAAAATGAACGTTGCGGAAACGACTAGTGTGCAGCAGGGGGTTGCCCAGGTCATCGAACACTACGGAACGATTGACGGTTTAATGAATAATGCAGGGATCATTCGGTTAGGTTCACTACTTAATACCAGCGATCAGGATCGAGACCTCCAATTTTCCATCAATATAAACGGGGTCTGGAATGTTACCAAAGCGGTTTTGCCAACTATGATTGCTCATAAAAAGGGCCGAATTTGCAATATGTCCAGTGTCACGGGAGTCATGGTGGCAGACCCTGGTGAATGTGCTTACGCGACGACTAAGGCAGCAATTATGGGCTTTACCCGTGCAGTGGCCAGAGAGGTCGCCCAATATGGAATCACGGCGAATGCAATTTTACCCGGATATATTCAAACCCCAATGGCGGATCAAATCGCCCAAGAATCTACCCCGGATGATCCTAATCAAACGACTCAAGGGATTGCCAGTGCAGTGCCGCTTCAGCATCGCTTAGGAACCATCGAAGAAGTGGGAGAACTGGCAGCATTCTTATTGAGTGATCGTGCTTCTTACTTAACGGCCACGCCGGTCGTCATCGACGGGGGGAGTACCTTACCAGAAACAGTTTCGGTCGGTTCGGAATAGCGAGAGGAGAGAACCGAGGTGACAGACAAGGAAAGTGGTTTAAAGAAAAGTCTTAATCTCATTTATGTTTATATTGCGGCAACCGGGGCAATCTTTACGTTCGTTGCCTATTGGGACTCGGTCTTTTATAAGTATACGGGAGCGGGGACCTTCATTGCCTTTGCCTTAATGGCACTGTGTATTTTACCAATTGGATTTGTTTACGGCGAACTATCTTCAATTTTTAAACAAAATGGTGGGGAACTAATTTACAACACGGTGGGATTGAATAAACATGTTGGCTTTTTCTCGTCTTGGCTCATCATGGCGGCTTGGATTTCGGTTCCACCAGCGGTTGTGATGGGAATTATGACGTGGATCAGTTATCAATTTAAATTAAACTTGGATTTTAAATACATCGTGATACTGGGGATTGTCATCTTGTTGATTTACTTTATGCTCAGTCTTCAGGACGTTCAATTTTTGATTAAGGCGCAAGGAATTATGCTGTTTTCAAATATTGCGACTACTTTAATCACGAGTTTACTCATCTTGTTTAGTGGTCATTGGTCAATTTCCAACTTAACGCCGCTATTTAATTCAAAATTAATCGGTCAGGCAGGAATGCCAGCTTGGATTATTGGGATGGCTCTCTTGATTACACCCTTTTTTGGTTTTGAAACGGTTCCCGAAATGGTGGAAGAAGGAGACTTTCCGATTAAGGATACTGGAAAGGCCATTCGCGGGTCCGTCATTACGTGTGCGGCAATTTATGTCTTTTACTTTTTCTGTATTGCCGGTTTAGGAACTAGCAGTCAGCTATTAACCGCGGATTCTGCTAATGGTTTTTTGGCAATTGTAGCCATGAAAAACTTATTAGGTTGGGAAATTTGGCCGTTAATTTTTGGTTTAGCGTCCGTCCTTTTGGGGATGGGGGCTTCGTTGTTAGGATTTTGGATGGCAACGGTGCGCTTACTCTACGCCATGGGAGAACAGAACTATCTACCCAAAGCATTTACAAAGGTGAATAAGCATCAACAACCTATTTTGCCGAATATCTTTCTACTAGTGATTAGCGTGGTTTTCATTTTTTTACAGAATGCTAGTAATTTCATGGAAAGCTTCTTTAATCTAATGGCCTTCGGTTGTGCGTGCGCATATGCACTCACGATGATTTCGGCCATGAGAATTCATGGAAAACATCCCGAATGGGCCACGTATCGATTGCCAGGTGGTCAATTTACCCGGTTGATTTCCTTGATTATTGCCTTAGTTATCGCGTTCTTCACGAGTCTGGGCCAAGGCTTAAATTCGTGGCTTTCGTTCTTAGTTTACTTAGGAGTAGGGATTATCTTGTGGTTATATATGGTACTAGTTTTATGGCGGAAAACTGATGTTGTGGTTCACACACCGGACGGACCGTTAAACTTATAGTTATCAATTATAAAAACTGCTAGCCGTTAAGCTAACAGTTAAATATCCCTATCACCACTGGTTCATTTTACAATTGTGTTAAACCAGAAACGCTGCCATATCAGTGTCTTGAAGCAGGTACTTTAGTCCCGAATACACAAAAATGGATCCTACCGGATTTGAACCGACGACCTCCTGCATGCGAAGCAGGCGCTCTCCCAACTGAGCTAAGGACCCAAAAAACTTACGTGTTTAATTATAGCACTTTCCATCAAAAAGTTAATCGGGAATCTTAATTTTAGGCAAACGCTTTCTAGTTGATTACTCGTGAAAACATAAACCGACCGCCCAACTGGGAATAGTTTCCCGTCGGACGGTCGGTTTAAGTCTATTAGTGGCGACTACTACGGTGCGTACCACTACCGTGATCTTTGACTACGTGACGTTTGAACTTGGGACCGGTGGCATCGGGGACGAACTTGAAGTGCCGCAGGCGGCCGGCGTAGGGTTGACCGCTATAACGAATTTGAATCCACCCCTGCATCGCACGGGCCATGGCCTGGGTTGCTTCGACCAAGTCGTCGCGCTGTTCGGCACGCGCGGCGTCCTGTAAGTCACCCGTTAAGCGGTCAATCAACTTACGATGATAGTCCAGAAGTTCCTGGGTGAACGGGGCGTTGCGGTAACTGTTGAAGAGTTTTTGAACCTCGGTGAGGGCGTCCGTGACGTCCGAAGGTTGATAATAACGGTCTTTTTCTGACATGCAAAGGTCCTTTCTAACGGCGTTTCAACAGGTGTTGCCACACACTGTGACTATCGGTCTGTAACATCAGGTGTTGGTACTTGCGCCCAATATACCCGGCCAAAGCGGCAATCGTCAAGAGAGCCAGGCCAAGCGAGATTAGCTGAGTGCCTAGGCTGACCGTGCCGTTGATGATCCGCATCGGCATGAAGTACGACGACAGGAACGGGACGTAGGACATGATTTTGACCGGTAAGGCGTCTAAATTGTTCTGGAAGGGGAAGGTGGCAAAGAAGCCGACCATGCCCAACATGACCACCGGTTGGGCGGCCTTGGAGGCGTCCTCGGCCTTGGCGACCACGGCCCCACTGTAGGCGGCAACCAGGGTGAACAGAATCACGCCGACCAATAGGTAGAGTAAGTTGAGGTTTAAGAGGTTGTGCAGAATTGCCGTGACTAGCGCGTGGTATTGGGTCCACATCGCGTGCAAATGTGGTCGACTCAGCGCCCAACTGTAGATGGCCCAGCCACCCAACAGGTAAATGGCGATCTGGGTTAAGATCACCAGCAGAATCCCACAAATCTTCCCGACAAAGTAGCTGACCGCGGTGGTACTGGAGAAGATGATCTCCATGATCTTGGTGCCCTTATCAGAGGCGATTTCCTGAGCGGTGATCGAGGCGTAGGTCACCAGAATGATGTAGATCATGGTGACAATCAGCCAAAAAGAAATGGTCTTAGCCAGGTTGGCCGTCCCGGTGCTGGCCGCGATGTGCTGGGTCAGCTTGGGTGTGCGTTGTAGGAGCCGCTGCTGTTTGGCCGTTAGCTTAGCTTGTTGGTAGTTTTTGACCTGTTGCGTCTGGGCCAGGTAGTTTTGCACCTGGGCCTTGAGCCCCTTACTTAGGGCTTTCGGACCGTGGTAGTCGGCTTGGAGACGTTGATCGGTTTGAGTTAAGACCAGGTACCCGGCCAGGTGATTTTGGTGCAAAGCTTGTTTGGCGGCACTGACCGTCGTGATTTGCTTATCGATGTTCGACGGATTCTCGGCGATGAAGTTCTGCCGCAACGTTGGCGTTTTCGCAATGACGGCGATGTTTTGACTGCTGGCGTTACTACGGCTGCTGACGTAGGTGATCCCCACGGTCAGCCCCAGCATCAGAAACGGGCCGAGGACCATGAAGAAGAAACTCCAGGATTTGACCTGACGTAGGTAGGTTTCACAGGTAACAATCCAGGTTTTAAGCATGGGGTTCACCCACTTTCAAACGGAAGATTTCGTCGAGGGTCGGGGGTTGCTGACTGAACTCCTCGATGTAGTGACCCTGGGTCAGTTCCTGGAAAATGGCGGGCCCAGCGTCGGCGGCGGTCAGGTGTAACCGGTACTGGCCCGGCTGGCGGACCGTCACGCTGGCCACGCCAGGGAGGGCGGCTAAGCGGTCGGTCGACCAATCGGTGGTCACGAACAACTCGGTCTTACCGAACTGATTCCGAACGTCCTGCAAAGTGCCGTGCAAGACTACGTTTCCGGTTCGCAGCATCACCAGCTGGTCGCAGAGTTCCGTGACGTTTTCCATGTCGTGACTGGAGAAGATGATGGCCGCGCCGCGTTGCTTGGCGTCGAGGATGGCCTGTTTTAAGAGGTCGGCGTTGACCGGGTCCAAGCCACTAAAGGGTTCGTCGAGGATCAAAAGGTCGGGGCGGTGAATCAGGGTGCAGATCAGTTGAACCTTCTGTTGATTTCCCTTGGAAAGTGAGCCGATTTTACTCTTACGGGTCCCCTTAACGGCGAACCGGGCCAACCAGTCGTCAATTTGCGGTCGAATATCGCGGGCCTTTTGCCCCTTCAGGCGGGCCAGGTAGACGATTTGCTGCTCGATGGTCAGCTTGGTCATCAGACTGCGTTCCTCGGGCAGGTACCCGATGTGGTTAAAGTCCTGCGCGGTAAAGGCGTGGCCCTGCCAGGTAATCTGGCCGTCGTAGGTGATGAAGTTCAGGATACTGTGAAAGGTGGTCGATTTCCCGGCCCCGTTTTGACCAATCAGGCCTAAAATCTGCCCGTTGGCCACGTCGAAACTAACGTCGTTTAACGCCAGCACGTCGTCGAAACGTTTACGAATGTGTTGAATACTTAACATGGCTGAACTCCCTTAATCTAAAAGTTGAACGGGGACGAAGAGTCGTCGGCGTTCAGTGAGGGGAAGTCGGGCGTAACGCCGCGACTCGTAGTTACATTATACGTGAGTTGCGGGACAGAAAAAAGTCGTTAGCCAGCAAGGTTTGGCTAACGACTTCCTTAGTGAATGATTTATGCGGCATGCAAGATAGTGTTAATTAGGATTCTAATTGTCGCAACCGACCAGAATGAAGATGGGACTATCCTTAAACTATTTATAACTTGATGGTGTTAGTGTACAGCCCGGAGGCGAGCAGGGGCTCAGCCGGCGAAATTATTCTTGGTCGAGTGATTCTCTCGGCCTAGAATAAGGCCAATCTTCAAAACTCGCGGGTTTTGCGAGGTTCGAAGTTGTGCCCGCAAGCGTTCCAGCCCCTGAGCGCCGGAGGACGACCAGTTTTGTCAGACGTTGATTAGTGGTGCTTGGGTTGCGCGTCGCTGTTGACCTGCGCTTGGGCGGGGTGCGGTAAGCGGTTTGGTCGCAGGTTGAAGATCACGTTGAGCACGACCGCGGAGAAGCTGCCGATGACCACGCCGTTGTTAACGACGATCTGGATGGCTTGGGGTAAATCTTGGAAGATTTGAGGGTAGACGGTCACACCCAGACCCAGACCAATGGAAATTGCGGAGACCAACAGGTTGTTGTTATCCTTAAAGTCCACTTGTTGGAGCATCCGGATGCCCTGAACGCCGACCATGCCGAACATGACGATCATGGCGCCACCCAAGACGGGGGCGGGAATGACCGTGGCCAACGCTCCGACTTTCGGCAAGAGACCTAAGAGTAACAGGAAGGCCGCCGAGAAGTAGATGGGTTTGCGAGTCTTGATCCCGGAAAGTTGCACGACTCCGACGTTTTCGGAGAAGGTCGAGTAGGGGAAGGTGTTGAACAACCCACCTAAGATCACGGCGATCCCTTCGGCGCGGTAACCCCGTTTGAGGTCGGCTTCTTCAATCTTGCGGCCGGTGATTTCTCCTAAAGCGAAGAAGACCCCGGTGGATTCGACCATGGTGGTTAGTGAAACCAAAATCATGGTCAGAATCGACGACCATTCGAACTTAGGCGTACCGAAGTAGAAGAATTGCGGCAGGTGGAACCAACTGGCCTGGGCCACGGGACTCAATGAAACCATGCCTAACCAGCTGGCTACGACCGTTCCCAGTAGAATCCCTAACAGGATGGCGAGGGACTTGAGAAAGCCCTTGGCAAAGGCGTTTAGGCCTAAAATGATGGCAATGGTGAGAAAACCGACGGCTAAGAACTTTAAATCGCCGAAGTCTTTAGCGGTGACGTCGCCACCCCCGAGGTCCTGAAAGCCCACGGGAATCAGCGTAAAGCCGATGATGGTAATTAGCGAGCCAGTCACCACGGGCGGGAAGAGGTGCTTAATCTTGGAGAACCATCCGGCACTCAGGAAGACGAAGATCCCGGCCCCAATGATGGCACCGTACATGGTCCCAATTCCGTAACTTTTGCCAATGGCGGTCAACGGGGTCACGGCCTGAACCGCACACCCTAAGACTACCGGTAACGCGATCCCGGTGAGCCGGGTGCGCTTGAGTTGTAGGAGCGTGGCAATCCCACACATGAAGATGTCCGCGCTAATCAAGTAAGCCATCTGAATGGCGTTAAAGTGGAGCGCACCCCCGATTAACAGGGGAACCAGAACGTCACCGGAATACATGGCTAATAGGTGTTGAAACCCGAGAATGGCGGCCTGCCACGTGGACAGAGTCTGACCTTCGTTCGGCTTTTGAGATGAATCGGGTGTTCGGACTGGTGTTGCGGACTTTGCGGATTGCAAAAAAGCTTCCTCCTTACGGCAATTGTCGCCTAATCAGGTGGGGACTTTTTATGAAAACAAAAAAGACCCTCTTTGCAAAAAGAGCGTCTTGAAAAACTCTGCCGATGAACTCTTTTCATCGGCAAAAAGAGTTCGGGGGCCTCAATTTGCTTATAGTCTAGAATTTACGGTTCTAGGTAGAAACTCGCCAACCTTATCATGGCATTATATAGGCAATTACAATTATAGTTTGTTTTGGAATAATGCTTACTTTAGCACGGAACTCTGAAAATTACAACGGTCATTTTCACTTTCTGATTTTGTGCCAAAGTTGTTGTAAACTATCCCCAAACCATTTTAAGATGGGACCCCAGTTGGCTAAGCCCCCAGAGGAACTATACTTTTTGGGATGAACAATTGGACCGGGATGATATTCTTCATTCGTCTTTTTCGGATCTTGCGCCATCGGTATCAACTCCCTTCACGTCTATCCTTAAATTTTAACGCAAATGGGGTACAATATGGGTACTCATTTAAGCGAGAAGGGAAGATTAGCATGAAAAAGATTTTAGCCATTCACACCGGGGGCACGATTTCGATGTCGCAAAACGACCAGGGGGAAATCGTTCCCAACGCGCAGAACCCCATTGCCCAACAAGCCACCATCTTGGATGGTCAGGTCCAGTTGATCACCGACGAACTGTTTAACCTGCCATCGCCGCACGTGACACCGGTTCAGATGCTGGCCATCAAGCAACGAATTGTGCGGGCCATTGCGGACGGCATCGATGGGGTGGTGATCACGCACGGTACCGACACTTTAGAGGAAACGGCGTACTTCTTGGACCTGACGCTACCGGATACCATTCCGGTAGTGGTGACCGGCGCGATGCGGTCGTCGAACGAAGTGGGCTCCGACGGGTTACATAATTTTCAGTCGGCCATTCAGGTCGCGGCGGCGGACGTCTCACGGGGGCAAGGCGTTATGGTGGTCATGAACGACGAAATTCACACCGCCCGTTACGTGACCAAGACCCACACCACCAACGTTGCCACGTTTCGGACACCGACCTTTGGTCCCATCGGGTTGGTGGTTAAGGATCACCCCACTTACTTCCAACAACTGATTCGGCAGGAATTCTGCGATATCGATCACGTGGTCGGCCACGTTTATCTGCTTAAAGCCTTTGCGGGGATGGACGGGACACTCTTTGACGCGTTAAACAACGATCAAACGGCCGGCCTGGTCATCGAAGGCCTGGGGGCGGGGAACTTACCACCCCAGACGTTACCGGCCGTCCAACGGCTCTTAGACCGGAAAATTCCAATTGTCTTAGTTTCACGGTGTTACAATGGGGTCGCCGAGGACATCTACGATTATCAAGGCGGCGGCATCGAGCTACGGAAGATGGGGTTGATGTTGTGCCAGGGCTTAAACGGGCAAAAGGCGCGCATCAAACTATTGGTTGGGTTGAGCGCCGGGTTACCCAACGACGCGTTACGCGAATTTTTGAAGACGGCGGTCTCTTAATCAAGTCGCCACGGCCCTTGGCGAGCTATTTAGAAGCATATATGGTAGAATTTTTAAAATGGTAAAAAATATAAAGGGGGCCGTTCCAATGAATTCCATTGTTGATGATTTAAACCGGGCGCAAGCCCAACGGCTCTTGGTCAACGTGTACCAAACCAACCAGGACGTCGTTTACACGGGATACGTGACCACGGTCGGGAAAACCGGCATGATTTTGGCGACCTACGACGATTACGGGTTATCCGATGGGGCCGTGTTTCTGGCCTTAGACGTGATCGACGAGGTTGAATTTTCCAGTGACGACCTGGATAACATGGCCTTTCGGATGCAGACCGCTCAAGAAGAGCGGTTCGTGCAGGCCGGGGGGTTAACCATGCGGTTCGACGGCCAACGCGACTTGCGACGCCAGATTCTCAGTCACGCCTGGGTGGATCACCTGGTCGTGATGTTAGTCTTGGCCAACGATCAACACTTCTACGAGGGCCTGGTGACCCACGTGGGAAGTGAGACCGTTACCGTGCAGATTTTAAACAAATTCGATTATACGGACCAACCACAACGGGACCTGAATCCCGACGACATCGAGGTCATCGAGTTTCAGGGACAAGAACTTTCGTTACAAAGTTTAGCGGCACCACGGTTACAGCAGATGACGCATGTGGACGCCGAGGTTGTGACGGCGCCGGATCAGCTCCGTGACACTTTGGCGCGGTTAGTCGATCAGGACGCCCTCGTGGCCCTGATTCCCGAGCACGACCAGGAGCTCTTCTTTGTGGGGCGGGTCAACACGTTAACGCGTAACGCCGTGATTCTTAGCTTGGTGGACATGACCGGACAGTTCGGCGGCTACACGGTGATGCGGCTTAGTGAACTGCACGCGGTCTTATTGCAGTCCGACTATTTGCAAACCATGCGGTTATTCACGTTACTGAACCGGGCCAACCGGCATCAGATTCAGCCGGTCTTAAACGACGAGCGCCTCTTCGACGCCACGGTCGACCAATTTAGTGCCCGGTTGACCCAGGCCGCGGCTTTCCATACCGTGATTCGCCTGAAGTTACACGATGGCGACAATCTGTTAGGGTACCCTAGCCAGGTGGGGGCTAAACGCTTTATCTTTCATCAGGTCGAAGACGGACAACTCGATCAGGTGGGGAAGATTTATCAGGTCGCAGACGTTGATGAGTTGGCCTTTGGCTACCTCGACGCCTACTTGACCGAACGCCAGTTGAAGGTCGAGGGCGATTTGTAACCTAAAGGGGTGACTGACATGCACTGGAAGACTTGGCCACGTTGGCTACGGGATACATGTTCCGTGGTTGGCGCCATGTCGTTAGTCTTGATTGGCTATGATCTATTTTTTGCCACAAAGGTGGTTTGGTGGCAGGTGCCACTACAGATTCTCGTGGCGTTTATCGCCGTGGGGCTGTGGAGCTTCTATAGCTATCGGAGTCAGGCGAAACGCCGTGCGGCCGACCAGCAAAAGGCCTTGGCCGCCCAACAACGCGCCGAACGGTTAGCTGCTCAGCAGCAAGCGGCTGCCAAGCAGGCGGCGGCAACGCAACGGCGTAATCGGCAACGCAACCAGCAGCATCAGCACCAACAGTCAACGGAGGACCAGCGAGATGACAGCTAATTTACAGTTTTGTCCGCATTGTGGCACGGCCGTCACGGCGCAAGATGAGACGTGTCCCCAGTGCCACACGGATCTGCGGCCGTTCCGGACCACGGCGTCTCAGGAAACCAGTCAAAAATTAAACTTGAACGCGTTGTACGCTAACCCTTACAAGGAGGGAATGAAGCGACTGAAACAACGTGATGGGGCTAAAGCGGCGGCGAAACCGCATCGCTGGCGGTGGCCCTGGTCAAAGGAGTGACGACATGGCAAAGTTTAAGGTGAGTCAAGGTGACATTACGCAAAGTCACGTGGACGCCATCGTCAACGCCGCGAACACCACCCTGTTAGGGGGCGGTGGGGTTGATGGGGCGATCCATCGTGCGGCGGGGCCGGAACTCTTCGCGGCCTGTGTGCCCCTCAACGGGTGCGCGACCGGGGAAGCCAAGGTCACGCCCGGCTTTCGACTTCCAGCCAAGTGGATCATCCATACCCCGGGGCCAGTCTGGCACGGCGGGACGCGCGGCGAAGCCCAATTATTAGCCAACTCGTACCGCAACAGCCTCGATTTAGCCGCGCAAAAGGGCTGTCACAGCGTGGACTTTCCGTCGATTAGCACGGGGGTCTACGGTTACCCGTTGGACGCGGCGGCCCAGGTGGCGACCCAAACGATTGCGACCTGGCTGGCCACGCATCCGGACGTGACGGTGTGCTTAGTGGCGTTTGACGAGCACACGGCGGCCGCTTACCGGCGGGCTTGGACTGCGTTTGAGGCTAAGACCAGTTAAAATTGACCGTAAAAAAACGGGCCCGCTGAAGTTAACCTTCATTCGGACCCGTTTTTAATGGCGTTTTAGTGGGGTTTCTTGGCGATTAAACTTTGAAGCGCGCTTTGTTCGTCACTATTGGGTTGCAGTTCACCGGTTTTGATGGCGTGAAACTTCTCAACCGTCAGGCGGGAACCATAGGCCATCTCGCCGTCGGTCTTATCGTATTTCTTTTGGTAGGCGATGATTGCTTCAGCCAGACTACTTAATTCTTGACTCATTCATAATCCCTCCAAATGATAATCCTACTTGCTGCTCACCTTTTATTATACTAAAGTTTGGTCAAAGGGGCGCAATAAGTCCTTCCAAACGGTAAAAGTTTTGATTTTGACTTGATGATTGCGGTAAAATTGCGTAAACTAAAAAACAATATGACAATTACCCGTTAACGCGCAGTCTTGAAACTGTTAGCGAAATTTCGATATTCTGTCACGGTTTTGTGACGTTCGGCGGTTAAGCTAGAAGCTAGTTTTTAATTTCCGCTCCGACACAGGACTTAAATGAGGTGGCAACATGAATTTACAACGGGTAATTACCGGCCTGGGAATCGCCATTGTGATGCTGGCCGTTGTCAGCGGTCTGTCATGGTTTTTGATGGGCAAGGGTTTCACCCCACAATCGCAAATACATTCCCGGCCCAACCACCCGTCGTACGCGCGGGTCGCGCCGCAGTCTCCTGCGGACTAATCTGGAACCGGGACACCGGTAAGGTTTTCTTTAAATATCGGTAATCATAATGATTACATGACTACAGTCTTTTGTAGTTTATCAAGCAGGGAAGCAGGTCAACTTCGGTTGGCCTGTTTTCTTTTGGCACAAAAAAACTGTGACTCGCAAGTCACAGCGGTTGTCATTAAGCTTAAAATTGGGGCCAGTTGCTGTGGTTTTGCCGGACGTCGCGACTGAGACCAAAACAAAAAATCAGGAAAACCGCCACCGCAATGGCGAGCAAGATGGTCCACAACCACGCCTGGGTATGGCTGAAGACGAAATAGCCAACGCCCAGGGTACTTAGGCCAATCAGACTTAAGCGCAGTCCGAACGAGCGGTCGTGAAGAAACGCTGTGGCGAGGGCCAGCACAACGGCGCCACCAAACATATCGTCACCACTAACGGTCGTCCCGGGACGGTTGATTAGCGCGTAACCCTCGATCATCAAGCCCAAGATTAGGGCTAAGAACCCAAAGAAGTCTAAGAATGATACTTGCCGTAACTTTTTCAACGGACTCACCACTTTCTCTATCGGTGTAAGTCCATTATAGGGCAAGCCGGCCGACTTGAACAATGGGACGCTTCCGTTAGGTTAGAGGCGCCAGTCTTCGTGGTCTAACGCCATTTGCCAGAAGTGCAACTCGTACCAGCTACTCTTTTGAAAGGCCGCCAGGAGTGCTGGCGTGTTTGCCGGGGTGGCGACCCGGTTAGTCAGTGCGAGCTGGGCGGTCATGGCGTCGGTATAGTCGGTGGCAGTGTAGGTATCAATCCAGGTTTGGTAGATTGGAACGGGTGATCCGGACCGAGCTAATTGGGCCCCAATCTCGGCGTATAACCAGTAGCATGGTAACAATCCCGCAATGGCCCCGGGCGTTCCCGCCGTCACCAGCATCCGGTACAGATGACTGGTATAGGCGTAATTTGTGGGAGCCATCGGGGTTGCCGCAATTTCGGCCGGCGTGATGTTGAGTTCGTGATAGAACGTTTGGCGGTTAGCGACTTCGCCGTCTTCCAAGCTCTGCGCACCGGCACGTAGTTGGGCAGCCGCGGCGGCATCGGTCGTTTGCTGCGCGGCCAGTTCGTGGACTTTAGCGAATTCTTGCAGATAATAATGATCTTGAATCAGATAGTACCGAAACGTGCTTAACGGCAAGGTTCCGGCCTGAAGGGCTTGAATGAATGGGTGGTGCTTGGAGGCGTTCCAGCTCGCTAAGGCGGCGGTATGGGCATCATCGGTAAACATCAAAAAACTCCTTTCGAGTTAGGGCAGACCCAGGAAGAGTCCAACTTGGACTAAGACCAAGCTGCCGGTAAAGTAGACCCAGTCACGGGGCTTCAGGGGGATGGTTAGTGCGTAAGTCCGCGGAGCCCCCTCCACGTAACCGTGTGAGGTCATGGCGTCAGCCAGTTGTTCGGACCAGGTCATGGCCGTTAAAATGACTTTAAAGTACAGTTGAGGTGACCAGACGTGGAGCACCTGACCCCGCATCAAAGCGGCGGCACGCACGGTGGCGACCTCCGCACGAATCTTCGGAAACAGGTTGAAGGCGGCCAGAAAGCCGTAAGCAAATTTTGAAGGCAACTTGGCGTTTTGCTCGAGCGACCGGGTCAGCTCGAGGGGAGCCGTGGTTTGCGTAAAGGTCGCCCCAAGGTAGACGTAAACGAACATCCGGGTGAACAGAACGATTAAGAAGTGGGACGTCGCGTTCCCCCGGAGCATCAGCGACCAGACCAGCGCGCTGGCAAAGAAGAGGGGAACGACCGTCAACCACAGCAGTGTCCGGAGCCGAATATGGGCGACTAATAAAATAATCAGCCCAATCACAATCAAAGCGACGTTGACCGCCCAGACCTGGGTGAACGAGACCTCCAAGGCAATTAGGACGATGACGGCTAATTTTAACGTGGGATTCACGATGTCGCCTCCTGATAGACAAATTGTTGGTGGGTCAACGCCA
Organism: Levilactobacillus acidifarinae DSM 19394 = JCM 15949; assembly: GCF_001434835.1. Classification (GTDB taxonomy): domain Bacteria; phylum Bacillota; class Bacilli; order Lactobacillales; family Lactobacillaceae; genus Levilactobacillus; species Levilactobacillus acidifarinae. The sequence continues at coordinate 298,164 of NZ_AZDV01000028.1, read as the reverse complement.
AGTGATAGTCCACGTAGTCGTTGAGTCCGCCGAGCTGGTGACTGATCATTACCAGCGTCAGGTGGAGCGCCCGTTGGGTGGTGGTCAAAAGCTCCAGGGCCGCTTGGACGGATTGCAAATCGAGACCTTTGAGGGGTTCGTCGAGGAGTAACACGTCCGGGGCCATGATCAGCATACATAGAAGTTGCAGTTTTTTCTGTTGCCCGCTGCTGAGTGAATAGATGATTTGCTGATCGCGACCGGTCAGGTTGAGCTGGTCGAGGGCAGCTTGAATCCGGTCGGGTGTGAAGTACGTCGTGTTGCCGTATTTCTGAGACAGGGCCAGCTCTTCGGCGACCGTGACGTTGAGAAATTGGGCCGTGGCGGCTTGAAACATCAGGCTGACGTGACGAGCATAGGCGCGCCGACGTAACCGGTGAATGTCTTTTCCCTGGTACGTTAACGTGCCTTGGTAGGTGCCTAAGCGGACGAGCGCCCGGAAAAAGGTTGACTTACCACTCCCATTAGGCCCCGTAATGAGGGTCAACTTATGCGTGAGTAAGGGCAGGTCTTGCGGGCGAATCAGTACCCGGTCGTTCCGTGTGAGCCCAAATTGGTGTCCCTGTAAGCAACTTTTGGTGGTCGCGTCCGGTAGTTGGACGTGAGTCAACTGTAACCGTTCCGGCGTAAAGGCGGACAGGCGTTCTTGCGTGGCCGTTGCCGAAAGGGTGGTTAGTTGTCCGTTGTGGAGCACCGTTAAATGGTCGACCCACTTGGCATAACCACTCAGGTCGTGGTCGGCCAGAATGATGGTTTTGTTGCGGTCGTGACAGAGTTGAACCAGCCGCGTGAGCAACGTTTGTCGGGTGGCCGGGTCGATGCTGGCGAAGGGTTCGTCCAGTAAAATCACGTCGCTGTCCATGGCCACGATGATGGCGAGCGCAACCTTCTGCTGTTCGCCGCCGGACAGTTGCATCAAAGACCGGTCACGTAGGTTAGCAATCCCCACGAAGTCTAAGGCGGCCGTAATCTTAGCGGCCATGTCGGCGGGCGCGACCTGCTGATTTTCCAGGGCGAACCGCAGTTCGTTGGCTACGGTATTCATGGTAAACTGCGTGCTGGGTTCTTGAAAGAGCAGCGCAACGGTGCGGGACCGTTGCGTGGGTTGTTGGTCGGCGAGTGTTTGCCCGTCGAAGGTGATTTGCGCGGTAGTTGGTAACGGCGTTAAGCCCGCAATGAAGCGTAAAAGCGTTGTTTTCCCGCTACCGGACGGACCGGTTAAAAGGGAAAAGCGACCACCGGAAAAGGTGGCCGTGAGATCCCGTAAGACGGGGGCTTGATGGGTCGGGGCATAAGTTAAGTTTTGAATGGTGACGGTCGCCAAATAGGTTCCTCCAGTACTAAGCGTTTGCGCGTGGGGACAAAACGTGGGCCCGACTCAACAAGTTAGTGATGAGTTTGGTCAAGACGCCCCCGAAGACAAAGACAGAAATGAAACGGGTAATGAGTAGAACCATCATGAAACCGAATTGGTACTTGTTGTACCCACTACGGAAGAAGTCCCACCCAAAGGTCACTAACGTGGTGGTGAGGGCGCTCAGTACCAGGGTCAACCAGTTGTAGCGTTTGTATCCCGTGAGGACGAATCCTAATTCGGACCCGACGCCTTGAACGACCCCGGAAATCAGGGTTGCGGCGCCCCACATCCCGCCGAGAAACATCTCGACGACGGAGCCCAAGAGTTCACCTAACGTTGCGGCGCCGGGAATGCGAATGACGAATCCGGCCAGTGGACCGGCCATGCACCACAGACCTAACAGTAAGTCGTTAGCCATGGGTTGTAGACCAAATGGGGCGAGAGCTGCCCCTAAAACGGTGTAGAGGGGGCCGGTTACCCAGAAAATAACCCCCATAAAAATTGCTAAAATCGTGACTAGAATAATATCCTTAACGTGCCAACGTGCCATAAAATTGTCTCCTCCTCAATTTTGCCGCTGAGGTGTCCGAAGGTGAAAAGCCCCCACTAAATTGATAGTGGGGGCCAATTGCTTGATAAGTCACCGTCCCTTCGCTGGAATTGTCCAGAGCAGGTTCAATGGGTTTGATCTCAGCCATACGGGCACCCCAGTCGGATTTAAATTACTCTTAGCGTAACCATTCTCTGGGGAAAATGCAACCGCTAACGGGGGACAATCGTAACCAAGGTTTTAGCTGTTGAGATGAGAAACGGTCCTGATGAAAAACAGTGTGACCCGACAAACGGTCCAGACCAATTAAGAGCTTTGGCGTCAGTTGCCCCAAGTGGTAAACTGATAAATGGTCGAATAATTAGATGTTTTGGTTAATCAGCCAATGGATTAGTCGCCCATAATTTAGAATGTAAAGAAGGATTTCGGGTCATGCAAAGTTGGCAGTTGAAGTTAGTCGGTTACGGGGCAGTTTTAGTCGCCGGCATAGGATTGGGTAGCGGGCAACCGCTCCAGGCGCAGGCCGCATCGTACCAGACGGTCGCAACGCAGAAGGTGGCCAAACACGCCTATCACCGAAAGGGACAACAGGGTGCGCTCTATAACCGGACACACACGAAGCGAGTTGCCAGTCTGCGGGCTTACCCGCACACGACTTGGTACGCCACACAAAAGGCCACGCTCAAGCACGGTAAATCTAAAGGCGTTTATCTGTACGTGGCTAACGCGAGTCGGTCCGTGAAGGGCTGGGTCTGGCGCGGTTATCTGAAGACCGGTAAAGCGGCCTTTCACTTGAAATACGCGAAGGGAGCCGTGGCGTTAGATGCCAATACCGGAAAGGTCGTTTGGGCCAAAAACGCCAATACGGCACGGCCAATCGCGTCGACCAGTAAGATTATGACCCTCTACTTGACGCTCAAAAAGGTGCACAGTAAGTCTGGTAGTTGGCACAGTATCGTGAAGACCAACAGTAAGGGCTTGATTGCCATGGGGAAGAATTCCTCGGTCGGGGGCTTTCGGTTCAAGGTCCATCATAAATACACGGTCAAGGAACTTTACTACGCCGCCTACTTGGACTCCTCGAATAACGCGGCCATTGCCCTGGGTAAGTGGGTCGCCGGCAGTAACGGAAAGTTTATTCGGCAGATGAACGCGCAGGCGAAGGCTTGGCACCTTAGTCATGCCAAGTACGTGTCCGCTTCCGGACTGGAAAATAGCGATCTTCGGCGGTACGGCTACGCTTATGGCACGGCCAATGCCAATGAAGTATCGCCTAAGGATCTGGCCATCGTGGCCCGCCATTTGATCACCAAGTATCCGCGGGTCGTGGTGGACGGAAAGATTGGGTCGAAAACCGTGAACGGTCAGCTGTGCTATAACTACAACAACCTGCTGCCGGGACGGAAATACTACCGAGCGTCGTTAAACGTGGACGGGTTGAAGACCGGATACACGCCGTTGGCGGGCTACTGTTTTGTGGGGACGGCCGTTCGCCACGATAAGCACCGGCTCATCACGGTGGTTCTCCACGATGAGAACGAATTTACGGAAACGCGGTCGTTGATGACCCACGCGTTTGCCGCGAAGGAAATGAATTATTAAGATTTGCCGCAGGAGCCGATTAGTCGTTGGATTAATTAGCCTATGCGTGAACGGGGTGCGGACCAATGGACCGCGCCCCGTTTGTTTATTCAGAAGATTAAGTGAGAAAACTAAATGCCGCCAAGGGGTGGATTACAAGAAGATGACACGCACAACAAGCGGATTACAAAGTCTTGGTGGGCGTGTTGTTTTCGACGGGAACGTGTTAGGTTGGAAATAGCTTATCAAAACTAGAAGGGACTCATGACATGACAGTTCGTAATTTAAAGCTCGGGGCCTTGGCGTTTGTCGCCACGCTGACCCTGGGCGTCGGCTTGACCCATCCCCAAACCGCGCACGCGGCCACGTATACAACGGTCTCGTCGAAAACCTTAACGAAAACGGCGTATCACAAGAAGAGCACGAGTGGCGCCTTGTATACGCAAGGCCATTCACGCAAGGTCGCCTCACTGAAGACCTATCCGAACACGACTTGGTATGCCACGCAACAGGCGACGTGGAAGCACGGCAATTCGAAGGGTATTTACCTGTACGTGACCAACAAGGCTGGTTCCGTTAAGGGCTGGATCTGGCACGGTTATTTGACCAAGGGGACTGCGCCGTTTGGGTTGAAGTACGCCAAGGGTGCCGTGGCGATGGATGCTAGTACCGGAAAGGTCGTTTGGTCTAAGGCGGCCAACACGGCACGGCCAATTGCCTCGGTTTCTAAGATTATGACCCTCTACCTGACCTTGCAGAAGGTTAACAGCGGGTCGGGAAGCTGGAACGACGTGGTCGACACCAGCAGTAAGGGCCTGGTTGCGATGGGCAACGACGCCGCGTGCGGGGGCTTTAAGTTTAAGTCCGGTCACAAGTACACGGTGCAAGGCCTCTACTACGCGGCCTACCTTGATTCGTCCAACAACGCGGCGATTGCGCTGGGTCAATGGGTGGCCGGGAGCAACGCCAAATTCATCCAGAAGATGAACGCCCAAGCCAAGAGCTGGGGGCTGACGCATACCAGCTTCGTGTCGGCATCCGGGTTGGAAAACAGTGATCTTAAGGCCTTTGGGTACAACTACGGTTCGGCTAACGCCAATCTGGTTTCGCCCAAGGACGTGGCGACGATTTCACGCCACCTGATTAACGACTATCCCCGGGTGGTTACCGACGGAAAGATTGGCTCCAAGAGTGTCGATGGCCAATCGCTTTACAACTACAATAATCTGTTGTCCGGTCGGAAGTACTACCAGGCGTCGTTGAACGTTGACGGGTTGAAGACCGGGTACACACCGCTGGCAGGGTACTGCTTCGTGGGGACTGGCCAGAAGAGTGGCAAGCACCGGGTCATTACGGTGGTGCTTCATGATGAAAATGAATTCACGGAAACCCGCTCGCTAATGAATTATGCGTACAAATCTAGCAGTATGGCTAGCTAGGCTGGGGACTGCTGAGTCTGCATGACCTACCGAAATAAGAAAATTAACGAGCCCGTTTTATAGACAGTATTCAAATGGTTAACCAAGGGACCTTCGCGGCATTACACGCGAGGGTCCTTTTTGGCGGAACTGAGTCAAGCAAGGGTTAGTCGTTGCGTCCCGTACGGGAAATCGGTATGCTGAAAGTACTTTCATGGACGCAGAGGGGGATTGAAAAATCATGTTACCACGACTCATTGCAACGGACTTAGACGGCACTTTTTTGGACCCACGGGGCACCTACGATCACGCGCGCTTGGACCGCACGTTACGCGCGTTGACTCGCCATGGGAGCCGCTTGGTGGTGGCGACCGGTGACCCGCTCAATCACGTGCAGGCCTTATTTGGTGGGCTGCAGGAAGCGGCCCAGCTGACCTACGTGGTTGAGGACGGCGCGTTGACGGCTACGGGGCGGGGAACGATTTGCCAAACGCGGCCGATTCCGGCTGAGCTGGTCCGCACGGCGGTGGCCTGGATGCAAACGGCACCGAGCTTCACGGGCAACTTTCTGATTAGTTGTGGCGTGACGCGGGCGTACACGGAATTGCCGGCGACCGGTGACCGGTTCCGCGCGTCTCAAGCCTTCTATCCCAGTCTGACTCACGTTGCTCAGTTGGGCCGGGTCACCGTCCCCATTCTTAAATTGGACGTGACCTGGCACCACAGCGACGTTGCCCCCCAAGTCGCAGCCTTTAACCGAGAATTTGCGGGGCGGCTGGTGGCGACCAGCAGTGGGCTGGGCGGTTTAAACGTGTCGCTACCGGGGGTTAATAAGGCCACGGCCGTCCAAGCGTTAGCCCAAGACTGGCGGGTATCGCGAGAACAGGTGGCGGCCTTTGGGGATTCCGGCAATGATTTGGCCCTGTTACGGTGGGCCGGTCAGGGGATTGCGGTGGCGAATGCGGCACCCGAAGTCCGCGCCATCGCGGATCAACAAACGACACGGACCAATGCGGCGCCGGTTGTTTTAGATCAGATTGACGCGTGGTTAGCCACGTTTGAGGAGTGACCACCCTAACCAATCGTTTCGAGGAAGGTTGTCCCCGACTGACGGGTTACAATCGAAGGCGATGGGGGTGGCGGTGCATGGCAAAACAAGTGAGTCGATTCGGCCAGTGGGCCATTGCGAGGGAACTATGCTGGCGTAAACGGCAACAGGTCCGGGTGGTCATGACGGCGCTACGCCTGGTCTTTCCGTTGGTCTTGGTGGGGACCTTAGCCGACCTGGTTAACCGTAGTTGGTTGGAATCCACGGGCTACTATTACCAGACCCTCCACGTGACGTCTTGGTTGTTGCGACGGACTCGCTTACAGCAGGGAGTCTTGCTGGTTCAGACCGGTGCGTTGGGCTTGGCCGTTTTGGGTGTGGCGTTTGCCGTCAGCTATTTATTGATCGCCCGCGTGACGCGCCAAACCAGTGATCGGTTGATGGGCGGCGGCTTAGCGGTCCTGGCCCTGCAATTTTTGAACGTCAATCCGGCCACCTTGCGGGCTGGTCGGCCCCTCGACTGGACGGCGATGAACTTAGGTTTGACGGGCTTGGCCCTAGGAATCGCAATCGGGTTGCTTATTGGCAACCTGTATGGTTGGAGCGTCAAACGGTGGTCGCAACCGAGTGATGTCGTGATTCGTCCACTAACGTTAGGCACCCTGGGGGTCTTGTTGACGGCATTGCTGGGGGTATTGTGGCTCATGCGCGCGCCGCTGGGGTCAACGACCGGATTAACCGCGTGGTTGCGCGGGCCGCTGACTGGAGCGAGTGGTTGGGGATCCCTCTTAGGCGTTAGTGTGCTAAACGGGGGCTTGGCCTGGTTAGGGGTTTTGAGTCCACTACCGAGTACCCCGCAACAAGCCGCAATGGCCGCCCAGAACCTGGCGACGGTCTTGGAGACGAACAGCTGGCGCTTACCCCATCCGCTGACCGGTCAGACGATCTTACAACCGTACGCCAACATGGGGGGAACGGGGATGACCTTAGGGCTACTGGTGGCCATCTTTTTGGTGACCCACAACGCCACGCAACGGCACATCGGGTGGCTCAGCGTCCTTCCCGTGTTGGGGAATTTTAATGCGCCACTTTTAGTCGGCTTACCCGTAATCCTGAGTCCCATTTTGTGGCTGCCGTTCTTACTGGCGCCGGCGGCCTGTCTGTCGTTGAGCAGTCTGTGTTTAGCCCTCCACTGGGTGCCCGCTTCGGCGTATGCGTTTGCCGTGGGGACGCCTGGTCCGCTGATCAGCTATCTGGGAACCGGGGGTGCTTTATCGGCGTTAGGGTTAGCCAGCATCAATCTAGTCCTAAGTACGGCCATCTACTACCCGTTTGTGAAGTGGGCGGCCATTGCGGAACAACGCGTTCACGAGGAGGCCATCAGTGATGCGAAGCTTTAACCATTATTGGAGCTTAGGGATTATTCTCGCCTTGATTTGCTTACTCAGTGTGCCGGGCCTGTGTTGGCACTCGCAGCAAATTCGCGCCGCCCGGGCCACTTACCGTAGTGCCATGGCGCCGGTGATCTTGGTGCCGGGGTCCAGTGCCACGCAGAACCGGTTCAATCAGCTGGTCAAGGAACTGAACACCCAGACCAAGACCCAGCACAGCCTACTACGCGTCGAGGTTAAAACCAACAATCAATTAGTCTACAGTGGGGCCATTCGTCGGGGGGATCGGCAGCCATTTATTGTCATTGGCTTCCAGAACCGCGCCGATGGGTTGACGAATATTCGTAAACAGGCGGCGTGGTTTACGATTGCGTTTCGAGCCTTGCAGAAGACCTATCACTTTAACCACTTTTCGGCCATGGGGCATTCCAACGGCGGCTTGATCTTGACGTTGTTCATGGAAAACGCGATGGCGAAAACCGGGGCGCATGCCGACCGGTTGATGACCATCGCGTCGCCGTTCAACCTGGAAGAGGCCAATCCCAAGGTGGATACGCCGATGTTTACCCAACTGGTGGCTGGTCGACAACACCTGTCCAAAGACCTAGTTGTCTATTCACTCGCCGGCAGTCAGTCATATACCGGTGACGGTATCGTGCCGTTTGACAGTGTCGATCGGGGCAAGTACATCTTTCAAAAGCAGGTCAAAAGCTTCACCCAAATCACCGTGAGTGGGGCCAACGCTAACCACGCCAACCTCCCGGAGAACCAACAGATTGTGCGGTTGATTCGTCAGGACCTTTTGGACTAGAGGTTCACTTTTGAAATCGTAACGAGTAAACTGAGGTTAACTGGAGGTTAGACCATGATCAAGATGATTGCGCTCGATTTAGACGAGACGTTACTGAATACCGATAAGACGATTAGTGAGGAGAACGTGGCCACTTTACAACGCCTGCATCAGGCAGGGATGAAGGTGGTTCTGTGTACCGGCCGACCGATCAATGCGATTTGGGGGTACATTAAACAACTAGGCTTGACGACGCCGGGGGACTTTACGATTACCTTTAACGGGGCCTTAGTGGTGAACAATGTTACCAAAGAAACGTTGGCTCAGAGTGGGTTGAAGCACCGCGATTTTGAGCTGTTACACGCGTTTGCGTCGGCCAACGGGTACCCGTTAGATATTTTGGATTTTGAACAGGTTTATCCGATTGCCGATTTAAAACCGTCCGTGTACCAGCAGATGCTCAAGGCACCGATGGCCTTCACACCCACGAATTTTGCCGATCTGCCGGATCATCTCTACAGCAAGGCGGTCATGGCCACGGACGCCGCCGTCTTGGATCAGGTCGTAGCAACCCTAACGCCGGACCTGAAGCAGCAGTACCACGTAGTGCGGTCACAGCCGAAAATTTTGGAATTTTTAGCGGCCGACATGGATAAGGCCGTGGGCTTAGGTCAGTTATTGACGCACTTTGGCTGGAACTTTAGTAACCTAATGGCCTTTGGGGACGCGGAAAATGATCTGGGTATGATCAAGGCGGCTGGTGACGGGGTCGCCATGTTAAACGGACAGCCTGAGGTCAAGGCCGCGGCGAACCATCAAACGCCAACGGAAAATAATGCGGCCGGGGTGGCCACCTATTTACAGCAGGTCTTTGAAGACGCTATCAATTAATGAAACACCTTAACTGAGAAGGCGGGTCGAATGTGGCACACTAAATAAAACAGTTACGTTACTTAAGGAGGAAAATGAGATGCGTTTATGGGCGAAGATCGGAATGACTATGTTAGTTGCGGGCACCATGGGGGGCGTGTTAACGCCTAGTGTGGCTAGTGCCAAATCAACCCCTAAGTTTGTGAATCAAGATCTTCAAAGATATTACAAGAGTGCTAAGGCGAAGAGCGCCTTCCACTTTGCCACAATCCAATCCACGACAAATAGTAAAAAAACGGCCCCGATTCTGGTCATGGGTGATTTTGGCAGTGACCCTAGTATCAAGTACGGGACAATCACGTCACTGAAGATGAGTAAGAACAACAAGGTTTTGACCACCAAATACCGGTTGTTGAACTTTAAGCAGACGGGTGACAAGACCACCACGTCGGTGTCCAAGAAGACCTACACGTTCAAATTAACCAAGAAGTCCACGAATAAATTCAGTGCTAAGCTGACTGGGACCAAGGCTAACCGACGTTTAGGCACCAGTGGGACGACGTATACGTACACCCGGACTAAGACCAGTCCGGCCCAGGCTTACGCGACCAAGTACGTAAAACCAACGATGTACAAGAAGTACTTAAAGGCGTTTGACTCGATCGATGCCACGCAGGCCCAAAAGGAACAGGTGGCCACGCAGTACGCCAATGAAGCGGTCACAAACATGGTGAAGAACTTTAACGTGAAGTAGGTTCACCCGTGCTGTGTTAGTAGGGGGTGCTTGAAGGGTTAAATGCCATCCTAGAGGCAGGTTGCTTCATTCTAACTAGCATAATGTTTAGGTTAGCAAATTAATAACAGATCACAAAAAATCCAGTGGCCGCAAAGACCAACTGGATTTTTTTGACTTAAATCGCCAATAGGCGAGCTGAGTTGATAAATTAGTTTTGCTTGAAGAGGTTCGTCAGGTAGTCCATGAACGTCTTTAAGTAACGGTCAGCGTCCACTTGGACGGCCACCTTGACGTTAGTGGGTTCGTTCAGCCGGTTATCATCACCGATGGTCCGACCGTAATCTTCCTTACCGTACTTGACCAGCATGTTGAGATCCAGCGTTTGGACGAAGGAAGGATCCAATGAAACCCCAACGGCCAATGGATCGTGTAAGGCACAACCACCCAAGTTATCGTTGAATTGACGGTAGGCTTCGATGTAGTAGTCGACGATGTCGGCAAACTTTTCACCGGACTTAGTGCCCAGATCACGCCATTGTTGGGTTTCCTTGCGGGTCAATAAGGTCCGTAAGGTCACGTCTAAGCCGACCATCGTGGAGTGTAATGGACTCGTCAAAACGGCGTTAGCCGCTTCGGCATCCTGGTTGATGTTGGCTTCGGCAACGAAGGTCACGTTACCCGGAACGGTTAAGGCGCCACCCATGAAGGTCACGTTACCGATTTCCGTGGCAATTTCTGGGGCCTTCTTTAAGGCGGCAGCCAGGTTGGTCATGGGACCGGTTGGGACTAAGGTTAAGTCCTTACCGTATTTGTGGGTGGCGTCGATCAAGAAGTCCACTGCGGATTCTTTTTCGATGGCCCGCTTAGGTTCTGGGAGGTCGACTTGGCCAATCCCGTTTTCTCCGTGGATGTTGGCACTTACTTGCATCCGGTCAAAGTGGTCACTGGTAGAAGAGTGACTTTCCCCAACGTAAACGGGAATGTCAGTGTGACCTAATAATTCCAAAATTTTTAAGGCGTTCTTGGCACCGTCTTCAACGTAGACGTTCCCGTAAGAACCCATGATCCCGATTAAATCAACATCCGGGGCCCCCAAGGCGTAGGCGATGGCTAAGGAGTCATCGATCCCAGTATCTAGGTCCAAAATCATTTTGCGTTTTGCCATAATTGTGTATCCCCTCTGTAATCCATAGTCGGCTAAATGCCTAACTTAACTATAATGTAACGGGTTACATTCTGCAACCCTCGGCGGCATTTGTTGAAGGCGAGCAGACTTCACGGTAAGATAGGTGGGGACTATTTTAGCCCTTGGTCGTGCTGCGGTGACGGCCAAGGTAGCGTAAAGGAGGATCGGCCATGGCGAATAAGGAAACGGTCAAGCCGTTGAAACGGCGGTTTCATTATCATAATCATCTGTTAGACGACGCCACCAAGGAAATGAACGAATGGACCGGTGAGAATAAGGTGGTGGAGATTCATCTGTTTGCCATGTTCTCGGAGGTCTTCAAGGCCCACAACCGCGACGACGCCGAATCCCTGTTTATCGTGGGAACCCGTAACACCACACCCTCACTGGAGGCGGTCTCCGTGACCCCGGTCAAGCCCTGGCTGTTTTCACGAGTGTTTGCCGTTTTGGGCAGTAGCTTTGTTTTGCTAGCCATGCTTTTTTTGGTTTTTCGGAGCAATAACGCGGTACCCGGAATGATCTTTATTGGGTCGTTGACCGTGCCGTTTTCGTTACTGATTATGTTTTTCGAAATGAACGTGTTTCAGAACCTTTCGGTCTACCAGCTGTTAACGATCTTTCTGGTGGGTGGCATCCTATCGTTGGTGGCAACCATGATTCTGTACTCCCTGATTCCGTCGGGTAACGGGACTTCCTGGGAATCGGCACTGATCGTGGGATTCATCGAGGAAACGGCCAAGATGCTGGTCATTGCCTTTTTTATCAACCGGTTTCAGCTCAACTACATCTTTAACGGGTTACTGGTCGGGGCCGCCATCGGTGCGGGGTTCGCGGTCTTCGAGACGGCGGGTTACACCGGCCAATACGGGTTGGTCACGCTGCTAATGCGCAGTTGGCAAGCCATCGGCACCCACACCATCTGGTCAGCAATCATGGGCGCGGCAATTATTTTAGCCAAAGACCGCCATCAACCCGTCACGGGGAGTAACATGGTAGCCCCGAAGTTTTTACGGTTCTACCTGCTAGCCATCCTGCTGCACGCCGCGTGGGATTGGAACGCCCCGTTCGCGGTGCTGGACATGCTTTACTTGCAGCAGTGGGTCCTGATTGCCATCGGGTGGTTGGCCATCTACGTGCTGGTCAATGCTGGCTTGCGGGAGGCTCGGACCTTACAGGGACAACGAATTTTAAAGGCGACTCAGTTGGGCCGATAAAGAAACGTTGCGACTTCTCTGTCGACCGGACCACTCTCGTGTAACAAGGAGTGCTCCACCTGCCACAGGTGGCCGTGTATGATTTTGAACCGGTAACTGGCAACGTGCCCGCGAACCAACGGGGCAAGCTGGCGGGCATCGGTTAACGGGACCTCACCGTCGTTAGGCACCGCATCGATCATGCCCGCCAGGTTTAAAACCTTGAGTTGGGGATAATGCCGGGTTAGTGGGACAATTCCGGGAAAATCGGCACCGATGCATACCAGGTGCATGACGGTCACGGGAGCTTGTCGGGATAAGTTCAGGTAGGCCAAAGCGATGGTCCCACCCGACGAATGGCCCACGAAGTTCACGTGTGTGATGTGGTAACGCGTGGCTAAGTCGTTGAGGACGCCGACCAGTTGGCGGGCTTCCCGTTGGGGGTGCGTATTATCCGCGAATAGGACGGGAATAATGGGGTTATTGGCCCGGACGGAACGTAGCTGTTCCCAGCTAACGTGACCGTTAGTAGCCACGTGAGCGGTCAAACTATGGGTGGCCACGTGGGGTTGGCTTAAGGTGAGCGTCATGCTCCGTAACGAAAGCCAGTTGCCACCGTCTCCCGGTAATAACAGGGTCGCCGTACCGGTCTGGGGGACGCGCAGCTGGTGCAGGGCCCGATGATGGGCCGCCCACGCGCCCGTCAAGCCCAGCACGATGAGAAGACTAATTCCCAGACTAATCCAGCGAGCACGATGCATACTCAGACTTCCTTTCAATTAAATTTAAAAAATGGAGTGATCAACATGACTGAAACGTACGATATCACAATTATTGGGGGCGGCCCCGTGGGGATGTTTGCCGCCTTTTACGCGGGAATGCGCAACGCCAAGACCCATTTGGTGGAAAGCCTAGCCGACCTGGGGGGCCAGGTGAACGCGTTGTACCCCGAAAAGACCATCCTCGACGTTGCCGGGTATCCCGCCATTCAGGGGCGAGATCTGATCACGGCTCAACGGCAACAGTTGGCCCAATTTCCCCTGACTATTCAAACGGGGACGCCGGTCACCAATCTTCAACGGATCGTCGAGGGATTTGCAATCACCACGCCCAAGGGAATCACCCACAGTAAAACCGTGATCGTGGCGGTGGGTAACGGAGCCTTTGCGCCGCGGCCCTTGAACGTACCAAACGTCGATGACTTCATCGCTCGTGGGCAGGTGAGCTATAGTGTTCCCGATAAGGAACAGTTCCGCGGGCAGCGGGTCTTGGTGGCTGGTGGGGGCGACTCGGCCATTGACCAAGCCCTGATGCTGGAATCGGTCGCCGAGTCGGTGACTTTGTTACACCGGCGCAACACCTTTCGCGGGTTGGAGCACATGGTTGACGTGTTGCACCAATCCAGCGTGACGGTGAAGACCCCGTACCTGATCCGCAACCTCGCTCCTACGGCCGACGGTGCGGTGGACGTGACCATCAAGACGGTTGGGGCCGATACCGAAGAACACGTGATTGTCGATAAACTGCTGATCAGTTACGGTTTCACGTCCGACTACCACGTGATCGAGGGCTGGGATCTAGCCTTTGAGCGGGATCGGCGTTTGATTGCGGTCGATTCAACCATGATGACCAGCGTGCCGGGCGTTTTTGCGATTGGGGATGGCGCCACGTACACCGGTAAGCAACCGCTGATTGCCACGGGTTATGGTGAGGCCCCAATCGCGGTGCACCAGATCATGGCGGCATACTTCCCGGATAAACGGGGCCCGATTCACAGTACCTCATTGCGAGAAGGTTAACCGGTGATCGCTGTGAAGTGAAGGTTGCGTCGTGCGGTTGAGTTCTATGCTAGGTTGTCAGGCAATCAAGACAAGAATAGCTAAGGTTGGACGATGTTACGCTCAGAGCAGTTTTAAATTTGATCATTTGACGGTGCAGCCTGGAGGTGAGCAGGGGCTCAGCCAGCGAAATTATCCTTAGTTGACATCTTTTGTCGACTTAGGATAAGGTCGAGTTTTGAAACTCGCGGGTTTAGCGAGGTTCAAAATCGTGCCCGCAAGCGTTCCAGCCCCTGCTCACCTCCAGGTGACAGCTTTAGCTGAAATGATATTAATCGTAACTTAATTATAAAACCAAAAACACCATCCCGGTACTGGAAGGTCTTCCAGAATTGGGATGGTGTTTTACGTGATTACTTACCGCTGGTATCGTCTTGGTTGGTAATCTTGATGCGGTTCGAATCGGTTTCCTTGTGATTCAGTTCCGGTGCGTCGGTACTGTACCACTGCTGCGTGGATTTGTTCCCGTTGCGCGAGAAGAGGCTGGTGGACTTCAAGCCCAGCTTGTCTTCGAGCTTCTCGGCCTTTTCCAACCCGTCGGCGTAGTTATAGTCGTTCGGGTCAACGGCTTTAAAGCCCTTTGGGTGGTAGAAACGCAGGAGGTTCTTTTGGTTCAACGAGTCCGAATAGCTTAAGGCCTCGTTGACGTGTTTTTGCATCTTTTCGATGGCCGTCTTTTGCTTGCCGGTCGGGTGCAATTCTTCACCGGTTTTATTGCTGTAGATGGTGCCATCGACCGACGTATAGTCGGGACTCTCCCAATCGCGGTTTCGGAAGGCCACCACCTGGTTGTGTTCCTTAGAGAACAGATCGGTTCCAAACTGCAGGTACTTCTTGGAACTGATGCCCATCAAGTGGAGCAGGGTCGGGAGAACGTCGATTTCACCACCGTACTGGTGTTCCACCTTGCCGTGGGTGTAGCCCGGCATGTTAAACATCAGTGGCACCCGTTGAAGCTGAGCGTTATCGTAATCGTCCCAATCATCGGGATTAACGCCTAAGACTTTCGCTAAGGCCTTGTTCGACGAGTTGGAAATCCCATAATGGTCCCCGTAAAGCATGATGATCGAGTTCTTGGCTAGCCCCGATTTCTTGAGGTAGTGGTAGAATTCCTTAACGGATTGGTCCAGGTAATGGGCAGTCTTAAAGTAGTTGTCGACCGTCTTATCACCGGTATTCGGCGTCTTGAAGCTGGAATCCTCACTATCCAGCGTGTACGGGAAGTGATTGGTAACGGTTAGGTATTTGACGTAAAACGGTTGTTGCAGGTGTTGGAGATATTTGACGGAATCGTTGAACAGTAATTTGTCCTTTAACCCGTACCCCAGAGACTTATCCCCGGAGGTATCGTAATAACTGGCATCGAAGAAGTACTGGTAACCCAGGTTCTTGTAGGTGTTACTGCGGTTCCAGAAGCTGGCCACGTTCCCGTGGAAGACCGCCGTGGTGTAGCCGGACTGGTCAAAGATGGCGGGGGCCGCCTGGAAGGTGTTGTCGTTGCCTAACTGGGTAAATAACGAACCTTGCGATAGGCCGAACGTCCCGGTCTCTAGCATGGTTTCGGCGTCGGAGGTTTTCCCTTGGCCGACCTCGTGGAAGAAGTTGTCAAAACTATAGGTCGAGCGACTATTGTAGAGCTTATTCAGAAATGGCGTGACTTCCTGACCGTTGACCTTACGGTTCAGCAAGAACTGTTGGAAACTCTCCAGGTGCAAGACAATGACGTTCTTGCCCTTGGCAACGCCGTAGAGCTTTTTGTCCGGAGCGGCGTAGTTTTGGTGCACGAACTTCAAGATGCCGTCTAGCTCGGATTTCTTGGCGTGTGAGCGGACTTCGCTGGTGTGTTGGGTCTTAATGCCGTCATAGACGGTAAAGGCGTCTAACCCCAAGTATTTGACCACGTAGGTCCGGTCGAAGGTCCGGGTCAGTAGTTGCGGCCGGTCCATTTCCCCCAACGTGAGGTTTCCTGCAAATAGCAGCATGGCCAGGGACGTGACGGCTAACCCCACCCGTTTGTTGACGGGGCGTGGATCGATGTAGATGCGCCGGGTCGCGAGTAAGGCCAACACGACAACCAGATCTAACCAGTAAAGAATGTCGTGCGGTGAGGTGAGGGCCAGCGAACTACCGGACAGGCCTTGATCGACCTTGGAGTAGCCCAACATGGTGCTCACGGTCATGAAGTCGGTGAATTCTCGAAAGTAGATCACGTTGATGTAGAGGAGTAACGTGTTGAGAATGTCGATTAAAAATAAAAAGGGATAGAAAAAACGGGCACGTTTAAAGTATAAGGCGAGTCCGAAGAGTAGGAGCGTCGTCGCCAGCGGATTCAACAGGAGGATCAGAAATTGAAAGGGATCACTGAGGTTCAAGTTGAAGTCGACAAAGTAGGCGACGAGGGTCTTTAGCCAAAACAGGATAACTAGGAGGGCCACGAAGCCCATTCTAGTCCCGGTTCGGGCCCAAATCTTTTTGAAACGTTCCACGATAATTGCTCCTTCGTATCAGGATAATAATGGGCCGAGACGGGCTCGGAAACAGACTAGGTGACGAGAACTTTCAGAATAAACGCGGGTTCTCGCCGGAATAATAGCCCTATTCTACCATAATTTGCCCCCTGAACTGGCAAACTACGGGGAACCATTTTACTTATCCTAGCAAAGAACTTCCAGGTCAGCCTAGTTCTAGGGGGAAGTTTAGGAAAACTTTAAGTCAACTGCCAAAATGTAACCGCTTTGGTGGGGTTATTTGGTACACTAGAGGTAAGTTTAGACGAAAGGTGTGAAGACGTTATGGATAAAGGAATCACGCTGTACGTGGTGCGGCACGGGCAAACCTATTTCAATATTTATAATAAGTTACAGGGTTGGAGTAACTCGCCGTTGACCGAGGCGGGGCTGGCAGATGCTCGACAGGCTGGTCAGCGACTTAAGGACGTGTCGTTTGCGGCGGCCTACTGTAGTGACACCACCCGAGCCGAACAAACGGCACAGACCATTATCGCGGCCAACGCTTCGGCGCCCAAGCTTGTGACGGCCCCGTTCTTTAGAGAAGAATTTTACGGGTATTACGAGGGGACCGATATGGCGCAAGCCTGGTACGTAGCCGGTGCGCCCCACGGCGTGCCGACGTTTAAGGCCATTGAAGCCAAGTATTCCATTGGTCAGGCTAAAGACTTCTTGAAGGCCGCTGACCCGTTTCATCAAGCCGAGGATAATGCGGAATACTGGCAACGAGTGGACCAGGGGTTTGACCTGATTCGGCACAATCCGGTGCTTCACGATGGCGATAACGTCTTACTGATTAGTCATGGCAACACGTTACTGAGCTTGATGGAACGCTATGGCCAGGGGAAGTACGACCTGAGTGTCCGTCCCGCTAACGGGAGCTTAACGAAGCTACGGTTGACCGCTCAGGACATTCAGGTCCTGAGTTACAATCAAAAAGATTAGGAAACGGAGCTGACAGTATGGAATGTCGCATGGCATGGGGGACCCAGAATCCCTGTTACCAAGACGCCGTTGGAATTCGACGCCAGGTATTTATTGACGAACAGGGGATCGATCCCCACGATGAACTCGACGGGACCGATGAAGATAAGATGCATTACGTGGGGTACGTGGACGACCACCCCGTGACAACGGCGCGAATCGATATGTTGGCCGGTAACCGGGTCAAGATCCAGCGGGTCGCCACGGTGGCCACTGCGCGCCATCAGGGGTACGCCGGGACGCTTATCAAGCAGATTATCGCCGACGCGCAGAAGTCGGACGTGGCGCGCATCGAACTGGACGCCCAGTTGACCGCCCTCGCATTTTACCAGGAACTTGGTTTTGTCGCGCTAGGGGAACCGTTTGAAGAAGCGGGAATCCAGCATAAGACCATGCGTTACCAAGGCGCTAAGAACTAAATGGAAACTCAAAACGGGGACCGGCCGACAGTGCGGACCCGTTTTTGAATCACAAAAAAACGTTGCCACTAGCCATCTGCTAATGCGCAACGTTTCGAGGTTTTTCCGATCTATTTATTCATGAGAACGTTAGGAGTTAGTTGTTGCTCGTCGTATCTACCCGGGCATAACCAACGGCGTGCCACCATGGGGCGTGAACGGCTTCGCGAACCACACCACGGTTTTGTGCATCGATCATCTTACCCTTACCAATGTACATGCCGACGTGAGAAATCGAGTACTTGCTGCCACCGAAGAAGACTAAGTCACCCTTCTTGATGTTGGCGTACTTCACGTGCTTGTAAGCGTTGAATTGCGCTTGAGCGGTCCGTGGTAAGGTTACGTTAGCACCCTTCCGGTAGATGTAGCTGGTAAAGCCGGAGCAGTCAAAGACGTTTGGTCCAACGGCACCGTAGACGTATGAGGCACCTAAGTGGGCCTTAGCAACCTTGTAAACGGATTTGAACGTCGTATTCTTAGTCGCAGCTGGTGCAGTTGTCTCTGTCGTGGGATCAGTTGTTGCATCGGTACTATCAGCGGCGGCTGTCGTGGTAGCCAACGTAACGGCTCCCGAAACAACTAGTGCGATTGTCGCAATACTTTTAACTAATTTTTTCATCCTAACATCACAACTCCTCATGAATTTACAAGTACAAGGTTACCAGTCTAATATGACAATTTTGTAACAAGTGAGTTGCAATGCCGTTAAATGTCTTAAACAAAACATTACTTTCTGGGAAGATAACTTGCGATTGGCGGGTAAAGCTTGGTAAACTACTTCTTGACAAAAACAGTTCAGCCAGAGGGAGGCAATGGACGTGGCAGAATTCACGGATGAAATGCGACGCGTATTTGACGTACACCGCTTGGTCTTTCGGATTGGGGAGTTGGCCAGCATGACGGGCGTGTCGCCACGTCAGCTACGGTATTGGGAAAAAAAGGGCCTCATTAAGTCGCGTGAACGCGAAGGTGAACAGGCCCGGGTCTATTCGTTCGGGACGTTTGTGAAGGTCTCCATGATTAAGTATTTCTTGGACAGTGGTTACACCCTGGCCGCCGCCGGGCAAAAGGCCGCGGCCAGGAACTCACGAGCTAAAGTCCTTCACCGGTTTATTTCAACGGGATTACAGGGATTTGCGGAGATCGACGGTCAAATGGCCATTAATCTCGGCCCCTTTGACGATCACCAAACGTTAATGGCGCTCCTGCCCGAAGACAAATCGGTCGCGTACCGCTTGGTGCCTAATGCCCAAGCGCAAAAGTTAACGCAGGCGTCACCGGAATAAAGGGTCAAGTGACCGGTCTGGGGAGTTGGTCGCTAAACTAAAAGTAACTGTCAAAAACGGGACCTCGCATTTCTGCGGGATCCCGTTTTTTGACGGTGACTGAATTACTTATTTTTGGTCATCTTTTGGGTGGTCGGTGGACTCATCGGTGTGGTGCCGCCGCCAGGAACGCCGCGATGGCCGTTTGGCTGCAGATTTCCGCGTTGGCCAGTGGAACTGGTAAGGTTTTTGCGCGGGAATAACCACGGAGAGCTTGCCGAAGGATGACGCCATTAACGGTAGCATGATGTTAAAGATGATCGCCGTCAAGACGGTGATTAACGTGACCGCCGTTAAGACTTGTGATTCGGCCGCTAGCAAGCCGAGGACGCCGGCAATCACGATGAACAGTGAATGCCGCATGGTTTGACCGACCTCGTGAATTCCGGGGAGCAGCCAATCGAGTAACGGTGCCTCGTTTAACCGGTAACTCAACGCTAACTGGGTCAATTCGACCACGGCGAGCACCGTCAGGGGGACGAAGGCCAGTAATGGCACTTGCCAGTTGAACTGACTGTTTCCGGTTAGCCATTGCATGATCAGACGGGTCAGTTGGTAACTGGCCGCTGCGGAAGCCAGGAAGGTCAGGAACCAGTAACTGGTCTGTAACAATGACCGACTAAAGATCACGAGTAGGAGTAACGTAATCCCAAAGACTAATAATAAGACACGTGGTAAGTCGTGTTGGAACTGTTCTTGTAACGTCGACGTTACGACCGGTTGGCCGGAGAAGGTCAACGTGGCATCCTTTAGCGACGTACCCCGTAACTGACTCGTAGCCACTTGTTTGAGCGACTGGAGCGTCTTGGTCGTGGTCTTGGCGTTCGGTTCTTGTTTCAACGTGATGGTCAGGTACGTAGTCTTGACCTTGGCGTCGGTGAAGTTCACCAGGGATTGTTGGAAATCACCACTGGCTAATTGCGTTGGCGTTAGGTACAAGGATTTCGCGGCTTCGGAATTTTGCAGCCCACCTAAGTACGTGTAAATCTTGTTAATGGACGTGTTCAGCTTTTGCACTTGCTTGCGCGTTTGCCCCAGGCTAGAGTTCACGGCCTTGATAGATTCTTGGTAGGTGCTCAGGTTAGACTGTACGGTGCTGACGTCACTGCTAGTGGCGCCAACGGCTGCGGCTAAGTTGGTCAGCGTTGTTGAGGCGGTGTTCAAATCGGTGTTGATCCGATTCAGCTGGCGAATATACCGGCGAGCGGCCTTAGAAGAGCTACTGCTGGTTGAGGTATTGCTTTGAACCGAAGAGAGGGCCGATTGAAGGCGACTGCTTTGACTGACTAACTTATCAGTCTTGGTGGAGAGTTTATCGAGGCGCTTGACCTCAGCCTTTAAATCCTTTTGCTTCAAGCCGTTTTGGTCGGCCTTGATGGCGTTACGGATGGACTGCAGTTGGCCCATGGCTCCAGACAGACTGGTGGTGACCCCGTTTAATTGACGGGAAACGTAGTACTGGGTGACGGGTTGGCCCCCCGGTTGGGTAACCGACGTCACCGCCGCTACCCCTGGTTGGGCCCGTAACTTCTTGGTTAAATTGTCGAGTTGGTACAGTTGATCCTGATTATCCAGCCGTTGCTTAGTTTGCAGGTACAACGTGACCGGCGTGGCTTTTCCTTGACCAAAGTGGGCACTGAGGACCCGTGCCCCTTGCACGGCTTGGTTATTCGGAATATCTTGCGCGTTATTGTAATTCAAGTGGGATTGGGTGCCGCCAAACAGGCCGACTCCGGCAAAGTAGAGGACGACGATGACCGCAATCCAGGGTTGCCAAAGTCCGAACCGAGCGAGTTGCCGCCACAACTTGTGGTCGGCCAACTGGGGCCGGGTCTTTTTTGGCCAGAAGAGGCTGTTTCCGAGCATCCCGGCAAAGACCGGAATCAGGGTCACGCTGGCCAAGCCGGTGATGGCAAACCCAACGCCCAGAATACCGAGCGCGCGGATGCTGGAGAATTTGAAGAGCATCAGGCTACCAAAGGCTAACGTCAGGCTCAGGGTACTGATTAAGATGCGGTAGCCCAGGTTGTGAATAACTTGGGTTGTTGCGGCTTGACTGTCCGTCCCTTCGTCGACCAGGTTGCGCAGGTCCCTAAAGAACCAAAAACTGGTCAGCAGGGTAAACAGGCTGATTCCTAAGAGTAAGAAGATCGGCGTGTATTCGGAATAGGCGAAGTTCCAGTGATAGGCCAAGTTCGTTGCGAGACTGAGGGTGGAAATATAGCTAATGAGAATGGCCAAGAAGGTAATGATTGGCGCAATAATGGAAGCAAATAAAATCCCCATCGCAACTAAGGCAATCAGTAGGGTCATCAAAATGACAATCAGCGTAAACGAGGCGATATGCTCGTTGGCCGCATCGCTCACGATCTCAGGACTGGTGACGTAGGTCTCCAAGCCGACCGTGGCAATTTCGTTCTTCAGTTGTTTGGCAATGTCGCGAACGGGTCCCTGATTATGACTGACGGCCAGTTGGACAATTTCCGTGGATTGATCCTTGGATAGTAACTGTGGCCGACTAGTCGGGGTGTTGGTTATGGTAGTGATCTTTTGAATCCCGTAGTAGGTCGACTTTTTCTGTAACGACGACGTGGTCTTGTTGATGGCGGCTAACTGTTTGTTCGTCAGTTTACCCGCGGGATTGTTAAAGACCGCGTTGACCGTATAGGTCCCATCAAGATTACGACCCCAATGGTTGCGTACTTGACTGGCCTTAACGGGTTGACTCGTATTCGCCAATTGTGGTTGACCATCATATTGAATGATCGTATTGACATTCGGTAAGGTCACGATGGCCGCAAAGACCACAACTAACCAGAATACGAGTGCAAAAATTCGGTTATGATGAAGCTTTCTAATCCGTTCTTGCATATGTAATCTGAGTCCTCTCTAAGTAATTAGTTTCCCGCCGTGCAAGCAGGGTGCAATTCATGCTTAATTCTACCATATTCAGGCCCATCCGAAAGGGATAGGTGTTGATTTAGGAAAAGTTAAGGAAGTCTTTTGATTGACTTCCCGCTAAAAGCCGGTAAAGTAGGAGTACTTACGAACTAAAAGAAAGTAGATGATTTTATGGCCAAACGCCATCATGCTTACGTGAGTCCCTTTGCGGCACTGATGGGGGCCCACCGGTTCGAGTTTGCCACCCAGCTGGCCCAGCAGACGGGTTTAGACCCCAGTCAAATTTTGTTTGCTTACTTACAAATTACGGCCAGCGTGGCCGGGATGGCCCTGTCCGGTGAAACGGCCCGGCAACGGACCATCGACCAACAGTTTCAACAATTCTTAACCGACGCTCAGGCCGCAGACTAGAGGAGGCGGACCATGTGTACCAGTATTTTACAGATTGCGAAAGATGGTAGCCACATTTTAGCGCGAACCATGGATTGGCACGTGATGCGCAGCATGCCGCTCTTCGTACCGCGGGGGTATCAATGGCAAAGCTTGTTTGACGACCAGTCGCACGTGACCAAGTACGCATTAATTGGTGGGGGCGGCCCCCACGACCACGAGATTGACGTGTCCGATGGTGTTAACGAAAAGGGGCTGAGCGTGCAGAAACTCACCTTTGCGAACGGTTCGCAACTGGTCGATACGCCCACACCGGGGTACGTTCATTTAGCCCCGTTTGAGTTTTCTTTCTATTTATTAAGTCGCTACGGTTCGATTGCGGAGATTGAGGCTCACTTACCCGAGATTCAGCTAATGAGTGGGCGGTTAGCGGCCAATTCAATCGGTGACAGTGAGTTACACTTCGCGGTGGTCGACCGAACGGGACGGACCGTGGTGATCGAGCCCACACACTTTCCCATGCGTATCCGGGAAAATCCGTTGGGGGTGGTCACCAACAGTAAAGACTTCGAGTTACAGCTTGAGCGCCTGGGTCAATACGTTAATTACACCGATGACTTTGTCGCCGGAACGGTTCCGGTAAACACGCCGCGGGTGACGACCGGGCGGTTTTCGGGTAAGCCGGTGCCTAGCGGGTCGTATACTCCGGGTGGGCGCTTTGTGCGGGCCGCCTACTACAAGGAACGGGCCGACCTCCCCGCTGACGAACCGGCGGGGATCATTAGCGCCTGGCATTTGCTCGATAGCGTGACGGTCCCCCAGAGCCACCATTACCGGCCAACCTATTCGGTCTACCGGGCGGCGACTTGTAGCGAATCCTTAACGTACTACTTTCAACCCTATAACCGGTTAGATGTGGTGCGGCTGCGCTTAACCCGGGAAATGTTGTCCTGGAAAACGCCAAAATTTTACCCGATAAAAAATGAATTCACTGTGACAGATTTAAACTAAAAGAAGTCAGGAGATAAGTCCTGGCTTCTTTTCATTCACCGAATAGACGGTGCCGAAACGTGGACCAAAGGACAGCAGATTCCGCTTAACCCCATCAGTCAAATCATCCCAAAACGGGATGATCTAACTGACGACGTTAATGCTCATCTGCTAAACGCCCTTTGGCACACTCTTTTTTAGATCAAAAGCCAGAGACCATTGATGACCACCAACGTCACGAGGACGCCCCGGTGCAGGCGGGGGTGAAGCATGAGGATGGCCAGAAATTCGCGAGCCCACGCCAGCGGTAGGTAGGACCAACGCGTCGGGGCGGGGACCCCAGGACACCGAATCCCCAAATGGTGGGCGAGAATTTGAGCGCGAAAGAGGTGGTAGCTACTGGTGATCAAGACGACCTGGCCGCCCTGCTGGGGCAACTTGACCCAGAGACGTTGGCTGTTGAAGAGGTTGGTTAGGGTGTTGGTCGCCGCCGTTTCTTGGACGATTCGTTCGGCAGGAAAACCGTGGGCTTGTAAGTAGGCCGCCATGGCTGCCGCCTCACTAACGGTCTCGTCGGGCCCTTGCCCACCCGTGACCAATAGTGTGACTGGCGAGGATTGGTGTTTGGCCAACGCTAAAGCGGTGTCTAACCGGGCGCCTAAGATGCGGCCAACCTGGTTACCGTTGACGAGTCCGGCACCCAGGATGACCAGGGTGTCGGCGTTCCGAAAGCGATGGAGACTCGCCCGACCGTAGCCCACCAGACTAGCAACGTAGAGGATGCCCAGATAAAGGCTAAAGACGGGAATAAACGTGACCCAGGGCCACAGAGTATCACTGAAGTGGCCGGTCAAGACGGCCCAAGTCCAACCGCCACCCAGGACTAACCAGCCGCCGATTGCTAGACGTAACCCCCAAGTGAGCCGTTCGCGTTTACGCAAGACCCGTTGGGGCGTGATGAGAATGAGTAGGAGGGTGAGGACCCCACTGACGGCCATGAAGGTCACGACCGCCCAACCAATCAAGGCTAATCCTTGGGCCCAAGCATGGTGGGAAAAGCTGGCAATTAAGATAATTAAGCCGCCGCTTAAACTGGTGATGACGGCGCTGAACAGACCGTGGGGTTGCCAAAAGGTCATTAGCGCGGTCAGACACAGGAGAAAAAAGATCAAACTGAGTAACATGTGGCCGGCCTCCTTTCGAGAAAAGATTAAGTTTTGTTGTGGCCTGCATCAAAGTCGTTTCCCCTGACGGTAAAGGTGGTTATAATAGGACCAATTATAACGGAAATTGGGGGGACACGGGTGCCAAAACGACGTCGAAGAAGTCATCAGCGAAATAGCCACCCTGCCTTTGCCACTTGGATCTTTGTCATGGTCCTATTGGTTGTCGGCGGTGGCTTGTTGGTGCGTAGTAAATTAAAGACAGAAATTGAATCCGGATTTGTCACCCAGACCACGAGTAGCTCGTCGTCGAATGAAACTGCCGCTCAGCAGCAATTTATCAAGAAAATGGCAGCCCCCGCGGTTCGGGTCTACCAACAAAATGGGCAGGTGTTGCCGAGTATCGTGATTGCCCAGGCCATCTTGGAGTCCAGCTGGGGGACCTCGCAACTGTTCTTGCAAGCCAATAACCCGTTTGGGGTGAAGGGCGCTTATCAGGGCAGCAGTAAGGAATTCTGGACCGCCGAATACGTGAACAATAAGCGAATCAAGGTCAAGGCGGCTTTCCGCGATTATCCGAACTTGACGGACGCTATCCTGGATCACGACGCGTTGTTGAAACAAAACTATTTTAAGGGAACCGTGACGGATTATCAAACGGCCGCGAAGCTGTTACAAACTAACGGTTACGCCACGGATCCGGATTACGCTAAGAAGTTGACCAACGTGATTGCCACGTATAATTTGAATCAATACGACACGTAAAATCAAAAAAGTAGGGGATCATCGCTGAGCTTAGCGATGATCCCCTACTTTTTAACGCTAATTTTCGTTATAGTTTTCGGCGAGACTGTACAACGTCTGAGCCAAAGTATTAATTGATTTGGTTGGACTTTGGTTGGCGAAGAGAATCGCGCCGTACTTGTTGCCTTCAGTCCCGTACAGCACGGTATCGTAACCGGCTCCGGTCAAAGACCCACGGATGCGTTTCATCCCACCACTGTAGTGGTACATGCCACCGTCGTAGGTGTACTTATTGTTGTTCGCCAGATCGGTGTATTGCGCCTTGGTTAACACCTTACCGTTGCGTAGCCCCCGTTGGAAGGTCGCATAATCTTCCGGCGTGGAGTAGTAGTTACCGGCACCCAACAATGAGGACATTAAAGCTTGGGAAACGTTGGCGCTCTGGTAGTCCTTGCAGTTCGCGTAAGTGTAACCGCTGGCCGCTAATTGAGAAGTTGGTAATTGATCCCATGCGTAGGTGTTTTGTAACCCCAACGGCTTGATGATCCGGCTTTGAACCAGGTCTTCATAACTCTGGCCGGTCACCTTCGAGGCGATGGCGGCGAGTAAGGCGTAGTTAGCGTTGGTGTAATTAAAGCTGGATTTCCCGGTCGAATTCAACTGCTGTAACGTGTAGTTGATTTGGGCCGCTTGGGTGGTAAGCAGGGACCCCGGCGTACTTTCGGCCATGTTGATGCCGGAACGGTGATCCAGCAATTGTCGAATCGTAATGTTTTGGCTGTACTTCACACTGGGATAAAACTTGCTTAACTTATCGTTCATTGACAGCTTGTTGTTGCTAGCCAATTGTTCGATGATGGCCCCCGTCATCACCTTTTGTAACGAGGCGATGGGGTAGAGGGTATTGGTGGCGTTGGCCGTTTGGCTGGTCGCGTCAGCGTATCCTACACTGACGTGACTGGCGTTAGTCGAGTAGTTGTTAAACAAAATGGCCCGCCCTTTAAAGTGGGCGTTAGTCAGCAAGGCTTGGGCGTTACTGGTTCGACTGAACTTCTGCAATGCTCGCTGGTCGACCCAGCCAATGGTCTTGCCGTACCACGAAAACTTGACGAACTTCACGCCGTTAGACAGCGTGGCCGTTTGGCTGACCCGTACGAACCGGTGTTGCCAGTTTTTCCCACTGGCGTCCCTAGTCGTGGCCGACCGCCGCGTCTTATAGGGACCGTAGTAGTAGATCCCATCGTTACGCTTCGACTGACTCACGAACCGGGCGTTGTAGTCCGTATTCTGGGTGTTCGTAATTGTCAAATAGCTACTGGCGTGAGCCGCGCCCACGGGTAGCAAGCCGCCCGCAAAAAGTGCGGAAGCGGCAATTAACATGAGTTTTTTCACAATAACCATCCATTCCCCTTTGATTGGTAGTATACATTTATGGTAACGCGCTTTAGTTGCGAATTAATAACAAGATGATGGCGTTTCGGTAACATTTTCAACGATTTAAATGATGAATGACTCAGGTCAATTAACCAACGAGCGGCTCCGCCGGCAAAAAAATTTGGCGGGTTAGTCGCCAGTCGGCCCGTCGGTATGGTAAAATAGCCCCAATAAAAAAGGAGCTGAGGCATGCGGTGTTACATTTTCTAAGTCAGTTATACGGGCCGTTCTTTGACCCGCAGAACTGGGCAACTGTGATTACAACGGGTAACGATTGGCTGATTATTTTTTCGTTGGTGCTGATCGAATGCCTGTTGTCCGTCGATAATGCGGTGGTTTTGGCCGCCCAAACGCAATCATTACCGACGCAGGAATTGCGCGAGAAATCGCTGTTTTACGGAATTTGGGGAGCCTACGTTTTTCGGTTCATCATCATTGGGTTGGGGACCTATTTGATTCATTTCTGGGAGATTAAGGTCTTGGGGTCACTGTATCTGGCCTATCTGGTCTTTCAATTCTTTACCCGAACCCGCGTGAAGCACACGCGTAAATTGGTCACAGACAAGAAACACCGGGTGTTTTCGTTGTTCTGGTCCGTTGTGATTCAGATTGAATTAATGGATATTGTCTTCTCCGTGGATTCGGTCCTGGCATCGTTGGCGATTTCCAACAATCCCGTGATTGTCCTGATTGGGGGCATGATCGGAATCTTGGCGATGCGGGGGGTTGCCGAGATCATCATGAAGTTGATGCAACGGATTCCCGAGTTGGAACCCATGGCTTACATTCTGATTGGGATCATCGCGCTGAAGTTGTTTCTGTCGATCCCGGCCATCGATATCGAGATTCCGGCGGCGGTATTTGGGTTGATTGTGGTCGGAGCCATCATTGTGACGCTGCTGATTCACGTGATTCGGCAACGGCGAGGTGCACAGAAACCGGCCGAATCTAAAAAAGACTAATGATTGAGTAACGTGGGTCCAATGGCGTTTAGCCTTCGAACGTTAACGTAAAAGCGACAATTATTCCTGGTTTTGGAATAATTGTCGCTTTTGAATTAAGCGGCACCAACTGCCGGTTAGCCCACGTTTCAATCCCAGGGTTACGCAAAGTTAACTTGAAAATGATTTGAGAGTTGGTTTAGAAGAAACTTAGATTGCTGAAGGGGGCACTCACTTTTTTCGTGTGGGGGCGTCACGGTGGTCGGGGGTAATGAACCAGAGGGGCGCGTTGCTGACCCCTTATAGGGGTTTCGTGGTACGATAGGGCTAATCACAACCAAGGGGGTTAGTGAAATGCAAATTGGATTTATCGGGACGGGTGTCATGGGTACTGGCATCATTCAAAATCTATTGAAAGCGGGGCACCAGGTCGTGGTTTATAACCGGACTAAGGCGCACGCGCAAACCGTTCTGGCGGCGGGGGCCACCTGGGCGGACTCACCGCAAGCCGTAGCCGCCCAATCGACGGTGATTATCACCATGGTTGGCTTTCCTCAGGACGTTAAGGATGTGTATTCGCGCGCTGAAGGCATCTTTGCGGGGGCTAAGCCCGGTAGTATTGTAGTGGACATGACCACCAGTACGCCGGCTCTGGCCGTAGACTTGACGGCAGTCGCCCATCATCTGGGACTCCGGGCGTTAGACGCACCGGTTTCCGGTGGGGATGTGGGCGCGAAGAACGCCACGTTGACCGTGATGGTCGGCGGCGATCAAGACGCTTACGACCAGTTAAAACCCGTGTTTGGCCAAATTGGTCAACGCGTGAACTACTTTGGTGCGGCCGGCAAGGGCCAACACGCCAAGATGGCCAACCAGATTATGATTGCGGGGACCATGACCGGGCTGACCGAAATGCTGGTTTATGCTAAGGCGGCCGGTCTCGACTTACCCCAGGTCTTAGCCACGCTAAGTAGTGGGGGGGCCGACAATTGGAGCATGGATAATTACGTGCCCCGGATCCTAAAGAACGATTACACCCCGGGCTTCTTTGCGAAGCATTTCTTAAAAGACTTACGAATTGCGCTCCGGGAAGCCGACCAGATGCACTTGGACCTACCGGCGACCCAGCAAGCGAAGCAACTCTACGAAACCATGGTTGACGACTGTGGGTTGGGCGATGACGGCACGCAGGGGTTGATTAAGATTTACGAGAATAAATAAACGATGACTTAACGGGAACCCTTAAATGGGTCTCCTAACGTCAACACCCCCCAGGGACTCTCGCGAAAATGGCGAAGGCCCCTGGGGGGTGTTATTTATTGGAAGTTTTTTTAGTGAGCCTAAGTTATTCAATTTCCGCGAAGAAACTGTAGAGCTTTTCGGTGGTCAACGCGGCTTTTTCGGCTCCGGCGACGTCAAAGGTCACCTGGCCGTGGTGCAGGACAATCAGGCGGTTGCCATAGGTCAGGGCGTCTTCGAGGTGGTGGGTGATCATCAGGCAGGTCAGGTTTTGGTCCTGGACCCGCTCGTTGGTCAGGTGCATCAAGTCTTGACTGGTTTGCGGGTCCAGCGCGGCGGTGTGTTCGTCCAGCAACAATAGTTCAGGGCGCTTTAACGTGGCCATCAAGAAGCTTAGCGCTTGGCGTTGCCCCCCGGAGAGGTTCCCCGTGGCGGTGGTCAGACGCTGATCCAGGCCGTTATGCATGGTCGCCGTGATTTTCTTGAAGTGGGCCAGCTGTTTGTTCAACCGGCGTGGAAGTAGGCCCCGGCGTTGGCCCCGACGTTCGGCCAACAGGAGGTTTTCGGCCACGGTCATCCGCGGGGCGGTACCCAACTTGGGATCCTGAAAGACCCGACTGAGAAAGCGGGTGCGCTTTTCCACGGAATCGTGAGCGATGTCGCGGCCGTTGAGCAGGATCTGACCGCTATCGATCGTGAGGTCACCCCCGATGGCGTTGAACAGGGTGGATTTTCCGGCCCCGTTGGACCCCAATACCGTGATGAAGTCCCCGGCGTTGATGGTCAGGTTGAGGTGATCGAGAATCTTAATTTCTTCGGGCGTGTGGCGGTTCACCTTGAGCACCACGTCTTTAAGTTGGAGTAATGGTTTAGTCATTAGTATCTAACCCCCGTTTCAAAATGTGCTTGAAGTTGAAGGCCTGTTTGAAGACCGGTAGCATCATGCACAGGGCTAAGACGATGGCGGATAACAGGTTCAAGTCGTTGGCGTTGAAACCTAACTTCAGAACGATCAGTAAGACGAACCGGTAAAGAATACTCCCGAGCGTCACGGCAACTAACCGTTGGTTTAGCGTTAAATCGCCAAACGCGACTTCTCCGATGATGATGGAGGCCAGGGCAATCACGATGATCCCGATTCCCATGTTGACGTCGGCGTAGCCGTTGTTTTGGGCGACCAGGGCGCCCCCGAAGGCAATCAGTCCGTTAGAGACCATTAGACCCATAATTTTCATATTATCGGTGTTGATGCCTAGGGAACGCGCCATGGTTTGGTTATCCCCGGTGGCAATGAATCCTTGCCCCAACTGGGTTTGTAGGAAGTAGATCACGATACCGGTGACCACGACCATGACCAGGGTGCCTAAAAAGACGCTGTCAAAGTATTGCGGCAATCCTTCCAGAAAGTGGTTCTTAAAGAGCGTGGCTTTTCCCAGTAGGGACACGTTGGCCCGGCCCATGATCCGTAGGTTAACGGAGTAGCAGGCGGTCATGACCAAGATACCAGCTAACAGAATGGGGATGTGACCCTTGGTGTAGAGCAAACCGGTGATTAAACCGGCCAGACTACCCACGATAAAGGCCAGTAACGTGGCGACAAGGGGGGACATCCCGTTGCTGATGGCGGCGACACAGGTGGCCGCGCCCAGCGGGAAGGTGCCTTCAACCGTCATGTCGGCAAAATCTAGAATTCTAAAGGTGAGGAATAACCCCACCCCGAGGACGGCCCAAAGCAGGCCTTGTCCGATTGCAGATACCATTAAACTCATTTAAAGACCTCCCCGTGTTGTTGGGCTTCCTTGACGACGTCGCTAGGAAGCGTGATTCCCAGTTTCTTAGCGGCGGCTAAATTGATGGTCATTTCCCCGCGGCGTTCAAAGTGAATTGGCGTGGTGGCCGGGTTCTTACCCCGCAGGATGGCGGCGGTCATTTTCCCGGTTTCGACGCCCAGCTTGTACTGGTTGATACTGAGCGTGGCGAGGCCGCCCGCCTTGACCATAGTATCCACGGCTGGGAACACGGGCACTTTCTTGGCGTTGGCCGTGGCGACCAACGTTTGCATGGCACTAGCCACGGTGTTGTCGGTCGGTACGTAGACGGCGTCGACCTGCGAAACCATCTGCTGAGCGACCTGGTTCAAGTCGTTGGTGTTGGCGATGGAGTAGGCCTTGAGCTTGACGTGTTCTTGTTTACAAATGGCCGCGAATTGGTGGTATTGGGCCGTGGCCGAATCGTCGGACGACGTGTAGATGATGCCTAGCGTCTTCATGTTCGGCATGATTTTTTGAATCAATTTTAGTTGGGCCTTTAGGGGTGCCTGGTCGGAGACCCCGGTGACGTTGGTGCCCGGCCGGGTGTTACTCTTGACCAGGTCGGCGCCCTTAGGATCGGTGATGGCACCGAGGACGACCGGCGTGGTGCTGGAGGCGTTGGCTAACGCTTGGGCGGCCGGTGTGGCAATCCCAATCATGACGTTGGCGTGTTCGTTGACGAATCGCGCACTCATGGTCTTAAGGTTGCTTTGGTCGTTTTGGGCATTTTGAAAGTCGATCTTGATGTTCTTATTCACGTGGTAGCCTTCTTCGGCTAACCCGTGAATGATGCCCTTGTGGATGGCATCGAGTGCCGGGTGGGAGAGGAGCTGTAAGATCCCCACGGTTGGCGTGCCCGTTTTTTGGGCACTTTGTTGATGATTCTCCTTAACGAAGGCGAATCCCAGAAAAATGAGTAAAATAGCAATTAATCCGTATAACCGTTTCATCCTGATAAACCTCGCTTCGTGAAAGTTGACTTTTCCGACTAAAAAAGGGCACCCAGCCGCAGCGGGTACCCCAAAAATTAATGGGCCGCTGGCGGATAATTCATCCGTGCAGACCCTTTCCATCAGAAAGTTAGCCGGCGCAGATGCGAAGAGCACTCTGTG
Organism: Levilactobacillus acidifarinae DSM 19394 = JCM 15949; assembly: GCF_001434835.1. Lineage (GTDB taxonomy): Bacteria > Bacillota > Bacilli > Lactobacillales > Lactobacillaceae > Levilactobacillus > Levilactobacillus acidifarinae. The sequence continues at coordinate 266,168 of NZ_AZDV01000028.1, read as the reverse complement.
AGCTCAAGTCGCATCTACAGTGATGACGACTTGATTACCGGCTTTGCCAACGTCCATTTAAGGTCATCTTAGACATTTGCATATAACTTTCCTTCTTTCCGTATTCTGAATAAATTTAGTGTACGGCATTGCCACACGGACGTCAACTATCTTTTAGCGGTTTTTCAGCAATCGGATTTCCGCAATCACCCCATGAAAAACGGCTGGTGCTGAGGCAAGGACATGGTATACTGAAACATAATTAACTTTAGGAACGGATTGCGGCAATTTACCGCCGTAACGCCAACGAAAGCAAGGGAGATGCCGTCGTGAAGATTGCCATTGTGACGGATACGTCGGCGGGGATTACCCCCCAGGAGACCGAGATTAGGGGGATTACCCTGCTCGCGGCGCCCATTATGTTTGGGAACCGCCAGTATCATGAATATCAGGATTTAAGTCCGGCCGATTATTACCGGCTATTACGCTTGAGTAAGCCCCGGAAGATGGTGCCGACCGCCCCACAAATTTCGATGCAGACGGTTCACACCACCTGTGACCAATTAGCCCACCAGGGGGTGACGGACGTGATCGTGATTGGGCCGACCAGTGGGTTGTCGGGGTTCATGAATACGTTGGGCGCCTACGTTGAAAATATCAAGAGTGTCAAGGTTTGGCCGTGGGACTCCCGAACGATCCTTACGGGAATGGGCGACCAGGTCCGGTTAGCCGCGGCGTTGATCGCCCAAGACGTCCCGGTCGCAACGATTCTGGACCGGTTAGCCACGCTACGGCAGACGGCGCATACCGGGTTTGTGGTCGATTCGATTAGGCCCCTGTTACATACGGGGGAGATCAATCCGGGTCACGGGCCGGGGAACGCCCCGCTACTAGCGGGGAAGCCGTTACTGGTCTTTGAGGACTCCGGTAAGATTCGGTTTGCCGGGAGTACCCTGCGGTTGAAGAGTGCGTTGGGCGATTTATTAGATTTAATGGCGCCCGACCTCAACCAGAGTCCCCCGGTTAAGGCCACGATTCTTAACGCCGATCAACCGGAGACCACGGAACAGTGGTTGATGGCGGCTCACGATCGCTTCCCCCAGGTCACGTTTGACGCGGCCTTGATTGGCCCCAGCTTTGGGGTCCATGTGGGTGACGGCGCCATGGGGCTAGCCTGGGCACGGGATTATCGGGACTTGGTTAAACTATAGTTTAGACAATGAAACTAAATATGGATATTAGTGGGTCTAACGGCAATTAAATGTCGTTGGACCTTTTTTAATTTAAAAAGTTATGAAACTCATTTCATAAAATCAGCAATTTAAAATTAGCGTGTTGTACTTAATAAAGATTGTGCTCTTCTACAAGGTCATTTATGATTAGTTTAGTTTTATATAATTTTAATCGAATGCTATTTATAATTAATTGTTTTATATTCGGGGAACTATGATTATTCTGTCCAAAAGCTGAAGACATTAAAAGCTGATTTTTAAGGGAGGAAACAAAATGTCGGAGAAGGGGATAAAGTACTGTGTTCAATGTGGTGAGGAACTTCCAGAAAATGTTATGTTTTGTGCAGTGTGTGGCGCAAAGCAGACAGTTGTAGGGGATGAAAAGTCTGGAGAACAGGTGCAATTTCAGGAAGAAAGCTCACCAAATATGACTAGTGCTTTTAAGTTAGGTATTAGGGAGGCATTTACGTTAGGCAAGTGCACGAATCGTGCTAACTTTTGGTGGTTGTATTTAGATTTATTTCTAATTAATGTTCTATTGGGGATGACCTTAGTACCAAAAGCAATGTCAATGTTTAGCTATGGAATGGGATTATATAGCTTCCAACAATTAATCCTACAGATAATTGTAGGTGGTCTATGGGCCTTTTTAGCGATTCTACAATTTTCAGCGTCAGTGCGGCGACTTCACGATACTAATCGTTCGGGAAATTGTTTGTGGTTGGGGTTAATTCCCGTAGTTGGGCTTATTATGTTGATCGTATTTTTCACTAAAGAGTCAGATTCGAAGGGAAAACGCTTTGATAAGCATTATTCGTCAGAAAAATGGTATAAAAAGTGGCAGAATTGGGTAATACTTGTTATTTTAACCTTAATTTGTACAATTTCGATTAATTCTATGGCTTATGCAACAAAAATGGCGGATTATAATAAGTCGGAGAGTACTATTAGTTCAAAAGTGGAGTCCTCATCATCTAGCAGCGAGTCGGAGGATACTACTGATGAATCTAGCAGTTCTGACGCAAAAGATGGCCATACAATGACGTTAGGAAGGTCTAAAATTGATATTGCTGATCAAAAAGATTATGCAACTAAGTTTAAGGACACTACATGGGCAGGAACTAATTTCAGTATTGATAAAGTGACTGTTTATAAAACTGACGGAACATACGATGGAAACGATAGTAAAAAAACTAAATTCAATGGGATTGTGAAGGTTCACATGGCAATTAAAGTGGGGAGTAAGGATATATCAACCTTTCCAGCACAAGCAACCTTAAATACCAATGATGGTCAGCAGGTTGAAGCAGACATGTATCATAGCGACGATTTTGATGGTGACCTTAATGCTAACGCACAGAAGGATGGAAATATTTATTTCTTGATTCCTAAGTTGGAAAAGGTTAGCGATTTGACTACTGCTCGGCTTAAATGGACTGGGTCTTACGACACGGATGATTATGAAGACGACAATAGTCATAAAGATTTTGATGCGCAAATAGCTCTTTCTTAAACTCTAGGTAAAATAAAGCGATTAAAATAAGGGACCTCGCGGATGATTTGCGAGGTCCCTTATTCTGGTTCGAAGTTAAAAATTGGGTCATTAGGTTAAGCGTCTGGGGTATCAGACAAAGGCCAATAACGATAAGGCGTTATTCATAAAGTGCAGCGCAATGTCGTAACGAATGTCCCGGAAATGCAGGTAGGCAAAGCCCAAGACCCAGCCTAGCGCCGAGTACATCAGAAGCGTCCACGAGAAGCCCCCGACGTGCATGTAACCGAAAATTAGACCAGACACGAACACGCCAAGCAAGTTCATCCAACGGTTATTCTTACGGAAGAAGTAGTTCAAGAAGATGCCGCGAAAGATGAGTTCTTCAATCACCGGTGCGAAGAAGACCGAGTAGGCGAGGTTCCAGAACGGTAATAGTTGGACTTGTTGATTAATGGTCGTTTGATTGGCGGGACTACTTAACACGTGTGTCCCAATCAGAACGTTCCAGAGTATCTGAACACCATACATCAGCAAAAACAATGCGATGAGCTGACCGAGTCGTTGAAAGGTTAGCGGTGTGCGCCCAAAGTGTCGCGGATTGTCGTAATCCAACTGTTTTTGGTAGCGCCAGCTGATAAAGGCCAGGAGACCCGCTGAATAAATGAGCATGATGCCAATCATTCGGGTGGCCGCGGCGGGTTGGGTGCTGGCCAAACTGGTGGCCGTGGTTAGAATCATTGAATCGACTAAATAAATGATGATAAAGCCAACCCAGTAGCCACACCGGCCGAGCCAATCAAAGAGGGCCATGATGCCCCGAGGTGCCTTGTGCATGTGACGATTCCCCCTTATGCGTTACCACTAGTTATCGTATTTACCGATTTCGATTAAGTTTTCGTCCGGGTCGCGCACGTAGACCGAGGTCATGGGACCCTGGGCGCCTTGCTTAGGTAACGGACCGTCGATGATCTCGACCGCGTAGTTGGTCAGGTGGGAGAGAATGTTGGCCAAAGGATCGGTGGCGATGATGGCAAAGTCCGCCGCCCCAACCGTGGGGTGCTTGGCCACCGGTAAATGCGGGGCGGTGGCGACTTGGAAGTTGATCTTTTGTTTACCGAGCTTGACGCCGCGGCGACCATCGTCGAATTCAATGATAGGGAGGTCGAAAACCTCGTGGTACCAGCGCACGGAACGCTCGATGTCGCTAACGGTCAGAGTAATGTGGTCAATGTCGCGAATGTTCATACAAGATGTCAGTCCTTAGTGAAGCAAATTTTCATCATTATAGCATAGTTCTTCGGCAACCCCCTAGGGAGGCGTTGTTGACGCTGGGGCGGGTTTCGTGTTAAGTTATGACGTATTAATGTAGAAAAACGGCCTTGACGTTGTCGGGGCTTTTTTGTGCGAACGCATAAGAGCAGAAGGGAAGGATTTAACCGTGCCACTATTAGAGGTTGATAACCTGAGCATGAGCTTCGCGGACAAACAACTGTACGCCGATGCCAGCTTTCAACTGAACAAGGGTGAACATATGGGCGTCGTCGGTCAAAACGGGGTCGGTAAGTCCACACTAATCAAGATTATTACGGGCCAGGAGCTCCCCGTGACGGGGTCCGTCAAATGGCAAAACAAGGCGCGGGTCGGTTACTTGGACCAGTACGCGGACATTCCGGAGGGGATGACGCTGATCGCGTTCTTGCATACGGCTTACGCAGACTTATACGAAATGAACGATCGGATGACCGCGTTATATACGGAATACGCCGAAAAAATGGATGATAAATTACTCGAACGGGCGGGCCGCCTGCAAGAGCAACTCGACGCACGGAACTTCTACGACGTCGAAACCGAGATTGAACGGGTCATCTCCGGATTAGGCCTCGACGACATTGGTCGGGACCACGAGGTGGCTAAGATGTCCGGGGGCCAACGTTCCAAGATTATTTTGGCCAAGTTATTGCTAGAAAACAACGACGTCATCTTACTGGACGAACCGACCAACTACCTGGACGTCACGCACATCGCCTGGTTGGAAGACTACCTCAATGGGTTTGAAGGGGCTGCGCTCATCGTGTCTCACGATTACGACTTCCTGCAAAACGTCACCAACTGTATCATTAACGTGGCGTTTGGGCGCATTACCAAGTACCGGGGAAACTTCAAGCAGGCCATGCGGCAACGTGAGGAACGTGAGAAGGCCCAACAACGGGAATTTGATAAGCAACAGGTCGTCATCGAAAAGGCCGAACGCTTTATTCGCAAGAACAAGGCCGGCTCGAAGTCGACCATGGCTAAGTCCCGCGAAAAGATGCTGAACCGGATGGACCGGGTTGATCCGCCGTCGACTAACATTCAGGCGCACTTCGACTTTCCGTATCAGGATACGGGGTCGCAAAACGCCTTGGTGGTCGACCAACTCTCCGTCGGGTACGACCGGCCGTTATTAAAGCCGGTGACCTTCTCGGTAACCACTAACCAAAAGGTGGGGTTGACCGGCTTCAACGGGGTCGGGAAATCGACCCTGATCAAGTCTATTTTAGGGTTGATCAAGGCCAAGGGTGGGGAAGCCCACTTCTCCCCATCGGCCAAGATCAGTTACTTTAGTCAGGACTTAGTCTGGGATAACGACCACCAAACGCCGTTACAGATCATTCAGGCTAAGTACGAAAAGTTGCCGCAAAAGGCCATTCGAACGAAGCTGTCCAAGTGTGGGTTGGATTCGGCCAACGCCATGAAACCCATCGGGGAACTTTCCGGGGGCGAACAGACCAAGGTCAAGCTCGCGATGATGGAATTTGAACCCGCAAACTTCCTGATTATGGATGAACCGACCAATCACTTGGATGACGAAACCAAGCAAGCCCTGAAGAACGCCATTGGGTCTTTCCCGGGGAACGCCATCATCGTCAGCCATGAGGCCAGTTTTTACACCGGTCTGGTCGATAAGATCTTAAACGTCGAAAAACTGAGTTTAAAGAATTCTGCCAATTAGTCAGGACGTGTGGGGGCGACACCGTGCGGAATTTGCGTAAATTTTTGATGATTATTGGGGTGCTACTCATCGCCGGTTGGGGGCTGAACCAGTTACTCCTGTGGTTTAAGATTGGGGTCGCCCAACCGACCATTGATTGGCACGCACCTTCCGAGACGAAGGCGTACCCGAATTTAACGGCGCACCCCAACGCCTGGTTGGACGTCAATACCAATCGGCAACGGGTCTACGTCAAGGACGGGCGGCAAACGCTCTACACCATGTACTGCTCGACCGGGACGGGAATGAACGCCACGCCGACCGGCACCTTTCACATTCAAGCGGAACGGGGAAAAGTTTTTTATAACCCGACGTCTGGTGAGGGCGCCCGTTACTGGGTTTCCTGGAAAGATCACGGGGTGTACCTGTTTCACAGCGTCCCCATCGATAAGCACGGGGCGTACATTCCGAAGGAGGCCGAACAGCTCGGTAAAACGGGCGCGTCACACGGCTGTGTCCGGTTATCCGTGGCCGATGCACAATGGGTTTACCAGCACGTGCCTTACGGGATGAAGGTCGTCATTCACGCTTAATTAAAGGTGCGCTTGCGGACAGAAATGTTCGGAAGGGCGCCTTTTGCGTTTTTTTAACGGGGGTGAACTGGTCGTGAACGCCTTCAAAATGAGTTTAACGATTTGGTCAAATTAAGATTACGATTTAGTCAAATAGCTTCCTTTTTTCAGAAAAAACGGTTATGGTAGGTCATACAATGAAAATATCAATAAAAGGGTGAAATTTGATGAAGCACTTTAGAAAGTTGCTCTTGGTGGTGCTGGTGGTCTTAGTCGCCGGCTGGGGCCTGAACCACCTTTTCCAACGCTTATCCGCGACATCGACGCCGCAGACGAGTCAATCCGCAAAAAAAAACACGACTAATTCGACCACGCAAGCCGAGGCCAAGACCATCGACTGGCGTAAGCCGTCCGAAAGTAAACCGTACCCGAACTTGAAGAACCATCCCAACGCCTGGCTAGACGTGAACACCACCCGCCAACGGGTCTACATCAAGGATGGTCACCGGGTGCTCTACACCATGTACTGCTCGACGGGGACTGGCAAGAAGAACGGCACGCCAACCGGAACCTACCACATCCAAAGTGAACGGGGCACCTTCTTTTACAACCAGAGTTCCGGCGAAGGGGCCCGTTACTGGGTGTCCTGGAAAGATCACGGCATCTACCTCTTCCACAGTGTGCCCACCGATCAAGACGGCCACTACATCCAAAAGGAAGCCGAGGAACTGGGAAAGTCCGCCGCCTCCCATGGGTGTGTCCGGTTGTCCGTGGCCGATGCCAAATGGGTCTACGAGACCGTTCCTTATGGCATGAAAGTCGTCATTCACAGTTAATTCGTTGAAAGTCCTGCCGGTTGGCGGGGCTTTTTTTGGTGCTTAGACCACACACTTAGCCGCAAATGAGGGGCGTTGGCTTTCCAATTAAGGCTGGATTCGCCAGAACACTGTGGTATGATGAATAGCTGACAAAGTGTTGCCACTAAGTCATTTGGCAGCGACATAAAGGAGCGACTTATTTTGCGGAGTCATCATTTAATCGGCGGGCTGGTTTTGGGCCTAATTATTGCGGGAAGCGTTGCTTGGGGGACCACCCCGGCGCGCGTCATTGCTGAGGCGCCCGCTAAGGTTACGACGGCTAAGAAAACCATTAATTGGCACCGGCCATCGCAAGCCAAGCCTTACCCGAACCTGAAACATTACCGTCACGCGTGGTTATACGTCAGTACTAAGCGCCAACGGGTCTACGTCTACAACCATCAAGGCGCCCATAAGCAGGTTCTGTACACCATGTACTGCTCGACGGGAACCAAGAAGTCCCCGACGCCTAAGGGAACCTACCACATTCAAGCGCAACGGGGCTACTCGTTCTATAACGCAGCGTCCGGTGAAGGCGCCCGTTACTGGGTCTCTTGGAAGGACCACGGCGTCTACTTATTTCACAGTGTCCCGGTTGATCGACAGGGCCATTACGTGAAGTCGGAAGCCGCTAAACTGGGACGGAAGCCCGCTTCTCACGGCTGTGTGCGGCTCTCAATTGCCGATGCCAAGTGGGTCTACCACCACGTGCCATACGGGATGCGCGTTGAAATTCATTAACTTAAAAACCAGGACCGCCAACCGGGGGTCCTGGTTTTTAGTTTTCCTAGGCAACTAACTGCGTTTTGGGGTACACTAGGATGTAAACGATTTAGGTTAACGTAAAGGGGTTTTCAGAATGGTTAAAAAGATTAGCGCCGAGATTTTACAGCAAAGTGCACATAAGGATATTTTTCAAAAGGTGGCCGACGGGGATTGGTACCAGTACGTGCATGAACCCAAGATGCAGGCCATCGTGAAGCAAAGCGCCCAGACGGTCCAACACATTAACGATGTGGCTAAAACCGATATTCCGCAAGCCAACCAATTAATTCGGGAGTTCTTGCCCCATTTGGGGAAGGACGTCGAACTGTACTGTCCCATCGTCAGTATCGAGCACCCCAAGCAATTGACGATTGGGGCGGGCAGTTTCATTAACGCCCGGTTGCAGATCCTCAGCGCGGGTAAGGTCACGATTGGGAAGTTTTGCTTTATTGGGCCAAACTGTCAACTCTTCACCCCCAACCATCCAACCGATGATTGGCAACTGCGTGCGCAGGGCTGGGAATACGATTCGCCCATCACGATTGGCGATTACTGCTGGTTCGGCGGATCGGTCATCGTCTTGCCCGGCGTGACGATTGGCCGCAACGTGGTGGTTGGCGCGGGCTCCGTGGTGACCCACGATTTACCGGACAACGTGATTGCGGCTGGCAATCCGGCACAGATCATCCGGCCGGTGCGAAATCCTAAATAAGCCAGAACAACGGAAAAACGCTTAGCGGCCCGGAAGGTCACTAAGCGTTTTTTGACGATCAACTTATTAGTCGTTGAAGTTATCGTTTTCCACGTCACGAATGAACGTTGCCAAATGGTCGTAGTAGACCGGGGCGTTATCGATCATGTGGTGGTGACCACCTTCTGGCGTGGTGGCCCAACGGGCGTGTGGAATGGTTTCAGCCATCCGCTTACCCGTTGCTAACGGCATCGTTTCGTGTTCACTGAAAGTGACTAACGTCGGAACTTGGTCGTTTTTGAGTTGGTCCCGAACGTCCCATTCCTTGAGCTTCCCGGTGATAACAAATTCGTTATCGCCTTGGAAGGCGCCGTAAACGTCGGTCGCCGTGGTGTCGATCAGGTGAGAGATGGCAGCCGGTTGTTTCCGGTCAACGTAGCCCTTGTTCAAGATGTCGACTAAGCTTTGGTACTTGGCGTCATCGTAGTTGCCGTTGGCTTCGATTTGCTTCATGTAAGCCAATTGATCGGCCGTCATGATCTTTTCACGGATCTTGTTGACGTTGACCACGTATTCGTCGATGTTATCGACCATCGACGAGATGATGGCTCCCTTGAGGTGTTGGCCGTACTTTAAGGAGTACATTTGAACTAGCGCGCCACCCCAGGATTGGCCGATCAGGTAGAACTTGTCGATCCCGAGCTTTTGCCGAACTTCTTCCACTTCGTCTAAGAAGTAGTCGTAAGTCAATAACTTTTGGTTTTCCGGCTTGCTATAGTCGGGTTGGTCGGAGTACCAGGAGCCTAATTGGTCGTACATGTGGACTTGGACGTTCAGCCCCTGCTTGGCTAATTGCTTAGCGGTGTCTTCCCAGTATTCGTGATTGCCGCCGGGCCCCCCGTGTAAGGCCAGCAAGTGAATGTCGCCGGTTCCCTGGGTGTTGGTCCAGAGGTGGTAGCCGTTGTCGAGCGTGATGATGGTGGTTCCTTGTTTCATAATCAAATTCCCCCGATGCTTAAAGTTTTAATGATGTCTAGTTTATCATGCTTTTAATTAAAGGCCCAACTTTCTAATCCGCTAACGTGGGCACGGTCAGCGTGGCCGTATCCAGTTGGATCGAATATTGCAGGTCTTGGTTGCCCCGGACCGTCATGCCGAAGTCGGTGGCGTAGATGACTAAGCCCAGTTGGTGACCCGCCAGTAACCGGTGGTGAGTCGGTTGGAGGGTCACGCTCAGGTCGTAAAAGACGTTGGGTTTCAACTCGTCGACCTGATAGGTGTTCGTCCGGTTTTGCAGGTTGCGGTGGCCCTTGGTAATCAGGTGCCAAGGGGTCGTCCCGCCGAGCTCAAATTCACGCAGACTGTCTTCACGCCAGTGGTACCCCAAGTCAAGGGCCTGACGCAAGGGGGTTGGACTGGCCTTCAGGCGTTTAGCCTCGCCGTAGTCCACAAGTTGAAAACTCAACATCCCCACGGGCTGGTTGACGGCCACTCGCAGGTTGACGGTGGGCTTGCCATCGAGCACCAGGTCATGGTCTAACCCGGCCGACTTGAAAATCAAGCGGTGGTTGTCCATGGCGTTGTGCTTATCGCCTAGTAGGGCGGCCTGCCAGTCGTCCACGTGATGGGTGTAGTGATCAAATTGCTTGGCCGGTAACTGGTCGTTGAAGCTGATGGCACCGGTCCCCGGGGTGGCCACGGGTGCGTCGATCAATTCACCTTCACGTAGGGTAAACCGCCGTTGCGGGTTGGTCGGAGCGTCCCAGTCGGGAAAGGCCTGCCAGTGTTCGGGTTGCGTGTTGTCCTGGATGATGACGTTAGGCAACAACGTTTCGGCCTGGTTGTCCACGCCCAGGAGTTCGTGGGTCAACCAGAGGTTAACGATGTCGGTGTAGTCGATGGAACGAAAAGCGTTGATGTAGATGTGTTGTCCCTGATGGAGAATTAATTTCTTGGTGACGGGTAAGTCTCTGACCGCGTTCCATAGGTTATTGACGTTGCGGGGTTTGACGTTCCAGTCGTTGAGGCCGTGGACGAGTAGGAGGTCGGCCTTGATGTTTTGCGCGTGCTTCAGATAGTTGCGGGCGTCCCAGAACCGGTTGTAGTTCCCGGTGGTGCGGTCTTGATCGTGAGTGATTTGGGCCAACGCAGCTTGCCACTTGCCTTGAATGCGATGATAGGCGCCGGCCTGTTGCTGGCGGCTAAAGACCTCTTCGGCTAAAACGTCGGCGTCTTCGCCGGGGAACCCACCGGGGGCGATGACTAAACCGCCGTCACGGTAATAATCGTACCAACTAGAGATGGCGGCTTCACTGATGACGGTCTTGAGCCCCTTGACCCCGGTGGTCGCGGCCGCCGTCGATAGGGTCCCGAGGTAGGAACGCCCGGTCATGGCGATGGCCTGGTTGGACCACCACGCGGCGATGGCCGTGGTGGCGGCGCGCGTAGTGAAGGCCGTTCGGTTACCGGCGAGCCATTCGATCACGGCGGTGGTCGAGATGGTTTCGTCGGGGTCACCGGTGGTCCGTAACCCGTCGGAGTCCTTGGTCCCGATGCCGGCGGCGTAAGCCACGGCAAACCCCCGGGCCAAGAAGTAGTCGTTTAGCGTGTAGGAGTTCTCACGAGCGAAGTGTTCTTCGGCCGTACGCGTCGTGGCGGTCACGGGCCGGGGCGCGGGAATGGTCGGGTTGCTGTCCGGTGCCGTCACGTCGGCCAACGTTCGTTGAACGGGTTGCTTGGGCGTGAGGGGGACGTTGACGTTGTGGGTCAGCGCCTCGCCCTCGGCGTCGTTAGTCCCCTGGTTGTAGGGACTTGACGTGAATAAAACGGGGACTTTCAGCCCGTCGGCGGTCTCGGCCGGACGTAAGACTTCGACCTTTAGCAGGTCCCGTTTTCCGTCGTGGTCGGTGTCCTGCGGACTTTCCACGTAGACCACGTCGCGTAACAGGTCGTTAGTATCGAAGACCGCCTGGGCCTTGCCGTTAAAGAGCAGCGGCTTAGTGACACCGGCGTCGTGGTAGAACGGTGCGAAATAGCCGTGGGTGGTCAGTTGATCCAGGAAGATCTGACCGGTCTTGGTATGGGTGGCCAACAACAGGTACCAGGCCTGCTTGAGCTCGGCTAGCGTGAAGTCACGCCCAGCGTGAGGACTAACGGGTAATTGGATCTTGGTCATGGCGGCCAACGGATCGGCTAAGTCGAAGTCGTGGCCGACCGCAAAATTTAACCGTTGTAAGGCCAGGTTATAAAAGACCGTGACCGGCACGTTATCGTGGGCGGCCAAGAAGGTACTGGCGTCGTCAATCGGCGTTGCCATCAGATTGGCCAATTGGGCGTCCACGCTACTGGTTGCCGGGAACTCGGGCCAACTCTTAGCGTAGAAGGCTTTTAAGAGGGCCCCCGGCGTGGTGAGTCGGTCCGTGACGGTGTCTAAGAAACGAATTTGGTGCAATTCGGCTAACGCCTGTGCGGGCGTGGTGGGACGAATTGCAAATTGTTGATTACGCATAAAATCGCCTACCTTAACCTAAAAGTGTGTGTGAAACTAGTTTATAACAGACATGGTTGTTCCGCTCATTGGAGTGGTGGGTTGAGTTGGTGAGTAGCCTTTCGGAAATTTTTCTCCTATTCCTGGTCGTTTAACCGACTGTGACGTAAGCCGTAGGTCAGATAAATCACCAACCCCAACGCGAACCAGATGGTGGACGCAATCCACGTTTCGGCGGGCAGTTGGAGCATCATGTAGAAACACAGCAAGCCCGAAATGATGGGTAGGACGGGGTAGAAGGGCACCTTAAAGCCGGAATTATGGGGCATCTCTGGTAGGTGACGTAACCGAATGATCCCGAAGGACACGAACAGAAAGGCCACCAACGTTCCGATGTTGACCAGGTTGGTCAGTTGGTCCAACGGCACGAAGCCGCCTAAAATGGCGATGACCACGGTAACTACTGCCAGACTGTGCTTGGGCGTCCCTGTTTGAGCATCGATCTTGCCTAAGAACTTGGGTAACAGGCCGTCGCGACCCACCGAGTAGATCAGGCGTGACGAGCTATAGATCATAGTGACCATCATGGTGAACATGCCGGCCAGCGCTCCTAACGAGATGATGCCGGAAGTCCAGTTCTGGTGGACCAGGGTCAACGCAAAGGCCACGGGATCGGCCACGTTTAACTTGGTGTAGGTGACCATCCCGGTCAAGACGATGGCGACTAACATGTATAAGACGGTGGCGACCACCAGCGTTCCGATGATCCCGATGGGCATGTTCCGCCGGGGATTTTTGACTTCGGCGGCCGAAGAAGAGACCACGTCAAAGCCTAAGTAAGCAAAGAACACGGTTGCGGCGCCACGTCGAATCCCAGCGGCACCAAACGGGGCAAAGGGATGCCAATTTTCGGGCCGGACGTAAAACGCTCCGACCACGACAAATAAAATAATAATGGCAATTTTAACGATGACAATGGCGTTGTTGATCCGCATGGATTCGCGCATCCCCCGGTTCAGGAGCCAACTAATAAAAAAGACCACCAGAATGGCGACCAGGTTGCCGTAGGTCCCGTGAGCCGGATCGAAGGGCCCCGCGATGGCCGTGGGGATGGTCAGGTGAAAGCCGGCCACGAACGATTTAAAGTAGGCCCCAAAGGCGTTAGCCACGGCGGCCACGGCCAAGACGTATTCCAGGATCAACGCCCAGCCCAGCACCCAGCCAATAATTTCGCCGAAGACCAGGTTACCGTAAGAGTAGGCGGAGCCGGCGACGGGCAACACGGAGGCAAACTCCGCGTAACACATGGCGGCGGTGGAGCAGACGATGGCGGCTAATAGGAAGGACAAGACGATCCCGGGCCCGCTGTACTGCGCGGCGATGGTCCCGGGGAGAATGAAGATCCCGGTACCAATCACCGCACCAATCCCTAAGGACATGAGATCCTTAGCGGACATGGTTTTTGCAAAATGTTTGTCGCTGCTGAGATAACTGTCGAGTTTCTCGCGGCGAAAGAGACGTGAAATAGCCATAAGAGGCCCCCTTAAAGTAGTTGATATCTTGGCTAAGTGTACCCTAGAATTAAATTAAAAGTCAATGAGAGTTCGGCTGATTAACGGCGAAAATTCGGCTTTTTACCGGTCTCATTTTTGAAAACCGGGTGCGAAGGCTATTCGGGTGTCACTGATTCCGTTATAATAGGGATTTGCGATTACCGAAATTGGTGCGGCGGGGCGCCTCCCGAAACGTCAGCTTTGGCGGGGACCGGTATCAGCCTTAAACTGGGTACGAGCCGTGCGTTTCACGTGTAGCGGAAGACGGCATATGACGCTACCGAGTCAGCAATTGTGCGGGGGACCATCTAAAATGCCCCGACTGACGCAGCATCCCCGCTACGACACCAATTAAAACGATCAAGGAGGTCGGTTGAATGATTACCGAAAATGCTAGTGGAGCGGTCGTTTACCAGATTAAAAACGGCCAACCCCAATACTTATTGTTAAAGAGTGCTACCAGTGACTTCTGGGGCTTCCCCAAGGGTCACGTGGAAGGGACCGAAACGAACTTAGAAACGGCACACCGCGAGATCCAAGAAGAAACCCAATTGGACGTGACCGTGGATCCTGAATTTAACGTGGTCTTAGACTATGATATGAAAAACGGGCACCACAAACACGTGGTGTTGTATACCGCTAAGGTGGCCGACGACGTCACGATTACCCGGCAAAAGGTCGAAATCAGCGACTTTGGCTGGTTCCCGTACAGTGAAGCCAGAGCAACGCTGAGCTACGCCAACCTGCAGGGGGCCCTCGACAAGGCCCACGCGTATTTGACGGCGGGTGCCCTATGACGCCCAAAGTATTAGTGATTACCGGGGCGACGGGGACGGGGAAGACTACGGTCCAACGCTATCTCGCTCAAAACTACCCCGTGACCCGGATTGTGACCCACACGACCCGACCACCCCGGGCCGGCGAGGTCAACGGCCGCGATTATTACTTTGAAACCGATGAGTCGTTTGCTCAGAACCACTACTTAGAATCCGTGGTTTACGCGGGTTACCACTACGGGTCGTCCCAAGAGGGGATTGCCGCCGGCTTTAAGCGCGCACCGTTTCCGGCCATCGTGTTAGATACGAAGGGCGCCATCACCTACGCGCAAACCTTGGGCGACCGGGCCGTGGTGATCTTCTTGACGGTGACCGACTCGACTCAACTGCAGGAACGCTTGTCGTCACGCGGCGACAACGCCACCATGTTGAAACAACGGTTGGCGAGTCCGGAATACCGGCGAGATCTAACCATGCCACTCGCTTTACGTGGCCGAGCCATTGAACTCAACAACGATCATTGGCAACGAACCCAACTGGCCCTTGACGACTTGATGGCCCGATTGACCGCCGAATAGGCGCGGTAGACCGTCAGTTGCGTTTCTTAGGAAGTATGCTAAACTAACAGGGAATTCGGACTAATTATAAGGAGGCCGTCCATCATGGCAGAATCATTGACCGCCGCTGTGGCGATTTTAAAAAAGAACAAGTTAAAGCTCACCAAGCAACGGCACGCGCTCTTATCGTTCCTGTTGACCAATCAGGGTCACTACACGGACGTCGTGAACGTCGACGCCTATATGCGGACCGAATTTCCGGGAATGAGTCACAACACGGTGTACCGCAACCTCAAGGAATTTGAAGAGGTTGGCATCGTGGAGCAAAATACGGAACAGGAGCGCGCCCGGGTGAAGTACCAGTGTGATTTCCACCATCAACACCACCACCACTTCATTTGTCAGAACTGTGGGAAGGTCACGGAGTTGCAAATGTGCCCGTTGGACTTCTTCACCGATCAACTGCCGGGGTGTGACGTGACGGGGCACAGTTTTGAGCTTTACGGTCTGTGTGCCGATTGCAAGGCCGCGGGCGTTACCGAAGCAGCCTTAGTTAAAAATTAACGGAATTTTGAGAAAGTTTTTGTCTGACCGTGAGATAATGGACTGAATGAGTTAGGCATAAGGAGGAATAAAACATGGCGTACCGCACACCACCGTTTATCACGCCATTCGCGATCCTGTCGATGGCGTTGGCACTCGGGGCCACCAACGTGGTGACCAATTCCGTGACCAAGACCAACGAAGGGGCCAGTCGCGTGTCGACGACCAGTTCGTCGTTAGCGGGGCGGCTCTCGGATAGTTCTGATAAGAAGAAGCCGAGTGACGATAGTAGCAAGAAAGATAAGAGTTCGGATTCTTCCGATAGTAGCAGTAAGGACAAGGAGTCTTCGGCGGATAGTTCTTCGACGGATACGCAAAGTTCGTCGGCGGACAATACGTCGGAATCCGGGGATGATACCACCAGTACGACGGGGAATACCACGACGGGTGGCACCACCACGTCCAAGAAGAAGTCGTCTAGTTCAACCACGACGACGGGGAACACTAACAATACGACGAGTGACAATACCACGACCGATGATGATACCACGTCCGATACGACCGGCACGACCGGTAACACGACTAACGGCACGACTACGACGCAGCAGGGCACCACGAACGACGGTGGGACTACTGACAGTGGCAACTAAGCCAGAAAGGGGGACCGAAGATGTTAAGCTTTCTTGATATGGTCAATCACTACCTAGGGTACGTGAACGTCAGTGTCAAGCTCAAGAACCGGATCTATACGGTATTGGGCTTGCTGGGGGACTTTTACCTCTTCTACATTGCGGTACGTTACCTGCAAAATGGCCACCCGTTCTGGGGTCTATTGATCTTATTGGTGGCAATTATCTTGTTATACTTTGTGTTTTTGAACGGCATCTACTACTTCACTCAGAAGAAGGCCCCGTTCGATATTTCACCTAAGATTGAGAAACTGTTGGGGACGAAGCCCAAGGAGGCCGAAACGACCCAACCGCGGCGAAATAACCTGGGACGGAACATTCCGGCGAACGGGTACTTCGACGAAAAGAAGATTTTACCCGGGAAGCTGACGTCGACGCCGCTTCAGCAACAGAACATTAAAAACTTGGCGACTCAGCTTCAGCAAAACCGGCTATTGCGGCTGGATTATTCTGGGCTGGGCGACCGTGAAATCATGGAACAAGTTCAAAAGGACGGCAAGCCGGTCTACGCGTCCGGTCCCGGTGTCTTAATTCCATACTTCGAAATGCAAAATGAAGCCAATCGTTTGGTGGTCTACGCAGGCTTAAATCAGGCCGATAAGCAAGCCGTGGGAACGGTGAGCACGGTGGGGTTGCAAAACGTCAACGACGTGCGCGACCAATTCAAGTTGTACTTGGCTAACGCGACGTTGGTTGGGGGCCCGTTCAAGGTCGTCGGCAGAACCACGTTGATCGAGCAGGATAACGACTTTGCGGTGGCGGTTCAACTGGCGTACAAACACCAGAACGATTCCACAGCACCGACACCAGGCCAGGACATACAACCGACGGGAACGACCCGGCGGCAACGGTATGACCAACCATCGACGACGAGTACGTCGGCTTCTTCAGATGAAGAACCAATGACGCGGCGGTCACGGTATCACCATTAATTTAAACGTTTTGAGTCAAGTCTCGGCTGCGGCCGGGACTTTTTTTGACCGGTCATTATCGGGCGAAAACGGTTGATAGGTAACTCTTTTGAGGGGATAACGACCTGGTTGAGGACGTGGGGGCCGAGGTAATGTTTTTGACCGGCCTATTTTTTTGGTTTAAACTTTAATTTAGACCCTGCAAGTTCGAAACTTTGAGGAGCAGTAGGGACCACAATAACCTTAGTGGTGGGGCTACGGACCAGCCGTCCGGAGCCCCAACCTATTCTAGTGGAGGGAAAAATATGTCAATGATTGAATTCCACAACGTGGAGAAGTATTACGGTGACTTTCACGCGTTGCATAATATCAACTTAACCATCGAAGCCGGGGAAACCGTCGTGCTGATCGGCCCATCCGGTTCCGGGAAGTCGACACTGATTCGTTCGGTGAACGGGCTGGAACGGATTCGCGAAGGTAAGTTGATCGTTAACGGGCAAGATTTAGCCAACCCCAAGACCGATATTAACCGGATTCGGAAGAACGTGGGGATGGTGTTCCAACACTTTAACCTGTACGCGAACAAGACGATTCTGGAAAACATCATGTTAGCACCCCGAATCGTGTTACACCGGGATGAGGCTGAAAACAAAAAAGTGGCCATGGAGATGTTAGACCGTGTGGGCTTGGCCGATCAGGCCCCGAAGATGCCGGCCCAACTATCCGGGGGACAACAACAACGAATCGCCATTGCGCGGTCCTTAGCCATGAAGCCTAAGTGTCTATTGTTCGATGAACCGACCAGTGCGTTGGACCCCGAAATGGTTGACGATGTGCTGAACATCATGAAGACCATTGCCCGGGATTCCAGTATGACGTCGTTGGTCGTGACCCACGAAATGGGGTTCGCTCGCGAAGTGGCCAACCGGGTGATTTTCATGGCCGATGGGCGGATTCTCGAAGACGATTCCAAGGATCAATTCTTTAACGGTGAGCCAACCAACGAACGGGCTCGTCAATTCTTAAGCAAGATTTTGCATTAATCAGGGAGGGACACGCTTTATGAAAAAATTGATGCGTAGCCTAGGCCTGATGCTGGCACTGGTGGCCCTGACCGTGGTCGTCAGTTCTTGTGGGTCCAAACCGTTGTCATCCAGAAACGTGTTAAAGGTTGATCAACAGTCAAAGACCATTACTTGGGGGGTCAAGGCCGATACCCGGCTATTTGGTCTGTTAGATACCAAGGACGGGCAGATCAAGGGATTTGAAATTGATCTTGCCAAGGCAATCACCAAGCAAATGTTAGGGTCTAAGGGTAAAGCTAAATTCATTCAGGTGACGAGTTCGACGCGGATGCCGATGTTGAAGAACGGGAACATCGATGCCATCATCGCCACCATGACCAACACGCCAGAACGGCGCAAGCAGGTCGCGTTTACCAATACTTACTTCTATGCCGGTCAGTCGTTACTGGTTAAGAAGGGCAGTAGCATTAAAAACGTTAAGGATCTTAATCAACAAAAGGGGACGGTCCTGGGGGTTGTCGGCTCAGACTCCGTTGAAAATGTGGCCAAGGTGGCGCCGCACGCTAAGGTCTTACAATTGACCGACTACGCGCAAGCCATGACGGCCTTGAAATCGGGCCAAGGTCAAGCACTGACGACCGATAACGGGATCCTTTACGGGATGTCCGTCCAGAACCCCGACTACGTGGTTACTGGGGGCACGTTTGTCTCCGAACCTTACGGGATTGCCGTAGATAAGACCCAAACGCCGTTCCGGCAGGGCATTAACCAGGCGATTGCGGAATTACGGGCTAACGGCCAGTACCAGAAAATCCTGCACAAGTGGTTCCACAACGTCAAAGGCTTTGATTACGAGGAGGCGGCTCAAGAATGATTCATATTTTTCAAGCTTACGGTGGCACCCTCCTGTATGGGTTAGGCCAGACGCTATTATGTAGTTTGATTGCGTTAGTTTTTAGTTTGATTATTGGGACCTTCTTCGCCTTACTCGAAGAGTCGCCCAATAAGTTTGCCCGCGGCGTGGCCCGGGTCTACATCGAAATCTTCCGGAACATTCCGTTATTGGTCATCACCATGTTCTTCTACGTGGTGATTCCACTGTACGTCTTAAAGATGAACGGGTTTACCGCCGGGACGATTGGGTTGACGCTCTATACCTCGGCGTTTATCGCCGAAACGGTGCGGGCGGGGATTCAATCCGTCGATCCGGGGCAGATGGAGGGAGCCCGCTCCAACGGGTTGACCTTCTGGCAGTCGATGCGCTACATCGTGTTGCCGCAGGCCTTTCGGTACGTGATCCCACCACTGGGTAACCAGTTCGTGAACCTGGTCAAAAACTCGTCGACCTTAGCCTTCGTGGGTGGGTTTGACCTGATGTATCAGGGGAATTCGATCGCATCGAGTTCACTAGAGACCATGGCCGCGTATTCCGCCGTCGGGGTGCTCTATCTGATCATCACCATGCCGATCAGTTACTACATGCGCTACTTAGAAAAGCGTTTAGCTTAGGGGAGGATTAACCATGCTGAATAATTTTATTGCCGCATACTCCCCGGATAACTTACGCTACCTGTTCGGTGGCCTGGGGATCACCATCCTAGTGTCGGTGGCCTCCATCATCGGGAGTTTTATCATTGGTGCCATCTTAGGGGTCATCCGGTACGTCAAGATCAAGTATTTCTCCGCAATTGTCGGTTTTGTGATTGACGTGATTCGGAACCTACCGTTGATTTTGATTCTGTTCTTTATCTACTTTGGGTTGCCGAACCTGGGAGTTAAGCCCGAAGTCATTCCGGCCGCAATCTTGGCCATGACGATTTTTGAATCCGCCATGCTGGCCGAAATCGTTCGGTCGGGGATTCAGGCCGTGGACTCCGGTCAGATGGAAGGGGCCCGGGCTAACGGGTTGACCTACTGGCAGGGGTTGTGGCACATCGTGTTGCCGCAGGCCATGGTCAAGATGATCCCAGCGATCGTGAGCCAGTTTATTTCACTGGTCAAGGATACCTCGTTAGCAACCATTATCTTGTTGCCAGAAATGCTATACCGTTCCCAGATCATCTACGGGCAGAACACCAACTATATCATTCCGATGTTCGTGGCAATTGCGGTGCTGTACTTCATCGTCTGCTTCGCGTTGTCCGAATTAGCTCGGTACCTTGAAAAGCGCCAGGCTTAACTAACGGACATCATAAATCGTCTATTAAAGCGGGACCAGTCTTAACGATTGGTCCCGCTTTTTGGATGGTCTCAAGTCAGTGATTTTGCGCGGACGAAAGTAACCTATATAATAGAAGAAAACGCTTACAAAAATTATGAAAAATAACCGAATAATCCCAATCTGCCGTGTATTTTCGATCTAAAAAGGACCCGCGAAAAATCGCGGTTCCTTTTTAGTTAAATGCAAAATTTAGTTTGAAATGTGGCTACCAAGCAGGATATCTATTAATTGGCGATGGATGACTCACCGGATAACTTGAATTAATTGATTGATGGTTGATTAGCTAGTAGATGATCAACGTCTAAAATTAGTTGCCATTGACGAAACTTCTCGTGTACAGCCTGGAGGCGACCAGTTTCATCTTAACTAACTCGCCCGGAAGCGTTCAGGTCTCAGATTTCAGTCTTCGGTTGGCGTGTCGGTCACAACGTACCGTTTGAAGCGATTAAAGTCGGCTTGGGGTAATTCAACCCGCATGGCGGTTCCCGTGGCCTGATAATCCGTCTTAAGCACGTTGGCGTGGTCGTTGAGGTACGCGACGACGTCCCCGGCGTCAAACGGGATCAGGAAGTTAGCCGTCACGTAGTTGTGGAAGACCTTTTCCTTCATGGTTTGGACCAGCATATCGATGGACGCGTCGTCTTTGGCCGAGAGAATTAACTGATCGCCCGCGCGACTGGGGTAGGTTGCCGAGGTTAGATCCGCCTTGTTGAAGACGGTGATCATCGGCACGTCGGTGACCCCAATTTCTTGTAAGGTCTTTTCCGTCGTCGCCATCATGGCTTCCCGGTTTACGTCGGCGTAATCGACCACTTGAATTAACAGATCGGCGTTGGCCGCTTCTGCTAGTGTCGAGCGGAAGGCCTTGACTAAGTTGGTCGGTAGTTGGCTGACGAAACCGACCGTGTCACTCAATAGGAGTTTCTTTTGGTCGGGGAAGATCAGCTGCCGGACACTGGTGTCCAATGTGGCGAACAGCATGTTTTTGACGAATACCTGCTTGTCTTCGTTCTTGCCGAAGCGTTGCACCAGGGCGTTCATTAACGTGGATTTACCGGCGTTAGTGTAACCGACTAAGGCAATTGAGGGCAGTTGGTTACGTTCACGTTGGGCCCGTTGGGTTTCGGCGGCCTGATTAATTTCCTTTAATTCGTGGTTGACATGGTTGATCGACCGTTGGATGGTCCGCCGACTCATTTCGGTCTGCGATTCCCCGGCCCCCCGGTTGGTGAAGCCACCGCCACCACCGCTCCCGGTCTGTTGGTCGAGTCGTTGCGAGGCACTGGTGTGCAGCCGCGGTAATTGGTACTGTAACATTGCCAATTGAACCTGTAACTTAGCTTCGCGGGACTGGGCCCGGTTGGCGAAAATTTCAAGAATCAAACCGGTCCGATCGATGATGCGAGCCTTGGTGCCGGCCTCTAGGTTCCGAATTTGGCTGGGGGTCAGCTCATCGTTGA
This sequence comes from Levilactobacillus acidifarinae DSM 19394 = JCM 15949, assembly GCF_001434835.1. Classification (GTDB taxonomy): domain Bacteria; phylum Bacillota; class Bacilli; order Lactobacillales; family Lactobacillaceae; genus Levilactobacillus; species Levilactobacillus acidifarinae. The sequence goes on along the minus strand of NZ_AZDV01000028.1, from coordinate 244,384 downwards.
CCACGATGGTGTCGACGCCGTCGTCCGCGACGATGGTGGCCAGTTCTTCTACCTTCCCGGTTCCAAAATAGGTGCCGGGATTCGGTTTACTTAAGGCCTGTTGCACCCGTTCGACCACGGTCATGTTGTTGGCTTCCACTAGGGCGTCTAATTCGGCCATAGCGTAGTCAAACGTGGCCTGTCCTGAGTTGAGGCCAATGGTAATGACGGGTGTTGCTGGTGTTTCGTCCATATGCTCACACTCCTTATTATTCTTATGGGCTCAGTATACCATGTGCTAGACCTTTCGGGGGGAATGTGGGTTAGGATACCTTACAAGATTATAGAACGATGTTGATTCTCATTGGTTTCCAATCTAGGATGGCCATAACGTCATAAGAGAGACGTGAGGGGAGTTGAGTCGTTATGAAAGTATCAGCAATGGTCAAGTTGGGGACTGTGGCCACGCTGGCAGCCGCGTTATTAGCTGCTTGTGGCAATAGCGCCTCACCGGCTAAGTCTAGTACGGCCCAGGCCAAGGACCAAACGTTGACCTGGATGGAGAGTTCATCACTGACCAGCATGGACAACTCACTGGCGACCGATATTATTTCGGGGGAAACGTTGAACAATACCGGAGCTGGTCTGTTGAAGTTTGGGGCGGGCAACAAGACGTACCCGTCGGTCGCAACCAGGTATACCAAGTCGAAGGATGGCAAGACCTATACCTTCTATCTTCGGCATTCCAAGTGGAGCAACGGGCAACCGGTTACCGCTAAGGATTTCGTCTACGGCTGGCAACGGACCGTCAATCCTAAGACCGGGTCACAATATTCTTACCTTTACGCGGACGTTAAAAATGATACCGCGATTTCTAAGGGTAAGGCCCCGGCGAGTGACTTAGGCGTTAAGGCGGAAGGTAACTACAAGTTGGTGGTTAACTTGGTTCACCCAATCAGTTACTTCCCAACCCTAGTGGCTCAGGTCAGTTTCTTCCCACAAAATAAGTCGGTCGTTCAAAAGTACGGCAAGGGCTACGCGGCTAACGCGCAAAACAACGTGTACAACGGGCCGTTTAAGCTGACTTATTGGACCGGGACGTCCGATAACTGGACGTTGACGAAGAACCCAGACTACTGGGATGCCAAGGGGGTTAAGCTACACCAGTTGAAGTTTAGTGCCGTTAAGGACCCACAAACGGCGTTGAGTCAGTATCAAAGTGGCAAGTTGGACGCCATTTATCTGACGGGCCAACAACCCCGGAACCTGAAGTCCAATCCGGGGTACCGGTCCTTGACCAGTGCCCGGGCAGCCTACGTGGAAATGAACGAGAAACACGATTCGTTGATGCGTGATACCAAGGCCCGTCAAGCGTTGTCCTTAGCCATTAACTGTCCGGAGTTTACCAAGAAGGTTTTGGCCGACGGATCGATTCCGGCAACCGGGATCGTGACTAAGGGGTTAGCAACCTATAAGGGCAAGGACTTTGCGACCGAGGCCACGGATCCAAGTGCCACGGCCTATGATCAGGCTAAGGCGAAAAAGCTGTGGGCTGAAGCCTTAAAGGAGACCGGACGGAAGAGTTACAATATGACCTTGATGTCCGATGATACGCCGGTCGGTAAGAGTACCACCGAGTACCTCCAGAGTGAATGGAGTAAGCTGCCCGGTTTAAAGGTCACCAACCAAAACATTCCGTACAAGACGCGCCTGGCTCGCTCGGCAGCGGGACAATTTGACGTCGTCGTTTCCTTGTGGGGCGCGGACTTCCCAGATCCCATTACCGATCTGCAACTGTTTACGTCGGGGAACACCTACAACAACGGCAAGTGGTCCAATCAGGCCTACGATAACCTGATCAAGAAGGTCACGACGACCGATGCCAACAACCCAGACAAGCGGTGGACCGAAATGGTTTCTGCCCAAAAGATTCTGCTGCAAAATGAAGGGATTATCCCGCTGTACCAAGGTGGGAAACCGCAACTGTTGAAGTCGAAGGTCAAGGACGTCGTCTACTACCCAATTGGGGCTAACTGGGACTTCAGTCACGCTTATATCTCGAAGTAAGCGGTTGGCCGGACTAATCTTTAAAATTTGATGATAAATGAGAACCGGGACCAATCCCACGATTGGCCCCGGTTTTTATGTGTTCAGATCAAACAAATTAATATAAAATTAAAAAATACTATTTATTCTCATCGTTTTATCATTTATCATAATGACATGTTGTATGGTTGATAGGTACATATTAGAGGGGTTGAAAGATATGAGGGTAACTTCGTTTATTAAGTTAGGGACTGTCGCCACGCTCTCGACGATTCTGTTAGCGGCGTGTGGGAGTTCTTCTAGCAGCAGCCAGGCCAAGGATCAAACCTTAACCTGGATGGAAAGTTCATCATTGTCGTCGATGGATAATTCACTAGCCACCGACATTATTTCGGCAGAGACGCTGAATAACACGGGTCAGGGGCTCTTACAATTCGGGAAGAACAACAAGACCTATCCGGCCGTGGCCAAGAGCTACACCACGTCTAAGGACGGGAAGACGTACACGTTTAATTTGCGGAAGTCTAAGTGGAGTAACGGGGATCCCGTGACCGCCAAGGACTTTGTCTATGGTTGGCAACGAACGGTCAATCCCAAGACAGCGTCGCAATACGCTTACCTGTACGCTGACGTAAAGAACGCCAACGCCATCATGAACGGCAAGAAGGCCGTCTCCACGTTAGGGGTTCAGGCCAAGGGCAATTACAAAGTGGTCGTTCACCTAACCCACGCGGTTAGTTACTTCCCGACGTTGGTCGCCCAGGTCAGCTTCTTCCCCCAGAACCAAAAGGTGGTGCAGAAGTACGGCAAGAAGTACGCCAACAACGCCCAAAATAACGTCTACAACGGGCCATTCAAGTTAACTTCCTGGACCGGGACGTCGGATAACTGGACGTTAAGCAAGAACCCGAAGTACTGGAACGCCAAGTCCGTGAAGTTGCAACACATCAAGTTTAGCGCCATCAAGGATCCCCAAACCGCGTTAAGTCAGTACCAAAGCGGTAAGATGGACGCCATCTACCTGAGCGGGCAACAACCACGGAACTACAAGAACAACAAGGACTACCGCTCATTGACCAGTTCGCGGGCGGCGTACGTGGAAATGAACCAGAAGTCCGATTCGATGATGAAAAACGTCAAGGCACGTCAAGCCCTGTCGCTGGCCATCAACCGGAGTCAGTTTACCAACAAGGTCTTAGCCGACGGGTCAACTCCGGCCACGGGCATCGTGACCAAGAAATTGGCCTTACGCGACGGCAAGGACTTTGCGGACCAAGCCACGGTCAAGTCCGCCACGACCTACGACCTGGCCAAGGCCAAGACCCTTTGGAAGCAGGCGTTAAAGGAAACCGGGCGGAAGAGTTACAACCTGACGCTGATGGCTGACGATACGCCGGTGGCCAAGAGTACCACCGAGTATCTGCAAAGCCAGTGGAGCAAGCTCTCCGGCATCAAGGTCACGAACCAAAATATTCCGTACAAGACGCGTTTGGCCCGGTCCGCTGATCAGCAGTTTAACGTGGTCGTGAGTCTCTGGGGTGCGGACTTCCCCGACCCAATCACCGACTTACAATTGTTTACGTCGGATAACTCGTACAATAACGGAAAGTGGAAGTCGGCCGCTTACGACAAGTTGATCAAGGCCGCCACGGACACCAACGCCAACAAGCCGGCCGCCCGGTGGCAGAACATGGTGGACGCCCAGAAGGTCTTATTAAAGGACGAAGGGATCATTCCGCTGTACCAGGGGGGCAAGCCACAGCTGGTGAAGTCCAAGGTCAAGAACGTGGTTTACTACTCGGTTGGGGCTAACTGGGACTTCAGTAAGGCTTACATCGCCAAGTAATCTCACCTTAAGTCAATTTAGCGTCACCCAAAGTCCGTGGTAGCCTCGGGAGGTTGCCACGGATTTAGTTTGCCAGCTTAACGTTTAATGAGTTTTTAAAGTGAATTTACTAATTTTGAAAATGATATTTATTCAATTTTAGAATGAACTTCGGGGAAAAATTTACTGAATTAATCAATTATCCTTAATTTAAAAGATTGATAAATCAGTGTTTATAACGGTTTACTAAAAATAAATTAGATATTTCTATTGATTTTAATGCTTTTCTAATATACACTAAGGCTAATCAAATTTGAGGTGTTAGTTTTTGTTCCATGACCAACTAAGAGGGGTTGAATAAGTGATGAAGATCAATTCAGCAGTCAAGTTAGGGACGGTTGCCACGTTTGCCGCAATCTTATTAGCGGCGTGTGGGAGCTCGTCCAGTAGTAACAGTGGTGCCAGCCAGGCGAAGGACCAAACCTTAGACTGGATGGAATCCTCGGCCTTACCATCTATGGATATTTCCACGGCGACCGACGTGGTTTCCGGCGAAACCCTGAACAACACCAACGAAGGGTTACTCCGGATGGGGAAGAACAGTAAGACCCATCCTGGGGTCGCCAAGAGCTATTCCAAGTCCAAGGACGGGAAAACGTATACCTTCAATTTACGGAAGTCCAAGTGGAGTAACGGGGATGCCGTTACCGCTAAAGATTTTGTTTATTCCTGGCAACGCACCGTTAATCCGAAGACCGCTTCGCAATACGCTTACTTGTTCGCTCAAGTGAAGAACGCTAACGCCATCATGAACAGTAAGAAGCCGGTTTCCAGCTTAGGGATTAAGGCGGCCGGTAACTACAAGGTCGTCGTCACCCTGACCAAGGCGACGAACTACTTCCCAGCCTTAGTCGCTAACCCAACCTTCTACCCACAAGATCAAAAGGTTGTTCAAAAGTACGGCAAGAAGTACGCTGCTAACGCGCAAAGTAACGTTTACAATGGGCCATTCAAGTTAACTTACTGGACCGGGACGTCAGACAACTGGACGTTAAGCAAGAACAGCAACTACTGGAACGCTAAGAACGTCAAGTTGAAGAAGATCAACTTCAAGACGATGAAGGATCCCCAAACTGCTTTGAGTCAATATCAAAGTGGCAAGTTGGACGCTACTTACCTGAGTGGTCAACAACCGAAGAACTACAAGAACAGTAAACAGTACGTGGTTCGGAAGGGTGCGTCAACCTTCTACATTGAATTGAACGAAAAGAAAGACAGCCTCTTTAAGAACGTCAACGCCCGGAAGGCTTTGTCCTTAGCCATCAACCGGAACCAATTCGTCAACAAGGTCTTACAAGACGGCTCCACGGTGCCATCTGGGTACGTGGCTGACGGGTTAGTTTCCTACAAGGGCACGGACTTCGCTAAGCAAGCTAAGACGGACGAAGGGACGGCTTACAACTTAGCCAAAGCCAAGACGCTTTGGAAGAAGGCCTTAAAGGAAACCGGGAAGTCGAACGTGTCGCTGACCTTAACGGCCGATGATACGCCAGCCGGCAAGAACGCTACTGAATACGTTCAGAGTCAATGGGCCAAGTTACCTGGGTTGAAGGTCACGAACAGTAACTTACCATTCAAGACGCGGTTGAGCCGGTCACAAAATGGTCAATTCGATGCCGTGGTTTCTGGCTGGGGTGCTGACTTTGCCGATCCAATCTCCTTCTTGTCACTGTTTACTTCCGACAACTCGTACAACAACGGGAAGTGGAAGTCCGCAACGTACGACAAGGACATCGACAAGGCCAACAACCAAGATGCCAACAACGAATCCGCTCGGTGGAACGACTTGGTTGACGCTGAAAAGACGTTGATGAACGATCAAGGGATCATCCCAATCTATCAACAAGCTAAGCCACAACTGGTCAAGTCCAACGTCAAGGGAATCATCTACTTCCCAACCGGCGCTAACTGGGACTTCAGTCAGACTTACATCTCCAAGTAATGCATGTATTATCGAAGCTCGCCGCTCGATTGTCGACCGGCGAGCTTCCTTAATCATCAGAGTGAATAATCGGGGGTGAAACTTAGTCAATTCCTGTATATGGTATACAGAAGTGGCAAATTAAATACACTTAAAATGTGACATCGGATTTTAATTTTTATTTTAAAACATTGTTATAACGGTATTTCTATTCGATTTAACTGAATAAATTAAATCCAACCATTGATTTTAATTGTTTTCTAATATACAATTGGAACCATCAAATTTGAGGTTGTCAATTTATTTGGCACAACCAGGATAGAGGGGTTGGATTTTCAATGAGGATCAATTCAGCAGTCAAGTTAGGGACCGTGGCCACGTTTGCCGCCATTGTGTTGGCAGCGTGTGGCTCGTCGTCGAGCTCAAGTAGTACCAGTGCGGCGAAGGGACAAACTCTGAATTGGATGGAAGCGTCTGCGCTGCCATCCATGGATATTTCTAAGGCGACCGACCAGGTTTCGGGGGAAACCATGAACAACACGGGTGAAGGACTCTTGCGGATTGGCAAGAACAACAAGTTAACGCCCGGGGTCGCCAAGAGCTACAGCAAGTCAAAGGATGGGACTGTCTATACCTTTAACCTGCGGAAGTCCAAGTGGAGTAACGGGGATCCCGTCACTGCCCAGAACTTCGTGTACTCCTGGCAACGGACGGTGAACCCGAAGACCGCTTCGCAATACGCGTACCTCTTAGCACCCGTTAAGAACGCCGACGCTATTTCGAAGGGTAAAAAGGCCGTGTCAACCTTAGGTATTCAGGCCCAGGGTAAGTATAAGGTCGTGGTCACGTTGACCAAAGCGACCGCTTACTTCCCATCCCTAGTGGCGAGCCCAACCTTCTTCCCCCAGAACGCTTCTGTGGCGAAGAAGTACGGCAGCAAGTACGCCACGACTGCTCAGGCTAACGTTTACAACGGGCCATTCAAGTTGACTTACTGGACCGGGACTTCCGATAACTGGTCGATGAGTAAGAATGCTAACTACTGGAACGCCAAGAATGTTAAACTGAAGAAGATTAATTTCAAGACGATGAAGGATCCTCAAACGGCCTTGAGTCAGTACCAAAGCGGTAAGTTAGATGCCACTTATTTGAGTGGCCAACAACCCAAGAACTACAAGAACAGTAAGGAATACGTTGAACGGAAATCAGCCGGAACCTTCTACTTGGAACTTAACGAAAAGAAGGACTCCATGCTGCGTAACAAGCACGCACGGCAAGCCTTATCTATGGCCATCAACCGGAACCAATTCATTAACAAGGTCTTAGAAGACGGTTCTACGCCGGCCAAGGGTGTGGTTGCCACGGGCTTAGCTTCCTATAAGGGGAAAGATTTCACTGACGTCGCGAACGTTAAGTCTGCCTCAACGCAGAACTTAGCCCAAGCTAAGAAGTTGTGGAAACAAGCCTTAAAGGAAACTGGCCGGAAGAACTATTCGTTGACCTTTATGGCCGACGATACGCCAGCCGGTAAGAACGCGGCCGAATTCATCCAGAGTCAATGGGCCAAGTTACCGAACCTGAAGGTCACCAACCAGAACTTACCATTCAAGACACGGTTAAGCCGTTCTCAAAATGGCCAATTCGACGTGGTGGCCACGGCTTGGGGCGCTGACTTCCCAGATCCTATTTCCTTCCTGCAATTGTTTACGTCTGACAACGCGTACAACAACGGGAAATGGAAGTCTGCGGCTTACGACAAAGACATCGCCAACGCTAATGGTAAAGATGCCAACAACGAAGGTGCCCGGTGGAACGACATGGTCAACGCCCAAAAGACGTTGCTTAACGACCAAGGGGTCATTCCGTTCTATCAACAAGGGAAAGCGCAACTGGTTAAGTCCAACGTTAAGGGCTTGATTTACTTCCCAACCGGCGCTAACTGGGACTTCAGTAAGACTTACATCGCCAAGTAATTGACGACTCATGCACAGGGTTTTTGCTTATGAGCCGGGCGACCGACTCATAAGCTTTATCGGGGAGTAAGGATCAACCGCCGTTGGTCCTTACTCTTCGATGTTATAGCAATCATTTATCATCTTGTTGTTTTTTGATAGTTTTTATTAAGTTGTGGAACTTATTATGGTAACGAATAAGTCTACTGATTGAGAGGTAAACAAATGGCAAAATACCTAGCAAAGCGGATCTTCTACTTGATCCTGACCTTATTCATCGTGATTACCGTAACGTTTTTCCTGATGAAGCTGCTTCCCGGGACGCCATTGACCAACCAAGCCAAGCTGTCCAAGAGCCAAATTGCGTTGATTTATCAGCAATATGGGTTGGATAAGCCGGTTTGGCAGCAATACGTGCTGTACCTAGCCGGGGCAGTGAAGGGGAACTTCGGGACGTCATTCCAATTCAGTGACCAACCGGTTTCTTACCTGATTTCCAGTCGGATTGAACCCTCCTTGCAGATTGGGCTGCAAGCCATCATCGTTGGGGTCATCGTGGGGATCGTCATCGGGGCGTTTGGCGCGATGAAGCAAAACAGTTGGGTCGATACGTCGGCCACGGTGGTCTCTATTTTAGGGATCTCCATTCCATCCTTCGTGTTGGCGGTCTTGTTACAGTACTACCTGGGGTTAAAACTTGGGTGGTTCCCAATCGCCGAATGGGGCGGCTTTAGTTATACCGTGCTCCCAACCTTAGCGTTGGCCGCGGCACCACTAGCCGAATCTGCGCGGTTCGTGCGAACCGAAATGGTCGATGTGTTGAGTTCGGACTACATTGAGTTGGCGAAGGCCAAGGGGCTCAGTCGGATGGGCGTGATTTACCATCACGCGTTGCGGAACAGTTTGATTCCGCTGATCACCATCGTGGGGCCGTTAGCCGTTAACATCATGACCGGGTCGATGGTTGTGGAAAACATCTTCTCGATTCCCGGGATTGGGGAACAATTCGTCAAGTCCGTCTTGACCAACGACTACCCAACCATCATGGGGCTGACCATCGTCTACTCCTTTATGTTGTGTGTCGTGCTGCTGATCACCGATATCCTTTACGGAATCGTTGATCCGCGGATTCGGATTACAGGAAAGGCTAACTAGGAGGTAAATAAATGGCAGATACAGTAAAACTCCCAGAAGATAGCTTTAAGCCGATGACGCCGGCCGAACGGCAAGCGCTCGACAGTGAAAAAATTGCTGCCCCATCGCTGACGTTCCGGCAAGATGCTTGGCGTCGACTGAAGAAAAACAAGGGGGCCTGGGTGTCCCTCATCGTCTTGGCAATTATCTTTATCATGGCTTTCGGGTCATTGGTCGTCTCACCGCATAACCCCAACGCCGTTAACCCGTCGTATGCGAACTTACCGTCTAAGATTCCGGGAGTGGGCATTAACGGGTTTAACGGAACCTTGGTCCAAGCGGGCCAACGGGTCGACGCTTACAAGCAAGCCGGGGCCAGTGCCGGGACCTACTACATCATGGGGACCGACTACTTAGGTCGGGACTTGTTCTCCCGGGTTCTTTACGGGACACGGATTTCCCTGATTATTGCGTTAGTCGCCACCCTGTTTGATTTGACCATCGGGGTGACTTACGGGATGATCTCCGGCTGGAAGGGTGGTCGCGTTGACACCATCATGCAGCGGATCATCGAAATTATTTTGTCCATTCCTAACCTGGTCGTCATCGTCCTGCTGATTTTAATCTTAAAACCCGGGATGACCTCGATCATTATCGCCATCGCGCTGACGTCGTGGGTCAACATGGCCCGACTAGTCCGAGCGCAAACGTTGGAGTTAAAGGAGCAGGAATTCATCCTAGCGGCCAGAACCTTGGGGGAAAGTTCCATGAAAATTTCCTTCAAGCACTTGTTGCCCAACCTGTCGAGTGTGATCATCATTAACACGATGTTTACCATTCCTAACGCCATCTTCTTCGAAGCCACCTTGTCCTATATCGGAATCGGGATTTCCTCACCACAGGCTTCACTAGGGACGTTGTTGAACGATGGGCAAAAGAACTTCCAGTTCTTGCCGTATCAGATGTGGTGGCCCGCGTTGATTCTTTCCATTATCATGTTAGCCTTTAACCTCTTAGGTGATGGGCTGCGGGACGCCTTTGATCCACGGACGAAAGAGTAGGTGAATGCACGTCATGGATAACGAAAAAGATATTTTGGAAGTCCGGAACTTACAGGTGAACTTCAAAACCTACGCCGGGGACGTTAAAGCGATTCGGAACGTTAACTTTGACCTGCGGAAGGGTGAAACGTTAGCCATCGTGGGGGAATCTGGGTCAGGTAAGTCCGTCACCACGCGGACCATCATGGGGTTAAACGCCTCGAACGCCCGGATCACTAGTGGGTCCATTATGTATAAGGGCCAGGACTTATTAAAGAAATCAGAAAAAGAAATGCAAGCCATTCGGGGCCAAGACATTGCCGAAATTTTCCAGGATCCCATGACTTCGTTGGATCCCACCATGCGGATCGGTCGCCAAATCGCCGAACCATTGATGGTCCACAAGGGCATGAAGAAGGAAAAGGCCTTGAAACAAGCCCTCGAAATGATGAAGTTAGTCGGGATTACCGATGCTGAAAATCGGATGAACGATTATCCGCACCAATTCTCCGGGGGGATGCGGCAACGGATCGTGATTGCGATTGCCTTGATCAACTACCCAGAGGTGCTGATCGCCGACGAACCAACCACTGCGTTGGACGTGACGATTCAGGCGCAAATTCTGAATTTGATGAAGGAATTGCAAGACAAGATTTCGACGTCGATCATCTTTATCACGCATGACTTGGGTGTCGTGGCCGGCATGGCCGACCGGGTCGCCGTCATGTATGCCGGGAAGATTGTTGAATACGGGACTGTGGATGAAATCTTCTACAACCCGAAGCACCCGTACACGTGGGGCTTGTTGAGCTCGATGCCGACCTTGGATACTAAGGGTGACGAATTGCCATCCATTCCCGGGACGCCACCGGACTTGCTGGATCCACCAACCGGGGACGCCTTTGCGGCTCGGAACCAGTACGCCTTAAAGATCGATACGGAAAAGGAACCGCCGTTCTTCAAGGTTTCCGATACGCACTACGCGGCCACCTGGTTACTCCATCCGGACGCACCGAAGGTCACGCCCCCCGCACAAATCGTGGCGCGCCAAGAGAAGTACGCCACGATGCAGAAGGACTTGTTAGCCCAACAACAGCAACACGGACCCGTTGAAGAAGAGGAGGAAAAGCAATAATGGACTACGAAAATGCCAAAAAAATCCTCGAGGTCAAGCACCTCAAACAATACTTCAACGTGGGCAAAGCCGATGAAGTCCGCGCGGTTGATGATATTTCGTTTGATATTTACAAGGGTGAAACCTTTGGGTTAGTCGGCGAATCCGGTTCCGGGAAAACCACGACTGGTCGGGCGATTATTCATTTGTACGAACCGACGTCTGGTGAAATCTTATTTGACGGCAAGAACGTCGATAACTTTACCAGTAAGGAAGAACGCCACGAATTTCACCAAGACATGCAGATGATTTTCCAAGACCCGTACGCGTCACTCAATCCGCGGATGAAGGTCAAGGACATCGTGGCGGAAGGCATCGACATTAACCACCTGGCGAAAGACGATGCCGACCGGACCAACCAAGTGGAAACGCTGCTGGAAACCGTGGGCCTGAACAAGGACCACTCCAGTCGGTATCCCCACGAATTCTCTGGGGGGCAACGGCAACGGATCGGGATTGCCCGGGCCTTAGCCGTGCACCCCAAGTTCGTGATCGCCGATGAACCGATTTCCGCGTTGGACGTATCGATTCAGGCTCAGGTGGTCAACTTGATGAAGAAGTTGCAGCGGGAACAGGACTTAACGTACCTGTTTATCGCGCATGATTTGTCGATGGTCAAGTACATTTCCGACCGGATTGGGGTCATGCACTACGGTCGGATGTTGGAAATTGCCGATGCCGACGAAATCTACGCGCACCCGTTACACGACTACACCAAGAGCCTGTTGTCCGCCGTTCCCGTGCCGGATCCCGAATTCGAACGGACGCGTCAAGAGATTCACTACGATGCGAAGAACGAAAACGATGGCAAGGAACGTCACTTAGTCGAAATTTCCCCCCATCATTACGTGCGGGCGGCCGACGATGAGATTGCAATGTATAAACAACGGGCGCACGAAGCCTCGTTAATTAAAGATTAGTCTCCTGTGAGGGACGCTAAAAAGGACTTGCCGGCTGGCAAGTCCTTTTTAGCGGTTACGGGGCGGTCGCGGGCGTGGGTCCCGGACCAAAGAAAAACGCCACCCCTACACTGATTGGTAGCGGTGACGTTTAGTTAGGTTTAGTCTTCTAAAGTTTTGGCGGTTGCTTCCGCGGTCGCCTTGGCGGCGGTCCGCCGTTGGACGGCGCCCAAGATGGCCCGCGCAATGGGCCCGACAATTAAGAGTTGGAGGGGTAACGCCATGAAGAGGTTAAAAATCCAGGTGTGCAGGTAGGTTAACCCAGGGTTGGCCCCGAAGTTTTGGGTCACGACCATGCCGAATAACGACATCAGGGTCACCATGCCGGCCACCATCAGACACGAGATGGTCAGAGCAATCCGGATTTGCTTTTGTTTCATATAATCGTTAATGATGAAGTGAAAAAAGAGATATTTGACGCCGGGACCGATGATCCCGAGATCACAGATGGCAGCGACAATTAGCGCTAACGGGTAGCCAACCAGGACTTCCCGGAGGTAGTGGTGGCCGAAGCCGTCGGTTAAGGCGATGTTGTAGCCCGCCATGACTAAGACCATGAGACCGGCCATGACAGCGGTGAATAGTAGTTCTTCTTTGAAATTTTTAGGCATGAGTTGCTCCTTGGTTAAATTTCCCACGAGCAATTAGCGTACCACACCTCAAAAAATTTCGTAAGTCTTTTTTAGGCCAGGGGATGGACGTCTTCGATTAACAGGTGGGCCTGCCGCTGTTGGATGGCCCAATTGTGGTCGATAAAGGCGTACTGGTCGTCGTAGCGTACGCTGTAATCGGTCAGCACTTGATCTTTAACCACCTTGATCTGGGCGTACAAGACCCCACTGGCCGTATTCTCGTCGGCATCTAAAGTGATCAGGTGAGGTCCGTTGAGGGTAAAGACCGTCTCCACGGTTTGGGCGTGTTGCGTGAATAGGGTTTTCAGGGCGGACCGACCGGTAGCTTCGGCGATCACGGTACCGTGCTGGTCGACCCGATAAGTCCCGTCTGCGGCCATTAAGTCGAGTTGCTGGTCGATTTTACGGTCGTCGCTCAGCACGGCCCACTGGTTGACCAACCGATCCAAGATAAGATTACTTTCTGCTTCACCATACGTCATAAGTTAAAACGCTCCTTTTTAGTCTTTAGGTTCTATTTAACCACCAACCCCGGCCGCTGTCAGTAGACGGGAACTAATTAGGGGACTGGCCGGGCTAACGGCGTAAGGCCTGGGTTAAAACGGTCAGTACTTGTTGTTGCGCGGGTGTCAGGACGTGGGTGGTCTGGTACACGATGCTGGCGATGAATTCGGGTGGTTCGTCGTCCAAAAGGTCTAAGCGAACCACATCGTTGCGGGGTTGATCGACGATGCTGGTTAAAAAGGTGATGCCAACGTTGGCGGCCACCAGGTTCATGATCACGTGGGTGTCGTTGGCGCGGTAGACCACGTCGGGCCGAAAGTGGTTGCGCCGGGACAATTGATTGAAGGCGGTGTTGTGCACGAAGTCGGCCGTAAATAAAATAAAGTGTTCGTGGCGTAGTTCACTGAAGGTTACCCGTTGCCGAGTTGCTAAGGGATGCTGACGGGATACGAAGATGGCGAACGGCTGACGGTCGAATTCTTTGGCCAGCAATTTTTGATACGACAGTGGGGCCGTGGACCCTAGAAGTGCAATGTCGGCCTCACCGTTGCGAAGCGCGCGGCGCAAGGTGACTGAGCCACCCTCGATGGTTCGAATGTTTGCCAACATCCCGTGGGCTTGTAGTTGCGCGGCAATTTGCGGGAAGTAATGGGTCTCGATGATGGGTGGGAGGGCCAGGACGGTCTGCTGCTGGGTCAGTCGGGTGATCTCCTGACGAGCGACTGTCAGCTCGTTTAGAATCGATTCGGCGTGCGTCAGGAGTTGTTGACCGGTGGCGGTGACGGTCAGTTGATTATGCACCCGGTCGCGCTGGATTAATTTAGTGCCGTAGTCGGTTTCCAGCCGTTTAAGCGCCATGGTGATGGTGGGTTGGGTCACGTGAAAATAATCGGCGACTTTGGAAAAACTTTTTTGCTGAATTAATTGATAGAAATAAGCTAAGTCTTTTGTATTCATTTGAAACCCCTCTAATTCGGCATTGATAACCCTATTATAAATTATATTGATGTAACGGTCGATAGTTGACTATAAGATTTCACCACGCCTATAGTGGGACTTGTGAAATCAAACGAACGGAGGAACTTAATATGGCACAACGCGCAGATGAAATTTTAAATAACCCATTTTTGAATAAAGGCACGGCGTTCACTCAGGCTGAACGGCAGACCCTCGGGCTAGTGGGGACCCTGCCGAGTCAGGTTCAGACCATCGCCGAGCAGGCGCAACAGGCGTACCTGCAGTTCCAAAACCGGCCGACCAACCTTGCCAAGCGGCTGTATCTGATGGACCTCTTTAACGAGAACCGGACCCTATTCTTCCACTTGATGGCCGAACACGTCACGGAATTCATGCCCATCGTCTACGATCCCACGGTATCCGATTCGATTGAATCGTACAGTCACCTGTTTAAGGACCCGCAGGACGCCGCGTTTATCTCGGTCGACGCGCCCGATGATATTGAAGCCACGCTCCGCAACGCCGCCAACGGTCGGGATATTCGGTTGGTCGTGGTGACCGACGCCGAGGGAATCTTAGGTATCGGTGACTGGGGCGTCGACGGGGTCGACATCGCCGTGGGAAAACTGATGGTCTACACGGCCGCCGCGGGGATCAATCCGGCCCAGGTCTTGGCCGTCAGTATCGACGCCGGCACCAATAACCAAAAACTCTTGCAAGATCCGCTGTACCTGGGTAACCGGCACGAACGGGTGACCGGGGATGCCTATTACGCGGTCATCGACAAGTTTGTTCAGGCCGAACGACACCTCTTTCCCGAGGCCTTGCTCCACTGGGAAGACTTCGGCCGGGACAACGCCAAGACGATTTTGGATAAGTATAAGGACCGCATGGCGACCTTTAACGACGATATTCAGGGGACCGGAATGGTCGTTCTGGCGGGCTTGCTGGGCGCCTTAAACATCTCCCACGAGGATATTAAGGACCAAAAATTTATGATCTTTGGTGCCGGGACCGCCGGCATGGGGATTGCCAGTCAGATTTTCGACGAGCTGACTCGTACCGGACTGTCCGCGACGGCCGCCAAGCAGCGCATTTACGCCGTGGACAAACAGGGGCTCTTATTCAACGACACGCCGGACCTGACCGCTGCCCAACGGGAATTTACCCGCGACCGGCAGGACTTCAGTAACGCCGAAACGTTAACTAACTTGACCGCTGCCGTTCAAGCCGTGCACCCAACCGTCTTAATTGGGACCTCCACGCAACCAGGCGCCTTTACCGAACAACTGGTCAAAGATATGGCGGCGCACACGGCGCGGCCGATCATCTTCCCGTTATCCAATCCAACTAAGTTAGCGGAGGCGAAGGCCACAGACCTGATTGCCTGGACGGCTGGCCGGGCGTTGGTGGCGACCGGGATTCCGACTCCGGACGTGACGTACAACGGGGTGACCTATCAGATTGGGCAAGGCAACAACGCCCTGATGTATCCGGGATTAGGGTTCGGGTTGATGGCGTCGACGGCGAAGATCTTAAACGGCGAAACTTTATCGGCGGCCTGCCACGCCCTCGGTGGCATTGTCGACACCACGCAACCGGGTGCCGCGGTCTTGCCACCGGTCGCTCAATTAACGGCCTTTTCACAAACTATTGCCGAGGTCGTTGCGCAAAGCGTTCTTGACCAGCAATTGAACCGCGAGCCCATTGCCGATGCCCAACAAGCGGTCGCGGCCATGAAATGGGAACCGGAATACTAACCCGTGGTTGGTAGCGACGGGCAACGCACCACAGAATAGAAGAATTTTTAAGCGTTACTAAAAATCGGGCCCCTCGTCAACTTGCGAGGGACCCGATTTATTAGTCACCGGGTGCGGAACTTACTTTAGTTTACCGGTGGTGTTGTTGTAATAATCGACCTTGTAGTGGCCGTCCTTGACGGTCAGCTTGGTGATGCTACCGTTTTCGACCGGGACGGAAATATCGATCTTTTTGTTAAACTTCGACACGATACTGCGGATGGTGGTACTGTGCGAAGCGATTAACACTTTATCCCCGTCGCTGGCCGCCGCAAGAACGCGGTCTAGGGCCGGTTGAACGCGTGCCCAGAACTCTTCGTTGTTTTCGGCGTCGTGGTAAGGATCCTGAGCTTTAAACATGTCCTTGGTTTTCTCGATGGTCAGTTCCCGGATCATCGCGTTAAAGGAGTTTAACCCGACCGGTGAGCCCACGGCGTGCCAGGTGAAGCCGGAGTCCAGACCTTCGTAGTAGCCGAAGTTTTCTTCACGGAACCCGACTTCGGTTTGGAGGTCGGCTGGCGTTAACGTCTGGTTTGCAGCCAGGATGTGTTGGGCCGTGGTCTGCGCACGGTTGGTGTCGCTAGCGTACGCGGCCGCAAAGGGTAACTGGGCCAGGCGCTCACCGGCGTGGTTGGCGTCGGCAATTCCCTTGTCGGTTAAAGGGGAATCGGACCATCCTTGGATCCGAAAATACTTGTTTAGGTAGGTTTGGCCGTGACGGACCAAATAAAGTTCAACTGTCGCCATCAAATCTCTCCTTCTCTATCAAACGATACGTCCCATTCTAACATAGTCCTAGTTTAAAATTCCCAACTCCCGTCTGATTTCCCGGGCGGTTTCGGGACTACTGGTAAAAATGAGTCGATCGTTAAACTTTAAGGTGGTGGCGCCAGTTGGGCGAATAAAGTGGCGGTCCCGGAAAATCTGACTGATGGTGATGTCGCCCACGAACGGCAACTGGCGAATGGCCTGTTCGGTATAACGTCGGTTGCGGAGGGTGACCTCGTAGACCGTGGTGGCCGAAGACGTCAGTAATTGGGAAGTGGCTGGGGTTTCAATCAGGCTACGTAACATCGCGATGTTGACGTTGGGGGTATTGAAGACCTCAATGCCCAGGTCGGTGAGTTCGTCTTCCCTGGCGTCCAAGACGTTGCGGTCTTCGAACCGGGCGATCACCCGGGAGACCCCGTAAGCCTTCGCCGCCTTAGCGAGTTGGTAGTTCTTGGTGGCGTTAAAGTGACCTAAAACGACAATATCGGCGTCAAAAGCATTCTGTTGTTCCACGTCGGCAGGTTCCAGGGTGTCGAGCAAGTCGACGGAAACTTCGGAATTGTAGGTACGGTAATTGGCGGCTTTGTCGGTGTACATGCTGATGGTGTACCAGCTCTTGGCCAGTTGCTGGGCGACCGGGACCGTCCAGAGGTTGGTGCCAATGAAGTGCACGGTGGTCTTCTTGAGGTCTTCGGCTTCGGCTACGTAACTTAAGTTAAAGACCAGCGGCCCCAGCACACAGGTTAAAATGGCGGCGAGAAGAAAGGCACCGGATTGTTGAGTCGTTACGGCGTGCATGGTCTTGGCAACTTGTAAGACGGCTAACACCATGGTGATGGTGACACTGGAGATAGCCGCACCGGCCAACGAATTTTGCCGTTTGAACCGTAGCCGTAAGATGGCGTAGACGGCCACCTTGGCCAGCAGGTAGGCGGCAAAGAAGGCCGGGATCAACAGCAGGGTGGCCGGTTGGGCCAATAACTGACGGAGGTTGAGGTCGGCGCCACTCATCATGAAGAAGATGGGGATGAAGAAGCCGTAACCGATCCCGTCGAGGCGGACCTTGGTGTCTTCGTGGGGTTGCAAGAGTTTCATCACGATTCCGGCGACAAAGGCCCCCAGAATCCCCTCGGCGCCCACGGATTCGGCAATGACTACCAGGCTAAAGATCAGAAAGAAGGCTAGCCGGATATCTAGCTGCGTGGTCGATTTGTTGATCCGTTCGTAGAAGTTGAAGAACGGTTTGAACCGTAGGAAAAGAATTCCGGCGGCCAGGAAGATGAGGAGTAACAGCCACAACGACCGACTGTGGCTACCAAAGATGGACGCGTAGAGGGTCAGGGCGAATAACGGGACAATTTCTCCTAACGCGGCAATCAGTAGAATGGTCTGGCCGAACGGTTTACTGAGCAGTTCCTTTTCCTTTAGCGTCGCAATCACGATGCCTAGCGAAATGGTCATGAAGATGATGGCCGCTAGCCAGGGATCCTTGAACAATCCCAGCCAGACGCAACCCCACCCCAGAACGAGCGCGAGAATCACGATGCTGACGTAGCTGGTCACGGCTAGAAAGACCGGTGAATATTTGGGCGCCTGACTGGCAACCTTGGCGGCAAGCGGCGTTTGGGGCACCCGTCGGCGGTTAAAGAGGCTAAAGTCGATTTCCATCCCACTTAAAAACAGGAGGAAAATTACCCCCGTGTTGGAAAGCAAAGTCAGCGTGGTGTTACTGTGGACCAGGTTGAAGGCGCTGGGGCCCAGCAAGATGCCCACCAGAATTTCTACCACGGCAGTTGGTAAGATACTTAGACGTAACCAAGCCATGGTTAAGGGCGTCACTAGCGCCGCTGTTAAAATGATTAATAGTGATAATTGATCCATCAAAGCCACCCCCGAAATGTTAGGTCCATTATAGCAAAAAAATGGGCAAAATCTGTGTCGGGGCTTGCGGGCAGAATCCTTT
Source organism: Levilactobacillus acidifarinae DSM 19394 = JCM 15949 (assembly GCF_001434835.1). GTDB lineage: Bacteria > Bacillota > Bacilli > Lactobacillales > Lactobacillaceae > Levilactobacillus > Levilactobacillus acidifarinae. Next base: position 225,668 of record NZ_AZDV01000028.1, on the reverse strand, counting down.
ATTTGTCGCGGAAATAAGTGTAATATGGTTAGGCGAATTATGACAAATTGACGGTTACTGTGTCCAGGTTTAGCGAGGAGGAATTCTATTGGCAGACTCAATTAAAGCCCAAGAGCAAAAACATTTGGATATGGTCGTTGCCAAGATCAAGGTCGCCCAAGCAGCGGCGAAAAAACGAATCGACGTGGCCGAGAACGATGAAGCGGGGATTCGGAAAAACTTTGTCAACGATCTACGGCTGAAGACGGATAGTTATGAAGGCATCATGGAAACGGCCCTGTCCGTGCGGCAACAGCAACAAATGTTGGCCGAACGTCAAAACAGCTGGCAACACGCCACAACGGAATTAAGTACCTTAAAGCGGTTAGAGCAGCGGGCCTATTTTGCCCGGATTGATTTTCAGGAAAATCCCACGGCCAAGCCGGAAACCATCTATATCGGCTTAGGCTCGTTTTCCGATACGCCCGACCACTTTCTGATTTACGATTGGCGGGCCCCCATCTCCAGTATTTACTATGACGGGGAATTGGGCGCGGTCAGCTACCAGACGCCGGACGGTCAACAGACCGTCGACGTTCAATTAAAGCGGCAGTTTCAGATCGAAGACGGGAGTATCATCACCCTCTACGATACCGATCAGACCGTGACCGACCAGATGCTCCTATCGGCATTGAGTGAACATTCCGACACGCACATGAAGAGTATCGTCACCACGATTCAAAAGGAACAAAACCAGATTATCAGAGACACCAAGTCCGACCTCCTCTTCGTACAGGGGGCGGCAGGGTCCGGTAAGACCGCGGCCATCTTACAACGGGTGGCCTTTCTCCTGTACCGTTACCGGGGCAAGTTAAATGCCGGGCAGGTCATCTTGTTTTCACCTAACCAGTTATTTAACGATTACATCGACCAAGTGCTTCCCGAACTAGGGGAACATAACATGGTTCAGATGACCTATTATCAGTACGCGGGACGGCGGTTACCAAAGATTGACATCGAAACGCTGGCGCAACGGTTTGCCGAAACCAATACGCCGGTCCAAAAGCGAATCAACGCCTTAAAGGGGAGTCTCGCCTTCTTTAACGCGGTGACCGAGTATGCCGATCACCTGGAACAACGCGACATGGTCTTTAGAAACATCGTGTTCCAGGGGAAGGTCTTTATCCCGAAGGAAAAGATTCAGGAGATCTACTACAGTTTTAACCGCAACTATCACTTGGGCAACCGGCTTCAGGCGACGAAGGAAGCGCTGATTCGAATTTTAAATCGCCGCATCTCCAGTGAAATGAAGAGTAAGTGGGTTGAAGAAACCATTCAGGACCTGAGTAAGGAACAGTTGGATAGCCTGTACGGCGACCATCCCCGTGAGTTCGATTCGGCCGACAAGGAATTTCAATTCTTAGCCCGGCGAGTGGTTATGAGCTCGCTAGATCCCGTACGAAAGGCCATTGTGCGAGCACGGTTCTTGAGTATTAACAACCAGTACGTCCATATGTTACGTCAGATGCCGGAACGAATTGATTTAGCCCATTATCAGTTGACCCTCAAGGACTGGCAGGCGAGTGTGGACACCACCGTGGCGGCTTTACGCGACCACCGGATGCAACTGCTCGATACCACGCCGTACCTGTACCTGTACGACAAGATGGCCGGTAAGGCGGGGGAACGGGATATGCGTTACGTCTTTTTGGACGAGATTCAAGACTATAACGCCTTCCAGCTGGCCTTCTTGAAGGCGACCTTCCCGCGGGCCCGGTTTACCATGCTGGGGGACCTGAACCAGGCCATTTTCACCAAGGAAAACAGTCACACGTTTCTTCACGAACTCAGTACCATGTTTGACCCGGATAAGACCCGGGTGGTTCAGTTGACGCGGTCGTACCGCTCGACGCAACAGGTGACCGACTTTACTAAACACATTTTGAAGAACGGTGAGGCTGTGACCTCGTTTGCGCGGGAAGGCGAGTTACCCACGATTACCGTGGCGGCCGACGAAACTGCGGCGTTAGCCCGAGTCAAGGCGGAGCTCCAACGGAATGCGGCCGATCACGAGACCACGGCCATCATTGGCAAAGATTTGGCCGATTGTCGCCATCTGACCGAGGTTTTGAAGGCCGACGGGATAGCGGTTACGCTGATTCAGTCGGAAAATCAACGTCTGGCGCCCGGGGTCATCGTGGTGCCGTCCTTCCTGGCCAAGGGACTAGAATTCGACGCCGTGATTGTTTGGGAAGCGTCACAGAGTCGCTACAGTGCTGACGACGAACGGCAGCTCCTGTATACGATCTGTTCACGGGCGATGCACCGGCTAAGCCTGGTGGCCATCGATCAATTATCACCATTATTGAGCGATGTACCGACCGACGAGTTTGAGTTGGTGGCGGCCGAAGAGCAGGCCTAACAAAACGACTAATAGCAACAATGAAAAGGGTTTAGGAGATTTTGTCCTAACCCCTTTTTTTCGACCAGAATGCGGTATAATGGGGGGTAAATTTGCCTAAACGCCGGGACCGGGAATTCTTCCGCTGGTGGGGCAAGTGAACTTAACTTTGCGAGGTGTCTTCATGAGCGATCCTATTAACTACAACGCGTTTACCAGAGACCAGTGGAAGGCGTTTGCTAATGCCGCCACGTTACCGTTAACGCAGGAAAGTTTACGTCAAATCAAGGCGTTTAACGACCGCATTTCTCTGCAGGACGTGCAGGATATTTATATTCCGTTGATTCACCTATTACGGCTACAATACGAGCATTACCAACTGTTACAAAAAGACAAGGCCACCTTCCTACACCAACAACCGCGTCGCGTTCCGTTCATCATCGGGATTGCCGGTAGCGTGGCGGTCGGCAAGAGTACCGCCGCACGACTGTTAGAGGTCTTGTTGAACCACTATTTGAAGGACCAACGGATTCAACTGATTACCACCGACGGGTTTTTATACAGCAATCAGGAGCTTAAACAACGAAATCTGATGGCCCGTAAAGGCTTTCCGGAAAGCTACGACATGTCCGCGCTGATCCACTTCTTAAACGCGGTCAAAGGGGGCCAATCGTTGATCAAGGCACCGGTGTATTCGCATAAGGTCTACGACATCGTGCCCGACCAGTTCGAGTACATCGTGCACCCCGACATCCTGATTGTGGAAGGGATTAACACCCTGCAATTGCCGACCAACGAACAGATTTACGTCAGTGATTTCACGGATTTCTCCGTCTACGTGGATGCCGATCCGTCGTTGATTGAGACCTGGTTTCTGGAACGGTTCGAATTGTTATTGGAAACGGCTTTTCAGGACCCGACCAACTACTATTATCCCTACGCGATTGGCGATCACGACCAAGCGATTGCGAAGAGCCGTCAGGTCTGGCACGATATCGATTTAAAGAACCTAGAGGAATACATCTTGCCGACCCGTAACCGGGCGGACATGATCATTCATAAGACCTTCCATCACCGAATTGACCGGCTGTTATTACGGAAATACTGAGGGGATGACACGATGTTACGAGATGCCACGGTGGTGGACGCCGATGCGGTCGCCATGCTGGTCCTGCACGAGCTAGAGCGCCGGCAGTTACGCCAATTACGGCGGGTCAGTAAGGAACAGCTCTCCCAATTGTTATTTGTAGGGTACCACCAACCGGATTTTCGGTACGGGTTTCCCCAAGCCCGGGTTTACCAGAACCAGGGCGTTGCGGTGGGGGTCGCGTACGGTTACCCGGCGAGACGTGAAACGCAATTGGATAATCAGTGGACGGCGTTATTCGACCGGTTGCAGGTGACCGCGCCGCAGGTCCCGGTGATCCGACCGCACGCGTTGGCTGACGAGTGGTATTTAGACCTGCTAACGGTCAATTCGCGCTACGCCCACAAAACCTATCAACAGCAATGGTTCGATGAGTGGCTGATGAGTGACGTCCTGCGCCGCGCCCGGTTGAGTGGGGCCCGTTATGTGGGCCTCGACGTTCGGCCCGGGAGCCCGTTAGCCAGTCTAGCGGCCCAGTTCGGGTTCGTGGGGACCCAGTGGCGGTCGTTTGATCGGCGATCCTTATTCCATCTGCGGTATAAGCTGACGGCGGAAATTTAGAATTGACCCGTGTTTGAAAAGCCGGTATGATAAGGGCAGTGTTTTTTTAGCATACAGAAGAAAGGGTGAATGGCTTGGCAAACGTTGATCTGTCTAAATTCGACAAAATCATCGTCTTAGACTTCGGGAGTCAGTATAATCAACTGATTACCCGCCGGATCCGGGACTTAGGCGTTTACTCCGAGCTCAAAGCGCACACCATGAGTGCCGCGGAGATCAAAGCTTGGGGACCTAAGGGGATCATCTTTTCTGGAGGACCAAACAGTGTCTACGATGACGACGCTTTAGAGGTCGATCCAGAAATCTTTAACCTGGGGATTCCGATTTTAGGAATCTGCTACGGGATGCAGCTGATGGCCCACAATTTACCAGGAGGCAAGGTTGAATCCGCCGATAACCGCGAATACGGTCGCGCAGACATCCAAGTGTTGTCTGACGAGGCTCGGTTATTTAAAGATACGCCGAAGACCCAAACGGTTTGGATGAGCCACGGGGACTTAGTCACCCAAGTGCCGGACGGTTTCGACCGTGTGGCCACGAGTGAAAATTGCCCGATTTCGGCCATGCAAAACGTGGACCGTCAGTTCTACGGAATCCAATTCCACGCGGAAGTGCGCAACACGGAATATGGTAACCAGATTCTGAAGCACTTTGCGTTCGATGTTTGTGGCGCGCAAGCCAACTGGTCGATGAACGATTTCATCGATTTACAGATCGAACAGATTCGCCAGACCGTCGGCGACAAGCGTGTTCTGCTGGGCTTATCCGGTGGGGTGGATTCTTCCGTGGTCGGCGTGCTGTTGCACAAGGCCATTGGCAACCAACTGACCAGTATCTTCGTTGATCACGGCTTGCTCCGTAAAGGGGAAGCCGAACAGGTGATGGCCAGTCTGGAAGGCAAGTTTGGGCTGAACATCGTCAAGGTGGATGCCCAAGACCGCTTTTTGAAGAAGTTGGCTGGCGTGACGGAACCGGAAAAGAAGCGGAAGATCATCGGTAACGAGTTCATCCAAGTCTTTAATGACGAAGCCCAAAAGCTCGACGGCATTGACTTCCTGGCCCAAGGCACGTTGTACACCGACGTGATCGAAAGTGGGACGGATACGGCGCAGACCATTAAGTCCCACCATAACGTGGGCGGGTTGCCGAAAGACATGCACTTCCAGTTGATTGAACCGTTGCGTTCTCTATTTAAGGATGAAGCCCGCGACTTGGGTGAAAAGTTGGGGATGCCAAGCGACTTAGTCTGGCGCCAACCGTTCCCTGGTCCTGGTTTGGGGATTCGGGTGCTGGGTGAAATCACGCCCGAAAAGCTCCAAATTGTCCGGGATAGTGATTTAATCTTACGTGAAGAAATTAAAAAGGCCGGCTTGGACCGCGATATTTGGCAATACTTTACGGTGCTACCAAACATCAAGTCCGTCGGTGTGATGGGTGACGGCCGGACCTACGACTATGCCGTGGGAATTCGGGCCGTAACGTCAATTGATGGGATGACGGCGGACTTTGCGCACATTCCGTGGGATGTCTTACAAGATATCTCCGTGCGGATCGTTAACGAAGTCAAGCACGTGAACCGTATTCTGTACGACGTCACGAGTAAGCCGCCTTCGACCATTGAGTGGGAATAAGCTTCTCGCTCGGTAAATCTTAAAGGAGCCACGTTGAGTTAGTCAGCGTGGCTCCTTTTTGGGTGTTAGACAACGTAGCGATTTCCAAGGTAAGTTCACTCCCTTTAAGTGATGTTGACTGAACAAGGTAACTATTCGCGAAAGAGAAGATGAATTTTTAGGAAATGAAAACGAAAGAAATATTAAGAATGGTATAAAACATCAGTGGTGTGTACTTAATCACGTAGACAAAGTATTGATTGTAACTTATTATATCTATAACAAAAAAGACGCGCAGCCAACTAAGAAAGTGGGAACCCGCTATGTTGACCCAACGTTTACGTCCCCTCATGCAACTAATCAGTCTTCTCACGGCAACCGTGTTACTGTTGTGGGCATTTCCCCTGACGGTGACGGCTGCCGCTGTGATTCCGACGCCACATTGGGGCAGTTGGGAAACCAAGACGATTACTTACCATTACGCCGGCTCGTCAACGTACTACCGGAAGGTTTGGCAAAATGCGGCGCGACAGTGGAATCGGACCGGAACGGTGCGTCTTAAGACGGCAAAAACGGCGCGGCAAGCCCACGTCGTCGTCCGGGTGACCACTAAACAGGCGGGTTATACGGGCCTAACCCATTCGCGGTACCACGCCCAAAAGCCCGTTCACAAGATTGTGGGGGCCAAGGCCAGTCTCAATCACAAGGTCTTAGCAAAGCATCGGTATACGCAAAAGCAGCGGGCTAACGTGGCGGCTCACGAGTTTGGTCACGTGTTGGGACTAGGGCATTCTAAATGTAAGAAGAGCGTGATGCACGCGACGAACCGATACGCCGTGGTGAACGGGCAGGACCGGTTGGCAATCAAACGAGCGTATCGTAAACGACAATAGTTAAGGGTTATCCCAGTTGTGGCCAGCAACTGGGATTTTTTCGTGGTTCTAATTAAATGTTTTATCATTTTAAATATATTATTATACTAAATAATTAATAAGACGTTCTTTTAACATCTATAATCAATATTTGCTATACTCAACGTACATGAGGAGGAATGATATGGAAACAGCAGCTTTATCTGTTCGACGATTGACGAAGTCTTTTGGTCGCAAACAAGCCTTACATCACGTGAGTTTCGATTGTCAGCCCGGGCACATTGTGGGATTAATCGGGGCGAATGGGGCGGGGAAAACCACCATTATGAAGGCGATTCTCAGCCTGATCAAGGCCAAGGGTGACATCACGATCAATGGTCAAGTTAGCACGTTTAGGCACCATGCGGCGTTAGCCGACGTGGGCGCCTTAATTGAGTATCCCGGCATTTACCCGTATCTTAGTGGTCGCAATCAGATGAAACTCTTTGCCACGCCGACGGCTGATAAGAACCAACGCATCCAAACGATTATCCAAGAGCTACACATGGCGCCTTACATCGATCGGCGGGTGAAAGGTTATTCGCTAGGCATGCGGCAAAAGATGGGCATTGCCTTAGCATTAGTCAACAATCCGAGTTTGGTCATTTTGGATGAACCCATGAACGGGTTAGATCCGCAAGCGACGAAAGAGTTACGGGAACTGATCCAAAAGAAGCAGGCCAGTGGTACGACCTTCTTGATTTCGAGCCACATTTTGAGTGAACTACAAAAATTAGCAGAGGATCTTATTGTGATTGATCATGGTCGGGTTGTTCAACAGACAACCATGCGGGAGCTACTGGCGCGGAACCAGCATTTTTTGAGTCTAACGACCGATCAGGATTTACGGGCTGCCGGAATTTTAGCGGAAAACGGGTATTTGGTCACAGCTCACGCCCCCGTTCGGGTCCAGTTACGATCGACGGATACCGTGGCGGCAGTTTTGAAAATTTTAACAACATATGGGGTATCGATTGAAGATGTTCAGCATGAAGATGGTGATTTTGAACAGTCCGTCTTGGACTTAATTAGAGAGTAGGGGCATGATGAAAAATTTGTATCGGCAAGAGATGTTTAAGCTATTGAAACGGCGGGGAACTTGGTGGGGATTGGGATTTTTGGTTCTCCAGAATATCGGATTCGCGTGGCTAGGCGTGGTGTACCACACCCATACGTTGGCTAAGGAATTCTGGGTGGCCGGTTTTGCGAGTCCCGCCTTTATTGTGTTTATGATGATTGCGGCCTGTGCCGGGAGTATCTCGAGTGAATTCGAATATAATACGATGAAAAACGTGATAACTCAGGCCTATTCACGCTCCGCGGTACTGGTCAGTAAGTGGTTGGCAATGTTGACGTATTCGTTGATGCTCTACGGATTGGTTGGTGGTCTGACCTTTGCGAATCATATCGTTTGGCCCGACTATCGGTTTGCGTTGACGGCGACGTTACCAGGAAGCCAACAGGCGCTTTGGCAGGATTGGCTAACGGCAACGAGCGCTAACTTTGTGACCCTGTGGCTTTTGTTGAGCGTCGTCTTTTTGGTCGCCGCGATGCTCAAGAAGGGACTGGTTGCCACACTTTGTGGGATTGTGGGGTATTTTGCGTTAGGGGTCATTAGTCGGTTGATGTTCCAATTGATCGATAAGTGGGAACCACTCAAGTGGAATCCTATCAATTTTTTAAACTACTCGGTGCAGGTGACCATGCCGTTGCTGACGAAGTTGACGCATTTAACGAACACGCAAATGTTCTGGGGGAATTTAGGCTACATCGGCTTGTTCATGTTGCTCGGCCTTTATTTTTTCTCACAAAAAGAAGTCTAGTCTATAAACTATATTCAAAATAAGTATAAACTTTAAAACTTAGGATAGGGTATAGAAGGGTCAAGGAATTCACGACTAACTGTAAGCGGTTATCTTGCAATTTTCTATCCACATCGGGCTAAATGTTGCGAAGAAACTAACCAGACTGGGCGAAATGGTTAGAGGGTAATCCAATTTTATCCCGCATACTAAGCAACACAGAACCGAAACCCAGCGACAGTAAAGAAAGTGAGTGCTTAGTATTTTTACCCATAGACTTAGTCGGCTATTAAAAGTCAGTTTAATGATTACCACTTTAATGATTGGGCTGAGTGGTCTCCTGACCGCCCAAGCCAAGACCTATAAAACTCCATCTTGGGGACACTGGGATTCCCGCACCATTACATATAGTTTTGAAGGCCATGATCACTGTTGCCGGACGAGTTGGCAAACGGCCATCAAACGGTGGAATAAGACCAAAATTGTGCATTTAAAATTAGCCAAGGCCGGGCAACGGGCTGATATTGCGCTTGAATCGGCTCCAACCCTGAATACTAGTGATGGTAACCTCTTCACGGGCTACACACACTATTCGTTTTACCACCACGCGACGTCACTGAGCGAAATTGTGGCGGCGGAATCGACGCTGAACCGAGAACTTTTGACGGCCTACAATTACACCAAGACTCAGCGGGCGAACGTGGCGACGCACGAAATTGGTCACGCCTTAGGGTTAAGCCACTCCAAGGATAAAAAAAGCGTGATGTACGCCAAAAATCGTTACAAGAGTATCGACCATCAAGATAAGTTGGCCTTGGCGAAGGCCTACGTCAATCAATAAGCTAAGCGATGCAGTTGCGGGGGACCGGGACTGCATTTTTGTATAAAATGAGAATTGACTGAGAAGCGCGTTACAGAATAGCGGCATCGAGTCCACGAATAGCGTATAATGGATTTATTCTAATAGCTTTTTAACTTGGAGGGGAATTCATGACTGAATCGAAACACTTTTATCAGACGTTCCAACCAACGCACTACAATGTCTACATCGACATTAACCGTGCCACTAAGCAGATTAGTGGGACATCTACAATCACCGGGGATGCCAAAGAACCCACGATTTCCGTTCATGAGAAATACATGACAATTTCGTCCGTCACGGCCGATGGGACCGATGTGCCATTTACCTTGGATGAAGCTGCCGAAGGCCTACACATCGACTTGGGTAAGACCGGTGAGACTACGGTGGCCATCACCTACACCGCGCCTCTGACCGACAGTATGATGGGGATCTACCCGTCCTACTACGACTTGAACGGGGAAAAGAAACAGATTATTGGGACCCAGTTTGAAACGACGGCGGCACGACAAGCCTTTCCGTGTGTCGACGAACCCGAAGCCAAGGCCACGTTTGACCTAGCCATCAAGTTCGACGAACAACCGGGCGAAACGATTTTGAGCAACATGCCTGAAGTGAAGACCGAAAACGGCGTCCACTACTTCGACACCACCAAGAAGATGTCTTCATACCTAATTGCCTTTGCCTTTGGGGACCTGCAAAAGAAGGTTACCAAAACCAAGAGTGGCGTGGAAGTCGGCGTCTTCGCGACTAAGGCACACCAAGCCAACGAACTCGACTTTGCGTTGGATATCGCCAAGCGGTCCATTGAGTTCTATGAAGACTTTTACCAGACCCCATACCCACTACCACATTCCTGGCAGTTAGCCTTACCGGACTTTTCCGCGGGCGCCATGGAAAACTGGGGTCTGGTCACTTACCGGGAAGCCTACTTGTTGCTCGATCCCGCTAACACGGCCTTAGACATGAAGCAACGGGTTGCCACCGTGATTGCCCACGAACTGGCTCATCAATGGTTCGGTGATCTGGTCACCATGAAGTGGTGGGACGACCTCTGGTTGAACGAAAGTTTTGCCAACATGATGGAATACGTCGCGATTGACGCGATCGAACCCGATTGGCACATCTGGGAAACCTTCCAGACGTCCGACGCCCCAATGGCCTTACAGCGGGACGCTACGGACGGAGTCCAATCCGTCCACGTTCAAGTGGAAGACCCTGCCGAAATCGACGCGTTGTTTGACAGTGCCATCGTTTACGCCAAGGGTGCCCGGATGCTGGTCATGGCGCGCGCATTAGTCGGTGACGATGCACTACGCAAGGGCTTGAAGGCGTACTTTGAAGCCCACCAGTACAACAATGCCAAGGGCGCCGATCTCTGGGCTGCTTTGGGTGAAGCTTCCGGGATGGACGTCGGCAGTATCATGAATACCTGGTTGGAACAACCCGGTTATCCGGTTGTAACGGCCGCTGTGGAAAACGGCCAGTTGACCTTGAAGCAAACCCAGTTCTTTGTTGGGGAAGGTCAAGACGAAGGGCGTCAATGGAAGATTCCGTTGAACAGCAACTACGCGGCCGCTCCCGCCATTTTTGAAGACCAGACCGTGACGTTGGGGAACTACGCCGAGTTACGGCAGGCCGCTGGCGAACCGTTCAGAGTTAATGTGGGCAACAACTCGCACTTTATCGTGAAATACGATGACGCGTTATTAACCGATATTTTGGACCACGTGGCCGACCTGGATGCCATTTCCCAATTACAGGTCTTACAAGATCTGCGGTTATTAGCCGATGGTCGTCAGATTTCCTACGCGACGGTTGTGCCGTTACTGGCACGCTTTGCGGACAATCCAGCGACGGTCGTTAATGCCGCATTATACCGGATTGCCAACAACTTGAAGAAGTTCGTGACACCAGATTCCGCCGAAGAAAAGGCCTTACAAACCCTCTTCGATCGGTTAAGTGCCCAACAGGTAGCCCGGTTAGGCTGGACGCCACAAGCGACAGACACTAACGATGATCAATTGACCCGGCCATACGTGTTAAACGCGGCACTCTACGCGCAAAACGCCCAAGCCATTCAGGATGCCCATGCGTTGTTTACGGCCAATGCCGACCACTTGGGGACCTTATCAGCGGACGTTCGGGTCTTGGTCTTAGCTAACGAAGTGAAGCACTTTGGGACCGCCGAGTTATTCGATCACTTGTTGGCTGAATACCGGACGTCAACGGATCCGAGTTACAAGGCGGATCTGGCCGCGGCTGTGACGAGTACGACCGATAAGGCGTTGATCGCCAAGTTGATTGAGGTCTTTGAAGATGCCGACACGGTCAAGCCCCAAGACTTGCGAGCTTGGTACCGCGGCACGTTAGCCAATAACGCGGCCCAACAAGCGGCTTGGGATTGGTTACGCAATGACTGGCAATGGCTGGAAGACACGGTGGGTGGCGACATGGAATTCACCACGTACATCACCGTGACGGCCGGTGTATTCCACACGCCAGAACGCTTTGCTGAGTTCAAGGCCTTCTTTGAACCCAAGATCAACACGCCTGGTTTGACGCGTGAAATCAAGATGGACACTAAGGTCATCGGCAGTCGGGTTAGCCTGATTGAAGATGAAAAGGCGGCGGTTAACGCCGCCGTGGCTCAAGCTATTCAGGCTTAAGTCGACTAAAAATAAACACCCCGACGAAATTTTTCGTTGGGGTGTTTTTGATTGGAGCTAATGTTTGACGAGCTTTAAAACGGCTCCTGCCACGGTTTCTCGTCGGCGTTGGGGTAACGATTCCAGGTACTTGACCAGGGCTAAAGTTTTCACCCCAGATAACCGGTCATCAACAAAGAAATCTCCCAACCGAAGTTCCAAGGATTGGGCTAGGTCATTCAGCTTGTTGATGCTGATGTTTTTGAGGTCTCCCCGTTCAATTCGTGAAATCAGACTAACCGAAACGCCGGACCGTTGCGCAAGTTGCTCAATGGTCAGACCAAGGCTTTTACGCTTTTCGTGAACGAGTTGACTAATCGTTTCCAACATAGAAATTCTCTCCAATCAGGAACTTCTAGTCAATAATAACAAAATATTCTATATTTAAGCGTTTATAACGTAAATTTATTAGAAATAAAATAGACCAGTCCTCGAGTAAGTGCTAGTAGGGACTGGGCGTCATTATTGAATTTGTAAGACGTAAAGCTAGGGGAACGTATGGTCGCTGTGCTATTCTAAACGTAATCTAAGAGCGATAGGAGTGGGCAATATGCGCCAGATGCTAGTTAAATTGGGAAGTGGGGAACGACACGTCTTTCGAGGGACCTTTGTGCGACCGGGATTCAAGAGTTACGGACACCATTACGCTCCCACGTTGTTACTGCGGGATATTTACACCGTCACGAACCAGCTGGTCACCGATCATTTATGGTTTAACTATACGCTGGGTTTTTTAAGACTGGGGACGCTCTCCGCGGGGGATCAGGTGCAATTTGCGGCACGGGTCGCCAGCTATCGAAAAGGGAATGTGGCGCAATGTACGGTTGATTATAAGTTAGCGCGGCCGACCCAGATTCGGTGCCTAACCGCGGTTTCCCGTAAGGCGTTACCCGTTGACAATCAGCACGCGTTGATTGGGTACATCATGTTGGTCAATCAGGCTTTCTACCAAGCCAACGGTCGTCCCTTTGAGCCCTATTACGTGACCGCTTTTCATCAGTGGCAGGCCGAACGGGTCGGAAATAAGCGAGAAACGCTCCGTCCGGACTAATCTATGGTAACGTGAGGTCATTCAGGGGTTGAGGAGGTCGAGTTGAGCATGAGAATAATCGGTCAGCGAATTGGCGTGGTGATTATACTGAGTAGCCTGCTGTTTAGCGGGTTAAGTGGGTGTGCGGCTCAGGCAGGGACTACTAACACTAAGGCACCTAAATCGGTCGTTGGCACCCACGTTGCTCTGCAGGGACCGACCAACGTGCAAGATTTAGGGGGGATTCGGACCAAGAGTGGGCAGACACTGCGGCCCCACCGGCTGATTCGTTCCAGTAAGCTCGCCGATTATACGGCGCAGGACCTAAAGACGTTGCGGGTGACTTACCACTTGCGGTCCATCGTGGATTTTCGGTCGAGTCGGGAGATTCAACAGACGCCGGACCCACGAGTTGTCCACACGACCTACCATCAAGATAGCGTGGTCGCCAACAGCTACGGTCAACGGACCACGAAGCAGTTCTACCAGGGACTAGTCAGTGATCCAATCGCTCTGCGGGGGTACCGGGCATTTTTTAACCAACTTTTACAGCAACCAGCGGGAGCAACGTTATTTCACTGTACCTACGGGAAGGATCGTACGGGGATTGGCGCGATGCTGGTCCTATCGGCGTTAGGCGTCAGCAAGCAGACCATCTTACGTGAATACCTCTATTCCAATACCTACCTTGCTCGTGATCCGTACGTGGTCTTCTTGAATCAGCGGACACCAGGGAAGCGCGCGAAGACGCACTTACAACGAATCAATGCGGTGACCAAGGGTGATTTAACGGCGGCGTATCAACGAATTGACCAGAAGTACGGATCGATGGCCAATTTCTTAAAACGTTTAGGATTAACACCAGCCAGGCAGACCCAGTTGAAACGGTTGTACTTGACAAAAGGGCACTAAAGTTGAAGTTCATATAGCCATGAATGACGGTCGGGATACGAATAGGCAACGGCTAATTCGTTAGGCGTGATGCGTCGGAAGCCGTGATGTTCGTAGAACGTGTGTGAACGAGTCTCGGCGGCGGGAGTGTCCAGGACTAAGCGGGTAAAGTCGTGCTGCTGAGCAAAATTGAGCAGTTGGTCGAACAGTTGGGCACCTAATCGTACGGGTTGACCCCGGTAAGGTGGGTAGGTAAAAAATTTTTTCAGGACACCGGTATGTGCGTCTAGCGGTAGTAGCGCAATGCACCCTACAATTTGTTGGGCGTCTTGAGCAATCCAGAAGTTACCACCAGACTGTTGGTAAACCTGGGGAATGGCGAAAATATCGGCTTGCTCGGCCATTTTGATAGCTAAGTGAGCCTCGGTATTTTGACAGTAATTAATGAGATCGACCAGTTGAGCTTGCGCCAAGACACTGGGGTGATACGGTAGAATTTTCATGACAAGTCCTCATTTCAAAAGTTGATTAAAGCCTAGTGTAATTGATTGCTACACAGTTGTATAATTGATATTTATCATAGGTAAAATCAAAAATATTGATGGTTGGAGGCCTCTATGGAAATTCAAGAACTGATTACCTTTCAAACCATTGCGGCAACACGCAACTTTTCTAAAGCGGCTCAGCTCCTTGGCTACACTCAATCGGCAGTATCGATGCAGATGCGTCATCTTGAGGCAGAACTGGGCAGTAAGTTATTCGACTATCGACGGCGACAGGTACAGATTACCGTGGCGGGGACGCAATTATTACCCTTAGTCGAGCGAACGCTGGCTAACGTGGCCTCAATTCGTCAACTAGGTGCACAAAGCAGCACGGCAACGTTGCGAGTAGCCGCTCCCGAATCTTTGACGATTTCGCTAGTGGCTGCCGCACTACATCAGGTGCAGCAGGCAACGCCACAACTGCAAATCACCTTACAAAATGCCACTTGTCGGCATAACGAAGAGGTTTTATTACGTGGAGACGTCGACGTGGCCTTTATGTTGTGGCCGAGCAGACCTAGTGCCCGGTTAACGGATCACGATTTAGGTGAACAGGAGATGGTATTGGTGACGGCTCAGCCCATGACCTGGCAACAGCTACTGGCGGACTCGCAGGCCACTTTAATGACTAATGAACCCGAATGTAGTTACCGTAACCAATTTGAGACCAGCGCTTGGCAACAACATCAACGCCAGTTTCGGACGCTTTCGTTACCCAGTATTGCGGCGATTAAGGCTAGTGTTATCAGTGACTTGGGCTTTAGCTATTTACCACGGGCCATGGTTGAACGAGAATTGGCGGAGGGACAGCTAACGGTGGTTCCCACGGACATTGTTAACCATATTCACGCGCACGTGTTAACCTCCCCCAAGACGACTAATCCGGCCGTGACGGCCCTATTGACTCAGGTGGAAGCCGCCACATCCCAAGCAAAAGAAAGTTAATTGGGGGATTAAAGACGACAAAAAAACTGGGACACCGTCAGGCATCCCAGTTCCTAAAATCAGCTTAGTCGTTTAAGTTGTACCGTAACTTCATGTGTTCGGAGCCCATGATGACCATGTCACCTAAGAGCTTGGTTTGGCGTTTCAGTGATTCGGCGGCTAGGGCGTCGTTGGCCTTGGCCAAGTAGGCTTCGGGATCACTTTGATCAGCAATGGCGGCATCCGTGTCGTTTTGAATCTTCCGGTAAGCCCCCATGGCCTCCAGAGCAAAGGTGTTTCGGAAGTCCACGTACAGGTCGTAGTCGGTGTCGCCGAGAAGGGCCGTGGTACAACTCAACCAGTACATGTCGTTTAAGTTGAAGTTGCCATCGGCGTTCTTGTAGCTGGCCGGTGTGTCGTTAACGTTAGCGTAGAACGGCACCACCGTGTTGAAGGTGTTGGCACCAAAGGCTAACCAGTGAATCCCGGCAACGGCAGCGGGCACGTTGTTACGAATCTGTAAGATGTGCACGTCGTGGTTCCGGTTGATCCCGATTGGCCGGAAAAGAGTTTTGTCGGCTTCGGAGCCGCTACCGTAAGGATCGTATTTGGTGTTTTCAAAGTGAGAACTTAAGACGAACTTCACGTCTTCAATGGAAATCTTACGGTTAGCGTGGCAAATGAACGGCAGGTCTTGGCCCATTGGGTCTTGCTCAACGTCTGGCGTAAAGTACTTTTGACCAAACCAAGCCCGTGGATTGTTGTAGACCGTGTCCTTGATGGTGGCACTCCCAAAGATGTGACGGAGGTTCACTTGGTCGAAGTCCGGGTTCAGGTTGTATTGGGCAATCATGTCTTGGAGGTCGGCGGAGGCCAGCGTGTCGTCGGCATCAAAGTCGAAATCGTCGATGTTCATGCGGTTCGGGGCGACCACGTAGGCGTCGTCCGGAATCCGCTTAGCCGCCCAGTGATGGCCCCCGATGGTTTCTAACCACCAGATTTCATCCTGATCGGAAAAGGCGATCCCGTTAGGTTCGTAGGTCCCGTATTGCGCTAACAGGGCGCCAAGGCGTTCGACCCCTTCCTTAGCACTGTGAATGTAAGGCAGAACCAAGGTTACCAGGTCTTCTTCACCGATACCGCCGTCGACGTAAGGGTCGATTCCCATGATGCGGGAGTTGGTGGTAATCGTTTCCGTGGCGGACATCGCAATATTTTCACTGTTGATGCCGGCAGCGGGCCAGATTCCGTTGGTTAAAATTGAGTTCGGGATGGACGTGTACCGTAAAGGATTATCGGGTAAGTCTACCTGAACCTTACTGATGACGGATTGATAGTGACGGGGTTGGTCGGCGGGGTTAACCACCACAAACCGTTCTGGGTCGAGGGCTTCGTGACCATCGTCATTTCGAGAAATGATGGTTGAGCCGTCGATAGAAGCCTTCTTACCCACTAAAATCGTGGTACAAGAACCTTTAATTCGCTTAGTCATAACATGCGACACTCCTTTGTTAAGTTAACCTGTATTATAGCATTAGTCGCGATTGAAAACGACTGACCCGTTTACTCTGGCTACCAGGAGATTGTGGGGGTAACCGGTGGCGTGTAACTGCCAGTACAACAGGGGAGAAATTAACCTGAGTTACAGGAAAACGGGGGAACTGGTTCCTAGCTATGGCGGTCGGACTCGTAACGGTTGGACTGGTGGTACCGACACACGTACGGGTGGAGCAACTTGCCACGATATCAAAGCAATACATATGGTTGGAACGCACGGCGTACTTGCTAGACGGCGAACCGCTTACCGGCGTTAAACTAAGGTTTAGTCAGCAACTAGTTATCTTAAACAACCAGTTCCTTTTTTGCGCTTAGGGATGCTTGCACCCCAGGGCCTAAGCCCGTACACTTAAGGCAGTTAAGCATCAAGGACCCTTAAAGGAGTGGATGACTTATGGGAAAGAAAATTGTGATTATTGGTGGTGTGGCCGGCGGGACTGCCGTCGCCGCCCGGATTCGCCGCTTGGATGAAACCGCCCAGATTACCATTTACGAACGGGACGCGCACGTGTCAATCTCTAGTTGTGCCTTGCCCTACTACCTGTCCCAGACGGTAGCGCCGGCAGCGAAACTAGTGTTAATGACACCAGCGCAGTTTAAGGCGCAGTATAACGTGGACGTGGTGGTCAATCATGCGGTGACGGCCATTGATCCGGTACAACAAACCGTGCAGGTCACTAACCAACTTACCCAGGAATTAAGTACGGATACCTACGATGAGTTATTCTTGGCCACCGGAGCGACCCCTATTCGCCCAAGCACGCTAACGGGGAGTAATGGTCCACAAGTTTTTACCTTACGCAATGTGGCCGACGTCACGGCGTTTGATGACTACTTGAAGACCCATAAAGTGACTGACGTCGCCGTTATTGGGGGCGGGGCCATTGGCGTGGAGACCACCGAAAACCTGACCCAAGCGGGGTACCGGGTCACCATTATTGAACAACAAGATCAGGTACTTGCTGCCACGTTAGATAGTGACCTGGCTCAGTTGGTGCATAAACAACTATACGACCAGCACGTGGATTTGCGTTTGGGTCAGACGGCCCAACGCATTACGGCCAAAACGGTTGAATTGAGTGACGGGACTCAAGTAGCCGCCCAGGCCGTTCTCTTGGCCTTGGGCGTTCGACCGAACACCGAGTTGGCCCAGACGGCGGGCATTCGGTTAGGCACGACCGGGGCCATTCAAGTCGATCAGCACTACCAGACCAATCAGCCCCACATCTACGCGGTCGGGGATGCCATTGAGGTCACTAATGCACTGACCCGGCAACCGTTGCGGCTGAGTCTGGCCTTGCCCGCGCAGATGGAAGCCCGGCGTGCGGTGGATCACCTGTATGGTCGCCCCATTCGGCGCCGCGGTGTGATCGGTTCCCAGGGGCTTCCCGTCTTCGATCTCCGGGTCGCCGCCACCGGGTTGACCGAGCGGGTCGCGACGGCCGCAAAGCTAGCTTATCGCAGTGCGTTAGTCATTCCTAGTGACAAGGTTCCGGTGATGCCGAACGCACAGCACCTATATCTCAAGGTTCTGTTTGACCCGACGACCGGTGAATTGTTAGGCGCACAGGCCGTGGGGAAGAGTGACGTGGACCGCCAGATCAACGTGGTCGCCGCGTTGATTCAACACCACGCGACCGTTGAGGACTTGGCGGACCTCGAACTGGTCTATCAGCCAACCGTGAGTCCCGTTAAAGCGGCGGTCGTGATGGCCGGGTTGGTCGCCACCAACCTGTTGAACGGGGAATACCAGCAGGTTGATGTGCGGCAGGTCCGGCAATTGGTTACGAGCGGGGCGGTCATCATTGACGTCCGGGAGCCGGACGAATTTGCGGCCGGTCACCTGAAGGGCGCCACCAACATCCCTATGAGTCAATTTCGGGACCGGTTGGCCGAGATTCCCCATGATCGGCCGGTATATCTGCACTGTGCGACGGGAAAACGCAGTTATAACGTCACCCGGGCATTGCAGAACATTGGGTACTCGAACGTCGTCAACATTGCCGGGTCGTTTGATGCTATTTGTGAAGTCGAATTCTTCCATGATCAAACCACGAGACGTGAGCCCATCGTAACGGCCTACCATTTCGATTTGTGACCTACTCGGTCGTAAACGACTGAGCTTCAACGTGGCTTCTCACCTAAATATCAATAAAGGCGAATAAATGCTGTGTTACCGAATCATCGGGCACAGCATTTTTTAGACTGGCCAACAGTTTAGCGGTTGGCCAGTTGTTCTCGTCGGCGTTTGCCGGTAAAATGGAACCACTACTTACGAAAAAAGGAGCGCTTAGACAGGATGGATTTAACGGCGGCCCAAGGGGTCTTAAAAACAACGTTTGGATACGATGATTTTCGGCCGGGACAACGGGCGGTCTTGGAACACGTGCTGACGGGGGATAACACGTTGGCCATCATGCCCACCGGGGGCGGAAAGTCGTTATGTTACCAGATTCCCGCGCTCCTATTTACGGGGATCACGGTGGTGGTTTCCCCGTTGATCTCCCTGATGAAAGACCAGGTCGATGCGTTAAATGAAGGCGGCGTACCGGCGACCTACATTAACAGCACCGTGGCTTGGCCGGAAATTCAGGAGCGGCTAGCGGCGTTGCATCAGGGACAATACAAATTACTGTACGTCGCACCCGAGCGACTGGAATCAGCGGCCTTTCTGCAGGCGTTGGGCCAGTTACCCGTCGACCTTTTGGCCGTTGATGAAGCCCATTGCATCTCCCAGTGGGGACACGATTTTCGGCCGAGCTACTTGGCGTTGAGCACGGTTATTCAGCAGTTGCCCACGCACCCGCAGGTTCTAGCCTTGACCGCCACCGCGACGGAGCAAGTGGCGACCGATATCTGTCAACAGCTGGCCATCGACCCACAAAACGAGGTTAATACGGGGTTTGAACGGGATAATCTGAATTTGACCGTGGTGAAGGACCAGGATACGGACCGCTATATTTTGGATTACCTACACGTCAACGCCGATGCGGCGGGAATCATTTACGCCAGTACCCGGAAAGAAGTCGAGCGGTTGACCAATATGTTGATCAATCATAAAGTGGCCGTGGCGATGTATCACGCGGGGTTGCCCGACGAGGTTCGGCGGCAAAATCAGGAAGACTTTCTGTACGATCGGGTGCAGGTAATGGTAGCCACCAACGCTTTTGGGATGGGAATTGATAAGAGTAACGTGCGCTTTGTGATCCACGCGCAGGTGCCGGGAACGCTGGAAGCGTACTACCAAGAAGCGGGCCGGGCCGGCAGAGACGGGCTACCTAGTGAGGCCATCTTGTTATACCGGTCGCAGGACTTACAAATTCAACACTTTTTTATCGACCAATCGGAAATGGATGAGACTCATAAGCAGCGGGCTTATCGGAAATTACAGGTGATGAGCCAGTATGCCAACACTCAGGGCTGTCTGCAACAGTTCATTCTGGCCTACTTTGGCGAAGACTCAAAGCCGTGTGGGCGGTGTAGTAATTGCCAAGACGACCGCGAAGCCCAAGACGTGACGACGGCCGCACAAAAGGTCCTGTCCTGTGTGGTCCGCTTGCGGTCGCGTTACGGGAAGGGGATCGTGGCCCAGGTGCTGACCGGAGCGAAGAATAAACGGGTGTTAGAGCAACAGCTCGATCAATTGCCGACCTACGGGATCATGCGTAATCATCGCCAAAAGAGCGTTGGCGAACTCATTGATTTCTTAACGGCGGCCGGATACCTGCAAAGCGTCGGGGGCCAGTATCCCACGTTGCAGGTGACGACGGCTGGCGCCGGGGTGCTTAAGGGGAAAACCACGGTTTATCGCAAGATGGCCCGTCAGGCCCAGCGGTTGACGCCCGAAGACGACGCTCTCTTTGGGCAGCTGCGGGCGTTACGGAAGGATCTGGCCGAAGAACAACACGTCCCACCGTTTATGATCTTCTCTGACCGGACCCTCCATGATATGTGTGCCGTTCAGCCCCAAGATGAAGCGAGCTTTTTGAGCGTTCGGGGAGTGGGAGCCAGTAAGCTAGCGAAGTACGGGAAAGCCTTTATGGCGGCCATTCGGGCGGAGCGGGCTGACAACTAACTTTTTCGACAAATTAGAGTTAATTATAATTGATACGGATAAATATCATTGAAATCGATTTCATTGTCTGTTAGAATGCCTGTATTGAGACCAATAAATTTAAGAATGGGATGTTGGGCATGGCAAAAACGGAATTCGAAAAGATGATGGCAAGCGAGTTATACGACGTGAACGATCCGCAGTTAGTCGCAGAACGGGAACATGCCCGCGACCTCTACGAACGGATGGATACCATTCCGTTTCGGGACAAGGCGACACACGAAAAATTGATTCGGGAGCTTTTTGGGTCAACCGGACAACATCCGGAAGTCCGCTCCCGGTTTGTGTGCGATTACGGCTACAACATTCACGTGGGGAATAACTTTTTTGCCAACTTCGACTGTATTCTGTTGGATACCTGCGAGATCACCATCGGGGACAACGCCTTGTTGGCGCCCCGGGTGCAGATCTACGCGGCCGGGCATCCCTTTAATTTGAAGGACCGAACGTCCTGGTTAGGCAATGGGGCCCCGGTCAAGATCGGGAACAACTGCTGGATTGGCGGGGACGCCGTGATTCTTCCGGGCGTGACGTTGGGGAATAACGTGATGGTCGGTGGCGGATCGGTCGTCACCAAGTCGTTTGGTGATAACCTGGTCATTGCGGGGAATCCGGCTCGGGTGATTAAGCACCTAGACGCTGACGGGAACCCCGTGACCGACTCAGCAGCTGAATAGGTCCGATAGGTCGTCCGTAACCGTCAGAATTGAGCTCGGTTTCGGTCGGCTTTTTAAATTAAACCGGTTAACGACAATTAAATTTATGAAACGCCTTGAAAACCGGGACTCACAATTGGAAAAAAGTGGAAAATTTGATATGCTGGAATTGAGAACAGACAGGGCCTGAACGATTAGAAACTGGCCAAATTTAAACGGTACCGATTAACGGCACGAGTTGGAGAATATTATGGAAAGTAAATACCAAAAAGTAAAAGACGCCCTCAAGGAAGCCATCTTGTCGGGTAAGTATCCGATCGATCAGAAATTACCGACGGAAACGGAACTCATGGAACGGTTTAAGGTGTCCCGGTACACGGTCCGACGAGCAGTGGGTGATTTGGAGACGGAACACTTTATTTATCGGATTCAGGGGGGCGGCATGTTCGTCCAGGACTGGCATAAGGACTGGTCCAAGGAATCGGATAGTAAAATGATCGGAGTGGTCACGACCCACATTGCCGACTACATTTTCCCTCAGATCATCTACGGCATTGACCAGGTCATCTCGGATAACGGGTATTCGTTGTTACTGGGAAACACCCACAATAATCACGAGAAGGAACGGAAGAGCCTGATCAACATGTTGAACACTAAGGTGGCGGGGCTGATCATCGAACCCACCCAAAGTGCGTTGCCCAATCCCAACATGGATCTGTACCAGGAAATTATGGACGACCAGATTCCCACGCTATTTATCAACGCCAACTACGGCGCGACGTACCCCCAACTGAAATTCCCGTTTGTCACCACGGCCGATATGGACGCGGAACGGAAACTGATTGATTATTTGTTCGGTCTGGGCCACGAAAGTATCATTGGGGTCTTTCAGGTCGACGATATTCAGGGCGTGCACCGGATGGATGGGTTCGTGCAGGCCTATCAGCAACATCCAGATATTTCCTATAAGAGCAATCTGATTATGTATCAGTCGGGAGACGCCCTCGATAAGATTACACACCGGATCGAAACCTACTTAAAAGACGAACACCGTCCGACGGCCATTGCCTGTTACAACGACCAATTGGCGATTCGAGTCTTGGCGTTCGTGAAAAAATTGGGATTACGAGTTCCGGAGGATATCTCAATTGTCGGTTTCGATAACTACCAGATGTCCGAGTACATGAGCCCGGCGTTAACCACGCTTAACCACGAAAAAGAACAGATGGGTCAGGCGGCTGGTAAAATGATTGTTGATTTATTGAACCATAAGCCGGTCGAGTCGATCACTTACGACCCCCAATTAATTGTTCGACACTCCGCAACGGCACCGCAAAGAGCGGACCCGCGGCCCTAATAGGTAAAACGATAACCCCGTTGTCAGACCGGCATTTTGCCGGAGGCAACGGGGCTTTTAATTGGTCATAACCAATTAATTTACCGCAACAGGTAAAGCAAAACGTGAGAAAACGGGGAATAGTAGCGTTTAAAAATATTTTTATCAGCCGAATCCCTTGATATGATAGGTTTTTAACAAACTTATTAGTACGCACAATACAAATTAGTATTGATTTATGCGGACAAATATTATAAACTGACTTTGTTGACAAAATGAAAACGCTTCAGCAGGGAATGACCTACGAATCTGTAGCCGGCAAAGCATCGTCATTCAATGTAAGCGGTTTTGTAGCGTCAGGGTTTCATTAGAACACAGCTATTATTGATTGGGGTTACCCCTTAATTTATAGGAGGAACGGAAATGGATACGAAAAAGAAAATCCCAAGTGGTTTCATATATTTCTTCGGATCATTTGGTGGAATCTTGTTTGGTTATGATATCGGGGTTATGACCGGTGCCTTACCATTCTTGAAGCACGATTGGGCGTTAACCAACGCCTCATTAGTTGGGTGGATTACTTCCGCCGTGATGTTTGGGGCAATCTTCGGTGGTGCCTTAGCCGGACAGATGGCCGATAAGTTAGGTCGGCGGAAGATGATCTTAATTTCATCTTTGATCTTCGCCGTTGGGTCTATCCTTTGTGGATTCTCACCAAACAACGGGACTTACTACTTAATCATCGTGCGGATGTTCTTAGGGTTAGCCGTTGGGGCTGCTTCCGCTTTGGTTCCCGCTTACATGTCCGAAATGGCACCCGCTCGTTTACGGGGTCGGTTATCCGGGATTAACCAGACCATGATCGTTTCCGGGATGCTGTTATCCTACATCATGGACTTTATCTTAAAGGATTTACCAGAACAATTCGCATGGCGCTTGATGTTAGGGTTAGCCGCAGTGCCAGCCATCATCTTGTACTTCGGGGTTCTGAAGTTGCCTGAATCACCACGGTTCTTGATCAAGACGGGTCACCGTGACGAAGCGCGTCAAGTCTTATCTTACATTCGTAAGCCAGACGAAATTGACGGCGAAATGAAGCAAATCGAAGACACGGCCAACGTTGAAGAAAATGCCATGGAAAAATCTTCCTGGAGCACGTTATTCACGGGTAAGTACCGTTACCTGGTTATTGCCGGGGTTGGGGTTGCCGCTTTCCAGCAATTCCAAGGGGCTAACGCCATCTTCTACTACATTCCATTGATCGTTGAAAAAGCGACGGGTTCTGCCGCAAGTTCTGCCTTAATGTGGCCAATCATTCAAGGGGTCATCTTAGTTCTTGGTTCCTTACTCTTCCTCTGGATCGCCGACAAGTTCAACCGGCGGACCCTGTTGACCATGGGTGGGACGGTTATGGCCTTATCCTTCCTGTTGCCAGCTGTTATTAACAAATTAATGCCAAACGCCAGCCCAATGATGATCGTGGTCTTCTTATCGATCTACGTGGCGTTCTACTCCTTCACTTGGGCACCGTTAACTTGGGTGCTGGTTGGTGAAATCTTCCCATTAGCTATTCGGGGCCGGGCATCTGGTTTAGCCTCATCCTTCAACTGGATCGGTTCTTGGGCTGTTGGACTGCTCTTCCCAATCATGACGGCTTCCATGTCACAAGAAGCTGTGTTCGCTATCTTCGGTGTCATCTGTGTCTTGGGTGTGCTGTTCATCCGCTTCTGTGTCCCAGAAACCAAGGGTCACACGTTGGAAGAAATCGAAGCACAAGGAACTCGTGGCAAAGAAAAGCCAGAAGAAGCCGGTCAAAATTAGTCATCACTTATTCGTAAAATTTTGGAGGTCAGCGACATGAACTTAGTTGAAACCACTCAAGCTATCGATGCCGGTAAGGTATCCTTAGGGATTGAGTTAGGGTCGACCCGGATCAAAGCGGTCCTGGTTACCGATGACTTCAATACGATTGCCTCAGGCAGTTACGTCTGGGAAAACCAATTTGAAAACGGTATCTGGACTTACCCGTTAGATCAGGTTTGGACCGGGATCCAACAAAGCTACAAGCAAATGGCAGCCGACGTGCAAAGCAAGTACCACAGTACTCTAAAGCACATCAGCGCCATCGGGATCAGTGCCATGATGCATGGTTACCTCCCGTTTGATAAGAACGATCAACTGCTGGTGCCTTTCCGGACCTGGCGGAACAACATCACCGGTCAAGCGGCCGATGAGTTGACGGACCTGTTCGACTTCAACATTCCTCAACGGTGGAGCATTGCCCACCTGTACCAAGCCGTGTTAAACGGTGAAGAACACGTGCCCAACGTCGACTTCATCACGTCATTAGACGGATACGTTCACTGGAAACTTTCCGGTGAAAAGGTTTTAGGTGTCGGTGACGCTTCCGGGGTCTTCCCAATTGATGAGCAGACGGGGAGCTACGACAAAACCATGCTGGCGAAGTTCGACGGCTTGGACAAGATCAAGGCCTTACCGTGGAACGTAGAAGATGTTTTACCAGCCATCTTACCAGCCGGTAAAGTTGCCGGAACCTTGACCGCTGAAGGGGCGAAATTGCTCGATGTCAGTGGTAACTTGGAAGCCGGTAGCGTGATGGCACCGCCTGAAGGGGATGCCGGGACCGGGATGGTCGGTACGAACAGTGTTCGTAAACGGACCGGGAATATCTCCGTTGGGACGTCCGCGTTCTCCATGAACGTGCTGGACAAGCCGTTATCCAAGGTTCACCGCGATATTGATATCGTGATGACGCCAGACGGTTCACCAGTGGCCATGGTCCACGTTAACAACTGTTCTTCCGATATCAACGCCTGGGCCAGTGTGTTTAAGGAATTTGCCGATCGGTTAGGTGTCGACTTAAAGCCGGACCGCTTATACGAAACCTTATTCCTGGAATCTACAAAGGCGGATGCCAACGCCGGAGGCTTGGTCAACTATAGTTACCAGTCCGGTGAAAACATCACCAAGATTCAGGCTGGCCGGCCACTGTTTGTCCGGACGCCGAACAGCAAGTTCTCGTTACCGAACTTCATGTTGACGCAACTCTACGCAGCCTTTGCCCCATTACAAATCGGGATGGACATTCTAATCAACGAAGAACACGTCCACACCGATGTGATGATTGCGCAAGGTGGGTTATTCAGAACACCAGTGATTGGCCAACAAGTCTTGGCAAATGCCTTAGACATTCCAATCACGGTTATGAGTACCGCCGGCGAAGGTGGTCCGTGGGGGATGGCGGTCTTAGCCATCTACGCTAAGCAGAATAGTACTGAAAGTCTGGAAGATTTCTTGGATAAGGAAGTCTTTGCTAACCCAGAAAGCATGACCTTGAGCCCAGAACCAGCTGGGGTCGCCGGTTACCGCGAATTTATCCAGAAGTATCAAGCAGGCTTGCCGGTGGAAGCTGCCGCTGGCGATGCTATCACCGACTAAGAGAGAGGGTTAATTGAATGTTAGAGGAATTAAAGCAAGAGGTTTACGACGCCAACATGCAGTTACCTAAGTTGGACTTGGTTACCTTTACTTGGGGTAACGTTTCCGGAATCGACAGAGAAAAGGGCTTGTTCGTCATCAAGCCTTCCGGGGTCGATTACGATACGCTCAAGCCTAGCGACATGGTGGTTGTTAACCTCAAAGGTGAAGTGGTTGAAGGGGATATGAACCCTTCTAGCGACACCCCAACGCATACCGTACTTTACAACGCCTTTCCGAACATTGGTGGGATTGTTCACACCCACTCACCTTGGGCCGTATCCTTTGCCGCTGCCAAAATGGACATTCCGGCAATGAACACCACCCACGCTGACACGTTCTTCACCGGAGTTCCGGCGGCCGACGCGTTAACTAAGGAAGAGATCGAAGAGGATTACGAAGGCAACACGGGGAAGACCATCGTCAAAACCTTCAACGAACGGGGCTTGGATTATGAAGCCACACCAGCTGCTCTGGTGAGCCAACACGGTCCGTTCGCTTGGGGCCCGACCCCAGCTAAGGCGGTTTACAACGCCAAGGTCCTGGAAGTCGTTGCGGGTGAGGATTACCACACCATGCAATTGACGCGGGCGAACTCGGAGTTACCGCAATACCTGTTGGATAAGCATTATTACCGTAAGCACGGGAAAAACGCTTATTATGGGCAAAACAATGCCAAGTCGCAAGATCACGCGGCGCGTCAATAAATTTGGTTACAACGATATAACATCAATCATTCATTCAAAGGAGTGCTCGAATATGTTATCAGTTCCTAATTACGAATTCTGGTTTGTTACCGGTAGTCAACACCTTTATGGTGAAGAACAATTAAAGTCCGTTGCCAAGGATGCCCAAGACATCGCTGACAAGCTGAACGCTAGTGGCAAATTACCTTACAAGGTGGTCTTCAAGGATGTCATGACCACTGCCGAAAGCATCACTAACTTCATGAAGGAAGTTAACTACAACGATAAGGTTGCCGGGGTTATTACCTGGATGCACACCTTCTCCCCAGCTAAGAACTGGATCCGCGGGACGGAATTATTGCAAAAGCCATTGCTGCACTTAGCAACGCAATACTTGAACAAGATCCCATACGCCGACATTGACTTCGACTACATGAACTTGAACCAAAGTGCCCATGGTGACCGTGAATACGCCTACATCAACGCACGTTTGAAGAAGAACAACAAGATCGTCTACGGTTACTGGGGCGACGATGATGTTCAAGACGAAATCGCTCGTTGGGAAGACGTTGCCGTAGCTTACAACGAAAGCTTCAAGGTTAAGGTTGCCCGCTTTGGCGATACCATGCGGAACGTTGCCGTTACTGAAGGTGACAAAGTTCAAGCTCAAATCCAAATGGGTTGGACGGTTGACTACTACGGAATTGGTGACCTGGTTAAGGAAATCAACGCCGTTAAGGATGCCGACATCGACAAGGAATACGCTGACCTCGAATCCAAGTACGAAATGGTTCAAGGCGACAACGATGCTGAAACTTACAAGCACTCCGTTCGCGTTCAATTACAACAATACATTGGGATCAAGAGTTTCTTGGAAAAGGGTGGTTACACTGCCTTCACCACGAACTTCGAAGACCTCTACGGAATGGAACAATTACCTGGTTTAGCCGCACAACTCTTAATTCGTGACGGTTACGGCTTCGGTGCCGAAGGTGACTGGAAGACCGCTGCTTTGGGCCGTGTCATGAAGATCATGTCCCACAACAAGCAAACGGCCTTCATGGAAGACTACACGTTGGATCTGCGGAAGGGCCACGAAGCCATCCTTGGGTCTCACATGTTGGAAGTCGACCCAACCATTGCCTCCGACAAGCCACGGGTTGAAGTTCACCCATTGGACATTGGTGGTAAGGCTGACCCAGCTCGTCTGGTCTTCACTGGTTCCGAAGGTGACGCCATCGACGTTACTGTTTCCGACTTCCGTGACGGCTTCAAGATGATCAGTTACGCCGTAGCTGCGCACAAGCCAGAAGCTGAAACGCCTAAGTTGCCAGTTGCTAAGCAACTCTGGACGCCAAAGGTTGGTTTGAAGACCGGTGCCATCGAATGGATGAAGGCCGGTGGTGGTCACCACACCATGCTTTCCTTCTCCTTGACCGAAGAACAAATGGAAGACTTTGCTACCATGGTTAACATGAACAAGGCTTTCATCAAGTAAGTTAAGTGATTAAATAGTGGGGCGTTCGACTGTGAGCGAATGCCCCGCTATTTTTATACCCTCAGACATTTAGGAGGTTACGGAATTGGGTTTAAGTGAAAAAGAAAAGATGATTGCCGGTAACCAGTTGTTTAACGTCTACGACGATGAGCTAGTGGCTGAACGGGCGGCGGCCCGTAAACAGGTCGAGGCGTTTAACGCCTTGGGGGAGAGTGATCCGGCTAAGAGTCAGGCGTTGATTCGCCAGCTTTTTGGCAGCACCGGGGACGCGGTCAGTGTCCACGCCAACTTCCGGTGTGACTACGGTTACAACATTTATGTGGACGATGACTTCTTCGCCAACTACGATTGCGTGATGTTGGACGTAGCGCCCATTCGGATTGGCAAGCACTGCTTGCTCGGACCGAAAGTGCAACTCTACTCGGTCAACCATCCGGCAGAACCCGAACTTCGCCGGAACGGGGCTATGGGCGTTGGTAAGCCGATTACTCTGGGCGACGACGTTTGGGTCGGTGGTGGCGCCATTATCTGTCCGGGCGTCACGTTGGGCAACAACGTGATTGTCGGGGCCGGTAGCGTGGTCACCAAGTCGTTTGGGGATAACGTGGCGATTGCCGGTAATCCAGCCCGGGTGATCAAGTCGATTGCGCCGAAGTCGCCGGTCGACGATTAACTAATTTGATGACTTAAACGGCCTGGCAACTGCTAGGTTAAGCTAAAAAGACGCCACTCGTTATGGAGCGGCGTCTTTTTAACTTAGTTTACCTGCTTGGTAGAGTAACTAGGGTGAAACAGGAATTTGGCGGCTACGGAACCCGTCAAGAAATGGATTAACCAATCGGACTATTAAGTCAATACGTCAATTGTGGTGGGACCACAGATTGTGTATGCTGAACCTAACCGTCGCCCGACACCGAATAGGATGGTTAGAGAGGAGCGTTGAGGATGAGTAAAAAGGTCGTCGAAAGATTGACGTTTATTGGGACCGTTTTGACCACAATTTTTAGCATTACAACAGTGATTGGCCTGCTGTATCGTCGTTAAGTCACCGTTAGTTAAGTTATCGCCGTATCTGGTCTCTCAGGGGATTAAAAAACGACTAAGCCCGTAATTCATGGCTTAGTCGTTATCATTTGGGCTAAGAGAAGAAGATCCAACCACCCATGCAGGTGATTCCTAAACTGACGATTAAGTAGAGTCGGGATAGGAACCGACCGTCGACCTCCGCTTTCATCTTTGGTATGAGCTTCAAGAGAACGAAGAAAAAGAAGATGACCCCAATCACCATAATTAACGTTCCCGTCATCATGTTTTTACCAACTAACATTTTAACTCCCCCTTTATGGGTTCTATTATAACTGGTTTCGCGGCAAAATGGGGAATTATTCCCCGGGTAATCCGGGGCTATGGTAGAATAAAAGGGAATTATGACTGAAAAAATTGAAGGGGTGTGACGAGATGATTGATCGGTTAGAAACCAGCGCCGATGCGTTATGGTTAACGCCGCAAGCACCGGGAATCGTGCGGTTGGGTTTTGCGGATAATGGGCGTGAATTGGTCGGACCCGTCAAGCACTTGACGTGGCAGACGCAGACGGGGCGCGTTAATTTGGGGGATCCCTTTTTAATGGTTGAGGGAACCAAGGAAACCATCGTTTTACGGTTCCCACTAGCTGGGCGAATTAAGCAGATTAATCCGGACTTGGTCGCTCACCCCGAATGGCTAGACACGCACAACGATGCGCGTGACTGGATGGTTGATTTAGATGATGAATAAATAGGAAGGAAAGAATCTATGAAGTTATCCTGGGCCGTGACGGCTCCCGTTACCAGTATGAAACGTTTTTTAAGCCAGCAGGGCATTAGTCACCGGGGGTATAGTGACCTCAAACACCGGGGCATTATTTGGGTCAACGGTCGCAACGTGGATCAGACGGTTCAACTTCAGGTGGGGGATGAGGTCACCGTGATTTTGCCGCCCGAAGTAGCAGACCCCGAGGTGGCCGTGAGTACCGAACCGGTGACCGTACTTTTTAGTAACCGTGATTGGGTGATCGTCGATAAGCCGGCCGGCCTCAACGTGGTTCCGGGACCGGCCAACCGGACGGATACCTTAGTGAACCGGCTAAAGGGCGCCTGGCAAGCGGAAAATGCCGAGAATATGGTGCCCCATATCGTGACGCGCCTGGACCGCTTTACCAGTGGTTTGGTCTGGGTGGCCCGCCACCGGTTGGCCAATAGCTTGGCCAGTCAACTTCAGGCGGCCCATACGGTGGATAAGCGCTATTTGGCCATCGTTAGCGGACAACTTACCGCCGATCACGACCTGATCGATGCCCCGTTAGCGCCTGATCCGGCGGGCTACAACCAGATGGTCTCACCAGCGGGAAAACCGGCGCAGACCGAGTACTGGGTCCAAGAACGGTTTGCTGATGCGACGTTGGTTAAGGTTCAGTTGCATACAGGGCGCACCCACCAAATTCGGGCCCACTTTGCCTCACTGGGGCACCCGCTAGTGGGCGATGAGTTGTATCACGGACCGCTGCTGGGGGGCATGTCGCGCCAGGCCCTGCATGCGGCGACGTTAGATTTTACGGATCCGTTTACCCAGGAAGCTCGGCACTTCAGTAGTCCGGTACCGGCCGACTGGCAAGCGTTGGTCGCCGCGCTACGACAATAGGAGGACGATAGGATGACAACGGGGGAGCAACTCACGTGTTTGGTGGATCATCAGCCAATCGCGGTTGAAAGTAGTTTACAGTTAGCGGAACTGGATGCCAATTTACGGAACCGCATCAAGCGGGATTATCCGCAGGCTAAGGTGACGGACTATATCTGCGGCCACCACCTCTTAAAGTATCGTTTGGATCGGGTAGACGCGATGATTAACGCCGATCTCAAGCAAACTAAGAAGATTAATCATAAGTTGACCCGGGCCCTGCAAAGTGACGACTATGACGTGGTTGACGTCAACGAAATTTTGAAAAACAGTTTGACGTTTGGCCAAAAGGTGTCCGACGACGTGGCCCGGTTCGGCGGCTCGTGGGGCTTTATCTTCGTCTTCATGTTCGTGTTACTTGGGTGGATGATTGTGAACGGGTTGCACCTGTTTGGGGTGAATTTTGACAACTACCCCTTCATTCTGTTAAATTTAGTACTTAGTTGTGTGGCCGCGATTCAGGCGCCCATCATTATGATGAGCCAGAATCGCTCGGCGGACCGGGATCGCATGATGGCCGAAAACGACTATCACGTGAACCTGAAGTCTGAACACGAATTACGTCTCTTGCACGCCAAGGTGGATCATCTGGCTCAAAACCAGTTGCCCCATACCATGGAAATCGAACGCTTCCAGTTAGAAATTCTGGGTGAAATTCGCCAGGAATTAGCTGAATTACGCGAAGCCACCAAGCAGACGCCACCAACACGGTAACACGAAGGGAGTTTCAACATGCGTACCTGGGTAACGGCTAGTACCCTGTTCGTTGTGGGTCTGATCTTTGGTCACCGCGCGGCAGGCCACGCGGCTCATTAAGTGAGTCGATCAACGTGGCGAATCCGTTGACAAATAGGGAATCCTCCGTTAATCTGATGATATATCAGAAATGGAGGATTTTTTGTGATAATTCGTGAAGCTCAACCAGCTGATGCGCCTCAGATAGCGCCGCTGATGAACTTGATCTATGATGAGATGGCACTGACCGACCTCGAGGACGTTCCTGGCCCCGACTTACTGAAGGTCATCACGGCAGCTTACCGCACCCGGACGTATTTATCCGGCGCGGCAACTACGGTGGTGGCCGAGGCCGATGGCCAAGTCGTGGGGGTGGCCTTTGGGTACCCCGGCGAACGAGAAGACATCGTGGATGATGTGATGGTGGACTTGACCACCCAAAATGCGGCCTTTGACGGGCCGTACGAACCGGAACCGGAAACCCATCCGGGGGAATGGTATCTGGATTCGTTAGCCGTTGATCCCGCTTATCAGGGGCGCGGAATTGGCCGGCAACTCTTGTCGGCCCTGCCGCACTATGCTCGGCGGGATCGCCAAACGGTGATTGGCTTAAACGTGGACCGGGAAAATCCGGGGGCGTTTCGTCTATACGAACGAATGGGGTATCAAGTGACGGGTCCTCAGATGATTGGGGACCACACTTACGATCACATGCAATTACGAATTGGACAGCCCGTCCAGACCATACACGCTTAATTTTGATAAGGACACCACGCTCGCCGTGGTGTCTTTTTAGTGAATAGCGTATAATAGGACAATCAACCATAGACGAGGAGGCACGACCCATGAAGGATCAGTTACAATTGGGCGATGATGAATTTGGCAAGATGATGTTGGTGCTCAAGCAGCCCGTCACGCAAGCCAACCACAAGGAGTTTAAGTTTTTAGATGGTGAAATGCAGGAGATTGCGCCCGATATCTGGGCAATGCCCGCTTACATGCAAGACGATGATGACTTCACCCTGTTCTTTTTAACCACGCAAATCGAATCGGGGGAAACCGTCGTGGCTTTCTCCACCGGGGATGCGAGTCACGGTGATTTCCGACTGAGCGAACCCATGGTCACGGGAGCGGGACTGAACCTCTTGAACGGTCAACAACCGGATCGAGCTAAACGCGTTTTGAAATTTTTAAATGACATTTCGCGGGCCGATGAAGGTAATTGGCGCATGATCGACTAAAGTTTGGTTGACTAATCAGGCGCGGCTTAGCGCTAGCATCAGAATAGACACCAATAACGGACCTTCACATTTTTTTGTGAAGGTCCGTTATTAGTTGGACTGATATCCCTGGTTAATCGTTATGGGAGTTAACCGAGATTAAAGTAGCGAATAACCGCCATGGCCATGATGCCGACCACCACGACGACCAATAAACTTTTGGTGAAGATACCGGCTAGTGTAGCGGGGATGGCAGCGTAACAGTTTGCCAGATTTAGCGTTGCCCAGTGACCGACGTGCGCCACAAAAAGACTCTGGCAGCACAGCGCGGTCATGATGGCGATGGGAACAAAGGTTAGAAAATCGATGACGCCCGCGGGCAACTGTAGGCGTTGGACTAACGCGAAGGGGAGGGTCCGTGAAAGTAACGTGACGGCGCCACACCCGAGGATGACCCAGAGTTCTGGTAAGGTTAATGACATTTTTTCAGCTCCATTCCGAAGAAACAGCCCAGGACGGTGGCCGTCAGGAGGGCAAAATTACTGTTTAAGAAGCGTAACGAGACGTAGTAGGCCAGGGCGACAAATGCCATGACCAGCAGTTGGCGGGTTAAGCCTAAATGTTTATCACTAATGAGCTGCAGGTAGACGAGACCGATAAACATCGCCGTTAACGCGAAGTCGAAGCCAAACTGAGCGGGATTTGTGATGAAGCTCCCCAGGATGGCCCCCACGATGGTGGCCAGACCCCAGACCAGGTAGGCGACCACGTTCGCGGCGGACTGCCAGGCAAAGCTGAGCCGGCCGTTGGTTTTGTTTTGCTTGTTCATGGCTAACGCGAAGGTCTCGTCGGTCACCAGCGAGCCAATCAAGAGGTTTTTGGTCAGCGACTCGTGACGAAAGGCTTGGGCGAGACTGGTGCTCATCAAGATCATCCGGGAATTGACCAGAAACGTGGAGAGGAGGATGGCCGATAGGGGGTCATGAGCGACCAGCATACTGGTGATGATGAATTGGGCGGATCCGGCGTACACGATAAAGGACAGGCCGGCCACCATGAGGAGGCTGAGGTGACTGGTGTTGGCGACGATCCCGAAGGCCAGTCCTACCCCGATGTACCCAAAAACGGTGGGGAGGACGTCCTTAAGACCGGCACGAAAGGTAAGGTCAGGCGTCATGGAATCAGAATCCCTTCTATGTAAAAATTTGATGATAAGACGATAAAAAAGCAATTAAAGACTAGTGTAAAACACTGCTACGACAAGGTAAAGCGTTAATTTTAGGGGGAGATCATGTGGGACCGAAAAAAGTCCGGGAGAAAAGGTTGCATTTTGGTAAAGGTGGCTGTATGATACTCTCATCAGTTAGAAATGAACGCAGAAAGTGGGGTAGTGACGATGAAGATGAACTTGACTGAATTAGCGCACTCAGCACACGTCGATGAGAGTCGGGTGGCCGAATACGTTGAGAACGGACTGTTAGGTTCCAACCATTCAACAACGGAATTTGATGATTCCGATCTGTACTGGATCGATATGATTCAGTGTTTTCAGGAAAATGGAACGTCTTTAAGTGACTTATCCGGGTTGATGCCACGTTGCCGGCAAGCCCAATCTAAGATGACCCAGTTAAGTTAATAGGGGTCCCTGAATACCACGAAAAACGTCACGGTCCGCGGACCGTGGCGTTTTTGTGTGGTTTAAGGACAAAATAAAGGACCTCGCTAAATTGGCGAGATCCTTTATTTAACTTGGGCGAAGACCGGGGTGAGACTTGCCGGTCTAGCGCAATAAAAGTCTTCTATTCTACTAATTATTGTTTAATCTGTTGAAGCAACCGT
Source organism: Levilactobacillus acidifarinae DSM 19394 = JCM 15949 (assembly GCF_001434835.1). Taxonomy (GTDB): domain Bacteria; phylum Bacillota; class Bacilli; order Lactobacillales; family Lactobacillaceae; genus Levilactobacillus; species Levilactobacillus acidifarinae. Next base: position 190,443 of record NZ_AZDV01000028.1, on the reverse strand, counting down.
TGCATGGCTTGGGCCTGGTAAGCGGCCGTGGCCTGCTTGATAACTTGTTGCCGTTGGGTAGCACTCATGGTTGGATTCTTGGTCATGGCGGCCATGACTTGCTTTTGGACGTACGCCTTAGCGGCCGTCTTTTGCTGAGCCTGGTAGCTCTTAGACTTAACCAACTTTTGCAGTTTCTTCGCTTGGGATGCGCTTAAAACGGTCCAATTTTGATTAATGTAAATCGTGTTGGTTTCCTTCACGTATTTATGACCGTTGTCGGCTAATCCGAACCAGAACTTGAAGGTGCCGTTCTTGTACTCCCGGTAGGTCTTTTGAGTGACAATCCGGTTCTGACCGGTCGTGCGCTTAACCACGTTTTTCGTGGTGACCTTGGCCGCAGTATGCGCCGTCTTTTTGGCGTTAGCGCTGGTCTTGTAGACGTAGACGCGGTGCTTATCGGCCGTACCGACGGATTGATACAACATTAAAGGCATCTGCTTCGACGGGGAAGCGGAGTAGATCTTCGTGGTCGTGGTCTCGGTCACGTTATGCAGCCCGTAGTGGTCGTGATCGTTTTTCACGATAAATAGGGTGCTGACCATGACCCCGATGATCATGAGCAAGGTCAGACCGTTGGCCAGCCAACGGTTGGTAATGTAGACGTAACAGATAAAGGCGAGAATCGCCGTGATAACTAAGGTAACCAGAATCATTAGGCGGCACCTCCTTGTTGGGCGTCTTCATCAGCTAAATGGGTCGAGTGATTGCGACTGCCCTTTAAGAACATAGCCACGATCAAGGCGAGAACACTAAAGCCAATGGCAATCCAGAAGGCGGCGTGGTAACCAGCCAGAGTGGCGTTGATCGCCCGGTCGGCGTAGCTTAAGGGGTTCGTGGTTAAGACGTGCTTAGCCGGCATCCCGTTCTTGGTTACGTTGGTCAAGACACTGACCATGATGGCCGTCCCCACGGAACTGGCGACCTGCCGTTGGGTGTTGTTCACGGCGGTCCCGTGACTAATCATATCCATTGGCAAGGCGTTCATCCCGGCAGTGGTAGCGGGCATCATGACCATGGCAATCCCGAACATCCGAATGGCGTAAAGGATCACGATGTAGATGGTGGCACTATCCTTGGTAATCCAAGCGAACGGGACGGTTCCAACCGTTAACAGGAACATTCCCATTAACGCTAAACGCTTGGCCCCGAAGCGGTCGAAGGCCCGCCCGGTGATGGGACTCATAACCCCCATCATTAAGGCCCCGGCTAACAGGGTTAACCCGGAATGAAAGGCGGACATGCCCTTGACCATTTGAAGGTACAGCGGAATGACCATTTCGACACCGACCATGGCCATCATGACCACGGAACTTAAGATGGCCGATACCGTAAACTCTTTGGATTTGTAAACCCGGAAGTTTAAGAACGGATCGTCCATGACTAATTGCCGCCAAATGAACAGACCAACAAAGATGACACCGACAATTAAGGTGGTCAGCACGATGGCACTGCCCCAACCGTCGTCCCCGACGGAGGAGAAGCCGTATAACATGCTCCCAAATCCGATGGTCGACAGAATAACGGACCACACGTCTAACGGTTCGCGCTTGGTATCCAAGACACTGCGCATGAGCCAGAAACTAGCTAATAGGACGACGACCACGATGGGGATGATCATCCCAAACAGGTCCCGCCAAGTCCAGTTGTCGATGACCCACCCGGATAAGGTCGGGCCAATCGCTGGGGCCAGGCCGATAACGATTCCGGCGAGTCCCATGGCAGTTCCCCGTTTATTCGCGGGGAAGATGGTCAACATCATGGTTTGGAGCAGGGGCATGGAGACCCCGACCCCGACGGCTTGAACTAACCGCCCGATTAACAGCATCGGGAAGTTGAGCGCCGTCCAGCACAGGATGGTCCCGGCTAAGAAGATGGACATCGCCCCGATGTACAGCCACTTAGAACTGATGGTGTTGATCAGCCAAGCACTGATGGGGATCATAATCCCGTTAACCAGTAAGAAGCCCGTGGTCAACCATTGAACGGTTGACGTGGACACGTCGAATGCCTTCATTAAGGTCGGAAAGGCGGTCGACAAGATCGTCTGGTTAAGGACCGTACAGAATGATCCGACTAATAGGAGAACGACAAGTAGCGTCCGGTTGTAGGGCTTGCCGTTGGTATCAATTGCATTTCCCAAAATTAATTCCCTCTTTTATCTCAAAAATTATTTCTGGAACAAATATACTCAGTTTGATGTTCTTTGTCAACTAGCTTGACACACGTTTTATAAAATATATACTGTTTAGAGAAAAGTAAACATGAGCATAAGATTCGTTTATAAAATTCACAACCGCTTTCATTGGCGGTCTGATAGATATTAGAAAATAAGGTGGTGGCAAAGCAATGCTCACAAGAGAAATGGCCGATATTATGAAAAAAATTCCCGTAGATAGTGTGACGCTGGGAATTGGGGATGTGGCTCGAGCCACGGGGATTGCCCAAAGCAAACTCCGGTATTGGGAAAGTAAGGGCTACATTAAAAGTCAATCCGTAGCGGATAACAGTAACCGGAAGTTTACCTATAAGACGGTCCTGCAGGTGCAACTCATTAAGAGTTTTTTGGACGACGGGTATACGTTAACCAGTGCGGTCCAACGGGCTCGACAACGGGGCGTTTATCTGGATGCGTTACGCTCGTTTTTTGAGGATCGGTTTACGCACATGGAAGTCACGGACCAGACTGCGGTGATTGACCTCGGTAAGTTTGATCCCGCCCCGACGAAACATTTAGTGGCCAAACGCGGAACAACGGGCTGGCACTTCCAACTAGAAGATGCGGAAAATTAGGCTTTTTGATTGTACCGGGTCATTAAGAATGGTAGGCTAAAGATGCGGAGGACTCACGAACTGAGGCAGTCAAAACCTTCGATGCTAATCGATCTTCTGGCTGGGTTAGCAGACATTCATGTTGTTAACGTGTTGTGAAACCAGGCGAATAACCAAGAGTAATAGCGCGTTTATTTTTGCGCTGGACTACGCTAGCACAAGCTAACGTAAGCGATCGTAATTGAAACGACGTGTTTTTGAAAATTAACGTGTTTTGATTTTCACTCGCCTCGTTTGCCTCTGCAGGCCCCGTACGAAGTTTAGAAGGTTCTTCGCACGGGGCTTTCGTTTGCAGTTTTCTGAAAAAAACTGGTGAAAATGAAAAAATAATGAGGGGGTCAAAGCTTGGTAAATCAAGCTTTGACCCCCTCAGGTGATTTTCGGTCGAAAAAAGTGAGCTTGGATTGTTGTTTTTTAAAACGAACGTGTTAATATAACAAAATCAATTTTAAATTGAATTTATAAAGGATGGTGTGGCACATGCTGTTACGACAAGCAACTATGGCTGATTTACCAGAAATTGAAGCAATTATTCGGGACGGGCGCGACCTTTTGGCGGCCCAATCCATTGACCAGTGGCAGGGAATTTACCCGAACACGGCGGTCTTAGTTGATGACATTCACCAGGGATGGACGGTTGTCTTGGAGGAAAATCATGAGATATTGGGGACGGCGGCAATTATTCCCGGCGTCGATCCAACTTACCGACAAATCGATGGTCAGTGGCTGACGCATGATGCCGCCTACTTGGCGATTCACCGGGTGGCCGTTTCGGCTCACCACCACGGGCACGGCTTGGCCGGGGAATTGTTCCAACGCTTATTCGCCCAGATCGATCAGGCGGACCATATCGAAAGTATTCGGATCGATACCCATCCTCAGAACATGGCGATGCAACACATCATCAAGAAGAACGGGTTCACCGAAACCGGACGGATTGATCTGGACAGTGTGGGGCTCGCGGGCGTTCAGGACTTCGCGTACGAACGACTGACGGCCCACGTTCAACCAGAACACTTATTCCAAACATCACTGGCCTAACGTCAGTATTAAACGCTGTATAATAGTAAAGAAAGTGGTTTCACAAAAACGTGGAGCCACTTTTTGTTAGGAATAGTCAGGTTCCCCTCAAACCACCTTTTATTTCCCCCGAAACTCTGCCATAATAGAGATAGTTTGGTAACGGAGGGGTGGTTTTGGTGGAAAAGAATGGGTTAACGGGCGGCCGTTTTTTGCTCGTGACCGTTTTGAACGTGGTCATCACGGGATTCGAATTATTGGGAGGCCTCCTCTCGGGGAGCTTGTCGTTACTTTCGGATGCCTTTCATAATCTTGGTGATGCGCTATCCGTCATTTTAAGTTACGTGGCCCACCGCATTGGTGGCCGCCACCAGACGCGCCAGAACACCTTTGGTTACCGACGAGTGGAAATCTTAACGGCTTTGCTGAACTCAGGGTTACTAATCCTGGTTTCCATCGGATTAGGCGGCGAAGCCATCCGGCGGTTACTCCACCCGCAACCGGTCAAGGGCGACGTGATGTTAGTGGTCGCGGTGGTTAGTTTTGCGGCTAATCTCCTCTCCACCCTCCTCTTAAATAAGGGCGCCAAGCACAATCTCAACATTCGGGCGACGTATTTGCATTTATTGAGTGATGCGCTAGCTTCGATTGGGGTGATCGTGGGGGCTTTACTGATTACCTTTTGGCAGATTAGTTGGGTGGATCCGCTCATCAGTTTACTGGTGGCCGGCTACATCATTTACGAATCTTGGCCAATTGTGAAACAGACCTTCGAGATTCTCATGGAAGGGGCCCCGAAGCTCGATTACGAGGGAATTGCACGCGATATTTGTGCGTTACCCCAGATTGAGGGGGTTCACCATTTGCACGCTTGGCAGATTGATGAAAATAACGTGGTTTTCTCCGTACACGTGAATATGGCCGATCTGCCGTTAAGCCAGGTCGAACCGGTTTACCGGCAGATTGAGGCGTTACTCTGTCACAAGTACGACGTGAATCACGTAACCATCCAAGCGGAGTGTCACCGCGGAAAAGACGAATCCCTGTTTTATAAGCAAAATGATTGGCGGCATGATTGACCTTGCACGCAATACCGCTTGTTGAATGACGTATCGATTTAGATGAGGTGAACAAAGTATGACTCCGATGAAGGAGGACTATTTAAAGATTATTTTCGAACTGGGCGGGAAACAAAAAAAGGTTTCCAATAAGCAAATCGCCATTAGTTTGAATATTGCTGCCGGCTCAGTGACCGAAATGGTCAACAAAATGGCTGCCGAAGGGTTAGCGGAACACACACCGTACGCGGGAATTTCGCTCACTAGCAAGGGGATTCGGCTGGCTGAAGACTTAGTGCGTAAGCACCGGATCTGGGAGGACTTCTTGGTGGAAAAGTTGGGCTACGAGTTACCCGACGTTCATGATGAAGCCGAGGTCTTGGAACACGTGACGAGTCCTAAACTGGTCAACGCGTTGGATGACATGTTGGGGCATCCGACCCATTGCCCCCACGGTGGGGTGATTCCTGACCGATTTGGCCACTACCACGAAGACAGTCACACCGTCTTGAACGATGCCAAGGACGGCAGTGTGGTGACCGTTGATCGGTTTATCGATAATCACGATCTCCTCACGTATCTGGGCGACTTGAAGTTAGACATCGGGGACCAACTCAAGATCGAAAAACACGATCCATTTGAAGGGCCCGTTACGGTCCGGAATCTGACCGACGATGCCGAATTAATCGTTAGTTACAAGGCGGCGCACTATATTTTTGTAAAATAACTCAACTTAAACGGCCACCGGTGCGACGGAGCGCGACGGTGGTCGTTTTTGATTGGGTAAATTTAACGTGTTGTTTTGAAAAGGGCTGACGTATAATAATTAAAAAAGTTATGGATGGGGCGCGTCCGACTGGTGTCGTGGGGCAACAACGGCTCATTAAAGGAGGAATCGCCGTGTCAGCGTCGACAGAACACGATCAGTTAATCTTACATACCGCGTTAACGGCGGGACGGATCATGATTGAGAACGGCTCGGAAATTGAACGGGTGGAAGATACTATGACCCGGATTGCCACTAACGCCGGGGCCCAAACCAGCCAGCTATTCGTCATGATTACCGGGATCTTGATGGCCATCAACGGCGAGGTTGGGGCTCAGATTCAGCCGGTCAAGCGGCGGACCTTTGACTTAGAGAAAATTGCGGTGGTCAACGAACTTTCCCGGGAGTTTGCGGTGCAGCAGATTACGTTACAACAGTTTGCGGATCGGCTGGATCACCTGGATAGTGTTAGTAAATATTTTCCGTTTTGGCTCCAACTGCTAGCGGCCGCTTTAGTGAGTGGCCCGTTGGAAGTCGTGTTTCGACATAACTTGCACGATTTTTGGATCACCTGTTTCGTGGGGATGGTCGGCTGGGTGGTCTACTACCTCATCAGTAAGTACGTCGAAATTCGGTTTTTGGCGGAATTTGCGAGTGCCGCGGTGATTGGATTACTGGCAGTGTGGAGTCATCACCTAGGGCTGGGAAACAGCGTGGACGACGTGATCATTGGCAGTGTCATGCCGTTAGTCCCCGGGGTCCCCATCACTAACTCGGTCCGAGATATTCTGGCGGGGAACCTGGTGAGTGGGCCGGCGCGAGGCGTGGAAGCCCTGGTGAGTGCCGCGGCCATCGGCTTTGGGATTGCCATGGTCTTACAATTTGTTTAGGGGGGAACGACCGTGACGATTACGGAATTTATCATTGATGTGGTTGGCAATTACGTGGCGACTATTGCGTTTGGCATCCTTTTAAACATTCCCCGGCGAGCGTTGAATCTCAGCGGTTGGATCGGCGTTTTAGGCTACTTGCTGTACCAATTCATCATCGTGTTGGGCGGCGGGTACGTCGTCGGCAATCTCCTGGGCGCCGTGGCGATTGGGGTGGCGTCCTTACAGGCGGCCCGTTGGAAAAAGATGCCGATGATTCTGTTCAACATCCCCGCACTGGTGCCACTGGTACCCGGTGGTCAAGCCTACGAGATGATCAAAAATTTTGCGTTAGGCCAAAATGATACGGCGTTAACCTTCTTACTGCAGGTGGTGATGATCTCGGGGGCCATTGCCTTTGGGTTCTTATTGTCCGAACTGGTCAACCGCCTACGTCAACGGGCCTGGCGCAAGCGCGAGTAAAGTTTTAGGAAATTGTTAAGCATTGGGTCCCTAGATATTTAACGGTGGGGTGGTATACTCAATTGCGAGGAGTTTTTCAATCAGGTATGACGAAAGGAATCTAATCTCATGATGCTATTTAACCGGGATCGAGACCGACCATGGAAGTTCGGCTTGACCACGATCCTCTTTTTGATTTTGGCGTTTTTTGTGAAGACCCAAAACGCTTACGTGGCTTTCTTGGACTCATCAATTGTCGATGTGGTGCAAAAGACTCAGCCGGGGTGGAAGACCCTGATGTACCAGGGAGTTTCGATTCTGGCCGAGCCCAAGCTCGTGATTGTCTGGACCTTCGTGCTAGCGTTTCTGCTGTGGGGCTTTAAGTTTAAGGTTCCCGCACTCTGGTGTCTAGCCACGTTGATCGGTGGTGACGTCATCGCCGCCGTTGTTAAGAACGTCGTGCAGCGAGCCCGCCCGGCGGGACACCTGGCCGCTGACAACGGCTATAGTTTTCCCAGTGGTCACGTCTTCGGGACGTTTCTACTGATCGCCATGATTTGGCTAATCTTGATTCCCATGATTGCGACACCATGGCGCGCATGGGTGGTGCGGATCATCGTTCTAATCTGGATGGCCTTAGTGATGGCTTCCCGGGTCTACCTGAACGCCCACTTCCCCACCGATACGTTCGGTGCCGCCTTATTAGCTTATCTATGGTTACAGGTGGCCCAGGGGCTGTACATTCGCCTGGCGCCGGTGATGAAACGGTGGCCATTGTTAAAGAAATCAGAGATTTAATGTAGAATATTAAACAAAAAGGACTTCGCCAGATTTGGTGAAGTCCTTTTGATTAGTTAGGGTTAATCGATGCTTCAATTGATAAGGAACGGCTCGGTGGTGGCTAGTCTAGTTCGGCCAACCATTCCGTGGCCAAGTCCAGCCAGTGGGCCACGTGCGGTAGATCAGTGCCTGGTTTCCAGGCCGTGACGGAGTTTGCTAGGGCTAAGCCGTGGGGACCGTGATGGAAAACGTGTAATTCGGTATCGACGCCGTGAGCAATTGAGGCTTGGGCGTAAGCGAGGGCGTTTTGAACGGGAACCAACGGATCACTAGCCGTGACCCAGATAAACGTGGGGACGTTCTGCGCCGTGACGTGTTGGTCGGCGGCAATGGCCGTGGGATCATCCGTCCATTGGGCCAACACGGCGGTGTCGCTCGGGAAGCCGGCGGCCGGAGTGATGACCGGGTAACCCAGGATGATGGCCCGTGGTTGGATTTCTTGAGGCGTGGTGTGGGCTTGCTGATTCAGGGCGTCACTGGCCCATTGGTCGTTGAAAAGTGCGACAATGTGACCGCCCACGGAGAAGCCGGCCAAGGTAATCTGGTCGGGGACCAGCTGCCACTCTTGGGCGTGTTGCCGGAGCGCCGCGACGCTTTGGGCCAGTTCCACCACGGGTGCGGGGAGCAGGGGCCGTTTTTCCCCCACGAAGCTATAGCGCAAGAAGAAGGCCTGATACCCCTTGGCCGACCACGCTAAAGCGAGGTCTTCGGCCTGTTGCTCGGGGATGTGGGTGTAGGAACCGCCCGGAACGATGATGATGGCGGGATAAGTGGCGTCCGGTGCATCCCGCCGTAGGTAGCCTTGTAGATAGGCTTGAGAGTCTTCTGAGAGGACGTGCTTGATGATTTGCATTTGAAAAAACCTCCAAGATAAGTCATGATAAACAGTGATAACGGGTATTTGGGATACCCGCAATAAGCTACGTTCATTGTACCGCAAAATTGAACGGGCCCAAGAAAGAAGGTCAGGAAATGCCACCAGAAATTGTGACCGCCCGGCTCCGGTTACGGTCCTTGACGACTAGTGATTTGGCCGCTTATCAAGCCATTGTGAGTGATCCCAGTGTTGCCCAGCCGGCGGGAGTGACCTTACCGTTGTCTGCGCAACACGCGGCTAATAGTTTGCGCGCCGATCAACAGCAACCCTTAGCCTATGCGGTGACCATACGACCGGCGGACTCCTTGGTTGGGACGGTGATTGGGTATGAACACGTGGATGCCCTGGGGGGCCTTGATCGAACGGCCGTGGAACTGGGCTACTTTTTGGCACCAGCGCTTTGGGGGCGCGGCATCATGCCCGAAGCACTAACGGGCCTGTTGACGACCTTGACGCGGATTGAAACGCCGATTAAAACCTTGTGGGCGACCAGTTTAGCGACGAATCAACGCTCACAGGGGGTCTTAAGTCACTTAGCATTCAAACTGATTGACGACCAAATGATGGTGCCTAACCCCGCCAACATGGCGTTAGAGCGACATTTGCTTTACCGGTATGACCTACCGTGAGTTAAATTAGCCATTTTTAGTCTTGCAATGTGGGATTAAGATGTCTATACTACGAAGTATCGAATAGAAGAGGCGCGATCAACAAGAGTCGTTTTCCGGAGGTGGGCCACACCGACGAGGGAAGACAAAAGGGGCGATCGCCGAAATTTAAACCGTCGACCAACGGTTTAGGTTGGGTCCTGGTTCAACAAATCAGGGACTGTCGCAGTCGAATAGGACTGCGGGGCGCTTTCAACGATATTGACTTGGATTTTGACTTCCATCTCTTTCGCGAAGCTCTTTTGCGAAAGAGATTTTTTAGTTTACTAGGTCGGTTCGAGAAGGTCCTTCTATAACCAGAAGGAGGAAGTAAGTATGGAACAGAGCATGACGAACGCAACAACAAGTAAGGCCTCAGATTCGGTTAAGCGGGGGCTCAAGACGCGTCACGTTTCCATGATTGCGTTAGGTGGATGTATCGGAACTGGACTCTTTGTCGCTAGTGGGTCGGCGATTTCGACGGCCGGACCAGGTGGGGCGTTAGTGGCCTACACCGCGATGGGGTTAATGGTGTACTTCTTAATGACTAGTTTAGGGGAAATGGCCACGAACATGCCCATTTCCGGGTCGTTTGCCGCTTACTCAGCGAAGTACGTGGATCCAGCCTTAGGGTTTGCCATGGGATGGAACTACTGGTTTAACTGGGCAATTACCGTGGCCGTCGATATTTCCACGGCGGCTTTGGTCATGAAGTTCTGGTTGCCCGGCATTCCCGGCTGGATCTGGAGTCTGATTGCCTTAGTCATTATCTTCACCATCAACGCGTTATCCGTCCAAGCCTTCGGGGAAACCGAATTTTGGATGTCGTTGATCAAGGTGGTCACAATCTTCGTCTTCTTGGCCGTGGGACTGTTGACTATCGTGGGGATCATGGGGGGTCACGGACCTGGTTTGAGTAACTTCACCTACAAGCAAGCACCATTTGTGGGTGGGTTCCCAGCAATCTTAAGTGTCTTCGTGGTCGCAGGATTCTCGTTTCAAGGAACGGAACTGGTTGGGATCACGGCCGGTGAATCGGAAGATCCTTCGCACAGTGTGCCTAAGGCGATTAACCAAGTGTTCTGGCGGATTATTTTATTCTACATTTTAGCCATCTTTGTCATTGCCGCCGTCTTACCTTACACGAGTCATGATTTGTTAGGCTCTTCCGCTAGTGACGTGGCCATCAGTCCCTTCACGCTGGTCTTCCGGCGTGCGGGCTTAGCCGCCGCTGCGAGTGTTATGAACGCCGTTATCTTGACGTCCGTGATCTCCGCTGCCAATTCCGGGATGTATGCGTCGACGCGGATGTTGTACTCCTTGTCCAAGGAAGGCTACGCACCACACTTCTTGGAACGGACCGGGAAGAACGGGATTCCTTATCCCGCATTGCTGGTCACGACATTCGTTGCCGCGTTGACCTTTATCAGTAGTATTGCCGGACCAAAGATTTACATGTGGTTAGTGGCTGCTAGTGGGTTGACCGGATTCATCGCGTGGTTCGGGATCGCGTTGTCACACTTCCGGTTCCGTCGGGCCTTTATCAAGCAAGGCCACAAGTTATCAGAATTGAAGTATCACGCAAAGTGGTTCCCAATTGGACCAATCCTGGCACTGGTTCTATGTATCGCCGTGATTGTGGGTCAAGATCCGCAATCCTTCTTCTCCGGTAACTGGGAACAAGTTCTGGTAACCTATATCAGTGTTCCTCTGGTCTTAGTGCTCTACATCGGGTACAAGCTCAAGAACCACACCAAGTTGATTCCGTTGAAGGAAGTTGACGTGGCACCGGTCCACAAGGAAGGTACGCTGAAGAACAACGCGGCTGCCGAAAAGGACTAGCGTTTTAACTTAAAAATTAACGACGGGTGACCGGATTGGCCGAAAGGCTGGTACGGTCACCTTTTTGTGGGGACCCTTAGCCAAAGTGGGTAAATTGGGTCCTAAAAAATGACCACGACATGTTGTCTTTTCAAAAGCAGGTTGGTACAATATGTGGTGTTGTTTTTTGCGCCCGGAGAGATTCGGGGGACGGTAACGGAAATAAAGGAGAGATATTGCATGCTTGTATTATCGGGAACTATTGGGGCTGGCAAAACGAGCCTGACGAATTTATTGGCTAAACATTTAAATAAACCAGCATTTTATGAATCGGTGGACGATAACAAGATTCTGCCACTATTCTACAAGGATCCCCAGAAGTATGCCTTCTTACTGCAGATCTACTTCTTAAACAAGCGGTTGGACAGCATCAAGGCGGCCAACGCCGATCAAGAAAGCGTCATGGACCGGTCGATTTTTGAAGATTCCCTGTTGTTCCATTTGAACGCCGACTTAGGTCGGGCCACCAACACGGAAGTGGACATCTACGATTCACTGCTGCAAAACATGATGCAGGAATTACCAGAAGCCACCTACCAGAAGAACCCCGACCTGTTGATTCACATCAACATCTCGTTTGACACCATGCTCCAACGTATCAAGAAGCGGGGCCGGTCTTACGAACAGATCGATACCGACCCGAGCCTGTACAATTATTACCAGGAACTCGACCAACGGTACACGGACTGGTACGCCAACTATGACAAGTCACCGAAGATGCAGATCAACGGGGATGACTTGGACTTCGTGGAAGACCCGGCGGCCCGGCAAAAGGTCCTGACGTTGATTGACGAAAAGATTGCGTCACTTTAAGACTTGTGCCGCTGACTGAAGTACGGTATGATAAGCGTACTTTCAAACACGGCCGTGCCTTATTAGTAGACGATCAGAGAAGCGGGGAAAGCTGCGAACCGCAACGTTGAATTATTCCAGCACGAAAATAGTGGGCAGGTAATGCTGCACGGTGCAAACCGTTATCATGTTCAAGGGTATTGTTGGGTCAGCCAACGGTGAACTTGGGTGGTACCGCGAAGGTCTTCGTCCCATGTGACGAAGGCCTTTTTTGTGCCACAATTAGCAGAAGGGAGAAACAAGACATGTTAGATTTAAAATTGATTCGCCAAGAAACGGACTTTGTAAAGGAAAAATTAGCCACCAGAGGCGTGGACCCCGCAGACATCGACGCCTTACTGGCAATGGATGCTAAGCGGCGGCAACTGATCACCAAAACGGAAACCATGAAGGCCCAACGGAACACGGTCTCGGATGAAATCTCAACCATGAAGCGTAACCAGCAAAACGCCGACGACAAGATTGCCGAAATGCGCCAGGTCAACACCGACATCAAGACGGTTGATGCCGAATTGGAGACCTTAAAGGCCCAGGTGCAAGACGCAGCGGCGCATTTACCGAATATTCCGAACGATAACGTGCCAGTTGGGTTGGACGAAACGGGTAGTGTGGAGATCCGGAAGTGGGGCGAGAAGCCGAACCTGGACTTCACTCCCAAGGCCCATTACGAAATTGGTGAAAACCTGGAGATCCTGGATTTCGAACGGGGAGCCAAGGTTTCCGGGAGTCGCTACCTGTATTACATGGGCGCTGGCGCACGGTTGGAACGGGCCATCTATAACTTCTTCTTAGATGAAAATACTAAGGCGGGCTTCAAGGAAGTCTTACCACCTTACATCGTGAATGGCGATTCCATGTACGGGACGGGACAATTTCCGAAGTTTAAGGAAGACGTTTATTCGTTAGCCGGTCAGGACATGACCCTGATCCCTACGGCGGAGGTCCCGTTAGTCAACTACTACCGTAATGAAGTGATCCCAGCCGAAAAGTTACCGGTCTGGTTCACGGCGTTGACCCCCGCATTTCGTTCGGAAGCCGGGAGTGCCGGGCGCGATACCCGCGGCCTGATTCGGTTACACCAGTTCAACAAGGTCGAAATGGTGAAGTTCTGTAAGCCGGAAGACTCCTGGAACGAATTAGAGGCGTTGACCAAGCACGCTGAGATGCTGCTACAGAAGTTGGGACTGGCGTACCACGTGATTACCCTGACCACCGGGGACATGAGCTTTACGGCCGCCATGACGCACGATTTAGAGGTCTGGTTCCCCGAACAAGGGACATACCGAGAAATTTCGAGCTGTTCGAACACGACGGACTTCCAGGCACGGCGGGCCCACATCCAATACCGTGATGATAATGGGAAGTTGCAATACGTTCACGCGTTAAACGGATCCGGGTTGGCCGTTGGCCGGACGGTCGCCGCAATTTTGGAAAACTACCAAAACGCGGACGGAACGGTTACTATTCCCGACGTTTTGGTGCCCTACATGGGTGGCATGACCAAGATTACCAAGTAAATTAATGCCCACTTAGCCGGCGTAACTAGAAGTTCAGCTTCTAGTTACGCCGGCTTTTTTGCAGACAACGAGTGGGGAAGAACCGTTGAATGATCAAAAACCTCGTGATTTTGTAAAAAAATGCAGAAAAGGGGTAGCTTTTTTGCGCTGGTTACGCTATGATATTAAATGTTGTTGAGGGAGTAGTTATTCAGCTCACGAATATTTATTCAAAAGCGTTTCAAAAAAATGTTGACAACTTCCTCGCGACATGATAAATTGTAATAGTTATCGTTGAAGAGATTACAATGTGATCTTTAATAAAGAAATCCAGCGAATATTTATTCAAAAAGATTTCAAAAAAGATATTGACAATCTTCTCGCGACATGGTAAATTATAATAGTTGTTTCAAACGAGTTAGCGATTAACTTGATTGAACAT
>NZ_AZDV01000028.1:23694-176352 GCF_001434835.1 Levilactobacillus acidifarinae DSM 19394 = JCM 15949 | reverse complement strand
GGAGAGCGTCTGCCTTACAAGCAGAGGGTCACAGGTTCGAGCCCTGTATCCTCCATCGGGACTCCAAGTCCTAGAACTTCATCGTCACCATGCAGGTGTGGCGGAACTGGCAGACGCGCTAGATTTAGGTTCTAGTGTCTTATGACGTGGGGGTTCGAGTCCCTTCACCTGCATTGATAATTCAATATCGCAAAATATTTAACAATATTTTGCCGACTTAGCTCAGTTGGCAGAGCATCTCACTAGTAATGAGGAGGTCGGAGGTTCGAATCCTCTAGTCGGCATGGTTCCATTAATTAAATTTGCCAATGCGGAAGTAGTTCAGTGGTAGAACATCACCTTGCCATGGTGGGGGTCGCGGGTTCGAATCCCGTCTTCCGCTTTGCCCTTTTGCCGGGGTGGCGGAATTGGCAGACGCACAGGACTTAAAATCCTGCGGTCAGTGATGACCGTACCGGTTCGATCCCGGTCCTCGGCATTTAACTTAATAATGATTATGCACCCATAGCGCAATTGGATAGAGTGTCTGACTACGAATCAGAAGGTTGTAGGTTCGACTCCTACTGGGTGCATTTTTGTTGCTTATAGAATTTTTTATAGGCAGACTCGGGAAGTAGCTCAGCTTGGTAGAGCACCTGGTTTGGGACCAGGGGGTCGCAGGTTCGAATCCTGTCTTCCCGATTAGCCGGTCACCGGTTAGTGAACTAAATAGATTGATCATCGGGAAGTAGCTCAGCTTGGTAGAGCACCACGTTCGGGACGTGGGGGTCGCAAGTTCAAATCTTGTCTTCCCGATTTTTTAATCCTAACTCTACATATTATATACTGAAAAATCATAGACGTCGGTCTTCCACCTAATTGTTTGGAAGCCGACGCCTTTTTTGGTACTATAGATTACCAGGAGCTATCCTGGTACGGTAAGTCAATCATGCGAGATTAGGAACGCAAAAGACTAATCCATTGCATTTTTGAGGGAAGTTCGTATAATATTAGTCAACATTAGTCAAAAGAACTGCCGAAAGGGGGACGCGAATAATGGAGAATCAAAATATTTCAGATATTATTGAAGCTTACCTCAAGCAGATTCTAGCGGAATCCCAAGAAGTTGAGATTCGGCGTTCAGAGATTGCTAATCAATTTAATGTCGTCCCGTCACAGATTAATTACGTGATTAAGACCCGGTTTACGATTCAGGACGGTTACGTCGTGCGGAGTAAGCGGGGGGGCGGCGGCTATATTCGAATTGAAAAGGTCAAGTTACTGGATAACTTGGACTTTATTGATTCGTTGGTCACGGCCGTCGGGGACCACATCACCCGGCATGACGGGTTAGCGGTTGTACGGAGCTTGTTTGAAGCGGGGACCATTAACCGTCGCGAAGCCAACATCATGTTGGCGGCGATTGATAAGACCGCCTTAAATACCGGAGATCGAGATTTAGACGAGCAAATTCGTGCGCAAATTTTAATCTCGGTTTTGGATCATTTACGTTACGAGAGTTGAGAAAGTGAGGAGTTGCAATGGATAACCTATTTACGCCTAGTGCAAAAAGTGTTTTAGTTTTGGCACAGGAACAGGCAAAGTATTTTAAGCATCAAGCGGTGGGTACGGAACACTTGCTGCTGGCCCTCACCATTGAAAAAAACGGAATTGCTAACAAAGTCTTGCAGCAGTTTTCCGTCACTGACGACGATGTACGGGAAGAAATCGAACGGTTTACCGGTTACGGGACCTTGGAAAACACGGATAAGGACAGCTATTTGCCTTACTCGCCTAAGGCTAAGGCCATGTTAGCCTTAGCTGGGGACGAAGCCAAGCGACTCGGGGCCACCAAGATCGGAACGGAACATTTACTGTTGGCGTTGCTGAGTGACGAGACGATTCTGTCGTCGCGGATCTTGAAGAACCTCAACGTTGAGTTAACCAGTGCTCGCAAGGTGGTTTTGCGGAAGCTGGGGATTGCAGATACGCCGAAGCGTCGTAACGAAGGGCGCACGCGACGAGCAGCTCAGGGCGGCACGCCTACGCTGGACTCCTTAGCCCGGGATTTGACCCAAGCGGCGAAGGACGGCAAGATGGATCCAACGGTGGGCCGTGATAAGGAAGTTAAGCGGGTCATCCAGATCTTGAGTCGGCGGACCAAGAATAACCCCGTGTTGATCGGGGAACCCGGCGTCGGGAAAACCGCGATTGCGGAAGGGTTAGCCCAACGTATCGTGGCTGGTGACGTTCCCGAAGACATGCAAAACAAACGCCTGATGATGCTTGACATGGGCTCATTGGTCGCAGGAACCAAGTACCGGGGCGAATTTGAAGACCGGCTGAAGAAAGTGATTGAAGAAATTTACAACGATGGTCACGTGATCCTGTTTATCGACGAACTCCACACTCTGATTGGGGCGGGGGGTGCCGAAGGGGCGATTGATGCGTCGAACATCTTGAAGCCCGCGTTGGCCCGAGGTGAATTGCAAACCATTGGGGCCACGACGTTAGACGAATACCAGAAGTATATCGAATCTGACGCGGCGTTGGAACGGCGGTTTGCCACCGTGCAGGTCGACGAACCAACCAGTGAAGAAGCGCTGGAAATTTTGCAGGGCTTACGGCCACGGTATGAAGATCACCACCACGTGAACATCACGGATGAAGCGTTGGAACAGGCGGTTAAGCTGTCCGTTCGCTACATCAGTGAACGGTTCTTACCGGACAAGGCCATCGATCTGATGGACGAAGCCTCCGCTAAGGTGCGGATTGATCAGATGGATAAGCCCACGCCAACCAGTAAATTGACGGCCGACTTAGACCAGTTAGCCAAGGACAAGGATACCGCCATTGAGCAACAAGACTTTGAAAAAGCCGCTCAGTTACGGACCCAGGAAATCGCGTTGCGTGATAAGTTAGCCGACCAAAAGGCTAAGGCCGCTGCCAAGGCGGACCAAGCCGACCGGCATTACACCTTAAACGTTACCGGTGAGGACGTTGCCCAGGTGGTTGCCGAATGGACCGGGGTACCATTGACCCAGTTGAAACAAACCGACGCGGACCGGTTGGTCAACCTCGAAAAGATCTTGCACCAACGGGTGATCGGTCAAGACGAAGCAGTCTCGGCCGTTGCCCGCGCGATCCGGCGGGCCCGTTCCGGGTTGAAAGATCCGAACCGGCCAATTGGGTCGTTCATGTTCTTAGGCCCTACCGGGGTGGGGAAGACTGAATTAGCCAAGGCTTTAGCCGCCGCTATGTTTGGTTCGGAAGACAACATGATCCGGGTCGACATGAGCGAGTACATGGAAAAGTACTCCACCAGTCGGTTGATTGGGTCGGCGCCCGGTTACGTTGGTTACGACGAAGGGGGCCAACTGACCGAAAAGGTTCGGCAAAAGCCTTACTCCGTGGTCCTCTTTGATGAAGTTGAAAAGGCGCACCCGGACGTCTTCAACCTGTTACTTCAGGTTCTAGATGATGGGTACTTGACCGACTCTAAGGGGCGGCGAGTCGACTTCCGTAACACCATTTTGATCATGACCTCGAACCTGGGGGCCACGAAGCTGCGGGACGAAAAGACCGTTGGGTTTGGTGCCGAAGACATGGCGAACAATTACCGAGCCATGGCCGACACCATCCGGCAGACGTTGAAGCAATCCTTCCGGCCAGAATTCTTGAACCGAATCGACGAAACGGTCATCTTCCACTCGTTGAAGAAGCCGGAACTTCACCAAATCGTCAAGCTGATGGCCCAACGGATCGTGAAGCGGGTGGCCGACCAAAACATTAAGTTGAAGTTTACGCCGGCCGCCTTAGATGCGATTGCGCAAGCCGGGTACGATCCGGAATACGGCGCGCGGCCACTCCGGCGCGCGTTGCAGAACCAGGTCGAAGACCAGTTAAGTGAAGCGATGCTTTCGGGCGAAGTTAAGGCGAACGAACAAGTGACGATTGGCGCCACGAAGGGTAAGGTCACGATTAACGCGAAACCAACCACACCGCGGAAGGCTGTCACCAGTAAATAATCAACGGTAAGTTGACCAGTTAGAATGATTAATTGAATCTGTTTTGTAAGGAGCAGGGTCACTGGGTAACTATCTCAGTGGGGCTGCTCTTTTGGTTGGTCCGGAGGTGTGGTACACTGACATTAATTTAGAACGAAGGGAACGGATAGTGGGATGAAAAGAAAAGAGCAGCTAACCCAGACACATGCGGCGATCTTAGCGGCGGCTCGGGAGCAATTCTTGTCACGGGGTTATCAAGCCACATCGACACGTGAGATTGCCCGGCAGGTCGGGATTACGCAGCCGGCACTCTACCACCACTTTAACGACAAGGAGGCCATCTTCTTAGCCGTGGTGGAGGAAGTGGGGCAAGAAACCCAAACCGGGATTACGCAGGTTAATGCTCAGGTTCAAGCCGGGACACTCACGGATCCCGTGGAGGCCTTAGCGGCAGTAACCGAGGTCTTACTGTCCGTTCACCCGCGCGACGTGTTTAGCGTTTTACACGGGAGCTTTCGGTACCTCGCTCCGAGTAACAAGGGCCAACTAGGCCAATTACTGATGAAAGATTACCTGGGTCCGTTAGCGGCGTTCTTTGATTTAGGTCTGGTCACGCTGCGGCCCCAGTTATCGGCGCAGGAGGCGGCTTCGTTTTACCTGACCAGCCTGAGCCCGTTGTTCAACAACTTCCATCACGTGGGTCCCGCGGATGCGTCCAAGCACGAGCAAATTGTGATCTTGCTGCGGTTAATTTTGTTTGGCATTGCCACGGAAAAGTAAGCATAATATCTTGACAATCTAGCATTAGTTTTGTATTATATCATCTGTATGCAACTGTGAACTGAAATTGGGGTAGCCGATCTATTGTCCGGTGCACCCACTATAAGAAGCCAAAAGCAAATTTTGATTTGTTTTTGGATTTTTTTTGCCAAAAAACCGAGCAAAGATGCATTTGTAATCAAAATGTAATATTCGATTTGGCCAGTCACAGAATAAATAGGAGAGGTGAACAACTTGGCAGGACACTTAGTGAAATACGGGAAACACCGTACGCGTCGTAGCTATTCACGGATCAAGGAAGTTCTGGACTTACCTAACTTGATCGAGATTCAGACCAATTCCTATAATTGGTTCCTCGATGAAGGGTTACGTGATATGTTCGATGACATCATGCCAATCGAGGATTTTCAAGGAAACCTTTCGTTAGAGTTTGTTGATTATCAATTATTAGAACCTAAATATTCGGTGGACGAAGCGCGGGAACATGACGCGAACTATTCGGCACCGTTACACGTCACCTTACGACTAACGAACCACGAAACGGGCGAAATCAAGTCTCAAGATGTCTTCTTCGGCGACTTCCCATTAATGACGCACCAAGGAACTTTCATTATTAATGGGGCAGAACGGGTAATTGTTTCCCAATTAGTTCGTTCGCCAGGCGTTTACTTCAATGAAGATACCGATAAGAACGGCCGGACTATCTTTGGTGCCACGGTCATTCCTAACCGGGGGGCTTGGTTGGAATTCGAAACCGACGCCAAGAACATTTCCTACGTCCGGATCGACCGGACCCGGAAGATCCCAATGACCGAATTAGTTCGGGCCTTAGGGTTTGGCTCCGATGACGAAATCTTGGACATCTTAGGCGATAACGAAAGCCTGATGGCCACCTTAGAAAAGGATATCCACAAGAATACCGACGACTCACGGGTCGAAGAATCCTTGAAGGACATCTACGAACGCTTGCGCCCAGGTGAACCGAAGACGGCCGACTCTTCACGGAGTCTGTTAACGGCCCGGTTCTTTGACCCGAAGCGTTACGACATGGCCCCCGTTGGTCGTTACAAGACCAACAAGAAGCTGAGCTTAAAGACCCGGTTACTGGGCCTGACCTTAGCCGAAACGCTGGCTGATCCGGATACCGGTGAAGTCATCGTGCAAAAGGGCACCATGGTAGATAAGGACGTCATGAAGAACTTGGCGCCTTACCTGGATCGCGACGACTTTAAGATGGTGACTTTCCAGCCATCCGACGAAGCCGTGGTCACTGAACCTTTGAAATTACAAATCATCAAGGTGCAATCCCCTGACGATCCAGAACAAGAAGTACCCGTTATTGGGAATGGCAACATTGATCTGAAGCTGAAGCATATTCGCCCAGCCGACATCATTGCTTCCATGAATTACTTCTTCGATCTGCAAATCGGCATCGGCAACACCGACGATATTGACCACTTGGGGAACCGGCGGATTCGTTCCGTGGGTGAATTACTCCAAAACCAATTCCGCATCGGGTTATCCCGGATGGAACGGGTGGTTCGTGAACGGATGTCCATTCAAGACGCCGCTACGGTGACCCCCCAACAACTGATCAACATTCGACCAGTGGTTGCTTCCATCAAGGAATTCTTTGGGTCTTCCCAACTGTCACAATTCATGGACCAGACCAACCCATTGGGCGAATTGACGCATAAGCGTCGGTTGTCCGCCTTGGGACCTGGTGGGTTGACACGTGACCGGGCCGGTTATGAAGTCCGGGACGTGCACTACACCCACTATGGTCGGATGTGCCCGATTGAAACGCCTGAAGGCCCGAACATTGGGTTGATTAACTCGTTGTCCAGTTACGCGCGGGTTAACAAGTACGGGTTCATTGAAACGCCATACCGACGGGTTTCATGGGATACGCATAAGGTAACCGACAAGATCGATTACTTAACGGCCGATGAAGAAGATAACTACGTGGTGGCCCAGGCCAACACGCCGTTGAAGGATGACGGGTCGTTTGATACGGAGACGATCATGGCCCGGGCTAAGTCCGAAAACATCGAAACCACCGCTGACCGGATTGACTACATGGATGTGTCGCCTAAGCAAGTTGTTGCGGTGGCCACGGCATGTATTCCTTTCTTGGAAAACGATGACTCCAACCGGGCGCTGATGGGGGCCAACATGCAACGGCAAGCTGTGCCATTGCTGGACCCTCACGCACCTTTGATTGGGACGGGGATTGAATACAAGGCCGCCCATGACTCTGGGGTTGCCATGATCAGTCAACACGACGGGACCGTTGAATACGTCGATGCTCGTGAAATTCGGGTACGGCGTGAAGACGGCGCGTTGGACACTTACAAGTTGATGAAGTTCCGCCGGTCTAACGGTGGGAAGAACTACAACCAACGGCCAATCGTTAAAGTCGGCGACCACGTCGATAACGACGAAGTGATTGCCGATGGGCCTTCCATGGAAAATGGGGAATTAGCCTTAGGGCAAAACCCACTGGTAGCCTTCATGACTTGGCAAGGGTACAACTTCGAAGATGCCATCGCCATTAACGAACGGTTAGTGCGTGAAGACGTCTACACGTCAATTCACATTGAAGAATACGAATCCGAAGCGCGGGATACCAAGCTCGGACCGGAAGAAATGACACGAGAAATTCCTAACGTGGGTGAAGACGCTTTGAAGAACTTGGACGAAGACGGGATTATCCGTGTCGGGGCCGAAGTTCAAGACGGCGACATCTTAGTTGGGAAGGTCACGCCTAAAGGGGTCACGGAACTCTCCGCTGAAGAACGGCTGTTACACGCCATCTTTGGTGAAAAGGCCCGTGAAGTCCGTGATACGTCACTGAAGGTACCTCATGGTGGTGGCGGGATCATCCAAGACGTGAAGATCTTTACCCGTGAAAACGGGGATGAATTATCGCCCGGTGTGAACATGATGGTTCGGGTCTACATCGCCCAGAAGCGTAAGCTGCAGGTCGGTGACAAGATGTCCGGTCGTCATGGGAACAAGGGGACGGTTTCCATCGTGATCCCCCAAGAAGATATGCCGTACATGCCAGATGGGACACCAATCGACATCATGTTGAGTCCCATGGGTGTGCCTTCCCGGATGAACATCGGGCAAGTGCTCGAATTGCATTTAGGGATGGCCGCACGGAAGTTAGGCATTCACATGGCAACGCCAGTCTTTGATGGAGCCCAAGATTCTGATATCTGGGACGCCGTTAAGGAAGCCGGGATGGCCTCCGATGCCAAGACGGTCTTGTACGATGGCCGGACCGGTGAACCGTTCGATAAGCGGGTTGCCGTTGGGGTCATGAACTACCTGAAGTTGGCCCACATGGTCGACGACAAGATGCACGCCCGTTCCATCGGACCTTACTCCTTAGTTACGCAACAACCCCTTGGTGGGAAAGCGCAATTTGGTGGTCAGCGTTTCGGTGAAATGGAAGTCTGGGCTTTGGAAGCCTACGGGGCAGCTTACACGTTGCAAGAAATCTTAACCTACAAGTCCGATGACGTTGTCGGCCGGGTCAAGACTTACGAAGCCATCGTGAAGGGCGATCCAATTCCAAAGCCAGGTGTCCCAGAATCCTTCCGCGTGTTAGTGAAGGAACTTCAATCCCTTGGTTTGGATATGAAGGTCTTGAACGGTAACAACGAAGAAATCGAATTACGTGACATGGACGATGAAGACGATGACGTCGTAAACGTTGATGCGTTGAGCAAGTACGCCCAACAGCAAGAAGAACAACGTAAGGCCCAAGCTAGCGATAGCAAGGAGGCCAAGACGGCAGCGCCACAAAATGAGAGTCAACCGAATACGCAAGATTAATTCATAAGGGAGGTCGCTTCTTTGGTCGATGTCAATAAGTTCGAAAGCATGCAGATCGGACTCGCCTCACCCGATAAGATCCGTAGTTGGTCTTACGGTGAAGTCAAAAAGCCAGAAACCATTAACTACCGGACGTTGAAGCCGGAAAAAGACGGTCTGTTCGACGAACGTATCTTCGGTCCTACTAAGGACTGGGAATGTGCTTGTGGGAAATACAAACGTATCCGTTACAAGGGTGTTGTTTGTGACCGTTGTGGGGTTGAAGTTACCCGTTCTAAGGTTCGCCGGGAACGGATGGGCCATATTGAACTGGCTGCCCCAGTAACGCACATCTGGTACTTTAAGGGGATTCCTAGCCGGATGGGCTTGGTTCTGGACATGAGTCCACGGGCATTGGAAGAAATCATCTACTTTGCTTCCTACGTTGTCTTAGACCCAGGTGATACCGCATTGGAACGCAAGCAATTGCTGTCCGAACGGGATTACCGGGACAAGCTCGTGGAATACGGCTCCAAGGCCTTCAAGGCTGAAATGGGTGCCGAAGCCATCAAGAAGTTGTTGATGGCCGTAGATTTAGATAAAGAAGTTAAGGAATTAAAGGAAGAATTGAAGGAAGCCACTGGTCAGAAGCGGACGCGTGCCGTTCGTCGTTTGGACATTTTGGAAGCCTTCGTCACGTCGGGTAACCGTCCGGAATGGATGGTTATGGACGCGATTCCGGTCATTCCACCTGACTTGCGGCCGATGGTCCAGTTGGAAGGGGGACGTTTTGCAACGTCCGACTTAAACGACCTGTATCGGCGGGTCATCAACCGGAACAGCCGGCTCAAGCGGTTGCTTGATTTAAACGCACCAGGCATCATCGTACAAAACGAAAAGCGGATGTTACAAGAAGCCGTCGATGCTTTGATTGACAACGGACGGCGGGGTCGTCCAGTCGCTGGTCCTGGTAACCGGCCACTGAAGTCTCTGTCTCACATGTTGAAAGGGAAGCAAGGACGGTTCCGTCAGAACTTACTGGGTAAGCGGGTTGACTACTCTGGTCGTTCCGTTATCGATGTGGGTCCGTCTCTGAAGTTTAACCAAATGGGTCTGCCAGTCCCAATGGCGTTGGAATTATTCCGGCCATTTATCATGAAGGAACTGGTTGCCCGGGGGTTAGCTTCTAACATTAAGAACGCTAAGCGCCAAATCGACCGTGAGGAAGACGACGTGTTTAACGTGTTGGAAGACGTCATCAAGGAACACCCTGTTCTGTTGAACCGGGCCCCTACGCTTCACCGGTTAGGGATTCAAGCCTTTGAACCCGTACTGGTAAGTGGGAAGGCCATGCGGCTGCACCCGTTAGCTTGTGAAGCCTACAACGCCGATTTCGATGGGGACCAAATGGCCATCCACGTGCCGTTGTCTGACGAAGCTCAAGCGGAAGCGCGGTTACTGATGTTAGCTGCGCACCATATCTTGGCCCCTGCTTCTGGGAAACCAGTTGTGGCACCATCTCAAGATATGGTTATCGGGAACTACTACCTGACCATGGAAGAAGCTAACCGTGAAGGTGAAGGCATGATCTTCACCGACTTAAACGAAGCGGTGCTGGCTTACAGAAACGGGTTAGTTCATTGGCACACCCGCGTGGGGGTCCAAGTGGCCTCGATGCCGGACAAGCCATTTACCGACGAACAACGTAATAAGATTATGGTGACGACCGTTGGGAAGTTGATCTTTAACAACATTCTGCCGAAGTCGTTCCCATACTTGAACGAACCAACGAGTACCAACTTGAACGGTTACGTACCGGACCAATACTTCTTGGCACCGGGTGAAGATATTCACGACTACCTGCAAAATGCCGAACTCATCGGGCCTTTCAAGAAGGGCTTCTTGTCTGACATTATCGCGGCAGTTTACCAACAATACAAAGTGACGGCAACGTCCGAATTGTTGGACCGGATCAAGGACTTAGGGTACAACGAATCCACCAAGTCTGGGTTGACGGTCGGAATTTCCGACATCACCGACTTGAAGGAAAAGCCAGTGATCATCGACGAAGCCCACAAAAAGGTTAAGACGGTGACGAAGCAATTCCGGCGTGGGTTGATTACCGACCACGAACGTTACGAACGGGTTATTGGGATCTGGAACGATGCCAAAGACGACATTCAAAACGCCTTGATTCACAGTTTCGAGCAACAGAACCCAATCTTTATGATGAGTGATTCTGGTGCCCGGGGGAACATTTCTAACTTTACGCAGTTAGCCGGGATGCGGGGCTTGATGGCCGCGCCTAACGGTGAAATCATGGAACTGCCAATCACGTCTAACTTCCGTGAAGGCCTTTCCGTGATGGAAATGTTCATTTCGACCCATGGGGCCCGTAAAGGGATGACCGATACGGCCTTAAAGACTGCCAACTCAGGTTACCTGACTCGGCGGTTGGTTGATGTGGCGCAAGATGTAATTATTCGGGAAAAGGACTGTGGAACTGACCGTGGGTTGAAGATTCGGGCCATCACCGATGGTAACGAAATGATCGAACCACTTTACGACCGGATTTTAGGCCGTTACACTCAGAAGTCCGTCATTGATCCTCAAACGGGTGACGTGATTGTACCGAAGAACCAAATGATCGTTGAAGACACCGCGCAAAAGATCGTCGATGCCGGCGTTCAAGAAGTCACGATTCGTTCCGCGTTCACTTGTAACACGGAACACGGGGTCTGCGAACACTGTTATGGTCGGAACATGGCTACCGGTGACGAAGTTGAAGTCGGTGAAGCTGTCGGAACCGTTGCCGCACAGTCTATCGGTGAACCAGGGACGCAATTAACCATGCGGAACTTCCATACCGGTGGTGTGGCTGGTAACGAAGATATCACCCAAGGGCTTCCTCGTGTTCAAGAATTATTTGAATCCCGGAACCCTAAAGGGAAAGCGGAAATTACCGAAGTTACGGGGACGGTTGAATCCATTGAGGAAAACCCGGCCGAACGGACTAAGGAAATTACCATTAAGGGTGAAGCAGATACGCGGAGTTACACGTTACCAATCACAGCCCGGATGCGAATCACGGAAGGTGACTTCATCCACCGTGGGGCAGCGTTGAACTATGGGTCTGTTGATCCTAAGGAATTACTGCGAGTTCGGGACGTCTTGTCAACGGAAACCTACATTTTAGGTGAAGTTCAACGCGTTTACCGGATGCAAGGTGTGGCCATCAGTGATAAGCACGTGGAAATCATGGTTCGGCAGATGCTTCGTAAGGTCCGGATCATGGATCCAGGTGACACCGATGTCTTACCAGGGACCCTGATGGATATCCAAGACTTCCGTCGTGCTAACTACCAGACGTTAATTTCTGGTGGGATTGCGGCTACGGCGCGTCCGGTGATCCTCGGGATTACCAAGGCGGCTCTGGAAACCAACAGTTTCCTGTCCGCTGCTTCCTTCCAGGAAACGACTCGGGTTCTGACCGACGCGGCTATCCGCGGCAAGAACGACCCATTAGTCGGTCTGAAAGAAAACGTTATTATTGGGAAGATTATTCCTGCCGGGACTGGGATGCCAGATTACCGTCAGATCAAACCCAAGGAAGTCGGCAGTGCTTCAACGGAGGGCGTTTACTCAATCAGCGACCTCGAAAAGCAAATGCAAGAAGACTCCCAAGCTTAATCTCAGTCTGAGACCGAGCCGATAAAAGAGCCACCCTATCGTTACTGGTAGGGTGGCTTTTTTGCGTTAATGACCGGGGAGCACCCACCAGATCCAGGCGCTAATGGTGAGGGCCGGAATGAAGGGAAGTTGTTTCTGGGGGACTTGCCAATGAGCTAAGAGGGCGAGGACGCACGCCAGACTGAGCCAGCGACTGGTGGTAAGCGGCCCTAAAGCTAGGCCGAAGCTACTGATGAATTCGAGGTCACCGTCCCCAATCCAGGGATGTTGCCAGTAGGGCCACCCCCAACGAATCAACGCGTAGGCCAGGATGAGGCCGAGTGTCGTGACTACCGTGATGGGATGGGGAGCTAAGAGCAAATTCACCACGCCAACCCAGGCCGGGAAGCTTTGGGTCCGCGCATCGCAAAGCGCCGCAAAACTCCAGAGAAAGAGCCAGGCCAAGGGTTGGGTGCTCGCGGGACCCTGCCAGGTCGCTAATAGGAGCCCGCCGCCCAGTTCGGCAAGCACCGTATCGATGGGAATGGGGGTTCGGCAGTAGGCGCATCGCCCCCGTAAGCACCAATAACTGAGTCCGGGAATGAGCTGCCAGTATGCTAGGGGAGTGCGACACCAGTCACAATGTGAGGCGGGCAAAAGTAACGATTCCCCAGTAGCGTAGCGACTAGCGGCGGCACACAGGAAGGACCCCAAACAACAGCCGTAGATAAACAAGATTATGGTTAACATGGTCATCACCTCAAAGACAGGTTCCGTAAAGACCGCGGCTAAAAATTTAGCTTTTTTCTAAACCGCGAGTTGACAAGGGCGAAGGGGCCATGTTATTCTATTCAAGGTGCTTTTCGCAGACAGGTCTCAGGTACTTTACCGGACATGCTGACTGGACGGCGAGGAGGACACTTCAATTGACACCTTTCTCGGTGGCTTTTTTCTTTAAGAAAAAATGAACCACCTGGATGTGTGGACTTAAATTTAGCAGATATAGAAAGGAGGACTATTTAGATGCCTACTATCAACCAATTGGTGCGTAAAGGTCGTAAATCTAAAAGTTCGAAATCAGATGCCCCAGCTTTAAACTACGGGTATAACAGTTACAAGAAGGTTCAAGTTAAGAATCCAGCTCCCCAAAAGCGGGGCGTGGCCACTCGTGTTGGTACGATGACGCCAAAGAAGCCTAACTCAGCCTTACGGAAGTATGCGCGTGTACGTTTGTCCAACTTAATTGAAGTGACTGCTTACATCCCAGGGATTGGCCACAACTTGCAAGAACATAGTGTTGTGTTAATCCGTGGGGGCCGGGTAAAGGATTTACCTGGGGTTCGTTACCACGTTATCCGTGGTGCGCTTGATACGGCCGGTGTGACTGACCGTCGTCAAGGCCGTTCTAAGTACGGGACTAAGAAGCCTAAGGGTTAAAAAGAATCGGTGCGGTAGCTGCACGGATGCCGTCAGCTATCCAGCATAGTTACTTCAAGGAGGATATTATACAATGCCTAGAAAAGGAAACGTACAAAAGCGTGAAGTCCTTCCTGATCCAATCTACAATTCAAAGTTGGTTACTCGTTTGATTAACCACACGATGATGGATGGGAAACGCGGGACTTCCACGAAGATTATCTATGGTGCATTTGACATCATTAAGAACGAAACTGGTAACGATCCAGTTGAAACTTTTGAAGAAGCAATGAAGAACGTTATGCCAGTCTTGGAAGTTAAGGCACGCCGGGTCGGTGGGTCTAACTACCAAGTGCCAATCGAAGTTCGGCCAGACCGTCGGACCACGTTGGGCTTACGTTGGATCGTGTTATACGCACGTCTGCGTGGCGAACACACCATGGTTGAACGGCTTGCTCGTGAAATCATGGATGCTGCTAACAACACTGGTGCGGCAGTTAAGAAGCGTGAAGATACGCACCGGATGGCAGATGCTAACCGGGCCTTCGCACACTACCGTTGGTAATCAGGCAGTTTTTGCCCTGCTTTACCGCCAATGTGCTAAAATACTAGGGCGGAATACGACTATCGTATTCATGTCACTAGTTTAAAGGAGCAATCCTTTAATTAGAGGTGGCTACTAAATCAATAGATGATGGTAGTCACCTTTTGTTAAATCGATGATCATTTTTGAGAGGAGTTACACATTAATCATGGCTAATACTCGTGAATTTCCGCTTGAGAAGACGCGTAACATCGGTATCATGGCCCACATTGATGCCGGGAAGACGACGACTACTGAGCGTATCCTGTATTACACTGGTAAAATCCACAAAATTGGTGAAACCCACGATGGGGCTTCCCAAATGGACTGGATGGAACAAGAACAAGAACGTGGGATCACGATCACTTCTGCAGCCACTACGGCCGAATGGAAGGGTCACCGGATCAACATCATCGATACCCCAGGACACGTAGACTTCACCGTTGAAGTTGAACGTTCTCTGCGGGTCTTAGATGGTGCCGTTACGGTTTTGGATGCCCAAGCTGGGGTTGAACCTCAAACCGAAACGGTTTGGCGTCAAGCTTCCGACTTCAACGTTCCCCGTATCGTGTTTGCGAACAAGATGGATAAGTTAGGGGCTAACTTTGACTTCTCCGTTAAGTCATTACACGAACGTTTGGACGCTAACGCGGTCGCTCTTCAAATGCCTATCGGTGCTGAAGACGACTTCGCTGGTGTGGTTGACTTAATCGAAATGAAGGCTTACATCTACGACATGGATGACCTGGGTTCCAAGTGGGACACGGTGGACATTCCTGACGATATGAAGGATGAAGCCCAAAAGCGTCATGAAGAAATCATCGAATCCGTTGCCGACGTCGATGACGAAATCATGGAAAAGTACCTTGAAGGTGAAGAAATCTCCAAGGAAGAATTAAAGGCCGCTATCCGGCGGGCAACCCTGAAGCTGGAAATGTTCCCAGTCTTCGCTGGTTCTGCCTTCAAGGATAAGGGTGTGCAAATGTTGATGGACGCCGTTGTGGACTACTTACCATCTCCATTGGATGTTAAGCCTTACAACGCGACTGTGCCGGATACTGACGAAGCCGTTCAATTGCGTGCCGATGACGACGCACCATTCGCTGCGTTGGCCTTCAAGGTGGCCACCGACCCATTCGTTGGTCGCTTGACTTACATCCGGGTTTACTCCGGGACTTTGGAAGCCGGTTCTTACGTCTTGAACTCTACCAAGGACAAGCGTGAACGGGTTGGTCGTTTGCTGCAAATGCACTCCAATCACCGTCAAGAAATCCCAGAAGTCTTCTCTGGTGATATTGCCGGGGCCATTGGGTTAAAGAACACCACGACTGGTGACTCTTTGACGGATCCTGATCATCCACTGCACTTGGAATCTATGGACTTCCCAGATCCAGTTATCCAGGTTGCCGTAGAACCTAAGACTAAGGCTGACCAAGACAAGATGAACACCGCCTTACAAAAGCTTTCTGAAGAAGATCCAACTTTCAAGGCTGAAACTAACCCTGAAACTGGTGAAACTCTGATCGCTGGGATGGGTGAACTTCACTTGGACATCATCATCGATCGGATGAAGCGTGAATTTAAGGTTGAAGCTAACATCGGTGCCCCTCAAGTGGCTTACCGTGAAGCCTTCACTAAGTCCACCAAGGTTCAAGGGAAATTCGTTCGTCAGTCTGGTGGTAAAGGTCAATATGGTGACGTTTGGATCGAATTCACCCCTAACGAACGTGGTAAGGGTTACGAATTCGAAGACGCTATCGTTGGTGGGGTTGTTCCTCGTGAATTTATCCCTTCAGTTGACCAAGGGCTGCAAGAAGCCATGGCTAACGGTGTCTTAGCGGGCTACCCATTAGTTGACGTTAAGGCTAAGCTCTATGATGGTAGTTACCATGAAGTCGATTCTAGTGAAGCAGCCTTCAAGGTTGCCGCTTCCTTGGCTTTACGGAACGCCGTTAAGAGTGCCGGTCCAGTGATCTTGGAACCAATCATGAAGGTTGATGTCCAAGTTCCTGAAGAATACATGGGTGATATCATGGGCCAAATTACCGCACGTCGTGGTAAGGTCGATGGGATGGAAGCTCGTGGGAACGCACAAATGATTCACTCATTCGTGCCACTTTCCGAAATGTTTGGTTACGCAACCACTTTACGGTCTGCTTCGCAGGGTCGTGGGACGTTTACCATGACGTTCGACCACTACGAACCAACGCCTAAGAGTGTGCAAGCTGACATTATCAAAAAGAATGGTGGGACTCCGGTCGAAGACTAGAGTTAACCAGTTCTAAAATTAACTGATTGAATCGTAAGATGAAGTCAGGCCAGAAACGGCGCTAGATCAGAAATGATTTAGTGCCGTTTTTGTTTGGTCTGAAAAGGGGCCCCAACCGTGATGGGTGGGCTATCCGGGCCGGAAAACGGTGAAAAATTGAAGCAAAAACTACTATTATAATAGTTTAAGCCAACTAAAAGCGGCGGTGACGTGAGCGATGCTGAGCCGTTAAGTACTGGTTAGCCGACCGCGAGGCCACTAATCGCTTGGAAAGAGGATTTACTTACTAAAATAAAGCATCAAAATAATTGACAGGGCACCCTAATTCGCGGTATTCTAATACGCGAGTTTTCAGAAGTTTTTTAGGTGACCGACCTAGCCAAATGAGGTGGGGGGCCCGAATAAAATTTAGGGAATTCAGCGAAAACCCTTGTCATACGGCGTTTTATTTAGTATGATAGTTAAGTGCTGATTTTCAGGGGTGTTTTATGCACTTCTGATCCCGGCTCAAAAGTTTAAGCGATGATGTGGGAGATTGCGACACGCCCGGCCGCTTTGCCATGAGGGCGTGGCGGGAATTCACACGGAGTTAGTCTTATTTTTAAAATAGACGAAGGAGGGAACACAATGGCAAAACAAAAAATTCGGATTCGGTTAAAGGCTTACGAACACCGTATCTTGGATCAATCAGCGGACAAGATCGTTGAAACGGCAAAGAGAACTGGTGCCACTATTTCAGGCCCAATTCCATTGCCAACTGAACGGACGGTCTACACCGTGTTACGTTCACCACACAAGTTCAAGGACTCGCGTGAACAATTCGAAATGCGGACGCACAAGCGTCTGATTGATATCGTTAACCCAACGCCAAAGACGGTCGACTCATTAATGAAGCTTGACCTGCCTAGTGGTGTGGACATCGAAATCAAGCTATAATTTCTAGTTTCAAAAATATAAAACATTAAATCGGAGGTGTACTCATGACCACAAAAGGAATCTTAGGGAAAAAGGTCGGGATGACGCAAGTCTTCACTGATGCTGGCGAATTAATCCCCGTTACTGTTGTCGAAGCAACGCCAAACGTTGTGTTGCAAGTTAAGACGATGGAAAACGACGGTTACGAAGCCATTCAACTTGGTTACCAAGACAAGCGTGAAGTACTTAGCAACAAGCCCGAACAAGGTCATGTAGCAAAAGCAAACACGACTCCTAAGCGCTTCATTCGTGAATTCAAAGATGTTGAGCTGGGAGATTACAAGGTAGCTGACGAAGTTAAGGTTGACGTCTTCCAAGCAGGCGACATCGTTGATGTCACTGGTGTCACTAAAGGTCATGGATACCAAGGTAACATCCATAAAGACGGTCAAAGTCGTGGTCCTATGGCTCACGGTTCTCGTTATCACCGTCGTCCAGGTTCTCTGGGTGCCATCATTAACCGGGTTTTCCCTGGTATGAAGCTTCCAGGTCGGATGGGTAACAAGCAAGTTACGATCCAAAACCTGCAAATCGTTAAGGCCGACGTCGACAACAACGTTCTGCTGATCAAGGGTAACGTGCCAGGTGCTAACAAGTCACTCATCGTTGTGAAGAGTGCTGTTCGTCCTCCACGTCCTAAGCAATCTGAAAAATAAATCGGAAGGGAGGATAATTAAATGACAAGCGTAGCATTATACAAACAAGATGGTAGCCAAAACGGCGATGTAACGTTAAATGCTGATATCTTCGGTATCGAACCTAACGAAAACGTCGTCTTCGACACGATTTTGATGCAACGAGCTTCCTTACGCCAAGGAACGCACGCCGTTAAGAACCGGAGTGCTGTCCGCGGTGGTGGTAAGAAGCCATGGCGTCAAAAGGGTACTGGTCGGGCCCGTCAAGGTTCCATCCGTTCCCCACAATGGGTCGGTGGTGGTGTGGTCTTTGGCCCTACCCCTCGTTCCTACAGTTACCGCCTTCCTAAGAAGGTTGGTCGTTTAGCACTTAAGTCCGTTCTTTCCCAAAAGGTTCTGGATGAAAGCTTAGTCGTCGTAGACGCTTTAGCTTTCGACGCACCTAAGACGAAGGAATTTGCTGCCGTGCTGACTGGTTTGAATGTCACGACGAAGACGTTAGTTGTCTTAGAAGACGATAACACGACGGCTGCTTTAGCTGCTCGTAACTTAGCTAATGTCAAGGTTATCCCAGCGAAGAGCTTAAACGTGCTTGACGTTGCCGGTGCTGACAAGTTAGTGATCACTCAACCAGCTCTTTCTCAAGTAGAGGAGGTGCTCGCATAATGGAAGCACGCGACATTATCTTACGTCCCGTTGTCACTGAAGCTTCAATGGCAACCATGGACGACAAGCGTTACACGTTCGACGTTGATGTTCGAGCAACCAAGACGCAAGTCAAGCACGCTATCGAAGAAATCTTCGGCGTGAAGGTTGTTAAGGTCAACATCATGAACTTAAAGGGTAAGAAGAAGCGTCAAGGACGTTACGAAGGCTACACTAAGAAGCGTCGTAAGGCCATTGTCAGCTTATCTGCCGACTCAAAAGAAATCAAATTATTCAACGAAGAATAATATTCTGATAAATATAGGAGGGAAATAACGTGGCGATTAAGAAATACAAACCAACAAGCAATGGTCGTCGTAATATGACGAGCTTGGTTTACAAAGACGTCATCACTAAGACGACTCCTGAAAAATCATTGCTGAGTTCACAAAGCCACACCGCTGGGCGGAACAACGCCGGTCATATGACTGTGCGTCACCGTGGCGGTGGTAACAAGCGCCAATACCGGATCATCGACTTTAAGCGGATTAAGGACGATGTTCCCGCAACGGTTAAGGCTATCGAATACGATCCTAACCGGACTGCTAACATTGCTTTATTAGTTTACGCTGATGGGGTTAAGTCCTACATCATCGCACCTAAAGGCTTAAAGGTTGGCGCACAAGTGCAATCCGGCCCTGAAGCTGATATCAAGGTTGGGAACACTTTACCATTGAAGAACATTCCTTTCGGGACTGTGATTCACAACATCGAATTAAAGCCGGGTAAGGGTGGCCAATTGGTCCGCTCCGCTGGGACTTCCGCACAACTTTTAGGTAAGGCTAACGATGACAAGTACGTCTTGGTTCGTTTGTCTTCCGGTGAAGTTCGGATGATCTTAAACGTTAACCGGGCAACCATCGGTGCCGTTGGTAACGAAGAACACGAATTAGTTAACGTTGGTAAAGCCGGCCGGAATCGTTGGATCGGTCAACGTCCTCACGTTCGTGGGTCAGTTATGAACCCTAACGATCACCCTCATGGTGGTGGTGAAGGTAAAGCACCTGTTGGGTTACCATCTCCTCTGTCCCCATGGGGTAAGAAGACGGTTGGTAAGAAGACTCGTAAGAAGAAGAACCGGACCGACAAGTTTATTGTTCGTCGTCGTAAGGGTTCTAAGATGTAATCATCCGACTAGTCGGATGATTCGATACCCGGTGATCATCGTGTTAAACGATGCGCCACAAGTAGAGGAGGTTTCATAAATGGGTCGTAGTTTGAAAAAGGGACCTTTTGCCGATGCGCACTTGCTGAAGAAGATCGATGCGCAGAAAGACAATGACAAGAAGGCCGTCATCAAGACCTGGTCTCGCCGGTCTACTATTTTCCCTAGCTTCATTGGTTACACCATCGCTGTTTATGACGGACGGAAGCATGTCCCAGTTTACATTCAAGAAGACATGGTAGGCCACAAGTTAGGCGAATTCGTTCCAACGCGGACATTCCGTGGCCACGGTGGCGACGACAAGAAAACTGCACGATAAGGAGGATTAACTAATGGCTGAACAAGTTACATCAGCACAAGCGACTGCTAAGACGGTACGGATTGCTGCACGCAAGGTCCGTCTGGTTATCGACCTTATCCGCGGTAAGAGCGTCGCTGAAGCGCTGGCTATCCTTAAGTTCACACCCCGCGGTGCTTCACCGGTTGTGGCTAAGGTTTTAAACTCTGCAATTGCAAATGCAGAAAACAATTTTGACTTAGATCGTCAAGATTTAGTTGTTAGCGAAGCTTACGTCAACGAAGGACCAACCCTCAAGCGGTTCCGTCCTCGTGCCAAAGGCTCTGCTTCACCAATCAACAAGCGTACGAGTCACATTACGGTTGTTGTATCTGAAAAAGAGGAGGGATAACGCGTGGGTCAAAAAGTAAATCCAACCGGATTACGTGTCGGGATTATTCGTGACTGGGAAGCAAAGTGGTATGCTGAAAAAGATTTTGCTGCTTACTTACGAGAAGACCTTCAAATCCGTAAATTCATCGAAAAGCGTCTGGAAGATGCTTCTGTTTCCACTGTTGAGATTGAACGGGCTGCAAACCGCGTCAACATCTCAATCCACACTGCCAAGCCAGGAATGGTTATTGGTAAGGGTGGTTCCGAAGTTGAAAACTTACGTAAAGAATTAAACGCTTTGACTGGCAAGCGAGTACACATCAACATTGTGGAAATCAAGAAGCCAGACTTAGATGCTAAGTTAGTCGGCGAAAACATTGCTCGCCAATTGGAAGGCCGGGTTGCCTTCCGTCGGGCGATGCGTCAATCCATGCAACGGACAATGCGTTCCGGTGCTAAGGGGATTAAGACGCAAGTTGCTGGTCGGTTAAACGGTGCTGATATGTCCCGTGTCGAAAGCTATGCTGACGGTACGGTGCCTCTGCACACGTTACGTGCTGACATCGACTATGCTTGGGTAGAAGCCCACACCACTTACGGTTCTTTAGGTGTTAAAACCTGGATCTACCGTGGTGAAATCCTACCTGAAAAGAAAAATAACGGACAAGGAGGGAAATAAGCATGCTGGTTCCTAAGCGAGTAAAGTTCCGTCGTGTCCACCGTGGTAAGCTCCGTGGCGAAGCCAAGGGTGGCAAGAGTGTCGCTTTCGGTGACTACGGTTTGCAATCGTTAGATTCCCATTGGATTTCTAACCGGCAAATCGAAGCCGCTCGTGTTGCGATTACGCGTTACATGAAGCGTGGTGGGAAAGTTTGGATCAAGATTTTCCCTCACAAATCCTACACTGAAAAAGGTGTTGGGGTCCGGATGGGTAATGGTAAAGGTACGCCTGCTGGCTGGGTAGCCCCAGTTAAGCGCGGTAAGGTCTTATTCGAAGTTGGCGGTGTTGATGAAGCAACCGCTCGCGAAGCCTTACGTTTGGCTGCCATGAAGCTTCCCGTTCGTACCAAAGTTTTGACCCGAGAGGAAGTAGGTGGCGAATCTAATGAAGACTAAAGATATCAATGAATTAACCACTGCTGAAATGCTCGATAAAGAAAAGAGCTACAAGGACGAATTATTCAACTTGCGGTTCCAATTAGCTACCGGTCAATTGGAAAACACCGCTCGGTTGAAGCAAGTTCGTAAGAACATTGCGCGGATTAAAACCGCTCTTCGCCAACAAGACTTGAACAAGTAGAATACGATAAAGGAGGCCATTAATACATGAGTGATGTACGTAATCACCGTAAGGTATATCGCGGTCGCGTAGTGTCCGATAAAATGGACAAGACGATCACGGTCGTCGTAGAAACGACGAAGACTGACGCACGGTACGGCAAGCGGGTCAAGTACTCCAAGAAGTACAAGGCACATGATGAAAACAACGAAGCCCACACTGGCGACATCGTTGAAATCATGGAAACGCGGCCACTGTCTGCCACTAAGCGGTTCCGTTTAGTTGACATTGTTGAAAAAGCAGTCATTATTTAAGTGTCGTTTTTATCGTATTCTGAACTAGAACTGAAGGGAGGACACTAGCTGTGATCCAACAAGAAAGTCGCTTAAAGGTTGCCGATAACTCTGGCGCCCGTGAAATTCTAACGATCAAGGTTCTGGGTGGCTCAAAACGTCGCTACGCCGGAATCGGTGATATCATCGTTGCTACTATCAAACAAGCAACACCAGGTGGCGTTGTCAAAAAGGGTGATGTGGTGAAGGCTGTCGTTGTTCGGACGAAGTCTCGGATCCGTCGGACTGACGGAACTTACATCAGTTTTGATGAAAATGCCGCAGTGCTGATTAAAGATGACAAGAGCCCACAGGGGACTCGGATCTTTGGACCAGTTGCACGTGAATTGCGTGACAACGACTTTATGAAGATTGTCTCATTAGCACCCGAAGTACTGTAATTAAGAATCGTGTAAACAAGGAGGTGCCCACAGGAATGCTTATTAAAACTGGTGACAAGGTCCGCGTGATCGCTGGCAAGGATAAAGGCAAGGAAGGTACTGTGTCCAAGGTCTTATCCGCTAAGAACCGCGTGGTTGTCAAAGGCGTCAACATGATTAAGAAACACCAAAAGGCTTCGCAATCGAACCCTCAAGGTGGAATTCTTGATGTTGAAGCACCAATTCACGCATCCAACGTTATGCTTATCGATCCATCGAACAACGAACCAACCCGGCTTGGCGTTCGTATCGAAGATGGTCACAAAGTCCGGTTCGCTAAAAAGTCCGGCGAAACCATCGATAAATAATCCACGAAAGGAGGAATAACATTTCATGTCAGCTCGTTTAAAAGAAAAGTACGTTAATGAAATCACACCTGCATTGGTGGACAAATTCAACTACAGTTCTGTTATGCAAACCCCTAAGATCGACAAGATCGTTTTGAACATGGGTGTTGGGGACGCTGTTTCCAACGCTAAGAACCTGGACGAAGCCGTTGAAGAACTCGGATTAATTTCTGGTCAAAAGCCATTGGTTACTAAGGCCAAGAAGTCAATCGCGACCTTCCGTCTTCGTGAAGGCATGTCCATTGGGGCAAAGGTTACCCTTCGTGGTGACCGGATGTATGAATTCCTGGATAAGTTGATCAACGTGTCATTGCCACGTGTTCGTGACTTCCATGGTGTTAGCACCCGTTCATTTGATGGACGTGGGAACTACACGCTGGGGGTTAAGGAACAATTGATCTTCCCAGAAATTAACTTTGATAACGTTAACCGTGTCCGTGGTTTGGACATCGTCATCGTTACGACGGCAAACACCGATGAAGAGTCCCATGAATTATTGGCTCAATTCGGTATGCCATTTGCACACTAATATAAGGAGGTTCACACAAATTGGCTAAGAAATCACAAATTGCTAAGAACAAGCGTCCCGCGAAGTTTTCTACTCAAGCATATACTCGTTGCGAACGTTGTGGACGTCCACACTCTGTTTATCAAAAGTTCCACCTCTGCCGTATCTGCCTCCGCGAATTGGCTCACAAGGGTCAAATTCCTGGCATGAAGAAGGCTAGCTGGTAAACCGATTTTTAAACAAAGGGAGGGAAAACGTTAATGTCCATGACTGATCCAATTGCAGACTTCTTAACTCGGATTCGTAACGCCAACATGGTTCGTCACGAATCACTCGAAGTACCTGCATCTAAAATTAAACGTGACATCGCTGAAATCCTGAAGCGCGAAGGGTTCATCCGTAACGTTGAATACATCGACGACGACAAGCAAGGCATCATTCGTGTCTTCTTGAAGTACGGTAAGGATAACCAACGCGTCATCAGTGGTTTGAAGCGTATTTCAAAGCCCGGCTTACGTTCATACGTTAAGGCCGACGCTGTACCAAAGGTATTGAACGGTTTAGGTATCGCCATTATCTCCACCTCTGAAGGGGTTATTACTGATAAAGAAGCGCGGGCCAAGAAAATCGGTGGCGAAGTTCTCGCCTACGTTTGGTAAAAATCTGATAAAGACAGGAGGTGCCTTACAGTGAGTCGTATTGGTTATAAAACGGTTGTTGTTCCTGCCGGCGTTGAAGTTAAGCGCGATGGGAACGAAGTCACGGTCAAGGGTCCTAAGGGTTCCTTAACGCGGACTTTTGCTGCCGACATTACTATGAAGATCAGCGATGGTGCGGTTGATTTTGACCGTCCAAGCAATGACAACAAAATGCGGGCTTTACATGGTACGCAACGGGCCAACCTTAACAACATGGTTGAAGGGGTTGTCAGTGGTTTTGCGAAGACCTTGAAGCTTGTCGGTGTTGGTTACCGGGTTCAATTGAAGGGTAAAGACCTGATCTTGAGCGTTGGTTACTCCAACCCCGTTCACATGGATGTTCCTGAAGGCCTTGAAGTTAAGGTTCCAGATAACACCACTATCAACATTGCTGGGATCAGCAAGCAAGAAGTCGGTGACTTTGCTGCCGAAGTTCGTGCCGTTCGTTCCCCAGAACCTTACAAGGGTAAGGGTATCCGTTACGAAAACGAATTTGTTCGTATTCGTGAAGGTAAGACCGGTAAGTAAACTTAAAGCAGCTTAATTGCTGAAATTTTTCAAAGAGGTGACTATTTTGATTACGAAACCAGATAAAAACAAGACGCGTCAAAAGCGTCATGGACGTGTCCGGAACAAAATTTCTGGTAATGCAGAACGCCCACGCTTAAACGTATTCCGCTCTAACAAAAACATCTACGCTCAAGTAATTGATGACGTAGCGGGTGTAACGCTTGTTAGTGCCTCGACGTTAGACGACGGCGTTAATGGTGACAACAAGACCGAACAAGCCAAGGCTGTCGGTGCTTTAGTTGCTAAGCGTGCCGTTGAAAAGAAGATTGAAAATGTTGTGTTTGACCGTGGCGGGTACTTGTACCATGGCCGTGTTCAAGCGCTTGCGGAAGCTGCTCGTGAAAACGGGCTTAAATTTTAATAGTAAGGAGGAATAACCACACATGGCAAAGTTTATTGATCCCGACAAGTTGGAACTAGAAGATAACGTTGTTGCTATCAACCGGATTACCAAGGTTGTTAAAGGTGGTCGTCGTCTGCGGTTCGCTGCTCTTGTCATTGTCGGCGACAAGAACGGTCACGTTGGCTTCGGAACTGGTAAAGCACAAGAAGTTCCCGAAGCAATCCGGAAGGCTGTTGAAGCCGCTCGGAAGAACCTGATCGAAGTTCCAATCGTGGGAACGACCATTCCTCACGAAATTATTGGAAACTACGGTGGTGGGAAGATCTTGTTGAAGCCTGCTGCTGAAGGTTCTGGAGTTGCTGCCGGTGGTGCCGTTCGTTCCGTCATGGAATTAGCTGGTGTTGCTGATGTGACTTCAAAGCGTTTAGGTTCCAACACGCCAGTTAACGCTGTTCGCGCAACGTTTGAAGGCTTGACTCAATTAAAGCGTGCTGAAGAAGTTGCTGCCCTCCGGGGTGTTTCACTTCAACACTTAGCTGAATAAGGAGGAGTTCTAAGATGGCTCAATTGAAAGTTACTTTAATTCATAGTGCTGCTCACCGCCTCCCTAAACAGCGTAAAATCGTTGAAGCAATGGGTTTGAAACGAGTTAACAGCTTTGTTTTACAACCTGACAACGAAGCTACTCGCGGTGCGCTTTTCCAAATCGCACATTTAATTAAGGTTGAAGAAGTTAAGTAGTATTCATATCATTAAATAAGGAGGTGCGCAATAGCATGAAGTTGAATGAACTAAAACCTGCTGAAGGCTCACGGAAGGTTCGTAACCGGGTTGGCCGTGGTGATTCCTCTGGTAACGGTAAGACTGCTGGCCGTGGCCAAAAGGGTCAAAAGGCGCGTAGCAAGACCCGTTTGGGCTTTGAAGGTGGCCAAATGCCATTGTACCGTCGGATTCCAAAGCGTGGGTTTACCAACATTAACCGTAAGGAATTTGCTGTCGTAAACTTGGCTGCTTTGAACGTCTTTGATGACGGTGCCGAAGTAACGCCAGCTGCCTTGGTAGAAGCTGGTATCGTGAAAAACGAAAAGGCGGGCATCAAGATCTTGGGTAACGGTGACTTAACGAAGAAGTTGACGGTCAAGGCCGCTAAATTCTCTAAGTCTGCTGCTCAAGCCATTGAAGCCGCTGGTGGTAAGACTGAGGTGATTTAATGCTATCAAGCTTGAAAAACGCCTTTAAGATTAAAGACATTCGTAATAAGATTCTCTTTACTCTATTGGTTTTGATCGTCTTTCGTCTTGGGACCTATATTACGGTTCCAGGCATCAACGCGAAGGCCCTTCAAAGCGTTGCGTCTTCTGGATTGGTTAGTATTTTAGATACCTTTAGTGGTGGTGGGTTAACCAACTATTCCATCTTTGCGATGGGGGTTTCCCCGTACATCACGGCACAAATCGTTATTCAATTGCTACAAATGGACATCGTTCCACGTTTCGTGGAATGGAGTAAGCAAGGTGACGTTGGTCGTCGGAAGTTAAATCAAGCAACGCGGTATCTTGCGATTGTCTTGGCGTTCTTCCAATCCATCGGGATTACGGCCGGCTTCAGTGCCTTAAGTTCACTGAAGTTGGTTGAAAGTCCTAGTGTGGCAACGTACGTTTCCATTGGGTTGATCTTAACCGGTGGGACCATGTTGACTACCTGGATGGGTGACATGATTACCGACCGCGGATTAGGTAACGGGATTTCGATGATTATCTTCGCCGGGATTATTGCCCGGACACCGAAATCTGTCTACCAACTTTACCAAACTTATTTCGTCGATGCCGACAAAGGAACGTTATGGAAGAGTGTCTTGTTCATCCTAGCCCTCATCGTGGTCGTTATTCTCATCGTGACGTTTGTCACCTGGGTCCAACAGGCCGAACGACGGGTGCCGATTCAATACACGCGGCGGGTATCTGGTTCGCCAGATAGCAGTTATCTTCCATTAAAGGTCAACGTGGCCGGAGTTATCCCCGTTATCTTTGCGAGTTCGTTTATTGCGACGCCACAAACTATTTTGATGGCGTTCCAAAATGCGCACTCACAAGACACGTGGTACCAAGTTCTAACTGACATCTTTAACATGCAAACGCTGGACGGTGCGATTTTGTATACCGTTCTGATCGTTGTGTTCACGTTCTTCTATGCGTTCGTGCAGGTGAACCCCGAAAAGTTATCTGAAAACTTGCAAAAGCAAGGCAGTTACATTCCGGGTGTTTGGCCGGGACACGAAACACAATCATACGTTTCCAGTT
This sequence comes from Levilactobacillus acidifarinae DSM 19394 = JCM 15949, assembly GCF_001434835.1. Classification (GTDB taxonomy): domain Bacteria; phylum Bacillota; class Bacilli; order Lactobacillales; family Lactobacillaceae; genus Levilactobacillus; species Levilactobacillus acidifarinae. The sequence goes on along the minus strand of NZ_AZDV01000028.1, from coordinate 148,857 downwards.
TGTTGATGCGCCTCAGTACCGTTGGGGCCCTCTTCTTAGGATTCGTTTCCTTAATTCCGTTGTTAGCCCAAAACCTGTGGAACTTAGATGAGTCCATCGGGTTAGGGGGAACTAGCCTCTTAATCGTGGTTGGTGTGGCCATCGAAACGATGCGTCAAGTTGACGGATTGATGATGAAGCGCGAATACGTTGGCTTTATCCAAGGTCCAGAACCAGCTTAATGAGTTTCCAGCGGGTGTGTTGAATTCTTTTGGCACACCTGCTTGTGTTTTTCAGGCGAAGTTTACGAATAAGGAGATTGAGCATGACAGCAATGAACTTGATTCTCATGGGACTGCCGGGTGCCGGTAAGGGTACGCAGGCCCAAAAGATTATCGATGAGTTCCACCTACCGCACATTTCTACGGGAGATATCTTCCGTGATGCTATGAAGAACGAAACCGAAATGGGCGTTGCCGCTAAAAAGTTCATCGACCAAGGTGAATTGGTTCCTGATGAAGTAACCAACGGCATTGTCCGGGATCGGTTAGCCCAAGCTGACACCGAAAACGGGTTCATGTTGGACGGATTTCCCCGTTCTTTAGCGCAAGCGGAGGCTCTGGATAGTTTTGGTCCTGAGTTGAACCGGACGATCAACGCCGTCATCAACATTCATGTTGAACCCGACGTGTTAATCGAACGGCTCTCTGGCCGGTACATCTGCCGGACCTGTGGGGCAACCTACCACAAGCTCTACCATAATCCTAAAGTCGCAGGCACTTGTGATGTCTGTGGCGGTCATGACTTCTATCAACGTGAAGATGACAAGCCGGCCACGGTGAAGAATCGTCTGGCGGTGAACGTGAAAGCGAACACCCCACTGGTTGATTACTACACCAAGAAGGGCTTGTTGTACACGGTTGATGGTAACCGCGACATCGATGACGTTTACGTCGACATTGAAAAGATCCTCAAGAACCTGAAGTAAACCGCAATCTTGCTTTGTTAAAGTAGATGTGGTAAGCTTATTCAGGTTTAGCCTGTAAATGGCGCGCTGTCGCAATTCGCAGGTGCTCGGTGGGAGCAAACACTGTTCCCGCCGCTTTTCCGCGTAATTTATACGCAATTAATAAGGGAGGTACTTTCGTGGCGAAAAGCGATGTCATCGAGGTTGAAGGTAAAGTTACCGAAACATTGCCCAACGCAATGTTCCGTGTAGAACTAGAAAACGGTCATGAGATTCTCGCTCACGTTTCGGGAAAGATTCGGATGCACTACATCCGGATCCTGCCTGGTGATCGAGTAACTGTTGAAATGTCACCGTATGACTTGTCTAAAGGCCGCATTACTTATCGTTTTAAGTAATCGGTGAGACAAAAGTAGGAGGGTTATCATGAAAGTAAGACCATCAGTTAAGCCAATGTGCGAACACTGCAAGGTTATCAAGCGTAAGGGTCGAGTAATGATTATTTGCTCTGCCAACCCTAAGCACAAGCAACGCCAGGGTAAGTAATTTAATTTAAATAGGAGGTGCACAAGTAATGCCACGTATTGCAGGAGTGGATTTACCACGTGATAAGCGTATCGCTTATGGTTTGACCTACATTTTCGGGATCGGTATCAACACGGCACACAAGATTGTCGCTGCTGCCGGTGTCTCTGAAGACGTTCGGGTTCGCGATTTAACGCCAGACCAAGAAGACAAGGTTCGTGCCGAAGTCGACAAGTACAAAGTTGAAGGTGACTTACGTCGTGAAGTCAGCTTAAACATCAAGAACTTGCAAGAAATGGGTTCATACCGGGGCATGCGTCACCGTCGCGGTTTACCAGTTCGCGGCCAACACACCAAGAACAACGCCCGCACTCGTAAGGGTAAAGCCGTATCGATTGCCGGGAAGAAGAAGTAATCAAGTAAGGGAGGTCAAACACTTTTATGGCAACTAGAAAAACTAGTCGCAAGCGTCGGGTCAAGAAGAATATTGAATCCGGGGTTGCGCACATTCATGCTACGTTTAACAACACCTTAGTAATGATCACTGACGTTCAAGGGAACGCGATCGCATGGTCATCCGCTGGTGCTTTAGGTTTTAAGGGTAGTCGTAAGTCAACGCCATTTGCTGCACAAATGGCTGCTGAAGCTGCTGCCAAGGCTTCAATGGAACACGGAGTTAAGTCCGTTGAAGTTGCTGTCAAGGGTCCTGGTTCAGGACGTGAAGCCGCTATCCGGGCGATCCAAGCTGCTGGTATCGAAGTTACGGCTATCCGCGATGTAACGCCAGTGCCTCATAACGGTACTCGTCCTCCAAAGCGTCGTCGGGTCTAACGTGAGCGTTTCATTTATGAAGATTACCTTCATGATGGGATTGACTTATAGGAGCTCAACGCGGTTTGAAAGGGGTAAACGATAAGAATGATTGAATTTGAAAAGCCTAACATTCATAAAATTGACGAGAGCAGCAACTACGGCAAGTTTATTGTCGAACCGCTGGAACGAGGCTACGGGACAACCCTTGGCAATTCGTTACGTCGGATTCTGCTTTCATCATTACCTGGTGCAGCCGTTACCAGCATTCAAATCGACGGGGTTCTGCATGAATTTTCGACTATCGAGGGTGTCGTTGAAGACGTTACGCAGATCATCTTAAACGTCAAGAAGATCGCGTTGAAGCTTAACGGAGCCGATGATCAGGAAGAAACCATGGAGATCAACGTCAAGGGACCTGCACAAGTTACCGCCGGTGACATTGTTGCGGGGGCGGATGTCGATGTGTTAAACCCAGACCTGTACATTGCGACGGTCGCTGACGGGGCAACTTTCCACATGCGCATGACGGCAGATAAGGGTCGCGGCTACGTGTCTGCGGATGAAAACAAAACGCGGAACACGGAAATGCCAATTGGTGTTTTGGCCGTTGATTCTATTTATACCCCTATCGAACGGGTTAACTACCAAGTAGAGAATGCACGGGTTGGCCAACGGGCCGACTATGACAAATTGACCCTGGATGTTTGGACAAACGGTTCAATCAATCCAAGCGAAGCCATTTCATTGGCTGCTAAAATCTTGACCGAACACTTGGCGATGTTCGTTGATTTGACGGACGAAGCGAAGAATGCGGAAATCATGGTTGAAAAAGAAGAAACGCATAAGGAAAAGATGCTTGAGATGACCATCGAAGAGCTCGACTTATCGGTTCGTTCTTACAACTGTTTGAAGCGTGCTGGAATCAACACGGTTCAAGAATTGACTAACAAGACGGAAGCGGACATGATGAAGGTTCGTAACCTGGGTCGCAAGTCCCTGGAAGAAGTTAAGGCTAAGTTAGCTGATTTAGGCTTATCACTTCGGAAAGAAGACTAATTTTAGATACTCAAAGGAGGGTTTCTGGTTATGAGTTACCGTAAATTACAACGGACTAGTTCTCAACGGAAGGCTTTGTTACGCGACTTGACCACTAGTTTGATCTTAAACGGTCGGATCGAAACGACTGAAGCACGTGCCAAGGAAGTCCGCAAGACGGCGGATCAAATGATCACCTTGGGTAAGCAAGGCGACTTGCATGCACGGCGCCAAGCTGCTGCGTTCGTTCGGAACGTGGTTGCTGACGTGAAGGAAGACGGCGATGACATCAAGGTTACTTCTGCATTGCAAAAGCTGTTCAGCGAATTAGCACCGAAGTACGCGGATCGTAACGGTGGTTACACGCGGATCTTAAAGACGATGCCTCGTCGCGGTGATGGTGCTGCAATGGCTATCTTGGAATTCGTTGACTAATTTTTAATTAATCATCAGTTTCGGTCTGGTTACGCCGCCTTAGTGTGTAGCAATAGGTAACACATAAATCACTAGAACCATGTGGTATAGAGCGCTATGATGATGGAATTCCCGAGTCTAGCTTGAATGGGGGCGAAAGCCTCAGCGCCGCTGGTTTGTTAGTGATTTTTTTGTACCCTTTTTTTGAACGGGGACGTGAGATTGGTGTCAGCCCTACGCGACAGGCCAATTCTCTGGTATAATTAGCGGTGACTTTTTAGAGGGGCGATGACACAACGGATGGAAAACATAATTGAAGTACACAACCTGGCTTACCGGTATCCCGATGCCGAGCAACACGCGGCGCTCGATGGCGTGAGTTTCGATGTCCATCCGGGTGAATGGCTGGCCATTGTGGGGCATAACGGTAGCGGGAAATCGACGTTAGCCAAGGCCCTCGATGGGTTATTACCCTTTACCCAGGGAACGGTGACGGTGGGGAGCATCGTCCTGACGCCCGAAACGGTCTGGCAGGTCCGCGCTCAGATTGGCATGATTTTTCAAAATCCCGACAATCAGTTTGTGGGGGCTACGGTGGAAGACGACGTCGCCTTTGGCCTGGAAAATCGCCAGTTACCCCGTGACGAGATGCGCACCAGAGTGGCGGCGGCCTTAGAACGGGTGGGGATGACAAAATTCGCTAATCGGGCACCGAGTTCACTATCCGGCGGCCAGAAGCAGCGGGTCGCGCTAGCGGGAATCGTCGCCATGGCGCCCAAAATTTTAATCTTAGATGAAGCCACCAGTATGTTGGATCCGCAAGGTCGGCAGGCCATGTTGGCGTTGGTCAGGGAGTTACACCGGGAGCAGCACTTGACGGTGATCTCGATTACCCACGACATCGACGAGGCCGCTAATGCGAACCGGATATTGGTGATCGATGATGGGCATTTAATTGAAGAGGACGTTCCCGCGGCGATCTTTGCGCAGGGGGAGCGGCTAATGGATATGGGCTTAGACGTCCCCTTCACCGCGAAACTCGCTGCGGCGCTCCAGCAACGCGGCATTACGCCCCCCACGGGGTATCAGACCACCCAGGAAATGGAGGAATGGTTGTGGCAATCACTTTCGAACACGTCGGCTACACCTACCAAGCCGACACACCCTTAGCGACGCCAGCGCTCGACGATGTGTCATTAACGGTGCCCGACCACGGGTACTTAGCCGTGATTGGCCACACGGGCAGTGGCAAATCGACGTTGATCCAACAGCTCAATGCGTTGTTAAAACCAACGACGGGGCGGTTAACCGTCGATGAGTTCACGATTACGCCCACGACCACGAATGCTGCCCTGAAACCGTTACGCCAACATGTCGGCATGGTCTTTCAGTTTCCCGAAAGCCAACTGTTTGAGGAGACCATCCAAAAGGACATTGCTTTTGGGCCTCAAAACTTTGGCGTGGCTGAGGCCGACGCTTTGGCCTTGGCCGACCAGATGTTAACCCAGGTGGGCTTAGATGCCAGTTACGCGCAGCGTTCACCGTTTGAACTTTCGGGTGGCCAGATGCGCCGGGTGGCAATTGCCGGGGTACTGGCCATGCACCCGCAGGTTCTGGTTCTAGACGAACCGACCGCGGGGTTAGATCCGCAGGGACGTCAGGAAATGATGGACTTGTTCGAGCGGTTGCACCGTGAACAGGGGCTTACCATCGTCCTCGTGACCCATCAGATGGAAGACGTTGCCCAATACGCCGAACAGGTCGCGGTCATGCGTCAAGGAAAACTGGTGAAGGTGGGAACGCCCCAAGAGATCTTTGGGGACCCCGCTTGGTTACGTGCCAATCAGTTGGACGTGCCCCGGGCGGCCCAGTTTGCGCAGAAATTAGCGACTCGCGGGGTGACCTGGCCGCAGGGCCTGCCGCTGACCGCTACGGCCCTGGCGGATCAACTCGCCGCTCAGTGGCCAAAGGGGGGACGGACACGTGTCTAAATTTCTCTTTGGTCGGTACCTTCCGTTAGATTCTATCGTCCACCGGTTGGATCCCCGCAATAAACTTATGCTGAGTTTTTGCTACATTATCTTAGTCTTTCTGGCCAATAATTGGTTAAGTTATCTGATTTTAATTGCGTTGACGTTGGGGGCTATCCGGGCTTCCACGATTCGACTGGGGTTCTTTTTACGGGGAATTCGGCCACTCATCTGGTTGATCCTGTTTACCGTGGCTTTACAGTTACTGTTTAGTCCCGCTGGGGGCCACGTTTATTGGCATTGGGCCTTCATTAACATTACCCAATTTGGGGTGATTAACGCCGGGTACATCTTTATCCGGTTTCTGTTGATCATCATGATGTCCACGCTGTTGACGTTGTCGACGCAACCGCTCGATATCGCGACCGGGTTAGCGTCACTGATGAAGCCGTTACGGTGGGTCAAGGTACCCGTCGATACTCTGGCCATGATGTTGTCCATCGCACTACGGTTCGTCCCCACGCTGATGGATGAGGCGCAAAAGATCATGAACGCTCAGCGGGCGCGGGGCGTGGACTTTGGTGAGGGGGGCCTGTTCAAGCAGGCTAAAGCCCTCTTACCGTTGATGGTGCCCCTGTTTATGAGTGCCTTTAACCGGGCGGAAGATTTATCGATTGCGATGGAAGCGCGGGGGTATCAGGACAGCGAACACCGTAGTCAGTACCGTATTTTAACTTGGCAACGACGGGATACGGTCACCTGGGTAATCTTTGCGCTAGGCTTAGCGCTAATTTTGATTTGCCGTCGTTGGTAGGAGTGTAAACATGCAACGTTACAAAATAACTTTAATGTACGACGGCACCGCGTTCGCCGGGTTTCAACGGCAACCGGATAAGCGGACCGTCGAGGGGGTCTTGACCAAGGTGGTCAACAAAATGGCCAAGCAGCCCGATCCGGCTATCGTGGTCTACGGTTCCGGTCGGACCGACGCCGGGGTCCACGCGCTGGCGCAGGTGGTTCATTTCGATTTTCCGTTCGAGATTCCCGCGGAAAACATGCACAAGGGCCTCAATAGCATGTTGCCGTTAGATATGGAAATCAGTCGGGTAGAACTGGCCGCGCCGGATTTTCATGCCCGCTACGATGTGTCGGGGAAACGTTACTTATACCGGATGGATTTAGGTAAATTTCGTAACCCGTTCAAGCGGAATTACACCGGTCATTGGAAGTTTCCGGTCGATCTAGCGAAAATCAACACGGCTTTGCAAGATTTGGTGGGCGAACACGACTACACGAGTTTCGTGGCGTCGGGGGCCCAGACACGGACCTTTGTGCGGACCATCTACGAAGCCACTTGCCGCATCGACGAACACAACAACGAATTGATCTTTGAGTTCTATGGGAACGGGTTCATGTACAACCAGATTCGCATCATGGTGGGCGTGTTGGTGGAAATCGGGTCGGGGACCCGCCCCGTCCACGATATTTTACGCTTGTATCAGGTGAAGGACCGTAAGCAGGCCCGACGAACGGCGCCGGCTGCGGGTTTATATCTGAAACACGTTTACTATTTGGGAGAAGACCCCGCTCATCCGACAAAATTACCGCCACACCAGCGTTAATTTTAGCTGAGGGGGCAAACAATCATTGACTTTATACCGAAAACTTTGTATCATGGTTGTTGGTATTGTTTGCCCCACGATAAGCCCCGGAAAGTTTACTTGGTGTCAGACAAACACAGATTTATGGAGGAATTTAACGTGCGTACAACTTATATGGCAAAACCAAATGACGTTGACCGCAAATGGTACATCGTCGATGCAACTGATATTAGTTTAGGTCGGTTGGCATCTGCTGTCGCAACTATCTTGCGTGGTAAGAACAAGCCAACGTTCACCCCTAACGTGGACACTGGTGATAACGTGATCGTTATCAACGCTAGCAAGATCGCACTGACTGGTCGTAAGGCCACTGGTAAGATCTACTACCATCATACTGGTTTCGCCGGTGGCTTGAAGTCACGGACTGCTGGTAACTTCCGGGATGAAAACCCAGAAAAATTAATCGAAACTTCTGTTCAAGGGATGCTTCCGAAGAATTCATTAGGTCACCAAATGGCCTTGAAGCTTCACGTTTATGCTGGTGAAGACCACAAGCATGAAGCACAAAAGCCAGAAGTCTTAGACATTACGAACCTAATTTAAGGAGGAAACCCAATTGGCACAAGTTCAATATCGCGGCACTGGCCGTCGTAAAAACTCCTCTGCTCGTGTACGGTTAGTACCCGGCTCTGGGAAGGTTGTCATGAACAACAAGGCAATCGAAGATTACATTCCATTTGCAAGTATCCGTGAAGTGGTTTTACAACCATTTAACGTGACCGAAACCCTCGGTAACTATGATGCATTAGTTACTGTTCGTGGTGGCGGTTTCTCCGGCCAAGCCGGTGCAACTCGTCACGGGATCGCTCGGGCATTGCTCGACGTTGACCCAGACTTCCGTGGTCCGCTGAAGCGTGCGGGTCTGTTGACTCGTGACGCCCGGATGAAGGAACGGAAGAAGCCAGGTCTCAAGAAGGCCCGGAAGGCTTCCCAATTCTCCAAGCGTTAATCTTTGGATTACCTTGGCGACAGAAAAGGCACTCACAGCGATGTGGGTGTTTTTTTTATGGCCAATTTTGGCGCTTTCAAGGATACCGTGGTGAGCAATAAATGTGAATAAATTATCATGAAAGCGTTGTCGCTTTCCGGGAAAAATGTTAATCTGATGATAGGTTTTATAAAATATCTAATTATGGACGGATTTTTGATAAATCGTCAATGCCATAATGAAGATGACCTAGTCATGCTGTGGGAGGTGCGTTTGTGCAAGAACATTATCGGTACCCCTTAGGACCGGATCTGGTGAAGTACGGCGGTTGTGTGTTGGTGATTTTTGTAACCGGTGTCATTTTAGCGGGTTCCTACATGGCCGAGTACCCATCGCTACTGTCGATGGCGTTTCTGGCCTTTGCCTTCGGGATGCAACACGCGTTTGACGTGGATCACATCACGGCAATCGACAACATTACCCGGAAGATGATCAACGAAGGCCGGAACACGCACGGGGTGGGTTTTGCGTTTTCATTGGGGCACTCCTCGGTGGTCATGTTGATGGCCATCGTGACCATTTTGTTTGTGGAGTGGTCTAAAAGGGCCTTACCTAGCCTGCAGAGCGTCGGTGGGGTGGTCGGCACGACCTTTGCCGGGGTGACGTTAATCTTACTGGCGGTGGTCAATTTGGTGATTCTAAACGGCATCTGGCGAGAATTTAGACACCTCGATCAGCCGGCGACCACGGTGCGGTTAAAACAATCGCGGCTTTACCGGACCTTCGACCGGGGACTCCACCTGATCACCCATAACTGGCAGGTCATGGGCATCGGCTTTCTCTTCGGGTTGGGCTTCGATACGGCCAGTCAAATTGCGATTTTAGCCACCTCGGCCATTACCACCAGTCAGGGGGTTCCCTGGTACGCAGTCTTGGCCTTCCCGTTACTGTTTATGGCGGGCATGTGTCTCCTGGATACCTGCGACGGCCTTTTTATGAGTACCGCTTATTCCTGGGTCTTTGCGTCGCCCGTGCGCAAGGTTTATTACAATTTGATTCTGACGGGCTTATCGGTCTTAGCGGCGTTATTTTCCGGTGGGGTGAACCTTCTGCTTGCGGCTAAGCTGGTCTTCAAGGTCCACGGCCCGTTAATTACCTGGGCGGCGGGCTTGAATTTCTTCCACCTGGGACTCGGCCTCGTGGGGCTGTTCGTGGGTCTCTGGGCGTTAGCGTTATTCGGTTGGTACTACTTCGGCCTGAACAAGCAAGATAAACAGGTTCGCAGTTAAACGTGATCAAGTTAAGGAGATGGTTTTTTGCAAGTGAAAGTTCCTTATGGTAAAGATGAGCAGTTTGCAATCGAGGTACCTCAGCGGCAACTGACGGGGGTCTTTAACCCGAACCGCGTCGACAAGGTGGACGCAGATGCCGCCATTGATCAAGCCTTGGCACACCCGTTTGATGAAGCGTCATTTACGCAATTCATGGACACCGACGAACGGGTCGTGTTCATCGTGAACGACGGGACGCGGCCCACGCCCACGGCGAAAATTCTCAGCCACATCTACCCGCAGATCAAGGATAAGAACATTTACTTCATCATTGCGACCGGGGTACACCGCGAGCCGACCGAAGAGGAGTACGACTTTATCTTCGGTCACGACATCTACCAGGACCTCAAGGCTAAACACCGGGTACACAGTCACGATTGTCACAACGACCCGATGGAATTTCTGGGGAAATCGACCAACGGCACGGAGATGTACATTAACAAGATCGTGGCCGATGCCGATAAGGTGGTCCCCATTAGTTCGATCGAACCGCACTACTTCGCGGGTTATACCGGGGGCCGGAAGTCGTTTTTGCCGGGCGTCGCGTCCTACGACACGATTTCGGAAAACCACTACCTGGCCTTGCAGGATTCGGCCCGCGCCCTCAAGTTGAAAGGCAATCCGGTTCACGAAGACATGATGGACGCCATGCACGTCTTAAAAAATATTAATATTTTCGCTATCGAAATGGTTCTCGATAGTCACCACGACATCTACGCGGTGACCACGGGAGACCTGTCACAATCGTTTTATGCCGGCATCGATAAGGCCAAGGAAGTCTACGGGGTCCAGATTCCTCATAAGGCCGATATCGTTATCTCGGTGGCACCGTACCCGATGGACGTGGACCTTTACCAATCACAAAAGGCCCTGGATAATGGGAAATTAGCGCTGAATCAGGACGGTATCTTGATCCTGGTCGCCAAGTGTCGGACCGGGATCGGCCCCAAGCCGTTCTACGACCTGTTAAGTTCCGAAAAGGACGCCCAAGCAGTGCTTGATAAGATTCACCATAGTTGGAAGTTGGGGTACCACAAGGCGGCTAAGATGGCACAGATCGACACCTGGGCGCAGACCTGGGCGGTAACGGATTTAACCGACGAACAAATGCGTAACGTGCATTTCAAACCGTTCCACGACTTGCAGACCGCCTATGCGGCCGCCGTGGCCGAGAAGGGAACCGATGCCAGCGTGATCGTCTTACCGGCCGGGTCGATGACCGTGCCCGAGGTCGTGAACCAGCCATGACGCCCGCAGAACAGCGTGACCTATTGCAGGCCGTGGCCGATCACCGGCTCGACGTGACCGCGGCTGACCAGCAACTGACTGAGGCCCAACAACCGTTGGATTTTGCGGACCTGGATTTAGAGCGGCCCCAGCGCACGGGTTACCCGGAGACCGTCTTTGGTGAAGGCAAGACGGCCGAGCAAATCAGCCAGATCATTCCACGGTTGCGAGCCCGGACGCCCGTAGTCCTGTGTACCCGGGTCACGGCGACCAAGGCGCAGGCGGTGCAGCAACGCTTAGCGGACCAACAAGATATCCGATACGTGGCGGCGGCCCGGTGCCTGGTGGCTGGTGAGATTCCCGCGCCCACGACGACGGGCACCATCGCCATCGTAACGGCGGGCACTTCGGACATCCCCGTGGCCGAGGAAGCCGCGGTGACGGCCCAGGCTTTCGGTAACCGGATCAGTCGGGTCTACGACGTGGGCGTTGCCGGTATTCACCGGTTGTTCGCCAAGCTGGACGTGATTCGTCAGGCCAAGGTCGTGATCGTGGCGGCCGGGATGGACGGCGCGCTTGCTAGCGTGGTCGGAGGCCTAGTCGCTAGTCCGGTGATCGCGCTCCCCACCAGTATCGGGTACGGCAGTAGTTACCACGGGTTAAGCGCGCTGTTGACCATGTTAAATAGCTGTGCGGAGGGCGTCACCGTGGTGAACATCGACAACGGCTTTGGCGCCGCCTATGCCGCCAGTGTCATGAATCATTTGTAAGGGGATGACAGCTTGAAAACACTGTACTTAGACGCCTTTTCGGGGGCCAGTGGCGACATGTTTATCGGGGCGCTATTGGACTTGGGCGTCGACATCGCACAATTACGGACGGAATTACAGAAGTTACCGGTTCACGGCTATACGTTGACCGCCGACCGGGTGGCCAAGAGCGCCATCTACGGGACCAGCTTTGACGTGGTCCTGGACCACGGCGAGAAGGACCACGGGTTTATCGAACACCATCACGCTCACGGCGCCGGTGACCACCAGGCACATCACGGTCGGCACCTCCACGAGATTGTGGACCTGATTACCGCCAGTGACCTGTCGGCAACGGTGAAACGTCACGCTATCGCCATCTTTAACGACATCGGAGCGGCCGAATCCCGCGTGCACAACGTCCCACTAGCTGAGGTTCACTTCCACGAGGTCGGGGCACTAGATTCCATCGTCGACATCGTTGGGTCGTGCATCTGCTTAGACCTGTTGCACGTCGATCGGGTCAAGTGTTCAACGATTGCCGACGGGAGCGGCTTCATCGAGGTAGCTCACGGTAAGATGCCCGTCCCGGTGCCCGCGGTTGCTCAGATGCTCAGTGACCGGGCGATTCCGGTGCAACAGCACCCCGAGGTCCACACAGAACTCCTGACACCCACGGGACTAGGAATCATTAAGGAATTCGTCACGGAATTTGGTCCCTTAGATGCGCAGTCGGCGGTCCAACAAGTCGGCTACGGGTTTGGTAAACGCGAGACTGGGCAGTTTAACGCCTTACGGGCGATGATACTAACGACCAGCCAATCTCAAAAACAGACCGCGGTCGGCCACGACCAGGTGACGTTACTCGAAACCAACTTGGATGACCAGACGGCCGAGGGGTTAAGTTTCGCGCAGGAACAATTGCTGGCGGCCGGGGCCCTCGACGTTTATTTCACGCCGATCCAGATGAAGAAGAACCGGCCGGGGGTGCAACTCTCGGTGCTGGTGCCACCGGTTGACCGGGATCGGTTCGTGACGCTGATGCTTAAGGACACCACGGCCAAGGGGGTCCGCTACACCACGTTTGAACGAACGGTCATGCAACGCCGATTTGAAACGGTGACCTACCAGGGGCTCCCGATTCGTTTGAAGGTGGCGACCTACCAGGATATTCGGCGGGTCACCCCGGAATTTGAAGATTGTAAAGTCGCGGCGCAAAAGCTGGACGTGTCCCTAGAGACCGTCATGGCGGCCGCCACCGCGTTAGCTCGTTAGGAGGACTTAACATGGATGCAGTGATCAACAAGACGCAACAGTTACAAGCCGTTTTAGGCCAATATCGGTCAGCTTTGGTGGCCTTTTCGGGTGGTATCGACAGTACGGTGGTCTTACAAGCCGCCATTAACGCGTACGGCGCCGCCAACGTCCGCGCCGTCGTGGCTAATTCGGAACTTTTTAGCGATACGGAATTCGACCAGGCGGTGACGTTGGGGCAACAGTTAGGCGTCACGGTGGTGCCGACCACGCTGACCTATTTGGCTAACGAGGATGTGCGGCATAACACGCCTAAGAGCTGGTACGCTGCTAAGAAACTCTTTTACCAACGGTTGAACGGGTTAAAGGCCCAATATCCGGCCGACGTGGTTCTAGACGGCATCATTGCCGACGACTTGAACGACTACCGGCCCGGGCTCAAGGCTCGCGACGAAGAACACGTGGTGAGTCCGTTAGCTCTCGCCGGGTTTACCAAGGCCGACGTGCGTTCCTTGGCCCAAGACTACGGGCTGACGAACTGGAACAAGGTGCCGTCTTGCAGTGTGTCGTCGCGGTTCCCGTACAATACCACGTTAACGGTGGCGGCCATTGACCGGGTCATGCAGGCCGAAGCCTACCTGCGTCGTCTGGGCTTTTTGACGGTCCGGGTCCGCGTGCACGGTGACCTGGCTCGTATCGAGGTACCAGCCGACCGGATGGATACCTTATTGGCCCACCGAGAGGCCGTTAATACCACGTTGAAACAACTGGGGTACGATTACGTGGCGGTCGACTTAGGGGGCTTCATTAGCGGCCACATGAACGACGTGTTGACGGCTGCCGACAAGGCTTAATTGGCACTAACAGAAACTAATGGGGACTAGCAGCTACGGGTGCTAGTCTTTTTTTGACTAAATTTTAAAGTGGTGGCGGTTTCATGGAGCGGTAGCTGTTTGGTGGTATGGTATGATATTTGGGATAAGCATTTTGGAAAGAAGGCCAACCGTGAGTAAGTCTGAAACAGCCGAGCAACGTCTCTTTTCCCGGGATACGATTCTGCTCTTAATTTGTACCTTTTGTTATATGTGTTCGTCCATGCTGATTACGCCGTTGATCGTGGGGTTCACCCATAGTCTGGGGGCTAGCACGCTGGTGGCGGGGATTGTCGCCGCAGCCATGAACCTGTGCTCACTGGTCTTTCGGCCGTTTGCTGGTCAACTCGTCGACGCCGTGACGAAGTATAAGATTGCGTTTATTGGGGGCAGCCTGTTACTGGTCGCGACCATTGGCTACGCCGTGGCCGTGGCACCCTGGATGGTGGTCATTTTTCGGATCATCAACGGGTTCGGCTTCGCGTTAAGTTCGATTTGTCTGGCAACCTGGTTCTCCAGCCTGTTGCCCCGTGAGCGGATTGGCGCCGGTATGAGTTACTACGGCATGATGAACGCCCTGGGGATGGCCGTGGCACCGGCTTTAGGAATCTGGATTTTTCATCAGGTAAGTTACCGCGCCGCCTTTCTGTGTGGCACGCTCTTTAGTGCCACCATCGTGATTCTGATTCAATTTGTCATTAATAAGGGGCGTCCGTATCACCATTCCGGTCAGACTAAGCCCCATCGGCTCCGCATCGTTCAACCCCGGGTGGTGCCGTTGGCGATTATTTTGATGCTGCTGTCAATTCCGTACTTTGCCACCCAGTCCTACATCGTGGAATATGTGGCGGCCCGGCATTTGCAGGTGTCGGCCGGAAATTTCTTTATCATCTACGCCATTATTCTATTGGTCGTCCGGCTGGTCTTTAAAGACTACTTTGACCGGGTACCCTTCAAGTGGTTTTTACTGATTGGGAGTATTTGTAACCTGATTGGCATGCTGGGGCTGACTTATCTGGTGAATAACTGGATGATGGTGTTAGCGGCTGCCGGGTTGGCCGGGGGTTACGGGGTAATGTATTCAGTTTGTCAGGCGACCGCCTTACTGTTGGCCCCGTTAGACGAACAGGGACTGGCTAACAGTACCTTTTACATTGGGATGGACACAGGGATGGTGTTAGGCCCCATTGTGGGGGGAGCCTTGTTCGACGCCGTCCCCGTCTCGCTATTTTACCCGGCTTTACTGGTCACCATTCCGCTGACGGCGGTGGTGTACGTGATTTTTCACCGGCAGTTAGCGGTGAAGGCCCAAAACGCCTGAAGACCAGGACCGCCTCTTCTTGGAGGTGGCCTTTTTTAGCCTTTATAATTAAACCGCAAAAATGCCGGTAGACCAACAAAGTAAACGCTTTTGTTGTCAACGGTGACCTCCAAGTTATACAATTAAATTTGTAATGATCTTGAGGAGGAATAAACTTATGATGACAAGTTCAGTTTTAGATCAACGACTCACGTTAAATAACGGCTACACCATGCCCCGGCTAGGGCTGGGTGTTTGGAAGACGTCCAACACGGATGCCGCGCACTCGGTGAGTCAGGCGATTCAACACGGCTACCGGATGATCGATACCGCCAAGCAGTACGGCAACGAACCCGGTGTGGGGGCCGGGATTCAAGACGGCCTCTTGCAGGCCGGCCTGAACCGCAAGGATCTCTTTGTGACCACCAAGGTCTTAAATGGCGACCAGGGGTACGACTCCACGTTACGGGCGTTTGAAGCGAGTCTCAAGCAGTTACGGTTGCATTACGTCGACTTGTACCTGATTCACTGGCCGGTGGACGGCAAGTTTATCGACACTTGGCGGGCCCTCGAAGAACTCTACCGTAACGGTCAAGTTCACGCAATTGGCATTTCGAATTTCGACTCGGAAC
This sequence comes from Levilactobacillus acidifarinae DSM 19394 = JCM 15949, assembly GCF_001434835.1. Lineage (GTDB taxonomy): Bacteria > Bacillota > Bacilli > Lactobacillales > Lactobacillaceae > Levilactobacillus > Levilactobacillus acidifarinae. The sequence goes on along the minus strand of NZ_AZDV01000028.1, from coordinate 133,200 downwards.
GGTTAACGGAATTACTCGACAAGACCGCAATTACCCCCATGATTAATCAAATGGAATTTAACCCGTTGAACCAGGAAAAAGATTTACGGCAACTGATGCAATTAGCGGGGATTCAACTGGAAGCCTGGTCGCCGCTGGGTGGTGGGGCCGCGTTGAGTAACCCGACCATCACCAAGCTGGCGGCGAAGTATCAACGGTCGGCGGCGCAAATCATCTTACGTTGGGATTATCAACACAACATCATCACCATTCCCAAGTCGACTCACGTGGAACGCATCGTGGCTAATAGCCAAATCAACGATTTCACGTTGAGTGACGACGACGTGGCCGCCATCGACGCCCTGGATCAAGGCAAGCGGGGCCTGTGGTACGACGACTTTGCTTGGCACAATCCAACGAACCCCAAGGCCTTGACCGGAGACGTTCAAGCTTGGGACGATACCGCTAAGTTTTTACAAAAGTAACCTTAATCATGACCAGTCCCGGTGAGGGAGTGGTCATTTTTTTGCAGAAATTTGCGCGAAATTAAGAAATCAATGTGGGGGGCTGATGAATTCTGCTCCCGATTCAAAATGTGCTTGCTTTTGGCGGTAGTCCGGGCTTAAGCTGGGGGGAGTAGATTGGAATATAGGACTGGAATAGATAATGAGTATTTGGCATTTAAAATTTTTAGATACGCTGTCGAAGAAGATGGTGTTTGGGTTCATCCTGATCATTGCGGTCGGGACCATCCTGTTGAGCTTACCGGCGGCCACACGCACGGGCCAGGGAACCCCGCTGATCGATGTGCTGTTCACGGCGGCTTCGGCAACCTGTATTACGGGGCTCACCGTGGTCAACACGGCGGCGCACTGGTCGGTCTTCGGGCAACTCGTGATCCTGGGGATGGCCGAAGTGGGGGCTTTGGGTTACATGACGTTTGCCGTGCTCCTCTTTAACCTGATTCGGCGCCACCGCCACATGGGACTGTCGACTCAGTTAATGGTCAAAGAGTCGTTGAATCTGGAAAACCTCAGCGATACCAAAAGCGTGATGAAGTACGTGGTTCAACTCTCCGCTATCTTTCAACTGGGGGGCGTCGCTTTACTAGCGGTCGATTTTATTCCCCGTTTCGGGTGGCGGCACGGCTTGTACGTCTCGGTTTACCATTCGGTCATGTCGTTTTGTAACGCGGGGTTTGACGTCTTTGGTAATAGTCTGATGGCTTTTCGGGATGACACCTACGTGATCTTAGTGACGATCGTCTTGATCGTCGGTGGGGGCCTCGGTTTTCTCGTGTGGCGGGACGTCTTGTTGTATCACGAACGCCACCGGTTGAGCCTGAATTCCAAACTCACGTTGGTCACCACGGGGACCCTGTTCGTGGTCGGGTTCTTGGCGTTGCTAGTAACGGAAGGGAATTTGGCTTGCATCCCCGGGAACCCCACCTGGATCAATCGGGTAGTTAACACGCTGTTTTTGAGCGTGACGCCCCGCACGGCCGGAATCGTGACGCTACCGACTGAATCGTTACACGCGGGGAGTATTTTTCTCTTGATGATTCTGATGTTTGTCGGGGGGACGCCCGGGTCAACCGCCGGGGGGATCAAAACCACGACGTTCGGGGTCCTGATGCTCCAGAGTATTGCACAGTTACGGGGCAAGGACGACGTTGAATTTAGTCACCGCCGATTCAGCCAAGCCAATATTAGCCGGGCCTTGCTACTGGTCTTTCTGGCCAGTATCGTCATTACCGTGGCGACGTTGATTCTGACCCAGACCGAAAAGATTCCCCGGGGATACGGCCTGGAATACATCGTGTTTGAGGTCTTATCGGCGTTTGGCACCGTGGGGCTGAGCCTGGGATTGACCCCGCATTTAAGCGTCATTGGTAAATTAATTATTATTTTATTGATGTTTATCGGGCGGGTCGGGATCTTTACGTCCCTGTACTCGTTATCGAAGCGGCAGACCAAGGTCAGTCGCATCCGGTATCCGGAAGAAAACGTCTTAATTGGTTAAGGAGTGGCGAAATTGAAGAAGAACTTTGCCGTATTGGGTCTAGGACGATTTGGTGAGGCCGTGGTGCGCACGCTCGCGGATATGCACCAAGACGTGCTGGCCGTCGATATTCATGAGGAACGGGTCAACGAGTTGATCGACGTGGCGACGCAGACGTTGATTGCCGATACCCGGGACGAAGAAGTCCTGCGGCGTTTAAACATCGATACCTTTGACTACGTGATCATTGGTATCGGCAATAACATGGAAGCCAGCATCCTAACGACCTTATTAGCGAAGGAACAGGGCGCCAAAAAAGTGATTGCCAAGGCCGAAACCAGTGATCACGGTCGGGTACTGCAGCGCGTCGGGGCCGATCAGGTGGTCTTCCCCGAACGGGACATGGGACGCGGTATTGCCCGTAAACTCTTGTCGAATCACATCTTGAACTTCATCGACCTGAGTGAAGACTACACGTTAGCCGAAGTGGTCATTACCGATCCGACCTTCGTGGACCAGAACTTGATCCAGCTGAATCTCCGGCAGCGGTTTGATTTGACCGTGATTGCCATTCAGCGGGGACCGAAGATCGATATATCGCCGGATCCCACGGCAGTTGTGCGCCTGCACGACGTTTTGACCGTGGTCGGCCCGGTCAAGCAGGTTGAAGCGTTAGACGAGACCCTTAAAAAATAACCAAAACGGTTCAGCAATCTAAGTTGCTGAACCGTTTTTTTGCCCGTGAGAACCGGAGAAACTTGACAGGCACTCGAAATAAAATTAGAATATTGTAATTGATTTAATCGTATTTTAATTTTAAGCAGCGGTTTAAACGACGGTTTAGTTTTAGCCCTTAATCGTAATGGCTATTGAGGACGAAACCTTGGGAATTTCTTAAGTCGAACCGGGACTTAGGAAGCGTTAAGAAATGCCGTTTATAATGGACGGGTTCAATCAATTTTAGATTAAATGTTCCGCGGTGAAGGGGACCCGTGGCTGAAAGGGTGGCAACATGCAACGTAAACGACTAAAAAAACGGCATCCAGTTTTAAAAACGGTGCTCTTCTTGATTCTGGCACTCCTGATTGGGGGCAGTGCGTACGGGATGCATAAGTATCACAGCCTCCAGAATTCGGTGAAGGGATCGTACCAGGCGTCCGGCGTGAGCAAGTTACGGAACGTTAACCGCCAATTAGCCCAGAAAAAACCGATTTCTATTCTACTCATGGGGACCGATACTGGGGCGTTAGGGCGAACCTTTCAGGGACGGACCGATAGCATGATGGTCGTGACCATTAACCCACAAACTAATAAGACCACCATTACCAGCATTCCGCGGGATACGGCCGTGAATATTCCGGGATACGAAAGTCAATCACCGGCGAAAATCAACGCGGCCTACGCTTGGGGCAAGTCCAAGACGGCCATCACCACGGTTCAAAAGATGCTGACCGTGCCCATCGACTTTTACGCCATTATTAACATGGGGGGCATGGAAAAAATTATCAACGAAGTGGGGGGCGTGACGCTGAAGCCGACCCTAAGTTTTAGTTACGGCGGGTATACCTTTAAGAAGGGCGTCACCACCCACATGAATGGTAAGAAAGCGTTGGCCTACTCACGGATGCGCGATGACGATCCGCAGGGCGATTACGGGCGACAGACGCGCCAACGCAAGGTCATTATGGCCCTCCTTAAGCAATCCAACTCCATCTCGACGTTACTGAACGCGGACTTTATCAGCTCGTTATCCAAGCAGACTCAAACTGATCTGACCTTTAACGATTTAACGGCGCTGGCCCAGAATTATCGTGCGGCGATCAAGCACATCAAGACCACCCACATTCAAGGGACTGGTGAGACCATTAATGGACAGAGTATGGAGGTGGCAACGACCAGCGAACTCCAGCGGGTGACCAACTTTATTCGGCGGGGCCTGGGTCTAAGCCATGCCACCACGGGCACCATTGCGAACGTGACGGGGACCGATAGTACCGGTAGCACGGATCAGACCGGAGAAACGACCGCCACAGCGGCTGGCGGACCGGGAAATGGCCAATAAAAATGGTTAACCCATTAAATTAAGGCTTGATTTATTTATCAATTACGTTAAAATGGCACCTGGCCATCACAAACGGTGATGGTCAGGTGCCATTCTTTAGTCGGTCGGGTCCAACTTGAATAGGTGGGGCTTGCCGTAGAACCAGCCCTGGCGAAGGTCAATTTGTAAGTCGTTGGCCATGTCGTGTTCTTCCTGATTTTCCACGCCTTCAAGAATCAAGCGGAGGTTGTGTTGGTCGGCGACCTGTTTCCAGAACTTTAGGTTGGCCGGAATCTCGGCCTCCCGTTTTTCTTGCCGGAAATTCTGCATCGCGAACTTGATTTCGCTGGCGTAGGGGAGCACCGGTTCCAGGTGATCGTAGGTGTTGACCCCGGTCCCCACGTCGTCCAGGCTAAGCTGAATCCCGTGTTGGTCGAAGAAGCGAACCTGGTCGATGATTTGTTGGTCCGTAATGTCGTCATCGGTGACCTCTTCGGTGACCTCTAAGACCAAATTCAGGGGATAAATATGTTGTTGGGCGGTTAAAATCGCCTGCGCAATGGTATTATCGATAAACTGACTACGGTTAGTGTTAAAAGACACGGAGCCAATCTTTAACATGAGTTTTTGCGCGGTCCGGCGGATGAGATCCGCTTGGACGTCAATCGGAATTGACGCAAAATTATGGGGTAAGACCCATTTGTCAGCCGTTTTTTGGCGAATGAGCAACTCATAACCGATAGGTGAGTTGTTGGAAACGTCAAGTTGCGGCTGTAAAAAGTAACGGTACATGGCGCAATTCCTCCTTACATGCATTTTCACTTACCATCATACTGTATTTTTGAGGGGAACAATAGGGGGAGTTTAACATTTCGAGGGAATGTTCATGATTGAGCTAATGCACAGTCACCTAACATAATATATTATATAAATTTTTATGGTTTTATTATATGGATTGATTTATAGTAGAAGTAGTTAGTCAACTCGAAGGGGTTTAAAGTGGTTAGTTTGATTGTTAGGTTTAATTATTTAGATATCGGATTAATTAGAAGAGTTGGTAATTGTTGGTTAGAACCTATGAGGAGTCTGATTAAATGACTTGGTCAATGTGGCTGGTACCACCCTTTATTACGAGTATTTTCTTTGTCCTAGGGGTCATCACGCTCTACTGGTCAATCTTTAACTGGATTACCACGAAGATTGAATCGCAGAGTAAACCGGTTAACGTGAAACGCGTTCAGGCGTGGGTCGGGGCCCTGTGTTCCGGGGCGGCCATTTTTGCGTTACAATTATTAGTTCGGGATAGTCATTTATCCTGGACGTTTATGAACTTTCAACTATTAATTTTAGTTTTTGCCGCTTATTTCTTACAAATTCGGATTCCGTATTGGTTAATTGTGATCTTTGGGATTGGTTTTATGTTAATTAATGGTAACGTGGATCAGCCACTATCGTGGTTTTACACGGGGGTCTTTGCGTTATTCTACGTGGAATCCCACGTTCAAAGTGTTCACATGTGGCGCTGGCCGTTTACGCGCTACATGTCGTTAGCCATGGTCAACGCCACCATTCTGTGGATCGTGGTCAAAATTCGCTTGAATCTCGCCTGGACGACCGTGGGCGAAGAACTCTTAAACTTCGCCATTTTGGCCGTGCTGATGTACGGGTACTTTAAGATTCAAGATAAGGACCGGCGCATTAAGGACCGGCTGTTCCAGTCGGCTAACTGGGACGCCTTAACCAACGTGCAGAATTATGCGGCTTACGACCGAGCCATCGGGTACCTGTTTTACCACAGCGTCTCGCAGCACCGTAATTTATCGATGATCATGTTTGACATTGATCACTTTAAGCACGTTAACGACACCTACGGTCATTTAGCCGGGGACGAAGTGCTAAAGGGCGTGGCCAAAACGGCGAGTGCGGCGTTAAAACAAATCGATCCGCGGATTATCTTGTATCGAAACGGGGGCGAGGAATTTAACGTCCTCTTACCGAATTATACGATGGAACAGGCTCAACCAATTGCTCAACAGATTTTTGACGCCGTCGCCAAGAACCAGATCACCTACAACGATCAAACACTCGAGGTTACCTTATCGATTGGGGTTTCGGGCTTAACCGTCAAGGATCGCAACCCGTTAGACTTTTACAAGCGAGTTGACGCCAATCTGTACCATTCTAAGCAAAACGGACGGATGCAGATTACGACGGCGTAAGACCAGACCCTCAGGGGTTAAGTGCTTTTTAAGCCGGAATCGTGTACACTACGGGGTAGACCTAAATTAGTGTGAGGGGGGATCAGCATGATTCTGGGTCTCTTATTATTGTTACTTCTGTTTCCCATTTTACGGCTCGTCTTTGGGCTAGCCGGTTGGCTGTTAGGCCTAGTGGGGACTCTGGTGATTGGAGCCATCGTCCTGGTGGCCTTCGCGGCACTCTTTAAGTTCTTTATCGTCGCCGTGTTGGTCGTCGGGGGACTGTGGGCCTCTAAAGCCATCTTTAGTTAACCATCAAAATAGGCACCGCAAGAGTCGTAAACTCGTGCGGTGCCTTTTCGTGACTTATTCAAAGGATAATTCAACTAGGTAAGCGTGTTGGCCGGGAACGTAGCCCGTGGTGACCCACACGTCTTGGTAGTCCAGTTTGGAGCTGCGGGTCCGGTCGAAGAAGTCGTTTAACAGGTCGCCGTGCATGGCTAAAAAGTCCTCATCCAAGCGGTTGACCACTAAACGATCCGTGGGGAAGTACAGCTCGACGTTGGCCACGGGGACCGTATCGGGAACCCCGATTGAGACCACGTTACTGTTGCGTTGCGCGATGAAATCAACGCGTTGCGGATGTCGGTGAATATAGGTTAAAACGTTATAAATCGAATCAGAATTACTAGCCACAAGTCTTTGCTCCCTTCGGTGCTTACATTGTAACAAATTTTGACCGGATTACCAGTCTCACCGGAATCATTGATGATTGCAAACGTTAAAGAGACGAGTATAATTGTCGCATATGCAATTTTTGTCAGCATTGTTAACAAACCTATGAGAAAGAAGGCCAAAATCAAATGATGCGACTTGCCCGAAAACACCTGGACTGGTGGGCAGTAGTCCTGGCAGTGGGCTTTATGATGATTCAAGTTGCCTGTGACCTGTCGTTACCCACGTTAACCTCCAATATCATTGATAAGGGGATTGCGAACAACGACATTGGGTACATCTGGCGTACCGGGGGGCAGATGCTTCTGCTGAGCTTCATCGGGGTGCTGGGCGCGGCCGGCAACGTTTATTACGCCGCCACGCAATCCCAGAAGATGGGGCAGCGAATCCGAACGAACCTCTTCAAGAAGGTCACCCTGTCGTCTACGGAAGAGTTCGAAACCGTTGGGAACGCGTCTTTGATTACGCGGACGACTAACGACGTGGTTCAAATTCAAAACGTGATGGTTCAAATGTTACGGATGATGTTAATGGCACCCATTATGTTAATTGGGGCCGGTATCTTGGCGTACTTAAAGAGTCCGCGCCTCACGCTGGTCTTCTTAGTGGCGTTACCCGTCTTGGCCCTCTTTACCATTGTGGTCATGTATTTCGCGGTGCCGTTATTTAAGAGCTTACAAAAGAAGATTGACCGCATTAACTTAATCTTTCGCGAAGGCTTGACCGGGGTTCGGGTTATTCGGGCCTTCAACCAAGACAAGTTTGAACAGGACCGTTTCGAAGGGGCCAACCAAGACTACACCCAAACGGGGATTAAAGTTTTCATGATCGTTTCGTTAATGTTCCCGGTGATCACGCTGATTATTAGTGGAACCAACATCGGAATCGTCTGGTACGGGGGACAATTGATTGCGCACCAGGCCTTGGAAGTAGGGAACCTGGTGGCATTCATGACGTACGCCACCCAAATCCTGATCAGTTTCATGATGGTGTCGATGGTCTTTGTTTTCGTTCCCCGGGCCCAAGCCTCGGCGGCGCGGATTAACGAAGTCATGGATTTAAAGTCCAAAATCAACGATGCCGACCAACCCGTGACGTTACCGGACGGTCCGGTCAGCTTAGAGTTTGACCACGTGGACTTCCGTTACACGGGGGCGGAGAAGTTGGCCTTGGCCGACGTGCACTTCCGCGCCAAGGCGGGACAAACCGTGGCGATTATCGGGGGGACCGGCTCGGGTAAATCGACGCTGGTCAACCTGATTCCCCGGTTATTTGATCCCGAAAGCGGCCAAATTCGCCTGAACGGCGTGGCACTCCCCGCGGTGAGTCAACGCGAATTGCACCAAGCGGTATCCATTACCCAACAAAAGGCCGTCCTGTTTGCGGGGACCATCCGCAGTAACATGGTGACGGCCAAGGCCGATGCGACCGACGACCAGATTTGGCACGCCCTCGACGTCGCGCAAGCCACGGACTTTGTCAAGGAGACCGGGGGACTAGACGCCGTCGTTGAACAAAACGGGGACAACTTCTCCGGGGGACAACGGCAACGGTTAGTGATTGCGCGGACCATCTTGAAGCGAGCGAGCGTCTACGTCTTTGACGACTCGTTCTCCGCGTTAGACTTCAAGACCGATGCGCTGTTGCGGCAACAATTACGTCAGGACGCGCAGGTTCAGGCCGGCGTGACCGTGATCGTCGCCCAACGGGTCTCCACCGTGGCCGATGCCGACGTAATCCTAGTGATCGACGGCGGGAAGATCGTGGGTCAAGGGACGCACGATGAACTCAAGGCTACGAACAAAACTTACCAAGAAATTCTGGATTCACAATTACGGAAGGGGGATGTTGTCGATGCGTAACGGACGCGGTTCAGCCACCAAACAACGGCCACAAAGCTTCTGGAAGACCACCGGCCGCCTCTTTCGGTATATGAAACACTGGATTCCCGGCATCGTCGTCGTGATGATTTTTGCGGCGGCCTCCGTGATCTTACAGATTCGGACCCCCAAGATTCTAGGGGAAGCCACCACGGAACTCTTTAAAGGTGTGATGAAGGGGACCGCCGAGCTCAAGGCGGGCATTACCATGACCAGCTTACCCATTAATTTTGGGAAAATTGGGCACATTTTATTAATTGTCGGGATTCTGTACGTGGGCGCGGCACTGTTCGGCATCGTCCAACAGGTCATCATGAACTGGATCGCCCAAAAGGTGGTTTACCAGTTACGGCGGGACCTGAAGGCTAAGATGCAACGCCTCCCAATCAGTTATTACGATACGCATAGCAACGGGGACTTGATGTCCCGGATGGCCAACGATATGGATAACATCGGGGGCACGTTGCAGCAGACCCTGTCCCAGTTGGTGACCAGTGTGCTGACCTTCTTTGGGGTGCTGTACATGATGCTGACCATTAGTGGGTGGTTGACGTTAGTTGCCTTGATCTCGGTCCCGTTGAGTCTGGTCGTGGTCATGCTAGTCGCCCCCCGGTCGCAAAAGTTCTTCGCCAGTCAACAGAAGAACCTGGGGTTACTGAACAACACGGTTGAAGAAACCTACGCGGGCCATACCGTGGTCAAGACCTTTAACCAGGAAGCCGACGTGCAGGACCAGTTTGAAGAACACAACGAAAAGTACTACAAGTCGGCCTGGAAGGCGCAATTCGTTTCCAGTCTGATCTTCCCGTTGATGAACTTCGTCAAGAACCTGGATTACCTGGCCGTCGCGGTGATTGGGGGGATTCAGGTCGCTAACGGGACCGTGAGTTTAGGGAACGTGCAGGCCTTCCTGCAGTATACCAACCAGTTCTCCCAGCCCATCACCCAGATGGCCAACCTGACCAACACGATTCAGGCCACGATTGCCTCCGCCGAACGGGTTTTTGCCGTCCTTGACGAAGACGACATGCCCCAGACGGCCCACGATCAATTGCCGGTCCAGACGGCTGAGGCGGGGAACGTCATTGAATTTGACGACGTGAACTTCCAGTACGTGCCGGACAAGCCGTTGATTGAGGACTTCAATCTGGCGGTCAAACCGGGCGAGATGGTTGCCATTGTTGGCCCAACCGGAGCTGGGAAGACCACCATCATTAATCTGCTGGAACGCTTCTACGACGTGGCGAGTGGCCAGATCAAGTACCGGGGCCAAGCGACGAATACGGTGGCTCGGACGGATTTACGGAAGCACTTCGCCATGGTCTTACAAGATACCTGGCTCTTTACCGGCAGTATCTTTGATAACATCAAGTACGGACGGGAAAATGCGACGGCCGACGAGGTTTATGCGGCGGCTAAGGCGGCCCACGCGGACACCTTTATTCGGCAGTTACCGGATGGGTACGACACCATCTTGAACGAAGCGGCCAGCAATATTTCTCAGGGGCAACGGCAACTGTTGACGATTGCCCGGGCCTTCGTGGCCGATCCCGACGTGTTGATCCTAGATGAAGCCACGAGTTCCGTGGACACGCGGACGGAAATGTTGATCCAGCAAGCTATGGAGCGCCTGCTGGCCGGCCGGACTAGTTTCGTGGTGGCCCACCGGTTGTCGACGATTCAAAACGCCGAAAATATCGTGGTCATGGACCACGGGCACATCGTGGAGACCGGAAACCACGACAGTCTGTTGGCGGCCCACGGGTTCTACGCGGACCTGTACAACAGTCAGTTTGCGGGCAATAATTTAGCTTAACTTAACGTTACAAAGTCTAACGGTCGTTTCGCCTGAGTGCGGTAACGGCCGTTTTTTCTGTGCTAAACTAAGGACAAAAGGAGGGGAAGCCCCATGGCTCAGACGGTTCAGTTTCGGTGGCAGCCACAACGAGAAAGTGCCACGCCACTCTACCAACAATTGATCACTTACTGTGTGACTCAGATTCGCCAGGGAAACTGGTTGGTCGGTCAACAACTCCCACCGCAACGGGAGTTAGCCCAGACCTACCGGGTGAACCGCAGTACTATTCACACGGCGATTGCCGAATTGCAGGCGTTAGGCGTGGTGATGACCGCTCACGGGCGGGGCACCCGGGTGGCCAGTAATTCGTGGTCGACACTGCTGAGTGCGACGCCGGATTGGCAACGGTGGGTGCACGCGGGAGAGTTTAGCGCCAATCAACCCACCATTCAGACCATTAATCAACGCGAATTTACGACCCCAATTCGGCTGAGCACCGGCGAACTGGGCCCGGACCTGTTTCCGCGACGGGCCGTCCAAACGGCCATGCACCAGGCAGCCGATCAACTGACCACGTTAAATTACCTGCCGGCACTGGGGAGTTTAGCCTTACGGGAAGCGCTGGTCCAGCGGCTAAAGACCTGGGGCGTCCAGACCACCGTCGATAATATCTTGATCACCTCGGGCTCCTTACAGGCCCTCCAGCTCATTACGGCGGCCCTGTTGAAGCCGGGGACCACGGTCTATACGGCGGCGGCTAGTTATTTACGATCGCTGCGGGTGTTAGAATCGGTCCAGGCCAAGTGGGCGCCCTTGCCGGTCGATGAACAAGGACTGGCCTATTGGCATATTCCGGTAAGTCCGCAACCGCAGCTACTCTACACGGTCCCCACTTTCGATAACCCGTTGGGCACCGTGATGACGGTCCAACGGCGCACCGACCTACTGACCTTTGCCCAGAAATATCAACTACCGATCATCGAGGATACGGCTTACCAGGAGCTGTGGTTAGACCAGCGGCCACCGCTGCCGTTGAAAGCTCACGATACCCAGGGCAACGTCTTATATCTGGGGACCGTTTCGAAGGACCTGGCGCCCGGCTTACGGGTGGGGTGGTTGGTCGGACCTCAGGCCGTGGTGGCCCGGTTGGCTGACGTTAAAATGCAGATGGACTACGGGGCCAGCACGTTGTCGCAACAAACGTTGGTTAACCTGTTGACGGCCCCGGATTATCCCCGAACCCTACAACGGTTGCGCGACCAACTACGAGAACGGCGGGAGGCGGCGTTAGCCAGCCTAACGGCGACGCTGGGGGACTTAGCGACCTGGAATCGGCCCGCCGGGGGCTTTTATCTGTGGGTTCAGTTACCCGCTAAAGTTGAGCTACCGCGGCTCTTTCAAGCGGCCTTGGCGCAGGGCGTCTTGGCCAATCCTGGGACGGTGTACGGCGCCCCCACGAACGCCTTACGGTTGTCGTACGCCTACGCGACCCCGGCCGAATTTCGGCGGGGGGTCACGATTCTAGCAACCCTGATTCGTCAACAATTAAGTCGATAACCCAATTGATCAAGGACCATTGCGTTCCCTCAATATTTGCGGTTAAATGGAAAACAGAGAGAAGGGGTACGATGGCTTATCAGGCAACTAAGGCCGCTTTGCGGCGGCTAGTTTCGGCGGGAGTGGTTCCCGGTGTTAGTTACGCGTTTATCGACGGTGACCGGGTCGAATCGGGTCAAATCGGTCAAGCCGCACTGGTTCCGACTGCCGAACCGTTACGCGCGGGGATGACCTATGACTTGGCGTCTTTGACCAAGGTAGTCGGGACGTTAAGTGTCACCCTGCAGCTCCTCGCCGCGGGGCGCTTACGGCTGACGGATCCCGTCACAACCTGGTTGCCCGCGTTTGGCGATGACCGGGTAACGATTCAACATCTGTTGACCCACACCTCGGGCATCACGGGGTACATCCCCAACCGCAACCAACTGAACGCCTCAGAGTTGACCCGGGCACTATTGGGGTTACACGTCGGCCCCACCTTTAACGGCAAGATGGTCTACGCCGACGTGAATTATATCTTCATGGGCTGGATTATTGAAAAAATCCTGGGGGAACCGGTTCAGGTAGCCGTGCAAAAACGGGTACTCACGCCCCTAGGAATGACGCACAGTACCTTTACGCCCACCGATCCGCACGCCTGTGTGCCCACGGCCATTACGCCTAACCGGGGACTGGTGCGGGGCGCCGTTCACGATCCCAAGGGGTACGTGTTACAGCGCCGCTGCGGGTCGGCCGGCCTGTTCAGTACGGTCGATGACCTCGTGCGCTTCTGCCAAGCGTACTGTCACCCCGAACGGGTAGCGGCCGTTTTGCCCCCGACCTGGGTGCGCCGCCTCGTGGCCGACTGGACGCCGACCGGTCAAGCCGGTCGTTCCTTAGGTTGGGCGTTGACGGCTACCCAATGGCCGACCGCCCACCGGGTCCTCTGGCATTCCGGGTTCACGGGTACCTATTTGGTGATTGATCCGCAGACCGCTCAGGCCATGGTCTTCTTGACCAACCGGGTCCATCCGGTGGCGCCGAACCTACCGTACTTAGATCAACGGAATGCGGTGATTGGCACGTATCTCGCCGAAAAAACGACGATTTAACTAAAAAGATCCCCCGTAAAATCAGAACGATTTTACGGGGGATTATTTTTGGGAACGTTATGGGTGGTATCGACTGGCATGTCGATTAGAATAACCAGTCAGTATTATTTGATCGAAAAAATGCATTTGAGTTGTGGTCATGGCCAGTATGAGCTGGAAGCCGTGCCCAGCCCATTCCAGCCCGTTTCTGACTGATTCGGAAGCACCAGACTTGTTAAATTTATTTTTTAAGACCAGTGCTTGCATGACGCGTAACGGGGTTAGAAGGTTGCCGGGATCGGCAAAGCTTCCTGTTGACTGAAGTCGTCGTTGGGGAACTTACGCTTTAACGCGGCAATCAACAGGTGCTTGGCGATGTCGCCGTTTCGCGTGAGGATGGGGCCGTGGAAGTATGAACAGTAGACGTTCTTATAGATGGCGCCTTCAGTGCCGTCTTCGCCGTTATTGCCCTTACCACTGACCACGTTACCTAAAGGCCGTTCGCCTTTACCGATAAAGGTCCGTCCCTGGTGGTTTTCAAAGCCGTGGTAGGTCTCGCCGGTTTCTTGGTTCTTAATCACGATGTCGCCAATAAAGCGGTTGTGATCCTGCGCTAGGGTGTAGTGGTCCAACGCCCCAATTCCGGGAAGCTTTTCACCATCGGCACCGATGTAGTAGTGACCTAAGAGTTGGTAACCGCCACAGATGGCCAGTAGGGGACCGCCGGATTCGATAAACTTGGTCAGTTCCGCCTTTTTGGTCTGGATGTCTTTAGCTACGATGGTTTGTTCAAAGTCCTGGCCACCGCCAAAGAAGGCCAGATCGTAGTCGGCCGCGTGGAAGTCTTCTTCCAGACTGACGACTTGGACGTTTAAGTGTACGTCCATTTGCTTGGCATAGTAGTTTAACGCCAGGATGTTGCCCACGTCGCCGTAGGTATTCATTAGGTCGCCGTACAGATGGGCGACGTTTAGTTCGTATGTCATACGCCGAGTCCCTCCTTAATGAAACCTTGGCTAGCTAAGATCTTCCGTAGTTGGAGCATGGCCGTGTAGGTGGCCAGCACGTAGACCCGTTCGGTCGGCACTTCCTGAATCCGGTCGACCACCTTCTCCAGACTAGGTTCGACGATGTGCTTGTCGTCGGGCACCCCGGCCACCTTGAGGCGGAAGGTGATGTCCTTGTACCGTTCGCCCCCGGTGATGAACGTGGGGATGTTGGAATCGGCGAGTTGCTCAAAGTCGCCGTCCCAGATCCAACTGGTATCGATCCCGTCGGCGTAATTGGCGTTTAACAGGCCCACAAACGAGAACGGCTGGGGATCCGTGCCAATCATGTGCAGGACTTGGTCTAAACCGACCGGGTTTTTGACCAGGATGATGGTGACCCGCTTGCCGTTGACGTCGATGACTTCCTGGCGGCCGAAGACTTGCTCGTTAGCCGTGAAGGCGTGGGCAATCTGTTCGGGGGTGACCCCCATGAACCGGCCCACCGCGTAAGCGGCTAAGGCGTTATAGATGTTGTAAGTTCCGCCGACCGTAATTTTAAACGCGTGACCGTCGATGGTGAATTGTGAAGACGTTGGCGTTTGGGTGCCCAGCTGAGTCAACCGGTAGGTCAGGTCGGGGCGTTTAAAGCCACAGTGGGGGCAGAAATACTTGCCCTGATTGCTGTAGGTCAGCGTGTGGTAGTGTAAGATGTGTTGACAGTTTGGACACAGGACCCCGTCCGTGTTGGGCTTAGCCTTGAAATCACGGTCCGGTTGGTCGTCAAACCCGTAGTATTGGATCGGATTGGGCAGGTGCTTGGAATTAAAGATGGGCGAATCCCCGTTAGCGATGATCGTCGCGTTCGGCGCGAGCGCCACGCCGTCCAGGATCTTCTGGTAAGTCGTGTAGATTTCACCGTAGCGGTCCATCTGATCTCTAAAAATGTTGGTAAAGACAAAGGCCTTGGGTTCGATGTATTGGGTGACCTTGATCACGTTGGCTTCGTCGACTTCCAGTACGGCGAGGGGCCGACCGGTTTTCGGGTTCTTCGCGTTTAAAAAGGTCGTGACGATTCCTTGTTCCATGTTGGACCCCGTGGGGTTGGTGAGAATCGTTGGGTACTTTTCGTGGAGCACCGACACGGTTAGGGCGGTGGTTAACGTTTTTCCGTTAGTCCCGGTGATGACGATCACGTCATACTTGGCACCTAACGACCGCAAGATTTGCGGGTCTAACTTTAAAGTAATCTTACCGGGCAAAGAACTTCCCCCGTGTAAGAAGGTGTGGAGAAACCAGTAGGACGATTTCCCCGCAAAGGTGGCAACACCGCTTCGCAATGACATGGACATTTCGCTCCTTAAACAAGACTTGGTTGAACCTCAAACGTTAATTCTAGCATTTTTTTCAAAAATAGGGGAGTCCACGTCTTGAACTTTGCGAAATTGCAAGGAAACCGTCCCTGCCGGCCCGCGTGCGACCGGGAACGCTTCCAGCACGAAAGCCGCGATTTTTCAACTTCTCTGGTCGAATTTTCCCAGGCAATCGGCTATAATAGATTAGAAACTGTCAAAAAAAGGTGGGAGTAACGTGGCGCAGCTCTTTTTTCGGTACGGCGCAATGAATAGTGGGAAGTCCATTGAAATTTTAAAGGTCGCCCATAACTATGAGGAACAACATAAACGGGTCATTATTATGACCAGTGGCTTGGACACCAGAGACGGCGTCGGGGCCATTTCCAGTCGCATCGGGCTGAGACGTCCCGCACATCCAATTTTTGCGACGACTAACGTCTACGATGAAGTGGAAAAGTTAGATCCGCAGGCCAACTGTATCCTGATCGATGAGGCCCAGTTTTTGACCAAGGATCACGTGTTTCAACTGGCAAAGATTGTGGATGACCTCCATATCCCGGTCATGACCTTTGGGTTAAAGAACGATTTTCGTAACGAGTTGTTTGAAGGATCGAAATACCTTCTATTATATGCAGATAAGATTGAAGAAATGAAAACCATTTGTTGGTTCTGTACCAAAAAGGCCATTATGAACCTGCGCTTCCACGACGGGAAACCCGTCTACGAGGGTGAACAGGTTCAGATTGGCGGTAACGAAGCCTACTATCCGGTTTGTCGGCGGCACTATTTCAACCCGCCGTTGGACCAGATGGGGCAATAACGAAACGAGGTTAAAACGAAATGGATGAAATGTTTGATAAGCTCCAAGCCGTCGCGGACCGTTACGACGAGCTCAACGAATTAATCAGCGATCCGGAAGTCATTGCGGATACGCAAAAATTCATGGCCCTGTCGAAAGAAGAGGGGGAACTCCGCGAAACGGTGGAAAAGTACCACCAATACCAAGACGTCACCAAGCAAATTAAGGATGACGACGAGATGCTCCGCGAAAAGCTCGACGATGACATGGAAAGCATGGTCAAAGACGAGTTGAAGGATCTCACCGACCAGAAGGAAAAGTTAGAAGACGCCATCAAGCTCTTACTGTTACCGAAGGACCCGAACGATGATAAGAACATCATCATGGAAATTCACGGGGCCGCCGGTGGGGACGAAGCCAGCTTGTTTGCGGCCGACCTTTTCAGCATGTACTCTAAGTACGCCGAACGCCAAGGGTGGAAGACGGAAATCGTTGACGAGAACGCCACCGAAGTTGGGGGCTTCAAGGAAATTGTCATGATGATTACGGGTGATAAGGTCTACTCGAAGCTGAAGTACGAAAACGGGGCGCACCGGGTCCAACGGGTTCCCGTCACGGAATCTGCCGGCCGGGTGCACACCAGTACCGCGACGGTCGGGGTCATGCCCGAAGAAGAAGACGTCGATATCGATATCGACCCCAAGGACATTCGGACCGACGTTTACCGGTCATCCGGTGCCGGTGGGCAACACATCAACAAGACCTCTTCGGCCGTGCGGATGACCCACTTGCCAACTGGAATCGTGGTGGCCATGCAAGACGAACGGTCACAGCAACAAAACCGGGCCAAGGCCATGCAAATCTTAAAGGCACGGGTCTACGATTACTACAAGCAACAAGAAGAAAGTGCCTATAACGCCGAACGGAAGTCGGCCGTGGGGACCGGGGACCGTTCCGAACGGATTCGGACCTACAACTACCCGCAAAACCGGGTCACCGACCACCGGATTGGGTTGACGTTAAACAAGCTAGACCGGATCATGAACGGTGAACTCGACGACATTATCGATGCGTTGATTTTGTCCGATCAGGCCGCTAAATTGGAAAACTTAAAGAATAATGGCTAATTCGGTCACGTACTTTGCGGCGCTTAAGGCCGCCGAGCACCAGCTGACGACCGTCCAACAAGATCCCAGTGCCGCCCAGTTTCTGTTGCTAGAAAGTCAGCACTGGACCTTTACCCAGTTGGTCCAGCATTACCGCGACGTCATGCCAACCAATCAGCTGAGCCGCTACCAACAACAGGTAACGCGAGTCAGTGCGGGTGAGCCCGCCCAATACGTATTGGGCCACGCGCCCTTTTACGGCCGGGAGTTTGTGGTAAGTCCGGCGACGTTGATTCCACGGGTCGAAACCGAAGAGTTGGTCGAGTGGGTCCTGAACAGTCAGTCGACCACCGCCCAACGGGTTCTCGACGTGGGGACCGGAAGCGGCGCCATCGCCGTGACCTTACAGGCAGAACGTCCCGCTTGGCGGGTGACGGGGACGGACATTTCGGCTGCGGCCATCGCCGTGGCGCAACGCAACGTGCAGACTTGGGCACCGGCCGTGACCTTAGCCGTCGGCGACTTGTTTGCTCCGGTGGCTGGTCAGCGCTTCGACGTGATCGTGTCGAATCCCCCGTACATTGACCGGACGGAAACGGCGGTCATGGACGACTCCGTGAAACGCTACGAGCCGCAAACGGCTTTGTTTGCGGCCCACCACGGTTTGGCGTTCTATCAGCGGTTCGCGCTGGCGTTACCCACGGTGTTAACGGCCCGGGGGAATTTCTTCGCTGAGCTGGGGTACCAGCAAGGGGCGGCGGTCCGGGAGATCTTTCAAACGGCGTTGCCCACGGCGCACGTGACCATTCGGCAGGACCTGAGTGGCCACGACCGCATGGTGCGGGTCGAACTCACAGAATAATGGGAGAATATTATGGAAACACAAATTTTTAAACCAGATCAAATTGAAGCGGCCGCGGCACTTATCAAGGCCGGCCAACTGGTGTCGTTTCCGACCGAAACGGTGTACGGTTTAGGGGCGGATGCCACTAACGAAACGGCCGTTAAACAGGTTTACGCGGCGAAGGGACGTCCCAGCGACAACCCGTTGATCGTCACGGTCACGGGCCAAGCGATGGTCGAACAGTACGCTGAGCCGTTGTCGGCTAAGGCCCAGGCGTTAATTAAGGCTTTTTGGCCGGGCTCGTTAACGTTAATTTTAAACCTTCAACCAGGTAAGCTGTCTAAGGCGGTGACGGGGGGCTTGTCCACGGCGGCCTTTCGAAATCCGGCCAACCAGACCACGTTGGCGTTGATTCAAGCGGCTGGCGTCCCCATTGTGGGGCCGTCCGCCAATACGTCGGGTAAGCCCAGTCCGACGTTGGCCCAACACGTCTACCACGACCTGAAGGGGAAAATCGCCGGCATCGTCGACGATGGGCCCGCCCAGGTGGGGGTCGAATCCACAATTTTGGATTTAACCGCCGACGTACCGACCATCTTACGGCCAGGAGCGGTCACCGAAGAGGACTTGGAACCCGTGATTGGCACGGTGCGGTCAACCCATCATAAGGTGGGCAAGACCGAAGTGCCGAAAGCACCGGGGATGAAGTATAAACATTACGCGCCGGACGCGCAGGTGTACATCGTGGATCACGAAAGCGATTGGCCCGCGGCGCTAGCGTGGGCTCAAGCCCAGGATTATCCGGTCGGAGCGATGGCCATTGATCCCGTCTTGGCGGCAAACCAATTGCCGGCGAACGTGGAGGCCTATACCTTAGGCCCCGATTTGGCCAGCGCCAGTCACCGGTTATTTGCCGGTTTACGGCACTTTGACCTGGAATCACCGGTCAAGGGCATCCTTACGCAGGGATTTGCCGACACCGGGTTAGGGGCGGCCTACATGAACCGGTTGAACAAGTCGGCCGGTCAGGTGCATTTTCAGAAGTAAGCGAGTTTAATGTTGTGAGGCGCTGCCCTGGTTTAACCAGGAACAGCGCCTTTTGACGTCTAAAAAGGGATCTCTGACGAAAAATAGGAGATTAAGTTCCCATTTTCCGGACAAATTTGCTAAAATATAAATCATCATACAGCCCAGGAGGAATTGCCCTTGAACTATCAAACAGAAGATCCGGCCCTTTGGGGGGCCATCGCCCAAGAAGAGCAACGTCAAGAGGACACCATCGAATTAATCGCCTCGGAAAACATCGTGAGTCACGCCGTCCGCGCCGCCCAGGGATCCGTGTTGACCAACAAGTACGCCGAGGGGTACCCGGGAAAGCGGTACTACGGGGGAACCCAGTACATTGATGTCGTGGAACAACTTGCCATTGACCGGGCTAAGCAACTGTTCGGTGCCGACTACGCCAACGTGCAACCGCACTCCGGTTCCCAGGCTAACCAGGCCGTTTACGCGGCCTTCCTAAAGCCGGGGGACGTGGTTTTGGGGATGGGCTTAGACGCCGGAGGGCACCTGACGCACGGCGCCAAGGTCAATTTCTCCGGGAAACTCTACCAAAGCTACAGCTACGGCTTGAATCCGGAAACGGAACTGTTGGACTACGCCGCTATTCGGGAATTAGCCCGGAAGCTCAAACCGAAGATGATCGTGGCCGGTGCCTCGGCCTACTCTCGAATCATCGACTGGCAGGCCTTTCGTGAAATCGCCGATGAGGTGGGCGCCTATTTGATGGTCGACATGGCCCACATTGCGGGGCTGGTCGCGGCCGGGTTACATCCGAGTCCGGTAGGGATCGCCGACGTGGTCACTACCACGACGCATAAGACCTTACGTGGACCGCGGGGCGGGCTGATCTTAGCGCAAGCCCAGTACGCCAAGCAACTTAACTCGGCGGTCTTTCCGGGGACCCAGGGAGGGCCACTCGAACACGTCATTGCGGGGAAGGCCGCGGCGTTGTTTGAAGATGGGCAACCGGCCTTTCGGGATTACGCCCAACAGATCATTGTCAATGCGCAGGCGATGGCCGACGAATTTAGTCATGCGTCCCACCTGCGGGTGATCTCGGGAGGCACCGATAATCACTTGCTGACCCTCGACGTCTCCCAAACGGGCTTGAACGGTAAGCAAGCCCAGGACTTACTCGATACAGTCATGATTACCACGAACAAGGAAGCCATTCCTAACGAGACCCTGAGCCCGTTCAAGACGTCCGGCGTTCGGTTGGGCACCCCGGCCGTCACGACCCGGGGCTTTGACGAGGCAGACTGTCGGGAAGTTGCCCGGCTGATTAGCCAGACACTAAGTCAACCGACCGACCAAACCAATCTGGATGACGTCCGGCGGCGAGTTCACGCGCTGACCCAGGCTCACCCCCTAAGTGTTTTACCCTAGAAATTACGAAAAAGCGATTTCATTCCTAAAAAAATCCGCTACGCCATTGCAGTTAATGGTACAATTGTAAGAAATACCAAAGGAGCGTTTATTCATGGGGAAGTTTCAAGTACTCGACCACCCGTTGATTCAACACAAACTGACGATTATTCGTAACAAAAACTGCGGGACCCGCAGCTTTCGGGAAGTCGTTAATGAGATCTCGACGTTAATGGCTTACGAAGTTTCGCGCGACATGCCACTACAAGACAAGGTCATCGAAACGCCAGTTGCCAAGATGACGGCTAAGGAATTGGCTGGTAAGAAGGTTGCTATTGTTCCGATTCTGCGAGCCGGAATTGGGATGGTGGATGGAATTCTCGAATTGATTCCTGCCGCTAAGGTGGGCCACATTGGGATGTACCGGGACGAAGAAACCCTACAGCCTCATGAATACTTTGTTAAGCTGCCTTCCGATATCGATCAACGTCAAGTTTTCGTGGTGGATCCGATGTTAGCAACCGGTGGGTCGGCCATTATGGCGATCGACGCGTTGAAGAAGCGTGGCGCTAGCAACATTAAATTTGTGTGCTTAGTTTCCGCACCTGAAGGGGTAAAGGCTTTACAGGCCAAGCACCCGGACGTGGATATTTATACGGCGGCATTGGATGACCATTTGAACGAAGATGGGTACATCGTGCCGGGACTCGGGGATGCCGGGGACCGTTTATTTGGGACGAAGTAAATATAATGAAGAGATTCGGCAGTCATTGCCGGGTCTCTTCTTTGATTTCAGGGGGCTTTGATTGGATTGCTGCGGTGAATCGGTAGGGATTCGCCTGATTGCGCACGCAAATAGCCTTTGCAAACGGTAACATCGCCGCTATGACCGAATATTCCCGTTTAAGACGAAGATGTCAGATTCATGATATTTTCGTGAAAATTGTTTTGTTTTTTAGGGCGATTGGTGGTATCATTTCCAGTGTATTTGAATGGAGCGCTCGCTTCGTTCACTATTCCGTAAAATTCAAGAGTTTAGCGGGTTTTGCCGGTCGCTAGGACTTGGAGCTTACGTCCATATAGTGTGAAAAGAGGTGATATTCGGTGAATGATGGTCCAGTTTCGACCTTCCAATTTCTAGGATTGACATTTAGTACCGCAAATGTCGTTTCTGGGTTAGTTGTTTTTCTTTTAGTGGTGGCGATCGTCTTCTTTACGTCGCGGCATTTAGCAATGAAACCAACTAAGGGACAAAACTTTCTGGAGTGGCTGATTGAATTTACCAATGGGATTCTGAAGGGATCAATTCCTTCTAATGAAGTTAGCGGATTTGGGCTTTACGGGTTTACCCTGTTTCTGTTCCTCTTCCTCTCTAACCAATTGGGGTTATTTATCCAATTGACGTTCCATAACGCTACCATCGTCCGCAGTCCAACGTCTGATCCAATCGTGACCCTGACGTTCTCACTGATGACGTTAATGCTAGCGCAATTCGCAGGAGTTCAAAAGCTGGGGTACAAGAAGCACTTTACGAACTACCTCAAGCCATTTGTCTTCTGGTTGCCAATTAGTATCTTCGAAGAATTCACGAATTTCCTAACGTTAGGTCTTCGTATCTTCGGGGTGATCTTCTCTGGTGAAATGCTGTTAAAGCTGATTTGGGGCTTAGCAACGTCTCACGGCATCGCAACAATGATTGTTGCAGTTCCAATTGAAATGGT
This sequence comes from Levilactobacillus acidifarinae DSM 19394 = JCM 15949, assembly GCF_001434835.1. Classification (GTDB taxonomy): domain Bacteria; phylum Bacillota; class Bacilli; order Lactobacillales; family Lactobacillaceae; genus Levilactobacillus; species Levilactobacillus acidifarinae. Next base: position 110,703 of record NZ_AZDV01000028.1, on the reverse strand, counting down.
CTGGCAAGGGTTCTCTGCATTCTTGGGGGCCATCCAGGCGTTCGTCTTTGTTACGTTGTCGTCAGTTTATATTTCTCAAAAGCTTGAAGTTGAGGAATAAAAATTTTTTTCTAAATTTAAGGAGGAAACACACATTATGGGAGCTATTGCAGCTGGTATCGCTATGGCCGGAGCCGCTATTGGTGGTGGTGTCGGTGATGGTATCGTTATTTCTAAGATGCTTGAAGGGATGTCTCGTCAGCCTGAACTGTCAGGTCAATTACGGACGAACATGTTCATCGGTGTTGGGTTAGTTGAAGCCATGCCTATCATTGCCTTCGTTGTGGCTTTGATGGTTATGAACAAGTAATTGAACTTATTTCTCATTATTTGACAGTAAAAGGAGGTGTCAATAGATGCTCTCACATTTAGTAGTTGGTTCAGCGCTTTATTTCGGTGATTCCTTATTCTACGCCATCTGTTTCTTACTCTTGTTGTGGATTGTTAAGGTCTTGGCTTGGAAGCCAGTCACGAAGATGATGCAAGACCGGGCCGACAAGATCTCCAGTGATATCGATTCCGCGGAAAAATCCCGGACCGAAGCCGCTGGGTTGGTGGAACAACGGCAGACGGCGTTAAACGCGTCCCGTGGTGAAGCCCAAACGATCGTTCAAAATGCTAAGACGAATGGTCAGCAACAACGTGATCAGATCATGGCGCAAGCCCAAACCGACGCCCAAACGTTAAAGGCCAATGCCCAAAAGGACATTGCCCAAGAACGCGAGGACGCCTTAGCCGGCGCGCGGAACGATGTGGCGGACCTATCTATTGAGATTGCTTCCAAGATCATTCAAAGAGAATTAAACGCTGATGACCAAAAGGCATTGATTGATTCTTACATTGAAGGGTTGGGGAAGCATCATGAGTCTTGATAGGACAACTGTAGCTAAACGCTACGCACGCGCATTATTCGAATTGTTGTCCGAAAAAGACCAACTGGAGGACGGCTATGCCGAACTCCAGCAGCTTCGACGTGTCTTCCAGGACAACCCACAATTGGGTACTGTACTCTCAGACGCTAGTCTACAGGCTGCCGACCGGGAAAAACTGGTGGGTCAATTGACCAGCCAAGCTTCCCCGTACATTAAGAACTTGATCCAAATGGTTTACGATTACGGCCGCATGGACGTGATGGTGGCCATCATCGATCAATTCCAGGTTCTGTATGACGAAAAGCACCATACGATTTATGCCCACGTGACGACCGCGGTTGACCTTTCTGCCGAACAGAAAGACCAAATTGCCACGGCTTACGCGCAACGAGTTGGTGCTCAGAAAGTTATTTTAGACAGTCAAGTCGACCCTCAGATCTTGGGTGGTGTGATTGTACAATCCGCCGGCATGATCCTTGATGGGAGTCTGAAGACGAAAATCAACAAGTTGCGACGTCAACTGTTGGTATAACAAATCTGTAGGTAAAGAGGTGAAACTTTCATGAGCATTAAAGCTGAGGAAATCAGTACTCTAATTAAACAACAATTAGAAAACTACGAAGATGAACTCTCAGTTGAAGAAACTGGTACGGTAACTTACGTTGGTGACGGGGTTGCCCGGGCCCACGGCTTGGACAACGCCTTACAAGGTGAGTTGCTTTTGTTTGATAACGGGGTTTATGGGATGGTCCAAAACCTTGAAACCAGTGACGTTGGTATCGTTATCTTGGGTGATTTCACGGGAATTACTGAAGGCGACACCGTTAAGCGGACTGGTCGTATCATGGAAGTTCCCGTTGGAGATCAATTAATTGGCCGGGTTGTTAACCCATTAGGTCAAGCAATTGACGGCAAAGGGGACATTAAGACTGATAAGACGCGGCCAATTGAACATAAGGCACCAGGTGTTATGGACCGGCAAGGGGTTAGCGAACCTCTGCAAACCGGGATTAAGGCCATTGATGCTTTGGTTCCAATTGGACGTGGTCAGCGTGAATTAATCATCGGTGACCGGAAGACCGGGAAGAGTTCCATCGCGATCGATACAATCATTAACCAAAAGGATCAAAACATGATTTGTATCTACGTGGCCATTGGGCAAAAGGAATCCACCGTGCGGTCCCAAGTAAGTACGCTGCAAAAGTTTGGTGCCATGGATTACACCATCGTTGTATCCGCCGGCCCATCCGAACCAGCGCCATTGCTGTACATCGCGCCTTACGCCGGTGCAGCCATGGGTGAGGAATTCATGATGAACGGCAAGCACGTGTTGATCGTCTACGATGATTTAACCAAGCAAGCCGATGCTTATCGTGAACTTTCACTGATTTTACGGCGGCCACCAGGTCGTGAAGCCTACCCTGGGGATATCTTCTACACCCACTCTCGTTTATTGGAACGGGCTGCGAAGTTAAACGATGAATTAGGTGGCGGGTCAATGACCGCCTTACCAGTCATCGAAACCAAGGCCGGTGACGTTTCCGCTTATATCCCAACCAACGTGATTTCCATCACCGATGGTCAGATCTTCTTGAACAGTGATTCGTTCTATTCAGGGGTTCGGCCAGCCATGGATGCCGGGACTTCAGTTTCCCGGGTTGGTGGGGACGCGCAGATCAAAGCCATGAAGAAGGTTGCCGGGACCTTGCGGTTGGACTTGTCCTCCTACAAGGAACTGGAATCTTTCGCCCAATTCGGGTCTGACTTGGATGCTGCTACCCAAGCGAAGTTAGCACGTGGGGCCCGGACCGTGGAAGTCTTGAAGCAAGGCTTACACGAATCCGTTCCCGTCGCTAAGGAAGTTGTGATTTTGTTTGCGTTAACGCACGGTCACCTCGACAAGCTCGAAGTTGCCGACGTGTTACGTTACCAAAATGAGTTATTTGACTTTATGGACAGTTCGCATAAGGATCTCGAAGACTCGATTACCAAGACCGGGAACTTGCCAGAAGGCGACGCCCTGGAAACGGCCATCAAGGAATTCGACCAGACTTTCCAACCGTCCAAGCATGAGTCCGATGCTGCGGCCAATAACTCTGAAAATTAAGATTGCTTGAAGGAAGGATGGTGAGGAACAATGGCTGAATCGATTCATGACGTTCAACGTCGGATTAACTCGACTAAGGCAACCCGCCAAATCACGGCGGCCATGCAAATGGTCTCGACGGCGAAGTTAAATAAGATTCAGAAACACGCGACTGGTTACCAAGACTACGTGTCGAAGGTTAAAGCAGTTGTGATGCACCTTTCGCAGTCTCATCTGTTGGATAATTCCTCAAGCAACCTGCAGTCAGACCGTCCAGTAAAGAAGACCGCCTATTTGGTAATCACCTCTGATCGAGGCATGGTGGGGAGTTACAACAGCAGTGTGCTGCGTGACGCCAACCGCTTTATCGAAGAACGGACGCCCAACCAAGACGACTACATGATTCTAGCCGTCGGGGGCACCGGGGCGGACTTCTATAAGCATCGGGGCGTCAATGTGGCTTACGAATACCGTGGGGTCAGCGATGTACCGGAATTCAACGAAGTTCGGGAAATTGTGAAGACCGTCACCACGATGTTCGATAACGAAGTGTTCGACGAACTCTTCGTGTGCTACAACCACTTTGTGAACCGAATTTCATCCCGTTTTCGGGCTGAAAAGATGCTGCCCGTTGACAAGGAAACCTTGTCGAGCGACGCAGCTAAGGACACGCCAACGAAGCCGTTGACCGCCGAATACGACACTGAACCTTCGGAAGAAGAAGTGTTGCAGGTGGTCTTACCGCAATACGCGGAAAGCTTAGTTTATGGTGCGATTCTGGACGCTAAGACTTCTGAACATGCATCTAGCACCAATGCGATGCAATCAGCCACCGATAACGCCGACGATTTGATTGGGACGCTGCAACTGCACTACAACCGTGCACGTCAAGCGGCGATCACCACTGAAATCACCGAAATTACTGGTGGGCAAGAAGCCTTAAGTAACTAATGACGGGAGGAATTAACGAATAATGAGTACTGGTAAAGTTGTTCAAGTTATCGGACCAGTCGTTGACGTTGAATTCCCATTAAACGATGAATTACCTGATATCAACACCGCCTTAAACATCAAAAAAGATGATGGTAGCGTGCTGGTAACCGAAGTTGCCTTGGAATTAGGTGACGGGGTTATGCGGACGATTGCCATGGACGGGACCGATGGACTTCGCCGGGGCATGGAAGTAGAAAACACCAAGGCTTCTATTTCCGTTCCTGTTGGTGATGACACGTTAGGTCGGGTGTTCAACGTTTTAGGGGAACCAATCGACGGCGGTGCCGAATTTGGTCCTGATGCCGAACGGATGCCAATTCACCGTGACGCACCAAAGTATGACGAATTAAACCCGACGACCGAAATCCTGGAAACTGGGATCAAGGTTATCGACTTACTCGAACCTTACGTTCGTGGTGGGAAGATTGGGTTGTTCGGTGGTGCCGGTGTTGGTAAGACCGTTTTAATTCAGGAATTAATCCATAACATTGCCCAAGGCCATAACGGGATTTCCGTCTTCACCGGTGTTGGTGAACGGACCCGTGAAGGTAACGATATGTACTGGGAAATGAAGGGTTCCGGTGTTTTGAAGCAAACCGCCATGGTTTACGGACAAATGAACGAACCTCCTGGTGCCCGGATGCGGGTGGCCTTGACTGGGTTGACCATCGCGGAATACTTCCGGGATGTGAAGGGCCAAGATGTGCTGTTGTTTATCGACAACATCTTCCGGTTCACCCAAGCCGGTTCTGAAGTTTCGGCCTTGTTAGGTCGGATTCCTTCAGCCGTTGGGTACCAGCCAACGTTGGCCACTGAAATGGGTCAGTTGCAGGAACGGATTACGTCGACGAAGAAGGGGTCTATCACCTCGATCCAAGCCGTCTACGTGCCTGCCGATGACTACACCGACCCGGCGCCAGCGACGACTTTCGCCCATTTGGATGCCACGACCAACTTGGAACGTTCTTTAACGCAACAAGGGATTTACCCCGCCGTGGACCCATTGGCTTCAACGTCAACGGCCTTGGCCCCAGAAATTGTCGGCCAAGAACACTACGACGTGGCGACGGACGTGCAACACGTCTTGCAACGGTATCACGAACTTCAAGACATTATCTCCATCTTAGGGATGGACGAACTGTCTGAAGAAGAACAAACGATTGTCAACCGGGCTCGGCGCATTCAGTTCTTCTTGTCACAACCATTCTCCGTGGCTTCTCAGTTTACGGGGATGGATGGGAAGTACGTGAAGTTGGATGATACGATCCGGAGTTTCAAGGACATCCTCGACGGGAAGTATGATGACCTCCCAGAAGATGCTTTCCGGAACTGTGGGAGTATCGAAGACGCTGTGGCGAAGGCCAAGCAAATGAACGAAGCGCTCGAAAACAACTAGGGAGGGATTCTAATTGGCTGATAATGCATCAGTTTTATCCGTTAGTATCGTCACTCCCGATGGCCGTGTATACGAGAACCAGGGGACTTTCTTAGCCGTTACGACTAAGCTGGGTCAACTGGGGATCATGCCAAATCACGTGCCCGTCATTTCTTCTTTGGAAGTTGACGTGGTGCGGGTCAAGCATGGTGAGGACGAAGATAAGATTGCCGTGAACGGTGGTTTTCTCGAATTCTCCAACAATGCGGCTACCATTGTTGCTGACAGTGCGGAACGTCAGGATGACATTGACGTTGCGCGGGCTGAAAATGCACGTCAACGGGCTGAAGCGACCATCAAGAAGGCGCAAGCCGCTCACGATGCGGACAATTTGGCACGGGCACAGGTTGCTTTGCGGCGAGCTGTTAACCGGATCAATGTGGCTAAGCACTAAACTTTTCAGAAAAGGGGTCTGGGACAAAAGTCTCAGGCTTTTTTTGTGCTCCGAACATCTGGTGCCGAAACGTGCGCTAAAAGGCAGCTAGTTGCGCTTAACCCCGTAAGCCAAACAATCCAAACCCGGGATTATTCGGCTTACGATGTTAATGCTCGCTAGCTAATCGCCTTTTATCCCACTCTCTTTTGTTTGGTTAAAATTTTGGGCGGTAGGTAACTCGAATGGTTGAATAAGATGCCGCTAAATCACTAACCAACTTATTGGTAAATGTAATATTACAACTGCTGATTTTAAAGGATTCGCGGGGACAGGGCGCACAAATTATGCTATAGTTAATGGGAATGTTTGGGAAGGATTGAGCTGATGAAGTTACTTGGCATCCAAGGAATTTTAACCATTATTAGTCATTTGAGTTTTATTGCGCTGGCCTTTTGGGCAATTTCAGCGCTGCATATCGAACGATTGATGCCATTTAATCCCCGGCAAGCCCGCGTTTTAATCGTGATGCTGGCCGTGGCAGTGGGCTTTGGCTGTAGCTCGTTTTTCCTGGACTTCATTAACAATGTTCGTAATCTGGGCTACCTGGTGCGGTAGACCCATCAAACTTCTGGAGGTATCCCATGGAAAAAATCGTTGTTCATGGTGGGAACCGCTTATCTGGTGTTGTCCACATCGAAGGCGCAAAAAACGCCGTTTTGCCAATCTTGGCAGCGTCCATCTTGGCGCGTGATGGGGTTACACATTTAGCAAATGTTCCGGTTCTATCTGACGTTTACACGATGAATAAAGTTCTGCGGTTCCTGAATTTAACCGTGGATTTTGATGAAGCAAACCGACAAATTACGATTGACGCAACCAAGCAACTGTCGAGTGAAGCGCCCTTTGAGTACGTTTCAAAGATGCGCGCCTCGATCGTGGTCATGGGACCACTTTTGGCGCGGCTGGGTCATGCCCGGGTCGCTTTACCAGGTGGCTGTGCCATCGGGACACGGCCAATCGACCTGCATTTAAAGGGGTTAGAGGCCTTGGGTGCCCGGATCGAGCAACATGACGGGTACATTGAAGCGTTTGCTGATCGTCTAACGGGAAGTCACATTTACCTGTACTTCCCGAGCGTTGGGGCCACCCAAAACATCATGATGGCGGCATGTTTAGCCCAAGGAACGACCGAAATCGATAACGTCGCTCGGGAACCCGAAATTGTGGATTTAGCCAACGTCTTAAACAAGATGGGCGCCCACGTTCGGGGGGCTGGGACCGAAACGATTCGGATCGAAGGCGTTACGGCCATGCATGGGACGGACCATAACGTGGTCCAGGACCGGATCGAAGCGGGAACCTTCATGGTCGCTGCGGCGTTAACCCACGGGAACGTGCTGATTCAAGATGGAATTGTTGAGCACAATAAACCGTTGATTTCTAAGCTTCAAGAAATGGGCGTGCAGGTCACCGAAGAAACCGACGGCGTTCGGGTCATCGGGCCGGCGACGTTACAGCCCACGGATGTGAAGACGTTGCCTTATCCGGGCTTCCCCACGGACATGCAACCCCAGATGACGATTCTGCAACTGACGGCCGAGGGAACTAGTACCATGACGGAAACCGTTTTTGAAAACCGTTTCATGCACCTCGAAGAACTCCGACGGATGAACGCCCAGTTCCAAATCAATGGCCGAACGGTGGTCATGCACGGGCCGACTGATTTTAACGGGGCCGAAGTGGCAGCGACCGATTTACGGGCGGCTGCGGCGTTAGTCTTGGCTGGCTTGGTGGCTGACGGGTATACGCAGGTCACGAACCTGAAATACCTGGACCGGGGCTATTACGACTTCCATAAGAAGTTAGCGGCGTTGGGCGCGGAAGTCAAGCGAATTTCCGTTCCGGATAACGATGCCGTGGTACTGAAGAACAAGCGCATTAATAACGAAGTTTAACCAACTGAAAGGTGGCGAACAGCCACCTTTTTCTTTGCCTCGGACAAACCATTTAGAGTTTAGGTGGATTATGGTATAATGAAATGTTGAAAATTGGCATTTAAAATCAGGAGGAAAACAATAGTATGGCGAAAGACATTGGAATTGATCTGGGAACCGCAAACGTTTTAATTTACGTGGTCGGTAAAGGCATCGTATTGAACGAGCCCTCGGTGGTGGCGATTGATACGAAGACCGATAAGGTATTGGCGGTGGGATCCGAAGCCTACCGGATGGTGGGACGGACGCCTGGTAACATCCGCGCGATTCGGCCGTTAAAGGATGGGGTCATTTCCGATTTTGATATTACCGAAGCCATGCTTTCCTACTTTATTAATAAACTGAGCGTTAAGGGCTTCTTATCCAAGCCAAACATTATGATCTGTGCCCCGACGAACATTACCGAAATCGAACGCAAGGCCATCATTCAGGCGGCTGAAAAGTCTGGGGGCGCCAAGGTCTACTTGGAAGCCGAACCTAAGGTGGCCGCTTTAGGGGCCGGGATGGACATCTTTAAGCCTTCCGGGAACATGGTCATCGACATGGGTGGGGGGACTAGTGACATTGCCATCCTGTCGTTAGGCGATATCGTCGCCAGCCAGTCGATCCGCGTGGCGGGGGACCGGATGAACGCGGAGATCGTCAACTACCTCAAGCACAAGCATAATTTGATTGTTGGGGAACGGACGGCCGAAACTATCAAGATCAAGATTGGGACGGCTTATCCGGAACCCGACAATGACAAGAAGACCATGGCCGTTAGAGGTCGGGACTCCGTTTCGGGGATGCCGACTGAAACTACGATCACGGCGACGGAAGTAGAGGAAGCCATTCATGATTCCGTCGACCAGATTATTGAAGCGGCTAAAACGGTATTGGAGACCACGCCACCAGAATTAGCGGCCGACATCATCGACCGGGGCATCATGTTGACCGGTGGGGGTGCGCTGTTAGACGGCATTGACAAGCTGTTCTCCGAGAAGCTGACCGTACCGGTTATCATTTCCGAAGACCCGTTAGATAACGTGGCCAAGGGTGCCGGGGTCTTACTGGAACACATGAACACCAAAGTGGCAGAGCAAAACAACTAACCGCGACAAAGGGGGTCGTTAAATGCGGCGTTTATTGATGGGACTGGTCCGGGGGTACCAACGCTGGATCTCACCACTGTTTCCACCAACCTGTCGGTATTACCCGACCTGCTCAACCTATATGCTGCAAGCGTTGGCCAAGCATGGGGCATTTAAGGGCAGCTTGATGGGCATTGCCCGAATTTTACGGTGTCACCCCTTTGTGCACGGCGGGGTCGATCCGGTACCGGATCACTTTTCCCTGCGCCGCAACGTGGCGGCAGAACGCGCTTATCGTCGGGAAATGGGATTAGACGATCAGTCGCGGACCACAACCAAGTAAAGGAGAGTCGGCATGAGTAAACGAGAAAAGGCGGTCCAAGTGACCGTGGATGAACAAAAGTTACCCGACGGAACGACGATGTCCGTTTTGAAGATTGGGAAAGAAACCATTGGAACGGTCCAACCCTTAGCGGACCGTTTTGAAGCCCAACTAACGGACGGCGACGTCTACCACGTCAAGACCGTTGACGAAGGCGTCGAAGTCCTGCTACAGGACTATCATTTGCACCGGGGATAATAAATTTTGGTAAAATTGGCCGGAGCGGAACGTCGAAGTTCCCTGCGGCCTTTATAATTAGAAACAAAATCTTGAGTTTGATTAAGGAGCAATCATCGTGGCAAAAAATGCGACAAGACAACAAGATGAAGTGGACTCCCGGATTGACTGGGGGGTCATCTTCTGTGTGCTGATGTTGGCTTTGATTGGTTTGGCGTCGATCTACGTTGCGGCAACGCACGATTCGAGTGCGACGAGCATTACGTCGGCCGTGGTTTCCCAACTGGCCTGGTACATCATCGGAACCATCGCGATTGTGATTATTATGCAGTTTGACTCCGAACAGCTGTGGCGAGTCGCCCCGTTACTCTACGGGATTGGACTCTTCCTATTGCTTTCAGTCTTGGTCTTCTACAGTCGGGCGTACTACGTGAACACGGGGGCTAAAAGTTGGTTTGCGATTGGACCGTTGACCTTTCAACCTTCCGAAGTGATGAAACCGGCCTTTATTTTGATGCTGGCGCGAGTCGTCGCGGATCACAACAACCAATTTCCGGTACACACGTTTAATTCGGACTGGCGCCTGATCGGTAAGGTCATCTTATGGACACTCCCCATCGCCGTGGGCCTGAAGTTGCAAAATGACTTCGGGACCATGCTGGTGTTCTTCGCGATTGCCGGGGGCGTGATTCTGGTTTCCGGGGTGACCTGGAAGATTCTAGCGCCGACGTTTGGGGCCATCGCCGTCCTCGGTGGGGGCGCCCTGACACTGGTGACCACCGGCTGGGGGCGGAAGATCTTGGAGAAGGTCGGTTTTCAGGCTTACCAATTCTCCCGGGTCGACACCTGGTTACACCCGTCGGCCGACACCTCTAACCAAGGGTATCAACTTTGGCAGAGTATGAAGGCCGTGGGGTCCGGAAGCATCTTTGGGACCGGGTTCAACACCTCGCACGTGTACGTCCCCGTGCGGGAATCCGATATGATTTTCTCCGTTATTGGGGAAAACTTCGGGTTCATCGGGGGCTGTGTCCTGATCTTCCTGTACTTCTTGTTGATCTACCAAATGATTCGGGTGACCTTCGACACCAAAAACGTTTTTTACGCTTACATCTCGACCGGGGTTATCATGATGATTCTCTTCCACGTGTTCGAAAACATTGGGATGAGTATCGGACTGTTACCGCTGACCGGGATTCCGTTGCCTTTCGTGAGTCAAGGGGGGTCGGCATTGATCGGAAATTTGATTGGGATTGGTTTGATCATGTCAATGCGGTATCATTATAAGAGTTACATGTTTAGTCGTAACGAATCGTTTAAATAAAGGAGCTTTTGGAATTATGAGTGAAATGGTAAAGTATTTCTGGACCAAAGCGACCACTGATGGGACCCGAATTGGGTTGACGACGGAAGGTCAAGACGAACTGGGCACCATCAAGTTCGCCAAAATGCCAGAAGTTGGCGATCAGATTAAGAAGGGCGACAACCTGCTGAACGTTGAAGCGGATAAAGCCGTCTCAGATATTCCAAGCCCCGTCACGGGGAAGGTCACGGCCGTTAACCCGGCTTTAGCCGATAGTTTCGATGCGTTAAACGGTCACGATACGGATGCTGCTTGGTTTGTCGACGTGCAAGAAGACTAACGTTTAGTAGCCACCGGGTCAACTCGTCAGAGTTGGCCCGGTTTTTCTTTTCTCCCGGGAGTCGGGTATAATAGAGATAGTGGATTGAAAATTTAGGTATTGAGTGATTGGCCTCGACGTTGATGCGGTCTCAGCGAGCTGGCGTCGGTCGGTGCTTCTTAAGGGAAATGGAGTGAGTCACGTGACGGAAAAAAACGTTTTTCATATTAACGGGTATCTTGGGTTAATTATCGTCTTGGCCCTACTAATTGTGGGCGGTTACTGTCTCTTATTGGCGGGTGGAGCCATGGTTCTCGGCATCCTCCTGATTGTAATCGCTATCTTAGCGGCTAGCAGTCTGACGATTATTGGTCCCAACCAATCGAAGGTCCTGACCTTCTTTGGGCGTTACATCGGGACCATTCGGGAAGCGGGCTTGTACCTCACCGTTCCGCTGACCAACAAGACTACGGTTTCACTACGGGTACGGAACTTTAACAGTGCCATCCTGAAGGTTAACGACTTGCAAGGAAATCCCGTGGAGATTGCGGCGGTCATTGTGTTTAAGGTTGTGGATACCAGCAAGGCCTTATTTGCGGTCGAAGATTACGAACAATTCGTCGAGATTCAAAGTGAATCTGCGATCCGGCACGTGGCCTCCGAATACGCCTACGATAATTTTGGTGACGGGGAAGCGTTGACCTTGCGGAGCAACCCGACCGAGGTATCGGATCACCTGACCGAAGAGTTGCAGGAACGGTTGAACGTGGCCGGCGTAAAGATTATTGAAACGCGCTTGACCCACCTGGCCTATGCGACCGAAATTGCCTCGGCCATGCTCCAACGGCAACAATCGCAGGCAATTTTGTCGGCTCGGAAGATTATCGTCGAGGGGGCCGTGTCGATTACCGAAGGGGCGATTGACCGCTTAGCGGCCGAGACGGACCTGAATCTGACCGACAATCAGAAATTACAATTAATCAATAATATGATGGTTTCCATCATTAATGAACGGGGCTCCCAACCGGTGATCAACACGGGTAAGGTCGAGTCATAATCAGGATAACGGAAAATATTGGAGGATTCTTTGATGGACGAGCAGATTGAGACGTTACAGCAGCACTTACAGGACTTGCGGCACCAACTCCACGCGGGGACGGTGTATCAATCGTTGGGTGATCGCATCGGGCACCTGATCGATGGCGTGCACCGGCAGCGCCGCACCCCGATCGCCTTACCGGACGAGCAAGACGGGATTCAAGACCTGTTAAAAGACGTCAGTCAGGGGTTGGAGGGGGATCGGGAGGTTCACCTGACACTGGCTGAGCTCGATCACTTGCTCCAACATCTGCGGTCGACGAACCCCAAGATTCGGTACCTGGGCGTGCACTTCACGCTCTACGATGCCCTCGAGGACGGGGTCTTTTCGGCGGCACAGATTCAGTGGCTGGTTACCCAACTTTTACGGGACGACCGCTTGTTTGACCACATCCTGGAGCCCAGCAATCAAGGCGTCTACGGTCGTTCGGCAGCGATGTCGTTTCTAGCGACGTTGATCCATTACAGTAACGATCACCCGAAACTGGTGCAACTCGACTACGACGAAATTGTGGTTAAGGTGGCCACGTATATTTGTCTGGAAACGGATACGCGGGGGTTCATCAATCAGCAGGGGTGGGCCCACGCCTTTACTTCTATCACCGAATTACTGACCACGTTAGGGGATGGCAGCCAATTGACCCGTGCGGACAAGCTATTCTTGATGGTCACGTTGTTAGAACGGTTTAAACGGTTGGCGACACCGTTGATTTACGGGGAAACGGAGCGGATGGGGGGCTACTTGGTAATGCTGACCAACCGGCATCCCATCTATGAATCCGCGTGTCTGACCGCGTTAAAGCAGTGGCGTCAACAGGTTGCCTTACACCGCCGGGCCACGGAAACGGCGGCCGGCTGGAATCAGTTCTACAACCGCCGACGGTTACTTGACGCCATGCGGCTACAACGGGACCTGTCGCCGCAGATTCGGGCGTATTTATCCTCCGCGATTGATTTTTTAGCATAAAGATATACTAATATTTTTTGAGAAATGGTATACTGAAGGCTAACCGAAATACACACGTAAGGATGAGTGACATCATGGAAAAAAATAAGTTACACGTCGGTTTATTATTCGGTGGAAATTCCTCCGAGCACGACGTTTCGAAACGGTCGGCTCGCAACATTTACGACGCAATGGACAAGACTCGTTATACAGTTAGTTTATTCTTACTAACTCGCGATGGTTTTGTGTTAAGCGATGCGGCCTCCCAGCGGGTCTTCAACGGTGAAGACGAAGCAACGGTAGCGGCAGAGGAACAAGCCAAGATCGATTCGGCAAATCCATTGGCACCCATTTGGAATCTCTCGCAAGCGAAGGACATTGATGTTTTCTTCCCAATTATTCACGGTAATTTGGGTGAAGACGGGACTATCCAGGGGCTTTTCCGCTTATTGAAAAAACCCTATGTTGGTAGTGACGTCTTAGCATCAGCCACGTCCTTTGATAAGGATCGGACCAAGCAAGTCTTGACGGCTAACGGCATCCGGAACACCAAGTACGTGGTGGTGACGCCGGCCAACCGTGACGCGATGGACTACGCCACCGTTCAAGCCAAGTTAGGGACCGATGTCTTCATTAAGCCCGCCAACCAAGGCTCCTCGGTGGGAATTCACAAGGCCAGCAACGAACAAGAATACCTGGACGGGTTAGCAGACGCGTTCCGGTACGATTACAAGGTGCTAGTGGAAGAAACCATTGCGGGCTTGCAAGAAGTTGAGATTTCCATTTTGGGTAACGAAAAACCCCAAGCGTCGAAGCTCGGAGCCATCCGGGTACCAGAAAAAGACGTCTTCTACGACTACAACAACAAATTTGTGGACGCTAGTGGCGTGACCTTTGAAGTACCGGTGCAATTACCAGCCGCACTGGCCAAAGAAATCACCACGATGGGTCTGCAAACCTACGCGGCGTTGGGCCTGAAGGGGATGGCGCGGATCGACTACTTGGTTTCCAAGGATAACGTGCCGTACGTGGGTGAGGTCAACACCTTACCGGGCTTCACCAACATTAGCCTGTACCCCCAACTGTGGGAGGCTTCCGGGATTAGTTACACGGATCTGATCGACCGCTTGATCGACTTAGCCATTGCGGAATTTAACCGCGAAGATAAGTTAGCTTACGACTTCGTGCCGTTGGATGACCATTCGGCCGCTTCAACGTACCAATTAAAGAAGTAGACTAGTAACTCGAGTCGGTGAGACGCTTTGGCGGACTCATCGGCTTTTTTTATGGGGAGATGGGCGTGTGCAAACGAAACGACAGAAACTTTACCGGGCTTGGCGCTGGGGATTCACCAATTCCCAGTTACTGGGTGGCTGGACGGGATTAATCGTGGGTTTAGGGGTGCTCCGGTGGGGCGGCCAATTTTCGGGCTGGTCGGTTGGCCTACTGCTCGGCGTATGCGGTGAACTTGGTCTAGCGGGGTGGCAACTGAGTAATCTAGGTCGGGTGTACGGCGCTGTTCCGGGAATCAGACGCGGCTGGCAGCGCTGGGGGAACTGGGTGGGCCTGGGCGTGAGTCTGGGACTATTGAGTCTCCCCTGGGGGCTCTTTGGTTTGGGCAGCCGCCTACTAGTCCGCTTACAGTTACCGGCGGCTTGGGTTAACTGGGTGGGCCTCCATCGACACGGGTTAGCCGGGATCGTGGTGGTCGGTTATTTAGGGTTATTGGCGTACAGCCTCATCTGGGGACCCCGGCATTGGCGGCTGACGCGACAATCTGGGACACCCAAGCAGATGGTCGGTGGTTTAGCGGTCTTGGTTGGCGGGATGTTTCTGTGGTTCGGGGGGAGCCTGGGCCTAGTAGCACTCAACCGCCAGCTAGACGCCACGTTAACGGGAACTGGGGCCTTCTGGTTAACGGCCGGTTCGTTAGGCCTGATTCTGGGTAGTTACACGTTAGTCGCCTTGTTAGGGACGCTCACGCTGGTTTGGAGCTGGTGTGGCCAACCGACACTGCCCGTTGCGCCCCGCCGAGGCCCCGCTGGTTATTGGCTGCTGTTAGTCGTTTGGTTTGTGGTGAGTGGTGGTGTGATTACGCAGACGCTCCACCAGCCACGGTTAGGCGCAACTACCATGATCAGTCACCGGGGAGTGGACCACGGTGTGGGGGTTCAGAATACGCTGGGGGCGTTACGACACGTGAGTCGTCAGCATCCCCGCTACGTGGAAATGGATCTACACGAGACTCAGGATCATCAGTGGGTGGTCTTACATGACGAGAACTTGCGGGACCTGGCGGGCGTGAACGTGACACCCCATCAGTGGCCACTTCGACGGTTGACGCGCTTGACGCTCCAGGAAAACGGGCAACGGGCCCGCTTAGTCAGTTGGGAACGGTACCTTCGAGCGGCCGAACGGTTGCATCAGCCGCTGTTAGTTGAACTCAAAACGACGCCGACGGACTCGGCGGGCATGGCGTCCCGGTTTGCCCGGCAGTACGCCGCTCGCTTACGGCGGGACCGTTCAGCGGTGCATTCGCTGGATTACCGAGCCGTGGCGGCCGTGCACCGAACGGCTCCCCGGTTGCGAGTCGGGTACATCACCCCGTTTAACTGGGTCTCACCAACTTCGGTGCCGGCGGATTTCTATTCCTTTCAGCGTTTGTCGATTAGTGACCAGTTCATTCAGGCGGCCCATCGCCGTCACGCTGCGGCTTACCTGTGGACCCCCGACTCGCGCGTGGCGATGACGCAGGCTTGGGCGTTGGGGGCGGACGGGCAGATCACCAATCAGGTGAGTCGCTTGCACCGGGTGGTGGCCCAGCGACCGACCTCAGCGCTGTGGGCGGTCGTCTTGAACTTTACGTTAAGCTATATTTGAATTAGCAAACAATCAATTAAATATAGAAAATACGAACATTACGAAAATGTTGACTCATCTCAATAGTGAGTATAAAGTGAGTTATGGAAAAATGATAAAATGGTATAGACAGATTAAAGTTCATTAATAAAGCGCCATATTGCTTGTGTTTCCGGCCAAATCACTTATTATTATAATTAATGATAAAGAGATTGGGGACTGCTGATAAACTTTTATTGGTAAGACACGAAGAAAGTTAGGTTAATATATCAATTTCTTTGTAGAAAAATGTTCGTCTTTATCGAGAAACTGTTGATTACCAGACAAGTTTTAAGAGGAGATCTGAGATGCGCTTACTAGGGGACAAGCTCAAACAATACCGCAAGCAAAAGAATTTATCACAGCAAGAATTAGCCGAGGGCATTTGTACGCAGGCGACGGTCAGCCTAATGGAAAAGAAGAACAAAGTACCTAGCATTAAGATTATTTTACAGATTTGCCGGCGCTTGAACGTTTCACTGGAAGATATCTTAGCCGGCATGGGGAGCGGGCTAGACGATCAATTTGGTCGGATTTCGCGGGCCGTGCGTTTCGGGGATTACCACGGCGCCGACCGGCTGTTGGACCAACTAGACATGGCCAGTGTGCAGAACGCCTTTGACCGGGAACGGTACCACTACTACCGGGGGTTTGTCGAGATTGGCGCCCGGCAACGGCCCGACGAAGCGATTTTTCACTTTAACCTGTTGCTCCATCGCTCGTACCGGATGCCGTGGGATTTGTACGCCATCGTGGGGAACGTGGGGATGGCCGCGGCGTACTTAGAACGAAAAGAATACGAAAAGGTGCATTACTACTTACGCGAAGCCATGTCGTACTTAGACAATTACGAATGGCACGAGGAAGAGGAGTTCAAGCGGCTGGTTTGGGCGCGTTACCGCATCGCCCAACTGTACCTTCAGCTCGAACAACCCCAGCTGGTCAACGAAAACGTTGAGGCCGCGTTACAGGTGGTTAAACAGCAGGATTCGTTGTACTTGATCGATGTCTTGTACGAACTAAAGGGGCAAGCGGAACAGGCGTTGTTGGCGACGACGGCGGCGAAACGTAGCCTGGCGATTGCGCAGACCCTGGCCGTGGTGACACACAACGTGGCGTTACAACAGCGGTTAGGCCAAACGGTGGGGTCGCTATTACCGGACTAAGTTGGGGCATCACCGTCTAACTAATAACTAGAATAACTGGTCAATTGAGGGACTTCACGAAAATTGTGAAGTCCCTCATTATGTATTGGGTTTAAACTTGGTTGGCGGTTACCGGCTGCTCGAAGGGAGCGTGGCGGCAGCGAAACCAACAAAAAACCGGTTTAGGGATTTTCCCTAAACCGGTTGAATAATGGCTGGTTAGTTTTGTGAAGTGGCCTTGGCGGGCTTGTTGTTGAGATCCGTCCGAACCACAATCACGTCGCAGATGGCGGTCCGCGTCACGTATTCCGTGACGGACCCGATTAAGAGTCGTTCGACCGCGTTAAGCCCGGTCGCCCCAATCATAATGAGGTCGGTATCGTTATCCCGGGGAACGTCACGGGCAATAATCGTCTTGGGTGCCCCGTATTCGATGGCGTAGTCAATCTTTTCCAGACCATCGGCTTTGGCATCCGCAACGTACTTGTCTAACGTCTTTTTCGCCGTCTCGGTCACTTGTTCCACCATACTGGTATCGAAGCTCGAGATATTTTGAAAAGCGCGGGTATCGACAACGTGAACGAGATGTAAATCAGCATCGTTACGCTTAGCCACGGCAACGGCTTTCTTGAAGGCTAATTCGGCTTCGTAAGAACCATCAACGGGGACTAAAATGTGCTTGTATTGTTGTAACATATATATTCACCTCTCATTACTTGATACTTTCATGATACGTTATTTGTCCTGAAATAAAAAGTAAAATGGCAAAAAAGAGGGAAAATTTGTAACCGGTTACTCCCCCTTGGGGAACCAATGTACCAGAATCAACTGCAGGCTGATGATGGCAACGACCCCGACCAAGAGGATCATGGAAATGAAGATGAAGTTGTTCATGACGGTGGCGATTGCGGAGATCACGCCGATGACCATGAGCACGATGCCGCCTCCCGTCAGTACGTGGCTGAGGGCCGGCGTATTTTCGGGATGAAAAACTAAAAAGGACTTTTGCCGGTGACTGAAGAAGTACCAGCCAAGACCAAAAGATAATAGGGTGTAACAAACCATTAATATCGTAATTGCCACGGGAACGTTTCCTCCTTGAATAGACACGCTAAGCTGAAAACTAGTTTACTAGTCCGTCCGAGTTTACGCAAGCGTCACCGTACGGGCAAAAGAAAAGAGTCTAGACAAAGGTCTCAGGCTCGCTTGTATCTCCGAATATTTGGTGTTAGAACGTGCGCCAAAAGGCAGCTGGCTTCGCTTACAATGTTAATGCTCACCAGCTAACCGTCTTTTTGCCCACTCCCAAAAAGAAAAGGGCCATTCAAGGGAATGGTCCTCAAAGCACAAGGCTTTAGTGATCTAAGTGGTGCCGTTAATTGTCCAGTCATGTTGACCCGCGATGACAATGCAGGGGGGAAAGCGAAATAACGTTGCTGACTACCAAGTGAAAAGGCCTGTCATTGACGCTATCATATGGCGATCCCGTTTAAGAATTACTTGTTCGGCAACTTGTAGTAAGACAACGCGTACACCTTAGAGTCACTTGTATCTTAGCATATAAATTTTTAAATATCAATTATCGTGATAGTTGGCCCGCCGCAGTCGTTGATACTGGGCACCAAATTGTTGCTCAAATTTACCGTTACTCTTGGGGTCGTAATACCGCGCGTGCCGTAGGGTGTCGGGTAGATATTGTTGTTGGACCCAGTCGTTAGGAAAGTCGTGAGGAAACTTATACGTGGTCCCGTGACCTAATTTTTTCGCCCCGGCGTAGTGCGCGTCTTTCAGGTGGTCGGGGACGATGCCACTATGCCCGTTTTGTACGTCGGCCAACGCGGCGTCGATGGCGCTGATCCCAGAATTGGACTTCGGGGACAGACACAGTTCGATGACAGCGTCGGCTAACGGAATCCGGCCTTCGGGCAAGCCTAATTGTTGAGCGGCCTGAACCGCTTGAACGGTCCGGGCCGCGGCGGGCAGGTTGGCCAGGCCCACGTCTTCGTAGGCGATGACCATCAGTCGTCGACAAATCGACGGTAAGTCGCCGGCCGCGACCAGCTGCGCCAAGTAATGTAACGCGGCGTCAGTGTCGCTGCCACGAATCGACTTTTGAAAGGCCGAAATCACGTCGTAATGTGCGTCACCGTTTTTATCGCCCACGAGGGCTTTGCGCTGAAAACATTCTTCGGCCACGGGCAACGTCACGTGAATCTGCTGATCCGACTCGGTCGGTGGGGTGGATTGGGCGGCTAGCTCTAACCCGTTAAGGGCGCTTCGCAGATCACCGTTAGTGGCGTCCGCCATGAAGTCTAAGGCCGCCTCATCGACGGTTAAGGGTAATTGTCCCAGTCCCCGTTCGGTATCAACTAGGGCTCGTTTTAAGGCGGTGAAGATGTCGTCGTGGGTCAGGGGATGGACCTCAAAAATCTGGGTCCGACTCCGAATAGCCGGGTTGATATTTAAGTACGGGTTTTCGGTGGTGGCGCCAATCAAGATGATCCGGCCACTTTCGAGGTGGGGCAATAAGAAGTCCTGCTTAGTTTTGTCTAACCGGTGAATTTCGTCGAGTAACAAAATAACGGTGCCGCTCATCTTGGCTTCTTCGGCGACGACCTGCAGATCTTTTTTGGAATCGGTCGCGGCGTTGAGTTTGCGAAAAGCGTATTTCGTGGAGCCGGCAATGGCACTGGCGATACTGGTTTTACCGGTGCCGGGCGGCCCGTAAAGAATCATGGACGACAGGAGCTTAGCGGCGACCATCCGGGCAATGATCTTCCCGGGGCCCACCAAGTCCTGCTGCCCGACCACGTCTTCTAGACGTTGGGGTCGCATGCGGTAGGCTAAAGGTTGTGCCAAAATAAAAACTCCTTTTTTGAAGGCTTAGTGGTTTAAGAGGTGACCGAGCCAGCTGGTTTTCTTGGTCGGTTGGACGGTTGGGGCGACCTCGTCCGGGTATTTTTTGGCTAATGCAATGGGGGATTGGTTGATT
Organism: Levilactobacillus acidifarinae DSM 19394 = JCM 15949; assembly: GCF_001434835.1. GTDB lineage: Bacteria > Bacillota > Bacilli > Lactobacillales > Lactobacillaceae > Levilactobacillus > Levilactobacillus acidifarinae. The sequence goes on along the minus strand of NZ_AZDV01000028.1, from coordinate 90,578 downwards.
GCCGTCTCGGCGGCCACCACCAGGCCCAGGTCGCTATCGGCTAACCCGTAAATGGTATCTTGACGAATCGTAAATTTTACGTTGTGTTGGCTCGCCACCTTGAGGTAGGGGCCCAGGTCGCTTTGGGCGATATGACCGTTTAAGATGACCTGATAATCGGGGTGGTCGGTGATCTCGGTGATGAAGGCCGCTAAGTTCTGGTGATCAACGACTTCGGCGATGGTCATGGCGAGCGAAACACGCTCCCTAAAAGTGCCCAGGTAGTGTCGCTGTTCGTCGGGTTTGATCTTCGGTGTCCCGTACATTGCGGCATCGAGATGCTGTTCCATCGAACTTTTTTCCGTCATGTAAATCCCTCTTTTCAACGTAGTGGCATTAGTATAACATGGAATTGAAACGAACCGTGAGCAAAGACTTAGGGGGTGAAATCGTGTATCAAGATAGTGATTTTGCGGTGTTTGACGACGTCACGTTGCCCGGCCGCTTGGCCAAGATTCGGGCCATTATTGATCCTAAATTCACGGCGACCGTGACGGCCTTGCAACCACAATTAGCAGCGGTGGGGGTGCCGGTTTATCCGCACCTGGCGTTGCATCGGCGACGGACCAAGAATCCGCCGCCGGATACCTGGGTGGCGTTGAGTACGTCAAAGCGGGGGTATAAGATGTTGCCCCACTTTGAATTTGGCCTGTGGGACGATCAGCTGTACATCTGGTTGGTGGTCTTACAAGAAGCTCAGGACCGGCAAACTGTGATCGACCGGGTCAGCCCCCAAACGGTGGCCGGCTTACCCGCGAACTTTGAGTGGGCCGACGACCATACGGATAAGACGGTGCACCGGCCGTTAACCGCGAGCGGGTGGGACCAGTTGACGGCTGCCCAATCCCAAAAGCACGCCGAATGGCTGATTGGTCGGACGTTTGACCAGGGGAGTGCCTTCTTTACCGGGGACGCGGCGGCACAATTGGCCACCATTCAAACGACGATTGCGGCGCTAATCCCGGTCTACCGGGAACTAATCGGTGGGACCGCGTAACGACAAAAAAGCCTCTGCCAATGGCAGAAGCTTTTTTGATAACCGAAGACCTAAATCTTAACGGTTGTAGTATTCAACGATTAAGGAGTCGTCGAGTTCAGCATCGAGTTCTTCACGTTGAGGAAGACGAGTCAATGAACCTTCCAACTTGTCAGCGTCGAAGTCAACGTATTGTGGACGACCCACAACGGCTTCAACGGCACCCTTGATCACAACTAAGTCCTTGGACTTTTCGCGAACGCTGACCACTTGGCCAACCTTGACTTCGTATGAAGGAATGTCCACACGCTTGCCATCAACGGTGATGTGACCATGGTTAACCAATTGACGAGCTTGACGACGAGTCGTTGCCAAACCTAAACGGTAAACCACGTTGTCCAGACGACGTTCGAGCAAGATCATGAAGTTGGTCCCGTGGGTACCTTCCTTGATCTTACCAGCGCGCTTGAACAAGTTGTAGAATTGACGTTCCGTTAAGCCGTAGGTGAACCGCAGCTTTTGCTTTTCGCGTAATTGCGTTCCGTATTCGGAAAGCTTTTGGCGACGGCCTTGACCGTGATCACCAGGGGCGTAAGGACGCCGTGCTAATTCTTTACCAGTGCCGGAAAGGGAAACCCCTAAACGACGGGAAATACGCCAACTTGGGCCAGTATAACGTGACATAACTTGAATCCTCCAATAAATATTATTTGGAGTAAAATAACGATTTATGGGTTTAGTATTCGTGCAGATCATTTTGCAAGTTTCACCCTTGCAGCCGCAGGTTACTTCTTGAGCTTAACGCAATGATCTGTTGACGAGCTTACCACCCATTGCTGCATTATTTTACACGACGACCAGTATAACCGGAAACCCTAGGCCTTGTCAATATGTGTGAGCAAAACTCGGGCAAATTCCTCTAGGACGACCTGGTCGGCGGCCGAGAACCGGTCCTTTTCCGGCGAATCGATATCCATGACGCCGAGCAGAGTCCCGTTAGCTAAGGTCAATGGGACGACCAGTTCGGCGTTACTGGCCGAGTCGCAGGCGATGTGACCGGCAAAGGTGTGGACGTCGGCGATGCGTTGCGTGGTTTGGGTCGCGAGGGCCGTCCCACACACACCGTGATGATTTTCGATATGCATGCAGGCAACGTTCCCCTGAAAGGGCCCTAAAATCAGGTCGTCGGTAGTTGGTTGGTACTGGTAGAAGCCGGCCCAGTTGATGGTCGGAATGGTCTGCATCAATAGAGCCGAAGCGTTGGCTAAGTTGGCCGTGAGGCTGGTCTCCCCGTGAAGCAAGGCGTCTAATTGTTCAGTGATTAAAGGGTTGATTGGTTGTGCCATATGAAAACCTCCAGTGGTCAGTTCAGTAATTAAATAGGTAGAAAATGCTGATAGAATCGCAAAACCTAGTGAAGCCCACGCGGGACTTATGCTATAATCGAAATTAGATTAAATTGTAAAATGAACCGAGTGGTTTTGCAACTCGTTAAACCGGTTAAATGTGGATGAAGGATGGGGTCAATCATGGTAGTGGTGCTAATTGGAATCGTCATACTTGCGATTATCGTCTATGTGGGCATTCTCGCGTATCAACAACGGATTCGCCGCCAAGTCGCAGTTTTGGCGGATAAGAAGGCGTCGCTAGTCGCCATTCCCTTAGCGGACGAAGTGAAGTTGGTGGGGCAATTAAGTCTGACCGGCCAATCTCTCGAACGGTTCGAAACGTTACAAAACGACTATGCCGACATTACCAAGGAACGGTTCCCCCGCATTGACACCCAGTTAAAAGCCATCAAGGACGCCTCACGGGGGATGAACTTGGTTCAGCTCCGACAGAATTTGGCCAAGGTGACCATCCTGGTCAACCAGACCGATGAGCTGGTGCAGACCGTTCAGGCCAAGTTAGCGGAGCTACAGGAGATTGATAAACAGCACCGTCAGGCCGTCCACGACCTAGAGCAGAAATACCAAGACCTCCGCAAAACGTTATTAGCTAAAAACTTTGCCTTTGGGCCCAGCATCGACGGCCTCGAGGAACGACTCAGCGAATTAGAAGACAACTTTGATACCTTCACCAAGCTGACCCAGACGGGGGACCACGAGCGGGCCACCGACGTGTTGACTCAATTGAAGGAAGATACGGCGTCACTAGAAGACCTGATCAAGGCCATCCCACCTTTGTATAAGGATCTAACGGCGATTTATCCCGATCAAATTAGCGAATTGAAGACCGGTTACGAGCAATTGACGGCCCAACATTATCGCTTTGGGGACACGGATATTCCGGGGTTGATTCAAAAGGTTGCCGACCAAGTCAGCGGTAATCTGGCGACGCTAGCCGACTTGCGGCCCGCCGACGCCAAGGTCGTCAACGAACGTATTGCCGATCAGATTGATCAGTTATACACGCGGATGCAGACCGAAATTGACGCCAAGAAACCGGTCGAAGAAAACTTGGACAACGTGGCGCGGTTTATCGCGCACGCCCAGAACCAAAACCAAAGCCTGCTGACCGAGTTAGACCGGTTGAGCCAAAACTACACGCTAGACCACCAGGAATTAGAAACCACGCGCGAACTCAACGAACAGTTGCGGGCCATCGATGGGATTTATCAACGGGACGTGCAGGACCTGACGGGCAAGTCGGCGACCTTCTCAGAGGTGCTGACTCACCAAGAACAACAGGAAAAAGATCTAAAACAGATTGAAGAACAGCAGACCCAGATTTTAAAGAGCGTGGCGGGGTTGGCCGACGAAGAACGGCAGGCCCGTGAGACGTTACGCCAATTTGATTTTAAATTACATAGTTTACGGCGACAGGTCGAAAACTTGAATTTACCGGGGGTACCGCAGGATTACCTGGACTACTTCTTCGTGGTGCGTGACGAGGTTGAACAATTGGCCACGGACATGGACCAACCGCAGATCGACATGGAAAAAATTACCAAGCAGTTATTGATCATCCAAACGGACTTGGATACGTTGGGCGAAAAGACCGACGACTTGTTGGATAGTGCCGAATTGGCGGAACAACTCCTGCAATACGCCAACCGCTATCAGGCCAGCCACGCCGATGTGGCACAAGCGAGTCAACAGGCTAAGCAGTTATTCGAACAGGACCACCAGTATGCAAAGGCCCTAGAAACGATTGCCACGGTCTTGGACCAGGTCGAACCGGGCTCGTATAAACGGTTAGAGGATGCGTATTACCAACGTAAGGGTAAGCCGAAACCGCAACCAGACGACCAATCAAAATAAAACCGCAACGCTAATTTTCGCGAGTTAACTTACGAAAAATTAGCGTTTTTTGTTGGGAGTCGCGGCGCAAGGCTTGTGGGATTTTCAGAATGTGTTTATAATAAGTGAGAATTTCTATCGGAGTCGAACCAATAGAAAAAGATAAGAGGGTTCAGCATGATTTATTTTGATAACAGTGCGACCACCAAGGCCGCGCCGGAGGTTGTCGATACCTATGCCAAGGTCAGTGCCAACTACTGGGGGAACCCGTCTAGTTTGCACAACTTTGGGGAACAGGCCTTTAACCTCCTCGAACAATCGCGTCAACAGATTGCCGATCTAATCGGGGCCAAACTGAGTGAAATCTTGTTCACGAGTGGGGGCACCGAAGGCGATAATTGGGCCATCAAGGGCACCGCGATGGCCAAACGTGAATTTGGGAACCACCTGATCACCACGGCGGTCGAACATCCCGCCGTGCACAACTCCATGGAACAGTTGAAACAGCTGGGCTTTGAAGTGACTTATTTACCGGTGGACGCGAACGGGCGGGTCTCCGCTGACGACTTACGGGCCGCCATTCGACCGACCACGATCCTGGTGTCCACCATGGCGGTGAATAACGAAATCGGGGCCGTACAACCGTTGGCCGAAATTGCCGACGTGATGCGCGACTTTCCGAAGATCCACTGGCACATCGATGCCGTGCAGGGGATTGGGAAGGGCTTAGCCGACCTAATCTTTAACGACCGGGTCGACTTTGTGACCTTCTCGGGCCATAAGTTCCACGCACCCCGGGGCATTGGCTTCATGTACAAGCGACAGGGCCGTAAAATTGCGCCGTTAATGGCCGGTGGGGGTCAGGAACGTAACCTGCGTTCCGGGACCGAAAACCTGCCCGCCATCGCCGCAATGGCCAAGGCCTTGCGGATGCTGTTGACCGATGAAACCGCCAAGGTCCAACGGCAACGCGAGATTCGGTTAGCCATTCTGCACCACATTGAAACCTTTGCGCACGTGACGATCTTTTCCAAGGATTTACCCGTCTTCGCCCCGCACATTCTGTGTTTTGCCATCGAGGGCGTGCGAGGAGAAACTATTGTGCACGCGTTTGAGGAACACAATATTTACATTTCGACGACCAGTGCGTGCTCGTCGAAGAAGCACGTTGAATCCAGTACGCTACAAGCCATGGCAATCGACGAAGGGGTGGCCACCAGTGCGGTGCGCATCTCGTTAGACGAACACAACACCCTGGCGGAAGCCGAGGAATTCAACCGGGTCTTTGACCAACTCTACCAACAATTTGCGAAATTACGCTAAATCACGAAAGGGGTCGCGCAATGGAATATAGCGAAATTATGGTCCGCTACGGCGAATTGTCGACGAAGGGCAAGAACAAAAAGGACTTTATCAAGCAACTGGGACACAACGTCCGTAAGGCGCTCAGCAGTTTTGAAACCCTCGAAGTTCGGGCTCAACACGACCGGTTACACGTGACCTTGAACGGCGCCGATTCGGCCGCCGTGATGGATCGCCTAAAGGGTGTGTTTGGGATCGAAAACTTTTCGCCCGCCGTCAAGGTCGAAAAGGACCTCGACACCATCAAGGCCGCCGTGGTCGCCATGGCCAAGGAAGATTTTCAACCGGGGATGACCTTTAAGATCAACACCCGGCGTCAAGACAAGGAATTTGCCTACGACACCTACCAACTCAACGACTTGTTGGGGGGCGTGGTATTGGATAATGTGCCCGGCATCCAGGTCAAGATGAAGCATCCCGATCTGGAACTCCGGGTCGAAATCCGGATGAACGGGGCCTTTATCTCGGGTCAAACCGTCCAGGGGGCCGGGGGCTTACCCGTTGGCACCGGGGGCAAGGCCGTGATGATGTTGTCCGGGGGAATTGATTCGCCGGTGGCCTCATACTACGGGATGCGCCGGGGCGTGAAGCTGGACATGGTCCACTTCTTCAGTCCGCCGTACACCTCCGAACAAGCCTTAGCCAAGGCCAAGGAATTGACCGCTAAACTGGCCAAGTATTCCGGGGGCATTCAGTTCATCCAGGTGCCATTCACCAAGATTCAAGAAACCATCAAGGAAGCCGTGCCAGAAGGGTATTTGATGACCATTCAACGGCGGATGATGCTCCGTTTAGCCGTGGCCGTGGCCGAAATGCGGCACGCCAAGGGAATCTTCAACGGGGAATCGTTGGGCCAAGTGGCCTCACAGACGTTGGAAAGCATGGCGGCGATTAACGACGTTACGTCGATGCCAATTCTGCGGCCACTACTGTCGATGGATAAGACGGAGATCATCAAGGTAGCCAAGGATATTGACACCTATGAGCTGTCGATCTTACCATACGAAGACTGCTGCACGATTTTCACGCCGCCCGCACCGAAGACGCGGCCGGATCTCGAAAAATCGCGGAAGTTCGAAAAGAACATCGACGTGGAGGGCTTGATGAAGGAAGCACTAGACGGGATTACGATTACCGAAATCCGGCCGGGCGACAATTTCCTGAACCAAAACGAAGACGTTTTTGCGGAGCTCCTCTAACCGCAACACGCCGATTTTAAAATCATGAATAACCATCAAGAAAGCCTGGGATTTTTACCCAGGCTTTTTATTATTAAAAAGTTCTCATATTGCAACGAGAGTTGATTTAGTTAGATTTAAGCGGGTTTATTCCGCTTAAGAACGTCCAGATACCCCTTGACAATTCGTTAAAAACTCCTAAAATGAATTTTAAATTAGAAATGCAACGAGTAGTCAAAGTAAATTCTAACCTTAAGAGATCACCCGTACGGCTGAAAGGGTGAAACCAGAATTGAACCACAGCTACCAGCAGTCAGTCTGAACGGGTCACGCTTAGTAGGAGTGAACGGTCCCCACCGTTAACCGGGGGGAGTTTTTTTGAAAACTCATTGAGGTAATGGCTGTGAGGTCATTACGAAGTCAGAGGTGGAACCACGCTATTGAGCCGTCCTCGCAAAGATTAACGTCTTTGCGGGGACTTTTTTGTTAGAGAAAGGATGATGACTAAATGTTTCAATTGATGATGTTTAATTTAATCGCGAATCTTGCCGAGCAGAAGCGACATCAGCGGCATATGGGCCATAGTCTGCACAATTAATCGTTGTCGGGACAGGACTGGCAGTCAGAAGAGCGTCAGTCATCAAGGAGGAAAGCCTTATGCCAAATCAATTAAAACGTTTTGTCGGAATCGGTGTCGTCTTAGTCGGAAGCCTCGCGTTAGCGGGCTGCGGTCGCACGGCGGCTGCGAGTCCCCAGCAAAGTGCGACCATCATGGAACAGGCCGATATTTCATCGTTAGATTCGACCATGATCACGGACGTGGGGGCCTTAGAAACCATCAACAACGCCGAAGAGGGCCTGTACCGAATGAAAAACAGTACCACGGTCGAACCGGGCTTGGCCACGGCCATCGTGACCCCCACGGCCAACCAAACCGTCTACACCTTCCACCTACGCAAGGGATTGAAGTGGAGCAACGGGGACGCGTTGACGGCCAACGACTTCGTCTATACCTGGCGCCGAGCGGTCACGCCGAGCACCAAGGCGGCTCACGCCTACCAGTTCTTACCGCTTAAGAATGCTAAGGCCATTGAAAACGGGAAGTTATCCGCCAAGAAATTAGGGGTCCAAGCCGTTAACTCAACGACGTTAAAGGTGACGCTGACGGCGCCGACACCGTACTTCAAGTACTTGGTCGCCTCCGCGCCGTTTCTCCCGCTGAATCCCAAAGCCGTGGCCAAGTACGGGAAGGGGTACGGTACCTCAGCCAGCAAGACGGTTTACGACGGGCCGTTTACCGTTCAGAACTGGACGGCCTCGTCAACTAGTTGGGCGTTGAAGAAGAACCCGACTTACTGGGACCGACGGCATGTGAAGCTAGCCACCATTAAGTTTCAGGTCGCCAAGTCGCCTCAGACGGCCCTGTCGTTATACCAAGCCAAGAAGCTGGATAACGTTGTGTTATCCGGGCAACAGGCCGCCCAGGAAAAGACCAATCCCGGCTATTTGACCTATCCCAGCGGGGAGACCGACTATCTGGCCTACAACTTCAATCACCGAGCCATGCGCAACCGCAACGTTCGGCGCGCCATTTCGTTAGCCATCGACCGGCAAAGCCTAGTGGACGACGTGTTGAAGAACGGGGCTAAGGTCCCCACGGGGATGGCCCCGGCCGATATCGCCAAGAACCCCCGAACCGGTCAAGACTTCACCCAAGAGGCGAAGGTTGCCAGTGCCGTGGCGTATAACCCACAACTGGCCAAACGCTACTGGGCGAAAGGCTTGCGACAACTAGGCGTGAAGCACCTGACGTTGAACCTGGTCTGCTACGACGTGGACACCTTCAAAAATACCGCCGAATACGTGCAGGCCAACACGGAGAAGTATTTAAAGGGGCTGAACTTAAAGGTTAACGTACAACCCAAGGTCCAAGCCATCACCACCATGCAAAAGAAGCAGGGCTACGACATTGGCTTTTCCAACTGGATCTCGTCTTATCCGGAACTCAATGAATTTTTTCAGTTGTTGAATACCGGTAATTACAACAACGCCGGTAGCTATTCCAACGCCGCTTTCGACCGAGTTTACACCCGCGCCAACGGAACGGACGCCGGCAACGCGCCGCAACGCTACGCCGATTTTAAGCAGGCCAACCAGATTGCCATGACCGATCAAGCCGTGGCGGTCCTGAATCAAGGCCAAATCGCCCGGCTCAATAATCCGCAACTCAAAGGGGTGACTTACGCGGCGGCCCAAGGTATTTCGTTAAAAACGGCTTACAAGACCAGTCAGCAATAGGAGGGATTCGGATGATTGATCCGATTACAGTAAACGAACAACAAATTTATCACGACTTTGACCAATTAGGAACCCGCGCGGAAATCGCCTTTCAGGAAGTACGCACCACGGCCTATCTAGCCCAGCGTTTAGATCAACTGGGGGTGACCTATCAACGGTTTCCAAAGATGACGGGATTGATTGCGACCCTAAATCCGGGTCAACCACTAACCATCGGGTTACGAACGGATATCGACGCGTTAAAGCAGGTTTACCAAGGAAAAACGCAGGTGTTACACTCCTGCGGGCACAACGCCCACATGGCCATCGTGCTGGCGGTCGTGACCTACTTTGCGACCCACCCGAACGAGTTACCGGGAACGCTCAAGGTGATCTTTCAACCCGCCGAAGAAACCGTGACCGGAGCGGAGAAGGTGATTCAAAGCGGCTTACTCGGCCCACTCGACGTGTTGTACGGGCTGCACGTGTGCCCAGACAGTGAGGTGGCCGACCACCAGGCCGAGGCCATCTTACCCGACATCGCCACGCGGACCTACTGGGTGACCATCACCGGTAAGACGGCCCACGCCGGCCGCCCTTGGTTGGGGGCTAACGTGATCGACGCATTTAGCACCCTCAACGAACGCTTTAAGCGGATCAAACTCGATACCGAGTCACCGTATTCGGTGACGACCACGATGTTTCAGGCCGGGGAGTCTTCCAACATTGTGCCGGACAAGGGGACCTTTGCCGTAGATCTACGGGCGCGCACCAATGCGTTAATGGATCAGCTGCAAGACCAGGCTTTTCAAGCGATGCGGGCGGTGTCAACTGGCGATATTCAGGTGACCTTAGACGGTAACGACCTGTCGCCGGCAGCGCTTCCCGACCCGCAAGCGGTTGAAACGATGGGCCAGGCCATCACGGCGGTCTTGGGGACCGACGGGTTAGTGGCCCCGGTGCCGACTCAGGGAGGCGACGACTTTCACTTCTACGCCTACGACGGGCTGGCGAAGCGCAGTACCATGCTGGGACTCGGCTGTGGGCTGATCCCGGGCTTACACGTGCCGGGGATGACGTTTGACCACACCGCCATGGTGAGCGGGGCACAAATCCTGATTAACGCCGTGCGGTTGACCCCCACAACGGGCCCTCAATCCTAGACTAAAAATCCGGAAATTAACCTGAATTTATCCTTCAAATTACTTGTTTTTTAGGCGCTCTCTGCGTCATAATTAACTTAATAGCCGGTCGCGACCGGTTAAACATTAAGGAGTGATCTGTGTGGATGTCACGAGACTCGGTAAGAAGATGGCCTTAACGGGCGATCTCCCCGAAGTAGGGGATCAGTTACCTAAGTTTAAGCTGTTTGATCAACAGAATAACAAGGTGAAGACGGCCAATCTAATTGGCCAGGTGAGCCTAATTAGTGTCGTTCCCGATTTGGATACCCCAGTTTGCACGCTGCAAACCCGGAAATTTGTGCAACAGGCGGACCATTATCCGGCGGCCAAGTTCTACACGGTGTCCAATAATTCCGTGGCGGAGCAGACCGGATGGTGTGCGGCCGAAGGGGTCCAAAACGTGACGCTATTATCCGATGAGGAACTCTCTTTCGGTTACGAAACCGGGTTATACGTGCCCAACGCCGGAAATCTGGCGCGGTCCATCTGGATCATTGACGAAACCGGAAAGATCGTTTACCGGCAAATTGTGATTGAACAGTCCGAAGAACCCGACTACTTAGCCGCCCTCACGGCACTGGAAAAATTAGTGCCTCGAGTTGACGCTTAGCCTAAAATTGAGTACACTACAGAGTAACTAGCTGTGAGCAAGAGAGTAACGGTGACCACTTGAGGCAGAGAATCACGGGTGCTGAGACGTGGTGAAGGGGTCATCGGGAAAGTAACTTGTGAGCTGATCGACTGAACGCATGATAAGTAGGTCGGTACCGGAGCACACTCCGTTAACAACGAAGATAAGTGGGGCTTAACCGCCCAATTTAGGTGGTACCGCGAAGGAAGCTTCGTCCTAATATGAGATTAGGACGAAGCTTTTTTTCGTGCCATTGTGCCCGGCAAAGAGAAAGGATATGACCATTATGGCAGACAAGCCAGTAGAAATGCCGACGAAGTATGACCCAACCGCCGTTGAAGCGGGCCGGTATCAGACTTGGTTGGACGAAGACGTTTTTAAACCCAACGGTGACCCGCAGGCTAAACCGTATTCCATCGTATTACCACCACCGAACGTCACGGGGAAGTTGCACTTGGGTCACGCCTGGGACACCACGTTACAGGACATGTTGATCCGGCAAAAGCGGATGCAGGGCTACGACACCCTGTGGTTACCGGGGATGGACCATGCCGGTATCGCCACGCAGGCGAAGGTGGAAGCCAAACTGCGTGAACAAGGGATTTCCCGTTACGATTTAGGCCGGGAGGAATTCATCAAGAAGGTCTGGGAATGGAAGGACGAATACGCCGACACCATTCACCAGCAATGGGCCAAGATGGGGTTGTCCTTAGACTACTCCCGGGAACGGTTTACTCTGGACGAAGGGTTCTCCGACGCCGTTAAAAAGGTCTTCGTGGCGTTGTACAAGCAGGGCCTGATCTACCGGGGCGAGTACATCATCAACTGGGACCCGCAAGCCCGGACCGCATTGTCCGACATCGAAGTGATTCACAAGGACGACAAGGGCGCCTTCTACCACGTGAAGTACCCGTTTGCCGATAAGGACCAAACCTTTAACGGCAAGCACTACATTGAAATTGCCACGACGCGGCCGGAAACCATGATGGGGGACACGGCCGTGGCCGTTAACCCGGGTGACGAACGTTACAAAGAGTTAGTGGGCACTAAGGTGATCTTACCGTTAGCTGACCGGGAAATTCCGATCATCGCGGACCAGTACGTGGATCCCGAATTTGGAACCGGGATGGTGAAGATTACGCCCGCCCACGACCCGAACGACTTCCAAGTCGGTAACCGGCACAACCTGGAACGAATCAACACCATGAACGAAGACGCCAGCATGAACGAGAAGGCCGGTAAATACAACGGCATGGACCGGTTCGAAGCCCGGAAGGCCATGGTCGCCGACCTCGACGCCCAAGGTTTATTGCTAAAGGTTGACCCAATCGTCCATTCCGTTGGGCATTCCGAGCGGACCGGGGTCCAAGTTGAAGCTCGCTTGTCGACACAATGGTTCGTGAAGATGCAGCCCCTCGCCGAAAAGGCCATGGCCAACCAAAAGGGCGATAACGCCGTAGACTTTGTGCCCAAGCGGTTCGAACACACCTTCATGCAGTGGATGGATAACGCCCACGACTGGGTCATCTCACGGCAACTATGGTGGGGTCACCAGATCCCAGCGTGGTACCATAAGCAGACCGGTGAAATCTACGTCGGCGAAACGGCGCCGAAGGATCCCGAAAACTGGGACCGCGATCCAGACGTCTTGGACACCTGGTTCTCCAGTGCCCTGTGGCCGTTTGGCACCATGGGCTGGCCGGACGAAAATAGCGCCGATTACCAACGCTACTTCCCAACCAGTACCCTGGTCACCGGTTACGACATCATCTTCTTCTGGGTTTCTCGGATGATCTTCCAAAGCCTTGAATTTACCGGTCAGCGGCCGTTTAAACACGTCTTGCTGCACGGTTTAATTCGCGACGAAGAGGGTCGCAAGATGAGTAAGTCACTCGGCAACGGGATCGACCCGATGGACGTCATCCAGAAATACGGGGCCGACGCTTTGCGGTGGTTCTTGTCGACGGGCTCGACGGCCGGTCAAGACGTCCGCTTCAGTTACAAGAAGATGGACGCGGCCTGGAACTTCATTAACAAGATCTGGAACGCCAGTCGGTTCGTGATCATGAACTTGGGGCCGAATACTAAGCCAGTCGTCCCAGCTAAGGATCAGTGGGATTTGACCGACAAGTGGATCCTGAGTCGCTTGAACGCCACGGTCAAGCACGTCACCGAAATGTTCGACAAGTTCGACTTCGGTGAAGCGGGCCGTGCTTTGTACAACTTCATCTGGAACGACTTCTGTGACTGGTACATCGAAATGAGTAAGAGTGTCTTGACGGGGGACGACGAAGCGGCCAAGGCCGTTAAGCAGGACCTGTTAGCCTACGTCTTAGACCAGACGTTACGGCTCTTACAACCGATCATGCCGTTCGTGACGGAAGCCATCTGGCAAGCCATGCCGCACGATGGTAAGTCCTTAGTGACCGCCGCTTACCCGGTTGATCACCCCGACTTTGACGACGCGACGGCCGAAAACGACATGACCAGCTTGATTGATTTGATCAAGGCGGTCAGAAACATTCGGGCGGAAGCTAACGCGCCAATGTCTACTCCAATCGACTTACAGATCAAGACCAGCGACGCGAAGTTACAGGCCGTCTTCGACAACAACCGCGACTACATCGACCGGTTCGTTCACCCGAAGGCCTTAGAAATTGGGGCTGACTTGGTGGCACCGAAGTTAGCCATGACGGCGGTCATCACGTCTGCTGAAATTTCCGTACCGTTGGCTGAATTGGTGGACCTCAAGGAAGAGGCGGCACGGTTGGACAAGGAAGTGGCTAAGTACACGGCCGAAGTCCAACGGGCAACTAAGAAGCTGGGTAACGAACGTTTCGTGGCCAACGCACCCGAAGACGTGGTTAACGCCGAACGGGAAAAGCAAGCGGATAACGAAAAGAAGTTAGCCGCGACGCAGGAACGGTTAGCCGAAATCAACGCTCAACTCTAAACGAACTACTAACTAGTTCCTGGTTAGCTCATTAACCATAGTAAGTCCCCGTTTCTGGTCGTAACCAGGGACGGGGACTTTTTGGCGTTAACGGTTTGGTCTAAAATCTGCTACACTGAAATACAGAGAATTTAGCGGGAGGTAGGTAGTTTTGATCACAACGTATGCCGAAGCGTTACGCTTCATTCACGGTCGCGACCAGTTTAAAAAGGCCCCGACGTTACAACGGATGCGGCACTTCATGGAACTTTTAGGAAATCCCCAGGAACACCTCAAGATGATTCACGTGGCGGGGACCAACGGTAAAGGCTCGACCGTGGCCTTTCTCCGTGACTTATTAATGGCCGATGGGAATACCGTGGGGACGTTTACCTCACCGTTCATCACCCGGTTTAACGAACGGATCAGTGTCGATGGGCAACCCATTAGCGATGACAACCTGGTTGACTTGGTTAACCGGGTGCAGCCCATTGTGCAACAGTTGGACGCCGAGTTGGCTGAGAAGGGCCCGACCGAGTTTGAAATCGATACGGCCCTGATGTTTTGTTACTTTGCCACCCACCCAGTCGACGTGGTGGTGGTTGAGGTGGGACTGGGCGGCCTGTACGACTCGACCAACATCATCACGCCCCTCGTATCGGTGATTACCACGATTGGGCTGGATCATATGAAAATCCTGGGGGACACGATTCCGAAGATTGCGGCCCAAAAGGCGGGAATCATTAAGCCTAACGTTCCCGTGGTGTGCGGCCGGTTATCCCCGGACGCCCTAGCCGTGATGGACCAAACCGCTACCAGCAACCACACTCAGGTCGTAGCTTTGGGCCGGGACTTTCAGGTCACCGATCAACCCGAAGACCAGTGGGGGGAGCGGTTCGCCTACCAGTACGGTACCTTGAAGGTGCCCCACCTGCAAATTGACCTGTTAGGGCCTTACCAGATTGATAACGCCGCGACGGCGCTGACCGCGTTTACGACTTATCAGCGGCTACAAGGACTCACGAGTTCGGTGACCACGATTCGTCACGGCTTGGCGCATACGGCCTGGCCCGGTCGGTTTGAACGGTTAAATAACCAACCGCTCATCGCCATTGACGGGGCCCACAACGAGCCAGCCATGGTGGAGCTAGTGCAGCTGCTACGGCGCCATTTTGCGACGAACGACGTGTACATTGTGTTGGCCGTTTTGGCCGATAAACAGTACGGTCAGATGGTCCAGACCTTACTTACGGTGCCCAACGTCCACCTGATTGTGACGCAGTTCAGTGGCCCGGGAAAACGGAGTGCGGCGACGCCTACCGAATTGGAAGCCGCGGCGGCCCAGTCCGAGCGCATGACCATGGCCCCCAACTGGCCGGCAGCCTTAAAACAGGCCTTAAACACCATGTCGGCCGAGGACCTGTTGCTGTTGACGGGGTCGTTATACTTCATCTCGGAAGTCCGGCATTACTTTAAGGACGCTCCTGCAGAAAATTAACGCGTGAAAGGGGCGCCGAACCGCGAGCTACCGGGGAAATGAGTCGAAGTCTTAAAATCTAATTAAAATCACCTTTTGCTATTTCTTTCTGTTGGAAAGTTCGGTATTCTTAACGGTGACGACGTGTTTTCACGTAGATAGGTATGTTATAATACGTCTATCAATGAATAAGACAAAAATCCATTAATATATTTTGTTGACAATGAAGGGATGAAACACAGTGTTCGGATTAGGAACGAAAAATATTGGAATCGATTTGGGTACCGCCAATACGATTGTCTACGTTGACGGTAAGGGAATCGTTCTACGCGAACCTTCCGTTGTCGCCAAGAACACAAAGTCTGGCGAAATTGTGTCCGTTGGTGAAGACGCACGGGCAATGATTGGTCGGACGCCAGCTAGTATCGTTGCAATTCGGCCCATGAAAGATGGGGTTATTGCGGATTACGATACCACGGTCGCCATGATGAAGTACTTCATCGAAAAGACGGTGGGTCGTTCTGGCGGTAAGCCTTACGTCATGGTTTGTGTGCCAAGCGGCGTAACGGAAGTTGAAAAGCGGGCCGTGATTGACGCAACGCGGGTCGCCGGTGCACGTGACGCTTACGTGATTGAAGAACCATTTGCTGCAGCCATTGGGGCCGGACTACCCGTCATGGACCCAACCGGGAGCATGGTGGTCGACATGGGTGGTGGGACCACCGATGTCGCCACGATTTCCTTAGGTGGGATCGTGTCTAGCCGTTCCATTCGGGTCGCCGGGGATAAGCTGGATGACGCGATTGCAACGTACGTACGGACTAACTTCAACCTGTTGATCGGGGAACGGACGGCTGAAAAGTTGAAGATGGACATTGGGTCCGCTTCCGTGACCGACGCCGAAAAAATTAAGGGTGCCACGATTCGGGGCCGCGACTTAGTGACTGGGTTACCTAAGGCCGTTGAAGTCTCTGCCGTCGACGTGGCAAAGGCTATTCAAGAACCCGTCCAAAGTGTGATTACGGCCATCAAGGAAACGTTGGAAGAAACGTCTCCTGAAATTGCGGCCGACGTCATCGATCACGGGATTGTGTTAACGGGTGGCGGTGCGCTGCTTAAAAACTTATCTGAAGTGATTGCTGATGCAACCAAGGTTCCCGTCTCCATTGCAAACGATCCGCTGGATTGCGTGGCAGCCGGTACCGGTGAGTCCTTAAAGAGTATCGATGTCATGAAGAAAAAATAGGGACTAGCGGGAAGGCAGCTTCCCGCTTCTTTATTGTTACCGGTTTGTCCGTCACCGTTGGGCAACCGGATAAACAAGATGGAGGTCAAACATGCAGAAATTTTCTTTCAATCGGCGATTGGTGATCATCATTGTTTGCTTGATTGTTAGCTTTGCTTTGATGACGGTGTCCGTCGCGGTTCGGAACAAGCGCTCGACACCACCGCTGATTCAGCAGTTCGGTAACGACATTGTTGGCCTGACTGACCGGATCGTGGCCTTACCGGCTAACGGCCTAAGTGGCTCCGTGAGTTCGATTTCAGAACTCCTCAACACCTATCAAGAAAACCAGCAGTTGAAAAAACAGGTCAGTGAACTGGCTCAAACTAAGGTCCGGGACCAAACCCTCGCTAAAGAGAATAAGCAGTTAAAGCAACAGGTTAAGCTCAACGATTCTCTGACCGACTATTCGGCGATCTCGGCGGCCGTGATTACGCGGACCCCATCGTCTTGGCAAAACCAAGTGGTCATTAACAAGGGCTCCTCGGCCGGCGTGGTCAAGAACATGCCCGTTATGTCCGGTTCGGGACTCGTGGGCCGAATCGCCGAGGTCAACAAGACCAATTCCAAGGTTGAATTGATCACGGATAACAACGATTCGGCGAACCGGTTTGCCGTTCAAATTACCACCAAGTCTGGTAAGACGGTCAACGGGGTGTTGAGCGGGTTTAACGCGGACTCCGGTCAGATTACCATGAACAATATCACGACTAAGGCCAAGATCAGTAAGGGTGATAAGGTCGTGACCAGTGGGTTAGGTGGCGTGACGCCTAAGGGCCTGTACGTGGGTCAAGTGGCGAAAGCCAGTGGTGACGACTACGGGTTGTCGACAAAACTGTACATCACGCCCGCAACCGATTTGAGCGACTTAAACATCGTGACGGTTGCCGTGACGAAACAATAGGGGGGACGACGCGTGTACCGATTATCTAAATTACGGTTCGGGTTTCCCATCGGGTTGTTACTCATGTTGTTTCTAGACGGGTCCATCAGTCAGATTTTTAGTGCGCACCTCTTTCGGCCCTCGGCTACGATGGTGAGTCATTTAGTCGTCCTGTGGTTAATCGCAGCCGTCTTATTTGAAGACCAATACGACATTCCAATCGCGCGGTGGGCTGCCGCGGCCGGGGCCATTTTTGACCTGTACTACACGGGAATTTTTGGCGTCTACGTGTTCATCTTTCCGTTAGTGGTCTATCTGACCCGGTTGTTGGTGGCGTATATCAGTCCCAACTTTTTGAGTGGTCTACTGATTTACTTCATCGACATTACCGTGGTCGAGACGCTGGGGTATCTGGCGAGTCGCATGGTGCATTTAACCAGTATGGCGGGGAGCACTTTCTTGGTGACGACCCTCGGACCAACGTTAGCCTTAAACTTGGCGCTATTTGTTGTGTTATATTTCCCCATCCGGTGGGTGTACAATTGGTTAAAATAGGTTGAAGGGAACGAACGCTATGCAAGCTGCCGTATTACGGGGAACGCAAGACGGTTATGACTTGGTGATTAAACAGTCCGCAAGTCTGGACCAAGTCATGGTCGATTTGAAAACATTGTTGGAGAATTTAAAGGCGGATGCTCAGGCGCCGACGGAACAGGTTTCGTTAGATGTCTTGACGGAAGACCGGATCTTAACGGCCGATGAGAAACACCGAATCGAGCAACTGGTGGGACAGTACCCCCGGTTTAAAATTCATAAAATTACGGCCAACGTCATGACGATTGCAGACGCCCTTCAACTGAAAGAACGGGAAAACGTTCATTTATTGAGCAAAGTAATTCGTAACGGACAGGACGTTCACATGCAAGGCGACGTCCTGTTTTTGGGCACCATCCATGAGGGTGGTAAACTCTGTACCACGGGGAATATCTTCTCGATGGGTAACGTGACGGGCATCTTACAGGCCGGCTATCCCGATGACGAGTCAAAACTGGTGATGGGGAATTTGCAAACCGCGCAACAGGTGCGTATCGCCGAACAGTTTGATATTGTGGAACAAGGCGAGCTGACCGCTTCACAACAGACGGTCGCTTACGTCAACGATTTACACGTGTTGTCGTACGGCAACCTCGATCAGTTGAAGAAGATTAACCCCAAGCTCTATAACCAGATCGGAGGAATTTAGAATGGGAAAAGCAATTGTGATCACCTCTGGTAAGGGGGGCGTCGGCAAAACCACGACCAGTGCCAACATTGGGACCGCGTTGGCCTTGATGGGTAAACGGGTCTGCTTGATGGACTTAGACATCGGCCTGCGGAACCTTGATGTGGTCTTAGGGTTGGACAACCGGATCATCTACGATATCGTGGATGTGGCGACGGGACGGGCGAAATTACCCCAAGCGTTGGTCAAGGACAAGCGGTTTGACGACAAGCTCTACTTGTTGCCGGCCGCCCAGAATACCGATAAAACGGCGTTGAAACCGGAACAGGTCAAGGCCATTGTGGACGAGCTCAAGCCCGAATACGATTACGTGTTGATCGACTGTCCAGCAGGAATTGAACAGGGCTTCATGAATGCCGTTGCCGGGGCGGATGCCGCCATCGTGGTCACCACGCCAGAAATCTCGGCGGTGCGCGATGCCGACCGGGTCGTGGGGTTGTTGGAACAACACCCGTTAGTTGAAGCGCCCCGGTTACTGATTAACCGGATTCGGCGGAACATGATGCAGGATGGGACCATGATGGATATCGACGAGATTACCCACCACCTGGGCATCGAACTGTTGGGCATCATCTTCGACGACGATGCGGTCATTACCACGTCGAATCAGGGTGAGCCCATCGTCATGGATACGGATAATCCCGCGTCACAGGGGTACCGGAACGTGGCTCGTCGCTTAGAAGGCGAGACCGTGCCGTTGATGAAGTTAGAAGACCAAGAGGATCCCGGTTTTTGGCACCGAGTCAGCAACTGGTTCCATCGCGGTTAAAAAAGTTATGAAGAGGCCGGGACCGGGATGGGACCGGCCTTTTACTTGGTTAAAACCGGGTGGATAGTGGCAATCTTCGCTACAATCTTGGCAATTGGGGTTGACGGTCCTGTCAAAAAATCGTAGTATATTGGCAATGAATCAAAACGTTGAGCAGAAGAGTAGCGAATCAGTGTGACGACAGAAAGCCCCGATGATGGAAACGGGTGTCGCTGATGACGTGAAGCACATCTGTGAGTTGGTCGTCTGAAGATTGAGTAGGATGATTCGGGTTAGCCCGTTATCGCTGGAGTTGCTTGCAACTCACTGAGGTTGGTTTAGTGATAGACCAACGAACAGGGGTGGAACCACGATGTGATCGTCCTCTAGATCTATTGGGTCTAGGAGGGCGTTTTTTAATTTCGGGGGCTCTGGCGGTGCGAGCAACTCCCTGAGTCGGCGTGGCGTGAGCCCGTCGAAAATTGAGGTGGCACCGCGGTCAAACGTCCTCTTGGATTAAGTTCCAAGTGGGCGTTTTTTAGTTGAGAAGGAGGAATAGGCATGCACTACGTTAGCGAAATTTTACCCTCACTGATTTCCGGAACCGGAATGACGTTATCGATTTTCTTTTGGACCATTATTATTTCCATTCCCTTAGGGATCTTGGTGGGGCTAGGCATGATGACCAGGTTTAAGCCTTTAACCTGGATCATCAACATTTACGTGTGGTTGATGCGGGGAACCCCATTGTTACTGCAATTAATTTTTGTTTTTTACGGGTTACCGATTATTGGGGTAGTTTTTCCCCGCTACGAGGCGGCGTTGTTCGCCTTTATCCTGAACTACACGGCCTACTTCGCCGAAATCTTCCGGGGAGGGCTACAGGCCATCCCCGCGGGCCAGTACGAAAGTGCCCGGGTCTTGCGGTTGACTAACTGGCAAACGTTACGCAAGATCGTGATTCCCCAAGTGGTCAAGATCGTCTTACCGTCGATTGGTAACGAAGTCATCAACCTGGTCAAGGATTCCTCGTTGGTCTACGTGATCGGACTTGGCGATCTGTTACGGGCCGGTAACGTGGCCATGGCGCGTGACGTCACGCTCCTGCCGATGGTCTTAGTGGCCGTCATCTACCTGTTATTAACGGCGGTCTGCACGTTAGTGTTACGCCGGTTGGAAAAGCACTACAGCTATTGGCGTTAGAGAAAGGATGGTCAGCATATGCTTGAACTAAAAAATATTTCCAAGAAATTTGATGGCAAGGTCATCCTGGATAACGTGAACTTGACCGTTCAGGACGGTCAGATCTTAACCATTGTGGGTCCGTCCGGCGCCGGAAAAACGACGTTACTCCGGTGTATCAGCGGGTTGGCTTCGGTAGACGGAGGTCAGTTTCTCCTGGACGGCAAGCCTTTTGATCCCGCCACTAACCGGGATAACGATTCCGTGATCGGAGTGGTTTTCCAGGACTTTCAACTCTTCCCTAATTTGACGGTCTTACAAAACGTGACTTTAGCACCCACCATGGTGCTGAAAAAGAACGCTCAGACCGTGACCACCGAAGCCCGTAACTTGCTCCAACGCTTAAACTTAGATGGCAAGGCGGACTTGTATCCCTACGAATTATCCGGAGGTCAGAAACAACGGGTCGCCATTGTGCGGGCGTTGGCCATGCATCCCAAACTCCTGTGTTACGACGAACCGACGTCGGCACTTGATCCGGATCTTCGGCACGAAGTCGAACAGATTATCTTGAACTTAAAACAGGAGGGCATGACCCAGATCGTGGTCACCCACGATATTCCGTTCGCGGAAAACATCGCCGATCAGATGCTGCGGGTAGAACCCAAGCAAAACTAAGGAGGACGTCATATGAAGATGAAACGGGTAGCCCGCTGGCTTTTGGGCCTTGGCCTCCTGGTTGGTCTGGGATTGAGCTTAGCGGGGTGCAGTAACGTGACCCAACGGGCGAACACTCAAGATACCTGGGCCAAGATGCAAAAACGCGGTCACGTGGTCGTGGGCCTCGACGATACGTTCGTCCCCATGGGTTTTCGGCAAAAGAGTGGCAAGCTGGTCGGTTATGATATCGACCTGGCACGGGCCGTGTTCAAGTTGTACCACATTAAGGTCGACTTTCAGTCCATCGACTGGTCGATGAACGCGACCGAGTTGCACAACGGTACGATTGATTTGATTTGGAACGGGTTTTCCATCACGCCGGAACGGGCCAAGAAGGTGGCGTTCTCCGACGTTTACCTGAATAACGACCAAGTCTTAGTTACGC
Organism: Levilactobacillus acidifarinae DSM 19394 = JCM 15949; assembly: GCF_001434835.1. Classification (GTDB taxonomy): domain Bacteria; phylum Bacillota; class Bacilli; order Lactobacillales; family Lactobacillaceae; genus Levilactobacillus; species Levilactobacillus acidifarinae. The sequence continues at coordinate 68,795 of NZ_AZDV01000028.1, read as the reverse complement.
TAAAGAAGGACCACATCACCTCGTTTGCCGGGATGACGGGCAAGGTCTTGGGCGCGCAGAGTGGGTCGTCCGGGTATAACGATATCGATACCTACCCGAAGGTCTTGAAGAACCGCATCAAGAACCACAGTGCGATTCAGTACGATTCCTTCACCAACGCCTTTATCGACCTGAATTCGGGGCGGATTCAGGGGTTACTGATCGATAGCACCTACGCGAACTACTACGTTAAGCACCAGGCGCATCCCGAAGACTACCGGGTCATCCGGGGTAATTTCCCCAAGGAACAGTTCGCGGTGGGCCTGCGGAAGGGTGACGTGACCATGCGGCGAAAAATTAACGCGGGTATGAAACGGTTAGCCGCCAACGGGACGCTCGAAAAAATCAATGAAAAGTGGTTTGGCAGCAACGTTGATACGCCGTTGCTAAAAAATACTGAAAAATAAATCATTAACCGGGTGAGACCGCGTGTCTCCCCGGTTTTTGCGTAGGGGGATTGCTTGTATTTCCAGGGCGCTTCCCTTATCATTAAACTTCGTTAGGTTTTTTGCGAAGGAGGCAATTGCGCGTGCATTTACGCATTAAAGACGGGGTAACCTTAGATTTGTTACCCACCAAACAATTTAAAACCGTTGGCATTAAGGTCGATTTCGTGACCCCCTTACGCGCAACGGCGATTACGGCGCGGGCGTTATTGGCCCAGGTCTTAGAGACCAGTACCGCCGCGTATCCGACCCAAACGGCCCTGGCGCGACAACTATCCGCCATGTACGGGGCTAACTTTGGCATCACGGTCCTGAAGGCCGGCACGCAACACATCGTGCGTTTGACCTGCTCGGTCGTGGACGAACAGTATCTGACGAGTTACGCGGATACGCAACCGCTATTTGAGCGGGGGATGGCGTTACTCCAAGCCGTCCTGTTCGACCCACTGTTACCTAACGGGCACTTTGACCCGACGACCTTCACCCAGCAGCGTCAGAACCTGTTGACGGCGATTAAATCGTTGGACGATGACAAACAATACTTAGCCAACCGTCGGCTCCAAGAGTTACTCTTTGCCGGTCAGCCGACCCAGGCCATGAGTGCTTTGGGGGACATCACCACGCTGGGCGAATTGACCGCCGCCGACATTCTAACCACGTATCACGACATGTTGGCTCACGATGCCGTGCACGTCGCCGTGATCGGGGACGTGACGGCAGAACGGGCCCAAGCGGCGCTTACAACCTGGCCCTTAGTGGCGCGAGAAGTTCACGAAACGCTGCCATACTACCAGTGGGAAGCCCGACCGACCGTTCAGGTGGGCGATGACGTGGCGCCAGTCACGCAGGCGAAGTTGAACCTGGCTTACCGGGTGCCCGTCTACCGTAACGACGCGGACTTCATGGCCACGGTGGTCTTTAATGCGGTCTTCGGGGGCACGCCGCTGTCGCTGCTCTTCACCAACGTGCGGGAAAAGGCTAGTCTGGCCTATTACGCTAGCAGTAGCTATAGTCCGTATACGGGGACGATTAGCGTTCAGACGGGGATTCAAGCGCAGAATCAACAACGGGTGCTCACCATCATTGCCGAACAATTGGCGACCCTCCAACGGGGGGAACTATCCGCGGACTTGTTAGCCGAAATCAAGGCGAGTCTGCGTAACGCCCGTTTGACGGTGTTAGATAGTCCCCAACGGTTGTTAGATGGGCGGTTAAACGCTCAGCTGACCCACGTCACTACGTCCCTGGCGGATTGGCAGGCCGCGTTAGACGCTGTGACGGTGGCCGACGTTCAGCGCGTGGCCCAACGAGTCACGTTACAAGCCACGTATTGCTTACACGGAGGTGAGGACTAATGTTGACACAACAAGCTTACGACCGGTTAGGCGAAACGGTCTACCGCACGACGTTGGCCAACGGGCTACGGGTGGTGTTGGTGCCTAAAGCGGGATTTCACAAGACGTTTGCCATCATGACCACCGACTACGGGTCCATCGACAATCACTTTGTGCCCCGTGGTCAACAGTCGGCCGTACGGTTCCCCGACGGGATTGCGCACTTTTTGGAACACAAACTTTTTGAAAAGAAGGATCACGACGCCTTTGACCTGTTCGGTCAGTACGGGGCCAGTTCCAACGCCTTTACCAGCTTCACGCAGACTAGCTACCTGTTTGCCACGACCAGTCAACTGCACGCCAACCTCGACATCTTACTCGACTTCGTGCAGGACCCTTACTTTACCCCGGCAACGGTTAATAAAGAAAAGGGCATCATCGGCCAAGAGATTCAAATGTATGATGACGATCCGGGGTGGCAAAGCTACTTTGGGATGATCGGCAACCTGTATCCCAAGGAACCGTTAAGTATCGACATTGCCGGGACGGTGGCGTCCATCGACCAGATTACCGCCGATGACCTCTACGCGGCCTACCGAACCTTCTACCATCCCAGCAACATGAGTTTGGTGCTGGTCGGCCAACTTGAGCCAACCGAAACGCTAGACTGGATTACGACCAACCAGGCTAAGAAAACTTTCGCCCCGGTCAGCCCCTTACAACGGGTGGCCAGTCCGGTTACCGCACCCGATGAAGTGATTGCCCACACCACCCGGTACTTGGCCGTGACGCGGCCCAAGGTGAGTCTGGGAATCCGGGGGTACGATGCCGTTCCCGCGGGCCGGGCGGGGTTACGCTATAACGTGGCGTTGTCTCTAGTCTTTGACCTGTTGTTCAACGATACCAGCGATAATTATTTGCGGTTGTACGATGCCAACGTGATCGATGACAGCTTTGGTTACGACTTCTTGGTCCAAAGAGGCGCACACTTCGGTCAGCTCGCCGGGGACACGGATCACCCCGAGCTTTTTGTGAGTGAGATGCAGGCCATCTTAGCCGATGTCTTGCCCCAGTTACAAGCGGCCCAACCTCAATTTGACCTGGTTAAACGTGAGGCGATTGGCCGGTTGATTGGGGCCGTGAATTCGGTGGAAGCCATCGCCAACCAATATTCGGGACCGTTGTTTGCGGGGTCCACATTATTTGATGAACTAACTATTCTGGAGGCCCTACAATTTGACGACCTCTTACCGCTAGCCCAGGCCTTCTTTACGCAGGGGCGGCAGACCGTGGCGACCATCTTGCCAGAAGGTTTAAGAAACCGTTAAATCCAGAATTCTAGGCGCTGACGCTGAAAATGACGCGGCGCCTATGCTATACTGCAATAGAGAAAACTGAAATAAGATGGAGAGTTTACAACATGAGTGAGAACAACAAAATTACACTGGGAAAGACGTTAAAGGACGCGCGGATTGCCAAGGGGTATACGTTAGACGACTTGCAACAGGCAACCAAGATTCAAAAGCGTTACCTGATTGCGATTGAAGATCAACAATTTGATGAGTTACCGGGAGACTTTTACGTCCGGGCGTTCATCAAGCAGTACGCTGACATGGTTGATTTGGATGGGGCCGAACTGTTAAAGCAATTTGATAGTGCACTCCCCAGTACGCAGACACAGGAATACGTCGATAAGGTTAACGAAAACAACCCGGAAACTCGATCACAACAACGTAAGGTGGACGATCGGTCGCTACAGCTACGGCGCCTGATCCCGATTACGGGAATCGTGGTCGTGGTGCTGGTCGTCTTGATCGGCATCTGGGTGGCGGCCGCAAAGAGCGGTCATTCCACGGCGAAGCAAAACGTCGACAGTAGTTCGGTCAGTGTTTCGGGGAGCAGCTCCTCCAGTTCGTCGAGTAGCTCTTCATCGAAGAAGAAGGCTTCTTCCAAGAAGAAAACCACGACGGCAACGTTTAAACAGTTGAGCGCGACGACGTCCGGGTCAACTTGGGAAATGAAGAACGCCCCAAGCAAGCGGACGGTGAAGTTAGCGGCAACTGGCAGTAGCTGGATGTCCGTCACGGTAGGTGGGTCGACGACCTGGCAAGGGACCTTGTCCGCTAGCACGTCGCACACCCTAACGATTCCGAGTTCCGCGACGAGTGTGACCTTTAAGTTCGGTAACGCCCCCGTTACGACGGTGACCGTTAACGGCAAGAAGTTTAACTTCGGTTCGACCACGGCCACGAGTACGGCGTCGAGCAGTAGTAGCAGTACGACGACGGGAACCACGACGACTAGCAGCAGTGCAAGTACCAATACGACGCAGGTTCAAGAAGTCACGTTGGAATTTAAGTAACCATCAAAAAGCGGGTCGGTCCGTCACGATCGGCGCGCTTTTTTTGTGAGTGATTCGAAGGAGGAAAAGGTTTTGAACGTACCTAATCGGTTAACCATCATGCGTATCATTTTGATTCCCATCTTTTTGTTGATTTTAGTGTTGCCCCTGAATTGGGGGACGGTCACTTGGTTAGGGACCAGCATCCCCGTGACCCACGTCTGGGGGGCATTGATCTTTGCGGTCGCCTCCATTACCGACTTTTTGGACGGACAGATTGCCCGGCGGCAACATTTGGTGACGAATTTTGGGAAATTCGCCGATCCGTTAGCCGATAAGATGATCGTCATGACGGCCTTTATCTTGTTAGTGGCCATGAATGCCGTGCCCGCTTGGGGCGTGGCCATTATTGTTTGCCGGGAATTAGCCGTGACGGGGTTACGGTTGATTGTCGTGGAAACCGGAGGACGGGTCCTAGCCGCCGCTTGGCCCGGCAAGATTAAGACCACGACGCAGATGGTCGGCATCATTCTGTTGTTGTTAAACAACATCGGCTTTGGTGCCATCAACGTGCCAATGGCCCTGATTTTCTTCTACGTTTGCCTGTTTTTCACCATCTACTCGGGTATCGATTATTTTGTTCAAAACCGGCAAGTCTTTGCGGAATCGTCGGCGGAATAAGTTGAATTTAACCAAACCTTCCCCAGTTGTTGCTCACGGGGAAGGTTTTTTTAACGGCCGACGAAAAAATAATGGTATGCTTGACGGAGTTACTTAAGATTGCTGAGGAGGGGTGACCATGCAAGCGGAAATTATTGCAGTGGGAACGGAAATTTTATTAGGACAAGTTGTCGATACGAATTCGGCCTTTATCGCCCAAGAGCTCGCGAGTGCGGGCATTGAAGTGTATTACCATTCGTTAGTGGGGGATAACGCCGACCGGTTGACGGCCGTGTTGGAACAGGCGCGATCACGCAGCGATTTAGTGGTGATCAGCGGCGGCCTCGGTCCCACGAAAGACGACCTGACGAAGCAGACGGTGGCCCAACTCCTAGGCGTCAAACTGGTCGAAGACGCGGCAGCGATGACGAAAATTCAGGCGCACTTTGCCACGACGGGACGCCCTTTGACGCCCAATAATCGGCTTCAGGCGTTGTATTTAGCCGGTAGTCAGCCCCTTAAGAACCTTACGGGGATGGCCGTGGGGGCCTTCTATCAGGACCCGCACGGCGCAGACATGATGTTACTCCCCGGACCACCCAGTGAACTAGAACCAATGTTTATCCACGAAGCGTTGCCGGCCTTAAAGCACACCTATCAGCGGCAAGAGTACCTGACGTCGCGCGTGTTGCGCTTCTTTGGCATCGGGGAGAGTCAACTGGTGACCCAGTTGAGTGATCTGATCGACCAGCAGACGAACCCGACGATTGCCCCGTACGCTAAACGCAACGAGGTGACCTTACGATTGACGGCGCAGACCACGGAAACGGCCTCGGCAGAGACGCTGCTGAATCAGTTGACGGCCACCATCAAGGAACGGGTCGGCGATTACCTTTACGGGTACGGTGATGATAATAGTCTAGCCAACGTGGTGGTTCATCAATTGATTGCCCGCCACCTGACCATTACGGGGGCCGAAAGCTTAACGGCAGGTGAATTCCAGAGTACTATCGGGTCGATTCCCGGGGTGTCGGCGGTGTTCCCCGGTGGGTTCGTGACTTACGCCAACCGCGCCAAGCACGAATTGCTAGGAATTCCCCAAGATATTATTGAGACGCAGGGCGTGGTGAGCGAAGCGACGGCCAAAGAAATGGCCGAACGTTCCCGGCAACTCTTAGACACGGATCTGGCACTCAGCTTCACGGGAGCCGCCGGACCGGATAGCCTAGAAGGGCACCCCGCCGGGACCGTTTGGTTAGGGTTAGCTCAACGGGGACAGGCCCCCCAGGCGAAGCTGATGCACTTTGCGGGAACCAGAAGCGATGTACGGATGCGGTCCGTTTTGAGTGGTTTGGACTGGTTACGGCGCAGCCTCCTCAATGAAAATTAAGGGGAACTTTTGTTCTCTTTTCGCTTGCATTCTGGGAACAAAATCGGTATAGTATTACTTGAATATTTAAGAGCAACTAAAGGAGGATTTGGATGGCTGACGAACGACAAGCGGCGTTAGATAAAGCGCTGAAGAAGATCGAAAAGGACTTCGGTAAGGGGTCCATCATGCGGATGGGCGACGATACCAAGACACAGGTCTTGACCGTCCCGTCTGGCTCGTTGGCTTTAGACGTAGCCTTAGGAGTCGGCGGTTACCCGCGGGGACGGATTGTAGAAATCTACGGTCCTGAATCATCCGGGAAGACCACGGTCGCCTTACACGCGGTTGCCGAAGTGCAAAAGCGTGGGGGAACGGCGGCCTACATTGATGCCGAAAACGCCCTGGATCCCGCCTACGCGACGGCTTTAGGGGTCGATATCGACAATTTACTGTTATCCCAACCAGATACTGGGGAACAGGGACTCCAAATTACGGACGCCCTGGTGTCCTCCGGTGCCGTGGACATCGTGGTCGTCGATTCTGTGGCGGCCTTGGTTCCCCGGGCCGAAATTGAAGGCGAAATGGGTGACGCCCACGTGGGGTTACAGGCCCGGTTAATGTCTCAAGCGCTCCGGAAGTTATCGGGGACCATTAACAAGACCAAAACCATTGCACTGTTCATTAACCAAATTCGGGAAAAAGTCGGTGTGATGTTCGGGAACCCCGAAGTAACGCCCGGTGGTCGTGCTTTGAAGTTCTACGCGACGATTCGTTTGGAAGTTCGTCGGGCCGAACAGATCAAGAACGGTACCGATGTGATTGGGAACCGAACCCGAATTAAGGTTGTGAAGAACAAGGTTGCGCCGCCGTTTAAGAAGGCCGAAGTGGATATCATGTACGGTCACGGAATTTCCCAAACGGGGGAACTTCTCGACATGGCGGTGGAAAAAGACATCGTGGACAAGAGTGGTTCTTGGTACTCGTACGGTGAAGACCGGATCGGCCAAGGTCGGGAGAATGCCAAGCAATACTTGGCGGATCACCCGGACATGATGGCGGAAGTCAATCAACGTGTGCGGGCGGCTTATGGCGTTTCGGACGAAGCAGAGACGGCTGAAACCAAGGATGCTAAGGACGCTAAGACGGCGGCCAAGGCCAAGGACGGTGCTAAGACCGAGTCCAAGGCAACGACGTCCAAGGATCCTGCGGCGAAGTCCACGCCTAAGGTGGATACCACGCCGGGAACGTCTAGTCATTCTGGCGCGACGGTGATTCAACCTAACCAGCATAAATAATGACAAAAATGGTTTGAGCCAGTGAGCTCAAGCCTTTTTTATTGGCCAGAAATCTTGAATTGATGCGAAATAAAGGGCGTTAGTAGCGTAGCTTTTCCGTTAATCGGTCCATTCGGGACGTTTGGTAAGGGACCGGCGGTGAACTTCGTGCGGCTTTCTGGTGAGTTTAGTTGACAGGCTTGATGGCAACTATTAAAATTGAATTTGTGTCAGTTATCATACAAACATCTTAAAAAGTCTGATTTTTAATTAGTCATTTTTGATGATGCGGAGGTGGAATCATGAGTGTTCCAAGCATAATCCTCGCAATCATCGCTATCGTTGTTGGTGTCGTGGGTGGTTATTATCTACGGAAATCCGTCCATGAACGCAAGTTAGACGCTGCTAAGTACACGGCCAAGGGTGTGTTAGCAGAGGCTCATAAGCAAGCCGAGACGGCTACTAAAGAGGCACTACTTAGTGCTAAAGAGGACAGTCATCAGTATCGTGCGGAAGTTGAACAGGAGCTCAAGCAACGGCGAGCCGAAGTTCAGAAGCAAGAGGATCGGTTGATTCAGCGGGAAGAAACGCTGGATCGCAAAGACAACTCGTTGGAGAAGCGTGAAAACGCTTTGAACCGGCGGGACAAAAAGTTGAGCGCTGAAGAGCAAAATTTGACTAAGAAACAACAACAAGCAGACTCACTGATTGAAAAACGGCAGACGGCGGTTGAATCCGTCGCTGCTCTCTCCCAGGAAGACGCACGGGACCTGATTATTTCCGAAGCCAAAACGGCTTTGGCCGGGGAACGGGCGAAAATGATCAAGGAAAGCGAAGAAACTGCGCGCAAGACGGCCCAGGCAAACGCCAAAGACCTCATTGTTTCCGCAATTCAACGGAGTGCCGCCGACATGGTGACCGAAACCACGATTACCGTGGTCACGTTACCCAACGACGACATGAAGGGACGAATTATTGGCCGGGAAGGCCGCAATATTCGGACCCTAGAAACGTTGACCGGAATCGATTTGATTATCGACGATACGCCTGAAGCGGTTGTTTTGAGCGGGTTTGATCCGTTACGACGTGAAGTCGCGAAGATCGCGCTGGAGAAGTTAATTCAAGACGGGCGGATCCATCCGGCTCGAATTGAAGAAATGGTAGCCAAAGCCAAGAAGGAACTGGGCGAACACGTCCGGGAACTCGGGGAACAGGCCACCTTTGATTTGGGAATTCATTCCATGCACCCTGAGTTGATCAAACTCGTCGGACGGTTGAATTTCCGGATTTCTCATGGGCAAAATGCGTTAGCCCATTCCATTGAAGTGGCTAAGATCACTGGGGTCTTAGCCGCCGAACTCGGTGAGGATGTTACGTTAGCAAAACGTGCAGGATTACTACATGATATTGGCCGCGCTGCAGAGCACGAAGATGACAGTTCGTACATTACGCTCGGAACGGAACTGGCGAAGAAGTACCGGGAAAGTTCGACCGTTGTGAACGCCATTGCGGCTCAAGCAGACCAAACGGCACCGCAGTCCGTGATTGCGGAACTGGTTAGCACCGCGGATACAATTTCCGCGACCCGACCAGGCGCACGGTCGGATTCCCTGGAAAGTTACATTCACCGCTTAGACAAGCTGGAAACGATTGCCAATGATTTTGACGGCGTCGATCATAGTTTTGCCATTCAGGCGGGCCGGGAAGTTCGGGTAATTGTGCGGCCGGAGAAGATTTCCGATACAGATGCTGTGGTCTTGGCCCGCGACATCAAGAAACAAATTGAAGGCGACCTGGATTACCCAGGTCACGTCAAAGTTTCCGTGATTCGGGAAGTTCGGTCAGTTGAATATGCAAAATAAGTCAGAGAAGCTAGGCCAATTGGTCCTAGCTTTTTTACGTCATGGACGAAAAAAGCATGGTAAAATAGACAATATTTATAACGACGGGGGTCGCCGCTAGAGTGGCCCGTCAAGATAGGGGTACAAAGATGCGTATTTTGTTTGTTGGTGACGTGGTCGGCAACGTTGGTCAGGCCATGATTCACGAGTATTTGCCACAACTCAAGCGGGATTTAAAACCGCAAGTCACCATCGTTAACGGTGAGAACTCAACGCCGGTCGGCCGGGGAATCAGTTACAAGATCTATAAGCAACTCTTAAAGGACGGGGCCGACGTGGTCACCATGGGGAACCATACCTGGGATAACGCCGAGTTGTTCGACTTTATCGACGACGCCAACCGCTTGGTGCGGCCCGCTAATTTCCCGGGAAAAACGCCGGGCCAGGGGTGGACTAAGATCAAGGTCAACCAACAAACATTGGCCGTGGTGAACCTACAGGGACGAGTCTTCATGAACCAGCTGGTCGATGACCCGTTCGCCATGATGGCGGATCTGGTGAATGAACTCGACACGCCGTTTGTCTTCGTCGATTTTCACGGCGAGGTCACCAGTGAGAAACGAGCCTTTGCCATGCGGTTCACCGGAGATGTTTCAGCAGTCGTCGGGACGCACACCCACGTGCAGACCAGTGACGCGCAAGTGCTCGACCACCAGACGGCCTTTCTGACCGAAGTGGGGATGACCGGGCCGGCCGACAGCATCTTAGGCATGCAGGCCGATAGCGTGATTACCAAGTTCGAAAATCAACGACCAGCCCGCTATACGGTCCAAGAACAGGGCCCCGGGATCCTCTCCGGCTGTGTGATCGACGTCAACGATAAGACGGGGCACGCGACCGCCATTCACGAGATCCTGATCAGTCCGCAACACCCGTACCAAAGCTAAGCGCTAAAAATGGAAGGATGACACAGTTTTCATGAGTAGTACACCAAAACAAACGCCAATGATGGTTCAGTACCAAAAGATTAAGGATCAATATCCCGACGCCTTTTTGTTTTACCGGCTGGGGGACTTTTACGAGATGTTTAACGAGGATGCCGTTAAGGGCTCCCAACTCCTGGAACTGACCCTGACCACCCGGAGTCATAGCGCCAAGAACCCAATCCCCATGTGTGGGGTGCCGCATAAGGCCGTCCAAAACTATATCGATATTTTAGTGGATCAGGGGTACAAGGTGGCCATTTGTGAACAGATGGAAGATCCTAAGTTGGCGAAGGGCATGGTCAAGCGCGAGGTCATCCAACTGGTGACGCCCGGCACGCAGACCGATACCGGTGCGGCTGGTGCCAAACGAAACAACTATTTAACGGCGCTGATTATGCCGCAACCCGACCACTACGGTCTGGCCTATACCGACCTGTCGACCGGGGAACTCAAGGTGGCGGCCATCGACAACCTGACCACGGTCATGAACGAACTAATGAGCTTGCAGACCAAGGAAGTCGTGGTCGACGCTAGCGTACCCACGGAATTAACGGACCGCCTGAAAAAGTTGGGCCTCTTGGTGTCCCAACAGTTAGACGTTCAGGCTAGTTCGGAAGTTAGTTACGTGGAACAGGACCTGACCGAACCGCGACTAATTCAGGTCGTGGGGCTTCTAGTGACCTACGTGACGGCGACCCAGAAACGTAGCCTGGCGCACCTGCAACGGGCCGTGGCGTACCGGCCAACGGCCTTTCTGAAATTCGACCATTCGTCGCAGGTCAACTTGGAGTTAACCCAGAACTTGCGGACTAAGAAGAAGTCCGGGACCCTGTTGTGGTTGTTAGACGAGACTAAAACCGCGATGGGTGGCCGATTGTTGAAACAGTGGCTGGATCGCCCCCTGATTGATCAGGCCCAGATTGAAGATCGTCAGGCCAAGGTAGGCGCGTTACTCGACCACTACTTCGAACGCAACAGTCTTCAAGACGAACTGGTTAAGGTCTATGACCTGGAACGCTTAGCCGGTCGCGTGGCCTTCGGGAGCGTCAACGGCCGAGACCTGATCCAATTGCAAACGTCGTTGGAACAGGTGCCACAAATCAAGCACACCCTAGAAGAACTTGACGAGGCCGTTTTTGATTCGATGCTCGACCAACTCGATCCGGTCAGTGACGTTGCCGACGCGATTCAAGCGGCCATCGTGCCGGAACCGCCCCTGTCGGTGACCGACGGTGGGGTGATTCGCGACGGCTATAATGACCAGCTCGACACCTACCGCGACGCCATGCGCAACGGGAAACAGTGGTTGGCCGAGATGGAAGCCCACGAACGCGAGGTCACGGGCATTAATAACCTGAAGATTGGGTACAACCACGTTTTTGGGTACTATATCGAAGTCACCAAAGTGAACTTAAACAAATTACCGGCCGACCGTTATGAGCGGAAACAAACGTTGGCCAACGCCGAACGGTTCTCGACGCCGGAACTCAAGGAAAAGGAACGGTTGATCTTAGAGGCCGAAGAAAAGTCGGTCGCTTTGGAATATCAACTGTTCGTGGACTTAAGAGAACAGGTGAAGCAAGCCATCACCCGGCTACAAAAGTTGGCCGCCGCGATTGCGAGCTTGGACGTGTTGCAAAGCTTTGCGGTGGTCAGCGAAGATTATCACTTCGTGAAGCCGACCTTTACGCCGGGCCACGTCTTGGATATCCAACAGGGCCGCCATCCCGTGGTCGAAAAGGTGCTGGGCCGGCAGTCCTACGTGCCCAACGACGTGACCATGCCCGATGACACCAACATTCTGCTAATTACCGGACCGAACATGTCCGGGAAGAGTACCTACATGCGCCAGCTGGCGTTGACCGTGATCATTGCGCAGATGGGGTGCTTCGTGCCCGCCGAAAGTGCGCGGATGCCGATTTTTGACCAGATCTTTACGCGCATCGGGGCGGCCGATGACCTGATTTCGGGTCAGAGTACCTTCATGGTCGAAATGCAGGAGGCCAACCGAGCGTTAAGTCAGGCGACGGCCAACAGCTTGATCCTATTCGACGAAATTGGGCGGGGGACGGCGACCTACGATGGAATGGCGTTAGCCCAGGCCATCGTGGAATACGTCCACAACAAGGTTCACGCCAAGACCCTGTTTTCGACCCACTACCACGAATTAACGGCCCTCGACACGGTCTTGCCGCAATTAAAGAACGTGCACGTGGGCGCCGTGGAGCAAGACGGTGACCTAGTCTTCTTGCACCAGGTCCAACCCGGCCCGGCCGATAAGTCCTACGGGATTCACGTGGCGAAGTTGGCGGGGATGCCGGAGTCACTCTTGCACCGCGCCGACGTGATCTTACAAGAACTCGAGCAGCAAGCCGCTGATGCGCCGACCGTGACCAAAGAAGTGGTGACGGGGCAGGTCGCACCGAAGGCGGTGCCGGCTGAATCGACACCAGACACACCGGCGACGCCAGCTGTAGCGGCCACAGAACCTGCGCCGGCTGCCCCTAAGTCAACGGCGGCTGCCGAAACCGACCAACAGTTGTCGTTGTTTACGGACGAACCCGAACTCAAGCCGGCGCAGGCCAAGGTCTTAGACCAGTTAAGGGATCTGAACCTGATGGGGATGACGCCGATGGCCATCATGAACCAGGTTTATCAGTGGCAACAGAAGCTCAATAAATAATTAGCTTTTAACTATATCTAAAAAATTGTTTTCAAATTAGCGAATTGGCTGTTGAAAGTTATGGTGATCGGGCCTGGTCTTAGGCCGGCGAATTAGGGCTTGAGGGCTGACCTTGCTGAAATTAACACCAACTGTGAGTTTCATTTTCAAGCTGCAGCCGGAGAGCGACTAATTTCATCTCAAGTTGTTAAGTTTCATAAGTTAGACGAAAGGAAGGGTCACAATGGCGAAAATTCATGAATTAGCCTCGGTGTTAGCCGATCAGATTGCGGCGGGAGAAGTGGTTGAACGTCCCGCCTCCGTGGTCAAAGAATTGGTGGAAAACGCCATTGACGCCCACAGTACCCAAATCGACATCACGGTCGAGGAGGCCGGCCTTAAACGGATTTCGGTGGTCGACGACGGCGATGGTATTGCCGATGACGATACCGAAATGGCGTTCAAGCGCCACGCGACCAGTAAGATTACCGACCGGCGTGACTTGTTTAAGATTAAGTCGCTGGGGTTTCGGGGTGAAGCGTTACCCAGTATTGCGTCAGTGGCGGACGTGACGTTGACCACCTCGACCGGTGGTGTGGGGACCATGATCCATAACGTGGGGGGCCACATTGTGGCGCACGAACCCGCGGCGGCGCGTAAGGGCACCGATATCACGGTCACCGATCTATTCGGTAATGTCCCGGCACGACTGAAATACCTGAAGTCCCCGACCACCGAATTGTCCAAGATTACCGATATCGTGAACCGCATTGCGTTGAGTTACCCCAACATCGCCTTTTCGCTGGTGCATAACGGCCGTGAACTCACCCGAACCAGTGGTCGTGGGGACCTACAACAGGTGATTGCCGGGATCTACGGGGTGCAAAGTGCCCGTAAGATGGTGGCGATTGCGGGGGAAAACCCCGACTTTAAGGTGACGGGCTACGTCAGTTTACCCGAACTGACGCGGGCCAGTCGTCAGTACATTTCCATCCTGCTCAACGGGCGTTACATCCACAATTATCAGCTTAGTAAGGCCTTGGTGGCGGGGTACGGCTCGAAACTCATGGTTGGCCGGTACCCGTTGGCGGTGCTCGCCATCACCATGGACCCGTTATTAGTCGACGTGAACGTGCACCCGACTAAACAAGAGGTGCGAATCAGTCAGGAACCCGAGTTAACGCAGCTGATCCAAAAGACGGTGTTCGATCGGTTGGCGCAAGAGAATCTGATCCCGGACGTCTTTAACGACTTACCGCAGACCAAAACGCGCGAACCGGCCAGTGACCAGTTGACCATGGCATTAAATGACGTCTCTCAGAAGTACCAACCGACGACGGCCCCGCCGTTAACGCACCGCGCCGTGACGCCGCCGGTCACGGCGCCGGCATCAACCGCGGCGTCAGTGACCACCCAACCGGCCGAGCCCCTAGACGCTACGCCAGCGGGGCCAGCACCGTTGAGTACCCCGGTAACCAGCCCGGTGGAACCCGTGATGGTGCAAAAGGAAGCCGAGTTGACCTTACCCCTGGTCAAACAATTCGATGCGAAATACCGCAACGAAGGGAAAGTCTGGGCGTTAGGCGCGCCGGCACCGGAATCAGCCGCACCGGCAGAATCGGCCGCACCGCAACCGGCCCCGACACGTTTTCCCCAGTTACGGTATCTGGGTCAGGTGCACGGGACCTACCTGTTGGCCGAGGCCGACGATGGGCTGTATCTGATCGACCAACACGCCGCCCAGGAGCGGGTGAACTACGAGTTCTACCGCCAGGCGATTGGGGAGGTCAGCGACGACGAGCAGAAGCTTTTAGTGCCCATCGTGTTGGATTACCCCACCACCGACGTACTGGCCTTAAACGACCATTTAGACACCTTAGCTAGTGTGGGGCTGAACCTCGAATCGTTTGGTCCGAATAGTTTTATCGTCCACGAACACCCGACCTGGTTCAAGGCGGGGCAGGAGACCGATACCGTCAAGGAAATGGTCGACTGGGTCTTACGCGACGGGAAGCTGACCGTGGCGGCCTTCCGGGAGAAGACGGCCATCATGATGAGCTGTAAGCGG
Organism: Levilactobacillus acidifarinae DSM 19394 = JCM 15949; assembly: GCF_001434835.1. Lineage (GTDB taxonomy): Bacteria > Bacillota > Bacilli > Lactobacillales > Lactobacillaceae > Levilactobacillus > Levilactobacillus acidifarinae. The sequence goes on along the minus strand of NZ_AZDV01000028.1, from coordinate 53,772 downwards.
GCCATCAAGGCCAACCACCACTTAGATGATCAACAGGCGCGTGCTTTACTGGTTAAGCTGGCGACGGCCGAGAACCCGTTTAACTGCCCGCACGGTCGGCCCGTATTAGTTCATCTGACCGACCAGGACCTAGAACGGTTGTTCAAACGCATCCAGGACCCGCATCATAGTGGGGATGATTGGGGCGAGTAGTCCATCTTAAGTTTTTCCGGAATTATGGTACAATTTAAATGCAAACATACGTTTTCTTAAAGGAGCTTAATCGGCATGTATGAATACCTGCGGGGAACCGTGGCGGCGGTGACGCCCGACCATATCGTGGTGGACGTTCAAGGCGTCGGCTACCTGGTCAACACGGCCAATCCCTACCGTTACACGGTCGACGACCAAGTTACCATTTACGTGTATCAGGCCGTTAGTGATTCGGCCCAGACCCTTTACGGGTTTAGTGACTACGCGGAGAAACAACTCTTCTTAAAGCTGATCGCGGTCAGCGGCATTGGGCCCAAGAGCGCGTTGGCCATTCTCGCTAACCCGGACCATCAAGGGCTGATGCTGGCCATCAAGACCAACGACGTCAGCTTTTTGACCAAGTTTCCCGGGGTGGGGAAGAAAACGGCGGGCCAACTGGTCTTGGACTTGCAAGGCAAGCTCGACGACTTAGCGCCGGCTGACACGCCAGACCTCTTTGAACCGGAAACCGTCACGACCGGTGAAGGCAACGCCCAATTGGACGACGCCTTAGCTGCGTTACTGGCGTTGGGTTACCGGGAAACGGCCATTAAAAAGGTGACCCCCAAGTTACGGCAATTTGCGGGGCACGATACGAACGATTACCTGAGCGAAGGCTTACGGTTATTGACTAAGTAAGGTTACGACAAGAAAGGAGGGGTCGAGCATGGCAGACGACGACCGCATCGTGTCCCCAGAACCGGAGGACGCCAGGGAAGATTCCGTGGAGAAATCTTTACGACCCCAAACACTGGGGCAATACATCGGCCAAGCACCGATCAAACACGAATTAAACGTCTACATCCAGGCGGCTAAGCAACGAGAAGAGTCCTTGGACCACGTGTTGCTCTACGGCCCACCCGGTCTAGGGAAAACCACTTTGGCCTGGGTGATTGCTAACGAGATGGGGGTGCAGGTTCGCACGACCAGCGGGCCGGCCATTGAAAAACCGGGGGACCTAGTTGCATTACTTAACGAACTGCAACCCGGTGACATTTTATTTATCGACGAAATCCACCGGCTACCCAAGGTGGTTGAAGAAATGCTGTATTCGGCGATGGAGGACTTCTACATCGATATCGTGGTGGGCCAGGGGCCGACCGCGCATCCGGTGCACTTCCCGTTGCCGCCGTTTACCTTGATCGGAGCCACGACGCGAGCGGGACTGTTATCGGCACCGTTACGCGACCGCTTCGGCATCGTCGAACACATGGCGTACTATAACGCCAACGACCTCGAAGAAATCGTGTTGCGGTCGGCCGATATTTTTCAGACCCCGATTGCGCCAGAAGGGGCCCACGCCATCGCGTTGCGGTCCCGGGGGACACCACGAATTGCCAACCGGTTACTGAAACGGGTCCGGGACTTTGCGGAAGTTTCCCCGGATCACGATACCATTGACCCAGAAATCGTGGATCACGCCTTAACGTTGTTACGCGTGGACTCCGCGGGACTGGACTCGACGGATATTAAATTGCTGACCACCATGATCGACTACTATAACGGTGGTCCGGTGGGACTGAACACCTTAGCGGCTAACATCGGTGAAGAGACCGAAACGGTGGCCGCCATGTACGAACCCTACCTGCTACAACGCGGATTTCTCAAGCGTACGGCCAAGGGGCGCGTAGTAACCGAAGCGGGTTACCGGCACCTGGACCGACCGTTTCCAACTGCCCAATAAGACCGCCTAAAAGGAGTGTTGCCCCATGGCTGAAACCCTAGAGGACTTTGATTACGAGTTGCCGCACGAGCTGATCGCCCAGACGCCGATCAAACAACGGGATACGTCCCGGTTACTGGTGCTTGATCACCGGACCGGTGAGCTGACCGATCGACACTTTTACGACATTTTGGATGAATTGCACCCCGGGGATGCCGTGGTGCTGAACAACTCCCGGGTGATGCCCGCCCGGTTGTACGGCGTCAAACCGGCAACCGGTGGACACGTCGAGGTTTTACTCCTGCATAACGTCGAAGGCGACGTGTGGGAGACTTTGATGAAGCCGGCCAAACGCTTACGAGTGGGGACGACGGTTAGCTTTGGGGACGGTCAATTGACGGCGACCATTACCGCAGAACGGGCGGATGGCGTTCGTCTGATCGATTTTCACTATGACGGGATCTTTATGGAAATTCTGGAACGCTTGGGCGAGACGCCGTTACCGCCTTACATTAAGGCGAAGTTGGCTGACCCGGATCGGTACCAGACGATTTACGCCAAGGAAAACGGGTCGGCGGCCGCCCCCACGGCCGGTCTTCACTGGACCCAGGACTTACTCGATCAGGTGGTGGCCAAGGGTGTGAAGCTGGTTTATGTGACCTTACACGTTGGCTTGGGGACGTTTCGGCCCGTGGAAGCAGCCAACATCGAGGATCACAAGATGCACAGCGAGTTCTACCAGCTCGACGCGCAGGCCGCCCAAACGTTGAACGACGTGCGGGCCCACGGGGGTCGGATCGTGGCGACCGGGACCACGTCGATTCGGACGTTGGAAACCATCGGGACCAAGTTCCATGGCCGGTTACAAGCCGATGCCGGGTGGACCGACATCTTCATCAAACCGGGTTATCACTGGCAGGTGGTCGACGCGTTTATCACCAACTTTCACTTGCCTAAATCGACGTTGGTGATGCTGGTGGCCGCCTTTACCGGCCGCGACCAGATACTCAACGCCTACCAACACGCCATCGACCAGCGGTACCGCTTCTTTAGCTTTGGCGACGCGATGTTTATCAAATAATTGGAGGCAACTATGGAACCCGCGATTAAGTATCACCTGATTAAAACCGAAAAACACACGGGTGCCCGCCTGGGAGAAGTGATCACGCCCCACGGGACCTTCCAGACCCCCATGTTTATGCCGGTGGGGACCCAGGCAGCGATGAAGGGCGCCGTTAGCCCTGAAGAACTCGCCGAGATGGGCTCCCAGGTCGTGTTAGCCAATACCTACCACCTCTGGCTTCAACCGGGCCCCGACCTGGTGGCAGAAGCCGGCGGGCTGCATCAGTTTATGAACTGGCACAAGGGAATCTTGACCGATTCCGGGGGCTTTCAGGTTTTTTCGTTGGCCAAACACCGGAAGTTGACCGAAGAAGGGGTCCATTTCCGCAATGAAATCAACGGCGACAAGCTCTTCTTATCGCCCGAAAAGGCCATTAACATTCAAAATAAATTGGGCCCGGACATCATGATGAGTTTAGACGAATGTCCGCCGTTTTTTGAAAGCTACGACTACGTGAAACACTCCGTGGAACGCACGTCGCGCTGGGCGGAGCGGGGGTTAAAAGCCCACGCCCATCCCGATTATCAAGGGTTGTTCGGTATCGTGCAGGGGGCCGGGTACGAAGACCTCCGTCGGCAATCGGCGCGTGATTTGGTTAGCTTGGATTTTCCGGGCTACTCGATTGGCGGGCTGTCGGTGGGGGAATCCAAACCGGAAATGAACCGGATCTTGGAACTGACCACGCCGTTACTGCCCACCAACAAGCCCCGGTACCTCATGGGTGTGGGGACCGCCGATTCATTGATCGACGGGGTAATTCGTGGTATCGACATGTTCGATTGCGTGTTACCGACCCGGATTGCGCGTAAGGGCACCTGCATGACCAGTCACGGGCGGTTGGTGGTCAAGAACGCCGCTTTCGCACACGATTTTCGGCCCATCGATCCCGAGTGTGACTGCTACACCTGTCGACACTACACCCGGGCCTACCTCCGCCACCTGTTTAAGGCGGACGAAGACTTTGGCCGTCGTCTAACTAGTTATCACAACCTATACTTCCTGCATCACCTGATGAAGCGGGTCCGTCAAGCGATTCTAGACGATCATTTATTAGAATTGCGGGAAGAAGTTTTCGAAAAGTACGGCTACAATGCCGAACATCCCAAGAACTTCTAGAAATAATTGGACGGATTCCCCGGAGTCTGGTAAAGTTGTTCATTAGAGTAAGTTACAGAAGGAGTGAACAAATGTGTTAAGTAATCTGGTAGTTGCTGCGGCCAGTCAATACTCCACGTTGATCATTTTAGTGGTCTTCTTGGCGTTGATGTATTTCTTGATGTTACGGCCACAACAAAAGCAACAAAAGAAGCACCGGGACATGATGAGCGACCTGAAGAAGGGCGATCACGTGATCACCATCGGGCGCTTACACGGTGTGATTGATGAAATCAACCAGGCCGACAAGACGGTCACTTTAGACTGTGACGGGATTTACTTGGTCTTTGACCTCCGGGCCATCGCCCAGGTCACGGCGCAAGCACCACAAGCCGTCACGGCTCCCGCCGCTGAAGAAGCCGCTAAGGACGACGCCAAGGACACGGCTGAAGAAGCCGCTGACGATTCAACCGACGACTCAGCAAAGGCTGACGACGACTCGACGACTAACGAAACTAAATAAGTTCGTGAAATCAACGACTCCACTTAGGGGTCGTTTTTTTGCGGCGTTAAGGGATGCAAACGAACAAACGTTCCGGTATAATGGAGCTAAATGATCAGGAAAGGGGCGAAGGGACGTGCCACAACCGGCGGCTAAATTTACACAACGGAAAATCATCCACGTCGACATGGATGCCTTTTACGCGTCCATCGAGATGCGCGACCATCCCGAATTTCGCCGGCACCCCTTGATTATCGCTAAGGACCCGCGGAAAACGGGGGGACGCGGGGTGGTCACGACCGCCAACTACCTGGCCCGCAAACACGGCGTCCACTCGGCCATGAGTGCGAACGAAGCGCTTAAGCTGTGCCCCGAGGCGATCTTTCAAACCCCGAACTTTCCGCACTACCGCGAAGTTTCCGCACAGATCCACCGGATTTTTCACGAGTACACCGAGAAAATCGAGCCGGTGGCCTTTGATGAAGCCTACCTGGACGTCACCGAAAATAAGCATCACTTACGCTCGGCCGTCCAGGTGGCCCACGAGTTGCAGGCCGAAATCTACGATCAGACGCACCTGACTTGTTCGACGGGAATCTCTTACAGCAAGTTTCTGGCCAAGGAGGCTTCGGACTTTCGTAAGCCGGTGGGCGTTAGCGTGATTTTGCCCGAAGACGCGCACGACTTTCTGATGGCGCTGCCCATCGAACGGTTTCGGGGAGTGGGCAAGAAGACCGTCCCCAAGATGCACGACCTGGGCATCCAAACCGGCGCCGACTTGTACCAACGTTCGCAACTGGAATTGATTCACGACTTTGGCAAGTTCGGCTACGTGTTGTATCAACGGGTCCGGGGCATCGACGAACGGCCCGTCGAGTATCAACGGGAGCGAAAGTCGATCGGTAAGGAACGCACGTATGGCCCGCCGTTGACCACGGTGGGTGAGGTGGAAAACCAGTTGCGGCGGTTAGCGACCATGGTGGCACAGACCGTCGCGCAGAAACAGCGCCACGGTAAAACGCTGGTGTTAAAATTACGAACTAGTGATTTCACCACCGTGACTAAGCGCATCACCCAAGAAGATTTTTTGGCTAACGAAGCGGAGAACTATTACGATTTGGCGTTAGGCCTCTACCACGAGGTCGCCACGGCCGATGAACAGATTCGCCTGTTAGGGATCACGATTACCGGGCTGGCGGCGCAGAGTTTTGAAAACGTACGGCTCCCTTTATGGGGCGATTAGACAGACTTTCTTTGAAATTACCCCCCAAAACTTGTATACTGAAACGCAGTATTGCGGCGGGCTATCCCGCCAATCGGAAAGAACGGGTGAACAGCATGGCTATTGAAAACGCCATTTTAGAAGAAATTAAACACTATCAAACCATTATCATTCACCGGCACCAGCATCCGGATCCAGATGCCGTGGGTGCCCAATTAGGTCTTCGTGAAATTTTACGCGCCAGTTTTCCTGATAAGACCATCTTAGCGGTCGGCAAGCATTACGCTGGCTTTGACTGGTTAGGACAGGCCGACACCGACGTGACCGATGACCAGTACGAAAACGCGCTGGTGATCGTGGTCGATACGGCCAACCAACCGCGGGTCGACGATGACCGCTGGCACACGGGAAAGGCCGTCGTTAAGATCGATCACCATCCCAACGATGACGCCTTCGGGGACCTGCAATGGGTCTTAGACCAGGCGTCCAGCACGTCGGAAATGCTGTACGACTTTTACGCGGCTAACGCCAACGAACTGACGTTACCGCAAGAAGCGGCGCGGTTGTTCTACGCCGGCATCGTCGGCGATACGGGGCGCTTCATGTACCCGGCCACCTCGGCGCACACCATGGCCGTGGCGGGGCAATTGATGGCCACCGGTTTTTCGGCCAGCGACGTTAACCAGGCCGAAGACGAGGTTTCCCCGGCCATGGCCCGGTTGTCGGCCTACGTGTATCAGAACCTGAACATTTTACCTAGTGGGGCCGCTTACCTGAAATTAAGCGACGCCGACCTCGAACCGTTCGAGCTGGGCGAGACCGACTCGACCTCCGCGGTAGTGCCGTTACCCGGCAAGATCACCACGGTCGTGGCCTGGGCCTTCTTCGTGGAGGCTAAGGACCACACTTATCGCATTCGGTTACGGTCGAAGGGGCCGTCGATCAACGGTCTCGCCAAGAATCATGGTGGGGGTGGTCACGCCCTCGCCAGTGGGGCCACCGCCCACGACCAAGCAGAAATTGACCAGGTGATCCACGAGTTGGACGCCCTGGTCGCGCAAGATAAAGGAGAATAGCATGACCGCAACATTTAACGAGTTTCATTTGCAGCCATATTTAATGACGGCATTACAGAAGATTGGGTTCAAACAACCCACGGCCGTCCAAGAAAAGTTGATTCCAATCATCACCGCCGGCAAAGACGTCGTTGGCCAATCCCAAACGGGGAGTGGAAAGACCCACACCTTTTTACTGCCGATCTTTAACCAGTTGACCAGTGATAACCAGGTGCAGGCCGTCATCACCACGCCTAGCCGGGAACTGGCCTACCAGATTCACAGTGCGGCCGAACAGTTAGCCGCCGAGGCCCCGTTTGAGATTCGCATCGGCAATTACGTTGGGGGCACCGACAAGCAACGGCAATTAAACAAGTTGCACAATTTCCAACCACAGTTGGTTATCGGGACGCCCGGACGGGTCATGGACCTGATCCAGTCCGACGCCTTAGACGTTCACACGGCGCGGCAATTCGTGGTGGACGAAGCCGACATGACCTTAGACCTCGGGTTCTTAGACCAGGTCGATAAGATTGCCAGCCGAATGCCGAAGAACCTGCAAATGATGGTCTTTTCGGCAACGATTCCGCAAAAGCTGAACCCGTTCTTACGCAAGTACCTGAACCACCCCGTGATTGAAGAGATCCCGGCTTCGGCCATCATCAGTGACACCATCGACAACTGGTTGATTTCGACCAAGGGGCAGGACCGTAACCGGTTGATCTACCAACTGATCACCATGGGCGAACCCTACCTGGTCTTGATTTTTGCCAACACCAAGACCCGGGTCGAAGAGTTGCACGACTACCTGAAGAACCAGGGCCTGAAAGTGGCCATGATTCACGGGGGCATCAAGCCGCGAGAACGGAAACGGGTCATGCGTGAAGTGAAGAACCTACAGTATCAATACGTCGTGGCCACCGACTTGGCGGCGCGGGGGATCGATATCGAAGGGGTCTCACACGTCATCAACGACGACATTCCCGAAGACCTAGAATTCTTCATTCACCGGGTCGGCCGGACGGGACGGCAGGGGATGCCCGGCACGGCCATTACCCTGTATTCACCGGGCGAAGAGAAGTTGGTTTCCGAGATTGAAGCGCTGGGGATTCATTTTGAACCTAAGCGGATTAGTAACGGTGAAATCGTCGATTCGTACGACCGAAACCGCCGGACCAAGCGTCGGAAGTCCACGCAACACCTGGACCCAACGCTGATCGGGATGGTTAAGAAGAAGAAAAAGAAGATTAAGCCTGGTTACAAACACCAGATCAAGCAGGCCATCCACGCCAAGAAGGACCAGGATAAGCGGATTGCCGCCAGAGCGGCCGCTAGAGCGGAACGCAAGCAGCGTAAGCGTAATTCAGATCGGTATCAATAAGAATTGACAACCGTTAGCGTGCCACCTATAATTTCAAGTGGACAATTAAATATAACTAGAGGATATGCCGATAACCGTCGACTTTCAGAAACGTTTTGGTCGCTGTGAAAAACGAATCGTGGTCATCGGTGCTCCCTCAGGCAACATCGCGACTCAGCGTTATGAGTTTAAGAGGTTAACGACTAAACATCGTTGCAAGTAAAGTGGTACCGCGCTTCGGCGTCTTTACGGGCAACGGTGTTTTTATCTTTTTTTGGAGGTTTTTAGAGATGAAAGAGCTCAGTAGTAGTCAAATTCGGCAGATGTACCTCGACTTTTTCCAGTCTAAGGGACACACCATCGAACCCAGTGCATCCTTAGTCCCGAAGGATGATCCGTCCTTACTGTGGATCAACTCCGGGGTTGCCACGATGAAGAAATACTTTAGCGGTCAAGTGGTGCCCGGAAACCCACGTTTGACCAGTTCACAAAAGAGTATCCGGACCAACGATATCGAAAACGTGGGTCGCACGGCGCGGCACCACACGTTATTCGAAATGTTAGGGAACTTCTCGGTCGGTGACTACTTCAAGAAGGAAGCCATCACCTGGGCCTGGGAACTGTTAACGTCACCCGACTGGTTTGGCTGGGATCCCGAAAAACTGTACATGACGGTCTATCCTAAGGATGCCGATGCCAAGATGTACTGGGAAAAGGCCGGCGTCGCCCCGGACCACATCATTCCGGTGGAAGACAACTTCTGGGATATCGGTGAAGGTCCTTCGGGTCCCGATTCTGAAATCTTCTACGACCGGGGCGAAAGCTTCAACAACTTGGCCGCCGACGATCCCGAAAACTACCCGGGGGGTGAAAACGAACGTTACCTCGAAGTTTGGAACATCGTGTTCTCCCAGTTCAACCACGAACCGGACGGTAGCTACAAGCCACTGCCCCGGAAGAACATTGATACGGGGATGGGCCTCGAACGGGTCGTTTCCATTTTCCAAAACGCTAAGACCAACTTTGAAACCGACCTGTTCTTGCCGTTGATCGAAAAGACGCAAGCCTTAAGCGACGGTAAAAAGTACGGGGCCGACGCGGAAGACGACATCTCCTTTAAGGTGATTGCCGACCACGCGCGGGCCATTACCTTTGCCATTGGTGACGGGGCCTTACCAGGTAACGAAGGCCGTGGTTACGTTATCCGGCGGTTGATCCGGCGGGCGGTCGTCAACGGCCAAAAGTTGGGCATCCAGGGGGCCTTTTTGGACCAACTCGTGCCAATCGTGGGCGAGATCATGCAATCCTACTACCCAGAAGTCCTACAACAAAAGGACTACATTGCCAAGATTGTGCGTTCCGAAGAAGACCGGTTTGGGGAAACCTTGACCGGCGGATTGGACCTGTTGAACGGACTCATCGCCGACCTGAAAAAGACCGGCGGTAAGCAAATCGCGGGTCCCGACGCCTTCAAGCTGTACGACACCTACGGCTTCCCGGTTGAATTGACGCAAGAATACGCCATCGACCAAGGGGTTACGGTCGATCAGGACGGGTTCAAGGCCGAAATGCAAAAGCAAAAGGATCGGGCTCGTAACGCGCGGGGCAAACAAAAGGCTATGGGCTTACAACACGACTTATTGATCAACGTCAAGACGCCGAGCGACTACGTGGGGTACACCCAACTGGAAACGCACAGCGAGTTGACCGAATTAGTCGTGAACGACCAATTAGCGGATGAAGCCACGACCGGGACCGTTGAAGCGATGTTCGACACCACGCCGTTCTATGCCGAAATGGGGGGCCAAGTGGCCGATCACGGGGATATTTACGACCTGGATGGTCACGTGGTGGCGCACGTCAAGGACGTGCAACACGCCCCCAACGGCCAAAACCTGCACACGTTAGCCGTGGTTTCGCCGTTGAAGAAGGGCACCACCTACGACTTGAAGGTCGATCAAGTCTTCCACAGTAAGGTCGAAAAGAACCATACCGCGACCCACTTGTTGGACAAGGCCTTACGCGAAGTCTTTGGCGAACACACCCAACAAGCCGGTTCCCTGGTGGAAGGCGACTACCTGCGGTTTGACTTCACCCACTTTGGGCAAGTTGACCCGGCTGACCTGGACAAGGCCGAAGCCATCGTTAACCGAGAAATCTTTGCGGAACTCCCCGTGAAGACCGTCGTGACCGACATCGAAAGTGCCAAGAAGATGGGGGCCATCGCGTTGTTTAGCGAAAAGTACGGCAAGACCGTGCGGGTCGTGAGCGCGGGCGATTTCGTCACCGAATTCTGTGGGGGGAACCACGTCAAGAACACCAACGAAATTGGCCTGTTCAAGATTACCTCCGAATCCGGGGTCGGCGCCGGGGTTCGGCGGATCGAAGCCGTGACCTCTGCGGCTGCTTACAAGTACTTGAACGACCGGAGCGTCATCTTAGACGCCGTGGCCGCGGACTTGAAGGTCACCCAGACCAACGACATCGAGACGCGGGTCCAAGCCTTACAAGCCCAGGTCAAGGACCTGCAACAAAAGCAGGCCACCCTGGAAGGCAAATTAGCCGGACAACAGGCCGGAGCCGTCTTTGATAACGTCGAAACGGCGGGCAACTACACGTTGATCAGCGGGACCGTTCAGGTGTCGAAGATGGATCAACTGCGGGCCTTAGCCGATACTTGGCGTGATCAGGCGTTATCCGACGTCCTGGTCTTAGGGGCGGAAGTTAACGGTAAAGCCAACCTGATTGTGGCCGTTAGTGCCGACAAGCAAAAGCAGGTTAAGGCCGGTGACTTGATTAAAGCCATTGCTCCGAAGATCAACGGGGGCGGCGGTGGCCGACCAAACTTGGCCCAAGCCGGTGGGAAGAACCCCGCCGGGTTACCAGAAGCAATGAGTGCGGCGAGCGCTTGGCTGAAGGAACAGGACTAGGTCATTAGCTTAATTTTTAATCGAGGCGCGACTCCGAATTAGGGGTCGCGCCTTTTAGATTGAAACAATTGGTCTGGGACGGTTTAAGCAAGCGAAGCCTATGGGAAACTAAATAGTTGGGTTATTGGTCTATTAGTGGTATAGTAAACTCTCCAAACGGGAAACTACTGTATCCGAACGACTCTGGTTTAAGCCGTAACTTGTATTACGAAAAGATTACATTGGGGGTCGGTCGTTGTAGTTTGCTAGGCAATCGAGTAAAATTGACACTAAGTGAGGAAGTGCGGGGGTGTTATATAGTGAGTTCATTAGACAAAACGATGTATTTTGACTTTGGCGCTAACCAACCAAAGGATGTCCACGATACGCTGGTGACGGTTTATCAGGCACTGGAAGAAAAGGGATATAACCCAATTAATCAGATTGTCGGGTACCTACTATCGGGCGATCCTGCGTACATCCCGCGAATCAATGATGCGCGGAATTTAATTCGCAAACACGAACGTGACGAGATTATTGAAGAACTCGTGCGTTTCTATCTTAATCAGAATGGACCGGTGAAGCCTTCATGAAGTTAATGGGATTAGATGTCGGGTCTCGCACTGTCGGGATCGCAATTAGTGATGCGTTGGGCTGGACGGCCCAGGGGATCGAGATCATTCCGATTAACGAAGAAGATGAAGTGTTTGGCTTGGATCGGGTCGCTGAATTAGTGAAGACCCATGATGTTGAAGGCTTTGTGGTGGGGTTACCCAAGAATATGAATAATACTTTAGGGCCCCGGGTCGCGGCGTCGCAACGTTACGGTCAAATGTTAACGGATCGGTTTCATTTACCGGTTGACTTCGAAGATGAGCGGTTGACAACGGTTGAAGCAGAGCGTATGTTAGTGGAACAAGCTGACACGTCACGGCGGAAACGCAAGCGCGTCATTGATAAATTAGCAGCTGGGTTGATCTTGCAGAACTATTTGGATCGTAAAGGCAAGTTAACCCGAGAAAAGTGAGGTTTCCCATGAACGAAGACCAAGAACAAATTACATTAGTTGATGAAAACGGCAACGAAGAGTTGTACGATGTCTTATTTACGTTTGAATCCGACGACTTTGGTAAGTCTTACATTTTGATTTACCCTGCTGGCAAGAGTGACGACGAAGAAGTCGACATTCAGGCCTACGCCTTACCAGCAGACGATGACCCGGCCAATCCTTCCGGCGGCGATCTGCAATTGATCGAATCCGACGAAGAATGGGACATGGTTGAATCTGTTTTGAACACGTTCTTAGCAGACGGCACCGTTGATCCTAACGCGGGTAAGGAACAAAAGTAAGCAAACACCAGGGGCGGATTTCCGCCCTTTTTGTTTGCCCTGATTTTCAAGTGGGTCTATAACTAGGCCGGACCCTGGATTAATGGTAAAATAAGACGTTATGGAAATTAGGGGGAATCATGAGATGACGGAACAAACTCACCGCTTCAAGGCGGTCATTGCGGGTAAACCGTACACGATTGTCGGCCAAGCGACCGATGATCACATGCGTGCCGTAACGACCCTATTAAACGAACAATTTAAACAATTAAAACAAGTCTCCCCAGATATCAGTAAGGAAGACGCCGCCGTGTTAATGGCGTTCAACGCGATTTCGGATCAGTTGAAGATGGCGGCCACCGCGGACCAGGCAGAAACAAGTACGTCGGCAGCGCAGTCTTCGACGCCCACTAAGGAAACGGGGGAGTAGCGTTTGCTGCTAAGTATCGGTATCGTATTGATCCTGGCCTGGGGCTTTTACCGCGGGTTTCACCGGGGGCTGGTCTTACAGCTGCTCCTGACCGTGGGGTACCTGGTGGTCTGGATTGCCGCACGTTTCGGGGCCAAACCCTTGGCGAGCGGGTTAGGTCAATTTTTCGGCAACCTCTCCCTCAATAGTTCAGTCAGTGCGGTCACGGCCAGCCAAAGCAGTTCTTTTTTTCTCAACGGGCTGGCCTTTTCCGCCATTCTGACCGTGGGGTACTTCGTGGTGCGTCGCGTGTCGTACGGACTGAACAAGGTGACCTGGTTGCCGGTCATTCACCAGGTAAATTCCTTGGCGGGTGGCCTGATTAACGTGACTATTCGTTACGTGATTATTTTTTTGTTACTCAATTTACTCATTCTATTGCCGATCGACAGTTTCCAGGCGACCTACAAGACGTCCACCGTGGCGCAGTGGATCGTCAAGGAAACGCCGGTGTTATCCCACCAGGTTTATAACTGGTGGTTGATTAAGCATTAGGTGACGCTTTAAAAAGGAGCATCCCATGAATCAAAAAACACTAACCATCATGGAATATGGGCGCATCAAACAAGCCATTCAAAAGTACCTGGTATCGGCGGCCGGGCAACACGAGTTGGCGCAATTACAGCCCACAGCCGATAGTCAAAAATTACAACGGTGGTTGGACGAAGCCCAAGACGGGGCGGACATTTACCGGCTAGAAAGCGGGATTCCGTTACCCAAACTGGACGACATTCGACCACACTTAAAGCGTTTAGCCCTTGAGGCCGTGTTAAACGGGCTCGAACTAGCGCAAATCAGTCGGGTCTTGTGGACCACCAGTTCCGTGGTCAAATTCTTCGATCAACTTGCCGAAAAACAACTGACGTTACGGCTACTGAACCAAGAAGTGCAAGAACTGGTCACCATCCCGGATGTGACGCGGCGCTTGCGGACGTCACTCGAGGGTGACGGGCATCTGACCGACGACGCGTCGCCTGAATTACGTCAGATTCGGCAACATATCGCCCAAACCGCCGCGGCGATTCGGGAAAACATGGACCAGTACACGCGGGGCAAGGACGCCAAGTACCTGAGCGAAACCATCGTGACGATTCGGGACGACCGGTACGTGATTCCCGTGCGTTCGGAATATAAACAACACTTCGGGGGGATCGTCCACGACCAAAGTGCCAGCGGTCAAACGTTGTTCATCGAGCCCCAAGCCGTGGTCAGTCTAAATAACCGGTTACGGCAAAATCAGATGGACGAACGGCACGAAGAACAGCGGATCTTAGCCGAATTGACGGCCTTATTGACGCCGTATCAAGATGAGATCCTGCGTAACGCCGAAATTTTGGGCCACCTGGACTTCATCAACGCCAAGGCCCGTTACGCCCACCAGATCAGGGCGACGGAACCCAAACTTTCGTTGACGAACCAGGTGAACTTACGGCAAGCTCGGCACCCGTTGATTGATCCCAAGAAGGTCGTGGCGAACGACATCACGATTGGGAAGGATTACAAGACCATCATCGTGACGGGGCCGAACACCGGTGGGAAGACCATTACGCTAAAGACGTTGGCGTTGGTTCAACTCATGGGGCAGTCCGGGTTGTTTATTCCGGCCAACGAAAACAGTGTCATCGGGGTCTTTGATGACATCTTTGCCGACATTGGGGACGAACAATCCATTGAACAAAGCCTGAGTACGTTCTCGGGTCACATGGAAAACATCGTCAGCATCTTAAAGCAAGCCGACGACCGGAGCCTGGTCATTATCGATGAACTGGGAGCCGGGACCGACCCGCAAGAAGGGGCGGCGTTAGCCATTGCGATTTTAGACCAGATTGGGACGCTCGGCAGTTACGTGATGGTGTCGACCCACTATCCTGAGCTGAAGGCTTACGGGTACAACCGGCCGGAAACCATCAACGCCAGCATGGAATTCGATGCGGAGAGCTTACAACCAACGTACCGCTTGTTGATTGGGATTCCGGGACGCAGTAACGCTTTGGACATCGCGGCACGGCTGGGGATGCCGAGCCAAGTGGTCGCGGCCGCCCGGGGCTTGACCGATCAAGATAGCCAGGATTTAAACGCCATGATTAGCGACTTAACCGAACAAAAGCGGTTGGCCGATAGTCACGCGGCTAACCTGGAAAGTCAGTTGACCGAGGCCACGGAACTGCACGACCAGTTACAGACGCAGTTTGACCAGTACCAACACCAGAAGGATCAGTTGATGCTGGACGCCAAGCGCGACGCTAACCGGATCGTGGATGAATCCAGAAAACGCGCCAACCAAATCATTAGCGACCTACGCAAGAAACAATTGGACGCGGGGAAGAGCGTGGTGAAGGAAGACGAGTTGATCGCTGCTCAGGGGGCGTTAAACGCCCTGCAGCAGGATACTGGGTTACAGAAGAACAAGGTCTTACGCCGGGAAAAGGCCAAGCATACCTTTAAGAAGGGGGACAGTGTCTTGGTCAAATCCTACGGTCAGACCGGGGTGCTGATGCAACAGCTGGACGACCAGCACTGGGAGGTCCAACTGGGCATCTTGAAGATGAAGATTGCCACGACCGACCTGGAAAAGGCGGCCGATCCCGCTAAGTCCAAGAAGCAACCCCGAGCGTCGATTCGCCGGACGGGGTCTAACGGGATGTCCCCGACCTTAGACTTACGGGGTCACCGGTACGAAGAGGCGATGGCCGAGGTCGATCGGTACATTGATTCGGCCCTGTTAGCGGGTTATCCGTCCGTGACCATCATTCACGGGAAAGGGACCGGTGCGTTGCGTAAGGGTGTGACCGACTACCTGAAACGCAGCAAACGCGTTAAGAGCTTCGGCTTTTCGCCGGCCAACGCCGGGGGCGATGGGTCGACCATCGTGCGGTTACAGTAACCGGTTGTGAGCAATTCAGTTGTTATTTGACCCGATTCTGGTAGACTTATCATTGTAGACTTTTAAGCGCTACTGGTTTTAATGATCCCTTTAAGGAGGCAGTATGATGGTAGCAGAAACAACGGACAAGACCTTCGAACAAGATACGGCAACAGGCGTCACGTTAACCGATTTTTGGGCAACGTGGTGTGGTCCTTGTCGCATGCAATCACCAGTGGTGGAACAATTAGCTGAAGAAATGAGCGACCAAGTCACGTTCAACAAGATGGACGTTGACGCGAACCCTAACACGCCGCAATCCTTTGGCATCATGAGTATTCCCACGTTATTGGTGAAGAAGGACGGCGAAGTGGTGGATTCCATCGTGGGTTACCACTCCAAAGACCAATTAAAGAAGATTTTGGCGCAATACGTTGAAGCTTAACGTGCGCCGCTAAAAAAGCGGATTCCTGATCGGAGTCCGCTTTTTTTAAACCGTTATTTAGATTGCTGGGGCGTTTCGGGAGTGGCCGGGTCGTCCGGGGCGATGACGTCTAAGGGCGTCGGCGCATCGTAATCGGGAATCACGTCACTGGGATCCGTGTAGACGTCAAACGTTACGGCTTGATCCCGCAACTTGCGACTCGTTTCTACCAGCTCGGCTTCGGCATTAATGCCTAATTGTTGGGCCATCATTTCGGCCAGGAACCCCGCCTCCAAAGTGAAATCATTGTCGGCCTTTAGTTGTTTACGGAGTTTGACGGGTTCACCGCTGAGTTGCCAACGACTCATCTCGGCTGTTTGCTTTAGTAAGGTCAACGTCCCAAAGCCGACCTGTTGGAAAAAGATGGCCGCATCCTTGGGGTTACCTAGTGGAAATTTCCGGGCCAGGGATTTTCCGGCCCAGTAGCCGATGGCCCCCTGATCGTCCCCTAATAGTTCCGGAATGAGTGCGTCCCGAATGATGAGCTGTGGCAGGTAGGGCGCCCCCGCCGCGTCGTTCATGACGGTTTGGTATAAGTTTTTCACGATGATTGACTCCTTCGTCCAATAGTTTGCGCTAATTTGTAATTATACTGTCATTATACCGTAAAAAAGCACCGACACTAGAGACGAGCCAATTTTAAAACTTTTTTATAAGGCGAGCTTGCTTATTGGTCCGGAAGAACTTTTCGGCACTTGGCTTGAAACCGGTTTATAAAAAGGCGATAATATAGGTTCAAGTAAGATTGAGGAGGCGTGGCGTCATGCGCAATGCAGCAATTGGGTTTATGGATTCGGGAGTAGGTGGTTTGACGGTCTTAAGGGAAGTTCAACGACTACTCCCTACGGAAAAGACCGTTTATTTGGGGGACCAACAACGGCTGCCTTACGGTCCGCGGCCTCAGAGTGAAGTGTTGACGTTTACGCAACAGATTGCGGCGTTCTTACAACGGCGTGATCAGATTAAGCTACTGGTCTTGGCGTGCAATACCGCGACCGCCGCGGCGTTGCCGACTCTGCAACAAACGTTAGCGATTCCAGTCGTGGGGGTCATCGCCCCCGGAGCGCGGGCGGCGGTGCAAGCCACCAAGACCCATAAGATTGGCGTGATTGCCACCGCGGGGACGGTGAAGAGTCAGGCCTACCAGCGGACCATTACGGCCCAGGATCCCCGCAATACGGTGACCAGTCTGGCGTGTCCCGAACTGGTACAATTGGCCGAAGCCAACGATCTGACGTCACCGCACGCGCTGCAGGTGGTTGCCGCCAAGCTAGCTCCGCTTCAGGGCACGCAGATTGATACGTTGGTGTTGGGCTGCACCCATTTTCCCCTGTTGCGGCAGGTCATTCAACGGGTGCTCGGCCCCGGGGTGCAATTGATTGATCCCGGCACGGCCACCGCGAACACGGTCACGGCCTTACTGGATTACTGGAACTTAGCTAATTCAACGGGTCAGCCGCAACCCCAGGCCACCTATTACACCACCGGTGACGTCGTGAGTTTCGACCGGGCCGCGAATCAATGGCTCGACACCGCACCGGTTCATGCGCAGGCACTGGCCCTCGACGCTTTAACTCAAATTAATTTGGAGGCTGAATAATACTATGGAAGACACTTTAGTCATTGCGACGACTAACGCCGGGAAGGCCCGGGAATTTCGGGCCATCTTTGAGCCCAAGGGCATCACGGTCAAAACGCTAGCCGATTTCCCGAATCTGCCGGCGGTTGTCGAAACCGGGAAGACCTTTACCGAAAACGCGAAACTCAAGGCCACGGCAGTTGCTCAGGCGACTCAGCTGCCCGTTTTAGCCGACGACTCTGGTTTGATGGTCGACGCATTGAACGGGGAACCGGGCATCTACTCGGCCCGTTATGCTGGCGATCACGACGACGAAAAAAACAAGGTAAAATTACTGACCAAATTGGAAGGAGTGCCGGCAACGCAGCGGACCGCCCACTTCCACACCTCGTTGGTGCTGGTTAAACCCAACGGTCACGAATTGGTCACCACGGGCGAAGTCACCGGGACGATCCTGACCGCCCCCCGGGGAACCGATGGCTTTGGCTACGATCCGTTGTTCTACGTGCCCAGCGAACATCTGACCTTTGCGGAGATGCCCATGGCCAAGAAGAACCGGTTGAGTCACCGGGCCAAGGCCACGGCGGCGATGTTGCGTGAATTTGACGAATGGTGGGAGGCGTAACGATGGCCCGTTGGTTAGTGATTAGTGACAACCATGGCGATCGCGCCATCCTAGAAACGTTAAAACATCAATTCCACGCCGACGCAGTTTTTCACTGTGGCGACTCGGAGCTTGCGGTTGATGATCCCTGGTTCACCGGAGTGGCGGCCGTGCGGGGCAACATGGATAGCGACGACCGGTTTCCCCTCGTGTTGACGCCCGAAGTAAATGGTTGTCGGGTACTGTTGGCTCACGGTCATCGGGACGCCGTCAACTGGGACCTGACTAAATTAGCCTTACACGCTCAGTCCGTTGGGGCCCAGGCCGCTTTTTACGGGCACACCCACGAACTGGCCGTGGAAATGGTCGCTGGGTGCTTGTTCCTGAATCCGGGAAGTATTAGTCAGCCCCGGGGCGAGTTTCGCCAGTTAGGGGGGACTTGCGCCGTGGTGACGGTGACGCCGGATCAGTGGCAGGTGCAGTATTACACCCGCGACGCGCATCCCGTGACCAAGTTACACTTTACGTTTGATCGCCAGTAAGAAAGGATGACGGTATGTTAGATCCGGCAGTGGCCACGTTACTACGTCAAAATCCCAAGAGTTATGTGATTTCGGCGGATAGAGTTGCTAACGTGACGGCCACCAATAATCTAGAACACGCGCTAATGGTGCTCTCCAAGGTGGGCTATACCCGCATTCCGGTGTTATCACCGGACGATCATTTGCAGGGGATGCTGGCATTGTCGGCCGTGACGGACCGGCTCTTGCAGGTGCCCG
Organism: Levilactobacillus acidifarinae DSM 19394 = JCM 15949; assembly: GCF_001434835.1. Taxonomy (GTDB): domain Bacteria; phylum Bacillota; class Bacilli; order Lactobacillales; family Lactobacillaceae; genus Levilactobacillus; species Levilactobacillus acidifarinae. Next base: position 34,505 of record NZ_AZDV01000028.1, on the reverse strand, counting down.
GAGCGGCCGTTGACCAATTAAGCGGGGTCTTGGTTTCCGAGGTGATGCAACCCATTCGCCATTGGGTTGACGACGCCACTAAATTGGAAACGATTCTTAATTTATTGGTAGATGAGCCCTTTATCCCGTTGGTTGATGCCGACATGACCTTTCGGGGGATCATTACCCGGCGGGAGATTTTAAAACGCGTGAATTACTTAGCCCATAACCTGGATAAACAGTATCTGGTCAGTCCCCGAACCGATGTGGCGGTGGGCGACGGGTTGAATGAAGCGTAACGATGAGTGAAAATAATCTTAAAGATGGTGGGTCTGGGACAAAAGTCCCAGACCCTTTGTGTCTCCGAACAGCTGGTGCCGAAACGTGCGCCAAAAGGCAGCTGGTTCCGCTTAACCCCGTAAGTCAGATAATCCAAGTTCGGGATTATCCGCCTTACGACGTTAATGCTCACCAGCTAATCGCCTTTTGTCCCACTCTCATCATTTTTTTGTGGTGACCAGCTAGACGTTTCAAGCTTCATTTAATTGCCATTTTAGATTAAAAGTTGAATTGGCTACCATGGCGACAACGGATGACGCGGATAATTTTCGGCAAAAATGATTGGGCCAACGGGACATTAACGGTCAAGCTACTGGTGATTAAAGTGGTTGGTAGGACTGTGGTTGGGTGCCTTTGGTGAGTGATGGTTGCCCCTAACGGACTACAGGTGAGGGGGAATGTGATTAGAACGTATCAGCTAAAACGGCTAAAAAACGGGTTATAGGACGACATAAATAGCGAACAAAGTAGAGAATCATTCCAGATAATAACCGGAAATGTTCGTTAGCGACCGAATGATTGCCAGCAATGAATTCTGTATAAATTGGTTAATGGGGACGGTTAATTGATTGAAAATAAGTATGATTTTTATCATCATTTTTTCATAAATACCGGTATACCTAAAACCGTGAACGTGTTAAAAACCGACAATTTGCGTGTATTTGAGGAACGCAAATTGTCGGTTTTTGAGGACGAGTTTTAAGAAATAAGCAACTTGGACTAGGCTTTCGGTGGGGTCAGGTTGTGGGTCGGCAGATGAATGCCGGCCTGCCGAATGGCTTTCAGGTAGGCAGTCAGGAAGGTGGCCTGGAGGTTGAATTGACTGCCGTTCTTGGTCATCAAAACGACTTGGTAGACGAGTTCGCCGGTCGGGAGGGTGACGATGCCGATGATGGCCGGTTCGTCAAGAATACTGGGGTGCTGCGGCACTAATTTAGCATTCACGGTCTCAATGATGGGCCGGAGTTCTTCAACCGGCGTGGTGGTGGCGATGGGGATGTTGACCAATGCGCGCATGTTATTTCGTGAACGGTTCGAGATAATCGTGATGTTGCGGTTGGGGATGAAGTTGACGGTTCCATCGGCGCCGGTGACCTGGGTCGTCCGGAGACCAATGGCCGTGACGGTCCCTTCGATCGTGCCAATCTTGACCGAATCGCCCACGTCGAGTTGCTGCTCCATCAGGATAGAAATCCCGGTGACCAGATCGCTGACGAAGCCCTGCGCACCAAGGCCTAACGCTAAACTGAAGATTCCGGCCCCGGCGACCAGGGTGCCTACGGGAACGCCTAAAGTGGATAGAATGGCGTAGATCCAGAAGAACAGGATGGTGTAGTGGAAGAGGTTCATGGTCAGCATACTGATGGTTTGCAGGCGGTTACTGGATTGATCCTTGTTTTGTAAGTAACGTTTGAAGCTCCGGTTGAGAATGGACTTCCCAATTAAGTTAATCAGGAAGAACAGAACGGTTAGCGACAGCAGGGACAAAAAACGACTGGTAATTAAATGAAGAAAGGAGTCCCAATTAAACGATTTAAGATAGTTTTGAAACCACTGATTAGATTTTAGGGCCGTGGTAACGGCGGCTTGGATCGTCAAGAGACGAACCCCCTTTGGCTAAATTTCTGGGAATGGCACTTGCCGGCCAAACCAGACTCTAGTTTAGCAGACTTTGGGGAACACGCCTACGTTCGGTGGAAAATTGCGGTGGGAAGGTAGGGTTTTCATTGCACGCCTGGCGCGACAATGCTATTCTATTGGTAAGTAACCAAGTACAAGGAGGGGTTGTCATGACCGGTGGACAAATAGCAGGCTTGATCGCAGCGATTGCGTTGTTGATCTTGGTGCTCTTCATTGGAATGTTCTTAGTAAAGTTGAACAAAACGTTGGGTGAGTTGAATCGCTCGATGAAGACCATGACCAGTGATGTCGATACGTTGAGTCATCAGACGGAAAACATTATGGCGAACGCCAACGAATTGTTGGCAGACGTGAACCAGAAAGTGGCCAAGATCGATCCCGTCTTTCAGGCGGCGGCTGATCTGGGTGAAAGTGTTTCCGATCTGAACACGGCAACCCGGAAATTAACGGATCGCGTGGGCGAGACGGCTAAGAAATCCGCCACGAGTTCACTCGCCGCGCGGGTCGGCAAAACAGCCTTCGATCTGTACCGGAATCGGAGTCGCAAGAACAAAGCGGACGATTAACACGGAAGGGAAGTCATCAGAATGGCAAAACATAAATTATTAGCAGGTTTAGTTTTAGGTGGGGCGGCCTATGCCGCTTACCACGCGTTAGATCTCGAAAAGCGTGAAGCCCTAAAGGACATGGCACGCGAACAATGTGATGCCTTAAAGGATCGGGCCATCGATTACGCCTTTTACGCGGCCGATGCCTTAGACGATTTCAAAGAAAACCTGAACGAACACATGGGGGAAAAAGCCCCGGATGATGGCGTTGAGGATTGGCGAACGGCCACCGATGAGACGGCTGATGCCACCGATGACGACATCGTGCTGAGTAGCGACGACGTGTCGGCGATGACTGATGACGCGCCGAGTGAACCAGCGACTTCCGAAACGGCCGAACCAACCGCTGAAACTTCGACGGATGCAGAAACTTCTGAAAAATAGTCCAGCAAAAAACCGTAGCCCTTACGCTACGGTTTTTATTTGGTCATTTTTAACCCACGTAAGTTAACTCTTTCGAGGTGTGGGTGAACGGTAAGCTCCCGTCGTCCGTGACGTGGACACAGTCCTCGATCCGGACACCGGCGACACCGGGAATGTAAATCCCGGGTTCGATGGAGAAGCACATGCCGGGTTCTAAGACCAGGTCATTGCCCGCCATGATGGAAGGGAATTCATGATCGCTCATGCCCATTCCGTGACCCAGCCGGTGAATGAAGTATTCGCCGTAGCCGGCCTTGGTGATAATATCTCGAGCGACCTTGTCGAGTTCGGCGGCGGTCATGCCCGGTTTCACGGCGGCCTGGGCCGTTAATTGCGCTTCAAGGCAGACGTCGTAGATCTCTTTTTGCTTAGCGGTTGGCGTGCCTAAGGCGACCGTCCGGGAAGCGTCGGAGATGTAACCGTCGTAAACCGTTCCGAGGTCAAACAAGACCAGTTCGTTGTTGGCGAACTTGGTATCGTTGGTGGCCCCGTGTGGTTCGGCGGCGTGGGCGCCGGCTTGTACCAAGCTACCGAAAGACATTTCCATGATGCCTTCCTTCATTAAAGCGTATTGCAGTTCGGCCACGGCGGATTGTTCCGTCTTACCCGCCTTCACGGCCGCAAAGCCGTGTTCGAAGGCGAAGTCGTCCCACTTACCAGCGATTTCTAGCTTCTTGATTTCATCGGCCGACTTGATGAGCCGCATATGATCAATGAAACTGGTAATGTCGACGTCGAAAGCGGGGGCGGTGAATTGGGCCCCCAAGGCTTCCATCCGGGCGACTTGGAGTTGGCCCTTTTCCAACGCAATGTGGGCGGGGGTCACGTGGCGTTGCTTAATTTGGTCACCAATCATGGCCCAAGGATTCTCGTGGTCCAGGTAACCAATGACTGGGAAGGCCCAACCCGTTTCCTTGATGACTTCGACTTCTAAGGCTGGTGCGAAGATGAAGGGATCTTGGTCGGGGAAGACCACTAAAGCTAGGACCCGTTCGATGGGGTCGCTCCCGAAACCGGTTAAATATTGAATCGTTTTGGGATTACTTAAGTAGGTTAAATCCGCGTGTTGATCTGCAGTCCATTGCTGGATCTGTTCGAGTTTTGTCATGTCATCACCCTTTCAAAAGTTAGCCCTATTATAGCATAGCTGACCTCTTGGCTTGAAAATTCCATGAAATTAGGGTATTCTTTGATATGAAAGCGTTTTCAACTTGCGTATGAAACTAACTTTTTGTATACTAGTTCAAGTCGCATGAAAACGGATGAAAACAAATCAAAACAGTAAAGAAAGGGCTATCGTTATGGAAAAACAGACAGTAACAATTTACGATGTGGCACGTGAGGCGGCAGTCTCCATGGCTACCGTATCTCGGGTGGTTAACGGCAATCCCAACGTTAAACCAGCTACGCGGAAGAAAGTTTTGGAGGTCATCGACCGCCTCGACTATCGTCCCAATGCCGTTGCGCGAGGATTAGCTAGCAAGAAAACGACCACTGTGGGGGTTATTATCCCCGACGTGACTAACGCGTATTTTGCTTCCCTAGCCCGCGGAATTGATGACATCGCGATGATGTATAAGTACAACATCATTTTGACCAATTCCGATGAAAATGGTGGCAAAGAGGTCCAGGTGTTAAATACCCTGATGGCCAAGCAAGTTGACGGCATTATTTTCATGGGTAACCGGGTAACCCCCGAACTCCGTGAAGAATTTAAACGTTCCAAGGCGCCCATTGTTTTAGCGGGGTCCGTGGATGCCGAAAAGTCGCAACCCAGTGTCAACATCGACTACGTGGCTGCGGTGGCGGAAGCCGTCAAAAACCTGATCGATCACGGCAACCAAAAGATTGCCTTTGTGTCGGGGCCGATGGACGAAGCCATCAACCACGATTACCGGTTGAAGGGATACAAGAAGGCGTTGAAGGACGCCGGCTTAACCTACGACGAAAAACTGGTCTTTGAAACCGACTACACCTACAAGGCGGGTCAAGCACTGGAACCAGCTTTGACCGCTGCGGGGGCGACGGCCGCCTTCGTTGGGGACGACGAATTAGCCGCTGGGGTCATGAACGGCTTGACCGACGCCAAGATTGACGTCCCGGGCGACTTCGAAGTCATCACCAGTAACGACACCAAGTTGACCGAATTGGTGCGGCCGAAGATGAGTTCCATCACCCAACCCCTCTACGATATTGGGGCCGTGGCGATGCGCTTATTGACCAAGTTAATGAATAACGAAACGGTCGAGGAAAATACCGTCATCTTACCTTATGGCTTGATGAAGCGGAGTTCTACGAAATAGAGTTTAGAGAAGCGGCGAAATTCAGCGGAATTTCGCCGCTTTTTGCGTGAACTTAAGGCCGCCTTAATCCTTTGCCCAACTAAGTGTGCTACAATGAAACACAATTAATTTTGTGATGGAGGTGGCTGGTGTGAGTGCTGAGAGTCGAATGGCGCGCTACCATTTTGCCGACGAAGAGCCGCCGCAGCAACAACCGGAACTAACAACGTATCAACGACGACCGGCGTTAGCCCGCTGGGGGGCCTTCTTGGTGCTGCTGTTGACGATTACGGTGGGCCTTAAACTGACCGTGTTTAACGCGACGTATACGGCGGGAGTCGTTTCCCGCTCAACGGTCGGCGAGAAGGTCATCAACCGGCTAAACAACGACTTGAGTGATTTAGGAGTGACGGGTTCGCCCGTGACCACTAGTGTGATTCAACCGTACTTGGCCCAAGGCATTACGCAGCTTTATGGGCAATCAACCACGACGGTGGATTCGACCGAACTGACCAACGCCATTAGCGCCCAGGCCAGTTCGGCGGGGGTCACCGCTAGTTCAGCCCTGACGACACAAGTGGCGAAGCAGGCCCAAAAATTGGTCACACAAGCCTTTCAAACGTCGGCCATGCAGGTGGCGGCCGCCCGGTTACAACGGGCGCGGCAGTTAAACTTTTATATCTTGGTCGCCACGTTACTCCTGCTGGTGGTGACGGCAATTTACGCGTTAAGCGTACACCACTTCCTAGGAAGTCTGGGCCCCAGTCTAGCATTGGGTGGGGTGTTGACCATCGTGGTGGGCCTGGTGAGCTGGCTAGGGTTACCCCTTGTCGTGACGAGCACGACCGGCAGCGTGACGGCGTTGTTAACGTCAATTGGCCACAGCAGTTTAGGTGTGATCATGTTTGTCGGCGGCGCGGAACTCATTTTGGGTCTCCTGGTCCTGCTGGGACACCGAACTTTTCGACGGTCATAAAAAATGGCGACTCCCGTGGGGGTCGCCATTTTAGTGTCTTTAGGTGGTTTGAAGACGAACGTCATTGAGCAAATCTTGCAACGAAATGCGCGCCATTTGGGCCTCGGCGGCGGCCTGCACCTCACTGTAGTAGTGGGTCAACGTTTGGGGCATGGCCACACCGACCGGACAATGATCGGAGGTGTGCCGGTCCACGTTGAGGAGGGTCGGCTCACCGGGCAGGGCTCGGTAAACGTCGCGCAGGGTGATTTCCCGGGGCGCCCGGGCTAAGGCGAGGTTAGTGGTCCCGTGCGTTTGGACTAACAAACCGTGCTGTTTCAGGTTGGCCATGATCTTGCGGACTAGGCTCGGGGACGTTTCCAGGCTACTGGCCATTTCCTGACTGGTGATCTTACGACCGCCAAAGTAGGCCACGTAGGTCAAGACATGAAGGGTGTCACTTAATTGGGTGTTTGCCATATTTTCAACTCCTTAGGGTTTACTTTGTACTACATTCTATAACACTTTTCACAAAACGTCAGCTTCGAAGAATTAATTTTTCTTTTTAAACAAGAACTATTGACAAATTTTCAGAAATCGGTTAACTTAAAAGTGTACTTAAAAATAATACATTTTTGGAGGGATTGCGTTATGGCAGATATCACGATTTTTGGTAAGGGGAACATGGGACAGGCAATTGGTGGTCTGATGACTCAGGGAGGAAATCAAGTGACTTATCTGGGCCATGCCGACCCCGTAACGGCGCTAGGATCAATCGTGGTCTTAGCGGTGCCATATCCGGCGGCCCTCGCCATTGCGAAGGCTAACGTCGCGCAATTGGCCGGTAAGGTGGTCGTGGACATCACGAACCCCTTAGACTTTGACACGTGGGACGGTCTAGTCGTGCCAGCCGATAGTTCCGCGACGGCCCAGTTAGCCGAACTGTTACCCGAGTCGCAGGTGATTAAGGCGTTCAACACGACCTTCGCGGGAACGTTAGTTGCCAAGCAGGTTGGGGGTACGGCACCCACCAAGGTCATGACGGCTGGCGATTCCGCTGAAGCGAAGCAGGCCTTAACGACCGCCTTAGCGGGAAGTGACGTTACCGTCATTGATGCGGGCGCGTTAAAGCGGGCGCGTGAACTAGAGGCTTACGGGTTTTTACAAATGACGTTGGCCGCTAACGACAAGATTTCTTGGAACGGTGGCTTTGCGGTCCTAAAATAAACTTTCATAATCAACGTCTCGCTGGGCACCGCTAGCGGGGCGTTTTTTGATTGGTTGGGTCGGATACCGTTAGAAGCCGGATGAGGGCGACTGTAAGCGCAGTCAAGAATTATTTGTGACAGGAACCTTTGTATAGTGTAAAATAAATTATCACTTAAAACTATCGCGATAATACAAGGATTACCGTCTGTGCTTGTTTCATATGTAGATAATAGTTGCATTGGATTGGTTATCAATTAATATATGTAGTGAGCAAGAAACCAACGTGTGGTTTTAAGCTATCGCTTTGGGGGGAATCCGATATGTCAATGACACGACACACAAATAAGAAAACGCAAGAAAGTAAATATCTCATGGCTGCGGCCATCACCGTGGCAACGTTAGGTGTAGGGGCGACCACGACGGTCCCCGCCCACGCGGCAACAACCGATCCACAACCGGCAACGACTAGTCAGGCGAGCTCCGCTGTAACGGCGGCCAAGACGGTGGCCCTTACACCCAGCAGTGCCTCGGCTTCGTCAGCGACCAGTCTGGCGACCTCAACTGATGAACAGCAACTAAGTTCCGGGACCACGAGCGTTGCTCCAGCCAGTTCTGCGGCCAGCGTGGCAGCTTCTTCGGCGGCAACGGTGGGTTCTGCGGCAGCCAGTGGTACGCCGGTATCCGGTGTGCCAGTTAGTTCCGTAGCGGCTTCTTCGGCTGCCAGCGTGGCTGAGGTTGGTAGCAGTTCTGCCATCAGCGGCGCCAGTTCAACCGCAACTAGTAGTTCCGCGACGACAGCAGCTTCTACGGCCGCTACGGCGGTGAAAAGTGCTGCGGCGCCGGCCAGTTCTGCGGCGACCAAGACGCCAGTTGTCGCGGCCAGTCTACAGGCCAAAGCAGCGAGTGTCACGCCGGCCTACACGGACAGTAGCGTCTTTAATTGGCAATTGAACGCCGATGGTACGGCCACGATTACCGGGTTAAATCAGAAGGTCAGTGGGGTCATGAGTATTCCACCAACCTATACGGTCAACGGCAAGACCTACACGGTGACTAACATCGGGACGGCGGCCTTCGCCTCGGACACCGGAATGACGAATGACTTGACCGGGGTCGACTTTGCGAACGGCTTGACCACCATTGGTGACTCGGCGTTTGCTTATCTGGGGAACTTGCAAAACGTTGATTTTTCGGCGAATAAGACGTTGACGAGCATCGGTAACCAAGCCTTCGTTTCGTCGGGCATCGATCAATTAGACTTGCCAGATAGCGTGACCACGATTGGGAATGAAGCCTTTACCTATAATAAGAACCTAACCAGCGTGACCTTACCGGCGGAGCTGACCAGTCTCGGCCAGACGGCCTTTGCCAGCAGCGTGGCGTTGACTTCGGTCGATCTTAGTCGGGCGACTAAGCTGACCGCCTTAAGCGACCACGCCTTTGAAAACGATCCGTTGACGAGTGTCACGATTCCGGCAAACATTCAAACCATTGGCGCTAACACCTTTGCTAATAACTTGGCGTTAACGAGTGTGACCTTTGCACCGGGCAGCCAGTTAACGAGTATTGGGAATAACGCCTTCATTTATGATGGGCAACTTAAAACGTTGACGCTACCGGCTAACCTGCAAACGATTGGCGATCAGGCCTTTCTCGCCAACGTGGGGCTACAAAGCGTCACGTTGAACGGCAATCTGCAAAGCATTGGGAATCACGCCTTTACCTATGATTCCAAGTTAGCGACGTTGAATCTCGATCAGGCAACGCAATTAAAGACCATCGGCGAAGGTGCCTTTGAATACAACGCGTTGACGGGTGAGCTGACCACGCCGGCTAACTTGACCAGTATCGGCGACTACGCCTTTGCGGGGAATCCCATCGACGGGTTGACGTTAAATGACGGTTTGATTAGTGTCGGTAATTCGGCCTTCATCTATAATCACTTGATGGGGACCTTGACCATTCCAGCCACGGTTACCACCGTGGGCAATATGGCGTTTTACGGCAACGAATTGACCGGGGTCACGATTCCGGCGGGAACGACCATGGGCCAAGACGCTTTGTCCTATAACCGGATTACTCAGTTGACGGGGCCAGCAACGACGGTTCCCTTGGCGAACGAACAGATGGTGACGGCGTTTGAAACGGCCCCATCCGTGATTCCGCTGACTAACCTCTTTACGTTAAACCTGGGTGGCTTGACCACGGCGAACCTCCAGTTGACGAATCTGAGTAACGGGGTCACGTTGCAAAACGGTCAGTTACTCATTCCGGAAGGCGTGAACAGCTTTAGCTTTGACTGGACGCTGCCGCTGACGAATAGCACTGAACCCCTCTATAGTGGACATTACACGGTCGTTTTGGATAATCCCGATATTAAAGTCATGGATACAACCATCTTCGCCGGGACGACCTGGACGCCCGGTGACAACTTTATGAGTGCGGTGACACCAACTGGAACGACGGTGCCGTTAGCCGATTTGACAATTGACGGGACGGTCAATACCAACGTTGCCGGGAAGTACACGGTCACCTATCGTTACGGGACAGACCAATCGACGGCCACCATTACGGTGGTTAAGCGTGCGGGCACGTACACGGTGACGGGACCGAACGTCACCCAGACCTACACGGGGAATCCGGTGACGTTAGACGCTACGCAATACGCCATCGTTTTACCGGACCCGAATGGTTCGACGATTCAGTTGCGGCCGGGTGACCTGGAAGTTCCAACGGCGACCACCGTGGGGACCTACGCGGTGACCTTATCACAACAAGGTATCAACTACCTGAACGAACAAGCGGCTTCTCAAATGTACGAGTGGACGAATTCGACCGATACGGGGCTGACCTATACGATCGTACCGGCGCCCGTTACCATTACCGTGGCGGATCAAACCAAGTACGCGGGGGATGCTGACCCTGTTCTGACGGCGACAGTCACCAATGCTGCGTCTAACGGCGTACCCGTCAACTATACGTTGGCTCGTACGGCAGGCGAAGCGGCGGGAAACTACGCCATTCAAGCCACGGCTAATGATAACCCGAACTACAACGTGACGGTGAAGGCCGGAACGTTAACCATTTTGCCATCCGAACAGAGTTTGACGGGTTCTGATTACGCGATGACGGTCGGTGATGCCGAACCAACGTTGACGGACTTTAACGCTACGGCGACGGATAACCACGGTGAAACGATTCCGGTTACCATGGATCTGAGCCAAGCGGATTTGACGAAGGCCGGGACTTATGATGTTGTGCTGAGTACCGCCGATGGTCAGAGCAAGACGGTCACGTTAACCGTCAACCCATCACAACAAAGTTTGACGGGTTCCGATTACGCGATGACGGTTGGTGATGCCGAACCAACGTTGG
>NZ_AZDV01000028.1:0-23544 GCF_001434835.1 Levilactobacillus acidifarinae DSM 19394 = JCM 15949 | reverse complement strand
GTTTGACGGGTTCCGATTACGCGATGACGGTTGGTGATGCCGAACCAACGTTGGCGAACTTTAAGGCTACGGCGACGGATAACCACGGTGAAACGATTCCAGTTACCATGGATCTGAGCCAAGCTGATTTGACGAAGGCCGGGACTTATGATGTTGTGCTGAGTACCGCCGATGGTCAGAGCAAGACGGTCACGTTGACGGTCAATCCATCGCAACAAAGTTTGACGGGTTCTGACTACACCATGACGGTCGGTGACGCCGAACCAACGTTGACGGACTTTAAGGCTACGGCGACGGATAACCACGGAACAACGATTCCAGTTACCATGGATCTGAGCCAAGCAGATTTGACGAAGGCCGGGACTTATGATGTTGTGCTGAGTACCACCGATGGTCAAAGCAAGACGGTCACGTTAACGGTCAACCCATCACAACAGAGCCTGACGGGTTCTGATTACGCGATGACGGTTGGTGACTCTGAACCAACATTGACGGACTTTAAGGCTGCGGCGACGGATAACCACGGAACAACAATTCCAGTTACCATGGATCTGAGTCAAGCCGATTTGACTAAGGCTGGCACTTATAATGTTGTTCTGAGTACCACCGATGGTCAAAGCAAGACGGTTACGTTAACCATTAACCCATCGCAACAGAGCCTGACGGGTGCCAATTACACGATGACGGTCGGTGACGCCGAACCAACGTTGGCGGACTTTAAGGCCACAGCCACGGATAACCACGGTGCAACGATTCCAGTCACCATGGATCTGAGCCAAGCCGATTTAACTAAAGCTGGCACTTATGATGTTGTTCTGAGTACCGCTGATGGTCAGCGTAAGACGGTCACGTTAACCGTTAACCCGTCACAACAAAGCTTGACGGGTGCCAATTACACGATGACGGTCGGTGATGCCGAACCAACGTTGGCGGACTTTAACGCTACAGCCACAGATAACCACGGAACAATAATCCCGGTTACCATGGATCTGAGCCAAGTTAACTTGGCAAAGTCCGGAACGTACAACGTGGTTTTGACCACGACAGATGGCCAGAGCAAGACGGTCACATTGACCGTTAACCCGTCACAACAAAGTTTGACGGGTGCCAATTACACGATGACGGTCGGTGATGCCGAACCAACGTTGGCGGACTTTAACGCTACGGCGACGGATAATCACGGTGTAACGATTCCGGTTACCATGGATCTGAGTCAAGTCGATTTAACTAAAGCTGGCACTTATGATGTTGTTCTGACCACGACAGACGGTCAGCGTAAGACGGTCACGTTAACGGTTAACCCGTCACAACAGAGTTTGACGGGTGCCAATTACACGATGACGGTCGGTGATGCCGAACCAACGTTGACGGACTTTAACGCTACGGCGACGGATAACCACGGTGAAACGATTCCGGTTACCATGGATCTGAGCCAAGCGGATTTGACGAAGGCCGGGACTTATGATGTTGTGCTGAGTACCGCCGATGGTCAGAGCAAGACGGTCACGTTAACCGTCAACCCATCACAACAAAGCCTGACGGGTTCTGATTACACGATGACGGTCGGTGATGCTGAACCAACCGTCATGGACTTTAAGGCTGCAGCTACGGATCGTCACGGGAAGTCGTTACCAGTGACCTTAGACTTAGGGACAGCCGATTTAACCAAGGCCGGGGACTACGCAGTCACGTTAACCACGACGGACGGTCAACGTAAGACGGTTACGTTACACGTGGTGGCCTCTAAGCAAAGTTTGACGGGTTCCGATTACACGATGACAGTTGGCGACCCAACTCCAACGGCGGCCAGCTTCCACGCACAAGCTACCGATAATCGGGGAGCTACGATTCCCGTTACGGTAGATTTGAGCCAAGTTGACTTCACACAACCAGGCGACTACACCGTTCAGTTGAGTACGGCAGACGGTCAGCGTAAAGCGGTCACGTTACACGTGGTGGCGGCCACGACTGGTGGTGGGGTTGATCCAACTGACCCTGTAGATCCGATTGACCCAGTGGATCCAGTCGATCCCACCACGCCAGTTGACCCAGAAGCGCCAACGACGCCGGTCAATCCCGTGACGCCGACTGACCCAGAAACGCCAACGACGCCAGTTGATCCCACGGTACCAACTGATCCGGAGACACCAGCTACGGATCACGAAAAGCCAATTGATGCGGGTCAAGGAGATAGCTCGACGACACCAACATCAACAGCGCCAGTGACGCCAACGGCACCAGTGACCCCAACGTCAACGGAAACAGCGGTAACCGATCAAACCACGGCGCCAACGCAATCGCTAACGGTCAAGCATGATCAGTTGACCGCCCGGGTTGCGCCAACGACACCGAGTCACCAAACACGGGGTGCCAAGGCAACACAACCAACCACGGCTTCAACGACGAAATCGGCCACGGTAACGCCAACGAATCAGAAGACCAAGTTGCCACAAACTAATGAACATCCGGCAACGGGCTGGTCATTATTGGGCTTGATTTTAGGGGCGTTAGGCTTCAAGACGTGGCGTCGACAAGACCGCAATTAACCCTAATTGAATGATCTTATGAATTATCGACAAAAAGCCGTAGTCAGGTTAGCCTGGCTACGGCTTTTCGTGGTCCGTTAGGCGTGCTGCCATTTCTTTTCAAAGTGGTTGAGAAGCCGCGACGCTGTGAAGGTTAGGATAAAGTACAACACCATGATCACCACGATGGGTGCGACGCCCCGGTAGGTATCGGACCGCACGATGTTACTTTGATAGATTAGTTCGGAAACCCCGATGATTGAAACGATGGAGCTGTCCTTGATCAGCGTAATAAATTCGTTTCCCAGTGACGGCCAAATGTTCTGTAACGCCTGGGGTAAGATCACGTAGCGTAGCGCGGCCGTACGGCTTAGCCCTAAACTCCGGGCGGCCTCGGTTTGACCGGCATCGACGGAATTAATACCGCCGCGGATGTATTCGGCCACGTAGGCCCCCGAGTTTAACGCGATGGCGATGATCCCGGAAGTCAGGGCGGGCAGGTTCACGATGAGCCCGAGCCCGAAGTAGACAAACATGACCTGGACCATCATCGGTGTGCCCCGAATGAATTCGACGTAGGCGGTCGCTAACCAGCGGCCGGCGGTTTGGAGGAGACTTCCGTGACCCAACCGGAGAAGGGCCAACAAAACACCCAGGATAAAACCGAAGAAAACGGCGCATACGGTAATGATCAGCGTGTATTTGACGCCGGTCAGGAAGGCCTTCCAGTAGTGCCACATGCTGGTGTTGACCGTGTTAGTTTTTAAGTATTGTCCGGCGGCGGGCAGATAGTTTTTGTTAATCAAGTCCTGGTGCTTAATCTGATCCACGGACTGATTAGCCGCCGTTACCAGAGCGGTGGATCCCTTCTTGAAGGCCACCGCGGTACTGGTATCGGCGGCGCTCAGGTTAAAGTGACTGGGAATCATCACCAATTGCTTGTTATTGGCGACGTAGGCCTTAGCCGAGGGCTTTTCCATGGCCACACCGGCGACCTTGTGACTTTGGAGGGCTAACACCAGGTTCGAGATGGTGGTCATTCCCTTGATGGTGGTATTGGTGGTCTGGCGTTTGGACTCGTTGTACAGGGTCGTGCCGGTCTGGGCGCCTAAGTTTTGTCCCTTGAAGGAATCCTTATCATGATACCGGCCCTGGTCGCTTTTATTAATGACGATGCTGTAGCCGCCCTGATAGTAGGTGTGGGTGAAGGCCACGTTTTTGCGCCGGGCCGGGGTGGGGTTCATACCGGAGATGACCATGTCGACTTTCCCGGTTTGCAGGGCAACTAGGAGCGAGTCGAAGGACATCGACTTGATGACCAGCTTAACACCGAGATCCTTGGCGATCTTTTGCCCCACGGCGACATCCATGCCCACGACCTGGGTCTTGCCGTGGATCGTCGTTTCAAATTCGTAGGGCGGATAGTCGGGGGCGGTTCCCATGACCAGAGTGCCCTTCTTTTGAACGGTGGTTAGGGAGTGGTCAGTGGCCGCGTGGACGGTCGGGGTGGTGAGGCTGAGCCCCATCAAGAGTGCGCAACTTAGCAGCAACCCCAAACAGATTTTTTTAATCATACCGAAATGCTCCTCTCATGCTTTTCTAATAATTAATAGTTATTATAGCCGTTAACGTTTATTTATACAATATTTATTTTTTAAAATATTGTTTTATGCATATTGTATTCTTTTAAAAATGGTGAAACACTGAAATAACAACGATTATAAAATGCATAAGAGCATTGGCGACTGCATACCGGTATGATCTCCTAAAACGCAAAAAAGACGCTCACGACTAGCGCGAGCGTCAAGAGAACTATTCGACTTACATTAAAATCTTGGAGAGGAAATCTTGCGCCCGTTCGGTTTGGGGGTGGGCGAAGAAGTCATCCGGTGTGCTATTTTCTTGAATGTAACCGTCGGCCATGAACCAGATCCGGTCGGCCACGGACTTGGCGAAGCCCATTTCGTGGGTGACCACGACCATCGTCATGCCTTGGGTGGCCAGGTCCTGCATGACGTTTAGCACTTCACCAACCATTTCGGGGTCCAGTGCGGACGTGGGTTCGTCGAATAACATCACCTTAGGGTCCATCGCGAGGGCCCGGGCAATGGCGACCCGTTGCTTTTGCCCCCCGGATAGACTGCTAGGGAAGGCATCGGCGTGGTCGTCTAGGTTGACCTGTTGCAGGAGTTCGTGGGCGCGCTTAGTGGCGTCGGCGTCACTGACCCCCTTGACCTTCATCGGGGCCAGCTTAATGTTTTCGAGTACGGACATGTTCGGGAAGAGGTTAAAGCCCTGAAAGACCATCCCCATTTGTTCCCGTAGTTCGTTGACTCGTTTAGTATCTAGCGTGGTTAAATCTTGGCCGTCAAAGGCGACCTGGCCACTGGTGGGTGTTTCGAGCAAGTTCAGGCACCGTAAAAAGGTACTTTTCCCACTCCCGGAAGGGCCGATGACCACGATCACCTGACCGGGGTTGACCTGTTCGGTGATGTCTTTTAAGACGGGGTTGCCGTCGAATTCTTTCGCGAGGTTCTTGACCTCAATAATTGGTTTAGTCATGCTGCATTCTCCTCTCGAAGTAGTTCAAAATCCGGGACGCTGTGAAGGTCATGATGAAGTACAAGACCATGATGACGGCGATGGGGGCAACCCCCCGGTAGGTGTCTGACCGCACGATGTTGCTTTGGAAGATCAGTTCGGAAACCCCAATGATTGAGACGATGGAACTATCCTTGATCAGGGTGATAAATTCGTTCCCCAGGGATGGCCAGATGTTCTTTAAGGCTTGGGGTAAGACCACGTAACGCAGGGTAGCGGTGTTGGTCAGTCCCAGACTCCGAGCGGCTTCGGTTTGACCGTCGTCCACGGAGTTGATGCCCCCCCGAATGTACTCGGCGATGTAAGCGCCAGAGTTCAGGGAAATGGCGATGATCCCGGAGGTGAGGGCGGGGAGGTTCACGATCAGTCCCAACCCGAAGTAAACGAACATGACTTGGACCATCATTGGCGTTCCCCGAATAAATTCGACGTAGGCCGTGGCCAGCCACCGCAGGGCGGTCTTGAACACGCCTCCCTGAGCCATCCGGGCGAGGGATAAGAGGACCCCTAAGATGAACCCGAAAAATACGGAGCAGACCGTAATGATCAGGGTGTATTTGATCCCGGTTAGAAAGGCTTTCCAGTAGTGCCACATGCTGGTGTTAACGGTGTTGGTCTTTAAGTACTTCCCCGCGGCGGGCAGGTAGTCTTTGTTGACCAGGTCCTGTTTGCGGATTTGATCGACCGACTTGTTGGCGGCGGTGACCAAAGACGAGGAGCCCTTCTTGAAGGCCACGGCGGCACTGGTGTCGGACGCACTTAAGTTAAAGTGACTTGGAATCATGGCCAGTTGCTTGTTGTTAGCCACGTAGGCTTGAGCCGAGGGCTTTTCCATGGCAACCCCGGCCAACTTATGACTTTGTAAAGCCAGAATCAGGTCGGAAACGGATGTCATCCCTTTGACCTTGGTATTCGTGGTTTGTTTCTTGGACTCGTTGTACATGGTCGAGCCGGTTTGAGCCCCGATGGTCTTGCCCTTGAAGGAATCCTTGTCCTTGTACAGGCCCTTTTCGCTCTTGTTGACGACGATACTGTAGCCACCTTGGTAGTACAGGTGGGTGAAGTCCACGTTCTTCTTCCGGGCCGGCGTTGGGTTCATCCCGGAGATAACCATGTCGACCTTCCCGGTTTGTAACGCGACCAGCAGGGAGTCAAAGGACATCGACTTGACGACTAATTTGACGCCTAGGCCCTTGGCAATCTTTTGCCCCACGGCAACGTCCATGCCGACGACCTGGCTCTTTCCGTGAACGGTGGCTTGAAATTCGTAAGGGGGGTAGTCGGGCGAGGTCCCCATGACCAGCGTCCCCTTCTTTTGGACCCGGGCTAACGAATTATCTGTTGCGGCTTGAGCCGTGGTGGTGCTGGTGGCCCCCCAGCCAACCAGCAAGGTGACGACTAATGCCAGCATAAATAGCAATTTCTTTTTCATACCGAATAGAACTCCTCTTGTTTTGAATGATTGACACTTATTATAGCGACAAATGTTTATTTATACAAGTTTTATTTTGAAAAAACCGTTTTTATACATAAAATATTCTTAGAAAACCATCTAAAATCGGAATATACCGGGATCTGTAGCCGAAATGACGGCTTGCCAAAAATGTATAATGAGGACCGCTTTCTGCATAGTCGGCGGAAGACAGTAGCGGTCAAGACGGGTAACCGGCTAAAAATTTGTTGGTCAACGGGGCGGTCATCAGTGGGAACGGTCACCCGAAAGATGAGGGGGTAATATATAGAAGTAAATGGTCACGTTAGGGGCAAGCGGACGGCGGCCCAACGCGCTCTAGCTAGGTAGACGTTTACCTTGAAAAGGGTGCCAAGTGGTGCTAAAATTAACATTGTCTGTTTTATATGGATATATAAATTATTAGAAAAGAGGAGTTACGAGATGTCAGGACACTCTAAATGGCATAACATTCAGGGGCGTAAAAACGCTCAGGATGCAAAACGTGGAAAAATTTTCCAAAAGATCTCACGTGATTTGTACCAAGCTGCAAAAGCAGGTGGTGTTGACCCCGACGGTAACCCTCAACTTCGTTTGGAAATGGACAAGGCTCGGGCAGCCAACATGCCAAAGGACAACATCAAGCGGGCGCTTGATAAGGCCTCTGGTGTTGGTGGCGCTAAGTTCGAAGAAATCAATTACGAAGGCTACGGTCCTGGCGGGACAGCAATCATGGTTGCTGCGTTGACGGATAACAAGAACCGGACGGCTGCGGCCGTTCGTTCTGCCTTCACGCACCATGGTGGTTCATTAGGTGCTGCTGGTTCCGTTTCCTACATGTTTGATCGGAAGGGTTACATTGTTATCTTACGGGATGACTTGGACACCGATGAAGATACGATGTTGATGGATGCTTTAGACGCCGGTGCAGACGATATGGATACGACCGATGATGAATTCACCATCTGGACGGACCCATCGCAAGAAATCGCCGTGCGGGATGCCTTGCAGGCTAAGGGTTACAAGTTGGATACCGCTGAAGTTCGGATGTTCCCGCAGAACAAGACCGAAGTTCCGGAAGCCAAAGTTACCCAGTACCAAGGCTTAATCGACGAACTGGAAAACAACGACGATGTTTCGGATATTTATGAAGCCGCCGTGTTACCAGAAAGCGTTGAATAAAGGTTAAAATGTTCGGCTGAAAGGTCCCCAATTTGGGGGCCTTTTTTTGTTGAACGGCAAAAAAAGACCGCTTGACGCCGGAGTTAGCGATAAGAACTTCCGAGGAGGTGGCAAGGATGCCCATCCAAGCCTTGATTAACGACCTATTACAGACGGCTCAGCAGCAACGAGTCAGCGATATTTACGTCTTACCCCAGCAAACGGGGTACCGGGTTCAACTTCGACAAACTCAGCGGATGCAGACCTGGCGCATTTTAGCGGCCGACGTCGGCCAGCAGTTGCTGACCTATTTTAAGTTTCACGCCAACATGGCGGTCAGCGAGCACCGACGCCCCCAAGTGGGGGCCCTGACCTGGGAATTACCCAACGGTCACCTGGAACTGCGGTTTTCGACGGTGGGGGACTACGCGGGGCATGAATCACTAGTCATTCGGTTAATTTATCCGTACCAGGACCTAGCATTAGACTACCTGGACCCACCCCAAAAGCAGCAACTCGGGCAGTTGGCCACTCAGCGTGGATTAATGTTGTTTGCCGGTCCGACCGGTGCGGGCAAAACGACCACCATGTACACGACGGCGCGCCAGTTAGCGACCGACGCATTGGTCTTGACCATCGAAGATCCCGTGGAGATCAAGGAACCGCGTTTCGTGCAACTCCAGGTCAACGTCCCCGCGGGGATGGCGTATGGCGATTTGATTAAGGTGGGCTTACGCCACCGGCCGGACGCCTTTATTATCGGTGAGATTCGGGATGGCGTGACGGCCCAGGCCGCCGTTCGTGCGGCACTCAGCGGGCATTTAGTGTTGAGTACGATTCATGCACGTAGCGCGGCGGGCACCATTGATCGTTTGTTGGACTTAGGCGTTGCGGCCGATCAATTGCGGCAAGTCTTGACGGCGGCGTGTTATCAGCGCCTGATTCCCCGGACACCACACGGGACGGCCGTTTTATTAGCGATTCTCACGGGACCGGCGTTGTGGCAACCTACGGGGCAGACTCAAGAAAGGTGGCGAAAAACCCTTGAACGAGCACACGCTGCAGGCACGATTACGGCGCAGACGCTGGCGACTTACGCCGCGGGGTAAGTGGTCGCTGGCGCAACAGGCGCGACTTTGTCAGTTGTTAGCCGATCAACTGAAGAGTGGGTTTTCGTTAAAACAAGCGTTAGCCTTTCTACGAACGACCACCGAGAACTTACCGCCGGAGTTAGCTACAATCGAACAACATTTATTAGCGGGGGCGGCCTTTTTACCAGAACTGGCGCCCTACCTCCAAGAGAATATCTACTTTCAACTCACGTTGACGACTCGTGAGGGGGATTTGTGCCTGGGGTTGGCCCGCGCGGCCAAGCTACTTCAATTAATGGCGACGCAACGTCAGCGATTTCGGCAACTTTTAGCTTACCCGTTGGGCTTGTTAGGGGGGATGGGACTGCTATTTGCGACGCTTCAATTTGGCATTCTTCCACAGTTACGAACCAGTTTAGCACCCCAGACAACGGGGCCTCAGTTGACTTGGCAAACGGTAATCGGTTGGATGCTGGGGCTAAGCGGCTTATTCGTAGGGGGGACCATAATTCGCTGGTGGTGTCGACAATCCAGTTTGCAACGGGCCCAAAGCTGGTTACGGTTACCGGTCGTAGGACGGCTCTTTCAGGCGTATTATGCCTACTATTTGGCCGATAATCTCAGTCAGTTGGTGCAAAGCGGGTTTAGCGTCAAGCAAATGATTCGAACCCTGGATCGGTTACCCGAGCGGGCGTTGTTACACCAATTAGCCACCAGCCTGGATCAACGCTTGAATCAAGGGACTTCGCCCATGCGGTGGTTACACCGCCAGGCCTATATTCCGGATGATTTGATCCTACTTCTGCAAAAGGGCAGTACCCACGAGCAGTTGGCCCGGGAACTCACCGCCTATAGTCGCTTGCAGTACCAACGGTTAGTCCAACGTAGCGAACGGGGACTAGCGTGGGTGCAGCCCGTCTTATTAACCGTGGTGGCCAGCCTGATTGTGGCCGCTTATTTGAATTTGCTGTTACCGCTATACCACAATTTACAGGGGGTCTACCAATGAAACGGCTCAACCGGACTTCTCACGGGTTTACCTTGGTCGAGATGACCATCGTGTTGTTTATTATCTCGTTACTGATTTTGATTATTCTTCCCAACCTGACGGGTCAACGCGGGCGGGCGAACACCATTCATCGCCACGCGATGGCAACACTGGTAGAAGGCCAGGCTAATGCTTATCTCGATGAGCATAGCGACGAGCGACCGGCCCCTGAAATCGTGACGTATGGTCAGCTGGAAAAGAGCGGTTATCTCACCGCCCAGCAGGTTGATCGAGCGCAACAAGAAGGATTGGAGTTGGGTGATCATGGCCGCGTTCGTCAGGCGACCCCGAAGAAGTAGGGGCTTTACACTCTACGAAACGTTGCTGGTCCTGGTGATTGTGGCCGGACTAGTCGTGATGATGACACCTCCCCGGGCCGCGTCGCAGAACCTCCTGGCGGAACGGGCGTTTTGGCCCAGCTGGCAACGGTTCTGGACGGCGGGCTGCCGGTTGGCCGTTGAACGGCGGGAAACCCTGCACGTGGAGATCGATGGGTCCCGCCACGTCGCCGAGCTACGGACCCTTTCACAAGGGGGCACCCGGACCCCACAAGTTTTGGCGCGTTTGGCGGTGCCCACCTCGTTACGACTTAGCGATGGGGATAGATGGGCGGGAAACATTGATAAACGGGGATGGGCGCGGGCACTGACCCTGGAATGGTACAGTCGGCGTACCCATCTCTGGTGGTATCAGACCTTTCAACTGAAAGGAGCATTGACCTATGTTACGGTTTCGGAAACACGGCGCCCCCACGCGCTCAAACAGTCGGGGATGGCTTTTACCTGACGCGTTGATTGCCCTGAGCATTGTGACGCTGACCTTGGTGTTCACTCAGCAGGCCTTACAGGTGACTAGCAGAGTCGAAAGCCAACGACAGCACCGCTTGGAGCGAGCTCGACACCAGCGTGATCGGCGTTTAGAAAAATGGTTGGCCGCATGACCAGTGCCCGGGGATTTACGTTAGTGGAAGGCCTCTTGGCCCTGAGCATTGCGGCGCTTCTCCTGGGGCTGGTGACGGGTTGGTCGCCAAACGTCCTACGCCCGTTACGGACCGATGCTAGTGAACTGTACACGGCTTTAGCAGCGCTGGAACAGCCGGGGCGCTTTACGTTGGCCACGGTGCAGGCCGAAACGCTGACGCTGGTGGATCACCAGGCCGCCAAACGCGCCACGCACGAAAAATTGGTGACCCTTTCCGTCGACTCCCGGGGGACCTTGAAGTTAACGAATCCCCATAATCAAGGGTACCTACCGTTGCTCCGTCACGTCCAGAAGGTAAAATTCACCAAAACGCGAACCAAGAAATTGGTGCGTCTAAAGATTAAGCAGGAGGGGCAAAAATGGCAAAACACACTTCTCGATTTGCGCGGCCCAACCACGGCTTTTTAACCCTGTGGGCTTTACTCTTCTTAGCTGCCATGAGTCTGACACTGACCATCGTACTGGCAGGTCAGTACGCCCGGATTCAGACCACGACCCAGTTAGTTCGTCAGTATGACCAAATTGTGGTCACCGCAGCGACCGCACCGGTACGTTTGCTACGGTGATGACCTGATTTTCCCGGTCACTTCCCGTTGAGAGACTAAAGATTGCTTGAATAAGTCCGTAAAAATCGGTAGTATAGAGAGCGGATACATGGTGCTATGGAATTTTCACAAGGAGGCGAAACGTACTGTCACAAGAACAGACAGAAACGCTTTTTAAGGTTCTAGATGAGTCAACCACGACCTTACAAACAGCGTTGGCGACATCTTATATGGATGCCTTTATCGAAACGGGAGATAATCTGCTGAATGGTGAAGTTCAAGTGGAGGACGGTCGTCCGGACGCCGCAACGGTCAAGCAATTGACCGCATTGTATCAACAGGCGCCTTGGCAGAGCTACGACGCCGAAACGGTTCGCCGGGCGGTGCAACTGGCTATGCTCAAGGCCATTCGTGTTGATGAGATTCAAGCCAATCACCAATTAACCCCAGATACGATTGCGTATATCATGGGTTACCTGGTCACCCGCTTGGAGCACAATAAGCAACACTTGACGTTGTTAGACCTGACCGTGGGCACGGGGAACCTACTAACGGCGGTGTTATCACAATTAAACGCCGTCGTCGCGGGAACCATCGAGGCTTACGGGGTGGATAACGACGACACAATGTTGGCGATTGCGCAATTGTCCAGTGAGCTACAACAGTTACCGGTCAATTACGTGCATCAAGACGCGTTGGATCCCTTACTGGTTCCGGCCAGTGATTTAGTGGTGGCGGATCTACCCATCGGGTATTATCCCGTTGACGCTAATGCGGCGGGCTACCAGACGCACGCCACTGAGGGGCACTCCTTCGTGCATCACTTGTTGTTAGAACAGGCGGTTCGGCAATTAACGCCGGGCGGCATTGGCGTCTTTCTGGTGCCCTCCCAGCTTTTCCAAACGGAAGAAGCCAAGGGACTCCTGAAATGGTTGCCCAACAACGCTTACCTCCAAGGGTTATTGAACCTACCGGGTGAGTTGTTTGCCAACGCGAACGCCCAAAAGGCGATTCTGATTTTACAGAAACCCGGGGCGGGAGCTAAGCAAGTCAAGCAAGTGATGCTTGGTGAATTTCCATCATTTAAGGATCAATCAGCGTTTCAAAAGTTTGTCGCGGAAATCGTCCAATGGGAAGAACAAAATCTCATGACGAAGCGCGCGTAAAAGGAGAAAAGACCACATGGGAAAATCTATTGCAATTAACGCCGGAAGTTCTACGTTGAAGTTCAAGTTGTTCCAAATGCCAGAAGAAGAGGTCATCGCCGAAGGGGCCATTGACCGGATCGGTTTAGGCAACTCATTAGTTGAAATCAAGTACGGGGATGGTCAAAAGTACGAAACGCACCAAGACGTTAACGACCACCGGGAAGCCATTCAATTAATGTTGGATCAACTCACCGAATTGAAGATCATTACGGACTTCAACGAAATTACCGGGGTTGGTCACCGAATCGTTGCCGGGGGTGAAGAGTTCAAGGACTCTGCCATCATCGATGACGACGTGTTAAAGAAGATTGAAGGGTTAGCCGAATACGCGCCACTGCACAACCCAGCCGCAGCCATGGGTATCCGGGCCTTCAAGAAGATTTTGCCAAACGTCTTGAGTGTGGCCGTCTTTGATACGTCCTTCCACACCAGCATGCCAGAAGTTAACTACATGTACGGGATTCCTTACGAATACTACGAAAAGTTTGGGGCCCGGAAGTATGGGGCCCACGGAACAAGTCACCGTTACGTGGCTAGTCGGGCTGCTAAGATGTTAGGCAAGCCGTTAGAAGACCTGAAGCTAATCACTATGCATCTGGGTGCCGGTGGCTCCATTACGGCCATCAAGAACGGGAAGTCCTTTGATACGTCCATGGGCTTTACGCCGTTGGCCGGGATCGAAATGGCGACCCGTTCCGGGGATATCGACGCTTCATTGGTCGCTTACCTGATGGAAAAGCTCAACATCGACAAGCCTAGCGACATGATCAACATCTTGAACAAGAAGTCGGGTCTGTTAGGGGTTTCCGGTGTGTCTGCGGATATGCGTGATCTAGAAAAGGTTCAGGACAAGAATCACCGGGCTAAGTTAGCACGGGACATGTTCATCAACCGGATCGTGCGTTACGTCGGCGCTTACCTAGCTGAACTGGGTGGTGCGGACGCCATCGTCTACACGGCCGGTGTTGGTGAAAATGATATTATGATTCGTCAAGAAGTGGCTGATAAGTTGGGCTACTTCGGCATTGGCGTCGACCCTGAAAAGAACAACATTCGTGGGGTTGAACGCGACTTGAGTAAAGCCGGGGCCAAGATCAAGACCCTGTTGATCCCAACTAACGAAGAATTAATGATCGTCCGGGATATCGAACGCTTGCGGAAGTAAGCTAATTACCTGACGTGGTCCGGTTCGAAGCGCTTACACTTTGGACCGGACCACTTTTTTCATACATAGTTGAATTATTTTCATGTAAATAAAATAAAAGTGAATTAAACGTGACAATACCGGGACGGAGTTCGTCTTAATCCACTGAACTAACCAGCGGTGTTGCTGGTATTGTCCCCTTGACCGTGTATAATATATTTCAACGAGGGGGCAGTAAAATGAAAAATACTCAATCAAACACGGACCAGAGCTTTTCACGAGAGCTTAAGAGCCGCCACGTCCAACTGATCGCGCTGGGGGGGACGATCGGGACGGGGCTATTCTTGGGGTCTGGCCAAGGGATTCACTTGGCGGGATCATCGATCGTGTTAGCCTACCTGATTACCGGGATCATGTGTTTCTTACTCATGCGCGCCCTGGGAGAACTTTTACTTTCCGACTTAAACGTGCATTCATACATTGACTTTATTCAACGCTACTTGGGCGACAACACGAGCTTCGTCGCCGGGTGGACTTACTGGATCTGCTGGGTCACCATTGCCATGGCGGAAATTACGGCGGCCGGTCAGTACATGCAGTTCTGGTTCCCGGGGTTGCCGCAATGGGTGACGGGACTCTTCTTATTAGGAATCTTACTTCTACTAAATTCCGTGACCGTCAAAGCGTTTGGGGAAACGGAATTCTGGTTTGCGATTATTAAAATCGTCGCGATTGTCGCGTTGATCATTGCCGGAATCTACATGGTGGCGGTTCGCTTCGCCACGCCGGTCGGTCACGCGAGTGTCGCTAACCTGGCACAAGGTGGATTCTTCGCCAACGGCTGGAAAGGCTTCTTCCTATCGTTCCAGATGGTGCTCTTTAGTTTCGTCGGAATCGAAATGGTGGGGATGACCGCCTCCGAAACGGCCAACCCGAAGAAAATCATTCCTAAGGCCATCAACGAAATTCCCATGCGGATCATCTTGTTCTACGTGGGTTCGTTGTTAGCCCTGATGTGCATTTACCCGTGGCAATCAATTTCGGCCACGAGTAGTCCGTTCGTCCAGGTCTTCAAGAACGCCGGGATTCAAGCGGCGGCTTCGGTCATCAACTTCGTGGTCTTGACGGCGGCGGCTTCGGCCTGCAACAGTTCGCTCTTTACCACCGGACGGATGTTGTTTTCACTCACGTACCGGGGGAAGAGTCGCTTTGCCAAGCACATGGGCACGTTGTCTAAGGCTCAGGTGCCGGTGCACGCGTTACGTTTTTCTACGGTCATCATCGCAATTTCCGTCTTCTTGAACCTAATCGTGCCCGGTCACGTTTTCGCGTTCGTGGCCAGTGTGGCAACGACCTGCTTCCTGTTCATCTGGGGGGCCATCGTGGTCGCCCACATTAAGTACCGGCGGCAGTTACAACAAAATCACGAACCGACGCACGGGTTCAAGATGCCCCTGTTCCCGTTCTCCGATTACCTGATCCTAATCTTCTTAGGGATGGTCGGCGTCGTGCTACTGTTCCGGACGGATACGTTGATCGCGCTAATTGGGTCGGTAATCTGGTTAGTGGCGTTGAGTCTGGGGAAGAAGTTACGGGATCGCGAAAAGGTCGGCAGTTTGGCCGATTCTTCCGATGATTCTGAACAATTAAAATAGTGTCAATTAGGGAGCCCGAGACGAATATCTCGGACTCTTTTTTAGTCTTTTTGTTAAGGTGCCTGATGGCTGTCCCCCCGCTCATTGCTTGCGGTCGCGGGAGCCTGGTTAGGTCAGCGGACCAACGGCGTGGGGGGAATGCCCGCGGTGACCGGAATCCGTAGGACTAGCTTGGGCGGAAACGGCCTTAAAGTGCTAGGATAAAAGAGGAGCTTTAGTCTTTTTGGGAGGGATTATCATGAAAACGATCACGCTAGCTGGCCAAACGGTGCCGGCGATTGGCATTGGGACTTGGCACATGGGGGACGATCCCCAGCTTCGAGCGGCCGAGATTGCCACGATTCAAGCGGGACTAGCCGCCGGGGCGCGGGTCATTGATACCGCCGAGATGTACGGGTCCGGCCGGGCGGAGTCTTTGGTTGGTGAAGCCTTGCACGGCATTGACCGGCAAAAGGTGTTCTTGATTTCAAAGGTGCTCCCCGAAAACGCTTCGCGAGCGCGGATGCAACGTAGTGTCGAAGCCAGTTTAAAACGTCTGGGCACCGACTATTTAGACCTGTACCTTTACCACTGGCGGGGGAATATTCCGTTAGCCGAAACGGTCGCCGAGTTACAGCGTCTGCAAGACCAGGGACTCGTGAAGGCCTGGGGCGTGTCGAACTTTGACGTGGCCGACCTTAACGAACTTTGGGCGTTACCACAAGGGCCTAACGCACAGGCCAACGAAGACCTGTACCATCTGGGAAGTCGGGGGCTGGACTACGCCGTCTTACCCTGGCAGCGCCAGCACCACTTGCCCTTGATTGCTTATTCACCGGTGGCCCAGGGCGATGCGTGGGGTCAACATTTGACGACTAATCCGGTCGTGCAACAACTGGCGAATAAGTATCAGGTCAGCATTTATCAGATTCTCTTAGCGTGGGTGATTCGTCACGACCAGGTCTTAGCCATTCCGCAGACCAGTTCGGTGGCTCACATGCGGCAAAACTTGGCGGCGGGGGATTTGACCCTGAGTGCCGCCGATTTAGCCGCCTTAGATGGGCAATACCCGGCGCCCACCCACAAATTGCCACTCGACGTGATTTAGGAGGCCAAAACCATGCAATATTTTACTTCGGATACGCATTTTTTTCATAAGGATCTTCTGGGCATGAACGACTTCGCGCCCCGGCCGTTTCCGGACGTGGAGACCATGAATCAGACCATCATTGATCACTGGAACGCCCGCGTGGAACCGACCGATACGGTCTACCATTTGGGCGATATCGCGTTATACTTCACCCACCCGGCGGTTAAGTCCGACGAGGCGGTGGCCGACGTGTTGTCACAGCTAAACGGCCATTTGGAACTGATCAAGGGCAACCACGATAGTCGAGCTTTATTTAAATACCTGGCGGCACATAACCCCATTGATCACGGGCAACCTAAGTACGCCTTTCACGACGTGGGCGCGCTAATCAAGTACGATCACCGGCAGTACTACATGACCCACTATCCCATGATGCTGGGGATTGTGCATCAGATCATCAACCTGCACGGCCATATTCACCACTATGCGGTCCCGGTGAAGGAAAACATCAACGTGGGCGTGGATACGCCCGAACAGCGTTATTTAGCGCACCCCGTTCCCTTCGGCACGCCGTTTTCGCCGACCGAGATTGAAGAGATGGTGACCGGTAAGGCGCGCGAATTCAAGGACAAACAATAGCTTGACCGAATTCGGGGGATGCCGTACGATTAAAATCAGTGCAAGGAGGGGAAGCCGGCCGTGGAACGCCTAACGATTTTACACACCAACGATCTACATTCGCATTTTGAAAATTGGCCCCGGATCCGGCGGTATCTGCTCACGACCCGGGCGCAAAAACGAGCGGCCGGTCAGACCGTCTTGACCTTTGACTTGGGGGACCACGTCGATACCGCCCATCCCGTCAGTGAGGCGACCAACGGCCAGAAAAACGTCCAGTTGATGAATCAGATCGGCTACGACGGCGTGACCATTGGGAACAACGAGGGGCTGGGCTTCATGCGGGCCAAGCTCGACCATTTGTACGATCACGCTAATTTTCCGGTGATTTTAGGCAACCTTCATCAGGCGGGCACCACGCAACTACCAGACTGGGCTTGTGACCACCGGGTGATCGTGACGGCGGCCGGGACCCGCGTCTTGGTTCTGGGCCTGACCGCCCCGTATGCGCTGACCTATCCTTTGGCCGGCTGGGACCCGATCCAGGCGGTGCCGGCATTGACGACCTTGTTAGACCGGTATGCTGACCAAGCCGACGTATGCGTGTTGCTGTCGCATTTAGGCCTGAACGTCGACCAGAAATTAGCTCGTCGGTTCCCCCAACTAGACGTGATTATCGGGAGCCACACCCACCACTTATTGGTGCACGGGGAGCGGGTCAACCATAGCTTGTTGGCGGCGGCCGGTAAATACGGACAGTACGTGGGTCAGATTACCCTGACCCTCGACGCGCAGCACCGGGTACAGTCGGCGCAGGCCAGCGTTGTTGCCACGGCGACGCTACCTGTTCAGGCGGTCGATGCCACGGAAATTCACGATTTAACGGCTTTGGGGGAAAGTATTTTAAATGAACAGCGTGTAGCGGACTTACCCGTGACGCTGGAGGCCGACCCCACGGGACACCCCCAGCTGGTGCGCGAGGGTCTGCACGCCATTGCGGAGTACGCCGGGACTCAGGCGGCAGTCCTCAATGCCGGGCTCTTTTTGCGAGACCTACCCCGCGGGGTGGTCACGCAAAATCAGATTCATCAGATGTTACCGCACAGCATGCACGTAATGGTGGTCACGCTCGACGGGTATAATCTCTGGCGGCTAGTCCAGGAATTTGAACAGGCGCGACGATTCTTGCGCCGGTTCCCCCAAAAGGGGATGGGCTTTCGCGGGAAGATCTTTGGTGAGCTGAACTATCTGGGCCTGGCCTACGATGCGGCGACCCAACAGGTGACTTGGCGCGGTGAGCCCCTATCGCCGTTGAAGCACTACCGGCTGGCGGTCGTGGACCATTACCGGTTTATTCCCTTTTTCCCGACCATTACGATCATGGGACAAAATGAAATTTTATATCAGGACTTATTACGCGAGGTGTTTACTCAGTATCTGAGCCAACACTATCCCTTAAATTAAACGACAGAAAGGATGAAGATGGTGGATCGAAAGGATTTAGAGGCCCTAGTGGCCCAACAACGAGAAAAGCGAGAACCCAGTGCGGAAGTGCTGCGGGTCGATGAGACCCACCTTAAGATCAACGGTCACGTTTACGAATTAGTGACGAACGTGCGTGAGGGGTTCGACTTTACGGAATTCTCCCAGCGTTACAGCACGATTCTGAGTAAGTACGACTATATCGTTGGTGACTGGGGCTTTGAACAGCTCCGGTTGAAGGGCTTTTACGCCGCCGATCGCGCGGGGGCTAAGCAAAACCAGATCGATGCCGTGCAGGATTACCTGTACGAATCGTGTAACTTTGGCTGTGCCTACTTTATTTTGCATAATTTGGAGGTCAAACCGGCTCCGAAGCCTCGGCGGAACCGTTCCCGCCGGCATAACGGAAATACTACCGGCAATAACACCAAGACCGATAAACCGACGGCTACGGCCGCAACGCCTAAGACCGCGGCGGCTGGCCATAACGGCCCGCGGCGGCACCGATCCCGGCATTCCCGGCGACGAAATAACCCGAATAATCATAATTTTACGGAAGAACGGCGCACCACGCCCACCGCACCCAAACCAGCGAAGACCGTCACGGTCGCGTCAGGTGGCGGTCAGGGCCGGCGTCACTTTACCATTCGGCAGAAAAAAGAAGAGTAGGAGTTTTGACGGTGAAAGATTATCAAGCATACATGATTGACCTAGACGGCACGGTGTACGCCGGATCACAACGGTATCCGGCGGCTAAACGGTTCGTTGAGCGGCTTCAAGCCGCCCACGTGCCGTTTAAGTTTGTCACCAACAACACCACGAAACTGCCACGAGACGTGGTCCGCAACTTAGCGGACAATCACGATATTCACGTCACGGCGGCAAACGTTTACACGGCCGGTCTGGCGACGGCGGACTTTCTGGATCAGCGCGCGGGCGCTACCGGCAAACGGACCGTGTACGTGGTGGGGGAGATTGGCTTACGCCAAGCCCTGGCCGCTAAGGGTTTCACGGTCGACGAAGACCACCCCGAATACGTGGTGGTGGGGTTAGACAGTGATGTGACCTACGAGAAGTTTGCCAAGGCCATCTTGGCGATTCGGAGTGGTTCGACGTTTATCGGGACCAACTCGGATTCCAATATTCCCAAGGCCCGGGGCTTGATGCCCGGCGCGGGGGCGTTGGTTGATCTGGTGCGTTACGCGACGCAGACTAATCCCATCTTCGTGGGCAAACCCGAACCCATCATTTTAAATAACTCGTTGGCTCAGCTGGGGGTACCGGCAGATCAAGCGCTGATGGTGGGCGACAATTACCATACGGACATCGAAGCCGGCATTCACGCGGGCGTGGATACGTTACTGGTGTACACCGGCGTATCGACCCCCGCACAGGTGGCCCAAGAAACGATTCAACCGACTTATACGATAGATTCGCTCGATCATTGGGATCTGCAGGAGGGTCCAGTTGACTAGGGTCGCCCGCATTCTCGGGCTTACGGCGGTCATCTTGGTGTTGGTGAGTCTGAGCGTTACTTTGACCATCAATGCCGTGTGGCTGTACCGGTTGGATATTGGCTGGTTACATATCAGTCAGGACGTGCGGTTATCGGCGGCGACGTTGATGCATAACTACGGGCAGTTACTGGCTTATCTGGAGTTACCCTGGGTGACCAACCTGAAGATGAGTAACTTTCCCACGTCGTTTACGGGGATGGTCCACTTTGAGGACGTCAAACGCCTATTTCTCGTAGACCACGTGGTACTACTGGTGAGTCTCACGCCCGCCATTTGGTATCTCCGCCAACTGGCTCGGCGCGCCGAACAGTGGCGCTTGTTGCGACCGATGCAGGTGGTGGCGGTGGTCCCGGTCGTGTTGGCCGGGTGCATGGCCATTAACTTTAACGGCTTTTTCGTGGCCTTTCATCAGGTGTTGTTTCGCAATAACGACTGGTTGTTTGACCCCAATCTCGATCCCGTCATCACGGCCTTGCCGGATACCTTCTTTCTCCACTGCTTCGTGTTAGCGTTCGGCCTATTTGAACTGGGCGTAGGCCTCCTGTATTGGTGGGGCCGCCGGGCGATTAACCGGGCTTAACCCTAACTAACGCCATAAAAAAACCACATCCTCACGGGGATGTGGTTTTGTCGACTTAATCGTCTTCTGAAAGGTTTTGCACGGAAGCTTGGTGCCGGGATGCGGAAGCTGGCTTATGCGGATGACGCCGGCCACGAAGCCAACCCACAACGGCGGGAATTAACGAGATCACGATAATTCCTAAGACCACCGCAGAGAAGTGGGCTTTGACAAACGGAATGTTACCGAAGAAGTACCCCCCGCCGCAGCAGATGAAGACCCACGTGAGCGCCGCGCTGACGTTATACTTGAGGAATCGCCGGAACGGAAATTGAGAACCCGCCGCGGTAAACGGTACGAACGTCCGAATGATGGGCATGAAGCGCCCCAAGAAAATGGCTAGCGGACCGTGTTTGCGGAAGAATTGTTCGGATTGCGCCAGCTTATCCTTATTGATCAACCGACCGAACCACGAATGGTTGGATAACGCGGCGCCGGCCCGGTGACCCAGGTAGAAGTTCAGGCTGTCGCCCCCAATCGCGGCGACTAAGAACAACGCCACGAAAAGCCAGATGTTGAGCCCGTAAGCGGGATTGGCGGCCAAGGCGGCTGCGGCGAAGAGTAACGAATCCCCCGGGAGAAACGGGAGAATGACTGCGCCGGTTTCAACAAAGACGATGGCAAACAAGATGAGGTAGGTTGAATTGCCAAAGGTGTTGACGATGTTGACCAAGTGATCATCAATGTGTAAGACGAAATCGATTAAATAGCCCATTAAGGTACTCCTTATTCTAAAATTTATAGACACCCACATTGTAATGGGTTTTAACCTCACCGTCAGCTGGTATCGCCAAACTTAAGGAAATTATGAAGTTTGATTAATCAAACGGCGTATCCTGTTCCCCTTCGTCGGCGTGAGCGAGTCGAGCAGCCGCAGCGGCGGCCACGGCCCCCACGAGGTCGTCGAGGAAAGTGTGAATTTTACCGGGTTCGTGGGCGTTTAAGATTTTCAGAATGCCCGGCTTGACCCGATCGATGTAACCGTAATTCGTAAAACCAATCGAGCCGTAGAGGTCTACGATGGACAACGCCATGGTCTCATCGACGCCGTAGAGCCCTTCATCGCGTTCAACGATGGTTTGTAACGGGTCGAGTAGGGCGTGTTGCTCGGCGGCGATGTCTAATTGGATTCCCGTAATCAGGGCGTTTTGAACTTCACGTTTGCGTAAAACGGCTTGGACGCTGTCGCGGGCCATGGCGAGGGTCAGGTCTTGAATGTAATCCTTTTGCAAAAAGATCACTAGATTGGCGATGGCTTCTAGGGAGACCCCCCGTTGGTCGAGTAGGTCAATGGTCCGTTTGTTGAGAGATGTCACAGGTTTAGTCATGATTTTCCTCCTATTAGGTCTGGTTGCTCCTAGTATAGCACTGAAGTGTTCGGTTGCATTTTTGATGGTTGGCGGTGATAATGGACACAGAAGTGTTTTGAAAAGATATGGAGGATAATTATGACAAAGTTTCCACAAATTGATTTGGCGAACGCCAAGGGCCCGCAAGTGACGATTGAAACGTCAATGGGTACGATTTTGCTACAGCTCTTTCCCGAACAAGCCCCCAAGACGGTTGAAAACTTTGTAACGCACGCGAAGGCCGGTTACTACGACGGGTTAACGTTCCATCGAGTAATCCCTAACTTCATGATCCAGGGGGGCGATCCCACTGGAACGGGGATGGGTGGCGAAAGCATCTGGGGCCAACCCTTCGAAGACGAATTCTCGCCGGAACTCTACAACTTACGTGGCGCGCTGTCCATGGCGAACGCGGGTCCGAATACCAACGGTAGCCAATTCTTTATTGTCCAAGATCAGGATATGACCGAGCAGATGCAAGGTCAGATGAAGGATGCCGGTTTCCCAGAAGAAATCGTGAAGGCTTACCAAAATGGGGGGACGCCGTGGTTAGACTTCCGCCACACGGTCTTTGGCCAAGTGGTGCAGGGGATGGATGTTGTGGACGCTATCGCCAAGGTCGAGACGGATGCTAGCGATCAACCAGCTACGCCCGTCACGATGGATAAGGTCACCGTTCAAGAATAACTGAATGAGTGACTTCTATAGTAAAGGAGGAATCCCAATGACGTTTAAAATTGGTCAACGGGTTTCTGGCCGGGTCACGGGGATTCAACCCTATGGGGCGTTTGTGAGTCTGGGCGGTCATCGGCAGGGACTCATTCACATTTCGGAGTGTCATTGTGGGTACGTCAAAGATATCCACGATTATTTAAAGGTTAACCAGGAAGTTAACGTGGTGGTACTCGACATTGATGAATTTACGGGGAAGATTAGTTTATCCTTGCGCTGTCTGGAACGCCTCGATACCGAGAACGTACCGAGCGAGCATCAGCGGCACCATTACTGGACAAATCATCGGGTAGCGATTGGCTTTAAGCCGATTGCCGATCGCTTAACCGGCTGGAAAACCGAAGCAACGCAACGTTTAAATGATCAGCAGGCCTCGCGATAAGCGGGTCTGCTTTTTTCTTGCAATTTTTTCTTGACCTAGTTGCTGATGATTGGTATGATATTATCTGTTGTCATCAGGAAGACCGATTGCATAAAAATTGAATTTATGGATACACATACAAATTTCAAATTAGTGCTTGACGATGTTAAAAACTACTGATACAATGATTTATGTTGTCAAAGAGAACAGCGACGTTTCTTGATCGGATTTAAATTTTGAATATATATTCAAAATTGATTGAAAAAAGTTGTTGACAAGAAATTGACGACATGATATACTTTAAAAGTTGTCACGGAGCAATTACTTCTTATGACAACTTGGTAGACCTTTGAAAACTGAACATTGTTTCGACAAACCAAATATGTGT
>NZ_AZDV01000027.1:29855-105431 GCF_001434835.1 Levilactobacillus acidifarinae DSM 19394 = JCM 15949 | reverse complement strand
AGGATAGGACGTTGCCACGCAACGGTAGGAACTCAGTGATGAGTTCCTTTTTTTGTACAATGGTTAAAAATCTAACTAACGGCGGTGATGCCCCGTTTAAGTTTTGCTCATTTGTGGGAGCGTGCCCCCCAGTGAGAGTCGTTGAATCTGGCGGCTAATTAACTTAAATGCGATAATTTGAAGTTTCGTTCTAGTGAAGTGCGTCGTTTTTCTAAGCTTGTGCTATGATTATGAGGTGGCATGAATTCTGAAAAAACGATTAGACTATGAGAGAATGGGTGAAGATAATGAAAAGATACCGGAGTTACCGGCTTAGTTTAGGCTGGCAAATTTTAATTGGGTTAGTCTTAGGAATTGTGTTGGGGGTCATTTTTTACCAAAACAAAATGGCCATTACCGCCATGCAAAATATTGGGAACATGTTCATCGGCTTGATTCAAATGATCGTTCTGCCAATCGTGGTGTCCTGTTTAACCGTTGGGATTGCTAACATGGGAGATATCAAACAATTAGGTCGGGTCGGTGGGAAAACCCTGATCTACTTCGAAATTATGACCACGATTGCGATTGCCTTAGGGTTGTTAGTCGGCAATATTTTCCATCCTGGGTCGTTTATCGACATTCATCAATTACATAGTACGGATATTAGCCAGTACGTCTCTACGGCTAAATCAGCCCAGAATACGGGCATCTGGGCGACCCTGATGGGGATCATTCCGACGAACTTCTTCAAATCCTTGTCCGAGGGTGACATGATGCCCGTGATCTTCTTCTCCGTCTTCTTCGGCCTAGGGACCGCAGCCATCGGTAAGCAAGGAAAAATCATCATCGACTTCTTGGATGCCGTGTCACAAGTTATGTTCCGGGTTACTAATTGGGTCATGCATACGGCGCCAATCGGGGTTTGTGCCCTGATTGGGGTGACCATTGCGCAAATGGGGATCTCGGCGTTAGCCCCACTGGGATACTTCATCTTGTTGGCCTACGCGACCATGGCCGTCTTTATCCTGGTCTTCATGGGACTGGTTGCCCGGATCTTCGGCTTCCGGTTGTGGGACCTCTTACGGGTGATTAAGGACGAAGCTATCTTGGCCTTCTCCACGGCCAGTTCCGAAGCCACGTTACCTCGGTTGATCGATAAAATGGATAAGTTTGGGGTTAGCCAGGGGATCGTCTCCTTCGTGATTCCCACCGGCTACACCTTCAACCTGGATGGGTCGGCCATTTATCAATCCTTGGCCGCCTTATTCTTAGCCCAGGCCTACCACATCAACTTAAGTCTGGGTCAACAAATCACCTTGTTGGTGGTCTTGATGATCACGAGTAAGGGGATGGCCGGGGTTCCCGGTGCGTCCTTCGTGGTCTTGCTGGCGACGGTTTCCACCATTGGGGTACCGATGAGTGGGTTGACCTTTATCGCCGGGATCGACCGGTTAGTCGACATGGGTCGGACCGCCGTCAACGTGGTCGGGAACTCCCTGGCCACGGTGGTTATCGGGAAATCCGAACATGAATTTAGCGAAGAGAAGAGTCAGGCTTACCTGGACAATATGCGAGCCGGGAAACAAGCCTAATCACTAGAAATCACAAAAAGACCTCGTCAGGTTACGACGAGGTCTTTTTTAGTTTCAGTGGATTTTACTACACCCGATCAGCGCATTGGCGTGGTTAAGGGACCACTTGCGGGGTGATTCCCATCAGCCCATGGGTAAGGGCCCTTATTCACGGCAATAACCGGTTGTCCCGGTTTGATCAGGGATCGACGACAGATTTTAAACGACCAAAATAGTGGAAACGGCGTCAGTTACTTAGCGCTCTCCCCCCACAGGGTTCCCCGAGTGGTGAAGCTGCCTATCCAAGCTCACACGTCAATGCGTCATCGCGGGATAGGGCCGGAAAAACAACGTAACTCTAGCTTGCGTTATCGATTAAATGGCTGCGACCGGTTAGTCCCCAAACGAGTACGGGAAGGTCAGATACGGAACTGTTGGTTCTAACGCCAACGGTATCTGAGATAACGGCGGACTAACGGATCGTTTCTAAAATCTAAGGCCGAACTCGCCGCATCAAGCTACGGCGTCCGGACCGGGAAAGCTAGCTTAACTGGTGGTTTCTCCAGGCGTCAACCAGGAGGGATGAACCAACGCTATCTTTCCCACCAGAGAGTGACACGCTCCAGGGTCATCTTTTAATTTCGTCATGTTCATCACCTCCATCGTTTTTTGAATGTAACTTAAAAGCGCCCGGCTACAGAACTAGCCGGGCGCACATCAAATAGCATGTGAACGTAAACCAGCTAGTCGTTGAGTTTTAGCACTATACGGCGTAGTTTATTCAACAGCTACATTAGATCAGGCCTTATGTTGACCTGAACAGCTGACTCATTGGCGTTTCTCGACGTTTCTGAGCAGTAGCATTTTCCGTATAGGAGCCTCACCTAACAGCTTCTAATTTATTTTACAAAGTTAGTTTACCCGAATTTTTCTCAGAGTGCAAGGACAACGCATTTTTTGAAGAAACTAATCATTATAATATTAATATTACCAAGTAGAGCCGACGTTTAGGACTAATCAACTCCTAATTTAGAATCATTCTTGATTAAGTTTGCTAAAGCGCGTATGCTTAACGTGAAACCTAAATCGAATTGAGGGGAGTCGTTTTTCATGAATTTTATTAGTTCAGAGTTACCCGATTTTCAAGTAAACGCGTATCAGGATGGGGACGTTAAGCCCGTTACCCAAGCCGATTTGCTCGGGCATTGGTCCGTGGTCTTCTTCTACCCGGCCGATTTTTCGTTCGTTTGTCCGACCGAATTAGGCGATCTGGCTGACCATTACGCCGCCTTCCAGGCCCAAAATGCCGAAATCTACAGCGTGTCCGAAGATACCGAGTTCGTTCATCAGGCCTGGCACGACCAAAGTCCCGAGGTGGGCAAGGTCACTTACCCGATGATTGCCGATCCCGCAGGCGTCTTAGCCCGGCACTTCGAGGTCTTGAACGAAGACTTAGGGCAGGCTTACCGGGGCGTCTTTATCCTGGATCCTAAAGGACAAGTCCGGTCTTACACCATCAACGACATGGGAATTGGCCGTAACGCCGACGAAATCTTACGGACGCTGACCGCGGCCCAGTTCGTGGCGGAACACGGCGATCGGGTGTGCCCCGCCAACTGGCATCCTGGTGAACAGACGTTAAAGCCCGGAACCGATCTCGTGGGTAAAATTTAAGTGAACCTAAACAAAACGACCCGCACATCCGAAGATGGGCGAGTCGTTTTTTCGTTAGATCCCTTGTTCGATTCTGGCGTAGTTTTGGTGGTACCAGCCCTCCCAAGTGTTATCCTTGAGCGAACCATTGGCGTTAAACGTCATGTCGACGGTTTTTAAAATGTTCAAGAACAGCGGCCGCTTATACTTCAAGACGCCGGCAATGAGTTCTTCCGGGGAGAAGAAGCGGTTTTCGAACAGGTATCGGTTGATATCGTTCATGGAATAGTCGACCCGGTATTGGGACAAGATTTCCAAATTATTTTGCTTAAAATGTGCAATGTAAAAATGCGCAAATTCGGCTAAAGCGGTTTGTTGGGCGTTTTCGTCCAAGTCGGTAATTGTTAATTCTGAGTCTGACAAACTCGGGACCTCCTTTAAGTTATCGCGACAGTGGTTGGCAATCAACCACACCCTTTTCTATTATGGCACTTTTTAGCGACCGGTAAAGACTCGATTCCCGGATTTTACGGATTGGGTGGTTCAGATAACTAAATCGGAGGCGCGGTATGCCGCGTTAAACGCCAATTTTAGCGAATCTCAGCCGGTCCACGGCTGCTAGTGTATAATTAGACCCATAAGTAGCGGGAAGGGAGCTTAGCGCAATGCAGGTGTTTGTGGTGGGGGCTAACGGTCAGATTGGTCGACTAGTCATGCAACAGCTTATCGCTAGAGGTGATACCCCGGTCGCCGGATTACGACCCGGAGAGGATCGGGAAGACTGGGAGGATCAGGGCATCAAGGTCTGCGACTTCGATCTGTTAAGCAAGCCCGAAACCTTAGGTAGTCAATTGCTGGGGGTGGACGCGCTGATCTTTGCGGCGGGGTCGGGCAGTCGGACCAAAGACGACATGACCCTGTTAATTGATCTGGACGGCGCGGTCAAAACCATGCAGGCCGCCGAAATTGCCGGGGTGTCGCGGTTCTTAATGATCAGCATGCTCTTTGCCGAGGATCGTAACCGGTGGGCGGCGCCCCTACAGGCCTTGTACGTCGCCAAATTCTACGCGGATCATTGGTTAGTTCATCAGACACACCTGGACTACACCATCGTGGAACCTGGTGCGTTGTCCTTTCACCCAGCCACCGGTCGTTTGAAGAGTGACCCGTTAGCCGTTGGGAGCGTCCCACGCGGGGATGTGGCGGCCTTTTTGGTGGCGGCGCTGCACGATGAACGGACCGTGGGCAAAACAATTCCGCTGTTACAGGGGGATCAGTCGATTCCTCAGATTTTAGCGCAGCTGTGAGCGGCAGGCCGGCGAATTAGTTCTGGTTTTGGTATAATTAGCTTATAAATTAGATAAGCTGAGCACGACACCCTGAAGGAGGTCACCCCTGATGACTGAGAACTTAGTGTTAGCCCCACCGGAAGCCCGCGAACTGGCGCACCACCTAGATGAATGGCGCAAGTGGCGGCAAAATGTTGATGAACTAACGGCCGATGGCAACTGGGATCGGTTTATTGAAAAAAGCCGCGAGAAGGCCCAGTGGCAGGCGGGGCTTGCCACTGAAATTGATCGGTGGGAAAGCCTGCACGCAATTCAACTGACGTTAGAAGAACAGTTAGGCGGCGTCACCCATGTGGGCGGACACACCCGCCAATAAGTGAAGACTCTAAAGTAGCGACCGGTTCAACCGAACTGGTCGTTTTTTATTTATTTAATATAACCCCAACCTGTCAAGCCCGAATTTTTGGCGACCGGCCGGGGTTATATTTTTTAATAATTAATTAAACGCAAACGCGTGCTACACTCAGGCCAGTTAGGGAAGGAGCAAGTATCATGACTAAAAAAATTTGGCTGAGTGGTGGGGGGCTACTGATGATTATGCTGGGATTACTAGGACTGGGGGCGGTTCGTCAGCCCACGGAAACGATTTACACGGCCTTACCGGATTCAACGGATACGTATTACCGCCCGTTTTTAAAGGACCTGCAGCGGTTTAATCGGGCTTTGCAATACCACGCAGCGGCGGGCGATACGTTTACCACGTTAACAACGAAGGTCACGACGTTACGGCACACGAAGTTTCACTATCCCGATATCTGGTTGCGCGACGTGGCGCCGGTGATCACGACCCGGATGGTCAAGTTCGATTATCGACCGAGTTATTTACCCCAAGCGGATGGACGGTACCTGAACCGTCAGTTCACCAAATTTCTGAATCGACGTTACCACTACACGTCGTCGCCACTGGTTCTAGACGGAGGGAACGTGCAATGGAACGGTCACGATACCGTGGTGGTGACGCGTCAAATCTGGCGAGATAATCCGGACTGGTCACACCGAGAAATTGTGCAGGAACTCCAACGAAAATTAGCCGTGCGGCACGTCATCATCATTCCAAAAGAACCCGGGGATGTGCTGGGCCACAGTGACGGTATGGTCAAGTTTATCGGGAAACGGACCCTGTTCGTGAACGACTTTCGAGAGGACCCTGGTTTCTTAGCCCGGGTCAAACGAGCGATTCACCAGACAGTGCCGGACATGACGATGGTGACGCTGCCATCGGCCTACACCGCTAAGGGACAGTATGACCGTCACATCGCCTCGGCGAAGGGGCTGTACATCAACATGCTTCAGACGCCTCACGCCGTGTACGTGCCCCAGTACGGGTTAAGACAGGACCACGCCGTGTTGCGGCTGATTCAACGGCACGTCAACCAACCGGTGATCCCAGTGTCGGTGGGGCACTTGTCCACGCTGGGCGGGTCCGTGCATTGCCTGACCTGGGAGGTGCCTCACGGCAAATTCGAGAAATGAGATCGTCAGCTAATTAGCCCGTTGCTGGTGAACAAAGAATCTAAGCATCGCCGGTAGACCGGCATTTTACGCCAGAAAAAAGACGCCCCGGAGGACGTCCTTTTTAATACTAGATTTAAAGATTTATTGTTCTTCGTACCATGAGTAGTGGAAGTCACCCTTACGGTCCCGACGTTCGTAGGTGTGTGCCCCGAAGTAGTCCCGTTGTGCTTGCAACAAGTTAGCAGGTAAGACTTCTGCCCGGAAACTGTCGTAGTAGGTGATAGCAGCGGAGAAGCTAGGAACAGGAATCCCGGCTTGAACGGCCAAAGCAACCACGTCACGAACGGATTGTTGATACTTCTTGGAGATGTCCTTGAAGTAGTCATCAAAGAGTAAGTTGGTCAACTTAGGATCCTTGTCGAAGGCGTCGGTGATGTTTTGCAGGAATTGGGCCCGGATAATGCAACCGCCACGCCAGATTTGTGCTAATTCACCGAATTGTAAGTTCCAATCGTAGGTTTCGGAAGCGACCCGGAGTTGTTCGAACCCTTGGGCGTAACTCATCAACTTACTGAAGAAGAGGGCTTGACGAACCTTTTCAATGAATTCAGTCTTGTCACCAAAGTCAACGTTACCTTGCTTTTCAGCAGCTGGTAAGACCTTGGATGCCTTAACCCGTT
This sequence comes from Levilactobacillus acidifarinae DSM 19394 = JCM 15949, assembly GCF_001434835.1. GTDB lineage: Bacteria > Bacillota > Bacilli > Lactobacillales > Lactobacillaceae > Levilactobacillus > Levilactobacillus acidifarinae. The sequence goes on along the minus strand of NZ_AZDV01000027.1, from coordinate 98,741 downwards.
CGTCCTTCATCATGGAGATGTAACGAGCGTAAACGGATTCAGTGATGACGGATTGTGGAACTTGGATGTTCAACGCATCTTCGGAACTCCACTTACCAGTCCCCTTGTTGTTCCCACGGTCCAGGATGGCGTCGATGATTGGTAAGTTCTTGTCGTCACCTAAGTCATCTTTACGAGTCAAGATGTCAGCGGTGATTTCAACCAAGTAGCTGTCCAATTCGCCCTTGTTCCATTCCTTGAAGATGTCAGCCATCTCGTCAACGGAAATGCCGGCAACGTTACGCATGATGTTGTAGCTTTCGTCGATCAGCTCTTCATCACCGTATTCGATCCCGTTGTGGACCATCTTAACGTAGTGGCCAGCACCGTTAGGGCCGATGTAAGAAACACATGGCTTGCCGTCTTGAGGAGCCTTAGCAGAGATTTGTTCCAAAATAGGCGCAACCAAATCGTAAGCTTCCTTTTGACCACCAGGCATTAAGGATGGACCTTGTAAGGCACCCAGTTCACCACCGGATACCCCCATGCCGATAAAGTTGATCCCGGACTTGTCGAGTTCAGCGTTACGGGCCATGGTATCGTGGAAGTTCGTGTTCCCACCATCGATTAAGACGTCACCCTTGTCCAACAATGGTAAGAGTTCTTGGATGACGGCGTCGGTTGGCTTACCAGCCTTAACCATCAAAAGAATCCGCCGTGGGGTTTCCAGTGACTTCACGAAGTCAGCTACTGAGTAACTTGGAATTAATTTCTTTTCGCTGTGGTCCTTCATGACGTCCTTGGTCCGGAAATCAGAACGGTTGTAAATACCAACCGTGTAACCGCGACTTTCAATGTTCAGGGCTAAGTTCTTGCCCATGACCGCCATACCAACAACACCAATGTTTGCTTTTTGATCTGCCATTAGTAACCTTCCTTTATGTTTCAGAATTAAATCAGGCCTTACAGGGATAAGTGTATCATCTCACAATCTGAAAGTGAAATATTTTAACCCTATTGTTTGAAAATTGTTACTTATTTTCATCTTGCGGTGGGGTGCACCCGTGTTCAAACCGCGTGGGGTCTGCTTGCAGGCGTTCGATGTTGGTTGCCACCCGGGCCAATAATTCTTCGAGCATTAACCGTTCGCCGGCCGAAAAATCGGTCGTCCCCACGGTCAGCAGCGTTTGTTCGTAGTGTTGCAGTTGGGGGTAAAAGGCGTGGGCCTGTTCGGTGGGTACCAGGCACTTCCGTTTCTTGTCCGCCGGATCGGCCTGGCGCACCAGGTAGCCGCCGGTAATCAACTTGCGGACGGTCCGTAGACAGGTCGACGGGTCGACGTGCAGCTGGGCCGCCAGCTCGGCTTGGGTGATTCCCGGGGAATCTAAGATGTGCAGCAGGTAGAGAAACTGGTTGTTTTGCAGGTTTTGTTGGCTAAAGAGGTGATTACCCATGCTCGATGTGGCGCGCGCAATCAACCCGATACTCCGAAATGAATTTGGCATGTTTAAGCTCCTCAAAAATAATAGTTGCATTTGCAATTAAAAGGTGTCATACTTGCCATCAATCATAACACGAAAGTGACGGGATAAAAATGATAAATTGGCAAGTTAAACCCTTTGAACAGCTCACGACTCCGGAATTCTATGATCTTGCATATGAACGTACACGGACCTTTGTGGTGGCGCAAAAGCGGGTCTACCAGGAAATCGACGCCATCGATCGGACGGCCCAACACATTCTAGGCTATCAGGATGGTCACCTCATCGCCTACGCACGGGTCTTTACCGAACAGGGGCACGCGACCTTTGGCCGGGTGCTGACGGTCCCGGAAGTTCGGGGGCAGGGCGTTGGTCGCTTGCTGATGCAATAAATCACCACCGAACTGGCCCAAGATTTTGCGGGTCAGCCGGTGGTGATCGAGGCACAGGTTGATAAACAACATTTTTATGAAAAATTCAATTACGCGGCGGAAGGGCAACCCTTCTTATTTAACCACACGCCACACATTAAGATGGTGCGCCAGGCCTAGCGCAGGAGGTAGCCACCGTCGACGGGGATGGTGGTCCCGGTAACGTAGTTCGAGGCCTCACTGGCCAGAAAGACCAGGGTCCCCATGAGTTCGCGGGGTTGCGCCCAGTGACCGGCGGGGATGTGCGCTAAGATTTCTTGGTTGCGTTGCGGGTCGTTTTGGAGGGCCTTGGTCATCGGCGTGTCGATATACCCCGGTGCGATGGCGTTGACCTGAATGTTGTCCCCGGCTAAAGCGTCGGCGTAAGCCTTGGTCAGCCCCACAACGGCGTGTTTGCTGGCGGTGTAAGGGAAGATAAATTTCCCGGCCCGGAAGGACTGCATCGACCCGATGTTGATGATCTTGCCGTGGCCCTGATCGGCCATGACCTTGGCAACTTCGTGGGATAGGTAGTACAACGCGTTTAGGTTCAGGTCCAGGACCTTCCGCCAGTCGTCGTCCTTAAAGTCCCGCCAGTTATTGCGCAGTTGCATGCCGGCGTTGTTGACCAGAATATCGATGTGGTCGAACTGTTTTTGCGCGGCTTCCGTAATCTGCTTGGCCGCGTTGGGGGCCGTTAAGTCGCACTTAAAGAAGGCCACTTGACCGGAGGAAACGTCGTCCATCGACCGGATGGTTTCCCAGTTCTTGTCGGTCCGGCTCACGACCAAGACCCGGGCACCCGAGCGTAGGAGGGCCTTGGTGTAGTAAAATCCCAATCCAGAGGCGCCACCGGTCACGATGGCGGCTTTATGATCGAGACGGAAGAAATCACTTGAAAATTCTGGCAATTTTGACATACGAAGATCTCCCTTGATATGTAGTCTACGGCACCGGGGGTTAGAAATAAACGCGCGGAGTTCGTAGTATTAAACCGCTTTCATCATAAAACTTTTTTTGAAAAGTTGTCAATTTATTCACAAGATGGTAAAGGCGTGGCAGACCCGTGAACTCGGGAAATTAGGCTGGGATAAAAAAGTTTTTATCAGGTGGGTTGCCAATCGCTGGTAACAGTTCTTAAGGGAAGTCGGGACAGTAAAAAGGCCACCCCCAGGGGATGGCCTTTTTGATGACGTTAAGTTTAGTGTTAGTGGTTCAACCGGTAGATCCATTCGCGGTGATCGCGTTGGATCAGCTCTTCGGCTGCGGCTGGGCCCATGGAATGTGGCGTGTAGTTCGGGAAGTTAGGTTCTTGTAAGTCCCAAACGCGACGAATTTGATCCACAAACTTCCAAGCGTAGGAAACTTCTGGCCAACTGGAGAAGTTGGTCCCGTCGCCCTTCATCACGTCGTGCAACAGACGTTCGTAAGGTTCTGGCGTTTCCTTGGACTTTTCAGCATCCACCAAGTAGTCCAACTTGATTGGTTCCGTTTGGAAACCAGTGTCGTTGGTCTTGGCGTTCAGTTGCAGGGAGAACCCGGCGTGTGGTTCCACGAAGATGGTCAGCACGTTGGCGGCCAATGGTGTGGATTGACTTTGTGGGAAGGCGAAGATGTCGACTAATGGACGCTTGAAGACCACGTCCACCCGCGTAAACTTGTCGGCGAGCATCTTCCCGGTCCGAACGTAGAATGGGGTTCCGGACCACCGGTAGTTGTCGAATAATAACTTGCCGGCCACGAACGTTTCGGTCGTGGAATCGTTCGGTACGTTGTCTTCGTGACGGTAGTCGGGTTGGTCGTTGATCGACCCGTATTGCCCACGGACGAAGTTAGTCGCCGCGTCAGCCACGTTGTAGACCCGTAAGCTCCGTAAAGCCTTCACCTTTTCAGCCCGGATATCGGTGTCCGTAAAGGCCACTGGTTGTTCCATGGCTAACAGGCTGACGATTTGCATGATGTGGTTTTGGACCATATCCCGCAAAGCCCCACTGTTGTCGTAGTAGGAAGCCCGTTCTTCAACCCCCAGCTTTTCGGATAACGTCACTTGGATGTTATCGATGTACCGGTTGTTCCAAAGGGATTCGACTAAGGTGTTCCCGAAACGTAGCGCTTCGATGTTTTGGATCATTTCCTTACCCAAGTAGTGGTCGATCCGGAAGATTTGGTCTTCTTCAAAGGACTTGCTGAGGGCGTCGTTTAATTGCTTAGCGGAATCGTAATCCCGACCGAATGGCTTTTCAATGACCAGACGGTTGAAGGCATCCTTGTTATCGGACATCAACCCTTGGGTCTTCAAGTCTTGGGCAATCGTGCCGAAGAATTGAGGCGCCATGGAGAGGTAGAAAATCCGGTTGCCTTGTAACTTGTACTTTTTGTCCAGCTTGTCGAGTAGGTCCTTGACCACGGCGTAGTGCGCGGTGTCGGTCACATCGTGAGCTTGGTAGTAGAAATGGGAAATGAAGTCAGTGGCTTCTTTCGATTCTACCCGGTTACCGCTGTCCGCTAAAGACTTCTTAACGGCTGCCCGGAACTTTTCGTGATCCATAGCCTGCCGAGAGGTCCCGACGACGGCGAAATGGGTCCGTAAGTTTCCTTTGCGATAAAGGTTAAATAGACTAGGGTAAAGCTTCCGGTATGCTAAGTCACCGGTACCACCGAAGAACAAGAATAAAGCTGTGCGTTCAGTTGCCACGAGATAGTCACTCCTTAAGTGTTTAAATCCAGACGGTCCAATTTGTTATCAGTTCAGCTACTACTTTGAAAAACGGGTGTTACTGCCGGTCATTGACGAGAAGGGCAAGTTCAACTCGTCACCGCGAGTTTGTCTAGCCAAAAAGTATGTCTAGACCACTTCGAAAGTTATTATACCCTATTTAAATCTGAAAAGCGACCTTTTTAAAGCAAGAATTTAAATTTTAGACAACCGGTTGCAATGCCCATCTATCAACGTTTACATCGTATTTGCGTTTTCATGAAAACGCAAACTAAATCGGCAAATCTTCGTGGAAACGACTTTCGAAACGGGTGCCGATGTAATCGCTACCAGGTCAAGAGTAACAAAAAAGCCTCGCGGAATAAACCGATTGGCTTTCTAAAAACGGGTTGGTTAATTGGCAAGGGCTTTGAGGGCGTCAAAGTCGGTGGCACTTAAGGTAAGGTCACGGGCCTTTAAGTTCTGTAATTCGTGGTTGCTGGATTTAGTTCCCGGAATCGGGAGGATAACATCAGAGCGCTGCAGCAACCAGGCCAGCGCGATTTGCGATGGCACGGCATCGTATTTCTTAGCGATAGCGAGTAACGTTGGGTTGGTGATGAGTTTCCCGGTGGCCAGAGGATACCAAGGGATGAAGGCGATGTGGTGTGCTTCACAGTAGGTTAACAGGGCCTCGTCGCTGCGGTTGATCAAATTATATTGATTTTGTACGGAAACGATGGGCATGATCTTTTCGGCGGCCTTGAGCTGATCAACGGTTACCTGACTTAAGCCGACGTGGCGAATCTTACCTTCCTTTTGCAGGTCCTTTAAGGCCTCCAGTTGAACGGCTAACGGGTAGTCAGGGTCGATCCGGTGAAGTTGTAAGAGATCGATGTGGTCCAGCCCCAACGTTAAGAGGTTCAATTCCACTTGTTGTTTCAGATATTGTGGGGCGCCCAGTGGGGTCCAAATACCGGGACCCTGACGGGTGTAGCCGACCTTCGTCGCCACCATGACGTGAGCGTGTGGGCGGGCCCGCAACGCGGCTCGAAGATAGTGATTGGCGTACAGAGGTCCGTAAGCATCAGCCGTGTCGATGAAGTTAACGCCGTTGTCGATCGCCGTTTCGATGACCTGTGGGGCGTGCTCAGGGTCGGCGGCCGGTCCCCAGACGCCGGTTCCGGGAAGCTGCATGGTCCCGTACCCTAAGCGATTGACCGTTAAATCAGCATCAAACGTAAACGTTTTTTCCATTAGATAATCACCTTTCTAGACGAATTGGGTCTACAGTAGTTGATTAATCCCGTGGGTGCAACGCTGGTACCCCGTTTGGCGCGGCTAAGAAAAGGTAGTTAATTTTTATTAAACTCTCGACATTCTGTCACTAAATTGTAAAAAATCTGTTATACTACGAGTCGATTAATAAATTAGCCGGTGGAGACCTACCGGTAGAGACTGAAGGAGTCAGAATAATGAAGAAATTTATGGTTGCATTAACTGGCTTGGTAACGGTGGCCACTTTAGGCGCAACGGTACCGGCAACTGGCATCACGGCTAACGCGGCAACGAAGAAGACCACGTCAACTTACGTTAGCCCAAGTTTAAAGGTTAACGCCATTTACAATAACTCGAAGACGATTACGGGGACCGCCACTAAGGGTTCCAAGATTACCGTAAAGAGTACCAAGAATGCGAAGAAGAACCTGGCGACGGCCACGGCTTCCAGCAAGACGGGGAAGTACACCGTTAAGTTGTCCAAGACGTTGAAGAAGGACACAAACGTTTATGTTTACGCCACGAACTCAAAGACTAAGGCCTACTTCTACCGGATCATCCGGGTACAAGCGGCAGCGACTAAGACGGCCACTAAGACCACGAAGAAGACCACCACGACTAAGACGACGGCCAAGAAGACCACGACCGCTAAGAAATCTACGGCAAGCTTCTCCGTGAAGACGCCAACGGGAACTTGGAAGTCGAACACGGCTAACAAGTATTCCCAAGTCCTCACCTTCAGCCAAAAGACTGGGTTTAACCAGACCCTTTACAAGAATGGTAAGAAGGTTAAGACCTTAGTTTCTTACGCGAAGTACAGTGTCGACGCTAAGACGCCAACGTTCTGGAAGATCACTTACACGCCAAAGAACGCCAAGAAGAGTTCCAACTTCTACATGCGTTTCACGTCCGCTAAGAAATTTAAGATTGTTAATGCCAAGAACCAAGTCGTTAAGACCACGGCCGGTGTTGCCCCAGCGGCTAACTGGACGTTCACTAAGAACTAAATCAATGAGTCCTCAGATTATGGGGATGGGCGTCGACTCCACGGAGTCGGCGCTTTTTTTAGTCGTTAATCATTCGATAAACCAGTTAACGATGATGATAATGTTGTAGATGAGCGGTTTACGCCAAATACTATTTAAACTTGTGGTAGACTAAGGTTAGTTTAAAATTATGATTATTTGGAGGCATACATATGCGAGTTAAGTGGGTTAGAGCGGGCCTTTTGAGCCTACTGATGATAATTATCACGTTGCTGAATGTAAGCGCTATTAAACCGGCGCAGGCCAGTACCCTGGCCGCTGGGGAATACACCATTCCGGCAACTTTGGTGCAAACGGATGGCAGCACGCCTTCTACGGCGGCCAAATACTTTGCGAACACCGCGCAAGTCACGGTGACGGGCGACCAAGCTCAGGTTAATCTGGCGATGCAGAACCATGCCGAGATGTTGATCAAGACGGTCACGGTTGCGGGGCAAAGTGCCCTGAACGGCTCGACGTTGGGCTTTAACGTCACGCCGGCAACGGCCAATGTGCCCGTCACGTTTAACCTGCAGATCCCCGGGATGGGCGCCATGACGGAGTCGGCGGTCATCACGCTGGATTGGGCCACCGTCCCGGTCGTCACACCGGCGGATCATGCTACGAGCAGTTCCTCGGCGGCGGTCAGTTCGTCGACCGATAGCACAACGAGTACTACGACCAGTTCCGTAGTCCCAACGGTGTCAGTCACGCCGGGCATGACCACTAAAACTACAACGGCTAAGTCCGTGAAGACGGTGACCAAGCCACGGTTAACGGTGAAGACCGTGACGAATCGCGCCAAAACGGTGACGGGGCTGACCAGTCAAGGGGCCAAAGTCGTGGTCAAGCGCCACGGCACCAAGTTGGGGTCGACCACGGCTAATGCGGCCGGAAAGTACACCGTCAAGCTGGCTAAGACCCAAAAGGCTCAGACTAAACTGACCATCACCACGACCAAGGCCAAGATCAGCACCACTAAGACGGTCACGGTTCAAAAAGCGGCAGTCAAGCAGGCCACTAAGAAAGCGCCAAAGAAGGCGGCCAAGTTTACGGTCAAGACCCCAACGGGAACCTGGAACGCCACCGGCACGAACGGGTACACGCAGGTTTGGACCTTCAGTCAGCAGACCGGGTTGACCCAGAAAGTCTACCAGCACGGTAAACTGGTCAAGACGCGGGTCGCTAACGCCACTTACCACGTGACACCGAAAACCACGACGTTCTGGCGGGTGACCTACGCGCCACGGCACGCCAAGCAGCAGACCATGTATCTCCGGTTTACCACGGCCAAGCGGTTTAAGGTGGTCAACGCCCAAAACCACGTGATTAAGGCGGCCGCAACGCCCGCACCGGCCACGACCTGGACGTTTAACAAACTATAAGCTTTAAGAATTTGGGGGGAATAAACATATGTTGAATAAAAGAGGGTGGGTCTGTCTCGCGGTGAGCCTGCTGGGGTTAATTGGCCTGAGTGGGATGACCGCCCACGCGCAGACCACCACTTTGACGGCGGGGACCTACACCGTTCCAACGACGGTGGTTCAAGACCACGCGGGTCAAGCTACGACCACACCATCGACGGCCGCACAGTATTTTGGCAACCAAGCCACGGTCACGGTAAAGCAGGGGCAGTACCAGATAACGTTACCGGTTAAGCCCGACGCCCAGAAATTATTACAACGCGTTACGGTCGACCAGCAACCAGCGACGTTGACCGCGGGAAAGTTGACGTTTACGGTGCCACAAGCCCAAGCCACGTTACCCGTGACCTTCGACGTGACGGTGCCGGGAATGGGCAAAATGACCACCCAGGCGTGGTTCCAATTCGTCTGGGATCAGGCGGCCACGGCGGCCGTTACGTCCACCAAGACTAAGGCGGCCCAGTCGAGTTCGACGACGGCCACCGATAAAGCAGCGACAACCACGCCCAAACCGACGACGGCCACTAAAAATAGTCGGGCCGTAGCAAAGGTCAAGACGCATCAAAGGGCTACGCCAACAGTTAAGTCCACGCCGGCTACGACACAAGGGTGGACTTACCGGGTCCTCCAGGCCAACGGTCAGTCGGTCTCGGCGGCCAATAAATTTTACACGCACACGGCCGTGATCCACCGGGTGGGCGACCACTATCAGGTCCAACTGGCGGTCAAGTACGCCAAGAACGCGGGGATGACCCAAAGCGGGTTTAGACCCGTGACCACTAACGGTGAACCAGCGCAAAACGTGGTCTATGGGACCAGTGGCAACTATTACACGGTGTCGTACACCTTTGACGTCCCCACGTTGGCCACTTTGAAGCATCAAATCAAGGGCACGGTGCACGTGGTGGTGCCGACTGTGGGCATCAAGCAGACGTTTACGGTCCAATTTAAATTTAGCCACCGGGGTAGCGCGACTACCGGGACCCAAGCCGCCACGGGAACGCCGACCGGGACAGAAACTGCGGTGGCTCATCACACGGCTACCGGGCAACGGCTGCCCCAAACTAACGATCAGCGAGCAACCGGCGCTATGGTATTAGGAATCATTGGTCTCATCAGTGGTGGCTTATTCTGGAAACGGGGGAATTAAGATGCGTAAAGCATGGTTTTTAATGGTCGCCGTCCTGGCGTTGAGTACGCTAGGGTTAACGACTACGGCTCAGGCTAAGTCGGTGTCTTACTCGGCGTTGACCTATGGGACGTCGAAAACTTCGATGGCCAGTAAGTATTTCGTGCGACCGGCTCAGGTAACGGTCAAGAACAGTCAGTATCGCGTGACCATGCACCTCAAGACGGCGAAAACGCTGGGGAAGTATCCGGTCCAGGTGATTAAAGTTAACGGGGGAACGCCGCAAAACGTCCGGAAGGTCCGCGATAAAGCGGGCAACTCGAACGTTTACTACACGTTTACCACTAAGAACCTGAAAAAGAAGATCACTGCTAAATTGTCGATCAACGTGTTGCACGTTTATCAGGCGAAACACGACATTACCTTTAAGTTTAAGGCGTCCCAGTTACCGAAACTCAAGGCTAAAAAGGCCCACATCCGGGCGGTTACGGCCCAAGCGGCTAGTCAGTCGCGTCCGGCAAAAAAAGGGCTAGCACTACTGCTACCATAGCGTCAGCCAGCAGTAGTGAGTCCTCAGCAGCGTCAGCGGCCAGTTCGGCGCAAGCGCCGACCCAGCATCACCCGGCGACGACTTCGTCAACGGAAGCGGCAGCCGCCGCAACTAGTTCGACATCGACGGCCCCAACCACCGACCAGACGCACCAAGAGCTCAAAGACCAGGGGGCTTCAGCGGGAGCCGGAACCAAGTGGCTTTTGGGTGGCGGTATCGTGGGCGTCATCGTCCTGGTTAGTGGCGTGAGTTGGTTTGCTCGGCGACATTAATTGTGATGAGCTTAGGCGTTGAGAAAGTATTTCTCGACGCCTTTTTGGTTGGTCATGATGGAGGAAAAGCAGTTGTGATATGATGATGTTTGGGCTTAAAGGTTTCGGTAGGGTGTGACGTTACTCGGGACAAATCTAATGGCCCTAAAATGGAAAGGGGATTTTAGCAAATGAAGCGGGGAATCAAGTTAATCTTGGTAATAGCCATGTTTTTATTGGCGACGGGCGCGTTAAGTACGACCGTCCAGGCTGGGCGTATTGGGTATTCGTATAGTCGGTTACCCAAGGGGATGCTCGGGAAATGGTACACGTACACGAATTTTGGGTACGGAAAGAAGAAGTTCTACAAGGTGCACATGACCAATAAGAACTTACGCAAGTATAAAAAGCATCGGGTTTACGTCGGTAAAAAGGCCCTAAAAACGGCTAAGTATTGGACGGCCGAAAAAACCAAAAAGATCCACGGTTACCATTGGCTCTGGGTATACGGTTGGCAACAATCCGCCGGGGCTGGGGATTACTATAACCTACATAAGTTTGGGAAACACCAGGTTCTGACCATCGCTGGTGGGGCGGGCGTCTGGGGCAGTACCCACTATTACCGCAGTAAGGCCGTGGCTAAAAAACTGGCGGCTAAACGTTATCCGGGCTTCGTCTACGATAACTAGGCAACCAATGGTGTGATTTATTCGGGGGAGCTAACGCCGTTTAAAAAAGAGGTCATCCGTTCTGAAAATAGAACGGATGACCTCTTTTGCGAGTGGAAACTTAATTCGTGGCAAGTTGGTGTGACGCTGCGGGGTGTTGCTTGGCAACCCGGGGATGGTAGCCAATCAGCCGCATAGCGTTGAAGATTACGACCAGGATGGACGCTTCGTGGACGAACATCCCACTGGCCATGTAGATGTAGCCGTAGACTAAACCAATTAACAGGAAGACCACGGTCAGAATGGCGATGGTGATGTTTTGCTTGGTGTTGGCGGACGTCTTCCGGGCTAACCCCACCGCGTGATTTAAGGCGGTGAAGCTGGACTGCATCAGCACCACGTCGGCGGTTTCGATGGCCACGTCGGTCCCGCCACCCATGGCAATCCCAATGTTGGCAGTGGCTAACGAGGGGCTGTCGTTGATCCCGTCGCCCACGAAGGCCACGTGACGGCCTTGGTCTTGAAATTTCTTAACGAAGGTCACTTTGTCGGCCGGCAAGAGGTCGGCGTGAACTTCGTCGATGGCTAACGAGGCGGCCACGGCATCGGCGGTGGCTTGGTTATCCCCGGTCAACATGACCAGATGCTTGATGCCTTGGCGTTTCAAGGCGGCCAGAGCGGCCGGAACTTCTGGACGAATCTGGTCGGCAACCCCTAAGATGTAGACCAGTTGCCCCTGGTAACCCACTAAGACCGTGGATTGACCGTCGTCTTGCATGGTGTGCAGGTCTTTTAATTGGGCAGCGGTCAACGAAATGTCGTTTTCGGTCAGTAACTTGGCGTTGCCGACGTAGAGGGGCGCACCCTGCCAGGTCCCAATCATCCCGCGACCCTTGACAGTTTCGGTGGTCATGTCGGCGGTGGATTCGGTCAGGTGGGCGTTGAGGTGTTGGACGATGGCCTGGGCCAACGGGTGGTCGGAGGTCTGTTCGACTTGGGCGACCCCGGCTAATAAGGCACGGTCGGTGGTGTAGCTTTGGGTGGCTGTGACGGTCATTTTACCGGTAGTTAAGGTCCCGGTCTTATCGAAGACTAGCGTGTCGACTTTAGCCAGGCTGTCGACCACGTCGCCCCCCTTGATCAGAATGCCGTGCTTGGCACCGTTCCCGATGCCGGCAACGTTGGAGACGGGGGCCCCGATGACCAGAGCTCCGGGGCAACCTAGGACCAACACCGTGATAGCTAACCGCAGATCACGGGAGAAGAGAAAGACCAGAATGGCAATGACTAGAACGGCGGGCGTGTAGTATTGCGCAAATTTGTCGATAAACTTTTCGGCGGGCGACTTGGTGTCTTGTGCTTCTTCGACCAGTTCGATGATCTTAGCGAAGGTGGTCTCGTCACCGACCTGGGTGGCGGTAATCTGGACCGTGCCACTTTCGACGATGGCCCCGGAGAACACGGTGTCGCCGGTTTGCTTATTAATTGGGCGCGACTCACCGGTAATGGAGGCCTCGTTGACGTAACCGGACCCGCTGGTGACCGTTCCGTCAACGGGAACTTGCCCCCCGGCCTTGACGATGACCACGTCGCCTTCGTCGAGATCGTCGACGTCGACTTCGCTGGTGGTGCCGTTAGCGGCCAACAGGGTGGCGGTGGTCGGGGCCATGTCGGTCAGCGACTTGATAGCGCCCCGGGTCTTGGCCAGGGTCTTTTGTTCCAGGTAGGATCCGAAGAGAAAGAGGAAGGTCACGATGGCGGATTCCTCGAACTCGCCGATGGCAAACGCGCCGATAACGGCGATGCTGACCAAAAGTTCGATACTGAAGACCTTGGCCTTTAACGCGCTGATGGCCCGTAAGACGATGGGGGCCGCGGCAATCACGGATGCAATGATCCAGGCGGTAGCGGTCACGGCGCTGAGGTGGACGAACCAGGTGTTAAGAAACCCGAGAATGATGAGGCCGGCCGACCAGAAGGTGATTGGGGTGGTGTGCTGATAAATATAACGTTGAACTGTCATGTCAATCGTTCCTTTCTAACGTGGGGATTGAGTAAATTAGCGATTTCCTTAATTGATGAGTTCATTATGCGCGGGAAATAATCCCTTTAACTTGATGTAAATCAAGTAAGCAAGAAAAGTTGTGAGTTTCTGTTAACGAAGAAAAACATTCATCATTAAGTCAGCAGCTAACAATCAAAAAACGTCCCAACTTCCATTGCGGAAATTGGGACGTTTTTTTGACTAGGCCCAGCTCGCAGTCTCGGCCTTGAAGGCGTTAATCTTCGTCATCATCGTCTTCTTCGTCCAGCCCGTCGCGAGCATCGTTGCCCAAGACGGCTTGCAGTTCGCGGATGATGTGGTTGTTGGTTCCCCGTAGGCTGATCAGGAAAGCGGCTAATGCTGGCCGTTCTTCGTTTTCAGCTAACTTGATGGCTCGGTCGATGAAGAGGTTGTGGGTGTCGGCGTCGTGGACCAGCTCACTGACTTGGTCTTCGGCACTGAGGTACTTCTTGGCGCCACTTTCGTTTAACATGTTGTAGTCGTGAAACTCTTGGGTGGTGGTCGAGACGATTTCGCCTTCGTCCAAGAGCAGTTCACCTAACGCGTCGAATTGTTGACGGTAAGTGGCGATGTAGGTGTTCAGTAACGTACGGACACTCAGGGCTAACGGGCCCTTAATCGACCACTGAACTTGGTGGAACTTCACGATGGAGATGTGCAGGTTGGCCAGGATGTGGTTGGTCATGGCGCCGGCCGTTGGGACGTGGTGGTCGTGGTCGGTTTGGGCTTGTTCGGCAGCGTAACGGTCTTCAATCGATGTGGTCATGGGAAACTTCCTTTCTAAATTAGAGGGCTTTAACTTTAGAACTCTTCACTTCGTAGCCAAGGTCGGTGACCACGTTGGCCAGGTCATCGGCGGAGGTTTGACTGTCGTCAAATTCGGCTTTGATCTTGCTGGCGTTAAACAGGACTTTGACGTTTTGGACGCCGGTTTGGTGGTTCAGGGCGCCTTCGATCTTGGTCATGCAAGATGGGCACGTCAGATCGCCTAATTTCATGGTTACTTTATTCATATTGAATTCCTCCTGTCTTGATAACAAAACCTAGTATACGGGCAGGGCATCGAAGAAAACTTGACTCAAATCAAGTTAGCCTCAAAAAGTTTAAAAATTTTCGGTGTTCTAAATTTTATGCAGAAAATTAATAAATGAATGGTTTCCAATAAACATGCAGTTCTCTGTAACCTGATCGATGAGTTTTCCGAAACGGGGTGCGACCGGGTATGCACCCGCATTAATATTCCCGCTAAGCTAATCAGGGGGTCGGGGGGATTGTTGGGGTTAGGTGTTTTAGTTTAGCGCGAGATATGCGACAATGAGCCATGGAATCAAAGAATAAGCGAGGGAAATATAAATGTGGAAAACCAAGCAAGAAGTCAGTTTGTTGGGGATCCTGGCTGCGACCTTACTGTTAAACGCCGCGGCGGCCTGTATGTGGCCGTTGACCACGGTGTATATGCATAATCAATTGCATCAAAGTTTGACGTTAGCCGGCATCGCCCTATTGGGGATGTCGTTGTGTATGATTTTAGGCAACTGGCTGGGGGGCTGGTTGTTCGACCACTGGTCACCGTTCAAGTCGGCCTTGATTGGGACGATGTGTTCGTTTATCCCGATGGTCACGTTGATCTTCTTTCATGGCTGGCCGGTCTTTGGCATCTTATTACTCTTTATCGGCCTAGGCGACGGGATCGTGATGACCGTGGTCAATTCGTTTGCGGCTAACGTGAAGAGTATTGCTAGCCGCAAAGTCTTCAACTACCTCTATATCGGGATGAACCTGGGGGTCGTGATTGGGACCCTCACGGTGGGGTACCTGATGGATCACGGGGTGGTGCTGGTCTTTATCGTGGCAAGTCTTTTCTACTTAGTGTTATTGGTAATTCTGCTGGCCGACTTCAACGTGCAACTGACCAAGTCGGCGCATACGCGCGAACAGGGGCCCGTCAAGCCTGCGCACATCAAGCTGATTTGGCTAATTGCGGCGATGGTGTTCTGCCTGTACCTGAGTTATACCTTGTGGGAAAGTGTCATTTCGGTCCACATGGTCAACCTGGGAATTTCGTTTGAAAAGTACAGTCTGCTGTGGACGTTAAACGGGTTGATGATCGTCTTCGGCCAACCATTGGCGAACCGGATTGGGGCTAACTTTAAAATGAGTCACCAGATTTTCGCGGGGACGTTGGTCTTTATCCTGTCATTTCTGTTGTTGGTCTTCGATCGAACCTACACCATGTTCGTGGTCACGATGGTAATCCTAACGTTGGGGGAAATGACCGGGTTCCCGGGAATGCCGGCGTGGATCGATAGCCTGGCCGGGGATAACGACAAAGGGAAATTCCAGGGGATTTATAACATGGCGATTTCTTTCGGTCGGGCCATTGGACCCTTGTACGGGGGATTGTTGATCGAATACAGCAGTTATCAGATGCTTTTCTGGTCGGTCACCATTTTGATGCTGATCTCGTTAGGCGCGGTAATGCTGCACAACCGGCAGATTCAGCGGCGACGGATTAAACAGAATTAGAAATTATTTTTATGAAGGGCTCTTGAACTGAAATTGGTTCAGGGGCTTTTTAGATTTCCCGTTTATGGCAAAATACTACTAATTTAATTGAGTATCGACCCGAAAAATGCCTATAATTAAGCCAATAAAACAGGAATGGAGGCGGTTGCACATGGCATATTCAATGAAAGATATTGCCAAAGAGGCCAAGGTATCATTGACGGCAGTTTCTTTAGTGTTGAATGACAAAGACACGCGAGTTTCTGAAAGTAAGAAGGCAGAAATCAAAAGAATTGCTAAGCAAATGAATTATCGACCAAATTCGGCAGCAGTTTCATTAAGTAAGAATGTCAGTTATAACGTTGCTTTGATTGTTCCGGATATTACTAATCCGTTTTTTGCTCGAATTGTACGTGAAATTACAACTTTCTTGAACACGAAGGGGTATGGAACACTCTTAGTGGATAGCGATAATTCTTATAAAAATGAAAAATCGGCTTTGCAGAATTTAATCTCTCGCGGCGTAGACGGGGTTTTATTGGTTCCGTCGAACGAAATTTTTTCGGAGAATCAAACAGAGGTCACAAAACTGCTACAAAATCTGGCTAAACCGTTAGTCTTATTGAACGCTTATACCACTCGTAAGGTTAGCTATGTCAATTTTGATAACGTAAAGGGGGCTGAGATGGCTACCCAAGAGCTTATTAATTATGGTCATAGACAAATTGCGTTTATTCGGGGAGAAAATAACTTCGTAAATGCTCTTGAACGGTATGAAGGGTATGAAAATGTTCTTAAGAAAAATCAAATCACGTTAAATCAAAACTTAGTTTTTAGGGGAGATTACAGCATGGAGAGCGGATATCGCTTAGCTCCCGATATTTTGAAGAATCGACAGATTACTGCAATTGTAAGTTCAAACGATTTAATGCTTTTTGGGGTAATTAAGTGGGCTAAGGAACATCAGATTCCAATTTTTAAACGTTTGTCAATGATTGGATTTGATAACACACCATATACTGAAATTCTGGAAGTTCCATTAACCACAATTGATCAGGATACGGAAAAAATGGCGACGGATGCTAGTGAATTGTTATTGAAAATGATTCAAACTAAGCAAAAAATTGTAAAGAAAATTATTATTGATCCAATTTTAATTCGACGCCAATCAGTTTGGAAACGATAGTGATTAGTCGCTTTCATAAAAGATTTGAAAAAATGTAAAAAAATACAGGTTTAAACTTCTAAGGGTGAGCCTTGACTTTCGGAATAACCATGATAAACTGGGCTTGAAAATGATAACGCTTCCAGGCGTTTTTATTTTTAACTTTTGATAAAGCGCTTTACCAAATCAACGACAATATTTAAACCCTCTGTGCGCACAGAGGATTAGGTATTAAAAAGAGAATAATTAGGAGTGTTCAAAATGGCTAAAATTCTTTTGGCAGGCGAATCATGGATTTCAACAACGACAGAATATAAAGGATATGACTCCTTCACGAGTACTAAGTTAGAAATTGGTTGTACGAAACTACTGGCGGACTTACGGCAATTAGGTCATGAAGTGACGCACTTACAGGCCCACGATGTTCCAGAACATTTCCCGTGGACTAAGGCTGAATTGAATCAATACGATGTCGTTATCTTATCAGACATAGGTTCTAATTCGCTTACGCTTGCAAATCAAGTTTTTGCGGAAGGTCGACCGACTGTTAATCGGATGGAGCTACTTAAACAGTGGGTGTTAGATGGTGGCTCCTTAATGATGGCAGGCGGATACCTATCGTTTGGCGGATTTGAAGGTAAAGCGCATTATCATAATACGCCGATTGAAGACATTCTCCCTGTCAAAATTTCAGCATCTGATGATCGATTTGAAGCGCCGCAAGGTTTAGCTCCACAAGAGGTTCAAGACAATCCTATTAGTGAGGGATTAGGGACATTTCCAAGTCTATTAGGCTATCAACAAGTTACAGTTAAACCAGAGGGAACTATGTTGATGACTATTAACGATGATCCATTACTGGTTACGGGAAAGGCGGGGCAAGGACGGACGCTGGCTTATATGACGGATATTGCGCCTCATTGGGCTTCTCAAGACTTTATGGCTTGGCAATATTATGGTGAATTTTTCTCACGGTGCTCAACCTGGTTAGCTCAAGATTAAGTCATGTTTGGATGATAGTGGTTAATGATGCGTTTTGATAGAAATGGAGAGAGTATTATGAATGAATCGGAAACGAATCACAAAACCGAGAAAACGGTTGTTGTACCTTTACTATTAATTGCGACAATCTTAGCCGGAATGTTATCCCCGATGCAGTCAGCTGTAAATGGGCAAGTGGGTAAGCAACTTGGCGATGGGAATGCTTCAGCAGTTGTTTCATTCGGATCAGGTTTAGTGGTTATGGCAATTATTATTTTAGCTCGTCGCTCAACACGGAAACAATTCGCCTCAATTCCACATAAGATTTCAAAACGTTCAATTCCTTGGTGGAACTGGTTAGCTGGTTGCTGTGGTGCGATGGTTGTCTTTTCAGAAGGTGCTTCAGCATCGGTATTGGGAGTTGCAACTTTTCAAACAACTTTGATTTCAGGGATGGTTATTTCTGGATTAGTCTGTGACCGTTTGGGAATTGGTGTGGCAGTTAAGCAGCCTTTCAACTTACCTCGTATTTTGGGGGCGATTTTAGCAATTGCTGCCACGGTACTCGTTGTACTACCGAGCTGGCAGGCACCTAAGGTTATTGCGTTAGCAATTTTACCATTTTTAGCAGGATTGCTAGCTGGTTGGCAACCTGCAGGTAACTCTGCGGTAGCCCAAGAAACAGGTTCGATGTTAGTTTCGATTACTTGGAACTTTATTGTTGGATTTAGCATTTTAGGATTAGCCCTCTTAGTACGAGTTTTGATGGGACAGGTTACATTTAGTCTTCCTGGAACTTGGTGGATGTATCTCGGCGGCCCATTAGGATTATTATCAATTGCGTTAATGGCTTTATTGGTTCGAGGGCTAGGCCTTCTGTTATTAGGGTTAGCTTCTACGGCGGGACAATTAATTGGTTCAGTTTTGATTGATTGGTTAATCCCAGCGTTAGGTAATCAAGTCTACATGGTCACTATCTTGGGTGCGGTAGTTGCACTAATTGGAGCGGGCATTGCGATGATTCCGTCCGCTGGAAAACATGTTGCGTTAGATGACCTAGAAGGAAACAATTAACCAGATTGGAGGAATTAGGATGTGCACAGGAATTGAGTTGATTAGTCAACAAGGGCATCCATTTTGGGGTAGAACTCAAGACTTTGAGCAACACTTCGAATACTCTGGAGTTAAGGTCCCACGGGGATATCAGTTTACAGCGACATTTACACCGTTTACTGCTGAAAGAAGCGTTATGGGAATCGCGTGGGCCAAGGATTTACATCATTCGCCGGTAATCCTAGACGGAATTAATGATTACGGGATTTGTGGCGGATCATTTTACTTCGATCACTTCTTCAATTACGCATCGACTAAAACTATTGAAGCGGCAGGAAAAGTAGCAATTCGTGGTGAAGAACTGTGTACTTGGATTTTGACACATTATCGTAGCCTGGATGAGATTAAACAACGGCTTAAGAACGATGTGGGAATTACGAATGAAACGGGTCCCATGATGGGAATGTCAGTTCCACAGCACTGCGTTTTTCAGGATGAAACGGGACGTTCTATTGTGATTGAACCGTCCGTTGAGAATGGATTTAAAATTTTTGAAAATCCTGTGGGTGTGTTCACGAATGCCCCAACGTTTGACTGGCATCTAACCCAATTAAAAACCTGGTTGGAACGTACAACTAAGCGGACTTACACATACGACGTTGCTGAAAAGATTGATCAAATTGGACTTGACGAAGCAACTAGTGGGCTAGTTGGTATTCCGGCCGACTATAAGCCAGAATCACGTTTTCTACGAGCAGCATACGCAAAGCTGTTATCAATCAAGGTAAATGATGATGAGGCGATGAATCAGATTTTTCAATTGCTGACAACGGTTAATACTCCTAAAGGAGCTTTAAGAATTGATCAACCTGAGACACCAGTCGCGTGGACACAGTATACGGCAGGGTATGATATTCAAAATAAAGTGTTATATGCATTTACGTATGACAACCGGAATTTACGTTCACTAGAGTATGGAGACCCAGATGAGTGGGGAACAGAACTCCGTTACTTTAGCTTTATTTCCAAGCAAACGGTGACGCCATTTGTTGAAAAAGAGCAGTGGCATGAGGGTGAAAATACGATCTGAAGTGTGGAAGTTTTTAAATGTAAGATAGATTAAACTAAAGGACCGCCCTGGTAGTTTTCTAGGGCGGTCCTTTGATTTAACAGTTGCTAATGGGTGACTAAATTATTCTTGTAAAAATCCCTGTTGCTGCAACGCCGCTAGAATCCCAGCCCGTTGTTGCGGGTCGCGACTTAGTTCGGTCGCGAGGTGGTGGGTGAAGGTTTCTTCCCGTTGGTTGGTGGTCCGTTGTTGATAGTAGCGTTTCAGTAACGCATCGTAAGCCACCACCTGGGGATCGGCCGCCGTGACGGGGTGGTAGGTGTTTTCAAAATGCATCAGCTTTTGGGGCAAGCGGGGCTTGTGTTCCGGCTGTTCGGCCGGGTGTCCGATGGCCAGCCCCAAGACGGGGAAGGTCAGTTCCGGTAATTCGAACAATTGGATCAGACGAGGCACGTCGTTTAAGATGCTGCCCATGATGGTGCTCCCCAAGCCCAGACTTTCGCCTGCCGTGACCACGGCTTCCGTGGCAATCGTGGCGTCGAAAATACCGGCCAACAACTTGTCCGTACTGTGAAGATTGGTCGCCGTCGTAATCGTTTTGGGCGCCAATTCCTGGTTCCGGTACTGGTCGACCAGAAAGATGAAGTAGTGACCGGCTTGTTCTAGCCAGTGGTGGCCGGTGAGGTCGCCTAATGCGGCCAACTTGGCGGGATCGGTGACGCTTAGAATGCTGTATTGTTGGGAAAAGGTGCTGGTCGGTGCGTGTTGGGCGGCCGTGACCAACGTCGTGATTTCTTCGGGGGTCAGTTTTTGGTCGGTGAACCGGCGAATGCTGCGGTGGGCCAGTAACGTGGCCAAAGTGGGGTTAGTCATCGGTGACCACTTCCTTCATCCGGGTCACCAGGGCCTGGTAGACGCGTTTTTCGTCGGCCGGAACCCCGCGCAATTCGTAGTTGGCAACAAATGGCGCGTCGAACTTCTTAGCGTAGCGTTTGGCGGTTAGGCAGTACTGTTCGTTAAAGTTCCGGTTGCCGCTGCCCACGACGCCGACTAGGTGCTGGGCGTTGGCTCCGAAGTCGATGTACTCCCCTAAAACGTTGGTCATCAGTTCCTTAACGCCGTTGTCGATGCCATTGCCGCCGTTGAGGTAGGTCGGCACGAAACAAAAGTACGGGGTGGTTTCGGGCGTGAAGTCGCTAGCGTCGCTGATTTCGGTGGCTTCGATGGTCGGCAGGTCCGCGTTGGCCTCGTGCTGAGCCAAAGCGTAAGCTGTCAGGTGTTCCACGAAGTTGCGGGTGTTGCCCTCAATCGAAATAAATAAAATCCGTAGTGGTTGCATGTGAATTCCTCCGGTCGTTAGTTTAGTTCTAGTGTACTCGGATTCGGGGGAAAATGTGCGGCGGATTTTGACCGGACTTGCCAGGTGAAAATGACTATGGTATCCTGTAAGCATTCTAAGAAAGAACGAGGTATTGCCGCCGATGCGTAACTAAGTAGACTCGATTGTTAGACTCCTGTGCCACCCGTCAAGGGGCGCAGTGGGTTCTCAATGGGGACTGCTCGTTACGCCGGCTGGGGTACTCAAGGACCATCAGTGGGCGCCGTTTTCGTCAGGAAAACGCGGTCACTTTTTTTGTGCTCGAGACTTGACCAGCAGTCGCCACACGCTTAAAGGGGGACGACTTTTTGACACAACTTTATTTAAATCACATCACCAAATTAATTGCGGGCCAACCGCTTTTTACGACAGACCAACTGACCGCCCAGACCGGCGACCGGGTCGGCATCGTGGGCGCTAACGGGGCGGGGAAGACCACCCTGGCCAAGATCATTACCGGTACCGACCGCGACTTTACCGGCCAACGGCAACTTAACGCGCCCGTCGTGCGGGTGCCCCAGATTGCGCCCACTCAAGGCCAATCCGGTGGACAAAGCATGTTGGCCCGGGTTCGTCAGGCGTTGGCACAACGGCCGGAGATCTTGATTCTCGACGAACCGTCCGCCAACCTAGATGATCGTCACCAGGCCTGGTTAAGTCAGGCGTTAGGCCACTTCGACGGCTTACTATTACTCATTTCTCACGACCGGGACCTGCTCCAACGCGTGGCCACCAAGCTTTGGGTGGTCGATCAGGGGTGCTTTACTCAGTATAATGGGACGTTTGCCGCCTACCAGACGGCCAAACAACAGCGGGATGCTAACGAAATGACTCAGTATCAGAATCAACAAAACGACCGTCGGAAGCTGCAACTCGCGGCGCAAAAGAAGCGTGAAAAGGCCCACCGGGTGCGTAAGGGAAACCGCAAGATGAGTGCCGCCGAACGGTCAAATTCCCGGACGTTGCGTGAACAAAACGCCGGGCGGCTGGAACGTAACGCCCACGACCTCGCCGAACGGGCGGCCCAGCAAGTCACGACCACCAAACCCCACACGACCGCGGGAATCAAGCTGGTGGCGACTGACCTACCGCCGGTCACGGGAAAGTACCTAGTTAACGTGACCGACCTGACCCTCAAGCGGGGCAAACATCAATTGCTGACTAGGGCGTCGCTGCGCATTCGCCCCGGTGAACGGGTAGCCCTGACCGGACCTAACGGCAGTGGTAAATCGACATTGCTAGACGCCTTACTGGCCCATCACGCGCAGACCCATCTGGCGGCTAGCGCCCGGATTGGGTATTTCTACCAGGATATGACCGCCTTACCCGCCGATCAGACCGTCTGGCAAGTGATGAGTCGGGCGACTACGCTGGATGCCGATCGAACCCGCCAGGTGATGGGGGCCTTTGGCTTAGACGCTAAATTCTACGACCGGCTGGTGGGCGATCTAAGTGGCGGTGAGCAGGTGAAACTTCAGCTGTTGAGCATTCTGGTCAGCGCCAGTAATCTACTGTTATTAGACGAGCCGACCAACTACCTGGATTTACCGGCCTTACAAGCCTTAGCCGATTATCTAGTGGGGTATCCGGGAACGGTCCTGTTCGTGGCCCACGACCAGACCTTTCGCCAACAAGTCGCGACCCGGACGGTTCAATTGACCGACCACCAACTAGTGGATCCTCAACGGACGGCCCAGGGCGTTCCGGCCAGTGACCTGCCACGGTTGCGGTTCGAGTACGATCGGTTGATGCTGGACCCCACCGCTGACACCGCTAAAATTCGCGCGTTACGGGAAAAAATCGCCGTTATTCAGCGTGAAAACGGTTAACTTTAACTTTTTATAAAAAAACACTTACGAGGGAAATTTTTTTCTGGTAGAGTAATCCATTGTGTTGAAATGAAAGTGAGTGTGAAAAACCAATGGATACTGTACAAAATAACCAAGCAGCAGCTGCTAAAACTGCACGGGTCCCGGTGGCCCATCCCATGCTGGCCATGATGGGGATGCTGATTGGGGGCTTCGTCGGGATGTTTAGTGAAACGTCGTTAAACATTGCTTTACCGCAATTGATGACGCAACTAAACGTGTCGACGGCAACTGTGCAATGGTTAGTCACCGGCTACATGCTGATGATTGGAATTGTGTTACCGTTATCAAGTCTAATTAGCAAATGGTTTACCACCCGGCAAGTCATTCTCTTTGCCTTGGTGGACTTCGCCGTGGGTGCCGTGATCTCGGCGTTGGCTCCCGGCTTTGGCGTATTACTGTTCGGCCGGATGATTCAGGGGATTGCCACTGGATTGATTCTGCCACTGATGTTTACCGTGGCGATGCAAATCTTCCCACCTTATAAATTGGGGGCGGCCATGGGGATGATCGGGTTAGTCATCATGTTTGCCCCCGCCGTTGGTCCTACGCTGGCTGGTCTGGTCTTAGGTCTAGCGTCTTGGCGGTGGATCTTCTGGCTGTTTATTCCGTTTTTGATCATTGCCTTTGTCTTTGCCGTGATCTCGCTGAAAAACATTGCACCGGTCACTCGGCCTAAAATCGACTTCCTGTCCATCCTACTATCGATGGTTGGGTTTGGGAGTCTAGTGGTCGGGGTCAGTTTGGCTAGTGATCACGGGTGGGGCTCCGCCGTTGTGTTAGGTAGCCTCGTTCTTGGAATCCTGGTGCTGGCCTGGTACACCCACCGGCAACTGACCATGGAGCACCCCATCTTAAACTTGCGGGCCTTCGCCATTCCCGGTTTCCGGGTCGGCGCCAGCCTGGTCATGATTAACTTTGGAATTATCCTTTCCGCCATGTACCTGTTACCGATGTACATCCAAAAGGGACTATTGGTTCCGGTTGCCTTGACCGGGATCATCATGTTTCCAGGGGGACTAGTTAACGCCTTTGTTTCCGCAGTTTCCGGTCGGTTGTATGACCAAATCGGCGCTCGGATGCCCGCCATGCTGGGTTTTATCATCTCGATGGTTGGGGCGTTGATGCTGGCTTTGACGACGACGCATAGTGCGATTTGGTACGTGATCTTAGCCCACATTGTCTTGATGATTGGGGTCCCATTGGCCATGTCGCCGTCGCAAACCCACGGGTTGAACTCGCTGACCGGGCCCATTGCCGCCGACGGGAGTGCCATCATGAACACCTTACAACAGGTGGTTGGGGCCATTGCTACGGCGGTTGCCACTAGTCTATTAGGTATTGGGCAAGCCGCTTACTTTGCTAACGGCGCGCATCAAGCCGCTAGCGCCTTCACTAACGGTGCCCACTACGGGTTTTACTTTACGTTGATTTTAACCATTGCCGGGTTCTTGCTGGCCATGCGGTTACCAAAACACAAGGAAACCGTGCGTTAGGTTGACGGCAATTGTGACAAATATTAAATGAACCTTGAATTTTAAGGCGTCATCGTTAACGGTGGCGCCTTTTAATTGGACATAAGCTAGTTTCAAAGACTAGTTCAGCCCAAAGTTAGTGTGCACTAACCAAGGTGCTTATGGCGATATAATCATCAAATTGACGGATGAGTAAGTCGTCTAATTAACTCCCCAATACGTCTGTTAATTAGGCAATAGTTCATGGTATACTCTTGAAAGAGTTAGGGGGAGTATAGCATGGACTTAGGACAACAGATTCGCGTCGCCCGTAAGCAGCATAACATGACACAGGCTTATTTGGCACAACGACTGGGTGTCCAGCCGATGGTCATCGATAGGTGGGAAGGGGCAATTTGTAATCCAGCCCCTTCACAACTCAAAGAGTTAGGGAAAATTTTGGACATGTCGCTCAATCTGGGCAATCGAACTGACACCGATCGGGGGATGGTGTCAGCAAGTAATCGATTCTGGCCCTGGCGAGCGGTTGCTCGGTATTGGCGGTAGTGCCGTGACGAGCGCAAAAAAAGCACCGATCAACTGGGGGCTGATCGATGCTTTTTTTAATCGTTTTCGTCGGATTCGACGGTCGTTTGTTTGGGTTTTATGGGATTGACCGTAACTTCAAACCAGTTGATAAAGGAATTTTCGTAATCCAGAACCTTCAAGTCGAAGTTTTCCAAATGAACCACATCGTTGATTTTAACGTCAGGATAATTGTCAATAATGTATCCCGCCAACGTCACAGTGTCGGTGGATTCAAAGTCCTTAATGTCGACGCTAAAGTACCGTTCAAAGTCGTAGGTGGTCATCTTACCGTTGACCTGGAAGGTGCCATTGGGTTGCTTAAAGATGTATTGATCATTGGCATCGTCGATTTCATCGCGGACCGTTCCGAAGAGTTCTTCGTAAATGTCCTTATCGGTGATAATCCCGGACGTCCCACCGTACTCGTCAACGACCACGACGATTGGCGTCTGGTGTTTGATCATCTGTTGCAACACCTGCGTAATCGGCGTGGTTTCGGGCGTGGTGGTAATGTCGCGCAGCAATTTGTCGATTTTAATGGAAGAATCCACTTGTTGTTGGCGAATCAAATCGTAATTGTAAACGTAACCCAGGATCTTATCCTTGTCGTTATCGGCCACGACCGGCAGGCGACTGAACCGTTCCTGTAGATACATGGTCAGGGCTTCCTTCACCGTGGCGGTGATATCGATGACCGTTAATTGCGTCCGGTCAATCATGATGTCCTTAGCGACCTTGTCGTTTAATTCAAAGGCCCGTTGCATGTAGACTAAATCGTTTTTTTCTAGTTCGCCGCCTTCCACGGCACTCCGGGAAAGGCTCAGAATTTCGGCTTGAGAGAAGACTTCGTCGCTTTCGTTAGCAACTTTGAGTCCCATTAACTTGACCACGCCGGTCGCACTGGTGTTCAGTAACCAGACGAACGGGTAGAAGATCACGTGGCAGTAATGCAGTGGCGTGACCACTAACATTAGGACCCGCATGGGCATATCAATGGAAATGTTCTTCGGCACAATTTCGGTAAAGACCACTTCTAAGTACGTCAGGAGTAGGACCCCGATGATGGCGCTCACCGTGTGGGCCGTGGCCCCTGTTACGTGTAAAGGCGCGACACCAGCTAACAGGATGTCGACGAAGAAGGTTTCCCCAATCCACCCGAGGATAATCCCGGCAAGCGAAACCCCCACTTGAGTCGTTGATAAATATTCATTTAAGTTCGTGACCATCTTCATGGCACGATTTAACTTAGTCGAAGGCTTGTCACGTTCGTCAATTTTTTCCTGGAGCGCACTCGGGCGCGTCTGGACTAAAGCGAACTCGCAAGCCACAAAGAAAGCTGCAAAGAAAAAAGTAACTAAAATAATCACTAAATTCACAACTATCTGACCACTATCCACACATCATTCCTCATTTCACTTATTCTATCTTTCTATTATAACGCGTCTCCACGTCATTTTGTAGATATCAGATTGTTCCAAATTCTACGCCCTTGGGCCCCTGAACGCAACCGAACACGGCGATTATTCGGGGGAATTGTCAAATCGGCTATTGGGAAGTCGTTGAAAACGCTTAACTAGTTAAAATAAGTACCCACAATCGTTGTGAGTGACGGGAGGGAGACCAAACGAGAGACCTTATGGTTGGGGACATAAGTTATTGACTGGCTAATCCACTGAATAATAGTAGAGACTGCTTAACGTTTGGGTTAAAAAGGACTAGACTGAATTTAGAAACGTTAAAGGAGATTTTGGATTATGGCAGATACACCAAAGAAAGACAAAGCAGAAGAACCGAAAATTGACATTCCGGCAGAGGATGTTAAGAAAGCGGCTGCACTGATCTTAAAACCGGGGTATGTGACGAAACACGATCTACCAAAAATGGTAGAGTTGCCTTGGGCAACCGCATTAGCGGATGCGGTAACGCAGCACTTCTTAAACGATGACGACGATCACGATCCGTACGTCTACTTCGAACAATTCGACTACGCCGGTGGGGATATTGATTCCATCATCTTTAACATGGATGTTATCCCAACGCGAGATAAGGCACTGGAAATTTTAGGGCATGAAGTTGGCGAAAAGTTAGTCACACCACCCGAACATGTTGAAAACTTTAGAGGTTAAAGACCGATTTTAAAGGGCGTCCCCGCGGGGGCGTCTTTTTTTGTGTGTCCGGGACGGGGACGCTAATTATACGTGGATTAAAATAATTTATGATTCAAGTGGTTTAAAGGCGCTTTGATTCGCCACTAGGGTCAATCCGGTTTAACCCCCCAAATGGTGTTACACGTCATTTGCTTCCCGGCTAGACTGAACCGACCGGCTATTCGCTAACCGTGCATGTGGTCGCATGCAATCGGGCAACTAGTGGTTGCTATAACTAGTTTACAGGGGTCAACGGCCAACTGATGACAGCAGCGATAAATCGTCCCGTAATTAATTAACCATTATGGGAATTGTGTCCCAAAACGGCTGGTTTATTTAGGCCGATGCGTTAATATGATAATTGAATAATCAAACATACTTAAATTATATTAACGGCTGGCCGCCGTTAGGACCGAACTCGGGGGACGAGTTCGGTAAGACGCCATTAAAGATAGGGGAGGGCCATGCAAAACTTTGGAATCTTGATCCCGGCATTAGATCCGGACGAAAAACTCATCACACTGTTACGGCAACTATTGGCGAGCCAACAGGCCATTACTAGCATCGTGGTCGTGGATGACGGGAGCGATGCCGCTCATCAGGCCATTTTTACGCAAGTGCAACAGTTGCCCGATAATCGATTACACTTATTGCGCCACGCCCGGAACCAGGGGAAGGGAGCGGCCTTAAAAACCGGTTTTCGGTATTATCTACACCAGGCTAAGACGGCACCGGTCGCGGGGATTGCGACCATGGATGCCGACGGTCAACACACCGTTTCCGCACTGGAACAGTGCCTGCGGTTAGCGACGGGGCGCCCCCACGATCTAATCATTGGGGCCCGACAATTTACCGGGAATGTCCCGTGGCGTAGTCGTTTTGGGAATATATTAACGGATAATTTAGTTCGGGTATTAACTCACCAAACCATTAGCGATACGCAGACGGGACTCCGAGTGATTCCGCTAGATTACGTCCGCCTCGCCGTTGATTTTCCCGGCGACCGGTTCGAATTTGAATTCGATATGTTGTTGGAAGCGAAGAAGCACCACGTCACGATTAGCGAACAACCGATTCCCACCATCTACCTCGACGGTAACGCGTCGTCGCATTTTCGGGTGATTCGCGATTCACTGGCGATTTACGCGCGATTCTTTAAGTTTGCGGCGAGTGGTCTGGTGTCGTTTATCATTGATATTGGTCTATTTAGCGTCCTGATGTTACTACTGGACCAGAATCAATCGTTGCGGGCCATCATGGTGGCAACGGTACTGGCCCGGGCGGTGTCGTCGATCGTGAACTACCTGGTAAATCGGCACGTGGTGTTCGATAATGCGGGCGAACAGACCCTGCTTAAATACGTGGCGTTATTAATTGTGCAGACGTTAGCTTCGGGCTACTTAACGCACGGGTTAACGCTGGCCCTCGGGATGATCTGGCAGAGTGCCTTAACGCCCACCTTAGCTAAGCTGGCCGGAGACTTTTGCCTGTTCTTAGTGAGTTACTATATTCAAAAGAATTTGATTTTTAAGAGGCGATCCCATGTCGAATAAACGCCGCGCATTAAACATCTTAGCGGTCGTATTATCCGTGATTTATCTGTTATGGCGGGTCTTCTTTACGATTCCGTGGCACGCTCACTTATTTACCCTGATTTTTGCGTTATTGTTGGTACTGAGTGAGATTATTTCTAACTTTACGGGCTTCATGTTGATCTTTTTTCGCATGCTGGCGACGCGTCAGAAACAAGACTTGCAGATCCCGGGTTACGATCCTCAGCAACCGTTGCCGGACGTGGATTTGATCATCGTGACGCATAATGAAGACGTGGACCTGTTACGTAAGACCATCAATGCGGCGACCTATATCAAGTACCCCAATCATCGTCAGGTTCATATCGTGGTGGCCGATGACGGGAACCGGCCGGAAGTCCAGGACCTGGCGACCTACTACCACATCCGCTACATCGGGATGGAGGGCAACAAGCAGGCCAAGGCGGGGAACATCAACCATGCCTTAGAACAACTAAAGTCGCCGTTATTCGTGATTTTCGATACCGACATGATCCCGTTTTCCGGTTTCTTAAACGATACGGTTCCGTTGTTCCAGCAGAACTTTCAGGAACTAAAGGACGACCCGGATCACGCGGAACCGCTGGGTTTTGTGCAGACACCGCAGAGTTTCTATAACGCGGATATCTTTCAATTTAACTTGTTTTCCGAAAAAATCGTGCCCAACGAGCAGGACTTCTTTTCCCGTGACGTGAACGTCTTGAACGGGGGTAACAAGCGGGCCCTGTTTACCGGGTCCAATGCGGTCTTTTTACGGGAGGCCGTCGATAAGGTCGGGGGCTTTCCCACTGACACCATCACCGAGGACTTCGAATTGGGGACCGAACTGAACATGGCAGGGTACATCAGTCTGGCGACCAAGGTACCCCAATCCAGTGGGATTACCCCGATTGACCTGAAGGGGGTCATCAAGCAACGGACGCGCTGGGCCCGGGGCGTGATTCAGAGCTGTCGCAACCTGCACATCTTTACGAACCCGAAACTTTCCTGGATGAACCGGCTGATTCTGATCAACACCTACTTCTACTGGTGGGCGTTTTTCCGCCGCATCGTCTACATCATCGCGCCGATCCTGTACGCGTTGTGGAAGATTCAGGTCGTCAACGCGAACTTCTGGGTCCTGATGATTGTCTGGGCGCCGGGCTACTTCCTGCTACATTACGTCATGGGGGATACCTCGGGGCGCGGTAACCGGGAGGGCATGATTCGTAACGAACGGTGGGGTGAGGTGCAAGAGACCTTCTTTGCGCCGTACCTCTTCATTCCCGTGATCCTCGAAACCATCGGCATTAAGGCCAAAAAATTCAAGGTCACTTCGAAAAACGTGACCTTCTCGTTGAAGGATAAACTCTACATCATTCCGTACCTGGTCCTGTGGTTGGTAACGTTAGTGGCCATTATCAAGTTTAATTACGGCAAATACGGGTCCGAAATCCTGGTCGGTAGTGTCATTACCTTCTGGTTATTGATGCACTTTATCAACCTGAGTATGTGTCTGTTCATCGCGATGGGCCGCCACGTTTACCGGAAGAAGGAACGGTTCACGCGGACCGTTCCGGGGAAGGTCAAGCTCGCTTCCGGGCGGGATTGGCATCCCCTGATCACCAGTGACGTGTCCGAGGGTGGGGTCGCCTTTACCTTCACGGATACGGGAAGTCTGGCACTTCAAGCGGGCGATGCCGTGGAGATTCGCCTGAAACGACAGCACGTCTGGATCACGTTGACCGGTAAAATCGCCCGGGTCGCTCACCGGGGCAAGCAACCGATCTACAGTGCGCAGGTCAGCGTGGCGCCGGACCATAACCGCGACAATTACCTGCAACTGATTTACGACGGGGCCAACGAAACGTTGCCCCAGGTGCAAGACGCCTGGATTACCCCGTTTGACGAGTTGTACATGAACCTGGTCGTCCGGACGCAGGCGTACGAACGGCGGTTGAGTCACCGCTTTAACCGGGTTTAACGCATGATGAAAATTTAAGGGTGCCGTGTGGGCACCTAAAGGGGAGCAAGCCATGACAGCCTGGATTGGCGGGTTAAGTTATCTACTAGGATTATTGGGCTACACCGGATCGCTACGGCGGTTGGGGGTCAGCCCTTATTTACGTTGGATTACGGCCATGTTGGTCCAAATTCTGTTACTGTATGGGTTTGCCATGTTTAACCAACTCCGGTTCGGAATTTACTTGATTACCGGCGTCGGGATCGGGTTGTGGGTCTTGTGGCAGATCCTGGGCCTGTTTCACCGGGGCAGTCTACCGTTTGAAGGTCTGCATCTGTTCGATTTTTGGATGGTGGTGCTGGGCTGGGCGATGGCCGACGTCTTGGGTCACAGTCCGTTGGTGCACTACGATAACTTCTCGCACTGGGCCGTGATGGTCAAATTCATGGTCTTTAGCGGCCACCTGCCGGGAGCGGGGGACCACCTAATCTCGTTTACCTCGTACCCACCGGCGACGGCGCTGTTCATCACCCAGTTTGTCACCTGGACCGGATTTAGCGAGGGCGCCATGTTAGTCGCCCAGTTTGGGTTGATCTGGGCGGCCGCTTACGCGGTGTTTGCGGTACTCCGGGACCGGACACGGGCGCTGACCGCCATGATCCTGTGCCTGACGATTGCGGGGTCGTTTGTCTTTAATATCGCGATTCGCCTAAATAACCTGTTGGTCGACTACGTTTTGCCAATCTTGGCCGTGGCCGCCTTAGCCGGGATCTTCGCCTACCGCACGCGGCCGTGGCTCCTGTGCGGTCACGTCGCGGTCTTCGTGGCGGCGCTCTTACTGGTGAAAAATTCGGCAACCTTTTTTGTGGTGGTCATCGCCGGTTACTTCGTGGTGACGTTATTGAAAACGGGCCGTACCGGCTGGTCGATCCCCGGCAACCTCTTACGGGCGGCTGGAACGTTGGCCCTGGGGAGTCTGCCGTTTCTGGTCTGGCAGTGGCACGTGCACACCACGTTTCCGGTCTCCAAACACGAAATTAGCGCGCAGGCCTATCACCAACAGTTAGCGGAGGAGAGCCCCGCCGTCTTGCTTAAAATTGCCCGCAAGTTTGGGGAGCAGCTCCTAAATCCCCAATCGTTGTCCACGCAGGGAATTTTGCTGATCAACGTCCTGCTCATTGGTACGTGGCTGATCCTGCGTCTCGCTAAAGGGCAGCGTAGCGGGTTACTGAAAACGGCGCTGGGACTTGACCTGATGTTTGGTCTGTACGACGCTAGCCTATTGGGGATGTACGTGTTGTCGATGCCCTACGCCGAAGCCATCTTATTGGACGGTTTCGAGCGTTACCGGGGCAGCATCGTGATCCTGGGCCTCTACATAGGAGCGATGGTGCTGGTCCGGGAGCTGGACGCCAACTTTTACGAACAGAACTTTGAAAAACGGGACTCGCGGGCGTTTGCCACGATCACGTCGAAAAACGCGTATCAGCTGAGTACTTTAGTGGCGGGCTTCTTTGCCATCACCATGATGTACTCGGAAATTACGGGGACCAACTTTACCAATCGCATGGCGCATAATACGCTACCGCTACAGCTACAGCGCTGTTCACGGCCGTGGACGCACCTGAACCACCGTAAGGTCTTGGTGGTCGATCCGCACGCCGTGGACGTCAACGACTACTATGCCGGGTACGCCGCACGGTACTATTACTTTACGGATCGGGCCGTGGGCCAAGAAGACTTCATGGTCCCACCCACAGTGTTCAAACAAACCGTGCAGGCCTACGATTACGTGGTGATTCCGGAATTTCACCGGACGTTTACGGTGCTGACCCAGAAGGTCTACCACCAGCACATCATCACGGGACTGTACCGGGTGACACCGCAGCGGTTGATTCGTGAACACTAAAGTAACCTGAAACGGTTCATTAGATTGTCGGTCCCGGTGGGAAAGCGGGTCGACGTTTAGGATTGGAAAAAAGGGGAAATTACTACCGTGACGTGGTTAGGACTAGGTTTTTATGGATTAGGTGTCTTGGGATATAACGCAACTTTTCGCCGGTTAGGGGTCAGTCCGTACCTCTCGTGGGTGACCGATTTTTTAACCCAGATTTTATTACTATACGGGTTCGCCATGGTGGGATGGCTGACGGTGGGCATCTGGGCCATCACCATATTGGGTGTAATCATGCTGGTGGCCTGGACGATTCTCGGTCGCTTCGGCCGGGGCGCCTTACCCTTTGAAGGCCTGCATCTGTTCGACGGTTGGATGGTGGGATTAGGCCTGGTCATGATCGACGTGTTGGGCCACAGTCCCCTGGTGCACTACGACAACTTCTCGCATTGGGCCGTGATGGTGAAGTTTCTGACCTTTACCGGCCACTTACCGGGTGCCCACGACACCATTATCTCGTTTACGTCCTACCCACCGGCCACGGCGCTGTTCATTACACAGTTCGTTCACTGGGTCGGCTTTAGCGAAGGCGCCATGTTGATCGCGCAATTTTTGCTGATCTGGGCGGCTTCGTATTCGGTCTTTGCCATCTTACGGGACCGGACGCGCGCCCTGACGGCATTTTTACTCTGCCTAACCATCGCGGTATCCTACGTGTTCAACATCAACATCCGGTTGAATAACCTGCTGGTCGATTACGTATTACCGGTTCTGACCGTGGCGGGGCTGGTCGGGATCTACGTCTACCGGCAACGACCGACGCTCCAATGTGCCCACGTGGCGCTGGTCGCGGCCAGCCTATTGTTGGTCAAAAACTCAGCGACCTTCTTTGTGGCCGTGATGGCTATCTACTTCTTGGCGGTTCTGATCACCCAGCAGCGGCACAGCTGGTACCGCAATACGGCCACCGTCCTGGGCCGGTTTGGCGGGACGCTGGTGGTGGCGGCCTTACCGTTTCTTTGGTGGACCTGGCACGTCAAGCACACCTTTAGTGAATCGAAACACGAAATCAGTGCGCAGGCTTACAGCCAACAGTTAAGTCACGAGGGTGGGGGCACCGTCGTCAAAATCGGGCATAAGTTCTTGGACCAAATCTTCGGGGGCCAGTCATTGTCGACGGCGGGCATCTTGCTGATTAACGTCTTACTGGTGCTCTGCTGGCTATTGATCCGCTGGCGGACCCACCACCGCAACCCGCTGTTAAAGACGCTTTTAGCTATCGACGGGATGGTACTGCTGTATTACGGGAGTCTGTTCGGCATGTACGTACTCTCGATGCCCTACGCCGAAGCCATCACGCTCGACGGGTTTGAGCGGTACATGGGCAGTACCGTCATCTTGGCGTTGTTTATCGGGGCGATGGTGCTGGTGCGCAGTATCGACTACGCCTTTTACGAGCAGA
The DNA here is from genome assembly GCF_001434835.1 of Levilactobacillus acidifarinae DSM 19394 = JCM 15949. Taxonomy (GTDB): domain Bacteria; phylum Bacillota; class Bacilli; order Lactobacillales; family Lactobacillaceae; genus Levilactobacillus; species Levilactobacillus acidifarinae. The sequence continues at coordinate 64,709 of NZ_AZDV01000027.1, read as the reverse complement.
ACTTTGAGAAACGCGATCTGCGGGCCTTTCGGTCAATCGTGACTAAGAACGCCTATCAACTAGGCAGTTTCTTGATGATTTTCTTTGCCATCATCATGATGTACTCGGAAATTAACGGAACCAAGTTCACCAACGAGATGAACCGGGGGACCTTACCGGTACAATTGGCCCAGACGTCGCGGCCCAGCACGACGCTGAACCACGACCGGATTCTCTTGGTCGATCCGCATCCGGGCGATGTCGACAGCTACTATGCCGGTTTCTTAGCGAACTACTATTATTTCACCAATAAGGGTGTCGGGCAGGAAAACTTCATGGAGTCACCGGCCCAGTTCAAGCAAAACGTGCAACGGTACCAATACGTCGCGATTCCGGAGTACCACCACACCTTTACCGTGATGCTGCGGAAGACCTATCATCAAAACGTGCGCACGGGATTGTTCAAGGTGACACCGCGGGGGCTAGTACGGGTTCGAGCGGTAACCCCCACAAAATAGGAATGCTTAGGGACTGAAACTGGTCACCTTCCGGCTGGTAATGGCCGATAAATGCTCTACAAACTGACCGATAACATCATTAAAAAGATGAGTCAAAAAACGGGACTTCACGAATTTTTCGCGAAATCCCGTTTCTTATAGGCTAACGTTGTGAGGAGGTACCTGGTTGATTGAAACCAGGCCTAGTCGTTGTCTAATTCGGCGACGACTTTAGCTTTGTCGAGGGGAATGTTCCGTAACGCCAGCGCGTTGTAAGCGGCCTGGGTCATCTGAACTTCCTGAATGTATTGAATGTCGTTGTTTAAAATCCCGAGCAGGTTCCCGCGGACCTCACCTTGTTCGTCGATGGGGTCTTCGGAAAGGCGCAGAATGTTGTGCGACTTCGCGTAACGAAGGGCCATCATTTCCATCCCCATGTAGCAGACCGTGACCTGATCTTGAACCGTTAACAACTTGGCTACCTGTTGACAGATGAATTCGTTCAAGTTGTCGTAGTGTTCCAGAACGTCTTGGGTCTCGGGATCTTCGATGGTGATGTAGTTGAGGACGTCTTCGTAGTAGTAATACCGAATGACGGGCTGACCCTGAAGGTTCAAGAAATCGAATTCCTGTGGCTTGCCTTCGTCGTACAATAATTGCGTGTACTGGCGCCCGTCGGTGGCGTATTCCTCAATCATGTCGTTAGAACCGTCCGGGTTGAAATAGTCGATTTCCTTGACCGCCCGGTTGGTGTTGGGGTAGAGCTTCATCTGACCAATCGGGGCACCGTCGTATTCGAGCGCCAAATAACCGTCGGCGTTCATCAAGATGTTGGTGCCGTCCGGAACTGGTGCGCGGTTAAAGAAGAGGTAATCGTCGGGATTGTAGATGGTCCGTTTGGTGATGTAGTCGTACAGGTTAACGCTGTGCTTAATCCCTTCCTGCTTCATCGTGCCCGCAAAGTTGGGGGCCGACCCAATGGAGAGTAGGTGGAGTTTCTCCGCCTGTAAGAGTTTCTTTTCCTGTTGCCAAATGTCCATGTTGGTGTGGACACCATTAACTAATTCATAGCGCATCGACTAACTTCCTCCAATCTTCCGCGATCACGTGATCTTGGTAACGTGCAATCTTCTTAGCCGTGTTGGCCCGTAATGTGCCGTAATCGGCGGCCATAAACTTTTGAAGCGCCTGGTGAAGTTGACCAACACTGTAGTCGGCATCTTCGCGGTTAAAGTCTGCGAGGTAACCGGTCTGACCGTCATCGACCAGGTCCTGGGCCCCAAAACGGGCGTTAAACGTGATGATGGGGAGCCCAGCGTTCATGGCTTCGATGTAGGTCAACCCAAAGCCTTCGGAGTAGGACCCGGACACGTAGGCGTCAAACTTCGGGTACTCCTGATCCAACGTGGCGGATTGGCCACGCATGGTGATGTAATCGCCCGCCTTACCGTCTTCGATGGCCTGCTTGATGCGTTTTTCTTCCTCACCGGCCCCGAAGATATCGAGGGTCAGGTTGACCCCGTCTTCGTCGTGAAGTTTAACCAGGGCCTTAACGATGAAGTCCACGTGCTTTTCAACGGCTAACCGTGAGGCCGTCACGAATTTGATGGGGTTACCCGGTCGGCGTTGCAGGTCGATCTGTGGGTTGTCGCGCACCCCACCCACGGGGATGGTCACAATCTGGTTGCCACGGTCTGGGAAGTCGACCAACATGTCTTGACGTTGTTGGTCCGTCGAGACCACAACCTTGTCGACTTGATCGAGGTGGGTCAGCATGTACTCGTTGTAGTTGTTAAACAGCGGATAACGGGGGTCTTTCCGGTTGTTGAGCTGGTCGGCATGAATGACGTCGACGATTTTGAGCTGGTCGGAGTGCCGGCTGAACAGGGCAACTTCGGGATCGGTCCCCCGGTCAATCATGTAAATGTTCTTCTGGTTGTAGGCCAAGTTCAAGCGGTCGAAGAAGTAACGAATCAGTTGCATCCCGTTAGAGAAAAAGAGGTGCTCGCCACCGGCTTGATGGTACAGGTGGATGTTGCGGATGATGACCTTCCGGTGCTGATCATCGTAAAATAAAAACTTGGCCATTTTCTGACCGGTATTCATGTTGAAAATTTCTACGTGGTTAGACCCAACTAACAAAAGGTTGGTTTTTTTGTGCTTGTCCGGGTGCTTGATCATGTGATCGACCACGTGCAGGCCGCTTTCCGTGTAAGTATCCCGTTTCCGGTGAGTGTTCGTTGAATCAATCACCAGCTTGGTACTATGTTTGTGGAGCTTTTGGACGCCGTGAAAAAGGTACTCTTCCCCCAACGTGAAATACTCCCACATATTAATCACTTGGTCGTTGGCGAGTCCCCACCGCCGCATGGGCGCCTGAAGGTCGCGGTTGAGCCGATAGAAGAGGTATTTATAGGGGAGGCCAGCTTGCTGCAAGACCTTTCCCCGGTAAAATTCCGCGTGTTCAACCCCGGAATTTCCCATGCCAATAGTTCCGTTCACAAAAAATATCATGACTGATCCTCCTGAAATGATTGTGATTGCCAGTAGTGCTGCTTAGCCTGCCAGGCCGTGACCCCGGCGGTAACGGGGTCGGTGGGCGGTTGGTGAGCTAGGAAGGTGTGGCGTTCTTGAGTGATTTTTTTGATCCAGTTCTCGTCTTTGAGTTGCCGGGGCGTGACGAACACGACCAGGTTGTTGCAGTGCGGTAAGAGGGCGAACGGTTTGGTCGCCCCTTCCCGCACCTCCAAGGTCACGTGGGCGGCCGTCGCGTCGGGCGTTAAGGCCTGTACCGCTCCGGTGAATTGGTCGACGGTCAACGTCTGTTGTTCGTGCGTGGCACTGTCCATCAGTAGTAAGGAGCGAAAGATCACTTGCTCGTGGTGGGTGTTGACCAGTTCGAGGGTGTAATTAACGGCGTCAACCGGCATTTCGAAGCTACCCGCGGTCCCGTCGATAATGGTCGAGGTGATCTCGGTATCCTCAGAATCGAAGAACTTTAGCCGTAAGTAGACGCCGCCCCCGGTGACCGTGATGTTACCTTGAAGGTAGTAGGTCATCTCCGGTTGGAGAATGGGCAGTTCGGCGGTCAGGTGTTCCAGACCGTAGTTGCGGTGGGACCGCCAGTCGTGAATGACTTCACCCGGGGGCATCAGCGGCGCCCGAAACGTCACGACGTGTTCGGGCGTCATGCTGACTTGGCAACCGTATTCGTAGGTGCTGTGCAGGTGCCGGGGCCATAAGAGTAGGTAAGCAAGACTCATGAGGACACGACCTCCTCGTCGGCAAAGTGGCGGCCGTATTCTGAAGTGAGGATCATGCGGAACTGTTTGACAAACCAGGTGTTGACGGCCGGCGTGTTATCGTTATGCCGGCCCAGAATGCCCTTGTGGAGAAATCGCACGTGGGGGAATTCGTCGGTGATCCAGTCGAAAAGTTCCAGGAAAGTCGTATTATCGAAATCGTCCTGGTACATGTGCGCCACGGCGAAGGTGGTGTGGCTAAAGTCGCCTTGTTTGAATCGATGCCAGACCCGTTGATTGAGTTGTTGAGCCGTTTTGGGGGTTACGTCACCGGTGTGGGACAATAGAAGGTCAAACGAAGGCTGAAAATCCTGGGTCCGTTTGATTCGGCCGTTCGTGGCCATGGTTCCCAGGTTGATCAGGGGCTTACCCGCAATGATGGCGCGGGGCTTAAGTAGAGCACCGTAGTAAAAGGTCGCGACGGTCCCTTCGGAGATGCCGGAGAGGACCAGGTCATTGGGCGCAAAGCCCAGTCGTTTCAAGGTTGCTTGAATGACGGTGACAAACTGTTGCTCAAAGGCGTCGCTCCCGACGTAGAAGCCACCCCCGTTGAGACGCGGATCGCTGACCAGTAAGAAGGGCGCCCCGAAACGTTCCATCATGAAGTTCCCTTCAAAGTGATCGGTCATGTTGAACCCACTGAAGTACACGTTGAGGGGGGGCTGCATGTCCCCGGCGTCAAAGTAGGAATAGAAGTTTTCGTTGAGACTGCCGGGGATATGGTGAAATTGACCGCCGGGAAAGAGGCTCCCGAAGCGCTCCCGGCCGCGCGAGATGTGCACGAGGCCAATGTCGAGTTGGCCTTGCCCCATCGCCAGGACGCTGAGGGTGTAGTAATAGTCGGTATCGCCCAGGTGGAGCGTCTTACCGTTAGGATAATCGGCGGGGTTAAACGTCAGGGTGTGGAGTGGCTGATCGGTGGTTTGGTTGACCAGGGTTAGCTGGTAACGCACCAGGACCTCGTCACTGGCCTGAAATTCGGGTTGGAACGTTAAATCGCGATTGCGTCCGGCGTAGCCCTGAGTTTCCCAGATGACGACGGGTTGAAAGGCGTTGCCGAAGTTACCCGTGAGTTGCAGATGGTACCGGCCAAAGCGGTGAACGGTTCCTTCGAAGTTTCCTAAGACCCGGAGACTACCATGGTCGAGCTTGAACGAATCTTGCCCGGGGAACCAGTCACGGTTGATGGTGTTCGTCAGGGTCGCGGCGTCGTTCATGTTGATGGCAAAGGCACCCTTTAGGTCAAAGAGGGCCCGCACCGTCGGATTCAACTCGACAGACTCGTCGTACAGAATGTGGTTAGCGGGCAACGCCTCGAGAATTTCGAGGTTGTGCCAGGTGGGGTCGTCGAAGGAAAGGAGGAACAAGGCATTGCGCCAAAACGGTAGCAGGTAACCGGCCGGGGTTCGCAGTGTGTTGGGCATGCTGCGGGTCTGTTCTCTGTCGGGGAAGTAGCACCACTGAAAATCAGGGGTGAGTTGCGCCGGCTGAATCACCGGCTGGCCGCCCAACTGGACCACGGGCATTTGATGACTGTTCGCCATGGATGATAACCTCCTTCCAATAGGCCAAAAGTTTCGGTTCAGCAAGGTTTTCTAGAGAACTGATGGTGGCCACTAAGCTTTCGTTCCAATGCGCTAGCGTTCCTAAGTAATAGTCTAAGGCGGGCGTTAACTTGCGTAGCTGGGTGATGATCAACCCGTTTTGGTGGTTGCGCACGTAACCGGTGGTCGTCGTGTTGATTTGCGGGATACCGGCGCTGATTGCGGCAATCTGGAGTTGCAGGTCCGGCATGGCTCCCAGGTCGACGAGGACCCGGGCCGCACCCAAGATCCGCTGGCGTTGTTGGTCGTTGAGCCGATAAAGGACCTGAATACGTAAGAGTTGATCGAGGACTTTTAAGACCTCGGGGGGCAACTGGTCGCGGTCGACGGCTTGTTTCTGCTGAAGCTGGATTAGGAGCCCCTGCAGGAGTTGGGCCGTGGGGGATTCGAGGGGAATCCCGGCTAACGATAAGATTTGTTGCCGGAGGAGCGTAGTGGTTTTTTTGATGGCGGCTTGAGATGTGACGATGGTCGTCAGGTAGTGGTGCTCGTCTTTAGCCAACCAGGCGAGGATCTGGTGAGCCACCACGGTTTGGGCGGTCGTCGTTAAATGATTGACGGCCCAAACCACCGTTGTCTCGGGTAATTCCGTACTGTTCCCCAGCGCAAACGTGGTGGCGTAGGGGGAGACGGCTTCTACCGGCGTTCCCAGATTAGCGTTAACGTCCTTGAACTTGGTAATCATCTGGGTGGTCGGCACGATGACCCGTTCGACGGCCCCCAAGAGGTCTTCCGGTAAGGTTGGCGCCATCTGAGTGGATAGGAGGTAGGCGATGCGATGATGCTGGGCGAGCTGGGTTAAAATAGTGGCGGTACCCGGGTTAGCGTCACTGATCAAGAGGTCGGACCGTTGGGCGAGGTGGGCCTGAGTCCGTTCGGCGATCAATGCGTCTAGCGACTTGTAGACCCGCTGGGTGGTACCGTCCGCGGCGAGCAACTGAATCTGATTATCGGTCAAGCGCCGCATGACGGGATGGGTATCCGGGGCGAACCAGCGGGTTTCCAACCGTTGTCCCCGGTGGTTGTAGACGGTTAACGTGGAACAGAAGCCACGATCGTCGTAGACCTTGACGGTTCGTTGTCCGGTTTCGTCGGTCATTTCGACCCAACTGACAAAGCCGGCCGGGTGAAAGTGAACTTCACCGTAAAGCTGGCCGGCGCGTTGTAGTAGCACCGTGTCACTTAAGTAGACGAATTGAGTTCCGCGGGGCAGGGCCAGGTCTTCTAGACCTAACGGTAGGCCCGTCGCTTGGTGGACCTGTTGCAGGTCGTCGAAAACGTTCCACCAGGAAAGCGAGGTTAATTGGTTGGTTTGTAACTGATAGCGTAACCACGGCAGCGGTTGTAGTAGCAAGAGTTCGACGGGAACTTGATTGTCAATGAAGAGCCGGGCTAATTTAACGACTGGCGTATCGGCCAGTCTGAGCGCGTCGCGAGACCACGCCGGAATAATCACAGTCATCGTGACACCTCCTGAGTGAGCCATTAAATCGATTATTTATGAGTTATAAAGATAACAACGTCATGAGCCCCGGTTTACGGGTACGTCACGTCGATGGAGCCGTCGGGCTTGAACTCGAATTCGGACAACAGTAGGTTCCGCACGGCATCGCGGGCAAAGTCTTGTTTCATTTCACCGAAGGCCTTACGTCCGTCCTTCAGGTATTCCAGTAACGGATCGTGTTGGGCGGTGCTACGGTTGGTGGCGATTTGCCGTAACTGTTGCAGCATGTCGACCTGATCGATCCAGGCGTTGTCCAGCGACTTCAGCAGACACATTCGTTCGAAGTAAATCTGCTGATCATCGTTAATGTCCGTAAATTTCTGGGCTAAGTGATCGACCATAAGCTTTTGTAAGAAGGGTCCGGTCTCCTTGGGACGATCAGCGTGCCAGTTCTGGTCGATCACGTCGGCGACGACCAGGTGGTTATCGATGGTGTTCAGCACGTAATCGGCTAATTCGCTCCGCGTGGCGTGGGGATGCTTCTGGGTGAAGGTCTGTGCCGCCATCCGAAAGACACTCCCCATTAATGGGGTCAGATCCTTGCGCGTCATAATTTCTTGACGTGTCTGGTAGATGGTGTCCCGTTGAACCCGCATAATTTCGGAATATTGTAAGGTTTGATTCCGCGCCTGACGGTCATCCTTTTCGGCGTTGTGTTGTGCCTGGGTGATCAAGTGTTTGAAGCGGTGGCGGGTGAGAAATGGCTTACGGATGGGCTTAGCCGGCCGGTCCGCGGAACGGTGACGCTTGGCGTCATCTAACCGCCGCCGGTACCGCCGGAGCCACTTGGGGCCGTGTTCCAAGAGAATGGAATCCTCGATAGAAACTAAAAAGACGCTTTCGCCGGGGGCGCCTTGGCGGCCGGCCCGGCCCCGTAACTGGTTGTCGACTCGCGCGGAGTTCATCCGTTCGGTCCCGACGACGAGCAATCCCCCGAGTTCTTCGACGCCCGGGCCCAACTTGATGTCGGTCCCCCGGCCGGCCATGGAAGTGGCCACGGTCACGGCACCGGGTTGACCGGCTTCCTTGACGATCATGGCCTCCTTGGCCACACTACGGGCGTTTAAAAGGTTGTGGGGAATCTCTTCTCGCAAGAGAATCCGGGAAAAGAGGTTAGATAAGGAGACCGAACCGGTTTCGATCAGCACGGGCCGCCCCACGTTGTAGGCTTGTTTAACCATCTTTACGGCACTTTCTAGTTTCCGGTCGGTACTCATGAAGAGTTGGTCGGGCAAGTCGAGCCGTTGGGACGGTTTGTTGGTCGGAATCGGCACGACCGACAGCCGGTAGGTTTCCTGTAGCTCGGCGGCATCGGTCATCGCGGTCCCGGTCATCCCACTCAGGTGACTGAACATCCGAAAGAGATTTTGAAACGTGATGGAGGCCATGGTCCGGGTCTGGTTCGACACGGGCATCTGTTCCTTGGCTTCCAGTGCTTGATGCAGGCCGGCTTCGAGCTTCATCCCGGCAAGCTTGCGGCCGTTTGAGAGGTCCAGCAAAGAAACCCCGTCCTCGTCGACCACGTAGTCCCGGTCGCGGGTGAGGGTTTGGTGCGCCTTTAACGCTAAGACCAAGTGGCGGTACAACGTCCGGTGAGGGGCCGTCAGTAGGTCACTAAGGCCAAGGTATTCTTCCATGTGGGCGATGCCCTTAGGGGTGAACCAGACCTTTTTATGGTCGTTACTCCGCTCAAAGTCGATGTTTTGCCGGAGAAGACAAATCACTTGATCGGCAATTCCAAAGAGGTTGGACCGGACCCGCGGTGCCCCGGAAATGATGAGGGGCATCTGGGCCGAGTCGAGCAGAACCGCGTCGATTTCGTCGAGCAGGGCGAAGTGGAAGCCTTGGAGGAACCGTTCACTGGCGGAGCCGGCTAAATTATCCATTAAATAGTCGAAGCCTAGCGTCGAGTTGGTGGTGTACACAATGTCGGCGCGGTAGATCTCTTGGAGATTCCGGTCGTGCGGATCACCACCGGCCGGGGCCACTCCGGGAACGGCGGTAAGGCCGAGCCAACGGTAAACGCGGCCCATCTTCTGGGCGTCCCGGTAAGCTAGGTATTCGTTAGCGGTGACCAGAAAGTTACCGCTGCCCGTCAGCCCGTTTAAGTACATGGGCATGGTGGCGGTCAGGGTCTTTCCTTCACCGGTCTTCATCTCGGCAACGTTGCCGTCTTGCATGACGAGGGCACCTAAGACTTGGACGTCAAACGGGAACATGCCTAAAACCCGTTGGTCGGCTTCACGAACAACGGCGTACGCGGCGATTTTTAGGGAGTCGAGTGACTTTCCCTGGGCCAACTGCTGGCGGAAAATATCGGTTTGGGCTTTTAAGTCGTCGTCGGACATGGCCCGATACTTAGGGGCCAACGCAGTGACGGCCCGCATCTGTCGCTTGTACCTCTCAGGCGTTCGGTTATGTGAGAATGGCATCCTACTCATTTCTTTCCATCCGAATCAATAAGATTCTTCTGATTTAGCGGTAATCGGTAATTCCAATTATAGCATGTTGCGGAATATATAAAGGAGGAAATGTCACTGAAATGGGCCTTTTTCCCCAGAATCCCGTGGGACGGGGCCAGCAGCTGAGTTTTGATGTAGTGAATTCGGCTAATCAGAGAAATGGATTTGAGGCGCCCCTATAAAATAATTGATGGAAAATTCACTAAGCAAACGAACCACCCGGGAAACGGTCCCTGAGTTGGCGTAATCAGACCGTGAAATGAGTTTGACCTTTTACTGATAAATAAATTGATTACAAACGAAAAGGTGATAGACTCTAATCACACATCGGGTTGCATCAGGGATTAAGAGCCGAAATTAGCACTATAAAAATTGAGTGCTAATTATTTGCCTTTCTGACCAATACTGACTATTATAGAAAATGTAAAGAGAAACAAAGAACTTTGAAAGGGGTTATTGATAATGACTAACGAAATGATGAACCGGAACGATGACTTGTTTAATCCAATGAATTTCTTTAATGAAGTGGGTAACTTGGGCCGCGATTTGTTTAACGGCAACGATAACCCGATGAAGACTGACGTTGTAGAACACGATAAGGATTACGTTGTGACTGCAGAAATGCCAGGCTTTAAGAAGGAAGACATTCACGTGGATTATCGTGATGACACGTTACGGATCTCCGGGAAAACAACGGCCAGTCAGGACACCAAGGATGATGACGGCCGGATCTTACGGCAAGAACGTTCTAGTCAAAACGTGTCCCGGGCCTTCTACCTCCCAAACATTCAATTGAAGAACGTTTCTGCGAAGTACGACCAGGGAATTTTGACCCTGACCTTACCAAAGGAAACCGATCAAGAAAATCAACACAAGATTAACATTGATTAATTAGCAAACCTGAAAAATGCCGTTCCCGCGTCTGGGGAACGGCATTTTTTGGGTTAACGATCAATGCGGTCGAAAATTAGCATTAAAAGTTAGTGATGATGTGAAAATTACCGACTTTGTGAATGATTTGAGACGCTCAGATTTTGAGTTTTCACCTGAAAGGTGACTTAACCGTTGCCCCCGTAAGGTTCATAGCGTATTTTGTCAGGATTGCACTTACTTATTGGGGACAATTGAATTTATTATAGATAGTTTACACTGTATTAATAAATTTTAATCAGTCATAATAGTTGGAAAAATGAAATAACTATTGGGTAAATAAGCGGTATAAAACGGTTTCAACGGGTTTGACTCCGACTGATTTTCAACGAAAAAGGGGCAAAAAATAGGAAAAACCATTCAGTGTGTATTTTTATTTTTCCCTATTTGAATTAAACAACCAAAATGCACAATCTCCCGCGGCAACAATTAGTAGAAGAAATTTGCCCCAGAAATGTTCAACCCATTTATCCATAGGCCCAAAAATGTGGTAATATAAAATTATCTATTGAAATAAATAAAATGTTGTATTTGAAGTACTTAAGGTTAATGGGGCGATTTCATGAAGGGATTAGATCCAAAAAGAGCTTCTGAGCTGTTTCGGTCGAACAGCAAGGAGCACTTTAAGATGTACAAGGCAGGAACTAAGTGGCTTGTTGCTGGGATCTCAACGCTGAGTGGCCTCCTCGGATTAGGAACCGTATCAGGTTCGTCCGCTAAAGCGGATACCAAGACCGGGGCAGCTCAGCAAGTGGATTCTAAAGACGTGGCGGCGACGCAGGAGTCGGGGACGATTCCTGCTACCTCGCAGACCACGTCGACTTCAACGAGCACGACGGAAGCAACGAAGACCAGTACGACCACGGCGAGTGGCTCAACGACGAGTACGTCGACTGAGGGGACTAGTGGGTCCACCTCGACGACCGAAACGTCGACGACCACCGCTCAATCGACGACTACCAGTGAGTCAACTGCACAGACCAGCACGTCGACTTCAACGTCTACATCGACATCGACGTCGACGGCAGACAAATCAGCAACGTCCACCGCGTCCAAAACGACGGCATCAACCAGTACGACTAGCGAGGATGCGGCCTCGACCAGCACGACTAATAATAGCGGCTTAACCAGCACTAGTTCTGACGGGACTAGTGCTTCTACGAGTCTCTCAACCAGTGGCACCAGTACCAGCACAGCTAGCACCAGTACAGTTGATCCGTCGACGGCCTCGGCCAACGCTTCGGCTAGTGCTGAGACCAGCGCGGCGGAAGCCCAACTGGAAGACCAGATGGATACCATTGCAACACGTACGGCGTCGAGACGTTAAACTCTCTGATGACCACGTACGCGGCTTTTATGGCGGAAGATTTATCGTTAGATGCGACGAACCCGTTGTCACACCCGGGAGAAGCCATTAACGGTGATACGAATGCTTATAATTTAGGGACTTCTAATGCTAAGGCAGGTATTGAATACCTTATCAGCCAATTTGACATTACAGGGGGCACTGGGCAGACCAATCTTGTTGTGAACTATCAACCAATTACGAATGCCATTACTAAAATCTCGCAATTGTTAACGGATTATCAAAACGATAGTTCCTTGCAACACGATACGGGGTATGCGGCACCGGTTTGGACGGATGGTCAAAAATACCAAGATCATAATTCAGTTGAAACTTGGGACACTTACGGTGGTTTCTTAAATCTTACGAAAACAACCTACCATACCGCCGATTATAACCAAGGTTATTCCGATTACATTCGCGACTACGCTTCGGGATTGCAAAATTGGTTGGATGGGTTAACTGCTAAAGCTGCGGACCCTGCCAATGCCGCTAATATGATTGACCAGAACTATAGCGCTTCTGACTTAACGGGAAGCTCAATTAGTGGGACTGGTTTAACCTTCCTGAACTCAATTAGTAAAATTATCTCGGGGTCTTCAAACTATGCGCAAAAAGTCTTAGGTTATACCCAAGACAGCAGCAATACCGCTACCGCAGATATTGCAACGACGACCAAAGCGATTACCGCCTTTGCCGATATTTTAGCACCATCCATCATTAACGGGATTACCCATGAAGCCATTGGCGATATTCGTTCAGTGGGTGGCATCCTTGACATGGATACCTCACCGTACGCTCCCGCCACATTGTCAGAGGCCGTGGCCTTGAACGGGAACTTACAGACGATGGTGACCATGTTAGGGCTCAATGGGGTCCTGGATAACCCCATGTTACAGTCCATTTACACGGGGATTAAAACCAACGCTTTAAACGCGATTCTTTCTAATTGGTCCATCGGGATGAACAATGCCATCACTGATATTATGGCGGGACACGTGTATGACGATCCGTATGCGGTCAACCACGCCTCCGTCAACGGCACCAACTACAACACAATTAACGGCTTTTCTGTGACTGATCCCGGTGCGATTGCGGATACGACTACCACGACGGCTTTGTCTACGGTGGTTCAAGCCGCAGCCTATGCTTGGGGTCAAAAGGTCTTGGGTAACGTTACCACCATGGCGGATAACGATGCACTGACGGGGAACCAGAAGACGTCGGTCACCGATATCGTCAATCAACTGGTCACCAACGGAAAATTATCCCAAGACCAGGCCAATCAACTGTTGAACGATGCGGCCCATGCTTATAGTGGTACGAGTTATACCCGGAGCGGTGCTGGGGCAGAACAAGTTATTCAAGAAATGTATAACAACCAGTACAACACGGTCCAAGCCGCGGTGAACGACTACTTGGCTGATCCTACCGGTTACTACTTCAAAGGAACGTCAACCAACGCTAATGCCGACTTCATTAATTTCTTAACTCAAGATAACCAATATAGCTTTAAGTATTCCGGGTCCTTTGGACAAGCTGCCACCACTGGGCCTAATTTGACCTACGATATGGTTCGTGAAGCGTTGAACGTTATGGACGCACACTACCGAGCCATGGTCGTCGCCGATGCTGCCGTGATTGCGGCTAAGAGTGGGGAGCTAACCACCGATACGAACCCGCTAGACTTTAGTAAAATTACGGGCATCAGTTTAGGGGGGACGCCGTCTGGCTACTTGCCGCAGTTTATGGTCCGGGTCAACAGTATTACGTCGGATACGATGGCGACTCAGGCCTTAACGACCAGTAACGTCAATGCCTTAACGGCCATCGGACAAAAAGCCTACGTGCAAAGCTACGCCGATGAATTACAGAAGGCGGATGCCGCCTTTAACGCCGGGGCTGCTTTGGCGCAACAACAGTACGCTGAGTCGACGGACGGGACCATTCCGGTGGTTGCTGAAGCGGGTTCTTATGACGGTCTGAATTACCAGGCCGATGGAACCGCGCTGGATACTGGGAGTAAGCTCTTAACGTCGAAGTATGGGTCGTCTACGCCAGGATTAGCCTTTACCACCGGGTATAACGCTAACTTGGTTCAGATCACCATCACCACTAGTTCTAGCGATGCGGGCTTCTCTAGTACCTCGATGGCCACCGCCGGCAAGACGGTCAACGTCTTATTAGGCGGGGATGCCCAAATTTACGCCCCAACGCCTATATCTGGGTGGAGTGTTTCTTCCACTAACCCAATCGCGTTAAGCGACGTCACGACACCGCAAACGCTAAACTTTACTTATAAAAAGACGGCCGCCTTTAACTACAACGGTCTGACCACTCAAGAAGTGAAGTACACCGGGACTAACGCCAGTGGCTTATTAAGCAACGAATCGTTAACCCCAACTTGGAACGATTCGACATCTGGGACCAGCGTCACGCTGGAGAATGGCTGGTTTACGGTCGACAACGATGACAGTAAAGTGGGGACTTACACCTACCACTTAACCAGTGCCGGTGCCCAGGCCTTGATTGCTGAATTACAAGCTAATCAAGGGACCAGTTACTTTACCACGCACGAACTGCCGAACGCCACGAGCCTGATGGCCATGACGGGGACCATCGCCATTGACCAAACAGATGATCCTAGCCTGTTACCAAAGATCTCCGCGCACGATCAAACCATCGTTGCGGGACAGAGCTTTGTCCTCAGCCTGGTTGATGGGGCGACGGATGCTCAGGGACATTGGTTATCACCGTCCTTAGTTAAGGCTAGTCTCGCAAACGTCAGTTTCAATACGGTTGGAACTTACGATGTGCCGTTGACCTTAACGGACCCAACGAGTAACCAAACCGTCACAGGCGTGGCCCACATTATCGTAATTTCACAGGAATCCTCCACTTCCGCGAGTCAGTCAACGAGTGAAGTCTCCCAGTCGCAATGGGAAAGTGACTCGATCAGTCAGTCGGCCAGTGACCAGTCCGTTAGTGACGTGATCACCAGCCTATCCCAGTCCGAAAAGAGCTTGAGTGACCGGTCGATTTCCGATGCAAACTCACAAACTAGTCAGTCTGCTCAGGCGTCGGCCAGCGATGCGAGTCTGAGTGACCGGTCAATGTCCGATGCCAGTCTGGCTTCCGTGTCGGTTACTTCTGAAGCGAGTGCCAGTGCGTCGACGAGTACGGCTAAAAGTAGTCAGTCGGCCGCTGAATCGGCTTCAAATAGCGCTTCTGTGAGTGCGTCGACCAGTGCCATGCAGAGTCAGTCAATGGCCAGCGAGGCCTCGACCTCTGCCAAGGCGTCGGCTGATCAATCGGCTTCCGAAGGCAGTTTGAGTGACCAATCCATCTCGACCTCATTGTCCAACACGTCACTGAGCGTTGAAGCCTCACAGAGTGCCTCAATCTCGGCATCGATTGCCATTGACAACTCACAAGTTTCTGAAGCTCGAAATAGTATGAGTGATGAGTCCGTCAGCGTGGACTCGATGATTAGTGCTAGTCAGTTCAGTGAGTTGTCTACGGCCTCTCAATCCTTATCGCAGGCCTTATCACAGGTGGTTTCCGCTGAGAAGAGTGCCAGTGCGGCGTCACAATCTCAAGTTATCGTTAACTCCCAGACGTCGGCATCCATCGCGAGTCTGAGTGAACAATCGATTTCTAATGAAAGTGCTAAGGATTCCTTGTCCGACCTGATCGTGTCACAATCCATCGCCAACTCGAATTCCGTGGTTTCGGCCTCGTTAGCAAGTATTAGTAACCGGGTGGACTCCGACAACAGTATCATGTCGGAAGTCAGCGTCTCCGAAAGCAACGCCATTTCTCAATCACAAGCAAACAGTAACATGATGTCCGACATCTCGGCATCTGAAGCCTCGATGAGTCAGGTGCTGGCAAGTGAATCGACCAGTATTGTCGATGCTCGTAACAGCGCGTTGGTTTCCTTAAGCTTGGCCTCACAAGCCAATAGTGACTCGTTGATTAGCATGGCGAGTCAATCGTTGAGTGCGGCTAGCTTAAATTCAGCCATTGCTAGTGCTTTGAACAGTCTGAGTGACCGGTCCGTCTCCGATGACAGTACCATTAAGATTGTCAGTGGCTCCTTGACCGATCAACAAATTTCAGCTTCCGAGATGGCGAGTCAATCCGCCATTGATTCGGCGGCAACCTCGGCGCTTCTCAGTCAGAGCGTGGCGTCGGCCAGTGCGTCGGCCTCACTCGTTGCGGCTACTTCGGCTCAGGAAAGCGTTGACCAGTCAGTCAGCGTCTCGGCCGATATCTCGCTGTCTCAATCCATTCTCAGTACCATTTCTCAGTCTGATTCCCTAGACTACGGTAAAGTAACGTCCATGCAGGGCGTTTTGAGCGGCCGGGGCATTTCCGAAAATTCGATGCTCACCTCCCTTGCTGATAGTCTCAGTCTGAAATCCTTGAATAACACCAGCTTAAACGCCGCGGTTTCCGCTGCGGAAACTAGTGAACTAAATCAAAGCCTGAGTCACTTATCGGGTGAGATTAGCAACATTCTCGCTTCGGCCAGCGCTTCAGCTGCCAGTCAAAGCGACTTCTCAACGTCTATGACCAGCATGTTGTCTCAGATTTCGACGTCTGAAAACAGTTTGAGTGACGCGTCATTAAGTATCCTATCGGCCAGCACTTCGGTTTCGACCAAGAGCCTGAACAGCGCTAACTCCGCTACCAGCAGTCAAAGTGAGGACACCGCGGCTTCCGAAGCCAGCTTGATGTCCCGTTCGGCTGTCGATAGTCTGAGTCTTGCCTCGTTAGGGGATTCCCGGACGTCACTTCAGACGTCGCAAAGCCAGTCGGCAAGTGATTCGGCGATTGTTTCGGCTTCCGTTTCTCAGCAACAGGCCGCTTCCTTATCCAACGCTAGTCAAGTCGCTTCCGCTACGGCCAGTGAAAACGACGCGTCTACTTCACAAGTCGTTTCCGAACTGAATCAGAAGTCAATGAGCTTAAGTGTTGCTGGTGACGATGATTCGGCCGCCTTGTCGGCCATCACGTCGGCACAACTCAGCTTATCTAACGCTAGTTTGAGCAACTTATCGCAAAGTAACGCTAGTCTGGTCTCAGCTGCGAGTGTCGCATCAGTCAGCACCAGTGCCAACGTCAACTCGGTTGCCAGCCAGAACTCGGAAGTTTCCCAGTCCGAAGCGTCGATCAGTGATCAACTTAAGAGCCACGAATCGATGAGCGCCGCTTCGTTGAGTCAGTCGTCCGCTGAGGATTCGATCAGTCGGTTAGCGAGTCAAGTCGCAAGCCAGTCGGCCGACGTTTCCACGAGTGAACTTTCCTTAAGTCAGTTGTCACAAAGCAACTTGGCTTCCGCTAACAGTCTGGAATCGCAACGGTCTGCCATTGCCAGTCAGAGTGTGGTCGTGAGTGACTCGGTTGCCAGTCTGAGTGCCCAGTCGTTGTCCGATATCAGTATCTTATCGGCCACCTCGACGTCCCGGAACTCCGTACAAACGTCGCAGAGTCAATCGGCCAGTGAGTCGGCTTCAATGTCCGCGTCTATTTCTACGAACGCAGCCAACAGTCGATCACAAGCCAGTCAAGTAGCTTCCGGGAGTGCGCAACAGAGCGCGTCCGTTTCGGCTGACCAATCCGAATCCGCGGTCAACTCCTTGAACAGTATCAGCCAACGTTCCGAACAAGAAACCAGTGTCAGCAAGGCAGTGGCTTCCACGGAACAAAGTCTCAGCGTGGCTAGTGATTCATCCTATAATTCACAAATCAGTCGTTCAAACGCGAGTCTGAGTGCCCAATCGCAATCTGACGCGTCAGAACAATCACAAATCTCGCAAGCGTTGATCAGTGAGTCCAACGCCAGCCTGAGTAACCTGGCTTCAGCTAACGCCAGTGAAGCTTCGGCCGTTAATTCGGCCGCAACCAGCGTTAGTGACGCCCAAGGGTCCGCAGCTAGTCAACACTCCGAAATCTCGGCTTCCGAAGCGTCGATGAGTGACGCCTCGACCAGCCGGATGTCTTTGAGCTTAGCTTCCTTGAGCAACTTATCGCAAAGCGTTTCTGAATCCGCGGATAGTACTAGTGAACGGGTTTCCAGCGATGCCAGTCAGAGTGAAAGTACCGATTCCGCCCAAACCAGTTTGAGCAACCGGTCCGTTTCCGATAGTCAGATTCTTTCGGCCAACTCCACGTCGCGGACGGATTCTCAAAATTCCGCCAGTGCGTCGGCGGGGACTTCGGCTAGTGAATCGGCTGCCATCTCGGCGAATGCCAGTGCCAGTCAGTCGAAGGTCGACCAGTCCGTCGCTGAATCACAGGCCCAAAGTGCCAGTGACGAGGCGTCCGAATCCGCGACAATCTCGGCTTCCATGGCCAGTCTCAGTCAAGCGCAACAGTCCGAATCACAGGTATTGTCACAAGTCGCTTCCGCATCAATTAGCCTGAGTGCGGCCCAGGGGTCTTCGACCTCGGCCATGACCTCAAGCTACGCGAGCCTGAGTGCCCAATCGGCCTCTGACGCCAGTGTTCAATCCGCCATTTCCGTTTCGGAGATGAGCCTATCGAACCGGAGCTTGAGTAACCAATCACAACAAATCATCAGTGAACAATCCGTCATCTCGGCTTCTGAGTCGGCGGCTAACAGTCTTGAAACGTCCTTATCGAACGTGGCTTCCGAGGCCTCCGCTTCCGAAAACTCGATGAGTACCACGTCGGCGGAAACGTCCGCTAGTCAATCGGCTAGTCAGGCCAGTGAAGTTTCTCAGAGCTTGGAATCCTTGAGCAACGCTTCGCAAAGTCGGTCACTGTCACTGAACAGTGTGAGTGATCAGTCTACGGCCGTTGCTAGCGAGAGCCAGAAGAACTCCGAGTCCGAACAGAGTCTCAGTGACCGGTCGCTCTCCGATGCCAGTGTCGTGGCGTCAACGTCGCGGACGGCTTCACAGAATTCTGCCAGCGAATCGGCTAATGCTTCGGCAAGTACGTCAGCGTCCGTTGCGGCGTCGCAGAGCATCAGCCAGGCCCACGAGAGTCAAGTGGCCAGTGAGTCGGCTAGCGTCAGTGCGACGGGATCGGCTTCTAATTCTGCGACCGTTTCCGAATCGATGGCTAGCCTGAGTCAAAAGACATCGCTAGAAAACAGCTTGCTTTCCGAAGTGAGTGCTAGTGAGGCCAGCCTGAGCTCGGCCAACGATTCGACCAAGAACTCCGAGATTAGCGCTTCGAACGCTAGTCTGAGTGAACAGTCTCAATCCGACGCTACCGAGTTATCCACGATTTCTGAGTCCGCTCAGAGTCAGAGTGACGCCAGTGTCAGCGAACACATCGCCTCTGAAAACAGTGAATTGTCCGCCATTACCAGTGCTGAAACCAGCGCAGCGGATTCAACGGCTAGCCTGAACAGTCAATTGTCCGAATTGTCACAATCGGAAAGCTCGTTGAGTCAGGTTTCCGCTGAAAATTCGGCCTCGACCTCTGCTGCCACGTCCGCAACGGTTTCCGCCGAACAATCAGCAGAAGCTTCTGCACAGGCGTCCGCTAAGGAATCGGCCGATGCTTCGCTGAGTCTGAACTCGTTGAGTCAAGTTTCGGCCAGCAACTCGGTTTCCACCACCAGTTTGAGTAACTTGTCGACTTCGATGATCAATCAAAGTCAATCGGCTTCCGCTTCGGCGGCCAGTCTGAGTGACCGGTCGGTTTCCGATGCCAGCATCTTATCCGCTAACTCGACGTCCCGGACGTCCACAGCGGCTAGTCAAAGCGTCTCGGCTAGTGAGTCTGCCGCCACGTCGCTCTCGACGGCGTCTGAAGAAAGTGCGGCTTCGGCTAAGGCCAGTCAAATGGCTTCGGCTTCCGCCAACCAGTCGGCTGAACTCTCGGCTAGTGCTGCGGCTTCCGTATCGCAAGCCATCACCAGTTTGAGTCAAGTTACTTCGGTCATTGGCAGTGAATTATCCGCTGCGAGTGCGCAGACGGATAGCGAGAGTGCAGCTAGTTTGGCCTCGTTATCACAGAGTAACGCCAGTGACTTATCCGCCGTTTCGCAGTCACAACTGAGTGCCTCTAACCAGAGCCTGAGTCAATTATCGAACTCCGTGGCAAGCCAAGTTTCTGAAAACTCCGCTTCGGCGGCCAGCGCCAGTGACGCGGTGGTTTCGACCAGCGCAGCCATTTCCGAAATGGAACAGTCCGAAGCTTCCATGAGTCAGGTTTCCCTGAGTCAGATTTCGGCCAGTGACGCGTCCGTCAGTGACTTATCACTCAGCAACGCGTCCGTCGCGGCGAGTGAGAGTGAAGTCATTGCCAGTGGGGCCAGTCAGAGCGCGGACACGTCCGCTTCCGTGGCTAGTTTGAATTCTCGTTCAGCCGCCGATGACAGCCTGTTGTCCGACAACTCGATGTCGCGGACGTCGTCACAAGCTGAGCAAAGCGCCTCTGGTAGTGCTTCGGCTTCTGCTTCCACGTCAACGGCCGTCGTTAACAGTGAAGCTTCTGCCACCGCCAGCCAGAGTGCCTCGGTTTCGGCCCAAGCCAGTGCTGAAACGTCGGCTTCACAAGCCGCTTCGATTTCCGACGATGACGCTAGTGTGAGCGCCAAGTCCGAAGCTGAAGCGTCCTTGAGCGACGCCATCACTTCTATGGAACAAAGTTTAAGTGAAGCAAACGAGTCATCTTACAATTCTCAAATTAGTAACAGTAACGCTAGCTTAAGTGCCCAATCCGTTTCCGACGCCAACGAGCAATCGATGATGTCGACTTCGACTCAAAGCTTAAGCGATGCCAGTCTGAGTCAGGTCGTTGACTCGACCGCCAGTCAGGTGGCCAGTGTCAGCGACGCCTCAGCCAGTGCCAGCGAAGCCGTTAAATCAGCACAAAGCATGGCCTCCGAATTATCTCAATCCGAAGCGTCGATGAGTGACGCCTCGCTGAGTTTACTTTCCGCGAGTGAAAACTCGTTGAGCGTTCTGTCGGCCAGCAATTCGGCTTCGGCCAACAGTCTGAGTGAACAGATCGCCAGCGGCAATAGCCAGAGTGCCGACCAATCCGCTTCGGCGGCTAGTCTAAACTCCCGTTCCGTTTCCGATGACAGCTTGTTGTCCGACAACTCGATGTCGCGGACCTCAACGCAGGCTAGTCAAAGCGCGTCTGCGAGCGACTCGGTTAAGGCTTCCACGTCAACGGCCATCGTTGATAGTGAGGCTTCGGCGGTCGCCAGTCAGAGTGCGTCAGCCTCGGCTCAAGCCAGTGCGTCGACCTCGGCTTCGCAAGCCGCTTCGATTTCCGACGATGACGCTAGTGTGAGTGCCAAGTCTGAATCCGAAGCGTCATTGAGCGACGCCATCACTTCCATGGAACAAAGTTTAAGTGAAGCAAACGATTCATCCTACAATTCTCAAATCAGTAACAGTAACGCCAGCTTAAGTGCCCAATCCGTTTCCGACGCCAACGAACAATCGATGATGTCGGCTTCCGACCAGAGCGCAAGCAACGCCAGTGTCAGCCAGCTGTCTAACTCGATTGCCAGTCAACTTTCCGCAGTCAGCGCCTCTGATCAAAGCGTGAGTGACGCGTCGCAAGCCTTAGCGAGTCAAGCTTCCGAGCTGAGTCAATCCGAAGCGTCGATGAGTGACGCCTCGTTGAGCTTAATCTCCGCCAGTGAAGCTTCCTTGAGTCAGGTTGCGAGTGAAACGACGGATTCCGAAACCAGTCTGAGCGAACAAGCCCAGTCGATCGCCAGTCAAAGTGCTGAAGCCTCGGCTTCGGTTGCTAGCCTGAGTGACCGTTCCGCTTCCGACGCCAGTGTTTGGAACGAAAATTCCACGTCACGGGATCAGTCCCAAGCTAGTCAGAGTACGTCGGCGAGTGTTTCGGCTCAAGCCAGTGCTTCGGCTTCCACGTCGGCCAGCGTTTCTGACGCCGTGGCCAGTGGGGCAGCTTCCGAATCGGCCAAGACCAGTGCTGACATCTCGGCTTCGCAAGCAACATCGATGTCCGATGCCGACACCAGCCTGAGCCAGAAGTCCACGGACCTCGCTAGTCAAAGTGAGTCCTTGGCCTCCCTGGAACAGAGTGTCAGTGACGCTAGCGATTCCAGTTACGAGTCACAAATCAGTGACAGTAATGCCAGCCTGAGCGACCTATCGGCGTCTAACGCCAGTGAGACCTCGGCCATTTCCGAATCGGCTCTGAGCCTAAGCAATGCCAGTGTCAGTGCCCACCAGAGTCAGGTTGATAGCCAGGCTTCGGCCAACAGTCAAGCCTCGGCCAGCGTGAGTCAAACGGTCGATTCCGCTGCCAGTCAAGCCTCCGAATTCTCCACGTCTGAAGCTTCCATGAGTGAGGCGTCGTTGAGTCGGATTTCCGCGAGTGAGGCGTCCTTGAGTGATCTTTCGGCTTCGAACTCAGTTTCGGCCAACAGTGTCAGTCAAGCGTCTGAATCGATTGCTAGTCAGAACTCGATCACGTCCGAATCCGTCGCGAGTCTGAGCGAACGGTCGGCCAGTGATGCCAGTGTAGCGGCTTCCACGTCCCGGACCGAATCTGCAGCCAGTGCGAGTGATTCGGCGGCAACGTCCGCGTCAACCTCGGCTTCCGATTCCGCCAATGCGAGTGCTAGCCGGTCCGATGCCGAACAATCGGCCTCGACGGCGGCTAGTCAAAGTGCTTCTGCTTCCGCTGAAGTCTCCGCATCGACGTCCGCTTCGGATGCCAGTGTGAGTGCCAAGTCTGAATCCGAAGCCAGTGTCAGCGAGTCCGTGGCTTCGTTGGAGAACAGCCTAAGTGCCGCTTCCAACTCCGATTACAATTCTCAACTCAGTGAAAGTGCGGCCAGCCTGAGCAACCAATCCGTTTCCGACGCCAACGAGCAATCGATGATGTCCGAATCCGAATTGAGTGCTTCTAACGCTAGTCTGAGCAACGCGTCCGAATCGACGGCCAGTCAGTTATCCGAAATCAGCCAGTCGGATGCCAGTGCCAGTGCCGCTTCCGAGTCTGCTGCCAGTCAATTGTCGGCGGCCTCGACTTCCGAAGCGTCATTGAGTCAGGTTTCTCTGAGCGACATTTCGGCTAGTGAAGCGTCGTTGAGTGCTCAATCGGCAAGCAATTCGAATTCTGCTGATAGTTTGAGCCTCTACTCCGAAAGCGTGGCCAGCCAGAACTCCGCAGCTTCCGAGTCTGCCACTAGTCTGAGCGAACATTCATTGTCTAACGACAGTATCTTGTCGGCGAACTCGACATCGCGGACCTCAACGCAGACCAGCCAGAGTGAATCGGCTGATAACTCCGCGAGCGTTTCAGCTTCCAATTCCGCTGATGCCAGTGCTAGCCGATCCGATGCCGAACAATCGGCTTCAACGGCGGCCAGCCAAAGTGCTTCTGCTTCCGCTGAGGTCTCCGCATCGACGTCCGCTTCGGATGCCAGTGTGAGTGCTAAGTCCGAATCTGAAGCCAGCGTCAGTGAGTCCGTGGCTTCGTTGGAGAACAGCCAAAGTGCGGCCTCCAACTCCGATTACAATTCTCAACTCAGTGAAAGTGCGGCCAGCCTGAGCAACCAATCCGTTTCCGACGCCAACGAGCAATCGATGATGTCCGAATCCGAATTGAGCGCGTCTAACGCCAGTGTGGCCAGCTTATCCACTTCGGTTGCCAGTCAGGTTTCCGCGATGAGTGCGTCTGAAGCCAGTCAGAGTGCGGCTTCGGAATCCTTGGCCAGTCAGTTATCCGAGTTATCGCAATCTGAAAACTCGATGAGTGACACCTCCACTAGCTTTGCTTCCGAGAGTCAAGCCTCGGCGGTCGCCTCAGCCAGTGCGTCGACTAGCACCATTGCGAGCCAGTTATCCAACGTTTCCGCGAGTGAAGCTTCCCTGAGTCAACAGTCACAAAGCATCGCTAAATCTGAAGCCAGCTTAACCAGTCAGCTGGAAAGCCAGGCTAGCCAGAGTGCGAGTGTGGCGGCTTCGACGGCCAGTCTGAGTGACCGGTCCGTTTCCGACGACAGTCTCATGTCGGCCAACTCGACGTCGCGGACCTCAACGGCTGCGAGTCAAAGTGCCTCGGCCAGCGAATCCGCCACGGTTTCCGCGAGCGATTCGGCCCAGGCTAGCGCTAGCGAATCGACCGCCAGTCAGTCGGCAAGCGCGTCGGCTAAGACCAGTGCCGCGATTTCCGCGAGTGACTCCGCTTCGATTTCCGAATCGGATGCTAGTGTCAGCGACAAGTCCGAAGTTATCGCCAGTCAAAGCGAGTCGTTAGCTTCCTTATCAGCAAGTATCAGTGACGCCTCAACCTCCGAATTTGATTCGCAAATCAGTGAAGGAAACGCCAGTCTGAGTGATCTCTCAGTCTCCAACGCGTCCGAACAATCCACGATTTCCGAATCCGCCCAGAGCTTGAGCAACGCCAGTGTCAGTGACCACTTGAATTCCGTCACCAGTCAGGTCAACTCGGCGAGTGATGCTGCGGTCAGCCTGAGTGCAGCGAGTCAATCTGCCGATAGTCAATTCTCCGAAATCAGTCAATCCGAAGCTTCCATGAGTGATTACTCGGTTAGTGAAGCTTCGAAGAGTACGGTTTCCGCCGTGCAATCGGCGAGTGAGTCGGCTGCCAATTCGGCTAGCGTTTCCGCCGATGTTTCAACGTCGGATCGCTCCTTGAGTGAATTGTCCGCCAGCAATTCGGCTTCGGCCAACAGTGTCAGCGCGGATGCCTCTACTCAAGCCAGTCAAAGTGACAGCTTAGCGGCTTCGACGGCGAGTCTGAGTGACCGGTCGGCTTCCGACGACAGTATCTTGTCGGCGAACTCGACGTCCCGGACTTCAACGGCCGCGAGTCAAAGTGCCTCGGCCAGCGAATCCGCCACGGTTTCCGCGAGTGACTCGGCTAAGGCCAGTGCCAGCGAATCGACGGCTAGTCAATCGGCTAGCGCGTCGGCCAACGCCAGTGCCGCGGTTTCCGCGAGTGATTCGGCTTCGATTTCCGAATCGACTGCCAGTGTCAGTGACAAGTCCGAAGTCATCGCTAGTCAAAGCGAATCGTTAGCTTCCTTGTCACAAAGTATCAGCGACGCCTCGACTTCCGAATACGATTCTCAAATCAGCGAGAGCAACGCGAGTCTGAGTGAACTTTCAGAATCTAACGCGTCCGAGCAATCCACGATTTCCGAATCTGCCCAAAGTCTTTCCAATGAAAGCTTGAGCCAGTTGTCCGAATCGACGGCTAGTCAACTTTCTGCTAATAGTGAATCCGCGGCGAGTGTCAGTGAGGCCGTTGATTCGCAAACCAGCCAGTACTCCGAAATGTCACAATCCGAAGCTTCGATGAGCGACTTGTCGGTCAGCTTGGTTTCCGTCAGTGACGCTTCCTTGAGTAACGCGTCAATCAGTAATGACACCTCTGCCGCTAGTCTGAGTGAACAGGTTGCTAGTGGGGCCAGTCAAAGTGCCGATGCGTCGAACGCCCAAACCAGTCTGAGTGACCGTTCCGCTTCCGATGCTAGTGAGTTATCCGCTAACTCGACGTCCCGGACGATTAGTCAAACGGTCGCCAGCCAATCGGCTAGCGTCTCGACCAGCGTTTCCGCTTCCGTGGCTCAGTCCACGAGCACCGCTTCACAGGTTGCCAGTCAATCGGCCAGTGCTTCGGCTAACGCCAGTGCCGAGGTTTCCGCCTCACAAGCCACCTCGATCTCCGAATCGGACGCTAGTGTCAGCCAGAAGTCCACGGTTGAAGCTAGTCAGAGCGAGTCGTTAGCTTCCTTGTCACAAAGTATCAGCGAGGCGTCGACTTCTGAATTTGATTCACAAATCAGCGCTTCCAACGCCAGTCTCAGCGAAATTTCGGCTTCGGACGCCAGCGAACAATCGATGATGTCCACCTCCGAAATCAGCGCTTCCAACGCCAGCCTCAGTGATCACTTGGCTTCCGCAGCGAGTGAAACGTCGGCAGCTTCCGAGTCACAAGTCAGTGCCAGTGAAGCCTCCGCTTCAACGGCTAGCCAGGCTTCCGAAGCCAGCCAGTCCGAAGATTCAATGAGTTTGACGTCGCAGAGCTTCGCGTCAATGAGTCTCGACTCGTTAAGCGAGTTATCCGCCAGCAATTCAGTCTCGACGAACAGCTTGAATTCTCAAGTTGCTAGTGGGGCGAGTCAAAGTGCTGCGGCTTCCGAATCTGCTGCTAGTCTGAGTGATCGGTCCGTTTCCGATGCCAGTGCCGTGGCTTCCACGTCGCGGACGACGAGTCAAACGGTAGCCAGTCAATCAGCTAGTCAAAGTACGGCTGACTCAATTTCCGTCGCTAATTCGACGAGCGTCACGTCCGCTACTGCCAGTGAATCGGCAGGGACGTCGGCCAGTGAGAGTGCTAGTGTCTCGGCGAGTCAAGCCGCTTCTATCTCGGCATCCTTGAACAGCCTCAGTGAAGCTTCTACTAGTGAAGCCGAACAGAGTGAGTCCTTGGCTTCATTGGAACACAGCCTGAGCGTGGCTTCGAACTCCAGTTACAACTCACAATTGAGTGAGAGTGCAGCCAGCTTGAGTGCCCAGTCACAAACGGAAGCCAGTCAACAATCGTTGATCTCCGCTTCGCAACTGAGTCTCTCGAACGCCAGCTTGAGTGCCCAATCGAACTCGTTAGCGAGTCAGTACTCTGAAGTCAGTGCTTCTGCTGCAAGTCAGAGTGCCGCTTCCGAAGCGATTGCCAGTCAGTTATCCGAAGCTTCCAATTCTGAAGCCTCGTTGAGTGATATCTCGACCAGCTTTGCCTCGATGAGTACGGCTTCGGCCAGTCAATCGGCCAAGGATTCGGCTTCCGTTTCGGCGAGTGTTTCCGCCGCCGTTTCCGAAGCGTTGAATTCATTGAGTGTCTTGTCCGCTAGCAACTCGGCTTCGGCCAACAGTGTCAGTGAAGACTTGGCCAGCCAGGGGAGTCAAAGCAACAGCGTTTCCATGTCGACCACGAGTCTGAGTGAACGGTCCTTGTCTGACATCAGTATCTTGTCAGCCAACTCCGCTTCCCGGACGTCCACGGCGGCCAGTCAGAGTGCTTCGGCCTCGACGTCTGCCAAGGCTTCGGCCAGTGAGTCAGCAATGGCCAGTGCCAGCCGGTCCACGGCAATTAATTCGGCGAGTGCCTCGGCTAATCAAAGTGCGGCAATTTCCACGTCACAAGCCGCTTCGATCACCGAATCGCTGAACAGTATCAGCCAAAAGTCGGCTAATGAAGCGAGTCTGAGTGATCAGATTGCCTCACAAGTTCAGAGCTTAAGTGCTGAATCTAACTCCGACTTAACTTCACAAATTAGTGAAAGCAACGCCAGTCTGAGCCAAATCTCGGCTTCCGATGCGACTGAACAATCAACGATTTCTGAATCTGAACAAAGTCTTTCTAATGAAAGTTTGAGCCAGTTGTCGTTATCGACGGCTAGTCAGCTTTCCGATAACAATGCCTCAACGGCCAGCCTGAGCGATGCAATGAACTCGCAAGGTAGTCGTTACTCCGAAATGTCCGTATCCGAAGCTTCGATGAGCGGCTTGTCCGCTTCCGCTTCGGCCAGCGTTTCGGCGAGTGCTTCGGCTCAGGTTTCCGCCAGTGATGCATCCTTGAGTCTGGTATCTGCCAGCAACTCGGCTTCGGCCAACAGTACTAGCGAACAGGTCGCTTCCACTTCTGAACAAGAAGCCAGTGTTTCCGCGTCCGCCGCAAGTCTGAGTGAGCGGTCAATGTCCGACGCCAGCGTCTTGTCGGCCAACTCCGAATCCCGGACGTCGACACAGACCAGTCAGAGTCAGTCCGCGAGTGAATCTGCGATGACGTCGGCCATCACGTCCGCTAACACTAGTACGTCAGACGCACAAACGAGTCAAATCGCAAGTGCTTCGGCTAACCAAAGCGCCAGCGTCTCGACGTCACAAGCCGCTTCCGTTGAGGAATCCCTGAACAGTATTAGCGCCGCTTCCACTAGTGAAGCCAGCGTCAACGCGTCCGTGGCCTCCGTGGAACAAAGCGTCAGTGAAGCGTCCGATTCCTCGTACAATTCCGCCATCACCAGCGTCTTGACTAGCCTGAGTCAGCAATCGCAATCCGATGCCAGTCAGCAATCGGCCGTTGCCAGTGCCCAACTCAGTGCTTCCAACGCTAGCTTGAGTCAGTTATCCACGTCAATCGACAGTCAACAATCTGCCGTTTCGGCATCTGATGCCAGCGTGAGTGCGGCGGCCTCGGCGACTGATAGTGTTAACTCCGAAATCAGTCAGTCCGAAGCTTCCATGAGTCACCAGTCCCTGAGTGAAAATTCTGCGGCTGATCATTCCCTGAGCGTCTTGTCGGCCAGCAACTCAGCTTCTGCTAACAGCCTAAGTGAACAGGTGGCTAGTGGGGCCAGTCAGAGCGCTTCAATTGCTGAAGCTTCAACCAGCTTGAGTGAACGGTCTGCCGCCGATACCAGCATCTTGTCCGCTAACTCGATGTCCCGGAACTCAACGCAAACTAACGAGAGTCAATCCGCTAGTGCGTCGGCTGAGGCTTCGACATCAACGGCCATCGTTGAGAGTGGTGCGTCGGCTAACGCTAGTCAGAGTGCCTCGACTTCGGCAACAGCGAGTGCCTCGATTTCGGCCTCACAAACGGCATCCATCTCGACTGATGATGCCAGTGTCAGTGAGAAGTCGGCTGCTGAAGCCAGTGCCAGTCAGCAATTAGCTTCACAGGAACAAAGTTTGAGTGACGCTAATGATTCGTCCTACAACTCCCAGATCAGCGACAGCAATGCCAGCTTGAGCGAACAATCCGTTTCCGACGCCAACGAGCAATCGATGATGTCCGAATCCGAATTGAGCGCCTCGAACATGAGTCTGAGCCAGTTATCACAAACCACAGACAGCCAGTTATCGACGGTTTCCACGTCGATGGCCAGTGCCAGTGAAGCGATCGATTCCTTGACTAGTCGGACTTCCGAAGTTTCGGCTTCCGAAGCCTCAATGAGTGACGCTTCGCAAAGTCTGATCTCCGAATCCGAGAATTCGCTGAGTGTCTTGTCCGCCAGCAATTCGGCTTCCGCCAACAGCTTGAGTGAACAGGTTGCCAGTGGGGCCAGTCAGAGTGCGGACTTATCCGCCTCGGTTGCCAGTGTCAGTGATCGGTCGTTGTCCGACACCAGTGTTCTGTCGGCCAACTCCACGTCCCGGACGTCCGAACAAGCCAGTCAAAGTGCTTCGGCCTCTGATTCGGCAAAGGCTTCGGCAAGTACCGCGGCTGAAACGAGCTTAGCTTCGGCAACGGCGAGTCAGTCCGCTTCGACTTCCGCGGCTGAAAGTGCGGCAGTCTCTACTTCCATTGCCGCCTCGATTACGGAATCGTTAACGAGCTTGAGTAACCGCTCCGAAACCGAAGCCAGCCAGAACTCGGCCATTGCCTCGCAAGGACAAAGCTTGAGTGAAGCCAACGACTCGTCTTACAACTCACAGATTAGTGAGAGTGCTGCCAGCTTGAGTGCCGCTTCGCAAAGTGATGCTAGCGTTCAATCCGCGGTCTCCACGTCTGAAATGAGTTTGTCGAACCAGAGTCTGAGTGCTCAATCCAACTCGATTGCTAGTCAACAATCCGTGGTTAGTGCTTCGACGGTCAGCCTGGGTGCGGCCAGTCAATCCGCGGATAGCCAGTTCTCTGAGGTTTCACAATCCGAAGAATCCATGAGTTTGGCTTCGATGGGTGATTCCTTGCAGAGTACGGTTTCAGCCAGCACATCGGCCAGCGAATCGGCTGCGACATCCGCTAGCGTTTCGGCCAGTGTCTCGGCTGATAACTCCGTTTCGGATGCGTCGTTGAGTATCCTGTCGGCCAGCAACTCGGCTTCAGCCAATAGCTTAAGCGAACGGATCGACAGTAACGCCAGTGAAACGTCTGAGATTTCTGAATCTGCCTTGAGCTTGAGTGAACGTTCAGCCTCCGTAGCTAGTGATTTATCTGCTAACTCGGTAGAACGGAACTCCACGCAAACGAGTGAAAGTGAATCGGCTAACGTTTCGGCGAGTGAATCAGCTTCGATGTCCGTTCTGACCAGTGACGCGCAGGCCTCCGCGAGTGCTTCCGCCGCCATTGTTGCCAGTGAGAGCGTCTTAGCATCACAAACGGCATCAGCCGAGATTTCAAAGTCCTTCGCTAGTGTCAGTGAACGGTCTGAGAGTGAAGCCAGTCAGGTTTCTGCCTTTACCTCAACGGAACAAAGCTTAAGCGATGCTTCGGATTCGTCCTACGATGAGTCAATGAAGAGCGTGGCTGACAGCTTGAGTGCTCAATCGCAAACCAATGCCAGTGAACAGTCTGAAATGGCCGACTCACAATTGAGTGTTTCTAACGCTAGTCTGAGTCAAGTTTCTACAGATATTGTCAGTGAGTTATCAATGGTTTCAGCTAGTGAAGCCAGCGTCAGCGATGCTAAGGTTTCGTTAACCAGTACCAACTCCGAAGTGTCGAATTCTGAGGCTTCGTTGAGTGACGGATCGTTGAGTAGAGCTTCTGCAAGTACGTCAGCCGAAGAATCTGAAAGCACGGCGTCTGCGAGTGCTTCCGCCGAGAAGTCGGAAAGTGAAGCATCCGCGAGTGCCTCTGCTGAAGAATCCGAAAGCACGGCGTCTGCGAGTGCTTCCGCCGAGAAGTCGGAAAGTGAAGCATCCGCCAGTGCCTCTGCTGAAGAATCTGAAAGCACAGCGTCCGCGAGTGCTTCCGCTGAGAAGTCAGAGAGTGAAGCGTCCGCGAGTGCGTCAGCCGAAGAGTCTGAGAGCACGGCGTCTGCGAGTGCGTCAGCTGAAGAATCTGAAAGCGTAGCATCCGCGAGTGCGTCAGCCGAAGAGTCCGAAAGCGTAGCGTCCGCCAGTGTTTCCGCTGAGAAGTCAGAGAGTGAAGCATCCGCGAGTGCGTCAGCCGAAGAGTCCGAAAGCGTAGCGTCTGCCAGTGCTTCTGCTGAAGAGTCCGAAAGCACAGCGTCTGCCAGTGCTTCCGCTGAGAAGTCGGAAAGTGAAGCGTCCGCGAGTGCGTCAGCCGAAGAATCCGAAAGCACGGCGTCCGCCAGTGCCTCTGCTGAAGAGTCTGAAAGCACAGCATCTGCGAGTGCTTCTGCTGAAGAATCTGAAAGCACGGCGTCCGCGAGTGCATCAGCCGAGAAGTCGGAAAGTGAAGCGTCCGCGAGTGCTTCCGCTGAAGAGTCTGAGAGCACGGCCTCCGCGAGTGCTTCCGCCGAGAAGTCGGAGAGTGAAACGTCCGCGAGTGCTTCCGCCGAAGAGTCTGAGAGCACGGCGTCTGCAAGTATTTCTGCTGAAGAATCCGAAAGCACAGCATCTGCGAGTGCCTCCGCTGAGAAGTCAGAGAGTGAAGCGTCCGCGAGTGCGTCAGCTGAAGAGTCTGAGAGTACGGCGTCCGCGAGTGCCTCCGCTGAGGAATCTGAAAGCACAGCATCCGCGAGTGCTTCCGCTGAGAAGTCAGAGAGTGAAGCCTCCGCAAGTGCATCAGCTGAAGAGTCCGAAAGCACAGCGTCCGCGAGTGCGTCAGCTGAAGAGTCTGAAAGCGTAGCCTCCGCGAGTGCGTCAGCTGAAGAGTCTGAGAGTACGGCATCCGCGAGTGCGTCAGCTGAGAAGTCAGAAAGTGAAGCGTCCGCAAGTGCGTCAGCTGAAGAATCCGAAAGTGAAGCGTCTGCAAGTGCTTCCGCTGAGAAGTCAGAGAGTGAAGCGTCCGCGAGTGCATCAGCTGAAGAATCCGAAAGCGAAGCGTCCGCGAGTGCATCAGCTGAAGAATCTGAGAGCACAGCGTCAGCAAGTGCATCAGCTGAAGAATCTGAGAGCACAGCATCCGCGAGTGCGTCGGCCGAAGAATCCGAAAGCGTAGCGTCTGCAAGTGCATCAGCCGAAGAATCCGAGAGCGTAGCGTCTGCGAGTGCGTCAGCCGAAGAATCTGAAAGCACGGCGTCCGCGAGTGCGTCAGCTGAAGAATCCGAAAGCACGGCATCTGCAAGTATTTCTGCCGAAGAATCTGAGAGCACGGCATCTGCGAGTGCTTCTGCTGAAAAGTCGGAAAGTGAAGCCTCCGCGAGTGCCTCTGCCGAAGAATCTGAAAGTACGGCGTCAGCAAGTGCTTCTGCTGAAGAATCTGAAAGCACGGCATCTGCAAGTGCGTCAGCCGAAGAATCCGAAAGCACGGCGTCAGCAAGTGCGTCAGCTGAAGAGTCTGAGAGCACGGCATCCGCTAGTGCATCAGCCGAAACATCTGAAAGCGTAGCGTCTGCGAGTGCTTCTGCTGAAAGATCCGAAAGCGTAGCGTCAGCAAGTGCTTCTGCCGAGAAGTCGGAAAGTGAAGCGTCTGCGAGTGCGTCAGCCGAAGAATCTGAAAGCACGGCCTCCGCAAGTGCATCAGCTGAAGAATCTGAAAGCACAGCATCCGCGAGTGCCTCTGCTGAAGAGTCCGAGAGCACAGCATCAGCTGAAGAGTCCGAGAGCACGGCGTCTGCAAGTATTTCTGCCGAAGAGTCCGAAAGTACAGCATCCGCGAGTGCCTCTGCTGAAGAATCTGAGAGTACGGCATCCGCGAGTGCCTCTGCTGAAGAATCTGAGAGTACGGCATCCGCGAGTGCTTCTGCTGAAGAATCCGAAAGCACGGCGTCCGCGAGTGCATCAGCCGAAGAATCTGAGAGCACGGCGTCTGCAAGTGCTTCTGCTGAAAGATCCGAAAGCGTAGCCTCTGCGAGTGCATCAGCTGAAGAGTCCGAAAGCACGGCATCTGCGAGTGCTTCTGCCGAGAAGTCGGAAAGTGAAGCCTCTGCCAGTGCTTCTGCTGAAGAATCTGAAAGCACAGCCTCCGCAAGTGCATCAGCCGAAGAATCTGAAAGCGTAGCCTCTGCGAGTGCTTCCGCTGAAGAATCCGAAAGTGTAGCATCTGCGAGTGCTTCCGCTGAAGAATCCGAAAGTACGGCGTCCGCAAGTGCATCAGCCGAAGAGTCCGAGAGCACGGCGTCTGCAAGTATTTCTGCCGAAGAATCCGAAAGTACAGCGTCTGCGAGTGCATCAGCCGAAGAGTCCGAAAGCGTAGCGTCCGCAAGTACGTCCGCTGAAGAGTCCGAAAGCACAGCATCTGCGAGTGCCTCCGCTGAAGAGTCTGAAAGCACGGCGTCCGCAAGTGCTTCTGCTGAAGTATCCGAAAGTGAAGCGTCTGCGAGTGCCTCTGCCGAAGAATCTGAAAGCACAGCATCAGCAAGTACCTCTGCTGAAGAATCCGAAAGCGTAGCCTCTGCGAGTGCTTCTGCCGAGAAGTCAGAGAGTGAAGCGTCCGCGAGTGCGTCAGCTGAAGAATCGGAAAGCGTAGCGTCCGCAAGTGCGTCAGCTGAAGAGTCCGAAAGCACAGCGTCCGCAAGTGCTTCCGCCGAAGAATCTGAGAGCACAGCGTCCGCGAGTGCGTCAGCTGAAGAATCTGAAAGTGTAGCGTCTGCAAGCACTTCTGCTGAAGAATCTGAAAGCACAGCGTCTGCAAGCACTTCAGCTGAGAAGTCGGAGAGTGAAGCCTCCGCAAGTGCATCAGCTGAAGAATCTGAAAGCACGGCGTCCGCAAGCACTTCTGCTGAAGTATCCGAAAGTGAAGCGTCTGCGAGTGCATCAGCTGAAGAATCTGAAAGCACGGCGTCTGCCAGTGCGTCAGCCGAAGAGTCCGAAAGTGAAGCGTCTGCGAGTGCATCAGCTGAAGAATCTGAAAGCACGGCGTCTGCCAGTGCGTCAGCCGAAGAGTCCGAAAGCACAGCATCTGCGAGTGCATCAGCCGAAGAATCTGAAAGCACGGCGTCCGCGAGTGCGTCAGCCGAAGAATCCGAAAGCACGGCATCTGCGAGTGCCTCTGCTGAAGTATCCGAGAGTGAAGCGTCTGCAAGCACTTCCGCTGAAGAATCCGAAAGCACGGCATCTGCGAGTGCGTCAGCTGAAGAGTCTGAAAGCGTAGCCTCCGCGAGTGCTTCTGCTGAGAAGTCAGAGAGTGAAGCGTCCGCGAGTGCCTCCGCTGAAGAATCCGAAAGCGTAGCATCTGCAAGCACTTCTGCTGAAGAATCCGAAAGCACAGCATCTGCAAGTGCTTCTGCTGAGAAGTCGGAAAGTGAAGCGTCCGCGAGTGCTTCCGCCGAGAAGTCGGAAAGTGAAGCGTCCGCAAGTACTTCTGCCGAAGTATCCGAAAGTGTAGCCTCCGCGAGTGCGTCAGCTGAAGAATCTGAGAGCACGGCATCCGCGAGTGCCTCTGCTGAAGAATCCGAAAGTGAAGCGTCCGCGAGTGCGTCAGCTGAAGAGTCTGAGAGTACAGCGTCCGCAAGTGCGTCAGCCGAAGAGTCTGAGAGTACGGCGTCTGCAAGTGCTTCCGCCGAGAAGTCGGAAAGTGAAGCGTCCGCGAGTGCGTCAGCCGAAGAATCGGAAAGCACAGCATCTGCAAGCACTTCTGCTGAGAAGTCAGAGAGTGAAGCATCTGCAAGTACTTCTGCCGAAGAATCTGAAAGCACGGCGTCCGCAAGTGCGTCAGCTGAAGAATCCGAAAGCACGGCGTCTGCGAGTGCTTCTGCTGAGAAGTCAGAGAGTGAAGCCTCCGCGAGTGCTTCTGCTGAAGTATCAGAGAGTGAAGCGTCTGCAAGTGCTTCTGCCGAAGTATCTGAAAGTGAAGCGTCTGCGAGTGCTTCTGCTGAGAAGTCAGAGAGTGAAGCCTCCGCGAGTGCGTCAGCCGAAGAGTCCGAAAGCGTAGCGTCTGCAAGTGCCTCTGCCGAAGAGTCCGAAAGCACAGCCTCTGCGAGTGCGTCCGCTGAAGAATCTGAGAGTACGGCGTCTGCGAGTGCCTCCGCTGAAGAATCCGAAAGCGTAGCGTCTGCGAGTGCGTCCGCTGAAGAATCTGAGAGCACGGCATCAGCAAGTATTTCTGCCGAAGAATCCGAAAGTACGGCGTCCGCAAGTGCATCAGCTGAAGAATCTGAAAGCACAGCCTCCGCAAGTGCGTCAGCTGAAGAATCCGAAAGCACAGCATCAGCAAGTATTTCTGCCGAAGAATCCGAAAGCACGGCGTCTGCAAGTGCGTCAGCCGAAGAGTCCGAAAGCGTAGCCTCCGCGAGTGCGTCAGCCGAAGAATCCGAAAGCGTAGCGTCTGCGAGTGCATCAGCTGAAGAATCTGAAAGCACGGCGTCCGCGAGTGCGTCAGCCGAAGAGTCCGAAAGCACGGCATCTGCGAGTGCCTCTGCTGAAGAA
>NZ_AZDV01000027.1:0-29845 GCF_001434835.1 Levilactobacillus acidifarinae DSM 19394 = JCM 15949 | reverse complement strand
GTAGCCTCCGCGAGTGCCTCTGCCGAAGAATCTGAGAGTGAAGCGTCCGCGAGTGCGTCAGCTGAAGAGTCCGAAAGCACAGCATCTGCGAGTGCGTCAGCCGAAGAATCTGAGAGCACGGCATCTGCAAGCACTTCTGCTGAAGAATCCGAAAGCGTAGCATCTGCGAGTGCCTCTGCTGAAGTATCCGAGAGTGAAGCGTCTGCAAGCACTTCCGCTGAAGAATCCGAAAGCACGGCATCTGCGAGTGCGTCAGCTGAAGAGTCTGAAAGCGTAGCCTCCGCGAGTGCCTCTGCCGAAGAATCTGAGAGTGAAGCGTCCGCGAGTGCCTCCGCTGAAGAATCCGAAAGCGTAGCATCTGCAAGCACTTCTGCTGAAGAATCCGAAAGCACGGCGTCCGCGAGTGCGTCAGCCGAAGAATCCGAAAGCGTAGCCTCCGCGAGTGCTTCTGCTGAAGTATCAGAGAGTGAAGCGTCTGCAAGTGCTTCTGCCGAAGTATCTGAAAGTGAAGCGTCCGCAAGCACTTCCGCCGAAGGATCTGAAAGCGTAGCGTCTGCGAGTGCGTCAGCTGAAGAGTCTGAGAGCACAGCCTCCGCGAGTGCTTCCGCTGAAGTATCCGAAAGTACGGCGTCCGCCAGTGCCTCAGCTGAAGAATCTGAGAGCACTGCCTCCGCAAGTGCTTCTACTGAAGAATCTGAAAGCACAGCCTCCGCGAGTGCATCAGTCGAAGAATCCGAAAGCGTAGCGTCTGCAAGTACGTCAGCCGAAGAGTCAGAAAGTGAAGCATCCGCAAGTGAAGCTTCGATGAGCGAAGCTTCGATGAGCGAAGCCTCCAACAGTAACAGTCTGTCGGGCCACAATGGTGACTCTGGTAATACGGGGAACTCCGGTAACGGGGATTCCGGTACTACTGGAACTACTGGTGGTAACACTGGTACTACAACGGACACGACGTCGAATGACTCCACAGGAACCTTGGTCAGTGGGAGCAGTGCCGATACCATCTCAACTGGAAAGTCGAAGATGATCGGTAAGAGTGTTACTGCTATCAAGAAGATTGGCTTGTACAAGTCCGCAACCTTCTCTAAGAAGAGCCGGATCGTTTGGTACAAGAAGATGCCGCGGGGTCGTCAACCACAGTTCGTGGTTATCGGCACGGCACATTCTAAGGGTGGTCGTTTACGGTACAAGGTTCGTGACGTTAACCGTAATTCCAAGACGTACGGCTTAGTCGGTTACATCACGGCTCGGAAAGCCTACGTTCAGGAAACGTACTACGAGTCTCAAGCTCGCGCCAAGACCAAGTACACGTTGAAGACCAAGATCAAGAGTGGTGACTTCGTTCTGAAGAAGGGCAAGTTAACGACTAAGACGATCACGGTTATCAATCCGAAGGGCATCAACGCTTACAAGACGACAAAGCAAACCGGTAAGGTGACGCATTATCGTCAAGGACAGCAGTTGACCGTCAAGCGGGTCGTGCACTACAACTTAACCACGCGCTTCCAGTTAACTAACGGGAAGTACATCACGGCCAACAAGCAATGGGTCAAGACCGGACTGGTCAAGATGCCAAAGCACGTGACGGTTAAGCAAGGGGCCAACTTGTACAAGGACGCTAACCTGCAGAAGAAGGCCGGTCACCATTACAAGGCCAAGACGACCTTGAAGGTTATCGGTTGGGACTTCTCTAACAACGGCACGTTACGTTACCGGGTTGCCGGCGGTTATATTACCGGGAATTCCGTCTACGTTCGGCGGTCGTAAGTTCTGAAGCCTACAACTTAAAAAGCGATGAACGCTACCCTTAATGGGGCGGTGCTCATCGCTTTTTTGGTGAAATGCTGTATAGATAACATCGGTAGACTCGCTACGATGGCCGAATAGCCGACTGCTGGCCGTTTTCCCGGCGGTTACGGGCAATCGTGGTAAGTTATCCGCAATTTAAAAGGGACCGTTAAAACCTCCAAAATTGAAGGTCTTAACGATCCCTTTTTAAACAGCTTAGTTTAGTCGAAAACACGGTAACGGTTCTTGGTCAGTAACGCGTGAATTTGATCGGTAATCCCCGAGGCCATCCCGACAAGAATCATGATGGACCCTAAGAACAGCGAGTAGTTTGCGGCGGGTGCGTAGAACAAGCCGACGATTAACGGACCAATCCCAATAATGAGGATGAAGACATTGGAAACCGCCGTCAGTAACGAAAAGTGGTGCATGATGTAGCGTTCGGTAGCATCCCCCGGTGCGACGCCCACGATGTAGTCGTCGCTTTCCTTGAGGGATTTGGTCTGCCGGGTAGGCTGGATGTTGATGTACCCGAAAGCGTAGTTCAAGGCTAGGAGGACCAAGCCGTAGACGAGAATTCCCTGTGGCGTCCGGTAGGAGAACCAACTGGCGATGAACCGTTGCAGGTCATCTGTGGGACCAATGGACTGATTAATAAAGTAGCCGGGAAAGGTAAAGATGGAACTGGAGAACATGAACGGCATCCCGACGGAGGTCAGTAACTTGATGGGCAGGTAGGAGTTGGAGTGTTCTCGGTCCAACATCGGCCGTTCGATGGGAATCCGGAGTTCGGAGGCGTTGACCAGCACACTTAGAATCAGAAAAATGAACCCAATGATAATGGCGATGAGAATGGCGGTGGCCGTCATTTTGAGCGGCACGGTGTGACTATCCCCAAAACCGTTGATCAGGTTGTTGGGGATGCCCCGGACAATCCCGGGCACAATCAGGGCCACGGAACTCCCAATCCCCATGGCGGCGTTTAAGTTCGCCAGCCAGGCCACAAACATGGCTCCGGCAATCAGCAACAACATGGTCCCCGCGAAGGTAATATCAATCTGGGTTCCGGGTAGATACATCGGATCCAGGGAGCTGCGCATAAAGTAAACCATTTGGAAGGACTGGATGATGGCCAAAAAGAGGGTCAACACGTACTTCCAAAAGCTAATTTGGCGGTTAGTCATGCGGCCAACCTGTTCGTCGGCGACGGATTGCACGGCCTGCCAGATAATCATGGCACTCATGAAGGGTCCCATCCCCACGGAGAAAAGGGCTTGGTTACTCAGATTACTCCCAGTGACGTTCGCAAATAACTTTAAGAAGGTGACGTTGCTGAGCGCGTCTTGGGCGGTACCGGAGTCCACGTTGGGTAAGGGCACCACTTGGCCGGCAACGAAGACCGCTAAAATAATGGCTGTCCAGCCGAGGCTGGTAAAAAACTCTCGATAACGATGCACACGAATCACCTTTCTGGCCCCCACGGCCCCGAGTAGATTGAACGGTTACTAAACAAAGTGCGGGGTTCCCGGAAAGTTCCGGAAACCAGGTCGAGAAATTCTAAAAAATAAACCATTCAGTGTCAGAATGGTTGGTGTGAGCTGGCCAGAGACATTAATAACCATACCCATGACCAATTTAATGTCCGATTAGTTAATTATAAGTCTTAAAACAGTGTAAACTTAAGGTGTTCGTGACCATTAAGTCCCGGTCTTATCAAAAACGCTAAAGGGCGTCAAAGTTACACAACTTGATGGTACTGGGTAAAAATCCCCTTTATTGGGCCGATAATCGGCGAAAAAGCCCTTCAAGATTGTTGCGCTTCATATGTAAAGACAGTTATAATTATAGCATTATGAGTAAGCAGAAGAAAGATTTGTTAAATCAGGATATCTCTTCTCGGATGCACCTTGAAAAGGGTTACGTCCAGGAGCCACCGGAGAATAAATCCTCGACTGGGAAAGGTCTGAACGTTACGATTTCAGTCACGATCGCCATTGTGGTGCTCGCCGGAATTTTGTTCCCGTTACTTAATATTTTCTAGTGGTGACCAGCGTTTAGGCTATCAACGAGTCTGAAAAGGGATTGCCCAGAGAGTTAACGTTGTCGATTTTAAACTGAATGGAGAACCTTCTCATGAAAAAATGGATTACAGATATCGTTCAGGGGCGAACATTTGATGCGACCCGGCAAGCGAAATTAGACATTGCCCGCATTGGGCAAGCGACCGGTTACCAGGTTGCTAATATTTTTCGGTACAACGACGTGGGCGAGTCAGATGAAGCCGTGACGTCACGAATCGACGGGATCACGGCGGCGGTTTCGCCCGGTGATTTCATCGTTTATCAGTATCCATCCCTGAATAGTGGGCGGTTTGAAATGTCGTTTGTCGATCAGATGCACCGGCGCCGGGTCAAGATGGTTTGTTTGATCCACGATTCGGAGACCCTCCGGAACCAGAAAATGCCAACGTGGATCGACGAAATCGGCTTCTTTAACAAATGCGACGTGTTGATCGTTCATAACCGGCGCATGGCTGAACAGTTGAAAAAAGACGGGGTGACCACCCCCATGGTTTGCCAATACTTATTAGATTATTTGGATGACAACCACGATGATGACCGCTATTACACGAAGCCGGAAGAGTTTAAGCGCGGCGTGGTGCTGGCGGGCAACATCTTGAAGTCCCGTTACTTAGCCGATTGGAGCCTTAAGACGCCGATTACCGTCTTTGGGGTGACCGACGACGAATTGGATAAAAAGTTAGCGGCCAATCCTCAGGTCGATTTTCGGGGCCAACTTTGGCGCTGGGATTTGATCCAAGAGATGCCGCGGACCTTTGGGCTGGCCTGGGATAGCGATACGCCGAGTTACCGGTACAACGACTATACCCATTACAATCACCCCCACAAGGTGTCCATGTACCTGTCGCACGGGTTGCCGGTAATCGTTTGGCGCCAGGCGGCGGTGGCCGACATCATCGTCCAGAACCATTTAGGGATTGCTATCGACAGCTTAGATGAGCTGGATGACGTGGTTCAAAACATCAGTGATGACGAATTAGCCGATATGATTGATCACGTGAATGAATTCGGTAAATTAATCCGGGACGGCTGGTTTACGCGGCAGGCGTTACAAGCTGCTGAACAGATGTTGGTATCGCCAGGCTTGACGATTCCGACTGATCTGCGGATTGACCAGGATCACCCGTTCTCGACTAAAGATTAAAGCTTAAGGGCGGAAAAGGGGTCTGGGACAAAAGTCCCAGACCCCTTTGTGTCTTCGCTGAAACGTGCGCCAAAGGGCTGCTGACGAGCATTAACCCCGTAAGCCAAACAATCCAGGTTCAGGATTGTTCGACTTACGACGTTAATGCTCGTCAGCAAAGCGCCCCTTGTCACACTCTGTTTAGTATTGTTTGCCAGTTTCGTAGACGATTTCCGGTTCGTTCCCGGTCCGCTGGTTCTTGTTTAACAGGTCGATCATCGATAGTTCGTCGTCGGTCAGTTCGAAGTCAAAGACCTGAGCGTTTTCCACGATGCGTTCGGCGTGTTGGGATTTGGGAATCGGCAAGATGCCGTGTTGGAGTTCCCAGCGTAAAATAACTTGAGCGACCGACTTTTGGTGGTGCTCGCCAATCTTTTTGATCATCGGGTCGCCCAAAACAGCCCGCCGACCCAGGGGACTCCAGGCCTCGGTCACGATGTGGTTGGCCGTATCGTAATCCAGTAGCGCCTGTTGGTTCAGGTAGGGGTGGTATTCGACCTGGTTGACCACCGGCATTTCTTTGGCCTGAGTGGCCAGCAGTTCCAGGTGAGCGACGGTGTAGTTGGATACTCCGATCGAACGAACCTTACCGTCGGCCTTAAGTTGTTCCATGGCACGCCAGGTATCAAAGAAGTGTTCGCGGACCGGCCAGTGGATGAGCAGTAAATCCAGATAATCGGTTTGCAGGCGTTTCAGTGAGCCCTCAACGGCCTTGAGCGTTTCGTCGTAGCCTTGAACAACTTCGGCCACCTTGCTGGTTAAGTAAAGGTCGGGCCGGGGGAGGGTTAAAGTTTGGAGGGTGTTGCCCAACAAGTCTTCGTTGCGGTAGAGCATCGCCGTGTCGAACAGACGGTAACCGGCGTCCCACGCGGTCTTAATCGTGGCGTCCATGGTGGCTTGGTCGCTCAGTAGGTAAGTCCCAAAGCCAAATTTAGGAATCTGGTGACCGTCGGCAAGCGGTCGGGTTTCGGTAATGCTGGATAGTGTCATACAAAAAAGCCTCCTGGTTGTCGGTGAGGTGCTCGGGATCGCCCTCACGTTAATACTTCAAGTTTAGGGGAAATCCCCCAAAATGACAACGCTTACTTTAAGCGACTCAGTGCTTCTTAAATTGGTCGTAGAGGTTGATGCTGGCCTCGAACAGCATGCCCGCCGTCATGAGCCACATGGCCAGCATGTTTTGGTTCGCCAACATGCAGCCTAACAAAATCAGATACAAGACAAATAAAATCAGGGATGTTGATTTATGTGCCATTAAAAGTTCCTCCTTCGTTAATCGTTTCCTCTTTCATTTAACCACTCTCGGTGTCATCTGTTAAACAGCTAGCGATTCGTTTAAGAAGCGGAAAAATTAAACAGATAACGGGTGAGTCGGTGAATATTCTTGTACAATATGGGTAAAAGCGGTACCAATCTAAGGAGGCCTGGGCCATGGCGCAAGTTGAACCTGAAGTACAACAACCTCCGTTAACTCGCGGGTTAACGGCCGCCGAGGTGACTAAGCGGATCGATCAGGGCTTAAAAAATGACCCGGTCCCGCCGCTCACCCGAAGCGTGAAGCAGATTTTTCGGGATAACCTACTCACTTTATTTAACGTCATTAATTTAGTTCTCGCCGGCCTGGTCCTGATGACGGGGAGCTATAAAAACCTGTTGTTCATCGGCGTGGTGGTGGTCAATACGGGGATCGGAATCTTCCAAGAAATCCGGTCCAAACGACAGATTGATCACCTGGCTCTATTGTCGGAAGGCTTGATTCAGGTGCGACGGAACGGTGAAACCACGGCGCGACACCAAGACGAAATCGTCCAAGACGATCTATTAGAAGTCGGGCGGGGCGATCAGTTGCCGGTCGACGGCCTAATCCGTGAGACCACGGGATTGGAGGTCGACGAATCCCAGATTACCGGGGAATCGACGCCGATTACGAAACGTACCGGCGATACGTTGATTTCCGGGAGCGTCCTGTTAGGCGGTAAAGCGGTGGTTCAAGCCACTAAGGTGGGGCAAAACAGCTTCGTCAAGCAGCTGGCCCACTCGGTTAAGCAGCAACACCGCACCGCCAGTCAATTGTTGAACACCATTAACCGAATCATTAAAATTTTAACCATCGTCATCATTCCGCTGGGTATTCTGTTGTTTATTGCCTCATTGGTCAAGGGCCAGGATACCAACCGGGCCATTCTAGGCACGGTGGCCGCCATGGGCGGGATGATTCCACAAGGGTTAGTTCTGTTGACGTCGGTCGCTTTAGCGGCCGGGGCCTTTACCCTGGGGCGTAAAAACGTGCTGGTGCGGGAATTACCGGCGATTGAAGCCTTAGCGCGTGTCGACGTTCTGTGTCTGGATAAGACGGGGACCATTACCAGTGGTAAGCTCAAACTTGATCGGTTAGACCTGGTGGGGACCACGGATGGGGCGCAGGCCCAAACAGTTCTTGCCCAGTTGGTGGCGGCTACCGGTGACGATAACGAGACCGCCCAGGCTATCCAAGCGGCACTAGGTAACCCAACGGTGACGGCGGGCGAGGTCTTGCCGTTTTCGTCGGGACGCAAGTGGAGTGGGGCCCAGTTGGGCGATTGGGCCTATGTGATGGGGGCGCCCGAATTCATTTACGAGACCGTCCCCGCGGCCATCAAAGCCCGCATTCACACGTTGGCCGCTCAGGGGTACCGGGTGCTATTACTCGCCCAGGTCGACCAATTGGCCACGCCGCGGCCGGTAAATCCCCAGGCACTAGCGTTAGTTTTGATTACCGACGAATTACGACCGCACGCCGCGGACACCTTCGACTTCTTCGTGACGCAGGACGTGGCCTTAAAGGTCATCTCGGGGGATAACCCCGTGACCGTTTCCAGTATTGCTCAGCGCGCCGGCATTCCCGGGGCGCAGGACTTGGTGGATATGAGTCAGGTCGGTGCAGAACCCGATTACGACCGGTTAGTGGCCACCTATAACGTCTTTGGC
Source organism: Levilactobacillus acidifarinae DSM 19394 = JCM 15949 (assembly GCF_001434835.1). Classification (GTDB taxonomy): domain Bacteria; phylum Bacillota; class Bacilli; order Lactobacillales; family Lactobacillaceae; genus Levilactobacillus; species Levilactobacillus acidifarinae. Next base: position 21,826 of record NZ_AZDV01000027.1, on the reverse strand, counting down.
CGGGTTACCCCGCAACAAAAGGAGGGGCTCATCACGGCCTACCAGACGGCGGGCCACACGGTCGCCATGACCGGTGACGGGGTCAACGACCTGTTGGCTTTACGCCAAGCCGACTGTAGTATCGCCATGGCGTCGGGGAGTGAGGCCACCAAGAGTCTGGCCGACTTCGTCTTGATCAACTCGAACTTCGATGCCATGATCAACGTTTTAAATGAAGGGCGCCGGGTGATTAACAACATCGAACGGGTGGCCTCACTTTTCCTGATTAAGACCATGTACTCGGTGGTCCTGACGCTGATTTTCATCTTTATGAGTCGGAGTTACCCGTTCGAACCGATCCAATTAACGCCCATTTCGTCGTTAATGGTCGGGATTCCCACGTTCTTTCTGGCGTTGCAGCCGAACTATACCCGAATTGCCGATCGGTTCATGAAGCAGGTCATGGAGATTGCGGCGCCGGCCGCGGTCTGCGTGGTGGGGTACATCTTAGTCATCATGGCCATCGGTACCCAGTTTCACCTGAGTTTCGCGACGACCTCGACGTTAAGCGTATTGATGACCGGGCTGGTTAGTCTAAACGCGTTATTGATGGTTGCCCGCCCGCTGAATCGATTCAAAATTGCGCTGGTGTTCGTCATGGCGGCGTTATTTGCCGGGATCTTCCTGTTCTTCGGGAACCTTTTCTCACTGGTTAACCTACTCAATTGGCAGCTGGCGTTGCTCTACCTGCCGTTAATGATTAGCGTTCAGCCGGTGTTCTTAGTGGTCCAGGCGGTGTTAGGTAAACGCATTTTGAGTCGAATTCGCTGGCGTTAGTTGAAAAGCACAAAGTTAGTGATTAGCTAGTCACAAAGACTAGGTAACGTGTTATAATGACACCAAACAACCGAAGGGCAGGGAACGACGATGGCAGATTTCAATCAATATACTCGCTGGGAAACGCAGATGCACGGGATCAAGCTTCCCAGATGGGACGACTTACCTAAGTTTGATTTGTATATGGATCAGGTCACCGCACTAGTCAACGAGGTGCTGGGACCGTTGGGCGTGGATACCATCACGCCGGCGATGATCAACAACTACGTGAAGCATAAGGTCATTTTGGCACCGGTCAAGAAGAAGTATCAGACCATGCAGCTGACGGATATTTTGATGATTAGTCTGCTCAAGCCGATGTTCCAGACGGATACGGTCCGGACGGGCATCGACCAGATCACGGCTGGCGATTATCCTAAGCAGGCCTACGATAACTTCATTGGAAGCTTAGAGGACCGGTTACACCATTTGGGTGAAGACCAGGTTCAACCCGCCGCCAAGGATTTAAACGAAAAGCTCATGCAGGTCGCGGTCGACGCTGTGGTGGCGCGTCTGCAATCGGCTAAGTTACTGACCATGATTAAGCGTCCGTTACGTAAGGTTGAAAAAACGAAGTAATCAATTAGAGGTGTCCGGTTAGGTCGGACGCCTTTTTGCGTCCGTTGGGCGCCGTGGCTTTACTTTGAAAAATAGTGAGCGTATTCTTAGTTATACGGTTAACCAATTGGACGGAAGGGAGAAGTAGCAAATGACCATTAATGAGTTAGTGGATCTGTTGTATCAGCTGAAACTAGCTGATTTGAACGTTACCAGTTTGTTCAAAACGCAAACGGGGTTTAATCTTACACGGTACGTAATTTTGCTCTTCCTCAAGAAAAACGGAACGGTTACTCAGGGGTGCATTCAGCGGAAACTACAGATTGATAATGCAGCGGTGACGCGACATTTGAAAGACCTGGAAGAGCAGGGTCACGTGACTCGGAAACGTAATCCGGAAAATAATCGCGAAGTCATTGTGGCGCTGACGCCGGCCACGCAAGATGATTTACAGCACTGCGGAAAAACGCCGGAAGACAAGTTCCTGTTAGCGTTATTTGGGGGGCAATTTACGCCACAAGAAATTTCCCAGCTAGCTGATTTGCTCCAACGGTTAGGACGGTTAAATCTGTCGTAGGTCTCAAGCGAGGCCTATTTTTTTAGATTATTTTTTGTGAATATATTTACATAAAAACGCTTTCATGCTATATTTGACTCGTCAATAGTTGACGTGTCAATCGTACGATTTCAACTTAATTTGAATGAAGAGGCGAAGCAGACATGAAAGATTTTAAAGACAAGGTCATGTTTATTACGGGTGCAGCTCACGGATTTGGCGAAGTTCTCGCTAAAGAAGGTGCTCAACGGGGCATGAAAATTGCTATGGCCGATATTGATGAACCAGCGTTAACGAAGGTTTATCACGATATTCAGAAAGTGACGGCGGATGTCTTAATGGTTGTAACGGATGTCACAAAAGAGGCTGAAGTTGACGCGGCCATTGCGCAAACGATGACTAAATTTGGCCGGATCGACTTGTTAATTAATGATGCCGGGGTTGCGGTTCCCGGAATGGTCTGGGACCTTCCGAGTCGTGACTGGGAATGGATCATTCATACTAATTTGATGAGTCAGGTCTACACCATGCAAAAGGTTATTCCCATTATGCGTCAACAACAGACGCATGGTGCGATCATCAACGTGTCGTCGTATGCTGGACTGGTTTCAACACCGCTCATGCCGGCCTATTACGCCACGAAATTTGCCAGTGTCGGGATGACTGAAGGAATTGCCTACGATCTACAACAACATCAGATCGATATTGAAATGCATGTCTTTTGTCCAGCTTTCGTTCAAACTGATCTGTACCATTGCGAGCAACATCGTCCGGCTCAGTACACTGATACCACGGATCCTTATTATCAAAGCCAGGCCTACCTTGACGGACAGAAGTTTGCGAAGCACGATATCACGACGGGAATGCCGATTGATAACATTGCTAATATCGTCTTTACGGCATTGGAGAAGAACCAATTTTACATTCTCAGCCACCCGTCTTTGAATCCCATGATTACTAAACGAACGGAACGGTTGGTTGAGGGAAAGGGCCCGGACATCAACTTTGTCGGTCAGTTCATGCAATCATTAAGTCAAGCTAACCAAACGGATTAATAAAGGGAGATTTTAGTTATGGATACTGTTAACTCAATTAAAAACGATAGTTATACCGAAGTTATGTTAAAACGGCAATCGGTTCGTCAATTTCAACCCGACGTTAAGATTCCACGAGAGGAACTCATGGAACTATTGAAGGAGGCGACGACCTCGCCGTCAGCCTGCAACTTACAGTCCTGGCACTTTGTTGTGTGTGATGACGAAGCCGGTAAACAAAAGGCGCATTCTTTAGTCATGCCGTTCAACTTTCCGCAGACTGATACTTGTTCGGCAATTGTTTTCGTACTAGGAGATACCCAATCTCATGAAAAGTACAGAGACGTGTGGAACAAAATGTGTGCAGATGGACGAATTACGCCCGAAAAACGTGACGAAGTCTTCCAGACGTTCCTTCCGTTGTATGAACATGCCGACCGCGAGTTTTTGGTGAAGGATAGTACGATTGATGCCAGCATGGTTTCGATGCAATTTTTGTTAGCGGCTCGGGCACACGGGTATGAAGCTAACCCATTAGCCGGTTACAATGCAGCGAAAATTGCAACGACTTTTGGATTAGACGAAAAGCGGTATGTTCCAGTAATGGCGATTGCCATTGGAAAACCAGCCGAAAAGCCGATTGATTCTATTCGCTACGATGTGGCGGACTTAACCGATTTTGCTTAAGCCCAAACACGATTAATGAGTCTAAAAAAATGGTGAACTTACGTCGCTACGTGAGTTCACCATTTTTTTGTGGGCTAGAAATATTTGATAGGATAAACGTGGCCGGTGGGCCGAAATTAATGGTTATTGCGTCTGCGTTTCCAGGCTTAACTCGTTCATGAAGGCGAGCAAGAGGTTGGCATAACTCGGGTGGTCCGTGTTGTTCCGGATTTCGACCTGCATCTCGTGGAGGTTATCCGTGATGATGCCGTTGACGCCCAGAAACATCATCTGGTCCAGCTGGGTCACGTTGTCGATGTCCCAGGCGTAGACCTTCTGGTGGTGTTTATCCGCCTGATCGATAAAGCTATCGTTTAAGGTAGTGGCTTCCATGGTGTAGGCGTTCGCGGTCGTGTACGGGAAGGTCAGGTTATACGGCAAGATGTAGCTGACGAACTGCCGTGGATCTTCGCGCCGGAGGGCCGTCATGATCTTATAGCTTAGGGTGTGAACCTGTTCGTGATGGGCTAACAGGGTCGACCCGAATTGGCGGGTGAAACGCTGCGCCACGTCCGGGGTGGTCGCCGAATTAGTTTTGATTTCGACCAGTAATTTTTGATGGTGGGCGATCGCGGCTTTAAGGTAAGTGTTAAAACTAGGAATCTTCGCCTGGTAGCCGTTTTCGGTGACCGTGATTTTGGTCAGTTGCTTCAACGTCAGGCTCCCGACACGCCGGTTGATGCCCGCCAGAGCCTTTAAATTGGTATCGTGCATCACGACAAACTGGTGATCCTTAGTTTGCTGGATGTCCATTTCGACGTAGTCCGGTTTTTCCCGACTGGTCTTGACCAGCGCCGGAATCGTATTTTGCACGCCGTTGCCGTTGTCGACGCCCCGGTGAGCAATCGTCAGCGGTTTACTGATGGCCAACCCGTTGAGGTAGACCAGGTTAAAGGTGACCAGTAGGGCAGAAATGATGACTAATCCGGTAATAATCAGCACCCGGGTCCGGCGCTTGGTCCGGGCCGGCTCGTGAAAGCTGAGGAGCATCATCGGCGTCGGTTCGTGGTCGGCGTGACTGCTGAGGATAATCGACATGAATAGGATGGTGGCGTAGCAGACGATAAATTCGGTCAAAACTTCCATCAAGAAGAGGTTCGTCGTCGCTGCGGCCAGCGCAATTTTGGTGGTATCGAAGTAGAGTTGTCCGAGATAAATGGCGGCGTACGCGATAGCCACAAATAGGGTGACCATCGCTAAGGTGACCAGCATGCGACTGACGTAGCGCCAGAAGTTAAAGCGAGTGGTGCGCCAACTTTCACGAATGGCCGCCCGACTGTGATACTGATCTAGCATCATTAGGGGTAAGACCGCAATAAGACGAATCCCCAAATAAATGGCCGCCGCGTAAAACAGGATCAGAACCGTCGCCCAAATGGGGTTGGCCATTAAGTAAGTGGTAATGAAACTCGGAATCTTGGCCTTGTTTAATAGTGGGGTCGAGAACAGAATGCTTCCAAACGGCATGATAATTAGGAAATAGCCGATGAAGAACAGAAAAGTACTCGGTGAGGCGTCCGCTAAGCTGGTGACGGTGGTACGGAGTAGTTCGCGGGTGGTGCGGGGCCGTCCTAAGCGAATATTACGAATCCCTAGTAACAGAAACGCAAATTGCCAATAGACTAACACCATGATGGCTAACAGGATGGCGAGCAGCCCAATAATGGCGACGGGGTGTTTGAAGACGATACTCCCTAGGTTGGTGTAAGACACGTAGGGAATGTGTTGCCATCGTAATAGGGTGGCGGTGAGCCAACTAAAAACGGGGATGGCACAGTAACTGATGATGATATTGGTGAGGAAGACTAGCGAAACGTAGCTGCCCCAGTGTTGTCTGAAGTGGCGGGTACTTTGGCGCCAAAAGGCCCAAGCTTGCATGATGATAACTCCTCTTTCCCGTGACCGTAGACGATCAGTCGTCGCTAGTAAATGGTGATGGTTGCGACGATGCCGAGGTCTACAATTTCCTTTATCTTCCCAATTTACCACAAATTAAAGTGAGACTACGGCTTTTCTGCTCCCACTTTAGACGATGTGGAATGAAAAATCATGAAAAAAGTAATGGATGTGAGCGGGTTCACACACAACAATCGGCAAAAAAGTTGTTTTATTTTTAATTATCGTTGTATGCGCTTACAAATCAGATGGCTAAAGGTCCCGGAGCAAAGCGAGTTAAACCGGTTGCACGAAAAACTGTGATTTTTTGAGCATAAAGCAGTTGACGTTTGAAAGAATCATGGTAAACTAGGATTCGTGAAGAAGTTAACAAGGTGTTTTCAAGCATAATGGAGGCATAGAGATGTTAAAAGATGTAAAGGTAAAATTAACTAAGAATGACGCTAATACTGAAACCGTGGACCAAATGATCGATCGGTTAGTCACTAAAGCGCACAGCGCATTGTGTGCGATGGACGACTTCACGCAAGAAAAAGTGGACCACATTGTGCACCAAATGGCAATTGCCGGACTGGATCACCACATGGAATTGGCCAAGGCCGCGTATGCAGAAACCGGTCGGGGCAACGTCGAAGACAAGGCCGTGAAGAACATGTTTGCGACTGAAGAAATTTGGCACTCCATCAAAAACGATAAAACGGTCGGCATCATTAAAGACGACCACGAACGCCAACTGATCACCGTGGCCGAACCCCTGGGAATCATTGCCGGGGTGACGCCGGTCACTAACCCGACGTCGACGGCGCTGTTCAAATCTTTGATTGCCGTTAAGACCCGTAACCCCATCATCTTTGCCTTTCACCCGCAAGCCCAGAAATCTTCCGTGATGGCCGCGAAGATCGTCCGTGACGCCGCGGTGGCCGCCGGGGCACCCGAAGGGGTGATCCAATGGATCGATAAGCCAAGTCTGGAAGCCACGACCGCGTTGATGAACCACCCGAAGGTTGCCAGTGTGCTGGCCACCGGGGGTCCCGGCATGGTCAAGGCCGCTTACTCGACCGGGAAGCCCGCTTTAGGGGTGGGACCTGGTAACGGTCCAGCTTATATCGAAAAGACGGCCAACATCAAACGGGCCGTTTACGATATCGTCTTATCCAAGACGTTTGACAACGGGATGGTCTGCGCGTCCGAAAACAGTGCCATCATTGACACTGAGATTTACAACGACGTGAAGAAAGAGATGCAAGCTCGCGGCGTTTACTTCATTAAGAAGGCCGACCACAAAGCGTTAGCCGACGCCATGTTCCGACCAGAAGGCGGGGTCAAGGGCCCGATTGCCGGGATGTCCGCCATCAAGATCGCCGACCTAGCCGGGATCAAGGTGCCCGCTGACACTAAGGTCTTAGCCGCTGAAGTTACGGGCATTGGGCCTAAGGAACCGTTATCCGCCGAAAAGCTGTCACCGGTTCTGTCCGTTTATAAGGCCACGAGTCACGAAGACGCCTTTAAGAAGGCTGACGCGTTGCTGCACTTCGGTGGGTTGGGCCATACCGCGTCCATCCACACCCAAGACGACGACTTAGCCACGGACTACGGCATCAAGATGAAGGCCAGCCGGGTGCTGGTCAACACGCCATCCGCGGTTGGGGGGATTGGGAACCTGTACAACGAAATGATCCCGTCCTTAACCTTAGGGACCGGCTCATGGGGCAAGAACTCCGTGTCCCACAACGTCTCGTCCTTCGACCTTCTGAACATTAAAACAATTGCAAAGCGGCGAAATAACATGCAGTGGATTAAATTACCTCGGGTTTACTTTGAAAAGACGTCCGTGCGCTACCTCGACGACATGCCCGGCATCAAGCGGGTCTTCCTGGTGACCTCCCCATCGATGGTCCAACTGGGGTACGTCGATACGGTCTTAAACGAATTGAAGCGCCGGCCAGACGGAATCGAATACTCCCTGTTCTCCGACGTGGAACCCGACCCAACCACGGATACGGTCAACCGCGGGGTCGCGCAGATGCGGACCTTTAAGCCCGACACCATCATCGCGTTAGGCGGGGGTTCACCCATCGATGCCGCGAAGAACATGTGGTTATTCTACGAAGACCCATCCGCTAGTTTCTTCGGCGCCAAGCAGAAGTTCTTGGATATTCGGAAGCGGACCTACCGCTTTAAGAAACCAAGCAAGGCCCAATTTGTGGCCATTCCCACGACTTCCGGGACCGGTTCCGAAGTGACGCCGTTCTCCGTCATCACGGATTCTAAGACCCACGTCAAGTACCCACTGGCCGACTACGCGTTGACGCCCGACGTGGCCATCGTGGACTCTCAATTCATCGAAACGGTGCCGAAGAAGACGGTCGCTTACTCTGGATTGGACGTTTTGACCCACGCCATCGAATCCTACGTTTCCAATATGGCGTCGGATTACACCCGGCCGTGGTCCTTACAGGCCATCAAGTTGGTCATGAACAACCTGACCGATTCGTATAACGGTGACGTGCACGCGCGCGCCGAAATGCACAACGCCTCGACCTTAGCCGGGATGGCCTTTGCCAACGCCTTCCTGGGGATCACCCACTCGGTGGCCCACAAACTCGGTGGAGAATTTGGCCTGACCCACGGGTTAGCGATTGCGATTACCTTGCCACACGTGATCCGGTACAACTTCAAGGAACCAACCAAGTTGTCCATGTGGCCGAAGTACGAATACTTCCGGGCCGACGAAGACTACGCCGAAATTGCCCGCTTCCTGGGCCTGCCAGGCACGACCAAGGAAGAACTGAAGGAAGCACTGGTCAAGAAGATCATCGACCTGGCGCACTCGGTCAACGTCACGTTGAGCTTGAAGGCTAACGGGGTCGATAAGGCGCACTTCGACAAGGTGGTCGATCACTTGTCCGAACTGGCCTTCGAAGACCAATGCACCACGGCGAACCCGAAGGAACCGTTGATTGCCGATCTGAAACAAATCATGATCGACGAATACGACGGTCAAGGCGTCGAAAAATAATTCCTGTCTCCTAAATGACTTCAACATCAAACCGAAAGCAGCACGGATCACGACAAGTGGTTCGTGCTTTTTTCGTGGATCGTGAAAAAATTGAAAAAAGATTTTATAGTGATTTAATTCACATTTTATAAAATGGTCACCCACTCGAATTCCTATTTTAACAAGTGATTTTACTTAATTTGATTTATGCTGAAATTACGAGTTTTCATAATGGACAAGTGCTTCATGGATTTTTGTGCTGATTTTTTCTTGACGCCAAGAAAAAGAATGATAGGATAGTATTTGTGAATAAGTTAACTAGAAGATTTGCTAATCCTACTTTGTAAAAATTGGAGGCATCATTCATGTTAAAAACAACACCCGCAGCGACGAAGACTGCGACTAAAAATGAAAATGAAACCGTTGACAAAATGATTGACGGGTTGGTGGCCAAAGCCCACACAGCACTGTGCGCGATGGACGACTTCACCCAAGAAAAAGTGGACCACATCGTGCATCAGATGGCGATAGCTGGATTAGATCACCACATGGAACTGGCCAAGGCGGCCTACGCCGAGACTGGCCGGGGCAACGTCGAGGACAAGGCCGTGAAGAATATGTTTGCGACCGAGGAGATTTGGCACTCGATTAAAAATGATAAGACGGTTGGCATCATTAAAGACGATCACGAACGGCAGATGATCACGGTGGCCGAACCCCTGGGAATTTTGGCGGGGGTGACGCCGGTGACGAACCCAACGTCCACCACGATGTTTAAATCGTTGATTGCGGTCAAGACCCGTAACCCCATCATCTTTGCCTTTCACCCGCAGGCCCAACAATCGTCCGCATTGGCGGCGAAGGTAGTTCGGGACGCGGCGGTGGCGGCCGGCGCGCCAGCCGACGTGATCCAATGGATTGACACGCCCAGTTTGGAAGCCACGACCGCGTTAATGAATCAGCCACAAGTCGCCAGTGTCCTGGCAACGGGGGGACCGGGGATGGTCAAGGCGGCTTATTCGACCGGGAAACCCGCGTTAGGCGTGGGTCCCGGGAACGGTCCGGCCTACATTGAAAAGACCGCCAACATCAAGCGGGCGGTTTACGATATCGTCTTATCCAAAACGTTCGATAACGGGATGGTCTGCGCGTCCGAAAACAGTGCCATCATTGATACCGAGATCTATGGTGAGGTGAAGACGGAAATGCAAGCACGGGGCGTCTTCTTCGTTCAGCCGGCCGACCATGCGGCGTTAGCGGAGACGATGTTTCGCCCTAACGGTGGGGTCAAAGGGCCCATCGCGGGAATGAGCGCCCAGAAGATCGCCCAGTTAGCCGGCATCCAGGTGCCCGCCAACACCAAGGTACTGGCCACCGAAATCAAGGGCGTGGGGCCAAAGTTCCCCATGTCGCAGGAAAAGCTCTCGCCCGTCATTTCGATTTACCGGGCGACCAGCCACGCGCAGGCCTTCAAGTTGGCCGATGAGCTCCTACACTTCGGCGGCTTGGGGCACACGGCGGGGATTCACACCACCGACAATGAGCTGGCAACGAAATTTGGAATTAAGATGAAGGCTAGCCGGGTGTTGATCAACACGCCTTCCGCACTGGGCGGCATCGGGAACCTCTACAACCAGATGATTCCGTCACTGACGCTGGGGACCGGGTCGTGGGGCAAAAATTCCGTGTCCCACAACGTCTCAGCCTTCGACCTATTGAACATCAAGACGATTGCGAAGCGGAGAAATAATATGCAGTGGATTAAGTTACCTCGCGTTTACTTTGAAAAAACGTCGGTGCGTTACCTCGACGATATGCCGGGAATCAAACGAGCCTTCGTGGTCAGTGACCCGGCCATGGTCGAACTCGGGTACGTGGATACCGTGATCAATGAACTGAAGCGCCGGCCGGACGGTATCGAATATTCGCTGTTTTCCGATGTCGAACCCGATCCGACGACCGCGACGGTGGACCGGGGCGTCGCGCAGATGCGGACCTTTAAACCCGATACCATTATTGCGTTGGGCGGGGGCTCGGCAATCGATGCGGCGAAGAACATGTGGTTATTCTACGAGGACCCGGACGCCAGCTTCTTCGGGGCGAAACAGAAGTTCATGGATATTCGTAAGCGGACCTATCAGTTTAGTAAGCCCAAGAAGGCCCAGTTCGTGGCGATCCCCACGACTTCCGGGACGGGTTCCGAAGTCACGCCCTTTGCCGTGATCACCGATTCTAAGACCCACGTGAAGTACCCGTTGGCCGATTACGCGTTGACGCCGGACGTGGCCATCGTTGATTCTCAATTCATCGAAACGTTGCCGAAACGGACGGTGGCTTACGCCGGGCTCGACGTCTTCACCCACGCACTTGAGTCCTTCGTATCGACCATGGCGTCGGATTACACCCGGCCGTGGTCCCTGCAAGCGGCGAAACTCGTGATGGACAACCTGACCGCGTCGTACAACGGCGACGTGCATGCCAGAGAAGAGATGCATAACGCGTCTACCTTGGCGGGGATGGCCTTCGCCAACGCCTTTCTCGGGATTACCCACTCGGTGGCCCATAAACTCGGTGGTGAATTTGGCTTACCCCATGGCTTGGCCATTGCCATTACGTTACCGCACGTGATCCGGTACAACTTCCAGGAACCAACCAAGTTGGCAATGCGCCCGAAGTACGAGTACTTCCGTGCGGATGAAGATTACGCCCAGATGGCACGGTACTTAGGCTTAGCCGGCAACACGAAGGCGGAATTGATGGAAGCGTTGGTCCAGAAGTTTATCGATTTGGCCCATTCGGTCGGCGTCACGTTGAGTCTAAAGGCCAACGGAGTGGACCGGACCCACTTCGATCAAGCGTTGGACAAGTTGTCCGAACTGGCCTTTGAAGATCAATGTACGGTGGCGAACCCTAAAGAACCGCTAATTAGTGAACTGAAACAAATCATGCTCGATGAATATGACGGGAAGGGCGTCGAAAAGTAAGTCGCCCCACCTAAACTCTAAGGAACTAACTGCGACGGACGGTTAGTCCCTTTTTAGTTAATTATATATAGGTAGAAATTAATTAATTAGGCGTTATTGTCTCTAAATGACGCCACAATCAGCCGGGTCCTTTTTACTCGGTTAGCGGGTGAAATTTGCGTCGAAAATTTGGTTGGAGTGAGCGTCATCAGCATTTTTTTCGGCTAAAGCGGCTAAATTATCATTGTTTTTTCATTTTAGATGACAAATTTTACAAGTTTTTCAGGAAAATGGATAGGGTGATTTTCGGTAAAATCGCGCTAAAAAGGCTAAAAAAGGGAAAAATAAAGCGTTTTATATAACAGACAGGTTACAAATGTGACAAAATGTCATAGTTAGTTGTTTTTCTTAACGTCGCCGTAATCAAACATCAATTTGTGTGTAACACCTATCAGTTATTCTAATAGCCGTTAAGCAATCAAAGGAGGACATTTACTTTTATGAGTATTAAGAAAGCTTTAGTGATGACTTTAGGGACAGTTGCAGTGATGGGCGCCGGGCTCTTCGCTTCCAACGAAAACGCAAATGCCGACACGCGGGTAACGGTCAAGCAGGGGGATTCTGTTTGGGCCTTAGCCAACAATCATCAAACGTCTGTTAGTGCAATCGAAAAGGCTAACGGGTTACAAAACAGTTCGATGATCTACGTGGGGCAATCCTTAGTGATCCCATCAAACACGACCACCACGACGTCTGCTAACGTGGCTAGCCAAGGCTACACCGCACCAGCAACGACCACGACGCCATCGACGCAAAACCAAGCAACGACGGCAACGACTAGCCAAAACACGACTTCCAACACGACGAGCGCCTCAACGGGTGTTTCCGGTTCCGAAGCCAGTGCTAAGGCGTGGATTGCCAACAAGGAATCCGGTGGTTCCTACTCTGCTTCCAACGGTCAATACGTTGGGAAGTACCAATTAAGCTCGTCTTACTTGAACGGGGATTACTCCGCTGCTAACCAAGAAAAGGTTGCCAACCAATACGTGGCTTCCCGTTACGGTTCTTGGTCTGCTGCCCAATCCTTCTGGCAAGCAAACGGCTGGTACTAAAACCAGATTAATTTACCACGTTTAAACTCAAGTAAGCCGTTCGGATGCAGGTCCGAGCGGCTTTTTTGCGTTCAGTAAGCCGCTGGCGGCGTTAATTACCGGCGTGGTGAATTTCTTCGCCGGCGGTAAAATGGTAAACTGGAAGCCAAAGGAACTAACCATTAGCAATCGGCCGTGAAATGGTGGGGGATTGGTTGATGGCGCAGCGTCATGATTTGGACCGTGTGGTTCGGGTAAGGGGGCAACGCAAATGTCGAAACAAACGTGGTTTAAGGTGGGGACCGGCGGATACGGGGCGGTCACCTGGTTGGTCATCTGGTTGGTGATTGGTTGGTTACGGGCTTGGCCGCACTGGCTCAACGTGCTGCTGGCGTTTCTCATTATTCTGGGCAGTAATTGGGTGTTGCGGTGGCTGCCCCAACATAGCTTGGCCCACGACTATTGGGCGATTGGGTTTATCGGCTGTACGGGGCTGTTTATCCTGCTGACCTAGCCGTTGACTACATATTATAGAAGAAAGAGGGAAATTCAGTCGTCGCTGGCTGATTGAATTTCCCGCTAAAAGACGGTCGTCCCAGGTGGTCGGCCGTCTTTTTGGTCGTCGTGACCCCGTATTTTGATCAAAATCGCGCCCGAAAGCGATGACTCACCACCTGTATGTTTCAGGGGGATTAACCAGATTGCGAAATGTCACATAAGGCCGGTTTTCTTAATTCGTTCGTCATCTAACTTCAATTCGGGTGTAACCTCCAGCGGTTATGATAGTAATCGTTAAGTAATCACGACAGATTCACCAAATTCAAGGAGGACATTCAGTTTATGAATTTCAAAAAAGCTTTAGTATCGACTCTTGGGACCGCCGCAATTTTAGGCGCCGGGTTCTTTGCCAGCACCACTTCCGCTAACGCCGACGTCCGGGTAACGGTGAAATCGGGAGACACGGTTGCTAAGATTGCCAACCAATACAAATCAAGCATTTCGGCCATTGAATCGGCCAACAGTTTAAAGAACGTTAACATGATTTACGTGGGCGAATCATTGGTCATTCCAAGTTCTACGGGGACGACCACGACGACCCAAACGCAAACCACGACGCCAAGCACCAGCCAAACGACTAGTGCTAACACCGCGACGACCACGCAAGCGGCCACGACGGGGAACACGACCTACAGTGCTCAAGGCACCCAAGGGACGACGAACACGGCCAACACCGCATCGACGTCTACGGGCACTACGGCTAGTGCGTCAACTGGTGCTTCTACCAGTTCATCGTCCAGTTCCGAAGCCGCAGCCAAGGCCTGGATTGCCAACAAGGAATCCGGTGGGTCTTACTCCGCAACCAACGGCCAATACATTGGGAAGTACCAATTAAGTTCTTCCTACCTGAACGGGGACTACTCCGCGGCCAACCAGGAAAAGGTGGCTAACCAATACGTGTCTTCCCGGTACGGCTCTTGGACTAAGGCTCAAGCCTTCTGGCAAGCAAACGGTTGGTACTAAACTAAGGGATCTAAAAACTAACCAGTCTGAGAACCGTCATCATCCGCGATGGCGGTTTTTGGCGTGGAAAGCGCCGGATCACCCGGCGAAAACGGCGAAAAATGGGCTAATTTCTTTAAATATGACCCCACTTTATGGTAAATGGGGCGGACTGTTACGATTTTGTAACATGGTGACAACGGCCCTGTAACTTGAACAAGTTAAGATGGGGTTAAGAATTCACTAGGGGGTTATTTCCATTAAAGTTAAGCATTTATTCATGGTCATGTTAACCGTTTTGGCACTAGCCTTACCTAGTGTCGCGGGTGTGGCTGACAATACGATTACGGCGCAGGCCAAGACGAAGGTCACTTACGTCTCGAACTTGTCCCAGAAACAACAAGCCGCCAAAGACTGGATCGCCATGCGCGAATCCGGTGGCAACTACCGGGCCCGTAACGGGATTTACTACGGTAAGTACCAATTGACCATTTCGATGCTCCACGGCGATTACAGTAAGGCCAACCAAGAAAAAACGGCCGATCGCTACACCCATAACCGGTACGGAACCTGGACCAAGGCCAAGCGCCACTGGGTTTCCCATCACTGGTACTAAACTCGACATAGCTAAGGCGACCAATCTGCAGATTGGTCGCCTTTTTTCTTTGGTAGCAATTATTTTTTATGGTTTTAAAGGGTTTGGGTCTTAAATGACATAATATGACGCCCATGTTTTGTATAATCTGTTTGCTTATGGCGATATTAAGTCTCATCGGAACTTGAGACCTATCGACCAGTATTTAAGGAGGACGTTAGGATGCAGATATGGACAAAAGCGAGTTTAGTTTTAGGAATGGGTTTAGCCCTGACGGTTGCGGGAGCACCGAATACTGCCAATGCGGCTAGTAAAACCAAGGTGATTTCGGTGACCAAGGTTGCGCGGCAAGCTTACCATGGTAAAAAAGGGAACGTTTATAAGACGGCCAAGCTATCCAAGGTAGCTTACCGCTTGAACAAGACGAAGTCGACCACCTGGTACGTGACTAAACAGGCCGTTGTGAAGAAACACGGTAAAAAGGTTCAGGTTAAGTATGTGCAGAATAAGGCCAAGACGAAAAAGGGCTGGGTCTACAGTAGCAATCTAAAGGCAGGTAAAGCAAATAACTTTAATAACGACTCAACCGCGGTTGGGCGTTATGTTTCAACGGGTTCGGTTACGTTACAAAGAGCTTACAATTCAGCGAATGGCACCTATGGTAACCTAGGTTTTTCTATTGGTTCTGCTTGGAACTATGATGGGTATGCAAACCCAGATAAGCTAAAGGACGTTATTAAGGATCAAAAGGCACTGGTCAACCTTTACCGGAGTACGTTCAAGAATCGGTTTAGTAAGACACAAAATACGTTATTGAGCGCCACGGCCAACGAATTAGCCGCCGTTAAGGCCACAGAAGGTAATAAGGATTTAATTATTAGTAAGATGGAAACCTTCTCTGATATGTTAGGTACCCAAGTGTCACAGCTGAGTTAATTGCAAGTTAACTAAAACATCGAAAAAAGATTAGTACAATGGATCTGTTACGGATCATCGGACTAATCTTTTTGTTTATCTAAGAGGGCTGGGTTGTGAATTTAATGTGGTTTTGGCTAAGGATCTTCCAGATTAGATGATTCTTTCTTGAAAGCGGATACAATATTCTTTACACTAGGAAGTAATCAATGCAAGATTGGGAGGGGTCACTGTATGACCAAAGTATTAGCTATTAACGCCGGAAGTTCCACCTTGAAATGGAAACTATTTTCCATGCCGGATGAAACCGTGATTGCATCGGGATTGGTGGACCGGTTGAATTTACCCGGCTCAATCTTTAAGGTCAAGCTCGCCAACGGGCAGAAGTACACGGAAACTAAGGACAACATTACCAATAAACTTGCGGCGGCCATGGTGTTGACGCGGTTGAAAACTTACGGCATCTTGGATCACCTGAGTGAAATTACCGGGGTCGGGCACCGCATCGTGGCCGGCGGGGAACTCTTCAAGGACTCGGCCGTGATCACGCCGCTGGTTTTGAAACAAATCAAGGCGCTAAAGGACTACGCACCGCTACATAATCCCGTGCAGGCCTACTACATCGAGGTCTTCCAACAATTGTTGCCGGAAGCTCAAGAAGTGGCGGTCTTTGACACGTCGCTGTACGCGGACATGCCAGCGGTTAACTACCTCTATAGCATTCCGTACGAATACTACGAAAACTTTGGCGCCCGGAAATACGGCGCTCACGGCACCAGTCACCGGTACGTCTCGGCGCGAACCGCGGAGATCTTGGGTAAGCCACTTAAGGACCTCAAACTGGTCACGTTGCACCTGGGTTCTGGCTCGTCGGTGACCGCCTTCGACCACGGCAAGGCCCTCGACACCTCGATGGGCTTCACGCCGCTGGCCGGGGTGATGATGGGGACCCGTTCTGGGGACATCGACCCGTCATTAGTGGGTTACCTAGCCGAAAAGTTGGACGTGACGATGCCGAAGATGATCGATATCTTGAACCACAAGTCCGGTCTACTGGGCGTTTCCGAACTGTCTCCCGACCAACGGGACCTGGAAAAGACCCAAGACGAGCGGCCAAAGTCCAAGCTAGCCCTCGACATGTTCGTCAACCGGGTGGTGCGGTACGTCGGGAGTTACGTGGCCGAACTGGGCGGCTTAGACGCACTGGTCTTTACCGCGGGCTCCGGGGAAAACGGCATTGCTATGCGCCAGGCCATTGCGGATAAGCTCAGTTACCTGGGCGTGGCGATTGACCCGGCCAAGAACGATTTCCGGGGTGAAGAACGTATCGTGAGTCCTGACGAGGCACCGGTCAAGGTGTTGGTCGTCCCGACTAACGAAGAGCTGATGATCGTGCGTGACGTGATGCGGTTAGGAAAACTTTAATCTGCCGTTAAGGTTCATCAGTTGAATATTTCAGTTCAATCACAACCATGACAATCTGTCATGCGGAACGATCTTCTTTAACCGAGCGGTAACCTGGCGTTAACTCGGTTGTGACTTGGCGGCGGTAAGCTGTAGTCAATCAATAAGGAGGTCGTTTTTTTCATGACAATTCAGAAAACGTTAGTTACCGCATTAGGCTTGGCAACGGTGGTGGCCGGTTTAGGACTCTCCAGCGTGACCGCCAACGCGGATACGTATACGCCAACGACCGCAACCCAATCTCAAACCCAAACGGCACCAACTTACACCAGTTATAATCAATACAATACTGCCACAACGGGAAGTACGAACAGTCAGAGTCAGACGACTAGTTCCACGACTAGCAGTAAGGCGTCCGGGGCCACTATCACCGCGGCCCAATTTGAAAGCCAAGGGGTGGTCTACCTCAACGGCAACAAGTGGACCTACTACTCTGGTAGTCAGACGGCCGACGGTACGAGCATTAGCGCGAATGGCTTAGACCCCAATGGCTACCGGGTCGTCGCGGCACCAGCCAGTGTACCGTTTGGGACTAAAATCATGACGCCGCTAGGCATGGGGGTCGTGCATGACCGCGGGACGGCCATCACCGGCAACCATTACGACGTCGTAATTCAGTAACGCCAACCTTTCAATCCCTTAAATCCTCTAAAAGACCAGTTCACTTTACGGTGAGCTGGTCTTTTTGGGTTCTATTCTGCAAGTTTTAGCGTTTGACGGACTTGATGGAGAGCATTAGAATCCCGCCAATTAAAGAGAAGACGAAGGAAACCAGGAAAATCGCGGAGAAGCCGAAGAGGGAAATCACCGCGGCGGCAATCACGGGCGCAATCGCCTGGGTGACCGTGTTACCCAGGTTGTAGACGCCCAGGAAGAAGGCGACCCGATTTTGATCGGGGATGACTTCAAGGTTCAATAGGTTGTCCAGCGAGTTCCACATCCCCATCCCGATTCCGGCGGCAAACGCGTAGATGATGATCCCGGTGTTGTCACGGAGGAAGAAGAGGGCGAGGGCCCCAAAGGCCAAGAAAATGGTGGAGAAACCCACGGGGTATTTGAGAATTTTGAACTTATCTGACACGGGACCGGCCACAAAGCCCATGAAAATCCCGAAGATCAGCATGATTAAGTTGATTAGTTGAATCGAGGACTGGGTCTGACTACCCCGGTGCAGGAAGTCGGTCATGATGTAGAGAATGTAACCGGTGATGGCGAAGTTCCCGACACCCTGGAAGAGTTTCCCCATTAAGGCTAGGTAGTAATCGCGACCCACGGACCAGCCAGGAAAGATGGCTTTGGCATCCTTTAACGTCAGCTTAGGTTTCGGTTGCTTGGGAGCGTCGACGTTGTCGATACTGGAAGGTTCGTGAACGATCAATACGGCAATGAGGACTCCGACAAAAGCGATAATCCCAAAAATCACGAAGCCTAACCGGAACTGACTTAAAAACATGGCGCCGATGACGTTAAAGCCGTTATTTCCCAGTGCCATCCCTAAGCCCCCGTAGGCGGAAGAAGCGGTTCCCCGCCCGTCTTTCGGGGCGAAGTCGATCCAGGCGACCATCGGAGCCACGATGAAGTTTAAGGCGGCTTGCCCGACCATCCAGGCAATCAACAGGACGGGGACGGTGGGGGAAACGGAAGCCACAATCATGGCGAGCATGAAGACGAACGCGCCCCCGATAATCCAGGGTGCCCGTTTACCGAAGCGGGACTTGGTTTTGTCGGAGAGGGCCCCGGCAATCATGTTGGAAATGGCGGCGACAATCATCCCACAGGTGGAGAAGAGGGCGACCAATTCGATCTTATGCGGTGCGTCCAGGTGTTGAATCAACGCGGGCAGAAACAGACTGTTCATGACGATGTAGGGGCCTAGCCAACTGGCCGGACCAATGATGAGGCCGGGCACCAGGCGTTTTAATGAAATGGTTGTTTTCATATTAATTTTCCTTTCGGGTAAGATGATTCCGAACCTGATAGTGGCTAAAGTCCGCCACTGAGGCGTGCTGGTAAGCATCGACCGAGCCGATGAAGTTAAACAGGCCGGTGAAGCCGCCAATCTCGCCGGGTTCACCATTGACGCCTTCGTCGGACAGGTACGTAACGTCGTAAGCGGAACCTAGTGTCAACCAATCTTCCGTTGCGGTGAAGCGGTAGGCGAAGGTGGCTTGACCGTTAACGTAGTCCAACTTGAGGTCGGCGTGGTTGGCCGGCACGATAGCAACGTCGAAGCGGTGATCGAGTCGGTCGCCGAGTTTAGCCTGTAGCACCTTGACGATGGTGTGTTGGCCATCCGCTGACGGGCAGAGACACAGGTAAATCCAGTTATTGGAGTCGTAGTAGAGCCCTAAACCGGCCGTTTGAGAATAGTGTACGGGGGCGAAATCAACGGTGGTTTGAACCGTGTAGTTGAGCGAGGTGGCCCGGGTGGCCATGATGGCTGGGTTAACTTGAGAGAAGAAAGAATTGCGGCCGTGAATGCGGAGATAACCTGGGCGTTCGGTGGTGTTGACCCAGTCGGTCGTCTGGGATTGGTAAGGGGTCATAAAGTGTTGATCGGGCGTGACGGTCTGAAACGTGATGTCGAGGTCGTCGGCGGTCAGGTCTTGGGGACCTGACGTGGCCCGGGGGCCTTCAAAGGTGGACTTGGCGAGGTTCGACCCGTCGGCCATCTGAAGCCAGCCGTCCGACGTCCACGTCATCTTTTGTAAGGACGTTTCCCGTCCCAACGGATTCAACGTTGTGCCCTTTAAAGGACGGGACATCAGGTGGGCCACGTACCATTCGTCATCCGGGGTTTGGACCAGAGAACCGTGCCCAGCCTTTTGCATGCGGCTATGCGGATTGATCATCTCGAAATGACCGGCGTCGGGGTCGCCCAACGAGAAGAGGTGTTGGGGTGAAGACGTGATGATGGGTTCACCGGTGGGGTTTGGTTCGTACGGGCCGAAAATCTGCTTAGCCCGGCCGATTTCAACACCGTGGGCGTACCCCGTTCCGCCGGCGGCAATCAGCAAGTAGTAGTAGCCGTCGTGATGGTAGAGTTGTGGGGCTTCGGCACAACCCCGGGTGGTAAAGCCGGTAGTGACGCGGTGCCAGTCGCCGATGATGCCGCCATTTTCCAAGTCGATTTCGGCAATGACGATGTGCCCGGGCGCTTGGTAACCGGTTCGGGTTTCCCATTCGAGAATCGAAACATAGTGTTTGCCATCGGCGTCGTGGAAGAGCGCGGGATCGAAGCCAATCGAGGTCAGATAGACGGGGGCCGACCAGGGACCGTAGATGCTGTCGGCGCTCATGGCATAAGAATCCGCGTTGAATTCGCGACCGGCCATGTTTTGCATGTGTGAGTAAGCCAACCAATACTTATGGGTTTGTTCGTCGTAAGAAAGGTGTGGCGCCCAAATGCCGGCGGGAGTGTTGGTGCCCCGGAGATTGACTTCGTCGTGTTGCAACGCGTAGGTGATTAGCGACCAGTTGACCAGGTCACGGGAGTGAAAGATT
This sequence comes from Levilactobacillus acidifarinae DSM 19394 = JCM 15949, assembly GCF_001434835.1. Lineage (GTDB taxonomy): Bacteria > Bacillota > Bacilli > Lactobacillales > Lactobacillaceae > Levilactobacillus > Levilactobacillus acidifarinae. The sequence continues at coordinate 1,171 of NZ_AZDV01000027.1, read as the reverse complement.
TGCACGCCCGGATTCCAGTGGAAAGTCGAGGTCGCGATATAGTAATCGTGATCGACGCGGATAATGGACGGGTCCGGCGCCATGCCGGGAATGATGGGATTGTTAAAACTTGTCATGATTAAAGACCTCTTTAGTTTCAAACTTGGGTATAATTAGGAAGTAGTTCATAGGTTGTTTAAGACAAGTTTGATAATAGCATGAAAGCGGATACATGGTTAGTTGTTTTGAACAACTAGTCAAAAGGTACAGGCCAACAGGTAAAAATTGTGACCTTTTTCGGGTAAGGAGTGGGGTATTTTGCCAAATAATCATCACGAAAACGTCGTGGCGAACGTGGATATCGGCGTTCGTTTCTATAAATCGGCGGTGACCACCAGTGGGTTCGTGCCCTTTCATTGGCACAACAGTATTGAATTGGTGTGTGTCTTTCGAGGAAAGCTGACCTTTGATCTCAACGGCCAGACCTACGAGATTGGGCCGCGACAGTTCATGGTGGTGTCGTCGAGCGTGATCCATAGCGTGACCAACGAACCGAACGTGGCCCTGGTATTGCAGGTGCCGTTACCCTACATTGCCACGTATTGTCGGCATCCCGAGGAACTGGTCTTTACGGTTGGGGAGCCACAATCGGCGGCCTATCAACGGGTGGTGGCCGACTTTGTGCAGTTAGACCGGCTCAACGAAGCGCGTCAATCCGGGTATCTGTTTGACTTTGGCGCGACGATTCTAGATCTCTTGAAGGTGTTGGTGACCCAGTTCGCCCACCGGGGAAACACGACGAACGAAATGACCAGTAATCTTAAAGAATTGATGGTTTACATCAACGCTAATTATGCGACCAGCCTATCGACCCAGAAGTTGGCCGACCAGTTCGGTTATAATCCCAGTTATCTTTCCCGGATGTTTAAGGAACAGGTTGGATTAACGTTAACGGACTACTTGTATAAGGTTCGACTGAATAATTTTTATCAGGACCTGCTGGTGACGACCGTTCCAATCGGTACTCTGTTCAAGCAGCACGGGTTAACCAACGTGAACACAGCCCGGACTCTGTTCTACCAAATGTATAATTGTTTACCGAAACAGGCGCGACAAGCCTATCAGCGCACACATAAAAAGAGTTTGGGACATAAGTCCCTAAATTCCAGTAATTAAAAATTGGTCCTAGAAA
>NZ_AZDV01000007.1 GCF_001434835.1 Levilactobacillus acidifarinae DSM 19394 = JCM 15949 | reverse complement strand
CCTACACATATTTGGTTTGTCGAAACAATGTTCAGTTTTCAAAGGTCTACCAAGTTATCATAAGAAGCAATCGCTCCGTGACAACTTTTAAAGTATATCATGTCGTCACTTTCTTGTCAACAACTTTTTTCAACCAATTCTGAATATATATTCAGAATTTAAATCCGGTTGAGAAACATCGTTACTCTCTTTGACAACATAAATCATTGTATCAGTTGGCTTAGCTAACGTCAAGCATAAATTTCAATTTGTATGTCTATCCATAAATTTGATTTTTATGCATCTCGTTGCTTTGCGACAACAAATAATATCATATCAATCATTCTAAACCTGGTCAAGCACTTTTGACAAAAATTTCAAAAAAAGACGCCCTCCCCGAACGCGGAAGAGCGTCATTCACTCAGCGGTAGCGAGAAACCGGTCGTTGCCGACTCCGCGCCGTTAACTTGGTTAAAAAGTCGTCGAGCAGCGTGTGCATTGTCGCTTCATCCGTGGCATCCGTCAGCGCCACCTTAGTCCTTGCAGCGTGCGGAATCCCTTTAAGGTAATAGGCGACTTGGTTACGAAAATCCCGGGGACCGTCTTGAGGCCCCTTAGCCAAACATAAGGCGTGCAAGTGTTCCTGGGCCCACGCAATCTTTTGTTCAGGCGTCGCCTCAGGCAAGAGTTCACCCGTCTGCAGATACTGATTGACCCGCTTTAACAGCCAGGGATTCCCCATTACGGCTCGGCCAATCATGACGGCATCCGCCCCCACCTCGGTCAACATGCGTTTAGCATCTTCCGGTGTCCGAACGTCCCCGTTGCCCATAAACGGAATCGTTAACCGGTCAGCTACCCGGGATAACAGCTGCCAATCAGCCCGTCCCTGGTACATCTGCTTACGCGTCCGGCCGTGCATGGCTAACGCGCTAGCCCCCGCTTTTTCGGCAGCTAAGGCATTTTCCACCGCATACAAGTGGCGGTCGTCCCAGCCCGTACGCATCTTAACCGTCACCGGCTTATGCACGGCTGCGACCACGGCGCTGACCATCTGATAGACCTTGTCCGGATCCAAAAGCCACTTTGCTCCCGCTTCCGTATTAACCACCTTATTGACGGGACATCCCATGTTAATGTCGATAATGTCGGCCGCCGTGTGTTGATCCACAAACTGAGCCGCCTGCACTAACGTTTCTTGGGTCCCACCAAAAATCTGAATACTCATCGGATGTTCGTGGGGGGCCACGGCCATCATCGCTAACGTTCGTTGATTGTGGTAGTGAATTCCCTGGCCCGAGATCATCTCACATTCAACTAATCCGGCCCCAAATTCCTTACAGATCACGCGAAAGGCCACGTTGGTGACCCCCGCCATCGGCGCCACGACGACCCGGTTAGGAATGGTCACGTCCCCAATTTGCCAAGGTGTATTCAACATTACTTGGCCTGAGCTTTCGCGAGGATCTCTCTAAGCTCATCTTCGGAGAACTGGTACTTGTTGCCACAGAAATGGCATACCGCTTCCGCACCGTGGTCTTCATCGATCATTTCCTGAATCGCTTCCGCGGAAACGGAGGCCAACGCTGCCGCAAACCGGTCCTTCGAACAATCACACTTAAACTCGACGGGGAGCTTCTGGAGGATCTGAATGTCTTCGTCCTTAAAGAGTAGGTTTAAAATGTCTTCTGGTTTCTGACCGTCCAAGAGCAGTTCCGAAACCATTGGCATTTCCTTTAACCGTTTTTCCAAGCGGGCAATGGCTTCATCCGTGGCCCCCGGCATCACTTGGATCATGAACCCACCGGCCACCTTGACCGAGTTATCAGGTTCGACAAAGACCGATACTCCCACGGAACTTGGAATCTGTTCAGACTTCGCCAAGTAATAGGTAAAGTCTTCGCCTAATTCTCCCGAAACCAACGGCACTTGCCCCGTATACGGTTGGCCTAAGCCTTGATCCTTGGTGACCGTCAGCATGCCCTGAGTCCCAACCGCTTTCTTCACGTCGAGCTTATGCTTGCCGTTTAACGGTAAACTGGTGTGGGGGTATTGTAAGTAACCCTTGACCGTCCCGTTAGCGTTTCCGTCAACCACAATGGCGCCCACGGGACCGTGACCGTTGACCTTCACGGTTAGCTTCTCGTCCCCCTTGAGGAGTGACGTTGATAACAACATGGTCCCAATCAGGGTCCGCCCCAAGGCCGCCGTCGCCGTACTCCAGGTATCGTGTCGCCGTTGGGCCTCCGCCACTGTGTCGGTCGCGTCGACCGCGTAGGCCCGAAACATCCCGTTGGCGACCAAACTCTTAACTAAATAATCTGCCATTCTATGGTTCATTCCTTTCATCCACTGTTTTCATCATGCCCTACCATACCAAAAAAACCGTTATTTGCAAACAAGAAAGGGACCGGAAATAATTTCCAGTCCCCTTCAATGGGCGATTATTCAGGATCATCCGAATGATGGTCGTCCTTCGGCGCATCATCGGCCGCTGAGCTAGCCGCAGAATCCGCTGCAGAAGATGGTTGCCCCTCTTCTTGGGCGTCACTAGCCGCAGACGAAGCTAATTTGGCTTCGGTATCGGCGTGACGAGCAGCTTCTCGGCGTTCTAGTTCGCGCTTAGATTCTTCGAACGTGGCCGCCTTTTCGCTAGGAAATTCGTTATTGCTGTCCTTTTCTGGCATCTTCCCGGTGTTAAACAAACTGAGAATTTGCTTTTCGTCCAGCGTTTCGTATTTCAGCAAGGCTTCCGCGATAATCTGGTGTTCCGCTTTATGCTCTTCCAGAATCTTCCGGGCAGTGTCGTGGGCTTCGTTAATGATCCGCCGCACTTCACTGTCAATCAGATTGGACGTGTGTTCGGAGTAAGCAGGTTGGTTGTAGTAGCCGGCCCCAGCGAATGGTTGACCGCTCCCACTTTCCAACGCCACCGTTCCGACAGCGTCACTCATCCCGTATTGGGTCACCATGGCCCGCGCAATTTGCGTAGCTTGCTCAAAGTCATTGGAGGCACCAGACGATTCAGAATGGAAAATCAATTCTTCGGCCGTCCGACCACCCATTAACCCGGCAATCTGTTCCATGGCATCCTTCTTGGACATCAGCATTTGATCTTCCCGTGGTAACATGATGGCGTACCCGCCAGCACGGCCCCGCGGTACGATCGTGACCTTGTGAACCACCCGGGCATCGTTGAGGACTAACCCCACGATGGTGTGCCCGGCTTCGTGGTAAGCCACCGTCTTGCGTTCTTGGGGACTGACCACGCGGTCCTTCTTGGCTGGTCCGGCGATGACCCGGTCTTCGGCTTCATCTAAATCAGAAGCGTCGACTTGCGTCTTGTTACGCCGCGCCGCCAATAAGGCTGCTTCGTTCAAGAGGTTTTCCAAGTCGGCCCCCACAAAACCAGGGGTTTGCTTGGCAATTTCCTTTAAATCAACGTCGTTAGCTAACGGCTTGTTCTTGGCGTGAACCTTCAGGATGGCTTCCCGACCCTTAACGTCTGGGCGACCAACCAGAATCTTCCGGTCAAACCGACCTGGCCGTAACAAGGCGGGATCCAACACATCGGACCGGTTGGTTGCGGCCATCACGATGACCCCTTCACTCCCGGTAAACCCGTCCATTTCAACCAGCAATTGGTTCAACGTTTGTTCACGTTCATCGTGGCCACCGCCCATGCCGGCACCCCGTTGACGACCAACCGCATCAATTTCATCAATGAAGATGATGGAAGGTGCGGCCTTCTTGGCCTGTTCAAACAGGTCCCGGACACGACTGGCCCCGACCCCGACGAACATTTCCACGAAATCCGAACCGGAAATCGAGAAGAATGGTACGCCGGCTTCACCAGCCACGGCCTTCGCCAGTAACGTTTTACCAGTTCCTGGCGGGCCCTCTAGCAAGACCCCGGATGGGATCCGGGCGCCTAACGATACAAACTTACGCGGATTCTTCAAGAACTCGACAACTTCGACCAGTTCTTGCTTTTCCTCCTCTTCACCAGCAACATCGGAGAACCGTACTTTGTTCTCTTTACTGTCCGCCGGTTTAGCTTTGGACTTCCCAAAGTTCATGACTCGGCCATTGCCGCCACCTTGGCCGGCTTGACCCATCATCATGTAGAAGAAGAAGAAGAAAATCACCAATGGTGCTACATACACTAAGAGGTTGATCCAGAAACCACTGGATTCTTCCGCTTTGGTATTCATCTTGACATTGTGCTGCTTGGCGGTCTTGTCAATCTCAGAAACCGTCGAGTTATTGGTCAAGACTTGGGTGCTAAAGCCAGTCACAGCGGTGCTTTGTGACCCGCCAAGACTGAAACCGGTGTTCGTGGTCCGCTTTTGCGCGTTCCGGTACTCCCCGGTAATCTTGTAGACGCCCCCAGAAGGCTGAATAGAGAAGCTCTTAATCTTATTCGCATTCAGGTCTTTGACGAACTGACTCGATTGGATTTCTTGGGATTGTGAGTTGGTGTTGTTCCCATTAAATAGGTAAACTACGCCAATGATCAACAAGAAGATCACAATGTAAAACAGGCTGTTACGAAACAGTCCGTTTCGTCGATTATTCATGTCGTGCCTCCTTACCCACAGTTCCCAGCCTAACCACAGACAGGAACGAAATTTAGAGCTTATGCCCTTTAACTAAATAAGATGTTATCACAATTGACTATCGTTGACTAATTATTTATCTGAGTAAACGGCTGGCTTTAAAACACCGACGTATGGGAGGTTCCGATATTTTTCTTCGTAGTCCAACCCATAGCCGACCACAAACTCACTTGGGACGTTAAAACCAACGTAGTCCGCCTTAGCTTCAACCACTCGGCCACTGGGTTTATCCATCAACGTGCAGACCTTAATGGACTTGGCATTCCGGTCCTTCAACAGGTCCTCTAAGTACTTTAACGTCCGGCCCGTATCGATAATGTCTTCAACTAACAAAATATCGCGGCCACTCACATCCGTATCCAAATCCTTCAATAAGGTAATGGTTCCGGTTGACGCCGTCCCACCGTGGTAACTCGACACGTCAATAAAATCAATTTCAGCGTAAATGTCCATGTCCCGAATGACGTCCGTCATAAACAGGATGGCCCCTTTTAAAACACAGATGATTAATGGGGTCTTCCCCTGGTAATCTTCTGCCAGCTGAGTACCGAGCCGTTTGCAGGCTGCGGCAATGTCTTCCTCACTATATAGGACCTTTTCAATATCGTTATTCATGCTGTTCCCCTTTCGCCAATACAGACTGTATGCCAATATAATAGGTTGTGGTGTGTTGCCGTGGTGGTAAGACCGACCACTTAACGCCCAGAGCCGCCAACACGGTTCCCTGAGCGGTAACTAAAACGGCCACTTGCGACCGTTGTTGCTGCGGGACTTTTGCGTTGATCAGCGCCCGTCGAACCGCCTGATGGTGACCCCCGGCTAACTGCAGTCGATCCCCCGACCGCCAAGGACGAACGGTCAACGGCCAATCACTGATTGTTAAGCCAATTTGATGGGTCCGCTCTGCCGCAACGGGTGCTGAAAAAACGCCCAACAACCAGTTGTCCCCAACCGATTGCCATTGGTTCAAGTCTACCATAAAACTAAAATCACTCACGGATTTTTTTCCGAATTTTTCGGCTTTTTTTACGTAAAATGTCCGGTACTCTTTGCTGATCTGCCAACCAGCCCCTAACGCCACCGTACCGGTCGCCCGTTGGGGATTTCCCAACAGCTGCAACGCTTGGGTCAGGTGGGCCGGCCGGGCACTGATTGCTGGGGCCACCCGCTTAATGAGCCGGGCCAATAATAACCGTTGCTCCCCCGGTGAGCGGGCTAACAGTGGGGCAATCTGACCGGTCGCCGGGTGCCGGCTAGTCATTAACGTTGCCAACTCCGCGTCTAAGGTCCGGTCCGCCACCGCTAAAACCGCCGCCAATTGCTGACCGTAATCGCCTAGATGGTCGATCACCCGGGGGTTCTCCCGTTTTAAGGCGGGTAAAATCTGGTGACGAACCCGGTTGCGACTGGCCACCATAGTTTGATTGGTCGCATCCTCGTACCAGGGAATCTGGTGCTGCTGAGCGTACTCCAGGAGTTGTGCCTTGGTAAAGGGCAGTAACGGGTGGATCACTCGCCCCGGGGGTAAGGGGCGACTAGGCGCCATCCCCGTGAGTTGGTCGAGTTGGCCGCCCCGTAGTAGCTTTAAGAGCATGGTTTCGGCCTGTTCATCGGCCTGGTGCGCCGTGGCCACCCAGTCGGCCGTTTGGGCTTGCAGCTGGGCGGCAAAAAAGGCATAACGGAATTGCCGCGCCGCCGCTTCCATACCGTGAGCGGGGTGGTCGACTAACGGCCAATGCTTGACCACCAAGGGAACCCCTGCTTGGGCGCACCACCGCATCAAGAAGGCCTCTTCTTCACGACTCTGCGCGCGCAATTCGTGATTGACGTGCACCACCGTCAGCTGTGGGCGCTCGGCGCGTGGTAGGCCTAATAGCAAGGCCAATAGGACCATCGAATCGACGCCCGTTGACACGGCGACTAATCCCAGGCGTTGTGGTCCCCCCCACGCCTGGTCGTGCCAATGCTGTCGAAAGTCCGCTGCCAACGTCATGCTCGTCGTTCCCTTCTTTAAATCTAGATAAACAAAAGGGCCGCAACGCGTGCGGTCCTTTCTTCATTACTAAGCGTTAAGGCCGACGTTAACTCCGCCGACCGCCACGACCGCCACGCTTCCCTTCGGTATTGCGCTTGATCGTTGCTAAACGGTCCTCACTTTGTTTCAAGAACCCGGACATCATGTCGTCAAAATTCTCTTTATGGTTCGAGTGATGACCGGCAAAGCGACCGTTAGCTGAACCATGGTGGGCCCGTGGTCCGTTGTTCTCAAATCGCCGACCGCCGTGGCCATGGTCACCGTGGTCGCCCCCATTGTTATGGAAGTTCCCCCGGTGTTCATTCCCACCACGATGCTCATCGCGATGGTCGTTATTGTGTGGTCGATGAGCGTGTTCGGATGCGGGATGATCCTGCGCTTTACGGATCGATAACCCAATCTTCCCATCATTGCCCACGGTTAAGACCTTAACCGTGACCTCATCACCTACGGATAAAACGTCGTGGATGTCCTTCACGTATCCGTCAGAAATTTCACTAATGTGGACTAACCCGGTCTTGTGGTCACCCAAATCAACAAATGCGCCAAAGTTCGTAATTCCAGAGACCTTTCCGGAAACCTTAGCTCCAACCTCGATTGCCATAAACAAGAAGTTCCTCCTTAAAATAAGTGCTTTCAGTATACCACAACTCAAGCCAATCCCAAACTGCCAAAATCTTGAATTTTACGCGAATTGGCCGGGGTTCATTCCCCTTCGGTTTTTCAGAAAATCAGTCGGTCATGCCCCACTGATCTGCGCTTGATTCACGATTATTTTCACCTGGAAATCACTTGACCTGACCACTATCTAGTCTACCATGTTTCGGCAACATTCCTCCAGAGAGAATCGACTTCTCGCCGGTTATCCCGGCGGGGCAACTAATCCTCATTGGTTAAAAAAATTCGCAAGCCCCGGTTACTTGCTGGGGGCTTACGAATTCATCCTTACTTAGCCGTCACATCACTCGCGTGGTCGCCGGGAAGACTGTAGATGGTCTCACCCGATTTCGAGTAATAATACTTTGAGCGAATTAACTGACCTAAGTAATCTTTGTTATTTAACTGTTTGACTTCTAACTTTAACTCCGCATTGGTTTGCTTGGTCTGCGCCAGCTTTTGTTTACTGGTCGTGACCTGCTGATTCACGTGGTGCAGACTGGCGTTGGTGCGTACCAGTTGGATGCCCAAAATCAACGCAAAGACCGCAAAAATGGCTAGGATGCGCGCCATCCGTCGTACTCGGCGGCGTTTCAGCCCGTGATGTGGTTGTTTGGCCGCAACCTGCTGTCGGGCCAAGCGTCGTGTATACTCGTTTTCTAAGCGTTGCACCTTCGCCGTTTGCGGTTGTTTGCCATCCGCCATCTCGTTCACCCCACTGAACTTTACCAAATTAGTTAACTTGAGTATAGCAACTTTCAAATTAACCGTCTAGCGGGTTACGTATAATGTAAAACATTCGTCATATTCAACCGGCTAATCTTCGCGAAAATCCTGAGCGTAGTCTTCCTTGACGATGGTGTACATCCGTTCGGCGTCTTCCTTCTTGGTCGTTTCTAGTAAGGCGTCGACCTTGACCGTCAACGTTTTGTTACCGAACTTAATAACTAACTCATCATTAGTCGCCACGTTACTCGACGACTTGGCAACTTTACCGTTCACCAAGATCCGGCCCTTGTCCGCAATTTCCTTAGCGACCGAACGCCGCTTGATGATCCGCGAAACCTTTAAAAATTTATCTAAACGCATATTATTTCCCTCCATGTTGGCTAATTTTTTGCCAGAACCGTAATACTGGAGCCGCGTGGGGCAGCGTCAACCATTCCCGGACGGTCAGTAACCGACAGCTCAGGGCCATTACCAGAAAAAGGCAGCCGCCGATGCCAATCACCACGATCAAAGCGGCCCCAATGGCTAGGCGACTGGTGTACACTGCCGGCCAAGCCCACTGAAACCAGCGAACTAACCCACGCACCCCGACCGTCATCACGACCAGACAACCGAGTAGTTTCCCCACAAACGGCCAGGTCCAAATTCCCGATCGTAACGTGGCCGCCGAACCGAACCAAATGATCAGCGCCGTCACGCCTAGACTGAGAACGGTCAATGCGCTGGCCCCCAGCCCCCCGAAGTTGGCGACCGCCCAATGGTTGGCCGCCGCTTTGACGGCCAACCCACTGAGTAACGCCACCACGGTCAACCGGTATTGGTCACGACTCTGGAGCACACTGTTATAAGTTTGAATCAACGTTGCTAAGATGATACTGAGCATGTAGACCGCCAGCATCCAAGCTCCCTGGGCGTTGCCAAATAATAACCGGTCAACCCAGGGCATCAGACTGATCAGTCCCGCGGTCGCGGCCGCCGCGATCACCAAGGCAATCCGCATCATGGTGGTCGTTAGGCGTTTGAATTCGCGCAACCGGCCGCGGTTCAGTGCCGCCGTTAACGCCGGTAAGAGCGACGTGGCAAAGGCCACCGCCACGACCAGGCCCAACTGGACCAACGGCTGCGCTCTGTCGTAGACCCCTTTGAGGTTCTTAGCCGCTAAATCGGAAAGCCCACCGGCCACCAGACCATTCTTCACGGTAAATGAGTCAACCAACTGAAGTAACACCATCATGGCCGTTAACAGGCACAAGGTACCCCCTTCGATCAGCAACCGCCGACCGACGTGCGGTACCGGCGTCACGGGCCCCGCCAGTGGTTCGCGCCAACGTGGCAAAACCAACCAAGCTGCCACGGCCGCAATGGCCCCACTGCTCATGGCCCAGGCCCCCATCCGGTAATCGGACCACCCGTGCTGGGTCGCGAGTACCGCGACCGTTAGGATGACGATCACCCGGACGGTCTGCTCGACCACCTGGGAACGCGCCGTGGGGAGCATTTGAAATTGCCCCTGATGGACGCCCCGGTTCACGGATAAGTCGGGCATCAGTAGAAACATCCACGCCACCATCCGAATCAGCGGCGTCAATTGGGGATCGCCCATCCCCCGCGCTAGCCAGGGAGCCCCCAGCTGAAGCCCAACAAAGATCACCAGGGCCAACCCCCAGGTCCACCGATAGATTTGCCGCGCAACCCACTGTTGGCTGGAACGATCGGGGGCATCCGCGATGAGCTTAGAGATAAACACGGGCAACCCGCTTAACGCGAAGGTCATCCCGATACCATAGAGCGGATAGACTTGTTGGTACACGTAGAACCCCGTATTACCGACCAAGTTCTGAAAGGGTACGCGGTAAACGGCACTCAAAACCTTGGCGATAAACGCCGCGATCGACAAGACTAAGGCACCACGCAGGGTCGTATTTACGTTATGGTGACCCATAGGCCGCCTCCTTCTTCCCCGTTAGGGACTTGCGTAGCGGTCTTAGAACGACTCGCCACCGAAATTCAAGCCCCCATTGTACCGCACCCATGAGCCGTTGCCAACTGACCGTTGACTAATTAGTGACTCGTCTGGTCCGTATCAGTTGTCTGTTCTGCTTGGGGAGCCGTCACCGGCACCACAATATCGCGTAACGCGGCAATGAACTGGCGTAGTTGCGGCAACCAGTCGTCGACCGTCATTTTCGGTTGAATCACTAATTTAACGTGTAATCGGTCCTCGTTAATGGTGACCGTAGCCTTCAGTTTGGTGGCGGCTAACGCCTTGAAAACGTCCTCACCACCGAGAATATCGGTTCCCTGCTTAGAGATGGTCACAAAGATGTCCCCGTTGACCCGGCGAATCTTGTCGATCAACGCCAAGTCCGCGGCCAACTTTAACTGCCCAATCGTCAGGAGTTGGCCGACCGCGGCCGGATATTCGCCAAAGCGGTCGATCAGGTCCGCCTGAATTTCCGCTACCTCATCGTCACTTTCCAGTTGCCGAATTCGTTTGTACATTTCAATCTTCTGCTGTTCGTCTTCAATATAATCGCTTGGCAGGTAAGCTTCCACACCCAATTCCACGGTCGTATCGGTTTTGGGTTGGGTGTGCCGTCCGCGCTTCTTAGCGACGGCGTCACTCAACATCTGCGTGTAGAGGTCGTACCCCACGGAATTGATAAATCCGTGTTGCTGCTTCCCTAACAGGTTACCGGCGCCACGAATCGAGAGATCGCGCATCGCAATTTTAAATCCGGACCCCAGCTCGGTGAAGTCCTTGATGGCTTCCAACCGTTTCTCGCTCACTTCGGTCAGCACCTTGTTGGGCTGATAGGTGAAGTAGGCGTAAGCCACCCGGTTGCTTCGCCCGATCCGGCCCCGCAATTGATACAACTGCGACAGGCCCATCCGGTCGGCATTTTCCACGAACAGGGTGTTGGCGTTGGGGATGTCGATCCCCGTTTCGATGATGGTCGTGGTGACCAGGACGTCGTATTCCCCGCGTAGAAAGTCAAATAAGACCCCTTCGAGTTGAGCCTCGGTCATCTGCCCGTGAATGTACCCAATCTGGGCTTCGGGCACTAAGGCCTGCAACTGGCTTACCGTTTTTTCAATATCGTCCACCCGGTTGTGCAGGTAGAAGACTTGGCCCCCGCGCTGCATTTCCCGACGAATCCCGTCCTGAATGGCCCCCGCGTTTTGCTCCATCACGTAGGTCTGAATCGGGAACCGGTTAGCCGGTGGCGTCTCAATCACCGACAGGTCGCGGACCCCGAGCATCGACATGTGCAACGTCCGGGGAATCGGTGTCGCCGTCAGCGTCAAGACGTCAACGTTAGCTTTCAATTGCTTCAAGCGTTCCTTATGCTTCACGCCAAACCGTTGTTCCTCATCGACTAAGACCAGCCCTAAGTTCTTAAATTTTACATCCTTGGACAGGAGCCGGTGGGTCCCCACCACGATATCCAATTGACCGGTTTCTAAGTCCTTGATCGACTGGTGAATTTGCTTCGTGGTCCGGAACCGCGAGAACATTTCCACGGTGATCGGGTAACCTTCAAACCGGTTGACCATGGTGTCGTAGTGTTGTTGCGCTAGAATCGTCGTTGGCACCAGAAAAGCCACTTGTTTGCCGGCTTCGACCGCCTTAAAGGCCGCCCGTAAGGCAACTTCGGTCTTGCCGTAGCCCACGTCGCCGACCAACAAGCGGTCCATCGGCCGCGGTTTTTCCATGTCGTGCTTCACTTCGTTGATGGAACGCAACTGGTCCGGCGTTTCGGCGTAGGGGAAGCTGTTATCGAAGTCGGTTTGTAAGCTATCATCGGCGGGAAAGGCGTACCCCTTCTCGGCCGCTCGTTTGGCGTACAAATCGACCAGCTCGTCGGCGATGTCTTCAATCTTGGCCGCCACTTTGCTCTTGGTCTTAGCCCATTCGGACCCGCCCAATTTGTTAATTCGCGGCTTTTTATCTTCGGATGAGACATACTTTTGGATCAGGTTTAACTGGGTCACCGGAATGAACAACTGCGCGTTGTCCTGATAGTCGATGGTCATGTAGTCCTGGTGGACACCATCGACCGTTAACGTCTGCATCCCGATAAACTTCCCGATCCCGTGATTGACGTGTACCACGTAATCCCCGGGCTTCAGGTCGGTGTAACTCTTCAACCGTTCGGCATTGGCCATACTCTGGCGCCGCGGGCGTTTCTTGGTAATTTTCTGGAACATCTCGGCTTCGGTGATAACCACCAATTTGGCCTCGGGGAGTTCAAACCCCGTCTGTAAGCGTTCCGGCACTAACTGGGTCAAGCCTGGTTGCAGGTTCTCCCGTTTGGTCAACACGACCTGAATCTCAAAATCGTCGAGCGTTTTTTCGATCTTCGCCAGCCGCTCTTCGTCCTGGACCAGCAGCACCACCGTTTGTCCCTGCTTGTGCCACCGGTCAATTTCGGTCTTCATCACCGGTAATTGACTGAAGAACTGTTGCATCGCCCGGGTCGTCACGTTGGTGATCGCGGTAAACCGTAAGCTCCCCATGCCCTTTTGAAACAGCGAGAGCATAATCTGCGCGTGCTTATCGTCACGCACGATGGGCCGGAGTTCGCCGCCGAAGGTCTGCTGCGCAAAAATCTGGTGGTGAGCCAACTTATCGGTCGCCCAATTGGCCTCGTCTTCTAGGAGTTGGCGCTCGCCGTCCTGTAACCGGGCGTAGTCGCCAAACAACACCGTTCCAGCCGCATCTAAGTAGTCTAAGATCTGGTGATGGGCCGGAAACAGGTAGTCGGCAAATTCCAGGAGTTGGGGATCGACCGACCCCTTCTTCAGGCCGTCAATCAATGGTTGGACTTGGTTGGTCAGCGTTTCAGCGTCTTCGGCCGATAACGTGGCCGTCTGGGCCGCCAACTCCTGCGTTAGTTTGTCCGCCCCCGTCTGGCGTTCAGCCGCCGTTAAAATAAAGTCGGTCGCCGGTAAGACTTCGACCTGATCGACGTTTTCCACACTTCGCTGGGTCGCCGGATCGAAATACCGCAGGGAATCGACCTCGGTATCGAAAAAGTCAACTCTGACCGGATAGTCCGCGGCCAACGGATAAATATCGACAATTGACCCGCGGACCGCAAAGTCCCCGGGTGCTGCCACTAATTTTTGATGGGTGTAGCCCATGGCGAAGAGTTGCTTTTGCAACGCCTCTAAATCAAATTCATCGCCCACCTTGACGGCAAATCGTGCCGCCGCAAAGTTCTGGGGCGCCGGTAAAAACCGCCGCAGGCCGGACAACGCGGTGACCACCACCACGGGCCGGTCGCTTTGAAGCGCCCGTAAGGCGTCAATCCGATCCGCTCGATATTCCGGTGAACTGGTCGCCACTTCCGCCGCTAAGAGTTCCTCGACCGGAAATTCATAAAGTTCATTCTCGCCCAGTAGGTTTGCCAAATCATCGACCAACTGCCCTGCGTGATACAGGGTATCCGTCACGTAGATCAGTGAGCGGTGTTGATCATGAAGGAGACTGGCAATGAGGAGCGTTTCGGCCGAGCCGTTCAGCCCGGTCACCAGTTGCCGCTGGCCCGGGGCGATGGCCTGGTGAATGGCCATATAAGGTGCCGTTTGGGTCAAAAATCCTTCTAAATTCACTAGAATAACTTCCTATCTTAATTGTACCGGTTCATCAATTGGGCAAAGTCCATCCCGGCCACCCAGTCTTCCAGCGCAGCGACCGCGTGATCACTAGCCTGGTTAAAGACCGGTTGCTGGTCCGCCGTGAAGCGACCCAGCACGTAGTCTACGACCGTGTGTTGTTGGGGATGGGCGATGCCGACCTTAATCCGGGCAAAGTCTTGGGTGCCGACATGCGCAATCAAGCTCTTGATTCCGTTGTGGCCCCCCGCGGACCCGTGATCTCGTAAGCGAATGCGGCCCAACGGCAGGTCCATGTCGTCTTGCACGACGATCAGATCTTCCACGGGTACCTTGTAGTACTGCATCAACGGGTGGACTGCCCGTCCCGACTCGTTCATAAACGTGGTCGGTTTCACAATCATGACCTTTTCCCCGTTAATCACGCCCATACCGTACCGGGCATCCATCTTGCGGGTGGTTAGGTCGATCTGGTGGGCCTGTGCCAAAGCGTCGACCACCATGAAGCCGGTGTTGTGCCGGGTATTATCGTATTGGGGACCAATGTTTCCCAAACCAACAATCATTTTCATTTTTAAGTAAGTTCTCCCTTATTACTATTGAATTTAAAATCAGAAACAAAATAGCCGGACGACCGCGTGGCCGTTCAGCTGGCTGTTTACTTTTTCGTTCTTAGTCAACCGTCATTAGTATAGCATAGTCCCCTAGCAACTTCACTCCTGGCGACTAGGCTTAGCCGTTGGGCGCCAAAACAATTCAATTTGTGAAATTTACGCCTTTGGGTCGTGGCCGCTGGTTAAGTTACATGTTATACTTACATTTGGGTATTTTAGCGTACCTGGATGTCAAAATTTATTTAGGAGATGAAGAATTTGACTACTAAGAATCATCAAAAAGTTGTTTTAGTCGGTGACGGTGCCGTTGGCTCGTCTTACGCCTACTCAATGATGAACCAAGGTATTGCCGAAGAATTCGTAATTGTGGATGTTATTAAGGAACGGACTGAAGGAGACGCTTTAGACCTTGAAGATGCCCAAGTCTTCACGGCACCTAAGAAAGTCTACTCTGGTGACTACTCCGACGCCAAGGATGCTGACGTAGTTGTCATCACCGCTGGTGCCCCACAAAAGCCAGGCGAAACGCGTTTGGACTTGGTTAACAAGAACTTGAAGATCTTGTCTTCCATTGTTAAGCCAATCGTCGACTCCGGTTTCGATGGTATCTTCGTTGTTGCTGCTAACCCAGTAGACATCTTGACCTACGCTACTTGGAAGTTCTCTGGCTTCCCTAAGGAAAAGGTTATTGGTTCCGGGACTTCTTTGGACACGGCTCGTTTACGGGTTGCTTTGGCTAAGAAGCTTGACGTGGACCCTCGCGACGTGAACGCCTTCATCATGGGTGAACACGGTGACTCCGAATTCGCCGCTTACGACGAAGCCTCAGTTGCCGGCAAGCCATTGAAGACCATTGCTAAGGAAAAGGGCATCACTGATGACGACTTAGCAAAGATCGAAGACGATACGCGGAACAAGGCTTACGAAATCATCAACCGTAAGGGTGCAACCTTCTATGGTGTCGCGACCTGCTTAATGCGGATCACGCGGGCAATTTTACGCGACGAAAACGCCGTATTGCCTATCGGGGCTGCTCTGAACGGTGAATATGGCTTGAACGATATCTTTATTGGTACGCCAGCCATCATCAACGCCAGTGGTTTAGCCGGAGTCGTTGAGTTACCACTTTCCGCTAAGGAAAAGGACTTAATGGCCAAGTCCGCTGAAACCTTGAAGAAGGTTACGGCCGACGGTTTAGCTAACTTAAACAAGTAATCTACCTAGATTACGGCAAAAGGTCATCCCGCGGGATGACCTTTTTTGTGTCACCATGTGTCTTGCTTCCAATTTTTAGCCGTTCTGGTGGTCACTCCCGGCTTATTTACGAAGACCTTCCCGGGCGGAAAAAGCTCCCTAATACTTCAGGCTGTTAAAGTTTTTCAAAACCGGTCACTTCCCTGTAACGTCAACGATGAAACCCCTCTCAAAAATTGCTTTTCCATTGTCTTTTAAGGCTATTTGAAGTAACCTGATGATATGATATCGGTGATTGAACGAGTTGCCAGCTAGGACCTTAGTTGGTCGCTGGCGCCAATTAATGAGGGGTTTGGATTGGCGTTGTCAGCTCGTTAACTTACCTATTGTTGCTCTGGGACGCACCGAGCTCATTAATTCTGTCATCGGAAACGAACTCACGTTCAAAAAGGGGCTTCACACTATTTAATCCAGGAGGTGAACCGGATCTCTCTGCGAAGGTTAAGTGACCGGAGCAGCCGATCCGAACTTAATGAAAAAGCGAAAAGCAGTCGTTATCGGCATCGTCACCGCCTGCGTGGCGGTCGGTGCCATTTACGTTGGCCAAGCACTCCACTACTCGTCAGCCAACGTCTTCTTTAAGGATACCCAAATTGCCGGCGTCAACGTCGGTGGGAGTACGGCCAAACAAGCCGCAACTAAGTTAAAGGCCGCCATGCAGGATCAGAAATTAACCTTAAAGGACGGTCAGAAAACGGTCGCGGCGTTCAACACTCAGCAGGCCGACCTAAAGGTGACGTCGACCAAGGCCTTACAACAACTCATCAATAAGCAAAACGCTTGGAGTTGGCCCAGCCACGTGACCACGGCCACGGCGGATAGCATCAAGCTCAACGCCAGCAATGAGAATCATCAAAGCATTTTAACCCTGGCTAAGCAGATTACGACCAAAGCTAACCAGACGCGGACGGCTTCGAAGGACGCCTCGTTCACTTACCAGAACGACCAACTCCAGGTAACTAAGGAAGTTAACGGGAACCAACTGGACACCGCCAAGGTTGCCAGCTCAATTACCGCAGCCATCGAACAGGGCCACACCACAGTCAACGTCGACCGGGATTACATCAAACCCCAGGTCACCACGACTAGTGCCAGTTTCAAGACGGCCAAGGCTAAAGCCCAAGCCATCACCAAGCAAACCTACGTTTATAAATTAAGCAACCATAAAATTACTTTGTCCGCTAACACTTTGGGCAACTGGTTGACCTTGAAGAATGGCCAACTCACGACCAACCAAACGGCCATCAAACAATACCTGACCAAGCTGAGTCATCAGTACGGCACCATCAACAAGACCCGGACGTTCAAGTCCACGAAACGAGGCACGGTCAAGGTTAAGGCTGGGCTGTACGGCTGGAGCATCAACGTCAAAAAGGAAACGCCAGCCCTCAGCAAGTTGATCCTCGCGGGTAAGGGCATGACCCGGACCCCCGTTATCCAAGGCTCCGGCTACCACAGTAACGGAACGGATATTGGTAACTCCTACGTGGAAGTCGATAAGACCAACCAACACATGTGGGTCTACAAGAACGGTAAGGTCGTCGTGTCAACCGACGTGGTCACCGGCTTACCGACGACGGCTCATCACACCCCGACCGGTGTCTGGGTCATCTGGAGCAAGCAACGAAATACGACGTTACGCGGACAAAACGACAACGGTTCCAGTTACGCTTCCAAGGTGAAGTACTGGATGCCCGTTGACGATACCGGTGTCGGGATTCACGATTCGTCGTGGCAACCGCAATACGGGGGCACGTGGTACAAGCAACACGGTTCCCACGGGTGTGTCAACACACCACCTTCTCAGATTGCGTCAGTTTACGCAAACGTGAAGGTCGGGACCCCCGTCATCATTTTCTAAAATTTAATCATATTCTCAAAAAACGGCAGTCGTTTTCAGGCGACTGCCGTTTTTTTACTGGGGGAGGTTCGTACGGTACGGTTGATTTATCGGGACCGTCTTCGTCAATCTTAACCCGTCGTTTACCACCTTTATTAAAAATAAACTACCTAATAATCGCCGAATATGGTATCATTAGAAAAGATTATGAGAAGTTTTCTAATTTTAGGAGGTCATCTGCTATGTTGCTTAAATCCCTAGTGAAACCGAAGGAACGCTTAGTGACGGTTCGCGAGGATGTTACCCTGGAACAGGCCTTAAAAGTCCTTGAAGATTCCGGGTACCGTTGTGTGCCGATTCTAGATGAAACGGGGCAAATTTTCCGGGGGAACATCTACAAGATGCACATTTACCGCCATAAATCACGGGGCGGCGATATGCAGTTACCAGTGACGTCCCTGTTAAAAAATGCCACGAAATTCATTTCCGTAAACGCCGCTTTCTTCAACGTCTTCTTCTCGATTAAGGACTTACCTTACATCGCGGTGTTAGACGACAAGAACGCCTTTTACGGGATTCTGACCCACACCCGGTTGATGGACATGCTGTCCCAATCCTGGAACGTCAACATCGGTAGTTACGTCTTAACCGTCGTTTCAGCCGGTGAACGCGGTGACCTAGCTGGCATGGCCAAGGTCATCACCAAGTACACCTCGATTGCCAGCGTCATCAGTCTGGATGCACAAGAAGGCGAACTGGTTCACCGGACCATGTTCACCCTCCCCGCCGAAGTCGACGAAGATAAGCTCGACCGGATTGTGCACGCCCTGGAACGCAAAGAATTCCACGTGCCCGAAATTGAAGATTTACGTCACGAAAACTAAGCTATTACGTAAAAACGGGCGGTTCCCAAAAGGACCGTCCGTTTTTGTTTGACCAAAAACGCGCAGCATCACTGCACGCGCGTCTGTCGATTACTATGTACTTTTTTAGTTGGTCGTTTCTTCCGGGACCGATCCGCCAGACCGATGCTAGTGGCCAACGCCGCGTCAACCGCGGCCATGGTCTTAACATCTAAATGTGTCACCTGGTCTTTTAACCGTTGCTTATCAATCGTCCGGATTTGTTCAAGCAAAATGACGGAATCCCGCTCAATGCCGGTATTGTCCGCCGAAATACCGACGTGCGTCGGCATTTTGGGCTTCTCAATCCGGGCGGTGATTGCCGCCACGATTACGGTCGGACTGTAGTGGTTCCCCACGTTGTTTTGAATCACCAACACGGGGCGCATGCCACCCTGTTCCGAACCAACGACCGGTGATAGATCGGCGAAGAATACGTCACCGCGTTTAACTTCAACACGGGCCATGGGCCGCCATCCCCTATCTCTATTATATTATTAATGTTGTGTCATGCGAAATTGAGTCAACCGGCGCTCTGCTTCTTCCTCACAGGGCGTAAAGGCCCGCGTTAAATCGCGATTGATCAACGCCATTGCCTGGTAACCAATAATCAAGGCCAACTGCTGCGCATCCGCCGCCGGTAGGGGCACTAACGCCTGTCGCCGAACATTCCGAGAGATCTGCACCCGAAACTTAGGGTGAACTGCTTGCTGAGAACGGATCATGATAACCCTCCTAGTGGTTAATCAACTCTTCTCATACAGTTTACCACGAATCAATTACCCTTGAAACGACAATCCATATAAATTAATTGAGATAGTGTCGCGGCAAACGACTGGTGAAGCCGCACGCAATCTCGTAATGGATCGTCCCACAGTAGTCCGCCACATCTTGTAACGTGATCGTCTGGCCACCATTTTGACCGACCAACGTTACCCGGGTCCCCCGCACGTAATTCTGCGGTAAGCGCACCATCAGTTGGTCCATGCAAACCCGGCCGACGATTTCGCAGAACTGGCCCCCGACGAGCACGTGGAAACCCTGAAGACGACGTTCGTAACCGTCCGCGTACCCAATTGGTACCGTGCCGATCCATTCGTCGGCTTGCGCCGTATAGGTCGCGCCGTAACTCACGGATTCGCCCGCGTGTAACCGTTTCGTGTAGACCAGTTCGCTGACCAATTGCATAGCGGGCTGTAACGGATAAGGCGTGGTGGTAATGGCCGTCCCAGACGGGTTTAGCCCGTAACCGGCGACCCCAAACCGGACCATGTTGTCGTTGCAAGCGTCGTGCCACAGGCTCGTGGCGGAATTCGAGACGTGCACGTAACGTGGCCGGAACGGCAAGACTGCCGTTAAGGCTTGCCACTTCGCGACCTGTTGTTTAAAGTACGTGTCGTCCGGATCGTCGGCCGTGGAGAAGTGGGTAAAGATCCCTTCAAAGTTAAAGTCGTCGACCTTAACGCTCAGAAAGTTCAGGGCGGCCTTCAGGTCATCGGTAGTCCGAAACCCAATTCGGCCCATCCCGGTATCTAAGCCTAAGTGGACGTTAAGCGGTCGGTTATGGTGTGTAAGTTCCAGATAACGACTGGCCTCTTGCAACCACTTCAGGTCCGCCACCACGGTCGATACCTGGGCTTGGGCCATTAACACGGCATCCTCTGGTCGCGTCACGCCCAAAACCAGAATCGGTTCGTTAAAGCCGGCAGCCCGTAATTCTAATGCTTCGTCTAAAATCGCCACGCAAAAACCCGTGGCCCCCGCGTCCTTAGCCGCTTGGGCGACCTGCGCGGCCCCGTGACCGTACCCGTTAGCCTTGACGACCATGAAGAGTTCACAGTCCGACTTTAAGCGTTTAACCTCTGTCTGAATGTTGTGCCGTAAGGCTTGGCGATCAATCACCAAGCGCGTTGGCCGATGTTTCCCTACTGCCATTATGCCTGCCCTCTTTCTAGAATAACCTGTGTCATGACCACGCTCGCGGTGTGGGAAATCGACACGTGAGCCATGCCCCCAAATGGTTGAAACTTAACGACGGGACGTCCCGCGGTATTGTCGCGCACCTCGAGGTCTTGAAACCCAAAGTCGTGCCCGATACCGGTGCCCAGAGCCTTCCCATAGGACTCCTTAACCGACCAACGCCCACCCAGATACTCGATGGCCCGCTGACCACTTAATTGTTGATAATCGGCAAGTTCGCCGGGCGTTAATACCCGCGTCAAAAAGTTGGGATACTTCGTCACCACTTCTTTGACCCGGGCTAAATCCGTAATATCAATACCGGTGCCGTAAATCATGGTCTCGCCCCCTAAAACGTCTAAGCCATATTTTAACACAGCAGCGGATTGATGGGTGCACCGTTTAACTGGTTAGCCTAAAATGTTACCAAATCACTAGAAATCCCGCGGTTAAGGTGCTGAGTGGCCACCCTAACGTGATGAATTTTCACGTTTCCCTAGGACTTTTCTCGTAACGGTTACGGACCTGACCACCACAACCGTCGTCAGAGAAGAACACCAGTTGACAATCAGGGCCCTTCAGCTAGAATTAGCTCTATGACAACAGCATAAGGGAGTTGGCTTTAATGCGTAAACTTATTGGGATCACGGCGGATGTCCTCTTCGAAACGACACCCGTCATCAACGAAAAACACGCCGACTTCGTCCCCCGTGACGCGGTCAACGCGGTACTGGCGACCGGTGGCATTCCCGTCAGTCTGCCCCACTTACCGGCAGACCAGGTAGACGGCCTGCTCAGTCGACTGGACGGCATCATCTTTACCGGCGGGCCGGACATCGACCCCACCCTCTTCGGGGAGGACCCCGTTCCGGCGTTAGGCCTCACCTACCGCCCCCGCGACCTGTTCGAAGTCGCTCTGGCTCAGCACGCGGTGGCCCAGCACATCCCCATTCTAGGCATCTGTCGGGGAATGCAAATCATTAACGTCGCCCTGGGGGGCACCCTCTATCAGGATCTGGCCTCCCAATACCCTAGCGACTATCGGATTCAACACCACCAACAGGCGCCCGGAAATCTGCCGACCCACCACGTCACGGTCGGTCCTTCGGCACTCCAACGGGCGGTGGGTCCCCACCCCTTCGTTAACTCGCGCCATCATCAGGCCATCAAGACCCCGGCGCCCGGTGTGCGGGTGGTTGCCCGGGCCAACGACGGGGTGATCGAAGGCATCGAAACGCCCAACGTCAACGTTCAGGGCGTTCAGTGGCACCCCGAAAACATGTGGGCGGAAGACCCGCGGCAACGGGCCCTGTTTCAGGCCTTCGTGGATCGTTTGAACTAGCCTGCAAAACTAACCGGAAACGTTAATAGGGGACCTTCGCAACTTGCGAAGGTCCCCTATTAGTCTGGTCTGAATTCAGTTGATTGGGAATGCCCAAACCCGGTCATGAAACACCAGCCGGATATCCCCTTTTCTAACGTGTCGTTTGGCTCACCGGTACCCGTTTTGCCCACACGCACCGGTCAAACGTTTCTTCACTTTAAGACAATACTTAGACCAGCTTTTGGGCAACTAAGCGTTCCGCGATTTGAACCGTGTTCCACGCCGCACCCTTTAACAGGTTATCGGACACAATCCAGAGATTGAACGCCCCCGGATTTTCCAAATCGGCACGAATCCGCCCCACGAAAGTCTCGCGCTTGCCGGTCGCGTTGATGGGTTGCGGGTAGACCTGATGGGCCGGGTCGTCCTGTAAGACCACGCCGGGCGCCGCGTCGATCGCCGCTCTGAGTTCGTCGACCGTGGCGTCCGGATCGCCGGTATCGATCCAGACGGATTCCCCGTGACTAATCGGGACGGGCACCCGCACACAGGTCGCCGTGACCTTAATGTCGGGCGCGTCCATGTCGTTCAACATGATTTTCTTGGTTTCGTGAATCATTTTCCACTCTTCGTGGGAGTAATAGTTATCTTCCAACACATCAATTTGCGGCAATAAGTTAAAGGCTAACGGGTAGTGCTTGGGTTCCCCCTTGGTCGGGAAGATCGTCGCTTGCATGTCTTTGTGATCCAGGTAATCCTGGGCTTCACTGTACAGTTCGTTTAGTGCGGACTGGCCCGCACCAGAAGCGGCCTGATAGGTCGACACGATGATCTGCTTGAGTCCCACGGCCTGACGAATCGGTTCCAAGGCCACCATCATCATGATGGTCGAACAGTTTGGGTTGGCGATAATACCGTGATGCCGCGGCAACACGTTCTCGTTGACCTCGGGAACCACCAACGGCACGTCTGGCTCCATCCGAAAGGCACTGGTGTTGTCGACACAGACCGCCCCGCGCTTAACGGCTTCCGGCAGGAATTTCTTAGACACGCTCCCGCCCGCCGAAGCTAACACGATGTCGACGCCGGTAAACGATTCCGGCTTGGCTTCTTCCACCGTCACCTGCTGGTCCTTAAACGTGAGCACCTTGCCCGCCGAACGTTGGGAGGCTAATAACTTCAACTTGGCGACCGGAATCGTCGAAGCGGCTAACTGTTGAATCATCCGCGTTCCCACGGCACCCGTCGCCCCTAAAATTGCCACTATATACCCTTCACTCATAAACCTGTCACCCTTTCTCATATGCCACTAAATCTAAGCGTGTTGCGTTAATTTCTCCGTAAAGACGGCCAACCGAGCCATCGCCGTTTGAATATCGGCCATGGACGCCGCATAGGAAATCCGGAAGTAGCCTTCACCGCTCTCCCCGAAACAGTTCCCCGGCGTCACCCCCACCTTGCCTTCTTCGGCTAGCTTCTCGGCAAATTCAACCGAACTCAACTGAAATTCGGCGGGAATCTTCGAGAAGGTATAGAAGGCCCCGGCAGGTTTTAAGGTCTGGTACCCTAAAGCGTTTAACTTTGCCACCACGAAGTCGCGCCGTTGACGGTAGGCTTCGCACATGGGCTTAGCATCGTCGCGGCCGGTGGTCAACGCCGCTAGCGCCGCGTACTGGGCCGGGTTCGACACGCTGGTCACGGCAAACCCGTGGACCTTCGTGGCGTTGGCGATAAAGTCGGCCGGACCCACAAAGTAGCCCACCCGGTAGCCGGTCATCGCGTGCGATTTGGATAGCCCGTTAACTAAAATGCTTTTACCGGGCAGCAGTTCGGCCATCGACACGTGGGGTTGGTCGTACGTTAATTCGGCGTAAATTTCGTCGGTCATCACGTACATGGATTGATCACGTACCACGTTGGCGATCTCTTCCAGTTGCGCCCGGGTGTATTCAAATCCCGTGGGGTTGCCCGGGAAGTTCAGGACCAACGCCTTCACGTTCTCAGCACCTTCGCGATCGATCACCGCTTGTAAATGCTTACCGGTCAGTTGAAACCCGTCGGCCGTGGTATCGATTTCCACCGGAATGGCCCCGAACAGCTTCACCACCGCCATGTACAACGAAAATGTTGGCGTGGGAATTAAAACCTTGTCACCGGGGTTTAAGATGGCCCCGAACGCCGCGAAGATGGCCTCCGTCGCGCCGACCGTGACCACCACTTCCGTTGCGGGATCGTAATGCACCCCAAACCGGTCGTCTAGGTAGTCACTAATGGCCTGCCGCAAGGGTAAAATTCCCTTTTGCGGGGCGTAGTGGGACTTGTTGGCCTTGATACTGTCGATGGCGGCCTGCTTGACGTGTTCGGGCACGTTAAAGTCGGGTTCGCCTAACGTTAACTTGATTAAATCGGGAATCTTTGCGAACTTCTGGGCGAAGTATCGAATCGGGGAAATCCCGATGGGAGCTACGGTTTGGTTCACGATATCCTTGACGTTTGCATCTAATTGGGGCATGCGCCCTCACCTCATTCGTTAAATTTTCGCTGGTGCTGGTCGTCTAATCAGCCAGCCTGCTACTAGCATACCCTGAAACCATTCACTTGTCTGCGTTTTCACAAATTGTTCATTCTTTCGTCCGAAGCACTTATCGGCGCCCTAAATCAATTGCTCCAACCCCACGATTAATTCATCGCGCGTCATCACCGCATCCAGCGCCAGCCGCACACCGGTCATAAATGACGTCCGGTCGGTGGTGCTTTGCTTGATGGTCAACGTTTCACCGGGCCCACCGAAAATGGCTTCCTCGTCGGCCACAAAGCCGGGTAAACGAATCGCGTGGATCTTGATGCCGTGATAGTCCCCACCGCGTGCCCCCAGGGGATCTTGTTCCCGGGGATTTCCGGACTCGTCGTGGCCCTGAGCGTCGTAAATCAACTTGGCCGTGTTCAGGGCGGTGCCGGACGGTGCGTCTAGCTTATCGTCATGGTGGTATTCCACCACCTCGGCGTGAGCGAAGTACTTAGCCGCCAATTGGGCGAACTTCATCATTAGTACGGCCGAAACCCCGAAGTTGGCGGCAATGATCCCGCCCACGTGCCGTTGGTCGGCCAAGCGTTTCAGGTCCGCAATCTGGGCCTCACTCATCCCGCTGGTCCCGATAACGGGTCGGATTCCGTGTTCAATGGCGAACTGGGTGTTGGCAAACGCCCCACCCGGCGTACTGAAATCGATCCACACGTCGGCGCCAATCGTAATCTGCTCGAGCTGGTTAAAGACCAAAACGGTCGGTTCTAGCCCGTACGTCGTGGGCGTCAAGTCCGTCACGGACGGATTGTAGACGCCAACTAGTTGGAGTTGCGCGTCCGCTTGAAGCATGGCAAGGACCTTTTGCCCCATGGCGCCGGTAAACCCGGACACAATCGCTGAAATCATTCCTGGACCTCCTCTTTGTCACCTAACGCCTGGTAAAGCCGAGCCTTTTCGTCGGCCGTTAGGGTCTGAATCGGCAACCGACAGCCGCCAACTTGATAACCCCGGTCGTTCAACACGGCCTTGACCGGCGCCGGTGACGGGTACATAAACAGTGCCGCCATCTTGGGCGTCAATTGGCGTTGCAGTGCCCCGGCGTGTTGCACGTGGCCGGTTTCTAGACTGTGATACATCGCCGCCATCTGATCGCCGTAAAGGTGTGAGGCCACGGAGACCACGCCGGTCGCCCCGATCACCTTGGCGAACAAGGCTTGGGCGTCTTCACCGGTGTAAACCAGAAAGTCCTGCGGCGCGTGTTCCACAATGTATTCCAGGTCACTCAGCGACCCACACTGCTTGATGCCCGCCACGTTAGCGACCTGCGCCAATTCCACGACAGTTTCCTTGGTCATGGTGACCCCGGTCCGGCCGGGAATGTTATAGATGATGATTGGCAAACCCGCCGTGGCCGCGATGGCCTTAAAGTGGGCAACCATCCCCCGTTGATTAGGTTTATTGTAGTACGGTACCACTTCTAAGGCGTAGTCGATCCCCGGAATCTGGGCGACCTGCCGGGTAAAGTCAATGGTCGCTTGGGTATTGTTGCTCCCACAGCCAGCAATGATCATCGCCCGGCCGGCCACAATTTTAGCGAACCGGGTGTAAAGTTCTAATTTTTCGGCCGTGGTCAACGTCGGGGTCTCCCCCGTGGTCCCGCCGATGACGAATCCGTTGGTCCCCGTGGCCAGCAACCGGTTGGTCAGGTGTTCTAGGGCCTCGTAATTGATGGCCGTTGCGTCAGCGTTAAACGGTGTGATGATTGCCGTGATTAAATCTGCTGTTTTCACCATGTCCACTCCTTTTTTAAGCTTGCATGCGTTGTTCTAAAAATCCGGTCATGGCCGTCACGCCCGCTATGATGGCTGCCTCGTGCGGCACAAAGGTCGCGGCGTGCAGCGCACCGGGACTATCCACGCCCAACCAGAACATGGTCCCCGGAATCTGCGCGAGTAGGTAGCCAAAGTCCTCACCCGTCATGGCCGGTCGGGTCTCCTGAAAGGCCACTTGCGGCGCCCGTTGCATGTACGTGATGAATCGTTGGGTGAGTTTGGGATTATTTTCAACGGGATAGTACCCGCCCTGATTAAAGTCAACGTCAATGGTCGCGTTGTAGGTTGCCGCCACGCCGTTAGCGACCTCCTGGACCCGTTGGCGGATCCGTAAGAGCATCTCCTGAGTCAGCCCCCGAATCGTCCCTTCTAACCGGGCCTCCCCGGCAATCACGTTGCGAATTGTCCCGGCCGTGACCTTCCCAAATGTGATCACGCCACAGCGCGTGGGGTCAATGTCCCGCGAGATAATGGTCTGCAGTTGCAGGATCAAAGCCGCGGCGATCACCACGGCATCGGTCGCTTCGTGGGGAAAGGCCGCGTGACCACTCTTACCGTGAACGGTCAGGTTGACCTCCGTGGTGCCGGCGAATAATGTCCCGTTGCGACACCCGATCGTCCCGGTCGGTAAATCGGGATTATCGTGTAGCCCGTAGAACTCGTCGACCCGGTAATCGCCGGTAAAGAGGCCCAAGTCATAGGCCCGTTTGCCCCCGCTTTCGCTTTCCTCGGCGGGTTGAAAGAAGAAGACCAGGTTATCGAGCGGCTGGTGGGTCGCAAAGTAACTCAGGATTCCCAAGGCGACACTCATGTGAATGTCATGTCCGCAGGCGTGCATCACGCCGGGATGCTGTGAACGCACCGCGTGGTCGGCCGGCTCACTGACCGGTAAAGCGTCGATGTCGGTCCGGTAGCCGATGGTCCGTTGGGGCCGACTACCGGCCACCCGAACTAGCAACGCCGTGGGTAACCGGGAATCCTCGTGGACGGTCAGGTAGACCTGCGAAAAACTTGCGATAACTTCCTTTAAATAGGCGTGTGTTTGCGTTTCGTGTAGCGCCAGCTCCGGAATCTGGTGGAGGTGGCGGCGAATCTGGATGAGTTGATCTTCAGTTAAGGTCATAGGCGGCGGAGGTCCTGTTCGATGTGGGTCTTATCAACGGTCTGCTGGTCTTTGACCTTCAAGATCCGTGCGGGAACCCCGGCGACCACGGCGTTTGGGGCCACGTCCTTAGTGACCACGGCCCCCGCGCCGACCACGGCGTTATCCCCGACTTCAATGCCTTCGAGGACCACCGCGTTGGCGCCCACCGTGACGTTGTTGCCGATGGTGACCGGCTTAGCGGACGCAGGTTCGACCACACCAGCCAAAACGGCGTTGGCGCCGATATGGGAATTTTGACCAACCGTGGCGCGGCCGCCCAAGACGGCCCCCATGTCGATCATGGTCCCCGCCCCAATCTCAGCGCCGATATTAATCACGGCGCCCATCATGACCACGGCGTTATCGCCAATCGTAACCTGGTCGCGGATAATGGCGCCCGGTTCGATCCGCGCGTTGACGTGTTCGATCGGGAGTAACGGGACCGCCGAGTTCTGGGCAGTCACTTCTAAATGATAGTCGGCCGCATCCCGGTCGGCGAGTAACGGGGCGATGGCCCGGTAATCGCCGTAGAGAATGGCGAAGTCCGCCGTCAGAAAACTCTGGACGTCTGCCGGAATGTCGGCGGCCGTGAAGTGACCTTTCAGGGTGACCTTGACCGGGGTGACCTTCTGGGCGTTGCCGATGTAGGCAATGATTTCTTCAGCACTTAATTTTTGCATCTCATTCTCTCCTATCTATAGGTACGGTTGATCCAACCGGGTTAAATCGGCATAACTTTCACGTTGGACCACACACTTGGCTTGGCCGTTTTCGACAAAAACCACGGCAGGTCGCGGATTACGGTTATAGTTTGACGCCATCGAGTACCCGTAGGCACCGGTCGCAAGGACCGCCACCAAATCACCGGGCACCACGGCCGGCAGTGCGGCCTGGTCGATCAGAATGTCGCCGGATTCACAGTACTTCCCCGCTAAATGCACGGGTTCTACGGTGGGGGCGTTTAGGTGATTGGCGCAAACCGCTTCGTACTTGGCCTGGTAGAGTGCTGGCCGAATGTTATCGCCCATCCCCCCGTCGACTGCCACGTACGAGGTTAGTTCCGGAATATCCTTGCGTGCGCCCACGGTGTAGAGGTTGTAGCCGGCCGGTCCCACGATTGAGCGGCCCGGTTCGATCCAGATCTCTGGAAGTTCCAGTTGCCGCTGCGCGACTCGCTTCTTCAAGGCCGCCGCAATGTCGTCGATAAACGTTTCGGGTCCTAGGGGATGGTCGGCTTGCGTGTACCGAATTCCAAAGCCCCCACCGAGGTTTAAGATCTGTGGCACGTAATGAAACTTCGCGCGCCAATCGGCGGCAATATCCACCAACTTGTTGACCAGTAATTCAAATCCTTCGGGGCCAAAGATTTGGGACCCGATGTGGGCGTGAATCCCGATCAAATGCATCTGCTCGATGTTCAACACGGCCTGGACCGCTTGATCGGCCTGACCGGAATCCACGTCAAACCCGAATTTACTATCGACCTGGCCGGTCTGGATATACTTGTGAGTGTGCGCCGAAATTCCCGGCGTCAACCGGAGCATCACGTCGACGTTCGTATTCTTTTCCAGCAAAATTTCGTGTAGGAGTTGAATCTCGTAAAAGTTATCGAGGATGATGACCCCAATGTGGTGATCGACCGCCATCTCTAATTCGGCCCGGGATTTGTTGTTCCCATGAAAGCTGATGCGCTCGGCCGGTAACCCCGCCTGTAAGGCCGTGTAGAGTTCGCCGCCGGACACCACGTCCGTGTGGATTCCCGTTTGGTTGACCAGTTGGTACATGGCCACCGTGGCAAACGCTTTGCTGGCGTAACTGATTTGGTACCGTAGTCCGTTAGCCACTAAACTATCCCGAAAGGCTTGAATCTGGTGGCGAATCGCCGCCACGTCGTAGACGACCAACGGTGTTCCGAATTGCTGGGCCAGTTCAACGGTGTCCACCCCACCAATCATTAAATGTCCCGCGGCACTCGCGGTTAAGTCTGGATTCTTCATTTGCTTGTTCCTACCTTTCACCTTAGCCCGGGAACGAAAAAAGGGATCTCTTTGTTTGCTCACGTAAACAAAGAGATCCCAGATCTGATCAGAGTCTGTATCTTTTATCGTCGTAAGCGCCCCGTAGCCGACTATTTTTTGCTACGACAGTTCGGGTCCTCTTGGTGACCCGTCCCAGCTCACTAGGTTCTGTATCCCCTAGCGCTTCGGCAACCGTCCCTTTCTCCCCGGTCAGCGTTCATACAGGAACTCACGGAGATACTCATGTTGGTTGCAACCTCTATCATTCAATTGTGTTTTAGATTATAACAGTTCTCATAATTCGTCAAGGGGTCTCATCGTTTTTCCAAATGTTTTCTAACTTTACAAATCAAATTTAAAATTCACCGCTTGATTTAATCCCAAAAACTGATAAAGTCGTCATTAAAAATAGATGAGTCTTTTTTAATTCTTTGAGGTGATGAATGTGAAAGTCGTTAAGTTTGGTGGGAGTTCATTAGCCACCGGCCAACAGGTTAATAAGGTTATTAATATCATCAAGGCCGACCCGGATCGGCGGGTCGTCGTGACCTCCGCCCCCGGCAAACGGTTTGCCGGCGACATCAAGGTCACCGATCTCTTGATTCAATACGCGACCCAGGTTCAACAAGGAACCGATTTTCAACCGACCGTCACCGCCATCAGTGACCGGTACCAGGAAATCAGTGACTACTTCGAACTTCCCGCCGCCACATTGACGTTGATCCAACAAAAGTTGACCGCCCTGGCCACCACGTCATTTAGCGACGACGACCACTTAATGGCGGCCTTCAAGGCCCACGGTGAGTTGTTAAACGCCATTTTGCTGGCGGCCGTCTTAAATCAACAGGGGATTCCGGCCAAGTTCATAGATCCCCGTACCGCCGGCATCCTGGTCACCGGCCACCCCAACGACGCCGACGTTCTACCCGCCACCTACGCCAATCTCGCCCAACTGCACCCACAAGACACCCGGTTGGTCTTTCCGGGCTTCTTCGGCTATACGCCGGCTGGCGAGATCTATACGTTTGCCCGCGGGGGTTCCGACATCACTGGGGCCATCCTGAGTCGGGGCCTCAACGCCGACCTCTACGAAAACTTCACCGACGTCGACGCCATCTACGCGGCGAACAACCACGTGGTCGACCACCCCGCCGTCATCCAGAAGATGTCGTACCGGGAAATGCGCGAACTTTCGTACGCCGGCTTCTCCGTCTTCCAAGATGAAGCCATCATCCCCGCCGTGCAGGGTCAAGTGCCCGTTAACGTCAAAAACACCAATAATCCGAGCGCACCCGGAACCCTAATCGTCCCGTCCCAGTTCGTGTTCAACCCGGCTTCGCCCATCACGGGGATTGCCAGTTCGAACCGCTTCTCGGCCCTGTACCTGCACCGCTACCTGCTGAACAAGGAAGTCGGCTTCACCCTGAAACTGCTGGAAATCTTCCGGCGTTATAACATTTCGTACGAACACATGCCTTCCGGAATCGACGACCTGACCATCATTTTCGATCGGTCCAAACTCGACAGCGCCACCATCAAGGCCCTGTGCAACGACGTCCGCCAAACGTTGGCTCCCGATTACCTGGAATGGATCGACGATTACGCCATCATTATGGTAGTCGGCGAAGGCATTGCCCACAACATCGGCACCATTGGCAAGGTCATCGATTCGTTGACCGAACACAACATCGCCATCCACATGATCAACCAGGGGGCCTCGCGGATCTCCATCATGCTCGGCGTCCAATCCAAGGACGCCGATAACGCCGTCCGCCGCATCTACCAGACCTTCTTTCAACCTAGCGAGGTGACTAATCAATGAGTACCCTAACCAAAGCCCACGGCTCCGAAAATCAATTCTTCATCCTCGACCAGACCCAACTCGACCTACCACTAACCGACGGCGAATTAAGCCAACTGGCCATTCAACTCTGTAATCCCGCCCACCACGTCTTAGGCGGCGCGGACGGCGTACTGGTGGTCAACCACACCACCCATCCCGGCTGTTTGGGCGAGATGCGCATCATCAACGCCGACGGGAGCGAAGCCAAGATGTGCGGCAACGGACTCCGGACCGTGACGCGGTATTTAGCCGAGAAGTTTCAACAAACTAAATTCAAAGTCGCCACGCCGTTCATGGATTTGGCCGTCGAACAAGCCCCGGCCTTGGCACCCAAAGTCCCGGCCTACAGCGTGCAAATCGCGCCGATTTCCATGGCCGCCACCGACCTGCCGCTGCACTACCACGACCAACCCGTGCTCGACAACCAATTAGTGCCCGAGTTTCTTCCGCAACAACGGTTTACGGCCATCGCCGTGCCCAATCCGCACCTGATCAGCTTCGTCGACCAGATCGATCAGGCCGATCTCGGTCAACTCGGCCAGGGGTTAAACGCGGCTAACCCCTACTTTACGGAGGGCGTCAACGTAAGCTTTGCGGTCATCGAAGGTCCCAACCAACTCTTCGTGCAAACCTACGAACGCGGCGTGGGCTTCACCAATGCCTGTGGGACGGGCATGTCGGCCACCAGCCTGGCCTTCGCCCGACAATTTGCCGACCAGTTCGACCCGGCCCACCCCATTACGGTCCGGAATCCGGGTGGCTTAGTTCAGGTCCGCGTGGTGTTAGGCGCTACGGCGGCGACTAGCCAGTTGCACTTGATTGGTAACGCCACGTTTAACGCCAAATTGGATTTACCGGAAGCCGACTTGCACCACGCCGTTTTAAACCAGATTACCGTACGGCCGACCGACGAGGAAGTGGCCTACCAGGCCTTCGTCCAAGCGGCCAACGACCACGCTGCGTCGTCTGAAAATTAAAGTCATAACCTTCGACTCACCCAACTTAACGTTGGGTGAGTTTTTTGCTTGGGCGCAGCACGTTGACCGTTGCAAAAGAGGGTTGCCCAATTCGGCAACCCTCTTGATCTGCTATATTTGATACTTGATTACTTCACGTTAGCGTAGGCCTCCGCCAAACCCAATTTATCGCCTTTCGTTAAATTACTATGCCACTCATTATCGTTCATCAAACTCCCCTTATTCTTAGTGGAGTGGTCAAGACCTACTCCGGCCGCAATAGCTTCTACTGGATATCTTGACTCACCGTAAACTATAGTATTAATTTTAGCTATGTACAATTTTTCGTTGCAATCTTTTCGACTCAACCGTAAACGTGCAGACGTCCGTACTCCCGTCGCATCATCGTCACTCCATGAAGCATCCCAAGTCCCATGATTCTTAAACTTCGCGACGGTGGTCAGCGTCAGTTGGGCCTTTTTCTTCGTAGTGGCCTTTAATTTGATGGTGCCGTTGTGGCCGAACTTATGGATTGCCTTTTTCCAAACCTTTTGCCAGTGTTTGGATGACGAATTAATATGATAAGTGACTGTGCGCGAAGCAAAATGGCCGTTATTGGGCGTAACCGTACTGGCACTGGCCGGCATGACGCCGCCAAAGGCGAACATGCCAACGACTACGGCACCGCTTACGACAATTTTCTTAATCAAGCTGTTCTTCATTCTGATAATTCTCCTTTTTGCAAGTAATGCGCTAAGTGTAGCATAGCCCCACGACACATTATGGCGTTGTTTGCTAAAGAAGATATTTTTTTCAAATATAAATGTTTTTGCGGGTCATCTTCACCATGGGTGGCTGGTTCAGAATCACTGATTCCATGCCCTTAGCCGTTCCGGGCAGATGCTAACATTCAACTACTGCAAAAAAAATCCCGCATCAGCCATACGCCAATGCGGGATTCCCTAATCATTCTCTTTTAGCTGAAACTAGTCTTTTTTCCGAATCGTGAAGCCATGCTTGGCCCCTTCGGAACGCCGACCACCGTTGCTGCGCCGGTCACGATTGCCGCCCCGGTTCCGGTCATTGCGGTCGTTACCGCTCCGCCGGTTCCGGTCGTAGTGCCGGTGTTCGCCACCACCATGGTGACTGCCGCCGTTACCACCACCACGGTGGTAACCGCCGCCGCGGTGATACCCACCGCCGCTACCATGACGTTTGCCACCGCGCTTAGGCAATGGCCGTTCTGGCGTAATCTTAACGGGTACTTGGCTGTTGTCGTCCTTGGTTACCGCGTTTAATAACGCCGCAGCTAAGTCTTCAGCATCGTACTCGTCCAGTAAGCTCTTCGCCGCGTCCGCGTACTTTTCCGTATCCGTCTTGTTGATTAAGTCGGAAACAGCTTCCTTTGCCACACCCAATTGGCCGACAAAGGCTTCTTCAGCCGAAGGTGGCTTCAAAGGCAGCATCCGCACTTTAGTCAACTTCTCGATTTCACGTAAGTACCCCATTTCGTTCGGCGTCACGAAGGTCATGGAAACCCCGTGCTTCCCGGCACGGCCCGTCCGGCCGACCCGGTGAACGTAACTGTCTGGATCTTGCGGAATATCGTAGTTGTACACGTGGGTCACGTCGTTGATATCGATCCCCCGGGCAGCCACGTCGGTTGCCACCAGGATATCTAACTTCCCATGACGGAATTCGTTCATGATCTGGGTCCGCCGCTTTTGCGTCAAGTCCCCGTGAATTCCGGCAGCGTTGTAGCCGCGGGCTTGTAAGCCGTTGGAGATTTCGTCAACCCGACGCTTCGTCCGCGTGAAGACGATGGTCAAGTCTGGGTCTTGGACGTCGAAGAAGCGCGTCATGACGTCAAACTTTTCAAAGTCCCGGGACCGCACGTAGTATTGGTCGATCAAGTCCGTGGTCAATTCCTTGGCCTTGATCTTCACGTGCTTCGGGTCTTGCATGAATTGCACACCAACCCGCTTGATTTCGGGTGGCATGGTTGCGGAGAACAGCATGGTTTGCCGTTCCTCTGGTAATTGCTTGATAATGTCTTCAATGTCGTCCAAGAAGCCCATGTTCAACATTTCGTCGGCTTCATCTAACACCAACATTTGAACGTGATCCAGCTTCAAGGTCCGACGCCGGATGTGGTCTAATAATCGACCGGGCGTCCCAACCACCACTTGAGGGTGGTTCTTTAAGCTCTTGATTTGACGCCGGATGTCGGCCCCACCATAAACGACTTGGACGTTAGCCCGTTCGTTACGGCCGAGCTTATAGATTTCTTCTTGGGTTTGGATGGCCAGTTCCCGGGTTGGGGAGACCACTAAGGCCTGCACGTTAGGATTGCTTTTATCAATCTTTTCCAGAATAGGAAGTGCAAAGGCCGCCGTCTTACCAGTCCCAGTTTGGGCTTGGCCAATCACATCTTGGCCAGCCAAGACCATGGGGATGGTTTCGGCTTGAATTGGGGTCGCTTCTTCGTAACCTGCTTCAGTAACAGCTTTCAGTAGGTCCTCGGAAAGACCCAGTTCTTTAAACTTCAAGTATAATTTCCTCCTAATAGTGAGTACGTCACCCTAGTGCCTTGTTCGTCTTGGAAAAAATCCGTTTCCCGTGGTGCGGCTAACAATTGGCTAGAGCGGAGTAAGTTCGATTCTTAAATTTTACAACTCAACCATCATACAACGCCGGATTAAAATAAGCAACTTCCAAGACTCCTGGAAATTGCTTACATTTAAACTATTTTCATTTTTTTTCAGTCGGTAGGAGTTGTGCCAGCACGTTTTCAAGGTGAATGCCATGCGACCCCTTTAATAATATTTGGTCGTCGGCCGTCACCGTCGCTTGTAACGCCGCCGTGACCCCCGCTAAATCCGCACTATCAAAGTGCGTCACGGGTAATTCCGGAGCTTGCGCCGCTAACGCCGCCTGCAAGGCTTTCATCTGCGGGCCCACCAAGTAAACGTGCGCAAACTTGGCAGGATCTAGGGCGCTAGCTAACCCGGCGTGCAGTTCAGCGGACTGGTCACCCAGTTCCAACATGTCGCCTAGGACCACTAAACGCCGCCCCTTAACCGGCGTTTGCCCGAAGGCGTGTAAGACCTCACGAACCGCCGTGGGGTTAGAGTTGTACACGTCGCTCAGCAGGTTTTCACCCTGCGCACCAGTCAACCATTCGGCCCGGTTCTTGGTCAACGGGACCGTCTGCAGCGCCTTTTGCGCATTTTCAGGCCGAATCCGGTACAGGTCAGCCACGGTTAGGGCCGCCAACGCGTTGTTGACGTTATAGTCCCCAATCATCGGTACCGTAAACCGCACCTTAGGCCACTTATTGGTGGTGAAACTGGTACTGGTTGGCGTGTCGGTCACATCGGTCGCGTAGAGATCGTCCGTCTCGTGCCGCCCAAAGGTAGCTTGTTGTTGGTCGAGGTCGGTCACCCGTTGGCGTAACAGCGGTTCGTCGCCATCGTAGACGAAGAAGCCGTCGTCACTCAACCCGTGGGTGATCTCAAACTTAGCGTCCGCAATCTTATCCCGAGTGCCGAAGAATTCGATATGGGCTTCCCCAATCATGGTGATCACAGCGACGTCCGGCGTAACCAGCTTACTCAAGAAGTCCAGCTGGCCGGGCCGGTCCATCCCCATTTCCACCACTAGCATTTCGGTATTGGGCTCCATCGACAACACCGTCATCGGGACCCCAATCTCGTTGTTGAAATTGGCGTAGGTCTTAGTCACATTGAATTGCGTGCTCAACAGCGCCGCAATCATGTCCTTGGTCGTGGTCTTCCCGTTGCTCCCGGTAATGGCAACCACCCGGGGATTGATCTTGGTCAAATAATAACGGGCTAACGTTTGTAAGGCGGTCAGCGAGTTTTCGACTTGAATTACGGGGAAATCGGCCGGGGCCTTGGCTAAATCTTGGGCCCACAGGGTCGCCGCCGCACCGTGATCAATCGCCGATTGGATAAACTGGTGACCGTCTTGTTCCCCGGTCAATGGGATAAAGAGGCCCCCTGGTTGGAGGTGCCGACTATCAAACGCCACGCTGGTCACGTTGACGCCCGCCCACTGTTCGTAATCATTGATTGCCCCGACTGCATGGGCAATTTCCGCAAGTTGCATCTTCATTTTGTCTAACTCCCATTTTCGCGTGGCACTGCCGCCACCCGTCATTAGCTTTCTCGGGCCAAGCCGGTCCGGGATAAAATTCTGATTCTCATTATACCATGAATCCCCGACAGAAAATTTAAAAAGCCGGATGGACGCCCCCACCGGTCACCGTCTTTTAAGGCCAAACGCCCACCATTCGGCCTTAAACCGGTTCCGGTAGTCCCCGGTAAAACCCGTCAATGGCCAAAATAAAAACCCCTGTCACGATTAAATCGTCCGGGAGCCTTCGCGTTAAATTAAATCCGCCACCTCGCTGAATTCCTGGTTGTCGTGAATCGTTAGTGCCCATTCGCGGGTGGTCAGGTCGTAGCGCAGACTGGCCACTTCCTTGGAATCGGCGTACACCTCTTCTTGGGTGTGCCAGGTCGCCTGGTGTTCGGGATGGTGGACGGCCCGGACCGGGATCATGTAGACCCGGTGCCGTTCGACCAATTGATCGAACGCAATCACCGCGCCATCCATTAACCCCTCCGTGAGTTGCAGCAAGATTTCGTGGGGCACGTCGCTGATGGCTAACGGCCGGGCAAAGACCCACCGGTTGTTGTGCATCGAGCGCAAGTGCCGCTTGATACTGACATCCAACACGTGGTTGAAGTTGCCAAGTTGCCGGTAGTAAATCTTATAAAACCCGTCGCGTAGCGTCAAAAAGGCGTACTCATTTTGTAACTTCGCGTAAAACGGGGTCCGAAGATGGGTCTCCATGTGCCCCAGGTACAATAGTTCCGCAATTTCTGACGGGAGTAAAAAGTCTAAATCATCCGCGTGAACGTAATCGAGCCATTTGACCGCGGCCGTGTGCTTCGCCAGTAAGTAGCGCCGCACTTGGGCCTGGCCCGCGATGGTTTGAAAACGCGTGTGCGGATTCAACGTGACGTCGGTCCCAGCCTCCGCATTAAGCAAAAGAAGCTGATTGGGGACCTCGGGGACCCCGTTTAAAAAATCGGCGGGGGACACCCCGAGCGAGTAAACCATGTTGGTAACGGGTTCTAAACTGAGATAGACAAAATTTCCACGCATGCGCTTTACACTCTTTCTACTAAAATTCCTTTCCCATTGTACACCGAAACACCGCCGTTTCGGTGAGTTTTTTCGTTACATTTTTTCCAGCCGGGCAATCCGATCGGCGATTGGCGGATGCGTCGCAAAAAGGTCCGTCATTTTCCGCTTATTTTTAAACGGATCGCCGATGTACATGGCCGCGCTACTGGGGTCGGCCTCCTGCATCGGTTCGCTATCGTCAATCTTTTCTAGCGCCGAGATCAACCCCTGGGGATTTCGCGTCAGCTCCACGCTAGACGCGTCGGCCAGGTATTCACGGTTACGCGATAATGCCATCTGCGCGATACTGGCCGCCAACGGTGCTAAGAAAATCAATAAGATGGAAACCACCATCGCAATGGCGCCACCGGCCGAATCCCGATCGTCATCGTTGCGCCGGCCGGCCCCGAACCACATCAGGTTACTAGCCAGGTTGACCAAAAAACTAATGGCGGCCGACAACGCCAGGGCAATGGTTTGCAACCGAATGTCGTAGTTCCGAACGTGAGAGATTTCGTGACCGATCACGCCCTCAAGCTCTTCACGGTTCAACCGCGTCAATAACCCGGTGGTCACGGCCACGGCCGAGTGTTCGGGATTATTCCCCGTGGCAAACGCGTTCGGGCTGGCATCGTTAATGATGAACACCCGGGGCATCGGGACCTGACCGACCATGGCCATGTCTTCGATCAGGTGCCAAAGTTGCGGCGCCTGGTCTTCATTTTTGATCTCTTGCGCGTTGTTCAAGCTCATGACCACGTCGGTCGAGTTACTGATCATGATGACCATATACACGGCCGTCACGACTACCGCCCACAGACAGCCGGCCACCCAGCTGCCCGCAAAGACGTCACCGAGGGCCGCCCCCAACGCGACCACTAATAGCGTAAAACCGGCCATCACGTAGCCGGTTCGTCGTTTGTTCATGGCAATTTGTTCATACAGCATACAATCGCCTACTTATTATCGTTGCCAAAGTCGTCAAAGTTCACGTTTGGCGCCGTTTTTTCTTCTTCTGGAACCTGTAAGTACGCTTCTTGCTTGAAGTGGTGAATGTTCGCCACAATATTGCTAGGGAAGGATTGAACCTTCATGTTCAAGCTAGCCACGGTACTGTTATACAACTGCCGTGAGTACGCAATCTTGTTTTCCGTGTTCGTTAATTCTTCCATTAACTTAGAAAACTGCGTGTTGGCTTTCAAATCTGGGTAGTTTTCCGCGACCGCAAACAGGGAACGTAATGTTCCGGATAAGGCGTTGGACACTTCCATGGTTTGTTGCCGATCACCGGCAGGAACCGCCGTTAACTGGTTCCGTAATTCCACAACCTTCTTTAAAGTTGATTGTTCATAGTTCGCGTATCCCTTAGTCGTGGAGACCAAGTTCGGAATCAAATCGTTACGTCGTTTGAGTTGCACGTCGATTTGACTCCATGACTCTTGCACGTGCGTGCGGATCTGGATGAAGCCGTTGTACAGCATCACATACCAGATCACCAATAAAACCACCACAATAATGGCAATAATCCAAGCCATCGTGACCACTCCTCCAATTAAATTTGTTAGACTTATCATAACAAACGCGGTAGGGCGACACCAGCATCTACCCAGCAATTTTACCAATCCTTTAGGAGGTTCACCATATGCACCATATCTTATTCGTTTGTCTCGGCAACATCTGCCGCTCCCCCATGGCCGAAGCCATCGCCCAGCAGGTCATTGACGATCACGGCTGGCAAAATCACTTTACCGTCGAGTCCGTCGCAACTAGTCCCGAAGAAGAAGGGAATCATCCCCATCCCGGGGCGTTACGGGTCATGCGCCAACACGGTCTCGACGCCAGCGCCCACCGCTCCCGGCCCATCACCGCGGCAGACTTCGACTGGGCCGACACCATCATCACCATGGATCACGCCAACGTCGCCAATCTCCAACGGCTGGCCCCCTCGGCAGCCGACGCCGCTAAGGTCAAGCTCTGTTTAGACATCTTGCCTGGGCGACAGGGTCAAGCCATCGACGATCCCTGGTATACGCACAAATTCGAGTTGACCTACCAAGAACTAGCCGCCGCAGTTCCGGCCTGGTTAACGGCCTTACAATAGCCTTTTTCTTCTATTATAGTCGTTTAAATGCCTTTAGCCGCTACCGGTTCTCCGTTAGGTCTCTAGTCCCGAAAACTGGCCCAGTGTGGCTCTCAAAATAGACCCGTTCCGGATTTTACTATTCCCGAACGGGTCTATTTTCAGTTGGCTTTAAAAATCGCTCACTCATTTTTTACTTGGTTGGGTGCCCAATTCTGATTTGGTTGGGGACGCCGTTGCTCTGGGTCCCTATACTGAACCTATCCATTCAATCAAGTGAGGTAATTCAACCATGACTTTTCTGTTCCAAGGACTCACAATGGGGCTGGCCTACGTGGCCCCCATCGGCCTACAAAACTTATTCGTCATCAACTCCGCTCTGGGCCAACCAAAACACCGGGCGTTGCTGACCGCTTTGATCGTGATTTTCTTCGACATTGCCCTTTCGCTCAGTTGCTTTTTTGGCATCGGCGCGTTAATGCAACGTTACCATTGGTTGCAAGCCGCGATTTTGCTCGTGGGGAGTTTAATTGTCATTTACATTGGGGTGGGGCTACTCCGGACACACCCCACGACCCAAGCCCCCCAGGAAGTTGTCACCGCCCTCGGCAAGACCATCGTGACCGCCTTTGTCGTGACCTGGTGCAACCCCCAGGCCATCATTGACGGGACCATGTTGCTGGGCGCCTTCCACGTCTCGATGCCGGCCAGCAGTGCGACGCCGTTCATTACCGGTGTTGCGCTA
Source organism: Levilactobacillus acidifarinae DSM 19394 = JCM 15949 (assembly GCF_001434835.1). Classification (GTDB taxonomy): domain Bacteria; phylum Bacillota; class Bacilli; order Lactobacillales; family Lactobacillaceae; genus Levilactobacillus; species Levilactobacillus acidifarinae. Next base: position 28,701 of record NZ_AZDV01000007.1, on the reverse strand, counting down.
GCTTCCGTCGTTTGGTTCTTGAGCATCACCTTACTCATCACGCGGTTCAAAACCGTCTTTAACGCCCGCATCTTACGTGTGATCAACCTGGTCTGTGGCGTGATCATTCTCCTATACGGGGCTAAACTGTTCGCGACGTTTATCCAACTCACCTTTTAATAAACGTAAAAGCGCCAACTATTCCAAATCCAGGAATAATTGGCGCTTTTTAGCACCCAGGTTACGCACCGTTCAATTAAGTGGTCGCCACGAGTGTCCAGTTTTAAGATTAGTGATCCGACTTAGTCCTTATCTTGACGGCGCCGGTTCTTCAAAAGCAGGTAGAGAATAACCGCTAACAACGCCACGATAATCACGCCACCACCCACGAACCACCAGAAATAACTCTTCTGTTGGGGTTGGTTGAACTTGTTGCTCAATTTGCTTAATTGCTTTTGGGTTACCGTGAAGTTCTTGACGAAGTGCCACTTGTAACCACCCTTAGCCGTTGCGTCCAAGGTCAGCGTATAGGTGCCAGCCTTTAGTTGGGTGTTCCCCCACGGAATGGCGTACTTGAAGTTACTGTTTGGCGCCATCGACATGTTAGCCTTTTCATTCTTTAAGATGACCTGACTATCACCCTGCTTCGTGACCTGGGCCTTCACCTTCAAGTTGTTCATGATCCCGGGTTCCGGGTTCTGTAGCTGCGCCTTGACCTGGTTCAACGAATTCGTTTGACCGGCCTCTACGGCGAGTAACTTCAGATTTGGTGCAACGTTCACGCCGGATTCACGTAGCCGGACGCCAATCACGTAGGCAAACCGGTTATTGATCATGACACCCTTCTTGGCCTTTTTCTCATCCGCATTGAGTTTCTGCACGTTGATGCCGCCCAGAATCATCCCGTTCAGCTGAGTGGCGGGCATCTTAACCTTTAATGAAACCGTCTTAGACTTTTTCCCGGGGATGGTTACTGTTGGTAAACTGGGCTTGGCAAAAATGTCTTTAATCCCCGTCTTCAGCGATTGATCAAGCGTTGGGTTGCTTTGACTATAGTCAATGACCCCGTTTTCATTCGTAATGGCTTGATTGACCCGCACCTGAAACCGCTGAGTCTGCTTCGTTTGGTTCGTGATCACGACCGCCAATTTTTGTTGTTGGTTAGGTTTCATCCGTAACGCAAAATACGTTGCCGCGGCATCATCTTGGTTTTTAGGAAGAATCGCGTTAACGGTATAACCAACCGATTCAGCATGCGCGAGCTGGTGGTACCCCCCCAATGTCAACAGCATGGTCCCCAAAACTAACAACCACTGCAAAAGACGTTTTTTCATGCTTAATGACCTCCAACTTCTTTATTTACTTCCATCTTCCTTATTTGCCTTCATTATAGCAAACCTGCTAGGAGTTATTCTTGATTTTGAATCCGGCAAAGTCACCGCATTCACTGTCGGTGATTAAAAAAAGCGATGGTTGTGCAGCACACCCCCATCGCTTGATTTCTATTATGACTCATTGTGGCGCATCCGTTAGTAACCACGAGAGCGTCCCCTGATAGTTCTGTTGTGTCGTCACCGCCGACGATGCCACGTTGAGGGTTGTTGGGTCCGTTGATTTCGTGTTTAGCCGCAACAACCACGTCCCCATCCCCTGTCGATCGCCAGGAACGCTCTGAGCGCGGGCAACTAACGAGTAACTATTCATCGGTAAGGCCGACTTAGCGACGAACGCGGGCGCCTTGGTAATATTCGCACCGCTAGCGAGGAAGTACGCCGAGCCCAAAGACAGGGTCGCCGCCTCAATCGACGTCGCATCCTTTTGACCCACTAACGGCTCCGGCTTCAGCAGCAAACTCCAGCCGGTCCCAGTTCCCCGTCGGTCACTAATTTGGACGAACGCCCGCTGATTAGTGGCGGTAGCCGTAATGAAATTACCCGTAACCCCCCGTTGCTGAAATTTCAAATTTGAAATATAGTCCAACGTGAGATGTCCGCGCGATCCAGTTCCCGGATTATTCGGATCATTTGGATCTCCCGGGAACGGATTTCCCGAGCCATCCGGATCCACCGGGGGGACCGGATCCGTCCCCAAGTCCGAGTTGACCGTAACTCTCGCGGATGTCGTTTTATCGGCACTCGCTGAAGCAATTGCCGGCCAACTCGCTCCGAGTGCTAACGAGGCCACAAATATTAGCAATAAGTGCTTCATTGTGGTGCCTCCTTATTCCTTAACGTTAAGCTGGCGCGTTCGTTAACGTCCAAGTTAAGTCAGACGTGTACGTTCCGGCAACGTTGTTCGCGGGAACCGTCAAGTCCGCTTTGGAGTAGTTCACGTTCCAAGTTCCTAGACCGGACTTAGCTGCCGCCGTGGCTACCGGCACAGCCTCAGTCCCTTGGGTGTTCAAGCTAACGTTACTTGGGGTTGGGACGTTCGTTGCGTCCGTGTTGTCAGTGTTTGACGTCGTTGGCGTCGAACTCGTTAAGACCATACTTCCGGCCTTGATTATATCGCCGGCACCGTTAGCCTCAGTTGCAAAAGCGGTGTTAGCTACCGTCACGTTCCACCCAGTAGCAACCCCGGGGTTGGTAATGACCACGGGATCGACTTTATCCAGAGTCGACGTCTGGGCGGACGCCCCGTCTAACTCCAGGGCATTAAAGTTCAACGTTGGTGCGGAAACTAACTTAATTCCCCCGGCGTTACCTGGATCAGTCGGGTCAACGGGACCCGCGTTTAACGTCACGGTGGCGGACGTACTCTTAGTCCCCGTTTCCGCGTGGGCCGTAGCGGTCGTTGCTAATCCTAAGCCCGTCACCGCAGCAACGGTCGCTAATAATTGTAAGGTTTTCTTAGTCATAATTCATACACTCCTCATTTTTATGAACGCCGGTTTTTCCGGCTCAGCTTCCATACCCAAAACATCAATCCCAAAATGATGACACCGAGCAATCCAAATCCGGTCCATTGCTGTTCCGACAATTGCGGTAATCGACCGCTCAACGACGTTGGGGCCGCAGCCGCATACTGCGGTGCCGTCGTTTGAGCGGGTGTTGAACTTCCCGTGACCGTTGCGCCTTGGCCGTTAGTATTATTGGTCACGGGGTGACTAGAGTCCCCCGTGCTACCGCCGACTTGTGACCCACCATTGCCGGTGCCAATCTGATTTTCGGGAGTTAACTGCACTTCGTACTGCGATTGTTGAACGTCTGACGCCCCCTTTACCGGGACAATTCCGCCCCAGGCAAACGTGACGAGACTGAGTAACAATAGACAACCATATCGAATTCGCATTGTGCTCCCCATCCTTAAGCCCATAGACCTAAAAACAAGCTCTTCGTCTTATCAATTCTCTTTAATAGGCCGACCACTTTAATGTGTAAAAGGTCATGCCAGCTAGGCTTTTGGCTATTGTTCTTTGAAGTCATCGATGATTCACAAGTATAATAACATGCTCGTATTTTTTTGTCCACAATTTACCATGTGTGCAACAAAGACACTTATAATTTGATACCCAAAATTTTAAAAGCTGCATCGTTTGGTAATTTTTAAATCAATATAATCCCTAATATATCAACGATAGAACTCGATTATCAACTTAAATAACCTAATATTTTTATTTTTATATACCAGATAAGTCAAACAATTTTAAAACCGATATTTTTAATTACAATGTAAAACAGTTTCACTATAACAATAAGTTTTTTTCCGTCGTTCGCGGATACCCGCTGACCACGAGATTCAGCCCCATAAGCATCCCGGATGCCATTCACGGGACTCAAAAGGGACCCAGAACTGATTGTCCTGGGTCCCTTAATCATTGGTGGTTAACTTAGTAACGGTTATTAAAGCTACCCGCAAAGCCCTTACGAACGCTCAACGGTGCTTGCTTATACGGCATCTGCTTGACGTACTTTCCCCGAATCATCAAGCGGTTAGCCCCCGTTGCATCACAGGTAATCAACGTGACCAGTTTCTGCTTGGTCTGAGCCACCACCTGAACGGCGGTCGCCGGAATGAACTTTCGGACCGTGACGCGGTATTCGTAAACCTTCGTCGAATTCGTCAGATAAATCTTCTGGCCCACTTGCGTCTTGAAGTACAACGGACTGAACAGAATCGTATGTGAAACCATGTGGTGTCCGGCTAACGGATAGTTGCCCTGACCCATTTTCTGGTCCGCACGCATGGTACCCGCGGTCAACGCCAGCACCTCGTTACTGACGCCCTTGGCAATTGGCAAATGAATATCCGATTGGGGCATGTAGATCTGACCAACGACGTGAATGTCTTTGGAATTCAAACGGGCCTTAGCCACCGTCGAGAAGTCCAACGACTTAACTTTTTTAAAATCGTACGAGGCTTTTTTCTTTTGATTTTTCCGGACCGAACCGGCCGTTACCTTCGGTTGATAGGACGACACCATCCAGGTCTTGATTTGCTCGTTAAAAATCAAACCTAGCGATACTAGAATCAAGATTAGGAACAGTAACGTTCCCCACCACCGGCGACGGGTCTTTTTTCTTGGCATATTCCCAAGCTCCTTCCCCAAGTCTCCTTGATTCTACCGCATAATCGTAAAAAAAGTCCACAAGCAATACTTCTCATAGGTAAACTGCCGCGCCCCATTGTACAACAATGGGGCGCGGCAGTCTGGTTAACCCTGAACCTGGGCGATCAACGTTTGTAAACAATCAATGCCGTACCGGTCCATCGCGGCGGGAAGTTCCCGCACGATGTCGGCACAAGCCGTGGGCCGACCATAAGTCGCCGCTCCAACTTCCACCGCGTTGGCGCCGGCCAGATAAAATTCCAAGACATCTTCGGGTGTAAAGACCCCACCCACCCCAATGATGGGCAACTTAGTGTGTTGGCGAACCTGGTGAATCATCCGGACCGCCAAGGGATGAATCGCTTTGCCCGACAACCCGCCGGTCCCGTGGGCCAGAATCGGCTTGCGGGTGGTCAAATCGATGCCCATCCCCGTTAAAGTGTTGATCATGGTCAACCCGGATGCGCCCCCCGCTTCGGCGGCTAACGCAATCGGCACGATGTCCGTCACGTTCGGCGTCAGCTTCATGAACACCGGCTTAGTCACCGCTGCGGTAATCTCGCGCGTCAGGGTCTCTACCGTGTGGGGGTCCGTCCCGAAGGCCAAGCCCCCATGGTCGACGTTGGGGCACGAAATATTAATTTCCAAGAGTTTCACGTTAGGCACCGCGTCCAGTTGCCGGGCGACGCTCACGTATTCGGCAAAACTCGCCCCGGCCACACTGCCCACGATGGGTAAATCCGGATAACGAGCCGCCAGCCACGGTAGCTTTTCTTGCACCACGTTGGCCACGCCAGGGTTCTTCAACCCGATAGCGTTCAACCACCCCGCGGTCGTCTCCGCCGTGGTGGGACGGGGGTTCCCCGCTTTCGGTTGGGCCGTGGTCGACTTGATCACCAAACCACCCAATTCGTTCAAATCCAGTTGCTGGGCCAACTCCTGGCCGTAGGCGGCCGTCCCACTTGCCGGCATCACCGGGTTCTTCAAGGTAACCCCCGCTAAATTGACGCTTAATCGTTCCATGGTTTCCTCCTATATATATGTGACCGTTCGCTCACCGAAATAGGTTAGCCGATTCCACTTAATCCCTGTTAGGCCCCCACTCCGGTGTCGAGACGTGCCAGCCGGGGCAGCCGGTTCCGCTTAATCCCCGGTAGGCACCCACTCTGGTGTCGAAACGTGGCCCCCAAGGCAGTCAATTCCGCTTAAATCCGCTAATCAAATTATCCAAGCCCAGGATAATCTGATTAGCGGCCTTAATGCTCACCGACTAACCGCCTTGGGGCCCACTCTTTTACAAGGCCTGTGTGACAAACGACCTGGATTCCAACACTTGCAAGATCGCGGCCACGGTATCCAACGCCGTAAACAACGGCACCCCGTGCGCAATCGACGTGTTGCGGATCACCGCGCCGTCGTCGGCCGCATGGCCCTCGTCCGAAATCGTGTTGATGACCACCTGAATCTGACCGGCTTCCATTTGTTGCAACAAGTCGTGCTCACCGGTCGCAATCTTGTCCACAATCCGTACGGGTAACTGGTTGTTTGTCAAACAGGCCGCCGTTCCTGGCGTGGCTAACAGCTGGTACCCCAAGTTATGGAACCGGCGCGCTAATTTAACAGCTTCCGGTTTATCCGCATCGCGGACGGTAATCAAGACGTTACCGTGACTTGGCACGTGCAACTTGGCGGCTTCGAAGGCTTTGTAGAGGGCCTTGGCCAACGTGCGATCGCTACCCATGACCTCACCGGTCGACTTCATTTCCGGTCCCAGCAGGCTATCCACCCGGTTGAGCTTAGAAAACGAGAAGACCGGTGCCTTGACGTGTACCAGCGCTCCCGGTTGCACCAACCCGTTATGGTAACCCTGGTCGCGTAAGGACTGCCCTAAAATGACCCGGGTGGCGACCTGGGCCATCGAGATATCGGTGACCTTACTCAAGAAGGGCACCGTTCGACTGGCCCGGGGGTTCACCTCGATCACGTAAACCTGCTCGTCGTGAATCACGAATTGAATGTTCATCATCCCAATGCAATTCAACGCCTTAGCCAGTTGTTCCGTGTACCGGACGATTTGTTTCTGGACCGCCACCGACAACGATTGCGGCGGGTAGACCGCCATCGAATCACCGGAGTGGACCCCGGCCCGTTCGATGTGTTCCATGATGCCCGGAATCAGCACCGTTTCCCCGTCACAGATTGCATCGACTTCACATTCCTTACCCACCAAATACCGGTCGATCAAAACCGGGTGGTCGTGGGAGACCTGGACCGCGTTATGCATGTAATGGTCGAGGTCGGCGCGTTGGGTCACGATTTCCATGGCCCGTCCCCCTAACACGTAGCTGGGCCGCACCAACACGGGGTACCCCAACCGGTCGGCAATCGCTAAGGCCGTGGCCTCGTCGCTGGCCGTATCCCCCGCCGGTTGGGGAATCTGCAGGTCTTCGATGACCCGATTAAAGGCGTCACGGTCTTCGGCCCGGTTAACGTCGGCCACGCTAGTTCCCAGAATCTTAACCCCGTGGCGTTCTAACGGGGCCGCCAGGTTAATTGCGGTCTGGCCGCCAAACTGAACGATGACCCCCAGGGGACGTTCCAATTCGACCACGTTCAACACGTCTTCGAGCGTTAGCGGTTCGAAGTACAGCTTATCGGAGATGGAAAAGTCGGTCGATACGGTCTCGGGATTGCTGTTCATGATGATGGCCTCGTAACCGGCCTTTTGAATCGCCTTAACCGAGTGCACCGTGGCGTAATCGAACTCCACCCCTTGGCCGATGCGAATCGGACCCGATCCTAATACCAATACGGACGGCTTGTTGCTAACGACGCTTTCGTTTTCCAGTTCATAGGTGCCATAGAAGTACGGGGTACTGGAGGCAAATTCCCCGGCACAGGTGTCGACCATCTTGTAAACTGGCGTCAGGTGATGGGTTTCTCTGAAGGTTCGGACCTGGTCCGGTGTCTCGTGCCAAAGGTCAGCCACCGTCGCGTCGGCGAACCCGTTGCGCTTAGCGATGGTCAGGACCGCTAGATCGTTGACGTGGGCGCTGAGGTCCCGTTCCAGTTCGACGATGTGTAAGAGCTTATCCAGGAAAAAAACGTTGATCTGAGTCAAGACATGGAGCCGTTCCAGCGAGTAACCGCGGCGTAAGGCTTCGGCCAAATAAAACAACCGGTCGTCTTGGGCGTGGACTAATTTATCTTCGAGGGTTGCCTGGTCGACCGACTTCAAGGCCGGTTCAATGATGTGGTGCACGCCAATTTCCAGTGACCGCACGGCCTTAAGCGTCGCCTCTTCGATGTTCCGGCCAATCGCCATGACCTCCCCGGTGGCCTTCATTTGAGTCCCTAGCCGCCGATCGGCCTGGGTGAATTTATCAAACGGCCAGCGCGGAATCTTGCAGACTACGTAGTCTAAGGCCGGCTCGAATTGCGCGTAGGTGGTCCCGGTGACCGGATTTTTCAGTTCGTCGAGGTGTAAGCCCACGGCAATCTTGGCCGCCATCTTGGCAATCGGGTAACCCGTCGCCTTGGAGGCCAACGCCGACGAGCGGCTGACCCGCGGGTTCACCTCAATCACGTCATACCGAAAACTCTGTGGGTCAAGGGCCAGTTGGACGTTACAGCCCCCTTCGATCTTTAACGCCCGAATAATCCGCAGGGCCGCATCCCGCAGCATCTGAACTTCGCGGTCCGCTAACGTTTGAATCGGCGCGTAAACGATGGAGTCCCCGGTGTGAATCCCCACGGGGTCGAAATTCTCCATGCCACAAACCACCAACGCGTGATCCGCGGCGTCGCGCATGACTTCAAACTCAATTTCCTTATAGCCGGCAATACTTTGCTCGATTAAGACCTGGGTGACCGGCGATAACGACAGACCATTTTCGGCAATGGTGCGTAATTCCGCTTCATTGTTGGCGATGCCACCACCGGTGCCGCCCATGGTGAAGGCCGGCCGGACGATGACCGGGTACCCTTCCCGTTGGGCAAAGGCCACGGCTTCGGCCACCGTCGTTGCGCTACTCGACGCCGGGACCGGTTCGCCCAGTTGTTCCATCAGTTCCTTGAACTGCTCACGGTCCTCGGCCTGGTTGATGGCACTAAGCTTGGTCCCCAATAGCTCAATCTTCAGCTCGTCTAAGATGCCCGACTTAGAAAGTTCCATGGCCATGTTCAACCCCTGCTGGCCGCCCAACGTGGGTAAGATGGCGTCGGGGTGTTCCTTGCGTAAAATCTGTGACACAAATTCCAACGTGATGGGTTCCAGGTAAACTCGATCGGCAATTTCTTTATCGGTCATAATCGTCGCCGGGTTCGAGTTGACCAGTACCACCTGGTAACCCAGTTCCTTTAGCGCCAAGCACGCTTGGGTCCCCGAGTAGTCAAATTCCGCGGCCTGACCGATGATAATCGGCCCGGACCCAATCACCATAATCTTATGAATATCCGTGCGTTTTGGCATTACTTGTGCTCCTTTTTCGTCGTCTGGTGGGCGTGCATCAAGTCAATAAAGTCATCAAAAATGTGGGCGGCATCGTGCGGGCCCGGGGCCGCGTCCGGGTGATACTGGACGGAAAAGGCGGGGTAGCGATTGTGCCGCAAGCCTTCAACGGTCCCATCGTTAATCTCCTCGTGGGTCACGGTCAACTCGGTCTGAGCCAACGACTCGCGGGCGACCGCGTAACCGTGGTTCTGTGAGGTGAAATCGATCCGCCCGGTCCGTAAGTCACGAACCGGATGGTTGAACCCGCGGTGCCCGAACTTCATCTTGAAGGTGTCGGCGCCGTTGGCTAACGCAAAGAGTTGGTGGCCCAGACAGATGCCAAAGAGTGGCACGTGTTGTTCAATCTCGCGAATCATCGGTAAGGCCCCTGGGACGTCCTTAGGATCGCCGGGCCCGTTAGTCAACATCACACCATCGGGATTCAGGGCCATAATTTCACTGGCCGTGGTGTTGTACGGTAAAACGGTCAAGTTGCAATGGCGCTTAGCCAGTTCGCGTAAGATGGAATGTTTGAGACCGAAGTCGACCACCACCACGTTCAACCCGGTCGCCGGGTTGGGATAAGCGTTGGCCGTCGAACTCTCGGCGACTTCATGGGTTTGATCAACCGGTCGTTGGAGTTGTTGGTGCACGGCGTCCGTGACCGAATCGACGATGGCCGCGCGCATGGCGCCCTGCGTGCGAATATGTTTGGTAACGGCACGGGTATCGATGCCGGTAATTCCCGGAATGCCGTTAGTCTTCAGGTAGGCATCCAGCGTTTCGTCACAGCGCCAGTTACTGGGGCGCCGGGCAACCTCGTGGGCCACCACACCCCGGCATGTCGGGTGAATCGACTCGTGATCGTCGCGGTTAATGCCGTAGTTGCCGATCAACGGGTAGGTAAACATCAGGATTTCCCCGTTATAGGACTGGTCGGTGATGGATTCCTGATACCCACTCATCCCCGTATTAAAGACCAGCTCTCCCATCGTCGTGGCGGGCGCCCCAAAACCGGTGCCGGGATAAACGGTCCCGTCCGCTAAAACTAAGTATCGTTGCATGCTAATTTTCCTTTCTGTAGGCGACTTTACCGGCCACTAGTGTTAACAACGTGGCCCCCACCACGTGCCAACCAATAAACGGCGAATTGCGACCCTTGGAACACATCTTTTGGGTGTCAATGGTGTAGGCCCGATTGAGATCAAACAGTGCAAGGTCGGCCGGCGCCCCGACCTTGAGTTCCCCGGCGTTCAGGCCAAATAACCGCGCTGGCCGGGTACTCATCAGGTTCACCAATTGCCCCAGCGTTAAGAGTCGCGGCTTGACCAGATGGGTGTACAACGTGGCAAAGGCCGTCTCCAACCCGGTAATCCCAAAGGCGGCAGTGGTCATCGACCCTTGCTTTTGTGCGGCGGTGTGCGGCGCGTGATCGGTGGCAATCATGTCGATGGTCCCGTCCAACAATCCGGCTAATAAGGCGGCACGGTCGGCCGGTGACCGCAACGGTGGGTTCATCTTTAACATGGGATTGTCCTCGGTAATGTCCGCATCGGTCAGTAATAAATGGTGTGGCGACACCTCACAGGTTACATGAATCCCCGCCCGTTTAGCCTCGCGAATCACCCGAACGCTTTGGGCGGTCGACACGTGGCAGACGTGGTAGTGCACCCCGCTGGCCTCGGCCAGCATCAGGTCGCGAGCCAGTTGCGCGGACTCGGCCACGTTGGGAATTCCCGGCAGTCCTAGCCGTTTGGCCACCGGTCCGGCGTTCATGACGCCGTGGTGGGTCAGCGAGTCGTCCTCCACGTGGGCGGCTAACGGTAAACCGGCTTTGGCGGCACCACACATGGCTCGATACATGGTCTCGGCGGTCTGAACGCCGGACCCGTCGTTACTGACGGCAAAGGCCCCGGCGGCCTTGACCCCGGCAAAGTCGACGAGTTGGTTCCCCGCCCGACCGGTGGTGATACTGGCGTACTGGGCGACGTGAACGTGGGCTTTTTCTTGATTGCGAGTCATCATTGCGGTCACCTTGGCCGGCGTGTCCGGGACCGGGTCAACGTTGGGCATCGCCCCGATGGTGGTAAACCCGCCGTGCGCCGCGGCCAACGTTCCGGTTTCAATGGTTTCCTTGGCGGTCAGTCCGGGGTCGCGTAAATGCACGTGGACGTCGACCAACCCGGGACTGAGAAAGTGCCGGTGGGCGTCGATCACCTGGGTGGCCGAACCGGATTGCACGGCTAGATCGGGCCCGATAGTCTGAATCCGCCCGTCTTGGATGCGGACGTCGGTTACTTGCAGTTGATCGTGTTGCAGAATTTGGGCGTTGCGAATCAACGTGGTCGTCATGGTTACACCTCCAATTGGTCAACGTTTACTAACCCGCGGTGAGCTAGTAACTGGGCAATCATGGCCATCCGAACGTACACACCGTTAGTCATCTGTTGAAAGATTCGGGATTGCGGTGCATCGACCAGTTCGCTAGCCAGTTCGACGCCCCGGTTGACCGGGGCCGGGTGCATGATGATGGCGTGCGCCGGCATCTTAGCGGCCCGAGCTAACGTCAACCCGTAGCGCTGGTGATAGTCGGCGGCATCAAAGGCGGCGTTACTGTCCGCAGCTAAACGTTCGTGTTGCACCCGCAGGAACATCAAGACGTCCATCTCCTTGACTAGGTCGTCCAGCGGTTGGTAGGTCCCGTAAGCCGTAAAGTCGTTGGTGATCCAATGTTTGGGCCCACTGAAGTAGACCGTAGCGCCCAGTTGCGTGAGCAATTCCATGTTGGACCGTGCCACTCTGGAATGGCTGATATCACCAACGATGGCAATTTTTAACCCGTCGAAGTGGCCAAATTCCTGATAAATCGTCAACATGTCCAGTAACGACTGGGACGGGTGCTGGCCGCTGCCATCCCCCGCGTTGATCAAGCTAAGGCCCAAGCCGGCCTGAACCAGGGGCCGGTAGTAGGCGTTTTGGGGGTGCCGGACCACCGCTAAGTCCACCCCGATGGCCTGAATGGTTTTTAGCGTATCTAGTAAGCTTTCGCCCTTGGTCATCGAACTAGTCTTGGGGTCAAACGCCAGGACTTGCAGGCCTAACCGGCGTTCGGCCATCTCAAAACTGGTGTGTGTCCGCGTGCTATTCTCAAAAAATAAGTTCATCGCAAACGTCGGTCGCTTTAGCTGAACGGTTGCGCCCGCCTGAAAGGCCTGCGCCTGATGTAAAATTGCCATCACATCTTGATTATTGAATTGGTCCACACTAACTAAGTCGTTTGTTTGTTCCATCGTTTCCGTCTCCCTTTCGTTTTGGCCCAAAGAAAAAGTCTAGCCTCCCTGTAATTGCTTACAGAAAGGCTAGACGACGGCTGCTTCAAAAAGGGCCCAGTTAGGTTAGGTCCCGGCCGTTTCGTTCCTCTCTGGAAACAATTAAATGGCTAATTATTCACTTTTACGTTACCTGCGTCAGTTGAATGGCGTCCCGCCCGTCACACTCGGTCAACAGTACGGCGACCTGTTCCGTTAACGCGGTGGGGATGTTCTTACCCACAAAATCCGGGCGAATCGGTAGTTCCCGGTGCCCCCGGTCAACCAGAATGGCCAATGACGTTTTAGCGGGTCGGCCCAACGTCATCAGTTCATCTAACGCCGCTCGAACCGTGCGTCCCGTGAACAGGACGTCATCGACTAAAATCACGTGTTTGCCGGTAATGGCCACGGGAATGTCGGCCCCGTTCACCCGGGCCGGCCCCGCCACGTCGACCGTGTGGGGTTGATCGTCCCGGTACAACGTGATGTCTAACGTGCCCACGGGGACCGTCACGTTCTCCAACTGTTGGAGCCGTTCGGCAATCCGCTGGGCCAGATAAATACCCCGAGTCTTGATGCCCACCAGGACCAGGTCACCCACGCCCTTATTCTGTTCAATAATCTCGTAAGTAATCCGAGTTAGTGCGCGGCGCATGGTGACCGCATCCACAATCTCTCGAGCCATATTGGCCGGCCTTCTTTCTCGATTCAGTGAGTCGCTTCGCGGGGGCCACAAAAAAAGTCCCCACACTGCTCCTGCAAAAGAGTGTTAGGGACTTCCTCAAAAAAACACGTTCCCCTTCTCAGTCTCACAGGACCAATTTAAAGGTGCTTGTTTAATTGGACTAAGTGTACGCAACTTTCCCGGGGATGTCAATAGAGGTTGGGGCAAGAATACATGAAATTGGTTGTGAGTCAGGCGCTTCCGAGCAAGGCAGAAAACGAGCTGGAACGGGGTGGGCACGGCTTCAAGCCCCATAGACTGGGTCTTGAAGTCCGACCTTTGTCTAGGCCGACAAGAAACGTCGACCAAGATAAATTTCACCCCTGAGCTCATTTTCTGCCTTGCTCTCCAGCTCACACTGGTCTTGATAGCAACTTAGTATGATTTAACGATGATCGCTTAATCAATTGGAAAATATAACCCTAGTAATTGTATTAGTCAATTACCGACAAGCAGCTATCTCGCAAAACTGGATTTACCATTTAGTCTACCACCATCCCCCATTAAAAGTACCTGACGCAATACCTTCACTTTCCGACCGCCAACTGTCTCCTACTCGGTCGTAATGTCGCTCCCGAAGTACTTCACCGACAACTTCTTCAACGTACCATCCTGACGCAACTGCTTTAACTCCTGATTGAACTTGGCTTGTAGCTTCTGGTCTTTCTGGTTGAACAACGCCGAAATCTTGGCTGGCGCCTGTTCCTGGTTGGTCAAAACCCGATATTTCAGCCCTTGAATATCGTTGCTCTTTTTGTAGGTCAATAGCGCCGACTCGGCATTAATGGTGGCATCGGCTCGCCCCTCTCTGACCAGATCCAGGGTGGTCGCAAATTCACCGGACGGAGAAATCGTGGCGCCTAACTTCTTGGCCACGATGGCGTTATCCGTCCCGGTCCCCTCGGCTAACTTTTTGCCCTTCACGTCACTCAACTTTTGGATACTCGTATTTTTCTTGGCCGTAATCAACACGTACTTCGAGTAGACGTACGGCGTCGAAAACAGATACTGTTTCTTCCGCTCCGGCGTTTGGGTGATGTTGTTTAAGACCGTATCAAACTTACCACTGCCCAGGCCGGCGACCAGACTGTCCCACTTGGTCGGCACAAACTGCGCCTTCAAGCCCAGCCGTTTGGCAACAGTCTTGCCCAAATCAACTTCAAACCCGGTCAACTTGCCGTTCTTACGGTAGGAATATGGCGGGTAGGTTCCTTCCAGGCCAATCGTTAGGGTCTTGCTCTGCTTTAATTCCGATTGATATCCCCCGTTGTTGGCAGAACTTTGTTTGGCCCCGCAGGCCGTTAGCAACGCCCCCGTGGTCAGGACCGCTAACCCTAACGTCAAAAGTCGTAATCGTTTAATCTTCATCCTCAATGCCTCATTTCTCTGGGTCTAATTCTCGGCAAGGTCCGAAAAGGTCATCGCCGAGATAAAGTCTAAAATACGTTGATTCTGCGTGCCGAAGAAGTCCTGGTTAGGCCCGTCGAACAGGATGTGCCCGTTTTCCACAAACAGGATCTTATCGGCGACCTGCCGGGCAAACGCTAAGTTGTGGGTCACAATAATCATCGATTGTTTCTCCTTAGCAATCTGCAACAACACCTTGAGGACCCCCAGTTCGAGCTCCGGATCCAGCGCGCTGGTCGGCTCGTCTAGGAAGATATATTCCGGGTGCATCGCTAGCGATCGCGCAATGGCAACCCGTTGTGACTGGCCCCCGGAGAGCTGGCTTGGGTACTCGTTAGCTTTATCCGCTAACCCCACCTTAGCCAATAATTGCCGGGCTTCGGTCTGAGCGGCCGCCTTCTCGTGGTGCAGAACGTGAATCGGCCCCTCCGTGATATTCTTTAACACCGATAAATGGGGAAACAGATTATAGCCCTGAAACACCATTTCCGTGTGACGACGAATCTGTAAAATCGTCGCGTTACCGATGGGCTGCGACCAATCGAGATTCTCGCCGTCGAAGTCGTAATGCCCACTTTCCGGCCGCTCGAGGAAGTTCAACGACCGCAACAGCGTCGATTTTCCCGAGCCGGACGGGCCTAAGATCACCGTCGTCTGGTGGTCAGGAAAACTGGTGGTCAGGCCGTGGAGGACCTCTTGGTCGCCAAAACTTTTAGTTAACTGACTGACTTTTAACATCGCGACCTCCTACTTCGCCACGATATAGCGTGACGTGACTTTTTCTAAGTAGCCCTGCAACCAGGTCAGTACCGTACAGAAAACGGCATAATACACGGCGACTAACATGTACATCACCAGCGGCTGGTAATTCTGCGCCGCAATCTGCTGGCTGACCTCAAACATTTCCACGATGGTGATCGATGCTGCCAACGAAGTGTCCTTAACTAGGCTGATAAAGCTGTTGGCCAGCGGCGGCAACGAGATGCGAATCGCTTGCGGCAGGATGATCCGAAACAACGCCATGGTGCGGGTCATCCCGATGGAGTAGGCGGCCTCCCATTGACCCTGGTCGATCGACAGGATCGACGCACGGATGGTTTCAGAACAGTAAGCCCCGGTGTTTAACGAAAACGTCAAAATTCCGGCAACCACCGGATCGAGTTGAATCCCGTGGGGGGACAGGCCCCGAATCTTAAGGTACGGCAGACCAAAATACACGATGAATAGTTGCACCAACAATGGGGTACTCCGAAAGACCCAGACGTAGAAGCGAAAAAGCACTTTGATGGCCAGAAACCCACCCCGTTTTGACGATAACCGGATCAACGCGGTCACCAGCGCAATCGCTAGTCCAATCGCAAACGCAATCAACGCAATGGGAATCGTGTACTTCAGCCCCGCCTTAATCAACTGCGGACTAGCGGTTTGAATAATCTGCCACACAGGCTACGCCCCCCTTACGCTTGGGCGACTTGGTCGAGGCCCTGCTTCAGGTCGGCAATCAGGTCGTCCGCATCTTCTAAGCCCACTGACAACCGTACTAATTGGTGAGTAATGCCCGCCTTTAACTGTTCTTCTTCGGATAATTCGGCGTGAGTCATCTTGTACGGTAATTCAATCAGGCTTTCCACAGCCCCCAGACTTTCGGCCAACAAAATCAGGTGCAAACTTTCAACGAACTTAGTTGAATCCAGTCCCGGCCGCAGGTCAAACGACACGATACCGCCGTACCCATCCGTTTCGGCCTTGGCAATCTCGTGATCGGGTGTACCGACGATGCCCGGGTAGTAGACCTTGGCGATTTCGTCACGGGATTCCAAAAATTCAACAATCTTGCTGGCGTTGCTTAAATGCCGGTCTAACCGCACGCCCAACGTTTGAATTCCCCGGCGCACCAGATTGGCGTCTTCCGGTGACAGCACCCCACCAATTCCGTTTTGATTAAAGTAAACTTGTTCGGCGAGTTCGTCGGTCTTGGTGACCACGATGCCGGCGATCACGTCGGAGTGCCCACCCAGGTACTTGGTCGCGGAGTGAATCACCA
The DNA here is from genome assembly GCF_001434835.1 of Levilactobacillus acidifarinae DSM 19394 = JCM 15949. Lineage (GTDB taxonomy): Bacteria > Bacillota > Bacilli > Lactobacillales > Lactobacillaceae > Levilactobacillus > Levilactobacillus acidifarinae. The sequence goes on along the minus strand of NZ_AZDV01000007.1, from coordinate 12,195 downwards.
GGTCGGCCCCCAGGTCTAACGGCCGTTGGAGGTAGGGCGTTAAGAAGGTGTTGTCCACGATGGTCAATAAACCGTGGTCGTGGGCAATCTTGGCAATCGCTTTGACGCTGGTGACCTTCAGGAGGGGGTTGGAGAACGTTTCAAAATAGATGGCCTTGGTGTTGGGCCGAATGGCGGCTTGAACCGCCTTTAAATCCTGCGTGTCGACCTCGGTAAACTCCAGTTGCCAGCGTTTGAAGAAGTCGTTGATCAGCCGGAAGGTCCCGCCGTAAATGGTGTCACTAACCAGGATATGATCACCGGGTTTGAAGATGGCGAGGACCGCGTGGATGGCGGCCATTCCCGAGGAAAAGGCAAACCCATGGGCGCCGTTCTCTAAGGCCGCCACCTGATTTTCCAGGTAGTCGCGCGTTGGGTTACCAGAACGCGAATAGTCCCAAGTTGGCTTGTCGGCGACGCTAGGAAAGGCGTAGGTCGTGGAAGTGTAGATCGGCACGTTGACGGCCCCCGTTTGGTTGTCGTTTTGTGATTGGCTGTGAATTAATTTAGTATTGAATTTGGTCATTAGAACTCTTCCTCTCTGATTTAAAAAATCGCCCCGGACAACGTGACGTTGTCTCGGGACGACTGCTCGTGGTACCACCCAAGGTTTATTCCGGTCTCCCGGAACCTCATTTGCTGTTAACGAGTGCTCCCGTGACGCGTGTTCTCAGGCTCATTTTCAACGGGCTAACCGACCTAGTCTCAGCAATTCCTAGGTTCTCTGTACGGTTCGCCGCGTCTCTCTTCCTGAACGTCTATGCTTCCGGCCAAACGGCCTTCGCCGTTTGAACCACTAAATTCAATTTTTGCCACTGATCGTCTTCGCTCAGATGGTTCCCCTCCTCGGTCGAGGCAAACCCGCACTGCGGGGATAAACACAACCGATCCAGCGGATAATACTGGCTGGCCGCGGTTAAGCGCTGCTTCAACGTGGTCACGGGTTCTAACGCCGGTTGCTTGGTAGTGACCAATCCGAGGACCACGCGTTGGTCCCGGCCGTTCGCCGCCAATTTAGCTAACGGCTCAAAGCCCCCGGAGCGTTCATCGTCGTATTCCAAGAAGTACCCGTCGATGTGTAGCTGGGCTAAGTAGTCGGCTACGGGATCGTAGGACCCCGCCCCGGCCCAATTGGAATCGTAGTTTCCCCGACAAACGTGCATGGTCAACGTCAGGTCGGCCGGTTTGTTGTCGGCAATCGCGTTGATGGCGGTTACGGCGGCTTCGCATAACGGTTTTAAATCGGGGTTGATCACCTTGTCGGAAAAGCTAGCCCACATCCCCCAGGACGTATCGTCGAGTTGGAGGTACCGACAGCCCAGGTCGTAAAAGTGCTGAATGGTGGCCTGGTAAGCCTGAATCTCATCGGCTAAGAACGCGTTGAAATCGTGATGGTAATACTCATCGTAAATCTCGGCATCTTCGTTGGGGAATAGGACCGACGGACTGGGAATGGTTTGCTTAGCGGTTACGTTGGCTGGCACCAGGTTGTTTAGGAACTCGAACCCCTTAAAGAACGGATGGTTCGGATTATACCCAACCTTTCCGGTAATGCGGATGCCACCCTTGCGTGTTTCCTGACCGTTAAAGATGAACCCGTGATCCGGGGTAAAGAAGTCGGCGCCGGTCAGGCCAGCCAGAAAATCGAGGTGCCACCAGCTCCGCCGAAACTCGCCGTCGGTCACGTCCGTCAAGCCTAACTCGACTTCCTTGGCCACCAACCGTTTAATCTCATCGTCCTCTACTTCGGTTAAGCCCGCTTGGTCGAGCTTTCCCGCGGCGAAATCGGCCCGGGCCCGCTTGAGCCGGGCGGGACGTAAGAAACTCCCGACAATATCGAAACGGTTTGGATACTTCACTTGTGTTTGTACTGGCATAAAAACGTCCTCCTTAAAATTGACTGCTGAAAGTTTAGGTAGTTTCGCTGGTTCACTAATTAGCCGTGTTTACGCATCACTGATTAGGACGGGCTAGCTTATCGCCTGAGAGGGGCGTCATTTGCGGCCGCTGAAACGTGCTCCTGACGGGCAACCGGCTCCGCTTAACCCCACTAGAACACTGATCATTGCTAGCAAGTGTTGGTTTCTCGGCCCTAGACTAGCGCCATCTGCGGCCACTGAAACGTGCTTACCAGGGGCAACGGGCTCCGCTTAATCCCAATAGAACACTGGTCATTGACTGCTCGTCCTTTCCTCTAGACTGGCGTTATCCGCGGCCGCTGAAACGTGCTCCTGACGGGCAACTGGCTCCGCTTAACCCCGATTGAGCAATTAGCCTTTCTCCAGCGATTACTTGTAAGTGATAGTGTCTTGCCCTGATACTAGCGTCATCTGCGGCCGTCGAAACGTGCTTACCAGGGGCAACGGGCTCCGCTTAATCCCAATAGTGAATTCATCCCCTAAGCCCGGGGATAAATCCACTATTGGCCTTAATGCTCGCCCGCTGACCGCCCCTGGACGCACTCTGATACAAAAAATCGCCCTCGACTAATCTCTTAGTCAAGGGCGAATAATCTCGCGGTACCACCTTAATTTTTACCCAGCTCACGCCAGATAACTCACTAAGTACAGCCATAGCTATACTCGGGTTCGATAATGGGAACCAGACCAATACCGCTTAACCTTAAGGCTCACCGGTATATCGCTCAAAGACCATTCTTCACGCTTGGACCGTCACCCCTTCACATCACCCAGGGGTTCTCTTGGCACGGTCGGCGGCGTTACTCATCTTTTCACCGCGAAATCTCATTTAATTTTCATTGCTATCTCATCTGAATGACATTAATTTAAAACTTATCGGCCAAGCTGTCAAGCCCGTTCGCTAAAATTAGCTGTTAACTAATCGAGTGATTACCTAGCCCTAACCGCAGTCTGAGGGTATTTATCGTTATTTCAATAAATTTTAAATTTATTTTGGTAGCCCCTTGAAGCGCCACGATTCCCAACTAACTGGCCGCTCGGTACAGATATGGTCGCAGTTGATCGCCAAGTAAAAACAGATCGGCCTCGAGAACCTTCACAAAGCCATTCTAAACCACGTCCGCGGCCGTTTCCGAGTCCAGCCCCCGGTGTCAAAGATAATGCCGCAAATCGACTGCTAGCCGGTCGAGCAGCTGCTCGTATTGTCTTAAGTTCATGATTCCCCCTCCCCTACCCGAACAACGAATGACTTGCGCAAAGGTAACGGTCTTTGGGCAAAAGTATACGAAAAACTCGCGACAACAGAGGAAAAACGCAAAAACGAGTCGTTAACTTTTAAATTAAGGGCACCCCACGGAACGTGGTGCGCCCTGATCACTCATTTTGGTCACAAAAAAAGCCCCCTGCCAATGGCAGAAGGACTTCAGAACTTGCTTTAGTTGTTGGTAAGACCGTACTTCTTGTTGAAACGGTCGACCGCACCATCGGCTTGAGTAAACTTTTGCTTACCCGTGTAGAATGGGTGGGAATCAGAAGTGATTTCAACCCGGATCAATGGGTAAGTGTTGCCGTCTTCCCATTCAACCGTTTCGTCAGACGTTGCCGTCGAACCGGACAAGAACTTGTAACCAGTAGAAGAGTCTTGGAAGACAACTTCCCGGTAATCTGGATGAATACCCTTTTTCATAATGTAATACGCTCCTTTTGCCCTAGCCCATTGACTGGACCAGAGATTGATTTTAATCGTCAACCGTCACATTATAGCATGAAACGATGTTCTCAGCAATGCCTAATCTTGGCCGTCCTCAACTAAAGTGGCTGCGCTTTGAATACTCACGTCGGCATTTAGCGCCGTCAGTTTTTGAACGATGCGGTCATACCCCCGCAAAATATTGTCGGCGTTATCGATCACCGTCGTGCCTTGCGCCATGAGTCCGGCAATTACCAACGAAGCCCCGGCCCGGATTTCCCCGGCTTGGACTTCACTGCCAACCAGGTGCGTCGACGGATCGACAACAATCATGTCGTTTTCGGAGCGAATGTTGGCGCCCATTTTTCGTAACTCCGCAATGTGCTTGATCCGCTTGGGATAAATGGTATCGATTACGACACTACTCCCCTTGGCACACATCAATAGTGGCGTTAAAGGCTGCTGTAAATCGGTCGCAAACCCCGGGAACGGCATCGTTTTAACCTGAATTGGTTTCAGGTTTTCCGAACGCGGCACAAAAATACTGTCCTCGTCGATTTCCAGGTGAACGCCCATTTCAATCATTTTGGCCGTAAAGGACTCCAAGTGTTCCGGAATCACGTTTTTAATCACGATTCCGTCACCAATGGCCGCCGCCATGGACAGGTAGGTCCCGGCTTCGATCCGGTCGGGAATAATCGTGTGGGTGTTCATCGCCCGCAACGTACTAACCCCTTCAATCCGAATCACGTCGGTTCCGGCTCCCCGCACGTGGGCGCCCATGTTATTCAAGAACGTGGCGATATCAATGATTTCGGGTTCTTTCGCGGCATTTTCAATCACCGTGGTCCCCTCAGCTTTAACCGCTGCCAAAATAGAATTAATGGTCGCACCGACCGATACCACGTCCAAAAAGATCCGAGCGCCGTGCAATCCGGCGGGACCGGTCGTGATATGAACGGTATTGTCCCGTTCACTGACCGAAGCCCCCAACGCCTTAAAGGCCTTGATGTGCTGGTCAATGGGGCGGGGCCCAATGTTGTCACCACCGGGAAAACTTAACGTTGCGCGTTGGAACCGACCCAATAATGAGCCCATGAAATAGTATGATGCACGTAAACTCTTAATTGCTTTACTTGGTAATGGGGCCTCCACGATTTCCGTTGGGTCAATAGTCAGGACCCCGTCTTCAAACGTCGAGTGGACGTTCATGGATTTTAAAATCAGCATCAAGTTGTGCACATCCAGGATATCCGGAACCATATCAAAACGAACCGGCGTGTCCGCTAAAATTGCGGCCGGAATGAGTGCGACTGTGCTGTTTTTGGCGCCACCAATGGTAACCTCTCCGGTTAGGCGTTGGCCGCCATGAATTATCATTTTTTTCATCGTGATGCGATCCTCACTTAAACTTATCTCTCATAGATGACTCCATACAGTCAGCTATAATGATAAATAATGCGCGGCAAAAAGACAACCGTTTCCCGAGATTTCAGCAAAATTGTAATATTGGGGGGCCAAAAAACCGAGCCGAAGCGGCTAAAAATCGGGTTAAAGCGGTTACACGGTTCTTCTGGTCTTCTAATTCTGAGAAATTGATGATAAACCGGTGGTCGAATTTCGGTCACGTTTCCTCGATTAGTTTTTTTAGGATTCGAAAATCAAAGCTCCTATTACCTTTACTATACCCGGTTGACCTTTAAAGGAACCTAAGCGACGCTCGTTTTGATTCCCGTATGGCCGGTAACTTACCTTGAAACCAGCAGAATCCATTGAAAAAGTCATTTAAAAGTTCGGTTTTCAATCATTGCAAAAAAAGGGCTAGGTCACTGACAAAATTGTCAATAGCCTAGCCCTCTCACTTAACTTAAATTAACTGTTTTAGTCTTGAACTTCCTTGCTGGCCGCCGCGATAAAGTCCCGGAACAAGCCTTCGGGACGGTTCGGCCGGGAAAGAAATTCTGGGTGGTATTGGGCCGCCACGAAGAACTTCTTTTCTGGCAATTCAATCACTTCAACCAGGTGATCGTCAGGTGACGTCCCGGAGAAGACCAGGCCCTTGGCCGCCATTTCAGCCCGGTACTGGTTATTGAATTCGTAACGGTGACGGTGACGTTCCTGAATAATGTCCTGGTCGTCGTACGCCTTGGCCGCTACACTGCCCTTCTTTAACTTGCAAGGGTACAGGCCCAACCGTTGCGTTCCGCCCATCTCGTGGACGTCGGCTTGGTCGGCCATCAGGTCAATAATCTTGTGTTGGGTGTCCGGATCCATTTCCGTGGAGTTGGCGTCCTTGTAACCCAGGACGTCGCGCGCAAATTCGATGCTGGCCACTTGCATCCCCAGGCAGATTCCCAAGAATGGCACGTCCTGTTCCCGGGCGTAACGAATGGCCGTCACCATGCCTTCGATCCCCCGGTCACCAAATCCACCAGGGACGATGATACCATCGGTGTCGCCCAGAAGGTCGGCGACGTTATCCGCCGTGATCTTTTCGGCATCGATCATTGACAGATCAATCTTGGCATCCACCGGGTAACCCGCGTGTTGCAAGGCTTCGTCGACCGAAATGTAAGCATCATGCAAGGCCACGTACTTCCCAACCAAAGCAATCTTGATGGTCCGCTTCAGATTTTGCATGTGCGCAACCATCTTGGACCAGGCGTTCATGTCGGCCTTCGGCGCGTCAACCTTGAAGTGGTCTAAGACCAACTGGTCAAATCCTTGTTCTTGCAACCGTAACGGAATCGAGTAAATCGTCGGCACATCCATGGATTCAACCACGGCCGATGGCTTCACGTCACAGAACAACGCAATCTTTTGCCGCATGTCGTCGGTAATCGGCTTTTCCGTCCGGACGACCAAGATGTTCGGTTGGATCCCGATGCTCCGCAATTCCCGCACGGAGTGTTGCGTCGGCTTGGTCTTCATTTCGTGAGCCGCGTGTAAGTAAGGGACCAACGTGGTGTGAATGTAAACCACGTTCTCGTCGCCGACTTCACTCTTCATCTGCCGAATGGCTTCCAGGAAGGGTTGGGATTCGATGTCCCCCACGGTCCCACCGATTTCGGTAATCACGAAGTCGGCGCCCAGCGTCTTACCGGCCCGCATAATCTTTTCTTTGATCATCCCAGTGATGTGGGGAATGACCTGCACCGTGGCCCCTAAGTAATCGCCCCGGCGTTCTTTTTCCAAAACTTCCGAATAAATCTTACCAGTCGTCACGTTTGAGTACTTGTTCAGATTGTTATCAATGAACCGTTCATAATGACCTAAGTCTAAATCCGTTTCGGTCCCATCGTCGGTCACGAAGACTTCCCCGTGTTGGTAGGGGTTCATCGTCCCGGGATCGACGTTAATGTAGGGATCAAATTTCTGAATGGTTACGTTCAGGCCCCGGTTCTTTAACAACCGCCCGAGAGAGGCTGCTACAATCCCCTTACCTAATGATGAAACCACGCCGCCAGTCACAAAAATATATTTGGTCATTGTCTAGCTCCTTGTAAGATTATTTAGGGTCGCTCTGAAACCAATAAAAAACTCCCTATTCGTTGGAATAGGGAGCTAACCGTTCAGTTGTCCTCGCTACAAGTAGCAAGGAGCCCAAAAAATATAGTACCTGGTTTTAAGACTTAAGTCAAGCACGAGTCTCAATTACTTTTGAGAGTCGTCTTCCTCTTCGTCATCATCATCGGCTTCGTCGTCATCGTCGGAGAAGTCTAAGTTATCGGCTTCATCGTCGTCTGGGGCGTCCATCTGGGATAACTGATCTTCAATACCATCCGGAATGTCTTCCGTATCGTCTTCTTCATCTTCGTTATCCAAGCCTAAGCCGTTTTGCAACTTGCCTAAGTCCGGTGTGCTGCCACCCGTGGTGTCATCATCATCGTCATCGTCGTTGGCATAAGTCGTGTCCGTATCATCTTCCGGATCGTCGTCATCGTAATCGATCACGTCGTCATCATCCGTAGTGTCGGCCAGAAAGGCGTTAACCTTCTTGCGCTTCTTACGCTTAGGTTGGTCCTCGTCCTCTTCGGCGTGGACCGTTGCTTCATCGATGGATTCAAACGGATACCAAGTTCGCAGTCCCCAAAGGTTATCACCCAGAGAAATGAAACTACCATCAACGTTTAAATCCGTATAGAATTGGGACAGCCGTTCCCGAATTTCTTTGTCGCTGTCACCCAAGTACGTCTGTACGGCGTTTGCCAAGTCGGCAAAAGCCATCACGTCACCATGTTGTGACAAAATGGCGTGGGCAACCTCGATCATTGATAATTCCTTTTTGTTCTGGCCCTCAAAGACTTTTAATTCCAAACTGGTGCACGTCCTTTCCACAGTCTACGAAATATAATACTCGTTTACGCCGTAAAATGCAATCGAATCTTGTAGTTCCCGACTAATTGTTCGCCCGCGTAAAGGAGGTAATCGATCTTGATGTTCCCACTGAAGGGCCGTTCCTTGAAATCGGCCTCAAGATACGGGGTCACCGTCTCGATCGGCATCACGCCATACGGGGTCTGGTAACGCGCCGTCACCCGCTTACCACTGACAAAGTGCAGGCGTAATTCGGCTTCGGCGTTACGGGTCAAGTGAATCTCACCGTTCGGCGTGAACTTCATGGTCACGGGAACCTGTTCGCCCGTTTCCTGGTTCGGTTCCAGGTAACGAAGATACATGTTGGTCCCCACCTGGACCAGTTGACCATCCACGTCTAAACTGTAATCCGACACGTCTTGGTCTTGTTTGATGTGGGTTTCCAAGTGAATCGCGACTGGAACGCCCGCTGAAAGTTGATCCATCTCTCGGTCCTTCCTTTCCATGAGTCATATCAAGCCTAATTATAGTCCATTCACGGGTAAAAACCTACATATTCTATTTCTCAATTTGAGGAACGACTTCGAAATTTGAAACTCGCCACCCCAACACCGCCGAACTGATCCTAAAACCGCTTAAAACGACGTGTCACCATTTATTTACCGGATCTTCCGCCAACACATTTCCGTGACCTGACGTTCGGCTTGAAATTTAGTATAATGGGACGATAAGAACTTTTCAGGAAAGAAGGCCGGTTTGCATGTTGCCCTTGACGTTTTCAAGCGAGTCCCTGCAAACACTCACTACCCCCATCCCCGCCGATCAGAAAAATCTGGCGTTTGGCTATACCAATGCGCTCTTGGATTTCGTGGCGGAACTGGGACAACCCATTCTCCACTTCTGGGAGATGACGCCCACGGTCATTTTGGGGTTGAAAGATAAACGGCTTCCCGATTTACCGGCGGCTATCCGCGCCGTCCAGGCTCACGGCTATAACTGGGTCTTACGTAACTCTGGCGGTCTCGCCGTTGTGGCCGATGCGGGGGTTTTAAACGTGTCCCTGTTTAGTCCCCTGACCTCGCCACCCGTTAGTGTCGACGCGGCCTACGCCCAAATGATGGCCCTGGTCCGGCAAGCTTGGCCGGAACTCACCATCGATCACTTCGAAGTCACCCGCTCCTATTGTCCGGGCGATTACGATCTCAGCGTCAACGGTCAAAAGATCGCGGGGCTGTCCCAGCGGCGGAATCCGCACGCCATGGTGACCATGCTCTACCTCAGCGTTGATGGCGATCAAACCAGCCGCGGCCGGTTAGTTCAGGACTTTTACCGTGCCGGATTGGCCGGCCACCCCAACCAATGGGGGTTCCCGGACGTTGATCCGGCCGTCATGACTACCACAGCCGCCTTACTGCAACATCCCGTCACCCTAGCCGACGCCCGGCAGCGCTTCATTACCGCTAGCGAAGCGACTGGCGTGCGGGTCAGTCAAGCCAAGTTAGCCAGTCTAATCACGCAGCCGCGGTTCACCACCGCTTTGACGCACGCCACCGCCCAAATGGCCCGGCGGCAACCCAACCTTAATCTCTAAAGGAGGTCTTCACGTTGTCCTACGCAACCGCACGCTTACCCCACGAGAAAGTGCTTCGCGATCCCGTGCATAACTATATCTATGTCCGTCATCAGGTCATCTTAGACCTCATTAACACCCGCGAATTCCAGCGTTTACGCCGGATCAAGCAGCTAGGGACCGCTTCACTGGTCTTTCATGGCGCCGAACATACTCGGTTTGCCCACTGCTTGGGGGTCTACGAAATCACCCGTCAAATCTGTGACAACTTCCAACGCAATTACCCGACCAAGGTGCCGGGCGACGGCGGTTGGGACGACCACGAGCGCTTGACCGCCCTGTGTGCCGCTCTGCTGCACGACATCGGCCACGGCCCATACTCGCACACCTTTGAACACATCTTTCATACCGATCACGAAGCCATCACGGCCGAAATTCTGACGTCACCGGAAACGGAAGTCAATCAGGTCTTACGCAAGGTCAGCCCGACCTTCCCCGCCGAAGTGGCCAGTGTGATTCAGAAGACTTACCCTAATCCTCAAGTGGTCCAAATGATTTCTAGCCAAATTGATGCCGATCGAATGGACTACCTCTTACGTGACGCCTACTACACCGGTACGCAGTACGGGACCTTCGACCTCACCCGAATTTTGCGGGTCATGCGCCCCTACAAAGACGGAATTGCCTTTGCGATGAACGGGATGCACGCGGTCGAAGACTACGTGATGAGTCGTTTCCAGATGTATCAGCAGATCTACTTCCACCCGGTTTCCCGGGCCATGGAAGTGATTTTAGATCACTTACTGGCACGGGCTAACTACCTTTATCAGCAAGGCAAGAGCGACGAGAGCTTCATTCCCCATCTACTATTGCCGTTCTTTAACCACGAGTTCGACTTACAGGATTACCTGTACCTCGACGACGGCGTCTTGACCACCTACTTCACCCACTGGCGCCAATCGCCCGACGATATTTTGGCCGACCTGGCGCACCGATTTCTGGACCGTAAACCACTAAAGAGTGCCGTTTACACCACCGAAACCCAACCGCTATTGACGCCATTACGGCAAAAGATCGCCTCGGTCGGGTTCAACACCGACTACTATACCGCCACGGACAACAGCTACGACCTGCCCTACGACGACGCGTACGATCCCAAAATGTCTCACCCATTGACTCAAATCGAGATTCAACAACCCGACGGTTCCCTATTGGAACTGTCGACGGTCTCGGACTTGGTCAACGCCTTGCGGGGCAAGTTCACCGGCGATCAACGGTTCTTCTTCCCTAAGGAGATGTTGAACCCCGGCGACGACGCGCCCGAACTGTTCCAACCGATTTATGACGACTTTAGTCACTACATTCAAAACAACCAACTTATTCAGCCAAAGGAGCACTAATTCATGTCTATTAAACTGATTGCCATCGACATCGACGGCACCCTGTTAAACGAAAAGAACGAACTGGCCCCCGCCACAATCGACGCCGTGAAGGCCGCTTCCGCGCAAGGCATCAAGGTCGTCTTGTGTAGCGGCCGGCCCCTGACCGGTGTGGCCCCATACATCCAAAAGCTCGGCATTAGCGGGGACGACCAATACGCCGTGACCTACAACGGGGCGGTCGCTCAAACCGTTTCCGGCAAAGTCCTGATCAACCACGCGTTGAGCTTTAACGACTACATCGACCTAGAGGCCCTGTCACGGAAATTACAGGTTAGCTTCCAGATCGAAACGCCCGACTACATTTACACGGCCAATAAGGACATCAACCCCTACACCATCTTCGAAAGTAACCTGGTCAAGATGTTGATTCGTTACCGTGAAGTGGGTGAGATGCCCCGCGACGTGACCGTCTCCAAAGCCATGTTCGTGGACTCCCCGGAAAATATCGACCGGATCAAGCCGTTAATTCCGCAGGACTTCCACGACAAGTATTACGTGGTCCAAAGTACGCCATTTTTCATCGAAGTCATGAACAAAGAGGCCAGCAAGGGCAACGCCTTGCGCGGATTAGCCGCAGAATTGGGCTTAGAGCCCGCTGAAATCATGACCTTAGGTGATCAAGGCAACGATCTGACCATGATCGAATACGCCGGCTTAGGGGTCGCCATGGGCAACGCCATCGACGAAGTCAAACAAGCTGCCAACGCGGTTACGTTGACCAACGCCGAAGACGGGGTCGCCGCCGCAATTCGCAAATACGCGTTAAACTAATTCTGACAACTAAAAAACAGGCTTGGGCAATCATGTAATTGATTGCTCAAGCCTGTTTTCATTTACTCACATCGTGCTGCGGTTGCGGCTGGGTTAATAACCGGTACGCATACCGCCCCATCACGACCACTAGGGCTAACGTGCCACTAATGACTAACCAATGGGGCATGGTATCGCGGTTGTCTTCTAAGAAGAAGCAGAGGCCCATTAACACCACGACCAGCACTAAGTTGAGGTTACACCAACGTTTCATGAGGAATTCGCCGCCAAGTCTATGTATAGTTTAAAGCTAATTTGTATATTTCAAACCAGATATAGTCTATCACAGAAATGATTTTCGTAAACCCCCAAATTCGAATTTTTGGCCGAACGATTACCAGTACTCAAAAAGGAGTTTGGGACATAAGTCCCTAAATTCCAGTAATTAAAAATTGGTCCTAGAAATCG
>NZ_AZDV01000026.1:677550-746452 GCF_001434835.1 Levilactobacillus acidifarinae DSM 19394 = JCM 15949 | reverse complement strand
GGTAGAGCACCTGACTGTTAATCAGGTTGTCGACGGTTCGAGCCCGCCTGCCGGAGCTTTATAATGGAGAGTTGTCCGAGCGGCTGAAGGAGCAGCATTGGAAATGCTGTAAACGGGTACTAACCTGTTTCGAGGGTTCGAATCCCTCACTCTCCGTTGTGTCATCATGATTTTTATCATGACCCGTTGGTCAAGTGGTTTAAGACACCGCCCTTTCACGGCGGTAACATGGGTTCGAATCCCGTACGGGTCATTTTGGAGGATTAGCTCAGTTGGGAGAGCGTCTGCCTTACAAGCAGAGGGTCACAGGTTCGAGCCCTGTATCCTCCATTGGTAACATAACTTTATTATGGTCCGTTGGTCTAGTTGGTTTAGGACGCCTGCCTGTCACGCAGGAGATCACGAGTTCGAGTCTCGTACGGACCGTTGTTATGTTATTATTAATTTAACACAACAACATTACATGAATGGTGAGAAATGGCTCGGTAGCTCAGTCGGTAGAGCAATGGATTGAAGCTCCATGTGTCGGCGGTTCGATTCCGTCCCGCGCCATTTATGGAGGGGTAGCGAAGTCTGGCTAAACGCGGCGGACTGTAAATCCGCTCCTTCGGGTTCGGTGGTTCGAATCCACTCCCCTCCATCATAGGGATATAGTTTAAAGGTAGAACTACGGTCTCCAAAACCGTCGGTGTGGGTTCAATTCCTACTATCCCTGTTGTAATGTTATGGCGGTATTGGTGAAGGGGTTAACACACCGGATTGTGGTTCCGGCACGCGTGGGTTCGATTCCCACATACCGCCCTATGATTGGGGCATTTTCTTAGGATTGTTGGTCCAGTCAGATTGGATAGACGATTATGGTGGTATAGCCAAGTGGTAAGGCAGAGGTCTGCAAAACCTTCATCGTCGGTTCGAATCCGATTACCACCTTTGACTTGGGTGTATCCAATCAAATATTTTTTTGCCGGAGTGGCGGAACTGGCAGACGCGCTGGACTCAAAATCCAGTGTCCGTTGAGGACGTGTGGGTTCGAACCCCACCTCCGGTATCAGAAGTAACATCTCGTCTGCAAATAGACCTTACGTTAACGCGTAGGGCCTATTTTTTTTTGCAATTGATAAGGCCAGCCAGGACTGCTCAGACTTTGGCGCCAGGCATTCGATGAACAGGGGAATTTGCTACTATTAAAAACTGCGCCAACAGCACGGTGACTCGATGGCTGTTAGCGCAGTTTTTAGCGATACTTAACGGCGGTACCGTAAGCGGCGACGGACTGCATGTCCGTGCCAATTGAACCGGAATCAAAGCGCATCATGACGACGGCATCGGCCCCCATGTTGGCGGCGTTTTGCTTGAGGCGATCAACAGCGATGTTCCGAGCTTCGTCAAGCATCTTGGTGTAGTCCTTGATTTCACCCCCGACAACGTTCTTAAGAGACGCTCCCATATTCCGAAAAACGTTTTTGGATTGAGTGGTCAGGCCAAAAACCTCTCCGAGCACCTCATAATCCTGTCCGGGAATGTGCTCGGTGGTGGTGACTAAAATTTCTACTGCCATAGTTGTTCCTCCCTTTAACTGGCTTAATTCTAATATACCGGTATTGAGGAGTGAGGACAAGTCGCAGGTCGATTCAAAAAAGTACCAAAAAGTTTTCATCAAATTTCTTTTTAAATCAGAATGGCGAATTTACGATAAGTTGATTGTTTATACAACAAGTCGGCCGCAACCTGAATATTCTATAAAACCGACAATTGGCTTTGTCGTCAGATGCACAATTAGTCCGAATTTATAATTAATAATCATCAGTGTTACTAGTGAAGGCCATATGATATAGTGCTAAGTGGATAGCCACTAAGGGTTACCACTGAAAGGAAGAGGACGATGAGTCAGCAAGATGATCAACGCCCCGAGTCATTGGGTGTCCCACAGCCCCTAACGGACCAGCAACGCCAACTTTTAGAGCGCTTCTTTCTAGTGAACACGATTCAGCGCCGAGTCGTCCAGCAATTAGAGGATGTCTTAGGGCCCCTCGCAGGCTACCAGCAGCAACGACTGTTTTTTCATGATGTGACGGGCCTAATTCACTTTCGACGGAACTTTTTAGAAACGGTCGGCCACTTTTTAACGGGCCGAGTGGACTTGGCCTATCAGTTAACGTTTATTGAACACGGCTCACACCGACGCCGGGCCTATTCCGCCCAGCATCTTAACCAAATCGATCACCGACAGATGGGGCGGGGAACCATCACTGAAACCCTAAACTACCAACGATTTGGTTGCAAAATTCAACGGACGTATACGGTGGCAGGCCATCATCTGTATTGGGAGAAAAATCAGATTTGGTGTCAGGGTCAAACAACCGCGTGGGTAGACGGCTTAATGGCTTTACAACAACAACTGGCGCCCCATGCGGTTTGGTTGCAACAGGGCTTTTTGACCATCAACGATTATACCTAACCCGCAAAAAAAACGCGATCAACCCGGACAAATAAGTCAGGTTGGTCGCGTTAAAGATTAGACGTTGTCTGGTGTGGTAAGAGGTGTAACAGCCGTCGGTAGGCCGTGGTGATGCGGCCTCGTTGCAGGTCAATTCCGGATACTGGAATGACGTTTTGGTGGTCCCCCGGCGTGGCACTGGCCCGCCAGATGCGACTATCGATGATGTAGATGGTCTGGGCGTCAATGGTCAGATTCCAATGGTGTTCGGCTTGAACGCGTTGACCGGGCAACTGTAGGGCGGTTGCGAGTTGTTGACAGAAATGATCGATCAAAGCGGCGTCGACGATGGCGTTGCCAGTCAGGGTAGGTTGATACTTGCCACTGCGAATATCACCTACCACCTTGATTTCAGGCATGTATGGGTTCCTCCATTACGAAATGATGCCTCATTCTAGCATATTTTTAGGGGTGGAACCCGGAGTTTTCCTTGAGCTTAGCGAAACTTTAAAATCTCGCAAGGGTTGGTCTGATTGCTAAGCCCGCCAACGCTATTTGAGAATGAGATAAACGACGAGTAACTGAACCATCCCGGTGAGAACCAATTGGTAATGACTCTTGAGGTGTCGCTGGAGCCACCAGTGACCGGCGACTAATAATATGGCCACCACACTAGTACCAGAAAATCTCAGACTTAACGTGACGAGGGTGAAGATGGCCGGTGTAATGAGGGTCAATCGCCAATCGCGGTCCGCCAGTAGGTAGTAATTCTCAAAGAGGGCCAGGTAACTCGCCACGATCGGAATCAGGGTCACTAAAAATTGGCTAGACAGATAGTGGTTTCGTAAGAGAAACAAAATTACGGGGACCCCACAGGCTGCCAGGCAGCTGAATACGATCAAGCCATAGACCGATTGGAGGCCTAATTGGGGGACGTAGGTGAGTACCAAGAAGACGCACAGGAGAATGGCGAAGAGTTGAATCAGATGTTCGCTGGGAGCGGCTAATAAGCCAAGGGTGGCCGCCGCCACGACTAGGATGGGACCAGTGGTCGAGTGGAAGTGGTGGCGCAAGATGAGAAAGTAGCCCGCCGCGACTAGTCCACCGTAACCGACCAGGGCCAGTTTAACGGTCCAAGTTAGGGGGGTCCCCGTGGAAGCGGTAGACCCTACTAGCCACCAGATTAAATTTTGACAGGCGGTAAACACAACTAATTGTTGTACCGTCCGATTCTTGAGAAAAGCCGTGAGATAGGCCATGGAATCGCTCCATTCAACAAAGTTAAAGTTATCTTTCATCATAGTGGTTGTGGCCGACGGGGTCAACGGGTGGCGTTGATTTTACCGGGGACATCTTTGTCAGTTTACGAAATTTATGGTAAAATTCTTAAGTTATGAGTCAATTCCCGATAGGATTCACGCTTTGACGTGAAGCTGCCTTGTAACCGAACGACGTTGAGATTATCGGTCAACTCTGACGTCCACCATATCTAGGGGGAATATTCAATTGCAAGAAAGACATTTATTTACTTCAGAATCCGTTTCTGAAGGTCATCCAGATAAGATTGCCGACCAAATTAGTGACGCCATCCTGGATGCGTTGTTAGCCCAAGATCCAGATTCACGGGTCGCCTGCGAAACGTCCGTGACCACGGGCCTAGTGTTGGTCTTTGGTGAAATCTCCACCAAAGCCTACGTCGACATCCAGAAGGTTGTTCGGCAGACCATTAAGGAAATTGGGTACACCGACGGCCAATACGGCTTTGACGGCGACAACTGTGCCGTTTTAGTGGCGATCGACGAACAGTCACCCGACATTGCTCAGGGGGTCGATGACTCCTTGGAAACGCGGGAAGGTGACGGCGATCCCCTCGATAAGATTGGGGCCGGTGACCAGGGGTTGATGTTTGGCTATGCGGTCAACGAAACGCCCGAATACATGCCGTTACCCATCACGTTGAGTCATGCGCTGATGCGGCGAATCGCTAAGTTGCGTAAGGATGGGACGATCCCATATTTGCGGCCAGATGCTAAGGCCGAAGTCACGGTCGAATACGACGACAACGACAAGCCGTTGCGCGTTGACACGGTGGTTTTGAGTACCCAACACGATCCGGACGTGACGTTGGACCAGATTCGTCAAGATGTGATCAAACAAGTGGTCAAGGCCACGATTCCGGCCGACCTGTTGGACGACAAGACCAAGTACTTCATCAACCCGACTGGTCGTTTCGTTATCGGGGGTCCTCAAGGGGACGCCGGTTTGACGGGGCGGAAAATCATCGTGGATACTTACGGTGGGGCTGCCCGGCACGGTGGTGGCGCCTTCTCTGGGAAGGACGCCACCAAGGTGGACCGATCGGCAAGTTACGCTGCCCGGTACATCGCCAAGAACATTGTAGCAGCGGACTTAGCCCAAAAGTGTGAAGTTCAGATTGCCTACGCTATCGGGGTTGCGGAACCCGTTTCCGTGTCCATCGATACCTTTGGCACCGGGAAAGTGGCGGAAAGTAAGTTAGCTGCCGCTGTCCGGAAGATTTTTGACCTGCGCCCAGCCGGTATTATCCAAATGCTGGATTTGAAGCGGCCAATTTACAAGCAAACGGCGGCTTACGGTCACTTTGGCCGAACCGACATTGATTTGCCTTGGGAACACCTCGACAAGGTTGATGCCTTAAAGGATGCCTTGAAGTAAACTGAAAGCCGAATGCCTCAGCCCCCGACGATTAATCGGGAGCTGGGGCTTTTTTAGTTGGTTAATTTCTAAACGATGTTTTCTTAAAATTAAAAAATGATGAAAATTACCTTGACTTTTTTCTCATCGAGTTTTAATCTAAGACACATCAATCGCAAACAGAAAGTTAACGTTGACGAAGACAGTAATGACTCTGACCTGGATAAGCGACTCCCGTTTGGTGTGAGGGGAGCCAGATCAAGTTGTGAACATCACTTCGGAGTGACGCGGTGAACTGATAGTAACCGCACTGGTGGCACCCATTATCGTGCTAGCGTATCGCCAAGCGGCCGTACGTGAAAAGGGGTGGCCCCAGTGGGTCGCAATTGAGGTGGTACCGCGCGGAAGCGTCCTTAGTAAAGGCAGAACTTTACTGGGGGCGCTTTTTGGCGTTAACCAGGAAAACGCGAAGATTAGGAGGGATTGTCGATGAGCAAACGATTTGTGATGGGACTAATGGGGGTGGCGTTAGTGATTAGCGGCTTAGCGGGCTGTGGTCAGACGACCGCCAGTAAAAAAGAACAGAGTAAGCCGTTAAACGTGACCATGCCGTCTGAGTTACAGACGGCCGATCCTAACAAGGCCACCGACGCCTATTCGTTTTACATGATGCGACAGACCACCGAAGGACTTTACCGATTAAATAACAGTGGCAAAGTTGTCGCGGGGATGGCGACTAAGGTGGTTAAACCCACGGCTAACGGTAAAACCTACACGCTGACCTTACGGCACAACGCGAAGTGGAGTAACGGCGATTCCGTGACGGCGCAAGACTTCGTGACCTCCTTTAGACGGCAGGTCGATCCAACCACCAAGGCGCAATACGCCAACCGGTTTGCGACGTTTGTGAATTACAGCGCCGTCCAGACCGGTAAGAAGCAGCCATCAGCGCTGGGGGTTAAGGCCTTGGGTAAGTATAAGTTGCAGATCAAGCTGAGCCAAGCGAACCCGTCGTTTAATTACGAAGCGGCGACCGAATACTTACCGGTTAACCAAAAATTAGTGAAGAAGTACGGCTCGACGTACGGGACCAATTCGGCGCGGGTCGCCGCTAACGGGCCTTACGTGCTGAAGAAGTGGAACGGGACCAAGACCACCTGGGAATACGTCAAGAACCGACATTACTACGCAGCGAAGAGTGTGCGGTTGAAACAAATCAACGTTCAAGTCACGAAAGACCCGTCGACGGCCGAAAAGTTATTCGCCGCCGGTAAGGTCCAAGAAACGCAAATCAGTGGGACCACGATTGCCGGGGTCGCCAATAATGCACAATTGAAGAGTCAGATGCGTAAGACGCTGACCACGGCTGTGACGTTGCAGTATTTCAACCCGCGGAACAAGGTCAGTGCCAACGCCAACTTCCGTAAGGCCGCCAACTACGCTTTGAACCGGGCACAGCTGACCCAAAAGGTGAATCAGGACGGCTCTCAACCCCTGCTAAACTTGGTCGCTAAAGGAGTGACCAAAGACCCGAATAATGGCAAAGACTTCGCGGTCAGCACCGGGAACTACACCCGGCACAACGATGCTCAGGCCAAGAAGCTCTGGGCGCAGGCCAAAAAGGAGTTGGGTGGGGGCAAGCAAACGATTACCTTACTGACCAACGATTCCGACGGGACCAAGAACGTGGCCGAATACATCCAGAGTCAGTGGGAGAAGGATATGCCGGGCTTGACCGTCAATATCTCTTCCATGCCCTTGCAACAGCAGATCAACAAGATGTTCAAACAGAACTTTGACGTATCAATGTTTGGCTGGACCGGGGATGAACCGGATCCGACCACGGATCTGAACCTGTTCATGAAGGGTAACTCCGTGAACTTCGCTAATTATAACGATGCTAAGTACAATCAGTTAATGACGGCCGCGACGACGGAGACCAATACCAAGAAGCGAATGAGCCTGTTAAAGCAAGCCAACCAACGAGCCATGCAGGTGGGCATCTTCAATCCGGTCTACCAACAAGCCCAAGTGAACCTGGTCAGCAAGAAGGTTGGCGGGATTCACTACTCGACCTTTAGCGTGGCCGCGCAGTACCGCTACGCTTACTGGAAATAACGCATTTTGAAAGGATGATTGCATGTCAGATTTAACGACTGCCGTAACTGCTGCATTAACCGCCGATCACGATCGGTTGGCGGCTTATCTTAAACTCCAGACCGTTTCCGTCCAGAACCGGGGGATTACCGCCACGGTGACCTTCCTCACACACGCTTTTGAAGAGCTGGGGGCGCAGGTTCAAGTTTGGCGCGATGTGGCGGGGAGTAATCCGTTTGTCTTTGCCACCTTTACGGCGGGTCCCCACGGTAACGCTGATCGAACGTTACTGTTCTATAACCACTACGATGTTCAACCGCCCGAACCCTTAGCTGAGTGGCAAACCGATCCGTTTACGTTGACCGAGAAAGCCGGGTACTATTACGCCCGGGGGATTTCCGACGATAAGGGGGAGTTGATGTTACGGTTATCTGCCGTTAAGGCGCTACAAGCTAGTGGCGGGTTACCCTGCAACCTTAAGTTCGTGGTCGAGGGTGAAGAGGAAATTGGCAGTCGGCACATTCCCCAAATGACTCAGCAACACGCTAGTGACCTGGCCGCTGACGCTATCGTTTGGGAAACCGGGGGCAAGGATGCCGACGAGAACTTTCAGGTGACCTGCGGGGCTAAGGGAATTTTATGTCTGGAACTTAGCGTGACCACGGCGGAAAAGGACTTGCACTCTTCATTAGCCGCCTACGCCGACAACGCGGCTTGGCGGTTGACTCAGGCACTGGCCTCGTTACGCACCGCCGATAACCGGGTCAAGGTGGCTGGGTTCTACGACGACATTCGTCCACTGACGCCGACCGAACGCCGGGCCGTGGCGGCGATGACCTTAAATGGTGACGTGGTTAAACAACACTTCGGGCTTAAACGTCCCTTGATCACGGCTGATCCGGTAACCGAGCTGGTCAACGGGAGTACCATGACGCTTAACGGTCTATCGAGCGGTTACGAGGGGGCCGGGGTCAAGACCGTGATTCCCAAGCGGGCCACGGCTAAGGTTGATTGTCGGTTAGTTCCGGGACAGGACCCGCAGCACCAGGCACAGTTGATTCGAGACCAACTCAAACGAAACGGGTTTGGGGACGTTCGGGTGACCTACCTGTTGGGTGAAGCCCCGTTTCGGTCCGACCTGACCGCGCCGTTCGTGAAAATGGCCGTAAAAACGGCTCATCAAGTTTATGGTGATCACGTCCGGTTGGTCCCGAACATGGCCGGGACCGGACCGCAAGCCCCGTTCTTCGCCGCCGTTCAGGCGCCCATCGTGGCGGTGGGCAGTACCTGGGCCGGTTCCGGGCCCCACGCGCCGAACGAAAACGTGCGGGTCGCCGATTACCAACAAGCGGCTTGCTATACGGCCGAGTTACTCACGGTCTTTGGGACGCAAATGTAATTTCAATGGTTCACGGCGTGATTAGCCGTGAACCATTTTTAGGGCTAACGGTAAAAATTATCAAGCAAAGGGCTTGTATTTTGAAACGGAACCCCGGATAATTAAAGGCAGTTTGAATCAAACTTGGGCGGTAGGTATTTTTGACTACCGAAAAACGTTGTGGCGGGCCAACGGTAGGAGGATTTTTAGAATTATGAGTAAGCAACACACTAACGTTGGAATTGTCACGGGGGCCGTCTTCGTCGCCACCTTCATGTCGGCCATTGAGGGGACCATCGTCTCCACGGCCATGCCAACGATCGTCGGGGACCTGCACGGCGTCGCTCTGATGAACTGGGTCTTTTCAATCTTCTTATTGACCAACGCTTTAGCCACGCCGATTTACGGGAAATTGGCCGATACGGTCGGTCGGAAGTCGGTCTTTTTAGCCGGGTTGTTAATCTTTATCGTGGGGTCGACGTTGTCCGGGTTCTCGCATAGCATGGAAACGTTGATTGCTTGGCGTGCCCTGCAGGGAATCGGCGCCGGGGCCATTATGCCGGTGTCCTTTACCATTCTGGCGGATATCTACCCGGTCGAACAACGGGCCAGAGTTATGGGCCTTAACGGGTCGGCCTGGGGGATTGCCGCCGTGGTCGCGCCGTTACTGGGGGGCTTTATCGTCGACCAGTTGAGTTGGCACTGGATTTTCTTCATTAACATTCCGATCGGAATCATCACGATGGGGTTGATCTGGTTTTTCTTGGACGAAAACTTTGAACGCAAACCGTTCACCATGGACTGGGGCGGGAGCCTCTGGTTATCCGTGGGCCTGTTAGCACTGATGTTAACGTTCCAACTGCTAGGTAACGGCCAACTTAGTTTCATCTGGGTCCTGATCGGTCTCGTGGTGACGGGGCTCGCGTTTGGGCTGTTTCTGCGCCAGGAAAAGCGGACGGCCGACCCGTTGATTCCGTTGACCCTGTTTAAGAACCGGACCTTTGTGATCCAAAACCTGATTGCCGCTTTGGTCAGCGGATTTTTGATGGGCTTTGAGGTCTACCTCCCCACCTGGACGCAGGGACTCTTAGGCTTATTGGCTTCCCAGGCCGGGTTTGCCATCACGCCCAGTTCACTAATGTGGATCGTCGGGTCGTTTATCGCCGGCCGGTTAATGCTCAACCACACACCGTATCAAATCGTCAACATCAGTCTGAGCTTCATCCTGGTAGGCGGCCTCTTGATGGCGTTTGTCCCCATGACCACACCATTTTGGTGCTTCTTCGTGATTGCCGCCATTTGTGGGACCGGGTTTGGGATCACCATTACCACCACGACCGTGACCGTCCAGAGTCAGGTGCCGGTCGAAGACGTCGGGGTGGCCACCTCGTTTAATACGTTATCGCGAACCCTGGGGCAGACCATCATGATTTCCGTTTTCGGAATCATCATGAACTTGGCCATGGCGCGCGGTGTGGCGACCCACAAGGGCACCAACCTCACCATGATGAACCAGCTGATTAACCCGCAGACGGCTAAGCACTTACCAAGCGACTTATTACCGACGTTGCACGGCATCCTGTATCAGGGCCTACACGTCATCTTCATTGCGGCCGTTATTTTGATTGTGATTTCCTTTATGGTCAACTTCTTAGATCGGAAGGGGACGCAACGTCTGGCCGGAAAACGGGGGTAATTAGTCCCGTTTTGAGAAAAGTTACGCTATAATATAATTTAAGGTCAGTAAGATCACGAGTGGAGGCGATCAAATGTTTGAAAGTAATCACGCACGGTATGCCAGCTACGGGACCGTGGCCGTTTTGCCGGGTGAGATGATTGATGTGGTTTGGAAAATCATCGACCAGGACCTGCAGGGGCTGTTTCCGCTGGATAACTTACTCACGTTTAAACTCCACAACCATCAAGGGCACACGACCTTTGAGTACGTGCAAACGGACGAGCAAGCCCAGCAGACGTTCGGGGCCGCCTTTGACACCGACTACACCTACAGCTCGAACTTACCGGAAACGGTCTTAGCTTACGACGACGGGGATAGCCAGATTATCTTATTGCCATCCGAAACGAATCAGGATTAAACCAGAAAAAAGCCACCGGGCTAAGCGGTGGCTTTTTGTTTTGGAATAATAAAACGACCGCTCTAAGAACGGTCGTTGGGTGTTTCAGTTTATGCGTTGACGCGGATATCCTTTAAAGCGTCGTCGATTTGACCCAGGACGATGTCGATGTTGCCCGGCGTTTCCAAATCGTACTTTTGTAAGTCGATCTTAATCTTAGGACTGACGTCGTAGTCTTCGTACCAGCCCTTGTAGGCCGTCCACATCTTCTTGTAGTAGGATTCCAATTCGGGGTTATTGTCGAATTGTTCGTAATCACGGCCCCGCTTCTTGATCCGGTGCAGGATCGTGTCAAAGTCGGCGTCGGCGTAAACTAACAAATCGGGTGCCTTTTTAGGCAGTTCGTTCAGTTCGTTCATCATGTTATCCAGAAGGTTTAAGTAGACTTCTAGTTCCGTATCGGTGATGTTCCCTTCAGCGTTGTTTTCCCGCGTGAAAAGGGCATCTTCGTAGATGGAGCGGTCCAAGACGTTGTTATCATCGGCCAACGCCCGTTTGATCATACTGAACCGCTTGTTGAGAAAGTAAATCTGCAGCAAGAAGCCGTATTGCTTCGGGTTCCGGTAGTAGAGTGGTAACACTGGGTTATCACCGACCGGTTCGAAAAATGCTTGTGTGTTCAAGTGTGCGGCAATTTTGCCTGTAAGGGTCGTCTTACCGACCCCGATCATTCCTGCTGTAATTATCACCATGATAGCCCCTCTTTTATAAAAAATACAAGATATAGTGTACCACAAAAATCGTGAATACCACATCTACTTCAAAGAAAATTTCGGCCCATTTTGGAGAGTTTGGGCATTGCTGTATAATAGAAGGGTTGGTAATAGTGGATTTGGAGGGATTAACGGAATGACACAAGCAGTCGTATTTTTTGATTTAGACGGCACGCTCTTCGATGACGCGAAAAAAGTGTTGCCCGCAAGTATTACCGCGATTCGGGAATTGCGGACTCACGACGTTTTACCGGTGATTGCCACCGGCCGGAACGTTTTTGAAATTCAAGACGTGTTGGACGCCACGGGCATCGACGCCGTGGTCAGTGCCAACGGCAGTTACGTCCAGTATCAGGGACAGCGGTTGTCGGCCGCGGTGATTTCCCCGGCCGTATTGGCGGCGGTGACCCAGTTTGCCGCGCAGCAGGGTGACCCGGTGGGCTACTTTAACAACCATGGGTTTCGACTGAGTCAAGCCACGCCGGATACCCGGGCTAACTTTAAATTGTTGCGACTCAACGCCGTGGTGGACCCGGATTGGTACCAGAGCCAGCCCATCAACTTCTTAAACGTATTCAATCGTGACAAGTTGAAGGCTTATCAGGACCGTTTCGCCGGCCAACTCAGCTTCGTGCGGAACAACCCCCGGGCGTTAGACACCATGGTGACGGGCGTCAGCAAGCAGACGGGGATTCGAACCTTCTTACAAGCGGCACACCTCGAAACGGCCCGGACCTACGCCTTCGGGGATGGGTTTAACGACCTCCAGATGTTTGACGAAGTGGATGTTCCCGTGGCGATGGGCAACGGGGTACCGGCGGCCAAGGCGCAGGCGGCCTACGTGACCACCACGAACCAGACGGACGGCATCGTTCGGGGCCTCAGGCATTTTCAGTTAATTGATTAGGAACTAAAAATAGTGTCGCCTCACCGACCTTCCTAGCCGGTGAGGCGACACTATTTAGATTGATCAATTAAGCCATGTGTTTTTCGATGTTGGTCAAGGTGACCAGCGAGGTATCACCAAAGACCATGTCGGCGGCGCCTAATTCGGTGGCGTCCCCGATTCCCAGGGAAGTTTCCCCAGCGGCATTGATGGCTTGAACCCCGGCCGCAGCGTCCTCTAGACCGACACATTGTGCGGGATCTAAGTTCAGAAGTTGCGCCCCCTTGGTGTAGATTTCGGGATCTGGCTTCCCGTGTTTGAGGCTAGCAGGGTCGACGATTTCGGGGAAGTAGTCGGTCAGTTCCAATTTAGCCAACACCCGCGGCGCGTTCTTGGAGGCGGAGGCTAATGATAACAGGTAGCCCTTAGCCCGAATATCATCCAAGAAAGCCTTCATGCCGGGAAGAATGTTGGCGGGGGTCATCTTGTCGACTTCGGCCACGTAATTGGTGTTCTTCTTCGCGGCTAATTCAACCTTTTGGTCGGGGGTGTAGTCGTTTTCTTTGCCCCCGGCTTTGAGAATCATTTCCAACGAGTCCATGCGGCTAATGCCCTTGAGGCCATCGGCGAGTTCCTTGGACCACGCGACCCCTAGGTAGTCAGCGAGTTGGTGCCAAGCGGTACCGTGTAAGACGGATGTATCGGTGATGACGCCGTCGAGGTCGAAAACGAACCCTTTGATATCTGCAAATTTAGTCATAATTGAACACTCCTTAAAAGTTAGTAGGTAAGTTTAACGGGTTGATGAGCAATCAGCGCAACCGGTTGGTGCTTGAACTGAATGGAACTGTTTTGATCCGCCGTGACCTGAACTTGGTGATGGTCGATGGTTAAATCGTAGGTGACGCCGCGAACGAGTTGCCGGAAATGCAGAGCCTGCCAGGCTTGCGGTAGGTGGGGAGCAATCGTTAGTTGAGGGGCTAAGACGTCGACCCCGGCGTAGAACCGCGTGATCATGAAGGTGACGGCTCCCATGACCCCCAAGTGGACGCCCTCGGCCGTGGTTCCCCCCTGAATGTCGTAATAATCGGATAACAGGGCTTGCGAGAACAACCGCCAGGATTGATCCGGGTGATTGGCCATGGCGGTCAATGCCGCGTAGACGATCCGCGAGAGCGTGGAACCGTGAGTGGTGCGGTCTAGGTAGAACTGGAGGTTACGGCCCAACGCGCTGGCGGGGAGGGGATAGCCTAATTGTTTCAAGAGGCCCAAGACCTGTGGGGCATCTAAATTATAAAAGGCCATCAAGGCGTCGGCTTGTTTGGCGACCTGGTAGGCATCGGGAGTCTTACCCTCGGCCTTTAAGATGCGGTCCATTCGGGAAATATCACCGTATTTTTTCTGGTATTTGGTGAAGTCGAGCGTGGGAAGTTTGAAGTACCCCTCGAACTGCCCGATGATCCCCTGGTCGTTAATGTCGAGCTTGAGGTGGTGGCCGACCCGGTCAAGTTGTTTGAGGGTGGTGGCGGTAAAATCCGTCTTTTGATCGACGGCCGCAACCACCGAGTGGGCCAACTGCTGGCGGATCCGGTTAATTTGTTGAAACAGCCAGGCCACCATGAGATTGGTATAGGCGTTATTCGCTAGGCCGGGGGTGTCGGCGTTGGGATAGTTCTCGTGAAATTCGTCGGGACCCATGACCCGCTTGATGGTGTAACGGTGCGTCTGTGGGTCTAACTTAGCCTTGCTTAGCCAGAAACGGGCGATTTCCTGTAACATTTCCAACCCATAGGTGGCCAGAAAATCCTGATCCCCCGTCAAGTGAACGTACATGAGCACGTTATAGGCAATGGCTAGTGAGACGTGGCGCTGCAATGAGGAGTTATCGGGATCCCAGGTGTTGGTCAACGGGTTAAGGTGCACGACTTGTGATTGTTCGTCACCCGTTTCCCCGGATTGCCAGGGGTACATCGCCCCGACGTACCCGGCCTGTTGGGCGTTGTGCTTCGCTGCCCCCAAGCGGTTGTAGCGGTACAGCAGGAGCTGCCGGGCTAACTGTGGGTCGTGTAGGGCGTAGACGGGAAGGTCGAACATCTCGTCCCAGAAAACGTGGCCCCGGTAGGCTTCGCCGTCGAGTCCCCGGGCATTGACTGAGGCGTCGAGGTGACCGGTACCGATGGCTTGGGTCGCCGAGAAGAGGTGGTAGAGGTTCACCCGCGTTAGTTTTTGTGCGGTAATGTCACCGGTGATCTGAATATCGGCCCCGGCCCAGCGGTGCTGCCAGTAGGCCGTACTACTTTTCAGGGTATCGGTAAAGGTGGCTTGCTGTAAATCATGGGTGGCCGCGGTCAGGAGATCCGCGGTGGTTTCTCGGTCGGTGAAGAAGACCACGTTTTTTTCAAAGGTGTAGGTTTGTTGCGGGACGATGGGGACCGAACGCATCTGGCGGACCCGTTGTTGGGCGTGTGGTTGCGTGTCGATGGGGGCACTTAGGGCCTGCCCGGGACCCGTGAGGTGTGACCCAAACGCAAAATGGATCTGAGATGTGCGGGTCTGGCCTTCCAAGTAAATGGTCGTAGGTTGTTGGGTCGTCCCGGTGATCTGTAGGTGATGTTGATCGAAAGCCGCGTACCGGTCGACGTTGCCGTTGATAACGCTACCATCAATTTCGGAATAGAGTTGGAGGCTCCCCGCAAAGTTGAGGGGGGTCACCCGGTACCGAATCGCTAGCCGGTGCCAGTCCTTGAAATTAGCCAGCTTGGTGGTCTCCAGCCGAAGTGCGTGGCCGGTCGGAAGTTGGACCAGCATGGTCGTCGTCAATGCACCGGTATGCAGATCGAGGCTCCGGTAGATGTCTTGAATGTCACTGGCCTTGATCTGAAATGGATTCTGGTGATCGACCCCGAAGGTCAGGGCCTGAGCGTTAGGCAAGTTAACCAAGTCTTCGTTGACCACTTGGCGGCCGTTAAGGTTGGTGGTCAGTTGGTCGTACAGCCCGGCAGCGTACATGCCGGGATAATTATCGGCGTCGGCGTGGGCTTCGACGTACGCTCCCCGAACCCCGAAGAACCCGTTACCCACGGTCAACATGGCTTCTTGGCCGTAATTACGTTTCCCCTGGTACTGGCCGTAGTAGTCGAGATGCCAGGCCAGGTAATCCCGCTTGGTCGCGAGGGCCTGCGTCAGTCCGTGCTGGTCAACGGCTTGTTGACTCACCACGGGGATGTTGAGCATGTTGGTGATGGCTAAGCCGATATCGATTCGTTGATGGTTAATGCCCACGACCGTGTCGGAAAAGGGATAACTCAAGGCATTATCGATAATGGCGGCGTCAACGTCTAGCCCAACCAACTTAACTCGTAAATTCTCGAGGTTCTCACCAATGGTTTGGCTGGAATTGTAAGCGATGTTGAACTGTCGCTGTGGGGTGGTGGCGTCTGCGGGCACGTACTTTACCTGGAGGGCGTCATCTAAAACGTGAAGTGTGATCATTTTCAAAACTTAATCGGCATCCTTTCTACACTGCGAGTTTTCGTGTGCTGCTTCACGATTAAGTCTAGTCGCCATGGTGAGAAATGACAATTAATCCCCCTAAACCTCAACATCAACATGTTAGCACAAAACCCGATGTAACACAATTGCAATCGGTTGCAAAAAATCCAGATTGGGCTCACGCAAACGGCTGGTGAGAGGGGCGCTAATAAGTTGATCAATTTGTGAAAAAAAACAAGTGCTGACCGATTACTTCCATTGTAACCGCTAACAAAAAGAAACTCACAACTAGCCCCATTTTGGAAGGGACTTATGGTAAAATTTGTCTCAACCGAGTCATTTTGGCAGAAAGGGTGAATCCCGGTGAAATTGTTAGCTGCTTTATTAATTACGTTGGTGCCGACGGGGATCGTGGGGGGGACGCTCTGGGTTATTTTTAGCTGGTCGTTGGTGGGCTGGCTCAAGTGGGCGGTGGCCTTCGGCGGACTGCTCGTCGGAACCCTGGTTAGTCTGGGCCTGTATTGGGTTCTGTGGCCCCGACCACTACCCGATGATTTACAAGATGAAGATCAGCGGGCTGATCATTCAGGACAATAAAAAAAGCCATTACGATAAGTCGCAATGGCCAAAGAGTAAGGTTACAACATAATTGGGGGATTATGTTGTAAAAATTTCATCTACTTTGGGGGAGTAAAATGAAATCTGTCTGTTGAATGAGGACAGAATCCTCACGCATGAACTTGGAGGTTGGTCCAAACTCATCCGCAACTCTATAGTAACGCATCTTTATAAAAAAATCTATAATTAAGCTAAGATTTCTTTACATTTAAAAAAGGAGATGACGGTTGTGCCACAACCGCAACAACGCGTCAGTAATCAAAATTGGTTATGGTTAATAGTTCTGGTCATTTTAACGGGGGTGATCCAGCGACCCCTCCTACACTTGACGACGACCAACGTGGGTCAACAAGTTCTATGGGGGGGGATTTACCTTCTAGGATTTGGGGGAACGGTCGGCTTGGCGGCTTGGGTTTACCACCGAATTCGGCCCGGCTGGTCGCGATTAACGGCGACTGATTGGGGATTGATGTTAAAGGGCTACGTTTTTATTTTGGTGATCGAACAACTGTTGACCTGGCTTAACCGGGTGGGCTTTCACCAAGTTAGTACGGCAAACAATCAAGCGATTGCGGACCTGCTAAAACAAGGGGTGCTGGTACAAATCCTGTTGAGTGTGACGGCCATCTGTGTTTCCCCGTTTATTGAGGAGTTTATTTTCCGGGGAATTTTGATGGACGGTTGCTTGGGGGGATTATCATTTTGGCCACCCATCTTGATCAGTGGGGTGGCTTTTGCCCTGGTCCACGCTAATTCGACGATTGCCAGCTGGCTGATTTACGCCGTGATGGGGGGCACCTTTGCGTATATTTACCGCAAGACCGGTAAATTGCAGAGCACCATTATTTTACATGGGCTCAATAACCTACTCGCGATGGGAATGCTCCTGTGGGGACTATATGTTTAAAAACCGGACTACGGCTCAGTGGGCCGGTTTTTGGCGTCAAAAAAAGCTCCGACCGGTTAACGGTGGGGCTCATGAACAGACTATTTTTGTAAATTAACCTGTTTATCAATCAGTCGTTGGTGGCTCACTTGATCAAGCTGGGCCTTGACGGTGACAAGGTCGGTCATTAACGTTTCAATTTCATCATCCGACATTCCCAAGAGGGTCTGACATTGACCAATACGTTGATAAACTTCGTCGCGCTTGGCCGTGGCCATTGCCGTTAAGTGAATCAAGACTTGACGTTCGTCGGTACGACTACGTACCCGCGTCACCCAACCTTGTTTTTCTAACCGCTTAAGCAGTGGGGTTAACGTCCCACTATCGAGTTCCAACCGTTGACCTAACTGGTGAACCGTTAACGGCGCATCTTCCCAGAGAGCTAATAACGCAATGTATTGCGGGTAGGTTAACTTAAAGGGTGCCAATGCGCTTTGGTAGAAGTGATTGAACTTCTTGCTGGCAGAGTAAATGGAGAAACAAAGCTGTTCATCCAGTAATACCGGGGTAACTTCAGACATGTCCGCGGCCTCCTTTCTTTATCTCAAATAGTATTGTATACAATTAAATTGTCATTAGCAAGCAGAAAAACCCGTTAAGTTTCACAAACTTGTGTAACGAAATTGAAAAACTGTAACTCTACGCCAATTATATAGCAGATCTATCGGTAAGTTCAATCATAATTAGGCAAATTATCATGTTTCCCTAGAAATAGTCACCCCATTTACTGGTCGGGGTGAAACGGTTGTTGGTCGATAGAAAACATAATTGCGTTATTTTACCAAACTAACGGGGGAAAGTGAAGTGAAAACCAACCGGTTGCCTAGTTTCTGGCGAACTAAGGCTAACTAAGAATGGGAGATTAAAGAAAAATGTTGGAAGTTAGGTGACGAGGACGGTCATTTATCTGCGCTGGCGTAATTTGAAACTTTGATAATTGACGGTTTTACCAGCTAACGACATGTGTAACTGATTTAACGCCTAATCGGGGATGATGAAATTCGGCGAGAAAAATCATTGTCAAACGAGGTCATTAAAACTTTTACTTTAAAGGGTGAACGGATAATCCCAAAAAAGTTATTCGTATCGGATAATCTGTACTGAACAAACTCGTCACGACTGTTCGGTGAGTCGTTGTTGAAGACGGAGACCATCAGTAGTGATGACTCAGTCTTACACTATTAGGAACTTAATAAAAATTGCTGATGTTTTTCAACGGGGGTCAAATTGTGACCAGTAGGACTTGGGACAAGACGGCTAAAAATAGGATGGCTGTCAGGCTTTGAAGGGGGTATTTTCTATATTAGAAGGACGAAGAACCAGGGAAGCGGATTTACCAAAATTTAGAAAAGATCGGTTACGCCGAGCGGAGCTGGTTTAGCACCGGCCGTCAGCGGAGGCTGGCCGTTGTCTCCCATTATTAATTGACTTATACTGAGACCACCTGTTAAGAGGGGGACTGAGAATGAGTCGTTGGGTACCGTTTGGATTGGTCAGTTTAGTCTGGCTGTTTTTAGTGATTAAGAATTATCGCCAGCACCAGTATCGACGCATGCTGTGGTGGTTAGGGTGTTGGGGCTTAAGCGCGTTAACTTGGACGCCGTTAGCCTTTTCGTTTGGCACCGACGGCGAATTGGCCCAGATCCATACCAGTTGGTGGTCCGGTGGGGTCTGGGTCTTGCGGCCCTTTGACCCGGCCGATATGGATACGTCGTTTTGGTTAAACATCGTGATGACCATGCCGCAAGGGATGCTACTGTGCTTAAATTGGCCCCGGCTACGGTGGCCCCAGTGGTTACTGGCGGGACTAGGGACCGGTCTGGCCCTGGAAGGCGGTCAGGCGATTGGCAACGCCCTGGTCAGTTTAGGACGATGGGTCGACATTAACGATGTGATCACCAATTTTACGGGGGTCGTGCTGGGGGCACTGGTGATGACCTGGGTCACTCGGCATTGGTCGATTGATCTGGATTAAAGTGGCCTTGGTTCCGTCATTGACAACCTTACGGGGATGGGCCACTATAGAAGTAAGTTGTACGAAACGGGGGAATAACCATGTTTATGACGACGGGCGGTTTGAACCGCTCACACGCAATTCAGGGCGTCCTAACGGCGACGGCCCACAACATGTTAACGTCGGAAAAACCCGATGAGTTTGAACGCTTCGACCCATTGTTTGATCAAGTGAAGCAGGATTTGATGCAACAGGCCCAAGCTGCTGGAGCGGACGGTTTAATTGAGGTGCGCTTCAATACCGAAGTGGTGCAGATGAATGTGGCTCCCAAGTTCTTGGTGGTTCACGGTTATGGCACGGCAATTACCTTTCCGAAGAAAAAAAGTTAAAAAAGGGGTTCCCTTTTTTAACTAGATAGTGTAAGATATTATTTGTTGTTAAGAAATGCCCCGGTGGCGGAACTGGCAGACGCGCAGCGTTCAGGTCGCTGTTTGGGCAACCAAGTACAGGTTCGAATCCTGCCCGGGGCATTGATATGACGAGTTTAGCGGTCTATAACCGCTTGAAACGCCTAGAAATAGGCGTTTTTATTTTGCCCAAAAAGCTGTGAATCGGTGGAAATCGATAGTTTGGTGCACAAATGGTGCACTTTTTGGTGAAATAAATTCGACTGAGATTTGTGTGCACCAAACGTAAATTGAAGCTTCTACGAATGCTTTCGTGACGGGGATTTAGCGGTCTTTGAAAGTGCACCGTTTAGTTCATCTAGCGCTACAACAAGCTTGGATTTTTCCGCTGCTTCCATCTCATGGAGCATGTGAGAATAGATGTTCATGGTGATGGTGTAATTTGCGTGACCTAGTCGTTGGGAAATGTAGTAAATTGACACGCCCTTGTAAATCAAATATGAGGCGTGTGTGTGACGTAATCCATGGAAGGTAATGTCTTTACTTGCGTTGATGTTTTTAAGCGCTGTATGGAGCATATTATTGGCTGCATTGGAGCTAGGGACCTTGCCATTGGGACCAATGAAGACTAAACCAAGTGGATTAGCCACGCGCAAAAAGTTTTGCGATTCATGATACTGATCTAAAAGGGCAAATAACTCTGGATTGGCCCGGATAATTCTTTTAGATTGCTCGTTTTTGGTTTCCTTAAATCCTGAATTATCGAGCGTATTCCAAGCCTTGTTGATAGAGATGGTCCCGAAGTCAGGACTAATGTCTTTCCATGTTAGACCAGCGATTTCGGCAAAATGAGCACCGGTGTACAGGGCAACAATTCCCATCATCTTGGTGGCATGGCGAGCATTAATATCGAGTTTCAGATATTTTATTAGGTTCGTCATATCGTTGGCGTTGAGGAATTTCATTGAACTATCTTTACCAGGTTTGGTTAAATTATTCCCCCAACCGGAGTCGAACCGATTCTAGGCTGCCGAGGAGGGGCCTACAGTTACCTCACATAATTATGCCAATATGAATTCATGGTCATTTTGTGGTGGTTGTAATAATGCATGGAAATAGTAAACCCTTGCGAATGGCTATATTTAAAATGATATTTGTGATTACCGGCGTAGCGCCATTTGACTTTAACAGATTTTTCACCTTTGTAGTGAATTGAATGTTTGTAAATATGTACGCCTTGGTTATGATTATCGCGAGCATACCAGTATCCACGCAAATAATTAGGAATACTTGACGTGTGCCAAGTGGCAGCACTTGCCGTTACTGGAATTGAGCTAGCTGTTAGGGCAACTCCCACAGCCAATAAAAGTACCTTTTTCATAAATTTAATCCTCCTTGAACACAGCTTTTAAAGACATCCGTATCTGGTCTAATCCTTCCACTGCTAGTCACCGAGGAAGGTGGGCGCTTTCCTGTGGGAATGCGCCTTCTTATAGATTTAGTAAGCTGTGTTTCTTAGTATCGAATTCTTCCTGAGTAATTATGCCATCATCGAGAAGTGATTTATATTTTCTAATCTCATCAGCAGGGCTGATTAAGGATTCTTTAGACGTTACCTGAGAGAAAACTGGGGTGGAAGTATGGTTAGCTTCGATTATTCTATCAAGTAGGGCTGACATATCTTCGAGCCGCCCATTTGCAGTTTTAGCTTCAAATGAGGTCGATTTAGTTTTTCCAGTCGGTAATAAATTATATTCAATTGCCTCACCACTACTGAGCCGAACAGTAATGCTTACTCTGGTAACTTGATCGAATTGCTTTCCACCAGTTACGGCTCCAACAATTGCACCTGCACCACCGAATAGTAAACCACCAGTAGCAGCTCGGGTCAGACCATGATGCTTTTTCACCTCGTGACCTTCAACATGCGGAGTATAGCTTATAATTTCTGAGAAGTCCAAGAGTCGGGTACTCGTTTTAAATGTGCCGGTCGTTATTTGAACTTTTTTTGAAGTGAAATCAGCAGACAACCCATTAGATGAAATTGCTCTATTTTCCACAAAAGTGGGGACTGCTGCAACTTTTTCCCGATACTCTCGATTTTGGTTATTTTGGACTCCCATAGTATTGCGTTTTCTCAGAGGCGATTTTGTCCTATTTGGACTGGAAATTGCCTGTTTAGCGGTATCTAAAGAAATCGTGGATAATTTTAACGTTTGAGAAACGATATTTTTATCAGCGAAACCAAGCGAGACCGCAATCTTTCCACTACATTCTGTGCATATTATTTCTTTATTAGCCAAAGTGTTTTTAACGTCTAAAAGGCCCAAAGGCTTCTGGCAAAGTATACAGGATTTCTTCATAGGGAAAACCTCCAAGTATGTAATGGTGTTACCCCTTAATCATACCGAAAATTTTATCTTTGACAACGTTTTCTATAATGAGATAGTACCGAAAAGGTATCCATAAAGTCTTGTGAATTAACGTTTTCGATGTCCTTATCCTTAGATAAAAGGGAAGAATTAACTTGATAGTAGTTCGGTTAGTCGCTGATTCAGTTGTATCATCCCAAAGTAGAATAATTTAGCGACGTAATCATCATTAATAATGCTGTTTATTTCGTAGACTAACGACACTATTGCTAAGAGCTTGAGGTATTAGTGTGAATTGAAGACGATTGAAATTGAAATGATATCTATAACAACAGGCGAGACCAATCATCTTGATATCAAAATATTTATCCGAAATCAATAATCTGCGGTAATGACGAAAACACGTGTTAATGCTGACATATCAAGATTAACATTAGAATATTATCGATTGTGTTAACCAAAAATCGAGACTTGATTAATGGTCAGCGACGTTCTATAGTTGAGACGAAATCAATGGTGTGGACGGTTGAGCACCATGAAAGTTATGGACACTTCGATTAGGTTAGTTCGTGGGGCGTTCGTCGAGGAGGAAGATTTAGATGAGTACGAACAAACGTGGTAATCAGCGTAATTGGAAGAAAACGCTTACCGTCACGGGATTAGTCACGGGAAGCCTAATTTTAGGAACCCTGGGCAATCTGCAAGCCAGCGCCGATGTTAACGGGACGTCAGCTGCTAATGGTACAACAACTAAAACTGCTGAAAATGAGGAAACGACTAGTGATCAGCCGACGGCAACGTTAGCGCCTAAGGCGACAGTGATTGACCGATCGGCCACTGAAACCGGGAACGCGACGCCACAACACCAGGCTGGTGAAACGCCCGGTAAGCGGACGGGGACCGTTGCCGCGACGCCACAACAAACGGTGAAGACTGACCAAACTTCAACTGCCACGGCACCCAACATTCAGACACCAGTTGCTAAAACCCAAGCACTTACCCCAACTAATGGGGCGAAGCCGGTTAACCCGGTCAATCAGGGGACTAATCCCCAAGGGCAAAAATGGGCGGCGTCCAGCACACCGACAATAACGGGAGCGGACGCTACAGCCCTTGATGGGTGGATGCCCGATAGGAATTTCCAGCAAGTGGTCTTGGCTGCTTTTCAAGCCCAACAACGTGACAGGAAGGCTAATTTACTTAATAAGTACGAATCGATTCGCTGGAGCCCTAAGTCGACAGATGCTCAGAAGGCCGATGCTCAGGCCAAAATAAATGAAGCCAATGGTATTCAACTTTTTACCGACGTGTCCCAGATTACTCAAAAAAATATGGCGACGCTAATCAATTTTGATCCGGCTTATCGGCGTTCAGAAAATGGTGATCCAGCGGCCATTGAGCGGGGAGCCGGATATCAAGGAACGCTTCATTTTACCAGTCTTCAGGGCCTTCAATATGCTGATAAGTTACAAACGTTGTCACTAACGACGAGTGATCCCAACCCCGATACTTGGCAGCGGGGGGCGTTTAGCGATCTTAAACAATTGGCTAACCTTAACCTGGAGAATCTGACCTCGCTAGACGTTTCTGAAACTAGTGTCTCGGATCTAACGCCGGTCATGAAGTTACCTAACCTGAAGTCGATTTCTGCGAATAATGATTTGATCACGAGTTTAACACCCAAAGGACAGGTCCTAGCTGGGGGTTCTAATGAAAAACTGATGCCGTTCAGTCAATTAACGCACTTAGAAGTTGATGATAATCACTTGACGTCGTTGGCCGGTTTGGAAGGGGCAACGCACTTAACGGAGCTTTTGGCTCAGGACAACGTGATTTCAAACGTTAAGGCTTTAGCAAACGTGACCGATCCGATGACGATGTTGTACCTGGGTGGAAATGCCATTCATGATTTAAGCCCGCTAGCGAAGGTTCAGTTTGCCGCACCGTTATTCGCCAATGACCAATCGGTTGTGTTGGCGGATGACGAGGCCATTAAAGTGGATACCACGAAGGATTCAGTTGTTATGGACTCACCGATTCTGGCTCAGAACGGTCAGCAAATTCCGATGACGGCCTACTTGGGCCAGTCCATTGCGCAAACGTCATTACGGGCCAATCCAACCGGTCAAGCGGCCACGAAAATTACTTGGCGTGGTGTGACGAAGTATGGTAAACGGTATTTGATCGTTCAATGGAATGATGGCAATAGTAATTATAATGGTAATTTGTATATGCCCTATGAACTAGTGACGCCGGCACCCACGACGGATCCAACGACGAAGCCAACAAAACCCACGACGGACCCGACGACGAAGCCAACAAAACCAACGACGGGTCCAACGACGAAGCCAACAAAACCAACGACGGATCCGACGACGAAACCAGCAAAACCAACCACGAATCCAACACCAACGCCAAGCACTACCGCGGTGGTAACACCCGACACCGATACTAATCAGGTTGACCAGGTGGTTACCAAACCAGTCGCGCCAAGTACGCCAGTTCAAAAGCCGGCTAAGCCAGTCTTTAAGCCGTTTATGATTTATACCAAGCAAGCGCTTTATCGTTATACTCAGCCAACGTTTAAGATCAAGCGCCGGGCTAAGTACTACCGACGTTACCCCCGGCAAACGGCCCCAACCTTTAAAGTTATCGGAATTAAGCGTTCGGCCAACGGTCGATTGCGGTACAAGTTGGCCAACGGCAGCTACGTGACGGCCCGTAAGACCTTCGTTTACAACCTGTACTGGCAAGGGAAACACTACACAAAGATCAAACTAGACCGGACAATTTATCAATACAAGCACGCCAAGTTTGCGAAAGTTAACCGGCAAAAACGGCTGAAGAAGGGGACGATTGTGACGGTGATGCGGGTGGTCCACCGCGGTTACATGACGCGTTACCAGCTCAGCAACGGCAGTTACATCACGGGGAATAAGCAGTTCATTACCCCGCGTCAGGTAAAATAAGTTAAGCGTGTTATAAAAAAATAAGCGGTGACCAACAATTAATGGTCGCCGCTTATTTTAGGTGGAATTTTAATCGCGTAAATGCTGTTTCTTTAAATAATAGACCGGGATCCCGATCGCCACAATCAAGAGCGAGAGCAGTACGCCGGACAGGTCGGAGCCAATCTCACTGACGATCACGAACAAGGCACCAAGAATGGCGACTAGCGGGGTAACGGGGAACCACGGGGTCGAGAACGGCCGTGGTTGGCCGGCGTTGCGTTTGCGTAACAGAAAGACGCCGATGAACGCGGCCACGTAGAAACAGTAGACCGTGAAGATACATAAATCGGATAACCGGTCGGGGTTAAAGAACAGAATCATGATGCTGGCGTAAGCGATGATCACCGTCGTGGCAACCATGGGTTCGTACGTTTTACGGTGCAGGTAGGCCAGTTGTTTGGAGAACGGTAATTGATCCTTCTTGGCCATCGCGTAAACGATGCGGGGGAAGGTCATAATCTTCCCGTTGAGACAACCCACCATCGAAATAATAATCCCGATGTTTAGCAAGCGACCGCCGATGGTCCCGAAGGCGCTCTGAGCGAAGTAGACCGTGGTTTGCTCGCCCAAACGGTGAATCGTGGCGGCGGGGATGAAGTGCAAGATCCCGTAGCTGACCAACGTGTAGGCGACTAATACTAACGAGATTCCCAGGATAATAGCTCTGGGAAGGACCTTTTGGGGATGCTTGATCTCTCCGCCCAAGTTGGCCACAAGAATCCAGCCGTCGTAGGCAAATAGGGTGGCCAGCACGGCGACCCCAAAGTTACCGGTCGACTGGGTGACCGTGTGTAAGGACTGACCAAAAGCGTCTTGATTCCCGTAGAAGAGGCCGAAAATGATAATGGCGGCAATCGGCAACAGTTTTCCCAGCGTGGTCACGATTTGAAAGGCGGCTCCCCAGCGGTTGTTCAACATGTTTAAGCCACCGATCAGGATGATGACCCCGATGGCTAACGGGGCGTGCCACGCGCCGTTTAATTTGAAGAACCCAACCAATAAAATGCTGAGGTAGGCCGCAATCGAGGCGATGATGGCGGGACCATAGACGGCAATCTGCATCCAACCGGACAGAAAACCCCAGAACTTGCCGTAAATGCCGTTCATGTAGGCGTATAAGCCACCGGTGTGGGGCATCTGCGCACCAACTTCGGCGATGGTCAAGCCGGCGGTCAGGGTAATCAGCCCCCCGAGAAACCAGGCCAACAGCGCACTACCCGTTGAGCCCGCACTATCCAAGACAGAAGATTGCTTGAAAAAGATTCCGGAGCCGATGACCGTCCCCACAACTAGGGACAGGGCGGACCAGAATCCGAGGGAACGGTTCAGGGTAGTGGTAGCAGTTGTTTTAGGCATAGCTGATGACCTCACTTTCAAATTATCTAATCAAATTTTAATGTGACCAAGTCTATCAAAATAAAGGGAACAGCGCAACGCTTAATTCTTCAAAACCTAGCCGGGGTAAAGGGAGTAACCTTACGTTCAACCCGAAAAAAGCAATGGGCATAACGGTTTAACCCCAAGAAGATTAGCTGCGGGTAAAAAAACTTTTAACCGGAACTTCGCGGTGTCTTTCCTTGCCCTTCCCCGCACTTAGCGGGAAAATTAACCCGTTAAGTATTTCGTCATGAAAGGGGAAATGACATGTCAGCAACACCTAAATTACCCCAAGCCATCAAGGTGCGGGGCGCGCGGGTCAACAACTTAAAAGACCTCGACGTCGACATTCCACTTCACAAATTTGTTGCGATTACCGGCCGCAGTGGGTCGGGGAAGTCTTCACTAGCCATGGGCGTGCTTTACGCCGAAGGGGCGCGGCGCTACCTTAATGCGTTGTCGACCTTTACCCGGCGCCGAATCAACCAAGTCGGTAAGGCCGCCGTGGATTCCGTTGAGTATCTCCCTTCGGCATTAGCCTTGAAACAACGGCCGGCCGTTCCCGGGGTTCGCTCGACCGTGGGCACCATGTCCGAAAGCCTTAACATTTTGCGGCTGGTCTTCTCACGGTTAGGGTCGCCGGTCTGTCCCAACGGGCACCGTTTAGACCCCACCCTCGACGTGGCCGGCAACATGGGTCATCTGATCTGCCCGGTTTGCGGCGTGCATTTCACGGCTCCTGGCGCCGAAGATTTTGCGTTTAATTCCGACGGGGCCTGTCCCACTTGTGGTGGCTTAGGTGAGGTCCGGCAGTTAGACCCCGAACTGATCATTGCCGACGAGAACCAGACGCTCCGGGAGGGTGCCGTGGCTTCTTGGCACCTACCCGGCCGGAACTTTATGCCCGTGGTGGCCGACGCCATTGGAATCCCAATTGACGTGCCCTATAAGGACCTTAGCGCCGAAATGAAGCAACGAGTTCTGCACGGCAAGAAAGAAACGGTCTCACTCAACATTCCTAGCAGTAAGGGTAAGATTTTTCACATGGATAACGCCGTTTACGAAAACGCCTTTGCGGCGGTCGAAGACAGCGTGAAGACCACTAAAAATGAACGCACGATCGCCAAACTCAATAAGTTTTACACCTTTTCGACTTGCCCGACCTGTCACGGGACGCGGTTGAAGCCGGAATTGCTCCAACAGACCATTAACGGGCAAAATATCGCCGAACTTTGTGACCTGCCGTTGAGCGATCTCGCCCAGTTTGCGGACACCATCGTGGCGGGGTTACCCACGACGATGCACGAAATGGGCACTAGTTTGGTCGGCGAACTCAAGGATAGCCTGCAACCGATGTTTGACCTGGGGCTCGATTATCTAACGTTAAGTCGACCGGGCGCGACGTTATCGACCG
Organism: Levilactobacillus acidifarinae DSM 19394 = JCM 15949; assembly: GCF_001434835.1. Lineage (GTDB taxonomy): Bacteria > Bacillota > Bacilli > Lactobacillales > Lactobacillaceae > Levilactobacillus > Levilactobacillus acidifarinae. The sequence continues at coordinate 718,542 of NZ_AZDV01000026.1, read as the reverse complement.
GGGAACTCCAACGGATTCAACTGGGACGGACTCTGCGCAGTGCGACGACTGGCGTACTCTACGTATTGGACGAACCTTCGGTGGGGTTACATCCCGCTAACGTGACCGGCTTGATTAAGACCTTTCGGGGACTGGTCGCCCAAGGTAATTCCGTAGTGGTCGTGGACCACGACCCACGGATCATCGCCGCGGCCGACGATGTGCTGGAAATTGGGCCGGGGGCCGGTAAGCTAGGGGGAACCGTGGTCGATCACGGGACCGTCGAACAAGTCGCCCACAGTCCCAAGTCGTTGATCGCCCCGTTCCTAACGGGCCAGGCACCGATTCGCCAACGGCCACAAATGCCTGCCAATCAACTCTGGAGTAAGGGGGCCATCGGGCTAGAAGTCCAACATCGTTTTAACATCGACGACGTGACGGCAAAGTTACCCAAGAATCGTCTGACCACGGTCACGGGGATGAGTGGTGCCGGTAAGACCACGTTGGTGCTCGATAGTCTGATTCCGGCGATTGAAGCCCAGGTGGCCAAGACGCCGTTACCGAAACACGTTAAACAGTTAGAACGTAACGGGGTGCGGCACGTGGTCGTGGTGGATTCCGTGCCGGTGGGTAAGAACGTCCGCTCCACGGTGGCGACCTATACCGACATTTTGACCCGTTTACGGAAACTCTTTGCGGCGACCCCGGCAGCTCAGACGAAGGGGTATACCGCTAGTCGGTTTTCCTATAACGTCACGGCGGGGGCTTGTCCGGTCTGCAATGGTACCGGCCAGATTTCGTTAGACGTGCAGTATTTACCAGACATCACGCAAGTCTGCCCCCAGTGTCAGGGTAAGCGGTACAACCGCGAAACGTTAGCCATCAAATGGCACGACTACAGCATCGCCGATATTCTGGCGTTGTCCGTCGACGAGGCCTTGCCGGTCTTTGCGGCCGAGGACGCCATCGAGCAGACTTTACAAACCCTGCACGACATGGGCCTGGGATATCTCTTGCTAGGTGAAAGCACGCCGCTGTTGTCTGGTGGGGAAGCTCAGCGTTTGAAGTTGACTTCTCGGTTGGGTAAACGTCAGACCGGCACGTTGTTTGTCTTCGATGAACCCACGGTGGGCTTACACCCGTTGGACATTCAACAGTTGATTCGGGTTTTCGACCAACTCTTACAACAGGGTGCTACGGTGCTGGCCATCGAACACGACTTGGAGTTGATTGCCAACGCCGATTACGTGATCGACATGGGTCCCGGTGGTGGTCGATTGGGCGGTCAATTGGTCGCTACGGGGACGCCACAGGCCGTGAGTGCTAACCCACAGAGTGTGACCGGAAAGTATTTGAAACGAGCCTTTGATGAGGCTGTGATGACCCAGTAAAACGGGCACTTGTTAAAAATGACGCTAACAAAAATCCATCACAAAAAGTGGTGGATTTTTTTAGGAGAAATTTTAGACGGTTAGGCTTAATTATTTTTAATAATCACGATTTCGACCTAATGCGCCTTTAAACGTGGGTAACAAAAATGCGTCACGATAATTATCGTGACGCATTCGTTATTAGCTAGTTGATTTCTTTAGACACGGTGTACTTCTTCGAGGCTTTGATGTTGGTCTCGTTGAGCTTTTGTTCCGCCAAGAAGATATCGAAGGACGGCTCGCCCTTTTGGCTCTTTACCACGAGCACGTGACCCGAATCCAGGTGCCGGTCCCGATAGATCTGCGCCGTTTGAATGGCCTCGTTATAATCGTGGAAGTTACCAATAGAATCGCCGGGATTGAAAAGTACCACTTCATCCATCACAATCATTCCTTTCAGGATCAGTTACTAGGTTCATTATACCGCATCTTCTATGAAAACGATATCAATTTACAAATTCTCGTCCATGGTAAACGATAAGGCGGATTGCTCGGCGTTGGCCTGAACCAGTTGGCCGATCTGGGCCTGTAAGGCGGCTGCGAAGGCATCAGCGGTCGCGGCGTTAAAGGTTCCGAGGTCGTGAGCAGAAGGGGCGGCGAGTTGGTCGCCCGCGACCACCCGCTGGAAGCCGCGGCTTTGACTAGTTTTCAGAAAGTCGGCTAGTAATGCTCGGTTCTGATGATAGTGCGCTTCACTCAGGACTTCTAGTAGCTTAGCCTGCCAGTAAGGGTTAGTCGCACTGTAGGTGGGGTTAGTTGCCGCGTAAGCCGGCGCCAGTTGATCGCCCGCCGCAAAGAAGGGCACGTAGGGGTTGAAGGCGGGATTCCCGAAGGCTTGCCAGATAATCCCGGCCCGTTGGGGGGTCACGTTACGGCGGAGTTGTAGCAGATGGCTGTTTTCAGTCCGCGCTAGGCCGACCGCCCGAAACTTAGTCTTGTCGGCCGGACTACCCGTGCCTAAGGGGTCGTAGGGTGTTTCGCTGTAGTGGGAGCCCAGAATGGCGGCCACGTCATCCAACCCAATTTTCCGTTCGGCGTGTTGGATGAAGGGGAGGTCCATGCTGGTGGGGTCTTCAAAGGCGCTGGGGGTCAATAAGTGGTGACCGAACCAGACCCGAGGCGTGTTGTAGTGGGCGTCCTGGTCGCTATGGGTGCCGAAAATATGGCGGGAATTGAAGCGGCCGCCGTCCGGGTTCAGCCGGTGGCTTTGGACGAACTGGCGCAGGTTGGGCGAGGTCAAAAAGTCGGGACTGTCGAAGTCGACGTCTTCAATCGCCAATTGATTGGCGACCACCGCGTAGGCGTCGTCGGGAATCCGCTGGGCGACCCAGTGATGACCACTTAGAATTTCCATGTACCAAACTTCGTTGAGGTCACTAAACAGGACCCCGTTGGATTCGGCGGCCCCCAGTGTGCTGACTAAATGCCCGAGTCGTTGGATGCCGGCCTGTGCGGAGTCCACGTACGGGAGCACGACCGTCAGCATGGCGTCTTCGGCGAGACCGTCGGCGACCAAGGGATCGACCCCCAGCACGCGACTGTTGGTGTAGGCGCTCTCGGTGGCGCTCATTGCTACTTGGTGGCCGTTAATGCCACTTTCGCCGTAGTCGCCTTCACTGGCGTCGCTGTCGGGGACCGCGGTGTATTGGGCGGCGGTTGCCGGTAGCGTGGTGGTAAAGCCGTTATTCTTCGACACGAAGTGCAGGTCACGCGCTTCGTTTTGGGGATGGACCAGGGTGCGTTTGGGCCAGATGGCCACCGAATTGTCTTCGTTACGGGCGATGAGGGTACTGCCATCGAGGGTGGCGAGCTTGCCAGCTAGAAAGGACGTACAAGCTTGATGTGTTTGACGGGTCACAAGAATTCCTCCTGAGGGAGAAGCGGGACCGATTGCCGAGACCGGCAGGGTGCCACTTCCCAAAAGTTAACCCTAATATAGCACATTTTTTAACCGGGACATATTTGCGCAGCTTACCCACTAAGTTTGCTAAAATGGAGATTGAATTGACAGAAAGGACGGTAAAGTTATGGGCGAACACGTAGCAGAACATCAGCATTCATTGGCGCGTGAATTAGAGTGTGTCTCGGGGGTGCCGATTTTTCAGCAACTCGCACACCCCCAGCTGACTTCGGTCGCTTCGGTGACCCGACCGATTCACGCCAAGAAGGGGCAGACGGTTTTTCGCCCCGATGAAGTTTCCCAAACGTTGTACATCGTGAACACCGGACAGGTTCGCCTGTATCATCTAGCCGACGATGGGAAAGAACGGGTCTTACGGGTGTTGAATCCCGGCGACTTTATCGGCGAAATTGCGTTGTTCACCGATGAAATCCACAATAACTACGCTGAGGCGACCCAGGTGACGGAGCTTTGCACCATCTCACGGGACGCGTTGACCGACCTGATTCAGCGGATGCCCCCACTAGCGTTATCCCTACTGGGAGCTCTAGCGGTGCGGCTGAAGAGCGCCGAACACCAGGCCACCTTACTGGCGATTCCCGACGCGTTACCCCGCTTAGCTGGATACCTGATGGATCTGAGCCAGGGGCAAGCCACGACGGTGACGTTACCCATGAGTAAGCAGGACCTGGCGGCGTATCTGGGAATGACGCCGGAATCGCTTAGTCGCAAGCTTAAACAGCTAGTGACGGCGGGGGCCATCGTGACCAGTGGCCGCCGGGAAATTCGGGTGATCGATGTTGATCAGCTGCAACAAGTGGCCCCGCAGTAAGCCCATTGGGTGGGGGTTCCGGCAGATCTTAACGGTCTGGTAAAGAATCCGTAATATGATGGTATTCGCAAATTAAATTTGCTAAAATGATGGGTGTTGTGTTTCAATAGAGGCTTAGAGTAACAACAGACAGATTAAATTCAAAAGGGGATACGCACATGTGTGGATTCGTTGGTTATGTGAACCAAAAGGATGTTCCCGCTAATACCATCAACGATATGGCGGATCGCATCAAACACCGGGGGCCCGATGACGAGGCCTATTTCAGCGATGACCAGGCTGTTATGGGGTTCCGGCGGTTGTCAATCATTGACTTAGCTCACGGGAAGCAACCGATGTACAACCGGGACCAAACCAAGGTTTTGACCTTTAACGGTGAAATCTATAACTACCAAGAAATTCGGGCTGACCTGCAAAAGTTGGGTTACGAATTCAAAACGGATGTGGATTCCGAAGTCTTGATTCACGGTTACGACGCTTGGGGTCCCAAGTTGCTCGACCGGTTACGGGGGATGTTCGCCTTCGTGATCTACGACAAGACCAAAAATGAAGTGTTCGGTGCCCGGGATCACTTCGGGATTAAGCCGCTATACTATTACGACGATGGCGACACCTTCCTATGGGGTTCCGAAATCAAGGCGTTCTTGGAACACCCAAACTTCAAGAAGGAATTTAACGAAGAACTCTTACCAATCCACTTGAGTTTTGAATTTATTCCTTCTCGCGATACCATGTTTAAACACGTCTACAAGGTGTTACCGGGTCAATACTTCTTACACAAGGCCGGTAAGACGGAAACGCACCGCTACTTCAAGTTTAGCTACGATCACATCGACAACAGCCAAACGGTTGAAGGCGACGCCAAGAAGATTCGCGGTCTCGTCGACGAATCCGTGAAGGCCCACATGATTGCCGACGTGGAAGTGGGGAGCTTCTTATCCAGCGGGATCGATTCTTCCTACGTGTTGAACGAAGCCTCCAAGTTAAAGCCCATTCAATCCTTCTCCTTAGGATTCAAGAACTCCAAGTACAGTGAGCTGAGTTGGTCCACGGAATTTGCCAAGGAAATCAAGCAAAAGAACACACCCCTGTACATGACCGGTGACGACTACTTCGATATCCTGCCAACTATCATGTACTACATGGACGAACCGTTATCCAACCCATCGGCCATGCAACTGTATTACCTGTCTAAGGGAACGCGCAAGAGCGTGAAGGTGGCCTTGTCTGGGGAAGGGGCCGACGAATTCTTCGGCGGTTACAACACTTACTTGGAAGCCATTCCGTTTGAACGTTATCAAAAGTGGGTCCCTAAGCCAATTCGGAAGGGTCTGGGCGCCATTGCCGAACGCTTGCCACGGTTCCACGGTCGCCGGTTCTTAGTCCGGGGGGCGGAACCGTTAAGCGAACGTTACTACCGGGTCAACTACGTCTTCGACTACCACGATCGGAACCAGATTCTGAAGAACCCGAAGTTGAACCAAGACGCCGGAGCCTACACCCAACACCTCTTCGATGACGTGAAGGGCTTAGACGAAATGACGCAGATGCAATACTTCGACATCAACACCTGGTTACCTTACGATATCTTACACAAGGCCGACCGGATGAGTATGGCGAACTCACTAGAAGTGCGGACGCCGTTGGTGGATAAGGAAGTCGCTAAGTTTGCGGCCACCATGCCAGTTAAGACGCGGATTCACGCGGACGAAACCAAGATTTCTCTTCGGACCGCGGCCGAAGCCGAACTGCCAGAACGGGTGGCTAAGAAGGAAAAGATGGGCTTCCCATCCCCAATTGCCACCTGGATCAAGGAAGAACCTTACAAGTCCCGGATCATTGAAGCCTTCAATTCCGACGTGGCCCACAAGTTCTTCAACACCGATGCCTTGATGGACATCTTACACGAACACATCAACGGTAAGTCCAGCATGCAAAAGATCTTCACCATCTACACGTTCATTCTCTGGTACGAAGTGTACTTCCCAGAAGACACGACGGCTAAGACGGTGGATCTGGTGCACCGGACCCAAATTTAAATAACCGGCGACGACGTAGAGTTGCGCCACTAACGATCAAGGTTGTTATTGGACTCGTCCGCTAACAACCTTGATTTTTTAATGGCCGCATGATGGGATCAACGAGTAGTCAGCGACTGTTTATTAGGAAAAAGTATTTTTTGAGCATAACTATCGATTCTGTTAAAGAGTTGTGGTAGGTTCGAAGCAGGGCATACAGTTTATCACGCCCGATAATCAAAATAAAAAAGTATTAGCAAAAAATCAGCAACCACCTGCGTTGCCTAAGTAGTTGTGAAGGGACTTTGTTTAGTTATGGAAACCAAAAACGGCGTCAAATTTACCCCAGTCTTATTGGGGAGTGACTTTAACGTTTACGGGATGGCGCGGTCGTTTTATGACCTGTACCACGAACCCGTTCAGGCCTTTGCCAGCATTCAACTGGCACCGACCCGTTACACTAAGGTAGTTAACCTGGAACTGATTCCTGGGTTTGACGAAGACCCGGTCTGGATCGAAACCATGCGTAAATTGAAAGAACGCTACGCGACCCATCCCGAACCCGTGATTTTGATTGGGTGTGGGGATGGCTACGCCGAGCTGATCAGTAAGCATAAGGCGGAACTTGAAGACGTCTTCATCTGTCCGTACGTCGATTACGACCAGTTACGTCAGTTGAACAACAAGGAAAACTTCTACAAGGTCTGTGATCAGTACGGGTTACCTTACCCGCACACGCGGATCATCACCAAGGCCGAAGCCACCAGTGGTGAGCCCATCGATCAACCGTTTGGCTACCCGGTGGCCTTGAAACCCGCCAACAGTGTTGAATGGCTCGACGTGCACTTCGAAGGGCGGAAGAAGGCCTTCCGGATTCAATCCGAAGCCGAATTCAAAGATATCGTGGGTAAGATTTACACCAACGGTTACACGTCCGACCTGATCTTACAGGACTTTATCCCCGGTGATGACAGTAACATGCGGGTGTTAAACGCCTACGTGGACCAAGACCACCACGTTAAGATGATGTGTTTGGGGCACCCGTTACTGGAAGACTGCGCCCCGTCGGCCATTGGCAACTACGTGGCGATCATTCCGGAATACAACGAAACGATTTACCAAGATATTCAGAAGTTTCTGGAAGCCATCAACTTTACCGGCTACGCCAACTTCGACATGAAGTACGATTCACGCGACCAGTCCTTTAAGTTGTTTGAGATCAACTTGCGCCAGGGGCGGAGTAGCTTCTTCGTGACGCTTAACGGCTATAACCTGGCTGACTGGGTGGTTAAAGACTACGTGACCCACAGTTTAAAGGACGCGCCGACCGTTTATGGGAACCAAGACGAAGGCCAGCACGCTTTATGGTTGGGGGTTCCCGTGAAGGTCTTTAAGCAGTATACTCGAGAAAACGCGGATAAAGAGCGCGCCTTGAAGTTGATTGCGGCGGGGCATTACGGCACAACTTACCGTTACGACCAGGACATGAACCTGAAACGCTGGGCGTTGATCAAGTGGATGGAACACAATTACACACTTAACTTTAAGAAGTACTTTGCGGAAAATAAGGGGTAAGACTTATGCAAAAATTCTTTACGATTATTGGCGGCATGGGTACCATGGCCACCGAAAGTTACCTGCACCAGTTGAACTTACGGACACCGGCGCACGCTGATCAGGAGTATTTGAATTATATCTTGGTGAACCACGCCACGGTCCCGGACCGAACGACTTATATCTTGGACCACACTCAAGAAAGTCCGCTACCTAGCCTATTGGAAGATATCCGGCAACAGAGTCTGCTAAAGCCGGAGTTTTTCACCTTACCTTGCAACACGGCTCACTATTTCTTTGACGAGTTACAGGCGGCTACGGACGTACCCATCCTGCACATGCCGCGTGAAACGGTCAAGGAGATTCAGCGCAAGTATCCAAACGCGCAGCGGATTGGGATTACCGGCACGCGGGGGACCATCGCCGATAAAATTTACGAAGACGAACTGGTTCGCGCGGGTTTGACGCCGGTCTTACCGAGCGAAACCATCGAAGCGCAAACCATGGAACTGATTTACGACGACATCAAGGAAAATAACACGGTGGACGCGCAACTGTTCCACGGGATTGTGCGGCAGATGGTTGAAGACCAACACGCCGACGTGGTTATCTTAGGCTGCACGGAGTTGTCCTTAGCCAACGAGCGGGAACCCGAAACCACGTATCCGGTGGCCGATGGACAATCCATCTTGGTGGATCGGACGCTGGAAAAGGCGTTAAAGTTACAAAAAAATAACTAGATAATGACCTAAAAAGCGCCGTGAGCGGAACCATCCGTTCACGGCGCTTTTGACTTTTAAAAAAACGGGTGTGACCCGTGGGTCCACCCGTTGAAAGGTTACTTGAAGGCGAGCATTAGGCCCAACCCAGCGGTGATCAAACCCACGATGCCCATGATGAAGTACACCAGGTGGGTTTGATCCCGCTCCATTTTACGGCCAAAACTAATTTCAATTAAGGCGATGGTGCCAATCCCCAACGCAAATTTAAGGCTCACTAAGAACGGGTTATGCCCGAAAGTACGAATACTGAGCACGACGCCGCTGATAATCATCACCAAGTAAGCGCAACGCGCGAGTAGCAGAAACTGGGTGACCCGTTTTTCAGCGTGGCGTGTGAGACCGATTAACACGGACAGGGTTAAGACAACCCAAGTCCAAAAGTGCAAGGTTAACCACATACAATCGCTTCCTTCCCCCAAGACGTTTAACTTTAGCCTACCATAACTTGGGGATGGCGGGGCGGTAATTTAGCCAGTGATAAGTAAAAGTTAAGGTCCAAAGATTAGTTCTAGCTGTCAATCACTTGGGCGACGCGTCTGACCAGTAGGTTAAGTGGGTGAAGACATCCGCTCAGAAGTGGGCGAAAAAAAGAGCCTGACGCCAAGCGCCAAGCTCAGAAATGAGTTGCAGGTTAGAAATTCAAGCTATTTTCGTTCGCCCAGTAAGTTTTTCCGTTAAGGGTCAGTCGGTACCAGGTTGACCCGTCCGTGGCCTTGTAGCCCTTCTTATTGACCTTAGCGGTGGTTCCCGCACCGAAGTCGGTGGTGTAGGCCGTGGTCTTGGACAGGTAGTTTGAGTTTAAAACGTGATTGTACAGGGGCAAGCGTGTCGTGGTTTTCAACGTGGCACTCCCACTAGCATCACTATAGGTGACCTTCGGGAAGTTCAACGTCTTACTGTAAACCCAGTACTTGTACCCGGAGTTCTTAGCGAAACGAATCCGGTACCAGGTGCCACTCCAACCGCCGCGCTTAACGCCGCGACTGTCGACGTAGACCTTAGCCCCACGATGATCACCGCTTAAACGGCCCCAGCCAATCTTGTAGGCGCCCTTAGTGCCCTTAACGTGATTGTAGACCGTCCAGTTCGTGTAGTTATTCGCCAACGTGGCCGTTTCGTTGTTCCCCCCGTGGTTGTAGGTCACGGTTTTGGCCGTTGCCGTCACGTGTGGGGTGCTGGGAGTCGTTGTTACCGCACTGGAATCCGTCGTACTAGTGGTACTTGACGAGTCGGCGTTCGGCGTCGTGGTCGTCGTGCCACTTAACTTGGCGTATTGCGCGTTGACCAGCGTCATGAAGTCGCGCATGGTGTAAGTGGTACCGAAGTAACTGCGAGCATTGGTGGACCAGTACCCATCCGGATCGGTATGGTTAGTGCCACCTAATAAGGTGGAAACGTCGTGGTGGGACAAGACCGTCGATTGGTACTTGGGCGTTAACCCGTATTGTTTCAGAATATAGGCCGTGTAGTACGCGGCGTTATTCAGTTCACTGGCGAAGGCCCCTTTGGAATGGACCTCGACCTGTTCAAACTGCACGTAACGGGCGTTCCCCATGGGACCAGACCCCCAGGACAGGTAGTTCGTGTTCGCGATGTTAATGATGTGACTGGCATCAACGAACGAATGCACGAATGCGTTTTGATAATTGTTCTTCATATAGGTAATTTCGTTATAAATCGTTGAATTGGGGTTGGCCGTTTCGTGGACCACCACGCCCTCGGGATGATTATTGCGGTACTTTAGCTTGGGAAACCCGGACCAGATATTACTCGTAATGGTCGGGGTGCCGTAGTTTTGATTTGCGATATAGTCGTTGATTGTGTTAGCGCTGGCAACGGTTGTGGTCCCTAACCACAGCCCCAAACAGCCAGCAACCAGAGCGGTTCCGCGAACCACCCAATGGTGCCAAGTCTTCATCATATTAGTTTCTCCTCCTATGGTCAGCGGTTCATCCTCAATTTTTTCCGGGTGACAATGGTTCGATTATAACGTATCTTTTCGAGATTGGGTATGTGGTACGCTTCGGTATTAAGAAATTTGTCGTTCGGGAATCAAACTAAATTGAGGCTGCAACGGAACTTGAAAAGGGAGAACTATCGGCTTTTACGGGTTCGATTGACGAAACCGGATACAAGGTTCGGCTTTTTCAAATTATTGCAAACACCTTACAATTCAGTTGCAAACCCCAGTCAAGGTGCTTGCGGTCCTTGATGAACTTGGCTATAATGGGATATTGCATGATGAAAGGGGCGACCAGTAATGGCTGATAAGACAGAAAAGACTGAAGCACCCGAAGAGGATGCCTTGAAGGTTGGCGACTACATCAAGGCCAAGAAGTTTGGCCCGCTGGAACATAATTTTACCGGTGAAATCACCAAGGTGTATGATAATTCAGTTCTGGTTGAAATCAGAGACTACAATCCGGCCGATAAAACGGCGGTCGGTGACATGAATAACCGCGCCGTGGTTCGGAAGTCGACGGCCAAATTGACCAGTGCTCCCAAGGACTAAGCAGGATAAAAATAGAAAATTTGAATTTTTTTGCAAAAAGTAATGACAACTCACAAATGATATGCTATACTCATTTGTGTTGTGCGGGTGTAGTTTAGTGGTAAAATCCAAGCTTCCCAAGCTTGTGTCGCGGGTCCGATTCCCGTCACCCGCTTTCGAATGAGGCGGCCAAATAGGGCCGTCTTTCTTATTTTATTCGAAGGTTTAGTTTCAGCGGTTAGATAAGTAGGTTTGTGTCGATTACACAGCGAGTCCGGGCGGGTGAAAGCCGGATGAATCGTCGAACCGAAACGGACTAACCGGTCAAAGATGAATTAATCATTTAAGTGGACTGTTAAAGTCAATTAGAGTGGTACCGCGGGAAAATCTCGTCTCTTACAGAAAGTTGTAAGGGGCGTTTTTTTGTCTCGTGAGCCCGCTTAATCAAGGAGGAATTCAGATGGATTACAAACAAAAAGTGACCGCTGCGTTGGTAGCAGCCTTAGACGGTCAATTAACGGCCGAAGATGTTCGGGCGAAGTTAGAACGGCCGAAGACGTCGAACAAAGGGGACATTGCGTTTCCCACGTTTACCCTAGCTAAGTTACTGCACCAGGCACCACAGCAAATCGCACAAAATTTGGCGGACAAACTCGATACCACCGACTTTGAAAAGGTGGAAGTTGTCGGACCTTACCTGAACTTCTTCTTCGATAAGGCGGGGTACAGTGCGGACACGTTAAAGACGGTCTTGACGGCCGGCGCCGATTACGGTCAAAACCAAGACGGTAATAACGGCAACGTGCCGATCGACATGTCGTCACCGAACATTGCCAAGCCGATGTCCATGGGGCACTTACGGTCCACGGTGATTGGAAACTCGATCGCTAACATCTTAACCAAGAACGGTTATCATCCCATCAAGGATAATCACTTGGGGGACTGGGGGACGCAATTCGGGAAACTGATCACCGCTTACAAGCTGTGGGGGAATGAAGCCGACGTCAAGAAGGACCCCATCAACAAGTTGGTGGAATACTACGTGCGGTTCCATAAGGAAGACGTTGATAAGCCCGAACTCGACGACATAGCGCGGGAATGGTTCCGGAAGCTCGAAGCCGGCGATCCCGAAGCCCACAAGCTTTGGGAATGGTTCCGGGAAGTGTCCTTACAAGAATTTAACGACGTCTACAAGGAACTGGGCGTTAAGTTCGACACCTATAACGGGGAAGCCTTCTACAACGATAAGTTAGCCGAAGTCGTTCAACTCTTGAAGGATAAGCACCTGTTAGTGGAATCACAAGGGGCCCAAGTGGTCGACTTAAGCAAGTACGACCTGAACCCGGCCTTGATTTTGAAGAGTGATGGCGCCTCACTGTACATTACGCGAGACATCGCCACGGCGTTGTACCGGGATCGGACCTACAGTCCCGTTAAGAACCTGTACGTGGTCGGGTCCGAACAGACTTACTACTTTAAGCAATTGAAGGCCGTATTGGAAGAAATGGGCGTGAAGTCCGCGCCGAACTTACAACACGTGCCGTTCGGTCTGATTACCGTGGACGGCAAAAAGTTGTCCACTCGTTCAGGTCGGATCATCTTGTTGGCCAAGGTTTTGGAAGAATCCGTCAAGTTGGCCCAAGAAGAAATTGCCGAAAAGAACCCGACTTTAGCCAACAAGGATGAAGTCGCTAAGCAGGTCGGGGTCGGTGCCATCGTCTTCGGCGACCTGAAGAACGAACGGACCAACAACATCGACTTCGTCTTAGCCGACCAGTTGAAGTTTGAAGGGGAAACCGGCCCTTACGTTCAATACGCCCACGCCCGGGCCGAAAGTATCCTGCGCAAGGCGGCTCACGTTGACGTGACGGCCGATGCTAATCAACTGACCGATCCGTTGGCTTGGGACACCATCAAGGCGTTAGCGGACTTCCCCCAAATCGTGAAGATGGCTTGCGACGAATTGGAACCTTCCGTGATCGCCAAGTACGCGATCCGGTTAGCCAAGACCTTTAACAAATACTACGCGCACGCTAAGATTTTGACCGATGACGCGGAACTTTCCGCCCGGTTAGCCTTAGTGAAGGCCGTCTCCACGGTCTTAAAGGAAGCCCTACGCCTCTTAGGGGTCCAAGCACCAGACGAAATGTAAAGAACGGCTTAGTTAGCCTTGAAGGTACCGTTGCTGATCAGCAATGGTGCCTTTTTTTGCGTTGAAAACGAATATTTGGTACACTGAATTCATAAATATTCAATGATTGGTGGCGAAAACCCCATTCTTGGATTTTACGCCATGCAATTTTATGCGGAGGGGGCTATTAGTCATGAAGAAGAGCATTCGCCAAGCACGGATTGAGCAGTTGATTAACCAATATCCCATCGGGACCCAAGAGGAACTGATGGAACGGCTTCAGACCGTGGGAATTCAGGCCACCCAGGCCACCATTTCGCGCGACATTCGCGAGATGCAGATTGTTAAGGCCCAGGACGGTCACGGTCACTTGCGCTACACGATTTTTAAGGCGGGTAATCGGAGTGAAGAAGAGCACCTCCGTGAGACCATTAATGAAGTGGTTACCGGCTTGACCCGGGTCGAATTCGTCAATATTTTGAAAACGCTGCCGAGTAACGGGAACCTGTTGGCCGCAATCTTTGACGACCTGAATTTACCCGAGATTGCGGGAACGTTAGCGGGCCACGATACCATTTTTATTATTAGTCCCAGTGCGGCCGTGGCGGAAAAACTCCATGACCAAATTGCGGCCGAAATGAATCCAGAAATTGTGCACTAATTAAACACCGTTACGACCGGTCCAGTCCGCTAATCTTGGGGGTGGACCGGTTTTTCGTTGGTTTTTAAGGTGGATTAAAGCTTCATAAAGTTTCCGTGAAAGCCTAGCACGGGGGCCGGTCTATGCTAAAATAGACCATATTGTTAGGCGGAACCCTCGAACCTGATGGGGGCCGCCGCGGTTCGCCGACGTGCGGACTGGCTGTTTTGTTTCCGGGTCCTATCACGGTCGTGTCTGAGCCGTGTGCGGGCAAGCCAATCCCAGCGTCTATTTTCTATTAGAAGAGGCTATTTCATGGATAACCAACAACCAAACCCAACGACCGAACGGGGATTCAAAGCGCGGTTCAAGCGCTTCTGGCATCGGTTTCAGTTGACGCGGTGGCTGATCGTGATTTTTATGACCGGCTTTTTACTGATGAGTGGCTATTTGACCTTTATGGCCAAGACCGCCAACGTTGGTGATTTAAAGGCCGCTTTGGATAACCCCACTCAGATTTATGATCGGCACAACCAAAAGGCTGGCACGCTGTACTCGCAGAAGGGGACGTCCGTGCCACTGTCACAGATTTCACCCAATATTCAACAGGCCGTCATCTCGACGGAAGACCGGCACTTCTACAAGGAACACGGTTTTTCCGTGAAGGGAATTGGCCGGGCCGTCTATCTGTACGGTAAAAATAAGTTGTTAGGTCGCGACTACATCAGTGGTGGGGGAAGTACGTTGACCCAACAACTGGTCAAAAACGCCTACCTGACGCAGGAACAAACCTTTACGCGGAAGTTTAAGGAACTCTTCTTATCGATCGAAGTCGAAAACGTCTATAGTAAGAAGGACATTTTAGCGATGTATCTGACCAACGCTTACTTCGGTAACGGGGTCTGGGGGGTTCAAGACGCCTCCGAACGGTACTTTGGTACTTCTGCGGCCAATTTAACGGTGCCCCAAGCCGCTGTTTTGGCGGGGATGTTGACCAATCCTAACGGGTATAATCCGATTGATCATCCGCAAGCCGCTCGGCAACGGCGGAACGTGGTCTTGGACTTAATGGCTCAGACCGGAGCCATCACGACAGCCCAGGCCAAGCAGTACCAGGCCACGACCATTGCCACGACCGATAATTACACGTACAAGAATAGTTATAAGTACCCGTATTTCTTCGACGCGGTGATTAATGAAGCCATCAGCAAGTATGGTCTCACGGAATCCGAGATCATGAATAAGGGTTATAAGATTTACACCACCCTGGATCAGGGCAACCAAACGCAGATGCAGACGCTGTTTAAAAACAGTGCCTATTTCCCGGCGAACGCCAGCGATGGCACCAAAGTCCAGGCGGCCAGCATCGCCGTTGATCCCAATACCGGCGGGGTCGAAGCCGTTGTCGGTGGCCGGGGTAAACACGTCTTCCGGGGGTATAACCGGGCGACGCAAATGCGCCGGCAACCGGGATCAACCATTAAGCCGTTGGCGGTTTATACGCCGGCACTGGAAAATGGCTACTACTATGATTCCCAGTTGACCGATAAGAAGAAATCTTATGGCAGTAATGATTACACGCCGCATAACTACGGGGGCGTCTACAGCGGAAAAATCCCGATGTATCAGGCGCTGGCGCAAAGTACCAACGCGCCGGCCGTCTGGTTACTCAATAAGATTGGCGTGGATAAAGGGTACGAGTCGGTCAAGAAGTTTGGCCTCCCCGTTAGCAAGTCGGACAAGAACCTAGCCTTAGCGCTAGGGGGGCTGAAGACCGGGGTGTCCCCACAACAATTGGCGCAGGCCTACACGGCGTTTGCCAATAACGGGACGATGCACTCGGCTCACTATATTCGTAAGATTGTGGATGCGTCGGGCAACGTGGTGGTCGATACCAACGAAACGGCAGCCAAGTCGACTAAGGTCATGTCCAGCAAGACCGCTAAACAGATGACCAGTATGATGATGGGTGTCTTCAACTACGGGACCGGGGCAACCGCTAAACCGTACGGCTATACGATCGCCGGGAAGACCGGGAGTACCGAAGCCGACGGGGATGCCGATGCGACCCGGGACAAATGGATTGTCGGTTACACGCCTGACGTGGTTGTGACCACCTGGGAAGGCTTTGACAGCACCAGTAGTAAACATCACTTGGAGGACGTCAGTGGGACCGGTGAAGGCCCGCTCTTCCAGGCCGAAATGCAAGGGATTTTACCGAACACCAAGGGAACGGCGTTTGATACTAAGGACGCTTCGACGCTGGCGAATGCCCAGAATAACGGGTCGTCCAGCTCGTCGAGTGACATCTGGGATTCCGTTCAGAAGGGCATCGATAACGCGGGTAAGTCGTTTAACAACGTGGCCGACAAGGTCAAATCCTGGTGGGAAAAGGCGAAGTCGGTGGTGAATTAATGCTTAACCGAGCCAACCATCGCGTGGTTTACTGGTGAAATTCGGAAGCAACCAGTAATTTTAAATCTCCCCTAGGGAGCGGTTGCAAAGCATGGTACAATGTTAGGTGAACGTTTTAAATTCGAGGAGGAACTCCCATTATGGCTGAAAACCTAAAAGACTTGGGTGCCACTGTGGCCCAAGCATTAGAAGCAACACCGGAATACCAAGCACTCCAAACTGCTTTCACCACCATGAAGGCGGATGCGGACACTTACAAGTTGTTCCAAGACTTCCAAAACTTACAAATGAGTTTGCAACAAAAGCAAATGTCCGGGCAACAATTGAGCGATGATGAACTGAAGCACGCGCAAGAATTAGCCACCCAGGTGGGGGCTAAGCCGGCCATTAAGGACCTGATGGCAAAAGAAAAAGACGTCAATCAGATCTTAAACGATTTAAACAGTACGATTACCAAGCCGATTCAGAATATTTACCAAGGCTAAAACTCAATCGTCGGTGTTTTCCTTCTATAGTGAAGGGGCGCACCGGCGATTTTTTTGAAGGGAGATGCTCAACCGTGAAATTTATTCATGCTGCCGATTTGCATTTGGATAGCCCATTTTTAGGTCTGACCGGACTCCCCACCCAGTTAGCAACGCAGGTTCGTCACTCAACCTTTGTGGCCGCAACCAAGATCTTTGATCGGGCCTTGGCCGAGCACGTGGACTTCGTGTTACTGGCGGGTGACCTCTTTGACCGGGCGGAACAAAGTGTGGCCGCGCAGGCCTACTTGTTCGACCAATTTGCTCGCTTACAAGCGGCTCAGATTCCGGTGGTGATCAGCTTTGGCAATCACGACTACGCGACCGATCAACACCAACTGGTGGCTTATCCGGCGAACGTCACGGTGTTTGGCGCCAACGTTACGACCACGACGCTCACCTTAAAATCGGGGGAGACCGTTGCCATTAGCGGATTTAGCTACCCGCAACGATGGGTGAGTGACGACGTGTTGGCCGCTTATCCGGTCCACGCCGCTACGGATTGGCACCTAGGCATGCTCCACGGCGCCGTGGCCACCGGGGGAGCAAACGACCACTATGCACCGTTTACCCTCGAGGAACTTCAGCAGAAACACTATGATTACTGGGCCCTTGGTCACATTCACCACCACCGCCTCTTAGCGGAGAACCCGCCTATCGTGTACGCGGGCAATCCCCAGGGTCGCGCGATTAATGAGACCGGCGTGAAGGGGGCCTATCTGGTGACCAGTCACGACCACCGCTTGGTACCGGAGTTCTTTCCGACGGCGGTTATGGCCTGGGAAACGGCGACTTTGACGACGACGGCGACCACGTTGGTGGCGTTGGGGCAGGACTTAACGACATGGTTAAAGGCGCATCCCGCGGCATTACCGACCCTAACGGCCCTAACGATCACCACCAGTCAGGTCTTAGCCCCAGAGGAGCAGGCCCGGTTGGCGACGTGGCCCGCCCTATTTCAACGGACCCAGCGAGCAGCCCTACAAGCAGCTAACCGTTACTTTGTTCGTCTGGTTGTGGCGCCACCCAAGACGACATTAGTAGCTCCAGAACTCGACCAGACTTACTGGGAGCAGGGGGCGGCCCAGGTTTTCACGGCCACCAACGTTCAAACCGTTTTTGGTAAGTTGGCGCAGGAGCCGAGTTTGGCGGCCTGGTTGGCACAGGTCACACCGGCCGAGCTACAGGAAGCCGCGAACCAGCGTCTCGTTCAACGGGAAAGGGGGGATGAGCCCGATGTACCTTAAGACACTCACTTTAATGGGGTTTGGCCAATTTCACGACCGAACCTTCGATCTGACACCGGGACTCAACGTTTTGTTGGGACCAAACGAGGCGGGTAAGTCGACCCTTACCCAGTTCATTACCGCTATTTTGTTTGGGTTCCCAACCAAGAAACACCCTGAGCTTCGGTATGAACCACTCGATGGGAGTCAGTTTGGTGGTAGCCTAGACCTGGTGAAAGATGATAATGTTTACCGGGTGACCCGGGTCGCCGGCCCACGGGGGGGGAAGGTCACCTTGCAAAACCGCACCACCGACTTGACGTTACCGGCGACGCAGCTGCCTAAGTTACTGGCACCGGTAGACCTGCAACTGTTTGAAAACGTCTACGCCTTAAACGAATTACGGTTAGGTACCGTCTTTCAAGCGTCGAAACAGGTGGTGATGGACCGCTTGCGCCACGTGGGGGCGGTGGGAAGCGATTTCTGGCTGGCTCAGGCGCAACAATTGGATAGGGCCGCCGATGAACGGTACAAACCACAAGGCCGTAACCCACAACTAAACCAGCAACTACAACAACATCGCGACTTGACCGCGAAACTCGAAAAAGCTAACGGCGCTTATCAGGACTATTGGCGCTTGCTGCAGGATCAAGGGGATGCCCGGCAGCAGCAGGCGACACTGCAACGTGCGTTAACGGAGGCGCGGCAACGCGTTAACGACCTGACCCAACAGTTACAGGCTTGGCCAATTTATCAACAGTGGCAGACCCTCGGTCAGGAGCCGACCGTTGCAACCACGGGATTTACGGAAGACGACGTGACGGCTTTCGAACGGGTGACCAGCCAGGTGACTGCGGCGCAGAGTGCGCTAAAGGCCGACCAACATCGCTTACAGAATTTACAATCACACACGCAATTACCAAAGCTGTTTCAGGAAGCCTTGAAGGTGACGCCACAGTTGACCCCACTGCTGGCCCAACTCGCCACGGTGACGGAGACCGAACAGGAACGTGCCCGGCTACTGGCCCAGCAACAGGACTTGGAACAACGGGCCACGGGAATCGAACGACAATACGCTACGGCTAACGGCCAAATGCCGCGACCGTTCTCACTGGCGACCACGCAACAGCTGAAACAATTGCAAGATAACCTGGCGTTGGCGAACCAGAAGCGCCGGCGGCTACAACAGAACTTGAACCAGGCGAATGAGGATTATCGCCGGCTACAGCCGACCCGGCAGCACCGTAATCCTTTGGGGGATAAACAGGTCGGGTGGTTAGCCGCCGGGTTGGTCGCGTTGATTGGCGCAATGTTTTTACCCGGAACCGTGTTCAAATTACTGGGGGCGGCCCTGGGAATCGTGATTGGGTACTACGGGGTTTTTGTCGTGGACAGTCAAACCCCTGCTAGTCGCCAGCTCCAGGAATTGGCCGATGATATCAAGGACCTACAGGCACAACTACGGGAGGGGGGCCAACGGATCGATGAGTTGACCGATCAGATTGACGCTATTGGGACCGCCCACGATCTGGGACGACTCCCCGCCGAACAGTGGTTGGCCGCGCAGGCCGCCATTGGAGAGTGGGAGCGGCTGACCCGGCAGTTAGCGAGCGTGCATCAGCGCCTGACGGCAACGGGCGAACCGCAACAAGCCTTTCAAACGGCGGTCACGACCCTGTTGCCGTCACTGGCGCACCAAGATTTCCGCGAGATTCTCCGTCAGCTCGAACAATTGCAGACCACCCAGCAACAGTTGGCAACGCAGGACGGGGAGCTGGCGGGGCTCACGGCCCAACTCAAACGAGATCAGACGGCGCTGACCACGGCGCAGGCTGCTCAGACCACCTTCTTACGGACCCGTAACGTCGCCGACGAAACCGAATTTTACCACCAATACCAGACGATTCGCGAACAGGGAAATCGGACGGCACAGCGCCAGGCATTGGCCACGCAATTAGGGTCCGACCGGCTGGCGCAGTTACAACAAACGGATCAGGCGACACTTACCCAGGCCACGCAAACGGCTCAAACCACCGCGACCGATTTACAACACCAGTTAGATACGGTAACCACCCACCTTGCCACGTTGGCTGGGCAGTTAGCACATCTGACCAGTAGTGGGACTCAGGCGGTTTTGCGCCAGAAGTTGGCGAATTTAGAGACCAGCATGCAGGCCACCGCCAGAGAATGGGTCCTTGATCGGTTGACCAGTCAGTGGATTGCCGCGACGTTGGCGGCCGCTTCCGGCGATCGATTGCCGAAAATTGTGAGTCAGGCGGGAGAATTTTATGCGCAACTCACCGAAAACCGGTATACTAAAATTGAATTGACCACGGAAACGTTGCGCGTGCAACGGGCCGATGGGGCTTGGCGGACCGTGGGGCAACTGTCCCGGGGCACCGCCGAACAACTCGACCTAGCCGTTAAGCTGGCGTTTGCCGTGGTGATGCAGTCCCAAGCGGCCATGCCGCTCGTGATTGACGATGGGCTAGTTAATTTTGATGCTAACCGGCGACAAGCGACCTATCAGTTGTTGGCGAAATTAGGTCAACGGCTGCAGGTTATCCTGTTGACGGCGGATTCCGCGGCTCAAACCGTGGCGCAGGGACCGACTAACCAGGTAGTGAGATTAACCTCAAAGTAGGAGGGATTTTCAAATGACGACCAAGAAACAGTTGTTAGACTATGCCGTGGACGACGCGGTGGACCTCTACGTCTTACTGAAGTCCGCCGATGTTCGGACGGCGAAGAACGGGAAACCCTACATCGCCATGGTGTTCGAGGACCGTTCGGGTGAGATTTCCGGTAAATATTGGGACGCGTCGCCGAGTGATATTGAGAACTTTGTGGCGGGACAGGTAGTTCACTTGCAAGGTCGGCGGGAGAAGTACCAGACGCACCCGCAGATCAAGATTCTTCATCTGCAGGTAGCACCGGCGGAGACCGGACTGACCGCGGGTGACTTCATCGAACGGGCCCCGATGACCCGTGAGGCGATGGAGGATTACGTTAATCAGACGATTTTTGAAATTGAACAGCCCACCTGGCAACGCCTGGTACGGAAGTTGCTCACGCAGTATCGCGACCAGTTCTTCACGTACCCGGCGGCCAAGAGTAACCATCACGCCTTTCAGGGCGGACTGGCGTTTCACACGATCTCAATCCTGAAACTCGCGCATCACGTGGTGACCCAATACCCAGATCTCAACAGTTCGTTACTTTACGCGGGAGCGATTCTCCACGACCTGGGAAAGACCATTGAGTTGTCCGGCCCCAAAGCGACCACTTACACGTTAGCGGGGAACCTGGTGGGCCACATTGTGCTTCTCGACGGTGAACTGGTGCGCGCGTGTGATCCGTTGAAGTTAGACCCACAGGCCGAAGATGTGTTATTACTCCGGCACATGGTGTTAAGTCACCATGGGTTGTTAGAATACGGTTCGCCGGTACGGCCGGCGTTACGGGAAGCCGAAGTTTTACACCAACTCGACGAACTCGATGCCTCGATCATGATGCTCGACACGGTAGTTGATCACACAGCGCCCGGCGAGTTTTCCGAACGCGTCTTTGCCTTGGACGGGCGGCGTTTCTACCGGCCCAACCAACCGCAAAGCCAGCCTAAACCCGAAAATTAAAAGTAGTCGCCCGGTCAAATCTGATCGGTGCGACTACTTTTTTTGCATTATGTGTGGAATGGGGGGAGAAGCGGGGGAGGGGTAATTAGCCGAAATAAAAAACACGCTCGTCAATTGGCGAAGCGTGCTCTTTAAAAGTTGCGTTAAAATTACTTGGAAGAAGAGGAAGAAGCACTGCTTGAGGACAGGTAGTCGGACAAGATGTTCTTCAAATCGTTATCCTTGATGGAAACGTTACCCTTCTTCAAGACCTTGGAAACCACGTTGTGCAAGACAGTGCTGTCATTCATATCGTTGTCGATAATTTGTTGCGTTAATTCAGCCTTGTGTTGCTTCAGCGTACCCTTACCAGGGTTGTTCTTCATTAAGATGACGTGGTAACCGTATTGCGTCTTAACTGGCGTCCTGGTGTATTCGTCAGTCTGTAACTTGAAGGCCGCCTTCTTGAAGGTCGAGTCTAAGGAAGTATCGGTACTATCAAAGGCAGATAAAGCGCCACCCTTGTTCTTAGTCGCCGTATCCGTGGAGTACTTCTTAGCTAACTTAGTGAATTCAGTCGTTAAGTTACTCTTCTTAGTGTCCTTTAAGTCGCTGATGATGGTGTTCGCAGTCGACTTCTTAGCCACTAAGATGTGGGCAACCGTGACCTTAGGTTCGTAACTCTTGAATTGCTTCTCCAGTTGCGCGTTAGTCACCTTAACGTTGTCCTTAACGGCTTCCTTCAGTAATAAGTTCGACCGAATTTCGGTCTTTAAACCGGCTTGCGTCATGCCGCTTTGGGACAGAACACTGTTAAAGGAAGAACCGTATTGAGACTTGTACTTGTCGAATTGCTTGGTAACGGCCGACTTGCTGACCTTGCTACCGTATTGCTTTTCTAAGACCTTATTTAAGATCATTTGTTGCAAGACTTGCTTACCGGAAGAAGTCCCCTTCAAACTGCTGTAGTAGGCACTTTCGGTGATTTTGCCACCATTAGTCGTGGCAACGGTCTGGCTCCCACAACCGGCAAGCGTGACAGCTAAGAGCACGCCGGCCAGGGCGATAAACCATTTCTTCATATTCCTCAACACATCCATTCATCAAAATTGGTGTAAACACCATACTCAGACATCATAACACAAAAATTGGCAAACCTAAAAAGGTCCCGGAACTTTTACAAAACCTTCAAGATTCGCGATCTTCCAGACGGGCCAAAGTCTCTTCGATCACGGCCACCCGGGGGGCCACCTTAAATTGAAACTTGTCAATTTGCGTCTGAATCGCGTTTAAAGTTTGCGTGCCATCTTCCAGCGCGGTAGCAAGCTGCTGAGCGTTAGTGGCGACCTGGTCCTTAGCTTGGCGAACATCGTCGAGTTGTTGGGCCGTTTGTTGAACGGAACGTTGGACTTTCTTCCCCCAAGTCAGGGGGTCTTGTTGCGTCAAAGTTAGATAGGTTGCTAAACCAACACCGGCAGCTAAACTAACGCCGGCCACAAAGCGTCCTAATCCCATAAGTTAATCCTCCAGTTGCGCCTTGATTTGCGCTTGAATGGCCGCGTATTTGGCCGGGGTGTAGTTCCCCGAATTATCCTTAAAAATCATCTTGAAGTCATCATCATCGCTGTAACGGGGGACCAGGTGGAAGTGGGAGTGAAAGACGGACTGGTAGGCAACCTTACCGTTATTGTTGACGATGTTCATCCCAATGATGGTCGGGTCAGCGGCTTTGACGGCCCGGGCAATCTTCGGAATGCGCGCAAAAACGGCGGCAGCCAGATCCGTGTCGTAGGCAAAGATGTCTTGGACGTGGGTCTTAGGAATCACCAGCGTGTGGCCGGGAGTGCCTTGCGAGATGTCCAAAAAGGCTTTCACAATGTTGTCTTCATAAACGGTATAACTCGGGATGTCCCCCTTGAGAATCTTGCAGAAGATGCAATCGTCGTCATAGTGGGGGTCAAGGGTCATTGGTTCCATGGAAACTCCTTCTTTCGTTGTGATTTCATTCATTATACACCACCAACGGGTCTGGGTTTAGCCGCATTACTCGTTTGCCCGGGGAGCTATGGTATAATAAGGCGGTTCAACGGAGAGAAAACGAGCAGCGAAAACCGGTCAAGCGAAACGGCATTAAGGGTAACCGGTTTTCGCTGAAACATGACGATTCGTCAGTAATTTTAAACATGAAGGGATGATTCGATGGCATTAACGGTTAGCCATGTCGTGGGAGGGTACTCCCAAATTCCCGTCTTAAAGGATATTAGTTTTGACGTGCGGGACGGTGAATTGGTCGGCTTAATTGGCCTGAACGGGGCAGGGAAATCAACCACGATTAACCACATTATTGGGCTCTTAACGCCCCATAAAGGGGAAATCACCATCAACGGCGTCACCATCGCTCAGGATAGTCAGGCGTATAAGCAACAAATTGCTTATATTCCCGAAACACCGGTGTTGTATCAGGAATTGACGTTACGCGAACACCTGGAAATGACCATGATGGCTTACGACCTGGACCAAGAAAAGGCTTGGGTGACGGCCCACGAGTTACTCAAGACCTTCCGGCTAGATAACAAGTTGGACTGGTTCCCCGCGAACTTTTCCAAGGGGATGAAACAAAAGGTGATGATCGTTTGCGCCTTTTTGACCCAAGCCAAGTTGTTCATTATCGACGAACCCTTCTTAGGGCTAGATCCGCTGGCGGTCAATGATTTGTTGAACTTAATCGAGCAACGGAAACAGCGGGGCGCCAGCATTTTGATGTCGACCCACGTTTTGGACACGGCCCAACGTTACTGTGACCGGTTCGTGTTGCTCCATTCGGGTCAGGTCGAGACTGAAGGCACGTTAAGTGAGTTACAAGCCGCTCTTCCGGAAGCGGGGGAATCACTGAACGATATTTACCTGTCGATGACCAAGGTCGACCGCGCATGATCGGCCTCTTCCAACAACGCCGGCAACGCCATCTCCGGGAAATGGCGAAGTATCTCCGGCTAGTCTTTAACGATTTTTTTGTTTTTGCCTTACTGTTCTTCTTAGGGGGACTGGGATTAGGCTACTCTAACGTGTTAAAGCAATTGACGACCGGTCTTTGGTGGGCCCCCCTGGTTGCTTTGGTCGTTCTGGCAATCACCGCACAGGTGGGTCGATTTGCGACCCTGATCGAAGATGCCGACCGTGTCTTCCTACTACCGAAGGAGCGGGCGATGCACGACTATTTCGTGGTGGCTCGGCGGTATAGTCAATGGTTGGCCCAAGCGACGCAGCTGATTCTATTGTTCATCTTGACACCGTTTCTGCGGGTCACGTTGGACTGGTCGTTAGCCCAAGTCGCCGGGCTAGTCGTCACGCAGGTGCTGTTGAAAGACACCCTACTGCGACTAGATTTGGCGAGTGCGTACCAGGTAACTGGGCAGCGCCGAATGAACCACTGGACGGTCAAGTGGGGCGTGAGCCTGATTATTTTGGCCGTGGCCTTGTGGCTAACGCCGTACGTCGCCATTGGGTTAAGCTTAGTGGCCGACATTGCGGTGATTGTGTGGTTCCAACAACACTGGGAACACCAACAGATTCGCTGGCGGGAACAAATCGCAATCGAGGATAACCGGATGTTAGGAATTTACCGGTTCTTTAACCTATTCACTGACGTGCCGATGGTCAAAGGCACGATTCGGCGGCGCCGCTACTTGGATGGCCTCTTACGGCGGATTCCGGTCCGGCACGATAAAACGTACCTCTACCTTTATAGTCGCGGCATGTTACGGGGAACCGAATTCAGCGGGTTGGTCGTTCGACTGACCGTGATTGGGATGCTTTTGTTGGCCTTTATTCAGGGACAATGGTTACCGGTCGTTTTGACGGCGCTGTTCATCTACCTGATTGGCTTTCAGCTATTACCGTTCTTCCAGCAATACGACGATATCGTGTTTACCCACGTGTATCCGTTGACTTGGGACCAACGGCTAGGTAGCTTCGTGACGCTGGTCACCGGAATCCTGACGACGACGGCAATCTTATTGTGGCTGGTGGTCGTGGCGGTCAATCACAACCTCGTGACGGCCGGCATCACCCTGGTGGTCGCTGCCGTCGAGGTGGGCTACTTGGCGCGAATCTACACGCCCCAACGTCTGAAGCGCGCGGCTAAAAATAAAGGTTGACGCTGTCACCGTTGCCCCTTAAAATGGACAATAGCTGACAAATTGAGGAAGGGGTGGCACGATGACACCAAATATACGTGATGGCTGGCAGTTGTCCCCATTGGGTGGCAATACCGGAACGGCGTTTATGGGGACGAAAGCCTCCCAGAAGGTTTTCTTAAAACAAAACGCGTCACCGTTTTTAGCCGCGCTTTCCATGGAAGGCATCACGCCCCGGCTGGTCTGGACCCAACGGTTAGCCACCGGCGACGTAATGACCGCCCAAGAGTGGCTGAACGGCCGTACCCTTCACCGTATCGAGATGCGCCAACAACGCGTTGCACGCTTGTTGCACAAAGTTCACCATTCCGAATTACTTCATAACATGTTGACCAAAGTCGGCGGCCGTTCTACGACGCCCGCCCAATTGCTGGACCGTTTGACGCCGACCATTGCGCCGGAACTCAGCCAACACCCGTTGATTCAACGCGCACTCCAAGCGTTGAACGCGGAACAACCGCAATTGCCCACGACTGCGTATGAAGTTTGTCACGGTGATTTGAACCATAAAAACTGGTTATTATCCGATCGCCAACGGTTATATTTGGTAGACTGGGACGCCGCGACGTTTGCGGATCCGGCCTTTGATCTAGGATCGTTATTGTGCGAATACGTGCCATTGGAAGAATGGCAACGGTGGCTGCGCGATTACGGCGAGAAGGTGACGGATACGCTAACGGCTCGTGTCAATTGGTACGCGCGGATGCATTGCATCATCGTGATTGCCGAAAGTTACCGTCAACAGCGGTTCCAGTTGATGAATCAACACTTGATCTTATTAGAAAAGCTGACGCGTGAGTCAGTTCATGATTAATTTTGACGGCGGGGTGGGAGCCAACTTCCATACCCGCCGTTCGTCTTAAGGAGGACGTTTTAAATGCGTGTGCGTAACAAACCTTGGGCCAAAGACTACCTGGCCGAACATGATGATTTAATGGTGACGGCTCCTGAAGCCTTGAAGGGCAATTGGGAAAGTCGGTTTCCCACGAACCAACCCCTTTACGTGGAAATCGGAACGGGAAAGGGTCAATTCATCGTGGAAATGGCCCGGCAACACCCAGAACGTAACTTTATTGGGATTGAAATTCAGATGTCGGTCATTGCCGTGGCGCTAAAGAAGGTCGTGGCCAGCGAACTGACCAACATTCAGATGGTCCATACGGACGGCGAAGCGGTCAACACGTTATTTTCGGCCGGCGAAGTGGCGGGGCTTTACCTCAATTTTTCCGACCCGTGGCCAAAGTCCCGACACGCGAAGCGGCGGTTAACGTCGCCCGTTTTCTTGGCCCATTACCAAGACGTGTTGGCGCCCGATGGCCAGTTGCAGTTTAAGACCGATAACCGGGGCCTATTCGAATACTCGTTACAAAGTCTGAACAATTTCTCAATGGTTTTTGACGGGGTTTGGTTGGATCTGCACCAAGCAACCGATGGCGTAGAAGATATCCAAACCGAATACGAACAAAAATTCTCGGCGAAGGGGCCTATCTACCAGGTGATTGCGCACTTTCCCAAGCAAGCTTAAGTTAATAATTGACTAACCCTTATCCAATTACGGATAAGGGTTATTTTTTCGCCTAATTTTGATTCCTTTGCCGGAGCTACCGGTAAGGAGGTGAGCTAATGTTACTTGCAGAACTCGCAGATCAGTTAGTAGACGCGCAAAATGCGGTGCGTCGGCCGGATTATCGGTGTCCGGCCTGTCACGAACCAGTTCGTTTACACCGGGGACGTCAGGTCATCCCGTACTTTGCGCACCTGCCCCAAAGTCCTTGCGTAATTCAAGGGGAGGGGGAGACACCCGAACATTTAGCAGGGAAACGCCAATTGGCGGATTTTTTTACGCCCTGGGGACCGACCGAATTAGAGCACGTCTTGCCCATGATTCAGCAGCGCGCCGACGTGTGGGTGGCTAGAACCTCCCAGCCGGTAGCCGTAGAGTTTCAGTGTAGCCCGTTG
The DNA here is from genome assembly GCF_001434835.1 of Levilactobacillus acidifarinae DSM 19394 = JCM 15949. Lineage (GTDB taxonomy): Bacteria > Bacillota > Bacilli > Lactobacillales > Lactobacillaceae > Levilactobacillus > Levilactobacillus acidifarinae. The sequence goes on along the minus strand of NZ_AZDV01000026.1, from coordinate 690,851 downwards.
TCACTCGCTGGGGTGAGTACGCGCACGGCCGGTTATCAGAAAATCGGCTGTTATCCGTTCTGGTTATTGGGCCACCGTTACGCACAACAACGGTTAAATTGGGCATTGATTGAACGTTTTATGGGCTGGTTGCCGCGGTGGGAACTTTGTCTGCCATTCTGGGACGTGACCCAGCAACGGTTACAATTGACGCACCACCTCTATCAGGACGTAGCGGGACATTATGGTGGTCAGGTGACCAGTGTGGCTAATCTGGCGGCACTGATAGCGGGACCGACCCAATTGGACCCGTACCCCCGCCTTTCCTTGAAGCGGGTGCGGTATCATTGGGCGCAAGAACTGGCCCGTGCCACGCCTAATTTACGCGCCGTCCAAGAATTTTTATACCTGCGGGGTCACCATTTGTTGGGGTTTCCTGAGGCGTTTGAAACCACGGGGAGTACGCCACCGGTGTTGGGACGGGGGCTGCTCCTATGGCGAATCCTGTTCGGAACGGCCCTCTTTGCGTTGAACGGCCCGTTAACGTCGAATCGCTTGGCCCCGTTAGCTCAGCATTGCCTGGAGTTAGTGGGTGGTCATGAACAGACTGTTCGCGTGAGTTTTCCCCACTTGGTTGACCGGTTGCAAGCTCAATTAATGACGGAGCTGGTTCAACGGGGGTATCTCACGGTCGTACCGGACGGCTGGCAGATTCGCCGGCAGCCACGTTGGCGGTCGGCACGGATTGGGACTGACTAAATAATAAGATCTTGCCGGGGGAGTTAAGGAGGCAAAGTGCTAAACTAAGCCTAGAGAACGCTTAAGGAGGTAATTATTTATGCGACAAATTCCAGAACGATCCGCGGTGCCTACAGCTTTAACCTGGGACCTGACCCCCATTTATGCCGATGATGCGGCGTTTACCCAGGCAATCACCGAGATTAAACACCAGGCGCAAACGGTCGCCCAGCTGAAGGGGGACTTGGCGACTAGTGGGAGCGACTTATACCGGGTGACCACGGCCGTTTTTGCCCTAAACCGGCAACTCGAACGGGCTTACGTGTACGCGTCACTTAAGAATGACCAAGATACTGGGAACGCTCAGTATCAAGACTTTGCTGATCAGACCAGCGCCTTGGTGGCAACGGTAGCGACAGCGACGGCGTGGTTTGAACCCGAGGTTTTGGCCCTGCCCGCTGAGCAACTGCAAGCTCTGATGACTGCGGAGCCGAAGTTGGCCGTCTACCAACACTTCTTTGCGGTGTTGGGGCAACAACGAGCCCACACGTTATCCGTTCCCGAAGAACGGTTATTAGCCGGGGCTAGTGATATTTTTGAAGCGTCAGAGAAGACTTACGGCGTACTCGATAACGCCGATTTACAATTCCCCGTGGTGCAAGACGAGGACGGTCACGACGTCAAGTTATCACAAGGGTTGTACGGGGTCTTACTGGAGTCCACAACTCCCAAGGTTCGTGAACAGGCCTTTAAGGCCCTCTACAGCGTTTATCAACAATTCCGGCATACCTTTGCCTCCACGTTAGCTAGTGAGGTTAAAACGCATAATTTCACGGCTCAGGTGCGACATTACGGGAGTGCCCGGGAAGCGGCGATGAGTGCCAATCAGATTCCGGCCGTGGTCTACGATACGCTGGTCGGTTCCGTCAATGATCATTTAGACCTCTTACACCAATACGTGGCGTTACGGAAGGACTTGTTGGGGGTTAACGAGTTGCACATGTACGACCTGTACACGCCAATTACCGGGGAACCCAGCCTGAAGTACACTTACGAACAGGCTAAGGCTGAAGCGTTAAAGGCACTGGCCGTCCTGGGCCCCGATTATGTGGCCAACGTACAGAAGATGTTTGATGGCCGGGCCATCGACGTGGTGGAGAATCGCGGAAAGCGTTCCGGGGCTTATTCCGGTGGGATGTACGATACTAAACCGTATATCTTGTTGAACTGGCAGGATAGCCTGGAAGGACTATTTACGCTGGTGCACGAAATGGGCCACAGTATTCACAGCCACTACACCCGGCATAATCAACCCTACCAATACGGGGATTACTCGATTTTTGTGGCCGAGATCGCCTCAACGACTAACGAAAACTTGTTGACCGATTACCTCTTGAAAACCCAAACGGATCCGAAGGTGCGCGCTTACGTGCTGAACCACTATTTGGATGGCTTCAAAGGAACGGTCTACCGGCAAACCCAATTCGCTGAATTCGAAGATTACATTCACCAACAAGCCGCAGCGGGGAAATCGTTGACCGCCGACTTCATGAGTGACTATTACGGGAAGTTGAATCAACGTTACTACGGGGATGCGGTGATTTCGGATCCTCAGATTGCCGATGAATGGGCCCGGATTCCGCACTTCTACTATGATTACTACGTGTATCAATACGCGACCGGATTTGCGGCGGCAACGACGTTATCTCAACGGATTTTAAGTGGCGATTCAACGAAACGTGACGCTTATTTGGGCTACCTCAAGGCCGGAAGCTCAGCCTTACCACTGGATGTGATGAAGCGAGCGGGCGTGGATATGACTAAGCCCGACTACCTGGCAACGGCTTTTCAGACCTTTGCCGACCGGTTAAAGGAATTTGGCGATTTGGCCAAACAACTTAAACAAAACTAATAGGCTTACTTAAAAAGCGCGGTTCCCGAAGGAATCGCGCTTTTGTTAGCTTCAATTTTAAAATTCTTGCCAATCCTGTTGCCAGAAGAGGCCCATGGTTTTTTCACCGGTGTGGACGCTGATGGCGGGCCCCAATTGACTCCGATTAAAACGCACTTGGGGAAATTGCGTGACTAAATGGTCTTGCCACCGTTGGGCCAATTCCGGATTGTTGGCATCGATGATCGTGGCCAGTAGGGGGTAGTCAATCGTTTTAAGATCGCTAGTCAATTGGGCTTCCATGTACTGAAAGGCGCGGCGCATGGTACGTTCCTTACCAATGGCTATGATTTTACCGGTGTCATCAAAGGTGAGTAACGGTTTGATATTTAGTAGGCTGCCGACCATTGCCGAGCGGTTACTTAGGCGACCGGTACGCGCCAAATGCCGCAGACTATCGACGGCAAAGTAGACGTGTTGGGTGTCCCGGAGCGTGAGAAGGGCATGAGCGATGGCCGGAGCATCATAACCGGCCTCAATCAATCGACCGGCCAGTAGACACAGGTTAGCTTCGCCGGCACTCGCCATCAGTGAATCAATGGGGTAGACTTCGGCCTTGGTATAGGTCTGACAAAAGGCCCGCAGATTATCCATGAACGAAGTAATCCCACTGGATAGGTGAATTGAGATGATTTGCGTCACGCCCTGACGAACCAGTTCATCGTAGGCTGTTTCAATCTGCCCCAGAGAAACCTGAGCCGTTGTGGGGAGCGGTTGACCGCTGTTCAGATAGTCGTAAAAAGTTGTGGCGGTTAATTCGGATTCGGGGTATTGGTGTGCGCCCAAGATGACCGTGATGGGTAGGGCAGTGATGGCATAACGCTTAAGCTGCGCCGGGGTCAGGTAGGCTGCGGAGTCGGTAACAATGGCAATAGACATAGTGTCGCCCCTTCAGTAAATTAGTGGGTTCATCATACCATATTGTGGGGACTCACCGGTAGGCCCACCAGTGCAGAAAAAAAGACCATCCTTGGGGGAGGTCTTGAGGTAAAACGATTCAGCTACCGTTAAAGAACGTGTAGGTGGGGCCGGTGAGTCGTGCCGGCAGCCGCAGCCGGTGCGGCGTAGTTCAATTCTTGCATGAGCGAGGCCTTGGTGGCGACTCCCTGGTTCTCACAAACATCGCAGAGTGCTTCGTAGGTCACGTCGTTGAGTAATAGGCCATATTGGGAAACGTCACAATTGAAGATCACGGCGGATGAGGCTTGCTGAATCTTCATTTCCGCGGCCAATTTTTGATCGGTCTGGAAGGCTTGTTTCGCAAGATCAGACGCCCAATCTTCCTGGAACATATCCAGGTCTAAGTGGGATTCCTTCGCTAAATCGAGGGTTAACTCGGTTGAAAAATCCTGATGCTGGTGGATGACGGCGTTTTGGACATCCAGTAAGAAGTTCCGCCCCTTACGTTTTCCCTGAAAAAGAGCCGCCTTATAAGCTAAAATGGCTTGGTAGTAAGTTTTAAAACACGTATTCCGTTGGGCTAACGTGGGATGAACTGAGGCTAAAGCTTGTTCAACAATTTGCTGATTGAGTAACGGAACAAATTGAAACGAGACCTTGCTATCGAGGTGGTCGGCCAACTTCATAATGTTGCGCTCGGATCGCATACACCGTGCGCCAAATGGGTTGACGAACAAATAGACTTCTAACACATTGCTTCCTCCTATAATCTGTCCTCAATTGGCGCGTTGAGGCACCAAATTTAAAAGTCACAATATCACTACATTAGCAAAAAATGAAAAAAACGCAATCAGAACGTTTGTTTGCGGTCGTTAAGGGCCCTTACGTTTTGGCGCAACCTAATCATGCAACATTTTTGAATCGAGGTAAAGCTAAACGCCTCATAAAAGTCAGTTCTGGAATTTGAAGAATAGTTCACAAGTTTTCCGGGGAAAGTGGGTAATTAGAGTCGATTTTTCCCGAAATATGGTAAAATCGAGAAGTGAAATGTGGAATTAAAGTTGGGGGAAGTTGCGATGATCGAAAATTGGGATCAATTTTTATTACCTTATCAACAAGCCGTAAGCGAGTTGAAGGTGAAGCTACGCGGGATGCGTAAGCAATTTGAAAACCAGAATCAGCGCTCGCCCATCGAATTTGTAACCGGTCGAGTGAAGCCGGTTGCCAGCATCAAGGAAAAAATGACGCGGCGCCACGTGACCGAAGAACGACTAGAACAAGATATGCAAGACATTGCGGGATTACGAATTATGTGCCAATTTGTTGAAGATATCTACCAAGTCGTTGATTTGTTACGTCAACGAACGGACTTAACGATTTTAGAAGAGCGCGACTATATTCATAACGAAAAACCCAGTGGCTACCGTTCCTACCACATTGTGGTCGAGTATCCGGTTCAGCTAGTGACGGGTGAAAAAAAGATTTTGGCGGAGATCCAGGTCCGCACGTTGGCCATGAACTTTTGGGCTACCATTGAGCACTCTCTAAACTATAAGTACCAGGGAGCGTTTCCTGAAGACTTGAGCCAACGGTTGCAACGGGCGGCCGAGGCAGCGTTTAAGCTCGACACGGAAATGTCAGAGATTCGCGAAGAAATTCAGGAGGCACAACACTATACACCGCAGGGGAACTCGGCCCCGGCGACACCAACTCACGATAAGGACGACTAATGATGAAGGTTTCTATTTATAGCAATAACGGCCAGTCTTCGCGAAAGGTGGCCGCGGCGTTACATCGCGGGTTGACCGCGGGCGGCGTCGAAATTGATAGCTTAAATCCCGACATTGTGGTCACGGTCGGTGGGGATGGGACGCTGTTATCGGCGTTTCACCACTACACCGACCGGCTGGATAAGATTCGTTTCGTGGGGATTCATACCGGCCATTTGGGCTTCTATACGGACTGGCGCGACTACGAAGTGAACGATCTGATTCAAAGCTTAGTGCAGGATAACGGGCAGAGTGTCAGCTATCCACTGCTAACCATTCAAGTAGATTATGCGGATGGGACGCAATCCGATCGGGCCTTGGCTTTGAACGAATCAACCATTAAAAAGGTTTCGGGGACCATGGTGGCGGACGTTTATATTAAGGGAGAATTTTTTGAAAGTTTTCGGGGGGACGGTCTGTGCATCTCCACACCGACGGGTTCGACGGCCTATAATAAATCCGTGGGGGGCGCGGTCTTAAATCCGCGGTTTAACGCGATTCAGATGGCCGAGATTGCATCGATTAATAATTTAGTCTTTCGAACGTTAGGTTCCCCTTTAATTATTCCGGATGATGAATGGATTCGCATTGAGCCGACAGATTCGGCGGGCAACGTTTTGATGTGCGACCAGCTCAGCATTGAAGGGCGGCCGGTTAAAGCCATTACTTACCGGATTGCACAACAACGAATCTCCTTTGCGGAGTACCGACACACGCACTTCTGGCAACGGGTCGAAACGTCGTTTATCGGCCGGGAGCGCCCATGACGGCTTTTGCGTGGACGGTGGGGGGCACTAATCCGGTGCATGTGCGAACCGTCCTCATGGCGCATGGCGTTACCCGAACCTACCTGAAGCGGGTAAAATTTCACGGTGGTATCGTGACGCTTGACGGTCAAGAGGTGCGTGTCGTTGCCATGGCGCGACCGGGGCAAAAAGTGGGCCTGCAACTGCCCCCTGAAGCCCCTAACGATCACGTGGCAGTTTCCCACGGCCCACTGGATATTCTTTATGAAGATGAGCACTTTCTAGTGGTTAATAAACCGGCCGAAATGGCGTCAGTTCCTTCACATCTTTATCCGGCTGACACGTTAGCTAACCGGGTTAAAGGCCATTTAATTGCGATTCAGGCACCGAGTTGTGTGACCCATATCGTGACGCGGTTGGATCGGGAGACCAGTGGGGCCGTGTTGTTCGCGAAACACCACTTTGCCCACTCTATTCTGGATAAGCAGTTGAAGTTGGGACAATTGGACAAACGTTATATTGCGGTCGCACAGGGACGAATTCCCGTGGATCATCGGATGATCGACCTGCCCATTGGTCGCGCGGGTGAATCGTTTATCAAGCGGCAGGTACGGCCGGATGGTCGGGCGGCGACCACGGAGTTTTGGGTACGAGCCTGTTCACAGACAGCAACGCTATTGGCGGTGAAATTACACACGGGACGCACCCACCAGATTCGGGTGCACTGTCAGGCAATCGGGTATCCGTTATTAGGGGACTGGTTGTACGGGCAGCCCACTAACCCGTGGATCAAGCGCCAGGCACTACATTGTGCTCGGTTACAGTTCTATCAACCATTTTTAGATCAGTGGATCACCTGCTATGCGCCGCTGCCAGCGGATATGGCTCGGGTCATCAGTCGAGAAAATTTAGTTTAATTAAGAGATCAAGGAGCGTCCATTCTAGTAACTGCTAGGATGGGCGCTTTTTAGGCGAAAAAATTGACAGGCCGAGGGGCCGCCAGGAAAAGACAAAATGGATGGCTAAAATCGGTCGACGCAATTTACGAATTGATTAATTTATTTTTTGCACAATGAATTTTAAAAAATAAAAAGGTGTTTTAAGATTGAAAACCCGTATTATTTGCACAAAAAGGGGGAAATGGCTAAAGACTTATTTTTAATAATTTTAATTTTAAAGAGTCTTAATCAATTAGTTTTCACAAATTAATCTTTGAAAATGAAAAATGAAAACCGTTTTGCAAGTGCTTACTTGCAGCACTTTGACGGGTTGTAATCGGTTTATTTATTGACTTTACGGATAAATGCTTTGAAAATTAAGTTTTTGATGAAGATTCTAATTTATAAAAATCGACAAAAATTATTGGTGATAAAGATAACAAACTAAGCAGTGGATATAAACAATTGTACGTTTAGAATGTTCTCTATTTAATGGTCTACATAGTGTATGTGTGCTAATATGGCTCAATAAATAAGCGATTATCGTTTGATTAATAAAAGGCGACCGAGGGAGTGGTGCCAAGTCATCGCTTATCTACTTAACTAATACGACGAATTTAGAATAACCCCAAACGCAGATATAGGCTAAAGGAGGACGTCCAAAGTGAAATCCATGCGGAATAAAGCTGTGAACGGCGATCCTAAGTTGAGATATAAGATGTTTAAGGCAGGGAAGGTCTGGGTTTTTACCGCCATCACGTCATTCTCACTTTTGAGTGCCCCACAGGTGACCGGACATGCGGATACAACCGACTCGGCAGATGATTCAGCTAACGTTGATTCGGATAAAATGAAGCATACGTCTGGTTCACAAGCAACATTAACGAGTAGCTCAACGACTACCGCAACAACGTCAACTGCTCAAACCAGTACGCAAGCAACAACCGTTAATAATGAAGTAACGGAAACTAATACGAACAGTTCAGCAGCGGCTAGTTATTCGACGGCTGAGTCCACGGTGAATTCGGCCGCTGACCCGGTGACGACCGATCAAGCAACGACTACGGCGACAACCGAAGCAACAACTGAAACGACAACCGATTCAACGACAACCGATTCGACGGCCACCGCAGCAGCGACTAGTGCGGCAACTACCGCAGCGCAAACAACCGATAATACCGCGGCCATTCAATCAGCAGCGGCGAGTCTAGCTGCCCAAACGGCAACGGATGTTACGCTGACTAGTAATGTGACGTCGGCCGTTAGTCGAACGGTGACGACTAAGAAAAGTGTCACGACGACGGCCTCTTCGACAGCAACTAGTACTGCGCCTTCGACGGCCAATGAGTCGACGAATTCGTCAGCAACGGATGAATCTAATTTTGATTCGGTGGCCAACGTTGTTAACAACGCGGCTTCCAGTGCGTCTTCGTCAGCAACGGCGGCTAGCAGTTATGCTGAATTGGTAAACGTTACGGCAACTCAGACCGCTAATAGTGCCGCCCAAAGTGCCTACGCGGCAACTTCCACGGCCGCCGATTTAGCCTTGCATTATAACAGCTTGGCCTCTATGTATTTAAATGCAACTTCCGTATCCTCTAGTGCTGCCGATATGGCAACTAAGTATGCGACCGCTTCTTTAGCTGCCGAATCTTACGCCCTAGTTGCCGTCAGTTACGCTAGCGATGCGTCTAGCGCCGCCAGTGCCGCTGAATTAGCGGCAGCTCAGAATATTAAAGATTTGGTCAGCAGCACCAATAGTGCAACGTTCTCGGCCGCCTCGGCCGCTAACGAAGCAGCTAGCACCGCTTCAGCGGCTGCCAGTGCCGCTTATGAAGCTACACAATACGATAAGACGAATTCGGCCGCCTTATCTGCTTATTCACAGGCTAACAGTGCGGCGATGGTCGCCTCTAGCGCGGCAATTACGGCTAATAGTTTAGCGAGTGCCGCCCAATCGGCTTATAGTGTTGCCAATAGCGCTGCAACGAGTGGAGATTACCTAGCCGCGAGTGAAGCTCTGGTTACGGCTAAGGATTTGGCAAGCCAAGGAATGACCAACTATCAGGTGGCGAGCGAAGCTAACAGTACGGCCCAATCTGCTGCGAATACAGCTATCGGTATGGCCGTAACAAACGCTGCTACTTTAGCTAGTAGTAGTGCTCAATTAGCGGCTAGTAATGCAACGTTAGCGGCGAGTTACGCTAATGATGCAACGCAATACAGTGGGGATCAGTCAGTACTGTATGCTTCTACGGCGGCGAGTTATGCGGTTGATGCCCAAACGGCCGCAACGATGGCTAGTAGCGCTGCTTCGGCTGCGGCAATTGCGGCAACGACTAAAGAAGCTAACTCCCTTTATCGGGTAGCCTCTTCAGCAGCCAATACGGCTCAGGAAGCCATGCAACAAGCTTCCAGTGCGGCAACGTTTGCTCAAGAGTTTGAAACTAACGTGGAGAATCAGCAAACAGCGACTGATAAAAATGTGACAACAACATTAGCCATTGCTAGCGATACGTTAGCTGTGGGAGATTCAATTTCCTTGACCACCGATTTAAAGACGAGTGGGGGATATTCTGCTTCAAAGGTAACCTACACTTGGTACGTGTCGTCGGATGGTGTCAATTGGAACGCCGTTGATGGAACGGGTAGTACCTATACGGCAACAATGGCAACGGCTGGAACGTACTATTACCAGGCGGTGGCTACGGGGACTAAAACCTTAATCATCGGTGGAAACGCCTTTTCTTCCGCATCTAACGTAGTCACGGTGGTGGTCACGGATGCGAAAGGTGATTACACCACGCAATCAACAAGTTCCGCTAACCTAGCTGGTGAATACGCCTCGGCCGCTGCAGCCGCCGCTGCGGCAGCAAGTTCAGCAGTAGATAACATGTACGAAATTGCGGATATGAGTGGGATTACGCCAAGTTCTGTTGCTGATTTAGCCGTAAGCAGTTCTAAGGAAACCAACTCTTACGCAACGTTGGCTAGTTCCGCAGCAACTGCGGCTAGTCAAGCACAAAGTTTAGCGGCTGAAAATGAAGCAAGTCGGAACTATGACGCGGCCAGTTCTTACGCGGCAATGGCGGCCAGTTCTGCTACGGCGGCTAGTTCTTACAACGTTTTAACTAGTTCAGCGGCAACTAAAACGTTAGGACTTGTCGATACGGCTCTGGAAAAAGCGGCTCAAGGTGAAGGCCAAGAAGGCACAGCGGATTACCTGGCGTCTAGTTACGCGGCAGCGGCGGCGGCTTCGGCTAGTACGGCTGCAAGTGTTGCCATTGTGGCGGGATCACATGCTAACAACGCGAATAATGCCTATTCTTCGGCTCCGGGACTAAATTCAGCAGCCTTGGAATACATGAATCAAGCAAACTCGGCTGCGAGTGCCGCTAGTTCCTTGGCAGCCGCTGCCAACTCTGCGGCCTCATTGGCAGCAACGTTTACAGGGAAAGATTACGCTTCTGCTTCCAGTGCGGCTGATGATGCGAACACTTACTTGATCTTGACGGAAAATAATTTAAACGCCGCTTCTAGTGCGGCTGAGATGACCACTAAAACTGTGGTGGATACGCAATTCTCCTATGCCGGTTCTTTGGCTAACGCGGCGAGTGAAGCCAACTCGATTGCTAACTCGATTGGGTACTCGGCAGCCACGGTGGCGAACTCATTAGCGACCGCTAATACGACGAACACGGCGTTGGGTGCCTCTTATACGGCAATGACGAGTAGTTATGCGGCTGATGCTCAATATTCCGCCATGTTAGGAACGGAAGCGGCAGCAGCGGCTAACGACTACATGACAATGGCCTCGTCAGCTGTAAATGCTGGGAACTTTAACGAGGCGAGTTCTTACGTTTCGGCGGCCAACGAGTCGGTTGCTGATGCCAGCTCTTACGCGGTTGAAGCTATGGCCGCAGCTGAATTAGCTAGTTCGGCCGCAGTCGAAGCTAAAGCCTACTCTAATAACTTGAGTACTGGTCAAAAAGAACCATCTGGAGATTCCGGTGACTTATTCGGTTGGACCATTGTTGGGGGAATTACGCAACAGCCAACGCCAGTGACGTCAACCACTGCTGGAAGTACCTTTACGTTAACCGGTGCCGCTCGAACGGGACTGTTTGCGGTCAATGTTGCGACTAAGGCCTTCTGGTACGTTCAGTATGAAGGCACCTGGTACGATATTGATACGGCACAAGATAAAGGCATCATTGAATCTTATTCAATGAAGAGTAACACCAGTATTTTGAACCTTGCAGATGTTTCTAATACGTTGACCGTGACAACTAAGAGTGACTATACGGGAAGCTTGGTTTTCCAATTTAGAGCGGCGTACAGTTTAACGGCGGGGGTCGTTTACGGCACGAACTTCTATAGTAATCTGGCCCAAGTTAATATTTATGACAAAGATATTGACGCAACCGGCATTGAAATTTCTGGAAATGATTACTTGTTGAATTCGTCTACAGGTGCCTACTCTGCGACAACCGATCCGGAAAACGCAACGGGAACTATCACGTGGACGAGTAGTGATGAGTCCATCGCGACGGTTAACGAAGATGGGTTTGTCTTACCAACTTCAGACACGGTTACGGGGAAAATAACGTTAACGGCAACGATTACGAACGCGGACGGTTCTAGTTTCTCAGCAACTAAGGATGTCTTCGTTGGAAGCGGTTTAGAAGACCAAACGGTCAATGCTGGTGACAAGGTTACCTGGACGCCAGTTGGTGGAATCAATACTGACGAAACGGATCTCACTTACCAATGGTATTACTCAGCGACTGGCTCAACATCGGATGGTAAGGCCATTGCGGGGGCAACTAGCTCAACGTTAACATTAGACAACGTGAAGACCAGTGATGCTGGTTACTACTATTTAGTTGTTAAATCTGGGACTGCTTCGATGACGTTAGGGGCCGGACAATTAACAGTCAATTCTTCTTCCGGTGAGGCGGCGTCATCGTCTGCTTCATTAGCCGCTTCGGCAGCCAACGAAGCCGGCGTCTATGCGAGCGTGGCAAGTTCTTATGGTAACGTAGCTAATCAATACGCAGATAAAAATTCTACGGCAAGTTCTTATGCAGATCAGGCGGTTTCCGCCGCGGTTGTAGCAAGTTCGGCGGCTGATGCAGCTTCCTCGGCTGCTGCGGCTGCTTCGACGGCCTACGCTACGGCGAGCTCAGCTGAAGCTGCTGGTGATAATTCTGCTGCATCTAGCCATGCTAAAGAGGCTTCACAAGCCGCTTCGACCGCGGAAGAAGCTAAGGATAAGGCTTCAAGTGCTGCAAATGACGCACATTCGTACGCTGATTTAGCTGTTGCTGCCGAAGATTTATCGGAATCTGATAGTGATTCCGATTCTGACAGTGATTCAGACGCCGACAGTGACTCGGACTCTGACAGTGATTCTGATTCCGACAGTGATTCGGATTCTGACAGTGACTCGGATAGTGACTCCGATTCCGATAGTGATTCGGACTCTGACAGTGATTCTGATTCCGACAGTGATTCTGATGCGGATAGTGACGCCGACTCCGACAGTGATTCGGACTCCGACAGTGACTCTGATTCCGATAGTGACTCTGATTCGGATAGCGACTCTGATTCGGATAGTGACGCCGACTCCGACAGTGATTCGGACTCCGACAGTGACTCTGATTCCGATAGTGACTCTGATGCGGATAGTGACTCCGATTCCGATAGTGATTCCGACAGTGATTCGGATTCTGACAGTGATTCGGATTCTGACAGTGATTCTGACTCTGACAGTGACTCGGACTCTGATAGCGATTCGGACTCTGATAGCGATTCGGACTCTGACAGCGATTCGGACTCTGACAGCGATTCGGATTCCGACAGTGACTCCGATTCCGATAGTGATTCGGACTCCGACAGTGACTCTGATAGCGATTCTGATTCCGATAGCGATTCTGATTCCGACAGCGATTCTGATTCCGACAGCGATTCTGATTCCGATAGCGACTCGGATTCTGACAGTGATTCAGACTCCGATAGCGACTCTGATTCTGATAGTGATTCCGATTCTGACAGTGACTCTGATTCTGACAGCGACTCCGACTCCGACAGTGACTCCGATTCCGACAGTGACTCCGACTCTGATAGCGATTCGGACTCCGACAGTGACTCTGATTCAGATAGTGATTCTGACTCGGATAGCGACTCCGATTCTGACAGTGACTCGGACTCTGACAGTGACTCTGACACGGATAGCGACTCCGACTCTGACAGTGATTCTGACTCTGACAGTGATTCA
>NZ_AZDV01000026.1:675710-677540 GCF_001434835.1 Levilactobacillus acidifarinae DSM 19394 = JCM 15949 | reverse complement strand
GACTCGGATAGCGACTCCGATTCCGATAGTGATTCGGACTCTGACAGTGACTCCGACTCCGACAGCGACTCTGACTCGGATAGTGACTCCGATTCCGACAGTGACTCCGATTCCGACAGTGATTCGGACGCCGACAGTGATTCAGACTCCGACAGTGACTCTGACTCGGATAGCGACGCCGACTCCGACAGTGATTCTGACTCGGATAGTGATTCGGACGCCGACAGTGATTCTGACTCGGATAGTGATTCGGATTCCGATAGTGATTCCGATTCTGACAGTGGCTCTGATTCTGACAGTGATTCTGATGCGGATAGTGACTCCGATTCCGATAGTGATTCCGATTCGGATAGCGACTCTGACTCGGATAGTGACTCCGACTCTGACAGCGATTCTGATGCGGATAGTGACTCCGATTCCGATAGTGATTCGGACTCTGACAGTGATTCGGACTCTGACAGTGATTCGGACTCCGACAGTGATTCTGACTCGGATAGCGACTCCGATTCCGATAGTGATTCGGACTCTGACAGTGACTCCGATTCCGACAGTGATTCGGACTCTGACAGTGATTCGGACTCTGACAGTGACTCTGATTCGGATAGTGACTCCGATTCCGACAGTGATTCGGACTCCGACAGTGATTCGGACTCCGACAGTGATTCGGACTCCGACAGTGACTCCGATTCCGATAGTGATTCAGACTCGGATAGTGACTCTGATTCTGATAGCGATGCGGATTCCGACAGCGACTCTGATTCTGATAGCGATGCGGATTCCGACAGTGATTCGGACTCTGACAGTGATTCGGACTCTGACAGTGATTCGGACTCTGACAGTGACTCTGATTCGGATAGTGACTCCGACTCTGACAGTGACTCCGACTCCGATAGTGATTCGGACTCTGACAGTGACTCTGATTCCGACAGTGATTCTGATTCGGATAGCGACTCTGATTCGGACTCGGATAGCGATGCGGATTCCGATAGTGATTCTGATTCCGACAGTGACTCGGATTCCGACAGTGACTCGGATTCCGATAGTGATTCAGACTCTGACAGTGACTCGGATTCTGACAGCGACTCCGACTCCGATAGTGATTCGGACTCTGATAGCGACTCGGATTCTGACAGCGACTCCGACTCCGATAGCGATTCGGACTCCGACAGTGACGCCGATTCCGATAGTGATTCTGATTCGGATAGTGATTCAGACTCTGACAGTGATTCAGACTCCGACAGTGATTCCGATTCGGACAGCGACTCTGATTCGGACGGTGACTCGGATTCTGACAGTGATGCGGATTCTGACAGTGATGCGGATTCTGACAGTGATTCTGACTCGGATAGCGACTCCGACTCGGATAGCGACTCGGATTCTGATAGCGATGCGGATTCCGACAGCGATGCGGACTCTGACACCGACAGTGACTCTGATTCCGATAGCGATTCGGACTCCGATAGCGACTCGGATTCGGATAGTGATGCGGATTCTGACAGTGACTCTGATTCAGATAGTGACTCCGACTCTGACAGTGACTCTGATTCCGACAGTGACTCTGATTCCGATAGTGATTCGGACGCCGACAGTGATTCTGATGCGGATAGCGACTCCGATTCTGACAGTGATTCGGACTCCGACAGTGATTCGGACTCTGACAGTGACTCCGATTCCGACAGTGACTCCGATTCCGATAGCGACTCGGATTCTGATAGTGATTCCGATTCTGACAGTGATTCTGATAGCGACTCTGATTCTGATAGCGACTCTGATTCTGATAGCGATTCGGATTCCGACAGCGATTCGGACTCTGACAGTGATTCGGATTCC
>NZ_AZDV01000026.1:276072-675700 GCF_001434835.1 Levilactobacillus acidifarinae DSM 19394 = JCM 15949 | reverse complement strand
GACTCTGATTCCGACAGTGATTCGGACTCTGACAGTGATTCGGACTCTGACAGTGACTCGGACTCTGACAGTGACTCCGATTCCGACAGTGATTCGGACTCTGACAGTGATTCGGATTCCGACAGTGACTCTGATGCGGATAGTGACTCTGATTCCGACAGTGATTCGGACTCTGACAGTGATTCGGACTCTGACAGTGATTCGGACTCTGACAGTGATTCGGACTCTGACAGTGACTCCGATTCCGACAGTGATTCGGACTCCGATAGTGATTCAGACTCGGATAGCGACTCCGATTCTGACAGTGACTCTGACTCTGACAGTGACTCTGACACGGATAGCGACTCTGATTCGGACAGTGACTCCGATTCGGACAGTGACTCTGACTCTGACAGTGACTCTGACACGGATAGCGACTCTGATTCGGATAGTGATTCCGATTCTGACAGCGATTCGGACTCTGACTCCGACAGTGACTCTGACTCGGATGGTGATTCCGATTCCGACAGTGATTCCGATTCGGACAGTGACGCCGACTCTGACAGTGACTCCGATTCCGATTCGGACAGTGACGCCGACTCTGACAGTGACTCCGATTCCGATAGTGATTCTGACTCGGATAGTGATTCCGATTCTGACAGTGATTCGGACTCCGACAGCGACTCCGACTCGGATAGCGACTCTGACTCGGATGGTGATTCCGATTCCGACAGTGATTCTGATTCGGATAGCGACTCCGACTCGGATAGTGATTCTGATTCCGACAGCGACTCCGACTCTGATAGCGATTCGGACTCCGACAGTGACGCCGATTCCGACAGTGACGCCGATTCCGACAGTGATTCAGACTCCGACAGTGATTCGGACTCTGACAGTGACGCCGATTCCGACAGTGATTCAGACTCCGACAGTGACTCCGATTCGGATAGTGATTCGGACTCTGACAGTGACTCTGGTTCTGGTGGCGGCTCCGGATCAGGTGGATTAGATTCTGACAGTGATGTAGATTCGGATGTTGACTCTGACATTGATTCTGGTAACGGTGGTGATCTAGGCGTTGATTCTGGGAACGGGTCTGGAAATGGATCCAATTCTGGTTCCAACGCAGGTTCTGGTACTAACTCTGGCAATGCAACTGGTAATGGCACTGGTGGTAACTCCACAGGGATTACAACTGGTACCGCCGACGATAGTGTCAATGCAGCTAATATTGGGGGAACACCGGTTGCGAGCCCTACGACCGCGACCCCAGCAGCGCCAACGACGTTGAATGCAGCAGCAGGTACGCCTAATGCAGCAACGGCCCAGTCACCAGTTGTTGATCTGATGTCGACAAGAGCAGCGGATCAAGCAGTTAGTGATTCGACGAATAGCTCAAAGTCACCAACTGATAAAAAGGTTGCCAAGGCAGGAAATACCACAGCGGGGACGGCTGACGATGCAACTAGTCACGCTAATCAGACCAATCCGGCGAAGAACACGACTCAGACAAAGGCTGTTTGGGGCACAGTTGCAGCACTAATTGCCATTGGCGGCGCCGGCGCCTTGTGGTTCTTAGGCAAACGGCGTAAGCACGATGAATGATGCAAACTGAGGCTAATTAGTTTCGATATTTAAATTAGGTTAGTACAATTAAATTAACCATAGGCACGTCATAGGTAAAACTATGGCGTGTCATACATAGAAGTTTAAAAAGAGCATACAGGAGGGTGATCCAATGAAAAAGTCAGTAATCAAAGAATTGAAGGGGCACGTGGTCAATCTGGGTGATGTTCAAGACGGTGCAACGGGGAATGTTCGCCTTGCTCTATCCGTTTCGGATCGCCGGCACCGTGCCGCCGTGCAATTCTTTCAGGGAGCCAGTTTCAATCAGGCATGGGCTCAGATTACTGACGTTTTAGCGACCACACCCATGACTAGCTGGGTGCGTATTGAAGTTGTCCAGGCCGTTCAGCGAATAACGTTGTCACAGTTACAACAAAAGTTGAAAGCGTTGCCGCGAATGAACTATTGGCGACAAGGGGTCAGTTTTGATGCTGACTTTCAAACGGCGCTTCTGGAGATGGAAATTAATGGTCACGCCTTCTTTAAACCTGGGCCACAGCATAAAATCGGAAAAAACCTATCGGATAGTTGGATTGATTTTAAAGCCGTTGAGCGGTATTTGACCCGCCGTAACGGTCAGCCAGCACCGAGCCTGGTTCAAGGCGCACACGTTTGGACCTTTCTGACGGCGGGCATTTTCTTCGATGGAGACCGGGTTCACGTTTTGAACCAAGCTGAATCGAGTCGTGGTATTCGGCAGATGATTGATTTGAACGGAGAACTTCAAACGACCATTGATGCAGGAGAGCAGTTTCTCCACCGACAGATCAAAGCGGATGGTAAGTTCATTTACGGCTACTATCCCGCCCAGCAGCGTATCCTGAGCAGCTATAATACCGTGCGTCACTTTTCATCAATTTACGCTTTGTTAGAAGCTATTCAGTTTACGGGACGGTCAACAGACCTTCCACAGGTTAACCAAGCCTTACAATGGGGGATTGATCAATTAACGATGGTGGCCGGTGACGCCCGGTTTGTGATTGAACAACGTAAGAACGGAACGCCAGAATTAAAACTCGGAGCCCAAGCAATGTTGATTCTGGCACTTTGTAAGTACCAAGAAGTCGCCCACGATGATAAATTTTTGCCAGTTCTCCTAGAGGCCTACCGGGGCGTCACTCGGTTTTTGCAACCATCGGGCCGGTTTAATCACGTGTTGAATCCAGATCTGACCGTTAAGGAAGCGTTCCGGATTATCTACTATGAAGGTGAAATTACCTTTGCGTTAGCCCGCTTGTACCAAGTCACGCAAGACGCTGAGGTGGCCCGCTTAGTCCAGCAAACGTTAGATTTCATGGTGGATCACGACTATGGCAAGTATCACGATCATTGGTTAGCCTATGCGATTAACGAGGCCCTACAGATTTTTCCGGTAAATCGAGATTATATGCGAATGGGGCTACAAAACGTTTATGATCACTTAACGTTCATTGAACAACGAGATACGGCCTATCCGACACTGTTAGAACTACTCAATGCGGCGGTGAAGATGACCGATGTGATTAAGCGCACCGGAAATGAGGATTTACTCGAGCCTTACGACCTTGGTCGGTTACGACTAGCATGGCGGCAGCGAGCGGAGCATGAATTGCTGACCGGAAGCTTTCAGCCAGAATTAGCCATGTATTTCTATTATCCAGAAAAATTCATCGGGGGCTTCTTTGCCCGTCATGATAACTTTCGGACCAGAATTGATGATTGTGAACACTTTCTTTCTGGACTGATTAACTACTACGATTATGCCAACCAAGGGGTGACCAGATGACAATTTTAGCCGCCGCAATTTCTTATAAACGGATTCAGTTCTTTATTCGAATGTTGCTCTTCGTTGTCCTGGGGGTCTTAGTTCTGGTGATTCGAGCCCGAAATAAGAAAAAGACGCGTAAACGCATGGACGAGCGAACAGCCTACATGATGAAACACACTAAACGGGACAAAAATGGAAAGTACCCGTGGGAAAATTAATCGAGAAATGGAGTGAGTGCTGTGTACTATTTTATTAATGAATACATCCTACAAAAGAATTCTAGTGTGGAACATACGGCCATGAACCGGGTGAAATTGTTCAACCATTACCACCAACCGGCTCAGATTGTGACCAAAATCTATGATCGACTCTTGCACCGCACCCTGACTGATTTCGATTTGACCGATTCAGAAGTTGTTAATATGTATGATTTCTTTCAGGAGGCCACCCAGGTGACCCCGCGACTGGTCCACACAACTGATTTGCACTTACCCGTTGAATCGGAAATCACGGTTGGGGCTAACGTCAGTAAGATAACCGATGGTGACCTGCAGACCAGTAATGTCGGGTTTATTCCGGGAACCATTGGCCGCGTATTTTATCAGGAATTTCTTGATGCACAGGGCAACGCTATTGAAACCGACCTGTGGGACTGGCGGGGCTTTAAATCGGCAACCCAATATTTCGGACAAAACGGTAAGTTGATGATGCAACGCTATTACACACCACAGGGACGGATCGTGATGGACGAGTACCTAGTACCTGATACGGCGGGTAACCCGCTCACGTCACGGGTTATCTTGAAGGATTATCAGGGTAAGGGGGACCGGTTCTTCCAGAACGCCGACGACCTGTTTGCCTTCTTCTTAGAGGAATTAGCCCGTCAGGATCAGGGACAAACCACCTTTATCGGTGACCGACCGGGAACGGCGGTCAACCCGTTGTTGGGATTAACTAACGCGGCACGAAAAATTCTTTACTTACCTATTAACCATGTACGGGATCCCAATGATCCGTTACATGCGGAATTAGATGGCTTTTTACAACCAGCGTTTGATCATTATCAGCAATTTGATGGGTTCGTCACGGCTAGTGCCAAGCAAGCCGAACATTTAGCCACCCGCTTCCCGAAAATTAAAGTGACGGCCATTTCACCGGTAACGACTACCCCGTTAGCGAAGACGGGAGACGACGCCCACCCGGTATTCCAGAATCAGCGCCGGCCGCATAGTTTGCTCTACGTGGGACGGATTGCACCGGACAAACAAATCGATCAACTTCTGAGAATGTTTGCTTTAGTGAAGGATCGGGTGCCAGACGCAACGTTTGATTTATACGGGTACGGGCAACCGGACTATGTTCACCAGATGAAGGACCTAGTTTCCGAATTAAAATTGACCGACCAGGTGACGTTTGAAGACTACGATCCGCAACTCGCTAAAAAGTATGATCAGTATCAAGTCATGGCCAATATGTCATTAGCCGATGCCGAACCGTTAGCGATGCTAGAAGCTATGGCCCACGGCATTCCAGTGGTCAGTTACCCATTTAACTATGGGGTTAAAGAATTGGTTCAACCGGATCAAAATGGTTACCTGGTGGCACCGGGGAACCCACTGGCCATGGCGGAAAAAATTGCTGGCCTGTTCCAAGATCCCACTAAGCTTGCTCAAATGAGCACGGCGGCTTATCAAGAGGCACATACCACGTGGACGCACCGTAAAGTTTGGAACCGCTGGCAACGCGTATTGGCATAAAGGAGGAACTGCGATGTACTATTTCTTAAACGATAACTTACAATTTTCTAAGTCGGGGATCGAACACGCCGAAATCATGCGGTTGCGGTTGTTTCAAAAGCACGGGGTGCCCGCTAAAATTGTCACCCGAATGTTTGCGATGAATTTAGCCGATGTGTTGGCACAAGCCCACATTGATCGTCAGAACTTCGTTAATTTATTTGAATTCTTTTGTGGCAGTGCCACGGTACCGACCCAGAAGGTGACGTTGCAGTCCCTCGCGTTGCCGCTGAACAGTACCCAGACCCGTAAAGATAAGCAGTGTCAGGTTTTCGTGCAAGGTAAATTGCTGATGATTGTTTACTTACGCGACGCACAGTCGGATGAGGTTAGTAACGTTCAATACTTTGATGTTAACGGCCGGACGCTCAAGATGACCTGGTGGGATGTGCGGGGGTTTAAGTGCCTCGAACAGAACTTCGACTGGGACGGTAAAATTGCCCTTGAACAATACTTTGGTCCCGATGGGCAAGTTCACGTGGAAAAGAGTCACCTCTTGGACCGTGGGGGGCAAGAACGAATCAGCTGGCGGGTGGTGAACTATCGGCATAGTAGCTGGACTTTCCGTGGCATGAATGAATTGACCCGCTTCTTCTACGATGAGTTGAACGCTAACGGAGAGACCAACGTGATGATCTGTGATCGGACCGTAGAATGTGACTGGGGATTGTTCAATATGAAGACGCCGGTCTATCGGGTCTTACACCTACACAACAATCACGTTAGCGATTCTAACGACATGGTTCATTCGCCGCTAAACAATAACTATCAAAATGCGTTAGATAATTGGCGGCAGTGGGACGCGGTGATTTCGGCCACGCCGGAACAATCGCGCGATATTGAGGCCCGGTTCGGCACTAATATTCCGGCCTTTACGATTCCGGTAGGGTACGTGACGGATCAGACGTTAGCGGCTCCCCACTACGATGGCAACCAACGGCAAAAGGATCTTATCGTGCACGTTGCCCGGTTAGCACCCGAAAAACAACAGAACCATTCGATCGAGGCCTTTGCCCAGATTCACCCGGATTTTCCGGCGGCCAAGCTCGAGCTGTGGGGTTACGCTAACGGGGATGCGGCCAAGGCTCTCCATCAGCAAGTGGCCGAGCACCACCTCGAAGATAGTGTTCTGTTCAAGGGCTACACCAACGATATCAACGCGGTGTACAATCGTGCCGTTTTGGGTGTCTTACCCAGTCGGGCAGAGGGATTCTCCTTAACCTTACTAGAAGCCCAAGCGCACGGGGTCCCAATGATTGCCAACGACGTGAAGTACGGCCCCAGTGATATTATTCAAGACGGTGTCAGTGGGATTTTGACGAAAGACGGCCAGGTCGATCAACTTGCCGCGGCCATGCGGAAATTACTCGCTGATCCCCAAAAACTGGATCATTACCGGCAAGCCGCTTACACCAATGCTCAGCGATATTCTGAAGATGCCGTTTTCGCTAAGTGGCAGGAACTACTCGACTACTTTGATCGTCAAACGGCTCAGGTTGCACAATCCGTTACAGCTTAGTAGGTTAGCGGTTCCTAACCAGCACACATGACCAGCACAATGGGGGGATGTCATCATGGATCAAACAACCAGTTTAATTGTCGACATTGACGGGACCTTATGCGATCTAAAGACACCGGAACAAAGCTACTTGGAGGTAGCACCGAAGCCAAGTGTGATCGAACAGTTGCGGGCGTACCAAACGGCGGGGTTTCGTATCGTGTTATTTACCTCACGCCAGATGCGCACTTATAACGGTAACTTAGGACAAATTAATAAGTACACGGCACCCGTTACGGCGAAGTGGTTGGATCGCTACGATGTGCCCTACGACGAAATCATGTTTGGTAAGCCGTGGGCCGGTCGGGGGGGCTACTACATCGATGACCGCGCGTTTCGCCCTAGCGAATTTCTCAATCACACCCCAGCAGAACTCGAAGCCCTAGTAGATAAGGAGCGTAACGTGCATTGAAAACCCTGTTGATGCTTTCAGCCGCTAAGGTAGCCGAAGAGATGCAAAGTAACTTTGGTGCCATCTATCCGGCCATGATTCCCGTGACCGATGGGGAACGGATTATTGATCGAACCGTGACCCAGTACCTTGACACTTACGACCGCCTGTTTATTGCGGTCAATGCGAACGACACGACGATTACCGATTACGTTCAGTATAAAAGTTTAGCGATACAACCACTGGTGGTTGCTGACGGGTTAACCTTGAGTGAATCGGTTGCTCAGGCGTTAGCCCAACTCCAAAACCAAGGCCCCCTGGGGACGTTAACGCTGGTTTTTGGGGACACCGTGGTCACGGCCGATGCCATCACCCAACCCGATGTGGTGTTGACTCATCCCGTGGCGGATGCCGGCCGGTGGACCACCGTGACGGTTGACGATCACCAACGCCTGGCCTTTAACGATAAGGTGGTGCCGACGCAGCCCACCGAAGAGTTGCAAGCGGCGGTTGGGGTCTTCACCTTTGGAACGGGAAGTTGGTTACTCGACCACTGGCAAGCTAACCAAGATTTTTATACCAACCTCTGTCACTACGATCAGGCACACCCCTTAACCCCAATCACCGCGCAACACTGGCTCGATTTTGGGCACAGTGATAAGTATGTCGAAGCGAAGCAAGCCGTGGAGGCACGGTTCTTTAACCAAACCACTATTGATTTTCAGCGGGGAATTCTTCGCAAGGAAAGCACCGACGTCGATAAGTTTCTGGGAGAAATTAAGTGGTATTTGAAATTACCGAAGAATTTGGCGTATCTCGCCCCCCGAATCTTTGATTATTCGCTAAACTACAACGCGCCGTTCGTGGAAATGGAATATTTCTCTTACGAAAGTTTGCATAACCTCTTTCTCTACGGCAATCTGGAATTGGGATTCTGGCGCGAAATTGTCGATGAACTGTTCTTTTTACGGTCCGAAATGGGACACTACCAGGTCCAAGTTGACCCGGACGAATACCGAGAAACCGTGGCGGAGATGTATCTGAATAAAACGGTCGACCGCTTGAACCGGTTAGTCGACGAACAGGAATTTTTTGCTAAAATTGCCGACCAACCGTTGGTCATTAACGGGCAACTCTACCCCAGTATTACCGCTATTTTGACAGCGCTGCCAACGGTCCTGGCCCAGTCTGGGGTTCTGGAAGGTGATCATTTTAGCGTGATTCACGGGGATTTCTGTATGAGTAACGTCTTGTACGACAACACCCAACACGTGATGCGCTTAATCGACCCCCGGGGAAAATTTGGCCGCTTTGATATTTACGGGGACGCTAAGTACGACTACGCCAAAATGATGCACAGTTTTTCGGGTAAATACGATTGTATTATTTCCGACATGTTTAAACTGACTGCTGACATAACGGGGCACATCGACTACGAATTGGACGTGACGGGTAACGAGCAACAGGTGGGGGAATTGTTTGAACGTCGGTTACGCGATCACTTAGGCGATGCGGCGACTTACCAACAAATTCAACTGATTGAATCCCTACTCTTTTTGAGTATGATTCCGCTGCATCAAGATAAACCGGAACGCCAGAAGGCGATGCTAGCGGTGGGGGTTACCAAGTTTGCGCCATTTATGGCGAAGATAACGGAGGGCTAACCATGCAAGTTGTGATAACGATGGCGGGACGCGGGTCCCGGTTTCAACGGGTGGGCTACACCCAACCAAAACACGAGATTATGGTCCATGATCGGAGCCTGTTTGAATGGGCACTTGACTCGCTAAGCGATTTTAAAACAGAAAAATTTGTTTTTGTGGTCCGTCAAGGCGCCTACGACCGTGACCAGCTGAAACGGTTGATTGCGGCGGCGGGGATTGGAAATTACGAAATCATTCCCATCGATGCCGTGACCTCGGGGCAGGCGGCTACCGTGATGGCAGCGATGCCGGCTTTAAATCCCCACGAAGGGGTGGCCATCTATAACATTGATACTTACGTGGAACCCGGACATATCTTACGAGCGGACCTCGTAGGCTGTGACGGGCATTTGACCACGTTTAAGGCCCCTGGTGATCATTGGTCGTTTATTAAACTCGACGATCAGAAGCATGTGGTTGATGTGGTTGAGAAACGCCGGATTTCCGATTTGGCGTCGGTTGGTTTCTACTATTTCGATCGGTTTGTGGACTTTGCGGGGCTGTATCACCACCACGCCGCGGACGTTCGCAGAGATTACGGGGAAACCTACGTTGCGCCGTTTTACCATTACTTCATCCAAGAACATCGCGGGACCGTCACGGTTAAGACCATTCCAACCGACGCCGTGCACGTCTTGGGAACGCCCGAGGAGTTGACAGTCTTTCGAGACGAGGTTCCTGCAGAATAGGTCAAAACTAAGGAGCATGTTAATGGTGGAAAAAGCGGTTTGGGCTATTGTTTGCGGCACGATTCGAGATGAAATTGAATTTAGATTAATGATGGATCAACTGCTGCAATGGCGGGACAATCAGATTATTCAAGGTATTGTTTTGTCTACGTGGACGGATGAATTAAAGCCATTTAAATCTTTGGAGGAATTACTGAGAGAAAATCAGGTGTCTATTGTTTATTCACAACCAATAGACCAACGGGTTCAAAATATTCAGACAAATTCAATTAATTATTGGCGACAGGCAACTCAACTACAAGCAGCGTTAAATGTAACGCCTACAGATACTATCATTTTAAAAACACGAACGGATCGGGCATTACCGAGTACAAAACAGCTGGTTAATTATTGGCAGAGACATCACTCACTCCCAGATGTTCGTGAGAGCTGTCAACAATACGGCTACACTGACCTACCAGTAGAATTTAAGCACCAAATAATAGTTTTAAAAGGTCGAACCGGTAGAATTATGCAATTTACGGATTATGCGTTTCTAGGTGAACACGCAGATATTCGTAAACTGATCAATTTCGATGTTTCTGAGCTGTACTTCACCCGAGATTTAGTTGCCAATACGCAATTCTTTATTTATCCATTTTTACGAGATTACCCTATAATTAAAGCCTATTTTCAACTAATTAATTTTCGACCGTTATTAGAAGATTTAAAACAGTACACCATATCAGGTGGTAAAGATTTTCCAGTATTTTTTCAGCGTGTATATGCCGTATATTTTGCCATTCTGGCAACGCATTTCCAAATTATTGGGATGAATGAACGAAGTGAACGATTTAATGATTGTATTGAATTTAGTGATTTTTTTCATAGTAGTCATGACGGAAGATTAAAGCATGATGCATTAGGAGTCGTTATTGAGTCTAGTGCGGTTATTGAGTATTTTCTGCGCCAGCCAGTTAATCGTTTAGATTTAGTTAGTCAGCATGTGAGACAGTTCTTACAGCCCCTAATGGTCACAAGCCTGGAACGGGCGAATAAAACAGAAATGGAAGAGCTTGTTCGTTATAGTCATAATCCTGATTTCTCAAAAAACAAGTGGTTACGATCGTATCAAACCGTACTAATTTCTTCTGAACAGAAGCAGCAAAAGTCCATGCAGCCTGTATTTCCGGGGATTTCTAAAGCCAAGCAATCAGCATTATGGTCTCGATGTTTGCAAACTGATAATGTTTCCCGGTTATTATTAGACTTCTGGTTGGAAGCTAATGTGGAACCGAAAGATACGGCAGCTTATTTATTAAGTAGTGCCAAGGCGGGAAATCAATATAGCATTTTAACTTTAACTAGATTGCTTAGGCGGGGAAACTTACCGACGCCAACAGTATTAGAAATTGAACGGATAAATGATTTTAATGCTAAGATGCATCGGCTACACCATACAATCAACGTCAAAGTTAGTTGTTATATTTTAAGTCGCTATTTTTATCGTCAGAGTAATGGTTTTAAAATATCACGCGAATTAAGTCAACAAGTAGATGCAGTGCTGGATCGATATTTACCACAAAAAAAGCAAGAATTTTATATCTGCAGTGAGTCTCTAAATTTATTAGAGAATTATTTTGATGAAGAAATTCAACGATTGCAGGGCTTAAATCGATACGTCCGAAGACGGCGAGTTATTGAATTGGCGTTAGAAACGACTCAACTAAATCGATATTGGCAACAATTGCAGCCATTATTGAGGGAAAATGAAAGGGTTAATCTCAAAGTCTATAATTATGCCATTCAACATGATTTGTTAGGGAAGTAGGTGATGCGGTCGTGTCTTTAGCGCAAAAGTATGATTTAGAGCAGCACAAAATTTGTCAGAGCATCGGTGATGAGCAAACAGTCGTGAATGCGGGATTAGGTAACGTTGCAACACTCTTAATTTTTTTGAGACTAATGAGCGATCAAAGAATTTTACCGACAACCGTTTTAATTGTATCGGAGAAATTATTAAAGCACGACAATCGAACTTCCCTTTTTTCAGTTAATGAAAGGGTGAATGCGCGGCAATTACTCAATTTAATGTTAGCAACTTCGGAACCAATCGTCGCGCTAGCCATTTGTCAAATGGTTCGCGAACAGACCTCTAGGAAGATGAGCAGTTGGTACCGATCTTTACCCGGATATGAAAATTTAAAGGGAGCCCTAGCCAACCAAACGGGACGGATTCGTCAAACGGTTAAACAAACCTACAGTGGAAAAGACTTGATAGCACTGGGGATTTTGTTGAGTAAATTGCCATTAGAGGATTTGGATTTGCTACATCAGACGGACGTTGTCCAGCATGAAAAATATTTCTATGCTTCAACGATGTTAGTAAAAAAGGGACAACTGCTAGGAGGCTATTTTTGGGGCCAAAATGGTGGGTTTGCGATTGCGTTTGATCGGCGTTATCTGTATGTGGTTTTGGGGGCGACTAGTAGTTATGATCGGGATGTCGCCTTATCGCAGTTGGTGCATCAAAAGACAACGGTTCTACAAAATGGCGACTCGGACTATGCGATACCACAACTTTCGGTGAGGGCTAAGAAACCAGTCGTAGCAATCATTGGAGATGTTTACCCAGGAGAGTTTTACACAGCACGCCGGCAGAAAAGGAATCGGTGGGATCCACTGGTGGCCAGAGGATATGACTATACATTTGAAAAACTACAGTCATATTTTCAACAAACGGATTTGAATATTTTTAATATGGAGTCGGCCTTGGTTGATGATTTAAAGGATTCTCGCTTGTGGAAATTAAAAAAATTTGTATTGGGAAGTCATCCTCAACCCACGTTGGCGGCATTTAAGAAGGCTAATCTAAATGTTGCTTTGATGGCGAACAATCATGGGGCAGATTATGAAGAATCTGGATTACGTGAGTCAGTTAAGTATTTGGATCAGGCAACGATGACGCATATCGGTGTGGGACGAGATATCGACGAGGCTACCGTTCCCTTACGAATTAAAACTGGTCAGGGTACTCTCACCTTGTTCAACGGATATTGGTATAACGACAAGAATTATCGACGGCTGAACGTGTACCCATTGTTTGACAAATGGGGAGTAGCGCCAATCACGGGAGTACTCCTGGCAAAAATAAAAAAGGAACGTCAGGACCATCCGCAGAATTTAATCATTGTTTCGCCGCATTGGGGCGTGGACTTTAAAGATGTAACGACTAAACAACGACAGTTGGCAAAAGAGTTGATTGTGGCAGGAGCAGACGTAATTGTAGGACATGGTGCGCATGCCTTGCAGGGGATAGAAATGTTAAATGGACAGCCAGTTATCTATGGCTTAGGGAACGCATTTTTTAATAGCGATGGTGAGTTTGCAACCTATCCCACCGCTTTGCCATATGGTGGCCTTTTTGAAATTTGCTTGGGTAAGCAGAACGTTGCATGTACCCTACGATTTATCAGGGCGAATAATCAGATTACTAAATTTCAACCAAATTGGGTTACACCGGAAGATTTTGAACAAATTATTCAGGGACTTATTCAAAAAAAGAGTGATCTCTCGAAATGGAAAATTAATCGAAAAGACAAAAGTCTTCAATTTAATTTTGGACGATAGCTAGGAGCTGTTAATGTGAGAACGGTATGGGCAGTCATTTGCGGAACAATCCGTGATCAAGTAGATTTTCGAGTTCTTTTGGATTATTTATTACAATGTCGACGTAAAGGAATTATCCAGGGAATTGTTTTGAGTACTTGGAGTGGTGAGGTCGAAAAGATTGCCAACTTAGGCCAGCAACTAGTGGCTAACAATGTTGCGACTGTAACTTCTAACTTTGAGGAAATTAATCGGGAAAAAACTTTTTCTGGTTCAGATAATTATTGGCGTCAAGCTAAACAATTACAGGCAGCACTTGATTTAATACCTGAAGATGCGATTATTTTAAAAACTCGTACAGATCGAGCAATGCCCACGACACGACGATTGATTCAAATGATGGATGAACCGGAACCGCTGCCTTACGTCACTAAAGTACAAGAAGAACGGAATTTAACAAATTTACCTCGGGAGTTTGAGCATCAAATAATTATTTTTAAAGCTCGAACGGGTCGGCTATTACAATTTACTGATTTTTCGTTCATGGGTTATCAACAAGATGTCGCAAAATTAATCAATTTTGATGTGTCATCTTTGTACTTTAAACGGGGAATGGTCGCTAATATTCAGTTCTTTATCTACCCGTTCATTCGTGATTATCCCGTATTACGTGACTATTATCGAGCCATTAACTTTCAATTTCTTTTGGGTGACCTTGAGGCCTATACGCGGCAAGGGGGAACGCAATTTCCACAATTCTTTCAGCGCCTGTACGCCGCGTATTTTGGGTTATTAGCTAGTCATTTCCGCATTGGGAGCTTACCGAGTCAGAAACGCTTAGGCGAATTGACCGGGCCCATCGAATTTTCGGACTTGTTTCATTCGGGACAGGGACGGCATTTGGTCCACGATGAACTGGGGGTAACGTTGAACTCCCAGGCAGTGTTGGATTTATTTATGACGCAACCACTACCTGACGATTCAGCGCCCAAGCAACGTTGGTGGCACAAAAAGACTACCGCCCCCGTGCAACCAGCAGTAACGGAAACTGCCACCAAACGGATTTTGCGCCTGCTACGGCACCCGAACGAGCAATTAACGGGGAAGATGACGGCCACCGAATACCGGGAGCTACAGACTTTCGCGGCTAATCGGGATTTTTCGCCACATCCCTGGTTACGGCAACTTACCCCGGAGCTTAAGGATCAGCCGGCTGCTTACGTCGAGTCCGTAGCCTATCGCTTGCCCGGGTTAACCACCGAGCAAGAGCAGGCGTTGTGGCGTAAATGTGAACAGAGTGGCAATGCCAGTCGGGTTTTGCTAGACTTCTGGTTTACTCACGAGCTGGCGCCCCAAGATAGTGCCCCGTACTTGATGAGTAGTGCCCGCACGGACAACCGCTTTAGTGTTTTGTTGGTGGCTCGGCTCTTACGCATGAGGGGATTGTCGGCGGCAGATCAAACCGAGGCCTTACGAATTACTAATTTCTTTGGGAGCTTTCACGTGCGACACCACCAGATGAATGCTGAGATTGCCGGGTACATTTTGGCCCGGTATCTCTACTTTATTGAACAGGGACAACCGGTCGAAAAAAGTACGGTGGTTCAAGCCAAGTACGTATTCGAACGATTTTTCCCAACCGGGTTTGATGCTTTTGAACAGTTAGTCGGTCAACGACCAGAAGAACTCGCCACTCTTTTTGATACCGAAATTGACCGGTTACGAGTGGCTAAAAAGGGTGGTGCGCGGCAGCGGGTCGTGGAGATGGCCTTGGAAGTCACCCACGATCCGAAGTACTGGACGCAGTTGGAGAAACGCTTTAATGGTAAGTATCCGCGTTACGAACGGGCTTACCGCTACTCAGTGGCTCAGGGCTTACTGGTCCCAAGTCCCGCTACGTTAACGGATTAACGCTACCGGGCGATACCTCGATTATTGAGGGTTACCCGGTTTTACTTTGGGGATTGATTAATTCACCACAAACGTGCATGCTAGGGATTACTCAAGTTGAAAGCTGGTGTCCCCGTTGTTTCAAGATATTGCGCCCCATGCGCTAGATAATCAATTCCACGGACCCCGAGTCCCCCGTCCCGACGACTACGTGGTGATCTACCACGACCAACACGTCGTACTAGATCACGCGCAGTCGTTACCCCGGTGGGCCGCGGTGGGTCAAACCTTTGCGCTAACCCCCGCCCAAACCACGTACTTGTTAACCATCGATGAAACGGCCATTTTTCTGGTAACTGCTAAGGTTACCGCAACGGACCGGTACCGGTATGCGCCGGTGGCTGCGTTACGCCGATTGACGCCGCAGTGGTTAGGGTTTGCTGGGGCCACGGCGGCTCAGTTAGGCTGGTGGTATACGACCCATCGGTTCTGTAGCAATTGTGGTCACGCCTACGAGCAAGATACCGTTGAACGAGCCTTGGTTTGTCCCCAGTGCGGGCAAAAGATTTACCCGGCGATTGCCCCGGCCATCATCGTGGCGGTCACCCACGGCGATCAGCTCTTGTTGACTAAGTTCCTGACCGGCTACGATAAGTACACTTTGATTTCTGGATATACCGAAATTGGAGAGACCCTAGAGGACACGGTTCGCCGGGAAGTTCACGAGGAAGTGGGCCTGACCGTGCACAACGTTCGCTACTACGGTAGTCAGCCCTGGGCGGCGTCCCACGCGTTGCTAGTGGGCTTTGTAGCGGATTTAGATCAGAGTAAACCGATTGCCCTAGAGCTCGATGAATTGTCACAGGCTAAGTGGTTTCACCGCGACGAGTTACCCCACGACGACACGACGTTGAGTTTGTCGTGGACCATGATTGAAGCTTTCAGACGGTATGAACTCTAAAAAAATAAGAACGCTAAAAAAGATGACGACAGAACGGAAACGTTCTGTCGTCATCTTTTTTGGGTGGTGCGGTTAGAAATCGAGGCTATTGGTTCCCAAAAAGAAATTGACCTTGAGTGCGTCGGCCACTTGGGCCACGTCGGCTGCAGCCACGTCGGCAGGCACCAATGTGAGTCCGGTGCTGTCGGTCAGGCGTTTAGTGGCGGTCCAATCGGCTAACCGGTCAGCCGGGTCCCCGGCACTGAGGACGCGTTCAAACCCCTGGGTGGCTAACCAGTCAATGGCGCCCCCACGGTCTTGGGGCCGAATGGCATCCCAGTCGGTACTAAAGGTCATGGTCATGCCACCGGCCGCGGCCACTAGGGGGCGTAAAGCCTCCCGGTCGATCCGATGGTTGGCATCGAGAGCCCCCAAGATGACCCCGTCGGCGCCTAATTGCTGCGCTTCCAGGAGGTCAGCTTCCATAATTTTGATTTCAACGTCGTCATAAGGGGTATTGCCACCACGTGGGGCAATGACCAAGTCTAAGCTCATTTGGTGTTCGTGAGCATAGCGAATGGCTTCCCCCATGACGCCCTTACTGACGGTAGTTCCGCCCACGGCTAAATTATCGGCCAGTGCCACGCGCTTGGCACCAGCTTCTGTGGCGGCCAAGAGGGGGCCGTAGTTTTCTAACAACGGTTCGATTAATCGCAAAACCGATCATCCTTTCTAAAATTGGCTCGATTACCCGGGTGACCCAGGGAATATGGTACAATGAATGCACTTATTTCACGGGACACCTGGATTTTTTCGACCAAAATATGAGACGTTAATTAGGTAAGTGTGGTTAAGATGCACCCACTATTTTACGCAGACTCGGGGCCGGAAGTAAAGGGATGCTCCTTAGTGACGATTGGAGCGCGACAAAATTTATGAAAAAAATTGATCGGGCCGCAGCCTTTTTAGACCAGCATACCGGCCTTTTCCGCTGTCCCGTATGTCATGAACCGTATGACCACGTGACTGGGCACAGCTTAGTGTGTCCGCAGGGGCACAACGTTGACCTCTCCAAGAAGGGGATGCTGTACTTTATGCAGCGCGCCGTGGCCAGCGAATATGACGACGCGATGTTAGCGGCCCGGCGGCGAATGCTGCAGGCCGGCCTGTTTACCGGCATCACCGACGCCTTTGCGGCCCACCTGCCGGCAACACCGCAAACCATCCTAGACGTGGGGTGTGGGGAAGGGACCCCGTTAGCCGCCGTTTTGGCTCACCGCAACGGGCAGGATACGGCCGTGGGGTTTGATATCTCTAAGCCGGGGATTAACCTGGCGACCCAGTTAGCGACCGGTGCCTTTTTCTGTGTCGCGGATTTGGCGCAGATGCCGTTTACCAATCAACAATTTACGGCGGTGTTGGACCTCTTCTCCCCTTCGGCCTACAAGGAGTTTAACCGAATCATCGCCCCGGGTGGGCAACTCTTGAAGGTGATTCCTAACGCCGATTACCTGATTGAATTACGGCAGGCCATTTTCCCGGCCGGTAACGTCCACGCTCAGTACGACAACAGTAACGTTTTAGACTTGTTCAAGCAGCATTATCCGCGCGCGACTAGCGAACGGATTCGCTACCAGGTGCCCGTGGCCCCCGAACGGTTTGCCGACCTGATGTTAATGACCCCGATGCACTGGGGTGCTGATCAGGCCCGCTTAGCCCAAGTTGCCGCGCAGCCGTTCCCCGAGATTACGGTCGACGTGACGTTGTTATGTGCACAACCGAGCGAGGTAAACCGTTAAAAGAAATTCGGGCGGTCCTCTTGAAGACCTGACAATGGCGTGTTATATTGAGCAATGAGAAATCGTTTGGCGGTCGATATCAGCGGGTAACTGTTAGCGGCTGACAAGTAGTACTTCACTAAGGTAGCTCCTCGCCGTGCCCACACCGAGGAGCTACTTTTTTTGTGGGCTTTAACTTGTCAAAGCCCGGCGGAGTTGACTATAATAATGAAACAGAACGAATGTTTGAGAAGAGAACGGAGAAGAGAATTTATGACCAACCATATTGCGTTATTTGAACCGTTATTTCCCGCCAACACGGGGAACATTGCCCGGACCTGTGCCGGAACCGATACCGTCTTGGATTTGATCAAGCCCTTAGGGTTTTCGGTCGACGATGCCCATTTGAAACGGGCCGGCCTGGATTATTGGGACAAAGTGGATGTTCGTTATCACGACAATCTACCCGCCTTTCTAGAGTCAATTGCTGACCCGACCCAACTGTATCTGGTATCGAAGTTTGCCGAGCAGGACTATACGGAACCCGATTATTCGTTGAACGACAACGACCATTACTTCTTATTCGGGAAGGAAACGACCGGGTTACCGGAACCGTTCATGCGCCAACACGAAGAAAAGTGTATTCGGATTCCCCAAGACGACGCACACATTCGGGCGTTGAACCTGTCGAACAGTGCGGCCATCGTTATCTATGAAGTTTTGCGGCAACAGGCCTTCCCGAACTTGGAACGCATTCACCGGTACCCTCACGATAAATTAAAATAACGACAAGCTAGGAAGGAGGCCGCAAGTTGGCGACGAAACGAAAAACGACCCGCCGCAAACCGACGCGGCGGCGGACGACAAAGAAAACGAGTTCCCAACCCTTTCCGTATACCCGCAACGTTGTGGGGTTGGTGCTTCTAACCTTGGCGGCACTGGGCCTGTTTAATCTAGGATTATTGGGTGCCTTGTGTGCTAATTTGATGCGGTTAGCGGTGGGAGAAACCTATCCATTGGGGCTCGTGGTAATCGGCGCGCTAGGGGTGACGTTGGCGGTGACCGGTACTTGGCCACAGCTTGCTCGGCATTACTGGTCGGGGAGTGGCCTGATTTATGGTGGGTGGCTGTTATGGGCCAGTGCCACGGCCTTCGCCACGGCCAACCAACACAGCGGGTTTTTAGCAACGGTTTGGCACAGCGGTCTCGCCGACCTCGTATCGGGAGGCCGGACCACCGACTTAGGGGGTGGGCTGATTGGGGCGTTAGGTCTATCGGTGATTGCGTGGCTGATCGCCCTTTTAGGTGCACAAATTGCGGCTTGGTTGATTATGGCTGGCGGAGTCCTGGTTTTCTTCCAGGTTCCGTTGACCGACGTCCAGCACGCTTTGCAACGAAGCGGTCAGTGGCTAGGCCGGGGATTGGCCAGTCTGACGCAGGCTGTTCAGCACGGTCGTGCCGTGCTTCAAGCCCGACGTCAGGAAACGCCCGACTCAGGTCCAGCGACTGATGATAAGGATTTACCGGACCCCCGCAGTACCGTGACGCCGAAAGCACCGACGGCATCCAAGCCGGCGACGCAATCGGATGACACACCGACGCAACCCAGCTATCACGTGACCGTTGCGGCTAACGAAACGCCAAAGCGGTCGACAGCCGCGCAAACACCCGCTACAGCTACGGAAGCCGATTCTGAAACGGCTGATCCGTTGGTGGGCAATACCGAAGTTGATCCAAATTACCAATTACCGACGCCAGATCTGTTGAAACAGGTACCACCGGTTGATCAGACCGAAGAGGTCAACGCAATCGATGCGAACACGAAGATTCTGAAGCAGACGCTCGATAGTTTCGGGGTGGATGCCGAGGTCAAAAACGTTAGTCTTGGCCCGTCGGTCACCGAGTACGAGTTACATCCGGCCATTGGGGTTAAGGTTTCACGCATCGTGAACTTAGCCGATGACCTGGCTCTAGCCTTAGCCGCTAAGGGGATTCGGATTCAAGCACCGATCCCGGGTAAATCTTTGATTGGAATCGAGGTTCCAAACAAAGAGGTATCCACGGTGGCCTTTAGAGACGTGGTGGAAGCGCAACCGCCGCACCCTGGTCATCCCTTAGAGGTCCCGTTGGGGCGGAATGTGACGGGGCAAGTGGTGACCATGGATTTGACCAAAATGCCGCACTTGCTGATTGCGGGAGCGACGGGGAGCGGGAAGTCCGTGGCGATTAACGGAATCATCACCAGTATTTTGATGAACGCCCGTCCGGATCAGGTTAAAATGATGTTGATCGATCCGAAAAAGGTAGAATTAAGCGTCTATAACGGCATTCCCCACCTGCTTACACCGGTGGTTTCCGAACCCAAGAAGGCCGCTCGGGCCTTACATAAGGTGGTCGCCGAGATGGAGCGGCGTTATGAATTGTTCTCACAATTTGGGCAACGCAAGATTTCGGGGTATAACGCCTTCGTTAAAAAGGCTAACGCCGAAGATAATCAAGCCCGGCCGACCTTGCCGTACATCGTGGTGATCGTCGACGAATTGGCTGACTTGATGATGACGGTCTCCAGTGAGGTCGAAGACGCCATTATTCGCTTAGCACAGATGGGACGAGCCGCCGGGGTCCACATGATTCTGGCGACCCAACGACCGTCCGTTGACGTCATTACCGGCTTAATCAAAGCTAACGTGCCATCACGGATCGCCTTTGCCGTTTCCAGTGGGATCGATTCACGAACCATTCTGGATGCGAATGGCGCCGAAAAATTGCTAGGTCGCGGAGATATGCTCTTTCAGCCGGTGGACGCCAATTCGCCCGTTCGGGTGCAGGGTGCCTTTATTCCCGATGAAGATGTCAGCAACGTCGTTGACTTTATCAAGCAGCAACAGACGGCCGATTATGACGAAGACATGATGGTGACCGACGAGGAAATGCAGCAAAGTGAGCAAGGCGATAGTGACGATGAGCTTTTCGATGACGCTTTAGCCTTTGTGGTGGACCAACAAAAGGCCAGTACGTCACTTTTACAACGGCGATTCCGGATTGGTTATAATCGCGCCGCTCGAATCATTGATGACTTAGAGCAGCGGGGCTACATCGGTCCGCAGGAGGGGAGTAAACCCCGCCAGGTTTACAAACAACCGGATCCACCAGCGAATTCGGAAGAATCTTCTCAGTCGTAGGTCAGTTAAGTGAACGACCTAACTAGAACGCAAAAATAACGTCCCGCCACACAACCTGTGGGGGGACGTTATTTTTTGAATTTAGTCATAATTAACCGTGATTAGGAGGTCATGATTGAGGAAATGGCACCGAAGATCAATGAGCCTAAAGTTGCGATAATCATAATCCAGACGAAAACGTTCGTGATTTTTTGGAACGTCGATTTCTTTTTCTTTTCCATATTAGCTTAAGCCACCTCTTTACGTGCGTTTCTACCCAAATAGTGTACCGTGGGTGCGGCGGAATTGCAACCGTTGAGCGGATTTCCGTGGTGGAATTTAAACAATCCGAATTGCAAGTTCAGCGGGAAATCTCTATAATAAAACGGAAGTTAAGCGTGGGGGGATCAACATGGGATTTTGGGCATCACCCGCGGGACAACTCGTGATCTTACTGGTGGGATGGCTGGTCATCACGGGGGTTCGGCGGCTTAGTCGGCGGCGGTGGCCGGTGGCGTTACTCACCTGGGATTTGATGACACCGTTACTGATGATTTGCAGCCTTCTTTTGGGACTAAGTGGAGCGGGAAACATCTTGCCCTGGTTGGTGATGGGCTGGATGCTGATTGGTATTGGCGTGGCACTCGCTCAAGCCATTCACAACCATGAGTTACTGTACCCGCAGTTTATGAAGACTTTTTGGCGGTTATCAGATCTCTATTGGTTGGTGGGGTTTGTGAGTTGTTTCCTACTTACGATTAGTTAGAATAATGCATAAATATGAATTCAATTGATTATTGACCCATTTTAATGATGGGTTGATAAGCGTTTCCAGCCACGGTGAACGGGTGTTCGCCGTGGCTTTTTTAGTGCTGGTGGGGAAATTTATAAAAATTCGGAAACGTTGTGGTAGAAAGTGGGGGGGTGTGGTAAACTTGGGACTAGTTACAAGTAGGGGGTATTGGCTATGTTCATGGGCGAATTTGAGCATTCGATTGACGCCAAGGGCCGGCTAATTATCCCCGCCAAATTTCGGGAACAACTGGGCGAGCATTTTGTCGTTACCCGGGGCATGGATGGGTGTTTATTCGGTTACCCCATGTCGGAGTGGGCGACGTTACAAGATAAGCTCAAGACTTTACCAGTGAACCGGAAAGATGCCCGCGCCTTTGTGCGTTTTTTCTATTCAGCGGCCACGGAATGTGACCTGGATAAACAGGGACGGATCAACTTACCCCAGACCTTACGCACCCACGCCGATCTAACGAAGGCGTGCGTGATTGTCGGGGTCGCAAACCGGTTCGAAATTTGGAGTGCTGAGCGCTGGGCGACTTTTTCCGCCTCGGCCGAAGCTAACTTTGACGATATTGCTGAAAATCTAATTGACTTTGATCTTTAACGGATCTTGGCGAAAGGAGCGTGCCCATTGGAAGACTTTCATCACGTTACGGTACTTTTAAATGAAGCGGTGGCTGGGTTGGCGATTCAACCAACCGGCACTTATGTGGATTGCACGCTGGGTGGCGGCGGTCACAGTCAACATATCTTGGAACAGTTGACGACCGGTCACTTGTATGCTTTTGATCAAGACCAAACGGCCATCGATTATAATCAAGAACACCTGGCGGCGGAATTAGCCGCCGATAAGGTAACGTTTATCAAGAGCAACTTCCGCGATATTCAGGCCCAATTGGCCCAACGTGGGGTGACTCAGGTAGACGGCATTTTATACGATCTGGGGGTCTCTTCGCCGCAGTTTGACGAGGCCGACCGGGGCTTTAGCTACCAGCACGATGCCCCCCTCGACATGCGGATGGATCAATCCGCACCGTTGACTGCCTGGACGGTCGTTAATGAATGGTCGTTTAACGAACTAATGCGAATTTTTCACCGGTACGGCGAAGAGAAGTTTGCCAAGCCGATTGCCCGGGCCATCGAGCGACACCGGGCGACGGCGCCCATCGACACCACGGGACAACTGGTCGACATCATCAAAGAAGGAATTCCGGCAGCGGCTCGGCGGCACGGGGGGCATCCCGCCAAAAAGGTTTTCCAGGCGATCCGCATCGCCGTTAACGATGAGTTGGGGGCGTTAGAAGCGTCGTTGGAACAAGCGATTAAATTACTGGCTCCTCACGGTCGGATCAGCGTCATCACGTTCCAGTCGTTGGAAGACCGGTTGGTTAAAACCATGTTTCGAGAACAGTCGTCGTTACCCGACCTACCGCACGGACTCCCGGTTATTCCGGCCGATATGCAGCCGGACTACAAACTAGTTAATCGCAAGCCGATTTTACCATCCGAGGCAGAACTGGCGGCCAATCACCGAGCTCATAGTGCTAAATTACGCATCTTAGAAAAGCTTTAATAAAGCCCCCTGATGAGAACTTAATTATTCGACATAGGAAGATGATTATTTATGGCGCAAAATAACTTAGCAGAAGCGCTTCCGCTAACGCCGGAACCGCAACAACGCCCAAACATAGAACATCCCCAACCGCGAGTTCGGCCCCAAGGACAACCCCAAGGTCAACCGCGACGGCAAAAATTACCCGTTTCCAAATTTGAAAAATGTCTGGTCACGGCCTGTGGTTTAGTGTTGGCTGTCTTAATGGTTTGCGTGGTTTCCGCTAAAATTGCAATGAGTAACGCCCAACGTGACTTGCAAACAGTTAATCAGACCACGGCCACTTATCAGAACCGTAACACCAACGCGCAACAGGAAATTAACGAGTTGCAGAGTCGGAGTCGGTTAGATAAGATTGCACAGAAGCAGGGCCTGAGTTTGGAAAATGCGCGAATAAGGACTGTTAATAAATAATGAATGATTCCCCAAAGCATCCCATGAAGAATACAAACGCGCGCAGAAACCGGAAGATCGTTGGCCAGTTTCTGTTTTTCCTTTTCATCGGCGTTTTTATCCTTATTGCGGTGCGTTTTTCTTACATTTCAATTGGTAAAAAGGTTCAAAACGTTAACCTTAGTGCGGCGGCACAGAAATTGTATACTGCAAATGAAACGCTCAAGGCCAAGCGTGGAACCATCTACGACGCCAATGACCAACCCATTGCCGAGGATACCAGTGTGTACTCCCTGTACGTGGTGTTGGATAAACGGCAGGTGGGCTTGAACAATCAGAAGTTGTATGCCACAAATAAACCGAAAATTGCTAAGGTGCTGGCGAAATACCTGCCCATTAGTGAAAAAAAGGCTTTGAATATTCTGACGCCCAGCAAGGGCACGCCCTTTCAGGTTGAATTTGGGACGGCCGGCCAGAACATTTCATTAGCCACCAAGCAAAAGATCCAAAGTTACCATTTAAGCGGGATCAACTTCGTTCAGCAAGAATCCCGGCTGTACCCGAACGGGGTCTTTGCCTCCCATTTGATTGGACTGGCTCAGGCAACGACCAAGGATAACCAAACGACCTTGACCGGGAGCATGGGGATTGAACAGGCCTTCAACAAGGAACTGACCGGTAAGGACGGGTCCCAGAAAATTAAAAAGGACATGTACGGTTACCAGTTGCCAGGAACCAAGCAGAAGTACAAGAAGGCCCAAAACGGGGATAACGTGTACACCACGTTAGATACCCGGTTGCAAACGTTGCTGGAAACCGAAATGAGTAGTGTGCAGAATCAGGTCAAGGCCAACTCGATGAACGCCGTGTTGATGAACGCTAAGACGGGGGCCATTCTGGCGGCCACTCAGCGCCCGACGTTTAACGCCACAACCAAGGCGGGCCTGGGTCAGATCTGG
Source organism: Levilactobacillus acidifarinae DSM 19394 = JCM 15949 (assembly GCF_001434835.1). Taxonomy (GTDB): domain Bacteria; phylum Bacillota; class Bacilli; order Lactobacillales; family Lactobacillaceae; genus Levilactobacillus; species Levilactobacillus acidifarinae. The sequence goes on along the minus strand of NZ_AZDV01000026.1, from coordinate 651,095 downwards.
CGGAACACCTTGGTTCAAGACGCCTACGAGCCCGGTTCGACCATGAAGATCTTTACCTTGGCCTCTTCCATTAACAGTGGCAACTACAATGGTAACGCCACCTATCAGTCAGGACGCTATACGATTGGTAACCAAGTCGTGCCGGATTGGAACACTTCCGGTTGGGGGACTATCACCTATAACAAGGGGTTTGCGGTCTCCAGTAACGTCGCCATGGCGCATCTGGAACAACAAATGGGGGCCAAGACCTGGAAAAAGTATATCGACCGGTTCCACTTTCTCAAGAGTACCCATTCGGGGTTACCGGGTGAGATGAGCGGGAGCATTGCCTTTTCACGGCCTATCGAGCAGGCCGACACGTCGTTTGGTCAGGGGATTCAGGTCACGGTCTTCCAGATGCTACAGGCCTTAACGGCGGTCAGCAACAACGGGACCATGATGAAACCTTACGTGATCAGTAAGGTGGTTAATCCGAACACCAATAAGACGGTCAAGGCCTACTCACCGACTAAGGTGGGGACGCCGATTACCGCCAAAACGGCTAAAGCCGTTCGCAAGCACATGGAAGACGTGGTCTATAAGAGCTACGGTATCGGGAGTGACTATAAGATGAGCGGCTATAAGGTCGCTGTCAAGACCGGGACGGCGCAGGTCAGCAACGGAAAGTCCGGTTATTTGTCGGGCGACGATAACTATCTGTATTCCGTTGCGGGCATGGTTCCGGCTAACAACCCAAAGTACGTGATGTACATCACCATGAAACAACCGCACCTGGGGGGCAAGACCGCGACCCAATTATTGGCGTCAATCATGAAACCCGTCATGGCGCGGGCTTTACAGGAAGATAGTCCCACCACGACCAAGACGACTAAGATGCCGACGGTCACCGGTTCCTCGGTTACGGCAGCGACGACTAAGCTGAGTAAGTTGGGGATGACCGTGACACCGTTAGGGAACGGCACCAAGGTCCAAAAACAATCGGTCAGTGCCGGAACGGCGCTGTACCAAGATCAACGGGTCTTTCTCACCACTGGTGGCACCGTCAGCTTACCAAGTTTGACGGGTTGGTCGAAGGGTGATGTGGTAAAATTAGCACAGTTAGTGGGAATCAAACTGACCGTTGATGGGGAAGGGTACGTCACCAAGCAGAGTTTAAAGGCTGGTGCGACCGTTTCGTCGGGATCGGAATTGACTATCACATTGAAACAAAATAAATGAGAATAAGGATTGAGTAGAAAACATGATAACTGCACTTGTGCCCCTTTTGGGTGGCTTTATAATTACAGTGGCATTTATGCCGGCGTTGATTCGGTATTTCCGTGCGCGGCACGAAGGTCAAATGATTCGTGAAGAGGGACCGACCTGGCACGAGAAAAAATCGGGGACCCCAACGATGGGGGGCCTACTCTTCATTATCGCCATCATTGTGATGACCCTTGTAGCCAGTTGGGCGATGGCGCCGCATCACGTGTTATCCACCACTTGGATTCTATTGTTCATCCTGGTACTTTACGGTTTCTTGGGGGCGTGGGACGATAGTATCAAGCTTTTTCACCGTCAAAATGAGGGACTGAAGGCCTGGCAGAAATTGTTAGGCCAAATTGTGGGGGCCTTACTGCTTTTTTGGGTCTACGTCCACGAACAGTTACCGATGTCTTTAGCCATCCCCGGGTTAGGTGAATGGCACATGGGGTGGTGGTACGCCCTTTTTGCCATTATCTGGTTGGTCGGTTTCTCCAACGCGGTGAACTTGTCCGACGGGTTGGATGGCCTGGTCAGTGGCTTGGCCAGCATTTCCTTTGCGGCTTACGGGATCGTGGCCTGGCAACAGCAACAAGTGAATATTAGTATTTTTTGTTTTGCCGTAGTCGGCAGTCTGTTAGGGTTTTTGATCTTTAATCACAAACCGGCCAAGATTTTCATGGGCGATACCGGATCGTTAGCTTTAGGGGGCGCCCTTGCCGCCGTTTCGATTCTGTTGCATCATGAATTATCCCTGCTGTGGATTGGCCTGGTGTACGTGATTGAGACGGCCAGCGTTATTTTGCAAGTGGCCTCGTTTAAATTAACGGGGAAACGCATCTTCTTGATGAGTCCGATTCACCACCACTTCGAGATGTTGGGGTGGAGTGAGTGGAAGATTGACTTGACCTTCTGGAGTGTCGGTCTGGTGACCGCCTTGACGGGTGTCTGGGTCATCCTTGCAAAATAAACCAAATTCCGACTAATGGGCTAACTGGGCTCGTTAGGGTCAAGTTAGCCCATTTTTTGAATGGAGTACGTTACACTTTAGGGAGCACCAGTCGATGGGGCACTTAGGGGCAACGTTTGACTTGTCCGGCATTTCAAGGACCACTTTACTTTAGAAATAACCTTTAAAAATCATTGGAACGGAGAGCGAGTAACTATGAAACAGATCACGACGTATGCCAACCAACGGGTGTTAGTTTTAGGGTTGGCCAAGAGTGGCTTTAACGCCGCTAAACTATTGAAGCGGTTGGGAGCCCAAGTCACGGTTAGCGACGTGCAACCCTTAGCTCAGAATACGGAGGCCCAAGAGTTACAGCAGGCGGGATTTACCGTTGTGACGGGGGAACAAAAACCGGAATTACTGGATGCCGGTTATGATCTGATGGTGAAGAACCCGGGAATCCCGTACGACGTGCCCATTGTTAAGCGCGCTTTAGACCTGAAATTACCGATCATCACCGAAATGGAACTGGCGAGCGAAGTAGCCGAGGCCGAGCTGGTCGCCGTGACCGGGAGTAACGGGAAAACGACGACGACGACGATGATCCAAAAGATGCTGGATCACGATCGGACGGCGGGTCACGCGGTTTACGCCGGCAACATCGGGATTCCGGCCAGTCAGGTCGCCCAGCAGGTGACGGCCGAGGACACACTGGTCTTGGAAGTTTCTAGCTTCATGTTGGTGGGGACGACGACGTTCCATCCCCACATCGCAGTGCTGACCAACATCTTCTCCAATCACCTGGACTACCATAAGACCCGGGCCAATTACGTGGCCGCTAAGATGAAAATCACGGCTAATCAAACGCCGAGTGATTACTTCGTGGTCAACTTTGACAACCCAGAATGGCGGGAACTGAGTACGCAATCCAAGGCCCAAGTCGTGCCATTCTCACGGCAAAACGTGACCCAAGACGGGGCCTATGAGGATCAGGGAATCCTGTACTTTAGAGGCGAAGCCATCATGCCCGCTGATGAAGTTAAGGTGCCGGGAGACCACAACATTGAAAACGCCCTGGCAGCCATTGCGGTGGCTAAGATCAAGGGGGTCAGCACCGGCTCCATCGTGGCCGTTTTACGGGCCTTCGGGGGTGTACGGCACCGGACTCAATTCGTGTTAGAGGCCGATGGACGCCAGTATTACAACGACTCCAAGGCGACCGACATGGAAGCCACGGAAATGGCACTGAAGGGCTTTAAAGCCCCCGTTGTGCTCCTTGCTGGGGGCCTAGACCGGGGCTACACCTTTGAAAAGATGATTCCGGCGTTCAAGGATCACGTCAAGGCCATTGTCTTGTTTGGGGAGACGGCTAAGCTATTGGCCGAGACGGCTAAGCAGGCGGGAATTAAAACCATTAAAATGACCGAGAATCCCGAAACCGGGGTTCCCGTGGCCTACGAGCTCAGTGCTCCCGGTGACATCATTCTCTTGTCGCCGGCCAACGCCAGTTGGGATCAGTACCCCAACTTCGAAGTTCGGGGCGATAAGTTTATCAAAGCCGTTGAAAAGTTAACCGGTAAACAGGAGGAAGTCTAAATGCGATTAATGGTATCGGGCGGCGGTACCGGGGGTCATATCTATCCGGCCCTGGCACTGATCAAAGCCCTCAAAAAACGCGACCCTCACGCCGAGGTCATGTACGTGGGGTCGGAACGGGGACTGGAAAGTTCGATTGTTCCGGCCAAGGGAATTGCCTTTAAGGCCACCCGTATTCAGGGGTTTAAGCGTTCCCTGTCTTTAGAAAACTTCAAAACTATCTATTTATTCTTAAAGAGTGTCCACAGCGCCAAGCGGATGATTCGGGAATTTAAACCCGACGTCGTGGTCGGAACCGGGGGGTATGTTTCCGGGGCCGTGGTGTACGCGGCGAGTCGCCTACACGTGCCCACGATGATCCATGAACAAAATAGCGTGGTCGGCATCACCAACAAGTTTTTGAGTCGTTACGTGAATAAGATTGCCTACGTCTTCGACGCGGCGGTGGACCAATTACCGGCCAACAAGATGGTCAAAACTGGTAATCCACGGGCCCAGGAAGCCGCTGAGGTGGTTAGTCACTTTAGTTGGTCAGAATACGGGCTCAAAGATGACGTCCCGACCCTGTTGATCTTTGGGGGCTCCCAGGGGGCCTTGAAGATTAACGCGGCCACGGTCGCGGCAATTCCGCAATTCAACCAACGGCAATACCAAGTGGTCTTCGTGACCGGTCAAAAGCGTTACGACGGGGTAATGGCCCAACTCAAGGACGTCACGGTAGCCCCCAACGTGGTCGTCAAGCCCTATATTCCCAACATGCCAGAAGTCTTGCCGAAGGTGGCGGCCATTGTCGGCCGTGCCGGGGCTACGAGCCTAGCCGAAATTACGGCTGACGGGATTCCGTCGATTCTGATTCCTAGTCCTTACGTGACGGCGGACCATCAGACCAAAAACGCACAATCGTTAGCCGGCGTTGGGGCGGCGGAAATCATTAAGGAAGCCGATTTAACGGGCGATACCTTAGTGACTAAGGCCGACCAACTGATGAACGACGGGCACTTACGGCACGATATGGCCGTTGCGTCCAAGCATTTAGGCGTTCCGGATGCGGCCGACCGCGTCTTAGACGTCGTACTGTCGTTACAGCGGAAATAACACCGCAAATTTAACCAGTGGAGGTGGACACGCGTGAAGTTTCGGTTAAACCGAAAGCAGTCCCAGCAGCCTAAAACGCGGGACCTAACGCCGTGGGAAGCCTACCAATCACGGGCGGCCCAGCGGCGGAAACAAGCCCAGACGCCGAAGTGGTTTCGCCACGCTAAGCGGATTGGGGATAAGTTGCCCCGGTTACGCCATCAGCGCAACCGCAAGCTTGCTCGGCGACTGACGTTACTCCTGAGTATCTTTCTGGTGGTGATCGGGCTGATGATCTACCTGGTCTCCCCGTTAAGTCACGTGCAGACAGTTCGGGTGCAGGGCGCCCACGCCTTGTCTGCACACCAGGTTCAGCGGGCAGTCGGTTTAGCGAGTGGTGACTCGATTTTTAAAGTGTGGGGTCACGAAAAGACGTTGCAACGGCAAGCGGTACACCATAACTCGCGGCTCAAACACGTGACGGTCCGGTTTCGCCAACCCAACCGGGTAACCGTACGGGTGGTCGAGTACGTGACGGCCGGTTACGTGATGCGGCAGGGGCAATATTACGAGGTCTTGGAAAATGGTGTGGTTAGTCAGCAATCGGTGACCCAACCTAAGAGTGGTACACCGGTTTACGGCAACTTTAAGTCGGCCAAGACGTTACACCGTATGATTTTACAGTATGCTAAGTTGAGTACGCCAATCAAACACAGCATTAGCGAAATTCAGGAATCGCCAACAAAAACTAACCCCCAGCGGGTCCATTTGTTCATGAATGACGGCAATGAGGTTTACGCGAGCCTGAACACGTTTGCCCGTAAAATGGCGTATTATCCAAGCATTGCTAGCAAGATGAAACAAAAGGGCGTTGTCAATTTGGAAGTGGGCGCTTATTCGTACGCCTTTAAGAAATAATTTCATTTTGATTTCAGCGTCAAAAAGCGTTGATAAAGGCTTTTTCAACCCCTAGTAAATGTGGTAAACTGAAGGATAATTAGGAGAAAAAGCGAATTCATACGTGTTAATAGATTGATTAGCTTAGGAGGTTCCTTTTTCTATGGATAATTCAGGGATGTACGTAGGTCTCGATATAGGAACCACCTCAATAAAAGTCATTGTTGCTGAAAATGTTAAAGGGCAAATGAACGTTATTGGCGTGGGAAATGAACGTTCGAATGGTGTCAGTCGCGGTGTGATCGTGGACATTGACAAAGCAGCTGAAGCAATTCAGCGCGCTATTCGGCAAGCCGAAGAAAAGGCTAGTATCGAAATTCACGATGTCATTGTGGGAATTCCCGCAAATATGTTAAAAATTGAAACTTGTAGCGGCATGATTGCCATTGATGATCAATCGCGAGAAATTACCGGGCGTGACGTGCGTAACGTTGCAGCGGCCGCGTTGATTCAAAGCTTACCCCCAGAGCGTGAAGTGGTCGACATCCTCGCCGACGAGTTCGTTGTGGATGGATTTGATGGCATCAAGGATCCCCGTGGAATGGTGGGCGTGCGGTTAGAATTGCACGGGACCATCTTTACGGGACCTAAAACCATCATGCATAATACTCGTAAAGCGGTTGAGCAAGCGGGGTTACATTTACGGGGAACCGTGATTAATCCGATGGCTCAAGGCATGATGGTCATGAATGACGGCGAACAGGACTTCGGAACGATCCTGGTCGACTTGGGGGGCGGTCAGTCGACCGCGGCGGTCATTCACGATCACCAACTGAAATATATCGACGTGGATCAAGAAGGCGGTCAATTCATCACCAAGGATATCTCGGTGGTTTTGAACACGTCTTTAGACAGCGCCGAAAAATTGAAGCGTGATTACGGGTATGCGGATTCGACACAAGCCAGTGACGAAGACGAATTTCCGGTCGACGTGGTTGGGCAAAGCCAACCGACGCCGGTTTCGGAAAAATACTTAGCGGAAATTATTGAAGCCCGGTTAGACCAAGTCTTTAAACGGTTACGGGCCAATTTGGATAAGGTCCAAGCCTTGGAATTGCCGGGCGGCATTGTGCTAACCGGTGGGGTCGCGGCCTTACCCGGAATTACGGAACTAGCAACTGACGAGTTTGGAACCAACGTGCGGGTGTACGTCCCGGATCAGATGGGGCTACGGCACCCGTCGTTTACCCTGGCCTTAGCGCTCGTCAATTACTTTGGGGGTCTCAACGAGATCGATTTACTGATTAAGAGCGCCTTAACGGGTTCCACCCAGTTAGCCGACGAAACCGACGAGATCCGGCAACGTGAAGCCGAAGCTGCTCCCCGCAGTTCCGCGCCCGAAACGCAGCCGACGAGTCAAAGCAACGTTAAGAAACCAAAAGCCAAAAAGAACAATCGGTCCGACCGGTTCAAGAAGTTCTTTAGCGACTTCTTCGACTAATGTGAGATGGAGGAAAACACAATGGAATACTCATTAGATTCTGCTCAAAATCACGGCGCCAACATTAAAGTTATTGGCGTCGGCGGCGGGGGAAACAACGCCGTTAACCGCATGATTACGGAAGACGTTAAAGGTGTCGAGTTCATCGTGGCCAACACCGACGTTCAAGCCTTGGAAGCGTCCAAGGCTGAAACCAAGATTCAACTTGGTCCGAAACTGACCCGCGGGTTAGGGGCCGGCGCCAATCCTGAAATCGGGGCTAAGGCCGCCGAAGAAAGCGAAGAAGCCATCACCGAAGCCCTAGAAGGGGCTGACATGGTCTTCGTGACCGCCGGAATGGGCGGTGGGACTGGAAACGGGGCCGCCCCAATCGTGGCTAAGATCGCCAAGGAAAGTGGCGCCTTAACGGTGGGTGTCGTGACTCGACCATTTAGCTTCGAGGGTCCCCGGCGGGCCCGGTTTGCCGCCGAAGGGGTGGCAGCTATGAAGGAAAACGTCGATACGTTGATCATCATTGCCAACAACCGCTTGTTAGAAATCGTCGACAAGAAGACGCCGATGATGGAAGCCTTCCAAGAAGCCGATAACGTCTTACGCCAAGGGGTTCAAGGAATCTCCGACTTGATCACGAGTCCCGGTTACGTGAACTTGGACTTTGCGGACGTGAAGACGGTCATGAAGGACCAAGGGTCTGCTTTAATGGGAATTGGGTCGGCCAACGGTGAAAACCGGACGGAAGACGCGACCAAGAAGGCCATTTCTTCACCATTACTGGAAGTTTCCATCGATGGTGCCGAACAAGTTCTGTTAAACATCACCGGGGGTCCGGACCTATCCTTGTTTGAAGCCCAAGCTGCTTCACAGATTGTCTCCGATGCGGCCACCAGTGATGTCAACATCATCTTTGGGACGTCCATTGATGAAGACCTTGGCGACGAAGTTCGGGTTACCGTAATCGCCACCGGGATCGACAAAAAGCGAGAAGAAAAAGAAGCGGCTCGGAGTCGGGTTGCACGGCGGACCAGCCAACCAAATGGTAGCGCAGCGGGCCAAGCGGACCAGCCAACGACCCGGTCTAACGCGCAACCGAGCGATGACGGCAAGGCGGATCCGTTCGGTAACTGGGATATTCGCGAACCGGCTCACCGCCCAGAACCCAAGCAACAGTCGCACAATGACGAATTTGCCGGGGTCGACAAACCAGATTTTAATATTTTTAACCCAAGTTCCAATCAGAGTTCGGCAGCGGACAACGATCAGGGCGAGGATACACCACCGTTCTTTAAGCGGCGGCGCAAGTAACCTGCTCGTTAAGCCGTTGTGAGAGGAGTGACCAACTATGGCGGATAAGTTTAGTCTAAGCAAATTTTTCGGCATGAACGATGATTACGACGAAGACTATCAGGACCCCAGCCCGGTGACTCAGCAACAACAGCCACAAGCAAAACCGGCGGCCCCTCAGCGGCCCGTCGATACTCGGAAGGTGGTTGCCATGCGGTCGGCAAAACCAAATTCAAGCCACATTGCCATTTGTGAGCCACGGATCTATTCGGATGCGAAGGGCATTGCGAAGCAGATTACCACGGGTGACGCGGTGATTGTGAACTTTGCGCGCGTTGACGAGGCCCAGGCCCAACGGATCGTGGATTTTCTCAACGGGACGGCCTTTGCGGTCGGTGGCGAAATCAAGCGAATTGGCGAACAGATTTTTCTGTGTACACCACATAATTTTGAGGTGAGCGGCGACGTTGCGGCCAACCTTGGAACGCAATTTACGTCATAAGGAGCGGTGCTGTGATTACAACTGGAGTAAGTTTAGCGGTCATCAACTTGGTGGCACTGATCTTTAAAATTTTGAACTGGCTGGTGGGCGCGTACGTCCTGTTAATCGTGATTTACGCCCTATTAAGCTGGCTACCAGGCGGGTATCAGTCCCGTTTCGGCCAAATCATTGGTCGGTTAGTGGAACCATTCTTAAGTTATTTTAACTTTATTGCTATTGGACCTTTAGGGTTTGGTCCGGTCGTGGCCATCATCGTGTTAACGGTGGTCCAGTACGGTTTGCAGGCCCTTGAAGAGTTCATTTTGCGGCTGCTATTATAGGGCCACGAGAGGAGTGAACGGCCGTGGATGAGAATATCACGCAACATTTTCGGCCGGAGGAAGCCCCGTTTATCGATGCGGTCGGCAACTGGTTACAGCAGGTGCAAGACGAGTATCGACCGGTTTTGACCCACTTTCTGAATCCCCGGCAGGTCTACGTTGCCACGACGCTGGCGCGACGGGCCGATATCCCGGTGCGGTTCAGTGGGGGCTTTGCCGCGGCAGAAATGCAGCGGGCGCTCTTTTATCCGGATTATTATACGCCCGAGGCTAAAGACTTCGAGCTCACGCTGTTACGTGTGGATTACCCGGTCAAGTTCGCCACGCTACATCACAGTCAGATCCTAGGAACCTTATTGGGATCGGGCATCGAACGCGAAATTATTGGGGACATCGTGACAGACGGCCAGACTTGGCAGTTGGTCACCGAAACCAACATGGCCGATTATTTAACGGGTCAGGTCGAACGAATTGGGCGGGTCAAGGCCCGGTTAGTCACGACGACCTGGGACACGTTAGTCCAACGGGAAGATGAGTGGGAGCCGGAAGCGGCGACCCTGTCGTCGTTACGGTTGGATAGCATCGTCGGGACGGGATTTCATTTATCCCGTCACCGGGCCAAGGAACTGATTGAGGCCGGTCGGGTCCGGGTCAACTGGGCGGATACCGAGAAGCCCGACTACGAATTAGCCGTCGCGGATCTGGTTTCCGTGCGGGGATTTGGTCGCATCCGCCTCGATGAGGTGGGCGGCCGAACCAAAAAAGAAAAAATTCGGGTTATCCTAGCGGTGCTGAAGAAATAGATGCGGAGGGAACGTACAGATGGTACTAAGTCCATTAGATATTCATAATAAAGAATTCGGAACGAAAATGCGGGGTTACAACGTTGATGAGGTCAATGATTTCTTAGATCAAGTGATCAAGGATTACCAAATCACGTTGAATCACAATAAGGAATTAGAAGAACAATTAGATGCGGCCAACGAAAAATTAAAGTACTTTAACGACTTAAAAGATTCGTTGAACCAATCCATCTTAGTGGCCCAAGAAGCGGCTGATAAGGTGAAGGCTAATTCGCAAAAAGAATCTGAAATTATTATTCGTGAGGCCCAAAAGCAAAGTTCCGACATCGTTTCTGAAGCAACGAATAAGGGTAACCAGATTATGGATGAAGCCTCGAAACGCGCCAAGAAGTTGGCCGTGGAGACCGACGACTTGAAGAAGAGCACGCGGGTCTTCCGGCAACGGCTCCAGGTCATGTTAGAAAGCCAATTAGAAGTGGTGAAGTCTAACGACTGGGATGACTTATTGAAGGAAGGCTCAATGTCCAGCTACGAGGAAATCAAGAAGGTCGTGGGTGACCGACTTGACAATGCGTCGGAACAAGGCGTACACTCGGAAGCACCGCAAGAGGATGATGGCACCACGCAAGTGACCGAAACACCAGTCACGGACACGGGTGATGCGAATCAGGAAACCGTCGTCATCTTCCCGGATAACGATCAAGACCATTACGACCAAAAAAATAAGTAACAGATCAGCATGGAGAACCACAACGGAACGGTAAACGACGATAGCGACCTGGGGACGGTGGAAGCCTAGGAAGTCAGCGACCGTGACGTGATCAGTCTCTTAAGCTCTAGAACCGAAATGAGTAAGTTCTAGCGGTACCCCCGTTACGGGTTTGAGGGAGGGTGCGGACAGCACCTTCTAAAATTGGGTGGTACCACGAACGACTTTGTCCCTTGTGACGGGGTCGTTTTTGCGTGGGTTAACGTTTTAAAAAATACCGGGAGATCGACCGGTGAGCTGAGGTTGACCTGACAACTTGAGCTCACCGGTTCATTAACCGTGGAGATTAAACACAAGGAGGAATCACTGGTATGCGAGTGAAAGACACGCTGAACTTGGGTAAAACCAAGTTTAAAATGCGGGGCAATTTACCGGTCAAGGAAGTTGACCGGCAAAAGGCCTGGGCGGAAAACAAAATGTATCAAGCCCGCCAGAAATTAAACGAAGGGAAACCGACCTTTATTCTACACGATGGGCCACCGTACGCGAACGGTCCCATCCACATGGGCCACGCGATGAACAAGATTTCTAAGGATATCATTGTGCGTTACAAGTCCATGAACGGGTTCCGGGCCCCTTACGTTCCCGGTTGGGATACGCATGGTCTGCCAATTGAACAACAACTGACCAAAGCCGGCTATGACCGCAAGAAGATGTCGACTTCGGCGTTCCGTGACTTGTGTCGCGAATACGCCTTGAAGCAGGTGGATCAACAACGGGAAGGCTTTAAGCGCTTAGGCGTTTCGGCCGACTGGGACGATCCTTACCTGACGTTAAAGCCAGAGTTCGAAGCCGCAGAAGTACGGGTCTTCGGCAAGATGGCCGAACGGGGCTTAATCTACCGGGGCAAGAAGCCGGTTTATTGGTCTTGGTCCTCCGAATCTGCCATGGCTGAAGCCGAAGTGGAATACCACGACGTAACGTCGCCATCCGCGTTCTTTGCCGAAGAAGTGGTTGACGGTAAGGGTGTCTTAGACACCAACACGTACTTCGTGGTTTGGACCACGACACCGTGGACCGTCCCCGCTTCCGAAGGGGTCACCATTGACGCTGGCATCGAATATGCCGTGGTCAAACCCGCTAACGACGACCGGCAGTTCGTTTTGGCCAGCACGCTGGTTGCTGAAAACGCCGAACGGTTTGGCTGGGAAGACGTCCAAGTGGTCAAAACTGTGCTCGGGAAAGATCTCGAAAACATTACGGCCCAACACCCGTTCATCCCAGAACGGCAGTTAGTCGTGATGCTAGGCGACTTTGTGACCACCGAATCCGGGACCGGGTTAGTCCATACGGCACCAGGTTTAGGGGAAGACGACTTTAACGTCGGCGCCCTTTACCACTTGCCCGTCCTGGTGCCCGTAGACGACAAGGGGTACATGACCGAAGAAGCTGGTCCGGATTTCAAGGGTGTGTTCTACGAAGACGCCAACCAAATCGCTTTGGACAAGCTGAAGGAAAATAACGCCTTATTGAAGTACATGCCTTATGAACACAGCTACCCGTTTGACTGGCGGACCAAGAAGCCGGTCATTTTCCGGGCAACGCCACAGTGGTTCGCTTCCGTGGACAAAGTGCGTGACGAGATCCTTGACAGTTTAAAGGACGTGTCCTTCCAACCAGACTGGGGTCAACGGCGTTTAGCGAACATGATCAAGGACCGTGGCGACTGGGTTATCTCCCGGCAACGGGTCTGGGGTGTGCCACTCCCAATCTTCTACGCTGAAGACGGGACGGCCATCCTGGAAGCCGAAACGATCAACCACGTGGCCGACTTATTCGGTCAGTACGGGTCTAACGTGTGGTTCGACCGCGATGCCAAGGACCTGTTACCAGACGGGTACACCAACGAACACTCGCCCCACGGGGAATTCACCAAGGAAACCGACATCATGGATGTTTGGTTTGATTCCGGAACTTCCCACCAGGGGGTCTTGGCCGAACGGGACGACTTAGTGTATCCCGCCGACCTGTACCTGGAAGGGTCCGACCAGTACCGGGGTTGGTTCAACTCCAGTCTGATCACCAGTGTCGCCGCCGAAGGGCAAGCGCCGTACAAGCAGGTCGTGTCCCAAGGGTTTACCCTGGACAAGGACGGTCACAAGATGTCCAAGTCCCTAGGAAACACGATCGCACCGAGTGAAATCATCCAGAAGATGGGGGCCGACATCGTGCGCCTCTGGGTCACTTCCGTGGATACTTCCGCCGACGTGCGGGTCTCAACTGAAGCCTTCGTTAAGATTTCCGACAGCTACAAGAAGCTACGGAACACCATGCGCTACCTGTTGGCCAACACCAGTGACTTTGATCCGCAGACCGATGCGGTGGCCGTTGCCGATTTACAGGCTGTGGACCGGCACATGCTTTACCGGTTGAACGAATTCGTCAAGGACGTTAAGGCCGATTACGACGACTACAACTTCTTGAACATCTACAAGGAATTGATGAACTTCGTGATCACCGAATTGTCCGCCTTCTACCTGGACTTCGCCAAGGATGTCTTGTACATCGAATCCGCGAACAGTCCGGTCCGGCGCTCAATGCAAACGGTCTTCTACCAAATCGCTGTGACGTTGACGAAGTTGTTGACGCCAATTCTGCCGCACACGACCGAGGAAATCTGGACCTTCTTGAAGGAACCGGAAGACTTCGTCCAATTGGCAGAAATGCCCGCCGTCTTAGATTTACCGGATACTAATGAAGTCAAAGATCAGGGTGAAACGTCGGCTTGGGACCGGTTTATGACGGTTCGGAGTGACGTCTTGAAGGCATTGGAAGAAGCCCGGAACGCCAAGTTGATTGGGAAAGCTGCCGAAGCACAACTAGCCCTTTACGTGAGTGACGATGTGCAGACCTTGTTTGATCAATTGAACGTCAACGTTCAACAGATCTTACTGGTTTCTGGATTGACCGTTCAAGCGTACGATCAGAAGCCCGCTGACGCGTTAGACTTTGGTAACGTGGCCATCGTGGTCACACCGGCTGAAGGTGACGAATGTCAACGTTGTCGCTTGATCAAGACCGACGTGGGGAGCGATGCCGCTTATCCACACTTCTGTGCGCGTTGTGCCGCCATTGTCCGTCAGGATTTCCCGGAAACGGCCACGGACGGGTTTGACGAGTAATCTCAGCGTTAACTAATTATTAAAGAGTCCTCGTAAACGGGCGACTAACGCAATCAGCGTTGGCCGTCCGTTTTAGCGTCGCGGCGCCTGGTTTGCGGGGGCTTACGAAAACGGGTATAATCTGCTTGTATATCTAGACGGGAGGGAAAAGTGCGTATGTTAACCGGTACGGTAAAAAGTTATAGTGAACAGCGGGGCTTCGGCTTTATCACCACGCCAGCAGATGGCGAAGTGTTCGTGTACTACACGGGCATTCTTGGCGACGGCTTTCGCAAATTAGAAGCGGGTCAGACCGTTCAATTTGTGATTGTCCAGGGCCAACGGGGACCGCAAGCGGCCAAAGTCACGCCAGTCGTGACGGCAGATCAGGAGGCGTAGCGCATGGACCTAGAAGAACACGTTGAATCTTCGGAAACGTTGTACGACGGGGTGATTGTGCGGCTCGAACGCCAGCAGGTTCGGTTACCTAACGGTGAAGCCGCTACCCGTGAAATCGTTCGGCACGTGGGCGCCGTGGGCATCTTAGCGTTACCAGATGCCGACCACATGATCTTAGAACGCCAGTGGCGGGCGCCCATCGCTAAGGCGACGCTGGAGATTCCAGCCGGTAAGCTCGACAGTCGCGATGCCGATAATATCGAACACGCGGTCCGGCGGGAATTAAATGAAGAAATTCGTTACGAACCGGGAACGTTGAAGCGGATTACCGGGTTTTATTCAAGTGTGGGTTTTTCCGACGAGTATATGACGCTCTTTCTGGCGACCGACTTAAAGCCGGTGACCACGAAACTGCCCCGCGATCAGGGGGAAAACTTGGAACTGTTGACGGTCACTAAAGCGGAGGCGCAAGCCATGATCGACCGCGGTGAGATCGAAGACGCCAAGACCATTACGGCCATCTATTACTGGCTTTTACAAAAGTAGGTGACGGGATGCGAAACGATTGGCAATCCGATGATGATCGGCCCAAGACACGGGCGGATTATCGTCGAGAACAGGAACAAGCAGATCGGGCGGCCAACGACCGGGAACGCCAGCGGACCACTGCGGAGCGACAGTCCGACCGTGACTACCCGGACGGCCGGCCGGAAACCGGAACTGATCCGAACCAGAACTTTTCGGATGACCACACGCCCACAGCGAAGCAACATCGCTTGGGCCGTCGCCTCAATTGGGCCATCTTTTGGCTGGCGGTGCTGATTGTGGCCGTGTATTTAATCTTATTTTTCGTAGAATTTTAGAGGAGTGACTCACAATAATGACATTCGGCGTGATCTGTGCCATGGAAGAAGAAATCAAAGAACTTAAAGCGGTCTTACAGGACGAACAAACCACGGATATTCACGGTTTGGAATTCTATCAAGGAACCATTCACGACCAAAGTGTCGTTCTGGTGCGCTCCGGAATTGGGAAAGTCGAAGCCGGGTTAACCACGGCTTTACTGATCACCCAGTTCAACGTGGACGTGGTCATCAACTCCGGTTCGGCGGGCGCTTTAGCGGCCGGCTTAAAGATCGGGGACGTGGTGATCTCGACCGAAACGGCCTACCACGATGCCGACGCGCGGGCCTTTGGCTACGAGTACGGTCAACTCCCACAACAACCGGCCCGGTTCACCGCGTCGAAGACCTGGGGCGACCAAATTGCGGCGGCGGCAAGCCAAACGGGTTTGACCACCAAACAAGGCTTGATCGTGTCCGGTGACCAGTTCTTAAATGGTCCGGCGGCCACGAAGCCAATCTTGGAACACTTCCCGGATGCACTTTCCGGTGAAATGGAAGGGGCGGCTGTGGGGCAGGTGGCTCACCAGTTTGACGTGCCTTACGTGGTCGTTCGGGCGATGTCCGACACGGCGGATAATAACTCCGGTGTTGATTTTGATGATTTCATCATCGACGCCGGTCGGCAATCGGCACAGATGTTATTAGCACTCTTTGCCGCACAACAGAAGTAACCATAGTTTCTAGGAGGTTTTGGTAGTGAAGGAGATTTACTTAGACAACGCGGCCACCACGCCCTTGTCCCCGGCAGTTTTGACGGAGATGACGGATAAGATGGCCCACGTTTTCGGCAACGCCTCAACGCTGTACGGGTTGGGACGCGAAGCGCACACAATTATGGAAAACAGTCGGCAGGTGATTGCGGACAGCATTCACGCGGCCAGCGATGAAGAGATTGTCTTCACCAGTGGTGGGAGTGAAAGTGATAATACCGCCATCACCCAAACGGCGCACGCGCGACAAGCGTTAGGTAAACACATCATTACCACGGCCATCGAACACAAGGCCATTTTAGAGCCGCTCAAGGCGCTAGAACAAGAAGGGTTTGAAGTTACGTACCTTCCCGTGGATCAGCACGGTCGGATTAGCCTCGACGATTTTCAGGCGGCCTTACGCGACGATACGATCTTGGTGTCCATCATGATGGGCAATAACGAGGTCGGCAGTCGGATGCCCATTCACGAGATCGGGGAGATTCTAAAGGACCACCAGGCGTGGTTCCATACCGATGCCGTGCAGGCTTATGGGTTGTTAGACATCGACGTCCAACGCGACCACATCGACCTGTTGTCCACGTCGGCGCACAAGATCAACGGCCCCAAGATGATGGGGTTCCTGTATCGGCGTGAGGGGATTAACTTCCCGAGTCTGATCAAGGGGGGCGACCAGGAAGAAAAGCGACGGGCCGGGACCGAAAACGTACCCGCCCTGGCCGGATTTGCCACGGCCGTTCAAGCCTTGACACCCGAAGTGAAGGCTCAACGGCAGACGAAGTATCACGACTTCAAACAACACGTGGTCGATGGGTTGACCCAAAACGGCATCGACTTTGAAGTGAACGGGTCATTGACCGGCGAGAACTTGAATCACGTGCTGAACATTTGGATCAAGGGCGTGTCGACTTACGTGATGCAGACCAATTTAGACTTGGCCGGGATTGCGGTGTCGGGGGGGTCTGCCTGCACGGCGGGCTCAATCGAGCCGTCCCACGTGCTCACGGCGATGTTTGGGGCGGACAGTCCCCGAATTGGCGAATCGATTCGGTTATCGTTTGGGGCTTACACCACGATGGCGGACCTGGACGCCTTTATCGCCGCCGTAACTAAGATTGTGACGCGGTTAAAGCATACCAGTGAGGTGAAGTAACGTGTTATTTGAAAAGCAGATGCAAATTGATGGGGATACCGACGTTTACGAACTCGACCCCAACATCAAAGCCTACGCCTTAAAGGACGTGGGGTTCCAAGTTTCCAATGCCGGCAACTACACCCTGGAACGGTCGGTCGATCCGACTTCGCCGTACAACCGTAACCAGATGTTAAAAATCACGATTGCTAAGGACTTATCTGGCTTCAAGATGGCGACGACAAATGCCTCAGGCAACCGCCGTTTGAACATCTTTAAGGGGCCACACGCCGAAGGCAACGTGGAACAGTATCATTTTATTATGCAAAACTTGATTGACCGGGAAATTCTGCGGAAGCAATAACCGGCCATATAAATGAATTAATAATAGCTCTTTTATCTAGGATAAGAGGGCTTTTTATTTTGACATGTTTTATCTGGCAATCGATGGAGTGTCGTATAATTGTAAGAGAAAACAGACTGTACTTGGCTAAAGGGCACTTATTTCTAAATGTAAAGGAAGGTTGTTGTTATGCAAGGTAGCCCCAAAATGATTATACGAATCATACATAATGAAGATAAAATCTATATTCCTCTTTATCAGCGACGCTATAGTTGGGGAACAGACCAAGTTCAACGGTTGGTTGAAGATATTCTTATGGCGGAACAACGAGGGCTGGATAAGTATTTTATCGGTAGCTTAATTTTAGATTTAACGACAACGGATGCGGTTGCTGTCATTGATGGACAACAACGATTGACGACAATATCATTATTTTTAATAGCATTACGAGATTTAATGGCTGTAACTGATGAGCGGCAGGCAAGAATAATTAATGATAAGTATCTCGTTGATCCCTACGATGAAGAAACCGTCTATCATAATCGTTTGAAACCAGTTGATGGGGACGAACAGCAATATATTGATGTTCTGTTGCATGGTGATCAGGCAAAGCCATCGTTATTTAAGCTAAACTATCAGTATTTTAAGAATGCTGTTCAAAGTGGTGTGCTCTCAGTTGAAGACTGGCTAAATCTATTACAAATGAAATTACAAGCGATGGTGATTACAGTTCAACCAGGAGATGATGCCCAACTCATCTTTGAAAGTCTTAATTCGACAGGATTAGGGTTAACTGAGTCGGATAAAATTAGAAATTATCTATTAATGGGACTGGAACGTGATGCTCAAACGCAGGCTTTTGAAGTTTGGAAATCAATTGAAAGGCTAGTTCATCGTGAAAATATCTCGAATTTTTATCGGCATTACTTAACATCGTTGGCAACCTCATCGAAGCCAGTGAAGAAAAATGATATCTATGATAACTATCGACAAGAGATTGGACTTCATCCTAATTTTGATCGTTATTCGGAATTATTAGAAGAAGAAAAGGTTGCCAAAATTTATGCTAAAATTCAGTTTCCACAAGAGTATCAGTTTACGGATCAGACTACGCAACGATTATTGATTAGATTATCTCATTTACATATGGATGTAATGATGCCGTATTTCCTACAAATTTTTGATTTGTACGAAAAGCAAAAACTATCGCTTAATGGATTAAATGAAGTTCTGCAAACGGTTTTAGGATATCTTGCAAGACGACTATTTGTCGGTATTCCAAGCACGGGATTAAACAACTTTTTTACGACCTTGAATCGCCAAGTACAGCGTCTAACGAAAAATAATGATATTAATTATCCACGAGCATTAGAAGTGGTATTAACGCACAAAGTTAAAGAAAATAAGATTTTTCCGTCTAATGCAATGATAATGGATGCACTGACATCTAAGGATTACTATCATATTAGAACAGAATCTTTCTGGTTTATTATGGATGAACTGAACAATTGGCGTGGAGAAACGCAAATGTTATTTGAGCGAGCTGAGAATGGCGATTTTTCAATTGAACATATTTTGCCGCAGACGTTAAGCCGAAGCTGGCAACAAAATTTAGGACAAAATTGGCATGATATTCAAGTTACCTGGATTAACCGGCTTGCTAATTTAACCTTAACGGGTTTTAATTCACAGATGAGTAACCATAGTTTTCGTGATAAGCGAGATGCCCCTAATGGTTACAGAGATTCTGGGATAAAATTAAATCAGACCTTGGTTGGAATGGATGAATGGAATGAAAGTTCGTTAAAGCAGCGACAATCTGATTTATATCAACGAGCACTTAAGGTTTGGCCATTACCGAGTGTTGTCGATGTTGAAATAGACGCGGGTGAGTGGGTAAGTTTAGCGGATATTGATCCAAAGGGAGAGAAACCAATAACGTTTAGTTTTAAGGAGCAAAGAGATGTTTCGATTAAGAGTTGGAAAGAACTTTATGATCGAATTGTTAATATATTGTGGTTGGATAATCCACCAATATTCTATAAATTAGCCAATGATGATGCGGAATGGTTGGTAAAATATAATCATGAGGTTAGTGATTCAATTCAGTATCGTCAGTTAGATAATGCAGATCAACATCAGGGTTTAAGTGTTTATTCCGGTGGTGCATCGGCCCAAGATCGGAAAAGGCATATTCAACGTTTTCTGACAGCAAGCAATGATTCATTAGAGAATGTCCAAGTGAAGTTGAATAGAGGGGGTAGCTTTGCGTGAAAAATAGTATCGTTTGTATTTTCTAGTCGGGGCGATGCTGGCTAATAAATAACAAGTGTGCGTTGATACGGGCCATGTTGCCCTTGAAGTACTGTAGGTTAAGTTTACAATGTACAGCCTGGAGGCGAGCAGGGGCTCAGCCAGCGAAATTGTGGTTAGTCAGCGTATTTTGCTGACTTACCACAAGGCCGAGTTTTGAAACTCGCGGGTTTAGCGAGGTTCAAAATCGTGCCCGCAGGCGTTCCAGCCCCTGAGCGCCGGAAGGCGACCAGTTTTATCCCAATCAGCGTTATTACGTAATAGTTTTTCAAGAAGGTGAAGAGAGTTTATGGCGAAAATTGCGGTTATTTCGGACGTTCACGGCAACGTCACGGCACTGCAAGCAGTCCTAGCCGATGCACGGGCCGCCGGCTGCACGGATTATTGGTTTTTAGGCGATCTGTTCTTACCGGGACCGGGAGCTCACGAGTTATTGACGACGTTAGACGCCTTACCCATCACGACCTACGTGCGGGGCAACTGGGAAGATATCCTGTTTGCCACGGTTGACGGCGCCATTGACCGCACCGACCCCATCGACGTCTACGCGACCATCTTGGGGCATTACGTATGGACCCATCTGACCCCGGCCGACCACCGCCGGTTACGCGCGTTGCCCATGGTCCAACGGCGAACCGTCAACGGGTTGACCTACCAGCTGACCCATAACCAACTGACCAAGAACTTTGGCCATACGCTGATGCCCGCCCAGGATCAAGCGGCGTTCGACCAGCTAGCGGCCGGTCACGCCGACGTGCTGTTGTACGGGCATACGCACCACCAACTGGTGCGGCAGAGTAGCGCGGGCCAATTGATTATCAATCCGGGAACCGTGGGGATGCCCTTTACTCAGTGGGCGGCCTTTGCCAAGGACTTGCGGGCGCAATACGCGATTCTGACCACAAGCGACTTTTACGCGCCGACGGTGGACTTACGGCGAGTGGCTTATAACGCCGAAACGGAAATTGCGTTGGCGCGGGCCGCACAATTGCCCTATCTGGACCTCTATACGGCTCAATTGCACACTGGCGTGGTGCGAACCCACGATCGTCCGGCGTTAACGGCGGCCACCCAACGCCACGGGTATCAGGCCGAGTTTGCGCGCTTGTGTGCCCAATTTCCAGCCGATGGACGGGTCCGAGATTAGGGCGGTTTGGAAACGGGTGAAAAGAAACGCCAGGCTTGCAAAATGGAAACGAAATCGTTACACTGATAAATACTGGACTTGTGCGACCTTCAACTCGTAGATTCTCCAGAATCTGATAGAAATGATGGTGATACCATGCAAGACAACAGCCAAACACGTGTGGTTGTCGGAATGAGCGGCGGTGTCGATTCTTCCGTGGTAGCGTTACGCTTAAAGCAGCAGGGCTACGACGTCGTGGGCGTTTTCATGAAAAACTGGGACGACACGGATGAGAACGGCGTCTGCACCGCGACCGAAGACTATAAGGACGTGGCCAAGGTTGCCGCTAAGATCGGGATTCCCTATTACTCGGTCAACTTTGAAAAGGAGTATTGGGACCGCGTGTTCACGTACTTCTTGGACGAGTATAAGAAGGGCAGAACGCCCAACCCCGATGTGATCTGTAACAAGGAAATCAAGTTCAAGGCTTTCTTGGATTACGCTTTAGAGTTAGGAGCCGACTACATCGCGACCGGGCATTACGCGCAGTTAACGCGGGACGCCGAGGGTCACAACCACTTGTTGCGGGCCGTTGACCAGAACAAGGATCAGACCTACTTCTTGAGTCAGCTTTCCGCCGAGCAGTTGGACCGCGTGATGTTCCCGATTGGGGACTTGGTCAAGAAGACCCAGGTGCGTCAGTTGGCTGAGGAGGCCGGCTTGGCTACGGCTAAGAAGCCCGATTCCATGGGAATCTGCTTCATCGGTGAGAAGGGGAATTTCAAGGATTTCTTGAACCACTACTTACCCGCCAAGCCCGGCAAGATGATGACCGTTGACGGTGAAGTCAAGGGTGACCATGCCGGTCTGATGTACTACACGATTGGTCAGCGCCGGGGCTTAGGCATCGGCGGTGACGGCATCGATAACGAGCCGTGGTTCGTGATCGGTAAGGACTTGAGCCAAAATATCCTGTACGTGGGTAAGGGTTACCATAATCCGCACCTGTACGCGACGCACTTGGCCGCTTCCGATATCCACTGGGTCAACACGATCGACCGGGGCCAGGACTTCCACTGCACGGCGAAGTTCCGTTACCGGCAGCAGGATACCGGCGTGACCGTTCATCTGAGCGATGATGGTCAGCAGGTCACCGTCGAATTTGACGACCCCGCCCGCGCCATCACGCCGGGCCAGGCCGTGGTCTTCTACGACGGCAACGAGTGCCTGGGTAGTGCCATTATTGACGCGGCCTACAACGAGGAACGTCAGTTACAATTAATTTAATTTTTAGAAAAGAGTCCGGGAGCGCCCGGGCTCTTTTTGGCGTTTAACGGGCTTTTTGGCCCAGTTACTTTGAAAACGGCGCGAAAACTGGCATAATATGTAAAGATTGATTCAACAGAATTTAAAGCTCACGCGGGATAAACCGTTGAAAGGACGCTTAAACTTATGAAACTATACTTCATTCGTCACGGGAAAACGCAGTGGAATCTGGAAGGACGGTTCCAGGGTGCCGGGGGTGATTCGCCGTTGTTACCGGAGAGCTATCAACAAATGGTGCAGGTAGGCCGGTACTTACGCGGCATTCCCTTCACGCACGCCTATGCTAGTCCCATCAAACGGGCGCGGGTCACGGCTCAACACGTAATTCGCGAACTTCACCAAAAGGTACCGCTGACGTTGATGAGTCGGCTAGAAGAATTCCATTTGGGAAAGATGGAAGGCCAAACCTTTTCCTCAATTCAGGATCGGTTTCCGGCCGAACTGGACGCCTTTCGTAACCATCCCGACCGTTACACCACGACCGAAATTGGGGGGGAAACCTTCCAACAGGTGATCGACCGGATGACCCCGGCGATTCAAACCATCGTCGCCAACAACCCCCAGCCGCAGGATAACGTCTTAGTGGTGGGGCACGGGGCGGCCTTAAATGCCGAAATCAACGCCTTACTGGCGACACCGTTAGCCGATCTACGCCGCCGGGGTGGGATTCGTAACACCAGTGTCACGGTCCTTGAGACAAATGACGGGCAACACTTTGACCTGCTGGATTGGAACAATACCAGCTTTCTGACGGCCACCGCGACGCCGACCGATACGATTTAGACGAGGTGATCACATGACAGAACCCACTTCCGCCAGCCGAGCAGCGGATAAACAACGCTCAGAAAAGTTAGTGCACCAATTGGTCCAACAGATTACCCAAGAACCCGGTGACTTCGAACCCTATTACGAACTGGCCACCGTCTTGGTTGATCTCAACTCGTACGCTCAGGCCGAAGAACTCTTGATGAAGGCCTTAGGACTATTTGCCGCACAGCCGGCTGCCGTCGAGCGTCTGCATTACGGGTTGGGCAACGTGTACTACGCGGCCCAGGATTACCCTAAGGCCATCGCGCAGTTTGATCAGTTGAACGATCAACTCAAGGGCGCCGGGTACTTGATGATTGCCCAGAGCCACATGGCTAACGGTGATCACAAGCGGGCCTTGGCTTTTGCATTGACCGCGTTGACCAGTCAGCCGCAAGACGTGGCGACCCTCCAGGTCGTGGCCGAAAACTTACTGGCACTGGGGAACATGGCTCAGGCGGCCCAGTATTACGATCAGGTATTGGCCCTAGATGCCGAAAATGGCCGGGCCACGTTTGACCGGGGACTCGTTGCGATGGTTCAAGGGGACCCGTACGCCCAGTATTTTGACCGGGCGAAGCGCCTCGACCCGACTTATTATGCACAAGGTCAAAAGAAATTAGGCGACATCGAAAAGTTCATTCAAGCGCAACACAAACAAAAGAAGGAGTAATCAGGCATGGCAACCGAATCTTTGGATTTACTCGCGACCGATAACGGCTCCAAGGCCGACTACGTGGTGGGCACGGTGAGTGCGGTCTTCTTTGCCAGTCAGGATAGTTTTTATAAGGTCATGCTGGTCAAGGTCAGTGAGACCAGTTTAGATTGGCACGAAGACGAAATCGTGGTCACCGGGAACTTTGCGGATATCAAAGACGACGTGGCCTACCGGTTCACCGGTAAGCGAGTGGAACACCCTAAATACGGGGTTCAGTTCCAAGCGGATAATTATCAAAACGAAACCCCGACCTCACGTAACGGGGTGATCGCTTATTTGAGTGGCGAAGACTTTCCGGGCGTCGGTAAGAAGACCGCTGAGCGGGTAGTGGACGCGCTGGGCAACGACGCCATCGAGGCCATTTTAAACGATCATACGGTACTGGATTCCTTGGGTTTGTCGCCCAAGGTGAGCCAAACGCTGATCGATAACCTGCAAGCCAACAATGGGATGGAACAGATTATTATTGGGTTGAACGGGTACGGTTTTGGGAGTACGTTGGCTGCCGCGATTTACAACCACTATCAGGAAAAAACGCTGGACGTGATTCACGAAAATCCCTACCGCTTAGCCGAGGACATCGCCGGGGTCAGCTTTAAACGGGCCGATCAGATTGCCACGCAGCTAGGCTATGCGCCGGACCGCCCCGAACGGTTACGGGCCGGCATCCTCCAAACGTTACGGGACCTGTCCGTAGCCAACGGGGATACCTATACCACGGCCAAGCCGTTATTGACGACCGCGTTAGGCCTCTTGGAGAATAGCCGCAACGTCCGGTTGAACCCGCAAGATCTGGCAACCCAGTTATTGGAACTAGCCAAGCAGCAGAAGGTGGTCGGTGACGAGCAACGGATCTACCTAAAGCCGTTATACGACGACGAGTGGCAGATTGCCGAACACTTGAACCGACTCTTGCAGGCTGATGAGACGGATTTGGCGGAGCAGTTTAACGATGACGCCATTCAAAAACAACTGCGGGTCGTTGAAAAACAGACGGACATTACTTACGACGACTCACAGACCGCCGCTTTAACTGCGGCAGTTCGCTCGAAGGTCTTACTGTTGACTGGGGGACCGGGGACCGGTAAAACCACGATCATCCGGGGCTTGGTACAGTTATACGCGCGGTTACACGGCCTGTCGCTAGACATTAACGAATACAAGGAGCGGCCGTTTCCAATCTTGCTAGCGGCCCCCACCGGACGAGCCGCCAAGCGGATGAGTGAGACCACCGGCCTTCCCGCCAGCACGATTCACCGGTTACTCGGTTTGACCGGGAGAGAAGCCGACATTGAGGACGCCACTACTAAGGATTTGGAGGGGGGACTGCTGATCGTCGATGAGGTGTCGATGGTCGACGTGTCGTTGATGAAGGTCCTCCTTCGCGCCGTTCCGGTGGGGATGCAGGTGATCTTCGTCGGGGATAAGGACCAACTGCCTTCCGTGGGGCCCGGTCAGGTCTTTCACGACCTCTTAGCCAGCGACCAACTGACCAAGATCCAGCTAGATACGATTTATCGCCAGGGAGATGGGTCCTCGATTATCCCGTTGGCCCACGCTATCAAGAACGGCCAGCTCCCCGCCGATTTCACCAAAAATCAACCAGACCGTTCGTTTATCGCCTGTCACGCTAACCAGGTGGCCGACGTTATCGATCAAATCGTGGGCAAGGCCCATCAAAAGGGCTTTAGTGCCGCCGACATTCAGGTTCTAGCGCCAATGTACCGGGGCACGGCCGGCATTGACCGGCTCAACGAGGTCTTGCAGGGGATTCTCAACCCTAAGAAGAGTGAACGAACCAAGGAAGTTGAGTTTCGGCACCAACGCTTTCGGATTGGGGACAAGGTCTTGCACCTGGTCAACAGTCCCGAAAATAACGTATTCAACGGTGACATTGGGACCATTACCGGGATCGACTTGGCCAGTGACAAACACAGTAAGGTCAAGAGTGATCAGCTGACGATTGCCTTTGAGCAGACCGAGGTAACTTACACGCGTAACGACTGGATCCGCTTGACCCTGGCCTACTGCATGTCAATTCACAAAGCCCAGGGTTCCGAATTTAAGTTGGTCATCTTGCCGATGGTCAGTCAGTACAGCCGGATGCTACAACGAAATCTGCTCTATACGGCGGTGACCCGGGCGGCCCAGATGCTGATCTTGGTGGGGGAACCGCAAGCCTTTACTGCGTGTGTAGAGAATTTGTCGGTTAACCGCCACACCACGTTGACTCAGCGGATTCAGGCGGTGTTGGCCCCGGATGCACCACAGACGCCGGCGACCGACAGTCCTGCGCCAACGCCGAACGCCACGCCAGCGACTGAGGAATCGACGCCCCAACCAGCGCCAACCGATCAACCGGTAACGCCACCGGATAACCGGTTAACACCGGAACTGGCGTTAGCCGGTCAGATTGACCCGATGATTGGGATGCAGGGGATTACGCCCCAACAATTTATGCCCCAGGCCTAAAAACGTTCGGTTAAACGTTGCGTTTACGGCGGGAAATTGCGATAATGAAGACGAGTTAATTTAACCAGTGAACAAGCATAGGAGGCTGTTATGGTAGAACAGGTCGAAGCGGGCAAAATGAAGCTCTTTGCCTTAAGCTCTAACCGGCCCTTAGCCGAAAAGATCGCCCGGGTAGCCGGCGTTGAATTAGGTAAGGCAACCGTTAAACATTTTAGTGACGGTGAAATTCAAATCAGTATTGATGAAAGCATCCGGGGGGATGAACTCTTTATCATTCAGTCCGTCTCTGATCCCGTGAACACCAACCTCATGGAGTTATTGATCATGGTGGATGCCGCTCGGCGGGCCAGTGCCGCGAAAATCAACGTGGTCATTCCGTACTACGGTTACTCTCGAGCCGACCGTAAAGCCCGTTCGCGGGAACCCATTACAGCTAAGCTCGTGGCCTCACTCCTCCAAATGGACGGGGTCAACCGGGTGATTGCGCTGGACCTACATGCGGCGCAACTACAAGGCTTCTTCGATATTCCGGTCGACCATCTGCAAAGTGACCGGTTATTAGCCAGCTACTTTGAAGAGAATACCGAGTTAACCGCAGAGAATACGGTCGTCGTGGCTCCCGACCATGCTGGAGTCAGTCGGGCCCGGCGGTTAGCCGAACTGTTGGGAACCCCCATCGCCATCATCGACAACCGGAGCGAGACCGAAAATGCGGCTCATCCGGAAGCCGTCATTGGGGACGTGCGGGGCAAACACGCCATCCTCGTGGATGACATCATCGATACGGCCGTGCGGATTTCCGTTTCGGCGGTGGCCCTGCGCAACGCTGGTGCCGCTAGCGTGTACGCTTGTGCGACCCACGCCGTTTTATCCGGTGACGCGACGAAGCGCATCGACGACGCCCCGTTAGAAAAGGTGGTCGTGACGGATTCGATTCAGATTCCGGCCGACAAGCAAAGCGACAAGTTTGTGGTCATGTCCGTCGACGATCTCTTCGGTCGGGCCATCAACTTGATCTATAACGAACAACCCGTTGACCAACTTTTTCGGTCACCGATCACGAAACAACAACAGTAATCGTCATCGTTTTAAGGGGGACTCGGTGGAGTCGCCCTTTTTTGGTAAGGACTGAGAAGATGGAGCAACGCGTAACGCCCCCGGTAACCGACATTGGCGACTACCTCAAGGTGGCGGCCTGTACTGCCGTCATGTTGCAGTCGGTTTTAGGGTTCGCCATGGCCGCTCACCCCACGGCTAGGCAGCAGTGGGTTTTGGGGAGCGTCTACAACCTAGTTAAATTTACGGCCCCGGCGTTTATTTTTGGTATCCTGTACACCACGATACGCCAACGGAGAGACTTTCCGCTGCAAACCAACCGGCAGTATTGGCGCCAGCAGTGGTCGGCTCTGGGGGTTCCCACGGTGTGGTGGACGGTGATTTACCTGGAGATTTTGCCCGGCAGTCAACAACACGGGGCTTACCAGACGGTGGGCCAGTTTCTCTGGCAGGCCGTCAGTGGCAACGCCGCCCCGCACCTGTGGTACAACACCATGATGTTACAGTTTATTGGGGTCATGCCACTTTTTTGGGTGTGGTCCCGGTGGGTCGGTCGACGGCAAGCCCGGGCCTGGGTCAGCCTAGGAGTCACGGGACTCTTCTACGGGGGCTGGCTGTGGTGGTTTCCCCACGCGCCCACCTATCTGGTCGACCGCCTCGCACTCAGCTTTCTCCCGTACGCCGTGACGGGGGCCTTGTGGGCACAATTTAAGTCGGGACCGCGGACCCTGCAACGGTACTGGCCGGTGGTCACGCTGGCTTGGCTGGGCGCCTGGGGGTGGTTGAGTGGTCAACTCGTGGCCCGGGGTCTACCGGTCCGGTTGGCTGCAGCCAGTTATTACCAGTTGTCCGGCACCTTCTACGCCTTTACCGTAATTGGACTGGTCAGTTGTTTAGCGGTCACCCAGTTACGTCACCGTTCAGCCTGGCTGCAGCCCATGCACTGGTTAGCGACCTATGCGTACCGCGCCTATCTCAGTCACGTTTTTTGGCTGGCCGGAATGTGGGCGTTGACCGGAAATTGGCCGTTAGGGTGGCGCGTTGTGGTCAGCTATCTGGGGACGTGGGGCCTAGCGTTTGTTACCACGTACGGCCTGCATTTAGGCTGGCAGCGGTTAAAATGGCAAAGGCATTAGGGAATGGCCTGGATTTCTCATCTGAGAGCCGTTCGACTTGCAAACAATTTTAAAAGTCGGTATGGTGGAAAGAGATGTTTTGCTTACGAAAAATTAGTATTTTCAGTGACCCGTTTGCTTGAGACACCGTGGGACGGTGGGCTCAGTACATCGCAGAAATTAAATTGAGGAGCGAGTGATTTTGAACGGAAAACACGTTGGCGTTTTAGTAGGAGTAAGTTTGCTGGTCATGGGGGGCCTAGCAGCTTGTGGGCAGTCCTCTTCGAGCAGTTCGTCGAAGGGCCTAGCCACTAAGCAAGAAGTGAAGTTGTCGGCAAAATCGGAAGTGACGACCCTGGATGTCTCCAAGGCGGCCGATTCGACCAGTTTGACCATGTTGTACCACACGCAAGAGGGACTCTTTCGGTTAGGTAAGAACGAAAAGTTAGTGAACGCTCTGGCCACGAAGACCACGGTGACTAACGGCGGCAAGCGGTACATCTTCAAGTTACGGAAGACTAACCGCTGGAACGACGGTAAACCAGTCACGGCTCACGATTTCGTGTACTCGTGGCAACGGACGGCTAACCCGAAGACGGCTTCGGAATACGCTTATCTGATGGCGGGGGTTAAGAACTTTAACCAGGTCCAATCAGGGAAGCTAGCGCCTAGTCAGCTGGGCGTCAAGGCCTTAGGTAACTACCGGTTGGAAGTGACGTTGAGCAAACCGGTCGCTTACTTTAAGCTGTTACTGGCCTTTCCGACCTTCTTCCCGCAAGAAAAGAGCGTGGTGGTCAAGGAAGGCAGCCGCTACGGTCATTCAGGGAGTACGACGGCTTACGACGGTCCGTTTAAGATGACCAAGTGGACCGGAACGTCGCAGAGCTGGAAACTGGTCAAGAACCCGAAATTCTGGGATAAGAAGCAGATTCACCTGCAAACCATGAATTTTCAGGTCGTGGCTGATCCGTCGACCGGCTTAAACCTTTACCAAAAGAAGGCGTTAGACGCCACGACGCTGGACGGAACCCAGGTGGCCAACCTTAAGAACAATTCTGATATGAAGACGTTCGTGGGGGGCTCGACCTACTATATGCAGATGAATGAAAAACGGGTCAAGGCCTTAAAGAACGTCAAGGTGCGCCAGGCCTTATCGCTCGCCATCGACAAGCAGCAACTAGCCAGTCACGTTTTACGGGATGGGTCGAAAGCGCCGTTAGGGTTCGTTTCACAAAACCTGACGCAAAATCCGAAGACCAAGGCCGACTTCGCCAAGGACGCTTACGTCAAGCAAGGAGTCGCCTACGATTTGCCACAAGCCAAAAAATTACTAAAGGCGGGCTTAAAGGCAACTGGAACCAAGCAATTAAACCTGACACTGATGTGTGACGACTTGGCGGTAACCAAGACCGTGGCCCAATACATTCAGGCCGAATTGGAGAAGTTACCTAACGTGAAGGTCTCGTTGAACACGTTACCGTACAAGACTCGGTTGAGTCGGTCGAACTCCGGTAACTTTGATTTGGTTCTGTCAAGTTGGGGCGCCGACTTTGCGGATCCAATCAACTTCTTGTCGTTGATGACCACGGGGAACACCAATAACAACGGTAGCTTTAGCGATGCGCAATACGACGCCTTGATCAAGCGCTCCGAGAACCAGGACGCTAACCGACCAACGGCGCGCTATAATGATTTAGTCAAGGCTGAAAAGCGGTTGATGACCCAGCAAGGGATTGTTGCGCTGTATCAGCCGGCGACGGTGGAACTGTGGAACGCGAAGGTCACGGGTTACGTTTGGAACCCGGCCGGCATGAGCCGCGGGTATCAATGGATGGCGGTTGAAAAATAAAGTTGTTATCTCGAAAAGAGAATTGGTCATTACCAATTCTCTTTTTATTGTCCCGAAATGAAAACGGTTGCTAACATTTTATAAAACGGAATTGAAATTCAGTATGGAACATGGTATACCTAAGATAGGTTTTATGAAAACGAATACATAAACTGAAAAATAAAGTTTTGTGTTAGGTTGGAGGATGACGAGATGCAATTAGATGAAATCTTGACGGAACAGCGTAATCACCGTTCGACCCATATCGATCGGGAATCAACGTTGGAGATGGTTGCCACGATCAACCGGGAAGACCAGCGGGTGGCCCGGGCGGTCCAAAAGCAGTTGCCCCAGATTGCGGCCGCAATCGATGCGGCGTACCCGAAATTTGATCAGGGTGGGCGACTGATTTACATTGGTGCCGGGACCTCTGGTCGTTTAGGGGTGATCGACGCGACGGAATTGCAACCCACGTACGGATTGACCGCGCAACAGACCTTCGGCTTGATTGCTGGCGGTCCCCGGGCGCTGACCCAAACCGTCCAGGCGGCCGAAGACTCACCAGAACTTGCTAAGGCCGACCTAGCCGCCATTCACCTGACTAGCGATGACGTGGTAGTAGCTAGTGCGGCGTCGGGGCAAACACCGTACACGGTGGCGGCCTTAAAAGACGCTCAAGACCAAGGTGCGCTGGGCATCGGTTTTTCCTGCATTGCCGACAGTCCTTTAGCCCAAGTAGCGGACTATCCAATTACGCCAGTTGTAGGTCCCGAGGTGATCACGGGGGCCACGCTGCTGAAGGCGGGGACGGCCGAAAAGATGGTCTTAAACATGCTGTCGACCGGGATCATGATCAAGACGGGGAAGGTGTACCAGAACCTGATGATCAACGTGGTCCCGACTAACGATAAGACGTTTGAACGGTCCAAGAAGATCATTGCGGAAGCCACGCAAACCTCTACACTAGCGGCCGAACGGGCCCTGGCCCGGGCAAATAACAACGTGCCGCTTGCCATTGTTCTGATCGAAACCAAAGGCACGATTGCGGAGGCCAAGGAATTGTTGGCCACCACGAACGGGCACGTTTCTCAAGCGGTTAAGTTGAGTGATGATCGCCACTAAATTGGGTCGACCAACTTGACTGGTCCACACCAATTCTCTATACTTTAGGAGGTATAAGATGGATGAGATTAAGGACGACTGTCCGGCATCGTTTAGCCGAGTCGTTCTTAACCGCATCATTGGTATGGAGCAGAAAGGAATGTGGCAATTACATGTACGTAGCAGATGAACACCGATACGAAAAAATGCCGATTCGACGCGCCGGCAACACGGGGTTTCAACTTCCCGCGATCTCCTTTGGAATGTGGCACAGTTTTGGGGAAGACGCGAACTACGCCGACACCCGCGACATTATTTTAAAGGCGTTTGACGCTGGCATCTTTAGTTTCGATTTGGCCGCTAACTACGGTCCCGGTACCGGGGAAGCCGAACGACTCTTCGGCCAGGTTTTTCACCGGGAGATGGAAGCTTACCGTGACGAGATGGTCATCAGTACCAAGGCGGGCTTTCATATGTGGCCCGGCCCTTACGGCCAGATGAGTTCCCGCAAGGCCTTGATTGCGTCGTTGGATCAATCGCTGGAACGGATGGGCTTAGACTACGTGGATATTTACTACAGTCACCGGTACGACGCTGAAACGTCACCCGAAGAAACGGCCGTGGCTTTAGATGACCTGGTCAAGCAAGGAAAGACCTTGTACGTGGGGATTTCTAACTACACGGCGCCCCAAGCCATGGCAATGGTCAAGATCTTTAAGGACCTGCACACACCGTTCGTGATGGATCAGGTGTCTTACAACATGTTGAACCAAAAGACCGCCCAAGATGGGTTATTCGACCGAATGCGGGAAAATAACGCGGGGATCATGGCCTATGGTCCCTTGGCGGAAGGCCTGTTAACGGATAAGTATCTGGATGGCATTCCGGACGACGTTAACATTCATTGGTCGAGCCAATACATCTTTAAGGATGGTCGGGACAAGATTTGGCATAAATTACAGGCGTTGAATCAGATTGCCCACAGTCGGGGTCAGAAATTATCCCACATGGCCTTGGCTTGGTTACTCCACGATCCCGTAGTGACCAGCGTAATTACCGGTGCTTCCAAGGCGGAGCACCTTTATGAAAACGTGAAGGCCGTGCAAAATTTGACGTTTGATCCGGAAGAATTGGCCGCCATTGATAAGATTCTTAAAGCATAAATAAAATAATTTAGGCGATGTCCCTGGGGGCATCGCCTTTTGTGTTTAAATTGGTCGAACCAGACCAATTTCCGAAAAAGCCCACCGTAGGACCGCCCAGTGGGGTATAATTTAAGAAAAACGTAATGGTGTGGAGGGTCCTATGACACGAAAAGTAACGATTCGAGACCTTGCCGAGGCAGCTGGTGTTTCGGTCACAACGGTCTCACAAATCTTAAACGGTAAGGGTGAACGGTTTAGCCTGGATACGCGCCATCGCGTACACCAACTTCAAGAAGAAATGGGGTACGTGCCCGACTTTAACGCGCGGAATTTAATTATGAAGTCCGCTCAAACAATCGGGGTCCTGGTGCCTAACCTGGGGAACCCCTTCTTTAGTATGTTTATCAAGGGAGTTCAGGCGGCTAGTCGGGAACGGCACTTTATCCCGTTGATCTTTGGGGCTAATCACGACCAAGAACTTGAGAGTTACTACCTTCAAGAACTGATTAAGCGCGCGGTCGATGGCCTGATCATTGCGAGTGCGTCGATCACTGGGGAGGCCATCGATAACATTCTCAAGAAAAACGGGATTCCGTACCTGTTGATCGACCAAAATGGGGGGCCCAGTCTGGACCGGATCCGTATCGACGATACCCGGGGCGGCCAATTGGCGGCGCAACATCTGTTAGCCCTGGGACACCGCCGCATCGCCGTGGTGATGCCCGAGCAACCGACGCAGAACTTGACCGTCCGCTTAGCCGGCTTTCGCCAAGCGCTCCAAGCGGCGGGGGTGACGTTGACCGCGGCGAACGTGGTTCAGTCGCCGATGACGAAGCTGGGTGGCTACCAGGCTGCGGCGGCCGTGATCGACCAACACCCGACGGCGGTTTTTGCCATTAATGACGAAACGGCATTGGGCTTGATTCGCGGCCTACACGAACGGGGACTGCGGGTGCCAGCTGATCTTTCCGTGTTAGGGTACGATGACATCGACCTCGACGAGTACGTGGTTCCCAAGCTCAGTAGCGTGCACCAACCGGTGGTCACCATGGGTGAGCAAGCCACGGAATTGTTGATCAATCGAATTCATAATCGGCGTCAAAGTGGGCAAACGGTCGACTTACCGGTCGACCTACGACAACGGGAGAGCACGGGGCCGGTGAACCAACAGAAATAATCCTTGTAAGCCCTTTCGGAATATGGTAATCTTACAAGTAGTCAAAATGAACGAAAATTACGTCGTCAGTGCGTAAAACGTTTTACACGTTATAGAGAACGAAGGAGTGAAGGTCATTATGGCAAATCAGGTGACAGTTTTAGGGAGTTTAAACGTTGATACGACGTTACGGTTGGCGCGGATGCCACAACCAGGTGAAACGTTATCGACGGAAAATAAGACCAGTGCTGCTGGAGGTAAAGGAGCGAACCAAGCCGTCGCTGCTGCACGGGCCGGGGCCGTAACCCGGTTTATCGGGAAGGTCGGAAATGACGATGCGGGCCGCTTCATGGTGGAATCGTTGAATAACGACCATATCGATACCAGTGCCATTGTGACCGATCCGGCGGTGGGGACGGGCTCGGCATTCATCTTACTGGATGAAGCCGGTCAAAACAGTATCCTGGTCTACGGGGGTTCTAACCAACAAATCAAGTCGACAGAAGTGGCGGCCGTTGAAGCCGAAATTGCGAAAGCAGATTTCTTGATTACGCAGTTTGAAACGCCCCAAGCCGCAACCTTAACGGCCTTCACGATTGCGAAGCAACACGGGGTCACGACCATCTTGAACCCCGCTCCCGCCGCTAAGATTGATCCGGCCATCTTAAAGGTTACGGATTTGGTGGTCCCGAACGAAACGGAAAGTGCCATCTTAACCGGGATTGAAGTGACTGATGTGGCGTCCATGGACGCTAACGCCAAGAAGTTCCAGGAGATGGGTGCTAAGAACCTGATCATTACGGTCGGCAGTAAGGGTGCATACTACTCAACGGCGGCGGGGTCTGGTTTCGTTCCCGCCTTTAAGGTGAAGGCGGTGGATACCACGGCGGCCGGAGATACCTTCATTGGGGCGCTGAGTTCACAATTAAAGCCGGATCTGAGCAACATTGAAACGGCGTTAGTTTTTGCACAACGGGCCAGCTCCTTAACGGTTCAGGGCTTGGGCGCAATGCCGTCGATTCCAACCTACGATCAAGTGATCGCGGCGAGTCAAAAGTAATCTTTCAGAAAACTAACAAACTAAGTAGCGGTATTTTTCGATTTTTTCGGAAAACACCGCTTTTTTGAACCACTTAAAACAACCGGTTGCAATTGGTATAGGAACGGTATAGTGGCCAATCTAAAAATACATTTCCGATAAACCCCGTTAAAATAACTTTTGTGAGAGGGGTTGCAATTATCTTTCTGAATTGGTATAGTTAGAAAAGTCGATGAAGGACGTCGATTTTACCGGTAAAATTAGCGTTTAGCATCATCACTTAAAACGGATGGCCGTGAGTGGTCCGGTCAACTCAAAGCGAGGTTTTATGAGATGTTAAATGAAAAAGCAATTGAACAACAAGCGAATTTTGATGCAGTGGACACCCAAGCCGTGACGGCGGTACGGATGCTCAGTATGGATATGATCTCCCGGGCCCGGTCCGGTCATCCCGGATTGCCGTTAGGCGTTGCGCCAATGGCTTACGTGCTGTTCTCCCGGCACTTGCGCGTGGACCCATCGTTCCCACAATGGTTTAACCGTGACCGGTTCGTGTTATCGGCCGGTCACGGCTCCGCCATGTTGTACAGCCTGCTGAATCTGAGTGGGTTTGCGGTGACGCGCGACGACTTGATGCACTTCCGCCAATTAGGCAGTAAAACGCCCGGTCACCCGGAATACGGTGTGACGCCCGGGGTGGATGCCACGACGGGTCCGTTGGGCCAAGGCGTTGGCATGGCCGTGGGGATGGCGATGGCGGAAAGCCATTTAGCCGCAACCTATAACCGAACCAATTATGATGTGGTCGATCATTATACTTACGCCATTTGTGGTGACGGGGACCTGATGGAAGGGGTCGCTGCCGAAGCCGCTAGTTTAGCGGGTCAGTTACAATTAAATAAACTGATCGTGCTGTACGACTCTAACGATGTTTCCCTGGACGGTCCATTGAGCAATGCCTGCCACGATAACGTGGGTCAACGCTTTATGAGCTACGGCTGGAACTACTTAAGAGTAGAAAATGGCAATGATTTGACCGCCATCGACACGGATATCAACGCGGCCAAGGACAACCAGAACGGACCAACCCTGATCGAAGTGAAGACGCAGATTGGGGCGGGGAGCCCGCATGCCGGGACCAACAAGGTTCACGGTGCGCCGCTAAATGCCGAAGACCTCGCGGCAACGCGCGATTTCTATAACTGGCATAACGATCCGTTCACGGTACCGACGGAAGTGCATAACCGGTTTATGAGCACTATTAAGGCGCGTGGCTGGGCCAGTCACCAAGAATGGTCGAATCTGGTGGCCCATTACTCTAACGCGGAACCCGGCTTAGCCGCCCAATTTGCACAGGGCATCAGCCAAACCTTACCGAAGAATCTGGCCGAACAGTTACCAACTTATTACAAGAAAGACCAGTTGGCCTCTCGGGCCAGTGGTCACGAGATTCTCCAACGGCTCAGCGCGGCGTGCCCGAACCTCTGGGGGGGCTCGGCCGACCTCTTTAGTTCCAATAAGACGAACGTTGCCGATGAGGATCGGTTCAGTGCCACGAACCGGACTGGTAAAAATCTGTGGTTCGGGGTCCGGGAATTTGCGGAAGCGGCGGCCATGAACGGGATCGCCCTTCACGGTGGTAGCCGGGTATACGGCTCGACGTTCTTCGTCTTTTCCGAT
Organism: Levilactobacillus acidifarinae DSM 19394 = JCM 15949; assembly: GCF_001434835.1. GTDB lineage: Bacteria > Bacillota > Bacilli > Lactobacillales > Lactobacillaceae > Levilactobacillus > Levilactobacillus acidifarinae. Next base: position 614,689 of record NZ_AZDV01000026.1, on the reverse strand, counting down.
TACATGAAGGGGGCCATTCGGTTGGCCGCCCTGCAAAAATTGCCCGTTATCTACGTGTTTACGCACGATTCCTTAGCCGTTGGTGAAGACGGCCCAACCCACGAACCCGTTGAACAACTCGCGGCGTTACGGTCGATTCCGGGCCTAACGGTGTACCGGCCAGCCGACGGGAACGAAACCGCAGCGGCCTGGTTGGCGGCATTGCAAGCCACCGACCACCCGACGGCAATCGTCTTAACGCGTCAAGGGCTCCCAACGTTACCGAAGCCGGCGCAACGCGTCCACGCCGGGGTTAAACGTGGCGGTTACGTCGTTGCCGATGCGCAGGTACAAGCTGAAGGCATTCTTATTGCTTCCGGATCCGAAGTCCAAGTGGCTTTGGCGGCGCAAAAGCAATTGTTAGACCAGGGCCACGATGTGCGGGTCGTTTCCATTCCCAGCTTTGAGGCCTTCAATGAACAATCGACCGATTACCGCGAAAAGGTCTTACCTAAAGCGTTGCGGCGGCGGGTGGCCATTGAAATGGCCAGTGGTCTAGGGTGGTGCCAATACACCGGCTTGGACGGTGCGGTCATCTCACAAGATCGGTTTGGGGCCAGTGGGAACGGCGAACAGGTCATTGCCATGGCCGGGTTCACACCGGAACGGGTCGTTCAAACGTACCTCAACTTAAACTAGTTCACCCCATTAATAGGAAAGATCAGGTCGGGAGACCTGATCTTTTTTCGGTGATTAACTAGTCACCGCCTAAGATTATTGGTATATTTGAGGCAAATGGATTTGGAGGCGGTTTTATGGAAATTCGACGGGTAAAGGTGCCGACAGCGATTGTGTGGGCCGCACCGACCAAAGCCAAGGCGGCTCAGGCCTATTTTCAAGCACCGGATATTGCCACTTGGTTAGCCCAATTAAGCGTGGCGGATCAAGTAGCACTGACGGATCAAAATGCGATGGTGACCCAGGCACTGTTAAACGACCGGGTGATTTTAGATCAGGTGCAAGGAGACTGGGCACACGTCTTCGTGAAGCAGCAGGCCACGCGCTTGGAACGGCGGGGTTATCCCGGCTGGATACCGGTAAGCCAACTGACCACCCATGATCAGGAGCTCGATTATCCGACGACTACGGTCCGGTTAGTTCAGGCGGAAACGCCGTTATTGGACGCTCAAGGACAGGTGACCCTGACGTTACCGTTAGGAACGGTGTTAACCACGACGGGCCAGGATGCTCAGCATATCCAGGTATTGACGCCGCTGGGAAGTGGCCAGATCAGTGCGCAGGCCGCGCGTTTAACCCTGGGTGGGGTTGATGATGGCGATCGGCTACTAGCGCTCGGACGAGAATTTTTAGGCGCCCCGTACCTGTGGGGCGGAATTACCCCTCAAGGATTTGACTGTTCCGGATTGGTCTATGCGTTACACCGGGCGTTAGATTATACCATTCCGCGGGATGCTCAAGACCAGTTTACCAGCGGTTATCCCATCGCCCCCGAAGCCTTGGCTCCCGGTGACTTGGTCTTCTTCGCCCATGATCACGGCACTGGGACCATCCATCACGTGGGCATCTATGCGGGGAAGGGCCAGATGTTGCACGCCCCGAAACCCGGCGAAACCGTGACAATGACGTCATTAGCCCAGGCCCCGTACGCGGCCGAATATGCGGGTGGTCGACGTTTCTGGCAATAGGTAATAAATGAAGAATCCTCTAAGGTCACGGGTGAACCCGCGTAAGTTGTGGGGACCATGCTATACTGAGTTTAGGGTCAGATAATATTCGTGAAAGAAGAGGACAGATTAATGAAAGCCAAACGACTTTTACTGGGTCTTGCCACGGTCACGGCAGCCTTGGCCTTAGGGGGCCAGGCACTAGCCGGTCACGCGGATACGACCGATACCACCAACAGTAGTTCGGTGGTGAGTGATAGCAGTTCAACGACGAGTGATAGCGGTAGCACCGTTCAAACTAAGGCGCTTTCGAAGGCCTACGTGGTCTACGGTGCTGGTCTGGCGAGTGAGGATAAGGACACCGTCGCCTCGGCCTTAGGGGTTAAGTCCAACTACGCGGCATTGACCGCAACGGGCAGTGATTACGCCAAGTATCTGAACTCAGCGGGAACCACGGACGCCAGCATGATCAGTTCGGTCGCGCTGGCACCAGCCGATCCCGGGTCGGGCGTGAAGGTCAACATCGCCAAGTATAACGGTAGTGATAACATTACTCAGGTAACGGCCCAACAGTATTCAATGGTGGCCACTATGGCCGGGGTCAAGGACGTGATCATTACGGTAACGGCCGATAAATCGGTGTCCGGAGAATCCGCGCTGACCGGTGTGTATAAGGCCTTAGCCGAAGACGGGTTAACCCTAAATGCGGAAAATACGCAGGCTGCTAACGGGGTGCTGGACGCCACGCAACCGGCAATTAACGACAATAGTAGCGATAAAAAGTATCCTGGTAAGCTGATGGCGGCCGTTGGGTCGGTCTCCTCAGACCTAGCCAAACAACGGCAAAACGGGAACGACCTAGCCACCAAGGCCGATATTGAAGCGATGTTGCAAAAGGCCTTAGCTAAGCAGGGGATTACCAACCAGACTACGCAAACGCAAATCAACAACATCTCAATCGCGTTGAGTAAGGTCCAACAAGCCCCAGTCTCGACCAGTAAGAATTACGTGTCCAATGTTAAAAATGTAGCGAATAATTTAGCTAACAGCATTGGGAACAAGATGGCCAGCGTGAAAGATTTTGCTAATAGTGCGGATGCCAAGCAAGCGGAGAACTTTATCGCGCGAATCTGGCATCAAATCGTCAACTTCTTTACGGGGTTATTCAATTAGTTTGAGATAGATACTGAACAAATTAACGAGCATTTTGCTCGTTTTTTTGTGGGCTTAAACCGATTTCACAATGACTCGAAGCAAAGGAGACATTGTAGGATACAAAAAGCGTTGGGGAGAATAGATTGTAGACTACAATTATCTAAAAAATTTACGATTATTTTTGAATAATTAATCAGGTACGTCAATTAATTGCAGTACCGAAATGAACGTTAGTTCCCTTTTACTAGCCACTAAATGACTAGTATAGTTAGCTTTCAATGCTAGTCATCTAAATGTAATCGTTTTAGTAGAACATTCGTTCTGGGATAAAAATTCGTTAATGTTTTCTTAATAATTCACAAGAAACACGCAAAACGTGTGGTAAGATGGATTTGTAATTCGTATTCATTATGAACCAACGGGACCAAGCGGAATTTTGGCAAAGATTTCGTGGGGGAATGCATCAGCAAAAAATTGAGGAATAAAGGACGTGTGTGTGGAAATGAGTACAGAGCAGCGAAAAACGAAAGTTGCAGTTGGCGTTGTCGGCGCTCTCGGGGCCTTAGCCGCCGGCGCACAAATGACGGCTAGCGCAAATAGTATTCAGGTTCAATCCGGCGATACGGTTTGGGGACTTTCCCAGAAGTATGGCGTCTCGATTCAAACCCTAGAAGAGCAAAATTCATTAGATACGAACACCGATTTAATTTTTGTCGGGCAACGGTTACAAGTTAAAACGACTAATTCGCAAATCAACTATACAGTTAAATCTGGCGACACCCTGTGGGACTTAGCTCAGCATTATCACACCACGGTGGCGCAGTTGCAGAAGACCAATCATTTAACGGGGGACATGCTGAGTGTCGGACAAAAGTTGGTGATCCCTCAAGCCCAACAACAATCAACGACAGCCACCACGACCAATCCGACAGTGGCCGCTACGACACCGTCTACTAGTCAACAGATCACCCAAAAGGCCAACGCCTTTCAGGCCCAGATTTTAGCGCAACAACAAGCAGCGGCTAGTCAACAACAGCAACGGCAAAGTAGTACGCCGGCTGTAACCAGTCAATCGTCTACGGCTAGTGCTCAAAGTTCATCAACCGTTGCGGCCACCTCCGAGGCGACCCAACGAACGAGTTCGACGGCGGTTTCTCAGGCTCAGCATACGGCAACGTCGCGGGTAACGCCGTCCGCCAAGACGACTAGCTCGGCCACGCATACTAGATCCGCTACCACAACGGCGTCCCAAGATACGGCAACGTCTTCGTCGGTGGCATCAACGCAACGTCAAACCAGTGTGGCACCAACCACGCGGTCAACCACCCAGTCTTCGACTACTGCGGCTACTACGAGCGCACCACAAACCAAAACTAGTTCTGCGGTCACCCCAGCGGGCCAATCATCAGCGGCAACGGTGACGACGCCGACTAGTCGGGCGCAGACCGTTAAGCGCGCGTCTCGTTCGACGCCAAAGGTTGTGACCCCTCAAAAGGCAACGAACACGCCAAAGACGAGTCAAACAACCAGTTCTACGGCGAGTCAAGCAACCGATCAATCGGCCGTGACTGCAACCGCAACGTCTAAGGCGAAAACGGTGACGACGGCAAAGCCGAAAGTTAAGACGCCTAAGACGCCTAAAGCCACAACGGCGACGACGTACAGTGCGACGGTCACTAGTAGTAGCAGTTCCACTGCAACGGCTACCAGTCAAGCAACCGAGGCGACAACGAGTCAGTCGACGGCCGCTAGTTCTCAGTCAACGGCCACTACTCAACCGAAGTCGACCAAGAAGGCCGCTGCGGCGGCAACGACCAGTACGAGTAGTTCGAGTGCCACCACCAAAAAGAATACCGCCGGTCTGACCAGTGGTTCCGTGACGGGACTGGCTTTGAAGTTAGCTTCGGCCAATATCCCCTACGTTTGGGGCGGCTCTTCACTGAGTGGGATGGATTGTTCTGGTCTGGTGGCGTACGTTTATCAGCACGCGATGGGCGTTAGCCTGCCCCATAGTACAACGGCTCAAGAAGGCATGGTGTCGACGCACTCCGTGGGCTCAGCCAAGCCTGGTGACATCCTGTTCTGGGGTGGTCACGGATCAACGTATCATGATGCCATTTACTTAGGAAACAATCAATTTGTGGCGGCACCACAACCCGGACAAAACGTGTCAGTTCAGCAAATCAGTAAGTACTTTATGCCGTCCTTTGCGGGAACGGTTAAGTAACGACAGCTAGCCATCAATCGGGTGAGGTCAAGGCCATTTAGGTTAATTTTTTGACCATTTTTGTCGGAGTGCCGAATTTTTTTAAGATAATCGTTAACAAATCCGAAAACGCGTGGTATTATTCTCCAGTAGTCATTTTACGACGATTGAATATTTAATATCTGGTGGAAAAGGAGTTGTTGAAGGTTATGAGTAATCGGATGGAGATCTTGGCAGAGTACCGCCAAGCTAATACGCAATTAGCGACGTTAAAGGAAAGGGAAGCTGTTGGGATTCACTCAGGCACAGAAACGGTTAAAATCGAGCCCCGGTACGGCGAAGAAATGACGTACCTGACCAATAAGTGCGCTCAGCTTGATATGATTCTAGAAGCCATGGCTGCTTCTGAAGACTAAACTAAAACCGGATTGGCAGGTCAGCCAATTCAAAAAATCCGCACCTCTTAAATGAGGTGCGGATTTTTTGGTTGAGCTTAAGTTAGCGTTAGAGGGTGACGTCGATCCAGAAGGGATACTCCTGTAAGCCAACGTAGACATCAAAGAATCGTCCGCCCATTTCTTCACCGTCTAGTTGGCCGTATTCGATAGCCGGTACGGTGAGGTGGAGGTTAGTGGCGGCATAGTAATGAACGGCCTTAGACGTTAAATGACGCTTAAATACGAGACGTAAGGCTAGCCAAAGCAACTTAAAGAAGTTGGGCTTTTCAATCACTACCAAGTGGAGCTGATGATCCGTCAACGTGGCGTTCGGGACAATTCCGACACCACCGCCGAAGTAGGGGTGATTGGTGGTCGTCACCAGAAAAGCGTTCGGATAAATATCACGTTGGTTATTGACGTGCACGGTGAGCGTAAACCCGGATTGATTGTAGTAAACACTAAGGGCGGAGGCCAGATACGATAGGGAACCTAGGTGGTGTTTATTCAGCCACACCTTAGCCTTAGATTGGTTTGCTTGGGCAATGATACTGGCGTCGAAGCCAATGCCTAAGTTATTGGTGAATACGCCCCGTTCTTGCTTAATGGTTTCGTTATAATTGCCCACGTCGTAGCGGGTCACGTGGGTGCAGTGAATGATTTGATCGAGCGCTTGGGGCCACTCGCGCGCCATACCCGCACCACGGGCAAAGTCGTTACCCGAGCCTACGGGTAAATAGGCAACGGGAATTAGATGCTGACGGTGCTCATGGGTCAGCCCGTTGATCACTTCGTGGAGGGTCCCATCCCCACCCACGGCAAGCACGACCCAATCATTGGAACCGGTATCAGGAAGGTGCTTCGCAAACTGTTCGCTTAAGAGGATAGCGTGATTCGCATACTCGGAAACGGCCACTTGGTAGGTGATCTGAGCGGCATCCAAGCGTTCTTTGATTTGGGGCCACAGGGTACCGGCGCGACCACTCCCCGCATGCTCGTTTAAGATAATATAGTACTGGACACTCACCATACTGCTCCTCTCAATTTTTTTCTCTCTTATTATAACGAACTTTTTTTCACGTGCCTAGTCATTCCGTAAGAACTTTGACGGGATGTAAGAATTAGGGACGAATCTCAGCAAAAAAGACCGAGACAAGTGTCCCGGTCTTCCGTGTAAAGTCGTTATTTCGTCATAATAAACATGGGTAAAATCATCGGGTGACGTTCCGTCTTCTCAAATAAGAAGTTTTGCAAATCATCGATGACGGCGTTACGAATCGAGGCTTCGGTTGCCTTAGGGTTCCGCATGGCACGCCGGATGGTCTGAAAGACGCGCCGGCGACCTTCGTTGAGCAGTTCACCGGATTCACGCATGTAGACAAATCCACGTGAAAGGAGGTCCGGACCAGCCTTGATTTCTTGGTTCTTGAGGTCGATGGTGGCCACGACGACCACTAAGCCTTCTTCAGAAAGCAATTGGCGATCACGCAAGACCACGTTCCCAATATCGCCAATCCCGGAACCGTCGATGTAGACGTCCCCGGCGGCGAAGTGCCCAGCCACCCGGGCAGAATCCTTAGTCAGGGCCAAAACGTCCCCGTTTTGTAGGATAAAGCTATGGTCTAACGGAACACCACATTGTTCGGCTAACTCGGTGTGGATCTTTAACATCCGGTATTCCCCATGAATTGGCATGAAGAATTTCGGTTGCATTAGCCGGAGCATCAGCTTCTGTTCTTCTTGACCACCGTGACCGGAGGTGTGAATGTTGTTAACTTTTCCGTGAATGACGGTTGCGCCGGCTTCTTCCAATTCGTTGATGACCCGGTTGACGGAAATCGTGTTCCCAGGGATTGGGTTACTAGAGAAGACCACCGTATCGCCCGGCTGAATGGAGATCTGTCGGTGAGTGCCGTTGGCAATCCGAGAAAGGGCCGCCATGGGTTCTCCTTGCGAACCGGTACAAAGAATCATCACCTTGTCCGCCGGTAGGGAACGAATAGCGTTGGCGTCAACCAAAGCATCATCGGGAATGTTGAGGTAGCCTAATTCCCGGCCGTTGACAATCGCGGCTTCCATGGATCGGCCGAAGACCGCAATCTTACGACCGTGAGCTAGCGCGGTTTCACAAGCCGTTTCAATTCGCGAGATGTTCGAGGCGAAGGTGGCAAAAATCACCCGGCCCTGAACTTGATCAAAAATCCGGCGAATTGACTTACCGACCCATTTTTCCGATTTCGTCCAGATGGGCCGTTCGGCGTTGGTACTGTCGGACATTAAGCACAGAACACCATCCGCACCTAACTTCGCCATCTTTTGAAGATCAGGCGGCTGGTTGGTAACCGGTGTTAAGTCGAACTTATAGTCCCCAGTTTCGACGATGGTCCCGACGGGGGTATGAACCGCAATCCCTAACGTATCGGGAATGGAGTGGGTGGTTCGGAAGAACGACACGCTCATCTTGCGGAACTTAAGCACCGTATCATCGTCAATTGTGTGTAGTTCAGTTGATTTAAGTAATCCGTGTTCTTCGAGTTTGTTCTTAATTAAGGCCAACGCCAAAGGACCCGCGTAAACCGGAACATTAAGAGCTTGTAGCAAATAAGGAATACCGCCAATGTGGTCTTCGTGGCCGTGGGTGATCACTAGCGCTTTGATCTTGGATTGGTTTTCAACGAGGTATTGATAATCAGGAATGACGTAGTCGATCCCTAATAATTCGTCCTCAGGAAATTTAATCCCGGCATCAATCAGAATGATTTCATCCTGAAATTGAATACCGTAAGTGTTTTTCCCAATTTCACCTAATCCACCCACGCCAAAGATAGCAGTTTCGTTATTTTTGACGTTTAACTTGTTCATTCAGTGAACTCCGTTAATTTGTAATTTGGATCCTTTTGTTCATAAGCCAGGGTGTCACCCTCAATGGCTTCAATGAACTCAATATTATGGTCCGTGTGCGCTTCAACCAAAGCCCGAGCTTCAACTTCTGTGGGGGCTTCGAGATAAAGTGCGTGGGTATCCTCGCGCTTAGGATTCCGTTTCATGTCTTCTTGGTAATAAACTTTGTAAATCACTAACAAGACTCCTTTTCTATAGTAGATTTGATTTGACCATAGTAGAGCGTCAAACCAGTTTTTTTGATCTTTCCGAACTGCGGGTTGCTTACACAACAATTAGCACAATTTTAGCATAGTTTCGGCAAATTGTATAGAATTACCCCTAGACGGCAATTCATGCTATGATAATTGTAGGAAAACCTGAACGGAGGGACTGAGATGGCTTTAGGAATTGAAATTATCATTGGCATTTTGATTGCCTGGGGAGTGTACGTGTTCATTCACCGCACGGTCGTTCAACGGGCCACACGGATCGTTCGCCGGTCGGCTCAAGCAGAAACGGACGTGGCGGTGACCGCCGCAGTTCAGCGCCTAGTAAATGATAAGGTGTTAACGACTGCGGAAAGTCAGCTCAGTCCTTCCGAAACGGTGGCGGACGTGTGGGGACGGGGGGTCATGGCCTTCGAGTACACGTTAGCGGTGGGGCTAGCGACCGAGCACCAAGTTCCTCAATTAGAACGGGCTCTCAATGAAGCACTGGCGGGATTTAGTACCGATCATCAAGTTAAAGCCATCATTGCCGGGTCGGCCTTCGTTGTCAGCGATATTTGGGTGTATGAAGATCGCCTGCACTTAGATGTTGCGTACTTAATGAATGAGTCAACCGTGGAATACCTCAAAGATTTAAAAAAATTGAACGATCCAGCTGTTCAATGATACACAAGATCGTCTATATAATGGAAGAAAAAGTAAAGGACACACCCAATTTTAAGATTGGATGTGTCCTTTTTGATTGGTGAAATAAAATACTTAGTCGATCATGACCATATCTTCATCCCGGCCAAATGGCTGGTCTTGGTCGATGTGGTCATAGAACAAGATGCCGTGTAAATGATCGATTTCGTGTTGACAGACGATGGCTGGGTAATTCTTTAAACGCACCTGGTGCTTTTCACCCGTGACATCGTAGTATCGCAAAGTAATCCGGTCGTGGCGGGGAACGAAGCCAGGAACGTCTTTATCGACGGAAAGGCACCCTTCACCCTCGGTTAACGCACCGTTCTGAACGGATTCAGAGACGATGACGGGATTAATGATGACGTCGGTGAACGGGGACTTGCCGCCCTCCTCGGGAGCGGGGACCAGCACGGAAGCCATTTTCTTGGAAACGCCTACTTGGGGAGCTGCTAAACCCACTCCTGCCCGTAAGCCGTACTTCTTACACTGTTCTGGATCCTGGGAAACGACTAAGTATTCCATTAAGTCTTTTGCAAGTTGTTGGTCTTCTGCAGACAACGGAAAGGTCACGTCGGCAGCTTCTTGGCGTAAAACCGGGTCGCCGTCGCGGACAATATCTTTCATTAAGAACAAGGACATTACCTCCGAGAATTAATCATAGTTACCATTCATTTTAGCATAATTGGTCAATAAAATGAAATGAAAAGAAAACGGTTTCCGTTTCCAAAAAAAGCCTGAATTCAGAAATCATAGGTTTCATAAGGGATTAGCTATAATTGCCGAATTTATCCTAATGAAAGGGCTTGCAACCTTTATGAAAAGATGTTACTTTATAAACGTAGTCAGGAAACGCAACGTTGACTCACCTTTAGTTAACAATTTCATATCAAGTGAAAGGAAAGTGTTACTTATGGCTAATGGAAGCAAACAGATTGTAGACTTTGCCAAGATCAAAGCTACGATGGCCGATCCTTACAAGCACCCGGTTCAAGTCATTGACCGGGAAGGGAAGGTTGTCAATCCCGACATCTTAGCAAAATATTCAGATGATCAACTGGTTGACTTCATGAAGAAGATGGTTTGGGAGCGCACACTGCACGAACAAACGATGAACTTCTCGCGTCAAGGCCGTCTGGGTTTCTACGCGCCAACTGCCGGTGAGGAAGCAAGTGAAATGGGTAGTGTGACTGCCTTTAAGGAACAAGATTTCTTAGCACCTGCTTACCGTGATTTACCACAAATGATTCAACACGGCACAACTGTTGCAAAAGGTTTCTTATGGTCCAAGGGTCACGTTGAAGGAAACATCCATGAAAACAAGAACATGCTGTTTCCACAGATTATCATCGGCGCCCAGTACGTTGAAACGGCGGGCGTTGCCTTAGGGATTAAGAAGAATAAAGATAAGGACCGCGTGGCCTTTGTCTACACTGGTGATGGTGGGACGTCACAGGGTGACTGGTATGAAGGGGTTAACTTCACCAGCGCCTTCCAAGCACCAGCAGTGTTCTTCGTTCAAAACAATGGCTGGGCAATTTCCGTTCCACGGTACAAGCAAACCGCTGCGGAAACCTTAGCACAAAAGGCCGTTGCCATGGGTGTTCCTTCCGTTCAAGTTGACGGGATGGACATCGTGGCCGTCCACGAAGTCTCTAAGTTGGCACGGGAATACGCCGCTGCCGGCAACGGGCCAGTGGTCATCGAAACGTTAACTTACCGGTTCGGTGCTCACTCGTCTGCGGGTGATGATCCTTCGCGTTACCGGACCAAGGAAGAAGAAAAGCCATGGTTCGACGCCGATCCATTAATTCGGATGCGCAAGGTCTTAACCGACAAGAAGCTTTGGTCACAAGATCAAGAAGACAAGTTGGTTGAACAATATAAGGACGACTTCAAGAATGCCATGAAGGAAGCCGAAGCAGCTCCAGCTCAAAAGGTTTCCGACTTCCTGAAGTGGACTTACAACGTTCCTACTCCAAGTGTGAAGAAGCAAATTGCAGAATTTGAAGCAAAGGAGTCGAAGTAATCATGGCTAAAATGACGTACATTAAAGCGATCACTTCTGGACTAGATCAAGTCTTAAACGATGATCCAAAGACTCTGATCTTCGGTGAAGATGTTGGGAAAAACGGTGGTGTGTTCCGGACGACTGTCGGCTTGCAAGACAAGTACGGCGAAGACCGGGTCTTCGATACGCCATTAGCTGAATCTGGGATTTTAGGATTAGCCATTGGGTTAGCCTTAACCGGCTGGCGGCCAATTCCCGAAATTCAATTTATGGGCTTCACGTTCGAAGCCATGGACGGAATTGTGGGCCAATTAGCCCGGGATCACTACCGCTTCGGTGGGACTAAAAACTTCCCAGTGACGATTCGGACCCCATTCGGTGGGGGGACTCATACCGCCGAAATGCACGCGGATAACCTGGAAAACTACTTTGTTAGCACCCCAGGTCTGCGGGTCGTAACGCCAGCTAACCCTTACGATGCCAAAGGAATGGTAATTTCTGCGGTTGAAAGCGACGATCCAGTTCTTTTCATGGAAAACCTGAAACTCTACCGGTCCATGAAGGATGAAGTGCCGGATGACAAGTACACGGTACCGTTGGATTCCGCTAAGGTCGTTCGCGAAGGTAAAGATATTACCATCGTGGCTTACAGTGCCGAAGTCAACGAATCCTTGAAGGCCGCCGATGCTTTGGCTAAGGACAACATCGATGCTGAAGTCATTGATTTACGGTCCTTATCTCCAATCGACACCGACACCATCTTTGCTTCCATTGACAAGACCCACAAGGTCGTTGTTGTGCAAGAAGCCCAAAAGATGGCCGGGGTTGGGGCGCAAGTCGCTTCCGACATTGCCGAAGAAAAGATTATGTCCTTGGATGCGCCAATCGGCCGGGTTGCGGCCCCAGATAGCGTTTACCCATTTGCCCAAGCTGAAAACGACTGGATTCCGAACGCGGATGACATCGAAGCTAAGGCTCGCGACATTTTCAACTACTAATTTTAAATTAAACTCAAAACAAAAATACGATGTGGGTGACATCCTACATTATGATGAAAGAAAGGAAGTTTTCCCATGGCTTATACGTTCAAACTCCCGGAGCTTGGTGAAGGGATGGCCGAAGGCGAAATTTCTTCATGGCTAGTTAAAGAAGGCGACCAAGTTAAGGAAGACGATACGTTAGTCGAAATCCAAAACGATAAGTCGGTTTCGGAATTGCCATCGCCCGTAAATGGTACCGTTTCCCAAATTGTTGCGCAAGAAGGTGACACCGTTGAAATTGGCGATCCCCTGATTGTGATTGATGACGGTTCAGACACACCTGCCGACTTAGGCAAGGGTGGCGACGCCAAGGAAGAAGCTGCACCGGCCGAAGAAGCTGCGCCAGCTACCGACGCGGCCGCACCTGCACCTGCCGCGGCTACCGGTGTTCCGGCGGCTTCTGATCCGAACAAGTTAGTGATGGCAATGCCATCCGTGCGGCAATACGCCCGTGACAAGGACGTGGACATTACCTTGGTCACCCCAACCGGGAACCATGGTCAAGTCTTAAAGGCCGATATCGATAACTTCAACGGTGCCGCTGCGCCAGCTAAAGCTGCCGCTCCAGCCGCTGCGGCCGCTCCAGCTGCCACCAAGAGTGCTGCTGGTGGTGCCATCAAGCCTTGGCAAGCTGATCGTCCTGACCTGGAGACGCGTGAACCAATGTCACCAATGCGGAAGATCATTGCTAAGAGCATGCGGACTTCCAAGGACATTTCGCCACACGTTACCTCGTTTGACGAAGTTGAAGTTTCTAAGTTAATGGCTAACCGGAAGAAGTACAAGCAAGCTGCCGCTGATCGCGACATTCACTTGACCTTCTTACCTTACATTGTGAAGGCTTTGGTTGCTGTGATGAAGGACTTCCCTGAAATCAACGCGTCAATCGACGACACGACTCAAGAAATCGTCTACAAGCACTACTACAACATCGGGATCGCCACGAACACGGATCACGGCTTGTACGTGCCAAACGTGAAAGCGGCGGATTCTAAGGGCATGTTCCAAATTGCCAAGGAAATTACCGAAAACACGCAGGCCGCTTACGACAACAAGTTGTCACCAGCTTCCATGGCCGGTGGTTCCATTACCATCAGTAACGTGGGCTCCATCGGTGGTGGTTGGTTCACGCCAGTCATCAACCAACCTGAAGTGGCTATCTTAGGGGTTGGCCGGATTGAAAAGGCACCATACGTCAACGATGATGGCGACATCGTGGTTGGTCGGATGCTGAAACTTTCCTTGAGTTACGATCACCGTTTAATCGATGGTGCCTTAGCTCAAAACATTTTGAACGAAATGAAAGCATTGCTGCATGATCCAGAAATGCTGTTAATGGAAGGATGATCGAAATATGGCAGATGTTGAAAAAAAGGATACCGTCATCATTGGTGCCGGCCCCGGCGGCTACGTCGCTGCGATTCGGGCTTCAGAATTAGGCCAAAAGGTTACACTGGTCGAAAAAGCTGATACCGTTGGTGGGGTATGTTTGAACGTTGGCTGTGTTCCTTCCAAGGCCTTAATCCAAGCTGGTCACCGCTTAGAGGCGGCCAACCATGGCGACCCTTACGGAATTACCACCCAACCCGCAACGATTGATTTTAAGAAGACCCAAGACTGGAAACAACACAAAGTGGTTGACCGGATGACCGGTGGGGTCAACATGTTGCTTAAAAAGCATCACGTTGACGTCGTGAACGGTGAAGCCGTCTTCTTAAGCGATACGCAATTGCGGATTATGCCAACTGGTGAAAAGCAATTTATGTCGACGGATACGGGCCGGACTTTCGAATTTGATAACTTGATTATCGCTTCCGGAAGTCACCCAATTGAAATTCCTGGCTTTAAGTTTGAAGGCCGGGTCATCGACTCCACCGGTGGGTTGAACTTACCAGAAATTCCTAAGGAATTCGTCGTGATTGGTGGGGGTTACGTGGGGACCGAATTAGCTGGTGCTTACGCTAGCTTAGGGTCTCACGTGACGATCATTGAAGGAACGAAGTCCATTCTGCCTAACTTCGAAAAAGATATGGTTTCAGTTGTCCTGAAGAAGTTGAAGAAGAAGGGTGTGGACGTGATTACTAACGCCATGGCCAAGAGTTCTTCTCAAGACGATAATGGTGTGGCGGTCACCTACGCGGTGGACGGTAAGGAAACCACGATCAAGGCGGACTACTGCATGGTCACCGTTGGTCGGCGGGCGAACACGGACAACTTAGGCTTGGAATACACCAAGGTTGAGTTGGACGATCACGGTTTGGTCAAGGTAGATAACCAAGGTCGGACGGCCTCCGAACACATCTTTGCGGTTGGGGACATTGTGGCTGGTCCAGCACTGGCCCACAAGGCCTTCTACGAAGCCAAAACGGCGGCTGGTGCCATTGCCGGCAAGAAGGTTGCCAATGATTACGTGAGTGTTCCAGCGGTCTGCTTTGCGGACCCAGAATTAGCAACGGTGGGTTACACGGCTGCCGAAGCTAAGGACAAGAACATTGCCGTGAAGACCGCGAAATTCCCATTTGCTGGGAATGCCCGGGCGGTTTCACTGGACGAACCCGATGGCTTTGTTCGCTTCGTCTACACGGACGACGATAACAAGAACATCGTGGGGGCCCAAGTGGTCGGTCCTGAAGCTAGCACTATGGCCGGTGAATTATCATTGATCGTTAACGGTGGCATGAACGTCGAAGACGTTGCCTTGACGATTCACCCACACCCAACTTTGAACGAACCAATTCAAGAAGCGGGTGACATTGCGTTGGGCTTCCCAACTCATCTGTAAATCGATTTGAAGTTAGCTTAAACCCAAAAAGAAGCGACGAGCCACGACTCGTTGCTTCTTTTTTTGGTGCGCTGAAAAATTGGCGAGTGGCAGGCTGTGGCTTGCTATCCCGGCGGCATCACTTATAATGGGACTATGACGATAATTCAGAGAAAAGTGGAGGGGTTTAATGAAGCCAACACTACTCATTCAGGGGGAACTGACCCAAACCCGTCAGCTTCTTCAACAATTATTAATTGCTGATTTGCCGGTGGATTGTGTGGTCTTACCCGAACACACGACCGATACGCCCCAGTATCAGACCCTGGTCGTGGCCAGTGCGTTGTGTGCCCAACTCTCTATTCGGGTGGGAACCAATACGGATTACGGTCAGGCGGCTTGGCTGGTAGTGCTCGATCGGTCGACCGCCGATGTGACGTTGCCCGAACGGGTGGCTAACTTACGGCGGTTGATGAGCCGCTGCCTAGAGAACGGCTTTCAGGGGCAAATGATCTTTGCCGGTCAGTACGACGAATTGTTGACCTACTTTGCCTGGAAATATTCAGGAGCGGCGCCGGGGCAAATCTGGGGCCTGGGGACCTATCCCATGACGCGGTTATTGACCTGTCGGCTGGCAGAGCGCCTGGGTGTGGGACCGGGGGCCATTCAAACCACGGTGGTGGGACGTGCGGTCGAACCGATTCCGGCGTGGAGCCGGACCTACGTGGGGCCAACGCCCATTTTGATGTATCTAGCGACGGCCGATGCAAAGTTTAACGCCGACGATTTAGGTAAGATGGGCACCTGGCTCCAACGAGAAGCGACGGCTTCACAGACGACCTTACGGTTAATGGTATTGATCCGAATTTTACGGGCCGTTTTGACCAATCAACCCCTGATTGTCCCGGTCGCCCATCCCCAACCGGCAACGCCAACCTATGCGGCGGCGACCCCGGTACTGGTGACGGCTAATGGCTGGAAACCGTTGCCTAACCTGGCTTTATCGGAAGATGAGCAGCAAACCTACGCGGCAACCTTAGCCGCCATTCAAGACGAAATTGCCCAGGTTGAGGGCGCACAAACGGAGGGAAAATAAATGGCACAATCCAAGAATTATGACTATCCGTTGTATCCGGACTGGTCAACGGCCGATATTTTAAAGGTGACCCAGTTGTATCAAGCGGTTGAAGCCGCTTACGAGCAAGCTCAAGGAATCGACGCCGCCGTGATTTTAGCGGCTTACCGGGACTTTCAAACGGTGGTGCCGCAAAAATTTGAAGAAAAGCAATTGGACCGGGAGTTTCAGACGGCTTCTGGGTATAGCATCTACCGAACCGTGAAGCTCGCGCGGCAATTGGGAACGGGACGGGTCAACATGAAAGGAACGCAGAACTAATGGCAACGGATTGGCAACAACTAAGTCGCGACGTCGAGGCCCTTTTAAAAGAAGCCCGGCGTCAAGTTATCGCAAAGATGCATCAGACCTTGACCGTGGACGAAAAAACGGGACGTAAGGATCTCGTCACTAACGTGGATAAGGGTAACGAGCAATTCCTGATTCACGCGATCCGGCAACTAGATCCCCAAGCCCAGGTACTAGGCGAAGAGGGGTTTGGCGACCAGGTCACGTCCGTCAAGGGCCGTCTATGGATCGTTGACCCGATCGACGGCACCATGAACTTCGTTAAACAACGGGATAATTTTGCCATGATGATCGGCATTTACCAGGACGGCGTGGGGCAACTCGGGTTTATCTACGACGTGATGAACGACGTCCTATACCGCGGGGGCCCGCAGTTGGGCGGTGTCTGGGCGAACCAACAGCCGCTCAGTGCTCCGGCGGACTTGGCGTTAGCGGACGGTCTGATTGGGATGAGTTCTCCCTTAGTCATTAAGGATATTGCCCACACGCAGGCCATTGTGCATGCCAGTGCTGGGATGCGTGTCTACGGAAGTGCGGGTATCGAAATGATTAATATTATGTTAGGTAAGACGCTCGGGTACATCTCCTACCTGAAGCCGTGGGATTTTGCGGCGGGACAAGTCCTGTTAAATACGCTGGGGGTTCGAACCTCAACTATTGACGGGCAACCGCTCGATATGCTATCATCTAACCTTGTACTAGTAGCGACGAAACAAGCGCAACGTGATATTCTCCAAATTGAAGAAGATGACGTCTCACTGTGACCCAGTCACAGTTTTTTTATGCGACCGGCCGGTATGGATGGACTTTGCCGGTCATTGACGCTACAATAAGGCGTACTAACCATGTTCGCCAAGAACCATCTAATTCAACAAGCACGAAAGGAAGAAATACACTTGAAAACCAGAGATGATATCCGTAACATTGCCATCATTGCCCACGTTGACCACGGGAAAACGACCTTAGTTAACGAAATGCTGAAACAGTCCGATACGTTGGACTCCCATGCGTCCATTGAGGACCGGGCACTGGACTCGAACGCAATTGAACGGGAACGGGGAATTACGATCCTGTCCAAGAACACTGCGGTTCGTTACGGCGACAAGCAAATTAACATTTTGGACACCCCAGGACACGCCGACTTTGGTGGTGAAGTGGAACGGATCATGCGCATGGTTGACGGCGTTTTGTTAGTTGTCGATGCCTACGAAGGAACGATGCCTCAAACCCGTTTCGTTTTGAAGAAGGCCTTGGATCAACACTTGACCCCTATCGTGGTCATCAACAAGGTTGACCGTCCGGGCGCTCGTCCATCCGAAGTGGTTGACGAAGTTTTGGACCTCTTCATTGAATTAGGTGCCGACGAAGACCAATTGGACTTCCCCGTTGTTTATGCTTCGGCCATGAACGGGACGTCCAGCTACGATCCTGACTTGGACACCCAAGAACACACCATGCAACCGATCTTCGATACGATTGTTAAGCACATTCCAGCGCCAATCGATAACGAAGACGAACCTTTACAATTCCAAGTGGCCATGTTGGACTACAACGATTTCGTTGGCCGGGTCGGAATTGGCCGGATTTTCCGGGGCAAGATCAAGGTCGGCGATAACGTTACGGTGATGAAGCTCGATGGTTCCAAGCAAAACTTCCGGGTCACCAAGTTATTTGGGTACTTCGGTTTGAAGCGTTTGGAAATCAACGAAGCCAAGGCTGGTGACTTGATTGCCGTTTCCGGGATGGAAGAAATTAACGTTGGGGAAACCGTTGTGGACCCGAACCACTTGGAGCCACTCCCACTGTTACGGATCGACGAACCAACCCTGAAGATGACTTTCCGGACGAACGACTCGCCATTTGCTGGTCGCGAAGGGAAGTTTGTCACTTCTCGTCAAATCGAAGAACGTTTGAAGCGTGAACTGCATACCGACGTTTCCTTACGGGTTGACGACACGGATAACCCAGGTGCCTGGGTCGTTTCCGGTCGTGGTGAATTGCATTTGTCCATCTTGATTGAAACCATGCGGCGTGAAGGCTACGAATTACAAGCTTCTCGTCCAGAAGTTATCTACAAGGTAGTTGACAACACGCGTTGCGAACCCTTCGAATCCGTACAAATCGATACCCCTGATGAATACACTGGGGCCATCATTGATTCCCTGTCCAAGCGGAAGGGTGAAATGAAGAACATGGAAGCCGTTGGGAACGGGCAAACCCGTTTGACCTTCTTAGCCCCAACTCGTGGGTTAATTGGGTACTCCACGGACTTCCTGTCCATGACTCGTGGTTACGGGATCATGAACCACACGTTCTCCAAGTACATGCCAGTGATTAAGAACTGGAACCCAGGTCGTCGTAACGGGACCTTGGTTTCCATCAACTCTGGTAAGGTGACGACCTACGCCATCATGGCTGTTCAGGACCGGGGGATTATCTTTACGCCTGCCGGGACGGAAGTCTATGAAGGGATGATCATTGGTCAAAACAGTCGTGAAAACGACATCTCCGTGAACATCACGCGTGGTCGGAACCAAACCAACGTCCGGGCCGCTGGGTCTGAAGATATTGCTAAGGTGAAGACGCCATTAGTCATGTCTTTGGAAGAATCACTAGAATTCATCAACGAAGACGAATTTTGTGAAATCACCCCAGAACACGTTCGTTTGCGGAAGCAAATCTTAAACACCAGCGAACGTGAAAAGGCAGCTAAGAAGTTGCGTCACGGGAACAACAAGTAATTAAACACTTTAAATAACTTTACCGGAAGGCTGAGCGGGAGACCGTGACGCCTTCCGGTTTTTTTGAGCTAAAATTCGGGTGGTACTGAGGGAAACGTGAACTTAGGCTGTTCGAAGAGGTCGTTAGTCGACTTCTCCTTAGAGGGGGTGACAGGTAGACAATCAGGAGAATTAAGAAATGTTAAAACGGGTTGAGCCGGCGATTCACGGCAACATCTGTGATACAATTAAATTCGAGTTTGGTATAATGTAAACATTACGCGGCGTGCTAGTTTAGCTTGCCGTCTCACCGTGAGTGAACGAACCTCATGGTTGCGAGATCGGTCAATTGGCAGTTGATCAGAACGACGCGAACACATTCGAAGGCCGGTTTTGACCGGTGGGCTTGGGGCGAACGAACGTATGCGAAGATTAAAATATTTAGATTATTGGTTAGTGGTCCCTTATCTGGTGCTAAGCTTGTTGGGAATCGTCATGGTGTATTCGGCCAGTGCCGACATTGGCAACCAAAACGGGGGGAGTCCGACCAGCTACTTGGTCAAGCAGTCCTTGTATGTCATTATGGGGCTGATTATTGTCGGGTTTATGTTGGCGATGAACTTAGAAAAATTACGTCACCCAACCTTGTTGCGCTGGCTGAGTTATCTGGCGCTTGGCTCGTTAGTCGCCCTCTTGGTCGTGGGCAAGACCGTTAACGGAGCCGCGGGGTGGTTTCACTTTGGTCCGATCAGCATTCAACCAGCCGAATTTGTGAAGTTTTATTTGATCATTTGGATGGCTAATACGATTACCAACCGGCAAGATGAGCTGGTAACCGAGGGCTGGTGGACGACCATGTGGCAGCCCATCGTAACCAGTCTTTTGATCATTGGTTTGATTTTTATCCAACCCGATCTCGGGGGTGCGGCCATTAACGCCAGTATCGTCATGGTTCTGCTCTTCGCCAGTGGCTTTAATTGGAAATGGGCGACTGGCATCATGAGTGCGGGATTGCTCGGTATCGTGGTGATTATTATTCCGTTATTGGTCAAACTAGCGGAAACTAGGATGGCCCAGGGGTCCTACCAGCTGCAACGGATGGTGGCGTTTAAAAACCCGTTTGTGCATTCCCAGGGTGTGGGCCAGCAATTGGTCAATTCCTACTATGCGCTGAGTAACGGGGGAATCTTTGGCGTGGGCTGGGGTAACAGTATCCAAAAAACGGGTTACTTGCCGGAACCCAATACCGATTTCATCATGGCGATCCTTGCCGAAGAACTCGGGCTACTGGTGGCGTTAGGCGTCATCGCGTTACTCTTTTTGATGATCACGCGGATCGTGCTGGTGGGCGTCCGCAGCAATTCGACCTATTATGCCCTGGTTTGTTACGGGGCAGCGACCTATTTGACGGTGCAAACGTTCTTCAACATCGGCGGGGTCTTGGGCCTTTTACCGATTACCGGGGTCACGTTTCCCTTCATTAGTTACGGGGGATCGAGTACCTGGACGTTGGCCCTAGTTATGGGGGTCGTTTTAAATATCAGTGCGCGGCAGAAACACTACCGCGCGACACATTAAACCTAAGAAGGGGTGAAGTCCCATGGCATTTGAAATTCAACCGCGACAGAGCTTAATCGTGTACACCTATAGTCTCAAACAAACGCGGCAGTTGAAACGGTATGGTACCGTGATGTACGTTTCGAAAAAGATGCGTTACGTGGTACTGTACGTGGACCAGGCCGAGATTGATGATTTGACTCAGAAACTGCAGCATTTACGGTTTGTGAAACGCGTTGTGCCGTCGATGCGACCGAAGATTAAGGAGACGTTTAACGGGGTCACGGATCCCGAAGAAGACGCGGAAGCAAAGGATGATGACGCATGAGAATTGTTGCAGGTGATTTTGGGGGACGGCGCTTAAAGGCCGTGCCCGGCATGGCGACCCGTCCTACCACGGATAAGGTCAAAGAAGCCATGTTTAACATTATTGGGCCGTACTTCGACGGTGGCCAAAGCCTAGACCTGTTTGCCGGGTCGGGCGGTTTAAGTATTGAGGCCGTTTCCCGGGGAATTGACCGGGCGGTGTTGATCGATCGCCAGTATGCGGCCATTAAAACCATCAAGGACAACGTGGCGGTCACCAAGGCACCGGAACGGTTTGAGATTTTAAAACGCGACGCTAACCGGGCCGTTCAGGAACTTGCCGGTCGCGGCGAGCAATTTGATCTGGTGTTTTTCGACCCACCGTATGCGCAACAAAAAATTGTGCAACAAATGACGCAATTGCGGGAACTAAAGCTATTAACGGCTACGGGGCGCATCATCTGTGAAACGGACCAAAACGCGCAATTGCCGGAAACGGTCCCCGGTTTCGAGTTTGTGGAACAACGCAACTATGGAATTACAGTCTTAACCATTTATGCAGTAGGAAGGGATTAACGATGACGATTGCGGTTTTTCCGGGGAGCTTTGATCCCCTAACCAACGGTCACTTAGATTTAATCACGCGGGCTAGTCGTTTATTCGACCAATTAATCGTCGCGGTTGGTCAAAATACGGCTAAGCAGGGTGTTTTTACACCTGCCGAACGGGTCGCCTTTATCGAACAGAGCATTCCGGATTTGCCCAACGTGACGGTGCGGGTTGAGACGGGACTGACGGTAGCGTTTATGCGGCAGTGCCACGCCACCGTACTGGTCCGGGGACTCCGTAATAGCGTAGATTTTGAGTACGAGCAGGGCATCGCCGGGATGAACCATCATTTGGATGCACACATTGAAACGGTGTGCTTGATGGCCAATCCGCAGTACCAGTTCGTGTCGTCGAGTCTCTTACGAGAGGTCGCCAAGTTTGGCGGCAACCTGACCACGTTGGTGCCGGTACCGGTTGCGCGGGCTCTGGTTAAACGGTTGGGAAGTGACGAACAATGATACGACGGTTACGCCAAACGACGCGAGAACAGCGAACCCAGTTTGTGGGGATGTTGGTGGCGGTGCTGGCTATTTTGGCCTTTTTTATGTTGCCTTTGCCGGAGTACATTGAGGGACCGGGGTCGGCGGATAATTTAAAATCCTTCGTGAAGATGCCCGGTCATCCGGATAAGCGGAGCGGAAAATTCATGATTACCTCCGTTGCCGTGGCTCAGGCCCGGCCAGTCAGTTACCTGTATGCGAAACTCAACCCCCATTATTCGGTGGAGTCCACGGCCAACGTCACGGGTGGGACCAGCAACGCCACTTACGATAAGGTGCAGGATTTCTACATGCAGAGTGCCATTAATGAGTCGATCTACACGGCCTACCGGGCGGCTAAGCAACCGGTGACTCGGCAATATCTGGGAATTTACGTGGTTAGTGTGGATGACCAGTCACCGTTTAAACGGGACTTACACGTCGGGGACACCGTGACTAAGGTGAACGGGCGGCACTTCAACAATATGGTGGGGTATCAGACCTACATTCGACACCAGAAGATTGGGAGTCGCGCAACCATCACATACCAACATAACGGTAAGACGCGCACGGCGACGGCTAAGCTGATGAGTTTACCGACCAAGAAGGCCGGGATTGGCATTACATTGACCGATAACGTCAAGGTCGTGCCCAAGACCAAGGTCACGGTCAATCCTGGAAACATCGGAGGGCCGTCGGGTGGTTTGATGTTTAGCTTGCAGATCTACCAGCAGTTGACCAATGAGAACCTCCGCCACGGCCAGAAAATTGCCGGTACGGGGACCGTGGACAGTAACGGTGACGTGGGTGAGATTGGCGGAATTGATAAGAAGATCATTGCCGCTAAGCGCGCCGGGGCGACCGTGTTTTTCGCACCGTACGTCAAGCCGACCAAGGCCCTGTTAAAGTACGAAGAACAGCACCAGACGAACTATCAACTGGCTAAAGCAACGGCGAAAAAGTATGCGCCGAACATGAAGGTCGTTCCGGTGAAAAACTTCCAAGACGCCCTACATTACTTACAAACGCATCCCTAATACCCCCCAAAACCACCTTTCAACTGAAGGGTGGTTTTTTCGTCCGCTTAAAAAAGTTTTGACACCGTTAGCCGGAGTTATCTGCGTGACGAGGAGGTGACAAGGATGCAACGAATAGAAGACTGGTGGGGACAATTGCCCCATTACCAGCGAGTATTAGGAAGTGTTATCGTGGGATTATTGGTACTGGGTGCCCTCTGGGGGTTCTTGCGACCGGCAACTCCAACAACTGGAACTGGCCTGGGGACGCCACCACCTCCAGCAACGGTGACCAAGGCGGTGAGTGGCTCGTCGCAGGCAAGTCAAACGAGTGCGGCCTCCTCCGGAGCGGTCAGTCATGACACGCAGGTTTGGGTCGACGTTCAAGGGGCGGTTAAGCACCCGGGTTTATATCAATTTGCACAGGGAATGCGGGTTGCCGACGCACTCAAGACGGCTGGTGGGGTGACGCCGCGAGCGGATCGCCGCCAGATTAACTTAGCCTTGCGGTTGACGGACCAACAGCAACTTTACGTTCCCTTACGGGGTGAGAAGGCGCCAACTACGGCACCGGCTACCGGAGAGGCTGGTCGCGCGTCCGCCGCCAGCAGTACAACGAGTGGGAGTAGTTCGGCGGGAGCGATGGTTAACCTCAACACAGCCACCGTGACCGAATTACAACAACTTACGGGGGTGGGCGCTAAGAAGGCTCAGAAGATCGTGGACTATCGCACCGAGCACGGCCCGTTTAAAACCGTTAAGGATCTCACCCAGGTTGCCGGTTTTGGGGAGAAGACGGTGGCTCGATTGCAGGCGCAGTTGACCACCTAGGGCGTGGTATACTGAATAAATAAACTGAAGAAACGGGGTAAGTGAGTCATGACGAAAGAACGAATTCCGTGGGATCAATATTTTATGTTACAAGCCTTGGTGATTTCGACCCGCAGCACTTGTAACCGGCTATCTGTCGGAGCAATCGTGGTGCGCGATCGGCGGATCATTGCGGGCGGGTACAACGGCTCGGTCTCGGGGGATGACCATTGTTTAGATCAGGGATGTTACCTAGTCGACGGGCACTGTGTCCGGACGATTCACGCGGAAATGAACGCGGTTTTGCAGTGTGCAAAGTTCGGTGAGGCCACGGACGGCGCGGAAATTTACGTCACGGACTTCCCATGTTTACAGTGCACCAAAATGCTGTTGCAGGCGGGCATCACCAAAATTACCTACCTGCGAAATTACCATAACGATCCGTACGCGCAAAAACTGTTAGATTTAAAACACGTGGCCGTCCAACAGGTTACCGTGGACCCACAGCTCTTAACGCAATTACCATTTGACCAACCTAAAGCGGAGCGGTGACCGCGGCACACTGGTTTCTAGCCAGTCTGCCGGTCGCCGCGTTGAGCCTGATCTTTGGTGGTCACTGGTTCGGTGGCGGGTTATTGTTACTGCTGAGCGTCAGCCGGATCCTCACGTTACGGTCATTACCCGCACTTTTGCTGACCGGCGGCTTATTATTAGGGTTTGCGGGGTGGTTCGGGTGGCGGCAAAATCAACTTACACAGCATAAGTTGTCCGTCACGACGCCGCTACCCGTGACGTTACGGTTACGGGTTCAGCCGGATAGTCCCGTGATTCGCGGCAGCGGGTATACCCTGGTGGGCCAACAGTTAAACGGTGAACGGTTCACGGTCCACGGGACGTTACACTCGGCAAGTGAGCTCAGGCAACTCCAACAATTACACCGACCGACCTGGTGGCGGGTGACGGGGCAGGCGAGTGGCCTGCTACCGGCCCCGAACTTTAACCAGTTCGACGCGGCGAAGTATTGGGCTAACCGGGGGATTGTTAACAGTTTAAAGGTGACGAGCGTGACCCGGCAACCGGCTGCGAGTCGGGGGCTGACCTGGTGGGCGGATACCTGGCATAGTTGGCGGAGTTGGTTGATCCGGTACTGCGAGCAGTTGCCCGGGGCCTTACGGGTCTATGCGCTCGGTCTATTTCCGGGAAGTCGGGCCAGTGAGGCGCCCCAGGAATTGGCCGGGATGCAACAACTAGGGCTGATTCATCTATTTGCCATCTCGGGGTTACACGTTGCGTTGGTTCTAACGGTAGCCGAATGGGGATTGATTCACGCCCGGCTACCTCGCGAGTGGTGGGAATGGGGCCTGTTACTGGGGTTACCGGGTTACGCGATTCTTGCCGGTGGCGGTAGTGGGGTCTTGCGGGCCTGTTGGATGCGGGGGTTACAGCTCAGCGGACGACGGTTAAAAGTCCCCATGAGTCCGCTAGGGGCCTGGACAGGGGCTTTTCTAATCGGCATTGCCCATAATCCGGGGCTGGTCTTTGAATTAGGAAGTCAGCTGAGTTACGGGTTATCGTTAGCCCTAATTCTCCTTAAAAATGAGACGCCCCGGTGGCGAGAGCTGGGGCTGACCTTACTGGGACTACCCAGCCTACTTAGTGGGGTCTTTCAATGGCATAGCCTAACCATGCTCGCTAATTGGGTAGTGGTGCCCTTATTTCCCGTTTTCCTCTTACCTCTAACGGTTTTGGGGACGCTAACGGGAAGTCGTTGGCCGGTCATCACTAACTGGTGTGCGGGCGGTCTCGCGGGGGTCGATGACCTGTTACGGCGGGTCGCGGCGTTACCGGGAAACGTGGCCTTCGGTAAACCCTATTGGGGGATCGCAGTCGCGTGGTATCTCGGTACCTGGTGGGTGTGGGGTCGTCCTCCACAACAGCGGCGACGTTGGCTAGTGGGACTGTTGGTTAGTTATGGCTTGGCCTTTGGGGGCATTCATTATCCGTTGCACGGCGAGGTCGCTTATTTTGACGTGGGTCAGGGTGATAGCATCCTAATTCGGACGCCCGGCAACCGGCACGTGACCCTGATTGACGTCGGTGGCCGCTTAGCGTTTCCACAGCCGGCCTGGGCCCCTGCTCAGCCGATGACTTACGGGGCGGAGCATACCAGCGTGACCTACCTGAAAAGTCGGGGGATCACCCACATTAACGACGTTTATTTGACCCATCATGATGCGGACCATATCGGGGATCTTCCCGCGATCTTGGCGGCGTTTCGGGTCGATGACGTGTGGGTCTCGACGGGGATGGCCCAGGAACCGGCTTGGCGGCGAGTCGTGGCGCGTTATCCCGGGCTACGGGTCCGTCCCTTGCAAGTGGGGGTCCCATCGCCGCTAGTGGTCCAGCACCCCTTTACGGTCATGCCGGCCGAAAATGCCGGTTCACTAGCTTTACAGGGCACCTTTGGTGGGTTAAACTTCCTATTTATGGGTGATTTGGACCAGACGGGAGAACAGAAAATCTTAGCGGCCCAACCGCAGCTGCGGACCGACGTCCTTAAACTAGGCCATCACGGTAGTAAAACCGCCACGGCGGCTAACTTCGTGGCGCAGGTGAAGCCCCGATTGGCGATCATTTCGGCGGGACGCCACAATCGCTATGGTCATCCCAGTCCCGAGACGTTACGGACGCTTCAGGCGGCCCAGTTACCGTGGGTCAGTACCCAACAGCGGGGCATGATTCGCTACGTGTATCGAGGTCAGCAAGGAGTTTGGCAAACAAAATTAAATTTAAAAGGGGAATGACAGGCGTGACGATAACACAACTTTTAAAACAACTAGCTGGCGGTCAAGTGGCCGCCCCCATCTACGTCATCATGGGGGAAATGCCCTACTTTCAGCATCGGTTAAAAACCGCGTTTAAGCAATTAGTCCCGAGTGAAGAACAAACCATGAACTACGCCAGTTATGATCTGGAGACGGTGCCGTTGGCCGTGGGGCTCGACGATGCCATGGCGGCCCCGTTCTTCGGGGAACGCCGGGTGGTCTGCCTAGATAATCCCGTTTTTTTGACCGGGGAGACCAAGAAAAGTAAAGTTGATCACGACCTGAACAGTTTGGAACAATATTTAACGGCACCCATGGCCAGCACCGTTCTGGTCTTTTTTGCCCCGTACGCTAAGTTAGACGGCCGTAAAAAAATTGTGAAGCAGTTAAAAAAGGTGGCCACAACGATTGAATTGGGAGATTTTGCGGAGCGCGAAGTTCGCCAGTTCTTTCAGGCGCAGCTAAAGCAGGACGGCTACACCATGGTGCCGGCCGCCCTGAATGACCTGATCCAACGAACAGATGCCGATTTGTCGCTGATGATGAACGAACGTGAAAAATTGGAACTCTATACGTTGCCCGAACACGAGATTCAGGCGGCCGCAGTTCAGGGCCTGGTGCGACAAACGTTGACCCAAAACGTGTTTGACTTGGTTAACCGCGTGTTGGCGAAGAACACGGCGGGGGCCGTGGCCCTGTACAGAGAGCTTTTACAGGCCAAGGAGGAACCCTTACGGATCAATGCAATTCTGCAGGGACAGTTTCGCTTACTGATTCAGACCAAGGTGCTTGCGCAGCAAGGGTATAGCCAAGGAAAACTGGCCAGCACGCTCAAGGTACACCCTTACCGAATTAAGCTAGCCCTCCAGACGCACCGCCGCTTTCACCTAGACGATCTCAACCGAGCCTACCTGGGGCTCTTTAAGGTGGAACGGCAGATGAAGTCGACGGCTTTAGATCCGGAATTACTCTTCTCACTATTCATGACGCAGTTTGCGGGGCAAAGGGCTACGGTGTAATTAAAAATAAGCACACAAAAAGGCGCAACCAACTAATTGGTCGCGCCTTTATTACATCATCTCATGAGGTTGATGTGTGATTACTTAGCTAAACGGGCAGCCATCCGTGACTTGTCACGGGAAGCCTTGTTCCGCTTGATTAAGCCCTTAGTAGCAGCCTTGTCTACGGCAGCACTAGCTAAACGGAATAATTCTTCCGCGTTGTCAGCACCGGCAGTCTTAGCTTGTTCGAAACGCTTAACAGCAGTCCGCATCGTGCTTAATTGTGCGGAGTTACGTTCGTTAGCCTTGATGTTAGTCTTGGCCCGTTCGATAGCAGATTTGATAATTGGCATGAAAATTTCACCTCCGAATGAGAAATCCTGGTACCGGAAATCTTAATTTCAACGTATGTCATTATACAGAACCCTGAGAGGGAATGCAATACCTTCGCCAGATTATTGTAAAGTAATTTTACTTGATAGCCACTTATAACGAAAGCCTTGCGTTTTTGCAAAATTTCCAGTATGATAGGTAACTGTGCGAAACGCACAAACCCTTGACTTAGTTTGTCGGCGGCCACCGACGACTTACTCAGTTTGGGGCACTTATTTGAAAGGGTGGTAATTTACCATGGCTATTAGTCAAACTCAAAAGAACGAAATCATCAAGCAATACGCACGTCACGAAGGTGACACCGGTTCGACGGAAGTTCAAGTTGCCGTTTTAACCGCTGACATCAACGAAATCAACAAGCATATGCAAGCTCACCGGAAGGATTTCCATTCCCAACGTGGGTTGATGAAGAAGATTGGTCACCGTCGTAACTTATTAGCTTACTTACGGAAGACTGACGTTCAACGTTACCGTGAATTAATCAAGAGCTTGGGTCTGCGTCGTTAATTCGTCGCGAAACCAGCGAGTCCATTCCTGATTGGGGATGGGCTTTTTTGTTGGGCGGGCCCCTCATCATAGTTCTGTATTTGGCTAAAGTATGGTAAACTGAAAGAAGTTTAACTACGGACGAAATTCGGTTGCCATACCGATAAGCAATCTGCGCAACGTTGCGGGATTGACCAAATTAAAGAAAAGATACTTGAGGTGAACTTATGAGTGCAAAAATTAAAATCATTCCGTTTGGCGGGGTCCGCGAAAACGGAAAAAACATGTACGCCGTGGACGTTAACGGCGGCATCTACATTTTAGACTGTGGGTTAAAATACCCGGAAAATGAGCTCCTAGGGATCGACGTGGTGATTCCGGATTGGGACTACCTGCGGGAAAATAAGGACCGTATCGTCGCCGTCTTCTTGACGCACGGACACGCCGACGCCATTGGGGCGTTGCCGTACTTCTTGAGTGAGTTCAACGTGCCCGTCTTTGGGTCCGAAATGACGGTAGCGCTGGCTAAGATCAGTGTGGGCAACGAACCCAAGGTCAAAGATTACGATGATTTCCACGTGATCGACGAAAAAACCGAAATTGACTTCGGCGACGTGGTCGTCTCCTTCTTTGCCACCACCCACTCGATTCCCGAATCCTTAGGGATTGTGTTGAAGACCGACGAAGGTCAAATCGTCTATACGGGCGATTTTAAGTTTGATCAAACGGCCAAGACGGGCTATCAGACCGACTATGCGCGGTTAGGAGCCATTGGCCAAGCGGGCGTTTTGGCGTTACTGAGTGATTCCGCTAATGCTGAAAATCCGAAGATGAATGCGTCGGAACAGGAATTGGCGGAAGCCATCGAAGAGACCTTCCATTACCGGGATGGCCGAATTGTGGTGGCTTGTGTGGCGTCCAACATCTTACGGATTCAACAAGTCTTCGACGCCGCCGTTAAGACGGGCCGGAAGGTTTGCTTGACGGGTCAAGACCTGGAGAAGATCGTGCACACGGCGATGGATTTGGGTAAGTTGTCCTTTGACGACGATTTACTGATCACCCCGGAACAGGTGGAAGCCCTAGATCCAACCGAAACGGTCATTTTGCAAACGGGTAAGATGGGTGAACCCATCAAGGCCTTACAACGCATGGCCAACAAACAAGAAAAACAATTAAATATCCAACCCGGTGACCTGGTCTACATCGTGACGACCCCGTCCCACGCCATGGACACCACGGTGGCCCAAACGCGCGATATGATTTATCGTGCGGGGGGCGAAGTGAAGGCAATTTCCGATGAATTGAATTCGTCGGGGCACGCCTATAAACGGGACCTGCAATTAATGATGAACCTCATGAAGCCCCAGTACTTGATCCCAATTCAGGGGGAATACCGACTGTTAAACGCGCACGCACAAGCGGCCCTTGAATTGGGGATGCCCGCCGACCACATCTTTATTTTGGCCAAGGGTGACGTCTTAACGTATGCGGACGGTCAGATGAGTCTTGGTGACGGCATTGACGTGAGCGATACCATGATCGATGGTATCGGTGTGGGAGACATTGGGAACATCGTCTTACGGGACCGGAAAGTCTTGGCCGACGACGGGATCTTTATCGCCGTGGTGACGATTGATCGTAAGAAGAAGCAAATCGTTGCGGCCCCGAAAATCACCTCACGGGGCTTTGTCTACGTGAAGGCTAACAAAGATCTGATGCAGGAAAGTTCGGATATCATCTGCAAGACGGTGCAGAATAACCTGGATAATAAGGAATTTGATTGGGGTCACCTGAAACAAGACGTTCGGGAACATCTGAGTCACTACCTTTTTGATCAGACACACCGGCGGCCCGTCATTTTACCCGTGATTATGGAAGTCAACCAGCATCACCGGCGGACGGGTAAGAGCAAGCCGGCTAAGACCAACCAGCCGGAAACGAAGCCCGCAGCTAAGGGACACCAACCCAAGGGACAAAAGTCCGAAAAAGCCAAACCGGCGGATCAAAAACCAGCGGAACATACGAAAAGTAAGCCTCACCGGCGTCGGCGGCGGAATAATCACGCGCCCGCAACGGATAAACAAGATTAAGTGACATTGGGCCAATTCCCGGTAAGGGAAGGGGCCCTTTTCGTTTCCAGTAATGTAATAAGGAGGAAATCTATGGATTCAGCACAGTTTCAGCGAGCCCTGACGGCGTTTCACCAGCAACGGTGGTCGCAGGCGAGTGCGGCGTTTACCACGCTATATCAGGCGCACCAAACGGCGGAATTGAACCGTTATTTGGCGACGAGTCTTTACCATGATCAACAATTTCTCGCCGCGGAACAAATTGCTGCGGAAGATGACCAGGCCTATTTGAGCGATCAGTCGTGGTTTTTTCAACGCTTAACCATCGCCTTAAAGAATCAGCAGTTTATCTTTGCCCGGCAATGGTGCGTACTACCGGAGACCCACGCCTGGGAACCAGCGGGATTAGCCCAGGTTGCGGCGGCCGAAGAAGCTTCCCGCCAGGCATTGGGAGCGACGCAGCGGGTCATCGCTAAACAGTTTTATCATTTGGGGGATGCGGACTTAGCCGAACAACAACGACGCATCCAACGGGCCCACCAGTTGCCCCTGCGGGAATTTTTACGGGGAGTTCAGTACTTATTGGTGGATCCCTTTTTACAGCCACTGTTACGTGCGACCCTACTAGAGGAACTCTCACGGTTAAAGTTGACCCAAACGGTGCGCTTTCAGTGGTTAGACGATCAAATCTATACGATTGATACGACACAATTAGGTTCGGTGACGGCCAGTTCGGCGGCACAGACGGCCCTGACCTACCTGACCACCCAATTTGCGCAAACTGATCCCGGTTTGGTCACTAACGTTCGGCAAACGCTCAATTTGCAATTGATGTTGCTCTATCCGTTTGCGGCAAAAGTAATCACGGCGCCGGAGGCTTGGATCGATTATTTAGTGGGTCAAGCTGACCAAACCACAATAACGACGGAACAAGCCAAACAGCTGAAAACTTGGCAAAAGCGCTTGGAAAAGCACTTACAGGACCTATTTATGGCAATAAATAACGAAAAGCCCGAAAATTAGTGATTTTTTAGTTTACAAATAATTGGTGAGCAGATATACTAGTCAAGGATTCTTTTTTAGAGGGTTCCAGCTTTCCCTTTCAAAGAAGAAGTAGTATAATTTTACGCAAAGAGTTGTTAATTTTCGTCCGAAAATTAAGGATTCTTGCGATAAAATACAGGAGGGTTTCATTAATGGCTGAAAAAGAACATTATGAAAGAACTAAACCCCATGTAAATATTGGTACTATTGGCCATATTGACCATGGGAAGACGACGTTAACTGCTGCAATCACTAAGGTATTGGCTAGCAAAGGTTTAGCTAAGGCTGAAGATTATGCAGATATCGATGCTGCTCCAGAAGAACGTGAACGTGGTATCACGATCAACACCGCCCACGTTGAATACGAAACGGAAAAGCGTCACTACGCCCATATCGATGCCCCAGGACATGCTGATTACATCAAGAACATGATCACTGGTGCCGCTCAAATGGATGGTGCGATCTTGGTTGTTGCCGCAACCGATGGTCCTATGCCACAAACGCGTGAACACATTCTGTTAGCTCGCCAAGTTGGTGTTAACTACATCGTGGTCTTCTTAAACAAGACCGACTTAGTTGACGACGACGAATTGGTCGACTTAGTTGAAATGGAAGTTCGTGAGTTGTTGTCCGAATACGATTACCCTGGTGATGACATTCCTGTTATCCGCGGTTCTGCCTTGAAGGCTCTTGAAGGCGACCCAGAACAAGAAAAGGTTATCTTGCACTTAATGGATGTCGTTGATGACTACATCCCAACGCCAGAACGTGACAACGAAAAGCCATTCTTAATGCCTGTTGAAGACGTCTTCACGATCACTGGTCGTGGGACGGTTGCTTCCGGTCGTATTGACCGTGGGACTGTTAAGATTGGTGACGAAGTCGAAATCGTTGGTTTACATGACGACGTATTGAAGACGACCGTTACTGGTTTGGAAATGTTCCGGAAGACGTTGGACCTTGGTGAAGCCGGGGATAACGTTGGTGCCTTACTTCGTGGGGTTAACCGGGAACAAGTCGTTCGTGGCCAAGTTTTGGCAAAGCCAGGTTCGATCCAAACCCACAAGAAGTTCAAGGGTGAAGTCTACATCTTGAGCAAAGAAGAAGGTGGCCGTCATACGCCATTCTTCTCCAACTACCGTCCACAATTCTACTTCCACACCACTGATATCACTGGTGTTATCGAATTGCCTGATGGCGTAGAAATGGTTATGCCTGGTGATAACGTGACGTTCACTGTTGAACTGATCCAACCAGCTGCCATTGAAAAGGGTACGAAGTTCACTGTTCGTGAAGGTGGCCACACCGTTGGTGCCGGTACCGTTACGGAAATTGACGACTAATTAAGTTTTCTTAATTAGCTGTACCGCAAAAAGGAGTGCGAAAAGCTTTGCTTTTCGGCTCCTTTTTTGTATGCAATGATTAAATGAATAATCCCCGTTGATGATTAACCATCAGCGGGGATTTTGGTGTTTTTAGGGGCCAGTAACGCTAGACGATGCGGGAATCGAAGTCGTCAGGTTGTTGAATTGCATGATATACAATTATTAATGCATAATAATGCTATTATATATTCTTTTTATGTATATTAAATGAAATTATTGAATATTAAATGATCCGGTGCTAAGATACATTCAACGTTAAATCAAAAACAAGTGCTGGAGGTTATCATCATGAGTGAACAACAAAAAGTCGTTTTAGCCTATTCGGGTGGTTTGGATACGTCGGTCGCGATTAGCTGGCTGAAGGATAAGGGATACGCGGTCATTGCCTGTGGGGTGGACGTGGGCGAAGGTAAGGACATGGCGGCCATCAAGGCCAAGGCCCTTCAGTTAGGCGCAGTGGCATCGTACATGATCGACGCTAAGGAAGAATTTGCCGAAGATTACGCTTTATTAGCGCTCCAGGGACATACATTGTACGAAGGAGAGTATCCGTTAGTGTCCGCTCTGTCCCGGCCCCTGATTGCCAAGAAGCTAGTGGCGGTTGCGAAACAAGAGCACGCCACGGCGATTGCTCACGGGTGTACCGGCAAGGGCAACGATCAGGTTCGATTCGAGGTTGCAATTCACGCCTTAGCCCCCGATATTCAGATTGAAGCCCCCGTGCGGGACTGGCATTGGTCACGGGAAGAGGAGATTGACTATGCTAAACAACACAACATTCCCGTGCCCATCAACTTGGATAGTCCCTATTCTATTGACGAAAATTTGTGGGGCCGGGCAAACGAATGTGGAGTGCTCGAAGATCCTTGGACGGCTGCACCCGCCGACGCCTTTGACCGGACCAATGCCTTAACGGCAACGCCAGACCAGCCGACGACCCTAGAAATTACCTTTGAAGCTGGGGTCCCGGTCGCCTTAGACGGCGAGTCCCTAGATCTGGCGACCCTGATTATGAAGTTGGATAAAATTGCCGGTCAACACGGTATTGGACGGATTGACCACATCGAAAACCGGTTGGTCGGCATTAAATCCCGGGAGGTCTATGAGGCACCGGCCGCCACGGTCTTGTTGAAGGCCCATCAGGATCTTGAAGACCTGACTTTTGAACGGGAACTGGCCCACTT
The DNA here is from genome assembly GCF_001434835.1 of Levilactobacillus acidifarinae DSM 19394 = JCM 15949. Taxonomy (GTDB): domain Bacteria; phylum Bacillota; class Bacilli; order Lactobacillales; family Lactobacillaceae; genus Levilactobacillus; species Levilactobacillus acidifarinae. Next base: position 580,311 of record NZ_AZDV01000026.1, on the reverse strand, counting down.
CAAACCGCTGATCGAACAAAAGCTAGCCGACACCATCTACAATGGTCTGTGGTTCTCACCGTTAATGGCTGCCATGGTGGCGTTCTTGAAACAGACGCAGCAAGTCGTCAACGGTGTGGTGCGAGTCCAGCTCTTTAAGGGCAACGTGATCACCGAAGGCCGGAAGTCGCCAAATTCCCTGTATAACAAAGAATTGGCGACCTACACGGCGGCCGATGAATTTGACCAACAAGCGGCCGTAGGTTTTATCAAGCTCTGGGGGCTTCCAACACAGGTCAATGCGCAGGTACAAGCTAAGGTTGCCGCTCAATCAACTACGAAGGAGCCGATGCCATGAGTACCCAAAAACTCTGGGGTGGCCGGTTTACAGCCACCGGTGATCAGTACGTTGACGATTTCGGGGCTTCAATCGGTTTTGACCAGGAATTGGCCGCCGAAGATATCGCTGGGTCGTTGGCCCACGTCAAGATGTTAAAGAAGACGGGGATTTTGCCCGCCGCCGACGTTGCTCAAATCGTGGCCGGTCTGGAAACGCTCAACCAACGATTGCGGGCCGGAAAATTGGAATTTTCGACGGTCAACGAGGACATTCACATGAACATTGAGGCCTTATTGACCGCCGAGATTGGCCCGGTCGCCGGGAAATTACACACGGCCCGGTCCCGCAACGATCAGGTGGCTACCGATTTACACCTCTACCTTAAGCACCGCTTACCGTTGATTCTCGCGCGGCTTCACCAACTGGAAACGGTACTGGTGGATAAGGCAGCCCAACATGTAGAGACCGTGATGCCGGGTTACACTCATTTACAACACGCGCAACCGATTTCGTACGCTCATTACCTATTGGCGTATTACCAGATGTTTCGCCGGGATGCCGAACGGTTGACCTTTAACCAGCAACACACGGATATTTCACCCTTGGGAGCCGCGGCGTTAGCGGGAACGACTTTTCCCATCGACCGGGAATATAGCGCCCAACTCCTGGGATTTGGGGCCGTTTATCATAATAGTTTAGACGCCGTATCGGATAGAGACTTTGTGTTGGAATTTCTCAGTAACGCCGCAATTTTGATGATGCACCTGTCACGGTTTTGTGAGGAAATCGTGAGTTGGAGCAGTTATGAATTCAACTACATTAGTTTGAGCGACCAATTTTCCACGGGAAGCTCGATCATGCCCCAGAAGAAGAACCCCGACATGGCCGAATTAATCCGGGGAAAGTCGGGACGAGTATATGGGCATCTGATGAGCTTGCTGACCGTGATGAAGGGTTTACCCTTGGCCTACAATAAAGACCTGCAGGAAGATAAGGAAGGGGCCTTTGACACGGTGAACACCCTGCTGACTTGTCTGCACGTCTTTACGGGCATGTTGCAGACACTCACGGTCAACGAACAGCGGATGGCCCACGCCACGACCAATGATTTTTCCAACGCCACCGAGTTGGCGGATTATCTGGCTAACAAGGGTATTCCTTTCCGGCAAGCTCACGCCATTGTAGGGAAATTAGTGCTGGACGGATTACGCAATCACCGAACGCTACAGGACATTCCTCTAGCCGAGTATCAGCAGATTTCGCCGTTGATCCAAGCGGACGTGTACCATGATTTGGACGCCAAAGTGGCCGTGCAACGCCGGCACTCCCTAGGCGGGACTGGGTTTGATCAGATTCGAGCTGAGTTAGACCGGGCCCGCGCCCAGTTGGCTGCCACAGCGCCGACTGCTTCATAATTTAAAGGCAAATTCACGCGTACCGGCAGTCAACCGGTACGCGTTTTGTGTGACTTGTCGCCGTTTAAGAAAAATGGTACCATTTTAGGGCCGTCTGGATTCGTTACCGTGGTGACTTAGGGGAGCGAATCCGCGCCGTTCACGGCTTTTAGGCAAAAATCATTTTACAATTGGCAACGGTTAAGGTACACTAAGACAGTATGCAATTGCTAGAATTGTAAATAGTAATATCTTTCATTTCGGAGGGAATACAATGGCTGCAAAGTGGGAAAAAAAGGAAGCAAACAAGGGTGAATTAACCTTTGAAATTGCGCCTGATAAGATTAAGGAAGGCTTAGACAAAGCATTCCAACGCACCAAGAAAAACCTGGCTGTGCCTGGTTTCCGTAAGGGCCGTGTGCCTCGTCAAATCTTCGACCAAATGTACGGTGAAGAAGCATTGTACCAAGATGCCTTAAACATTGTTTTACCTGATGCTTACGAAGAAGCTATCAAGGAAACGGCCATCGACCCCGTTGACCAACCCCAAGTGGACGTTGAATCCATGGATAAGGGTAAGGCTTGGGTTTTGAAGGCCGTTGTCACGGTTAAGCCAGACGTTAAGTTGGGCGACTACAAGGGCCTGAGTGTCACGAAACAAAACACGCGGGTTTACCAAAAGGACATCGACGCTGAATTAGAAAAGCAACGTCAACAACAAGCCGAATTAGTGTTGAAGGAAGACCAACCAGCCGCTAAGGGCGACACGGTGGTCATTGACTTCGACGGTTACGTTGATGGCAAGCAATTCGATGGCGGTAAGGCCGACAACTACTCCTTGGAATTAGGCTCTAACTCCTTCATCCCTGGCTTCGAAGACCAATTAGTTGGTCACAAAGCGGGTGACGACGTGGACGTTAAGGTTACGTTCCCTAAGGATTACCAAGCTAAGGACTTACAAGACAAAGAAGCTACCTTCAAGGTCACGATCCACGAAGTTAAGGAAAAGCAACTTCCTGAATTAGACGATGAATTCGCTAAGGACGTTGACGAAGACGTTGACAGCTTAGAAGAATTACAAGCTAAGACCAAGGACCGTTTGAAGGAAGAAAAGACGCATGCGGCTCACGATGCGATTGAAGACGAAGCCATCAGCGAAGCTGTTGACAACGCCGAAATCGGTGACGTGCCAGAAGCCATGATGAAAGACGACATTGATCGTCAAATGGAACAATACTTGGCTAACATGCAACAACAAGGCATCCAGCCAAAGATGTACTTCCAATTGACCGGGACGACGGAAGACGACTTGCGGAAGCAATTCGCCGACGGTGCCGAAAAGCGGGTTAAGACGAACTTGGTCTTAGAAGCCGTTGTGGAAGCTGAAAAGATCGAACCAACTGAAGACCAAGTCAAGGCTGAAGTTAAGGATCTTGCCGGCCAATACGGCATGGAAGAAAGCGCCGTTCGCAGTGCTCTGTCCGACGACATGCTGAAGCATGACATCGCCATCAAGAGCGCTGTTGACATGATCGCCGACTCCGCTAAGCAAGACAAGAAGAAGGACGCAGACAACGACTAAGCCGTTATCAGCGTAATCTGGACCGGGACGACGTTTTCGTTGTTCCGGTTTTTCTTTTTAGGGATGATCTGATCATCTCCGCCGCCAACTGGTTGAGAAGGCGAATTGATTCTCTAACGTTCATATCTGTGGTATAGTACACCAATGACGGGATAATCCGGTAGTTTAGCGGATTAACTGACCGAGAGATGGGCACTAGCCCGGATAGAAAGGGTGAGTTTATTGTTTGAAAACACCGAAACCAATGGCCCAGTGACCTGCTCTTTTTGCGGAAAGACCCAAGATCAAGTTCAAAAGATCGTTGCTGGTCCGGGTGTTTACATCTGTAATGAATGTATCGATTTATGTAAAGAAATCATTGACGAAGAATTTAGCCAGGACAACGCACAAGAAACCTTAGAAGTGCCAACGCCGGCTGAAATCGTGAAGAACCTTGACCAATACGTGATTGGCCAAAACGAAGCCAAGCGGACCTTATCCGTGGCCGTTTATAACCATTATAAGCGGGTCAACGAAATGGCTAAGGACGATGGCGGTCCGGAACTCCAGAAGAGTAACATCGCCGTCATTGGACCGACCGGGTCTGGGAAGACTTACTTAGCCCAAAGTCTCGCCAAAATGTTAAACGTGCCGTTTGCCATTGCGGACGCCACGACCTTGACCGAAGCGGGTTACGTTGGTGAAGACGTGGAAAACATTCTCTTGAAGCTCCTGCAAAACGCCGATTACGACGTGGATCGGGCCGAGAAGGGGATTATCTACATTGATGAAATCGATAAGATTGCTAAGAAGGCTGAAAACGTCTCAATTACCCGGGACGTTTCCGGTGAAGGGGTTCAACAAGCCCTCCTGAAAATCTTGGAAGGAACGATTGCGAACGTGCCGCCGCAGGGTGGTCGGAAGCATCCCCAACAGGAGTTTATTCAAATTGACACCACCAACATTCTGTTTATCGTGGGTGGGGCCTTCGACGGCATCGATAGTATCGTAAAGCGCCGGTTAGGCGATCAAACGATTGGGTTTGGGGCCGATACTAAGGAGCAAAAGGTACTCGCGTCTGGGGATAGCCTGATGCAACACGTTATTCCGGAAGACCTGTTAGAGTTTGGCCTGATTCCCGAATTTATCGGGCGATTGCCAATCTTAACGGCCTTGGAAAAGCTAGACGAAAACGATTTGGTTCGGATCTTAACGGAACCCAAGAACGCACTGGTCAAGCAATACGAGAAGCTGTTGTCCTTAGACGACGTGCAACTCGAATTCCAACCCGCAGCGTTACGGGAAATGGCTAAGTTAGCGATTTCTCGGAACACCGGGGCGCGGGGCTTGCGGTCAATTATTGAAGACGTAATGCGTGACATCATGTTCGACTTACCAAGTCGACACGACGTGGCTAAGGTGATCATCACGGCCGCAACGGTGACGGATCACGCGCAACCCGAATTAGTTTTACGGGACCAAAAGGCCTCATAATTGAAGTGCCAAAAAGTCTGGGACAAAAGTCTCAGACTTTTTTTGTGCTCCGAATATCTGATGGCGAAACGTGCGCCAAAAGGCTGCTCGTCAGCAAATCGCCGTTTGTCACACTCTGATCTTTTGATGGGACTGGTAATTTAAGATTTTATCGGGCAGGACAAACCCGGTTAATCCGGGGGATTCAACCGCTTACTCGGTCACCCGACCGGGAAAGACACCGGTACGGCTGGTCGTTCTGTGTTAGAATAATGAAAGACAATTTTGGAGAGGATGACACGAAGCAATGGAAGTTAATCACGTGGAACTAGTTATGAGCGCGGTACAACCCAGTCAGTATCCCACGACGGGGTACCCGGAGATTGCCCTGGTGGGCCGCTCAAACGTTGGGAAGTCATCGCTGACTAACGTGTTGATCAATCGGCGCGCCTACGCACGCACCTCCAGTCAGCCGGGTAAGACGCAGACGTTGAATTTCTACAACGTGGAAGATCAACTGTACTTCGTTGATGTGCCCGGCTACGGCTACGCGAAGGTCTCAAAGGCGGACCGCGAAAAGTGGGGGCAGATGATTGAAACCTACCTGACCCAACGCGATCAGTTAAAAGGGGTGGTTTCGTTGATCGATGCCCGACATGCGCCCACGGCGGCGGATGTCCAGATGTATCAGTGGTTGGCCTACTACCAACTGCCCACGCTGATCGTGGCGACTAAGAGTGATAAGGTTGCGCGGGGCAAGTGGAACCAGACCATCAGTCAAATCAAAAAAACGTTGGAATTACCCAATGCCGACAATATTATCCTCTTTTCCGCGCCGCAAAAGACGGGGAAGGATGCCGTGTGGCAGTGGATTGAACAACAAGCCTTTGGGGAGGAATAACCGTGGAATTTAGTGACTATCAGAAAGCAGCGAACCGGACACTTTACGGCAATGAGCAGGTTTTGACCAACTGTGCGTTGGGACTAGCCGGCGAATCCGGGCAGGTCGTCGAATTGATTAAGAAGTACACCTTTCACGGTAAGGACCTCGATCACGACGCTTTAGTGAAAGAAATGGGCGACGTATTGTGGTACCTGAGTCAGATTGCTCAGTGGGCCGACATCGACTTTGATGAAGTCGCTCAGAGTAACATTGACCGCTTAAACGCCCGTTACCCCAACGGCTATCAGGCTGAAAAGTAAGCAAAAAGCCCTCACGGAACGAATTCCGTGAGGGCTTTTCCCAACTTGGACGGTGGGATTATTGGTTGTCGTGTTCGATTTTGGCTTGATCGGTCTTCGTGAGACCCTTGGCGCGTTTGTTGTCTTTGTGGGCGTCTTCGCGCTTTAAGAACTTATCGCGCTTTTCGTCCTTGGGATCCATTTGGGCAAACTTGCCGAACATGGAGTCTAAATCGTCTTGTCGCTTTACCTTAAGTGCCATGCTGCCACCTCCTGATGTCCTTTCAGCTATCATAGCAGAACTTCTGGTGTTTGTCATTTTAGAACGCAGGTTAGCCCAACCCACGGGTGGATTGCTTGCGCCGAACAGGGATTCGGCTTATAATTTACTAGCTAATTTAAGAAATGGAGGGATCGTCGTGGCATCGGAATACCTCGAACACAAGCTGGCCTTGCTTCCGGATTTACCCGGGTGTTACCTGATGAAAAATCTGAACAGTCAGATTATTTACGTTGGTAAGGCCAAGAACCTCAAGAACCGGGTGCGTTCTTACTTTAAGAGTAGCCATACGGGAAAGACGGCGCAACTGGTCAGTGAAATCGTGGACTTCGAAACGATCATCACGTCGACCGACAAGGAAGCCTTCTTACTCGAAATCACCCTGATTCAGAAGCACCAGCCGTACTTTAATATTAAATTGAAGCGGGGGACGGGGTATCCCTACATCAAAATTACCCACGAACGGGACCCCCAACTATTATTGGTGAACGAAATTAAAAAGGATGGGGGCTACTACTTTGGTCCCTATCCAAACGTCTATGCGGCCGAAGAAACCATTCATTTCTTACAAAAGGTTTATCCGTTGCGCCGGTGTACCGGGTATCAGGGACGCCCGTGTCTGTATTATCACATGGGGCAGTGCCTGGGAGCGTGCTTTAAAGCGGTGCCCCAGGCCGACTACGACCGCCAGATTCGCAAGATCAAGTCGTTTCTAAACGGCAACGTGGGGCGCGCTGAAAAGGAATTACACGAACGGATGGAGGCGGCTGCGGCCGAGATGGCCTACGAACGGGCCGGCGATTTACGCGATCAGATTCGTTACATCGAAGCGACGGTGGAAAAACAAAAGATTATTTCGAACGACCACACGCCCCGGGACATCTTTAATTTCTACCTGGACAAGGGCTGGTTGTCGATTCAGGTCTTCTTTATCCGCCAAGCCCGGTTAATGAAGCGTGAAAAACGGCTGTTCCCGGTGGTCAATACGGCCGAAGAGGAATTGGCTAGCTTTATCGTCCAGTTCTATCAACGGAAGAATACGGTCTTGCCCCGGGAGATCCTGGTGCCGGCTAGCATCGACGGTGAGATGATTGAATCCTTGCTTCACGTGCCCGTCCGAACGCCGCAGCGGGGGACCAAACGGGATCTTTTGGACATGGCGGGCAAGAACGCCCGGTTGGTCTTAGAAGAGAAGTTTCGGCTCTTGGAGCTGGATGAAAGTAAGACCACTGGGGCCATGAAGGAGATTACCGATGCGTTAGGGATTGCGCCGGGGCATAAGATCGAAGCCTTTGACCATTCCCATATTCAGGGAGCCGATTTGGTTTCGGCCATGGTTGTTTTCGTCGACGGGCAACCCAACAAGAAGCTTTACCGGAAGTACAAGTTAAGAACCGTCGATCATGCCGACGAAACGGCCAGCACGCTAGAAGTCATTCGGCGACGCTATACGCGGCTACTAAAGGAACATGCACCGCTACCGGACCTGATTCTAATGGACGGGGGCGACATTCAGATGAATGCCGTTAAGGAAGTTTTAGAAGACGAATTAGACCTCCACATTCCAGTTGCCGGGATGGTCAAAAACGACCACCATAAGACTGCCGATCTGTTGTTTGGCCCGGCCGACCAACACGTGCACTTGGATCCGCAAAGTCAGGGATTTTACTTGGTTCAACGGATTCAAGATGAGGTGCACCGGTTCGCCATCACTTTCCACCGACAGGTGCACACCAAGCATTCGCTGAGCTCGAAGTTGGATACGATCCCGGGCGTGGGTCCGAAGACGCGGAATAAACTATTACGTAAGTTTGGCTCAACCAAGAAGATTGGGGCGGCCGAAGTCGCGGACCTGCAAGCGCTGGGAATTAATAAAACGGTCGCGCAGACGATTTTATTGACCCTAAAGGCCGATACCGCGGAGATCAAAAATCCCCGAACGCCGACGAAACTTTGACGCCGCGCCGGTTTGTCGGTATACTGGCAAGCGGACGTAGGTGACCGTCACGTCACTGAACTGATTAAGAAAATGAGGAAATTAATATGTTTGTAGATCAAGTTAAAATTAATGTGAAGGCCGGTAACGGGGGCAACGGAATGGTTGCCTTCCGGCGAGAAAAATTTGTGCCTAACGGCGGACCAGCCGGTGGGGACGGCGGGCGCGGCGGTAACGTTGTGTTCGTGGTTGACCAAGGCTTGCGGACGCTGATGGACTTCCGGTATCAACGGAAGTTCAAGGCCAAGAACGGGGGCAACGGGGCCATCAAGTCGATGACCGGCCGCGGTGCCGACGATCTAATTATCCAGGTCCCCCAAGGCACGACGGTGATCAATAACGTCACCGGTACCGTCATCGGTGATTTAGTGGGGGATGACGATTCCGTGGTTGTCGCTCACGGTGGTCGGGGTGGTCGAGGCAACATTCACTTTGCTTCCCCGAAGAACCCGGCACCCGAAATTGCCGAGAACGGAGAACCCGGTGAAGAGTTTGAAGTGCGGTTGGAGTTAAAGGTTTTGGCCGACGTGGGTCTGGTCGGGTTCCCCTCGGTGGGCAAGTCGACGCTACTGGCAACCGTCACCAGTGCTAAACCCAAGATTGCGGAATACCACTTTACCACGTTGGTCCCGAACCTGGGAATGGTCCGATTACCCGACGGCCAAGACTTTGTGATGGCCGATTTACCGGGGCTGATCGAAGGGGCCGCTAAGGGGATTGGGTTAGGGTTCCAATTCTTACGGCACGTCGAACGGACGCGGGTGATCCTGCACGTGATTGATATGAGTGGCGTGGAAGGCCGTGATCCGTACGATGACTTTGAAAAGATCAACCGTGAATTGGAAGCTTACGATCCGGATATCTTGAAGCGTCCCCAAATCGTGGTGGCCAACAAGATGGACATGCCGGATGCCGCCGAAAATCTGGCGACGTTCAAACAGCATCTAGTTCAAGACGAGATGTTGGCGCAAACGCCGGAAGTCTTTGCCATCTCAACCATTACCCACGACGGGTTGACGCCGTTGCTACAACGGACCGCCGAAGTTTTGACTCAGACGCCGAAGTTCCCGGTCAAGGAGGCCACGGTCAAGACGGCCGAGTACGATTTCCACCAGACGCCAGACTTTACCATTACTCGCGACCAGGATGGAGTTTGGATCTTAAGTGGCGACAAGCTCGAGAAGTTATTTAAGATGACCGACATCAATCACGACGAAAGTCTCCTGCGCTTTGCCCGGCAGATGCGGGGCATGGGTGTGGACAACGCCTTACGGGATCAGGGTGCCCAAAACGGGGACACGGTTCAAATTGCGGACTTTAGTTTTGAATACATGGCTTAAACGCCAACTAAAATGCGCGTACCCACGATTTCGGGTACGCGCATTTTGATTGCTAGAGACTATTCGATTTTAGTGGTGAGCCAAGCGCTGGGCGCCACGACTTGTTTTTGGGTAGCGGTGTAGGCACCGGCAAAGGCAATCTTGATCCGCTTAAAGGTGGGCGCGGTCCCCTGACTGGCCAGACCGGTGGCGTAGGTGTTGAGGCGACTATTGGCCGGCACGGTCTTACCGGCACTGGCGTCACTGAGTTGTGTGGCCGCGGTGAGTAAGGGCGCATCGGTCTGGGTGCCTAACCGAATTCCCTTGATGCCGTCAGTCGTTAAATCCTGGTGACGGTGATTGATAATGGTAAACTTAACTTGTAGCGTGTAGTAGGGGCTCTTAACGGTATTCAGATTCAACGCCTGAGCCGCCATTTTCTTAGCGTCAGCCGTTTCAGCGACGTTGCGTATCAAGCGAACCGTGGTCAGTCGGTAAGTAAAGGGACCACTTTTAAGGGTGGTTTGCGGGTGTTGGACCTGCGCCAAGGTTAATTTCGTCCCCACGCTATCGTAAGTGTACTGGCCCGTTTGGGTGAGCGCGCCCGATTTTACGTAATGGTGGCTCTTGGTCTGGGCCTTCGTGGGGTGAAAATCTTGTTTAAATTTTTGAGATGAGGATTGGCTCACCGCGGCCGCAGGTTTTTTAGCTTGGTAGCGGTGACTAGACGAGCTGGCATTTTTAAAACTGGTACTACTTTGTTGCGCTTTGGGTTGGCAGCCACTGAGGCCAACCAATAAACAACTGAGACCCAGGCCCATCAATAGGGCGGTTGGTGATAAACGCATGGTAAGCACTCCTTTAACCCAATAATAGACATTGGGGAATTAGTCGGTAACCGTAAAGCCGTTGCGGCGGCGGTCCCGCTAAGAAGAGACTCGCGGTAGGGCTGACCTGTTGGGTGCGTGCCCGAAATTGATCTAGGGTCAACGGCCGCCCCGCTCCCGTGATGAGGTCGAGCCGGTCGCCTTGCACGCGTAAGTCTTGCAGCGCTTGATTTGGCGTGCCTTCCACGTAGAGTCGTAGTTGGGGCGCTAGATCACTGGTTGACCGGTCAAAATCAATTAAACGCACGGGTCCCACCTCCTCTTGAATACCCTAATTATACCGAATTTAAGGGGAGAACCCTAATCTTATTCTCGGCGTCAAGGCGAAGACAAAAGTTGCGATTTACCCTAAAATCCCCTAAAATAGTGAACGGACTTTAAAACAATTAGATAGGAACGAAAAAAATATGGAAATTGAATTTTTAGGAACGGGTGCTGGATCACCCGGAAAGTTTCGGAATGTCACGAGTACGGCATTACGCCTGCTGGATGAACGAAATTCGGTCTGGTTGTTTGACGTGGGGGAAGCGACGCAGCATCAAATCTTGCGGACCACGCTAAAACCCCGTAAAATTGATAAAATTTTTATTACGCACCTCCACGGCGATCACATTTTTGGGTTGCCGGGACTGTTAAGTAGTCGGTCGTTTCAGGGCGGCAACTCGCCGCTAACCATCTATGGCCCCAAGGGAATTCGGGACTTCGTGGAAGTTAGCATGCGGGTCACCGAAACTAAGTTAGCGTATAAGATCCATTACCAAGAGATCAATGGCGACGGCTTAGTTTTTGAAGACAATAAGTTCCAGGTCTTTGCGGCTCATTTGGATCACCGCATCGCGTGTTACGGGTACCGAGTGGTCGAAAAGGACCATCCGGGAGAACTAATGGTGGACCGCTTGCGGGCCGATCAGGTACCATCCGGTCCCCTTTACGGTCAGCTGAAGGCCGGGAAGACTGTGACCTTAGCCGATGGTCGGGTGATCAACGGCCAAGATTATCTGGGACCCGCGCAACCGGGCAGAATCGTGGCAATTTTGGGTGATACGCGGCAGACGCCAAACGCCGAGAAGCTGGCGCGTAACGCCAACGTCTTGGTGCACGAAAGCACCTTTGCGAAGGGCGAAGGAAAACTCGCGCGGGCCTACTACCATTCCACAAATATTCAAGCGGCGGAGTTAGCCAAACGGGCTCACGTGAAGATGTTGTTATTGAACCATATTTCGGCGCGTTACACGGGGAAACTAGCCGCGGAGTTACAGCACCAAGCTCGGGAAGTCTTCGCGAACACCCGGGTGGTCAAGGATTTTGATGAGATTCCGGTAGCGTTTCAGAAAAAAACGGAGGCGACCAAGGTTTGAAGAATCAGTGGCGGATTATCGTGACCATTTTGTTGGTCATCGTGGTAGCGGTCTTTGCAATCCTCAACGTGGAATCGGTGCCCGTTTCGTTCGGGTTCACCACGGTCCACTGGCCGTTAATTCTTTTATTACTCGTTTCCATCCTGATTGGGGCGGTGCTGGTGATTCTGTTTTCGACGATCACGACGTTTCAACACAATCGGGCGTATAAGGAACTGGAGAAGAGCAGTCAGCAACGCATCAAGGCCTTAGACGACGACAACCAGCGCTTGCAAAAACGGTTAAAGAATTCCGGGAAGCAAACGGTCGGGCAACAAGATAAGCAGATTCAAGACCTCGAGGCCCAGGTGAAGGACCTCCAGGCAAAACTCGCAGCTAAATAAGCAGGAAAATAACGAAGAGTGGTGCGTGGTCACCACTCTTCATGTCTTTTAGAAAGGATGACAGTGGAATGATTGCGGCCCAATATCATTGGAACAACCAGCACGTGGACCAACCGTCCGCCACGGCACAGACTTTGGCCAAGGAAGCTCAGGTCTCGCCCATCGTCGCGCAGATTCTACAGAATCGGGGAGTGGACACGGTTGAAGCCGTCCAGGCCTTCTTAAATCCGGGACCGGAACAGCTGCACGACGCCTTCTTACTGCACGATATGCAAAAAGGCGTCGACCGAATCGAGGACGCAATTGCGGCGGACCAACAGATCACCATTTACGGGGATTACGATGCCGATGGCGTGACCAGTACGTCGATCATGTACGAAACCTTAAACGAACTGGGAGCTAAGGTCAACTACTACATTCCCAACCGGTTTACCGACGGTTACGGGCCCAACGTCGCGGCGTTTCAAAAACTGATTGCGGCGGGAACGCAGCTATTCGTAACGGTCGATAACGGGGTTGCGGGAAATGCCGCCATCGCGGCCGCCAACGAAGCGGGGGTGGATGTGGTGGTGACCGACCACCACGACTTGCCGCAGGAATTGCCCGCCGCTTACGCCATCATTCACCCGCGGTATCCCGGCGCGGAGTACCCGTTTGGTGGTCTTTCCGGCGCCGGGGTGGCCTTTAAGGTGGCTCAGGCCTTACGCGAAGAAATTCCTCAGGACCTATTGGATTTAGCGGCGATTGGGACCGTGGCGGATTTAGTGCCCGTGGTTGACGAGAACCGGGTGCTGGTGTATTTCGGGTTGGCGTTGCTCAAACAAGACGAACGTCCCGGTTTGCGGGCGTTGATGAAAACGGCGGGGATTCAGCCGGATGAGTTGACCGAACAATCGATTGGATTTGGCCTGGCCCCCCGTTTGAACGCCCTGGGACGGTTAGGCGATGCGGCTCCGGCCGTCAAGTTGTTAACGACGTTGGATGAGACCGTTGCACAGGAGTTGGCCCAACAGACCGAACAGGAGAATCGGCGGCGGCAGGAACTGGTGGCTAAAATTAGTACGGCGGCGTTGGCCCAAGCCACCGATGCCCAACACCAGACTCGTCAGGCACTAGTTATTAGTGGCCATGACTGGCACGAGGGGGTCTTGGGCATTGTCGCCAGTAAGGTGGTTGAACAGACCGGGAAACCGACGCTGGTGTTAAACATTAACGATGAGGGCCGGGCTAAGGGCTCTGGCCGTAGTGTCGAGGCCTTTAACCTCTTCGGAGCGCTCGACCAACACCGCGATCTCATGACGGCCTTTGGGGGCCACCACATGGCGGTGGGACTCACGGTGCCAGCCGATCAGTTACCGGCGTTAGCGGACGCTTTAGACGCCGCTGCAGTCGAGCAACACTTGGCCGATCAAGGCCCCAGCGATGTGACCGTGGCGGCGACGTTGGCGGTGCCCGCTGCCACGATGGCGTTGTATCACGATCTGGCTCAGTTGGCCCCGTTTGGGACGGACAATCCGCAACCCGTTTTTGCTTTCGAACCGGAAAGCGTCACGCAGGTGAAGGCCATTGGCAAGACGCACGATCACCTGAAGTTTCAGTTGCAGACGGGTAGTAGCCGGTTGAATGCTATTCAGTTCGGTGCGGGCGCTAACGTGGCGGCTTTAGAACAGGCCCAACGGGTGGCCGTGTTGGGGACGTTGGAAGATAACGTCTGGCAGGGCCGACATTCCTTACAGGTTATGGTGAAGGACTTACAAACTCAAGAACCAGCCGTGGTAGTCGCTCGAACCACACGACTTCACCAGGCGATGTTCACGACGCCGGGAACCTACGTGTTCTTTCATCAAAATGTGTATCAGCAGTTGGCCGATCATTTGCCCGCTACGGCTACGGCGGTACTTTACACGGGGCAACCCTTGACGCCAATCGCGGACGATCAGCCGGTTTACCTGGTTGATTGTCCCGACTTGACGACCGATTTGACGGCGGCGATGACGCAACTTAAACCTACCCGGTTGACGGCCTATCTCTACGAGAAGGAAAGTCTTTCGCGTTTAGGGATGCCTTCTCGCCCACAATATGCTAAACTATTTAAGTTCGTTGCAACACACCAACACGTCGACGTGGGTCATCAATTGGCGCAACTCAGCACGTTTATTCAAATCCCCCGCACCCAACTGGTCTTTATGATCCAGGTCTTCTTCGAATGCGGGTTCATTTCGATTGCTCACGGCATCATGGATGCGGTCACGCAACCGGGACATCAGGATTTGACGAGTGCCCCGAGTTATCAGTTACGACAGCAGCAGATGCAGACCGAACAAGACCTCTTACTTTGTTCGGATTCGGCGTTAACGCAGCGTCTCCAGAGCCTCATCGACCTAAAATAAAGGAGTTAATTTTAACATGGCCATTGATTTTACCAAATACATTGCAAGTGTTCCTGATTACCCAGAAAAGGGCGTTGTCTTCCGCGACATCTCCCCATTAATGGCGGACGGTGAGGCGTTCCACGCGGCAACTGATCAAATCGTTCAGTACGCTAAAGATAAGGGCGTTGAAATGATTGTGGGCCCCGAAGCCCGGGGCTTTATCGTGGGGTGCCCGGTCGCTTATGAATTAGGCGTGGGTTTTGCCCCGGCACGGAAGGAAGGTAAGCTGCCACGGGCGACCGTGAAGGCCAGCTATGACCTGGAATACGGCACGTCGTCGCTGTACCTGCACAAGGATGCTATCAAGCCCGGACAACGGGTCTTGGTGACCGACGATTTATTGGCCACTGGGGGCACGATTGGCGCCACCATTAAGTTGGTCGAGGACTTGGGCGGAGTCGTGGTCGGCACGGCCTTCTTGATCGAATTAGACGCCTTACACGGTCGTGATCAATTGAAGGGCTACGACGTCTTCAGTTTGATGAATTATTAAGTTTAAATCAGTAGCCCGTTCCCCGGAAAACCGGGGGACGGGTTTTTTGAACGGGAGAAGGGGTCTAACCCGTCAATTAGCGAGATTTATGCTATTCTCAATAGTGGAAATCATTAGGAGGAGAAACGAATGTCACAACAATACGTAGCGGCCATTCCCACGGTTTGGTATTGGCTTTGGGCGGTGCCCATCGGGTTGGGCCTGATTTTTACTTGGCGTTATCAACGGGATAAGTGCCGGTTAAGTAACGGGTTATGGTTCTCGGCGACCCTGTATAGTTTTTTAGCGGTGTTAGCCATGACGATTTTGGGAACGGAAAACCGGATTTTGATTATTGTCAGCGTGGGACTATTCGTGATATTTCTGATGGCGGTTGGCTTGGCCTTCCTATTGCAAGCCTTCCTACTCTTGTGGAATGCATGGTTGGTCTGGCGACGGGAGCAGCACACCCTGGCCAACATGTTGACGCTATGGTTGGGGTTAGCCATCCTACTACTGCCTTGGGTCAATCAGGTGGCGGGGCGGTTTTTACCAGCGTTGGTTGATGAGTTTCTGGTGGTTCTGGTTAATTTGGGAATCTTTTACGTGGCGTTTTGGTTCTACAATTACCTGACCATGTTGGTGGTGTACCAATTTAATCACCCGCGGTGGCGGCAAGACTTTATCATTGTCTTGGGGGCCGGGCTCTTAGACGGCGATCAGGTGTCACCATTGTTGCAGCAACGAATTGATCGGGGCTTGGTCTTTTACCGAAAGCAACAGGCGAAGACAGGACACCCGGTTAAAATGATTTTTTCGGGGGGCCAGGGTGCCGACGAAACGGTCCCGGAAGGCCAAGCCATGCTGGCCTATGCGTTGACTCAGGGGTTACCCGCTACGGCGGGCGTTGCGGAGAAACGGTCAACCAGCACGTTTGAGAACTTAAAATTTAGTCAGGCCATCATTCAGGCGAGTGGAATAGCTCGGCCACGAGTGATCTTTGTTACTAATAATTATCATACCTTTCGGGCGGGGATGATTGCCCGGCAGGTAGGACTAGCGGCCGACGGAATTGGCTCACGTACGGCGGGTTTCTTCTTACCAAACGCGGTTCTGCGCGAATACATCGCCATTTTCGTGCGTAACCGCAAGTGGCACGCGTTGGCGTTGGTGCTGATGGTGATCTTAAGCGGGTTACTCGTTTGGTTACCAACTTTAGGGGCTTAGATAGTTCACTGAGCCTACCCGACAAATTAATTGTGTCTGATCAGGGTTACTGCTAGGATAGAAGAATCCAGAAGACGAGACCACTCTACCATCCGCGGGGGAGTGGTCTTTTTGTGTGGCTATGTATGAGTCCACAAAAAAACACTCAAATCAATTGATTTGAGTGTTTTTATTAAGGAGAGTACAGGATTTGAACCTGCGCGCCGGTATTAGCCGGTTCGCCGGATTTCGAGTCCGGTGCATTACCACTCTGCCAACTCTCCATTACTTAATCTATTCTACCAATAATGAATATAAATGCAAGGCCTGTTTGAAAATTAAATCGATCCTTGGGCCAACGCGTGGGGATCAAACGAATTAATCCACAGCGGATCCGCTTCAAATAAAGCCAGCGGTGTGATGCTGGTCGCATCTAATTTAACGGCTAAAAGTTGTTTGTCCTGCTGAACCACTGTATTAATTTCCCAATTAACCCATTCGGACTGCCAGGTTTCACGACTAATCACCACTAAAACGCCCTGAGTGGCTTTAATTTCACGGCGAAGTTGTCGTTTAACGGGGCGTGCCTGCCGGCTATCAAAAGCTACTGCCGGTTGTTGGTCGTGAAAACTGAGTGCGGGAAAATCCCAGCTAGCCGCCGACCAATCACTTAGTTGCACACGAAAAGAATGGGCTAACGGGTCAGTTTCCTGATAATTCACAATTATTTTGCTCACCGGATGGTCGTCCCTTCGTCTCGTTTAATTATAGTTTAGTATACGCGCTTAATAAGTCAATCGTGTAACACCCGCGTATTTTTCTTATTAAGATAATACGCTTAAGCTAATTTAAAGAGATTACCCCGAAGCGTCGTGAATTTGATACACTAAATCTAAGAAAGCTGGTGTTCCAACATGCGGTTACTACTCATCATTTTGGCGCTGGTCGCCCTAGGGATTGCCCTGTATAGTTACTGGTTATCACGCCGAGAACCTTAATAGTTATTTCTTAATAAAAATAGAGTTTCTCTGAGAATGATTTCCCAAAGAAACTCTATTTTCACTAGGTTACATGGTCCCACTGTATTTCCAGCCATTCTTGACGTGCTTGTAGAAAACCGTCTTATTACCGTGTTTGATGGTCATCCAGACCTTTAATTGGTTGGTCTTGGTGCCGTGGGGTAAGACGGCTTTACCGGAGTACGGTGTCGTTTGGGACGTCACGGTCGTGGCATCGAGCTTAGAGGAGTTGTACGGGTAAAGGGTGCTGTAGGACCGCCAATATTCCTCCGTGGCGACTTTCTTTTGGTATTTGACCGCAAAAGCCGTTTCGTGGTCCGCGTTGACGCCGGTCTTCTTGACCTTTACGGGCGTTAAACTATTTTTGATTTTAAAAGCAACCGTCTTGCTGGGCTTGTTGAGGGCCTGGTTTAATTTATAAAAAGAATAATTCCACTGACGGTTAGTCAGGTATCCCGTCCGGTAGCTCTTGGTAAAGCCGGCGTACTTGGCTACGCGGTAGTTCGCTTTGTGCACCTTGGCCGCGGACGCTTGTTGTGGTGCCGCGAAAACCAGACCGGCCGACAGCGTCGCTAAGGCCACCGTCAACAATTTAGATGATGTCATGAAGATTCCCCCCGTTAAAATGTCAGCTTTTTAGGTCGTCGGGTGTGGACCTCCGGAATTAAAACCGGAATAATTAGCTCCATTAAACCATGGGATCGGCGAAAATTAAAGGGGCGCGCATCCAAAAGCTGGTGGATTTAGCCGACGATTTTTGCGAATTTGGCTTTCAGGGATGGGAGTCAATTGGGGCCACTGAGCCACTTCAGGCCAACTAGCTTGATTATTAAACTATTGGGCGAGGATGCGGTAAACTAATTCTAAATCTAGTCTTGATGGAGGCGTTTATGGAACTAAAAGAGCTTTATTCACCAACGTTTATTCAACGTTTGGGAGCCGCGGTTCAACGGGAGTTTCCTGCGGTTCATCCCGACCAGCTACTGAGCGACTGTTTGGCTGGTGACTGGTCAGAACTAAAATTGATGGAACGGCGGGAGCGCATTGTGACCAGTCTGCACCGGCAATTGCCGGCTGATTTTGAACAGGCCGCCCCGATTTTGCGGGCGATTGCGCCGCAATTTACGGGCTTAGCGGCCGTTTGTTTGCCACATTATGTGGCCCGGTACGGACTAGCTCATTGGTCGACGGCGATGTCTTTGTTGGAAGAATTGATTCGTTACTCCAGCAGTGAATTCGCCATCCGACCGTTTCTGGTGCGCTACCCCCAGGCCACCGAGGCGCAGATGCTCCGCTGGGCCCATGACCGGGATGCGGCGGTGCGGCGGCTCGCCAGTGAGGGGCTACGACCGCGGTTGCCGTGGGGGAGTCGGTTGGCCCAGTACGTGACCGATCCCACGCCAATCTGGCCCGTTTTGCGGGTGCTCATGACCGACGAAAGTGAGTACGTGCAAAAGTCCGTGGCGAATAACCTTAACGATATCAGTAAGGATCATCCGCAGGCCGTCATCGACTGGGCACAGACCTACTGGGATCGAACCCCGCAGACGACTTGGATCCTGACCCGGGGGTTACGCACCCTGTTTAAGCAGGGAAATCCCACCGCCTTAGCCCTGCAAGGGTATGCGCTGACGGCCGCTGATCACCTGACGGCCTGTTCGTTGACGCCGGTCCATCAGGCCGCTGGTTTAGGAACGGCGACGACGCTACAATATGCGGTGACGGCGGACACCGAACAGCCACTTTCCGTCTACCTGGGGTACCGGGTCCACTACGTGCGTCAGCGGCAAGCCCCGACCACGAAAGACTTCTATCTTAAACGAACAACGATTCAGCCCGGAGAAACGGTATGGGGCCAGTTGACCCGCCCGTGGCGCCAGTTAACCACTCGGAAACTCTATTCGGGGGATCACGTGATCGAGTTGCTCGTCAATACCCGGGTGGTGGCGACCGCACACGTGCAATTGGCGGTGGGCGATTCGAATTAAGCCAGTTCGTTAGTTGGGACTGAGGAACCGGTACCGGTGGTCGCAACCTGGCCGACTTAATTAGATATTTCGGGAACGTTTCCGCACGTTTTCGGTAGCGGTTCCATCCACGGTGTAATTAACGTTAGCGGGGGAATATTTTTTGCCGGGGCCGTCTTTTTAGATTGAAATTATGATAAACTTACCAAGGAGTTTATAAACCAACGAAAAAATTAGGGATGTGGGTAACTGTGAGTGGGTTTATTGGTGAGTTTTTTGGAACGTTGATTTTAATTGCTTTGGGAACGGGGTCATGCGCCAGCGTGAACCTGAAAAAGACCTACGGGACCGGTAGCGATTGGACCTTTATCTCGTTAGCCTGGGGGTTAGCCGTCACCATGGGGGTTTACGTCGCTGGGAGCTTGGGGTCGGATGGTCATTTGAATCCGGCCGTGACCATCGGGTTTGCCGCGTTTGGTTTCTTCCCGTGGGACCAAGTGTTGCCGTACTTATTAGGACAGTTTCTGGGGGCCTTCGTGGGTGCGGCCTTGGTCATCATCCAATTCCGACCGCACTTCCAGGCGACTTCGGCGAAAAACGGGAATTCCGTGGGGATTTTCGCGACCCGACCGGCGATTGCCAATCCAGTGTTTAATTTTCTGTCCGAAACCATCGCCACTTGGGCGTTTATCTTCATCCTGCTTAATCTGGGAGACTTTACCCAGGGGATGAAACCCTTCATCGTGGGGACCTTGATCGCCGTGATTGGGATGGGGTTAGGGACCACCACCGGCTTTGCGATTAACCCGGCCCGAGACTGGGGTCCCCGGTTGGCTTACACCATCTTGCCGGTCCCGAATCGGGGGAGCGCCGAATGGGCGTACGCCTGGGTACCGATGTGTGGCCCATTAGTGGGTGGCTTGTTGGCCGCTGGGTTACAGGCCTTATTGAAATAATGTCATCATTAAAAAACGTCTCGTTACCGAAACTTTACGGTGACGAGACGTTTTCTACATATTGTCGGATTAAAGTTGATTGTAGGCGGTGACTTCGGCGTGAAATCCGGCGGCGTTATCGGCCGTTTGCAGGGTCAGGGTGGTGACGCTACCGTTGCCCGGGAAGACGGTCAGCGGGTCAAATTGGGCCCCAAAACGGAGCACCAGGGACCGAATATAGGTCCCGTGGGTGACAACGAGGAGTCGTTGCCCATCTTGGTTTTGGTCCAGTAACGTGCGCAGTCCCCGGTTGACCCGGGTTTCAAACGTCTGGCCGTCTTCGGAAAGGTGCAACGGATCGGCGGCGTGCATTGCGTCACGGGCTTGGGAAAAAGATCCGTGGGCAATAATTTCGGCCTGGGTCTTAAAGCCCAGCGGCTTCGCGGCCGTCAACCAAGAAGCGGTATTATCGGCCCCTTCAAACGAGCCGAAGTAGACTTCGCGCACGTCTTTCAGTTGGGTGGGTTCCGCCTGGCTATACTGGTTGGGTACGATTACGTGGTGGGCGGTATCGATGGCCCGTTTGAGATCGGACGAATAGTAATGATCGTAGTGTACGGTTTTTAGCCGCTGGCCGGTTTCATCGGCCGTTTGCAGTCCCGCGGCACTCAACGGGGAATCGGACCAGCCTTGTAAGCGGTCGAGAATGTTAAAGAGCGTTTGGCCGTGGCGTACCAGGTCAACGGTAAGTGTTTTCATGTAAAAATTCCTCCTCAGCGATTGTGGTTACTCATAGTATACCGGTCGCCCGGTTATTTTTGAATGGGGCTGGCCAGTAAACCGCTCTAAATCGTGCTAATTCGGTCATTAAATTAGGAATGTAACTTTTTTTCAGTTTTTAGGCTTGAAAAGTGTAAAACTTTTTCATATAATAATGTTTGTTTGATAAAGGCATTAGGACTTTTCACCAAGGAAGGGAATTTAACAATGAAAATTGGATTAGTTGGATTAGGGAAAATGGGGTTAAACTTAGCCCAAAACATGATGGATCACGACCAAGAAGTTGTTGGATTTGACTTAAACCAAGACTTCGTCGACCAAGCTGCCAAGCTGGGTGCCGAAGCCGCAACGTCTTTGGAAGACCTGTTGAGCAAGTTACCATCACCTAAGATCGTTTGGTTGATGTTGCCAGCCGGCAAGCCAACTGAAAGCACGATCGCCACGTTAACGGATACCTTAGCCAAGGGTGACTACATCGTTGACGGGGGGAACTCCTTCTGGAAGAACTCCGTGGAAGACGCCGAAAAGGCCGAAGCCAAGGGCATCAACTTCTTCGACTGTGGGACTTCCGGTGGCCAATCCGGTGCCCGGCACGATGGAAACTTCATGATCGGTGGGACTTCTCAAGAAGCTTTCGATGCCGCTTTGAAGCCCGTCTTTGAAGGAATCGCTCAAGAAAACGGGTACCTTTACACGGGTGCCGCTGGTTCCGGTCACTACCTGAAGATGGTCCACAACGGGATCGAATACGGGATGATGGAAGCCATCGGTGAAGGATTCGACGTGCTGGAACACAGCCAATTCAACTACGACAACGAAGCCGTTGCCCGTCTGTGGAACTCTGGTTCCGTTGTGCGGTCATGGCTCATGGAACTGGCTCAAGAAGCCTTCTCCAAGGATGCAAAGTTGGATGACATCCGGGGGACGATGCACAGTTCTGGTGAAGGTAAGTGGACTTTACAAGAATCTCTGGACCAACAAGTGCCAACGCCAGTTATCGCCCTTTCCTTGATGATGCGTTACCGTTCGATGGAAGACGACACCTTTACGGGGAAAGTCGTTTCCGCCTTACGGAACGGTTTTGGGGGCCACGCGGTCGACAAGGCCTAACGCGACAAGTGTTTAAACTAAATTCGTTTAATTAAAAACGCGCTTAACGGGTAATTAACCGTTGAGCGCGTTTTCGTATGGTATGCTGAGTATAACTTGAAAGCGAAGGGGATTAAAGCAATGTTAACTTACCAGGTCACACCGGAGATTGCCTTGGCCATGCCGCGGCCCGTAAAGGACGCACCGGCGTTGTTCGCGCTGATTGACCAGGATCGAGAAACTTTAGGCCGGTACTTACCCTGGGTGGCGACTACCCACACGGTCGCCGATGAGACGGCCTTTTTACGGGTAGTCAATCAGCATCTAGGGCAGGGGACGTCCCTGAATTTGGTGGTGTGGTTGCCGCAGCAACCGGTGGGCATGATCAGCTGTAACCGGTTTGATTCCGCGAACCACAGTACCGATATTGGGTACTGGTTGGGGGCATCCTTTCGGGGACAGGGCATCATGACTCAGGCGGTTCGGGGGATGTGCGACTTGGCGTTTCGAGACTATGACCTGAATAAGGTTATCATTCGCGCGGCCGTGGATAATTTAGCCAGTAACGCGGTCGCCCGGCGTGCCGGTTTTCAACCCGAGGGCCGGTTACGCCAAAATGAGCGCTTAGCCGACGGGTATCACGACGACTACCAGTACGGGTTACTGCGTGAGGAGTGGCGCTTAGGCTAGAGAGATTTGGCGTAAATCAAGTCGGTTTGTGGGTCGCTCCCTAACGTGAAGGTGTGTTGACCGATTTGGTGAAACCCGAGCTGGTGGTAGAAGCCCTGAGCGTTGAGGTTATGTTCCCACACCCCAAGCCAAATTTGGGTTTTGCGTTGGCGTTGAGCCTGGTCGAGGGCAATCTGAAAGAGGTGGCGGCCTAGTCCTTGTTTTTGGAAGGCTGGCCGCAGGTAGATGCGCTCAATCTCTAGGGCGTGCGGCCCCATGGCCTCCGTTTGGGCAGCGTCCGTGTTAAGTTTTAAGTAGCCGGCCACGATTTGATCCTTCAAGATAAAGTAGAAGGACGACGCGGGATTTTCCAGCTCCTGGGTTAGTTGGGTCGCCGCGTAGGCCGTGTCGAGGTAGGTCGCTAAGTCGGCGGGCGTATTTTGAGCGCCAAACGTGGCGGTGAAGGTTTCGCGGCTCACGGCTTGAAGGGCTGATAAATCGGATAGGGTGCAAGGCTTAATTTGAACGGTCATTAATTAATAGGCTCCTTTGTGGTTAATAGTGGCGGGTTTGACCCCGTTGAACGGCTTCCCAGTCGGTCGCCACGTTCTGGCGAGCACGTTGGAGGAGTTGCCCCAATTGGGCTTGTTCGGCGGGGGTTAACCCCTGGAGGGCCACTTGAGTGGAATAGGTATTTTCGGCAATGACGCGCGCGTAAACGGGCTGCGCCTGCGGGGTGGCGAAGAGGTGGCGGATTTTGCGGTTGGTGGCATCGAGGCGTTTTTCGACCAAGCCTTGGTCCACCAATTTTTGAACGGCCCGGATCACCGTGGAGCGTTCGACCATGATGAGTTTCCCTAGATCTTCCTGGATGATTCCGGGATGTTCGGTAATTCGAACCAGGTACAGGTACTGCCCCTTAGTGAGCTGATAGGGCTTGAACTCTACGTTACTGATGGCGTCTAAGGCGCGGGCAATCATCCCAATTTCACGTAACACGTCGGGCATGGGCCACACTTCCTTTCGGGAAATAAATCTAGTCTACCATCTTTTTGATGTAATTACATCAAAAATAATTGAAAAAATAACCGTCCAGTTGATTGGACGGTTCGGAAACGATAGGGAACTTAAGCGGGATTTCCCATGATCATCCAAAGAATCAGGTAGGCGATGAGTCCCGGAAAGGCGGGGGTGATGGCGAGTAAGACGAAGATGACCCGGGCTAACGTGGGATTCCAGCCCCAGTGTTCAGCTAACCCACCAATCACACCGGCGAAAACGCGGTTGTTAAGGGAACGGTGAATATTTTTCATAATCGATTACTCCTTTTAGTGAGTTTAGGATTGAAAGTCGACCTTGTTGAAGAAGTCAACGTGAATGTCGTCATCCGTGATTTCTAACTTGGTGATACTACCGTTGATGGTTGCCACTCCTAAGTCAAGGTCGGGCGCGTAACGGTCAACAATGGAGCGAATCGTCATGCCGTGGGAGACCACCAGCACCTCGTCGCCGTCCTTAGAGTTGGCCCGGAGCTTGTCGAAGCCGCGGTCTAAGCGCTTCCAAAACATGTCGTTATTTTCGGCTTCACCGTACAGATCCGCCTGGTGAATTAGGTCACGGGCTTTTTCGAGGCCGTAGGTGCCCAGTACTGCAGATTCGGAGGTTAACTTGACCTGGGCGCCGACGAACTGCCACATTTGATTCAGGTCGTTGCCTTCGAAGTAGCCGTGACACTGTTCCCGAAACTCGGGATATTGGTAGCTCACGATGTTCATGTTCGCCGGATTTTGCCGGAGGGCAATGCTGGCCGTTTCAATGGCCCGTCCGGAGTCACTACTATACGCGGCAACGAACGGAATGTTCTTTAACTGTTCCCCGGCTCGTTTGGCGTCGGCGCGGCCCTTGGCGGTCAATGGTGAGTCGATCCACCCCTGAACCTTATTGTAGTGGTTCAACATGGTTTGTCCGTGACGCACAAAATAAGCAGTAATTTTTTTCATAATGTGAGACCCCTCTTCATCGACATAGTTACAGGTTAAGTATAGCAACTCACCTAACAGAACGCGAAGGTTTTGACGGCTGAAATCCTCAGGTAAGTCGTTTTACGAGGATAAAATAACCAGCCTAGGGGGTAAACATGTTATGGTAAACATAAAGCTAGGAGATGAGCGTATGGACTTAACACCATATCGGTATGACGGAAAGCAAACGATGGACTTGACGCAGTGGCCAACGCAAGAGATTGCGGCTAACGCGGATGCCACTCGTGAAAGTGACTTGGTAACGTTGCAAAAATTGCAGCGGCGCTTATTTGCACAGAAGGAAAACGGGGTTGTGGTGATCTTACAGGGGATGGACACCGCCGGTAAGGACGGCCTGATTCGCCACGTTTTTAGTGGATTAAATCCGTCGGGGACTCGCGTGGAGAGCTTTAAACAGCCCACGTCGGTCGACCTGCAACACGATTTCTTGTGGCGGATCAACCAGGCACTACCGGCCAGAGGAGAAATTGCCATCTTTAACCGCTCACAGTATGAAGACGTGTTGATTAGCCGGGTGCACCCCGAGATCTTAGTGGGCCAACACTTACCAAACGTCCATTCGACGGCCGACGTGACCGCTAAGTTCTTTAATCACCGATACCACGACCTGCGCCACTACGAACAATACCTGCGCCACCAGGGAATTGTCACCTACAAGTTCTTTTTACACCTATCCTATGACGAACAGACGACGCGTCTGGCTAAGCGCCTGGCGTTACCCGAGAAAAACTGGAAGTTTGATCCCAGCGACCTCAAGGAACGGCGATACTGGGATAAGTATCAGGCGGCCTACACCCAAATGTTAAGTCACACGGCGACCGAAAAGAATCCTTGGTACATGATCCCGGCTGATAACAAGCCCACAGCGCGGTTATTAGTTGCCACGATTTTGGCAAATAACCTAGCGGAACTTGATCCCCAATATCCCGAGGTCACAGCTGCGCAACATCAAAAACTGCAAGAGGTCTTAAAGCAGTTGGAGGCGGGTAAACTTTAACTAGATTGTAGATAACAAAAAGGAATTTAAACGCAAATTCAGCCGTTATTTGTCCGGCAAATTGGTCCCTACAATTACGGGAAAACTTGCCGAGAATCCCCGAAAAATGGTAAAGTTAATGCCAGTAATTCATGGTTTTCAAGGAGGATAAGGAACATGACCGTAACGGTGGGAATTGATCGACTGGGGTTCTACACCCCCCAACTGTATTTAGATATGACGGCACTGGCGTTGGCGCGCGGAGAAGATCCCGCCAAGTACCATGTCGGCATTGGTCAGGACAAGCAAGCGGTGATTCCACCGACCCAAGATGTGGTCACCATGGCGGCCAACGCGGCCACTCAAATTCTCACGCCCGCCGATTTAGCGGACGTCAAGATGGTGTTGTTCGGGACCGAATCGGGAATTGACAATTCGAAGGCGACGGCGGTTTATCTCGCCCACCTGTTAGGCTTGGCGCCCGATACCCGGGCCGTTGAGCTGAAACAGGCTTGTTACGGGGCTACGGCCGGCCTCCAGCTGGCTGCCGACTACGTTCGGGCCCGTCCCACGGCCAAGGTCCTCGTGATTGGGGCCGACATTGCCCGTTACGGGTTACGAACGGCTGGTGAGGTTACGCAAGGCGGTGGGGCCGTGGCGATGTTAATCACGGCGAACCCGCAAATCTTGGCCTTAGATACGATTAGCACCTACCATACGGCTGACGTAATGGATTTTTGGCGACCATTGGACCGGACCGAGGCCTTAGTAGACGGGAAATACTCGACCAACGTGTACTTAGACTTCTTTAAGACAACTTGGGCGGACTACCAACAACAAACGGGCCGGACGATTGCCGACTTTGCGGCAATGGTGTTCCATTTACCGTTTACCAAGATGGGCCGCAAGGGCTTGCGTCAGGTGCTCCCGGAAGCCACTCCCGCTCACCAACAGGAACTAACCGCGGCCTTTGAGGCCAGTCAGTTGGATAACCGCAACGTGGGAAACCTGTACACCGGATCGCTGTACTTAAGTCTCCTATCCTTGTTACGTCACGGTGCGTTACGGGCGGGGGACCGGCTGGGGTGCTTTAGCTACGGTTCGGGTGCGGAAGGCGAGTTCTACAGCGGGACGGTTCAGCCGCACTATCGCCGCGGGTTTGATGACGCGGCCTTAACGGCGTTACTCACCAACAGGCGGGCCGTTAGTGTGGCGGAATACGAAAGCATTTTCCAACAACAGCTCCCGAATGACGGGCGTGACGTTCGGTTACCGGTGGGGACCGAGACGGCACCGTTTTATCTGGCCGGACGGCAACGTCAGCAACGGCAGTACCGCCAGCGCTAGGAAGATTGTTTGGGACTTCGGGCGTCGACGGGACGTAAACAACCAGTTATAAGAAGATTAATATAAAATTCCGGACAATCGGTAAAAATATATCGCTAAAAGTTAACTTTTTCGCTATAATGAACGTACTTAAGAGAAAACGAGGAGATTAACGTGACGAATATCTATTTAGCAGGACCCTTTTTTGATGATGAACAGTTAGAACGGATCGGCCGGGCCGAACAGGCCTTAGCCGCCAACCCCCAAGTGGGGCACGTTTTTAGTCCCCGGTCACACGAAGTCCGTGACTTCGAAATGGGAACGCCAGCTTGGTGTGCCAAAACTTTCAAGATGGACACCGACCAAATTGATGCGGCTGACGTGGTGGTCGCGTTAGCCGATTATGTGGATGATCAGGTTGATTCCGGCACCGCCTTTGAGATTGGGTACGCCTATCACAGCCATACGCCGGTGATCCTGGTTCACGAAAAGGACAACATCGTGAACTTGATGCTGGCCGAGAGCTTACAGGCTTACCTGACCCAGGCCGATGAGCTGCGCACTTACGATTTTGCTAAGTTACCGGCTAATCGATACGAGGGCGAAGTCATTTAAATCCAAATTAAAAAGCATTTTCCGTTTACGCGGAAAATGCTTTTTAATTACTGATTTAGTGCACGTCGTCGCGGAACAGGCCCACGACCTTACCTAAAATGGTGACCTGATTTAAGATAATCGGGGCCATGGTGTCGTTTTCTGGTTGGAGTCGATAATGGTCGGCTTCCTTGAAGAATCGCTTGCACGTGGCTTCGTTTTCCTCGGTCATGGCAATCACCACGTCACCGTTGTCGGCGTTTTGTTGCCGCCGAACGATGACCTGGTCGCCATTTAGGATGCCGATATTAATCATACTCTCACCGCGAATAGTCAGCATGAAGAGCTGATCTTCACTACTCTCAAACTCTGGGGGAACCGGGAAGTAGTCCGTAGCTTCCTGGACGGCCAGGATGGGTTCACCCGCCGTGACAGTTCCCAAAACGGGAATCTGGGTTTGTTGTTCGTGCACGCCGAGTTCTTCTAAGCCGGCTGCCGTGACTTCTAGCGCCCGGGGTTTGGTCGGGTCCTTGGTCAGTAAGCCCTTTTTTTCCAGGCGGGCGATGTGGCCGTGAACCGTCGAGGTTGAAGACAGTGAAACGGCTTCCCCAATTTCCCGAACAGTTGGTGGGTAGCCCTTTTCGTTAACCCGTTCCCAGATGAAGCGTAGAACGGCAATTTGTTTACTCTCAGAAGCTTTGGTCATAATATTGCCACCTCGTTCGTCATTCGTAGTATAGTTTAACCCAATTCTAGCATAGGTAGCGAACGTTTTCAAACGGATGTTCGGGTAAATGAGTTGAATTCTGAAATTAACCCTGATATGATTAGGTGTGTTTTAAACTCACGCGATGCATAAATTTAAAAATCAATTAAAGGAGTGTCAGCAGGTTATGGCAGAAACCACGATGGATACGTTACTGGTGCGGATTAACGAATTGGCACACAAGGCCAAAGAATCGGAATTAACGGCCGCCGAAAAAGCGGAACGGGCCGATTTACGGCAACAATACCTCAAGCTTTTCCGGGAAAGCTTCAAGAGTCAGGTCGAAATGATGCAGGTTTACGATAAAAACGGCAAAGAAGTGACCCCCGAAAAGGTGCGGCAGGTGCAACGCGGCAAGGGCTTACGTCATGATTAGGTCCGGGGAGTGAGTCTTTTTGAGATTCACTCTTTTATTTTGGGTTAAGTTTGTGTAAAATTGTCTAATGAATGCTTTTGTAAGGGAGGGAAACGTCTTGTCAACTGGAATTTGGATCCTCATCGTGATCGTCGTCGGAATTGCCTGCGCTGTAGGGGGCTTCTTCGGTGCACGTAAATACATGGAAAACTACCTGAGAGACAATCCGCCTATTAATGAAGATCAATTACGAGCCATGATGTTACAGATGGGGCAAAAGCCATCACAACGGAAGCTTCATCAAATGATGAACGCCATGCAACAACAATCCCGTAATACCAAGAAATAACTTCGTTAACGGAAGACTCGTCGCCGATAGTTGGTGACGAGTCTTTTTGATTGCTTTTTTAGGGGAGTTCGCTAGACTAGTTAGGTCTGCTATAATGAGTTTCTAATCATATTTTAATTTAAGGAGGGATACTGGGTGAGTATCTTTAAAAAATTGGCTTGGTATTTCCGACTCGAGTGGCAACGCTATTTGGTGGGGGTAATCGGGTTATTACTGACCGCCATCATTGCCATCGTGCCGCCCCGGATTATCGGCAACATGGTCGATAGTATTCACGGGCGCACCATGACCGGTTCGCTACTGGCCATCGACTTAGCGGTAGTCGCCGGGGCCGCGGTCGCCCAATACCTGACGCGTTACATGTGGCGTAACGCCATTTGGGGCGGGGCCGCGCGGCTCGAACAGCTGCTACGCGACCGGTTGTTTCAACACTTTATGGGGATGGATCGTACCTTCTATCAACGTTACCGGACCGGGGACCTCATGGCTCACGCGACTAACGACTTGGAAGCCGTTCAGCGGGTCGCCGGCGGGGGCATCCTGCAGTTTGCCGACGCCATCATTACCGGGGGGACCACGCTGATTGCCATGATGGCCCTGATTAATTGGCGGTTGACGTTATTGGCCGTGATCCCGTTCCCATTTCTAGCGGGGATATCCTGGTTCTTGGGGCAAAAAATTCACCGGGCGTTTGGCAAGTCCCAGGCCGCCTTTTCACGGCTGAACAATAAGGCCCAGGAAAGTATCAGTGGGATCAAGGTCATCAAGGCGTTGGGTCAGGACCAAGAAGATGTGGCCGACTATAATCGCCAGAT
Source organism: Levilactobacillus acidifarinae DSM 19394 = JCM 15949 (assembly GCF_001434835.1). Classification (GTDB taxonomy): domain Bacteria; phylum Bacillota; class Bacilli; order Lactobacillales; family Lactobacillaceae; genus Levilactobacillus; species Levilactobacillus acidifarinae. Next base: position 550,367 of record NZ_AZDV01000026.1, on the reverse strand, counting down.
CGACCAGACCATTCGGATTAACCGCCACGTTAATCACTTGGATTCGCTGTTTGATCCGGGGATTACCTTGATTATTTCTGTGTCGTACGTGGCGACTATCGTCTTAGGGGGAACCTTTGTCATGCAGGGAACCATTACGATTGGTAACCTGGTTTCTTTCATTAGTTATCTAGCCATGATGGTTTGGCCGATGTTTGCCGTGGGGATGCTCTTTAATACCATGGAACGGGGGAATGCCAGTTACGACCGGGTCATGGAACTGTTAAACCAACAAAGTAAGGTCATTGATAAAACGGACGGGCTCACGACGCGGCCACAGGGTGAATTGAGTTACCACGTCACGCAGTTTAACTATCCCGACGACGAGCAAACCAGTTTGCACGACATCAACTTTGACCTGGCTGCGGGGCACACCCTCGGAATCGTCGGCCGGGTCGGCGCCGGTAAATCGTCGATCATGAAATTAATTTTACGCGAGTTTGACGACTACCAAGGGGAAATTAAGTTTGGCGGACGGCCGATTAAGGATTACGCGTTAGACAGCTATCTGCCGGCCATTGGTTACGTCCCGCAGGAAAGCTTTCTGTTCTCCGATAGTATTCTGGAAAATATTCGGTTTGCCCGTCCGCAAGCGACGCAGAATCAAGTGGAAGACGCGGCTCAAAAGAGTGATCTGGCCCATCAAATTGCTCAGTTACCGGCCGGTTACGCAACGCAGGTCGGGGAAGACGGCATTTCGCTGTCCGGGGGCCAACGCCAACGGTTAGCGATTGCCCGGGCGTTATTGATCAAGCCGGAGTTGCTGATTTTAGATGACGCGTTGTCCGCGGTCGACGCGGAGACCGAAACCGAAATCTTGGCTAACCTGCGGCAAGAACGGGCCAACAAGACCACCATTATTGCGGCGCACCGGCTGAGTTCGGTCATGAACGCCGACGAAATCATCGTGATGGATCATGGTCAGATCATCGAGCGCGGCGACCACGCGAGCCTGATGGCGACCCACGGCTGGTATTACCGGATGTTTACGCAACAGCAATTAGAAACCCGCGTCAAGGGAGGCGAGCAGAATGGTCGCGAATAAAACAACGGAATCGGTGTGGGCCCACAGCATGTCCACTAAGGAACAACTTACGGTCATTAAACGGCTGATCAAGTTTGCCGCGCCCTATAAATGGTTCTTTATCGGGTCGATTCTTTTCTCGGCACTGATCAGTGGCATCAACGTCTTCTTACCGTGGCTCCTACAACTGTACATGGACCATTACCTTCGCCGCGGGTCGGCAACGCTGACCATTATGTGGTTGTTCGCCGGGCTTTACTTGTTCGGCATGGTGGTGAAGGCCCTCACTCAGTACTGGCAAAACTATACCAGTACCATGGGAGCCGAGTACATGTTGGAAGGCGTGCGGCGACACCTGTTTGCCGAGCTCCACGGCAAGGGCATGCGTTATTTTGACCAGACGCCGGGGGGCTCGATCCTGTCACGGCTAATGAACGACACCATGACCTTCTCAAACTTTTGGGCGTTGTTTAACACGCTGATTTTTGCCGTGTTTGCGGTGATCACCTCGATCATTGCCATGGTCCTGACCGACTGGACGGTCGCGTTAGCCACGCTGATTCTGGTGCCCTTTTTACTTTTTATCATTTGGTATTATCAAAAGTTTAGTTCCCGGGTCTACCGCCGCATGCGTGAACGACTGAGTGAGCTGAACACGAAATTAAGCGAAGCGATTACCGGGATCAGTGTAATTCAGGAATTCCGGCAAGAAAAACGGATGGCCACACGGTTTGAAAAGACTAACGAGGCTTATTACGGGACGCGGCGGGCCATGATTCGAACCAACTCGTTACTGTTGAGTCCCATGATTAACCTGTTATACGCCTTAGGCACGGTAATTGTGCTGGGCCTATTCGGTTTGCGGGGGATGCATGAGGTGGTGGCCGCCGGGGTCGTGTACGCCTTTATTACCTACCTGAATAACTTCTACAGTCCGATGAGTCAGATGATGGATAGTCTCAGTGACTTTCAAAATGGGATGGTTGCCGGTTCGCGGGTCTTACGGATCCTCGATGATCGAACCCTGGCGCCGCAACAGCATCCCGTCACCGGCGCGCAGATTACGCAGGGAAAGGTTGAATTTCGCCACGTGACGTTTGGGTACGACCCGCAACATCCGGTTTTAAAGGACGTGTCCTTCGTGGCCGAACCGGGACAGACCGTGGCGTTGGTCGGGGAGACCGGGTCCGGGAAGACCTCGACGATTAACGTGTTGATGCGCTTCTACGAATTCCAAAGTGGTCAGGTCTTAATCGACGGTCGCGACATTCGCGAGTATCCGGCCGCGGAATTGCGGGCCAAACTGGGACTCGTCCTGCAGGAGCCGCAACTCTTCTACGGGGATATTCAGAGTAATATTCGGATGTTTAATCCCGCCATTACCGACGAACAGGTTCACCAAGCGGCCCAATTCGTGCAGGCCGACGAGTTTATCGACCGTTTGCCGCAAGGGTACGCGACACCGGTCTTGGAGCGGGGGACCGAATACTCGGCCGGTCAACGACAATTGATTACTTTTGCTCGCACCGTGGTGACCGATCCGAAAATTTTAATTCTGGATGAAGCCACGGCCAACGTGGATACTCAGACGGAAACCATGATTCAGACCGGGTTATCCCGGTTACGGGCAAACCGGACCACGGTCGCCATTGCCCACCGGTTATCGACGATTCAAAACGCCGACTTGATCCTGGTGCTTCATCAGGGGCACATTGTCGAGCGGGGGACCAACGACGAACTGATGCAACAACAGGGGTACTACTACGACATGATTCAACTCCAAAATGCCGCTCACGCTTAGACAAAAAACAGCCAACCGGGACCTGGTCTCGGTTGGCTGTTTAACGTATCCTTACTTTTTTTCGAGTTTCTGTTCGGCCTTTTCCTCGGTCCGCTCGAGCTTCTCGACCTTGGCGGCGTGCTTTTCACCCGTAACGTCCACGTAATGGAAGGTCGGATCGATCTCGCGGTCCAGTTGGTCGAAGGCTTGTTGCATTTGTTGTTCGACCTGAGCTAAACCAGCCTCGTCGAGTTTTAACTTACGATCAACGGTGATCGGTTGCCCGTAAGCCACGGTGACTCGTTTGCGGGTAAGCAATTGCTTGAAAGTTAGCGGTCCTTGATAGACCGTGGGAATCAGGGGCACCTTGGCCATTTTAGCGATCACGGCCGCGCCACCCTTAAGTTCGGCGGAGTGGCGACTGCCGGACGGAAAGATGATGAGTGACAGGTCGCCCTGCCGAAGGATTCGGACCGGTGTTTTGATGACCGAAGGCCCCGGATGATCACGATTTACCGGAAAAGCATTGGCATGATTTAAAATCCATCGTAAAATTGGGTTTTGGAACAATTCTTCTTTGGCCATAAAACTAAATTTCCGCGGACTGGCTCCCAACGCAAAGTAGATGGGGTCAAACCAGGTCCGGTGTGGTCCAACTAAGATATAGGGACCGTCCGGTAAGTCTTTGCGGTGTAGATACCGCGCGTGCCCGTTGATCAGGGCCAACAGGACGCGGATAAGCCCGCGTAAAAACGAATAGAACATGGGTGACGCACTCCTCTCACAGTGAAACTCTATCTGTCTAGTATGCAAAAAAAGTCGGGGGGTTGCAAGCAATCTCCCCGTAATTTGAAAGGATGGGATGCCGGAATGGGGCAACCACAGTTACGTCCGGGCGAACGAATCGACCAACTTTACAGTCAAGATATTCAAATCATTCAAAGTCCCGAGGTCTTTGCTTTTTCGTTAGACGCCGTGTTGCTGGCGGCTTTCGCCAAGCTACCGGCCAAGGCCAAAAGTCTAACGGTGGATTTGTGTGCCGGTAACGGGGCCGTGGGCTTATTTATGAGTTCGAAGACCAACGGCCAGATTGCCGAGGTGGAGTTACAACCGCGACTGGCCGACATGGCGCGGCGCAGTGTGGCGTTGAACCAGTTGGACGCCCAAATGACGGTCTATCAGGGCGACCTGGCCGACGTGACCCAGTGGCTGCCTAAGGACTCGGCCGACGTGGTCACTTGCAATCCGCCGTACTTTGCGGATCTACCGGATAGTCAGAAGAATCCGAATCGTTATTTGGCGATTGCCCGCCACGAGATTACCACGACCCTGGCGACCGTGGTGGCCACCACCAGTGGGTTGCTCAAAATGAACGGGAAGGCCTACTTCGTGCACCGGCCCGATCGGTTGTTGGAACTCTTGCAGGTGATGCAGGCAAACCGCTTAGCACCCAAACGAATTCGGTTAGTTTATCCCAAGCCGGGCAAGGAAGCCAACATGGTTTTGGTGGAAGCCATTAAGGATGGCAAACCGGGCGGCCAGCGGTTCTTAGCGCCGCTCACGGTGTACGATGCCACCGGCCAGTATACCGCGGAAGTGGGGCGGCTCTTGTATGGCTAAGACCTATTACTTTTACGTGTTACTCTGCGCGGATAATTCGTTGTACGGTGGGTTTACCACCGACGTGGCCCGCCGGTTTGCGACCCACCTGGCGGGTAAAGGAGCGAAGTACACCCGCACGCACCATCCCGTCCGGGTGCTGTATCAGGAGGCCTTCACGACTAAGCACGACGCTTTACACGCCGAATGGGTCTTTAAACACCAATCGCGGCAAAAGAAGCTGCAATTTCTGGCGGGTCAGGGAGTTACGCTTACTCGCTGAACTTTCCGAAAGCGTTCTCGAGAAGATTTAAAACGTTTCATGATAAGATGAAGACGTAGCTTAATGATGTAACCAAGCAACGACTTAAGGAGGAATCGACCGTGAAGATTATTGCCTATGGAATCCGAGACGATGAACGACCGTACTTAGAACAATGGTCGCAAGCTCAAGGAATTGACGTGAAGGCCGTGAGCGAGCTGTTAGACGAAACGACGGTAGACTTAGCCAAAGGGTACGATGGTGCAGTCGTTTACCAGCAAAAGCCGTATACGGCAGCCGTGCTGGACCAGTTAGCCGCCAACGGCATCACGAACCTGTCGTTACGTAATGTGGGGGTCGATAACGTCGACGCTGCTGCCGTGAAACGCAACGGGTTTAAGGTCACCAACGTGCCTGCCTATTCCCCCGCAGCCATTGCCGAGTTTACGGTGACCGAACTGATGCGGTTACTGCGGCGGACCCCGACCTTTGACCGCAAACAAGCGCAGGGAGATCTCCGGTGGGCCCCAGACATCGCTGACGAGTTGAATTCGATGACCGTCGGGATCGTGGCGACCGGACGGATTGGCCGGGCGGCGTTGAAAATCTACCAAGGCTTCGGGGCGAAGGTCATCGCCTACGACGTCTTCCACAATCCGGAATTGGAAAAGCAGGGACTCTACGTGGACACTTTGGATGAACTTTACGCTCAGGCCGATGTCATTTCGCTGCACGCACCTGCCACGAAGGATAATCACAACATGTTAAACGATGCCGCTTTCGCTAAGATGAAGGACGGCGTGTGGATCGTTAACCCGGCCCGGGGCGCTTTAGTGGACACCGACGCGTTGATTCGGGCCCTAGACAGCGGCAAGGTTGCGGGGGCGGCGTTGGACGTTTACGAAAACGAAGTGGGCATCTTCAACACCGACTTTGGCAGTTTCGACGCCATTCCGGATGAACGACTGAAGAACTTGATGCGCAGAGACAACGTGTTGGTCAGCCCACACATTGCCTTTTACACCAAGACGGCCGTCAAGAACATGGTCCAATACGCGTTAAATAACAATAAGCAGTTAATTGAAACGGGACGGGCGGACAACGAAGTTCAGTTCTAACCGCCATCCAAAAAAACACCATCGCCAGGATGACCTGGGGATGGTGTTTTTTGGATGGCCACTTAAGGTTGCATGACGCCGCTTAAAGCGAGCAAGAGATTCTGCAACTCGGTGGGATCCTCGACGGTTTGGTCGGGGGTCCAATCACCATCGGGCATTTCAAAGTTGCGATGGTTAAACCAAAAGGCTTGCCAGCCGGCTTTCTTCGCCGCCCGAATGTCGAGACTGTAGCAGTCACCGACGTACACGGTTTCACTAGCCCGGAGATTCAACCGTCGATTCATCATGGTAAAAATCTGCGGGTCGGGTTTGGCGACGCCGGCTTCTTCGGACGTCAGGATGGTATCCCGCTCAATCCAGCGGTGCATTTGTAACCGCATGACCTTGGCTAACTGATAATCCGTTTTACCGTTGGTAATGATGCCCAATTGGTACTGATCTTTAAGTTGATCGAGGGCCGTAGCCAGGCCGGGAAAAAGTTTGATGTCCTGGAGTCCTTGGACGTAAGCCTCCTGAAAGGCGAGGGCGGCTTCCGGGGTCACCGGGGGCAGGTCCTGGGCGTGTAAAGCGGTGTTTAGCCGCGTTACTGTCCAATCTTCTACCGTACGACGACTCATAAATTGCTTAGCCAGTTGACCGCTTTGGCGCCGGTAAGCTTGGAACGTTCGGGTCAGATCAAAGCTGGTTGGCACCTGAATAATCGGCGCTAAGGCCGCCACGAACGGCGCCTTTTGGTCATAGAGCGTGTCATCAACATCGAAGACGACCGCTTTTATCATGTGCATGTCCTCCTGTCTAAGTTCCCTAGCAGTTTATCATACCTCCGGTGAATTGCCAATTTTTTCTAAAGTTTTTGCGGTTTTAGCTTGTGTTTGGCAGAGAGCTTTTGTATAATAACTGTCGGTGCGTATGCGCCAATTCACACCTTGCGTGATGGTTGCGGGGGTGCTCGTGAAGAGTTCCGCGACCACTTGAGCGCAGGGGAGGAAATCAAAAACTATTTGGAGGCATTTTATCATGGCTGTTATTTCAATGAAACAACTGCTCGAAGCCGGTGTCCACTTTGGTCACCAAACGCGTCGTTGGAACCCAAAGATGAAGCAATACATCTTTACGGAACGGAACGGTATCTACATCATCGACTTGCAAAAGACGGTGAAGTTGATTGACGCTGCTTACAACTACATGAAGGACGAAGCATCTAAGGGTGCCGTTGTTCTGTTTGTTGGGACTAAGAAGCAAGCTCAAGATTCCATCGAAGAAGAAGCTACCCGTGCGGGTCAATTCTACGTTAACCACCGTTGGTTAGGTGGGACCTTGACTAACTGGGAAACGATCCAAACGCGGATCAAGCGTCTGAAGAGCTTGAAGAAGATGGCAACTGACGGGACGTTTGACGTCTTACCTAAGAAGGAAGTTTCCTTGTTGAAGAAGTCTCAAGACAAGTTGGAACGGTTCTTAGGCGGGATCGAAGACATGCCTAAATTGCCTGACGTTATGTTCATCGTTGACCCACGGAAGGAACAAATCGCGGTTCACGAAGCACAAAAGTTGAACATCCCGATCGTTGCCATGGTTGATACCAACACCGATCCAGATGACATCGACGTTGTGATTCCTTCTAACGATGATGCTATCCGGGCCGTTCGCCTGATCACTTCCAAGATGGCTGATGCCATTGTTGAAGGTCGTCAAGGGGAAGACCAAGTTGACGAAAAGACTTTCGAAGGTAAGAAGGACGCTGCTGCCAAGGATGGCCAAGCTAAGTCTGACAACTCGATGGAAGACATCGTTAACGCCGTTGAAGGCGACAACAAGTAATTAAATGCAAGGTTCCCCGTTCGGGAACTTTCCAAATACACGCTTTAAAGCACCTTAGGCTGGCTTAATAAGGACCGTTAATGGCCTGAGATTAGGTCAGCCTTTTTTAGGCGCAAACGTTATTGATTATAAAAGGAGGCCATTACACATGGCAAGCAAGATTACTGCGGCACAAGTTAAAGAATTACGTGACAAGACCCAAGTTGGAATGATGGACGCCAAGAAGGCATTAGTTGCTTCCGAGGGTGACATGGACAAGGCCATTGATTTCTTACGCGAAAAGGGAATCGCTAAGGCCAAGAAGAAGAGTGGCAACGTGGCGGCTAACGGTTTAGCTAAGGTCGTTGTGAACGGCAACGACGCTGCGATCATCGAAGTGAACTCCGAAACCGACTTCGTGGCGACCAACGACACGTTCAACGGGTTAGTGGATGCGATTGGCGACACGATTGCTAAGCAAGAACCTGCTGACTTAGCTGCTGCTTTGGCCTTAAAGACGGCCAACGGCGAAACCATCCAAGAAGCCATCATCAAGACGACGCAAGTGACCAGCGAAAACGTTCAATTACGGCGTTTTGCTGTGGTTAAGAAGACCGACAACCAAGTCTTTGGCGCTTACTTACACCAAGGTGGCCAAATCGCCGCTGTGGTGGTCTTAGACGGTGCGGATGAAGCTACGGCTAAGGACGTTGCGATGCACGTTGCGGCGATCAACCCAGAATTCGTTTCCAAGGACGACATTCCAGCTGACCGTTTAGCTCACGAACGAGAAGTTCTGAAGCAAGAAGCCTTGAACGAAGGAAAGCCTGAAAAGATCGTCGAAAAGATGGTTGAAGGCCGTTTGCACAAGTTCTTGTCCGAAATCAGCTTAGCTGACCAACCATTCGTTAAGGATGGCGACCAAACGGTGAGCCAATTTGTTGCCGGTAAGGGTGGCAAGTTAGTGACCTTTGTGCGTTACGAAGTTGGCGAAGGCATCGAAAAGCCAACGGTTGACCTGGCCAAGGAAGTTCAAGACCAAATCAACGGTTAATTTTAATCAAAAGCGTAGCCACAGCTCGTGGTCTACGCTTTTCTTATGAGCAGATTTAAGGAACAGGGTGATTTCGTGGGCCCTGACTATCACTAATTCGGGGAATATGATAGAATTGTTCTCAGAATACAATAGGAGGAAACGCAATGGCGGACGTAAAGTATCAGCGAATCATGTTAAAGCTCAGCGGTGAGGCTCTCGCCGGGGATAAGGGATTTGGAATCAATCCTCCCGTCATTAAGACGGTGGCCCAAGAAATCCGGGACGTTTACAACTTAGGCGTTCAAATTGCCATCGTGGTCGGTGGCGGTAATATGTGGCGGGGAGTCGCTGGCTCTCAGATGGGAATGGAACGCGCCCAGGCCGACTACATCGGCATGTTAGCGACCATCATGAATGCTTTAGCGCTACAAGATAACCTGGAATCTATCGGGGTCCCAACGCGAGTTCAAACGTCGATTGAGATGCGGCAAATCGCTGAACCCTATATTCGGCGGAAAGCCATTCGGCATTTGGAAAAAGAACGTGTCGTGATCTTTGCCGGTGGGACGGGAAGTCCGTACTTCTCCACGGATACCACGGCAGCCTTGCGGGCGGCCGAAATCAACGCGGATGCCATTTTAATGGCTAAGAACGGCGTTGACGGAATCTATTCCGCAGACCCGAAGAAGGATCCCAATGCGGTGAAATTCGATCAATTAACGCAATTGGACATCATCAACAAGGGGCTGCACGTGATGGATACCACGGCAAGCTCATTCTCCATGGACAATGATATCCCAGTCGTGGTCTTTAACCTCAATAAGAGTGGCAACATTCGTAAGGTGGTTGAAGGTGCCAACATTGGGACGACAGTTTACAGTAAGGGGTAAGACAGATGGCAGATCAAATAATTACCACGGCAGCAAGCAAAATGAAAAAAGCAGAAGACGCCTTAAAGCGTGAATTGGGAACGATTCGGGCCGGCCGGGCCAACGCTAGTATTTTGACCCGGGTTATGGTGGACTACTACGGTCAACCAACGCCCCTCAACCAGGTGGCGTCGATTACGATTCCCGAACCACGAGTCTTAATGGTGACGCCCTTTGACAAGTCGGCGTTAGACGACGTTGAAAAGGGGATTCTGGAATCCGACGTCGGCATTACACCAGCCAACGACGGGACCGCGCTTCGGTTAGTGGTTCCCCAATTGACCGAGGAACGCCGCAAGGAAATCGCTAAGCAAGTTAAGGCGACGGCCGAAGAAGGCAAGGTGGCGGTGCGTAACGTTCGCCGCGAAGCCATGGATGGCCTGAAGAAGGGCCACAAGGCGGGCGATTACACCGACGACCAACTGCATAACCTAGAAGACCAAGTCCAAAAGGAAACGGACAAGGCCATCAAGGGTGTGGACGCCATTACGGCGGACAAGGAAAAGGAAGTCTTGACGGACTAAGCATTAAGTAAGGAGTGTTGAATGATGGCAGAAGATAACCAACAAGATGACGTTGAAATTACCCCGGGTTCTAAGGAATTTGGGAAGATGGTTTTCCGGTTAAACAACCCGGTCAACGCAGAAAACGTTTCAGTTCTAAACTATAATGGGGCAGAATTGGAACAGATTCAAGACGGCGTTTACGCCCAGCCGGCTTTCGTTAGTGATGATTTTAACCTGTTCTTCATTGTGACGCAGTTGATTGGCGACGATTGGATTGTGGCTTTCTCGAAGGCTAAAATTGAAAACGACAACGAAATTACCGACTTATCTGACCCAATTCCTACGGGGGAAGGCCTGAACATGCTCGGGCAAGTCAGCGCGGATGACGCGAACCACCTGCTGAGCTATTTTGGCACGTTGGTCGATGCGAAACGCGGTGAATGGCGGTTAATCGAGTAGTCGACTAAAAGCTAAAGTTTTCGCTCAATTTGGGGGCTGGGATAGTATCCCAGCCCTTTTTTTGTTAAGATGAGAGGTTGTAAGAAGAGCAATGGAGGTGCACTGTGTTTTCATTTTTAAATAAGGATCAACAGACCGGTGAAGTGGCCGAATTACAACTCGACGAGCAAAACATTCCCGCCCACATCGCCATCATCATGGATGGTAATGGTCGCTGGGCACAACAACGGCACTTACCGCGCATTGCGGGACATAAGCAAGGGATGAATACGGTCAAAACGGTTGCTAAGGCGGCCAGTCACTTGGGCGTTAAGGTGTTAACCCTCTACGCATTTTCGACCGAAAACTGGAAACGACCCACGGCGGAAGTCAACTACTTGATGAAGTTACCCGTCGACTTTTTCGGAACGTTCGTGCCCGATTTAGTTAAAAATAACATTCGGGTGAAGGTCATGGGGTACACGGATCAACTCCCGGCGGCGACCCAAAAGGCCGTGCACGATGCCATTGAAGATACCAAGGACTGTACTGGCATGGTATTGAACTTTGCGTTGAACTACGGGGGCAGAGCCGAAATCGTGACGGCTGTGCAATCCCTTGCTCAGCAGGTTCAGGCGGGCCAACTGGATCCTACGGCCATTGATGAGGCCCGGCTGGGGCAACAGCTCATGACCAGTGACTTAGGCGACCTACAGGACCCGGACCTGTTGATTCGGACCAGTGGTGAAGAACGCTTATCGAACTTCATGCTATGGCAGGTGGCCTACAGTGAGTTTGTCTTTATGGACTTGCACTGGCCCGACTTCGATCAAACCACCTTGGAACAAGCCATCTATCAATATCAACAACGGCACCGTCGTTTCGGCGGGCTGACCAATTAAATCTTTTGTGATTGAGGAGCGTAAGATATGAAACAGCGGGTTATTACGGCAGTGGTTGCGTTAATTATTTTTATTCCCATCATCATTGCCGGGGGAATTTGGGTCGACATTGCGGCCTTTGCCTTAGGATTAGTGGCGTTATCGGAAATTCTAGTGATGCGCAAGAAACTCTTGGTGAGTCCGGAGGCCATCATTTCGGGGTTAGGAATCTTGGCGGTGATTGCGCCCGGTTCGTGGTGGGGAGATCTCCCCGGTCACTTGAGCCCGTGGTACATCGTTTACTTATTCGTTCTGTTACTACTTTTGCGGACGGTTGTGTCGCGGAACCGGTTTTCCTTTGACGATGCTGGGGTCATTACCCTGAGCATGTTGTACGTGGGAATTGGCTTTCATTTCTTCATTGCCGCACGGGCCATTAGCCTAGTGGCGTTACTGTACGCCTTATTTATCGTGTGGGTGACCGACTCTGGGGCCTACATGATCGGTCGGAAATTGGGCCGGCACAAGTTAGCGCCGCACATTAGCCCGAATAAGACCTGGGAAGGGTCCGTCGGGGGCACAGCGGTGGCCACCATCCTAGTATCTGTCTTCTGGTACTTCTTCCCGTTTGGCCACTACAGCCTCTTAACGATGGTCCTGTTAACGTTGATCTTCTCCATCGTGGGTCAATTCGGCGATCTCGTCGAATCGGCGTTGAAACGGTACTACGGGGTGAAGGACTCCGGCCGGATCTTACCGGGGCACGGCGGTATTTTAGACCGGTTTGATAGTTTACTGTTAGTACTGCCCGTAATTCACCTCTTTGGCCTGATTTAATCTTAGGGCGTTCGCTTGCACCGGTCACGGGGCTAGGGTATGCTAAGACACAGCAAATGAAGCGTTGCGGTGTCTGACGACTGGGCCACCGCACGACTAAGACCACGAACTGAGGAAGGGACGAAATCTGTGATTAAAACGATTATTACCTTTATCATTGTCTTCGGCATCCTGGTGATTGTACACGAATTCGGTCACTTTTATTTTGCCAAACGCGGCGGAATTCTGGTCCGCGAATTCTCCATCGGGATGGGGCCTAAGCTGGTGTACCATCGTGGGAAGGATGGCACGACCTACACCTTGCGGCTTTTACCCGTGGGGGGCTATGTGCGCATGGCCGGGGCCGAAGATGACGAGGAAGAATTAAAACCCGGGACACCGGTGAGCCTGTTTATCGGGGCTCACGATAAGGTGGAACGGATCAATACCAGTAAGAAGTCGACGCTGTTCAACGGGATTCCGCTGGAAGTGACGGCGACGGATCTGGAAAACGAGTTATGGATCGAAGGGTACGAGAACGGTGACGAATCCGCCGTTAAACGCTACGCGGTCGACCACGACGCCACGATTATCGAGGCGGACGGGACCGAATTACGGATTGCGCCTAAGGACGTGCAATTTCCGTCTGCCACGTTAGGTCGCCGGTTGATGACTAACTTTGCCGGGCCCATGAATAACGTTCTACTGGCCATTGTGACCTTCATGTTGATGTCCATCGCGCAAGGTGGGGTGGCCACGGGAACCAATCAGGTTCAGGTCGCCAGTTCACCGGTGTCGGTCGCACAGACGGCGGGGGTCAAAACCAACGATAAGATCGTGGCCGTCAACGGTAAGGCAACTAAGGACTGGACGGCCTTGAGTCAGGCCATTCAGCCACAAGCCAATAAAAAGACCACGTTGACCATCCAACGTGCCGGGAAGACGCAGAAGTTGACGGTCACACCCAAGGGCGAAAAGTCCAACGGTAAGACGGTGGGGATGATCGGCATTACCCAGGCCAAGGATAAAAACGTCGGGGCCATCCTAATGTCCGGCTTTACGCAAACCTGGACCATGACTAAGTTACTCTTTGGGGCGCTGTGGCACATGGTCTCCGGTCACTTTAGCTTAAACGACTTAGGCGGGCCGGTCGCCATCTTTGCCACGACCTCGCAGGCGACTCAGTTCGGGTTAGTCGGCATCTTAAACTTCCTAGCCTTTCTATCCTTGAACCTGGCCATCGTCAATTTATTACCAATTCCGGCCTTAGATGGTGGTAAAATATTATTAAACCTAATTGAAGCCGTTCGCCGTAAGCCACTGTCGGAAAACGTGGAAGCGGGGATTACCTTGGTGGGGGTGGCCTTTTTGGTCCTCCTGATGCTACTGGTAACCTGGAACGATATCGAACGCTACTTTATTCGGTAATTACGTTACGAGAAGGGAATATTGGATTATGAAGCAATCAAAACTACTCATTCCAACCTTGAAAGAGGTGCCGAATGATGCAGAAGCTCTCAGTCATCAGATGATGTTGCGGGCCGGTTATATTCGGCAGGTAACGGCGGGGATGTACGCTTATCTGCCGCTGGCCTTCCGGGTCTTGACCAACATCGAAACAATCATTCGGGAGGAAATGGATAAGATCGACGCCGTAGAAACGTTGATGCCAGCGGTCTTACCCGCCTCTTTGTGGAAGGAATCTGGTCGGTACGACACTTACGGGCCGAACCTGTTTAAGTTCAAGAACCGCCACGATAGCGACTTTATCTTAGGCCCCACCCATGAAGAAACTTACACCATGCTGGTGCGCGATGCCGTGAAGTCGTATAAGCGATTGCCTTTGGTCATGTACCAAATCCAACCCAAGTACCGTGACGAAGATCGCCCCCGCTACGGGCTCTTACGGGGCCGGGAATTTATCATGAAGGACGCCTACTCCTTCACGTTAAACGATGAAGACCTGGACCGAATCTACGGTCAGATGGAAACGGCTTACGAACGGATCTTTGACCGGGTTGGGTTGAACTACCGGGCCATCGTCGGCGACGGCGGGGCCATGGGCGGGAGTGATTCTAAGGAATTCTCCGCCATTGCGCCGGTCGGCGAAGACACCATTGTCTATTCCGATGCTTCCGACTACGCGGCTAACCTGGAAATGGCGAAGAGCCTATTTATCAGTAAGAAATCCCACGCCCCACTGGAAGACCTGAAGAAGATCGAGACGCCGGGGGTTCACAGTATCGATGAACTGGCCGACTTCTTGAAGGTTAAGTCCAGCGAACTGGTTAAGACCATGTTCTACATGGCCGATAAGGACCAACCCGTCTTGGTGCTGGTTCGGGGGGACCACGAAGTCAACGAAGTCAAGCTGAAGAATTATTTGGATGCCGACTTCTTGGATCCGGCCACGGCCGAAGACGCCCAGAAGTATCTCGGTGCTAACTTCGGTTCCTTAGGACCAGTGGGGGTTAGTGACGACGTTAAGATCTTGGCTGACCAATACGTGAGTGACATGACCAACGTGGCCGTGGGTGCGAACGAAGACGGCCACCACTACCTGAACGCCAACGTGGATCGGGACTTCCGGGTTGACGCTTATACGGACTTACGAAACGTTCAGGCCGGGGACTTGTCTCCCGACGGGGCGGGCGTTTTGAAGTTTACCAAGGGAATTGAAATCGGCCACATCTTTAAGCTGGGGACGCGTTATTCCGACGCCTTAGGGGCAACGGTCTTAGACGAGGGCGGTCGCCAAAAGCCCGTTGTCATGGGATCTTACGGGATTGGAGTCAGCCGTTTGCTGTCCGCAGTCGCCGAACAAAACGCCGACGAACACGGTCTGGTTTGGCCGCGGAATATCGCCCCGTACGACATTCACTTGATTCCGGTCAACTTGAAGAAGGCCGATCAAGCGGACTTAACGGACGAATTGGAACAGCAACTAACCGCTGCTGGGTATCGCGTCTTAACCGATGACCGGAAGGAACGGCCGGGTGTGAAGTTTGCGGATTCCGATCTGATTGGGATTCCAGCCCGGATCACGGTCGGTAAGAAGGCCGGCGAAGGCATCGTTGAAATCAAGATTCGTAAAACCGGTGAAACGGTCGAAGTTATTAAGGACGAGGTGGCCAGCACCATCGAGATCCTATTTAAGGACAACGACTAGTTAGCACCACGAAAAGACCGGCGATTAGGCTGGTCTTTTTTCGACGGGAAGTAGATGAGAAAGGGGATTCCTCGTGGACGAAGATCGTCATAGCTTATTTGAAAAGCTACTACAACAATTAGATCTCAGCCAGCTGGCTGACCAAGAGAACTTTAAGGCGGCCACCCTCGAACGGTTGACCGTACACGAACAATCACGGCGGTGGCATTTTCAGCTCCAATTGCCGGAAATCCTGCCGTACCAAACGTTTGCCACCTTCCAACAACACCTGCAATTGGCCTTTCACGAGATTGCGACGGTTTCGGCTTCGTTTCAGACCACTAACCCGGAACTGACGAACCGACTGTTGGGCGACTACTGGTTATGGGTGGTTCAAAATAGTGGGTTGACCAATAATTTGGTACAAGAGTTACGCCAGTCCCAGGTGCCGGAACTCGATACTGATCAACGGGTATTGCTCTACGCGCAAAATGAGGTTATCAAGGACTTTTTACAAAACCAGGCGTTGGGACCGTTGGAAGACGCCTATCGCCAGGCTGGGTTCCCGAAGTTTAACATTCAGGTCATGGTCGACGAATCTAAGTCGCAGGCCAAGATCGACGAATTTAAGGCCCAACGGGAAAAGACCGATGCACAGTTGGCCCAGCAGGCCGCGGCAGCCATCGAAAAGGCTAACCAGAAACGCCAGAGCCAGCAGGCTAGTGGCGAGGTTCAACCGGCGAGTGGGCCAACCCAGATTGGGAAGGCCATTAAGGGCGATCAACCGATCACCCGCATGGTCGACATCACCCAAGAGGAACGGTCGGTCGTGGTGGAAGGCTACGTCTTTGACAAGGAAATTCGGAAGCTCCGGTCGGGGCGGCAATTGTTGACCCTAAAGATTACCGATTATACGTCCTCCATCGTGGTCAAGAAGTTCTCCAGGGGGGCCGAAGACGAGGCCCAATTTGCCGGCGTGGAAGAGGGCAGTTGGGTCAAGGTTCGCGGCAGCGTGCAGGAAGACAGCTTCATGCGCGATCTGGCCCTCAACGCCTATGACATCAACCAGGTTAAGCACGCCACTCGCCAGGATACGGCACCGGCCGATCAGAAACGGGTCGAACTGCACCTGCACACCACCATGAGTCAAATGGACGCGACCAACCCAATCGGTGACTTCGTGTCCCAGGCCAAGAAATGGGGCATGCCGGCGTTAGCCATTACGGACCACGCCGACGTGCAAGGCTTTCCCGCGGCTTTTAACGCGGGAGCTAAGGCCGGCGTCAAGATGCTTTACGGCGTCGAGGCTAACCTGGTGGACGACGGGGTGCCAATTGGGTACAACAGTGCGCACGTGCCGCTAGACGGCGCGACCTACGTGGTCTTTGACGTGGAAACCACCGGGTTGTCGGCCATCTACGATAAGGTGATCGAATTGTCGGCGGTTAAGATGGAGCATAAGAACGTGATCGACCAGTTCGAAGAATTTATCGATCCCGGGTTTCCGTTGTCCGAACAGACCACGAACCTGACTAGTATCACCGACGACATGGTGGCCGGTTCTAAGAGCGAAGAGGAAGTCTTTAAGGCTTTCCGCGAGTTCTGCGGTGACGCCATCATCGTGGGACACAACGTCACGTTTGACGTGGGCTTCATGAACACCGGCTACAAGCGTCACGGAATGACCGAAATCGCTAATCCGATCATCGATACCTTGACGCTAGCCCGTTGGTTGTACCCGACGTTAAAGAGTTACCGGTTGAACACGTTAGCTAAGCGGTTCCACGTGAGCCTGGAACACCATCACCGGGCCGTCTACGATGCGGAATCGACCGGTCACTTGAACTACCTGTTCTTAAAGGATGCCGAGGAACGTTATCACGTGCAGTTCCACGACCAGTTGAACGACCACATGACCGATAACGACGCTTACAAGCACGCCCGGCCAAATCACGCCATTATCCTGGCGCAGACGCAAGACGGGTTAAAAAACATGTTTAAGTTAGTGTCCGAGTCGAACGTGAAGTACTTCTACCGGGTTCCGCGGGTTCCCCGGAGTGTTTTAGAAGAGTACCGGGAGGGCCTGATTGTCGGGTCCGCCTGTTCGTCGGGGGAAGTCTTCACCGCCATGATGCAAAAGGGGAAGGTCGAGGCCGAGGCTAAGGCCAAGTACTACGACTACCTGGAAGTTCAACCGCCGCAGGCCTACCAGCCGTTGTTGGATTCGGGGTTGATTGCCGATGAAAAACACCTCCACGAAATCATCAAAAATATCGTGGACTTGGGGCATGACTTGAACAAACCGGTCGTGGCGACCGGGGACGTGCACTATTTGAACCCTAACGATGCGATTTATCGTAAAATTTTAATTCATTCCCAGGGTGGGGCTAACCCACTGAATCGGCAGGAACTGCCGCCCGTCCCATTTTTGACCACCAACGAGATGCTGGACCAGTTTGCCTTTTTAGGAGCGGAAACGGCCCAAGAAATCGTGGTGACCAACACCCACAAGATTGCCGACGAGATTGACGAGGTGCATCCCTTAAAGGACAAGCTGTATACGCCGCGCATGGAAGGGGCCGAGGACGAAATTCGGGAACGGACCATGACCACGGCCCACGCGTGGTACGGTGATCCGTTGCCCGAATTGGTGCAGCACCGGGTCGACCGGGAACTGAAGTCGATCATTGGGAACGGGTTCTCCGTGATTTACTTGATTGCCCAACGGCTGGTAGCTAAGTCCAACAAGGATGGGTACTTGGTTGGGTCCCGGGGGTCCGTCGGGTCCAGTGTGGTCGCCACGCTGACCGGGATCACCGAAGTTAATCCCTTGCCACCACACTATCGTTGCCCAAACTGTCAGTATTCGCACTTCTACACCAAGGGGGAATATAGCTCCGGCTACGATTTGCCCGAAAAGAAGTGCCCTAAATGTGGCACCCTGATGATTGGCGACGGGCATAACATTCCGTTCGAAACCTTCTTGGGTTTCAAGGGAAACAAGGTGCCCGATATCGATTTAAACTTCTCCGGGGACTACCAACCGATCGCTCACAACTACACCAAAGTATTGTTCGGCGAGAAGAACGTGTACCGGGCCGGCACGATTGGTACCGTGGCCGACAAAACGGCTTACGGGTACGTCAAGGCTTATGAACGGGATACCGAGCAGACCTTCAGAGGCGCCGAAATTGACCGCTTGGCTAAGGGCGCGACTGGTGTCAAGCGAACGACCGGTCAACACCCGGCGGGAATCATCGTTGTGCCGGACTACATGGACATCTACGACTTTACGCCGATCCAGTACCCGGCCGACGACCAGAACGCCGCTTGGCAAACGACCCACTTTGATTTCCATTCGATTCACGATAACATTTTGAAAATTGATATCCTGGGGCACGATGATCCGACCATGATCCGGACGCTCCAAGACTTATCCGGGGTCGATCCGACGACCATTCCGATGGACGATCCGGGGGTCATGAAGTTATTCTCCGGGACCGATTCACTGGGCGTCACGCCGGAACAGATTCAATCCAAGACCGGGACGCTGGGCGTGCCCGAATTTGGGACCCGTTTTGTGCGGGGGATGCTCGAACAGACCCACCCGCAAAACTATTCCCAGCTACTTCAGATTTCCGGGTTGTCTCACGGGACTGACGTGTGGTTAGGCAACGCTGACGAACTGATCAAAAACGGGACCGCCACCATCGCCAACGTGATTGGGTGTCGGGATAACATCATGACCGACTTAATCAACTATGGACTGGATTCCGAAACCTCCTTCCAGATCATGGAACAGGTGCGGCACGGTCGTGGAATCAAGGACGAGTGGCAGGATAAGATGCGCGAGACCGACGTCCCTCAGTGGTACATCGACTCTTGTTTGAAGATCAAGTACATGTTCCCCCGGGCCCATGCGGCGGCTTACGTCCTGATGGCCTTACGGGTGGCGTACTTCAAGGTCTATTTCCCGATTATTTATTACGCCGCCTACTTCTCCGTGCGGGCCGACGACTTTGACGTTGTAGCCATGTCGCAGGGAAAGACGGCGGTTAAAGCCGCGATGAAGGCCATTAACGACCAGGGGATGGACGCTTCGGCCAAGGACAAGAACCTGCTAACGGTCTTGGAACTGGCCAACGAAATGTTGGAACGCGGGTTTGACTTCAAAATGATTGATCTGGAGAAGTCCGACGCGGCGAACTGGATTATCGACGGCAACACGCTGATTGCGCCGTTCCGGGCTGCTCCGGGGTTGGGATTGAACGTGGCTAAGCAGATCGTGGCCGCTAGAAATGACCGGCCGTTCATCTCGAAGGAAGATTTGGCTAAGCGGGGTAAGGTCTCCAAGACCTTGATCGATTTCATGACCGAAAACGGCGTGTTGACCGGTCTGCCCGACGAGAATCAACTAAGTTTGTTCGATGATCTGATGTAACCCCCGATTTGCGGGATTTACCCCATGGGAAGCGCTTACAAAAACCGTAAAACGTGCTATACTGAGTTTGAGGAAATTAAGGACTTAATCACAGACGATCACGAAAGCGGGTGTTTCCCATGTTACGACAATTCATTCGGTTACCAGACGGTTGGCTTTTCTTCGCGGGGTATTGTTTGATTGCGTTAGGGTACGTGTTCTGCGGCTTAATGGCCAGTGTCGTCGCGACGCCATTTCTAGCTCTGGTGATTGCATACTTTTTCATCGCCTTTATCCTGACCCTAGTGAAGGTGTTTGGGTTGAGACGGCTCGAGTTGACCCAGTTAAATTTCCTGGTTTTTGAATTTATTACCATTGCGGGGTTCATCATTGTGTTGGCAACCTGCGAGTAAGTTGCAATTACGGCGTAGTTGTAGTAAAGTTAAGAATGTAATTAAACTCGTTTTTAAATGAGTGAGCAGCCATGCTCACTCTTTTTAATGGATAAATATAGGAGGCGGAATATAGTTGAGTACAGTTGTCGAGACCGTGACGAACTTGGTCCAACCGATCATGGCCCGTCACCAATTCGAACTGGTCGATGTGGAATTCGTAAAGGAAGGTAAGGGTTGGTACCTGCGCGTCTATATTGACAAGCCCGGTGGAATCAACATTGAAGAGTGTGCGTTGGTCAGCGATGAGTTGTCCGAACAATTAGACACTTTGGATCCCGATCCGATTCCGCAAGCTTACTTCTTAGAAGTGTCTTCCCCCGGTGCTGAACGGCCACTTAAGAAGCCGGAAGACTTCGAAAAGGCCGTGGGCCAGTACATCCACGTGTCCCTTTACCAAAAGATTGGTAACAGTAAGGTGTACGAAGGCACGTTGGAAAAGTTGACCGCCGAACAGTTGGACTTAAAGGTAAATCTGAAGGGCCGTTTCAAGACCTTCGAGATTCCCCGGTCAGCCATTGCTCAGGCTCGGTTAGCCATCAAGTTCTAAAGTTAAGGAGCGAAAGACAACATGAGTAAAGAATTACTGGGCGCCCTAGACGTCCTCGAAACGGAAAAGGGTATCAAAAAAGAAGTTGTGATTGAAGCCCTCGAAGCCGCGTTGGTTTCGGCCTACAAACGTAACTACGATCAAGCACAAAACGTGGAGGTCAACTTTGACCAACGCAAGGGGGACATTCACGTGTTCGCCGTCAAAAAAGTGGTGGATCAGGTGTACGACTCTCGCTTGGAAGTCAGCTTAGACGACGCGCTGGCCATCAACAAGGGGTACGAACTCGGCGACGACATTAAATTTGAAGTGACGCCCAAGAACTTTGGTCGGATTGCCGCGCAGACGGCTAAGCAGGTCATCATGCAACGGGTTCGTGAAGCCGAACGGAACATCATTTACGACCAATACAGTCAATACGAAAACGAAATCGTCACCGGGGAAGTGGAACGCCAAGACTCCCGCTTCGTTTACGTGAGCTTAGGAAAGGTCGAAGCCGTGATGGGTCGTCAGGATCAAATGCCTAACGAAACCTACCGGATTCACGACCGTATCAAGGTTTACGTGACCCGGGTGGAAAATGCCACCAAGGGTCCGCAAGTCTTCGTTAGTCGGACGGCGTCGGATCTGTTAAAACGGTTGTTTGAACAAGAAGTTCCCGAAATTTACGACGGGACCGTGGAAATCATGGCCATTGCGCGTGAAGCCGGTGACCGGGCCAAGGTGGCTGTGCGGTCGAACAACCCCGACATCGATCCCGTGGGGACCAGTGTTGGGCCGCGGGGGCAACGGGTCCAAACCATCGTCAACGAACTGGGTGGCGAAAACATGGACATCGTGGAATGGACCGATGACGAAGCGAAGTTCATCGCCAACGCGTTGAACCCTGCCGAAGTATTGGACGTCATTTTTGACCCGAACAACGAACGCGCCTGTGAAGTGGTGGTACCGGATTATCAATTGTCCCTGGCCATCGGGAAACGGGGCCAAAACGCGCGGTTAGCCGCGAAGTTAACGGGCTACAAGATTGATATTAAATCAGAATCCGAAGCATCTGCTATAATGGAAGCGGAACAAAACGACACACCTGCTGCTGAACCAAAAGCAGATTCGCTCGCCGCGACTGAGGCACCAGCCAGTGACGCGCCTGCTGAGACTGAGGCAGCGGACCAAGACGTCACGTCAGAGGCCCCTGCCACTGATGCACCGGCGACGTCGGATGACGATCAGCCAACGGCCTAGGCCGCGGCTAAAGGAGGTTTTGGAGCCATGAAACAACGAAAGATCCCGATGCGTAAAGACATCGTTACGGGAGAAATGGCACCCAAGAAACAACTGGTTCGCGTGGTTCGTAACCAAGCCCAAGAAGTCAGTCTTGATCCGACGGGGAAACAATCCGGTCGGGGCGCCTACATTAGCTTAGACGTGGACGTTGCTAAGCGGGCCAAGAAGGAACGGACCTTTGATCACGTTTTTGGCGTGAAAATCGACGACCAATTTTACGATGATTTGATTGCCTACGTGGATCATCAACAGGCTCGACGGGAACTATTCGACCATGACTAATTCCCAGCGGGCGTTACAACTATTAGGCCTGGTACGGCGCGCCGGTAAATTAATTACCGGGGAAACCTTCGTGCTAGCGGCGGTCAGGGATGGTTCGGCCAAGCTGGTCTTACTCGCAAATGACGCGGGGGCTAGTAGCCAAAAACAATTTCGCGATAAAACCACCAGCTATCACGTGGCCTTGAATGAAACGTTTACGAAGGACCAGTTGAGTACGGCCATTGGGTCGGCACGCACGGTCCTTGCCATCACCGATCCGGGATTTGTCCGGAAGTTACAACAATTACTTGCTGACTAATCCGTGACGTTCTCGTGATCGGATTTATTAAGGAGAGTGATGATATGGGGAAAAAGCGCATTTATGAACTTGCCAAAGAAATTAATGTCTCCAGTAAACAACTTATCGCGACGGCTGAGGAAAAGGGCTTTCCGGTAAAAAACCATATGTCAACGCTCGGCGAGAACGAAGAACGTCAATTACGGGCTGCTTTTCGGCCTAAGGCTCAGCAGAAGTCGGCTCCCACGCGGTCAGCCGCTCGGCAAACGGCAGCGCAACCGCGCCAGCATTCTGCTCAGTCAGCAGGTCACACAGCACATGCAGCACAGTCACCGCGGTCCACGGACCGCCGTCAGTCCCCAGCAGCCCCAGCGGCCAACCATTCTGCTCAGCAGAAAACGCGGCCGGCAACGGGTCAGCAACACAATAAAAATAACGGCCAGACCGGAAAGCAACACGGGACGTCTAACTCCGGTACCGGCAGATTTGGTGGAAGCTTGAATAATAATACAAATAATAATGGACGTCGTGGCGGAAACAACAGCCGTGGCGGGCGGAATAACCGCAATAACCGGAACAATCGTCGGCGGAACAATAACAACAATAACCGTTACAAGAAGAATCAACGGATTAAAGATGTGAACCAACACAAGGGCGCACCAGAACGGAAGAATAAGGCATTACCAGATGTTTTGCTCTACACCGATGGGATGAACGCCCAAGACTTGGCGAAGTTATTACACCGGTCTTCTGCTGAAATCGTCAAGAAGCTCTTTATGTTGGGCGTGATGGTCAACCAAAACCAATCCTTGGATAAGGACACCATCGAAATTTTGGCTTCCGACTACGGCATTGAAGCCAAAGAAAAGGTTCAAGTGGACGTTTCTGATATCGATAAGTTCTTCGATGCCGAAATGGCCAACACGGACCATCAAGTGACCCGGGCGCCCGTTGTGACCATCATGGGACACGTTGACCACGGGAAAACGACGTTACTGGACCACTTACGGCACTCCCACATTACCGCGGGTGAAGCCGGGGGGATCACGCAGGCCATTGGGGCGTACCAAGTCCACTACAATGACAAGCTGATCACCTTCTTGGATACCCCAGGACACGCGGCCTTTACCGAAATGCGGGCCCGTGGGGCGGAAATCACCGACATTACCATCTTGGTCGTTGCGGCTGATGATGGCGTGATGCCACAAACTATCGAAGCCATTCACCATGCCAAGGCTGCTGGTACGCCGATCATCGTGGCGGTCAACAAGATCGATAAGCCGGGTGCGAACCCGAACCACGTCATGGAACAATTAACGGAATACGAATTGATTCCTGAAGACTGGGGTGGTGACACCATCTTCGTCAACATCTCGGCGAAGTTTGGCAAGAACATCGATGAATTACTCGACATGATTCTCTTACAAGCGGACGTGATGGAATTAAAGGCTAACCCGGATCAAAACGGGGCCGGTTCCGTGATTGAAGCACGTTTGGACCAAGGGAAGGGCTCCGTAGCCACCCTGTTGGTTCAACAAGGAACCTTACACGTCGGTGACCCAATCGTGGTCGGCAATACCTTCGGGCGGGTCCGGACCATGACCAACGAACGTGGGCGGGCCATCAAGGACGCCGTACCATCGACGCCAGTGGAAATCACTGGGCTGAGCGACGTGCCTGAAGCCGGGGACCGCTTCGTGGTCTTTGACGACGAAAAGACGGCCAGAGCTGCCGGTGAAGAACGGGCGAAGGATGCCTTAGTGAAGGAACGTCAAAACACCAGCCACGTCACGCTGGACAACCTGTTTGATTCCTTAAAGGAAGGCGAAATGAAGGAAGTTGACGTGATTATTAAGGCCGACGTCCAAGGTTCCGTCGAAGCCTTAGTCGGGAGCTTACAGAAGATCGATGTTTCCGGTGTACGGGTCAACATCATCCACTCCGCCGTGGGGGCCATTAACGAAAGTGATGTGACCTTAGCGGAAGCTTCAAACGCCATCATTATTGGGTTCAACGTGCGGCCAACGCCACAGGCACGGTCTCAAGCCGATAGTGATAAGGTTGATATTCGCTTGCACAACGTCATCTACAACGCCATCGATGAAATCGAAGCGGCGATGAAGGGGATGCTGGAACCGGTTTACGAAGAACAAGTGATCGGACAAGTTGAAATTCGGCAAATCTACCACGCCTCCAAGGTCGGCACGATTGCCGGTGGGATGGTGACTGACGGGAAGATTACGTCCGACAGTGACGTCCGGTTAATCAGAGACGGCGTCGTAATTTACGAAGGTAAGTTGGGAAGCTTGAAGCGGTTCAAAGACGATGCCAAGGAAGTTAAGCAAGGCTTTGAATTAGGGTTAACCATCGAAAACTACAACGACATCAAGGTTGATGATGTGATCGAAGCTTACGTCATGAAGGAAGTTCCGGTTAAATAAAGAACGGAGGCACAGCGTAAATGGCACAATATCGAGTTGGTCGCTTAGAGCAAGAGATCCAGCGTGAAGTTACGGACATTCTGTTAAAACGGGTTCGTGACCCCCGCGTCGAAGGTGTTACCGTTACGGGTGTGGAAGTTACGGGTGACTTGCAAGAAGCCAAGATTTATTACAGCATTTTATCGGACAAGGCCTCGTCCGCCGAAAAGACGGCGCAGGGCTTGAAGAAGGCCACGGGACTGATTCGTTCCGAACTAGGGTCACGGTTGAGTATCTACAAGACACCGGAACTCTTTTTCGAACAAGATAAGTCGGTTCAATACGGGAGCCGGATCGATGAACTGTTAAATGATCTCCACCACCAAGACCACGCGTAAACTGGGTCGTTAAGAACGTGAGGACGCTGATCGACACAGATCAGCGTCCTCTTTTTGAAATGGAGGACTAAAAGTGAACGGAATTATCCCCCTGTATAAGGAACGCGGGCTCACCAGTTTCGACTGTGTGGCTAAGCTCCGGCATATTTTGCATACCAAGAAGGTTGGGCACAGTGGGACGCTAGATCCCGGCGTCGACGGGGTCTTACCCATCTGTATCGGGTCGGCAACGAAAGTCGTTCCCTACCTGATGGCCTCGGGAAAGGTCTACAAGGGTCAGGTCACCCTGGGCTTTGCGACGACCACCGAGGATTTAGAAGGCGATGAGGTGGCTCGTCAGACGCTCCTACGACCGTTTACGACGACTGAACTCCAGGCCGCGGCGGCGCAACTGACCGGAACGATTCAGCAGACGCCGCCGATGTATTCCGCGGTCAAGGTTCACGGCCGAAAGCTCTACGAGTACGCTCGGGCGGGTGAGACCGTGGAACGGCCGACCCGGACCATCACGGTGACGGCCTTTACCCTCAAAGACGCGGGCACCTTTGACGCGAATTTGGGGACCCAAACGATTGATTTTGAGGTCAGCTGTTCCAAGGGGACCTACGTGCGGACCCTGGCGGTGGACCTTGGCCGGATACTAGGCGTGCCGGCCGTGATGGCCTCACTCACCCGTTTAAAGAGTGGTGGTTTTACTCTGGAGCAGGCCGTGACGCTCGATCAAGTGGCCACCGCCATGGCCGCAGACGACCTCGGTGCGGTGCTCCGGCCAATCGATTACGCATTGCAGGCTTATCCGCACGTCGCGTTGTCCGAGAAGCTCTGGGGATTGGTCAAAAACGGGGTCTTTCTGAGCCCCGCCGAGATCGACACGGACCCAAGCACCGTGTCGACGGTGGCGTTAACCTATCAAGCTGAGACCAAGTGTCTTTACCAATGGTCCACCGAAAAACAACAATATAAACCGCTAAAAATGTTTGCGGTAAATTAAGTGAAGGAGAAAACAGCCGTTTATGGAAGTTATTCGAATACATCATCCCCTGGATCCCCGGAAAATTCCCGCGGATCCGGTGGTGTTAGCTATGGGATTCTTTGACGGGGTCCATTTGGGGCACCAGGCCGTGATTAACCGCGCCAAGGTGTTGGCACAAAAACGGGGCGTTAAGTTGGCCGTATTAACGTACGATCACCATCCGGCGCTGGTTTACCGACCATTAACCAACGATGATCGCAAGTACCTCAGTCCGGAACCCCGTAAGTTGCGACAGCTAGAACGGCTGGGGGTCGACCGGGTCTTCTGGGTGAACTACACCGGCGAATTTGCGGCGCAGACGCCCCAGGAGTTTGTCGACCACTACCTAGTGCCATTTCACACGGTCGTAGCGGTTGCCGGCTTTGATCACACTTACGGTCCCAAGAACGTCGCCACCATGGCCCGATTGCCCGAATATGCGCAGGGGCGTTTTGACGTGGAGACGGTCCCGGCCGAAACGTTAGCGAACGGAAAGGTCAGTTCGTCGCGGATTCGGGAAGCCATGAAGGCCGGTGACATCGATCTGGTGAACCAGCTACTGGGTTACACCTACCGGACCACCGGGTTAGTGGTTCACGGGGAAGCCCGGGGCCGGACCATCGGGTACCCGACGGCCAACGTCTTGGTTCCCGAAAACCAGTGGGTCCCGGGAATTGGGGTTTACACGGCCCGTTTGAAGGTCGGTGCCATCTGGTATCCCGGCATGGTTTCGGTGGGTCATAACGTCACCTTTGGGGCTAACCGGCCGATTACGGTAGAAATGAATCTACTGGACTTTCACGGTAACCTCTACGGGGAGTCCGTGGCCGTCGAATGGCATCACCGGTTACGCGGTGAGGTGAAGTTTGACGGGGCGGACGGTCTAGTGGCCCAGCTCAAACAAGATGAGACGGATACCCGCGCGTACTTTGCCCGGGTCGCCCGCCACGAATAGCCCAAATGGTCAACTCTGATAAATGATTAGAGTTGGCCATTTTGCTGTGCTAAACTAACGATTCAGTTGAGAAATTGGCCTTAACCGGTAGAAATTAGCACTTAACCGAAGAGATTGCTAAATTTCTTGCTGGATTTCTTGACTTAAAAACGCGATTTTGCTACATTATATATGTGTCTTAGCACTTGAAAGATTGAGTGCTAAAAAAGGGGTGATTGTGATGCTGTCAGAAAGACAGATGATGATTCTGCGAGCCGTTGTCCGTGATTTCACCAACAGTGGTGTTCCGGTGGGATCCAAGGCACTAGCTAAGCAGTTACCCATCCACGTCAGTTCGGCCACGATTCGTAACGAAATGGCGGCACTCGAAGACCAAGGGTTGATTCGTAAGACCCACTCGTCTTCCGGACGGATTCCGTCCGTGGAAGGTTATCGCTACTACGTGGACCATTTGGTTAAGCCGGACCCGTTGCGGCCCAACGACTTAAACATGATCCAGTCGTCGTTAGGCGGAGACTTCCATAAGATTGACGAGATTATCTCGCAATCGGCCACGATTTTATCGAATCTGACCAGCTACACGGCCTTTACCTTAAAGCCGGAATTAAAAGATAGCCGGTTAAGCGGCTTTCGGTTGGTTCCGCTGGGTCACCGGCAAGTCATGGCGATTCTGGTAACCGATAGTGGGGACGTGGAGAATCAAACGTTTGATGTGACCGAAGCGGTGACGGGTGAGCAATTAGAAGCCGTCGTTCGCTTGATTAACGATCAGTTAGTCGGGTTGACCTTACCGGAAGTGTTACAGAAGTTACGGGCCGATATTCCCGCAAAAATTACGCATTACCTGCAAAGTCCCCAAGGGTTCTTGGACATCTTCGGTGATGTCTTGACCCGGGCGGCACAGGAGCGCTTTTACGTGGGCGGCCGGTTGAACCTGTTGAACTTCTCGCAAGACAGTGACGTTGATTCCTTAAAGGCGTTGTATTCGTTGATTGATAAGACGGATGACATCGCCAACGTCTTGGGTCAGCCACGGGATAACATTTCCGTGCAGATTGGTAACGAAATGACTAACGACGCCTTGCGTAATTATAGTTTGATTACGGCAACCTACGACGTTAATCAGCACGGTCGCGGAATGATCGCCATTCTAGGCCCGACGCGGATGCCTTATTCGCGAATGTTAGGGCTAGTTGGCGCGTTTCGTGAAGAGCTCGCGAAAAAACTACTCGATTATTATCGTTATTACGACGAGTAACAGAAAGGAAGGGGTTCATTCGTGGCTGAGAAACAACCAAAGTCTGCTGATGCTAAACAGACTCAGCAGGCAACGCCAGATCAACCAGCGGACGTGAAGACCCAAGCGTCAAATGCCGCTGAACAACCAACGCCAAAGGCCCAGTCCGAGGATCAAGCCGCTAAGCCGGATCCCCAGGCGGCTGAGTTAGCCGCGTTGAAGCAAAAGTCTTCGGCCATGGAGGATAAGTACCTCCGGGCCGAGGCCGAAATTCAAAACATGCAAACCCGGTTCCAAAAGGAACAAGCCACGTTGATCAAGTACGACGGTCAACAATTGGCTAAAGACATCTTACCGGTGATCGATAACCTCGAACGGGCCTTGGCGGTAGAAGCCAAGGACGACGCGGCAGCGGGTCTGAAGAAGGGTGTTCAGATGACCTACGATCATATGGAAGACGCCTTGAAGCGTAACCACGTGACCGAGGTCGCGGCGTTGGGGCAAAAGTTTGACCCAACCATGCACCAGGCCGTACAGACGGTCCCGGCCAGTGATGACCAACCGGCTGAAACCGTGGTCCAAGTGCTCCAAAAGGGGTACCAATTAAAGGATCGGGTCTTACGGCCAGCCATGGTTGTCGTGGCACAATAACTAAAAAAATCTAACAATAAAAGAGGGAATTTTTGATGGCAAGCAACAAAATTATTGGGATTGACTTAGGGACGACGAACTCCGCCGTTGCCGTTTTGGAAGGTAACGCACCAAAGATTATTGCCAACAAGGAAGGTGCCCGGACGACGCCATCCGTTGTGGCCTTTAAGGACGGGGAAACTCAAGTGGGTGAAGTGGCCAAGCGTCAAGCCATCACCAACCCCAACACGATTTCATCCATTAAGAGTCACATGGGTGAAGCCGGCTACAAGGTCAGCGTGGATGGCAAGGACTACACGCCAGAACAAATCTCCGCGATGATTTTGCAACACTTGAAGTCGTTTGCCGAAGATTACATTGGTGACACGGTTTCTCAAGCGGTCATCACGGTACCAGCTTACTTCAACGATGCCCAACGGCAAGCCACGAAGGATGCCGGCAAGATCGCTGGCTTGGATGTTAAGCGGATCATCAACGAACCAACCGCTGCGGCCTTAGCTTACGGTTTGGACAAGCAAGATAAAGACGAAAAAATTATGGTTTACGACTTAGGTGGGGGGACTTTTGATGTCTCCATCCTGGACTTAGGGGACGGCGTCTTTGACGTTCTATCCACTAACGGGGATACCCATTTAGGTGGGGATGACTTCGATAAGAAGATCATGGATTGGTTGATTGCCGGTTTCAAGGACGAAAACGGGGTCGACTTATCTAAGGACAAGATGGCGTTACAACGGTTGAAGGATGCGGCTGAAAAGGCTAAGAAGGACCTCTCCGGAGTGACCGAAGCTTCCATCAGCTTGCCATTTATTTCCGCTGGCGCCAACGGACCTTTGCACTTGGAAAAGTCCTTATCACGGGCTAAGTTCAACGAATTGACCGCCGACTTAGTTGAAAAGACGCGGATTCCCGTTGAAAATGCCCTGAAGGATGCCGACTTACAGGCTTCCGACGTGGACGTAGTCATCTTAAACGGTGGGTCCACTCGGATTCCAGCCGTGCAAGAAGCCGTTCAAAAGTGGACGGGTAAGGAACCTAGTCACTCAATCAACCCAGACGAAGCCGTGGCCTTAGGGGCCGCCGTTCAAGGTGGGGTCATCACCGGTGACGTGAAGGACGTTGTGCTGCTGGATGTAACCCCATTATCCTTAGGGATTGAAACCATGGGTGGCGTCTTCACCAAGTTGATTGATCGCAACACGACCATCCCAACTAGCAAGTCCCAAGTCTTCTCCACGGCGGCGGATAACCAACCAGCCGTTGATATCCACGTCTTACAAGGTGAACGGCCAATGGCTGCTGACAACAAGACGTTAGGGAACTTCCAACTGACGGACATTCCTGCTGCACCTCGTGGGGTTCCTCAAATCCAAGTGACCTTCGATATCGATAAGAACGGGATCGTCAACGTTTCCGCTAAGGATATGGGGACCAACAAGGAACAAAAGATCACCATCAAGAGTTCCGACGGCCTGTCCGACGACGAAATCGACAAGATGATGAAGGAAGCCAAGGAAAACGAAGCGGCCGATAAGCAACGTAAGGAAGAAGTCGACACCAAGAACGAAGTCGACCAACTCCTCTTCCAGACCGACAAGACCTTAAAGGAAGTTAAGGGCAAGGTTTCCGACGACGAAATCAAGAAGGCTGAAGACGCGCGGGATGCTTTAAAGAAGGCCCAAGAAGCCAACAACCTGGACGATATGAAGACCAAGAAGGATGACTTAACTAAGATTATCCAAGACCTCTCCGTGAAGTTATACCAACAGGCGCAAAACGCCCAAGGTGACGCTAACGGTGCCGGGGCCGCTGGTGCGGGTTCCCAAGGGGCCCAAGGCAACGACACGACGAACAATGGTGGTAAGGATGATAATACCGTTGACGGGGACTTCCACGAAGTTCACGATGACGATAACAAGTAAGCCAACTTTGAGAATAAGTTAGGGCAAAAAGTCAGAGTCCGCGGGGCTTTGGCTTTTTGTTTCGAGGTATGCTATTCTTACTAGTAGCTTTTTAATATCGGGATTTGATTGGGAGGAAAACGATGGCGCAAAAGGACTTATATGGTGTACTTGGCGTTGCTAAAGACGCCAGTCAAGACGAAATCAAGAAGGCCTACCGGAAATTATCCAAGAAGTATCACCCAGACCTTAATAAGGCCCCTGATGCGGCGGAAAAGTTCAAGGAAGTCCAAGACGCTTACGACGTCTTAGGCGATAAGCAAAAACGGCAAAGCTATGACCAATACGGGTCAGCAGACGGTGCGCAAGGCGGCTTCGGTGGCTTTGGCGGCGGCCAAGCTGGCGGGTTTGGTGGTGGCGGCTTCGGCGGCGGTGGCGGTTTCGACGACATCTTCAACCAATTCTTTGGCGGTGGCGGTCAACGAAACCCTAACGCGCCACGGCCCGGCCGGGATCTGCAATATCAGATGAACTTGACCTTTGAAGAAGCCATCTTCGGTAAGAAGACTAAGATCACCTATACGCGTGAGGCACAATGTCACACCTGTGGGGGGAACGGGGCCAAGCCCGGGACCTCGCCGGTCACCTGTCACCAATGTGGGGGCTCCGGTTACGTGACCACGGTCACGAACACGCCGTTAGGCCGGATGCAAAGTCAACAACCTTGCCCGGTTTGTCACGGAACGGGTCAAGAAATCAAGGAAAAGTGCCCAACCTGTGGTGGGTCGGGTCACGAAGAACAACGGCACGAAGTTGAAGTCACCATTCCTGCTGGGGTGGACGACGGTCAACAAATGCGGTTGCAGGGCCAAGGCGAGTCCGGGACCAACGGCGGTGGCTACGGAGATCTCTTTATCATCTTCCAAGTCACGCCTAGCAAGGATTTCCGGCGCGATGGCACCGAAATCTACTTTGACCAGCCAATTTCGTTCATCCAAGCGGCTTTGGGGGACGACGTTCAGGTCAAGACCGTACATGGCGACGTCAAGTTGAAGGTACCCGCCGGTACGCAAGGGGGCACCACGTTCCGCTTACGGGGCAAGGGAGCGCCACGCTTGCGCGGTAACGGCAACGGTGATGAACACGTTACCGTCAAGGTCGTGACCCCGAAGAACCTGAATAAGGGGCAACGGGACGCCTTACGAGCCTTTGCGAAGGCCAGTGGCGAGAACGTTTCCGGCACGGGTAAGGGCAACTTGTTCGACAAGATGCGCGACAAATTCAACGAATAAATAGTAATTGAGACAGGGACTGGTGTCGGTTTTAACCAGTCAAGGCTACTGAAAGTGTTCAGTAGCCTTTTTTTGGTCACTCAATTAACTAAAGATTCCAAAATGAAAAGAAACTATTAAGGTTGAGCGGTGTTATTTGCAATCCGGTTTTGGCAATGATAAACTCAGACTATAAGCAATTACCGAAAAACTCGGGTTGCCTGCGCGCCTCTTGTTTCTCGGGAGAGCCAAGAGCGACGTATTTGATCGACACCGACTACGGGGACGTTAGTAATGTTAAGTCGGGAAATTTGGGGGTGAAAACTCATGCGCACAAAGTGGCTGGCAATTTGGCATCAGCCAGTGGTCGCCTTCATTGGCTGGACCGTTTTCTACTTTGCGATTTTAATGGCGTTAGTTTATTTGTACGGCTATAGTGGCCTGAACAGTACGACATTTATCTATAATGAGTTTTAAACGGAGTAACGGAAAATTGAATTCTTTGGGGGGATAAAGATTGATTGAGAACATGATCACGGCAATCGACCGACTAGCAACACAAGATCCAGATCGGATCGTTTATGATGATTTGGGTCACACAAACACGTACGGGGAATTGAAACAGTATTCCGATGCCTTGGCAGCACACTTAGACGCCATGCAACTACCGCGTGAAGCCCCCATTTTAGTTTACGGGGGTCAAACCTTTAACATGATGGCGACGTTCCTGGGAATCGTCAAGAGTGGGCACGCCTACGCGCCAATTGATACGCACTCACCACTAGAACGGATTACCACGATTAACGACATTGCCCACCCGGCAGCCGCAATTGCGGTGGCCGCTTTACCGACCGACTTACCGGGCACGGCGGTGATTACACCGGACCATTTACAAACGATTTTTGAAAAGCCCGTGGCGGACTACCGCGTGGATCACGCGGTTACGGGGGATGAAACCTACTACATCATCTTCACGTCCGGCACGACGGGTAAGCCTAAAGGGGTCCAAATTTCACACACCAATTTATTAAGTTACGTTAATTGGATGTTAAGTGATGATTTCGACCTCCCACAGGCGCCCCGGACCTTATCCCAAGCCCCTTATTCGTTTGACCTGTCCGTGATGGACTGGGGGCCAACTTTGGCGGGCGGCGGCACACTGGTCGCCCTGCCAAAAAAGGTGACGGATAACTTTAAGGAACTGTTTGAGACGTTGCCACAAATGAAACTGAACGTCTGGGTTTCCACCCCATCGTTTATGGACATCTGTTTATTGGAACCGACGTTTGATGCTAAGCATTATCCAGACCTGCAACGGTTCCTGTTCTGTGGTGAAGAGTTAACGCACGCCACGGCACAGACCCTGCACCAACGTTTCCCACAGGCTCGGATCTTTAACACTTACGGACCGACGGAAACGACGGTGGCGGTGACCCAAGTGGAAATTACGGATCAGCTCTTAGCCGACTATCCGCGGTTACCAATTGGGTACGCCAAGGCCGACACCACGATTACGGTGGTCGATGATCAGCTCAACGAAGTCCCGGCTGGGACGGAAGGTGAAATCCTGATCAGTGGCCCATCGATGTCCAAGGGTTACCTGAACAACCCCGAAAAAACGGCTAAGGCGTTTATCGACTGGCACGGCCAGCAGGTTTACCGGGCCGGTGACTTAGGGGTTCAACTGGAAAATGGTTTGATTATGTACCGTGGGCGAACGGACTTTCAAATCAAGTTACATGGCTACCGGATCGAATTGGAAGAGGTTAACCACTACCTGTCCCAAGAAGAACACATCCAGGTGGGGGTCGCGGTTCCTAAGTACAACCGTGACCACAAGGTTAGCCAGTTGGTTGCCTGGGTCGTCCCGGCCGCTCAAGAATTGAGTGGCTTGGCACTGACCAAGGCCATCAAGGAAAATCTACAGGGTGGCGACATGATGGAATACATGATTCCACAACGGTTCGTCTACAAAGAAAGCTTACCGATGACCCCCAACGGCAAGGTTGACATTAAATCAATTATCGCCGAGGTTAATCAGTAATGCTGTCATTTGAACCGTACGGGAACCCCACTTACTTCGCCTTACTAGGGGTGGCCCTGTTGCCATTAATGATCGGCTTGTTATACGGCAAACGCTCACGGCTATACGAAACGTTGATTTCCATCTTCTTTCTGGTCTTAACCTTTGGGGGACCGAAGTGGACGCAGGGGATTGCCCTGATTATCTACATTTTGTACGAAGTGATGTTGACCTGGGGGTACGCCGTTTACCGTAAACAAAAGAATTCGGGACCAGTCTTTTACCTAATGGTGATCCTGGCAATTCTGCCACTGACCGTGGTGAAGGTCACGCCGGCCGTGGAAAACGGCCAAGCGTCGTTGATTGGATTCTTAGGAATCAGTTACCTGACGTTTAGAGCGGTCCAAACCATGATGGAAACGCGGGATGGTACGCTAAAGGATTACCAAGTCATGACGTTCTTGCAATTTATGCTCTTCTTCCCAACCATTTCATCCGGGCCAATTGACCGTTACCGGCGATTCGAAAAGGATTACCGGTCGGTACCGGACCGGGCGACGTATCTGGGGATGGTGCAAAAAGGGGTCCGTTACATCTTCGTGGGCTTCATGTACAAGTTCTTATTGGCTTACTACTTTGGGTCGATTCTGATGCCGAAACTGCAGGTCATGGCGATGCATTCTCGCGGCGGGTTTATGGACCTATCGTGGCCGGTACTGGGCTATATGTACGCTTACAGTGCCGATTTGTTCTTTGACTTCGCCGGGTACAGTTTGTTTGCCGTCGGAACCTCGTATCTGATGGGGATTGCGACGCCAATGAACTTTAAGCAACCTTGGCGTTCGCCGAACATCAAGGACTTCTGGAACCGTTGGCACATTACTCTGTCCTTCTGGTTCCGGGACTTCATCTATATGCGGTTGGTTTTCTGGTTCATGAAGCACCGGGTGTTCAAGAGTCCGCGGACCACGGCCAACGTGACCTACATCATTAACATGTTGGTCATGGGATTCTGGCACGGGGTCACGTGGTACTATATCACCTACGGGCTCTTCCACGGGGTGGCACTGGTCATCAACGATGCCTGGTTGCGCTACAAGAAAAAGCACCGGCAAAGTGTGCCTCATAACCGCTTTACGCAGCTGTTTGCCATTTTCTTAACGGCGAACTTAGTCTGCTTTAGTTTCCTGATTTTCTCAGGATTCTTAAATACACTCTGGTTTACCAAATAATAAAAATATGGAGTATTCAATTTCATTTAGGGGGAAATTATCATGGATGTAAAAGAAACTGTTTTGTCAATTTTATCAGATTTAACGGGGAACGATGTTAGTGGGGCCATGGACGACAACTTGTTCGATAGTGGTCTGTTAGACTCCATGGGTTCCGTGCAACTCTTATTGCAATTACAAAGTCAACTGGGCGTTAACGTACCAGTTTCCGAATTTGAGCGGTCAGAGTGGGACACGCCCAACAAGATCGTTAAGAAAGTCGAAAGTCTGGCTTAATCAATGGCAAAGCGACTGCTACGGATCTTTGGTCCGTTAATTCTCGCGGCTATTCTGGTTCTTGCGATTTTGGTATCACCGGTGACTTTCGGTTTTAAACACGTCAGTGCGGGTGAGGAACGGCAAGCTGCCGTTTCACTGTCACCCAACGTTTTAAAGGGAAAGCGGATTAAGGAAGCGGCCCTAAAGGAAAACTACGTTCCGTTCTTTGGGTCTTCCGAATGGTCGCGAATTGATCCGATGCACCCCTCAGTTCTAGCCCAAAAGTATCATCGGGATTACCGCCCATTTCTCTTGGGAGCCCGGGGGACGCAATCGTTAACGCAATTCTTCGTGATGCAAAATATTCAAGGTGAATTGCGCAACAAGAAAGCGGTCTTCGTGGTTTCCCCTCAATGGTTTGTGAAGGACGGGACCCGAAAAGATGCTTTTGCCTTCTACTATTCACAACTGCAGACGGCAGAATGGTTATCCCATTACCGCCACGATGCAATTGACCAGTACGCGGCTAAACGGTTGTTACAAATGCCGGTGGCTAAGTCTGATCACTTCATCTACGCAGCGCTGCAACGCGTTGCTTCTGGGAAGACGTTGACCGATTATCAACGCTTCTATCTGCGGACGAAGATGAACATGCTGACGCAAGAAGACCAATTTTTCTCCGGAATCAACCTTCCATCGCAGAACTGGAACAAGGTTAACCAGCAAGCGAAGAAGTTACCCACTCAGTATTCTTATGCGAAGCTGGATAAACTAGCCGGTCAGATTGGTCAGGAACAGACGGGGAATAACCGTTTTCGGATTAGCGATTCCTTCTACAACCAAGGCCTGAAGCAAGAGCTGAAGACCGGGAAGTTACAAGGTTTCCAACGAAATTTAAGTTACACTAAGTCCCCAGAGTTTGCGGACTTCCAGTTGGTTCTCGATCAGTTTGCGCGTTTAAACACTAACGTGATGTTCATCATTCCGCCGGTTAACGATCGGTGGGCGAAGTACACGGGCTTGTCACAGAAAATGTTGCGACAGTTCGATCAAAAGATTCGTTACCAGTTGCAATCACAAGGGTTTAACAACATTTGTGATTTGAGCAATCAGGGGAATCAACCGTACTTCATGACGGATACCATTCATTTGGGCTGGCGGGGCTGGTTAGCGGTTGACCAAAAGGTTGATCCGTTCTTAACCAAAACCCAACGGCAACCTAAGTATCGAATTAACGATAAATTCTACTCGCAGAAGTGGCAGCAACTGGATCCAACGCAGTTGACGGCCTACGAAGCGACGACGAAATAAAGGTCAAAAGAGAGCTTGGCGGATAGCCAAGCTCTCTTTTGCCGTTCCGGTCACGTGGTTTGTACTTCCCGACCAGGGTTGGTATAATTATCGAGATATGGTGTTTAAGAAAGTAGGAAAATAAATGGACCTGGAAAAATTAAAGCAACATCAAAAATACATTCGGAACTTTTCCATCGTGGCCCACATTGACCACGGGAAATCGACCCTGGCAGACCGGATTCTAGAAATGACGGATACGGTCTCGAAGCGCGACATGCAGGATCAAATTCTGGATAACATGGACCTGGAACGCGAACGGGGCATTACCATTAAATTAAACGCGGTAGAATTAACCTACCACGCCAAAGACGGTCATGATTATGAATTTCACCTGATCGATACGCCGGGACACGTGGACTTCTCCTACGAGGTTTCCCGGAGCTTAGCGGCCTGTGAAGGGGCCGTCTTGGTGGTTGACGCTGCCCAGGGGGTCGAGGCCCAGACGTTAGCTAACGTGTACCTCGCGTTAGACGATGACCTGGAAATCGTGCCAGTCATCAATAAGATTGATTTACCGTCGGCGGACCCGGATAAGGTCAAAAAAGAAATTGAAGACGTGATTGGGTTAGACGCGTCCGATGCCGTCTTGGCCAGTGCCAAGCAAGGAATTGGGATCGAAGACCTCCTGGAGCAAATCGTGGCGAAGGTCCCAGCGCCGAGTGGTGACCTGGATGCACCGCTAAAGGCGTTGGTTTTCGACTCGGTTTACGACGATTACCGCGGGGTCGTGTTAAGTGTGCGGGTTTATGACGGGACCGTCCAACCGGGTGACAAGATTCGGATGATGAACAGTGAGACCGAATACGAAGTGACCGAAGTGGGTGTCAACTCGCCCAATCCGCTCAGCCGCGATTATCTGATTGCTGGGGACGTGGGTTACATTACGGCCAGCATCAAGGACATCACGGAAACCCGTGTCGGGGATACCGTGACTAATGCGGAAGATCCCGCTGACAAGGCCTTACCGGGTTACCGGGAAATGAACCCGATGGTCTACGCCGGGCTGTATCCCACGGACAACGCCAAGTTAACCGACCTACGAGAAGCCTTGGAGAAGTTGAAACTCAACGATGCGGCGCTGGAATTTGAACCAGAATCCTCGCAGGCCTTGGGCTTCGGGTTCCGGTGTGGCTTCTTGGGCATGTTGCACATGGACGTGGTGCAGGAACGGTTGGAACGGGAATTTAACCTGGATCTGATCACCACGGCACCGTCCGTCACCTATCACGCGTACTTGACCGACGGCACCATGAAAGAGGTCGAAAACCCGGCGGAAATGCCGGAAGCTTCGGCCATCAAGAAGATTGAAGAACCCATCGTGAAGGCGACCATCATGGCGCCCAACGAGTACGTTGGGGCGGTCATGGAACTCTGCCAACACCGACGGGGCCAATTCTTGACCATGGAATACCTGGACGATTACCGGGTCAACATCATCTACAATATGCCGCTATCCGAAATCATTTTTGACTTCTTCGATAAGTTGAAGTCCAGTACGCGGGGTTACGCCTCTTTGGATTATGAGATGAACGGGTACCAGGAGAGCGACCTGGTCAAGATCGACCTGTTGTTGAACGGGGACAAGGTCGATGCGCTGAGCTTTATCGCGCACCGCACGTTTGCGGCACAACGGGGCCGGGAGATTGCCAGTCGGTTGAAGGGCATCATTCCGCGTCAAAACTTTGAAATTCCGATTCAGGCGGCCATTGGGGCGAAGATTATCGCACGGACAACCATCAAGGCCTACCGGAAGGACGTCACGGCGCACCTGTATGGTGGGGACCGGACGCGGCGGATGAAGTTGCTGGAGAAGCAAAAAGCCGGGAAGAAACGGATGAAGGCCGTGGGTCGCGTGGATATTCCACAAGAAGCGTTCATGGCCGTTCTTAAAACTGATGAGGACGAAACCAAGTCATAGATATAATGGAGAAAGACTCTGTTTTAGCTGGTTAAGTATATCAGCGGGAACAGGGCCTTTTTTGTAAAAGTTTGACATGAAATCTATTTAACATAACAAAAATTATATTAAGTTAAGCTTGAATTTGCTCAGAATAACCTTCAGGCTTGCAAGCGTCAGGCGAGCTTAGTAAACTGTATTAAAAGCGTGGCCTTGATCAAGTTCATGTAAAACCGAGAATTGTGAATTTTGAAATGCCGGTATAATGGGATTTCTTTAGTGTATTCCCCACACGTGTGGGGGTGATTCCGGATCCAGGCTCCCGGATATCGGACAGTTGTGGTATTCCCCACACGTGTGGGGGTGATTCTAACTAGATTGATGGGGGCTGTCAACAGTGATGGTATTCCCCACACGTGTGGGGGTGATTCCCAGGCACTAGCTGGGACGACCAAGTTGGACTTGTATTCCCCACACGTGTGGGGGTGATTCTCATAACTCGGAGCCGTGTTAGCACCATCTAGAGTATTCCCCACACGTGTGGGGGTGATTCCACAATTCCTATGCTTAAGGAATGGCCTTTTAAGTATTCCCCACACGTGTGGGGGTGATTCCCAGTCCAGCTGAGATTGTGGCGGCTATCAAGGGTATTCCCCACACGTGTGGGGGTGATTCCGATTATCCGACGGGTTGCTAGCGATGCTGGAAGTATTCCCCACACGTGTGGGGGTGATTCTTTGTGTTGAAAATTTCGTCCCAGTTTGTTTGTGTATTCCCCACACGTGTGGGGGTGATTCTTTTTGAGCGCCTCAACAATTTGGTTAAAATCAGTATTCCCCACACGTGTGGGGGTGATTCTACTCCCAAGTGCTTTCGGGGTCGTCGATGGTGGTATTCCCCACACGTGTGGGGGTGATTCTCACCAGTATATCCGCTTAAAGAAATGAGCTTTGTATTCCCCACACGTGTGGGGGTGATTCTGCGACCTTTCACAGCGTACTTTTTGGGGATGTGTATTCCCCACACGTGTGGGGGTGATTCTAATCTTTATCTTTTATAAGATTGTCCCCATTTGTATTCCCCACACGTGTGGGGGTGATTCTAACACTTGTTTTACTTTTTCCTTTGCTTCGTTGTATTCCCCACACGTGTGGGGGTGATTCCTATCACGCCAATTTCGGGTATAGCTGGAACCGGTATTCCCCACACGTGTGGGGGTGATTCCATTACCGGTTCACCGGAAACCGATACATATGAGTATTCCCCACACGTGTGGGGGTGATTCCTGGTTTTGTGCGGATTTTTCCCCCTGCTGTGCGTATTCCCCACACGTGTGGGGGTGAACTCTAATTATTGTTATTAGCATCCTGTTAGACGTAGGTGGTTGCAGATAATTGAGTGACTAAACCCTCAAGACAGGTTGAAGGTCTAACCATAGCCGACTTTAACCAAGCCCGTTATAATGATTCTAATGTAACAGCGAGCTCAGATTAGGGGGGAGATCTTATGTTAGGGTACGTTCTAGGTCGCGATGGGGATATTCACGACTTTATTGAAACACTAAAACGGGTGCATGGTGAGTTAGATTACGATGAGATTCAATTAGTGCGAGAGCTCATCGAGTTAGCAACTCATCCCGGATATACGATTAACATGGCCAAAAAACTCAATCTAACCTCCGTTGAATTGAGTGACTACCTGCAACATCTCCGGGTCTGTGGGTTAATTGATTATTGGTCCGATAGCGAAAAAACTTCTAAAACGTTAAGTCTGTTATCTGAATAGAAAAAGGCCGCCGTTCACGCGAACGGCGGCCTTCATGGTCTCAATGTCTATGAATTTCTAGCGTTAACGACCGAGGGGCATGGCCTCGAACTTTATAGGTGGCCAAGTCTTCTGTGTCAGCCTGAGCCAACTGTTTGGCGAAAGCCTTAGCCTGGTCGTCTTCGATGCCTTCCAGACTATAGGTTCGGGTCCAACGAGCAGAAATTTGCCGAACCTTAGCTAAGACGGGTTTAATTAAATCATCCATAATTGAGCCTCCTTGGTACTTTTCGTTGTCGCAGAATTACAAAGGGCTTAGCTTACTTTTCCCAGCCACATAATTTGTAGTGGTTTTGCTTGGCCCATTTTAAAGTGACCTTTTTCGTTTTGCTTGCGTGGTTGAGTCCCCGACAACCGCGAGCGTAGTGGTATTTTTTACCATGTTTAGGCGCAATGATAACCTTAGTTGCCTTGGCCTGCGCCTCAAGTTGGGGTGTCGCGACCGGGGCCAACATCCCCGTTAGGGTTAACGTTGAAACGACTAATAGGGTGGCCTTGCGTAGTATTTTGTGCATCTAAAACTCCTCCAAAGATTAAGCTGCCGACGTTAACGGCTAAACCATCGAGTATCCCGTGGTTGACCGTTTTGCCGGTTACAGTTATCATAGCATATTTGATAAAACGCTTCCTTAATTTTTGAGAACAACAAGCGAACAATAATAAAAAACGCCGGTCGCAACAACTGGCGTTTTCGAGTTCAAGGGCTAACTCTCGCGGTTGGCGTCTTCTTCCAGTTCCAGCCAGATGGTGAGCGGCGACGGAATATAATCGGGCCACGCCTCCATTTTTTTAGCGCAGCGATCCAAAATATGACTTTGGCCGTCGGCATCCATGTCGGCAAAGACCGCTAAGGCGACCGGATTATCACTCAAATCGGTCATTAAGGTTGGTACGGCGTGTTTCCACTCTTCGAGGAGGTCTTGGTAGATGACGATGCGCCGGGCTTGGGCAATGGCGGCGTCCACTCCCGCGAGATGCAGTTGCTTGATGAGCCGGTCGTATTCGTTAAAAACGGCCGTTTGGGCCCGCTGCCAGTCGGTTTTGGTGAAGGTTTCTTGTTCTTCTCTCATGGTCGAATTCCCTCTTTAACGGTTATGTAGTGTTGCTGTAAAACCTGTAAGGTTTAAAGTCCTACAATAGTATAGCATTTTAAGGTGAAATAGATAGCCGTGACCGTGA
The DNA here is from genome assembly GCF_001434835.1 of Levilactobacillus acidifarinae DSM 19394 = JCM 15949. Lineage (GTDB taxonomy): Bacteria > Bacillota > Bacilli > Lactobacillales > Lactobacillaceae > Levilactobacillus > Levilactobacillus acidifarinae. Next base: position 508,115 of record NZ_AZDV01000026.1, on the reverse strand, counting down.
GTGAGGGTGTTTTAGTGGTTGTCCTTTTTTAACAGGTCAACGATTTCCTGGAGATATTTTTCTTCGGCAGAGGGTTCCTCAACGGTTTCGTCTTTGGGCGCGGGTAATAGACGGTTCAAAAACTTGACCAATAAGAAGACCACGAAAGCAATAATCAAAAAATTGATGACCGAGTTGATGAAGGCCCCGTAGCGGAAATGAGCATCCCCAACCGTGAGGACCAGGTTCGAAAAGTCAATACTCCCCACGAAAATCCCTAACAGGGGATTGATCAGGTTCTTCACCAGTGAATTCACGATGGCGGTGAAGGCGGCCCCGACGATGACCCCAACGGCTAAGTCCATCACGTTACCGCGGGCAATAAATTCTTTAAATTCTTTCAGCATAAAGTGAAACCTCCCTTATTAATAACTTAATTCTTAACGTTTTGAGGTGAAAATGCAACCTAAACGCAAGGAAGATGGCGGTCTGGACTCAGAAATTAGGTCGTTAAGCAATTAGAACGGGGGACCATTAAGGGCGTGGTCACGAAAAGACTAGGCGTAGTGGGCGGCTTCCCGTATAGTAAGATTAACCTTATTAAACAGGAGAGAAGACTGATGACTTTAGATAAGTGGCCCATCGATCCCGCTTTAATTGACGATGACTTGGACAACATTTTGGATTTTGAGGCACGGCTGTTATGCATTTTCGGTAGTCCGTTGACCGATCAAGAAATTGCGACGGCCGCGCAGATCCCGGTGGCCATTATCACGGCCATTCGGCAACAAGAGGTCGATTACCGGGACATGAAGTTGACCGATGCTTTAGCCTTAGACGAGGTGTACGAATTGGCCCAGGAAGCTTACGATGAACCGCCGGCGCATTAATGCAGAAGCTTGAAGGGGTCTCTAACCGCTTCACTACCAGAGACCTAATTACAGTCACGTTCTAAGGTTTAAATGCATGCTTGCTTTTAAAACGTTTAATACGATTTTCGAAGGTCGTTAAAATGATAGAACTTTTTGTTTCGAAAATCTGTTACTTTGAAGAACGTTGATGCCAAATAACGGCCGCCATCCATTTCTGTGAAGGGGTGGCGGCTTTTTCTAGTTGCCATAACGTTTCCGGGTTCAGGTGGTTATTGTTGTCTAAGGGAACGGGTACGCAAAAGTTATGAAAACTAATAGCGGCCTGACGTAACTTGGTCGACGCTGCCCAAAATGTCCCACAACCTTACGTATTTACCTGAATACTGAACTTTTAAATTGCCGTAGTATCAACGTTTTAGGTAATTATGGATTCCTAATTTCATCTAAGGGTGGTATAATGTAAGTGGTTTCACAAACTGAAAGTACTGGTAAAGCTCGCTTTCAGTGAGGGTTAGGAACCAATTGGAAATTCTTGGACGGTTTACTTGCATTTAAGGGTTAAATCCATTATTATAGTGAATTGATACATTTTAAAGCGGTTAGACAACCGAAACGGCACTCACCGTTAACTAAACCGAGTAGATTGTCATTAGGAGGTGATTACCATGCTGAGTCGAACTAAGGAATATTTACGACAACATAATTATCGTTATGAAAAGTCGTACATCCGGCCATTGATGGCGCCAGAGAGCGTCTACGTCTTTAAATTCGGCCGTCATTCGCTCAATAATCGGGTAATCATTCGTTATGGTCATACGTGGACTGGGCGTCAGCGAATTAACGAGATTGATTTGCGGCTGCACAAACAAAAGCATCCCCGGGTGTTCCAAAATGAAGCGGATATGCTCGATTATTTAGAGACGCATCTTGCCCGCCGGGAGCAAAAACAGGCTGACCACTCGACCGATACCGAAAAGGTCTAGGGTTGGTGCCATTAATTTTAAGGGCTAATGGGAAGCCGGCGACAACGTTACATTGTCGCTGGCTTTTTTCAGTTTAAGGAGGAAATTTTACGATGCAATGGACAGAAGTGAGCGTCATTACCACGAACGAAGCGGTGGAAGCCGTCAGCAACATTCTACAAGAGGCGGGAGCCAGTGGCGTCAAAATCGATGACGCGGCCGACTACGAGCACCTTAAACCGGGAAAATACGGTGAGATTGTGGACCTCAAGACGATTCCCCACCGGACTAGTGGGGCCGAAATTACTGCTTATTATCCGGAAACCGTCTTTATTCCCGAAATCCTCCCGACCATCAAGCAGCGCGTTAACGGGTTAAGTCAGTTTGGTTTGGACCCGTCACCGGCCACGGTCACCTCTAAGGCGGTTGCCGACGAAAGCTGGGCCACTGCCTGGCAAAAGTATTACCATCCGGTCCGGGTCACCCGTTATCTGACGGTGACGCCGAGCTGGGAAAATTATCAACCGGTGCAAACGGACGAACACGTGATTCGGTTGGACCCGGGGATGGCTTTTGGGACCGGGACGCACCCGACCACGGTACTGTCGTTGACCGAACTAGAAATGGTTGTCCGCGGTGGCGAGAGCATGTACGATGTCGGAACTGGGTCCGGGGTCTTAAGTATTGCGGCTAAGTACCTGGGGGTTGATCAGATCAAGGCCTTTGACCTCGATGACGTGGCGGTTCGCTCGGCCAAAACCAATTTGGCTCTCAACCCCATTGCTAGCGACGTGGTGGCCGAACCCAACAATCTGCTCAACGGCATTCATCAGCCGGTTGACTTGGTGGTCGCTAACATTTTAGCCGAAATCATTGTACCGTTAGTGCCTCAGGCTTGGGAAAACTTACAACCCGGGGGTCACTTCTTAACGTCCGGGATCATCGCCGATAAATTGGCGACGGTCGTGGCCGCCCAAGAAAAGCAGGGCTTCATCATCGATAACGTCTTACAGATGAAGGATTGGCGTGGTGTGATCGCCCATAAACCCACGGAGGATGAATAACCCATGCAACGATACTTTTTAGACGTGACCGGTCAGGATGGTCAGACGGTCACCTTGCCGGACAACGTGGCGCACCACTGGGTGACGGTTCTACGCGCGCAGGTCGGGGAGACGGCCGAATTCGTGGATCGGACGGCCCATTTGTTTCACGGACAACTCATGACGGTGACCGACCGGCAAGCTACGGTCCGGTTAACGGCCGTGGCCACGCCCGCCGTGGAATTACCGGTGCATACGGTGATTGCCTGTGGGCTACCGAAACAAGAAAAAGCGGAATGGATTACCCAGAAGGCGACCGAAATGGGTGTCGACCATATTATTTTTTACGCGGGCGACTGGTCCGTTGCGAAGTGGCAGGGGAATAAGGTGGCTAAAAAATTGGCCCGCTTGACTAAGGTGGCGAACGGGGCGGCGGAACAGTCGCACCGCTTAGTGCGGCCCACGGTCAGTTATTTACCGAACTTGGCGGCGGTCCTTAAAACGCCGAACGATTGCACGTTATTGGCCTACGAAGAGTCCGCTAAGCAAGGCGAGCACAGTGCGTTGACCACCCGGTTAACGGCCATGACCCCCGGGCAAACGGTGTTAACCGTCTTTGGTCCCGAGGGCGGCATCAGTCCGGCCGAGGTCCAGAACGCGCAGGCGGCCGGGGCGACCCTCGTGGGATTGGGCCCCCGAATCCTGCGCACCGAAACGGCGCCGCTGTATTTTTTGGCGGCCGCGTCGACGATTTGGGAGTTGTCAGCCACGCGGGGCAGGTGAAATCCCCGTGAAAACATGCTAAAATGGTTGCAATCATAAAGAGAGTAAAGGTGAAGGTTGGATGGTATTTTTGGAAAAGATGGGTTGGCGCTACTGGCTCACGGGACTAATCATGGGTGTCGTGTTGCCTGCGCTGGCCACTTGGCTAGGAATCAGTACGGTCATGCGGTTTGGGGGCCTCCTGTTAGTCCTTAACGGGGGCGTTGCGATTGCCGTGGGGCGCCTGATTGCCAGTAAGGCGCGGCCCATGTGGCTATTATTAGTGTTACCGGCGTTGTATTTGCTGGGAGCGTACGGCTTTTTACCCGCATACACGCGGTACTTTGCGCTGGTCTACCTGTGTGTCTCCTATCTGGCGTACGGGTTGACGGCGACACAGGCAACACAAGCAGAATCTAAAAATTAAGGGTGGTGGCGTCCAATATGACCAAAGAACGTGTCTGGACGGCTGAAGAAGTAATTGCCAGAGTCGGTAAATATATGAACGCACAACACGTCGAAATGGTGGTCAAGGCCTGCCATTTTGCGACGGTTGCGCACCGTGATCAAACGCGGCAATCTGGCGAACCCTACATTATGCACCCGATTCAAGTGGCCGGTATCTTGGCTGATTTGAATATGGATCCCGAAACCGTTTCGGCGGGGTTCCTGCACGATATCGTGGAAGATACGGGGGTCACGTTAAGTGATGTCCGGGAACTGTTCGGGGACGACGTGGCGCTCATCGTGGATGGGGTCACGAAGTTAGGGAAGATTAAATACAAATCCAATCGAGAACAGTTAGCGGAAAATCACCGGAAACTTTTATTAGCCATGTCCAAGGACATTCGGGTCATGATTGTGAAGTTAGCCGACCGGTTGCACAACATGCGGACCTTACAGCACCTTCGGCCCGATAAGCAACGACGGATTGCCAACGAAACGTTGGAAATTTACGCGCCGTTAGCCGACCGGTTGGGGATTAGTACCATTAAATGGGAACTGGAAGATATCTCCTTGCGGTACCTGAATCCCCAACAGTATTACCGCATTGTGCACCTGATGAATTCACGGCGGGATCAACGGGAACAGTACATCGCGGCGGCCATCAAGGTGATCCAAAGTTCCATCAAGGACCTACATTTGCACCCCGAAATTTACGGTCGACCGAAGCATATCTATTCGGTCTACCGGAAGATGAAGGATCAACATAAACAATTTAGTCAAATTTACGATCTGTTGGCCATCCGGGTCATTGTCGACACCATTAAGGATTGTTACGCGGTCCTGGGGGCCATTCATTCGCAATGGAAGCCGATGCCCGGCCGTTTCAAGGACTACATCGCCATGCCCAAGGCCAACATGTATCAATCTCTGCATACCACGGTGATTGGTCCCGAGGGTAAGCCACTCGAAGTGCAGATTCGGACCAAGGAAATGCACGCCGTGGCTGAATACGGGGTCGCGGCCCACTGGGCGTACAAGGAAGGGGTCAAGGACAAGGTTCAGGCCACCAACACTGGTGAAAAATTGAACCTCTTCAAGCACATCATCGAACTGCAAGAAGACACCGATGACGCCGCCGACTTTATGGACAGTGTTAAGGGGGAACTCTTTGGCGATCACGTGTACGCGTTTACGCCGAAGGGCGACGTCCTCGAACTGCCGAAGGGTGCCGGGCCACTAGATATGGCCTACGCCATTCATACGGAAGTCGGTCACCATACGACTGGGGCCACCATCAACGGCAAAATCGTGCCGCTGAACTACGAAATCAAGAACGGGGACATCGTGGATATCCGGACGTCGAGTAGCTCGGCTGGGCCGAGTCGGGATTGGTTGAAGCTGGTTTCGACACGGCGGGCCCGCAACAAGATCAAGCAATTCTTCCGGTTACGCGACCGAGAACAGAACATTACCCAGGGCCAGGAGATGGTGGAGCGTTTGATTCGTGACGCCGGCTATGACCCCAAGTCCATCATGACCAAGGAAAACGTCGACAAGGTTACGACCAAGTTGCATTACCAACACGTCGATGATTTGTTGGCGGCCATTGGGTTTGGTGACATTCAACCGCAAGGCGTGGTCAACCGCTTGACCGACGACGTCCGTCAGGCGGCCGAGGATAAGCGCCGCCGGCAAGAGGAACGTGAGATCTTGGAGGAGCACCAGTCCATCAAGAACGATTCCGATACCGATAAGAAGGACCGCAAGAAACAGCCCGACGGCGTGGTGATTGAAGGCGTCGACAATCTGTTGGTCCGCTTGAGTCACTGTTGCGCGCCGGTCCCCGGTGATCAGATCACCGGATACATCACCAAGGGCCGTGGGGTGTCCGTTCACCGGGTGGACTGCCCGAACGTGCGGCACGCCGAAGAAAGCGGCGAACGGATTGTTCCGGTTCGCTGGGGTGACGAACACGGCGATGGGACCAACTACCACGCCGATATCGAGGTTCAGGGGTATAACCGCAACGGGTTGTTAAACGACGTGTTGCGGACCATCAATAATTCCACCAAGGACTTAACGTCCATTAACGGAAAGGTTGACCATAACAAGATGGTCATCATTTCGGTGAGCTTAGGCATCCGTAACCGTTGGGAACTGCAACGAATCGTGGACAACATCAAAAATATTCCCGACGTTTACGTGGTCAAGCGGCCGTTCCGCTAGAAAGGAAGTTACAAGGATATGCGGGTGTTATTACAGCGAGTCCAACAGGCCAGTGTCGTGATCGACAAACGGGTCGTGGGGGCGATTGCGCAGGGTTACTGCCTCTTGGTAGCGGCGGAAGACAGCGATACCAGTGATCAGGTCGACTACTTAGTACACAAGATCAGCCACTTGCGGGTGTTTAGCGATGACGCCGGTAAGATGAACCTGAGCATTGCCGACGTGGACGGGAGTATCTTGTCCGTGTCACAGTTTACCCTCTACGCCAATACCAAGAAGGGTAACCGCCCTAGCTTCGTTGCGGCCGGTGAACCGGCACACGCTAAGGCGTTATACGAGGAATTTAACCAGAAGTTGGCGGCCACGGGGATCCCGGTGGAAACCGGTGAATTCGGGGCCGATATGCACGTGGCGTTGATCAATGACGGACCGTGCACCATCTGGTTTGATACCGACGATTAAAAATGAGAAAACTAAAAGGGTCGGGAAGGTCTCCCGGCTCTTTTTTAGGAGGAAAATGGGATGCGTTATCAGCAATTATTTTGGGATTTTGATGGGACGTTGGTCGACACCTACCCGGGGATGGTGGCGGCCTTTGCCACGGCACTGACCCAACTTGGCGTTAACGACTTTGAAATTGACCAATCGGCCATCTACAAGGCCATGCGGCAACACAGCTTGGGGACGGCGTTGCAACAATTTAGTGCCGAATATACCTTGAATAAGGACAGCTTAAATGACCGGTATCAACGGTTGGCGGCCCCTAAATTGGACCAGGCCGTCGCCTTTTCCGGGGCGGCCGAGCTGCTGAACACCGTGACCACTGCGGGGGGCCGAAACTTTTTGTTGACGCACCGCGATGCCCGCGCGCTGGACCGGTTAGCCGCATTGGGCCTAAGGGGGTACTTCAGTGGGGCGGTGACGGCAACGGACGATTATCCCCGCAAGCCCAATCCGGCCAGTCTAAATGCTCTGTGTGACCAGTATCAAGTGGCCCCAGCTACCGCCATCATGATTGGCGATCGCAATTTAGACGTGCAGGCGGGCCACCGAGCGGGGATGGCCGGTGCCCTGTTTGACCCGGAACACCTGATTGTTGCTGAGAGTCAACCGGAAGTCCGGGTGACACGGTTAGCCGAGCTGCAGGACTGGTTAACTAGCGAAGCGTAACCTTAAAAAACGCGCTGAACGTTCTTCCTCCAGTTAGGAGATTGGACGTTCGACGCGTTTTTTGGGTTGAGTTTAAAGTAGCTTACCCCCGAGCCAGTAGGTCGTCGACGGCCCCGCCGTAGGTTTCACCGAAAAGGTTTAGGTGGGCCAACAGGTAATAAAGCTGATAATGGGGTAACCGTTGCGCATAACCCGCAGTTAACGGGTAGGCGGCATTATAACCCTTGTAGAACTCCTGGGTGAACCCGCCAAAGATGGTGGTCATGGCCAGATCGAATTCACGATCCCCGTAAAGGGTATCCGGGTCGATCAGTGTTGGGGTACCATCGGTGGTGAACAGGTAGTTTCCCGCCCATAGATCCCCGTGGAGCAAAGACGGGGTGATCTGCCGGTCGTGGTTTTCGGTCACGATGTGTTGACGGACTCGCGCGTACCCGGTCGCGCGCTGGTTATTCCAGAGGCCGTGCTGCTGAGCGCGCTGAACTAACGGATCTAAGCGTTGTTGCAAGTAAAACGTGGTCCAATCGCTTTGCCAATGATTGTTTTTGGGGAGCTTAGCGACCAAGTTGTCCTGGTCGAAACCAAATTGCGGCGCGGTCACGCGGTGCACTCGGGCCACGGCTTGTCCCAGGTCGTACTGGCTGCCGTGACCGGTCGCTAAAAATTCTAATAATAGGTACGCGTCGCCGTCGATGGTGCCGGTGCCAAACACTTCGGGAACGTTGACGGCCTGACTTAGGGCTTGTAAGCCGGCGACCTCGTGACTATAGAAACTGGCCGGAGTCTGGGGTTGAACCAGCAAGAAGTAGGGGCCCTCGTTGGTTTCGAGTCGGTAGGCCTGATTAATATCGCCGCCGGAAACCGGTGTGGCGGTCGTGACCTGGGGAACGGGAAGCTGGGCCAGCCAAGTGGTCGATAATGCCATAAAAAATCGCCTTTCTTTCGTTAATGTTGCGTCTTGAAGTATTGCGCTAAGCCCTTAACCACCCGGTCGGCGACGGCCTGTTGGTAGACGGCACTGTGAATGTCGCTAAAGTCCTTTTTGGTATTGATGTAGCCCATTTCGAGGAGGAGGGCGGGACGACTATTGTCGCGGATGACCTCGAAGTTGCCAAAGCGAATGCCCCGGTTGGTCAATGGGAGGTCGTTCATTTCTCCGTTGACGGCTTGGGCCAGCGCGTAAGAGGACTGGCGATGATAGTAGTAGGTCGTGGCGCCCGACGCCAGGTTATCCGTGGGGGAGGAGTCAAAGTGAAAACTAATAAAGGCGTTGGCCTGGTGATCGTTGGCCAGTGCCGGTCGATCGGCTAGGCTGACCGTCTTGTCCGTTGACCGGGTCATGATTACATGAGTGCCCTTAGCGCGCAGGGCTTTGGCGACGCGTTGGGCGAGTTCTAGGGTGTAGGTTTTTTCGTCGTGTTTTTGATCGATCGACAGGGCACCGGAGTCGCTCCCCCCGTGGCCCGGATCGAGAACGATGGTGGCCTCCGCTAGATTTGTGACCGTTTTGAGGTGGCCAGGATGGTCCACTAACCAACTGGCGACCCAACCAAAGTGGTTTTGACTATCGCGGACGTGGTACCAGTTGTTCTTCTCGCCTAGAATGGTCAACCGGCTATTTTTTTTGACCTTGTGGGTCGCGGTGTAATTGAGCCCCGGTCCCTGACGTAAGTTCAGATTGCTAACGGTTGCCGTGACGGCGTGTCGCTGGGTGAAGGTCCAAAGTAGGCCTCCGGCAATCAGGAGAATGATCAGACCGGCAATTAGGCCGGTCCAGTTCTTGGGTTTAAGCTGCATGGGCGTTACTCCTTGTCTCAAATTGGGTCAATTATACCACGATAGAGAACCCCGGAGAACTTCCGGGCGAGTCCTTGACTTTTACGGGGCGATTCAGTATTCTAAAGAAGACTATTATATAGAAGCCGATGAGAAAGAATAGTAACTAAATACCCGTTTTTAGAGAGGTCGCGTGGCTGGGAGTGACTAACTCGGTATTGGTGAAGACGCTTTTGAGGCTAATGACGATGATCGTCATTCGTTTGCAACGTTATCCTGCTGAGAAAAATAAAAGGTGGTACCGTGCATACCTGCGCCCTTGTCAATTGACAGGGGTGTTTTTTATTTTGCGGCGGTAGAGGAAGGGAAGACTGTTTATGCGCTACCAACGACCTAAAGGAACGGCGGACATTTTACCAGGCACGTCTGAGACCTGGCAGTTCGTGGAACAAACGGCGCGGGACTTATTTGCCCGTTACCGGTTCGACGAGATCCGCACGCCGATGTTTGAAAATTTTGAGGTGTTCTCCCGGACGTCCGGGGATACCTCCGATATTGTGACCAAGGAAATGTACGACTTCAAGGATAAGGGTGATCGGCACCTCTCCTTGCGGCCAGAAGGCACGGCCGGTGTGGTTCGGGCCTTCGTTGAAAACAAGCTGTACGGTCCCGAGACCCAAAAGCCGTACAAGGTCTACTACATGGGCCCGATGTTCCGGTACGAACGGCCCCAATCCGGGCGGCAACGGGAATTTCACCAAATCGGGGTGGAAGCCTTCGGCAGTAACGCGCCCGAATTGGACGTCGAAGTCATTGCCCTGGGGATGAACTTGCTTAGTAAGCTGGGGTTAAAGCACTTACGCTTAGCGCTCAACACGTTAGGGGATCAAGAGACCCGGGCGGCTTACCGGCAAGCACTGATCGACTTTTTGGAACCCCACTTCGACGAATTAAGTGACGATTCCAAGGTACGGTTACACAAGAACCCCCTGCGCGTCTTGGATAGTAAGGACGCCCACGACCAAGAGATCGTGGCCGATGCCCCGTCGATTTTGGACTTCTTGACGCCCGATGCGACGACGCACTTTAACCAGGTCAAGGCTAGTCTGGACGCCTTAGGCATTGCCTACGACGTCGACGCCACCATGGTTCGGGGGCTGGACTACTACAACCACACGATTTTTGAAATCATGGCCGATTCACCGGCCCTGGGCGAAGGCTACACCACGGTCTTGGCTGGAGGGCGCTATAACGGTCTGGTCGAAGAACTCGGCGGTCCCGAAATGCCTGGTGTGGGCTTTGGGATGGGTGTCGAACGGCTGGTGCTGTTAATGCAGGCCGAAAAAGTGGCCGTGCCGAACGACCACCCGTTAGACGTGTACGTTGTGGGGATCGGGGATGAAACTTCGATCGAAACGCTCAAGTTAGTGCAGGCGATTCGGCGTGCCGGTTTAACGGCCGACCGCGATTATCTGGGCCGGAAACCGAAGGCCCAATTCAAGACGGCCAACCGGTTAGATGCACACTACACGTTAACTATCGGGGATCAGGAATTAGCCAACCAAACGGCTAACCTGAAGGCCATGGCGACGGGTGAAGAAGTCAGTGTGCCGTTAGCCGACATTTATCAAGATTTCCAAGCTGTGGTGGCTCAAAAGTTCACCACAAAATAAGAGGGGATAGGTTAGATGGAAAAGAATTTGAAACGTACCACGTACGCCGGCTTAGTCGACGAACAATATCTCGACCAAACCGTTGTGTTAAAGGGCTGGGTGCAAAAGCGCCGGGACCTCGGGGGCTTGATCTTCGTTGATTTGCGGGACCGCGAAGGCTTAGTCCAACTGGTCTTTAGTGAAGAATACGGCCAAGACGCCTTAGCCGTTGCGGAACAACTCCGCAGCGAATACGTCATTGAAATCCAAGGGAAGGTCGTTGCCCGGGTCGCGAAGGAAATCAACCCCGACATGCGGACTGGAAAGGTCGAAGTCCGGGTCACGGGCATCAACCTGTTGAACAAGGCCAAGACGCCACCGTTTGACATCAAGGACGGTATCACGGCCTCCGACGACTTGCGGTTACAATACCGTTACCTCGACTTACGCCGGCCAGAAATGCAACGGGGCTTAATGCTGCGTAACCGGATCGTGCAATCCGTGCACAGTTACTTTGACCACAACGGCTTTGTCGACATCGAAACGCCCGATTTGACCAAGTCCACGCCAGAAGGGGCCCGGGATTACCTGGTGCCTTCCCGGATCTACCACGGTCACTTCTACGCGTTACCCCAGTCCCCACAACTGTTTAAGCAGTTGTTGATGGGTGCCGGCTTTGACCGGTACTACCAAATTGCCCGTTGTTTCCGGGATGAAGACTTGCGGGGCGACCGGCAACCGGAATTCACCCAGATCGACTTGGAAACGTCCTTCTTAACCGCTGAAGAGATTCAAGACATTACCGAAGGCTTGATTGCCAAGGTCATGAAGGATACCCTAAACGTCGACGTGCCGTTGCCATTCCCACGGATGGACTGGGATGACTCCATGGCTCGCTTTGGGACCGACCAACCGGACGTGCGGTTCGGCATGGAATTAAAGGACCTTTCGGCGATCATGCAGGATACCGACTTTAAGGTCTTCTCCGGAGCTGTAGCGAACGGCGGCCAAGTCAAGGCCATCGCCGTACCTGGTGGGGCCGACCTGTATAGCCGAAAGGACCTCGACAAGTACGCCAAGTACATCGAACGCTTTGGCGCGAAGGGCTTGGCCTGGATGAAGGTCACCGACGACGGCTTTAGCGGCCCCATTGCTAAGTTCTTCAAGGAAGGCGACTACTTCGACCAGATCACCAAGGCGACCGGTGCCAAGACCGGCGACCTGTTACTGTTCGCGGCCGATTCCAAGCGCGTGGTGGCCCAGACGTTGGGTTACCTGCGGGTAGCTATCGCTAAGGAACAGGACATGATCGACCAAAATAAGTGGGCCTTCTTATGGATCGTCAACTGGCCACTGTTTGACTACGACGTGGACTTGAAGCGTTGGGTTCCCGCCCATCACCCGTTCACCATGCCAGCCGAAGGCGATGCGCACTACTTAAACGACGGCGAAGACCCGCACAAGGCCTACGCCCAGAGTTACGACATCATCTTAAACGGGTTGGAACTCGGGGGCGGCTCCATCCGGATCCACACCCGCGAGTTACAAATGAAGATGCTCAAGGCCTTAGGCTTCACGCCGGAACGGGCCGAAAAGCAATTTGGCTTCCTATTGAAAGCCTTAGATTACGGGTTCCCGCCTCACGGTGGTCTGGCCATTGGGCTTGACCGGTTTGCCCGCTTACTGGCTAAGCGCGATAACATCCGCGACGTGATTGCCTTCCCGAAGAACTCGAAGGCCACGGAACCAATGACTCAAGCGCCAAGTACCGTTGCCCAAAAGCAACTGGACGACCTGGATCTAGCGGTCACCGAACTCGACGACGACCCGGCCACGAAGTAGCCACGTCGTTTCTAATCGGCTCAATTATCGGGAACCACTCTTTAGCGGAGTGGTTCCTTTTTTTGCGACTGACGGACTTGATGTTTATCGGGAAAAGTCGTTTAATTAAAATTAAATGAGAATTACCGGACGTCGACCAGCGACGTCAGAAAGTGGGGATGTTGATGACTTTAGAAACCGCAACGTTTGCCGGTGGCTGTTTTTGGTGTATGGTGCAACCGTTTGAAGAACAACCAGGGATTCAGCGAGTCCTGTCGGGCTATACTGGAGGAACCGTGCCGAATCCAACTTACGAACAGGTCAAGGCCCACACCACGGGTCATACCGAGGCCGTGAAGATCTGGTTTGACCCGACGGTGGTGACCTACGCGCAATTAGTCGAGCTTTACTGGCAACAGACCGATCCGACCGATGCGGGCGGTCAGTTTCAGGACCGCGGGGACAACTACCGCCCCGTGATTTTTGTGGCCGATGAGACTCAGCGCCGCATTGCCGAGGCGTCCAAGCAGGCTTTACAGGCCAGAGAACAGTTTGACCGGCCCATCGTCACGCAGATTCAACCGGTGCAACCATTTTATCCGGCCGAGGAACGCCACCAACAGTTTTATAAGAAGAATCCGCGTCGCATGGCTGAGCAGGAAGCCGGCGGTCGGGCTGCTTTTGTGGCACAACATTGGACTAAGGAAACTAATCATGAGAACTAGCGAAAAGATGGCCATTTCCATGGTCGCTGTGGCCGATAAATGCTATACTAAGCGAGCGCTATAGCAATGAAAAGTGAGGTCATTTTTTAAATCATGGATGATGTGCAGCAGCTATTTAAACGGCATACCTATACGGCTAAGTTTTCCGTGGCCTTTTTCTACGGGGTCTTAGTGTCCATCGCGGTGAACTTCTTTTGGACGCCCGGGCACATTTATTCGTCCGGGGCGACCGGGTTGGCGCAGCTGATGAACACGTTAACGGGACGTTACGCCCCGTTTCAGATCACCACGGCTCTCGGGCTGTTTCTGATTAACGTTCCACTGTTCGTCCTGGCCTGGAAACAAATTGGGAAATCCTTTACCGTCTTTACCTTTATCTGTGTTTTGTTCGCGTCAATTATGATTCGGGTGATTCAACCCGTGCATTTGACCACCGATCCCATTATCTGTGCCATCTTCGGGGGGGCGGTCAACGGGTACGGGACCGGATTTGCCCTGAAGAACAGTATTTCGACCGGGGGCTTAGACATCATTGGCATCGTGGTACGACGTAAAACGGGTCGGAGCATGGGGTCGATCAACATGGCCTTCAACAGTCTGATCGTGATCAGTGCCGGGTTCGTTTACGGCTGGCCATACGCCTTTTATTCCGCGTTAGGGCTCTTCGTGAATGCCAAGGTGATCGACATGACCTTTACCCGGCAACAGCGGATGCAGGTCATGGTGATCACCAACCGACCGAAGACCGTGATCGACAGTATTCAAAACCACATGCGCCGGGGCATCACCATCGTCCACGGGGCGGAAGGGGCGTACCATCATGACGAAAAGACCATCTTGTTCACCGTGATTACGCGCTACGAAATGGACGCCTTAGAGGTCGCCATGCACGAAGCCGATCCGAAGGCCTTCGTCAGCATCTCCGATACCGTTAAGGTGTTGGGCCACTTCTACGAACCTAAGTGGTGAAGCGACAGCGAGACCGGGGACGGCTCGCTGTTTTTTTCGGGGTTTCTTAAAGCTTCCTAAATTTCTCTGGGTTCTGAAGGGGAATGTGGTATAATTTTCGATGTTGTGGGCTGCAAAAATAAGACGGATTGGTGATGAACGTGAAAGAAATCTATCTCTGGTTAGTTCGCCTGATGTCGCGGCTCTGCGGCCATCGGCGTTTAACCGATGTGGTGTATCTGATGAGCTTTGGGGATAATCTGCCCTTCATTCGAGCGGTGGCTCAAGCCCTCAGGCCCACACAGCGACTGACCGTATTTTACCGACCGCAGCAAGCCGTTGCGGCCGCTCAGCTCGCCCAACAGGGAATTCACGTGGTTATGTTTCAGGATAATCTGCGGTTTGTGGCAACCGGGATTCCCCTGATCATGCGCGCCAAGACTCTGTATTGCGACAACTACTACGCTTTCTTAGGCGGGTTAGCGCATCCTCGGGGGATGCGAATCGTGCAACTCTGGCATGCGGCCGGGGCCATCAAGGCCTTTGGGTGGGATGATCCCACCACGGCACAACGCTCAATGAGTGATCAACGCCGGTTTCAGGCCGTTTACGACCACTTCGACGAGTACGTGGTGGGCGCTTCCGCAATGGGCGACGTGTTTACCCACGCCTACCGGGTACCGGCCAGTCGGATGCAGTATTTAGGGTACCCCCGTTCGGATCGGTTGCGCGATGCGGACTGGCTAACCCAAACGCGGGCCAAAGTCGCTCGTCTAGCGCCGGAATTGACCGGGCGCC
Source organism: Levilactobacillus acidifarinae DSM 19394 = JCM 15949 (assembly GCF_001434835.1). Taxonomy (GTDB): domain Bacteria; phylum Bacillota; class Bacilli; order Lactobacillales; family Lactobacillaceae; genus Levilactobacillus; species Levilactobacillus acidifarinae. Next base: position 492,934 of record NZ_AZDV01000026.1, on the reverse strand, counting down.
GGGTAATCCTCTACGCGCCGACTTACCGTGAGGGGGTCACCTTTACTCCCCCGCGGGGGTTGGCCGCCGCGTTGACGGCCGACCCGAATGCCCGGGTGGTGGTGAAATTACACCCCGTCTTGGCGACGCAGGCGACGGCCTTGCAACGGCAGTTGGGGGACCAAGTGGTGGTTGCCCAACACCTTAGTACCACGGAATTGCTGACGGTCACGGAAACGTTGGTCACGGACTATTCGTCGGTGGCCTTCGATTACAGTCTGTTACCCAACGCGCACAGTTTATTGTTCTACCTTTTTGACCTGCCGGCCTATCAACGCGAACCGGGCCTGCAGGCGGACTTTTTGAACGGGCTACCCAGTCGGATCTTACGGGATAGCCAAGATTTGGCGGCGGCCATCGTGGCCGACCACAAGACCGATCTAACCCAGTTCAATCAGCGGTGGAACACGTACAACGATGGCCTGGCCACACAACGGGTCGTCGCACGTTATCACGGGGCACCCGGGACTAACGATTAAAATTTAAAGGAGTGCAGTGCCTTGAAAGAGGTCATGACCTTATTCAAAGAACAGGTCTCAAGTCTGGGAATTATTTTCCGGATCTCCCGTTACGAAGATCAAGCCAGCTATCAGAGCCATTACTTAGGGTTGATGTGGGAGTACCTGTATCCGTTGATTCAAATTGCTATTTACTGGTTGGTGTTCGGGGTTGGCTTGAAACACGGTCAACCGTTGAACGGGGTAAGTTATCTGCCGTGGATGGTGATTGGGATTTCACCGTGGTTCTTCATGAACCGTTCGACGCTTGACGCCTCAAAGAGTATTTACCAACGCGTGAACATGGTTGCCAAGATGAAGTTTCCGGTTTCGGCGTTGCCCACGATTAAAGTGGTCAGCAACCTAAGTTCATTTTGGACCATGATGGTGTTCTCCATCTTTATCGGGTTACTCAACGGGGTTTACCCTAAAATTGCCTGGTTCCAGTGGCTTTACTATTTCTTTGCCATGATCTGTTTATTAGTCGCCTTGGGCGTCTTCAACTCATGTATCAGTGTGCTGGTGCGGGATTACCACATTCTGTTACAATCCGTGATGCGGATGTTATTCTACGTGTCCGGGGTGCTGTTTAACTTTGTGACCACGTCGTTTCCGGCACCGTTCGTGCACCTGTTGGAACTCAACCCGTACTACTACATTGTGAACGGGTTTCGGGAATCCTTCTTGGGAACGGGCTGGTTCTGGCAACACCCGATGTTGACCCTAGAGTTCTGGGCGTTTGTGTTCTTTGTCCTGCTATTGGGCTCACACTTACACTACAAGTTCCGGTCACGGTTCGTGGATTTAATCTAATTGAAAGGAGCAACTCAAATGACGAACAGTCGACAACGCCTTGTCCAGTCATTGAAGCTGGTTGCTCGCTATGGGCTCATCGTGTTGAACGGTGGGCTTATTTGTTTACCCATTAAGCGGCGACAAGTTTTATTCGAAAGTTTTAACGGCAAGGACGTTAATGATAACCCCGCGGCAATTTACCGCGCACTGGTCCGGGCCGACCCACGTTATCAAAAAACGGCCTATTTCAGTGTCAAACCCAGCGAATACGCGACGCTGCATCAAACCTACCCGGAGATTCAGCTGGTCAAACGCTTCACCCCGCGGTGGGTGGCCCTCATGGCTCGAGCCGAGTTCTGGGTCCTAAATTCACGGTTACCGAACTGGTGGCACGCTAACCGGCACACCACGACCATCCAAACCTGGCACGGGACACCACTCAAGAAGTTGGGGGCCGATATCGAACACGTGGCCATGAAGGGGACCACCACCGCACAGTACCACGCCGATTTCGTGACGGCGGCCAACCGGTGGGACTACCTGATTGCGCCGAACCAGTATTCACAAGACATATTTAAGCGGGCGTTTGGTTATCGGGGAAAGTTTCTCCCAATTGGTTATCCCCGCAACGACGTGTTGTATACGGCGGATCAACCGGCCCAGGTAGCGGCGATTAAGCGCCGACTACTGGGGGCCGTGACGGGGCCGGTCGTGACCTACGCGCCGACCTGGCGTGATGATACCGCCGTTAGGCCCGGAGTCTATCAATTCGACCTGCCGTTTGATTTAGGCGAGTTCTTTCGCCACGTGCCGGCCGACACCCACCTGGTGATTCGGCCGCACTACCTGGTGAAGGATCAGATCGACATTCGTGGGTATGAGAGTCGGGTAACCATCTTGGCCGAGGCCGACATTGCGGACATTTATTTGATCACGGATTTATTGATCACGGACTATTCGTCGGTGATGTTTGACTTTGCGAACTTAAAGCGTCCCCAGTTGTTCTTTGCGTACGATTTGGCACACTACCGGGACCAACTACGGGGATTTTACTTCGATTACAGTCCTAACGACTTACCAGGGCCGTTGGTCACCGATGCCCCGGCATTTTACGCACAACTGGACGCCTGGTCTCAGGCGGGGCGTTTTCCGGCCTATGCGCAACAGCAGGCAGCCTTCTATCGGCGTTTTTGTGAGTGGGAAACCGGGACGGCTAGCCGCCGAGTAGCTAACTTAATCATGACGGGAAAGGATGACGGTCAATGAGTGACTTGTTAATCGGTTCACACGTGAGTATGAAAGGAAAGTCCATGCTACTGGGATCCGCTCAAGAGGCGGCTCAAGACGGGGAGAACGCCTTCATGGTCTACACGGGGGCTCCGCAGAACACCCGGCGAAAACCCATTGAAGAATTAAATGCGGCGGCGGGGCAGGCCTTTATGGCCGCGCACGACCAGCAAGCCGTGGTGGTCCACGCACCCTACGTGGTCAATCTCGGCAATACCAAGAAACCGGAAAACTTTGATTTTGCCGTGCAGTTCTTGACGGCCGAAGTTAAGCGGGCGGCCGCAATCGGCGCGCTGCAGATCGTGTTGCATCCCGGGGCCCACGTGGGGGCCGGCGCGCCGGCTGCCATTACCCAGATTGCGAAGGGGTTGGACCAGATTCTAGCCGCCACGCCCGCCGTGCCCGTTCAGATTGCCTTAGAAACGATGGCGGGTAAGGGGACCGAGGTTGGCCGGACCTTCGAGGAACTAGCCAGCATCATGGACCAGACGGCCCATAACGACCGGTTATCCGTCTGTTTTGACACCTGTCATACCAGTGATGCCGGGTACGCCATTGCCGAGGACTTCGACGGGGTGTTACGGGAATTTGACCAAGTCATTGGAGTCGACCGCATTAAGGTGGTTCACTTGAACGACTCTAAAAATCCTCAAGGCAGTCATAAGGACCGCCACACCAATATCGGGTTCGGCACCCTGGGCTTTGCCGCACTGAACGCGGTCGCCCACCACCCGCGACTGACGGCCGTGCCGAAAATCATGGAAACGCCGCCGGTGGGGCCCGACCGCAAGACCGGGGTTGATCCGCACGGCTACGAGGTCGCCATGCTCCAACATCAACGCTTTAACCCCGATTTGACGGCCGATGCGTTGGCGGGGAACCCGGTCGACGCTTACTTGACCCGTGAATGAAGTGGCGGCGGGTTACTAATAATCGTGGGAAACGGCAATTAAGCAGGTACGCCTGCCGTCAAAATTAAGTTAATATTGGATGACTCAAAACGGCCCCATCAGAATTTTTCGTTCTGCTGGGGCCGTTGTTATAATTTTTGAATTGGCCGACTAATCTGCTAGGGGATGCGGAATCAGATCATAATCCACACTTTCCATAATCAGGGTGGCCGTTTCTTCAATTGATTTATTCGATACGTCGATGACTAAGCAACCAATCTTCTTATAAATCTTTTGGGCGTAGTCCAGTTCCTCTTGAATCTTACTGGTGTCCGAGTAGGCACTGTCGGCGGGGAGCCCGTAGGAAATCATGCGTTCCTGACGAATTTTTCGTAAAATTTCGGGCTGATTGGTGAGCCCAAAGATCCGCTTGGGGTCCACCTGCCAGAGTTGATCGGGTAACTGGGTTTTAGGCGACAGGGGCAGGTTGGCGACCCGGAGATTCCGGTTAGCCAAGAAGAGGGATAACGGGGTCTTGGAAGTTCGTGAGACCCCGAGAATCACGATGTCGGCCTTGAGCAGACCGGTGGGGTCCTTACCGTCGTCGTAGGCCACGGCAAACTCCATGGCCGCGATGCGATCGAAGTAAGTATCGGTCAGGTTATGAACTAAACCAGGAACGCCTTCTGGTTTTAACCCGGTGGCGGACTCCATCACGCGCATGGCGGGTTGGATGCAATCGAAGTGTTGTAAATTATTTTTTTGCGCAAATTCACGGACGTGTTGACTGAGTTGCGGGTTGACCAGCGTGTGAAACAGCATGGCTTTCTGTTTTTTAGCCAGGTTTAAGATGCCTTCCAGGATGGAATCTGTCTGGATGAACGGGAAGCGTTGGTAACTAACGTGCACGGACGGAAACTGTGATACCGCGGTTTGCGCCACGGTTAACGCGGTTTCGCCGGAGGAATCGGAAATAACAAAAATTGTAATTGGCGACATGGTTTTAGCTCCTCTACGGTTTTTCTTTAGTTTACTCCCTGGTGGAAAACGGTTCAAATTTTATTTAAAAGCATTATTGACGCCGTTTGGGTGTTTATGTATAATGGTTAAGAACCGTAACGCTGGTAGGAAGATTCCAACCAGCGTCATTACTTGTGCTCGGAGGGAGGGAATTTCAAATGGCAAAGACAGTCGTTCGCAAAAACGAGTCTTTTGACGACGCTCTTCGGCGCTTCAAACGTACGGTTTCCCGTAACGGTACTTTACAAGAATACCGGAAACGTGAATTTTACGAAAAACCAAGTGTGAAGAAAAAGTTAAAGTCAGAAGCAGCGCGTAAGCGTAAAGCTAAGAAGCGTCGTTTCTAATAAAAAATCTCTGATGTTTAGACATCAGGGATTTTTTTGTTCGCTATTTTTCTAAAACGACCTTGCCCATCATGTGATGACTCCCAACCAACTTATGGGCCGCCATCAGATTTTCGGCGTTGAGCGGTTGAATTGTTTGGGTCAGTGTTGACTGGAGGGTTCCGTTATCGAGTAGCTGGCGCACTTCCTCTAGAATCTGATGTTGGCTAACCATATCGGGGGTTTCGAAGTACGATTTGGTGTACATCCACTCCCAAGCAAACGTGGCGCGTTTGGCTTTTAACGCCCGCAAGTCGATGGGAGTGTCACTACCCGTGATCGAAACGATGTGGCCGCTGGGTTTGATTAAATCCACGATTTCGTTCCAGTGTTGGTTCAGGTTACTTAATTCTAAGACGTAGTCGACGTATTGGTGTCCTAACTCACGAACCTGGGGCACCAGGTCTTCACGGTGGTTCACCACGGCGTCACTGCCGTGTGCTTGCGTCCAGGCAATGGTTTCCGGACGCGACGCCGTGGCAATCACGGTCAGCCCCGCCCAGTGGGCTAGTTGGGTGGCAACGGACCCGACGCCACCGGCCCCGTTGATCACCAGTAACGTCTGGCCATGGTTGTCGGCGTGCGGGTCGATGCCGAGTTGTTCGAACAGGGCCTCCCAGGCAGTCAGCGACGTGAGGGGCATGGCCGCGCTCTGCGCCGGGGTCAGGTTAGTCGGCGCGTGGCCCACCAGTCGTTCGTCGACCAATTGGTACTCACTGTTACTGCCGGGCCGTTTGAACGATCCGGCATAAAAGACGGCATCTCCGGGTTGAAACAGGGTCACGGCGGCGCCGACCGCCGTGACGGTCCCGTAGGCGTCCCAGCCGATCACGGTGGGGTGTTGAGGGTCTAAGGGGTCGTGGTTGCCCCGGACGGCTAAATCGACGGGGTTAACGGACACGGCCGTGACCTGAACCAGCAGATCATGGGCCAACGGCGTCGGTTGCGGTAAGTCAAAATCAATCAAGCCGTGCGGATCGTCTAACGGTAAATGTTGCGTATAACCAATAGCATGCATAACCAAGTAAGTCCTTTCTATTGTGAGGTTACCGAACCGTTTTCAGCGTACTCAGTTTAGCAGTGAAAGGCAAGTCTCGTGGTCTGAAAACTGACGGGCCGGGTAATAAGTAGTAAACTAATAAAGTAACTTAATTTAGGAGGAATTCGACATGAGTTTAGAAGCCCAACTGAACACGGATTTAAAGACGGCCATGAAGGCCCACGATAAGTTGACCTTAAACGTCGTCCGGATGATGAAGGCCGCTTTGACTAACGAGAAGATTAAGCAGGGGCACGACTTGACGCCCGACGAAGAATTAACGGTGGTCTCCCGGGAATTGAAGCAACGGAAGGAATCTCTGGATGAATTCCAAAAGGGTAACCGTGACGACTTGGTCGCCGGTGTTAAAGCTGAAATCGAAATCGTTGAAAAATATGCGCCTAAGCAATTGAGTGCCGACGAAATCACCAAGATCGTGGCAGATAGCATCGCCAAGGTCGGTGCCACTGGCATGGGAGACTTCGGTAAGGTAATGGGCGCCGTCATGCCCCAAGTTAAGGGCAAGGCCGATGGTAACCTGGTCAACCAGACCGTTAAGGCCCAACTAAACAAGTAAATCCGCAAGCCACCGCTGGGCCCGTTGTCCGCGGCGGCTTTTCTGGTAAGGAGGCGTGGCCATGTTTTTACAGTACGAACGATTCCAGACGGTTAGTCCGGCGATTCGAGACTTGCTCTTACAGGCTGATCCCGAGTGGTCCCAAGTGATGACCTATTTACCCCAAAGTACCGGGGTGGCGCTAAGCTGGCACCACGAGTTGGTCGGCGTGTTAGTCCTCACGGAGCGGCCACAGCGCGTGTTAGAGGTGACCAATCTGGCAGTGCTGCCCGAAAAACAACGTCACGGCATCGGTCAGGCCGCCATTCATTTTGCCCAGCAATGGGGCAGTGAGCACGGCCAGACCACGTTACGAGTGGCCACAGGCAGTACCAGCTTAGGCCCCCTCTATCTCTACCAAAAGTGTGGATTACGCATCGTGGCCGTTGAACCGGATTACTTTACCCAACGGTATTCTCTGCCCATCTGGGAGAACGGGATTCAACTGCGGGACCGCTTGGTTTTGACGCAGGCGTTGTCCCCGGAGAATCAAGGAAGCTAACGACGAGTGGTTTTTAACGGTCAATCCTTTTACAATCCCCGGTGGTATGCTAAAATTCAAGTATCAGTACACTTAATTTTTAAGACAAAGGAGCAACTGTATTTGACTGAAAACGCGATGATTGAAAAAGAATATATCTTGGAGCATCCGGCCGACGAAGCGGCCTTGTTGGGTGCGCAGGATCAATTTGTCACTTTATTGGAAGAGGGGCTGTCCGTGACGATTCGGCCTTTCGGCAATTCAATCAAAGTTGCGGGTGACGCCACCGCGGTTGACCAGACGCTCAATATTTTGCGTAATATGAGTACGCTTTTGGCCAAGGGCATTCGGTTGAACAGTGCCGATGTCGTGAGTGCCATGAAGATGGCCGAACGGGGAACGTTGGAATATTTCCAGGACCTGTACACCGAAACCTTGATTCACGATGCGAAGGGCCGACCGGTGCGGGTCAAAAACTTTGGCCAACGTCAATATATTGACGCCATTAAGCACAACGACATCACCTTTGGGATTGGCCCGGCTGGGACCGGGAAAACCTACCTGGCCGTGGTCATGGCGATTGCCGCGCTTAAACACGGCGACGTTGAAAAGATCATCTTGACGCGGCCCGCCGTGGAAGCCGGCGAAAGCTTAGGCTTCTTACCGGGGGACCTCAAGGAAAAGGTTGATCCTTACTTGCGGCCCATCTACGACGCGTTGTACGCCATCCTGGGTGCCGAACATACCACGCGGTTGATGGACCGTGGAGTGATTGAAATTGCACCGTTGGCCTACATGCGGGGGCGGACGTTAGAAACGGCCTTCGTGATCTTGGACGAAGCGCAAAACACGACTAATTCTCAGATGAAGATGTTCTTAACGCGGTTAGGCTTCGGTTCGAAGATGATCGTTAACGGGGACATCTCGCAAATTGACCTACCGCACAATGCCCAATCGGGATTGGTGCAAGCACAACACATTTTACAAAACGTGGGCCACATTGCCTTTGTGACCTTTAGTGCCGATGATGTGGTCCGACATCCCGTCGTGGCCAGCATCATTAACGCTTACGAAGCCAACGATACTAAACCAAATGGAGCTAAGAAATAATGGATTTAGAGATTTACGACAAGACCCAAGCCGGCGTCCCGGCCAAGCACGTTCAGATGATTCAAGACGTGTTGCAGTTTGCGGGGGACTACCTGAAACTGGCAGATAACACCGAAATGTCGGTGACGCTGATGAACAACGAAGATATTCACGAGATCAACAAAAAGTACCGGGGCGTCGACCGGGCCACCGACGTGATTAGTTTTGCCATTGAAGATGACGAAGCCGCCGATGACGATTTTCCGTTGGTCATGGACGACGAACTGGCGGCCGAGATTCCCGAAAACATCGGGGACATCTTCGTGTCGATGGATAAGGTCAGCGAACAAGCCGAGTACCTGGGCCATTCCTACGAACGGGAACTCGGGTTCTTAGTCGTTCACGGGTTCCTGCACTTAAACGGGTATGATCACATGCAGCCGGAAGACGAAAAGGTCATGTTTAAGCTGCAAGCCGACATCTTAGATGCCTATGGCCTCAAGCGATAAGCCGACCCGTCAAACGGGCAAAAACCGGGCGTTTCGGCAGTCCTTAGGGCACGCCGTTGACGGGTTAAAGGCCCTCTACCGCTATGAGCGTAATTTCCGGAAACACCTGCTGGTGGGCAGTCTCGCCATCGTTGCCGGGATCATCTTACGCTTGACCCTAAACGAATGGCTTTGGTTGACGTTGGCCATCTTTTTGGTCCTGATTGCCGAAACGTTAAACACCATCGTGGAAGCCGTGGTTGACCTCGTCGTGGGTCAGACCTATCACGACTTAGCCAAGCGGGCCAAGGACGTGGCGGCGGGTGGCGTGCTACTCGCCGCGTTATTTGCCGTGGTCGTCGGTTGTTTAGTGATGTTACCGGCGCTGAGTCGCTGGTTTTAAGGAGAAAATATTATGGATAATCCAAATTACAAATCGGGCTTCGTGGCAATCGTCGGCCGGCCCAACGTGGGGAAATCCACGTTTCTAAACCGGGTCATCGGCCAAAAGATTGCCATCATGTCGAACACGGCACAGACCACCCGAAATAAGATTCAGGGAATCTATACCACCGACGACGCCCAAATCGTGTTCATTGATACGCCGGGGGTTCACAAACCCAAGACGGAACTGGGCGACTACATGGTGAAGTCGGCGCTGTCCGCGTTAAACGAAGTCGACGCCATCTTGTTCATGATCAATGCCGCCGAAAAGCGGGGCGCCGGGGATAACTTCATCATCGACCGCCTAAAGAACGCTAAGGCGCCGGTTTATTTACTGATCAACAAGATCGATCAGATCCATCCCGACGACTTATTGAAGGTCATGGACCAATACCAAAAGGCGTTACCGTGGAAGGCCGTCTACCCGATTTCGGCGTTGGAAGGCAATAACGTCGACGAATTTTTGGGTGACCTAGTGGACCAGATGCCACACGGCCCCCAATATTACCCCGAAGATCAGCTGACGGATCACCCCGAACGGTTCGTGGTCAGTGAACTGATTCGCGAAAAGATCTTCATGTTGACCCGCGAAGAAGTGCCGCATTCCGTGGCCGTGGAAATTGAAAGCATGAAGACCCAGAAGAATGATCAGGTCCGTATCGAAGCCACGATCATCGTCGAACGCCCAACCCAAAAGGGTATCATGATCGGGAAGGGTGGCAGCATGCTCAAGAAGATTGGGACGCTGGCTCGTCAAGATATCGAACACCTGTTGGGAAGTTCAGTTTACCTACAACTGTTCGTGAAGGTCCAACCCGGTTGGCGGGATAAGTCGAATCTGTTGAAGTCCTACGGGTACCGGAAGAGTGATATTTAAAATAAATCGTTTAGAAGCGGTGCTGGCGGGTCTGACCGTTGAGCACCGTTTTAGTTAAGGAGGGATGACCATGGCTCATCACGTCACAGATTTTCACGGCATCCTTCTGTTTCGGCGCGATTATGCCGAACGGGATTACCTGGTTAAATTTTTAACGCAGGAGTTTGGTAAAAAGATGTTTCTGGTCCGGGGGGCTAAAAAGCGCGGTTTTAAGATGACCGCCGATATCCTGCCGTTTACCGTGGGGAGTTATATGGGTGACATCGCCGATACGGGGTTATCCTACATTCGCACGCCCCGGGAGACCAGTCAATTTCAGGGCATTGGCGAGGACATCTTTAAGAACGCCTACGCCACCTACATCATGAGCTTAGTGGACGTGGCCTTTCCGGATAGCCAACCCTTACCGGACTGGTATCACCGGGTGTACCGGGCATTAGAATTAATCGATGAGGGGCAAAATCCAGCCATCGTGACCAATATCATGGAAATCCAGTTGATGCCCGCCTTTGGGGTGGCCCCGCAGCTGCAGGGCTGTGCCATCTGCGGCCGGACCGACTTGCCGTTTGACTATTCGGAAAGTTATGGTGGCTTGTTGTGTCAACAGCATTGGGCGGCCGACCCGCACCGGTTACACCTGAGCCAGCGCACGGTTTATTACCTGCGCCAATTTTCGGTGATTGATTTAGATAAGGTCCACCAGATTAAGGTCAAACCCAGTACCGAGCACGCTTTGCGGCAGTTGATGGACGAAATCTATGCGAGCCAAATTGGGGTGCACCCCAAGAGCAAACGGTTCTTGGATCAGATGCAATCCTGGGCGCCGCGGTTACAAAATCCACCGGTCAATGATGATTGACAAGATTGATTGAGACGCTTATGATTAATCACAGTTAAATAAGTCGGCAAAGATGAATGAATAAGTGTCAGGATTAACGACGTAGCGACTTCGGGACGGTGTAAGCCGAAGCGTAATTCTGAAACGTTGGCGCATTCGGAGTCGTTTCCAAGTAAGCTGCTAGTCGTTGGGCTAGAAGTAGGGTGGAACCGCGAAATTAATTCGTCCCTACGTGAATCTCTTTAGTGTAGATTCGCGTGGGGACTTTTTTGTGTGCTTATTTAGATCAATAAGGAGGAACGCATCCATGACGGAAAAACTGTCCATGCAAGCGATTATTTTGAAGTTACAGCAGTATTGGTCCGCACAGGGCTGCATGCTGATGCAAGCTTACGATACCGAAAAAGGGGCCGGAACCATGAGTCCGTACACGTTCTTACGGGCCATTGGACCAGAACCTTGGAACGCGGCATACGTTGAGCCTTCCCGGCGGCCGGCTGACGGTCGTTACGGGGAAAACCCTAACCGGTTATACCAACACCACCAGTTCCAAGTGGTCATGAAGCCCTCACCCGATAACATTCAGGAACTCTATCTGAACAGTTTGAAGGAACTCGGCATCAACCCGCTCGAACACGACATTCGGTTCGTTGAAGACAACTGGGAGAACCCATCCATGGGTTGTGCCGGGGTTGGTTGGGAAGTTTGGCTCGACGGAATGGAAGTTACCCAGTTCACCTACTTCCAAGTGGTTGGGGGCCAAACGGTGGATCCCGTGACCTCCGAAGTCACTTACGGGTTGGAACGCTTGGCATCTTACATTCAAGACGTGAACTCCGTCTTCGACCTGGAATGGGGCGATGGTGTGAAGTACGGGGACATCTTCAAGGAACCCGAATACGAACACTCCAAGTACAGTTTTGAAGAAAGTGACCAGGCCATGTTGTCCCGGCACTTCGATGAATACGAAGGCGAAGCCAAGAAGCAGATTGCCAACGGCCTAGTTCACCCGGCCTACGACTACGTGCTCAAATGTAGCCACACCTTCAACCTGTTGGACGCACGGGGGGCCGTTTCCGTAACGGAACGGGCCGGCTATTTGTCCCGGATTCGGAACATGGCCCGGTCGATTGCCAAGGCGTTCGTGGCCGAACGGAAGAAGCGTGGCTTCCCGTTGATCAAAGACGACGCCTTACGGCAAAAATTATTAGCGGATTCTGAGGAGGCAAAATAATGGCACACACATTTTTACTAGAAATTGGGTTAGAAGAAATGCCAGCCCACGTGGTAACGCCAGCCATCCGGCAACTTCAGAAGCGCGTTGCCGATTACTTGAAGGACGAACGAATCAGCTATGACGCCATCAAGCCGTTTTCGACGCCCCGGCGGTTAGCGTTAGAAATCACGGGTTTGGCCGATAAGCAAGACGATATCAGTGAATCCGTCAAGGGTCCGGCGAAGAAGATCGCCCAGGACGCTGACGGTAACTGGACGAAACCGGCCATTGGGTTTACCCGCGGCCAGGGCCTAACGCCCGACGACATTGTCTTCAAGGAATTTAAGGGGACCGAATACGTCTACGTGGATAAGTTTATCGCCGGTAAGCCGGTCGCCGAAGTTTTGGCCGGGTTACGCGAAATCATCATGGCGATGACCTTCCCGACCATGATGAAGTGGGGTACCCACCACTTCGAATACATCCGGCCCATTCGGTGGCTGGTGGCCTTGCTAGACGCCACGGTCATTCCGTTTAGTATTCTCGACGTAACCACCGATCGGCTAACGCGCGGTCACCGGTTCCTGGGTAAGGAAATTTCCTTAGCCACGGCTGCCGACTACGAGGAAGCCTTGACCAGCGAATTCGTGATTGCCGATGCGGACAAGCGTAAGGAGCTCATCAAAAAGCAGATCGAAAAGATTGCGACGGATCACGACTGGACGATCAACGTCGACGCCGGGTTACTCGAAGAGGTGAACAACTTGGTCGAATGGCCAACCGCCTTTGCCGGTAGCTTTGACGAAAAGTACCTGACGATTCCCGAAGAAGTGTTGATCACGTCCATGCGAGATCACCAACGGTTCTTCTACGCGCGGAACCAAGCCGGTGAGTTATTGCCAAACTTCATCTCGGTTCGTAACGGGACCGACCACGACCTCCAAAACGTGGTGGCGGGGAACGAAAAGGTCTTAACGGCACGCCTTGAAGACGCGATGTTCTTCTACAAGGAAGACCAGAAGAAGACCATTGCCGACTACGTGGAACGGCTGAAGAGTGTTAGTTTCCACGATAAGATCAGTACCATGGCCGAAAAGATGACCAGAGTTGAAGCCATCGTGACCGTGTTAGCCGACCGATTGGGCTTAAACGACGCACAAACCAAGGCGGCCGTTCGGGCCAGCCAAATTTACAAGTTTGACCTGGTGACCGGGATGGTTGGCGAATTTGCCGAACTTCAAGGGGTCATGGGTGAAAAGTACGCGTTGTTGAACGGCGAAGATCCCGCGGTGGCCCAAGCCATTCGGGAACACTACGAACCAATCTCGGCCGATGGGGCCTTACCGGCTTCCGTCCCCGGTGCAGTCTTGGCCTTAGCCGACAAATTCGACAGCATTCTGACGTTCTTTGCGGCGGGAATGATTCCGAGTGGGTCCAACGACCCGTATGCCTTGCGGCGCCAAGCCACGGGGATTGTGCGGATTGCCACTGATCAGAATTGGTCGCTGCCAGTTGCGGATCTAGCAACGGCCTTTATCTCGGCCGAAGAGGTCGCTAACGTGGCACCGAAGTTGAACCAAGCTAGTCAAATTGATGCGGTCGTGGACTTCATCAAGGAACGGGTCCGGAAGATGTTGCGCGGCACCAAGGTGCGCCACGACATCATCGATGCCGTCTTGGGTGGCAGTAGTAGTGATATTACCGACCTCTTTACTGCGGCGGATATCCTGACGACCCACGCGGCCGATGAGAACTTCAAGGCGGTCATTGAATCGTTGACGCGGGTGATTCGGTTGTCCCAAAAGGCGCCGAAGGACATCGCTAGTGTGACCATCTCTGCTGACAAGTTCGAAAACGCCAGTGAAGGTGAATTACACCAAGGAATTGACGACGTGGCTCAGGCGGCACCGCAAGGGCTTAAGGCCTTATACGCAGCCTTAGTTGCCGTTCAACCAGCCATCGCGGACTACTTCGAAGCCACGATGGTTATGGCCGACGACGAGGCCGTGCGGAACAACCGCTTGGCTGAACTCAGCCGGTTGGCTCGGTTAGCCCTGGAATTAGGGGACTTGGATCAATTGGTTGTGAAATAAGTTAAACTTAATTTAAATTAAAAAGCGGATCGTTTACCCGAACAAACTGGGTAAACGATCCGCTTTTTGCGTGATGGCTAGGGTTGTGTCGGCAATTGACTCAATTCCTGCAGTAGGGTTTGGGCGATCACTGCGGGTGGCTCGGGGGTCTCCTGAGCCATCCAGGCATTGAGGGTGGTCCATAACCCGCCGATGAGAAAATTGGTGAGGTAAGCGGTGGTTGAGACTGGGTTTAGCCCTAAATCTTGGGGGGTTAGGGCGACCCGAGACTGGGTCAGCAAGCCCATGAATAGGTTTTGGCGAATGAGCAAGCGTAGCCGCTGGCGTTCGGGCCACCAGAATTGAAAGAAAAAGGTCATGGCGGTCTGTAAATCAGGGGTAGTGGTCAGATTCGCTTGACGCGCGGACTGGTACTGACGTAAGAGCCGGTTGCCATAAAAGGCTAGTAGGTCGTCTTTATTCGCGAAGGACCGGTAAAAGGTTCGCCGGGCGAGTTGGGCTTGGGTGGTCAAATCCGTGACCGTGATTTCGCCGTAGTGGTTGTCGGCGAGTAAGGTAAATAACGCGTCGACCAGCATCTGCCGTGATTGTTCAGCTAAACGTTCTTGTCCGTTCATGCGGAGGCCTCCTGTCACAGGTGTTACCTGTGACGTTTTAAGGTTAGTATACCCGAAAAAGCGGTAGGTGTCACAACTGCGTCACGAGAACTCAAATGAGGCCGGTTGATGGTTCGTAAGTCATGTGGTCGCTACCGGAATGATTAAATTATTAATCATTAAATAAAATACTTTAACTAAAATGCTAATATCACGCCGTGGCTCAAGGACAACCCCGCCAAAAAGCGCCCACCACAAGGGTGAGCGCTCCGAATTTAATGGGTCAGTTGATTGAAGGCCACGACTTTGAACGCGGGTTTAGTCACGTATTTGGCATAACCCTTGTAGAAGTGTAACTGGTGCTTAGAGACGACCTTGACTTGGTAGGTCATTCGTTGACCGTCGAACTGGACCGTAGATCCCTTAGGCGAATATTGGATGCCACTTAACCGGTAGACGTGATGCCCTAAGGTTTGGTACTTTAACTTTTTCAAGCCGTACCCTGGTAGCTTGGCGTAGGTATTTTTAGCGTTAGTGGCCTGTAGTAAATTCCCCGTACTTTTAGTCGCCGAATAAGTGATGTAGGCCTGGTTGTCGCCAGTCCCGTTGTGGTACCAGGTCTTGCGTAGGCTCTTTGGCGTCCCCGAATGCCAGGTCAGAGTCTTGGCGTTGGCTTGTATCGTGGTCCCCGTCCATACGGCAGTACCGAGTAGGAGGGTTAACCCCAGTCCGTTGATTAATTTCATGTTATTAAACTCCCCGTAGAATTAGCAGCTTTTTCGGTCGTCAGAATTTGGACCTCGTTAAGTATACCAGGCCTCCTGGTTATTAGACAGGTACTAATTTACGCAATTGGTCAGTTAGCACCGAACCAAAATTGAAAAAAACTTTAAGGTTAGGTAGGCGACTTTGCAAACCCAGATGACCATGCTAACCTTAGAAAGGAAATTCGCCTAGGGCCGATAACCGCGAGATGAGGGGAACCGGGGACCTGGGTATGAGGGGAGTCAGTCATTTGAATAAACAACAAGGCATGGAATTAATGAACTACTGGGAGGCCAAGACTAATGGGTAAGCGCTTGCTACAAGCCCTGGGCCCCGTCTTATTAGCGGGAATTCTGGTGTTGATCGTGTTATTTTCACCGGGAAACTTTGGCCTCAAACACGTGGGGGTGGGAACCGAAAAACGGGCGGCGGTATCGCTATCCGCCAACGTTTTAAAGGGAGAACACATCAAGCAGGCCGCCTTTCGGGAAAACTACGTGCCCTTTATGGGGTCGTCCGAATGGTCGCGGTTTGAACCGACCCACCCGGCGGTCTTGGCCCAGAAGTATCGGCGGTCTTACCGGCCCTTTCTGTTGGGCGCCCGGGGCACCCAATCGTTGACCCAGTTTCTGGTCATGCAAAATCTGCAGGGCACCCTGAAAAATGGGCGGGCAGTCTTCGTGATCTCGCCGCAATGGTTCGTCAAGGACGGGATGCGGCCGGACGCCTTTGCCTTCTACTACTCCCAACTACAGACCGTTGAGTGGTTGTTAAAGGACCGGCACAGTGCCATGGACCGCTACGCCGCTCAACGGTTGTTACACTTACCGGGCGCCAAATCGGACCAGCTGTTAAAAGCGGCACTCCACCGGACGGCGACCGGTCACGCGCTGACGGCGCATCAATTATTTTATTTAAAACTTAAACGGCAACTACTGACTCGCGAAGACCAGTTCTTCTCAAGCGTCAACCTGCCGTCGCTCAATTCGGCACACGTGGCTCAGCAGGCCGCGTTATTGCCCCGTCACGAGTCGTATCAGGCCTTGGATCGGTTGAGCGTGCGTTTGGGGCGCGAACAGACCAACAATAATCGGTTTGGAATTCGAAATCAATTCTATAATCAGGGCCTGAAGAAGCCGGTTCAGCAGGGTAAACTGCGGGGCTTTCAGCGGACGTTGGACTACACACGCTCGCCCGAGTTTGCGGATTTTCAGTTAGTCTTAGATCAATTTGCCCGACTACACACCAACGTCTTATTTGTGATTCCCCCGGTTAATGCCAAGTGGGCCCGTTACACGGGACTCTCAACGACGATGCTTAGGCAGTTTGACCGCAAGCTTCGTTACCAGCTGCAATCCCAGGGGTTCACCCACGTTTGTGACCTGAGTCGTCAAGGCAACGTGCCGTACTTCATGGCCGACACGATTCATTTAGGTTGGCGGGGGTGGTTGGCCATGGATCAACGGGTTAAACCGTTTTTGACCCAGCCGCAAGCCCGCCCGCACTACCAGTTAAACGATCAATTCTACACGAAGACGTGGCAACAGCTATCACCTAATCGCTTAACCCAATACGCAACGCAACATTAATTAATGAGGCACCCGGATCGTTTAGCCGGATGCCCTTTTAGTTGGATAAGAGTCGCGGAACCTGGCGTTATTTTGATAGAGTGGGCCTTAGGAGATGAGGCGGATGTCACTAGGAGAAACGCTAAAAAAGGTGCGGCAGCAACGCGGCTGGACCCAACAACGGGTCGCTACGGGGCTATGTTCCCAGTCGTTGTTATCGGCCATCGAACACGACCGCTACCGGCCCAATGCTCAACTATTTATGGCCCTGTGCCGCCGGTTGGCGATTTCGCTGGACCAGGTGAGCTTGGCTCAGGGAGTCACGGCGAGTCCGACGGCGGCGGTTAACCGGCACTTGGAACAATTGTGTAACCGTCACGAATACGCGGCGCTGAGGGCCGATTTACTCGCACCCGCAACCGTGGCGCAAGTGCTCACTGCCGCGCAGACCCAAGCCTACTATTATTACCTGGGCGTGGCGGAGTTTCAGGTGGATCCCTCGTTGACGGCGGCCGGGGATCATCTCAGGTTAGCGGTTAATTTGGGGCGTCGGTGCCAACCCTTAACGACGATGACGCGGTTGAGTTGGGCGGCATTTGCCGTGGTGACTCAGCGTCAGGGCCGTCCGCAAGCCGCCAAACGGGCGTTGATGCAGGCGACCACGGGAATCGAACGTGCCGCTTACGAAAAGAACTTAAACATTGTGTTTTACCTGGCGGCACTGATGACTTGTGACCAGCCCGCTACGGCGACACACTGGCTTCAACGTGGCATTGCCTTTGCGACCCAGCACGATACGCACTATTTATTGGCTAATGATTACTACTTATTGGCGCAATTAGCGGCCCGTCAGTCTGATCCGGCCGGTCAACGAGATGCTTGGCAAAAGTCCCAATTTTTGACCGACCTGTTTCACGAAAAAGTCTATCGGTCGACCGGATTATCAGAATTCTGATTTTAAGTGACGCGGCGTGACGCGTAGAGTGGGGGCATCATTAAAGGAGGTTAGTTTCAATGACAACCCATTTATTCCGTCTTACAATCATGGTGCCCGCGACAGTAACGCAGGTGCATCAGCTATTACTCACGCCCGAACGACTGTCGCAATGGAATCCGGGGATTGGGACCCTGACGGTGCGCCCCAACGGGTGGGTGATTACACGTTCGGCCCCTGCCTTGAACCGTTACGAGATCCTGACCGTAACCGCTACGACGCGACAGGTCGTGTATCACAGTACCGAGGGTCGCTTGACTTATCTGCTACGGTTCGACTTAACCCCACAGGGAGGCCAAACACGGGTGACCGAAGATTTGATGCTAACGAGGCCGGTCGGCAGGACGTTACCTTTAACGCTGTTGGCGGTCAACGCTAAACCCGCTTTTCAGGCAAATCTGCAACGTTTAGCGGCGTTGTTGACCAAAACGGTTCAATGAGCCCAACGCTGACGTCCCTCTTACGCGTGATGCTTCTACTGTGGGGGTTGCGCTGGGGATTACAAGTACTGCTGTTAATTGTTGGTCTGGGGATGGGCTACTGGTGGTGGCGTCACCGATAGCTTGAGGAATTTTGGCGAGACTGTCCCGTTGATTAATCACCAAGACTTGAAATTATCGGTGAATTATGAAATGATTAAAAATAAATGAGAATTTATTTAGAGGGGAAGCCATCAGATGAAGATTCAAGAAGGTTACATGCCGTTTCACGGATTTAAAACGTATTATCGCATCGTGGGGGAGCCAAATCCCGATAAGGCCCCGTTATTACTGTTGCACGGCGGACCGGGGTCGTCCCATAACTACTTCGAACTGCTAGACGATTACGCCAACACCGGTCGCCAATTGATTATGTACGACCAAGTCGGTTGCGGCAAGTCCTCGTTACCAGAAGACGAGGGCGTCTACGTTAAGGAAACCTGGGCCGAAGAATTAGTGGCGCTGCGGCAATACCTGCACCTAGACCAGGTCCACATGTTGGGCCAGTCCTGGGGTGGGATGCTGGAAATGCTGTACCTGACGAATTACAGTCAGGCGGGGGTCAAGAGCGTGATGATCGATGGCTCACCGGCTTCCATTAAGCTGTGGACCCAAGAACAGCACCGTCTCATTTCTTATCTGAGCTACGAAGACCGCGAAGCCATTGCCGAAGCGGAACGGACCGGTCACTTTGACGGTCCTAAGTATTTAGCGGCCAATGATCGGTACATGGAGCGCTACTGCTGGGATGATCCGGACGAAAATTCACCGGAACCCCTCCGGCGGCCGACAAACGGTCAACGGGCGAGCCGCATTGCCGAGGGCCCGAACGAGTTTACCGAAAACGGGACCATCAGTGATTTTGAACTGACCGACCAGCTGCATAAAATTCATGTTCCAGTGCTGGTGACCAACGGAACCGACGATCTTTGCACCCCATTGATTGCTAAATCCGTTTACGATCACATTCCGGGGGCCAAGTGGCATCTGTTTGCCAACAGTCGGCACCTGGCCTTACTGGACCAGCATGACGAATTCATGCGGGTCTTAGATCACTGGTTAACGGCTAACGATTAGAAAAAGGCTGAGGCGAGTGCCCACACGGCGCACTCGCCTCAGTTTTTTGAATTTAGAGAGCAAGTTAATTGTATTTAGCCAGCGAGCGACTATAATGATTAATCTATCAATTTAACAGGAACCGAGTGAAAAGTTAAGCGTTTTGCTTGGACGATTTTCGGCTTCGTGGTATTATATATTATGTATTTCTACGCACGAATTCCAATCAAAGAGTCGCACTTTTCGGGTTACCGGGGTGCGACTTTTCAAGGCTAGGGTGCGGGACTTAACGCGGAAGGGGGCTAACGATGGCGAAGATTCCGGAAGACGTGATTGAAACCGTCCGCACAGCAACCAACATTGCCGATGTGGTTGGTCAGTATGTTCAGCTAAAGAAGTCCGGAAAAAACCTCTTTGGCTTGTGTCCCTTTCACGAGGAACGGACCCCGTCGTTTTCCGTATCGGAAGATAAGCAGATTTTTCACTGCTTCAGTTGTGGCCGGGGTGGCAACGTCTTTAAGTTTTTGATGGAGCTCGAGCACGTCAGCTTTCGTGAAGCCGTAGTCAAGGTCGCCGATTTCAGTCACGTGGATCTCGATACCGAGTACCGCGAAGAGGCCAACGCGCCGGCCGTGGATTCCAAGACCGGGCAACTGATTGAGCTGCACGAACAGGCGGCCAAGCTGTACCACCACATTCTGGTGAACACGGAAATGGGCCAACCGGCCTTAGACTACCTGCATCAGCGGGGACTGACCGATGCGACGATTGAGCAGTATCAGTTGGGCTTTGCACCGGGGCAGCGGTTACTTAAACCGTTTTTCGAGCAACGGCAGGCGGATTACCAGCTATTACGGCAGAGTGGTCTGTTCATTGAAAATACGCAGGGGGAACTGCGGGACCGCTTTACCGAGCGGGTCATGTTTCCGCTGCGCAATGCGAGCGGTCACGTAGCGGCCTTTTCTGGGCGGGTGTTGCAAAAGACTGAGGACCAACCGAAGTACCTCAATAGTCCCGAAACGGCCCTGTTTACCAAGAGTCGCTTACTCTTCAACTTTGATTTAGCCCGACCGGCCATTCGCCAAGCGGGAGAAGTCACGTTATTTGAAGGGTATATGGACGTGATTTCGGCGGCCCAAGCGGGGGTCCTTAACGGGATTGCCTCGATGGGCACTAGTTTGACCACCGAGCAGATCTACGCCATCGAGCGTACCACGGATAAGATCAACGTCTGTTACGACGGGGATACGCCGGGACAACGAGCGACGCAACGGGCAATCGGCCTGTTACAGCAGCATAGTCATTTGCAAGTGAGCGTGATCCAGTTACCGGAGGGCCAAGATCCGGACGAGTATCGGCGCGCTCACGGCGACGAAGCGTTCCAGCAGGTGATGCAAAGCGCAAAGGAAACGCCCATTCGGTTCCAGTTGCGCTATTTGCGGCGGGAGCGGGCCTTAGACACCGACAGTGAGCGGTTAGCCTACCTGAACGACGTCATGCCGTTGTTGGCCCAGGTGACCGAACCGGTCGCGTTAGACCTGTATCTCAACCAGTTAGCCAGTGAATTTCAACTGGATAAGGCGGCGTTGGTCGCACAATTAAAGCAGGTGCGGCAAAGCACGGCAGCCCAACAGGAACGGCAGCACGTTGCCGCGCCGCAACCGGCACCCATGACGGCACCCGCTGAAATCGTGCACCAACAACGGCGGCCCTTGACACGCTTAGAACGTGCGGAGCGACAACTGTTGTACTGGTTGTTACACGACCGCAACGTCTGGGCCAAAGTCAGTCAAGTTCCCGATTTTTGTTTCGTGCACGATGATTATCAAGTGATTTATACCCTGGCCCAGGGTTATTTTCAAACACACCAAGCGTACCAAAGTGCTCAGTTCACCGATTTTATCCAGGAGGAACGACTCCAGCAACTCGTGATTGAATTGGAGTCAACCATTTCTCTGGCGGCGGTCACCCCGCGAGAAATTGACGACTATCTGAAGGTCATCATGGATGAAGCCCCGTTAGACGCGCAGCTTCGAACTAAGAAGCGCGCGTTAACGGAGGCATCGCGACTGGGCGATGCGGCCCAACAGCGCCAACTCGTCATCGAGATTGTGCAGTTGGAGCAACAACGACAGGCAAACAAACAAGTTTAGTCTAGGGGGTATTTTAATGGCAAAAAAGACCACGGATCAACCAATGTTTGATCAAAAGGCATACAACAAAACGGTGCGGGCATTAATTAAGAACACCAAAAAAGCCGGCCACATGACGTACGATGAACTCACTGATAAGGTGGCTTCACCTTACTCGCTGGATGCCAAGCAGATGGATAAGTTATTAGAGACGATTTCCGATGCCGGGATTAGCGTGGTCGACGCAAAGGGTGAACCAGACCCACGGGCCGTTAAAGCTCAAAAGGCGGTTTCAAAGAAAGAATTAAAGGAAGCTTCCACCACTACCGGGGTTAAAATCAACGATCCCGTGCGGATGTATCTGAAGGAAATTGGGCGGGTCAGCCTGTTAACGGCGGACCAAGAAGTTGCCTTAGCTCTCCGGATCGAAAAGGGCGACGAAGCGGCTAAGCAAGAATTAGCCGAAGCCAACTTGCGGTTGGTGGTTTCCATCGCTAAGCGTTACGTGGGCCGGGGGATGCAATTCCTGGACCTGATTCAAGAAGGGAACATGGGCCTCATGAAGGCCGTCGAAAAGTTCGACTACCGTAAAGGGTTCAAGTTCTCCACGTACGCAACTTGGTGGATTCGTCAGGCGATTACGCGAGCGATTGCGGACCAAGCCCGGACCATTCGGATCCCAGTTCACATGGTTGAAACCATTAACAAGTTGATTCGGATCCAACGGCAACTGCTCCAAGACTTAGGGCGGGAACCAACCCCTGAAGAAATTGGGGCCGAGATGGACATGCCGACCGAAAAGGTCCGCGAGATCTTAAAGATTGCGCAAGAACCCGTTTCGTTGGAAACCCCAATTGGGGAAGAAGACGACTCTCACCTGGGCGACTTTATTGAAGACCAGGATGCGACGAGTCCCGCCGATCACGCGGCTTACGAACTGCTCAAAGAACAGCTCGAAAGTGTGCTGGATACCTTGACCGACCGGGAAGAAAACGTTCTGCGGTTACGGTTTGGGTTAGACGATGGCCGGACGCGGACTTTGGAAGAAGTCGGTAAGGTCTTCGGGGTTACCCGGGAACGGATTCGGCAGATTGAAGCCAAGGCCCTCCGGAAGTTGCGTCATCCTTCTCGGAGTAAGCAATTAAAGGACTTCTTAGAATAGTTCCGTAAAAGTGACGATTAGCGACGGCTGATCGTCGCTTTTTTTGTGGAAAATTTTAATTTAGGCTTAAGACGACTTAACCGCTTAACTTTTAATTGACAGGAACTAGGAAGTTCGGTATTCTATGATAGTCAGTTAGTTAGTTGAGTAATTAACCAATATAGAGGAGTGAGGAATATGAAAATTTGGGGAAAATTAGGGGCCACGGTGTTGGTCTTAGGCGTGGTCTTAATTGGTGGGGCAGTCATTTTACCCGGTCTAACCAAGAATAAGGGCTCCGAGATGGCCATGGCCATTGATAACGTGAACCCGTTGGTGACGACCGA
This sequence comes from Levilactobacillus acidifarinae DSM 19394 = JCM 15949, assembly GCF_001434835.1. Lineage (GTDB taxonomy): Bacteria > Bacillota > Bacilli > Lactobacillales > Lactobacillaceae > Levilactobacillus > Levilactobacillus acidifarinae. Next base: position 469,761 of record NZ_AZDV01000026.1, on the reverse strand, counting down.
GACCGTGTACGCCGGGACTAATGACCAACCGGTCCGACAGTTCATTGGTGGTGGGGGCGAGAAGGAATACGAGTATCGCTTGGTGACCTATAATGCGAAGGGTCAAGCCCGGACGGTGACCTTTGATGCTCAGTGGCGTCTCAAACGCGGGAAGTACTTGGCGATTCGGACCAAGGGTCAAAACGTCGAGTCTTGGCAGGCGGTGGCCCGGGAAGCGGTTCCCAGCGGTGTTCGCCAGAATATTTTAATGGCGTAGCATCAAAGCGAGTTTGGCAGCTAAAGCGGCTAAACTCGCTTTTTAGGTTGGCCTTTAACCCTAAACCAGGTGATACCTGGCTGAAATCGTTTACATAGAAAAATAGGCCCTAACGCTGTGTTTTATTGGGTAAAAAGTCTTGAAAAATACGCTAAAGGGGATATAATGTATCTCGTTTAATGGGACTTAATTTGGGGTGAAAGGAGGAAGTTCTGGTGAAAGCCAAACCGAGCTTAGAGCAGGCACTTTGTATCGTGGCCTTGTTGGGCATTCAGGACCGGCAGATTCCGTTACAGAGTCGGCTAGTGGCCGAACGACTGGGCATCTCGACTAGCTATCTGAAAAAAATTGTACAAAAATTGGCTGGTGCGCAGATTGTCAAAACCGTGGCGGGGCGTGATGGGGGCATTGTACTGACCAGAGATCCCCACCAAATCACCCTGTTAGACGTCTTTGATGCGATTGAGGGGCCACACCCGTTCATCACCAATACGGGGTTGGTTAACAAGGTGTTTGGGCTGGATCAAAAGGCCGAGTTCATGCGGACCTTTCAGTTGAAGAACTTTCGGGATCAACGTCCGGTAGCCAACGTCTTAGCCGTTTTTGACCAGGCCGAGGCGGCTTATCGTCAGCAACTCGCTTCACTGACGATTGGGGCGGTCTTACCCACGGATGGGACTCAAGCACTCCAACTAGACTGGACGCGTTGGCTCACGCGGTAAACCGCTAAAGAGACCTAAGCAAGAGAGAATTGAATTTTTAGGAGGTTTTTCACGTTTTGCGCTGGATGAATAAACACTACATCTGGAACGTGATCGGCTGGTTGGTTATTGTGCTACTGGCCGTCATCACGATTCCCAACATGAGTAAATTAGTTGCCGATAAAGGGCAGATTACCGTGCCCAGTAGCTATCAAAGTACCCGGGCCACCAACATGCAAAAACAATGGGGGCGTTCACAACGGGGAACGACGGCCGTGGTCGTGGTCTTTAATAACGGCGACTCGGCTTTGACGGGGACCCAAAAGACCGCCATCGATCACACGATTCAACGGATTAAAAATCACGAGGATCAATATCAGATTCGTTCCGTTACGGCGGCCAGTGATAGCGCCACGGCCGCTTCGCAGTTGATTTCTAAGGATAAGAGTACCCAGTTGCTACAGTTAAACGTCCACAAGTCGTCGAGTCATTCCATCACGACGATTCGCTCGCAGATTACCCGATTGGCCAAGACCAGCGGGGTGACCACCTACGTGACCGGGGCGGACGTTTTGAACCAAGACTTCTCGGATGCCACGCAGGCCGGGGTCCAGAAGACCGAAATTATTGCCGCCATTTTTATTTTCTTAGTTCTTTGGTTGGTCTTCCGTTCGCCGATTACCCCACTGTTTTCGTTACTGACCGTGGCGGTTTCGGTGATCACCTCGATTTCGGTGGTCGCTAATTTAGTCGATCGCTTCAACTTCCCGTTCTCCAACTTCACGGAAGTCTTCATCGTGATCGTGTTGTTCGGGATTGGGACCGACTATAATATCTTGCTATATAACGAGTTTCGAGAGCGTTTGGCCAACGGTAAAGATCGCTATACTGCCACTAAAGAGGCGATCCGAATTGGAGGCCGCACGGTGTTATATTCCGGGCTATCCGTGTTAATCGGGATGAGCGTCTTGGGGTTTGCCAACTTCTCGCTGTACCGGTCCGCCGTCGGCATTGCCGTGGGGGTCGTGGTCTTATTAGCGGTTCTGTTGACGTTAAACCCGTTTTTCATGGCGATTTGTGGGCCGAAGATGTTCTGGCCGGTCAAGAAGTTCCAGGGTGAAGGCGATAGCCGACTCTGGCACAACATGGCTAAACATTCGATGATTCGTCCCGTCATTACGTTAGTCCTGGTCGGGATTATCTTTATCCCACTGGCTTTGACGTCCCACGGTACCTTAGACTACGATAACTTGGTGGAAATTGGCGATAACGTGCCTGCCAAGCAAGGGTTCAAGGTGGTTCAGCAACACTTCTCCAAGGGGACGGCCGAACCGACCACGATTTACATTCAGAGTAGCCATAAGCTAGATAACGAAGACTCCTTGAAGTTAGTGGACCAATTAACGAAACAACTGCAACAAACGCCGGGAGTCAAAACGGTCGCTTCCGCTACGCAACCGGGTGGTAAGGCCATTCAGAGTCTTTACGTGCACAAGCAGATGGGTTCCGTTACCACGGGGTTGAATAAAGCCCGTAAAGGGGTCAATAAGATTAATAAGGGGCTCAAGTCGGCCAATAAAAAGTTGAGCAGCCAGGATGTTTCCGGTGCGGTCAGCGACGCTAAAAAGTTGGCTACCGGCTCTGAACAACTAAACGAAGGGTTACAACAATTGAATACCCAGATTTCCGGGAGTTCTAGCAGTACCAGTGGGGTGACGAGTTCACTGACCACGATTGGCACGCAGGCCCAAGACATTAAGACCCAACTTGAAACAATTCAAAGTGCGGTCGCCAGTGCTTCGGGGACGTCAAGTAGTTCAACGAACGTCGCAGCGGCCTTTACGGCGGCGGGGGCCCCATTGTCCGCGACGCAAAAGCAGGTATTGGCCAGTGTTCTGGCGCAACAGGCCACAACGCAACAGCAACTTCAGGCCACGTTAAGTCGGTCGTTGACGCAAATCGCCAACGACACCGCCGCCATCGGAACTGCCGATCAAGCGGTCGCCACGCAACTCCAGGCCCTTCAGAGTTCAACACAGACTCTACAGAGCTCCGTTGCGCAGTTGGCCTCGGGCGCCAGTCAGGTTGCCACGGGGAACCAAACCATGGCGACACAATTGGCAGATATGAGCCAACAATTAACCACGTTGAGTGCGGGCTTAGGGTCTGCTACGACGGGGCTGTCGAGCGTTTCGACGGGGGTTGATTCGGCAAATACCTACCTGAAGGGCTTACAAAAGTCCGCGGCAGCGAAAACCTTCTACATCCCAACCAAGCAATTGCATGGTAAGTCGTTTGCACCGGCCTTGAAGACTTACTTGTCACCGAACAAGAAGTTGACTAAACTGACGGTGGTCTTAGACGATGATCCTAGCTCCGCGGCGGCAATGGCGCGTCTGCCGAAGCTGGAAAAGATCGTCAACGGGTCGCTCAAAGGAACCAGTTTGGGACACGCGCAAGTGGCCTTCGGAGGCAACACCTCACAGACCAACGACATTAATGAGATGGCGTCCGGTGACTTTACGCGGACGGTGATCATCATGTTAGCCGGGATCTTTATCGCCCTAATGGTGGTGACCCGGTCGTTGGTTCAACCAATCGTGATCGAAGGTATCTTGATTCTGGCCTACTCCGGCGCCTTAACGCTGGTTCACTGGTTGGCCAAACCGGTACTGGGCACCAACATGTTGACTTGGAACACACCGTTCTTTACGTTTGTCATGTTGATCTCGTTAGGGGTCGATTACTCGATCTTCCTGATGCGTAAGTACCGCGAGTACCTGCACGAACCCGGGGCAACCAGCACCAAGATGCTTCAGGCCGCCACGGTCATTGGGACCGTGGTCATCTCGGCCGGCATCATCTTGAGCGGGACGTTTGCCGCGTTGATTCCATCCGGGGTCATGACGTTGATTCAAATTGCGTTGGCCGTGATTTTAGGGATTGTCTTACTGATTATCCTGCTGCCAATCGTGATGCCAGCGGTCATGAAGATTACCTACCCGTACCCGTATTCCGGAATCGCCCGGCACGCGAATGCTGAGGCCCGCGAAACGGAGAAAAAAGAGTAAGTCGTTAAAAGCGTTAGGTCACTTAAAGTAGTCGGGGTCCCAGACTTTTCAGTCGCGGGCTTCGGCTACTTTTTTGATGAGTGAAGGGGCCGGTGGTAGCGTTAAACTGGGTATCTAAAACCATCGACTTAGCTTATACTAAAGGGTAAACCGTCAATTTAGAGAGGAAGTTATGATATGGATGCAGACCACTTGTCACGGCGCCTAGCGACCGTGGCCCGATACATTCCCCAGGGAAGCCGGTTGGCCGACATTGGGACCGATCACGCCTACCTGCCCGTTAACCTCCTGAAACGGGGAATCATCGCGGGGGGCGTCGCCGGTGAGGTAGTGCGCGGTCCGTTTGAAAACGCCCAACACGAGATCCAACGTGAGGGCTTTAGCGACCGCTTGACCGCTAGATTGGCCAACGGTTTACAGGCCATCGAACCGGGAGACCACGTCGACACCGTCGCCATTGCGGGGATGGGCGGCACGCTGATCACCAATATTTTGACCCAGGATTTTGACCGGTTAGCGGGCGTGACGCGCCTGGTCTTACAGCCCAACGTTAGTGCCAACCAGATTCGTCAATTCTTAATGACCCATGGGTTTAAATTGGTGGCCGAAGAGATCTTGGCCGAAGACGGCCACATCTACGAAGTCCTGGTGGCCGACCGGACGACCGAAACGGTCAGCTATACGGCCGACGAGTTACGGTTCGGCCCGTTTCTCTTGGCGGCACCGAACGACGCCTTTATCGCCAAGTGGCAGCACGAGGCCCAGCGAACCCGCGAGGTCTTACAGCAGATGCAGGGGGCCAAACAAGTGCCCACTGCTAAGGTGGCGGCATTGACCGCCGAATTACACCAGATTGAGGAGGTCTTAGCCCATGCGCGCGCGTGAGTTCGTGGAACGCTTCGAACAATTTGCCCCAAAGTCCTGGGCGGAACCCTGGGACGTGCCCGGGTTACAGTTGGGGGATTTAAACGCCCCGGTGCATAAAATTTTGGTCACACTAGACGTACGGCCGGAAACGGTTCAAGAAGCCATTGACGTGGGGGCCGACTTCATTTTTGCCCATCACCCGGCCATGTTTCACCCGGCCAAAACGCTAGATCTGAGTGTGCCGCAAAACCAGATGTACGCGACCATTCTGGCCCACCACATTACGGTGTACGCGGCCCATACGAATTTGGATAGTGCGCCAGGGGGGATGAACGATTGGTTGGCCACGGCGTTGGATTTGCAAAATTGTGAGGGCCTGGTTCCCAGTAACGGACAAGGCGCAACACCGACCGTGACCATGGGCCGGGTGGGTGAACTAGCCCAACCGACGACGGTCCGGGCGTTTGCCGAACACTGTAAGACTGTCTTTGGACTGAAGGGGTTACGGTTGATCAGCCACACGCCGGCAGCGTCCGTCAAGCGAGTGGCCGTCTTGGGGGGCAGTGGTAGTGAATTCTACCCCGCGGCTTTGGCCCACCACGCCGACGTGTACGTGACCGGGGACGTGTCTTACCACCCGGCCCACGACATGTTGGCGGCGGGGTTGAGTGTGATCGATCCCGGGCACCACATTGAAAGTATCTGTCAGCCGCAACTGACCCAGCTATTTACCACCTGGGCCGGCGAAAATAACTGGGACGTGGCCATTCAGGCGACAACCCTAAACACCGACCCGTTTACTTTTCTTTAACCGGACCGGCGTGTAAACTAACGATGGTGACAAATTAAGTTGAGGAGTGATTTTTTTGGCAAAGTATGCAAACCTGATTCCCCGTTTCTTGGACTACGTGAAGGTTAACACCCGTTCGGACCCGCAATCGACGACGATTCCGTCGACGCCCCGTCTGACCGAGTTTGCCAACCGGCTGGTGCAAGACCTGACCGCGATTGGCCTGAACAACGTGCATATCAACCCGCAATCGGCCTACGTGTACGCGACGTTACCGGCCAACACCGCTAAAGCCGTGACCAAGATTGGGTTCATTTCCCACTTTGATACCGCGGATTTCAACAGTGAAAACATCCGACCCCAAATTGTCGAGAACTACGACGGCCAGTCCGTGATTAAGCTGGACGCCGCGGGGAAGTACACGTTGGATCCGGCGGTCTTTCCGAACTTAAAGAACTACCGGGGCGATACCCTGATCACGACCGACGGCACGACGCTACTCGGGGCCGATGATAAATCCGGAGTTGCCGAAATTATGGCGGCCGCCGAGTATCTATTGGCACATCCGGAAATCAAGCACGGTGAGATTAAAATCGGGCTGGGACCGGACGAAGAAATTGGGACCGGGGCGGACCACTTTGACGTGGCCGACTTTGGGGCCGACATTGCTTACACGGTCGACGGGGGTCCCCTGGGACAGTTAGAATATGAAACCTTTAACGCAGCGGACGCTCAGGTCGAGATTACCGGGACCAACGTGCATCCCGCCGAGGCCAAGGGGGTCATGGTCAATGCCTCTCAGGTGGCCATGGACTTTCACGCGGGCTTACCGGTTCACGACCGGCCGGAAAATACGGAAGGCCGTGAAGGGTTCTTCCACCTGTACAGCATGACCGGCGACGTGGATTCGGCGCACCTTAGCTACATCATCCGGGATCACGACCGGCAGATCTTCGAAGATCGTAAGCGGCTCTTCCAGGGCGTGGCCGATCAGCTGAACCAAGCCTTCGGTCAAGACCGGGTTCAGGTCACCCTCAAGGATCAGTACTACAACATGCGCGAAGTTCTCGAAAAGGACATGCACGTGGTTGAACTGGCCAAACAAGCCCTCGAAGACCTTGATATTCAGCCACTGATCTTCCCGGTTCGCGGGGGAACCGATGGCTCGAAGATCTCGTTCATGGGGTTACCAACGCCGAACCTGTTTGCTGGGGGCGAAAACATGCACGGCCGGTTCGAGTACGTCTCCGAGCAGACCATGGAAAAGGCCACCGACGTCCTGATCAAGATTGTGGCGTTAGCGGAACAGCAGGCTTAAATTAATTAGTCAAAATTGGTCAAATTATTTTGAATTTGGTCTAAAATCAGTTAGAATATGATTGAAAATTGAGGTTGACCGTTGGTTGCCTCTTTTTTAGTCTAACGATTTAAGTTAAATTTGAAACGGAGGAATCCTCATGGACCCAGAAAAAATGACCCAAGCCCTGACCGACGCGCTCGGTGAGGCTCAACGAATTGCCGTGACCCGGAAACACCAGGCCGTCACGGTCGCCCATTTATTCAAGTTTCTCGTCCAACCCGGGGAGTTAGCCCGGCAGTTGTTTCAAGACGCGGGCGTCGACGTCGTGCAATTAGACGCCGAACTTGACCGGGAGTTAGACGGGATTAGTCAGGTGACGGGGAGTGGCGTGCAGTACGGCCAAACCTTCTCCAATAATCTAACCGAACTCTTACAACAAGCGGACCAACTCCGCGAGAAATACCACGACGATTATTTGGCCATCGACACGGTGGTTTTAGCCGTGATGCATTTGACCGGTGAAAGTCTGACCGACTATTTAAAGCAACGAGGATTAACCACTAGCAAGCTGAAGCAGGCCGTTGACCAACTTCGTGGGGGGGAACGGGTGACCTCGAAGAACCAAGAAGACCAGTACAAGGCCCTAGAAAAGTACGGGACCGACCTGGTTAAGGCCATGCGCAGTGGTAAAATCGATCCCATCATTGGGCGCGACGACGAAATTTTGTCCGTCATTCGGATCCTATCACGTAAAACCAAAAACAATCCGGTCTTAATCGGGGAACCCGGGGTCGGGAAGACGGCCATTGTCGAGGGCCTGGCCCAACGCATCGTGCGCGGTGACGTCCCCGACAACCTGAAGGATAAGACGCTCTTCTCGCTGGACATGGGGTCTTTGATTGCCGGGGCCAAGTACCGCGGAGAATTCGAGGAACGGTTGAAGGCCGTCTTGAAGGAGGTCACCAAGAGTGACGGCCAAATCATCATGTTTATCGACGAAATCCACAACATCGTAGGTGCCGGCAAGGCCGAAGGAAGTATGGACGCCGGCAACCTGTTAAAACCGATGCTGGCCCGCGGCGAACTACACCTGATTGGGGCCACGACGTTAGACGAGTACCGCCAATACATGGAACAGGATAAGGCACTCGAACGGCGGTTCCAACGTGTCGTGGTCAACGAACCTAGCGTGGAAGACACCGTCACCATCTTGCGGGGCATCCGTGAACGTTTTGAGATCCACCACGGCGTGCGGATTCACGATAACGCGCTGGTGGCCGCGGCCAAATTATCCGACCGGTATCTAACCGACCGGTTCTTACCCGATAAGGCCATTGATCTGGTCGACGAGGCTTCCGCGTCCATCCGGGTGGAAATGAACTCGGCGCCCACGGAATTGGATCAGGCCCGTCGTCAGATGATGCGCATGCAGGTTGAACAGACCGCATTGAAGCAGGAAACCGACGCGGCGTCGCAGGCGCGTTTGAAGGAACTGAAGAAACAACTGGCCGATACCAAAGAAAAGGTTGACCGGTTGAGTGCCCAGTGGAACGACGAGAAATCGGCCATCCACCAGTTAGGCGACAAGAAGACCGAGTTGGATCAGGCCAAGCGGGATTTGACGACTGCCGAAAGCCAGTACGACCTGACCAAGGCGGCCGAATTACAACACGGCACGATTCCACGGTTGGAAAAAGAACTCGCTGGTCTGGAGGCCCAGGATCAACAGAAACACTGGTTGGTCTCCGAATCCGTCACGGCCAACGAAATTGCGGCCGTAGTCAGCCGCATGACGGGTATCCCGGTCACCAAGCTGGTTCAGGGCGAACGGGAGAAGTTGCTGAAATTGGCCGATCGCTTACACGACCGGGTCGTGGGACAAGACCAAGCCGTCAGCGCCGTGGCCGATGCCGTGTTGCGGTCGCGCGCCGGGCTACAGGACCCGACCAAACCGTTAGGCTCCTTCCTCTTTCTGGGGCCGACCGGGGTCGGGAAGACCGAACTGGCCAAGGCGTTAGCGGCTAACCTGTTTGATAGCGAAGACCACATGGTCCGCATCGACATGAGTGAGTACATGGAAAAGGAATCCGTGTCCCGGTTAGTCGGAGCGGCGCCCGGTTACGTGGGCTACGAAGAGGGAGGCCAGTTGACCGAGGCCGTGCGGCGCAACCCGTACACCATTGTGTTGTTTGACGAAGTGGAAAAGGCCCACCCCGATGTTTTTAATCTCTTACTACAGGTCTTGGACGACGGACGGTTGACCGACAGTCAGGGCCGAACCGTGGACTTTAAGAACACCATTTTGATTATGACGTCAAACCTGGGGTCGGACATCCTGTTACAGGGGACCGACGACCAGGGCCACATTCAACCGGAGGCCCAAAAACAGGTGGCGCAACTCTTACAAGCCCACTTCCGCCCAGAATTTTTGAACCGGATCGACGACACCATCATGTTTACGCCGTTGACCTTAGCCGACGTTCAACAAATCGTGGTCAAGTTGATTGGCCATCTGGCAACCCGGTTACACGACCAGCAATTGGACCTGACGATTACGCCGGCCGCTCAAGCCTGGATCGCTAAGGCGGGTTACTTGCCAGCGTACGGGGCGCGACCACTGCAACGGTTCATTACCATGCACGTGGAAACGCCGCTGGCCAAGGAACTGATTGCCGGGAAGATTCCCGCCCACAGTCTGATTACCATCGATGTGGCCGACGATCAGTTGAGCTTTACCCATGCCCGCCAGACTAAATCTGAAAATTAACGTTTCTTCGAATCCCGGGATGACCACTGGTCGTTCCGGGATTTTGACGTTTATATCGAAAAAGTTATCGTAACGATACACAGCATTTACAGGGAACATACGCGCTCTTTACACGCGGTCCCTACACTGAACCTAACGCTAAATGATAAGGAAGTGGCAGAATGTCGATTGAGTTATCAGGATTAGGAAAGACTTATCAACCCGATGAGTGGGTCCTACATGACGTGAGTGCCCGGATCGCTAGCGGAGAGTTTTTTGCCATTGTGGGACCGTCGGGGTGCGGCAAGAGTACGTTGCTACGAATGATTGCGGGACTGACTCCCATCACGGCGGGAAATTTAAAGATCAATGGTCGGGTCGTGACGGATTTACCGCCTAAGGAACGGCAGCTCACCATGGTTTTTCAAAGTTATGCGCTGTTTCCGTTTCTTTCGGTCCAGGCGAACGTGGCGTTCGGGTTGAAGGCCCGTAAATTCCCCCCGGCCGAAATTGACCAACGGGTTACCCGCGCGATTCAACTCGTTGATTTGACCGCGTTTCGGGACCGTAAACCCCGGGATCTATCCGGCGGGCAACGCCAACGGGTTGCCCTGGCCAGAGCGATTGCCAGCGAGGCTAAACTTTGCTTAATGGATGAACCGTTGTCTAACTTGGACGCGCAACTCCGGGTCAAGATGCGCACGGAATTGCGGCGGTTGCAACAACAGCTGGGGTTGACCGTGATCTACGTGACCCACGATCAGGTGGAAGCCATGACCATGGCGGACCATATCATGGTTTTACACGATCACCAGGTCCAACAAATCGGGACACCGTTAGACCTCTATCACCATCCCGCAAACACCTTTGTGGGCAGCTTCTTTGGGGCGCCACGCATGAACCTACTACCGGCACGGGTCAGCGAGGCAACCGAATTAACTTTGGCGCAGACCTTAAAGGTGGCGCTTCCCCGACCGCTACCGGTGGCCGATTATACGGTCGGCATTCGGCCGAACGCCATTACGGTGCTACCGGCCGGCACGGGGGCGCCCTGTGCCACGGTCCAAACCGTGGAATACTTAGGGGCCCAGACGTTACTAGAAACCCAACTACCGGATGGAACCGCGTTGGAATTGATTGGGGTGGCCCCGGCTGATTATCGCCCGGGCGACCGAGTGGCCGTTCAACTAACGGGAACGCTTTACGTGTTTGACGCGCAGGGGCGTGCCCGGATGACGCTGGAAGGGGGCGTGGTGCATGGAAATGACGCACAAACCGTTTCCGTCGCCGACCAAAGCTAAATCGGTGGCCAAAGAACGACCGCGAGGCTTCAACGGACATCGCCACGATAAGTATGTTGCGGCGGCGTTTCTGGGCCCTTCATTGGTGGTACTCGGAATTTTCGTTTTTTATCCGATGCTCAAAACCCTGTATCTTAGTTTGTTTTTAACGAACAACGTGGGTCGCCCCACCGTTTTCGTGGGGCTTAAAAACTACGGAACCTTGCTGGCGTCGAGCGCTTACCGGGCCAGCTTTCAGGCGACCCTGATCTACGTTTTCAGCGTGGTGGTGTTGACGCTAACGGTGGGGGTGCTCTTGGCCCAGGCCGCCGTGCAAAAATTGGCGGGAATTCGGTGGTTTCGGACCATCTTTTCCGCCACCATGGGGGTGTCGGTCTCGGTGGCCGCCATCTTCTGGCTGTTTATCTTTAGTCCATCGGTCGGGTTACTCGATCAATTGGCGGCGAGTCTGCATCTCCCGGTGATCAACTGGTTAACCACCCCCGGCTGGGCCATGGTCGCCATTATCGTGTCTACGGTGTGGATGAACCTCGGGTTTACCTTTTTGATCTTGTTCGGGGCCCTGCAGATGGTGCCGACCACGCTCTACGATGCCGCGGCCGTTGAAGGCGCGTCACCGCGTTACCAATTCCTGCACGTGACGCTCCCGATGATTTCGCCCACCCTGTTCTTTACGGCGACCGTGACCTTGATTGGGGCGTTTAAGAGCTTTGGGCTGATCGACTTGATGACGGCGGGGGGGCCGAATAACGCGACGAACCTGATGGTTTATCAAGTCTACCGGGATGCGTTTCTGACCGGGAATTACGGACAGGCTAGTGCGGAGTCGATGATTTTAGCCGTCGTGATTGCGGGATTGACGTGGGTACAGTTCAAGTTTTTGGAAAAGCGAGTGACCTATGAATGATGCAAATTAATAACCGACATCTGATTTGGCGGTACCTGGGCTTGGGACTGTTGGCCTTACTGATTTTAGGGCCCTTTATTCTGGGCGTGTGGACCAGTCTGCTACCCACGGCCGAGATTGCTAAGGGGGCCTTAATCGGGGGCCCCGTGTCGTTGGCCAATTACGGGGCGGCCGTCCACCAGACGGCCATTCTTCGGTATTTGCTGAATAGTTTGGTGATTGCCACTCTGACCACGATTGCCCAGGTCTTGCTGTGTTCCTTGGGGGCCTACGCCTTTGTCTTTTTGACCTTTAAAGGGCGCGAAGCCTTATTCTACGTCATCTTGGCCACCATGATGTTGCCCTTTGAAGCTGAGGTGATTCCAAACTTCGCCACGGCGCGGCAGTTCAATTTATTGAACCATTATGCAATCTTGGTCTTGCCATTTTTGACCTCGGCGTTTGGCATTTTCATGTTACGCCAGGCCTTTCGGCAGATTCCGGGAGAACTTAAAGAAGCCGCGGACATCGAAGGCCTTAATCCTTGGCAGTTTTACTGGCACGTGGTCTTGCCTTACGCGCGGATCAGTTTGGTGACGCTAGCGGCCTACAGCTTTTTGGGCAGTTGGAATCAATACCTGTGGCCGATGTTGACCACCTTTAGCGACCGTTTTCGCCCCGTCCAGGACGGCTTACGGCAACTTCAGTCCCAAGAAACGTTTAATAATTGGGGGATGATTCAGGCCAGTGCCGTGATCGTGGTGTTGCCCACGTTGATCGTTTTGTTCGTGGGTCAGCACTTCTTTAAGACCGGACTTAATCAGGGAGCGACAAAATCATGAAACGAATACGAAAGTTATGGGGTTGGCTAGCCCTGCTAGTGGTGGGCGTGACGTTGATCGGCACTGGTTGGGCCACGCACCAAGCCGCGGTGGCGCGGGCCGTCCCGCACCGGACTAAAATCCTTTTTTGGCACGAAATGACGGGTCCCGCGCAGCAGGAACTTCTACGGTTGGTCCAAGGGTTCAATCGCTCACAGACGACCTACCAGGTAGTCCCCGAATTTGAGGGGAACTATAACGAGGCCGTTCAAAAGGTGATCGATACCCACGGGACCACGGCGTCCCCGGCGGTCTTTCAGTCCATGGACATCTCGACCAGTCAACTGGCCCACACGGGAAACATCACCCCGGTCCAGAAATATATTGACGAGGACCACTACGATTTGAAGCAGATTGCACCGGGAGCCCGGGCCTTTTACGCGAACCGGGGCGTGCAACTGTCGATGCCGTTCAACACGTCACAACCGGTGCTGTACTACAACGCCACGTTACTGAAAAAATACCACATTACGCCCCCGCCGGTCGCACCGACCTATCAAGATATTACCCGGGTCGCGACCCAGTTAACGGACCGGTCGCACCACAAGGTCCAGGGGATGACGGTGGAAATCTACGGCTGGTTGTTTGAACAGTTTCTGGCCAATTCGGGTGAGGAATTGGCGAACCAGCACGACGGGCATACCGGCACACCGACTGAGGTTAACTTTACCAGTCCGGGGGCGTTAACGGCGATGCACTGGATTCAAACGAACCTTCAACGGGGCATCTTTGTGAACTACGGTGCCGGCGCTAACGCCCAAAGCAACGAAACGGCTAGTTTCTTGTCCGGACGACTGGGAATGTTTCTTCAAAGCTCCGCCCTCATCGGCCAACTGACCACGGGAAATCCCGATCGGTTGGGCATCAGCGACTACCCCCATCCGGTCGGCAAGCGGGCCAACGGGGTCGCCATCGGGGGCGCGTCGCTCTGGTTGTCAAACGATAAGTCGGCCCACGTCCAACGGGGCGCCTGGGACTTTATCAAGTACCTGATGACGGCTAAGAGTCAGGCGGCTTGGCAGGTCGCTACGGGGTATTTGGCCCTGAACCAACGGTCGGCTCAGACACCCGCGTTACGCGCCCTGTTTCGAAAACTCCCAGCGACTAGGGTGCCGGGCAATCAGCTGCGGGCAACGGCACCGAACCAGACGAACTCGGGAATCTTTTTACAGGGTCTGATTCAGGAACGTAACTTGACCCAAACGGCCATGGAACAGATCTATCAAGGCGCCGACCCGCGCCGGGCACTAAGTACGGCGCAGCGGGCAATGACGTCCTACGTTCAAAATAATAACCGGGCAAACGGTTACCAGAAATAGAGGAGGGATTTTTATGATGAAAACGGCAATTTTTGGGCACCGGGGTTACCCGGCACAGTTTCCCGAAAATAGTTTAGCGGGGTTTAGCTACGCGCTAGACCATCACGTCGACGGGCTGGAATTTGACGTGCAGCTCACCAAGGATCAGATTCCCGTGATCATGCACGATGAGACGTTGGATCGAACCAGTACCGGCACGGGATTATTAAAAAACTACACGTTGGCGGAACTTCGACAGTTTCACCTCGACCGGGGGGAAGTCATTCCGACCTTAACGGAATTTCTGACACTGGTGGGGCAATGCGACGTTCAGTTAAACCTCGAATTCAAAACCAACAAGGTTCGGTACCCGGGGATTGAGCGAATTGTCTTGGCGACGTTACGGAACTTTTCGCTGGCCCGACCCGTGATCTTTTCGTCGTTTCGGTTGGCCTCGTTACGGGCGTGCCAGTTACTGGCCCCCGACGCGTCTTACTGCTGGCTGACGGACCATCCGGTGGTCAACGCGGCGGCCTTCGTGGCTAACGAGCATTTAAGCGGCCTGCACCTGAGTCATTACCAACACGCCCCCGTGACGGAGCGCATCTGGACGGTCGATGATCCGCAGGTGGCTTGCGACCTATTCGAGCGACCCGTGGCGGGAATCTTTACCGATGACTTTATGAACATGATGCGGTTACGGGACCGCTTGTTATTGGTCAAGTAGCGGTGGAGTTGATTAAAGTTGCTCCCAAGATGGTTAGGTGGCGGAGAATTAATGGTTAATCGGCAAGGATTCCTCAGCTGGGAATTCTTGCCGATTTTTGGTCCAACGACCTTAGAACCAACGCTAAACGACTGAAGCCAAGCCAAAAGCGAGTCAAAATGGGCTTAGGCCCAGGTCATTAGTTCACCTTTTGGGCACAGCTCGAAAGGTGAGCTAACCCTAACTTTTAGCGTGAGGGTTGGAACGTGCGTTCGTCAATCCGGAACTCCCGGTATTTTCTGGTATAATGGGGAGCAGCAAGAAAGGGGGAGAACCGACGTGTTTGTGCCATTACAAGTCTTTAGCACCTACAGTCTCTTACAAAGTACGAATCGACTCACCGAACTGGTGCAGACGGCCAAACAACGGGGGTACACGGCCCTGGCCCTGACCGACCAAAACGTGATGTACGGCACGGTGGCCTTCTATAACGCCTGTCAACAGGCGGGGATTAAACCGTTACTCGGCCTGACCCTCAGTACTCAGGGCGTGGTCGTAACGGGGGAGACCGCCAAAGATTGGGTGTTAATTGCCCGTGATTTTACGGGTTACCAACATTTGATGCAACTCAGTACGGCCTACCAGGTGGCCGGCGCCCCGGTCGATTTGACCCAAAAACCGGAATTACTTAGCCATCTCGCCGTGATTGCCCCGTTGCAAAGCGAGGTTCACCAGCTCTTAGCGGCGGGGGATGCGGCCGCCGCCACGCGGGTGATGACCCAACTGCAGCAGTGGGTGCCCACCGATTGTTTGTATTTGGGAGTCGCCCCGGATACGCCCGCAGCCGTGCAAACCGGGTTAAAGACCATTGCGCAGCAGACGGGGGTCACGGTGGTGGCGCTCAGTCCGGTGCGGTATCTCAACCGCGAGGACCAGTTTGCGGTCAACGTGTTACGCGCCATTGCGGCCGGGGAGACCAT
Organism: Levilactobacillus acidifarinae DSM 19394 = JCM 15949; assembly: GCF_001434835.1. Taxonomy (GTDB): domain Bacteria; phylum Bacillota; class Bacilli; order Lactobacillales; family Lactobacillaceae; genus Levilactobacillus; species Levilactobacillus acidifarinae. Next base: position 453,978 of record NZ_AZDV01000026.1, on the reverse strand, counting down.
CGACGATCCCGTCACGTCACAGCGGCAACTGGGCCAGCATTGGTTGGTGCCGGCCGCCGATCAGGTCAACCGTTACCGGAAGTTGCCGGATGTGGCGGCGGCGACCGAACGACTGGCCGCGACGACTGACGTGACGTTACGGTTCCAACAGCCCCAATTACCGCAGTTTCCAACGCCGCAGGGAAGTTCGTCACAGGCCTATCTGCGCCAACTGTGCGAACGGGGCCTGACCGCGCGACTGCAGGCTCAGCCGCAAGTCGACGCTCAGGCCTACCATGATCGGTTAGACCGGGAGTTAGGCGTTATTCACCGGATGGGGTTTGACGACTACTTTTTAATTGTCTGGGACGTGATGAATTTCGCGCACCGGGCCCATATCCAGACGGGACCGGGCCGGGGGTCGGCCGCCGGATCGCTGGTGGCCTACGTCTTGGCCATCACCGAGGTCGATCCGCTGAGTTATCATCTATTGTTTGAACGTTTTTTAAACGAAGAACGGGCGCAAATGCCCGATATTGACTTGGACATTCCCGACGATCGCCGCCAGGAAGTCCTGCAGTACGTTCACGATAAGTACGGCCACCTGCGCGTCGCTCAGATTATTACCTTCGGGACCCTAGCGGCTAAGGCGGCGCTCAGAGACGTTGGACGGGTTTTAGGCGTCAGTCCTTACGAGATGAGCGACTGGAGTGCGGCGATCCCCAACCAACTGCACATTACCCTCAAGGCGGCCTACCAGCAGTCTCAACGGTTACGCAACCTAGTCGCCGATAGTGACCGCAACCAATTACTGTTTGCGACCGCCCAGCGGCTGGAGGGGTTACCCCGAAATTACTCGACCCACGCGGCCGGAATCGTATTGAGTCAGGGACAGTTGACCGACTTAGTGCCGTTGCAACCCGGTAGTGAGGGGTTACTGATGACCCAGTACCCCAAGGATACCGTGGAAGCCGTCGGGCTATTAAAGATGGACTTCTTGGGGTTGCGGAACCTGAGTATCCTGGCCAACGCCTTACGATTGGTCCAGAAACAGACCGGTCAAAAATTAGACCTCAATCAGATTGATCTCAACGACCCGGCGACCCTGAAGCTTTTTGCTCAGGGGGAAACCAACGGGGTCTTTCAGTTTGAATCCGCGGGGATCAAACGGGTCTTGCGTCAGCTGCAGCCGGATAGTTTCGAACTGGTTGCGGCGGTCAACGCACTGTACCGGCCTGGGCCGATGGAAAATATCGATACCTTTATTCGCCGCAAACGCGGGCAGGAACCCGTGACCTATGCGGCCGATGCCTTACAACCCATCTTGGGACCGACCTACGGCGTGTTAGTTTACCAGGAGCAGGTCATGCAGGTCGCCTCGACCATGGGGGGCTTTACCCTGGGACAAGCCGACTTATTGCGCCGAGCGATGAGCAAGAAGAAAAAGCAGACCATGGACGCGATGCAAAAGCAATTCGTTCAGGGGGCCGTCAAGTTAGGGTACGCACCGGACGTGGCCCAGCGGGTTTTCGCTTACATGGATCAGTTTGCCAACTACGGGTTTAACCGGTCTCACGCGGTGGCCTACAGCAAGCTGGCCTTTCAGCTGGCCTACCTGAAGGCCCACTATCCGGGACCGTTTTACGCGGCGCTGTTAAATTCGGTGATCAACGTGCCAGCCAAGACTAAGTTGTACTTAACCGAGGCTAAGCGGCACGGGGTCACCATCCTACCGCCCGACATCAACCAGTCGACGGCTTACTTTAACCTCCAAGACCACGCGATTATTTTTGGGCTGAGTTCGATTAAGGGGGTCCGGCGTGACTTCTTGCGAGCCATCCTGGCCGAACGACACGAACACGGCCGGTTCAAGACCCTCCACGATTTTTTGGAACGCACCGAGGCTAAGTACCGCAAGGAAGACTTGTTGGATGCCATGGTCTATGCGGGGGCCTTCGATCATTTTGGGTACAACCGTGCTGAGCTGATTGCGGCCATTCCCGAGTTCTTGAGTACCGTGGAATTATCCGGCAACAACGTGGAACTCTTTACGGCGTTGGCACCAAAGGTTAAGCCGCAACCGGACTTTGACCTGATGACCAAGTTGACCAAGGAAGAGGCCGTTTTGGGCGCTTACCTTTCCGGCCACCCGGTCGAACAATACCGTGAGTTACGGCAACAACGGCACGCTCAACCCATTAGCGACCTAGGGAGCCTGACCCAGGTAACGGTGGTGGTTTACGTGACCGGGATCCGGAAGATTCGGACCAAACGCGGGGAACCCATGGCGTTTTTAACGGTCAGCGATGAGACCGCCGATTTGAGCGTCACCGTTTTTCCCAACCAATATCGCCGGGCCGCGGAGTGGTTACAGACCGGCCAGGTGATCGTGGTTCAGGGTAAAGTGGAACGTGACCGGGGGCTGCAAGTGGTGGCGAATCACTTACAATTGGCGCCTAGTCCGACCGCCCCAGTCGCGTTACCGGCGGGCCCCCGGTGGTTTATTCGCGTGGATGCACAACACGACGACCGTCAAATCGCCAGTCAATTAGCGCATTTGCTAACGCAAAATACGGGGACCGTTCCGGTAATCGTGTACCAACCCCAGACCGATCAAAAACGGGTGTTGCCGCAACAACAATGGTTACGCGCGGATGCCGACTTAAAGGGGCCGTTAGAGGACCTCATGGGGCCGGGCAACGTCGTTTTGCATAATGGGTAGACCAATTTAATTAAAAATACCTCTAGACTATTTATAAAGGCTTTGGTACGATTGTACCAATGATTAATTATTAAAAATAGTTCTGGAGGTTTTTTCATGCAACTAAACGTTAAGGTTTACTCAGATGGTGCCGAATTATCTGCCATGAAACAAGTGGCCGCTCAGGGAGTCGTGGAAGGTTTTACGACCAATCCCAGCTTGATGAAGGCGGCGGGGATTACGGATTACCTGGCCTTTGCCAAGGAAGCCGTGGCCACGTTCCCGGACCAATCCATCAGTTTTGAGGTCTTTTCCAACCAACCGGATCAGATGTTAAAGGAAGCCCAGGTCTTGGCTAAGCTCGGCCAACACGTGGCGGTGAAGGTCCCCATCATTCGGGCGACCGGTGACGACAACACGGCGGTGATCACCAAGTTATCCCAAGCGGGCGTTCAGGTAAACGTCACGGCGATCACCACGCTGGACCAAGTTAAACAAGCCGTAGCGGCCCTAGATGAAAAGACCGGGAGCATCGTGTCCGTCTTTGCCGGCCGGGTCGCCGATACCGGGGTCGATCCGTTGCCACTGATGCGAGCGGCCGCTAAGGTCTGCCACACCAAGGCGGGTGTCGAACTCCTCTGGGCTAGTACCCGTGAAGTCTTTAACATTGTCCAAGCCGACCAGACTGGCTGTGACATTATCACGGTGCCGCCCAAGATCTTAGGCAAGTTGCCCAAGTTCGGCAAGGATGCCTTCCAGGTTTCCGTGGATACGGTGAAGACCTTCGATGCCGATATTGCGGAATTGGGCTTTACCATTCCGACGACGGACTAGGCTTAGTTCGTTAATGATTAGGTTATCTAATCATAATTAATGGCTAATCTTAATCATCAATCTATCATTTAAGCGTCAACCGAAAACGCTTACTTTGAGAATTTGGCTACAAAGTCACCGAAATTCAGGGAACATAGCAGACATAAATTTTTAAAAGTGCTAAAATACTTTTGGAATCAAATTTGTGCCGAAGTTTTTGGTCTGCCGAATTTTCTGTTCGGGAAACTAGATTCGTGCCAATTCTAAAGGAGAGATTTTTCTAATGAAGAAAACCAAGATCGTAAGTACCCTTGGTCCTGCAAGTACTGACGTGGATACCATTGTTAAGTTGATTGAATCCGGAGCGAACATTTTCCGGTTTAACTTCTCCCATGGTGATCACGAAGAACACCTTGGCCGGTTGGAAAACGTCCACAAGGCTGAAAAGATTACTGGTAAGACTGTCGGCATCATGCTGGACACGAAGGGTGCTGAAATCCGGACGACCGTTGAAAAGGGCGGGAAGCTTGATTTCCACACTGACGACGAATTCCGTATCTCGATGGATGCTTCCCTCGAAGGGACGAAGGAAAAGATTGCGGTTACTTACCCAGGTCTGTTCGATGACGTCCACGAAGGCGGCCACGTACTGTTCGATGACGGTCTGTTAGACACGGTCGTTGAAAAGAAGGACGACGCAACTAAGGAATTAGTTGTGAAGGTTCAAAACGATGGTGTCTTGGGTTCCCGGAAGGGTGTTAACGCCCCTGGTGTTTCCATCAACTTACCTGGGATCACTGAAAAGGACTCCGACGACATTCGGTTTGGTTTGGACCACGAAATCAACTTCATCGCGGCTTCCTTCGTTCGTAAGCCACAAGATGTCATGGACATCCGTGAATTACTTGAAGAAAAGCACATGGAACACGTTCAAATCTTCCCTAAGATCGAATCCCAAGAAGGGATCAACAACTTTGATGACATCATCAAGGTTTCCGATGGGTTAATGGTTGCTCGTGGGGACATGGGGGTTGAAATCCCAACGGAAAACGTACCGTTGGTTCAAAAAGCCCTGATCAAGAAGTGCAACATCTTAGGTAAGCCAGTTATCACGGCGACCCAAATGTTGGACTCCATGCAAGAAAACCCACGTCCTACGCGTGCCGAAGCTTCTGACGTGGCTAACGCCGTCTTTGATGGGACCGACGCTACCATGCTTTCTGGTGAAAGTGCTAACGGTGAATACCCTGTAGAATCCGTTGCTACCATGAACCGGATCGACATCAAGGCTGAAAACGCCTTACCAGAATTTGGTCGCGACAACTTGGACTTCGACAACGGTGACGTGACCGAATCAATCGGTGCTTCCGTTGCCCGGGTTGCTAACGAATTGGGTGTTAAGACCATCGTGGCAGCGACTGAAAGTGGCTACACCGCTAAGATGATCTCCAAGTACCGGCCTAACGCTGATATCTTGGCCGTTACCTTTGATGACCGGACTCGTCGGGGCTTGATGGTTAACTGGGGTGTTTACCCAATCGTGACCGAAAAGCCAGCTAACACCGATGAAATGTTCGACCTGGCTGCTGCCAAGGCCGTTGAAACCGGCTTAGCTAAGGAAGGCGACTTGATTCTGATCACCGCTGGGGTTCCAGTTGGCGAACGCGGAACTACGAACTTGATGAAGATCCAATTAATTGGTTCGAAGTTAGTTCAAGGCCAAGGCGTCGGTGACGACACGGTGATTGGCAAGGCCATCATCGCTAACTCCGCTGCCGAAGCTAACGCCAAGGTGGTTGAAGGCGGGATCTTAATCGCTAAGAACACCGACAAGGACTACTTGCCAGCTATCGAAAAGTCCAGTGCCGTTATCGTTGAAAACGGTGGTTTGACTTCTCACGCAGCGGTTGTAGGAATTTCTATGGGAATTCCAGTGATCGTTGGTGCTACGGGTGCCAGTGACAAGATCTCTGATGGCGAATTAATTACCGTTGATTCCCGTCGGGGCATTGTTTACCACGGTGCTTCCAACGCCCTTTAAGCGTAAACTTTAAATTTATCGAAACGGACTCGCCACTTGGTGAGTCCGTTTTTTGGTGGCCTCGCCAAATTCTCAGCAAAAATTCGGCCAGGTCTCTCGCTAGTTGACCGGTTTCCGTGTAAAATACAGGTTAGTGACTTTAAGAACGGACCCCCGGTCATGGTCGGGGAGAAATGAGGAAATTATGGATAAATTATTAGGACGGGTGATCACGGGAAGCGTGACCGATGAAAACGAAACGGACTACTTCGTGCAGGCCAACGGGACCACGTTTCGGTTAGCTAAGAGTGAGATCAAGAAACCGCTGAAGGCCGGGGCCACGTTTAAGGGCTTTGCCTACGAAAATGAAGACCATCACCTAACCATCACGAGAAACGCGCCCCAGGTGCAAGTCGACCATTACGGTTGGGGCACGGTGGTGCGTAGTCAACGGACGTTGGGTGTGTTCGTCAACATCGGGCTGCCCGATAAGGACATGGTGGTGTCATTAGACGACCTGCCAAGCATGATGGAACTCTGGCCCCAACAGGGGGATCGCTTGTTGATCGCGTTACGGGAAGACAACAAGCAACGCCTCTGGGGTGTGTTGGCCGATACCGATATCTTCCAGGCGATTGCCCAAGCGGCCAAGAAGCGCATGGAAAACGCCAACGTCACGGCTACGGTGTACCAGGACAAACTCGTCGGTACCCGGGTCATGACCGAAAACTACGAATTAGGGTTCATTCACCCGAGCGAACGAGAAGTTGAACCGCGCTTGGGGGCTCAGGTCCAGGCCCGCGTCATCGGGGTGCACGACGACGGAACGTTGAATCTGTCCTTAAAGCCGCGGGCCTACGAAGCCATCGACGACGATGCCGCCATGTTGCTCGCCGCTTTGGAACACAGCGAAGCGGGGCACTTGGAATTTAGCGATAAGAGTTCACCGGCAGCCATTAAGGCCTATTTCGGGGTCAGCAAGGGGCAGTTCAAACGGGCCATCGGTCACCTACTTAAGGCCGACAAGATCACGCAACACGACGGCCAACTCTGGCTGAAGGCAACGTCGACCGACGACCAAACTACGGACTAAAGCTTTAGGAGGTGGGTGCATGCCAGCTTTTAACGACGCAATTGCGGACTTTACCCATTATTTAACGGTCGAACAGGGCCTAGCGATAAATTCTGTGACCAGCTACGCACAGGAACTGCGCGAACTAGCCGCGTACCTGCAGACCCAACGGGTGACGAGCTTTTTAACGGTTGAACGTCCCCAATTGATGGCCTACCTCGCGGCGTTGACCCAGCAGGGGAAGTCGCGAAACTCCGTGATTCACGCGGTGTCGGCGTTGCGTAAGTTTTACCGCTATCTGGTCCAGACCCACCAACTGGCCGTTAACCCGATGGCCAACGTGGCGGCTCCCAAACGGGCCGAGCATCTGCCCGCCGTTTTGACGGTTGCGGAGGTCGACCGGCTTTTAGCCGCGCCGGATACCACGACCAAGTATGGGTTACGGGATCGTGCGATGTTTGAGGTCCTGTACGCCACCGGTCTGCGGGTCAGCGAGTTGGTCCATTTGAAACTGGTCGACCTGCACCTGGAGATGGGGCTGATTCAGACCCTGGGGAAGGGTGATAAGGAACGCATCGTGCCGATCGGGGACGTGGCTAGTGATTGGGTCCAGCAGTACTTAAAGACCAGTCGCCCAGTCTTATTAAAGCAACGGACCAGTCCGTACCTGTTCTTAAACGCTCACGGCGGCGGGTTGACCCGCCAAGCCATTTGGCAAAAGATTAAGCATTACGTCGCCTTGGCCGATATTCACAAGGATGTCACGCCCCACACCCTGCGGCATTCGTTTGCCACGCACATCCTAGAAAACGGGGCGGATTTACGGGTGGTCCAGGAACTACTGGGCCACGCCGACATTACCACCACCCAGATTTACACCCACATTTCGAAAAAACGCTTGGCGGCGGTTTACGATCAGTACCACCCGCGAGCGTAGTTTGTGGTTCGTTTCGAAGTGTGGTAAGGTGGGTGGACGTGAAAACGGAGGGAAAGCATGTTACTCAAGTATCGCAGCGATTATCAAAAGATTGCGATGGGGCTAATGAGCCTGCTCCCCAGTTTTAAGGACTGGGATCGTTTGCAACGCGAATTAGCTTGGTATCAGGGTGGCGATGACCGAACCCTGTTTTTATGGAAGGACCAGTACGACGATTTCGCCGGGGTCTTGGGAACCGAGCGCCAAAGTAATTACGTGGTTGTACGACTGGTGGGCTTGATGCCCGATAAACAGTCCACGGCAAACGTGTGGCAAATGCTCGATCAACTCGCGACGATGGTACCCCAACAACGCATTATGGGGACCCTCGCCACATCACAGATTATTGCAAAGTGGGAATTTCACCATGGACAAAACCACCTCGACCGGCCAACCACTGATTCAGGTCAGTGACTTTGAGGGCCCGTTAGACCTGTTATTACATTTAATTAAAACTAACGAAATGGATATTTACGATATCCGCATTACGACCATTACCAGTCAGTATCTGACCTACTTACACCAGATGCAGACGCTTCAACTCGACGTTGCTGGGGAATACTTCGTAATGGCGGCCAACTTGATGGCCATCAAGGCGAAGCTACTCTTGCCCAAACCGCAGACCGTTGAGCTCACAGATGACGACGAGCCGGACGATCCCCGGACCGACTTGGTGACCCAACTGGTTGAATACCAGCGTTACCAACGGGCGGCCGCCGAGTTAAAGGACCGCGCTTTGTTGCGGCAGCAGCATTTCACCCGGCCGGCCATGCCGGTCCCGGCCGAGACGCCGTTGACCGTGGCGCCGGGCGTGACCGTCTTGGATCTCCAGGCCACCCTAGTGCGCTTGGCACACAGAGCGACCGTGGCCCAACCGGTCACCCAACACGTGGCGACGGAACATTTCACCATCAAGGATCAAATGCGAACGGTGTTACGACGCTTAGACCGGTTACGCCACCCCATCGCCTTTGACCGGTTGTTCGGCCGCACACCGGTGTTAGACGAGGTGGTTACGACCTTTCTGGCGGTGCTGGAACTCGCGCGGCAACGCCGAATTGCTTTGCATCAGCCCAGTCGACTCTTGCCCTTAGAAATCAATGCGGTTAAAGGAGGTCACGACCATGACGCCATTAGCGCAGATTGAAAGTCTCCTGTTCGTGAGCGGTGACGAAGGGATGACCGTTGCGGACCTGGCGACCGTGACCGGCCTGCTACGGCCAGCCATTCTAGCAACGTTAGAACGACTGGCCGAAAAATACGCCGCCGATGAGGAATCGGCTCTAGAATTAATGGTCAACGATACGACTTATCGGCTGGTGACCAAAGCGGCGGCCAGCGACGTGATTCAACGCTACTTTGAAAGCCCGTTGAGTACCACGTTGTCGCCGGCTTCACTAGAAGTGCTGGCCATTATCGCGTACCGGCAACCCATTACTCGTATCGAGGTTGATGAGATTCGCGGAGTGCAAAGTGCCTCGACGGTGCAAAAATTAGTGTTACGCCGCCTGATTGAACCGGCTGGTCGGTTAGACGAACCGGGACGGCCCAAGATTTATCGCACCAGCGACTACTTCTTAGACTACTTTGGTCTTAAGCAGTTGAGTGACCTGCCACCGTTACCGGAGGCGGCCACCCCTAACGAGACGAATGACGATGGCGACCTGTTTTTGCAGGCCTTTAACCAACAATTGAATTCAGGAGATGAAACGACATGGAACGACTCCAAAAAGTCTTAGCACACGCCGGGGTAGCCTCGCGGCGTCAAGCCGAAAAATTGATTACCAGTGGGCACGTGCGGGTCAATCAGACCGTTGTGACCGAATTAGGCACCAAGGTAGGGGTGCGTGACGCAATTACGGTCGATAACGTCCCGATTACCGCCGAAGCCCCCGTCTACATGTTACTGTACAAGCCACGCGGGGTGGTGTCGACGGCCAACGATGATAAAAAACGCAAGACCGTCGTGGATTTGATCGACAACGTGCCCCAACGAATCTATCCGGTGGGCCGGTTGGATTACGACACGTCCGGACTTCTATTACTGACGAACGACGGGGAGCTGGCTAACCGGCTGACCCACCCGCGCTACGAGGTGGAAAAGACCTACGTGGCCCGGGTTACGGGAGTGCCAACGAACGATGCGTTGCGACAACTACGCCAAGGCGTGACCGTTGACGGTGAACCGTACGCGCCGGCGAAGACCAAGATGCTCAGCTATGATCAGAAGAAAAAAACGGCCATCGTGCAGTTAACGATTCACGAAGGTCGTAACCACCAGGTCAAGAAGATGTTGGCGGCGGTGGGCTTCCCAGTCGAGAAGCTAAAGCGGGAACAATACGGGTTCCTAACGCTTAAGGGGTTGCAGTCCGGCGACTCCCGGCACCTTAAACCCGAGGAATTAAAGGAACTAAAACGGCTTACGGGTTTAGCCGAATAATGTTGACTAAGTGAAAAGCTTGACAAACTCGGTAAGGGTTTGTATATTAAATGTGTAATAAAATTATGGTTCATCTTCAAGGCAGGGTGGAATTCCCGACCGGCGGTAACAGTCCGCGACCCACGCTCCCGTGGTTGATTCGGTGTAACTCCGAGACCGACAGTACAGTCTGGTATGCAGAAGATGAGACGTTTCTCTTTACGCATCCTGACGTAATCAACAAGGTCTTGCCCTTCTGCGGCGAGGCCTTTTTTCGTGGCCGCGTCGTTTGAGATGACCGCAAGGAGGAACAGGATTATGGAAAATCGTCAACAGGGACTGGGTGTTCGGGCCATGGTGGAAATGGCGCTCTTCGCCGGCGTGGCTTACGTATTAATGTTTATCTCCATTCCCATCATCCCTATTGTGCCGTACATGAAACTAGATCTTAGTGATCTGGTGGTCTTGTTAGGCATGAGTATCTTTGGTGCGGGCGGTGCCATTTTGATTGCCGCCGTCAAGGAGTTGTTATACTTTGTGTCTACGGGATTAGACATCGTCAATTTTATTGGGGTGTTGACCGCGTTTGTCGCCGATTTAGCCTTTATTTTACCAATTAGTGCGGTCCTGAAAGATCGGCCCCGGACACTGTCACGTCAAGTGGTTGCCGTGATCGTGGGAACCATCAGCTTGACCTTAGTCTTATCGTTAGCAAATTGGTGGGTCATCACGCCGCTGTACCTGAAGGTTTGGGGGATGTCGTTAGGGTTGCCCGTCAATAAGTTGATCTTATTGGGCGTTATTCCGTTTAACCTGATCAAGGGGATCGTTTTAGGGATCCTGTTCATCCTGCTGAATCGCCGTCTCGGTGGTTGGCTGGCGCGCCATCAAAATTAACCGATTAATGACCAATTGTTTCTGCGGGGGACCACCGACTGGGGGTCCCCTTTTGAGTATGGTAAACTAGAACGGATAATCTTCAAAGGAGGCGTAGTGGGTGGATCCTCAAGACTTATTAGACCTGTTAGACGACCAGCAAGCGCGGCGACTGCGGGTGATCGAAAACTTATTGCGGGGACGTAAAACGGTCTCAACCTTGTATTGGGGTCAGCGCTACGACCTGTTGTACCTGTTGAGCCTAGATAAGCACCTGGCCAGAGGGGGCCTCGATACCGTGGCGCAGACCCTAGTGAGCCAAAAAATGGCGACGTGGCTGCCGGCCGAACAGCCGCAATTGCGACTGACGGCTTTGGGGCGAAAGCAACGGGATCAAGCGGTGACTTTCCGGCCTAAAACCCAAGCGCTTTGGCCGCAGATTACGTTAGGGTTAGCCCGGCAACGCCTATTGCTGAGCGTTCAAGTGGTTTCTCAGTACGCCCATCAAACGGCGCGCTATTATCCGCTGACGACGGACCTAGCGACCCGGCAGGCCGTGCGACAATGGTTTCATCAGGTTAAGTCCCCGGAATTAGCCACGCAGGTGTTCACGGCCTTAACCGCGAGTCTCACCCGGTTACCCCCCATGACGGCGCAGGTGGTGACGGCGGGCTTTAGCGGGTACCAGCAACCGGGACTGACCGTCCAGCAACTGGCCCAGGATCTACAGCGGACCCCCTGGGAGGTCTATTTACGCCACGTCGATGGGGTGGTCCAGATTGCCCAGGACGCCCGGCAAACCGATCACCCCTTACACGCGTTGTTGGCGCCGGCGTGGCAAACGGCCGTTACGCGCAGCGCCCAGGCCACGTTGCGCGCGGTGGCCACCACGGATCTGACCCTTGATCAGGTGGCGGTTCAGCGGCACATTAAACCCAGTACCGTGCGGGAACACCTCCTGGAGGCGGCCATCATGTTACCTGTCACGGCCGTGCCTTACGACCGACTCTTGCCCCCGGCCACCCGGCAGGCACTCTTAGCAGTGCTGCCGGCGCAACTCGACGACTGGGAGTATACCGCGTTACCGGTGGCGCTACAGCAGCGCTTTGACTTTTTCACGTTTCGATTGTTAGCCATATTATGCGATAAGGAAGGTGACCACCATGCCGGAACCCCTGACGACTAGTCTACAAGCGGTATTTGGGTATTCGCAGTTTCGCGCCGGGCAAGAGGCGGCGCTGACCGCCCTAGAAGCCGGCCAGGATACCCTAGCGGTGTTACCGACCGGGGCGGGGAAAACCCTGATCTATCAACTTTACGGTTATCGCCACGCCGGCTGTGTGCTGATCGTGTCGCCGCTGTTGGCGTTGATGACGGATCAGGTCAACCGGATGCACTTGGCCGGTTTTCGGCGGGTCGCGGCGATTACGTCGCTGACCAGTTTTGGGGAACGGCAAATGATCTTGGCGCATCTGGCGCAGTACCAATTTTTGTTTTTATCTCCGGAGATGTTGGCCCAACCGGCCATGCTCGCTCGCTTGCGGCAATTGCCGCTGAGCCTACTGGTGATCGATGAGGCCCACTGCATCGTGCAGTGGGGGCCGGATTTTCGGCCCGAATACCTGCTCTTAGGGGCGATTCGGGAACGACTGGGGTCGCCGTTGACGTTGATGTTAACGGCGACGGCCGATCAGGCCACCAAGGGAGAAATCGCCAAGCAGTTGCGCACGACCCCCACGGAGGTGACAGCGTCGCTCGACCGGCCCAACATCTTCTTGGACGTGGAACCCGTGGCTAACGATGCAGCCAAACGGGAGCGGCTATTAACGCTGGTGACGCAATTGGTCTTTCCGGGCGTGATCTACTTTTCTAGTAAACAATTGGCGACCGATACGGCCCAGTGGCTGCGGGATCAGACCGGGTTACCCGTGGCGGCCTACCATGCGGGACTCTCCAGCGAAGATCGCTTTAAGATTCAACAGCAGTTCATGCAGGGGGACTTGGCGATTATCTGTGCGACGAGTGCCTTTGGGATGGGGATCGATAAAAACGATGTACGTTACGTGATTCACTACCATTTACCGGCCGACCTGGGAAGCTACGCCCAGGAGATGGGACGCGCGGGCCGGGACGGGCAGCCTAGTCTGGCCGTTTTGCTCTATGCGCCGGGGGACGAACGGCTGCCGCTGACCTTGAATCAGGCCAACCGACCGGATGACGCCACCATTCAGCGCTTTTATGCGCACCCCCAGGCCTTCAGCGTTGACGATCCAGGAATTGCCCTGCTGACCTTCTATCAACAGCACGGGATTTCGGCGACGGCCGTTCAAGCGTTATTCGAACGGCGTGAGCGCGAACGGGGGCGAGCACTGGCACAGATGTTGGCCTACGTGCGTGAACCGCAATGTTTGCGCGCCCGGTGGTTGACGACGTTTGACGAGGTTGCCCCGGCCCATACCGCGACGTGTTGTGCTCCGGGCAAGGTGGCGTTAGACTTGGATGCTCTCGGGCTAAAACGCCAGCCGGTCAGCGCACCGACTCCCGTGGCGCCGAGTTGGCAGGCCCAACTACGCCGGTTATTAATTGCCGATGCGCCGCGTTAACCCCGTGATCGGAAGGCCCCCACTTAATTTTTGCGTTTTAGCGTTGGCCGGGAGACCAGACTGATAAGCTAAGGGGGCTTCTTTAAACTTGAGAAGCGAATCTTTTCATTGTTTGGCGGGAGGCCCGCCAAGCGATTCCTCTTGGCCGTCACGTCTAGTCAGCGTGGCGGCCTTTGACGTTGCCCAAGGAGTGGTTGTGCGGATTTGTTAAGATTGCCGTAATCTCGGCTGCGTCGGCAATTATAGGTTCCTAATTTCACCCGGGAATGTTACAATTACCGGTGAAAGTTTTTCAGGGAGGTTAGATGATGAGTCAAAAACGTGACGAGCAAACGCCCAAGGAACAAACGTCGCGGCCATGGGAGCAATCGTTTGCCGATGATCGGGACGATCAGGGAAACCTATCACGAACGAAGATGCGGCGACAAAATCATAGCAATACCATGGTCACCATTATTCTGGTTGCCATTATCATTGTGATTGCGGCGGCCTCGCTGGTGTACGGTTTAGCTCGGCAAAGTTCGGTTAACCGGCCCCAAAATACGGAAAAGGTGGCCGCTGGGAGCTCGAGTTCTTCGTCTAAGAAGGCCGCTAGTTCCAGTAGCCACCATAAAAAGGCGGCCACCAAGGCTTCTCAGAGCCGCGCCAAAACAGAATCGACGACTGCTAGTTCGACGGAAACCGCGACTAGCAGTTCTTCGGTTACCTCTGCATCGGCTGAGACCAGTGCCACGTCGTCTAGTACGAGCACGACCAGTAGTAGCTCGTCAACCAGCGCTGCGGGGAAAAAGTACACCACGGTCGAATCCGGCCAAGGGGTTTACCGGGTGGCCACGAATGCGGGCATCTCGGAACAAAAATTATTAGAATTAAATGGTCTGTCATCCGGCGCAACGGTGCATCCTGGCCAACGCTTACGGGTACGGTAAGACCCAATTAAATAAATACTTAGATTAGGAGTTAATGTCGTTATGGCTAAGCAAGGTTTACAAGTGGCAATCGACGGACCAGCCTCCGCCGGGAAGAGTACGGTCGCCAAGATCGTCGCGCAACGGTTTCATTACATCTATTGTGATACCGGGGCAATGTACCGGGCAATTACGTGGAAGGCGTTGCAGGCCGGGGCAGATTTAGACGACGAGGCCACAATCAAACAGCTACTCGATCAGATCACGATTCGGTTCGAACCCGGCACCCCAACGCAAAAGGTCTTTGTGGATGAGACGGAGGTCACCTTAGCGATTCGTCAACCGGACGTGACCAATTCGGTCTCCCAGGTTTCCGCGCTACCCGCGATTCGAGCGGAATTGACGGCTCGGCAGCGGCAGATTGCGGACGCTGGGGGCATTGTCATGGACGGCCGGGACATTGGGTCGACCGTCTTACCCCACGCAGAAGTCAAGATTTTCATGGTGGCCAGCGTGGAAGAACGGGCCCAACGACGGTTAAAAGACAATGCAGCCAAGGGCATTACCACGCCACTGGCCACCTTGAAACACGAAATCGAGGAACGGGATCGCAAAGACTCCACCCGGAAGGTCTCCCCACTGACCCAAGCGGCGGATGCCGTGCGACTCGATACCACCTCGTTATCAATTGAACAAGTGGCGGATCGAATCGCCGAAATTATTAAAGAAAAAGAAATGCAACAGAAATAGGCATTTTACTAGCTTTTATCACTATAATCAGATAAAATGGTGTTTAGAGTTGTCGCAAGGAGGAAATATTCGCATGAGTGAAAATGGCACGAGTCAAAACAATGATAACAACGATTTGCTAAACGCGTTGAACAACGTGGATAACGTCAAGATTGGTGATGTCGTTAAGGGTGAAATCTTAGCGATTGACGATGACCAACAAGCAATCGTTGGGATCGGTGAAACTGGTATTGAAGGGGTAGTTCCCAAGAAGGAACTGACCGCCAAGCCAGCTGAAGATATTAATTCAGAAATTAAAGTCGGGGACGTTTTAGACCTCGTCGTAATCTCACGTATCGGTAACGATAAAGAAGGCGGGAGCTACCTACTCTCGCAACGTCGTTTGGAAGCCCGTAAGGTTTGGGACGACATTCAAAAGGAATTCGAAGCTGGTCACACGTTGACGGCCCCAGTTACCCAAGTGGTTAAGGGTGGTTTAGTAGTTGACGCCGGTGTGCGGGGCTTCGTTCCAGCATCGATGGTTTCGGATCACTTCGTTGAAGACCTGTCACAATTTAAGGGTCAAACCCTTGAATTTAAGATCGTGGAAATCGAACCTAGCGAAAACCGCTTGATCTTATCCCACCGGGCCATTGTTGAAAAGCAACGGGCCGCTCAACGGGAAGAAATCATGGCGAAGTTACAAGCTGGCGACACGGTCGAAGGCAAGGTTGCTCGTTTGACGAACTTTGGGGCCTTTGTTGACCTTGGCGGCGTGGACGGTTTAGTTCACGTTTCTGAAATTGCTTACGAACGGGTTGAAAAGCCTAGCGATGTCTTAAAGGTCGGCCAAGACGTTAAGGTGAAGGTCTTATCCGTTGATCCAGAACGTGACCGGATTTCCTTGTCCATCAAGCAAACCTTACCAGAACCTTGGGACGGGATTGAAGACAAGGCACCACAAGGTAGTGTCTTAGACGGTACTGTTAAGCGTTTGACGAGCTTTGGGGCCTTCGTTGAAGTGTTCCCAGGTGTTGAAGGCTTGGTTCACATTTCCCAAATTTCTCACCAACACATTGCGACGCCAGCTGACGTCTTAAAGGTTGGTCAAGAAATCAAGGTTAAGGTCTTAGATGTACGGCCAGACGATCACCGTTTGGCATTGTCCATCAAGGCTTTGGAAGAAAAGCCACAATCCGGTGACGAAGGTCACGACAACGGCGGTAACGCTAGTCGTCCACGGAACAACAACCGGAACAACGGTGGTTCTCGTCCACGGCGGAACAACCGGAACTCTGCTGAAACTTCTACGGCTAACGCCCCAGAAGAAAGCACCGGCTTCTCTTTAGGTGACCTGATTGGGGACAGCCTGAAAAAGGATATCGAAAACCAGGAAAACGACAAGGACTAATTTAGATTAGCTCGTCGTTAAAAAGGGGTCTAGAGCGAAACTTGAATGGGTTGCGTTCTGGGCCCTTTTCCTGTCATTAAATGTAAGCAAGGTAAACAAATAAAGGAGGGATTTACGATGGCATATCCCGTAGTAGCCATTGTTGGCCGCCCCAACGTGGGGAAGTCGACGTTATTCAATCGAATTGCCGGTGAACGGATTTCCATCGTCGAAGATACCCCCGGGGTAACACGTGACCGAATCTACGCGCCAGCCGAATGGTTGGGTACGGAATTTCGGATGATTGATACCGGGGGAATCGACATGGGGGACGAACCGTTTCTCACCCAGATTACCCAACAAGCCGAAATTGCGATTGATGAAGCCGACGTGATCGTCTTGGTCGTGAGCGCTCCCGAGGGCATCACGGACGCCGACGAAAAGGTCGCGAAGATTCTCTACCGGTCGAAAAAACCCGTTATTTTGGCGGTGAACAAAGCGGATAATCCCGAAGTACGGGAAACGATTTACGATTTCTACGCCCTGGGCTTTGGCGATCCGTACCCGGTTTCCGGGGTCCACGGGTTAGGACTTGGGGATCTATTGGATGCCGTGGTCAAGGAATTTCCGGCTGAAGATGGTGCGCCTAAGGACGATTCCATTCGTTTTAGCCTGATTGGGCGGCCGAACGTGGGGAAATCTTCGTTGGTCAACGCCATGCTGGGAGAAGACCGCGTAATCGTGTCAAACATTGCGGGGACCACCCGGGATGCGATCGACACCAAGTTTACGGCGGACGACACGCGTTTCACCATGGTCGATACGGCCGGGATCCGGAAACGTGGTAAGGTCTACGAAAACACGGAACGGTACAGTGTCATGCGGGCGATGCGCGCGATTGACGATTCCGACGTGGTTTTAGTCGTGTTAAACGCCGAAGAAGGCATTCGTGAGCAGGACAAGCGGGTGGCTGGTTACGCGCACGAAGCGGGCCGGGGCATCATTATCCTGGTCAACAAGTGGGATACCCTAAAGAAGGATAATCACACGTTGACAGATTTCGAAAACCTGATTCGTGCGGAATTTCAGTACCTCAGTTACGCGCCGATCCTCTTCGTGTCGGCCAAGACCGGGCAACGCCTGAGCCAACTACCGGCGATGATCAAACGGGTCTCCGCTAACCATAACCAACGGGTTCAATCGGCCACGTTAAATGATGTCATCATGGACGCGATTGCGTTGAATCCGACGCCATCCGACAACGGGAAGCGCCTGCGCGTCTACTACGCCACCCAAGTGGCCGTGGCCCCGCCAACCTTTGTGGTCTTCGTCAACGACCCGAAGATGATGCACTTCTCCTACGAACGTTTTTTGGAAAACCAAATTCGGGAACACTTCGATTTTGAGGGAACGCCGTTGCATTTGATTGAACGCGCCCGAAAGTAACGTTGAACCCCGTGATAGCAACCTTTTTACCCAAAAACGGGTCAAAATGATAAAAATCACAAAAACTTCGGGGATAATTGCTAAAAAATGCCGTTATCCCTTGTCATATAAGGCTTCCTGTGCTATCTTTGATAAAGAAATGATGCGGTTTCCCCGTATTTGTTTCATCATTTTTGGACCACTCAAAAATGATCACTAGATGGCCTACATCTAATCTTCTGTTCAGGAGGTGAATTCAAAATGGCAAACAAAGCACAATTGGTTAGCGATGTTGCAACTGCAACTGGTTTAACTAAAAAGGACGCAACGGCTGCAGTTGATGCAGTCTTCGATTCTGTCCAAGCAACGTTGGCTAAAGGCGAAAAGGTTCAACTGATCGGCTTTGGTAACTTTGAAGTACGTGAACGTGCAGCTCGTAAGGGCCGTAACCCACAAACTGGACAAGAAATCCAAATTCCTGCAAGCAAAGTACCTGCATTTAAGCCAGGTAAAGCTTTAAAGGATGCTGTTAAATAATTACAATTAACTATTTAATGGGTAAAGGGCCAGTCCGGTCGCCGGACTGGTTTTTTATTATCGTTAAAGTTTAAAAACTTCTGATTAAGGACCCCGAGGAGGCTGAAAAACAGATGAGTTACGCACAAACCGCGTTAGACCAACTGGAAAAAGGACAACTGGATGCCTTCAAGAAACAATACGCCTTGGCATTACGCCACGACGATGACGATACCCTGTTTAGTCTGGCCGAAGAGTTATATTCCTTAGGCTTTTTAAACCAGTCACGCCGAATCTACGAAAAGTTGTTACGGAAATATCCGGACGAAGACGAACTCCGGACGAACCTGGCAGATATTGCGATTGACGAGGATAAGAACGATGAAGCCCTAGACTACCTGAATCAGGTCAAACCGGGCTCTAACGCTTATATTCAGGCCCTGATGGTGGCGGCGGACCTCTATCAGACCCAAGAACTTTTTGAGGTCAGCGAACAGAAACTGCTGACGGCCCGCAAATTAGCTCCGGACGAACCGGTAATTACCTTTGCGCTGGCCGAACTGTACTTCACCATGCGTGAATTTCGCAAGGCCATTCCGCTCTACCTCGAGTTGATCACGGCGGGGACGACCGCCATGTCGCGGGTCAACCTGGTGGAACGACTGGGGGTCGCCTACGCGAACGCCGGTCGGTTTGAACAAGCCATTGGTTATTTGAAACAGATTCACCCGGGCGATATGACCGCCGATGTGAAGTTTGAGACGGCCTTCACCTACCTCCAGTTAAAAGACCGGTTAGCGGCCATTCATTTGTTTGAAGAACTCAAGGATAGTGATCCCAACTACACGTCGTTGTACCCGTACTTAGGCCAGGCATTAGAGGCCGAAAATCGGCTGCCGGAAGCGTTAACGACGTTGCAAGAAGGACTGGGCGTCGATCAGTATAACGAAAAGCTCTGGTTGCAAGCGGCCCACGTGGCGACCAAGTTAGACGACGAGCAGCTCGCCGAGAAGTACCTGAAGCAGGGACACGACTTGGACGCTGACGATCTCAGTGCGGTGATTCAACTCAGTAACCTCTACGTGAAGCAGGAACGTTGGGACGAAAACGTGGCCTTAGTCCAACCGTACGTGAAGGATGAGGGGGCCGATCCGCAGTTATACTGGAACCTAGCTGTGACGGCTCAACATCAGGAAAACTACGAGCAAGCGCGGCAAACCTATGATGCCGCGGCACCGTTCTTCATGGATCAGCCGGACTTTTTGAAGCCGGCCATCTACTTCTACCGGGAAGAAGGGGCTCAAGAGCAGGTCAAGTCCTTGTTGCGGGCGTACGTCAACTTGGTGCCCGACGACACGGAAATGGCTGCCTTGTGGGATAGCTATCGGGCAGATTAAGCTTAAAAATTAGTAAAGATTAACCGTTTGCGGGTCAATTGCCGTAAACGGTTTTTTTGAAAAATAATATTTGTAATAATACAATTATTACTTTAACTTAAATCATCACAAAAAAAGCAACCGCACACCCCGCGGTTGCCAAATCAGAAACTAAACCGTCCAACCTATCGCCGAAAACGGGTCAAAAAACGCTTTTTAGGCACGGCGAAGGTAAACCCTTCACCCAGGGCCTCGGTCACGCTGATTACCGAAACAAACGCCTTAGGATCGCATTCATGAATGATGTGTCGCAAGGTGTGTAGTTCATTCGGCGCGACCACCACGTAAATCATCTGTCGTGGTTGGTGGGAATAACCGCCTTCACCGTTTAGAAGCGTCACGCCACGCTCGAGTTGATCCATGATCGCATTGGTAATGTCCTGATAATGATCGGAAACCACGATGATGCCCCGAGCGGCGTAGGCGCCTTCCTGCGTAAAGTTTACGATGCGGGTCAAAATGTAGGAGTAAATCAACGTGTAGGCCATGTGTGGCACGTTGATGTAGACCAACGAAATGAGTAGGATCACCACATCCAACCACAGAAGGGATTGACCCATGGGAACCCCAAAGAACCGTTCCATGATTCGGGCGACGATGTCGGTTCCGCCGGTCGTGCCGCCGTAACGGTAAATCAATCCCGACCCAAAACCTCCAGCAATTCCGGCGCCTAGCGCGGCGAGTAACAGGTCACCTCTGAGATCGATTGCCAGGGGGACGCGTTGCCAGATCCAGAGAAAGAACGAGAGCATGAAGGTCCCGTAGATGGTATAAATCAGCGACTGCTTGCCCAAGTAGCGGTACCCAATGGCTAATAAAGGAATGTTAATCAGAATGGTTGAATAGGCGGGATCAAAATGAAACAGAGCCCGAATAATCAGGGTAATCCCGGAAATCCCGCCATCCGCCAAATGGTTGGCGATGTTGAAAAAGACCAAACTAAATGCCAACGTGGCACACCCCAGCCCAATCATAATCAGGTCGAGTACCCGAACCTGTTCGTCTTTAATCTGTGTCATCCTATCGTCCTCCCACCAAACTATTACGCTACCAATTAAACCGGCTAGAATTCCGGCGTTTCCGTCAAACCAGCGGCCCCGATTGGTAAGCTTATAAATTCATCATAGCATAGTTTTTCGGCCAATAGTAACCGTGCTAACTAGGTCTAACCGGCGCTTTGCATTCAATTCACCGCAGTAATCTGTTAAACTGGCAGAGGAAGACTTTACCAGAATTTGGCAGA
Organism: Levilactobacillus acidifarinae DSM 19394 = JCM 15949; assembly: GCF_001434835.1. GTDB lineage: Bacteria > Bacillota > Bacilli > Lactobacillales > Lactobacillaceae > Levilactobacillus > Levilactobacillus acidifarinae. Next base: position 432,872 of record NZ_AZDV01000026.1, on the reverse strand, counting down.
AGGGGAAGACGGTATGCAACTAAAACAGTTACCACGGGATTTTGAACTAGCCCGGCCAGTTTTACAGACCATTGAACGGGCGGGTTATGAAGCGTACTTCGTGGGTGGTAGCGTTCGGGATACGATTTTAGGCAAATCGATCCACGACGTTGACATTGCCACGAGTGCCTATCCCGATGAAATCAAGCATCTTTTTAAACGCACGGTCGATACGGGAATTGAACACGGAACCGTGATGATTTTGGATCACGGGACGGGTTACGAGACCACCACGTTTCGCTCCGAATCGACCTACACCGACTTTCGCCGTCCCGACCACGTAACCTTCGTGCGGTCGTTGGCCGAGGATTTAAAACGCCGGGACTTTACGATTAACGCCCTGGCTATGCGCGAAAACGGGGAAGTTATCGACCTATTTGACGGCTTGACCGACCTGAAAAAGCACCACATTCGGGCCGTCGGCGATCCCCAGGAACGGTTTCACGAGGACGCCTTACGGATGATGCGGGCGGTTCGTTTCGCCAGTCAACTCGATTTTGATATCGTCCCCGCCACGGAAGCGGCCATGACCGATCACGCGGCCTTATTGGCTAAGATCGCGGTCGAACGGACCCAGGTCGAGTTGTTGAAGATGCTCATGGGACGGACGCCGCAACGGGGCTTAACCGTCATGTTGTCTACCCAGCTCTGGCGTTACTGCCCGGACTTTGCCCAGCAAGAGACGGCGTTGACCCGGTTAGCACAAGTCCTGACCCACGGTGTCAGCAGTGAGGTGACCGCTTGGGCGTTGCTCAGTCTTAGCTTTGGGTTCGATCACGGCCAAACCGCGACCTTCTTAAAGCACTGGAAGACGTCTAACCAGGTCATCACGGATGTTCAAGCCGTGGTCACCGCCGCACAGATTCTCCAGACCCAAGACTTGGCAGCCTGGCAGCTTTATCAATGTGGTCAGGCTCGTAGCTTACTAGCCAATGAAGTCGCCGTGATCTTAGGGGCACCCGACCGGACAACGGCCCTAACCCAAGCGGCGGCGGCCCTCCCCATTCATGACAAACGTGAAGTGGCCCTGACGGGAAAAGATCTGATGCAAGCGGGTATTCAACCCGGTCCGCAGCTGGGACAAGTGCTCGCCGTCCTCGAACGACAAGTGGTCACGGGACAGGTTGCTAACCAGAAGGCCGCGTTACTCACCCAAGCGTTAACCTTAGTGAATATGAAATAAGAGAGTAGTGACGAAAATTTATGCAAACCTTACGTGCAGAAAACTTACACCGAACTTACGGTGAAAAAACGCTATTTGATAATTTAAACTTCATCATCAACGAACACGACCGCATCGGGTTAATCGGGGTCAACGGCAGTGGGAAAACCTCACTGTTGAATACGCTGGCCGGTGTCAATAACGATCAGACTGGTACCATCAGTACGCCTAAAGACTACACTATCGGTTACCTGACCCAAAAGCCGGAACTGGACGAAAACCTCACCGTGATGGACGCCGTGTTTTCCGGGAACCAGACCGTCTTCGTGACGATTCGCCAATACGAAGCGGCGTTGGCGGCTTACGGGCAACATCCCGAGGACGCTAAGGCCCAGAAACGGTACCTAGACGCCGAAGCCAAGATGAACGAAGAAGATGCCTGGACCGCCGAAAGCGACGTTAAGACGATCTTGACCCAGTTGAAGATCACGGATCTGTCACAATCGATCAAGACGCTTTCCGGGGGGCAGGTTAAGCGGGTCGGTTTGGCCCAAATTCTGATTCAATCACCGGATCTATTACTGCTCGACGAACCGACCAACCACTTGGATTTTGAATCCATTGCCTGGTTACAACAGTACCTGACCACCTACAAGGGTGCGTTACTGGTCGTGACCCATGACCGGTATTTCCTGGATCAGATTGCCAATCAAATCTGGGAACTGGACTTCGGAAAACTATACCAGTATCCCGGAAACTACCAAGCCTACGTTCAAGAAAAAGCGGAGCGGGTGACCCAAGAGGCCGGCGCCGAACAGAAGTCTAAACGGCTTTACCAACAGGAATTAGCTTGGATGAAGGCGGGGGCCAAAGCCCGGTCGACCAAGCAAAACGCGCGGATCAACCGGTTCCACGAGTTAGCGAGTCAACAGGGCACCCGGCAGGTCCAACAAAACGTCTCCATTTCCTTGGGCCAACAACGCCTCGGGAAAAAGGTGATCGAATTAAAGGACGCTAATCTGCGTCTGGGGGACCACCTGATTTTGAAGGACTTTAGTGACCTAATTCAGGGGGGCGAACGCATCGGGATCAGTGGTGAAAACGGGGCCGGTAAGTCCAGCCTACTCAACGTAATCGCCGGGAAACTCCCGCTGGATTCGGGGATCATCGATGTGGGTGAGACCGTTAAAATGGCCTACTACACCCAACAGATTGAACCGATTCCCGAAGATAAACGGATGATCAATTATCTGTCGGAAGTCGGCCAAAACGTGACGGATAAACAAGGTAACTCCGTCAGCGTGACCGAATTACTGGAACAATTCCTGTTTCCCCGTTTCATGCACGGCACGTTAATCCGGAAACTCTCTGGTGGTGAAAAACGCCGGTTGTACCTGTTAAAACTTCTTATGGAACAGCCGAACGTGCTCCTGCTTGACGAACCGACTAACGATTTAGACATTAGTACCCTGACGGTTTTGGAAGATTACATCGCGCAGTTTGCGGGGACCGTCATCACGGTTTCCCATGACCGCTACTTCCTGGATAAGGTGGCCGATCGCCTGTTGATTTTTGACGGCAATGGTCAAATTGAACGGTACTCCGGTCAATTTAGCGACTATCTGGCGGCACAAAAACCGAGCCATAAGCCCGCCGCAGCGAAGCCCAAGGCGACCCCGAAGCCGGAGCAACCGGCGGCCTCGACCGCTAAAAAGAAGGTCAAGTTGACCTACGCCGAGCAGAAGGAATGGGAAGGCATCGAGGGCGTCATCGACGATCTCGAAGCGAAGAAGGCCACCGTGCAGCAGGCCATGAACGAAAATGGTGCCAATTACGATAAACTCGCCGACCTGCAACAACAATTAGACGATTTGGATCAACAGTTGGATCAAAAGGTCGCTCGTTGGGAGTATTTGAGCGAGTACGCCACGGACTAGGGGGAAATCACGGCAATGTTAGAAGATGCTTATTTAAACTTGGAACGAACGGTCCTGGAACGGGGCCACGAGAAAACCGACCGAACGGGTACCGGGACCGTCAGTCTATTCGGCTATCAGATGCGGTTCAACTTGCAAGAAGGGTTCCCGTTACTGACCACTAAGAAGGTGCCGTTTGGTCTGATTAAGTCGGAACTTTTATGGTTCTTACGGGGCGATACCAATATTCGCTTTTTACTCCAGCACCATAACCATATCTGGGACGAATGGGCCTTTCAACGCTATGTGGACAGTCCCGATTACCACGGTCCCGACATGCACGACTTCGGCCGCCGTTCTTTGGTCGACGAGGCCTTTAACCAGCAATACCAGGCCGAAAAAAAGACCTTTTGCGAGCGAATTTTGACCGACCAAGCCTTCGGTGACCACTACGGCGACCTGGGTCTAGTGTACGGGAGTCAGTGGCGGGCCTGGCAGGGACACAACGGTGAAACCATCGACCAACTCGCCAACGTGATTCAGACCTTACGGACCCATCCCGATTCACGGCGGATGATCGTATCGGCTTGGAATCCCGCCGACGTGCCGTCCATGGCGTTACCGCCGTGTCACACGCTCTACCAGTTTTACGTCAATGACGGTAAGCTTAGTTGCCAGCTGTATCAACGTAGCGGGGACATCTTCTTGGGTGTGCCGTTCAACATTGCCAGCTACGCGTTGTTGACGTCACTGATTGCGAAGGAAGTCGGGCTTGAAGTGGGCGATTTCGTGCACACTTTAGGGGATGCCCACATCTACAAGAATCACTTGGACCAGGTTAAAACTCAACTGGCTCGGACACCGAAAGCTGCGCCACAGCTGTGGTTGAACCCGGACAAGTCTAGTATCTTCGATTACGACATGGCCGATATTAAGGTGACCGGTTACGACCCGGCCCCTGCCATTAAGGCCCCCGTTGCCGTGTAGGAGGACTCAACATGCTAATTTATCTTTGGGCCGAAAGTTACGGTGGCGTGATTGGGTATCATGGGCACCTCCCGTGGCACCTTCCGGCCGACATGCACTACTTTAAAACCACGACGACCGGCCAGACCGTCATTGCCGGTGCCAAGACCTTCGCGTCGTTTGGGCGACCACTACCGCACCGGACGAACGTGGTGGTGAGCCACCGGCCGGCCAGTGACTTCCCGGCCAACGTGACGGTTTTGGGGTCGTTAGCGGCCGTGCGCCAATACGCCGCCGCGCATCCGCAAGACTTACTCTACGTGGTCGGGGGCGCACAATTGTTTGCCGGACTATTGCCCGACGTTGACCGGTTGTACCGGACCACCATCGATGCTGACTTTCCCGGGGACACCCGGATGCCGGCCATCGACTACACCCAGTTCGTCAAAATCGGCGAACAGGTCGGGGTGCGTGACGCCGCTAATCCGTACGACTACGTTTTTGAACAGTTTGAACGGCGTTAAAGCAAAGGGTCGCCCACGTAAGCACGTGAGCGACCCTTTTGTCCGTTTAAGCGTATAACAGAATTGAGAAGTACATGAGGCCGGTCCCCAGCATCACGAAGAGGTGCCAGATGACGTGGCCGAAGGGGACCCCCTTAAAGCTGTATAGAACGGCTCCGGCCGTAAAGGCGACCCCACCGGCGAAGAGGAGGCCAAATCCCACGGGACCTAAGCCCGTAAGTAAGGGTTTAATCCCCAGGAGACACATCCAGCCCATCACCACGTAGATGATGGTGGAAAGAATCTGGTGTTGGCCCAGCCAGATGGCCTTGTAGATGATCCCGAGAACGGCCATCCCCCAAATCACGCCGAACATGGTCCAGCCTAGCCAACCGCCGATGACCAATAGGCTGTAAGGCGTATAGGTCCCGGCAATCAACAAGTAGATGGCACAGTGGTCAAAGATTTGAAAGACGTGCGACGCTTTCGTGAAGACCAGACTGTGGAAGAGCGTGGAGGCTAAGTAAAATAAGACCATGATGGCCCCGTAGATGGCAAACGTGGTCATTCGTAAGGCCCCGCCCTTGGCGTGAGCCTGCAGCAATAAGATGACCAAACCAGCAATACTAAGACCGGCACCAATCCCGTGGGTCACGGCATTCAGGACTTCATTGACAATGTTATAGGTACGACTCCGTGATGGTTGCAATGAGTATCCTCCTTTTAATTAAGCGATTTACGGGACGACAGCTGAAAAAAGCAGATAATTCTGCTATACTGTTACCGTATGTTCCATTATGCATATTGTAGCATAAACCAAATTTTTGGTCAGAAAGAGTGGGATCTCCATGGCTAACATTAAAATCGTCACGGATTCATCGGCCGGATTGACCGACCAACAAATCCAAGATTACCACATCACCATCGTCCCGTTGACGGTGATGATCGACGACACGATCTACGTGGAACGTGAGTCGATTACGAATAAAGAATTTATTGATAAAATGAAAACGTCGAAAACCTTACCGAAGACGAGTCAGCCACCGTTAGGGTCGTTTGTCGAAACCTTCGATAAGCTGGGGGCCGACGGGAGCAGTGTCATCTGCTTTACCATGCTAGAGGCCATCAGTGGCACGATCCACGCGGCCGAACAAGCCGCTAACCTGTCCAAGACCGACGTCACCGTGGTCGACAGTCAGTTTACGGATCAGGCCCTGGCCTTTCAGGTGATCGAAGCGGCTAAATTGGCGGCTGAGGGTGCCGATAAAGCGGCCATCTTACAGCGGGCCGATGCCGTACGGAACAACACTCACCTCTTCATGGGAATCGTGACGTTGGAAAACATCTTGAAGGGTGGCCGGTTAGGTCGGGCCGCGGGGATGTTAACGGCGTTACTGAACATCAAGGTGGTGTTGGAAGTCACCGGCGGTCAGTTGAAGATTCGGGCGAAGGGTCGCGGGATGAAGACCATCGACCGGTATTTTAGTAAGGTCTACGACCAGATGAAACAAACACCGGACATCATGTCGATCGGGATTTCTCAAGTCGAAGCCTACGACAGCGTGGACAGTGTCCAACAGCACATTCACGAGTTTTTACCGAATAAAGAGATTTTAGTGCGAGAAACGGTGCCAATCATCGCGACGCACGGTGGGCCCGGGGCCTTTGCCTTAATGTACTACACGGACCCGACTAAATAAATCAACACAAGCATGACACGAGAAAGGGGTGGCCTTAGTCACCGCTTTTTCTTTATCGAGGGGGTTTAACCTTTGAAAAACATGAAACACTTCGGTCGGTGGCTCGGAATTGGCATCTTAGTCGTTTTGGTGGCCATCGTGGCACTGACCTATTGGCATCCCGGGACTCGGACCGTTCAAACCACGCGTCCCGTTACCACGAATCGCCGTTCGACGGTTCGGCTTGTCGCACTGGGGGACTCGTTGACCGAAGGGGTCGGCGACCAGCAGAAAAAGGGCGGTTACACCGGCCGAATTGCGACGAAGATTCGGCAAACGGACCACGTCAAGGTTACAATGCACAATTACGGCTTGGCTGGTGACCGGAGCGATCAGATTGAAAAACGGTTGGTGGCCAGCGAAAAGATGCAACACCAGGTCGCTAAAGCTCAGGCCATCACCTTAACGGTCGGGGGGAACGATCTCTTACAAACGTTGACCCAAAACGTCACGATCAATCAACAGTCTCGTTTGAACCGGCAGTTGACGCAGGCCGAGAAAGTCTACGCCAAGAAGTTAACCCGTCTTTTGGGAACGGTCCGGCGCTACAATCCGCAGGCACCAATTTACCTGTTTACTATTTATAATCCGATTTACGTGTACTTCGCCAACCTGACACAGATTACGAACGCGGTGGACAATTGGAACGCCACGACGCAACGCACCGTGCGGTCACAACGGCACCTGTACGTGGTCGACATCAACCGGGCGTTATCGGTCGGTCAGTTTAAATCCGTGACCCAGCAGGCCCAACTCAAGCGTGAAGCTCAGAAGTCTAACGACGGTGAGCTATCCGTCGCCAGTTTCCAGAAACAGATTCTCGCCAGTGACAGCAGTACGGAACTGAACCATTATCTGTCGCCGGCGGACCATTTCCACCCGAACGCCAAGGGCTACCGGTTGATGACCCAGAAATTATTTGCTAAAATGCAAACCCATCAACAATGTTTACGGAAGTAAGGGAGGTTCAACTTAATGACACAAGATCCTAAGCGGTCCAATCCCCAACCGTCCACCACACATAACTGGTGGAAAACGGGGGTTATCACGTTGGTCACTCTCATCGTGGTTGCGCTGGTTTTTGTCGGGGTCAAGGCCTTAGCGCCGACCAAGGTGGCCGCCACGGCCCAACCGACTAGCGGCCCCACGACCAACATCAATCTCACGTTAAACAAGAAACAGGTCAACGCCTTAGCTGACTACTACGTGAATAAGTCGTTATCCGGTCAATCACTCAAGTACCGGTTCCAGGTGACCGATCACGCCATGTTGACGGGGTCCACCGAGGTTTTGGGAGCCAACGTGAACTTCGCGTTACTCTTTAAGCCCACGGTACTGGCTAACGGTGACGTCAAGTTGACTGCCCAGAAGTTATCCATCGGGTCGTTACCGGTTCCCGTTAGTTTTGTGATGAATTATATCGCCAAAAACTATCCGCTACCTAAATGGGTGGCCATGGACAGTGGCAAAAAGACCATGACGCTGCACCTGACGCGAATCGGCAACGGGAAGAAGTTGTCGTATGCGGCTAAAAAGATTGATTTGTCGGGCCCGGGGAAGTTCGTCTTCCAAGCCCGGATTCCCGCTAAGTAGGAGGTATCCCATGCCCAAAACGTTTTATCAGTTTTTGATGACGCAACGTAATCCGGAAAGTTATGACCCGGTCGCGACGTTTGCCAACAACGCTTTTTTAGACAGCGCGTTTCCCAAACAGGAAACCGAGTTTGACGAGTTGTCTAAATATTTAGAAGAAAACGCCAGCTATCTGCCGTCAATGACCGTTTTTGACGACGCTTGGCGGCTGTACCAGGATTTTCTGGCATAACGAAGGGATCTGTGACGAGCAGGTCCTTTTTTGCTGATTTCCGGTTAGCACCGGGAAAACTGGTGACCTACCGGCAAAAAATGGTAGAATAGGGCTTGCTGGTTTAGGACCTAATCGTTCGACCTGAAGGGTGCCCGCCAACTTGTTCGGTAGCCACCCCTAAAGCCTCACGCTTAAAATAAAAACAATCCACAAAGGAGTCCAACTTATGAGTACCATTCAATGGTTTCCCGGCCACATGGCCAAGGCGATTCGGCAGATGGAAGAAAACGTCCACCTGGTCGACATCGTCTTCGAACTGGTCGACGCCCGGATCCCCGCGGCGTCCCGGAATCCGGAAGTCACCCGGATCAGTCAACACAAACCCCATTTAATCATTTTAACCAAGAAGGACCTCGCCGACCCGCAACAGACGGCGGCCTGGTTAGCCTACTATCGGTCACAGAATCAACCGGCCATCGCCATCGATTCTCGGGCCAACGTGACCCCCAAGCAGATCACCAAGATTGCGTTAAGCATCCTGGCCGACAAGCTGGCCAACGAAAAGGCTAAGGGACTCAAAGAACGCCCCGTGCGCGCCATGACCGTCGGCGTGCCCAACGTGGGGAAGTCCACGTTACTGAACCACTTAGTTCAGCGCAAGGCCGCTCAAGTCGGCGATACGCCGGGGGTCACCAAGGGGCAACAGTGGTTGCGTTCCAGCAACCACCTAGAATTGCTTGACACCCCCGGTATCTTGTGGCCGAAGTTTAAGGATCAAAGTATGGCGCTAAAATTAGCCCTCACCGGGGCCATTAAAGAAAAGCTCTACGCTAAGGACGACGTGGCCCTATTTGCCTTGGGCTTCTTCCGGCAATATCACGCTGACGCGCTACAGGAACGTTACCGGCTGACTGCTGCCGACCTCGAATTAAGTGACGTCGACCTATTGATGAAGATCACCGCTAACCTGGGGATGCGTGACGATTACGAACGGGCCAGTGAACGCCTGATTTTGGATGCCCGGCATAAGAAACTCGGTGGCTTTACGCTGGACCGAGCCCCTAAAGCCGGTGGTGATAATGCCTAAAACTACCGAAACTGACCAGACCAATCGCCCAACCCCTAAACGTCCCAGTTTGGCGCAGCTGCGTCAGGACCTGCACGACGTGACTACGGCCACCGACGTGCGTTTGACTCAGCTGCGGGCTGACCCGCGCAAGGGCGCCCAACAGCTTTATCAGCAGATTCAACGGCGGTTGGCCAAACAAGCCGACGCCGAGGCAGCCTTTCAACACCGGTTGCACTACGAACGGCGTTTCTGGCAAGCTGGGCAGTTGGTCGCCGGCATCGACGAGGTCGGGCGCGGACCACTCGCCGGGCCCGTCATCACCAGCGCGGTGATTCTGCCACCAGACTTTGACGTCCCACTGGTCAACGACTCCAAGCAACTGACGGCTAAGGAACGCGAACGGCTCTACCCGATTATTTTAGACCGGGCCCAGGCCGTCAGTATCGGTGTCGCCAGTCGGGAACTGATCGATCAACTGAATATCTACCAGGCGACCCGAGTGGCCATGCAGCGGGCCGTGTTGGGGTTGGGCGTGGCGCCTAATCACCTGATCGTCGACGCTATGCAGATTCCGGTGGCCTTACCCCAAACACGGCTGATCAAGGGGGATGCCAAGAGCGCCAGTGTGGCGGCGGCTAGTATCGTGGCCAAGGTCTACCGGGACCACCTGATGGTCAGCTACGACCAGCTCTACCCGGGGTACGGGTTCGCCCAAAACGCCGGGTACGGCACCGCCGAACACTTGGCGGGCCTGCAAAAACTGGGCGTCACCCCGATTCACCGCCGCAGTTTTGCGCCGGTACGGCAAATAATGAGCGATTAATCGCGGAATTACTCCTAAAGCTAATTTCTTAGGAGGTGGGCGAAATGCCCTTAACGTTCCGTGATTTTTTATTGCGTTTTCCCTTAATGACCGGTGTCGGTCGTCACAGTGCTTTGGTGTGTTGGCGTTGGCTGGTTGACCATCCCCAGTTATTACCCCTAACCCCCGAGACACTCGATTATTTGCTGGCGGCCGTGAACCTCCCCGCCAAACGAGCCACGGCGTTACGTCGTCAGGTCTTTTCCACCGATTTAGCGCAACGGGTAACCGCCAGTCTAACGCAATGCCGGGCGGTCACCTTGGTCGACGCGACGTATCCGCCGTTACTTCAGGAGATTTACGAGCCACCCGTGGTGTTGTATTTTCAGGGGCGCTTGGACCTGGTCCGACGGCCACCGTTAGCCGTCGTGGGGTCCCGCCATCCCACGGCCTACGCGTTTCGGGCCATGCGCCAGCTGCTACCGGCAGTTAGTCGGCAGGGCGTGTGTCTCATCTCGGGGTTAGCCCAGGGGGTCGATACGTTGACCCATCAGGTGGCTTTGGCCCACGGCGGTGCCACCATTGCGGTCATCGGCACCGGTCTGGGGCGCTGTTATCCGGCCCAGAACCGAGCGTTAATGGATCAACTGTGTCAAAATCACTTGGTCGTATCGGAGTATCCCTGGGCTGCTAAAGGCGCCAAGCACCATTTTGTGGAACGCAACCGAATTATCGCCGGTCTGTGTCAAAGCGTTCTGGTGGTGGAGGCTGCCCACCACTCGGGGTCGTTGATCACGGCCAATTTTGCGTTACAGGAAAACCGCAACGTCTTGGCCGTGCCGGGCAATATCGACGGGGAGAATTCGGTGGGAACCAACGAATTAATCCTGGCGGGAGCCAAGCCAATCCTTAATTCGGAACATATAATGGAAGAACTTTTAGTTGACAAGCGCCCCTGACTTGAAATATCATGTGTGGGATTATAGTGAAAAGATTCGCGAGCCTGTCACTCGCAAGATAAATAAATCTGTTAGGACGGGGAACCCCGGTATCAGTAGGCTCTCGTCCCAACTAGTTAAGGGAGTAATGCGCAGTGCCAACCAAGGCAACAACCAAGACCAGCACCCATAAACGAAAAAAAACGCAAAAAAAATTAGTGATTGTGGAATCGCCCGCCAAGGCCAAGACCATCGAAAAGTATTTAGGCCGGACCTATAAGGTGGTCCCTAGTCTAGGTCACGTGCGCGATTTGCCCAAGAGTTCCATGGGCATCGATTTTGACCACGACTACGACCCGCACTACATCTCCATTCGGGGCAAAGGGGACGTCATCAAGGGCTTGCGTTCGGAAGCCAAGAAGGCCAAAGCCGTCTACCTGGCGTCTGACCCCGACCGGGAAGGGGAATCGATCGCCTGGCATTTGGCCCACATCCTAAACTTAGATGTGACCGATAAGAACCGGGTCACCTTTAACGAAATCACCAAGGACGCCGTTAAGGAAGCCTTTAAGACGCCGCGGACCATCGACATGGATTTAGTCAACGCCCAACAGGCGCGCCGGATTCTCGACCGGTTGGTGGGGTATTCCATCTCACCGCTGTTGTGGAAGAAGGTTAAAAAGGGTCTGAGTGCCGGGCGGGTCCAATCGATTGCCTTAGCCCTGATCATTGAACGAGAAAACGAGATCAAGGCCTTTAAGCCCGAAGAATACTGGACCATTGACGGGGACTTTAAGAAGTCCCGGCACCAATTTGACGCCAGCTTCTACGGGTTAAAGGGCAAGAAGCACGGCCTAAAGGATAACGACGCCGTGCAGGCCATCTTAAGTCAGCTCGACAAGAGCCAGGCCTTCGACGTCACCAACGTGGTGCGTAAGGAACGGAAACGTTCCCCGCAACCACCGTTCACCACCAGTTCCATGCAACAAGACGCTAACCGGAAGCTCAACTTCCGGACGCGCAAGACCATGATGGCCGCCCAACAGCTCTACGAAGGGATCAACTTGGGCAAGGAAGGTACCCAGGGGCTGATCACCTATATGCGGACCGACTCCACCCGGATCTCGAGTTTAGCAAAGCACGAAGCCTCCACCTTCCTGCACGAAAAGTACGGGGCCGAATACGCGGCAACGAAACCCATCAAGGGCAAGTTACCTGAAGGCGCTCAAGACGCCCACGAAGCCATCCGGCCGACCTCGGTCTACCGGACGCCAGCCAGTCTCAAGGATCGGTTAAATAAGGACCAATTCCGGTTATACCAGCTGATCTGGAACCGGTTCGTGGCCAGTCAAATGACCAACGCGGTGATGGATACCATGGCCGTGACCATCGAACAAAACGGCGTGACCTTCCGGGCCAACGGCTCAAAGATGAAGTTTGAAGGGTTCTTGAAGATCTATAAGGACGGTAAGGAAAAGGATAACCTGTTACCCGACCTCGAAGTCGGCGACCAGGTCACCTTAGCCAAGACCGACCCGGCCCAACACTTTACCCAGCCGCCCGCACGGTATTCCGAAGCCAACCTGATCAAGGCTCTGGAAGAAAACGGCGTGGGTCGGCCGTCGACCTACGCGCCAACGCTGGACACCATCCAACGCCGGTACTACGTTAAACTCGTCGGCCGGCGGTTTGAACCCACCGAATTAGGTGAGATCGTCGATAAGATCATCAAGGACTACTTCCCCGACATCGTTAACGTCGGTTTTACGGCCGGCCTAGAAGACGAACTGGACGGTATCGAGGCCGGCAAGCAAGACTGGGTCAAGGTCATCGACAACTTCTACAAGCCCTTCTCCACGGAAGTCGCTCACGCCGAGGACGCCATCGAGAAGATTCAGATTCGCGATGAACCCGCTGGTTTCGACTGTGACATTTGTGGGGCCCCCATGGTGATCAAGATGGGGCGGTACGGGAAGTTCTACGCTTGTTCCCGGTTCCCCGATTGCCGCAATACCAAGCCCATCGTTAAGGAAATCGGCGTGACCTGCCCGGTTTGTCATCAGGGGCAAGTCATCGAACGTAAATCTAAGAAAAACCGGATTTTCTACGGGTGTTCCCGTTATCCGGACTGTGACTTTGTTTCTTGGGATAAGCCCGTGGGTCGGGATTGTCCCAAGGACGGTCACTACCTGGTCTTAAAGAAGATCCGCGGTGGCAGTCAAATCGTTTGTCCAAACGGCGATTACGAAGAAGCGCCGCAAAAATAATCCGCAAAAAACGTAGACCCTTGGGCCTACGTTTTTTGGGGCTTAACGAGTTAGTTGTGTTTTCTGAAATCGTTTGCTAGCATTACAGGTGCGGGAGGGATGTTACGTGCAGGATGCCATTACCAGATTCATGACCTACCTGCGCGGTGAACGGCAGTATTCGCCCGAAACCGTGAAGGCCTACCACGAAGATTTACAGGAGTTTTGTACCTTTTTGGCGGCTAACGGGGGCACCAAGCCCTGGGGACAGATCGACCAGTTGGACGTCGAAGTTTACCTGAGTCATCTGTACGACCAGCACTACGCGCGGACCACGATCGCTCGTAAACTGTCCACGCTACGGTCGTTATACCACTTTCTGCTCAGCAACGGGGAGGTTCGCGACGACCCGTTCGCCTACGTACGGTTAAAGAAGCATCAAGATCACCTGCCACGTTTTTTCTACGAACGGGAGATGACGGCGCTGTTCACGGCGGCGGGGGAAAATTCCAACGCCCAACTGGCCACGCGCGATTCCGCGCTCCTCGAAGTGTTGTACGGCACGGGAATGCGGGTCAGTGAATGCGTCAACCTGACGCTTAACGCCGTAGACTTCGACAACCGGATGATGTTGGTTGAGGGGAAGGGCAACAAGGAACGCTACGTGCCGTTTGGCCACTACGCCAGTGACGCGTTACAGCAGTATTTCCAAGTTGCCCGCACGCCGTTAATGACTAAGTATCAACAGACTCACGATTACGTGTTTGTGAACCACCGTGGCCAACAGTTGACCGCGGCTGGCATCACCTACCTGCTCAACCAGATCATCAAACGCAGTACGTTGACCACCGACATTCATCCCCACATGTTGCGGCACACGTTTGCCACGCACTTGTTAAATCGGGGGGCGGATCTCCGGTCGGTCCAGGAACTACTGGGCCACAGCAGTCTATCGACCACCCAGATTTATACGCACGTCACGCGCGAACATTTACAGCGCGACTACCGTCAGTTCTTTCCGCGGGCGACCGAAACTAAGGAAACTAAACCGAAACACCGTTAATCAGATAAGGAGACGGAGCATATGCCAGTAAAATTTGAAGCCACCACGATTTGTGCCGTTCGTCATAACGGGCACAACGCCATGGCCGGTGACGGCCAAGTCACCATGGGAGAAAAAGTCATCATGAAGGGCACCGCCCACAAGATTCGGCGGATCTATAACGATAAGGTAGTTGTCGGGTTTGCCGGCAGTGTCGCCGACGCCTTCAACCTGGAGGAAAAATTTGAAGCCCAACTGAATGAATACAGCGGCAACCTTCAACGCGCCGCGGTCGAGCTCGCCAAGCAATGGCGCTCCGACCAAGCCTTACAGAAGCTAGAAGCCTTATTGATTGTCATGGATAAGGACGAAATGCTACTGGTTTCCGGGTCCGGGGAAGTCATCGCGCCCGACGACGACATTTTAGCCATCGGATCCGGCGGAAACTTTGCGTTAGCCGCCGCGACTGCGCTGCACCACCACGCAACCGACATGACGGCTAAAGAAATTGCCGAAAGTGCCATTCACATTGCCGGTGGGATCGATATCTTTACCAACGAAAACGTCATTTCAGAAGAACTCTAAGAAACGAGGGATTGATTGTGGACGCCATTAATAAAACACCGAAAGAAATTGTCAGCTTACTCGACCAATACGTGATTGGTCAAGACGCCGCCAAAAAGGCCATCGCCATCGCCTTACGCAACCGCTACCGGCGGATGCAGCTTGACGCGGCCATGCAGGAAGAAATTTCACCCAAGAACATGTTGATGATCGGACCGACCGGGGTCGGGAAAACCGAAATTGCCCGGCGGTTAGCTAAGATCGTGCACGCCCCGTTCACCAAGGTCGAGGCCAGCAAGTTCACCGAAGTGGGGTACGTCGGCCGCGACGTTGAATCGATGGTCCGCGACTTAGTCGAAGTGGCCGTGTCCATGGAAAAGAAGGACCAATTCAAAAACGTCCGCGCCGACGCCGTCCAAGCCGCTAACAAGCGGTTAGTTAAGCTATTAGCTCCGGCGAAGAAGAAGGAAAACAAGAACAACAACGACTTCGCCAACATGATGAACATGTTCTCGCAGATGCAAAACGGCCAGACACCCACCATGCCCAACCAACCCGATGAAGAAGTTACCGACGACATTCGTAACGAACGGTTATCCCTGTCCGACCAACTGAACAAGGGCTTACTAGAAAACCACATGGTGGAAATCGA
This sequence comes from Levilactobacillus acidifarinae DSM 19394 = JCM 15949, assembly GCF_001434835.1. Lineage (GTDB taxonomy): Bacteria > Bacillota > Bacilli > Lactobacillales > Lactobacillaceae > Levilactobacillus > Levilactobacillus acidifarinae. Next base: position 417,427 of record NZ_AZDV01000026.1, on the reverse strand, counting down.
AATGGACGACCCGCAACAGGCCAATGCCACCGATAACAACATGTTGGGTCAAATGGGTATCGACTTAAACGATACCTTAGGCTCTATCATGCCCAAGAAGCGCATTAAGCGCACGGTCACGGTCGCCGAAGCCCGCGAAATTCTGGTGGCCGAAGAATCCGAAAAGTTGATTAACAATGCCGATATCAACCACGATGCCATCCAACGGGCCGAGAATACCGGGATCATCTTCTTAGACGAAATCGATAAGATCGCCAAGGGTAGTGGTCAAAACAGTGGCGACGTTTCCCGTGAGGGGGTCCAACGCGACATCTTACCGATCGTCGAAGGGACCCAGGTTAAGACCAAGTACGGCACGATCGACACGGACCACATCCTGTTCATCGCCGCCGGGGCCTTCGCCGAATCCAAACCTAGCGACCTGATTGCCGAACTACAGGGCCGGTTCCCGATTCGCGTGGAACTCAACGACCTCAGCAAGGAAGACTTCGTTAAAATCTTGACGGAACCCAACAACGCTTTGGTCAAGCAGTACATTGCCCTGATTGGGACCGACAACGTTAAGGTGACCTTCACCATGGAGGCCATCGAACGGATCGCCGAACTGGCCTTTGAACTGAATCACGAAAATCAAAACATCGGGGCCCGGCGCTTACAGACCGTCCTCGAAAAGTTGTTGGAGGACTTATTGTACGAAGGACCGGATATGGGGACGGGCGACGTCACCATTACCGAAAACTACGTCAACGACAAGATTGGTGACATCGTGCAAAACAAGGACCTGTCGCGCTACATTCTCTAAACTGGTCTTTTTACCAAGCCCCCGATCGTTTGCGGTCGGGGCTTTGGTCTACATAATTGTTGGGAGGAACTCACCATGTTAACCCTAAGCAATACCTATTTAACCGTTTTGATCAACCCCCAGGGAGCCGAAATTACCAGCGTCAAGGATAACGCCAGCCACCTCGAGTACATGTGGCAGGCCAACCCCGTTTACTGGGGCCGGCACGCGCCAATCCTTTTTCCCATCGTGGGGCGGTTACAGGATAATCAGTACCGCGTCAACGGCCAAACCTATCACCTGACGCAACACGGGTTCGCCCGCGATAACGAATTTCGGTTGTGGTCGCGCACGCCGACGTCCGTGACGCTACGTTACGCCAGTGACGACCAGTCGCGGGAAAAGTACCCGTTTGACTTCGCGTTGACCGTTAAGTACGAGCTGGTCGACCACCAATTACGGGTCAACTTCACGGTCGATAATCCGAGCGATGCCGAACTGCCATTTTCGTTGGGCGCCCATCCTGGATTTAACGTGCCACTAGGGGACATCTTTAACCAATTTACGGACTATCAGGTCACGGTAGCGCCCAAAAAGATTTACCAACGGGTGCCTTTAGTCGGGCCGTACAGCGATACCGGCCATCCCGTGCCGTTAGACCTGACCCAGCCGTTACCCTTAGACCACGAGTTGTTCGCCCACGACGCGCAGGTCCTCAGCCTCGACAACCACGAGACGACCGTCATGCTGGGAACCGCGCGTGATGAACACGGGGTGGCCTTGACCGTTAAGGCGCCGTATCTGGGCATCTGGTCGCCGTATCCGAAACAGGCACCGTTTGTCTGCCTAGAACCCTGGTGGGGCCTAGCCGACGACGTTAACGCCACCGGTGACTTGACTACTAAGGTGGCCATTAACCACCTGCCCGCTCATCAGCAGTTTGCGGCCGGCTACCAAGTCACTTACTTTTAAAACGAAAAAACGCCACCCGCGGGGGTGACGTTTTTTGGTCGTATCGGACCTTAGGGCTTCTTTTGCCGGCGCTGGTAGCCGCGACCGAACGGAACCATCGACTCGGTGCCTTGCCGGATGCGCTGAATGTTACTGCGGTGCCGGTAGAAGACAAAGAGGGTCAAAATCACCGCGATGCCCGTTAGATAAATATCGTGGAAAAATAGCGAAATCAAGGTAATTAAACTAAAGGCGATCATGCTGGCCAGGCTGACCATGCTGGTCCAGTAAATCAGACTGACCCAGAGACCCGCGGCGATAACAAACATCAGCGGGTTGTACGCGAGAAGCATCCCCGCCGAAGTTGCCACGGCCTTGCCCCCCTTGAAGTGGTCGAAGATCGAAACGGTGTGGCCCAGGATGGCAAACAGGCCGAAAAGCAGTGGGGTGGCCGTCCCCAGAAAGGTGGTGACGTGGCCCCAGGTGGGCAGTAGCGTCGCGATGGTCCCCTTAGCGATGTCGAGAACCATGACGGCGGTGCCGGCGTAGGGCCCCAACACCCGGTAGGTATTGGTGGTCCCAATATTGCCGGAACCGGCTTGACGAATATCAGTTTTAAAGAAAGCCTTACCAACCCATACCCCGTTGGGAATGGCCCCCAACAGATAGGCGAGTACCAGTAAGCTGACGAGTTTCACAATGCATTCCTCCGCTCTTATGCGTGGTGACGGGCATTTCGTCGCGTCACCGATTAAGCTGTTTTATATTTTAGCATGTTTTACCCGGAACGCCAATAATCTAAGAGTTGCTAGGCAGTTTCGCGGTCGCTGTGGTATGATAATGTGGTTATGGCTACTCCCGGCGGGGCTTTGGTCCCTTCAGTTGAACATACGTTCGCATTGCGGTAAACTGGGAGTACGCTCAAAAAGAGTTTGGAAACGAAAGGGAGATTTACGTATGGCGAAAGCAAAACCAAAATATGACGACTCCTCCATTCAAGTCTTGGAGGGATTGGAAGCTGTTCGTAAACGTCCGGGTATGTACATCGGTTCAACCGACAGTCGGGGCCTGCACCACTTGGTCTACGAAATTGTCGATAACGCCGTGGATGAAGCCTTGGCCGGTTACGGGAAAGAAATCAACGTGACTATCCATGCCGACAACAGTATCACGGTCGTGGATCATGGTCGGGGGATGCCCGTGGGGATGCACGCCTCCGGAATTCCCACGCCCGAGGTCATTTTAACGGTCCTCCACGCGGGGGGGAAGTTCGGCCAGGGGGGCTATAAGACCTCCGGCGGCCTGCACGGGGTCGGGGCTTCCGTAGTCAACGCCCTGTCGAGTGCCTTAACGGTCACCATCGTGCGTGACGGCGTCCGCTACCAAGAAAAATTTGCCGATGGTGGTCACCCCCAAGGCACGTTAAACAAATTAGGTAACACACGGGCCCATAACGGGACCACGCTGACGTTTAAACCCGATAGTAAGATCTTTACTACCACCGTCTATAACTTTGGGACCCTGGCGGAACGGTTGCGTGAATCGGCCTTCCTGTTAAAGGGCGTCAAAATCACCTTAACCGACGAACGGGCCGGGCAAGAACGGGAAGAAGCTTACCACTTCGAAGACGGGATCAAGGAGTTTGTCGGTTACCTCAACGAAGACAAAGATACGCTGGGCGACATCCTGTATTTCGACGGTAAAAAGGACGGCATCGAAGTCGAAGTAGCCGCCCAATACAACGACGGTTACACCGAAAACCTCCTGTCGTTCGTCAACAACGTTCGGACCAAGGACGGTGGGACCCACGAGGCGGGGATGCGCAGCGGATGGACCAAGGCCTTTAACGAATACGCGCGCAAGGTGGGCATCTTAAAGGACCGCGATAAGAACTTAGAAGGTTCCGACTTGCGGGAAGGTCTGTCCGCCGTGATCTCACTGCGAGTCCCCGAAAACCTCTTACAATTTGAAGGTCAGACCAAGGAAAAGTTGGGCACACCGGAAGCCCGGACCGTCGTGGACGGGGTCGTGGCCGAACAGTTGACCTATTTCTTGATGGAAAACGGGGACTTCGGAAAAATGTTGATCCGCAAGGCCACGCAGGCCCGGCAGGCCCGAGAAGCCGCGCGTAAGGCTCGTGACGAAAGTCGTAACGGCAAGAAGCATAAGCGTCACGAACGGCTCCTATCCGGAAAATTGACCCCCGCTCAATCCAAGAACGCGGCCAAGAACGAACTGTTCTTAGTCGAAGGGGATTCCGCCGGTGGGTCGGCCAAGCAGGGCCGTAACCGGAAGTTTCAGGCCATCTTGCCCTTACGGGGGAAGGTCTTAAACACCGAAAAGGCCAAGCTACCGGACATCATGAAAAACGAAGAAATCAGTACCATGATTTACACCATTGGCGCTGGCGTGGGTGCGGACTTCGATATCGATTCCGCCAACTACGACAAGATCATTATCATGACCGATGCCGATGACGACGGGGCCCACATTCAAATCTTGTTACTCACCTTCTTTTACAAGTACATGCGCCCAATGATCGACGCGGGACGGGTCTACATCGCCTTGCCACCACTGTACCGGATTCAACGGACCGGGAAAAAGGCCACCATCGATTATGCCTGGACCAACGACGAATTGGTCGCCAAGACCAAGAAGATCGCCAACCACGGCTATCACCTCCAACGGTTCAAGGGACTCGGGGAAATGGACGCCGAACAGCTCTGGGAAACTACCATGGATCCCGACAACCGGACCTTGATTCGCGTACAGATCGACGACGCGGCCTTAGCCGAACGGCGGGTCACGACGTTAATGGGCGACAAGGTGGAACCACGCCGGAAATGGATCGAAAATAACGTCCAGTTTACCTTGGAAGACGACGACCAGGATTTCTTAACGGGCGCCGATTCTAAGGACCAAGCCTAAGGGGAAAGGAGCAATCAGTCGTGAGTGAAGGACAAAAGATTCAAGAACTAACGTTGGAAGAGGTCATGGGTGACCGCTTCGGCCGCTACTCCAAATCCATCATCCAAGAGCGGGCTTTACCGGATATTCGCGACGGGTTAAAGCCCGTTCAGCGTCGTATCTTGTTTGCCATGAACAAGGATGGCAACACCTACGATAAAGGATTTCGTAAGTCGGCCAAGTCGGTCGGCAACGTCATGGGGAACTTTCACCCCCACGGGGACAGCTCGATCTACGAGGCCTTGACCCGGATGAGTCAGGACTGGAAGGTCCGCGAACCGTTAGTCGAGATGCACGGGAATAACGGGTCGATGGACGGGGACCCGGCGGCCGCGATGCGGTACACCGAAGCCCGGCTCAGTAAATTGTCGGGTGAAATGTTACGTGATATCGATAAGGATACCGTCGACATGGTCCTCAACTTCGACGACACGGAATACGAACCGACCGTTTTACCGGCCCGGTTCCCGAACTTACTGGTCAACGGGTCGACCGGGATCTCGGCTGGTTACGCCACGGAGATTCCGCCGCACAACTTGGGCGAAACCATCGACGCGTGCGTTTACCTGTTGAGTCACCCGAAGGCCACCTTGGCCGATTTGATGGAATTCGTTCAGGGCCCCGACTTTCCGACCGGGGGGATCATCCAAGGAAAAGACGGCATCGTCAAGGCTTACGAGACCGGTCGTGGCCGCATCGTGGTCCGCTCCAAGACGGCCATCGAACCGTTACGGGGCAACAAGAGTCAGATTACCGTGACCGAAATTCCCTACGAGGTCAACAAGGCCCAACTGGTCAAGAAAATTGACGAAATCCGACTGGGGAAAAAGGTCGAAGGCTTGGCCGAAGTGCGCGACGAAACCGACCGCGATGGGTTACGGATCGCCATTGAACTCAAACGTGACGCCGACGCCCAGGGCATCTTAAACTACCTGTTTAAGAATACCGAGTTGCAGGTGACCTACAACTTCAACATGGTGGCCATTAACCACCAACGGCCCGAACACGTCGGGTTAAAGACCATTCTGTCCGCCTACCTGGAACACCAACAACACGTGATCACCCGGCGGACCAAGTACGACCTGCAAAAGGCGTTAGATCGTCAGCAGATCGTTAGTGGGCTGATCAAAGCCTTGTCGATTTTAGATCAGGTCATCAAGACCATTCGGGCGTCGAAGAACCGGAAGGACGCGCGCGATAACCTGGTGGCGGCCTACGACTTTACCGAAAAGCAGGCCGACGCCATCGTGGCTTTACAGCTGTACCGCTTGACCAACACCGACGTGACCCAGTTAGAAGCCGAGGCCGCTAAATTGGCCGCCGCAATTGAAACCGATCACAAGATTTTGGCCGATCCTAAAGCCTTAAATGCCGTGCTGCGTAAGGAACTTAAGGCCGTAGCTAAGGCCTACCGGAACCCTCGCCGGACCAGCATCGAAGACCAAATCGAAGACCTAAAGATCAAGACGGAAGTCACGGTCGCCGACGAAGAGGTCGTGGTGATGGTCAGTCACGACGGTTACCTGAAGCGTTCGAGCATTCGGTCGTATACGGCTTCGGATGCGGCCGAAAACGGTTTGAAGGATGAGGATTATCCGATTTTCATGGAGAAGCTCAGCACCTTAGCGCACCTGATGATGTTCACCAATAAGGGCAATCTGATCTACCGGCCGGTCCACGAGATTGCCGACGTAAAATGGAAAGAAACTGGCGAACACATCAGTCAGGCCATTGGATTGGCCCCCGACGAGGAAATCGTGGCGACCTTTGCCTTTAAGAGTCTGAAGGAACCGGGGCACTTCTTGATTGCCACTAGCGACGGGTACATCAAACAAACTGCCTTTGAAACGTTAACGCCGGGCCGAACCTATAAGAAACGGGCCGCCGTTTACGAGAAGCTCAAGCATCCCGACGCGCGGGTCGTTGCGGTCAACTACCTGGATAATCCTGACGACGAACGGGGCGTCTTGCTGGTTTCTAAGAACGGTTACGCCCTGCGCTACGCCATTGATGAGGTCTCGGTCAACGGGGCCCGGACTACCGGGGTGCGGGCTATGGACTTACGTGACGACGATGAAGTGGTCAACCTGGCCCTGGTCACCGATCGCGATACCATTGCCTTGATCACTCAACGGGGCGCCTTCAAGCGCCTCGCGATGAAGGAACTGTCCGTCACCAGTCGGGCCCGGCGCGGCGTGCTCATCTTGCACGAATTGAAACGCGAACCGCACCGCGTCGTGGACTTCTTGGTAATTCCTAGCAATAACCCGGCCTTAGAGATCATCACCAGCCGCGAGCGGACCCACGACGTCCTTCCAACTGAGCATCCCCTAAGTGGGCGGTACTCCAACGGATCGTTCGTGGTCGATACGGACGTCGAAGGGACGCCGGTGCAATTGCGCCTGAAGCCTACGGAATTGGTCCTGAATTAAGTCATAATAAATGGATTTATAAGCAGAATTATTTGCGCTTTCACGGGAACCAGGCTATCATTAAGATTAATGGTTACCATTAGACTGGCAAGTGCTCCGAGGTTGCTCGCCACCCCAGTCGTAAGGAGTAAAAGCGATGAAGACGAAACAGGAAAGTATTTTTTCTTCCAAAACCTTAACGTATTTTTTACAGTTGGCTGAGACCATGAATTATACGCAGGCGGCACAGATTTTGGGGATTACCCAACCCGCCTTGACCCAACAGATTAAGAAGCTGGAGCGCACGGTGGGGGCCCCGCTCTTTTATTCGGTCGGGAAGAAACTGCGGTTGTCCGATGCCGGCTATACCATGTTAGCGGCGACCCATAAGATCTACGGGATCTTAAACCAAGCCACCGACGAGATTCAACAAGCCACCAGCGCGACCCAGGGCGAAATCAACATCGGGTTACTGGCGTCGATCGAAGATGCGGTGTTCGAAGACTTTGCGATTCTGTCCTACCAGAACAACCCGGACATTCGAATTTCTTTTCACATGTTAACGCGTAAGGAAATTTGGGAGCAGTTGGAAAATAACCGCATTGATCTGGCCATCATGTATTTGCCAGACGATTCGATCAAGAACTGGAAGCCCTATGAGTCCAAGAAGATTATTTCCGACGACCTGTTGTTCATCCACCACGACGAGCAGTTGGCCAAGAAACGCCGGGTGAAGTTTAAGGACACCACCAACGGGGCGTGGGTCATGTATCCGGAGGGGTATTACCTCAACCAGACGCTCCACGAGGCCTACAAAAACCAATTGGCCGATTTCCCCAAGAGTGTGGCCAACTTCACCACGCCGACGCAGCTGCTGCACTTTTCGATGCAGACCCAGGCGTCCACGGCGTTACCGAATTCCTTCATGATTGGGCAGGATGCCTTGCCGACCACCTGGACGGCCCATTTTGACCCCAATATCCGCTTTGATTTAGCCTTTGTCTTCCGCAAGGGTAAGGCGGAGATCCCGCGAATCAGCCATTTCTTGGCGCAGTTCGACCGGTACTTGCATACCGACGACTACATTTCGCGGCTTAAACAGTTGCGTAACAACTAAGCATCACTCAAACTATCTCGTTAAAGGAGTTTTTATCCATGAGTAAAGTATTGATTTTTGGTCACCAAAATCCGGATACGGATGCCATCGTTGCCGCTAAGGCGTTTGCGTACTACCAAAACCAAAAGGGTATCGACGCAGAAGCCGTCGCTTTAGGCGATCCCAACATGGAAACCAACTACGTGTTGGCCCATTTTGACGAACCGGCACCCCGGGTGGTCAAGACCGTGGCTAACGAAACCGACCACGTGATGTTGGTCGACCACAACGAAGCGCAACAAAGTGTCGCTGACCGGGATCAGGTCACCATCGACGCCGTTGTGGACCACCACAAGATTGGCAACTTCGAAACGGCCGCTCCGTTATACTACCGGGCCGAACCCGTCGGCTGCTGCAGCACGATCTTAGTGGAAATGTTCAACGAAGCTAAGATCGAAATCCCAGCGAAGTTAGCGGGCTTAATGTTATCCGCCATCATCTCGGATACGTTACTCTTGAAGTCGCCAACCACCACGGACGTGGACCGCGAAGCTGTGCGTGAATTGGCCGAAATCGCCGACATCGACGTGCAAAGCTACGGCATCGCCATGCTTAAGGCCGGCACCAACCTGGCCGCTAAGAGTGACCAAGAACTGATCGACGCCGACGCCAAGTCCTTCGACATGGCCGGCAAGAGCATTCGGATCGACCAAATCAACACGGTCGACTTAAAGGACGTCTTGGACCGTCAAGCTGGCTTGGAAAAGGCCATGGCCGCCGAAAACGCCGACAAGGGTTATGATCTGTTCATCGCCTTAGCGACCAACGTCTTGACTAGTGACTCCGAACTTATCGTCGTGGGTGACGATGAGACCCGGGCCGCCGTGGAAAAGGCCTTTAACGTTAAATTAGCGCAAAACCGCGCCAGCTTGCCTGGTGTCGTTTCCCGGAAGAAGCAAGTGGTGCCACCATTGACCGCCGCTTTCGAAGGCTAAATCTAAGTAACTAAAGTAGCGTCTACCGGAATTTGACCGGTAGGCGTTTTTTAGTTGGTTATGAAAGTGGCTAATCTGGCATCCCCTTCAGAGTCGCCTCCTGGGGCCAGATATGGTCTACTAGAGACCCGGCCAGAAGAATTAGGGAGGAGCTGGGAGCATGCCAGTTATGATTTACCTGGTTGAAAACCATGCCGGCGCCGATTATTTTGTCCCCGTCGACCGCCGGGATGGGCAGCAGGTGGCCCGAATCGAACGACCGCGTAACGCGCAAGGCGATGCCGATTTCGTGTACGGGGAGGTCGCGACCAACGCTGCGGCCCGCCAAATCGTGCGCGAGCAGCACTACACCGTCCCGTTTGAACGCCAGTTCTTGGCGCAGATTCAAGACTTCTTTCGCCACCAGGCCACCAATTAACGAGTTAAGCCAACCTTGCGACGGCTGATTAACTCAAAAGGGTCACCCTAACGGCTAATGACTAGTCGTCGGGTGACCCTTTTAGTCTGGGGCTTAGCCCCGCTGTAAGCGGTCTAGGATGGCCGCACTAGTCGCGATTGGCCGTTCTTCCGGTAACCAATGAGCGGTGTTGAGCACCACGAACCGGTAGTCGGCGGTCACGAAGTCGGCGGTTTTCCGGGCTGCTGCCGCGCCTAAGAACGGATCGTGTTGGCCCCAAACGTAGGTGGTCGGTACGTGGATCAGTGGATCGGGAACCGCCGGTTGGTGGGACACCAGCATCCCACGGTACCAGTTCACGGGGCCGCACAGACTCTGGGGAGTGGGAAAGGCGGCCAGTAGCGCGGCGGTGGCGGCCGCGCTTAACCCCGATGACCGGAGCTGGTGCGGCAATAACCGGTAAGCCAACCAGTCGCCCACTCGCGGTACCTGAAAGGCGCCGATGTAGGCACTGCTCAAGAGTTGGGTCGAATGCCGGTACGCCCACACTAAAGCCAATGGGTGGGGGGTGGCAAGTACGGTTAACGAGCGGAGCTTAGCGGGGGCCAGCTGGGCGAGTTTCCACGCTAAAAAGCCGCCCCAGTCGTGGCCCACCACGTGCACGCGGGTTAAATGAAATTGCGTGATGAGGGCGATTAGATCGCCCACCAAATGAGCCGTGGTATACGCGCGCCGGCCCGCCGGAATGGCGGTGGGGGCGTACCCGCGCATGACGGGGACCCAGGTCTGGTAGCCGGCTGCGGTGAGTCGCGCAACCACGGCGTTCCAACTGGCTGCCGTTTCAGGGAAGCCGTGGAGGAGTATGACCGTTTCGCCCGTGGCCGGTCCGTGCCGGTAGACGGGGAGGATCAGGCCTTCGTGAGCGTAGGTCAGGCGGTGACCCAAGGGGACCATGGTAGTCATGTGAACAAACCTTCTTTCTAAATTAAAAACTCGTTGTCCATTGTAACCCGATTATTTGTTAGCACCAAGCTACGGTGGGAAATCAAAACAGCGGCGCCGTTAAGGGGCCCCGCTGAACATTAGGTGGTGATTCGGTGGTATTTACGTCCTAAGACGTAGAGTGCGCCACCCTTAAGTTTGAAGGTCGTTTGTCGGACTTTTTTGGTGTGAGCGGTGCGTTCTTTGACCGTATAGGTCTGATCGCCTAAGTATTTGTAGCGCGCGGCCTTCCCCTGAGCATTAACCCGACCGTTATTGACGAACCGTAAGCCAGTTTTTTTAATCCGGACGGTATAACGCTTACGCCCCTGCTGGTACCGCCACGTACCCCGGGCTTTCGTGGGCGTTCCGGTGTGCCAAGTCGCGGCTTGAGCGGTCGTGGTTGTGGCGGTGCTAGTTACCCCGAGTAAGCCGCCCAGAATTTCCAGGCCCGCTAACATAAGTTTTAGTTGCATCTGATTTTCCTCCCCCATAATCTGACTTTAGTATACACGCCTAGTGCTCAATTATCGGGAATAAGTCATTCTTAGTGTGCTTGGCCGAATCTAAGCGCGTTCATCCCAGCGGAATTGAAGGCCTTTTCACGGACTTTTAGTGCGCCGTCGACTATAATAAACGGTGTCTGGTATGTTCATTTAGCATACCAACATGTTTAACAGGCATTTACCTTAGCGGGCCCCGTGCCCGTATAATTGAAGTAATGAACCTAAAGGGAGGATTTTTTGATGAAAGCAGCTGTTTTTGCAAAAGCCGGTCAAATGGTCGTTAACGAGATTGAAAAACCTAAGGTCCAACAACCCGACGACGTGATTATTCGCGTCGTGCGCGCCTGTGTCTGTGGGTCCGACCTCTGGGCTTACCGGGGCTTAGACGATAAGGCCGCCAACTCCGAAAATTCCGGTCACGAATCGATCGGAATCGTGGATGCGGTCGGCGATGATATCACCACGGTCAAGCCCGGTGACTTTGTCATTGCTCCGTTTACCCACGGCTGTGGCCACTGTCCGGCCTGCTTAGCGGGCTTCGACGGGGTTTGCCAATCCCACACGGATAACTTCAGTGACGGTAACCAGGCCGAATACGTCCGGTTCCAACACGGGCAATGGGCCCTGGTTAAGATTCCCGGCCAGCCTAGCGACTATAGCGAAGGCATGTTGAAGTCCCTGTTGACCTTAGCCGACGTCATGGCGACCGGGTACCACGCCGCCCGAGTCGCGCACGTTAAAGCCGGGGACACGGTGGTCGTCTTGGGTGACGGTGCCGTGGGACAGTGTGCCATCATTGCCGCTAAAATGATGGGGGCCAAGCAAATCATCTCAACTAGCCGCCACGCCGACCGACAAGCGCTGGCCAAGGAATTTGGCGCAACTGATAACGTGGCCGATAGAGGTGACGACGCCGTTAAGCAAATCATGGCGTTGACCAACGGTGCCGGCGCCGATGCCGTGCTCGAATGTGTCGGGACGGAACTCTCGACCGAAACGGCGATGCAGGTTGGTCGTCCGGGCGCTGTGATTGGTCGGGTCGGCTTACCACACACCACCAAGATGGACGTTACCGCCCCGTTCTACAATAACTTTAGCTTAGCCGGCGGTCCCGCTTCCGTGACGACCTACGATAAGCAACGGTTACTCAAGGCCGTTTTAGATGGTCAAATCAATCCCGGGAAGGTCTTCACTAAGAGCTTCACGTTGGATCAGATCGACGACGCTTACCAAGCCATGGCTAAGCGCGAGGCGATTAAGTCGTTTGTTGTGGTCAGTGACTAAGAATTACTCATTGCTAACTAGCTAACGGTTAAAAATCTCTCGTCAAACGTGATGGGGGATTTTTTAGTTTATAATTAATTTGTTTATGAGCACGATTAATTGATTAAATAGTAAATAATCCTGTAAAGATTCGATGTTGTTCGTATAACCTCTGTAAAGCCGCCCAATGAGCGGCTATTTTTTTGTAAACTGTAGGTGGATTTACCGACAGTACAGGTGAATCCTCACGAATCGTTGGATTAGGTAGATTTAATTGAAGGCGGGTGAAATCGGCTAATTGGGAGTTAAAAGGTCCGGTATGATCAAACTTAAATCTAAAAACAGGAGGAAAATCGTTCTCGGTGATCTGGACCAGCATTAACAGAACGATTTAATGGAAAATAATGACTCATAAACCAATAGTTTTAGCCATCTGTACGTTAGGACTCTTACTACCAATGACGTCAGTGGTCGCTCACGCGGCAGCAACGGCCAACCAGACGGCTAGTGTCGAAGTCGATAAGGGACAATTAGTCTTTCAAAGTAAGGACGGTAAAGCACAGACACCGTCTTTTACCTTTAACAACCCAAAAGTCTCCGCGGCCTCACAGACGGTTGGGCTAAACAGCAATAACGCAACCACTTTGGGAATCTCTAACCAGTTAGGGACCGGAGAGCCTTGGTATGTCAGCGCCCAATTAGGGACGTTTACCTCGACTGATTCAAATAAGCGTACGTTAGAGGAGGCAACCCTTAATTTCGCGCCGGACAGCACGACCGGTTCGGACCCAGTTAAGCTTAGTTCGACTAACCTCATAGCTGGTGGGTCGGCAGCCCCCTTACTCAGTGCCGCAAAAGACACCGGGATGGGGGATGTGGCCACCTCACTAGCTAAGACCACGTTAACTCTGCCTAAGGTCACCTACGCGGGGACGTATACCGCTCAGTTGACCTATACGTTAACGACCGGGCCGCAAAGCTAATTCGCCCAACCGGTTAGGTGAAACGAGTGAAAGCCTCTTTGGTTTGATGACTAAGGAGGTTTTTCGCTGATTAAGAAAGGAGTGATTATCTTGTTACTCAAAAAATGGCGTCCCTACTTACTGATGCTGAGCCTAATGGGCGCGCTAGGAGTTGGACTACTCCCCAACACAACGGTGCGGGCCGCAACGGGGCCGACCACTAACGGTGCGTTTACCGTTTCACCAGTCCTACCACAGGATAACCGCCAATCGGCCTCGTACTTTGACTTTGCTAGCCATCCCGGCCAGCACCGCACGCTCCAGTTGAAGGTTACGAATCAGTCAGCGCACGCTCAGGTGTACCACGTGACGCCGCGACTGGCCTCGACCAATACGAACGGGTACTTAGACTACGGTCACGATAATCACAATCCCGCGTTACCGGCCCAAACAACGGCCCTTTTTCAGCCCAGTCGCGGGCAAACCGTGCAGGTCTCTCCCGGGCAGACGCAAACGGTTCACTTTACATTTAAGGCGCCTACCAAGGCCTTTGCCGGAATCCTACTCGGCGGGTTTACCGTTGGTCAACGGGAAAGGCCGACCACTCACTTGAAGGGCACGGGAATCGTGGCGGCAACCGAATACGTGGTGGCCCTTAGAACTTATAATCACCAACCACGTCGGCTCAACCGGTCCCAGGTCACCTTTCAGACGGCCCAATACCGGTTAATTCACGCACAACCACAAATCGTCATGCGAGTGGCCAATCGAACCCCAGCGTTAGTTTCACAAGGAAAATTAGCGGCCCGGGTCGTTAACGATGCCGGTAAGGCGGTGGCGAAGGTCAACCTATCTTCTTTACTATTTGCCCCCCAGGACACCTTTAACCTTAACTTAGATTTAGCCACGCACCAATTACCCGCTGGTCGTTATACATTAGCCGGGCACCTGGCGACCCGGGGGGGATTTGATTATCCCATCAGTCTTCCCGTAACGGTGACTAAACAGCAAGCCAATAGCGTGAGCCGGCATGCGGTGGTAGCGCCTTCCAAGCCAACCAATTGGTGGTTGGTGACGACCATGGTTTTAGCCGGAATGCTCATTGGCGTGGGGGGACTCGAATTCTATCGGTTCCGCCGCCACCTCGCATCTCGGAAATGACTCCAGGAAAAATAACCAAAAGGGAGGGATGAACCATGCGGATAATCGGGCCTGGCCGGTGGAAGGGGACTCACCGACTCCTCTATGTTGGCCTTTGTGTGGCGGGGTTGGGAAGCTGGATACCAACCCCAGAGCCAGTCGTAGCAGCACAAGTCGCCCAGTCACGGGGAATTTTGTCACATCTTTGGAACGATTTATTATCGGGATTAAATCACCTGACGCATTTAGATCAAAAGTCACGTAAAAAATATGAGGATCAGGCACATCGGGCCAAAAGCCAGGAAGAACTAGATGCCGTCTTGGAAGCTGCTAAAAATGAGGATGCGCAACAGGCCGCCTCAACGGGGAACGCCAGTCAGCCATCACAGGAACCAAGCAATGCCATTACGGCTCCAGATTTAAAATTTGTATCGGGACCGGCAGCGACCACTCAACGGTTAACCAACGGGGTGTCTTCGCAGTTAACCATCACGACCACGACTCAAGCGACCTGGGTCGTAAGCGTTCAGCTCGGAGCCTTTAAAAGTCAGCAGGGGCACATTCTTACCGGGGCAAAATTGCAGCTCCGTACAGACCAATCGGCCAAGGCCCCAGTACTAACAGCAGGCGAAAAAAACGTCTTATTTTCTATGACGACCGGGCCGGGGAGCCATACTACAGACTTGAAAGATTCAACGTTAACATTACCCTCAGCGGTGTATGCGGGAACTTATCAAGCGTCGTTATATTACACGTTAACCGCTGGCCCGCAAACCTGACTCCAAATTAAAAACGCCCAGATAACGTTGCTTTACAGTCAAAGCGACGTTATCTGGGCGTTTTTAACCCAGTGGTAGTTAAACTGATTTGACTGCCGCTGGGCTGGTGACCGCCTGAACGGCCAAGTCGGTCACCGCTTCGCGTGAAGCGCCGTGAAACCCGTGATCCGCATCCTTCAAGACGTGAAGTTGGGCTTGGGCGTAGACGGCCTGATACCGTTTGGAGGCCTGTAAGTCGACCACGTGGTCCTGGTCCCCGTGAATAATGCAGACGGGGCCGGTATAGCGTTGGGCCACTTCGTAGATGGGCAGCACCTGAGCCGAGCGGATATAGGCGCCCCCGACCCGTAAATGATCGCCCAGAGAAATTGGCACGACGTCGGGAACGTGCTGCGGATCGTAATGGGCGCCCTGGAGAATTCCCTTAAGCGCATCACTTTTCAGCGTCGCCGCCGGGGCCATTAAGACCAGGTGACTGATAAATTCCGGGTAGAGCCCGGCTAACATACTGGCTACGACCCCACCTTGGGAGTGGCCCATGAGATAAATGTGTCTTACCGCGGGTAATTGCCGGGCGTAGTCTAAGATGGCTTCTGCGTCGGCAATCTCGTTGACCACGGTCATGTGTTGAAAGTCGCCATCACTTTTACCCAGGCCGTTAAAGTCAAACCGTAACGTTGCCACGTGATGGGCCACCAATTTTTCACTGAGGCGGTACAAAATGTGTTCCGGGTTCAATCCCCGGTCAGACGTAAATCCGTGCATGAGAATCGCCAGGTCGTAGGTCGCAACGTCGTCGGGGATGGTTAACGTTCCCCGAATGGTTAGGTTGTCCCGTTGTACTTCAATGTTTTTTTCTGTCATATTTCCGTCCTCTTTTATGGTCAACATAATTGAATTAGAAAACAGTTATTACATCCCACAACCCAGTTTAGCATCGTTTAGAACCGTTTTCGGGCTAATAATTGACGACTATTAGGCGATTATTGACCAGCCCGATTCTGGGCCCGCCAGTTTTTGGCCGTGGTGTGGGTGAATTTCTCGAACGTCCGGTTTATGGACCGTAAGCTCCCAAAGCCCGTCCGCAGGGCAATGACCGTTAAGCTGTCTTCACTTTGACGGAGTTGGACCTGAGCCTTTTGGCAGCGAATGTAGGCCAAATACTGGTAGGGTGTGGTCCCCAGGTTGCTCTTAAAGAAGCGAATTAGGTATTCCGGTGACAGGTGCACGCTGGCCGCGATATCCGCTACCTTCAGCGGCTCCTGAGCGTGCTGTTGCAGGTAGGTCGTGATGGTGGTTAGCCGGGTTTGCTTCTCCTGATTAAGGGGGAGGGCGAAGACCTTGGGCCGGGAGAAGTCCTCAATCAGAATCGTTACGATTAACATTAATAAGGTGCGAATTTTTAAAATCGTGAGGTCGTTTTGTTCCCGGTTGAATTGAGCCATGATTTGGTGAAGCAGGGACCGGAGACGTTGATAGGCTGCCCGTTGGGAAACTGAAAAGTCCTCCGGGTGGTTGACGTCAAAATAGATTTGTTCAATCGCGGGGTAACAGGTCCGCAGAAACTTTAGGGGAAAGACCAGGGTTAACGCGGCCGGCTGATGACCATCGGCGTTTGATTGGGTGGAGCGGACACTATGCACCTGCTCGGAGTTTACCAAAAGAATGCGCCCCGGGGCGGTGGTAAAATGCTCGTTTTCAATGGTAAAGTCGTCGATCGTGTCGCTTAACGTGTAGTTTAATTCGACGTCTTCGTGCCAGTGGGGCCGTACCGTGACGGTTTTTAACGCGGGATGAATAATAAAAAGTACCGGTAATTTTTGGGTGGTGTAAACAAATTGATGGGTGGAGGCCATCTCGTCACCTTCCTTCGTCTTCACGGTACTACAGGTCAGTTTTAAAAAGCAATAGTTAAATTGATAGAGAACATCTATTGATTTTACGATAAATTCTATTTGATAAAGCGGTTACATGTGATAGACTCGGTAGTGAATTAGTTAACATATTATTAAATCCCATAGTTTGTTTCTTACAAAGATAATGAGTAAATCTGCCATCTAGCTTACACCCTGGTTGCTTTTTCGTGACGTGCTCACGGCTAAACGACTGGTGCGTCACGCTAAAGTCAATTTACTTGGTCGGAAACGAAGGCTATGGTTTTTTTGCGCGCTTCGACCAGGTAATCCGAAGGTGAAAAAAATGAAGAAAAACTATGTGCCCACTAGTATTAGTCTCTACATGAACTACTTGATCATCGGAATGGCCATCTTAATTTTGCCACAAAACATGGATACGTTAGCCAATCAGTGGCATACCAACATTGCCAGTGTCTCGGTGGTGATCGCAGCCGTCGGCATTGGCCGGCTAGTCGTGATGTTGGTCTCGGGGATGCTTTCCGACAAATTGGGGCGGAAACCCTTCGCGGTTATGGGCGCGTTGACGTATATTTTATTTTTTGTCGGCATCTTAATGAGTCGCTCACTGCTAGTCGCCACCATCTTTGGGGTTCTGGTGGGGATTGCCAATTCGTTTATCGATGCGGGGACCTATCCGGCCTTAATGGAAATGTACCCGCAGCATAAGGGGGCGGCGAACGTGACCATTAAAGCGTTCGTGTCGGCCGGACAGTTCATCCTGCCCCTGATTATTAGCTTAATTGTCGCGAACGGGCTGTGGTACGGCTGGTCGTTTATGCTCTGTAGCGTCATCTTAGTCCTAAACGTGATCTTCCTCCTGGTTTTCTCTCGTTTCCCCGCCCGGCAGGTGGCTCAGCCCACGACAACTAAGGCCACGCCGGCCGCTCCGGTCAAGGGCAACGTGTGGATTGACGGGACCCTCTTTACCATTTTCAGTTTCTTAGCGCAGGGGATCTTCTTACGGGTCAGTACCTGGATCACCAAGTACGGCGAGTCGATCGTCAAGATGGGCGACGTGAGCTCCCGGGCCCTGGTCAGCTACTACAGCGTCGGGTCCATTACCTGTGTATTACTGACCATCTACTTATCCCACAAGGGCGTGCAGGATATTCAGTTCCTGTTCGTGTACATGTTACTGTCCTTCATTTCGCTATTGATCATGTACCTCTTCCCGATTGCCTGGGTTTGCTCGATCATGGCCTTCGTGGTCGGTTTCTCCGCCGCGGGGGGAGTCATGCAAATCGGGTTAACCATCATGGCCAGCTTCTTCCCGAACGGTAAGGGTACCGTCACGGGGGTCTCGCAGACCGCCGCCTCGATTTCGGGGTTTGTCGTGCCCCTATTAGGGGCCATGCTTGCCGCCAACATCGCCAACGTCATCTTACTGGACGTTGGGCTGGCCTTTATCGGGTTCGTAGTGGCCAGTGTCATCGTCTACCGGTACTATAAGCTCTTTGGCCGCACGCCTAAGGGGACTAAGACGGTCACGACACCAACTTTATCTAAAGAAACCAATTAAGTCACCGACACGTCGGGAGGGCGTTTACATGGAAAATCACTACTTACCCACCAGCCTGGGCATGTACCTTAATTACTTAATCGTGGGGATGTCAATTATCATCCTGCCGCAGAACATGGACGTCCTGGCTCGGCAGTGGCAAACGACCCTGGGCGGAGTGGCGGTCGTCATCTCGGCCGTCGGGCTGGGCCGCATGCTAGTTTCGTTAGCCTCGGGCATCCTGTCCGATCGTTTGGGACGGCGATTGTTCATTTTACTGGGCGCTGGGTTACTGATCGTTTTCTTCGGGGGCGCACTGGTGTGCCATTCTTTGACGGGAGCCATTATCTTAGCCACGTTGTTAGGGGTGGGTGGGGCTTCCTTAGATGCGGGGACCTATCCGGCCTTAATGGAGATGTTTCCGGACCATCAATCGACCGCCAACGTGACCCTGAAGGCCTTTACGTCAATCGGCCAGTTTACGTTACCGTTAATCATTAGCCTCTTGGTCGCCCGACATTGGTGGTACGGCTGGTCGTTTCTACTCTGTCTCGGAATTCTAATTGGAGATACGCTCTTTTTGTGGCGGTTTTCCCGGTTCCCCGCTAAATCAACGCGAAAAACAACTGCGGCAGTTGGGCCCCAGCCCACCGTCGGTAAGTTGTGGGTGGATGGCACGTTATTTGCCGTCTTTGCTTACGCCGCTAACGGGGTCTTCCTACTCGCTAGTATTTGGTTGACCAAGTACGGTCAAGACGTTGTAGGCTTGAGTGACGGCAGCGCTCGGGCCTTAATTAGCGATTATAGTGTGGGGTCCTTAACCTGTGTCTTTTTAACCATTTGGCTGGCTCACCGGGGCGTCCGTGATATTCAATTCTTAATCGTCTACACGGTGATGTCCTTTAGTTCCCTTTTGGTGCTCTACCTCTTTCCCACCCCAGTGATCAGTACCCTAATGGCCTTTGTCATCGGTTTTTCGGCCGCCGGTGGCGTGGTTCAGATTGGACTAACGGTCATGGCGAGTTTCTTTCCGAACGGGAAAGGGACCGTCACCGGAATTGTCACGACCGCGGCCTCCGTGGCCAGCTTTACCGTTAATTTGATTGCCGGAGCGCTGGCGACCAATCTCGCCAACGTCATGCTACTGGATGTGGGATTGGCCTTCATGGGGGTCATCGCCGCGACCCTCATCACGGTGCGGTACCACAAACTCTTTGGTCCGGTGACCGTGCGAACGGTCGTCTCAAAATAACTCAAAAGCGCGTGGCTTACTCTGCTCTAACAGGGGAAGTCACGCGCTTTTAATTACGCTAAATTGGTTGCGGGTTGCTGAAAAGCCGTTTGTAACTCGTTTAACAGGGCACTGGCCTGGTAACCATCACTCACGGCGTGGTGGACGGTTAGTGATAACGGCAACGTGGTCTGACCACCGTGATCAGTAAACTTACCCGCCTGAAAAACGGGCGTATAGGTGGTCAGGGGCGTAAAGGGTAGGGGGTGTAGCTGGTAAAGTCTAACCAGGGCAAGCTCCCGATGGTAAAGAGGTTCGGAGACTGTGGCGCCTTAGGCATTGGCCCGGGGATGTCACCGTACTGTTTAAGATCGGTCAGGTAATTCTGGTAGAAGGTGGCGAAGTCCGGATCATAGGCCGTCCATAAGTTTGAAATCGTGTGGTCGGGGTGGATCACGGTGTACGAGGGATGCAAGACGTCGTAGGTGACCAGTTGTTCGGATTCGGGCTCACGGACCACCCGGAACTCCGGATGCTGGGTGAGCACCCGGCTGACCAGGTAGAGGTAGACGGCGTTAAATTTCACGTGGTGGGTCCGACTCCAGGCTAACGTGGCGGTAATGTCCAGGGTGACGGTCACGGTAAAGCCCATGGGCGCCAGCTTCGTAAAGTAGTAGAAGTATTCTCGGCGGGGCCAAGTGGCCATTTCAATCGGGGTAAAGTGTGTGTTTAGGGTTGGCATGGTTTTTTCCTCCTAGTCTTGGTCGTCGTACGCCCACCGTAAGGGCCGGTGATTATAGCCCTTGTCGTCAAACGGAGTCAGCTTACGGAGCCATTTGTCCTGTAACGTCTTTAACGTTTGGCGCATGTTCACCACGTCGGCCGCATCGGCCTTCCAGAGCACCGTGTAGGTAAATGCGTCGGCACCATCCTTTAACCAATCGGCTTGTAACGGCGTCCCGTGATAAAAGTTCTGGTTAAGGTTCAGTTGATAGTAGCCCCAACGGTTGTGGAGGTTCGCAACGGTATCGATGAATATTTTGTGGTTGCGGGTGTTTTCAATCTGGATGACACCGTAATAAGTCGGCGCAAACTTGTATGCGGCCCGTAACTTTTGTTTCTGTTGGTCGTTCATGTTAAACGGTCCTTTCTGGGGCAACGCGCCAGTAGGCGGTGCCGTCCGGTGTCCGGGCTAAAAAGTGATAGTCGATCAGGAGTCGCCGTAGCATCGCGTAGTCGGCGTAAATGGGACGCAGATAGTCGTTGATTTGGGGCTCGGTGAAGCGTTGGTCCCCAGGGATGGTGCCCATAACGCGTTCCAGCGTGGCGAGCAGGCGTTTTTGCTTACGGGGTAAGCGGGTTAAATGTAAGTCGGTCATGATTAATCCTTTCGGTTGGGAACGGTCCGCCAATACGCGGTACCGTCCGGTGTGCGTTGTAAAAAGTGATATTCGATCAGGAAGCGCCGCACCATGGTGTAATCAAAATAGATGGGCCGGAGGTAGGCGTTGATCTGGGGTTCGGTAAACTGCTGGTGAGTCGGAATTTCGGCGATAATCCGGGTTAAAACGACGATGACGGCTTTTTGTTTTTTGGGCCAGCGTTTGAGCTGGACCGGGTCATGGGTAAAGTCAAAGTAGCGCTGTAGGGTTTTGGCGGCTTCGTCTTCGGTGATCAACCACCGATCGTCGGGGTCGCGGGGATGCTGCGGGACGTCTAGTAATCGCTCATGGGGATCTTCTTGGGCGAAAACGGCCTGGTAGGTCGCCAGGTACAGCTTGGCTTGCTTGGCCTTCTCCCGAAACGTGAATTTTTGGTGACGAATGGTGGCGGCGGTCACCCCGGTCTGTTCCGCTAAATCGCGGTCTTTAATGCCCGTAGCAAACGCCTTTAACAGGTCGCGTTGCTTGGCGGTCAGGGTATTATACCGGCTATCTAGATCAATCAATGCCGCAATCGCCCCGCCGTGAACCTGGGCTAAATGGGCTTGCAACGTCGCCGGAGCGGTGTTTTCCGGCCAGTTTTTCCCGCAGTACAGACACGTCGGCTGCCGGTCAACCAGCGTCCAGCCGTGTTGTAAATCCGTTAAGGTCAGTTTGGTTAAATCCATGAGACATCCCTCCCAATGGAACTGAGTTTACAGTTGTTGATTATATCTGTCAACACTTTTGTCGACGTTGACGAAAATAATCAACACTTTTGGTTGTGTGCATGACGTTTCCGTTGTTCCAAATGAACACGATTCCAAATTTACTCGTTCGGAATACCGGCTACAATGGGGGGTGATGGTAGCCGCAGGAGAACCCCTTGCACGAAAGAGGGAGTTGTCATGCGTAAGATGACTTGGCTAAAAACTTTAGCTGTCTTTGTTGTGTCATTAGGATTATGGGGCGGACCTAGCGTAACCAGTGCTGCGGCCGCGACCGTCACACCATTTGGTGCCCAACGATTTGCTCACGATCACGCCACCTACGTGATTACCACGAAGTCCGCTTATTACCGCAGAATTTGGCAGGAGGCTATTCAAGCTTGGAATCAGACCGGGGCGTTTAAATTCGAAGCCGGGACGAAACGCCACGCGCAAATCAAACTAGACACAGATTCTCGCCAACAGGCCGCCATGATGGGTGACAACGTTGGGGTAACGCAGTACTGGGCGAAGAATAACGATTTAACGACGGTCACCAGTACGCTGAACCCCGAACTCATGCACGCCTTTGGTTATTCGCGTGCGGATGACGAACACGTGGCCGAACACGAGTTGGGCCACGCGATGGGCTTAAATCATAACCCGTCTAAGGACAGTGTCATGTATTACCGTGACCGGTCCGTCGGAATCCAAAAGGTGGATGTTTTGGGCGTAGAAGAACGTTATCACACCCCAGCTGGGGAATCCGATTAGCTAAAAAATGCTTGGTCTTACGACCGAGCATTTTTTAGTCGGCAATCAGGCGGTGCAAATAGTTGCTATTTAGGGCCAAAGCCGTACACTAGAAATAGCACTAATTAGTTGTGTGCAATTGATTAGGAGGGGATTCTAATGACTAAACAAGTAAAACCAACGGCGGCCCTAAAACAACGGTTGACGACCGAAGAATACGCGGTCACCCAACATGCGGCCACCGAGCCCGCGTTTACGGGGAAATACGATCAGTTCTTCGAACCCGGTATCTATGTCGACGTGGTCAGCGGGCAACCACTCTTTAGTTCGACGGCGAAGTATGACTCGGGGTGTGGTTGGCCGGCCTTTACCCAACCCATCGACCCCCAAAACGTGGTAGAGCACACGGACCATTCGTTTGGGATGGTGCGCCAGGAGGTTATTAGTCGCGAGGCAAACTCCCATCTGGGGCACGTCTTTACCGATGGCCCGGCAGCTCAGGGGGGCTTACGCTACTGCATTAATTCGGCCGCCTTGCGGTTTATCCCGGCGGATCAGCTAACGACCGCGGGGTATGGCGACTTTGCCCAACTCTTTGCGACCCAAGGAGGTGCGCACCGTGACTAAAACAACTGTGGAAACGGCTATTTTTGCTGGTGGGTGTTTCTGGTGTATGGTTAAACCGTTCGATACCCAACCCGGCATCGAGTCGGTCGTTTCGGGTTATACCGGTGGGCATACGGTCAATCCCACGTACGCCCAGGTAGCGACGCACACCACGGGCCATACGGAGGCCGTTAAAGTGACGTTTAATCCGCAGATTATCAGTTACGCACAATTGGTGGAGATTTACTGGCGCCAGACCGATCCCACCGACGCAAGTGGGCAATTTCAGGACCGTGGCGATAGTTATCGTCCGGTGATCTACGTCAACAGTCCGGCCCAACGCCAGGCGGCGGAAGCCTCTAAGACCCGGTTGGCGGCGAGTGGCCAATTCGACGCGCCCATCGTGACCCAGATTGAGGCGGCACAACCATTCTACCCGGCGGAGGACGAACACCAAGACTTTTACCGACGCAATCCGCTGCGCTATCAGATTGAAGAAATGGGTGGTCGCGAGGCATTTATTCGGCAAAATTGGCATTAAAGTCTGCTACACTAGACTTAAGGATGGTGATGGCAGATGGGGTACGTCTTAGATTTGCGGCAAACGGTGGGCGCGCGCCCGTTAATTGTGGTTGGCGAGGCGGCACTCGTGGTCCAAACGGGCCAATTATTACTGGTTAAACGGCGCGATAACGGGCTTTGGGGCTTGCCGGCCGGTTCGAAGGAACTCAACGAGAGCCTGGCGACGACCGCTCAACGGGAGCTACGTGAAGAAACCGGTCTGATTGGTCAGCAACCAAAATTGCTGGGCGTAACCAGTGGACCGCACATGCAGTATCAGTATCCCAACGGTGATCAGATTGACTCGGTCACGGCGACGTACGCGCTACAGGCTATTGGCCAACCGAGAGTTAGCAATGAAACCAGTGAGGTTCGCTTATTTGATTGGCAGCAATTGCCAACGGACCTAACGCCAATTACCCGGCGGATTTTAAACGAGTTAGAACTCAGTGATTTTAAAGCGTCACGTTAAAGCCGTGGGCCAGTGTTGAGCTGACCACGGCTTTTTTATTAGCATTTTAGTCAACGGTGCCTAAAATGCTAATCAGGCGCGTTGGTCTTAATGAGCGGATCTGAAGTTGAGGTCTTAGTAGTTACTAAACTGATTAGTTGGGATGATTAGGAAACGCGTCCTGAATTTACTAGTTAAGTTGCAGTCGGCGTTTAAGAATCAACTCAACTAGCTGTGTGAGTTCGATAAAATCGTTAGTGATGCTGCAAATGGATTTTGGTTGGCAAGGAGTGGTAATCATTAAAAGCAAACTTAGCAACTAATTAGGTCATCGGATGCGTTAAGGCAAACTTAGCTGAGAATGGAGAAATAACGGTTGATTTTTAGGTTTAGACTCTACTTTTGATAATATATATTATGTAAAGTAGAAAAAGAAAGTTAATTTAGGCCTTGATTTAGGGTCATCCCTCTTGCGATGATTCCAACTGTTTTTTACTTTGACTAAGTGCAACTGACTTTTCATGTTAGCAGTCATTATTTTATATTGCAGTTAGGTCGTTGCAAAATTCTAATTCTGCTTGGCTAACGTACGTGACAAGTCGGACCACGTGATTGGGTCACCGGCTCCAATCCGTCAGTAGTCATTAAGGCCAATTAAAATCTTAGGCGTTGCTGAACGCATTTAGGTGCAGAACTACCCATCTAACATGCGAACGTGTCGTCAGGATCAACGTCTGTTATGGAAACTGATCGAAACGCTGTGTTGACTGGGTTTGCAGTAGTTGTTGTACCAGCCATCCTGGTGAATACGAATCCATGAGTGCTAGTCAGTGTTAAGGATACTAGTTGTTGTTGTGACATTGTCGATTGTGTGAACAGCCAGTCAGGCTAAAATTAGTAAGTCGGTCGTTTATTAAATTGGTGCTGAAGTAAACTTTAAACCGGACTAAATCACTTAAAACTAGTACTTATAATTGGCTTGATGGTCAGCTATGGCTCATCCAGTTAAATGACATATCATATTTATGGTAGAAAGTTGTTAGTTTTTGCAACCATGACAAGCTATAAACACTGTCAAAACAGCGATAGAAGCACATTCAACAACTAACAAGATTGCACCAAACATCGGATTAAGCTAACCATGATTGGTCGCGTGCTGATGCCATTCAGAAACTAGTTCATTCGGGGCCACCGTACAGCCGGTGGTAAGTTCTTCACGACTACTTTCATTAAAATATGAATTTTAAAGACACTAATAAATAAGACTAGTCTTTACTTGAAAAATTGAATTTTTTGTTCAAGGAAAGCAAAGTTATGACCGTTCATAACTGAAGACCTTTTTAAATCACCTTTCTTTTTGAGCTTCCTTTACCTACCTCTACTGGCGCAAGCATGTAAACGCGAAGAAATAAAAATATTCGAATTTTAGTCGATTTGTGTAGAAATTTCCCTTAACCAAAGTCCCTACTCTTTCTGTCTACTTTTCATATGGATTTAAATTTTCAATATCAAACAGCTACTCGAGAGCACTTCCCTTCTCGACTTCGGACTGAATTCAAAATCAAAGGTCGAAAAAAGGACTCAATTCGTCAATGAATTGAGTCCCCCATCAACACCGGTTGATAAAAAGCCGATATTTTTTAATTAAGTTTGTTTAAGATCAGCTTACTTGGCATCAGGAACGAAAGCCCCGTTGTTGACGGAAGCCTTAACCGTTCCCTTAGTTGCCGAGTAGAAGATGCTGGTCGTGGTCTTGGAACTAGCCACCGTATCAACGGGTGTTTCCAGCTTAAACTGGTAAGCAACTGAACCCAGGTTGTCGGCCGTTGGGACCGTCTTAACAACGAATTCCTTCAAGTTAGCCTTAGCCAGGTGAGCGTCAATATCGGTTCCCTTCACAATGGCGCCTTCAGTTGGGCTAAAGAAGTCATCCTTCTTTAAAGCATCTTGATTGGCCGTTGAATTCCAGGCAGAAGTCAGCACAGTTTGGGCATCAGCTGGGGCATCGGCATTGTAGACCTTGGCCGTCATGTTCATCAGCTTGGTTGGGTTCTTGATCAAGTAAACCACGATGGAACCGCCCTTAGCAACCGTCGAACTTGACCCCATGAGGGAGTAAGTGTAGCCGGCTGGGATATTGGCGTTGGCTAATTGAATCGCTTGGTAGTTGGTGACCGAGTTAGTGGTCCCCTTAGGCATCGCTACGACCTTGCTAGAAATGGCGGAACCAGTGGCTTTGTCGACGAAGTTCAACGTGATACCGTCCTTGGCATCGATGGTGTTGGCGTCGGCAATCTTCAAGGCATCCGCGTAGATCCACCCGTTAACGTTAGGGTTTTGGGCGTCTTCCACGTAGTAGTACAACCAGCCTTCGCGGGTCTTAGTGGCGGCCTTGGTGATCTTTAGCGTGTCCTTAGCGTAAGGCACGGTGCTCTTGACCATCTTCGTGGACTTATATTGCGCGTACTTTGGCGCTGCCCAGGTAACGTTCTTGGTTCCTGGGTTAGCAAACGTGGCCGTGGTGGTTGCTGGTAATTTGGCGTCGGTCATGGTGTTGGCGGCTTGAACCCCACCAGCGTATTCATTAGCGGTCTTCCCACCGTAGATGTACCCACGGTATTGGCCACTCATGGACACCACCTTGTAGTAGATGGACCCCCGGTTGGTCTTCACGATCCGGTAAGCCCGGAAGTAGTAGGCGGAATTTTTGGAGTTCGCCAAGTTACCAGCCGTATACTTGGAAGCCACAACCCGGGCACCAGCAGCGGTTCCTGGCTTGGTGTAGATTGCGTTACTCCCCGTCAATGCGACGTTTCGAGTAGTTGGATCGCTCGTCATCGTCGTATTGGAAACTACATAAGCCTTGCTCTTAGCGCTGGCCGTGGTCGAAACTGAAGCAACAGCTCCGAAACTCAAAGCGGCTAAGCCCAGGTATAATGATTTAGCTAAACGTGATTGCATAAGTATATCTCCCCTTATCTGTATTAATAGCTTAATACAAAGTTATTATAACAAATTAACACGTGCAAGTTTACTAAGTCATCAGAGGGTTATAATTGGGTAATTTATTTGTAAAAAAACCAGGTAAATGTTGGATAAACGACATGGATTTGTTGTTGCATTTTAGAAAGCGTTTGCTAAGCGTAACGAATTAATTTGGTGATTTTTTCTAAAAGGAACATACCATCCAAAATCAGAAGTGATTACTGAAAGCGTAGACGACCATCCAAAGTTAAAATAGACGACAAATTATTGGATGTTAACTCCAGTATTTGTCGTCTATTTTGGACTTGTTTTAAATTAGTGATTGACCAATTACTCATCACTATACCGTTCTGCCTAGAAAAAGTTCCCCCCTTATTCGTTCAACCACCGCTCAATTTTCACCTCGTACGCCGCAATTAGCTGTTCCTGTTCTACAAAGTTACCCAGAGTGTGAATCGCTAACAGTTCTTCACGCAGTAAAGGAGTTTGCACGGTAACCTGCCGGGTACGCCGAGCGTCCACCCGTCCCTCGCCGTACAGCGTCAGCCATTCAACCACCTGCTGGGGGGATTGGAGGGAGAACAGGTCCTTAGCCGCCACCTGCGGCAACAAGCTTTGGACCCGGTCGGCAATCTGAATGCCGGGACTATCTAAGTCTCCCAGATACGTGACGGTTAAGCCCCGTGCAACCAACTGGGGCAAGAGCTGACAATACGCGGCGTTAAAGTTATTCCCCGCCTGGTCGATCAATGGCCACGCGGGATGCCGGTGATGAAGCCAGACGAACACCCCGTTATTTTCGAGGATCACGGCCTTGGGGGCCATGAGGGGAATGGTCGCCATCGCTGCGACCTGCCAGGGATTTAGCGTGACCGGTTGGGGCAAGTTGGTCTGAAAAACGTTCGCACTGACGAAGGCGGTTCCCACCAACTGGGCGGTGAGTTCGCGGACGGGATGAGCAGTAAGACAGTTAGTCAGGACCCACTGATAGTAGCGATAAACAGCCGGATTTTCCCGGGGATCGCTTAACGTATGGGCCGTGAACCCGGCGTCGACACTTTGCTGTCCCCGGGGTGGTAGTTTCTGATTCGCCGCAATCGCCGCAAACAAAGGCGTGAGGTTTGTGGCGGCGGGCGGTGCCGGTTGACCGGTCGCTTGCTGGTAAGCCGTTGGGTAATCAATCATCGGGCTTGGCCTGCCAAATCAAGGCTGGTCGGACCACGTTGGGATGGAACTGGCCGTCGTTTTTCTGGGTGGGTGCCAACACGTCGTACGCGATATTTTCGACCCCGTCCGCTAAGACCTTATTTTGCGCCCCACTGGGCATAGTCGCAATAAAGTTGAACCCGAAATGGTCAATGGTCCGCGCGAACGACTTGGCGGTTTCGGGATCGAGCTTATCGGCGAATTCGTCAAACATCACCAGGTGCGGCACATCGGCTTGCCGGGACCGTTGCAGAATCATCTTGGGGACCAACAGTAGCGGTAGGACCATGGCCTGCGCTTTTTCCGCCCCGGAGCCGCCGGATTGAACAAACTTATCGTCGACCTCTTCAAAATCATCAGCAGGACTTTGACGCCGGTGAATCCAGATCTTAAACGCCGACCATTGCCGGATATCGAGTAATTGGTAGGCCTCGTCCATGAATTTCGCGTCGTCGTTATCAACGGCTACCTCGTTGGCTAACCGCTCGAGCCGACGCTGAATCTCGGCTAACAGTGCGGGACGATCCGTTAAGTGTGCATCACAGGCCTCGTCGATCACTTGCTGGTCGACGTCGACCGGTGCCAAGGAAACTTTGAGCCTGATTTCCTGGTCGCTTTGAGTCCCTTTAGCCAATATCTCGTTGTAACTGGTAATTAAGCGATACTGGTCCGCAATCTGGTGAATGGCGGCACCAAGATAGGTCTTCTGCGCAATATCGTTGCCCGAAGCCGATTGACTTAAGGCGTTGGCCACGGCAGCTTCATCGGCCGCCAGGAGAGTCTGGGCCTGATGAAGGTCAAACGCCACCACCCGAAACCCTAAGTCACCTAACGGAACGGCCCGTTGCTGGCGCATGGCACTGGCAATTGCGGGATGCCCTCGTTCTTCAAAAATGGTGTCCAACGCATACCGGTCGAGACCGTTCTCGTCATTGTGGTGGATCAGCCGACCAATCCGATCGGTTAATTCGCTATACCCGTGATTCCGTAATTCGCTGCCGTGGCTATGCGTAAACGCTAAGGCAGCAGTCAAGTCGTTCAGTATGACGTCGGCAGGAAAATATGGGGCCAAATCGTGTAGCCCCGCGTGGCCGGCCTGGCCTAACTGGTCTAATTGCTGAGTAACCGTTTGCCGTTGGGTCGCAATCGACGCCAGGTTGGCTTGGTGCGTTGTCTGCTGGGTACCGACTTTTTGTTCCTGGTGGCGATACTTTTGCACGGCCGACTGAGCTTCCGCCAGTTTATCATCGATTTGGGGATCTAAAATGAGCTGCTCCAGTTGGGCTTGAAGTTGGGTCACCTGCGCCTGTGCGACGGTCACGTCAAAGTCAGCAAAGTCCGTGGTTAACACGGTTTTAGTCGCCGTGACCTGCTGCTGCGCGTTTTCCAGTTGAATGGTCAGCTGGTCAAGTTGCTGTTGAAGCTTGGCAAACTGGGTGACCAGGTCGCTTAGCGTGTGGGCCGCCGTTTTAAGGGTTCCCAATAATTGGTCATCGGTTAAATAGGCCTTTAAGTCGGGGTTCTCGTGAATCAAGGCGACGCGTTGCTGTTCCAGTTGGTTGAACCGGTCGCTCATCTTGGTTGCCCCAGCCTTATGGACGGTCAGGTTATCCGTGTGTAGGCCCTCACGAAACCGACCAAACACGGGATTCTGTACCCGTTGATCGATGCGCCCGTCTAGGTCGTGGCGCATCTCCGTGACAATCTTAACGTCTTCGTTAACGTGTTGCTGGCTGGTTTGAATCTCATGGATCTGCGTGATCAACCGGTCCATCTTGCGCAGGTAGTGTTTCAGGGCCCGACTTAGTTCGGCGGTGTCGGTCGCCGTCATCACGTCTAGTAGTATTGGCATCCCCGCCGTTTTGGCTGCTAACTGCGCCTGGAGGGGCCGTAATTGTTCTTGACGTAAGGTAGCTTGCCGGTGGGTGATAGCCGCTTGTTGTTGTGTAAACTCGGCTAAGACTTGTTGTTGCTGGACGAGTTGCTGTTCCAGTCGTTGATACCGCATGAGTCGGTCCGTTAATAAGCTGATTTCATTTTTTAGGCCCTTCCGGCGTGCCTTCAGGTCTTCTTGAACGGCCTTCTCCCGAACGTACTGGCCGACCGCACTTTCTGCCTGTTCCAAGAGCGGTTTCAGCTGCGTTAGTGTTTGTTGCGCCGCGGTGAGGCCCCGTTGTTCGGTCGTTTGGGCCTGTTTGAGCTGGTCGAGTTGCTGACTGGTAGCGGTATACGGCGTCAGGACCACCTCTTTAAACCGGTTCAAGTTCCGCCAAAAGATTTCCTTTTTTAGGCGATTGAGCCGGTCCTGGGCCCGGACGATGCGTTCGTGCAACCCGTTCATCTGGTTAAGTTCTCGCTGGGTCGCCGCAACGTTTTCGATGACCTGCCGATCGATGCCCTCCTGGGCGTTCTTCAGGGCGTTTTGAATCGGGGTAAAGCGGGCATTACCAGCCGTTAAGATTGGGGAGGCCAGGAGCCG
This sequence comes from Levilactobacillus acidifarinae DSM 19394 = JCM 15949, assembly GCF_001434835.1. Classification (GTDB taxonomy): domain Bacteria; phylum Bacillota; class Bacilli; order Lactobacillales; family Lactobacillaceae; genus Levilactobacillus; species Levilactobacillus acidifarinae. Next base: position 386,384 of record NZ_AZDV01000026.1, on the reverse strand, counting down.
GTAAGCCGTGGCCAACTGGTTGAGATTCTCAATGCGCGTAAAGCCGTAAACGTGTTCGGCCGCATAGTTACGATAACCTTCTACCTGAGTGAACACCTTGAAGTCCTGACCGAGTCGTTGATTGGCGGCAATAAAGGCGTCCTTTTCCAAGCTATGCCCCTCAGCGTCGGTAGTCACCACTTGAATGGGGGCCTGCGCTACCGGAACGCTGGCAACAAACCACCAGGTTGGCTTCCGGCGTTCCCCGACTGTACGGTGCGCCCCTAAGCCCAGGACGATTTGCCGGGTCGCTGATGCTAGCACCATGTAACTATACCCGGTGCGGACCTTCATGGCACCGCTGCCCCAGCCCAGTAACATGCTGTCAAAATTCCGAGATTCGCGCGAACTGTTCCGGGCACTGCCCGTTTTATCCAGCCGGTCGGTCCCCTTGGCGGGATTAAAAGACGGTGTGGCGATCGACCCGTCGATCAGCATCGGGAAAAAGCAGTTGGCTAACGTGGTCTTCCCCACGGCGTTTTCCCCGACTAACGTGAGGTTTCCCCGTTTAGAGGCGACCAGGTCTAACTTAGGGTATTTATTAAAGTTGCGGAGATGAAAACTAACGGGACGTAACGTGGTCAGCTTACTCATAATGGGATTCCTCCTCGGATGTGGTTTTGGCTAAGAAACGTTGCGCGATGGGCGTAGCGACAATAAACGCGTCCCGAACGGTCACTAAGCCTAACTCTGTTAAGGCTTGTTTGACGAGCGTGGGACTGATGGCCGCATCGGGAAACAAAACGGCGGTGACCTGCTTGATCTTAGACATTAACTTGGCCGCGGGTAACCCCACCTCGCCAATTTGTCTGGCAACGGCAATGGCCACCACCGTGGGTTTCGCCCGGCTAGGCGTGCGGGTCCGGTCCAATAATAGGGCGTAATCATCCCCGCATTCCAAATCAAAGCGGTCTAATTCGGCCCACTGCTGCGCCAATTCGGTTCGATGTGCCTGTAGCGTTTGCCAGAGCTGTGAGGACGTGGTCGTTCGATTCAGCGACCGTTTGATCAGTAACGCTCGATTAAGGCGCTGCAGGGCCGTTAGCGGTGGCGTCTCCTGTTTGGCTAACAGGTGGGTCACGAGGGCTTGGGCGATGCGGTTAAAATCGGGATCAACGTTCCAGTATTCGATCACCTCTTGGTCCTGATTGCTGGGCACATACTCCGGCATATCCGGGGTAAACAATTGGAAACGTTCGACAAACAACTGGGTGATTTGACGGTGGATTTCCCGTTCAGCTAATTGGGGCACTTCGCTGTGGACCTGCCGCACGATGGTTTGCGTTAAGACGGACCGATCGGCACGGTTCCCCTGCAATTCTGGGACGTTAATGACCGCTTTTAAAGTGGCTAACAAAATATGGACCGTTTCGGCGTCTTCTCTGGGCGGCCCCACCAGCCAGACCAGGTTTTCCTGATAGTTCTCCGGGATGGTACCGACTAATTCTTGCAGGAAATGGTTCACGTGTTGCTGGACAACGGTCCTCTTCAACGCTTTAACGGCATCGGCTGTCGCTTTCGTTGTTTGGGCAGTTAAAGTACTGGTAAAAAGGTTGCGGTCAATGAGTTGATTCACAATGGTTCGTTCGGTTCCGCGTAAATGGGTTACCATTAGTCTGCAACCTCCTGACTGTCAAAAGTAATGGTAAAGCCACTGGGTAATTGAACGCTGAAGGCTTCCCCGGCGTAATGCAGCCAGACGGGCTGACTATCGGGTAAGGCGGTCACCGCCGTTACCGGCCGCCCAAACGGCGCGAAGCTTTGATAATGATCGTAGCCGGTGGCACTGTATAAGCGGACAATCTCGTCACGGGCCAGAACCGTTTGTAACTCCAGGTCGTGGTCGACCCTACCGGGGGTGGCGTCGGTCATCACCAACCGTTGAAATTCGGCTAACCCGCGTTGGCGATGGTCGTCAGTCACGTCGGCTGAGACCACCGTAGGATTATCCGCGGCCGTAGCGATAATACGCTGTTGACGAGTGGCCAGGTACTTGACCGGCCCCATCGTTGTCGCGTTTAACAGGTCCGTCGTATCGGAAACTAACCGGTCTTGCGCCAAATGTTTCGGAATTGCCCGCGGAATCGTGAGGGTGTCATAGTGGGCCAGCAAGTCGTCGATTTGGCCGGACAACTCCCGGATGTCGATGGTTTGATCCTGAATGTGGTCGTACGCCCGTCCCAGAAGTTGAATCGCGCTAAGAATCGTTTGAAACACTGTATAAATCGAGTCATAGCTACTGTCGATAGCACTGGCGGTAGGTTCAAAACTCGCCGAGAGTCGTTGTAAGTGAGTCTGGACGTATTGGTAATCTTGTTGCAGTTGTAAGGTGAGTGCCGTCTGGTCGTCAAGCGCGCGGTTGACCTCTAGGCTATCTTGCCCTTGGCGACTGCGGGCGACCTGTTCGAAAAACGTGGTTGAGTTCGCCATGGCCTGCAGTAAAGGTCCTTGGGCCATCAGGCGTTCAAACGCGGGGATGGCCTTGTGATGCAGCATTTGTTGGAGGTGTTGCGCGGCGTCGCTACCGTGATTAAAGGCCAAATCGTTGGCGAGATCGTCTAAGTCCTCGTCAAGCTTGTGCATCCCCTTCATCACGTCGGCGTAGGCCGATAAGAGGTTATTGAAGTTGTTATATAGCCGGGTCGACGTACTATCCTGGCTGGGTTGGCCTAACTGCTGAACCAAAGCACAATATTCGTCAATCCGGGCGATGTTGGCCGTAACGGTGCTTTCGGCGTCCAAGACCTTGGGCATCAACGTTAGGTACTCGATCCCCTGACTGGTAATGCGGTACACGGGAGCTTGCTGCAAGTGAAAGGCCCCACTCTTCATCTTCACGCGGACCTTCCGTGGGGACACTTCGATGAGCCGCGCCGTTTCGCTGAGTTCACTCAAGACGTTTTTTAAAATCGCGTCCGTGAGGGGCTTCTCGTCGGCATCCAAATAATTAGCGTTGTAGTGTTGACTGAGATAGTTAAAGGTTTGGGGTTCGCCGGTGTGGTCCCCGTAAAGAATCGTTAAGATGAACCAGCCGGCCAGTGGATGGTCGCGACTGTGGCCCAAATTAACGGCCGTTAACAGGTGCTTTAATTCTGGTTGCATGGTCATGGCGATAAGCAATCACCGATCCTTTCTGACTAGTCGACCATCAGTATACCGTTTTTATAAAGCTGGGTTGGCTAATTTCGTTAAATTGTCGCGTTTTCCATTTAATCAGCACCCCCGAGGTTGGCGCTCAAGGACCCCATATCCTTAAGTCCGCAGAACGGACATTAAGTTTTCGGATTATCCCCGCTTTTTCTATGCAGTAATTAAAACCGGTAGGCCCCTCTGCTTAAGGGCCTACCGGTTTTCTAAAATTATAAAACGTTACCTTAGCGCGACAGTTGGTCCAACCGATACAGGTACCACCAGTCGGGAACCCCAATTGGATACTGCCCCAACGTTTCGCCCACGATCCGAATGGGTGACCACTTCTGGCCGGCTGGGATCACCAACAGACCGTCATAGAAGGCTTCGTCAACGCCAATCAGATGGCCGTTAACCGTGGCTCTGACCGGGGCATTCTCCGCCAACAGATTGGCCCAAACGTACTCGTAGACTTGGCGGTCGGCTAACGACACGTCCTTAGTGGTGGGTAAATATTGGGGAATCTCGTCAACGCCAATTTCGCCAAGGTTCGCCCATTCCCGAAAGCCTAAGGTTTCACCGATCTTGGGCGCCGTCATGGGCACCTTGACCTGGGACAATTGATTGAGGTGCCCCTTTAGCTGGTCGCATAACCAGTAAAAACCGCTCAAATCGTCGGGCGTTTCACTCCACCAGACGCGCAGCGGTTCCCCTGCCACAATAGCCGCTTGAACTTCCTCAATTTTTTGGGTGCTGGTGCTAAAATAGTCCGGGTTCGTCTGGTCTTGGTCGTAGCGGGCCTTTAAGGTCCAAAAGGACGCGTGGGCGTTTTCAAACCGATGAAGGTCCCCCAGTTGAAGGTCTAAGGGCACGCCAATGACGGGTTGGTGCAGGGCTTGGGCGAGATTATTAGCGAAGCTTTCGTTAAACGTGATTTCCATGAGGTAACATCCTTTCAGGTCAGTGTGCTGTTCTCATTATCGCGTAACCGGTTACACCTGACAAGCCTAATCTCGGGCCAAACTAATGGCCTGTGGCGTTCGTTCCGATCGGTTCTTAGAGAATTTAAAAGTGGACCAGCAACTGATGAAGAGCTGCTGGTCCACAAAGGTTTAGCTTAATTGAGGACGGATTCACTATCCCCGTTGAGTAAGACTTTGTTTTAAGGCCATCCCGGTTCGCGAATCAGGACACGTTAGACTGCCCTGCGGGGTACCTTCATAACAGACCCGTCCACCATATTTCCCGGCATCGGGCCCCATATCAATTAACCAATCCGCCTGACTAATGACGGCTAGGTTATGTTCAATCAAAATTAGGGTGTTGCCCTTAGCGACCAGGTCTTCAAATAATCGAATGAGCCTCTGGGTATCGTTTAGATGCAACCCAGTGGTGGGCTCATCTAGGAAATAGATATTCCCGGTATGGTCCAGTTCCATCGCCAATTTAACCCGTTGAACCTCGCCACCCGATAAGGTGGTCATGGCCTGGTTAAGGCTTAAATACCCGAGCCCGACCTGATTCAACAATGCCAACTTTTTGGCGATAGCGGGAACGTCCGCGAAAAAGTCGAACGCCTCTTGAATCGACAGGTCCAGGACGGCCGCAATGTCTTGACCGTGGTACTGATACTGCAAGGCTTCTTGACTGTAACGCTTACCCCCACAGAGCTCGCAAACTTGTACGACCGGGTCCATGAAGGCCATCTCAGTGATGGTCACCCCCTTACCCTTGCATCGCGGACAAGCGCCCTTACCGTTGTAGCTAAAGAGTTGGGGTGACACGCCACCGTTGGCCTCACTAAACAACTTCCGTAAAGGATTCATCAAGTGTAAATACGTGGCGGGCGTTGAGCGAATGTTAATGCCCACAGCGTCCTGACTGAGGTCAATGTAGTCTCGATTGGCCACGCGCTGTTTAACGGCGGCAACCAACGTACTTTTACCGGCTCCGGCCGGACCGGATACCACGGTCATGACGTGTTCTGGAATCTTGGCGTCAACCTGGTGGAGGTTGTGGGCCGTGACGTGGTCTACGTTAAGCCAACTTTGCGACTGCCGCGGGGCCCGGAACGTCGTTGGCGTCCGCAACATCTTACCAGTAATCGTATCCGACTTCAGTAGGGCTGAATAGGTGCCCGTAAAGGTGACCTGACCACCCGCCTTACCTGCTTGAGGGCCGATTTCAACCACGTAATCGGCCGATTGAATGATGGCCGGGTTATGGTCCACCAGGACAATGGTGTTGCCGTGAGCCTTTAACTTCGCGAGTGACTTCGTGATGAGCTGAATGTCATGGGGGTGTAAGCCCACACTGGGCTCGTCTAAAATATACACCAGGTCGGATAAGGAACTGGTCAGGTATTTGGCAATTTTGATGCGTTGGGCCTCCCCACCGGAAAGGGTATCGGTGCCCCGGTCTAAGGAGAGGTAGCCCAGACCGATATCGATGAGGGCTTGGACCTTCCCACGTAACTCGCGGACCATCCCGGTCGCAACTGGGTCGGTAATCTGATCTAAGAAGCTAATCACGTTGACCAAGTCCATGGCGCCAACCTCGGCAATGTTTTTACCTTGGATTCGCCCCTTTAAAGCCGCTGGATTTAACCGGGTGCCGTGGCAGACGGGGCACGGTTTGCGCGTCACGATCTTCGCTAAAGCTGCCTGATGATGTCGACCGGAGGCACTGTGAATGACCGACCGCATCATTCGGGGAACCAAGCCTTCGTACAGGGCCGTGCGTCCCCACTCCACCGGGGGATTCTTTAATTTTTGTTGGGGCGCATGCATGAATAAGTCGTACTCTGCTGGTGAATAGTCTTTGATTTTTTTATCTAGGTCAAACAACCCACTATGCCCGTATTCGTTCCAGCGCCAGGTTCCCGGTTGAAAGCCCGCAAAGGTCATGGCGCCCTCGTTCAGCGATTTATCCGGGTCAATAAGTTGACGTTCGTCCACGTCGTCCACGAACCCCAGTCCCTGGCAGTTCGGACACATCCCCTGGGGTAAATTAAAGGAGAACCACTCGGAATACCCAACCCAGGGCTTGCCGACCCGGGAAAACAGTAACCGCAGGACGGAGTAGATGCCAGTGTAGGTGGCTAAAGTGGACCGTGAATTGCGGCCAATGGGCTTTTGTTCCACGACGATGGCGACCGGTAAATGATCGATTCGGTCGAAATCGGGTTGTCCATACTTGGGTAAGTACTGTTGCGTAAAGCTCGGAAACGTTTCGTTCAGTTCTCTGCGGGAAACGGCCGCCAGCGTATCAAAGACCAGGGATGATTTACCGGCACCGGATAAGCCAACAAATACGGTGGTTTGATGCTTTGGAATCGATAGATCCACATTCTTCAGATTATTTTCCCGGGCACCCTGAATGTTAATGGCGCCGTCCGTAAACAAGTCTTGGGTCATGAATGCAACGTCCTCCTTTATCACGGGTTAAGCTTAAACAACGCGGGCGACGCAGTGATGTGAGTCGCTTGTAAGTAACATTATTATAAAACGGGTAAAAATGGTTGCCAACGATTAAGCCTCTGAAATAGTCTGTGGTTTTAAACGGGGCAAAACTCAAAAAAAACGCCCACCATTCCGTTGAATGGTCGAGCGCTTTGGAGTCTAAAAAAATGACGAAGCAACTCACGATAAAGTCGGTAAGGACCTTTAAATGAGCCGATTTTTAGGATCTAATACGAGTGATTCGGCTAACAGGACCTCACTATACAGGTCGTAAATCTCATCGCTTGGTACTTGGTGAGTTAATGCCAGTGAGTGTAAATAGCGCCGTTCTTCATTGAAGGCGGCCATCAACGCCCGGCGCTGATCAACGCTTTGCAGAACCGTAATTTTTTCTTGATGCCGACTGACACCGCTCCACTGTTTAAAGAACGACCCTAACGTATTATTTTGCACCTGATCTTGGAGGTCATACAGGACTAAATCCTTCACTGCCGGTTCTAAATCTAGCCGATCAAGCTGCGCAATGCCCGCCTGGACCATGTTTGGTTTTGGCTTGTAATGCTTTAACATCTTGTGACAATTTTATGTCCCTCTTTCTGGTCTTCGTAATGTGTACCTGATGCTAAGTCTTTAATAAACGGGCCGCGTCTCCCCTTGTGTGTCAGCATCGGCAATGCCCACACTATCGTTCTTCAGATACGTTGGGTCGGCAATGATTTTAACAATCACATCGGCCATGCTCTGCCGTGAACCGGAAACGCCCACGTAGGCGTCATGGCGATGGGTCAGGTCATACTTGACCTCGTTGCGGTCATTTAACCAGGGAAAGCGCAACGTGGTGTAGTCAATGCCGGAAGCCGCCAGCAACTCATCCGCGTGGATGGCCGCTGGTAAACCACTCTTGACCATTTCGTGATTCCACCGGCCGTATTCACCGGGCACTTCGTCGTACAAGCCCAACAAACTGGATTCGATGATCCGCGTGACGCCCTGGGTCTTAGCAGTCTGGATGACATTGTTGGTGATAACGTTATTCGGCGTGTGATCGACCATGGCAACGTAGACCACGTCCTGGTTCTGCATGGCGGCGTTGACCTGGTCAAAGTTGGTAAGATCCCCGTCAATCAGGGTGACCTGCGGGTTAGCCGCCAGTTGTTGCAGACGGTCACTGTGCCGCAAGAATAGGGTGAGTGCCACATCGGGTTGTTCGGCCAAGAGCCGTTGCTCCACGATTTGGGCGATTTGGCCGTTAGCTCCTAAAATTAAAACGTTTTTCAAGATGAGTTCCTCCGTTCATACTTGGGACGATCTCTAGTGTGTCAGAGACCGTCCCACTACTGGTTAACGCTTATTTGTTGTACTTAATCACCTTGGCCGGGACGCCGACCGCCACCGCGTTATCGGGGATGTCCTTGGTCACGACCGCCCCGGTGCCAATAATGGCGTTCTCACCAATGGTGACGCCGGGAGCCACATTGACCCGGGCACCTAACCACGCGTTCTTTTTGATGTGAATTTCCTTGGTGGTGATCTTGCGAATATCGTTGGGCTCGTGGTTATCCGTGAAGAGTCCCACACCCGGTCCCAGCATGGCGCCATCGTCAATGGTGATGGTGCCCACGGACATCATGGTGAGGTTATGGTTGGCGTAGACGTTCCTACCCAGGTTGACCCGGTTACCACAATCAATAAACATCGGCGGCGTGAAAAAGGTGCCGTCGTGCATCTGACCGTGCAGTAAGTCGTTTTCAAGTTTTACGATGCGGTCCCGCTGACTCGGCATGGTGGCGTTAATCTCGTGGCACAGATCGTTACAGCGGTCAATTTCACCATGGACTTCCTTTTGATACTGGACATTCCGAATATCAATCACCTGACCGGCGCGTAAGTCTTCAAAAATACTCATTTAAAGTGCCCCCTCAACAGGTTCTAAGAACTAGCAAACGCCCCTACTTTTCTGGGATGACTTGGTTCAACAGGCTAACAGCCGTTAACGTCCGGGGGTAACCGATGAACGGCAACAAGACGGTGACCACATCCAGCAGCTTTTGCTTATCGTTGCCGACGCGGACGTTGTTAGCGATGTGGCCCTTAACCTGAGGATCTGCGCCACCCATCGAAATCAGCATGGCGAACGTCAATAGTTCACGGGTCGCTACGTCCAGACCCTGACGCGTGTAATAGTCACCGAAACAGTTATCCGCTAAGAACGTGGCAAATTGCTTTTGGTTCTCTGGGGCGGTCGTTAGCATCTGGTCGACCGCATCCCCGGCGATTCCGCGCACCGTTTCGAGTCCCTTCTCATAACGATTTGCGGGGGTCGTCGTGCTCTGCGGGTCAACCGGTACCTGGATGTGGCGTTCCTTAAACACGTCGTTGGTGGCGTTCAAGAAGTCGAAGACCTTGGCTAAGCCGGCGTAAGGCACCGCTTGGTAAACGATCTCCTTGATTTCAACCGGCGTGACGCCAATCGTGAGGGCCGCGCCCAGCATGACCTTGTATTCGTTCAGGCTTTGAACCGCGATTAAGGAGGCTAAGGTGACCTTTAGCCGTAATTGGTCAGATAAATGACTGTGTTGTAGGACTTCATCAAAGGCGAAGTTATCGAACAGGTCAATAAACTCAGGGTCCGTGACCTTTAACGTGGAAACGTGGTTAGGAAATAGATGATTGTGATTAGATTGTGCAGTTTCATTCGGCATAATTGATGACCTCACTTTTTGAATGATTTTAGTAACAGGACTAGCAACTTAGCTTTGAGTTTCGACTCAATCGCTACCCCATAACGGTCTGAATCCAAGCGGTTAACTGGTCGGCAGATTGACCGTTGACTTCTAAGCCGGATTTAACGGTGACTTGGGGGATCAAGCCGGCAAAGTCTTGTTCGTAATCACCAGCGGTCCCCGCATCAGTGTAAAACGGGGCGACGGTGCCGGTGTACATGGCTAACTTTGTTAACAAACTGCGAACTGGTGTGGCGACCATTGAACTCCAGACGGGACCGCCAACCAGAATCGTGGTGTACTGGTCAAAATCAGGTAACGCGCTAGTTAGCGTCGGTAAATCTCCGGTACGTAGCTGGGTTTTCGCAACGTCCGAGGTCGCAAACATATCGCTGGAAAAGGTCTGCGGCGCAACGGTGAGTTCCACGACATCTGCGTCCACCTGATTGGCAAGGGCTTGTGCGGCGCGTTTAGTCGTGCCGGACCATGAATAGTAAATAATGAGTGTTTTAGCTGCCATCAGCCATATCTCCTTTTTAATAAAGTGCATCAGCACGGGTCGTGCGTTAAGCGCTCCCGCTGCGTAACGGTCAAATTGACCTTAGATTCTTCATAAAAACGACCATCATGAAGCATGGGGATGGTCGTTTTCTAGCCTATTCCCCGGCTGGGAAGTCCGTTGAGGCGGCTAAGTCGGTTTCAGCTTGGTATTCTGCGACGCGGTCCTGTAACCGCGCGATGGTCTTGGCGAGAGCGTCTGACCCTAGCACCATGTGTAATGGTGCCGGCGTCTGATCGACACTTTCGATAATCCGCGCAGCCATCCGGTTAGGGTCGCCAGGGGCGAGTCCGTTAGCTGGGTCCAGCATCGCCAAGAAGGCGTGCGCGGGATTGTCGTCGTAAGCCGGCATCAGGTTGGCCACTTGGGCACTGCCGTACCGGAATTCGGTCCGCGCCCCACCGGGTTCCACAATCGTCACGCCAATGTTAAATGGTGCGACTTCTTGAGCCACGGATTCGCAGAAACCTTCGATCCCGAATTTAGCGGCATGGTACATGGAGTTACCGGGATAAGCCACCTGACCACCGTACGAGGAAATTTGAATGATCCGGCCGTGCCCCTGTTCGCGCATGTGCGGGAGGACGGAACGAATCATCTGGATGGAACCGGTGAGGTCCGTGGCAATGATTTTGTCAACGTCTTGGTCGCCTAATTCTTCCGCGGCCCCGAACAAGCCGTACCCCGCGTTGTTGACTAAGACGTCGATGGTGTGGGTCGCCGCCAATTGGTCCACTAACTGGTGAATCGCGGGAACGTCCGTGACGTCTAACGTCTCACAGATGAAGGTGTCGGGATAGTCGTCGACTAAGTCTTGTACCTTGGTCGTATTCCGGACGGTCCCAATCACCGTGTTGCCCGCTTCCAACAATTGAGTCGTCATCGAACGACCGAACCCACTACTAACACCCGTAATTAACCAAGTTTGTTTTGCCATGTTGTTTTCCTCCAATTAAAATCTATCTTTAAAATAAGTGACGTTGAATTGCCTCAAATTGATTGATTAAGCCTAGTACGTACTAGCGACCTGACGGGTAATCCGCCACTGACCGGCCTGCTTGTGGTAAAACATTTGCATCTGGAGTGGCCAGGTGTTGATCCCGCCACCCCAAATTTTGGCTTGGACTCGATTTTGACCAACGAGGCTGGCTTGATCGCCGTCGATTTGGACGTCCTGGATGGCCTCTTCTTGGGAAGAGAAATACTGCATCTCACCGTTTTGAATTTGATCGATCCACTCGAACTTAGGTTGAACGTAACCCGTCATGTGGGTCAGGGCCATCCCGTCCGTCAGAATTTCGTTTAACCGGCTGATGTCTTTTTGAACCATCGCCGTATTTTCGTCGCGGTATAGTTGAATGATCGTTTCCTTATCCGTCATGTTCTTTTCACGCTCCCGTTTAGTTTACAAGAAGAATGATAACGAAATTCCGGGTTAGGAGCTATTCCGAATTCATCGCCGATAGATAAGCTCAGCTTATGCAAAATTCTGTTTCAATAATTCCGCAAAGCTTTCGATGTAGTAGCCCGAGTTGTCGGCTTTCCAGTAGGCGTAGTACTGTTGTCGCAACTGACGGCCCCCTTTAACTAGCGGAATCAGGCGAACAATATCGTGGTCCAATTGGGATTGCGTGCGGCGGTTAGTGATGAGGTAGCCCTGGTTCGCCGCAATCAGCATTTGGGCGTCGTCGTAATTTTTAGCCTGGACAAACTCCCCCTGGACCCCCAGCACTTCTCGGTAGTAGGCCTCTTCGGTTAGGGCCTGTTGGTGATCATCTACAATTAAAATACACGGTAAATCGGTGAGGGCCTTGCTTTCAATCTGGTCGGTGGCCACGGGCAAGCCTTGGTTGACCGCCACCATAAAATCACTGTCCGTTAGAAATTCGTTATGGTACTCGTTAGACAAGGCGCGTCGTTGATCAGAGAAATTCAACTCAACCTGATTGGTTCTTAACAACTCGTAGAGATCTTCATGACTCCCACTCGTGATTTTGACTTTAACTTGGGGAAATTCCTTAGAGAATTGTGCCACCGTCTGTAAGAATTCAGTCGTCCCAAAGCTCCGCAGGTACCCGACGCGTAACTCGACGGTGTCCGGTTGCGCCATCTTGACTGTTTGGTCAACGAGTTGGGTGACGTCGGCTAAGATAGCTTGGCTGTGGGTGTAAAAATACTGCCCCGCTACCGTGACCGTAAAACTACGGCCCCGTCGGTCCAGTAGTTTAACCCCCAGGCGGTTTTCTAGTTCCTTCATTTGTTGGGAAATGGCGGATTGGGAAATGTGACAATCGACCGCAGCCTGCGTAAAACTATGATTTTTAACGATGGCAATAAAATACTGCATCTGTTGAAACATGGACTTCACCTCAAGTTAGTTTTTCTTTTAGTATAGCGGTTATTTAATGGGTTTCACCTTTGGTCGCCTTGAGGACACCTAGTGAAAAGATGATGGCCAACAACAGCAGCGCTAATATCCAAAGGACGGCGTGATCGTAAGCGGCAACGGGCGCCGTATATTGACTGGTCAGGGCCACCACGATGGACAAGCCGACCGACCCCCCGATTTGATGGACGGTGTTCACGACACCGGAGGCAGAACCGCTCATTTTCGGCGTGGTGTTGGCCACCCCAGCCACCGTTAAGGGACTCAATACCAGCCCTTGGCCAATCCCGATGATGACCATTGGTAAGGCAATGGCGACGACATAGCCACTTTGAATCCCGACGAGTGCGGTGATGCCCACGCCGACAAAGGTCAGGATCATCCCACTCATTAATAACTTTGAATTGCTAACGCGCAGCGCTAAGCGAGTCAAAACGGTGGCCATGACGAACTGGGGCAAGGTTTCCGGTAAGAAACCGATGGCCGCCTGTAACGGACTAAACCCATAAACGTGTTGCATCGCTAGTGGCGTTAAGAAGAAGTAGGCCATCCCGAAGCCCAGGTACGCGAACCGTGCCAGATAGGCGTAACTTCGCTGAGCATCTTTGAACAGGGCGAGGGGCATCAGGGGTTCCTGGGCCCGGTATTCTTGGAATACGAACCCAATCAATGCAACGACTGCAACGATCAGAGCGGGTAAACGGTAGACCGTGCCATCGATGCTATAAACCAGGGATGATAGGCCAATTACAGATAAGAGCGTGCCTAAACCATCGATTTTGGCCGCCGTCGTCTTTTCAGAACGCAGAAACTTTAAGGACAGGCAGAACATCGCGAGACCAATGGGAAAGTTCAAGAAGAAGCCCCACCGCCAGGAGAAGTAGCTGGTGATGATGCCGCCGACCACTAACCCAAAGCTGGCCCCTAAGCCCCCGGTCGCCCCGTAGTAAGCAATCGCCTTGGTGCGCATCGTCCCATCGTAGTTATCCATCAACAGGGCCAGTGTGCTGGGTGCTAGAATGGATGATCCAATCCCTTGAATAGCCCGCATGGCGATGATCATGGCCCCATTGGTCGCTAACCCCACCAGTAAAGAACTGATACTGAAGATGAGCAGGCCAATCAGAAAGACGCGTTTACGCCCGAAAACGTCCCCGGCCTTCCCCGAGAACAGGAGTACCCCCCCAAAAAGTTAAGGCGTACGCGTTGGTGATCCAGGAAAGCGTTTGGGTGTTTAACGCCAGGTCCTGGGCGATTTTAGCGGTACTGGTAAAGATGATGGAGTTGTCTAAGAGAATCATGAAGTAAGTTAAGAGGATGATTGGCAATGCAATGCCAAATTTTTGTTTCTTCAAGTGAATAGCCTTCTTTGTTTAAGTTTTATGAAGAATTTGTAAATCGTGGTAAAAATGACTTTCGGTCATTATTTTCTTAAAAGAAAAACTTCTTATTCAGAAGTTTTGGTTAAATAGTCCTTTAGAATCGCGGCTAACTGTAAATCACAAAACGTATTAATGTCTTTGAGCGGGTCGATTGTCTCGGGCGATATACACCAACTAAAAACCAAGCCGTAAATTTCGGTAGTTAGTAGCTGAGCCAATGGCGTGACCGGGGTTGCGGCACTTAACCGCCCCTCTTGAACCAAGTTGGTCAATAACTGTTCCAGTGAGCCTAAATCAAATTCCCACTTTTGATGATTCGTCGGTTCCACGATGTAGCGAATCCATTGCCGGGCCAGCTGGACATCGGAATCAACGACGACCTGTAAATACGCGTTCAGGTAATGGCGGATACTGTCTTGGGGGTCTTGATTGCCTAACTTAGGAATCTGTGCCGTTAGGTCGGATAAGTGGCTCTGGGTCAAAGCCTGAATAATGTCTTCTTTTTTCTTGAAGTAGTTATAGAAGGTGCCCTTAGCGACCCCACTAGCCTTGGTAATGTCTTCAACCGAGATTGAGTCGTATCCTTTTTTCCGAATCAACTGATCGGTCGTGTCAATTAACTTTTTGCGCGTCGCAGCGGCGGCGACCTGACGATTGGTCATTCGTGACACCTCGTTTCTTGATGATGGGATTACTATAAAGCAAATATGACCGATAGTCAATGACTAACGGTCATTATTTTAAAAATAATCGGCAACACTCAAAGCTTGGAAGTGTCTCTTGATCAAGATAGGAGGATCCTAGCCCCCTTTTAGACACGAAAGGCCCGGGTTTCCGGGCCTTGAAGTTCATTAATCCTCTATATCGTGGCCGTCATTGAACGCAATTAACGAATTCCATCGGGGCGGTGTTGTTAAACAAATTTGAATAGGTCTGCTTGGTCACGGACTGTTAGTCGACCAATGGGTACTCGATGAGTGATGACCTGTATGGGCAAGCGATAGAGCATGTGACAATCCACGTCAGCAATCGAAATGGCCATTAGTCGTCTTCAGTCACCCATGCTGCAAAGTTAGGTGACTTGGTAGCGTCAAAGTGACCATTTTTATCAATGAACACGTCCTCAACGGGCAGCCCCACAATTAATTGACTCCAGGTTAATTGACCCGGTTCCTTAGTGAGGACGATTTGACCATCCACATTGGTCGTTATTTCAAGTTCATCCCCTGGCATGAGTGCCAGCTGTTTGCGAATGGTGGTTGGAATCACAATTTGCCCCTTGCTGGAAACCTTGGTGGTCATTGGTTTGATTTCGTGGCTGTCTGGCATGCTAAGCACTCCCTTATTTTAAATCTCTTTACCGTAAGTTATCTTTATCTTATCGCATCTGGACCAAAATAGACGCTAAACAGCCCACCTGGGAATTGGATAACCAATTTTCAGGTGGGCTGTTTTAAGCTATTTCGTGTTTAATCCCACACTATCGCGGGCGTAATAGTCATCATCTGCGATGGCCTGTTTGACAAAGTCGGCAATGGAACTTACCGACACGTCATGGCCGCCAAAGGGTTCGCCCTTGCGCGTAACCTCATAATTGACGGGACCGTTGGTGAACCAGCCCGGCCGAATCACGGTGTAGGTCAAATCGGAGGCCTCTACCACGTCGGCGGCTTCCCGGTACGGCCGCAAAACGCCGTTATGGTCTAGGTTTCCGTTACTGCCAACGGCTGCCGGAATCTCGTTATAAATCCCCATTGAGGTGATAAACAACAGGCGTGAGACCTGGTTACGGTCCATGGCCGCGACAATCTTACGGGCAAACTGACCTAACGGGCCACTCAACGCCACGAAGACGGCTTCTTGGTTAGCCAGCGCCCGGTCTAAGTCGGCATCGTTGGTCACATCCCCGGTGACGACCGTTTCCCGGTCACTGGGTTGTAACCGTCCCGTACTTCTCGCAAACAACGTTAACTGATCATCCGTTTCGTTTAAGAGGGTTTGGCGCACGGCACCACCAATGGTTCCCGTGGCCCCAATAATTAAGACTTTTTTCATTAGATGAGCTCCTTTTAATCACTAATGACTAACAATGACTTGATGGCTTCCCGGTGATCCATGGCTTCATAGGCCGCCTGAATTTGGTCGAGGGTAAACCGTTGCGTAAAGACCTTCCCGGGATGGATGTCGCCCTTGAGGACGGCGTCTAACAAAATTTTCCGGTCATCGGACGTAACGGACGCAATACCGCCCCGTAGTCCGATGTTCTTCCAGAACAAGTTGTTAGTGTTCATTTCCGGCTTTTGGGGCACGCCCACGCGACCGACGACGGCCCCGGGACGGCCGACCTTAACGGCGGTGTCGATGGACTGTTCCGTGCCGACACATTCGAGGACCGCGTCGGCCCCGGCCCCGGTCAAGGCCATGACCTTGGCAACGGCTTCGTCACCCCGTTCAGCGATGATATCCGTGGCCCCAAATTCCTTAGCTAAGGCCTGCCGGTCGGCGTGACGACTCATCGCAATGATGCGCTTGGCGCCTAACAACTTAGCCGCAATCACGCCACACAATCCCACGGCGCCATCGCCCAGCACGACGACGGTGTCATCCTTTTTAACCTCGGCACTGGCCGCGGCGTGGTAACCGGTCGCCATCACGTCGGCTAAGGCCAAAAGATTGTTAAGCATTTCGTCGGAGTAGTCGGCGGGTTGGCCGGGAACCTTGACTAGCGCCCAGTTGGCGTTGGTAAAACGCAGGTATTCGCCTTGGTACCCCCCGTTGCCCCCGGCTTCTTGGTTTAAGCAATCGCCGTCAAAGCCCGCCAAACAAGCGGCACAGTGACCACAGCCGTGAGTGAAGGGTGCGATGACGAAGTCGCCGACTTGCACGTCCTTGACGTCCGCGCCCACGGCATCGACGATTCCGATGGCCTCGTGCCCGGTGGTTGAACCGGCTTCACGCTTGGCAATCCCGCGGTACCACCATAAATCGGAGCCACAGACACAGGCCCGCACGATTTTGATGATGGCGTCCGTGGGTTTCTGAATTTCGGGTTTCGCGTAATCCTTAACGACCATTTTGCCGGGTGTCATAAACGTTGCTGCTTTCATCTTAAAATCTCCTCCATTGCTATTTGGGCTTTAAGTTAATTGATAAGTCTTAGTTTACGCGTCAATGCCCAATTGACCAATTCTAAATAAGCTGGTTATTTATCAGTTTTACTTATGCAACACCACCGCGTTTGGCGCAAACTGGGGCGGCACCGTTAGTTAGAGAACATTGGTTGTCATTCCGGACGCTTTCTTGGTATCATGAAACCATTAGAACCAACGTTTGGAGGCCTCGCTTATGGAAAAACAGCACTACTTAAAATTAATCGACCAAGAACTCGCGACGGCACCCTGGTTCGTCCAGGAGTACTACCAGGCCAAGGCCACGATTCCCTTGTCGCCGGCAACCCTGTACCAGTACCTGACCGAATTTCGCCGGTTTTTTAACTGGCTGATTAGTGAGGGCCTGACCCCCGCCGCTAAACCGGCCGACCTTCAGCTCGACGTCTTGGCCCATCTGAAAAAAGAGACCGTGGAGCTGTATAAGTCCGCCCTCTTGAACCAGACCAAGGACAACGGCGCCCCCGGGAGTCGGTCACACCCGACCATTAACCGGTCGTTAAACGCCCTCTCCTCACTATTTAAATACCTGACCGAGGATACGGAAGATGAACACGGGGAGGCCTACTTCGACCGCAACGTGATGCACAAAATTGCCCTGGTGCGGACTAACGAGACCTATGCCACCCGGGCGGCGAACCTGAAGACCAAGCTGATGCTGGGCAACACGGACCACGACTACCTGGCCTTCATTGACGACAAATACGAGGCACTGTTGACCCCGACGCAAAAACGCTACTTTCGGCGTGATAAGGTTCGCGATTTAGCGATTAACGCCCTGTTACTGGGTAGTGGCCTGCGGGTGTCGGAGGCCGCCAACGCCGATTTGCGTCACTTGAACCTGAAGACCAGTACGATTGGCGTGATTCGTAAGGGTGGCCAGCGCGATACGGTACCAATTGCGCCCTGGACCATGCCCTACATTCAGGCCTACGTGGACCAGCGACCAGCCTTGTACCATGCGGCCCCCGGGGACCGGGCCCTATTTTTAACCATTTACCGCGGGCAGGCGTCGCGCATGCAGGCCAACACCATCGAAAAGATGGTCGCCAAGTACTCGGCGGCCTTCAAGGTGCGGATCACGCCGCATAAGTTGCGCCATACACTGGCGTCCAAGCTTTATCTGGCCACCAAGAACGAGCAACTCGTGGCCACTCAGTTGGGACAGAACTCTACCAGCGCCACCGGGTTGTACACCCATATGATCGATGAGGAGCAACGGGATGGGTTAAAGAAACTGTAAAAATTATATCAACAAAGATTTGAACGTGCAGTTTATTTATCTATCATTCAAAAAGTCCCTAAGGTTGGTCGGAACACCCAATCTTAGGGACTTTTTAGCGACTACTTACCTCGCTTACCGTTGCCTCGTAACGGCCCACCAAAACAAAATTCGAATGGGACCAGAATGGAACGCTCAAATAATCACCATCCGTTGGCCTAACGCCTACCCTTGTTGGTTTTCGGTGGTCACGGCTGGTTTGCGCTTCAACGCTAAGGAGAGGACTAAGCCTAGGATTGCCATCAAAAAGGCCGCTAAAAATGAGAACCAGTACCCGTGATTTAACTGCGCCACCTGAGATAGGTGTTCGGTGCGCCCACCTTGAGTCCCAAACGAGACCAGCATCATCAAAACGGCCGTTCCCAGTGACCCCGCAATTTGACGAACGGTGGAAGACGCCGCGTTGCCGTGAATCGACAGTTCGGGAGCTAAGGCGTTGATCCCCTCGGTAAAGGTTGGCATCATGACGGTGGCGACCCCGATAATACGAAAGGCGTACGCCACGGCGATCCAAACTAAGTTAGTCGTTGACGTCAAGAAGAGCATGGGAAAGGTTCCCAGGGCCATCACACCAAATCCCACCAACGAAATGGGTTTAATGCCATATTTATCGTATAATTTCCCGGAGATGGGACTCATGAGACCTTCTAATAAGGCGCCGGGGAGTAAAACCAAGCCAGAAGCCAGCGCGGAAAGACCGTGCACGCGTTGTAGGTATAATGGGAGAACCAATTCAACCCCTAACAGCGCAATGTTGCTTAACGCGCTTAGGGCCGTGGTCAACGTAAAGACGTGGTTTTTAAAGACCGTAAGATTGATTAACGGGTTGGCCAACTTGAGCTGACGCCGACCAAACAGGCCTAAAATGACCAGACCACCGATTAAGAAAATGGTGCTGACCCAGCTCAAACTACCGGTGTTGCCAATCTCCGAGAAACCATAGAGTAAGGCGCCAAATCCTAACGAAGAGGCTAAGATCGACCACCCGTCGACCTTAACGTTTTCAGTTTGGACAACTGGGCGTACCCAGAAAATCGCGGCCACGAGTAACAGTAGCGTCAAGGGAATTAGCGAACCCGATAACCATTTCAGTCCTAAGCTGTCAATGATCCAGCCCCCCACCGTCGGTCCCAGGGCCGGACCAAACGCGACGACCAGCCCAATGACCCCCATCACGGTTCCACGCCGTTCCACCGGATACAGGACGAGCACGACGTTTTGAATCAACGGAATCATCGAACCAGCGGCCACCGCTTGAATCAGACGCCCCGCCAATAAGGCGCCAAAGGAATTTGCGAAGAATCCCAGTAGGCACCCGCTTAAAAATAGACCGACCAACGTGATAAACGTGTAGCGGGTATTAAAGCGGTGAAAGACCCAGGCCGAAACCGGAATCATCAGTCCGGCAACTAGTTGGTACCCGGTGCTCACCCATTGGGCGGTTGACTGGGTCACCGCAAATTGCTTGATGATCGTCGGTAAGGCGTTGTTAAAGAAGGTTTCGGTGAGTAACATCGTGAAGGCCCCAATTAAGAGGACCCCCAGCATGCGGTTTTTTGTTTTCGTTGATGAATTAATTGTAATCAATCGCAAAACTTCCTTTCATAATCGTAGCTAGCTACACTTTTGTTTAAAAATAATAGGCCCTCTTGTGGCCTACCTTATTTACGCCATGTTGTGAATCATCGTGCGGATGGCCGCGAGAACAACTGTCTGCGTTTCAGGGCTAATTCCGCGGAGCATTTGGGTTTCAACGAGTGCGACTTGTTTTTCTAGTTGGCTGCTGTAGGTCGTAATCAGCTCCTGCCCCTTTGCCGTTAATTGCAGCTGAACCTGCCGTTTGTCCGTCGGAACGACCTGAGTTTCCACTAAGCCCGCTTTCACCAGTCGCTTATTGATACCGCGCGTCGTGGGATGACTAAGTTTTAGCTCGGTTTCGATCTGTTTTTGGGTTAACGGCGTTCCTTGATTCGTAAATAGTTGCATCAGTACGGACATCTGGGTTCCGGTGAGGTTGACGCCTAACGAGCGTAAATCGTTGTTCAACTTTTTTTCTACCAGATTATTGAGGGTTTTTAAATTTCGTCCAATATTATCTTCAAATATGGTATTCATCGGCTGACTTCCTTTCGATAAAGCGTAGTATGCTACACTTATTATTAAAAGTCAACTTTTTTAAGTTCAGGCAGGTAACTTCTGAATTGAACAAAACAGAAAAAATGTTCATTGCCCCTAGCGCGGATTCAGTACAATAAGCTCAACACTTGAGAAATGAGGGATTAATGATGAGTAATTTTAAAATGGCGATCACGTTAGACGACAAAGCGTATTCGAGCGATCAGTTACAACGACTTAAGTATGAACGGGCATTACACGTCCTGCACGAGTTTAAGGAATTGGGCGTTAAATTGACGGATGCCAACGGCCGGGATTATTCCTCGGCGGACTTAAATTGGCTCGAACCCGATCAGGCACTTAACTTATTAGAAAAAACGCATACCCGGCTAGGAGCTGATCAAACCTATGACCTGATGAAACCCCTGTTTGATGATTCCGAACGGCGATGGAAACAATTTAACCAACGCCCCATTGAGGAACAAGGTTGTTGGCTCGGCGTCACAAAATTTGATATTCAAGGTTTAACGCTCGCAGACTTTCAAGCAGCGATGGCCACTGCTCAGGATGGGGAAACCCCGTACCAGATCATGCCCGAACATTATGGAGTCAAGGGCACGATTCAAAGTGGGCAAACGATTATGGAAGCGTTCGGGTGCTTTGGTGAACCAACCATGACCAAGGGCGTTGCTACCCCAGAAATCCCGTCCTTCACGGGTGCTCAACGCCATACAGACTACCCCGTATGCGTTGCAGGAGCGCTTCAATTGGCGGATGGTTTTGACATTCACGTGGGCGCCATCCACGAAGTGAAACCTGTAGCGGGCGGATTAAAGATTGTTTCTACCTTTTTCTGCCCGAAGGATGCCCCCAAAGCTATCGCGGATGGTCACACTATTCACTTTGCCCTAGAGGTCGGTGAAATGTTAAAATTATTAGCCGAAAGCAAGTAATCTGTATCGCGACCATCGTCGACTTAAAACGGGCTTCCTTGAAGGGGCTGGGACAATACTCTCAGCCTTTTCTGGAAGCCTATTTTAATGTGAATTCATTTTCAAAGAACTGGTCACTGACTGGACATATTGCGTTAAGAAGGCGGCCAATTGCTCAATTGTTAGTGTCTCGGAATGATAAGCCCACCACTGCAAGATGCTCATTCTTGAGCCGTTCAGTGCTTCGTTAACTAAGGTCACTTGTAATGAATCCAAGGCCAATCCTTGATTAAATTTAGCGTATTCTAAAATGTCCGGTAAGAAATACTGATTTAATTCGTACTTAAAATGGGGATCGCCATGGTCGCTCATGAGTGCCCGGAGAACGGGTAACTTAGTTTTTAAATACGCGAGCTTCTTAATTAGTAAGTCGTAAATCACCGCCGTATTTTTTAACGTTTGGTTCAGATTCGGTGTTTTCGGAATGGCCTCAAGTAAGCTAAATTCAATATCCTCTAGTAAGTCAGCGATTGAGTCGTAGTGGGTATAAAAAGTCCCCCGACTGACACCGGCTTTTTGGGTGACCTGACTCACTTTGATTTTATATATTGGATAGTCTAGGATGAGCTGCAGATAGGCTTGATGAAGCTTTTCGTCAGTTGATGATAACGTCATTGGTATTCTCCTTTAATGCGCAGTACGATTAGCAGTGAGTTTAATTATTGATATGCCGGTTAACCCGATGTTCCGGCCGGAAGCCTAGATTAAGAATTCTTAATTGAATCATATCATCAGTAGTTAAACAAGTCCTGTAGAAGTGGCGTGGGAATGATTAAGGCTAAACTTGATCTCCATGCACACCCGTGGTGCCAGCTAACCGTTAGGCTTTCGAACGGCATGGGTAACTAGGTCACCGCCATAACGATAATTATAAATCATCGTCAATAACCTAAGGGGGTTAAAAACCATGCTCACCGTCAAAATCCGGTATTCCGAAACGCAAGACTTAGCCCAACTATTTGCCATCGATCACACCATCTGGAATTCGACCAATAGTCCCGGTCCGGTACGTCTTAAAAGTCTCGCTGCATACGGGCAGCGTTACCCAGCCGGCAGCCAATTAGTCGCCGTTCGTGGAACGCAAGTCCTGGGGATGATTTCTTGGAACCCCCAGTCGCCCTACCCGTCAATGCACCGCACCTGGAATATTGGCATTGGTGTGGCCCAAAATGTGCAACATCAAGGTGTCGGTGGGCGGTTGATGACCGCCTTAAAGGCCGAAGCCCGGCGGCAAGGGATTCACCGCATCGAGCTAAACGTTTTAGCCACCAACCAAGTTGCCCGTCAGTTCTACACGCAACAAGGGTTTCAAGTTGAGGGGCGGGCCAGAGACGCGTTTTACCTGAACGGCCACTACGTTGACGACTATAGTTTGGCTTATTTGATTGAACCGTCATGAGAAAGAAACGTGATGAAAGTGACTAAGACCAAAGATGTTTCATTGGAATTCACAACTGATCAATATCAACAGATCAAAGCCATGGCTGATTTTCACGGCGTTACGGTAACCACCTATCTACGAACGACTATTTTGACACGAACGGCCGATGATGTGGATTACCGCGATGCCAGGGCTAACCTGAAAATGAGTCGCGGTGAAACGGTTTCTAGTAACGATATTCGCCAGCGCTTAGGGTTAGATTAACCGTGGGCCCAAAACAAAAGGGTCGCCTGAATGCTGATTTCAGGCGACCTTTTGTTAAATTTAGTGCCAGCTTAATTTGATAGTTTGAGTGGCGGGGCAATTGCGGAGATACCGCTTTATCGGCCGCCTTCTGTTTTCCAACTTGTCTGACCGCAACGGCCCGAACAGCTTATCATTTTGTTTTTCAAAACCGGCTCTAATCTCAGGGTCTTGTAATTCCTGTTTCAAAAAATCACCAAATTTAACGTTGACCATCTGATTACCTCACTTTAATGGTTGTCACCATGGTGCCAGTTTGACCCTTCATTTCCCCTTACCTAAGCGAGCCAAAACCAAATCAAGATTGGCGGTTCGTGCTATGCTTATCCTATAACTTTACGGTTAAGACAACTAGAAAGGAGCCTTCCATTGGCCTTCAATACCCCCCTAGCCGACCAGCTGCGACCCCAATCATTGGACCAGATGGTGGGACAACCCGCGCTTTTAGACCCCGGTCAGCCGCTCCGTCAAATCATTGACCAACACGTCAACATTCCCCTAATTCTCTGGGGACCCCCGGGAACCGGTAAAACCAGCTTGGCGCGGCTCATTGCCGCCAACAACAAGTATCCGTTCGTCGCGTTTAACGCCTCGACCGAAAACAAGGCCAAGCTCACGGACGCCATCGCCGGGTACCCCCATCAGTCGTTCGTGTTATTGATCGACGAGATTCACCGCATGACCAAGACATTACAGGACTTTCTTCTGCCTCATCTGGAAAATGGCCACGTGATGTTGATTGGGTCCACGACCGAGAACCCCATCATGTCCATCGTGCCGGCCATTCGCTCCCGTTGCCAGATTTTTGAATTTCAACCGTTAGACGAGGCGGCCATTAAAGCCACCTTACAGCGGGCGGTCACCACGGTTTACCAGTGGCACGACGACCAGATCGAAGCGTCCGCCCTCGACCTGATTGCCACCGCGGCCGACGGAGACCTCCGGGTGGCCTTGAACATTCTGGAAACCCTGCACGCCATCGACGCCACCCAGCTCACCGTGGCGGCCGTCCAGCACTTTGCCCGGCAACAACACTTTAGTTACGACCGCAAGGCGACCAAGCACTACGACTACCTGGCCGCCTATTCGGACTCGATGGCCGGTTCGGATACCGACGCCGCGCTGTACTATTTGGCGATTCTCCTCAAAAACGACGACCTGCCCTCGGTGGTTCGCCGCTTACGGGAAATTCCTTACACCTATATTGGCTTGGCCAACCCGGAACAGGTCACCCAAATCGTGGTCGCGGCGAATCAGGCCGAAAAGGTGGGCATGCCCAAGGCCAAGTACCCGCTGATGTTTGCCACGATGCTGATGTGTATTTCACCTAAATCTGGCTCGTTTGATGAGACCTGGGAGCAGTTGGATCAAGATACCGAACACCCGAACCTGCACCCGATGCCCCGCGGCTTGCGCGACATGCATTATAAACATTCGGAGGAAATCACGGGTGGTGGGTTAATTGATAGCCCCTTTCAGCAACCGCATCAGATTGCCCAGCAAAACTACATGCCTCAGGGCCTCGAAGGTCGTCAGTATTACCACCCTAAGGATAATCAGAACGAACGGAAATTAGGCGAGCAGTATCGCAAGCTCCACCGATTTATTTATGGGGAGGATTACCATAGTTAATTCTTGTCAGATTAAATCTCGCTTATGCTGGTTGGTTAGACGATTAGAAGTTAATTTGAGAAATTCAGCTGTGCGAATTCAGAGGTGGTAACTTTGTTTTATAGAACTCAGACCATGGTTTCTTTTTGCTATGCCTATCACCGTCTTGCTCAACTGGGGGCTATTTTTGCCGCTATTGAGCTAAAGGATTGTCTTTTTTCTCCTCCACATGTACAATATGCCGTACATAATGGAGTGATTTTAATGGACGCTGTTAACTACACGAATTTTCGGCAAAATCTTAAATCCTTTATGAAAACGGTTAATGAAGACTCCGAACCCCTGATTGTCACCACTAAAAAGGGTGAAGATGACATCGTGGTTCTATCCAAAGATGACTATGATGCCATGAACGAAACGATGCGAATTCTGTCAAATCAACCACTAATGGCCAAAATTAGACGTGGAGACGCTTAATTTGCCAAGGGCCAAGGAACGCACCATACTCTAATAAATCCCGAAGATGACTGATATGGGAATTTATTGGTCAGATGATGCTTGGCAAGATTACAGGTACTGGCAAAACCAAGGCGATAAGAAAAGGATCCGCAAGATCAATGATTTGATCAAAGACATTACTCGGCATCCCTTTTCTGGACAAGGAAAACCAGAACCCCTAAAGCATGAGTTAGCCGGCAAATGGTCCCGACGGATTACCAGCGAGCATCGGTTGATTTATCGAGTCGAAGGTGACACGTTGTATTTGTATTCCGCCTGTGATCATTATTGATAGCCCCTTACACACGTCAAAATTGCAAATAACTGTTTATAAAGTTAACCCCCTGAGTAGGAATTAAGTTTCCAAACTCAGGGGGATTATTTTAATTGGGTAGATCTTAGGGACGTTTTTAGTTAACTATTTGCGGTGTACTTCAACTATACTGACAAGTTCAACGATGCTGATTATTTAGGTTATTTTGATGATTTACCATATCAAGATACTCTCGAATATATTTAAACGGAAATGGCAGAATTGTGTATTGTTGGTATCGAATGAATCCTACTTGCAATAAATTTTCCAAAACATTAAAAGCCAACTGATTATCTAAAACTGATCGATTAGTATCTACAGCAACTATTTTCTTCAGTTGGACAGCCCGGGTCATCTTTAAATCAAGAGGTTGTTGCTGACCAACGTAATAATAGGTGTTCCCATTGAGTCCAATTAAGCCGATGCCATATGTCCCTATCCAGTAAGGTTTAAATTTTCGAACAGGGAGATAAAGCCACTGATTAGATCGATCATGGTAAAGCTTAGCAAAATTTTTCATTACATTCGATTGCCAATTTTGTGAAAAACTCTGTCGAACCTCAGCGATTGTTAGATTCCCTTTAGAAATTTTTTGTAAATCTGTAAGTAATTGATCCCTTCGACAATTATCTTTTTTATTATTTGGTACAACTAATTGTGCAGCGATTTTTAAGTCTGCAAGCTTAACATAGTTACTTTGCCTAGCAGAAACCAACGCCTCTTTAATTTTGGATAAATTAGGGATAGTTTTTAAATTACTTCTATAGATAGCAAAGGCCTGTTGACCGATTTGCAGTCCCCCTAGTAATAGACTCGGTTTTTCTGTAGAACATTGCCAAATTGCACGGGCAACACGTTCAAATTCCGTAGAGCCTTTTGGGGTAGCAGTATTTTTTAAATTAAGCTGTTCAAAATGTAAGTGGCCTGTTAAATCAATTGTTAATCGCGTAACGTGAACACCCATTTTGTCCTTATGAAAATCTAAATAACGATATCTTGTGGAAAATTGAATTTCATTTGAAGCAGGTAAACTAAGTTGATAATTGTAAACATCATTTTTAATCAACAACTGGTAAATTGTTGTACGAAATTGGGCATTATCCCAAACATCTTGATCCGCTTTAACTTGCCATTGAAAGTGATAATCAACATCACCCTGGCCAAAGTTCGTCACGGTTACATGCTGAATAATCGTCGTTGCAGTTCCCAATAAATAAGAAGGATCGTCTTGGTCAAGAACTACTTGGATGTTCAGTCCAGGTTGAGGCTGAGTGCTGGTAGTCACAAGAGTGTTATTTTTTTGTAGCCGGGTACTTTGCATTAAAACTTGTTTTAAATAACAAGTTAAGCTATCAACGTATTGATTCGTAGAGGACGTGATTAAGTTTAAAGTGTGATGCGCTAATAGTTTTAATGCTTGTTGTTCAGAAAAGTTTTTAACACGTCCTGTATAGTATTGTGGAGAACACGTATAAAAATGGGGAGCGATTTTGAAACAATCAAGATATTTTGCTTGTAACTGTGAGACTAGTCGATAAGCAATTCCGGCTTTACTATTATTGAATTTCTGAAGACTCTGTAGAGATAAAAACATTGTGAGATTTTTAGAGTCGTTTCGACTGCCCTTCTTAAAAAAGGGACCATCCCCACCATCGGCCCATTTTAAACAACCATCACTTAGAACATATCCTCTCTTAGTAGTTTCCGTAAGGGTCCGACTAACTAAACGTAAAACCTGATTTTCTAAAAGGACTTCAATCGCCACCAAAGAATGTTTTTGGGGTTTATAACTATGCATCAAGGTTATATACAACTCACTAACTGCGTTTTGGTTGCAGAGTACCTGACCTTTAACTCGACACTGAATAATCTGTTTCAACATCATAAGGACAATGTTGCTCGGCGTAATTCCCTGATGCAAGGCCTGGTGTAAGCTAACTAAAGTCACCCTAATATTACCGTTTTTTGGAGGTAAGACGGTTTGTCGACGGATCATCGCTAAGTAGCGGTATGGACCTTCTGCTCTTTGAGTTTTTGAATTGTAATTTCGGGCTAGTCGGTGCATCGCTAAAATTGGACAAGCATTAAACCAACTATTTAGTTTTTTAGGATTCGAAGTTTCCACTAGTAATAGATGATATCGCTGATCAAATCCAACCTCATCAAGCTGAAAGGGAATATAGTTGGTAAAAGTTACCTCTTTGCAATCATTCATTTAAAAAATCTGCCACCTTTTTTCGATCACTGGGAGTAAGGATAGATTGCCCCTGCTGATTCAACAAATATGGAACTTCTAAAATACGGCCATCATTAGTGGGTTGTATTCGGTAGTTTTGTCCATCAACCGGTTGTAAAATATTAACAATCAAAACTCGCCAATTGCAATTTGGATCGGCATCGCGGATCTCTTTTAGTTTATCTTGAACATGACGTCGTTCCTGCTGAACATCTCGGCGATGGGGTTGACGCCAATTCTTAAAGTCAATAAGTACTTTATTAGTGGTTTCAAAATCAAAAAATTCATTAAACACTTGTGGCAACGGCTTTAAAACAACGTGCCAGTAACGCTCCATTAAAACTTTTCCACAAACCTCACCTAAATAGCCTTTATAACTATCTACTTGAACAGGATTCATGCTATACGGTAGCTCTGCCCATTTTCGGGGATAATGATGCTTATCAAAATAGGCTGCCAGGGTAGGATTCTGCATCATAGCGGTTAATCCAGTACTTTGGGCAGAGACAACTTCATGACCTTGATTTTCTGGTAGAAAAGTAAAGCTTTCTCCCTTCCTTTCGACCCGGTACTCACGAGATAAACCTTCAAGATAGGTAAATTCAGGCATCTTTTCGAAAGAGTGATAATCTTCAAAGCTTTCTGTTGGATGGCATAAAAGATGTTTACGATAATTTTTAAATTGTTCAGCAGGAATTGATTCTTGTAAATGTTTTTTTAACCAATTTACACGGGCTTGTGTCAACTTAGTTTGTTTATTCCAATGGTTAATAATCATCTGTTTTTTAGTTAACGTCGGCAGTTTCTTTTCTCGTTGATAATCTCGTAATGCTTGTGCAATTGGACCGAGTTGATCATCGCTTAGTGGAAAAACATTAAAATAATTCAGAATCTCTGCACTAATAACGACCAACGTTACTGGTACCTTGTTAAAGGTTCGGTCAAGGCGCCCAGCTGCTTGTAAAATAATTCGTGTTTGAGCACCAACGTAACTAATTGTTTGGCGAAATTGCGACGCATGGCGGTGCTTATTTTGATTGCGGATATATTTTTGGACATCCAGTAAAGAAATTTCATGATTATCAACAAGACTATAAATCTGATAGTACTTTAAAATCCAACTTTTGGTGAGTTGGTGCAAAGGAACTTGGTTTGTGTCAGCAAAAATATGAGTGATTGGCCCATAATAAATTCCAGAAATATCAATCCTTTGTTGCCGGGGATCCTTCAAATCAGCATTTTGTGGTGCAATGTTAATGGCCCAATTGACTTCTAGATTACCTATGGTATGGACCAAATTTTGTCCGACCCCTAAGGTTTGATAGGCACTAAGTAAGTAAACCCGGGTTTTCATTTTTTCGGGAAGCCGTAAAGCTTCACTGATTTGGGTTTCAACCGTCTTTTTATTTGGTAACTTAGACTTTTTAATAATTCGTAGCTGAGGCGTTTCTTTTTCCTGGGAACAGAGAATACTTGTCAACAGTTCAAAGACTTGTTGAATGGTCGTTTCAGACATTTGTTCTTCATGAGGCGTATCTTGTGCCTTGGGTAAAACACTTTGCAAACCTAAAAAGGTTGGCATTTTAGGCTGAATCAAAAAACAAATAAAACTATCGAAGAGGTTTAAATAGCGATTCTGATAATAGTCACCAGAATTTCCTCGCTGAACGTCACACATTAGTTGTTGAACAATATCTTCAAGCTGCTGTACAGTATCGTCTTTTTGAAAGAGCTGATTTGCATTAGGTACTCGTTTGTGAATTAACCGCCGCATACATCCCCCGTCCTCAAAATCACCGAATTCTGAAACGACAGGTAAAATTTTAACGGTAGTTTTTTGCTGGCGACAGCGCTGAGTGACATCAAATTGGCGCCGAGTCTCCAAAGATAGATCCTTGGTGCCATCTATGAAATGAACGCCTAACTGTTCTCTTAAGAAGCCAAAATCAAAATTACCAAGAACGGTCTCTAAGTCTACCGTAGCAGACATTCCTAAAACCATTCCACGTTGTGCTAGTTTTAATAAAAACTTTTCGGGAGTCTCTTGTATAAATACAGCGCCTAATGCTGTTCGATTTAGGTGAGCGTCACTATCAGTCATTGAAAATAACTGAAGCCCCGTTCTTTGCAAGTACCGTCCATATTTATCATCCTGAGCCTGAGCTAATGGTCTCCCGTGAAGATATCCCAGTCGTTGGTGTAGGCTTAAAACGAGATGTTTAGATTCAGCAGAAAAACCTAGACAATCACAAATGGTTAAAATCGCATCATCTAAACTCAACTGATTGTCTAGGTCTTGGCGTTCTTGATTGATCTCTTTTTGATACTGATTAGCCCAATCGTTAATTAGCTGGGTTAGCATCAATTGAAAGTGTCCCATTTGTCGTAACATTCGATAAAAATGTAAATGGTCACCTTTAGGTGCTTTAGCAGTATAAAGTTTAACCTGTTGAGCACTTTTATCTTGGTAACTCCACCAAGGACCATTGCTGGTCCCCGTAAGGTTACTTAGGGTAAAAATAAAATTGTTAGTCACATGGAACCCAACCGTCTTATAATCCTCTTCTAGTTCGTATACCTGGGCTAGAAAATTAACTTGGTGCTTCAAAAAACTTAATTTATGATTACGACGTAAAATTTTTAAAATATTAGCCGATCGCTTTTTTTGCGGATTATTAACACCAACAAAGATTTCTTTAAAGAAAGGCAAAAAGTCAACTGGAAACTGTTGCGCATCATCAATAATTTTATCCAAGGCCGCGGTTTTCAAGTTATCAATTTCATCGATAACAACTAAAGCATTTCCTAAGCACTGCGATTGACTAACTGGTAACGACCTTCGTGTGAAGAAATCTAAATAAGTACTAATTAACTTGGCAGAGGTTAAGATAATTAGTTGATGTGTCTTTAAATTAAGTGTCGGGAAATGTTTTTCTAGAAAGTAAGCTAGTGGTGTCTTCTGGGAGATAGCGTAGTGTTGAATTTTATGGCGATTAATTTGGGATAATGGTAAATCTAAATGTAAATTAAAAGCGACTTGGTCAATTATTGCTTGTTTAACATCCTCGTAAGCCTGTTTTAAGTTTTTCCAATCATTACCATTATCATTATCAAGTTCATTAGGTTGATCTTGATAACGTTTTTGATAGTCTTTTAGAACACTAATAAGGTACTTGATATGATGAGTTTCTAATTCCGAAGGTAGCGTTGCCTCCAGCAAATCTGTAACCGTATCTGGCAAAGCCTTTAATACTGCCACTCGCTGATGAAGATAATGACTCGATGCTGAATGTCCGTTTTTATCTTGATAGGCTTCTTGAACTGCATCCAAAAATTTCTTAGAGTGTAATCCCTTCTTATCATTGGTTACAAAGAAAGTGCGAAAGTCAGGATTGTCTACGACTTGTTGGCTTATGTAATGAATAATGCCATAAGTCTTGCCACTTCCCATAGGGGCCGCTAAGGTCATAAGACATCCTGGAGCTTCTGAGACAGATGTTTTTTTCATATGTACTATTAACTTTGAAAAATCTATACCAACCATAAAATCATCACTTCCCTATATCAGGCTCAATCTAACAAAAATAATTTGGTCAAACAAGACCGTTTACATAACTTGTACATAACGGTTTCCAAAAATTTACATAATCTACCCACAATTAAAAATGCCGATAGATAATTCTATCGACATCTGGACATTATTTATATCATTTTAGACGTAGGATTATTATCGTTTTATACGTTAGTTGAGTTTTAATCCTGTTTGATTAGTAAACAATCTTTTGCACGTGCTCCGCAATTCGGGCAATTCGTGGATACCCGCTAAACCCGTGTTACCCGCGACCCCAGGTCAGAACCGCGAGGATGTATCGTTGACCGTTCGGCAAGGTGACGATTCCCGCATCCCCGTTGTTGTCGTTTAAAAAGCCGACCTTATCTTGAACAATGGTCCCCCTGTTCGCTCGAGCCACGCCCGTGGGGATGCCCCGACGATAAACTTGGCGTTTCATCAGGCTTAAGATAAAGGCGCGATCCTGACGATTCGTGAAGGCCTTTTGCCCCAGTTGAAGATCCTTTAAGACCTTAACCAGGCTGTTCGCCGTGGTCCGCGAAGCCCGAACCGCACTGAACGGGGACCCGTAGTAGCCCTGCGAGGCCAACCAGTGATTAATGGACGTGCGGCCGTGGCGTTGCAGGACGCTGACCGGGTAATCGTTGGCCGACTTGACAATCATGCGGGTCATCCCCGCTCGGTTCGCCGGGGTCCAAGAGAAGCGGTACTGTTGTTTTAAATGCAGTAAGTACGCGGCGATGTAAAGCTTATAAGTACTGGCGGACGTGGTGACGTGACTGCCCCGGGCGTTAACGGCCAACTTGCCCTGCCGGTAAACGGCCGCGTGCGGTGCCTTAGCCGCTCGGCTGTCCTTGACGGGAGTGAGGTTATAAAAGGCGACCGCGGCGGTCCGATCCTTAGTCACCAAATTAAGGTACTTCTGCAGCTTAACCTTAATGGCGGCTTGGTGGTGAGCCACGTTGTAGGCGGTCCCGCGTTTCAAATCCGACTGCCAGACCCAGCCGGTGGTCTTCCCGCTAGTGACGTGCAGGTAGGTATAGGCCTGCCCGGCTTGGTAATAGGTCCGGCGTTGGGTGACCCGGTAGGTCTTGGCTCGACTCAGCTTCTGACCGTGCGTCCAACGCATGGCTGCGGCCGGACCGGTCAGTTGATACACCCTTTGGGTCGGCACTGACGCCGCTTTGAAGGCCTTGACCGCAACGTAGTTTTTGGCCGGCACCTGGCGTACCGCGGAAACCTGCGCATTCCGTCCGGGGACGAGGCGCGTGACATCCACCCAACCGGTCAGCCCGGTGCGGGCGGCTTGCACGTAAAGGTAACGGACGGGCTGCCCGGTGGGGGTGGCCCCCGCTAGCTGGGCGGTGGCCGTCCAGGTCGTGGCCGGAACGGTCTTTAAATCTTGGGTGGCCGTTAAGCCGACCCGGTCGCCCTGAGGGGTTAGCCCGTACAGCGTCCCGCCGTTGACCGCATAATACGGGGTGGCCGGCGTCTTGATCGGCTGACCGGTGACCGTCAGTTGGGACGTAGTGGTCGGGGATTGTTCATTAGTGGTAGCGCTTGCATTAGCGGGCGTCAACCAGCTGAAACACCCCCATGCAGCGGCGAGGACCAGTAAGTAATGACGTTTTTTGCGAGTTAGAATTGGGGCCATATTCATTCTCCTTTAGTGGTTAAGTATCCTGTTGACTTCATTATAATTTAACCCGTGAACAAAACAACTGCCCGTTTTCCGGCGATCCTTAAGGTCGAAACTGCCAGCTTACACTAAAAAAGACGTCTCCCACCACGTATAGCGGTGGGCAAACGTCTCTTAAAACGCCCAACAAGCCTACTTAGCCTGTCGTCGTTTCTTATCCAGATAGGCTTTGATTAACGCCTGTTTCTTGTCTTTACTGCTCTGAGCGGCCTTTTTCTCCTGGGCGGAGACGTGGTTCAGTTGACCACTGGGGCCGATGTTAATGGACTTGTGCATTTGCATCGAATCCCCCCTTTCTCATGACTTGATGTGCTTAGTATACCACGGACCCACCGCTGAGACGATGCCGTGATGCACGTCAAAAACGCC
The DNA here is from genome assembly GCF_001434835.1 of Levilactobacillus acidifarinae DSM 19394 = JCM 15949. Taxonomy (GTDB): domain Bacteria; phylum Bacillota; class Bacilli; order Lactobacillales; family Lactobacillaceae; genus Levilactobacillus; species Levilactobacillus acidifarinae. The sequence continues at coordinate 353,168 of NZ_AZDV01000026.1, read as the reverse complement.
CCCGCCAATGAATCGACGGGGGTGTTTTAATCTGAGAACGCGATTTTAAGCGCCCAACGAGAGGGGACTACTTGTTAAAAATCTTCGGGCCCTTCCGCATGTTCTTGCGGTCATTCTTGGCCACGGTTCGTTGCTTGTTATGGCCGTTTTGCTTCTTCTTTTCGATGAGAGCCATCATTTTCTCTTTTTCTGTCATAAAGTGTTCACCGCCTTATTGCTGAACTCATATCTTAAACCATCTTCGGTCCTCCGGTCAATAGACCATTTGAGCGGAGGCTATTTAGCTTGAGGGGCTTGCCGCATAGTCAGCTGAATCCGCTGCCGTTGTTCGTCGACACTCATCACCCAAACGGTCACCACGTCACCAATCGTGACCACCGTGCTGGGATCACTGACGTAGTGGTCGGCCAGCTGTGAAATGTGGACCAGCCCGTCCTGCTTAACGCCGATGTCCACGAACGCCCCGAAATCAACCACGTTACGGACGGTCCCCTGTAGTTCCATCCCCGGTTTCAGGTCCGCCATGGTCAGTACGTCTTGGCGCAATAACGGTGCCGGCATGCTATCCCGCAGGTCGCGGCCGGGCTTACTCAACACGTCGAGAATGTCCGCTAAGGTAGCGGTCCCCACATCTAGTTGCTGGGCCCATTGGGTGCGGTTCAGTCCCGCCAACTGTTGCTGTAATTTGGGCATGCCAATGGCTTGGGCCGTGGCGTGCAGGTCCGTTAGAAGTTGGCGGGCGATCGGATAACTTTCCGGGTGAATGTCCGTGTTGTCTAACGGCTCACTGCCGGCGATGATTCGCAAGAACCCTACCGCCTGTTGGTAGGCCTTGGGCCCTAAGCGGGGCACCTTTTTCAGCGACTGCCGGTTGACGAAGGCCCCGTGGTCGTTACGATAAGTCACGATATTTTGTGCGGTGGTCGCCGTTAACCCGGAAATATGGGTCAGAAGCTCCGAACTGGCCGTGTTGACGTTGACCCCAACCTGGTTCACCGCCGTTTCCACGACGCGATCCAATTGTTCGTCGAGCGCCTTTTCGGGCACATCGTGTTGGTACTGCCCCACGCCAATGGCCTTGGGGTCGACCTTGATCAACTCGGCTAAGGGGTCCTGCAAGCGCCGCCCGATACTGACCGCTGAGCGTTCCTCGACGTGCAGGTCGGCAAATTCGGCGCGCGCGTTAGCACTGGCCGAATAGACCGAGGCCCCGGCTTCGTTGACGATCACGTAATACACCGGATGGTCCAACGTCTTTAAAATCTCACTGACAAATTCCTCGGATTCCCGGCTGGCGGTCCCGTTACCGATGGCGATCATTTCGACGTGGTACTGGTCTAATAGGCGTTTAAATTCCGGCCCGGCCGCGGCGCGTTGCTTGGCGCTGGCGGGCTTATGCGGATAAATCACCTGTTTGGTCAGGAACCGGCCGTTGGCGTCCATGATGGCTAACTTACAGCCGGTCCGGTATGCCGGATCGAAGCCCATCACGACCTTGCCCTTCAACGGTGCCTGCATCAAGAGGTGGTAGAGGTTGTTACCAAAGACTTGAATGGCGTGGGTGTCGGCCGTGTCGGTCAATTGGCGGCGCAGTTCCCGGTCGATGGCCGGACCTAAGAACCGCTTGTAGGCGTCGGCAAACGCGGCCGTGATTTTGGTCACGGCCGGGCCTTGGTGTCGGCCGACTAGGCGAAAATGGCCGTACTGTAAGATCGACGCGGGGTCCACGGTAATCCCTACCGTGAGCACCCTTTCGCGTTCGCCCCGGTTAAGCGCCAGTACCCGGTACGGCGGTAGCTGCTTCAACGGTTGGTGAAAATCGTAGTAGGTCGCGTAAACCTGTTGTTCGTCCTCGGCGTGACGCTTCAATTTGCTGGTTAGTTCGCCGTGTTGCCAAGTGTAGCGGCGAATCCAGTCCCGAAAGGCCGCCTGCTCGCTAAACGTTTCGGCCAGGATCTCGTGCACCCCGGCCCAGACCGCGGCTAAGTCCGGCAGGTCCTGGTCCGCGTTAACGAACGTGCGGGCCCGTTGGTCAATCCCGCTCTGCGGAAAGGTCAGCAACCACTGGGCCAGTGGCGTGAGCCCGGCTTCACGGGCCACGGTGGCCTTGGTCCGGCGCTTTTGCTTATAAGGCAGGTACAGATCCTCGACCTGTTGTAAGGCGGTTGCTTGGGCCAGTTGCTGGTTTAATGACGGCGTTAGTTTCCCCTGTTCCGCGATTAATTTTAAGACGTCTTGCCGGCGCTGGTTAAGCTTTTGTAGCCGGTGAGCCTCGTCTTCGATCTCACGAATGGCGACTTCGTCTAGGGTCCCGGTACGTTCCTTGCGGTAGCGGGCGATAAACGGGACCGTGTTGCCCTCGTCTAAGAGGGTCAAGACGGCTTGAATTTGTTGAATTCGATATTGCTGAAGCTGCTGATGAACCGGTTGAGCCAGGTCCGTCAGTGTCGTGGTTGTGGTTGCCATACTTTACCTCACTTTTTTAAATTATATTTCTTATTTTTAGGCTCGAAATCGCGATAGCTCGTCCAGCATGGCGCTACGTCGCGGATAGGTTTGTTGCCATTCACTGATGAGTTGCTGAGCTTGAATGGACCCGTTGGGATAGGTTGCCATTTCCCGTAACCACCCCACGATTTTTCGATAATGTTTACGAGTACCGGTCGTTTTTACGGCTTGCTGGACGGTGGTCACGTACTTTTGGATAATCTGCCTAGCGTACTTGTTTTTCAGTGCCGGTCCGTAAGTCTGCACGCCCGCTAGGCCCTTCTGGGCGATGATTGCTTGTAATAACGACTGATCCAGTCCTTCGTGAGCATATAACGGGGTTAACTCCGCAGGCGCCACCTGGTCCTTCAACGCCGCCAGGAGTTTTTGCCGTTGCACTGGCCACTCGGACGAACGAAACGAGGCCTGGTAGGCCTTAAAGTCGTCCAGGTTGGCCGGGTCGTAATCGGTCAGTAAGCGCCAGAGTTCCTGACGGTAATTCGTTGTTTGACCGAGTTGCTGATAAATGGTTGCGAGCCGATGACTATCGTGACACACCACGCCGACTAAGTCACGATTAACGCGTTTTCCCTCCCGCAGTAGGTCAATAGCTTCCTGCGGGCGTTGTCGTTGTAAACAAAAATCCACGTAATAGTCGCGAACCCGTTTTTGGGCCACGTTAGCATGGCAGAAGGCTTCGATGTCGGCGTCGGCGACCATGGTCCTTAGACGTAAAATGGTCCACTGCTCGACTTGCCAATCCCGTTCCCAGGTATCCGGCAATTGCCGCGCCCGTTGAATCAAAGTGTCCACTAAGGTAAGTTTTGCCGTTAAAAATTCGGGCTCCGTGAAATCATCACCGAATAATAAGTCTTGGATGGTTTCTTCTAACGCGTTTAGGGGCCGCTGAATCTGCGTACATAACCAATCAAACAATTGTCGTTTTACCGATAGTGTGGCTTGATGGACCAGCTTCGTCCAAATCGTCGCTCCTGCATCCAAGAGCATCATGATTTCACCGTCGGAATCATCAATTTCTAGCTGATCGAGCACCAAAAACAGATGGCTAATGGCATCAAAAACGTCTTGATCTTGGTGATTCTGTAGTGCCACGGTTAGGTCATCGTCAAGATAGGCTAAGAGATCATTCGCAAACGGCGTCGCGCTATCGTAATCGATGAAGCCTTGTTGGTCCGTGTACTGTTCGCAAATGGCATCAATCAGATTAGCCGTTGGCCGAATGGGGATGACCGGTTCCGTGGATCCGCTGGTGCGAAACAGGGTCGCGAGGGTCGGGTTGTGTGGTAACACCAACATCAAGAAGTCCCGCATTTGTTGCGTCGTTGCCTGAGCGATGAGGTCAGTGATCGAATCGTCGCTGGCCCCATTTCCATCACCATCAGCGATCTCTTCGGCGGCGAATAAAACGGCGGCCATGTGTTTACAGTTGCGCTGACCATCGGCATACGGACAGTCACAAGTCATGGTCTGGACCTCTTCATCTTGCAGCGTGATGGTCACTTGATAACGTTGTGTCCCCTGCACCTGTGCCGTGAGTTGCGTGGCGGTCTGTTGTAGATTCTGCACGGCACCATCGAGGTAGTAAGCATACCCACGGTCTAAAATCTGTGACTGAAAAAGTGTTTCCCAGTCTATGAACGTCAGTCCCTCCCATAAGTTCTGATTCGGTAGTTCAACTATAGACAAATTCAGTTTGCCTGTAAAGCCGAGCATCATCGGGAGCCACCCCGTTAAAAAAGACGGTAAATCCCATGGTATATCGAGCTTACCGTCATGCTAATTTCGATAGATTAACTTAGTTTTGTAACGATTCCGAATCCAATACCGATTGGCTAACCAACGGCCAGGCAACCCCTAAACCCATGAGCGACAACGCGCCCATTCCCACCATGGTGACCTGAAAGCCAGTCAAAAAACTGGTCGCACTCTGCGGATTGCCAAACCGCGTGAACAAAAGAACGGCCGCGGCAGTACCGACCGCGCCACCCAACAAGCGACAAACGTTGTAAATCCCGGCGGCCTGACCCAGGGCGGGTCGCTCAACGGCCCCTAACACCACCTTTTGCAGGGCCGGTCCCGCCAACGATAACCCACTACCGGCCAATACTAGTGGTGGAATCAACAGGCCGTATGCCGAACTAGGGGCAAGAAACGCCAATAATAGGTAACCACCCCCCTGCAGCCCCAATCCCCATAAGGCCAGTGGTCGTTCACCGAAACGATCGACCAGCTTACCGGCCACCGGTGCGACTAAGACCAACGTTCCCGTCCAGGGTAGGATCTCCAGCCCCGCGTGCAAGGCATCGGTCCCCCGAACCACCTGCAGGAATTGCGGCAGGAAGAACACCACTCCGTACATGGCGGCGTAAAGTAAGAAAGTGGCCAGGTTGCCGCCGGTAAAGCGCCGGGAGGCAAATAGACTGAGGGGAACCAGCGGCTGGGTCGTTCGCCGTTGGCGCCACAAAAACCACCCGCTCAAGCCCCCACTAACAACGAAAACGACGAGGACTCCCACTTGGTGACTGGTCGTGGGTAGCACGGCGAGGGCCCAGACGATTCCTGCCAGGCCCCCCACCAGAGCCACTACGTCTAACGGGTGGAGGACCACCCGAGTGCCGGTACTTTCGGGCAGGTACTTCAAGGAGAGCGTCACGGCGAGCAACCCTACCGGAACGTTCAACCAAAAGATCCACGGCCAGGCTAGTCGCGAAACGATCAGGCCGCCCAACGACGGGCCAATAATCAGGGCCAAGCCACCGATACCACCCCAGATGCCCAACGCTTTACCTCGTTGCGATACCGGCAAAGCGTTGGTTAAAATGGCCATAGATAACGGCGTCATCACCGAGGCCCCCACGCCAGCGATAACCCGAGCGCCAATCAACCAATCAATATTGGGGGCCAGCGCGCAGAACACCGAACCCACCGTAAAAATCGTTAAGCCCCAGAGATAACCCTTGCGGCGGCCAAACCATTCACCAAGTGCAACGCCAACCAATAAAACGGCGGCAATCGTGATGTTATAAGCGTTAAACGCCCATTGGAGCGTTGTCACCGAAATGTGAAAATCCGTACGAATCGCGGTGGCCGCCGTGGTGACAATCATCGAATCCATCATTGACATAAAAAAACCCAACGACGTTAAAACCAGAAGCCAAATCGGGTGTAGCGGTTGCTTCGTCATCATGTCCTTCTCCCCATTCTTGCTGCACAATTATAGTTCAAACGTTTTTGAACTATAATCAACCTACCACGCCCCTAAACGAAAGACAAGCAAAAGCCGGGTCCCAAATCAAAATACGATTTAGGATCCGGCTAAGCTTATAGCTGCTGGTAAAATTGAGTCACGTCCCGGTCAATGACGGCCTGGTTTAACGTGACGTACTTTTCGCGGGCTACCTTGTTTACGATGATCAACTCGGCGGCCTCTAGTAGTTTAAAATGATAGGACCCGGACGTCTTGCTGATACCTAACTGGGCGCCCACCTGACCACATATCAGGGCTTCCGGCGCTCGTTTGAGGAGTTTCAAAATCGCCAGGCGGGTCGGATCGGCCAGCGCCTTAAAGACTTGAACCTGGGTATTTAGTTCTGAGTTGGACCGTGGCATTTAACCATCCTCCATCGTTGACGCAGTTTTGACTTTATCTCCACCAGTATACCCTAGTTTCGGCGGAACCTTAACGCCACGCCGCAACTTGTTGACCGACCGCCGTTTGTTGTTCCGGTGATAGGGCGAACTTCCCCGTCATGAAGGCTTGGGTTGGGATCTGCAACCCCACCACGGGGTCCTGGGGCGTCAGACCCATGAAGATCAATCAGGAGCGTCTTTAAGTGGCTCAGCCCCACCTTGGCCGCCTTTTTGCCCCCAGCGCCGGTCAACATGACCGGTTTACCCTGAAGAAACTCCGGTGAACCAAACGTACCGGGCGTGACCGGACGGGATAGCCAGTCCAGCGCGTTTTTTAACCCACCGGGAATCATCTCGTTATATTCTGGTGTGACGATCCATAACCCATCGGCGGCTTGAACCTGGTCGCGGAACCGCTGCACGGCGGCGGGGACGGGAAATTCAAAGTCCTGGTTCATTAACGGCAGGTCCGCAATCGTCGCAAAGTTAACGGTTACGCCCTGCTCTTCTAATTGGGTGGCGATGGTTTGCGCCACGGTACGGTTAAACGAGTCCTGGCGTAAGGAACCCACCACCATTAAAACTTTTTTCATCTGCATCACAACTCCTTGAGATTAATTGGTTTGCGGCGTGAGTTGGGGCTCGCGCTTGAAACGTAGCGAGGCTAGGACGCCCACGGCCAATAAAATGACGAGTACACCGAAAGCCACCTGGTACCCCAATACCGTGCTGTGGGTGGCGGCGTTAATGATGCCGCTGACGGAGATCAATAACGCCGTGGCAATCGCCCCGGCAATTTGACCGGCCATGGTGTTGATGGCGTTCCCGTGAGCAATCAATTTGACCGGTAAGACGTTGATCCCGGCGGTCGCCAGTTGCATCAACATGAGCGAGATGCCGACCATCCAGACGGCGTAGGCACTCCCCACCCAGACCAGTGACACGCTGTGCGTAAAGAAAATAAAGGGTACCGTAGCCAGACCGGCAATCAAGAAGCCGCTAATGGCCAGTTTACGAATGCCGTAACGATCAAACAACATCCCGGACAAGGGGTTGACCACGCCCATGAGCAGCGCCCCGGGAAGCATTAATAGTCCCGTGGTTAACGCCGACAAGTGAAAGGCGCTTTGCAGGTACACCGGAACTAGCACCTGCATCCCCAGTAAAGATAATTGCCCCAGACTGCTTAACACCACGCTGAGGTTAAACGTCGAGTACCGAAAAACCGTCACGTTTAACATGGGGTCCTTCAACTTAGTTTGCCGGTGGAGCAACAATGCCACTAGCCCAGCCCCCACCAGGATCACGATGAGGCTTAGGCCCCAGTTACTGCCGATCGTCGAAAAACCGTAGAGGATCCCGGCAAAACCGAAACCGGAATACAGCACGGACGGTAGGTCTAACGGTGGGTTGGTCGTGGGAATGAGTTTGCGCATCCCGACGACCACCAGCACCATCACCGCCACCGTGACGGGAATCAGCACACCGAACAACGCCCGCCAAGTGTGTGTGGCCAAGATCCAGCCGGATAACGTGGGGCCGATGGCCGGGGCCAAGGCAATCACCACCCCGGTGATCCCCATGGCCATCCCCCGCTGATTAGCCGGGTAAATCAGGACCATGATATTGCGCATGAACGGCATGATGATGCCGACCCCGACGGCCTGAACCACCCGACCGGCGAGCAGCCAGCCAAACGTCGGGGCGACGTAGGCCAGAACGGTCCCGGCCAGAAAGATTCCTAACGCCGTTAAGTACAGTTTTTTCGAGTCAAACTTGTACAGAAAGACCGCCGAAATGGGAATCATGACCCCAATCGTCAATAAGTTCGCCGTTGAGATCCACTGGGCCGTCGCCAAAGAAATGTGAAATCCCTGGGCAATGTTGGCTAACCCGTTATTCAGGAGGGTTTCCGTTAAGACGGTCATAAACCCACCAATGATAATCGCGAGGACTAAGACCGTTTTGTTGTAGGCCTTGCCGTTCGCGTCAATACTTTTAGTTAAATCCATATGCCCACCTCTTCTTTGACAGATAATGGTTACCTTGGTAAACTAAATATGTTCCTGGCAACACAAAATAGGTTATCACGATTTTATGTTCCTGGCAACACATTTGTTCATCTTTTTGAAGGAGGCCGTTCTATGGCGCTAGAAGAATACCCAATTGGCAAGGCCATCATTAACTTGGTGACGGCGCACCGCCAGGTCACCACGGCAAAAATTGCCCAGTTGGGGCTACATGCCGGTCAGGATTTAATTTTATTAACTTTATTAGAACAAGATGGTCAGTCGCAAAATGCGTTGGTCCAACAGTTACGCTTGAACCATTCCGCGGTGGCTAAGTCGGTTGCCCGGATGCAAAAAAATGACCTGGTCAGGACCCGGAAATCGACGGCGGATAAGCGCGTCACCCTGGTCTTCCTCACGGCGAAGGGCCGCGACCTGGCGCACCAAGCCCAACAGATTTGGGCCAACGTTGAAGCCATCGCCTTCACCGGACTCGACGCGGCCGACCGACAGGCCTTTAGCCGGATCATGACTACCGTCCAACAGAATTTTGAAACGCACGCCACCACACCACCCAAGGAGTGTTAATTATGGATAAAACGGCGATTTACGCCTTACTTGATCAGCAACATCTCTGGCACGAAATCACCGAGCATTCGGCCGTTTCCAGCATGGCGGAAGTTACCGCCGTCGAACTGCCCTATCCGGAAGCCGAGGCTAAAAATCTTTTGGTTTGCGATGATCACCATCACACCTACTACCTGTTAACGGTCAAGGGGGACCTACGAGTGGACCTCAAGGCCTTCCGGCAACAATTTCACACGCGCCGGTTAACGTTTGCGTCGGCGCAAGACTTAAAGACCCGCCTGGGCGTGATCCCCGGGGCGGTCACCCCACTAGGACTCTTAAACGACGATTCGCGCCGGATTAACTTTTTTATCGACCAAGCCTTTCTAAACGAACCGGGACTCATTGGCGTGCACCCCAACGACAACACGGCCACGGTCTGTCTGAAAACGACCGACCTCTTGGCGTTGATTCGCCAGCACGGTAACCCCGTGACCGCGGTCGACTTTTCGGCGCTAACTAAATAAACGGGGCCCAGTGAGGGACCCCGTCTAAAAAAGTTGTCTATTTCAATTTAAAATTAGACAATAGTTGTTGCCGCTCGGCTAACGATTTTTTCTCCACCTGGGCGAAGTTCTGCCAGCGCACGTGCCATAACCGCGTCTTGTAAAACGTCCCGCGGCGTAGTGCCTTGATCAATGGCGCCCCGAACACCCAGCGGTACGCCCAGTTCGGCGTGCTCATGGTGGTGATGAGTCGAATCTGGGGATGTTTGACCAGCTTAGTTTGCATTGAAGGGGCTGCGTAGAGCTGCCCCTTGGCGTAGACCTTGTCCAAGAAGCCCTTCGTCATCGCCGGCATGACCTCCCACCAGACCGGAAACATGAAGATGATCTGGTCGGCCGCCAACAGCCGCTGCTGATAGTCGGCCACTTGGTCGTTGACCGGTTGCCCCTGGCGCCAGCGACCAAGTTCGGCCGCCGACATCACCGGGTCAAAGTGATCGGCGTGTAAATCGATGAGGTCCACTTCCTGGTGCTGCGCGACGAGTTGTTGGGTGACCTGGCGGGCCAACGCCGCCAGAAAGGCCCGGTGGTGGGGCACGTTTTCACTGGCCGTGGCCGTGTAGGGGTGGTCAAAGATAATCACTGTTTTCATTTAAAAAGCCCTCTTTATTAGATTGATGGCTTTAGTTTAACCGGGACGATTCGGTCTTGCATTAACAATTGTTAAGGGAGGCATTAAACATGACTAACGACTTACCCGCCTATTTACGGGTCAAATTTCCGGAGCTAGCAGCGCACTGGGCCACCATTCAGCCTAAGTTTCAGACCCAAACGGTGCCCGCGCAGACCACGTTATTAGCGGCCGGCGACGTGGCCACGACCCTCTATTTGATTGTTCAGGGCAGCCTGCGCATGTGGCGGACGACCGCGAGCGGTAAGGACATCACCTTTCAGTTTTTCTTCGAGAACCAACCCGTTGCGTCGTTTGAAAGTTTCTACCTGCAACAGCCCAGCGAGTCGGCCATTACCACCTTGGAACCAACGACGCTACTGACATTATCGAAGACGAATTTCGACGTCTTACGGCAGGCCTACCCCGAGTTCGAGGTCAGCCTCAACCGCTGGTTATGCGAACGGTTTATGGCCTACCGGCGGCGCGTCTACACTCAGTTGCAAGCCACCCCGACCGGGCGGTATCAGGCCTTAGTCGCCGATAACCCCGAAGTCCTCGATCGGGTGCCGCTTCACGAGATTGCGACCTATTTGGGGATGACCCCCGTGTCGCTGAGCCGGATTCGCTCCCGACTGGGCCGGGAAACATCGCCAGAATAACCTAAACACGCTACCCTGACGTTTTCGATAACGTTGGGGTAGCGTGTTTAGGTTAGTTTCTAATCTTTAAAATTGACACAATGCTTTTTTAACCATTCTGCGAGGGTTAACATAATCTCTTCATTATCGGGACTATCGGGCACACTTAGAATCAAGCTTTCCCCTTCATCGCTAGTGAATGAGAGTCGATAACCATCAACTTTTAAAAAGGTTAGTCCCGCTAGTAACGCCGTTCGTTTATTACCATCTTGGAAAATATGTTTCTTCGTAATCTTTTGAATAATAAATGCGGCTTTAATCCAGATATTGGGATAGAGGACGCGGCCAAATAAAACCTGACCAGGTTGTTCCACCACAATATCCAATCCTTGAGGGTATTGAACACCAATTACCGAACTATTGGCCTTGCGTAAAACCAACTGATTAATGCTAATATATTCTTCTCGCGTTAAATAGATCATAGATCTTCCAACCGTTTCATTAAATCGGCGTGCTCATCAAATAATTCGTTAGCGGTTTCTAAAATATTAGGACGAGTCGTCTTAACCTTTTTAAAGGTAATGGACTGACCATCTGGCGAAACCACCTTTTCGAATTTTGTTTGGTCATCAACGTCTAGAAACTCACGGTCCTTTTTAGACACCCGAAAAGCATAAGAATTTCCATTTTTAAATAATTTAACTTCTTGATTTAGGTCGTCAGGATTAATCATGAGAAATCCCACCTTTCTTCGTGTGTACATAGTACCGTAAAATACAGACAAAGTCTACTGAACGACTTCTAACTATAAAAACCCGCGCCCGGAGACATTGACGTCCGGGATGCGGGTTTATTTATTTTTCGGCTTAAATCGTATGTTTGCTGGTTCCACCCTGGGCAATCGCCAACACGTCGTCGAGACTGATGTCGACCATGTTCTTGACGGCCAGGTTGGTGTAAAAACCCACGTGCGGCGTAATCATCACGTTAGGCATCTGCATCAGCTGGGCAATCAACGGGTCTTGTAACACGTCATCGGCGTGATTCTGGTTAAATAACGCCGCCTCGCCTTCGACCGTGTCAAGGGCTGCACCGGCCAATTCCCCGGCCTTTAAGGCGGCGACCAGGTCGGCGGTGACGATGACCGGCCCCCGCGAGGCGTTGACCACGAAGGCGTCATTTTTCATTAGCTTGAACGCCGCCGCGTCTAGTAACCCCTGCGACGTGGGGTTCAAATCTACATGGAGGTCCACCACGTCGGCCTGTTTTAACAGGTCTTCTTTCGTATCCACGTAGGTCAAGACGTCCGTGAGTTCGGCGTGGTGCACCGGATCAAAGGCAATCACCTTGGCACCCAATCCGTGGAACAACCGGGCGGCCACGCCCCCGATGCGACCGGCGCCAATGATGCCGACCGTTAGTGAGCGAATTTCGCGAGCTTGTAACCCGGCCCACTGGAAGTTCTGCTGGCCGATGCGCCGGTCGAACAGCTCCAGGTTACGAATCAGCCGCATGGTCTGGGCCACCGCCATTTCGGCCACCGAGTTGGGGGAATAGGCCGGTACGTTGGTCACCGTTAGCCCGGCCGTCTTGGCCGCCGCCACGTCGATGGTATCTACCCCGGCGGTCCGACTAGTCAACTGTTTGAACCCCCAGTCGGCCAACTGCTGGTAAACACTGGGGTCATCCCCGATGGCACTGCGTTGCTGGATGATCAGGCCGTCGTAACCCTGCGCCAGGTGCGCCGTGTCCGGATGAAACTCTAAGTCATTGGTATCGACCTGGACCTGGTGCCGGTCCGCCCAGTCGTGAATGGCGGCCTGTTCGTCGGGCCGCACGCTGTACATTAAAATTTTCATGTTTTACTCCTTTGTCAAACCCTTAGCGGCCACGTAAGTCGTCATTCTCTCGACGGCCGTCTTTAAGTCGGCCAGCGAGGCGGCGTAGCTGATCCGCACGTAGCCTTCCCCACCGGGGCCAAACGAACTCCCCGGAATCAACGCCACGCGGGCCTCGTGGGCCAATTCGCGACAGAAAGCCATGCTGTCTTGGGGCAACCCGGCCGGGATCTTACTGAAGAGGTAGAACGCCCCTTCCGGTTTGGCCGACTTGAAGCCAATCTGATCGAGAGCGGCGACGAGGTAATCGCGGCGGGCCTGGTATTTCTGTTTCATTTGTTGCCCGTCGTCGAGGCCGTTAGCGAGGGCTTCGGCCGCTGCGGCTTGGGCGTTGGTGGTCGTTGAAGTGATCGTAAATTGGTGAATCTTACCGAGTTGGGCCGTAATGGCTTTCGGGGCGCACATCAGCCCAATCCGCCAGCCGGTCATCGCGTGGGACTTGGAGACCCCGTTTAACAGGATGGTCTGGTTCGGTAAGTACTGGGCAATCGACACGTGGGTGGCCCCGTAGGTCAGTTCGCTGTAAATTTCATCGGATAGGACAAAAATGGATTGATCCGCCAAGACGGCGGCCAAAGCTTTTAAATCGGCCGCCCGGTAGGTTACGCCGGTGGGGTTGGACGGGAAGTTGAGCACGACGGCCTTGGTCTTGGGATGGGCGGCCAAGGTGGCTTTCAACTTCTCCGGTGTTAAGACGAAACCGTCCGCGGAGGTATCCATGAAGACCGGCACGGCGCCGTTGACCTTAGCCACGGCAATGTACAATGGAAAAATCGGCGTGGGAATGAGGACCTCGTCGCCGGGATTTAGAATCGACGTTAACGCCGTGTAAATCCCCTCGGTGGCGCCGGCCGTCACGATGATTTCGTTGGCCGGATCGTAGTGCAGGTCGTACTTAGTGGCTAAGAAGTTCGCCGCGGCCTGACGTAACGCTGGCGTCCCGTTAGACGGCGCGTAGTGACTTTCGTTGTTTTCGATGCTACGAATGGCCGCCTGTTTAACGTGTTCGGGCGTGTTGAAATCGGGTTCGCCTAACGTCAACCGGATAATGCCGGGGATGTTGGCGATTTCGGCGTTGAAGGCCAAGATGTCGGACGGTTGGATCTCGGCGATGGCGTGATTCATGTGATGGGTTAAGCTTTCGGGACTAATGGACATAAACATTCCTCCTCAGATTGTGACGCAGGTATCTGGGACTCGTGGCGGTCAAAATAAAAACACACCCCTGGACGCTCGACCAAGGGTGTGTTATCTAAAAAATCTTATTTTGAGCCACCCTTGGATTAAACACATCCATGGGCGCCGCAGAACCACAAAAAACTTTTGGCACGCCGCATCGATGCAAAGCACGAAGTCGTGTTTGCACCTCAGTTGCGGGCACAAACACTAGCGAAAATACCAAAAGGCAAAGCGTTGGTTGATTTTTTGGTGGGTCAACGGTAATGACATATCATGAGCTCCTCATTAATTCTTAATCTAACTATAATGTTTCACACTAACCCTGTCAAGCGTCTTCCGGCAAATCGGATGGCAGTTGTGGGTTACCCGGGGTTAATCTGGTCGATGCCTTTGATCCGCAGGTCGGCTAGGCTGGCCAATGGTTCGGGGTAACGCATGATTAAGCGCGTTAACCCCTGAACTTCTTTGACCTGCAGCATTTGGCACTGGACCAGGATGGCCACGTCGACGTCAAACTCACTGCGGTCGATGCCGTCCCAGTCCCGACTAAAGGTGTCGTCGTGCACCACCGCGTAAGGGACGTGGGTTTTCTTGGTGGTCTTGTTGCTATACAGGGCGTGGAACAGGATGACGCCCCACCGTCGACCGGCCCGGGCGGTCAACGGGGCAAACTTTTCCGGGTCTGTTTTCTGCACGTTGGCCGGACTGACCGCAATAAACGACGCGTTGGGGTCCGGATTGATGGTTTTCAGGTAGGCAAAATAATCACGATATTTTCGTTGCATGGGTAAGGTCCTCTCTTGGCTTAAAGGTTAAGTCCTTTATACCAGTTTTCACGGGGCGCTGTAAAGGGGCGTCCCACTTCGCTAGATTTTTTAAGCATAACAAGGGGGATTTGAAGGTATAAACGGCTATATTGAAAAACAGGATTCATAATTTTCCACATGGCACTCCCGCCATCTAGGACAACCGAAACTGCCCTTGTCGAATGATCGGTAAAACCTGGTCGCGCATCACACCCACTAACTCGGCGGGCGATTCCTGCCGTCCCGTATCCAACCACTCCTGTAAAACACTCAAGACCGCCCCGGTCGTCAACGCAATCAGATAACGCTGAGCGGTTGGTGACGGACTTTTTAGCCCGTAATGTGGGAGAATATTGGCTTCCGCGTTTTGGCGCAGCAGGGTCTTCACCCGCTGCTGAATCTCGGCCGACCCCTTGCGCGATAACAACAGGGTAATCAAGGCGCCTTGGTCGTTAATCAGAGTGAGTAACTGGGTGTACATGGTCGCCAACCCCTGATCACGATAATCGTAGAAGAGCTGCATTCCTCGCCGCACCAGCGTTTGCTCGTAGCTGTCCACTAACGCGTACTTATCCACGAAATGCAGGTAAAATCCGCTGCGGCTCACGGCCGCTTGGCGACACAGCGCGCGAACGGTGATGTCGTCAAACGACTGGTGTTTTAGTAACTCGATTAACGCCTGATAAAGTTTAGTCTGCGTTTTTAGGTAACGCTGATCCGTTTCTCGTTGGCTCACTGGGTGGTCCCCCTAATCAGTTTTTGAAAAGTGTCCATTATCTCAACCCCACAATTGACGCTACTTTTACGGCATTATATACTATCGGTGACGTGAGATATCTGGCCCGGTGTCTATTATAATCATTCACGTTCCTGCGCGCAAAACTAAATTGAAAGCGGGTTCTCTCCCATGAAAAAATGGTTTCAGCATCCCCTAGCCTACATGGCCATCCTGATTGCCGCCGTCTGTGGCGTCTTATTTGTTGGTGCGGCCGTGCCCGGGTTCAGTAAGCTCCCGACCGGTACCCAGAATTTACGGGTGGTCATTTTAGACCAAGACCGGTCGACGGCCTCCCAACAAGTGACCCGGCACTTACGGGATAATTTGCCATTCAAAGTGACTACGACCACCACGAGCCTAACGCACGCGAAGCACCAACTCAACGCGCGCCAAGTCGCGTTGATTATTCGGATTAAAGCGGGCTTTGCGACCGCCGTGACGCGTGGTCAGGCCCCTAAATTAACGTACATTGAAAACCAGTCTAACGGGTTACTGCACAACATGGTCACCAAAAACGTGACCACCCAAGTTACCACGCAGGTGGCCCAGCAGTTGACCACCGTCAAGACCACCCAAGCGCTCGCTAAAACGGCCGGTGCGCAGTTGGCCAAGCAACATCAGACGGCGGCCCAAGCGCAGGCCAAGCAACTCATGCAGGCGGCCATCGCCAAGCAGCCCACTATCGCCCAACACCCTCAGCAGCTAAAGGCCCTTCAACAACGGGTGAAACGCCAGGTCCAAGCTAAATTTCAGGCACAACTTATGCCCCAAGTCAAAAAGCAGGCCACCGCGGCAGCCCAAAATTTAACCGGCCACGTGACCGTAACCACGACCAAGTTACATCACCTGCCTAGCAATTATCAGTACCAATTTGCGCCCATGTTTTTGAACTTAGGGGCCTACTTAGGGCTCATGCTAATGAGTTTGGTCTTAAGCCTCCTCTTTATGAGTGCGCGCCACGTTTTAGGCAAGTGGTCGGCCTTACTGGCCGCTCAACTCAACGGTCTACTGGGCGTGTTGATTGCTCCGTTGTTTACCGTGGGCGTCCTGCGGTGTTTGATTCAGTTTTCCGGGACGACCTTCTGGCACCTGCTGGGCGCGCAACTGCTCTTTGGGTGCGCCACGTTTGAATTCACCTTCGCCTTGGCCCTGCTAGCCGGCGGATTACCGTCGATGCTCCTGCAACTGCCGCTGCTCGTCAGTCAAGTCCTCGCCAGTGGCGCCATCATTCCCCGCCCGGCCCTGAACAGTTTTTACCGCTGGCTAAGCGAACACACGCCAATGTCTCAGGGCGTTTACCTCACGTTTAACGCCCTGTACGGCGGTGGCGCGCACGGTTACGCCAATGCCCTCTGGTGGCTGATTGGCCTGAGTCTGGTGGTCACCGCGGGCATCGTGAGTCTGGGTTACCGATCGACTAAGCCCGGTCGGTTAGCCGTTTTGATTGGTTTTACGGCCTAAATAAAGCAAAGGCACCGCCCTCGTCTTTGGACGAGATGCGGTGCCTTTTTAAGGTTACATTTTCGTTTAGTCGTAGTTTAAATGCTTATCTTGGTCTAAGCCATTGATTTCCTTGATTTCATCGTCAGTCAGGTGGAAGCCAGAGATTTCAAAGTTTTCCTTGACCCGCGCAGGCTTCGAAGACTTCGGGAAGACCACGAAGCCGGTGTCGACTTGCCACCGCAGGACGATTTGGGCCGGCGTCTTACCGTACTTGGCCGCTAACTTGGTAATCACGGGGTCCTCTAAGATCAAGTGACCGTGACCAATTGGAGAATATCCTTCGTTAACGAGGCCGTTATCCGTGTCGAATTGACCCAGTGCAGCTTGAACCTTGTACGGATGGCGTTCGATTTGGTTGACCATGGGTTTAACCTTAGCCATGGCGAAGACCTTTTCGAGTTGGTCTTTTGAGAAGTTGGAGACCCCAATGGCCCGAACCTTCTTTTGTTGGTACAGGGTTTCTAGGGCGCGCCAAGTATCTAAGGTTAAGTCGAAGTTCTTTTCGTTCGGCCAGTGGATCAAGTACAGGTCCAGGTAGTCCAATTCCAAGTCGTTTAACGTCTTGTCAAAGGCGGCTAAGGTCTTGTCGTAGCCTTGATCGGCGTTCCAAACCTTGGACGTGATGAACAGGTCGGACCGGTCGACGCCGGAGGCCTTGATGGCCGCACCAACGGCGGGTTCGTTGCCGTAGATGTGCGCGCAATCTAAGTGCCGGTACCCGGCATCTAAAGCGGTCTTGATGGCCGCGGGGACGTCCTTACTGTCGATTAAGTAGGTCCCGAATCCTAACATGGGGATGGTGACGCCGTTGCTTAACTGTGTCGTTTCCATGAAATTACCTCGCTCTTCAATATTTAAGTCGTGACGCATAAGACCATGATACACCACCGCGTAAGCAGTTTCATGGATTACGCTTCTACCGCGGTCAAATTCGTTGTGCCGGGTCCTAAAACTGGGTATGCTTAAATTAGTCATAAAGGGGCTTGATCATCCTGTCCCTTAAGAATTAAGTAAGGAGGAAATCTGATGAAATTAGCCATTATTGGCGCGACGGGTAAAACCGGCCGCGCAGTCCTGGACGTGGCCTTAGCCCGGCACCTCGACGTCACGGCCATCGTGCGCCACGCCGACCGTTTAACCGTCACGGTTCCCACCATCGAAAAGGATTTATTCGCGTTGACCGCGATGGACCTGGCCCCCTTCGACGCGGTATTGTGTACCTTCGCCTCGGGGAAAAAGAGCGACTACCCCCGGGTCAATCAGCACCTGGTTGATTGCTTAACCGGGACACCGACCCGGTTGCTGGTCGTGGGGTCCGGCGCAACGTTATTTCTCGACGAACAGCGCACCAAAACGGTGGGGGACACCCTGCCCCTCATCATGCGTCATTCGAGTCGCGAACACTTAAAGGCCCGTCAAGTCTTACAAACCAGCGGTCTCAACTGGACCTACGTGGCGCCGCCGATGAACTACTTGCCGACCGGCCCCGCCACGGGGACCTATCAAACTGGTCACGACGTGTTACTCGCCGATCACAACGGCGACTCGTCCATCAGCTATGCCGACATGGCCGTGGCCCTAGTTGACGAGTTACAACACCCGCAAAACGAACGGCAGCTAATGACCGTGGCTTGGCGGTAATCTCTTTAAAAGAACGCTTAAAAGCCCCAGTTTCCTGAAATAATTTCAGGAGGCTGGGGCTTTAACTTAGCTTTTCAAAAACTGGGCAATCGCTTGGGGCACCTGCAGATTATACCGCGTTAACGCAGAATGTTGTGCTGTGGGACCATAGAAAATCTGCTCGGCATAACGACCATGAATCCCTGCAAAAACTTGCCGTAGGCCTTGGGCTCCCACCAGACTGACCGCACCATCTCCCGCCGACTTCTCACGGGCATAGGTCACAAAACCACCCCGATGATGGGTAAGGTCTTAGGTTTGGCGAGGATCCAGATTGACTGAAGACGTAATCGTTACTAGTTTATCGAGCTGAACGGTCGTTGAGCGGTGGGTTAGTCAGCCCGCCGTAACGTGATAATCTCCCTGATGATTATTAACGAACAAAACTTGAATGAGTGGGCGCACCGGTGAGGTGACCGTCAATCACTAAACCGTAATTTCCCGATTACCGACACAGTCACTCGTAAACCACGTTGACCACCATGATGCTGGACAACCCGTCGAATTAAGGCGTTACTCGACGCGGCCGTCCCGCCAAAATTATTTTGCATAAACGAACCATCAGGGCCCTCCTTACTTAAACCGTATGGTGGTTAACCACCGCTTAACGTCAGTGGTGGCCTGTCCGGGATTGTCTTCTGCTAGTCCTGGTAGAAGCCGGGCCCCCGGTGCTGCTCGTTTAATCAGTGCCGGGCTTTTTCCCAGCCGACTACTAGCAAAGGTCGTAAACGGGTACAGATTTTTCCCCCGCAAATTGGCCCGTTGTAAGAAACTTTTGACCACCATGGGGGCCGTCCCGTACCAAATCGGGTAACCGATAAAGATGTCGGTGTAGTCGTCAACTAACCGTGGATCGGTTTTGACCGCCGGCGACTGGTGCCGAAAGTATTCCCGGCCGGCCCGTTTACTGACGGTACTATAATCTGACGAATACGAGACTTTAGGCTCTAACCGTACTAAGCGACCCCCAACCTGTCGATGCACGGTTTGGGCCACCTCTTTTGTGGTCCCCGACCACGAAAAATAAAGGACTAGGACCCGCCGTGGCTGGTGTGCTACGGCGTGTACGGTCGTGGTCGTGGGCTGCGCCGTAGTCGAATGGCTAAAACTGTGCCAGGCCATGGCAGTGGCGATTACCCCAAATAGCAACATTCCAATCATTAAGATGCGTTTCAAATGAGTTCCTCCCCTCGATAAATCCAGGTTATTGTAAAGTTGTTTGGTAGAACGTCGTTAACTTAGCAACGGCTTGAGAAACGTAGGGCTCCTTGGCATACAGGTCCATGTGTGAGGCGCCCTGAATATCAAAAAGTTCGGCGTTATGACCCGCGGCTTTAACGGCGTCTACGGAAAAGTGACGGGTATCCGCATCGGTTCCGGCAATCATCAGCAATGGTCTAGGCGCAATCCAGTCCATGTGTTCAAAGGGTTGGTAGTGGGCTAAAGCGTCGTACTTCAAGTTGCCCCAACCAATGGCGCGAGGATGTTGGTTGGGTCCCGCTACGTAATAATCGTAGCTTTCCCGGAACATACTCCGTTCGGGGTAGGCCGCGGCCTCTTCAGGGGTTCCGGGGTTTACGTGGAACCAGAAGTTTCCTTCACCAGCGGCTTCCAGGTTGCGAATGTGCCCGACCTGATCCAACAACGCGTCTCGTGTCGCGGGGTCCGCCAAAAGTTCTCCCGCCGGATCAACCGCCGAAACCGTCGCAATGGCCTTCATCCGCCGATCCGTTTGGGCCGTGTAACTAACGTAACTTCCGGCCGCACAAATACCTAGAACACCAATATGGTCGGCATCCACATAAGGGCGCACCGAGAGGTAAGAAACCGCCGAGCGAATATCCTCCGCCCGTTGGAAGGGATCTTCTAATCCCCGGGGTTCCCCCGCACTTTCCCCTTGGCGAGCGGCATCAAACGTTAATGCGGCGAACCCTTGTTGGGCTAACTTTTCCGAATACAACCCGGCCGTTTGTTCCTTGACCCCCCCGGCAGGATGACACACCACGATACCAGTTAATGATCGCTGTCCGTCGAAATCGTCGGGCAGGTATAAGGCCCCGGCTAATTGAATCCCGTTACTACTAAATTGAACTGCTGTCCGCATAATGAAGAACTCCTTTTAAATTAATACTTGTCATAACAACTAAATAACTACGACGCTTACTATAACCGACTATCCGAGAACCGTCAAGCATTTTTTGAAAAATAATTGTCATAACAACTTAATTGATGAATGTTCTTGATAGGCCGAGACTAAAGTTGATTTTTACCGAAATATCCGTATAATAGTTGTCATCAAAACTATTTTAGGAGACCAGTTATGAATTATCAATTGCCCCAGCAACTAGGAGAACAGATCTACCTGGTTGCTCAAATGGAAGATAAGTACATCCTAACGCGACTAAAGTCCCTCCAATTAACCGCGGATACGGCGACGCTCATCACCTACGTTAACGCTCATCCCGGCACTCGCCAAAAGGAAATCAATCACGCACTGAATCGCCAAGCCGCTTCCGTCACGAACATGCTCAAGCGCTTAGAAAAGCGAGATCTGGTGATTCGACGCGTCGACGCTCAAGACTCCCGTGAAAAACAAACTTTCTTATTAAAAGATGGCTTGGCGATGGTGACTAAAATTAATCAGGTCACCGCCGACGTTAACCAACTCCTACAGCCGTGTTTATTACCGACCGGTGAAGTCAACATTCAAAAATTTTATCAAGCCTTATTAACCGCTCTCCAACAACTAGGAATTGCGGATTAACTAAAACAGCGCCGATCATCGAAATTAATCGGTGATCGGCGTTGCTTTTGTCTGTTAACAAAGTTTTCGTGGGTCCCAATCTTCCGGATTGGAATCATCTTGAGTGGTGCCGGCGATGATGGCCTGATAATGTTGCGCCCGGTCATCCAGTACCGCAACTTGCTGCTGTAAAGCCGCTAACCGGCGCGTCGTTGCCGCCTGCGCGGCTTGAATAATGGCGGCGCGTTCTTGGATCGTGGCCGGTCCCCGTTGGCACAAGGTGAAGTAATGATGCACTTCGGCAACTGACAGCCCGCACCCCCGTAGGAACTGCGCGGCCTTTAACCAGTTCAGCGCCGTTTCATCAAAGAGGCGGTTGCCGTTTTCGTCGCGTTTAACGTTGGGGACCAGGCCACTATCGGTGTAGTGCCGGACCGTATAGACCGTCATGTTCAATAACTGGGTGACGTCTTTCATTTTATACAAAATTTTAGCCAACTTCTTTCTCAAATGACTTGCCTCGGGTTACCCGAGGGGGCGTATCCTAGGGACATCAATTTCACGAAGGAGAATCTTACAATGAATATTTTAATTTTAGGCGCCACTAGTCAGACCGGTCAAGCCCTGCTCCACCGGTTCAGTCAAACCACACACCACCTGACGGCATTCGCCCGGCACCCGGAACGGCTAACTGCCACGCCAAGCACAATTCAGCTTATTCAGGGGGACGTCTGTGATTTACCTACGCTCACGGCCGCTATGGCCCACGTCGACGTGGTGATTGCTGGTCTCAGTGGGACGACTATCCTAACTCAGGCTCAAAACGTGGTCCAGGCCGCCACCACGCAGCACGTCCAACACCTTTATTGGATCACGGGGATTGGCATCCACCAAGAGATTACCGGTAAACGGGGAGCGCTCTTAGCCCAGTACCTCACGGCGACCCCGGAATACGCTCAGGCAGCCGACGTCATTGCGGCCGGCCCAATCCCCGCTACACTCTTACGCCTCCCCGCCATCACCAACGGACCCGCTACCCCGGTTGAAATCACGGTTGAAGGCCAACAGCCCCACCAAGATACGATTAGTCGGGCGACGTTAGCCAATACATTGGTTCAGTTGGTAACGGACGATCTGACCCAAAGCGCCAGCTTAGCCTTAACCGCCCAAGCGAAGGGGGCTCATTAAATGAGCCAACTTTTACGCTTACATCAATTTGGCAGTTTAGACCACCTGACTTTAGACACGGTACCGACCCGTGATTTAACGGCCGGTGAGGTGCGCCTGCAGGTGAAGGCCACCAGTATCACCCAAGACACCCTGACCTACATTCAAGGACACCTCCACCCCGGGGAGAATACGCCAAAATTCCCCATAACGTTGGGCTACGAACCAGCCGGAATCGTCACGGCCGTGGGGCCAGGCGTTGCAGCCAAGTGGCTGGGCCAACGGGTAGCGCCCGTAGGCCCGTATGACTTTATCCGTTATGGCAGCTTAGGCGATGAAATCGTGGTCCCCGCTGAGCGATTGGTGCAACTGCCAGATAACCTCGATTTTGCCGCCGCGGCGGCGTTGTGGGTCCCCTATTTGACTGCCTATCCCGTTCTAACCGCAGCTCTTACCGTTCAATCGACCGTGTTGATCACCGCGGCCACGTCAACGGTTGGTCAGGCGGCTATTCAGATGGCTAAAGCGGTGGGAGCCACCGTCATCGGAACCACCCGCTCGGCGGCCAAGGCCCAGCTCTTACGAAAAACCACCGCAATCGACCACGTCATCGTGACGGGGGAAAATGACTGGACTGCAACTCTAAAGTCCCTGACAGCTTCTCGTGGAATCGATTTGGTATTTGATGCCGTAGGGGGTACCGAAGTAGCCTCATTAACCGCGGCAATGGCGCCCGGAGGAACCCTGATCGAGTACGGTGTGTTGGCGGGACTGACGGCCCCACTCCCCGTCGCCGACCTATTGAGTAAGGCCCTGACCATCCAGGGGTTTACCGTCAGTGAGATTATCGAAAATTCGGCCAGCCGGCAACAAGCCAGTCAAGCTATTCTGGCCCACGTGAGCCAGGGCGATTTTCATCCGACCGTCGCGGCACGGTATCCATTGGCAGATTTTCGCGCCGCATTTACCCAATTACAACGAAACGACCGCATTGGTCGGGTGGTCTTAACCATTTAGTTTTAAATCAGCGTTGCTGGGCGACTTACTGGCAACGCTGATTGTCGTTTCACGACAAAGACCCAATACTGAGATGAGCCTTGTCAGGGTCCGCACCACTATGGTAGTTTAAACTTAAACGCTTATAAGGATGTGTGTCTCATGGATATTTGGGAACAACTGTACCAAGCGGCTAAACCGCTCTATCACCCCGAAGACGTCAACCAATTTATCTACGCCCATAACGTGGTGTGTGCCTTACAAAGTCGGTCCGGTCAGATCTACACCGGCTTTTGTGTCGAAAGTGCTTGTGGGGCACTCAACTTGTGCGCCGAGCGGGTGGCCTTACTGGACATGTTTACCCACGGTGGCGAAACGCAGGTTCAACGCATCATCTCGTTTCGTGACGCGGCCCCGTCTGGCGTCGGGGGCATGCCCTGTGGCGTCTGTCGCGAAGCCTTGCTCGAATTTAACCCGGCCAATCGCAACACTCAGATTATGGTGGATTACGCGACCCGTCAAACCATCACGTTGGACGAACTGATGCCCAACTGGTGGGGCCCGGCAAAAGCGCGGACCACAACTGACTAATCAACGCCAAATTAAAACCCGGTATCCAATAGTCCGTTTAACTCGGATTATTGGGTGCCGGATTTATTTTTATGGTTTCCCGATTAATCGGCTGCTTCCGCAGACTGCGCCTGTTCTTTTAAAACCTGGGCCACGTCAATGGTCGGTAAAATAAATGCCGGATAATCATTGGAGGCATTGGTCAAGTTTGAAATCAGTGTTCGCACGTACGGGTACAAAATCGCGACGGCATTATTTCTGATTAGCGTGTCAACGCCTAGCCCAGCGTGGTCTTGGCTGGCGTGGTACAAGAATTCTCCCTGAAGCTGAACGACTACCGCAAAGGGATCGTGATCTAGTTTCCCGACACGGACCCCTAGCAACACGTTGATTGTTTCACCGTCAAAGGCAGTGGTCACGGTCAACTGTGGCTTTAGGTTAATCGGTCGCCCCATCGCCTTAAACTTTTTATTGCGCTGATAACGTTGTTCTTCCACCGTATAGCCTGTAAATTCTAAAGCTGACATTAGGCCATCCCTCCCGAAAGTTTACCAATTTCAAAGTAATTTGTCTGACCCAATTCACGCGTCACATAAAGTTGGTGCCTAGATTTTAGATTCTCAGTCGTTCGTGCTGCTAGCGCCTGGGTTAACAGGGCTCCCGGATCTTGGGGCGCCGGATAGTCGGTCAAGAAACCTTGTTGCTGATAATCCTGTTGAGCCTTTCTAAAAGAGATTTCTTGAGAAAGCGTCTGGATACGCTTATTGTTTTCAATTTGAGAAAGTTTGGCATAACTGAGGCCTAGCCGGCGCGCAAACTCACGCACAGATAGTCCCAGCTGATGGCGCAAAGCCTTAATTTGGTGGGGTTGTAGGTAGCCTTTCCTTGTTCGATAAGCTGTAAAGATATTTCTGAAATTTTCGTTGGGATCGTTAAAGTCTAACCACAGTTCACCGTCTGTATCTTGCCAATAATGAGTGCGCACGAGGAGATCCTCAACGTCTTTAATCGACATAATCTCATACTGCCAAACTTCAATGTATTCGCCCGTCGTTTCGGTTTCCGGGTTGAAAAAAGTTTTTTTCATTGTCAAATACCTCCCCGATAAAATCCAAGTCATTGTCGACGACATCATCTAAAGGGATAGCGTAACGGATATGCCGCAGGATGGGCTGAGATCCAAAAAACGATGTGGTGTGCCTTAAGTTGAAATTTCAAATAACACTCGGTCGCTTCCAATATCATACCAAAGATCCAAATATCACCGGGAATGGGTGGGTGATGATTATCCCTTTCCGGTCCACTAACGTAATCTTGCCAAGTAATCCCCGCATAGATTTCATTTAAAATTTCATCTGCATCGATTCCTAAAGTGGCCATTGCTATCAAATTTTTACCACGGCGACTAATCCGCCACTTGCTTTTGTCATGTTTAATCTGGTCAATGAGCTGCTTAATTTCAGTTTCTCGAACCAGCTCGAATAACCCACAATCGGAATTTCTCCTAGATTTAGTTTAGCACGTCATGTTACCTCTGGGAAACATAACGGTTAACTATTGGCAAAGGGATAATCCGAATTATTCAGGACGATATTTTATATCGCCTAAAATTTGATGAAATAACCTAGTTACTTCAACCGAATTTAGTTTCAATAATCTACGGTATTGAGTTTAATCGTGGACCGAAAATGACCAGCCTGTCTTTAATTGAGTATTAGGACGATACTCGTCCCGCAACCGCAGTACGCCCCGGTATATCAGCCTTTGACGTTCCCTTGGCATCCTCAAGTTGCGCGAAAATAACTTGCTATTTGCGAAATGCGTCAGCTTAGTTGCTTGTGGGAGTACCCTCACTAATCGATAGTAGACTTAGAACATTTATTACGGTTAGGAGGAAACGCTCATGTTAACTGTTCAGCACGTCGACACTTATATTCGGCGAAGACCCATCGTCAAAGACATTACCTTTACGATTGCCCCCGGCAGCATCGTGGGGCTGATCGGACCTAACGGGGCCGGCAAAACGACGTTGATGAAAACGATTTTAGGATTGACCAAGTTCAGTGGCACCATTCAGGTGGCCCAAGCCCCGGTCACCGAAACGGACCACCGGGCGTTACAGCACGTGGGGGCCCTGATTGAACATCCCGCCATTTACCCCTTTTTGACCGGCCTGCAGAATTTAGAACTCTATTCTCAAGACGCAGCTGATCGACAACAACTGATTACCGCATTAGAAATGGGCGACTACATTCGGCAAAAGGCCAAGGGGTACTCCCTGGGGATGACCCAGAAACTCGGCATCGCCATCGCCTTTCTGAACCAGCCCCAATTGATCATCCTCGACGAACCCATGAACGGTCTCGACGTTGAAGCCACCATCGGCGTGCGGCAATTGATTCAGCGATACGCTGCGCAGGGAACGGCCTTCCTGATCTCCAGCCACATTTTAAGTGAACTCCAACGGGTGATGACTCACGTGATTTTAATTAATCACGGCCAGCTCATCGTCGATCAACCCCTGCAGCAATTTAACCAACTGCATCAGCAGAACTATCAATTTCGTACCACCGCACCGCAGCAGACCCGCCAATTACTTGAGGCCCAACAGATTGCATTTACGACTCACCAACCTTACTTTTCCGTGCGCCGGGAAACGATTTTTGCGCTACAGGACCTACTCGCCACCCACCACATCTACCTAGAAGAACTAGCGCCCGTTGAGCATAACTTGGAACAGACGGTGGTTACTATTTTGGCGCAACAACGGGAGGCCGCTCATGAAAGCTAGTCTAAAGGAGGAACTATTCAAGTTCATGCGGCAAAAAACGCCCATCTACGGACTTCTCACCTTGCTGGTGCTCATGAGCTATAGCGCTTTGACCACGCCGATTACGTCCACGCAACTCATTTTCGAATTTGGGGCCGTCCAGTGGATTACGATTATTATGATTGCCGTTAGTTCAGCGTTTCTGGCGATGGAGTACCGCCAGCACACGATTATCCTGCTGGTCGCTAAACATCCGCGACGATTCCAAGTTTATCTGGCCAAGCTGCTGGTGCTTTGGCTCTACAGCCTCGTACTAACGGGACTGGCAACGCTGTTTACGGTCGTCCTTAAGGCAATTTTCGTGGGCCACCGGTACGGCTGGTTCCGTCCCATGGCCCATCACCAGACCCTCCTGACACTGTTAAGCGGTAGCGTTTTAGGAACGCTGCTCTATACGTTATTCATCGTGGCCCTGTCCTTACTGTTGATCACCCTCGTCAAAAGTAATACGGTCGTGATTGGCATCGGACTCGCTCTGGGGTTTATGGG
This sequence comes from Levilactobacillus acidifarinae DSM 19394 = JCM 15949, assembly GCF_001434835.1. GTDB lineage: Bacteria > Bacillota > Bacilli > Lactobacillales > Lactobacillaceae > Levilactobacillus > Levilactobacillus acidifarinae. Next base: position 325,998 of record NZ_AZDV01000026.1, on the reverse strand, counting down.
CGCAGGCTTTTCAGTGGCCTGCATGCACACCTTCGCCGCTCAAGTGGCGCTGATTCGGTGGAACCCGTTGAACATGATTTTCATTACCCAGCAGCTGGCCAACCCGCCCTATGCGGCCGTTTCACACCTCAGCAACGGGCAAGTGATTGGCGGCACTGTCCTGTATACCGTGGCCTTTATCCTGGTCGGATACTGGTTCTTTAAAAAACGGCCGGTTTAAACCGTTTAGGAGGGAAATTTAAATGCGACGTAGTTTACGGCAAGAGTTTTACAAGCTCCGCCACCGCAAAATCGTTTGGCTGGCGCCGATCATCCTGCTCGTTTTGATGGTCATGACCGGCTACGCGATGGGGTATAATGAAAGTAAGTTGTCAATGGCCACTGGTTACGACGCCCCCGACTGGATCATGCTGATCTTAGTCGTGGTCGGCGCCACCACCTTCTCCATGGAATTTCAAAATCACGCCATCTTGACTTTATTGTACAAGGCACCCGCTAAATTAGACGTATACCTTGCCAAATCCATCGTCATTCTGGGGTACAACGTCTTCCTGCACGGCGTCGCCATCCTATGGACGGTCCTGCTATGCCAAACGTCCCTGATTCGGCCCGTTGCCTGGTCGACCGTCTACCTTTACCACCAACCGCTCTGGGAAAACCTGCTCAAGACCATGGCGGTGGACGTTGTGACCACCACCTTGATCATTAGCCTGATTTTTCTGCTCTCGTGTCTGATCAACAATAACGCGGTCGTCATCAGCGTGAGTCTGCTCGTGGTTTTTATGGGGCAGTTTGTGTCGTCCAATCTGTTGACGGCCAACCAGGGCGTACGGTTATTACGTTGGAATCCCTTTAACATGACCAATTTAACCCGCGAATACTACAACTACACCACCTATTACGCCACCAGTCACCTGCAAAACTCGCAACTTTTGCTGGGCACCTTACTTTACACGGGGCTCTTTATCGTGAGCGGGTATCTCATCTTCAGAAAAAAGCGTTTTTAACGCCGCCGGAGGTTATCACCATGAATCAATTTCCCCAACAACTCAAGAAACTTAGAAAATCCACGAATACCACCCAGGACGACCTCGCCAGTCAACTCTTCGTGACCCGCCAGGCCATCTCCAAATGGGAATCCGGGGACTCCACGCCCGACCTAACGAACCTGATCAAGTTAACCGATATCTTTAACGTCAGCCTCGATACGCTAGTGTTTGGGCGTGACAATCAGGAACCCAAGGTCGATGCTCACGAGTTCGTCTTTGATCCCAAGCGAAACCGCTACGTCCGGCGGTTCGGCAATATGAACTTTTGGGATTTTCTGGCCGGTTATTGGTGGGTCCTGGTGATTCTGACTTTTATCATCGGATTCTTTTCAATCTTCTGGGCGGCCGCCCATTAACACCCCTGGTTACATCACCAGAAACCACGGAAACAGGAGAAAACGCCAAAGCGTACAGCCGAGCGTCTCCCCGTACGCGGGCTCTAGCTTTTCGCGCTGATTCTCCAGGTAGACCGCCGGAAAACCAATGAGAAAAAACAGGGTCCCAGAAATTCTGGGATCACTGTTTAACCGCCAAAGGTCGGCGATGACCCAGACCAATACCATCACATAAACTAGCCGGACGCCCCACAACGTGACTTTAACCTGTGACAAAGACTTCATTAGTTTCCTCCCGCCGTTCAATTAATACCTCTAGCTTAAAGGAAGCTGGCCCGTTTCGGCAACCACCTGCTAGTCAAAAAATGAGTCCCCCAGACCGGATAACACCGTCTGCGGGACTCATTTTCGTTAGTAAGTTTCCTGCTGATTGCTCGTTTCTTCTATATTAAGGGTTACCCCAACGCCGCTCGCGCCACGGTCACTGGTTGCGCGGTTACCTCCGGCCACTGCACCGTTTCGGCAATCGGGATGAGCTTAAGGTCTTCCGTGGCTTGCAGGATACGCACCTGCTGGGGGTTCAAGACGTCGGTTTGATACACGCCCGCCGTAATCGGGGTTAAAACCAGCTGGTTAGTCGCCGCGTAGCATTGTAAGTCGACCGGGGCCAGATCACTAAATAACAGGTAGGCTTGGGGCAACGTTGCCAGGTTGGTCACCGGTAACCGCCGAGCCGGGGCACTCAACGCCGTACCGCGTATGCCCTGTTGGAGCCGCCGCGTAGCGACCAAGACGTCGTTTAAAACGCTGTTGGCCGTGGCCGTACTGCCGGCGCCGGGCCCCGTATACAAGCTTTCGCCGATGGCCTGGCTGCGGATGGCCACCCCGTTTTGCACGCCCTGGACTTGACTTAAGATTTGGCCCGTCGGCACCGCGACCGGGGCCACCCGGCAGTACAGATGGTCGCCCGCCCGTTGTGCTTGGGCCAAAAGCTTTAGTTGCCAACCATGGCGGGCGGCCACTTGACACTGGGCGGCCGTCACGGTGGTAATGCCGACCGGATGGATCTGCTCACGGGTCAGGGGCTGGCCGAACGCGAGTTGACCTAAAATCATCAACTTATAGGTGGTATCCAGGCCACTGACGTCGTTGGTTGGGTCGCTTTCCGCGTACCCCGCCCGTTGCGCCGCCGTCAGCGCCTGGTCGTAGGACTGCCCCGCCGTCATGGCGCTTAAGATGTAGTTCGCCGTTCCGTTTAAGATCCCCGTTACGGCCTGCACGGTATCGGTGGCGTAACTGTCCGTTAAGGTCCGCAAGATGGGGATGCCCCCGGCGACACTGGCCTCGTAAAATAGGTCGCAGTGTTCCCGGCGCGCCAGCGCAATCAATTCCTGGCCAGCCGTCGCAATCAGATCCTTATTGGCGGTGATCACGGATTTACCGTGGGTCAGTGCCGCCACGATGGCCCGTTTGGCTGTAGTTAACGTGCCCATCACTTCAATCACCAGCTGAATCTGGGGATCCGCCACCACGGCGGTGATGGAATCGGTCAGATGCGTTTCCGGCGGTAAGGGGACTTGCCGGGCGCGGGTCAGATGGGCCACGGCCACCTTGGTGAGCTGTAAATGAATCCCCTGGGTGGTTTCAATCGTGGTCACGGCTTGTGGCCAGCGGGTAATCACCCCACTACCCACGGTGCCCAGTCCCAACATGCCAACTTGAATGGTCGTGGTCATTGGTTAACGCTCCTTTCTAAATTTTATCGAGGGCCTGTTTCAGGTCCGCGATGAGATCATCGACGTTTTCGACCCCCACGGAGATCCGAATCAAGTCGGGGGTCACGCCGGCCGCTAAGAGTTCTTGTTCGTTCAACTGCGCGTGGGTCGTCGAAGCCGGGTGAATGATCAGGGACTTGGCGTCCGCCACGTTAGCCAGCAAGGAGAAGAGTTGGAGGTGTTCGATCAACGCCTTGCCCGCCGCTTCGCCCCCGGTCAGGCCCAACGTAAAGATGGAGCCGACCCCGTGGGGAAAGTATTTCGTGGCCAGATCGTGGTACTTACTGTCCGGTAGTTCAGGGTAGTTGATCCAAGCGACCTTTGGGTGGTCGTTTAAAAAGGCCACAATCTTGCGGGTATTTTCCACGTGCCGTTCGACCCGTAAGGACAACGATTCGAGTCCTTGCAAAAGTAAGAAGGAGTTAAACGGACTGATGGTCGCCCCGGTGTCGCGTAACGTTTCGGCCCGCACCTTGGTGGTAAAGGCGCCACCCCCCAAGTCGGCAAAGACTAAACCGTTATATTGCGGGTCCGGTTGGGTAAATTCGGGGTACTTGCCGCTGGCCTTCCAGTCAAACTTGCCACCTTCGACGATCACGCCACCCATCGTGGTCCCGTGACCCCCGATGAACTTCGTGGCGGAGTGGACCACCACGTCGGCGCCGTGTTCCAGCGGCCGCACCAGGTACGGGGTGCCGAAGGTGTTGTCGACGATGAAGATGATGTGGTGTTTGTGGGCGATGGCGCCAATGGCTTCAAAGTCCACCAGGTTAATGTCGGGGTTGCCGATACTTTCGACGTAGAGGGCCTTGGTGTGCTCGTTGATCTGGTCCTCAAAATTCTGCGGGTCGTCGGAGTCCACGAAGTGCGTGGTGATGCCCAACTTCTTTAACGTCACGTTGAACAGGTCGTAGGTCCCACCGTAGAGGGTCTTAGCCGAGACGATTTCATCCCCCTGTTGGGCAATGTTTAAAATAGCGGCGGTGATCGCGGCTGATCCGGTGGCTAACGTTACCCCGGCCGTCCCGTGCTCTAGCGCGGCGACCCGTTTGTCGACCACGTCGGTCGTGGGGTTGGTTAAACGCGTGTAGATGTTGCCGGCGTCGGTCAGTGCGAAGCGTCCGGCGGCCTGCTTGGCGTCCTTGAAAACGTAGGACGTGGTTTGGTAAATCGGCACGGCTCGGGAGCCGGTCTCGTCGACCGTTTGCCCGGCGTGGACCTGTAACGTTTCAAAGTGGTAGTTTTCTGGATTAGTTTCTGTCATGATTAAAGACCTACTTTCGTTAAAGTTAAACTGGTTAACCAGTTTTGATAGAACCGCCGACTGGCATCCGGCCAGCTATAGTTCACGGCGGTTGAAGCGGGAGACTTGAAATAGTGTTGAGGGACCGGCACGGCAAGTTGTTTGCGCCGATCGCGCCGGTACTCGCGCGCCAAGGTATCCGCGGTGTACTCGGGATGCCCCGTCACGTAGACGGCTCGCTGGTTGGGCGCCGTTAAGACCAACGGCCCGACCTCGGCGTTAGCGGCGACCACCTGCAGGTCAGCCGGTAACGTCGCCGGTAAGTCCAACGCCGTGTGCCGGGACTGGGGCATCTTCAACAGTCCCCCCGCACTTAAGCCGCTCATCAGTTGCGCGTGCTCATCAACGGTCGTGGCCGCGTAGATCCCGAAGGCCTTTTGCGGCAGGTCGTACTTGGGAATGTCGAAGTCTTGGTACAAGCCCGCCTGTGCCGCCCAGCATTCGTAGAGGGTCTGGCTGGCGTGGCGGTGGGTCCAGTCGCTGATGGCCACGAACTCGTGCCAGTAATCCACGTCTTCAAACGGTAATTGTTCGACGGGTGCCCCGGTGATGATCACCCCGTCGAAGGATTGGTCCACCACCTGGTCGATCGACACGTAGTTTGCGACGATGGCCGCCCGGGAAACGGTTTTGAAGTGGTGGCGCGTCGGGTACATGAAGGTGACCGCCACGTCCTGATCGACCGCCGCAAAGCGTTGAAGAAATTGTCGTTCCGTCTCCAGCTTGGTGGGCATCAGGTTTAAGATTAAAATTTGAAGCGGGTCGGTCTGTAACTCGTCATCGATCCATTGGTGTTGGGCTTTGAGCAGCCCGTTCGTTGCGATTACCGTCATGTGCTGACTTCCTTTCAATTAAATTCCGCCAAAGAAAAAAGCTTTCGACCATTAGTCTCTAATCATTAGAAACTAACGGACGAAAGCTTTCGCGTTACCACCGTAATTTACGACTACCTCGCGATAGCCGTCTCGACAAGTACCCCGGGATTCCCCGGGAGACTCCGCAAGATATCGGTTGCCTCCGCACCCGTAGCCTTGCGACCCGGGTCATGACTCCAAGCTCATCTTCGCGCGGCTGACGATTGCTTCTCTCACCAAATCAAAGCTCTCTGGAAATCGTCGGCGTTGCTACTCTTCTCTTCAACGTCTTTAATCGTTTTTTAATTTAAAACTAATCTACCACCAGTTTTTATTAGTGTCAACTCATTTTCTGAAAAAAGTTAATTGCCGTCGCGTTCAACTAACGTGGCGCAGACGTGCTCATTCCCGTTGAGCCGCCGATTCGGTGCTTACCGTGTGTTCCTCCGGTCGGTTGCAGTTAAATTATGGGACCGGGGCGTTTTATTAAGTCATTTTTAATTTTTAAATCATGTGAAGTTTTTGTACGAGTCATTTCTGGCGTTGCCGATTTTGCGCATGATTTAAGCTTGAAATTTTAGCGTGTTATAATTGGTTCATAGAAGTTTTTCATTAATTGAATCTCCAGGAGGTCATGAAAATGCTTGACACTCGCTTTGATCAAGAAATCTTCAACTGGGCTCTCAAACAAGATCTTGAAGATTTACGGTTGGCTGTCGTAAACGAAAGTGATTCAAAAAAACAAGACGTTTACGCTGCTTTATATAACTATGCCTTGGCCAAGAAACAAGATAGCTTGATTCAACGCAAGGACTTCATTCGCTGATGGATCAGCCAAGATATATTTTAATTGCGGGAGTGAACGGTGCTGGAAAATTCAGTTTATATGAATTGCAGCCCCACATCTTTAGCCTATAGAAAACTGGTTTCTGATGAAGATATTCTAAAATGGCCCCCTAGGACTGGATACTAAATCTAATCTTAGGGGACCATTTTAAATGTCTGTTTTAGAGCCCTTACTTTTGCCACAAGAACTTGATCAATAACCGGTTAACCTGCGCGTTATCGTGCAACTTACTGTGTTGGGCGTTGGGACCCACAATTCGGTGTTCCTGATACGACTGGGCCCGGTTAGCCACCAGATAACGTAATGACTTGGACGACGCGTTGCTGACCCGACCGTCCGAATGGGTGCCGTTGTTCAGGTCCCCGTAAATGTTTAAGACCCGGGCCTGGCGCGGATAACGTTGCCGCAGCGCTAATAATTGCTGGTAGTCGCGATCCATCTTGGTGGGTTTGCCCGCCGCCGTTAGTTTCATCTGGTTGGGTTCGTCGTTCATTCCCAGGATCCCGTTAAAGTGTCCGGCAATGTCGACCTGCCGTTGAAGTTGGGGTAAATGGCTATTCTGCGCGTTTTTCAACAGGTAAAAGGCCATGGCCATGTTGCCCATCGAGTGGCCGACCAGGTTGAAACGGGTAATGTGATAGGTTTTCTGCAACCCGGTAATCACGTTCTTGGCCCAGTCGGCCGTGGTGTGGTAGTCCCCGTCGCGGTTGGCTGTGAACTGCACCGCGACGATGGGGTGATAATCCCCGGCCTTAAACCGCCCGCGCCAACTGACGTGTCCATTTTTGGCCACGGTGGCGTGCAACACAGTGTGGGTAACACCGGCCTTCTGTGCCGCACGAATCATCGGCATCTCGGCGTTGGCACTACTGCCGTACCCGTGAAAGAATAGTGTTGGGACGTATTTGGCCCCGTCAAGCTTGGTGGCACTGGCTTGTGGTCCCGTTTTGCCGCGGGCGCCACAGCCCCCTAAGATGAGTAAAACTAGCATACTGATACCGATCCAGAAACGTCGGCTCGATAACTGGCGTAACATCGTTTCCATCGCTCCCCTAATCAATGACCAGAACTAGTCATTAATAAATTTAATTTTAGTATACGGCGAATTTCCCCAGGCGTCACGGCGAAACCTCCCAGTCGCGTGATGGGCGTGAATTCTGAAAAACTCTCAGCCAAATTTCAGCTGGTCCCCCGTGAAAGCCCGCGGATTAGCGGGTATGCTAGGGTCATGTTAAACGATTTAGGGGGAATTCACATGAAAGATACGTTAACTTTAATCGGCCTGACCTTACTACTGGTGGCCCTACTCAGCATTGTGCTGCTAAACTACTTAATTTATCCAATCATCTTTTTACTCATCGCCGTGCCGTGCTACTTCGGCGAGATTGCCTGGTCACTCTGGCACCGGGCCCGGGTGGCTAAGGCCGCCCAACAAGCGGCACCCACGTCGCACCCGTCAACGTCCTTACAAAATTAATTACACCGCCAGCTGGGTTGCCGTCAGGGCACCTGACTGACGGTGTTTTCACGCAACCAGCTGATAATTTCTCAGAAATCGCACGTTAGCCCAGGCCCCTCACACACGCTTAGAGGGTGGCTGTTAAAATACTACCCACCACGATTAAAATCAGACCACTTACGGTCAATCGTAATTCCCGCGGGCTTTTCCGTTCGTGCAAGATGAAGATGGCCCCTAAGGTGGAGACGACCACGCTTAGCTGGGTAATCACGAAGACCGTGGCGATGCCGGCCGCCTGGGCCGCAAAAATGTAAGCCAGTGACGACAAGCCAAAGACCAAACCAATCAGGCCGTTGCCCCAACTGGCCGGTTCCGTGAAGGCACGGCCCTTGGTTTGCCAAAGCGTGTAGACTAACGCCCCGATAAAGATGCCGAGCATCTCAGGGAAAAACAGGTGGATTCCCGCAGCGTGAATCGTCTTGGGAAGGGCACTGTAAGCCCAATACCCAAGCGTGGTGGGCACTAAGATGGCCAACCCAGAGACTAACGAGGACTGCCCCGTTGTGCGGGTGTCCGTGATTGCGGTCAATGCGACGCCGGCCACCACCAGTACGATGGCGACGGTCCCCAATAATCGGGCCATGGTCCCCGCCCATTCCCCGAAGATCAGAACTCCGATTAACGACGTTCCCACGATTTGTAATCCCGTGGAGATCGGCATGGTCCGGGTCACCCCGATACGGGTGAAGGCCACGAACTGACCCACTTCGCCCCAGGCCCAGAGAAATCCCGCAGCAAAGCTTAGCCAAAAGTTCAGGCCGTGGACGCTTCCCGCAAAGAGACCCACCATTAGTCCGACCGCGACGGCGCCCATTCCGGTGCCCAGAACCTGATTGGTGGGACTCCCACCCACCTTGCGTGCGATGAGGGGTTGAACTCCCCACCCCAGTGCTGGAATCAATGCCAATAAGATGCCCATAATCGACTCATCCTTTCCGCGGCGCAACCAGTGACCGGTGGCGCAATTGTGCTAGTTAGTGATACCGACTCTCGACTTTCAAGTCCACTTTAAAACACCCCTGACCGATCCCCAATGAAGGCGGGGTCAAAATCGACACAAAAGAAACCTGCCAAATTAACGACCCGTTAAGTTGGCAGGTTTTTTGGCTGACCCGTTTAGTGCTGGTTCAGGGCAGTGCGTCTTTAATTTTAAGGCAAAATAAGCTATTATATATTAAACACTTATATTAATGCAAAAGGAGACCGTACCATGACGCAAAAAGCCCGACTAGCGCAAATTTTAACGCAATTAAACCAGAAGCAAACCCTTAGCTTACACGACATTATGGTCTTGACTGGGACCTCGCGCGATACCGCGCGGCGCGACATCATCAAGTTGGCCGATAGCCAATTAGTCGAACGCAATTACGGCGGCATCAGCCTGCCGAATACGTTTAGCAAGCTTGACCAGTACCTCGACCGGCAAAACGACCTGCTGCCCATCAAACGGGCGTTGGCCCGACGAGCCAGTGCCCTGTTGACCGGGCAGCGGTTCTTGTTTCTTGACGTGTCATCGACGGTGACCTGTCTGCCCCAGTACCTGACCGCCAACGACGCCGGGCTCCTAGTCACCAACTCACTCGACGTGGCCGACCAAGCCCTGCGGCACGCCACCTACCGCACGCGGATTCTCGGTGGGTCCCTCAACGCCGAACAACGGTGTGTCCAGGGGGCCGATAGCTTGCTGGCCCTCACCAAGTTTCATTTCGATACGGCGGTTCTAAGTTGTGCGGGCATCACGGCCGCCGGGGTGTATTACGCCTACGAAGACGACATCGCCTTAAAGGCCGCCCTACGGCAACAGAGTACCCACTTGATGTTGCTGGTGGACCACACCAAGGTCAACGTGACCCACAACTTCAGACTCTTTGCCCCTAGTGATTTCGACACCATCGTGACCGACCAACCGCTGCCCGCCGACCTGACGACGCAGATTCCGGCGGACCGGTTGGTGGTCCTTGAAGGAGAAACTAATCATGACTGACGACCTCTTAACCACTCAACGCAACATGCTGGCCCTGATTCAAAGCGGCTTAGCGTTTACCAAGGATCCGTTCGACCGGGATCGCTACCAAAAACTCCAAGCCTTCCTGCTCCAACAGATGGCCCTCAATCCCCGGTTAAACGCGGCTCAATTAAAAACGGCATTGGCTCAGGACCCCGGATACGTCACGCCCAAGGTGGACGTACGGGCCTTTATCGTTAAGGAACGCCAAGTGCTGTTGGTGCAAGACGTGCCCACGCAGACCTGGGCACTGCCCGGTGGTTACGCGGACGTCGGCTATTCCCCCCGCGAAAACGTGCAACGCGAGGTTCGTGAGGAAACCGGGCTGGCCGTGCGAGTCCGCGGCCTGCTGCACATTTTTGACACGGCCCAACGCCCCGACATTCCCCAGGTTGCCCAGTTTTATAAGTTAGTCTTTGACTGCGAGCCGCTGGACGGGCACTTCGAACCGAACATGGAGGTCGACCGAATCGGCTACTTCGATTTAGCTGCGCTCCCGCCGTTATCGTTGAACCGAACCACGCCGGAACAGTTAGCGACGTTGACCCAGTTACACCGGACGCAGGCGTTCAGTTCGACCGATTAGGGTCGTGGTTAACGCTTCCCGGCTACCGCTAAATTCCCGTAAAAGTGTGATGTTTCTTTGATCATGACCTTGTGATTTTATTAAGCCGCCAAAGAAATGCTAAAGACCGGTCCCAAATGGTTCTCTTCCGTCGCCGTTCGCGCTACTATGAGAAACATATTCAGTTACCCGCTGATCTCAACTCACAAACGGAGGTGGTTATATGCGCTGGGAACCTTTACTCATCATTTTACTAATGGCCAGTCTAAGTGGCCTGGTCATCCTCACCACGGTGGTCAATCGTCAGCACCGCTGGTTTGCCTTAATCACCTTAGGCTACTTAACCAGTTTGGCCGCGATTGTGTTCACCCCCTTAGCCTTTACCGGCACGGCCGTTTACATCATGCCGCCGGGCACGGGACGCGTGAACCTGACCCAACTCGACTTGTTTAACCTGGGCTTTGCCGAAAATATCTTAATGACTCTGCCACTCGGCCTGCTAGTCAAATGGCTGTGGCCCCGCCTGCCGCTCATCGGCGTGACCCTCTTCGGGTTCTTCGTCGGCGGCAGCATCGAAACCATGCAATACGTTCTGTCCCACCACTGGTTGATCAACCGGAGTAGCGACATCAACGACGTCTTGGCTAACATGCTGGGAGTCTTAGTGGGCGGCGCCTTAGTCGCGTTGTTCTACCATTTCAGCCCGGTTCGTCGGCACAAGCTAACCGCCGCGCAGGCCAGTTAGCGACCCTTCTTTGCCACAACTCTCTAAAGCCCCGCCGACAGTTTAGTCGACGGGGCTTTTAGCTCGGTTGCAATCCACCGGTCGCCAGCGTAAACTCAACTTATTACCTGCTTTGGAGAGGATGTTTGCATGTTACCTAGTTTAAAACGCGCCTGGCAAAACCCGCTAACCGCCTATTACCTCGCGCTAGTCTTACTGATCATGATTGCGTGGTTCGCCCGGGGATTCTTATCGCTGGCCTTGTTCACGATAATCTTTATTTATCTGGCCAACGCCGCCGTCATGGGAATTGAACGTCATCTGCACTTAGGGCACCTACTCGCCACCCTCCTGGTCTACCTGATTTTTCTAGGCATCCTGGTGGCGGCCTTCGCCCAGATCATTCCCCCATTGGTCAGTGAAGTGGAAAACCTGCCGCACGCGGTCGACCAGTTGATTCAGACCTACCCGCAACTGGAAACGTCGGCTAAAAAACTGATTAAAAATCTAACGCAAAACGCGTCGGTCATCAGTAACAGTAAGACCCTCTTCACTTCCGGCATCGGGAAACTCTCTCGGTTAAGTTCCGGGGTTGAAACCATCGTGTTGGCCTTCTTCTTTAGTTTTATCTTCAACCTGACCAAGGCCCAGCTCCAACGCTTCGTTCACGCCTTTACCAAGAGTCGGTTTGCCAAGTTGTTCGTGCCAATGGGCGACTTAATTCTCAGCTTCGTGCAGATTTTTGGGACCGTCATTGAAACCCAACTATTGATTTGTTCCATTAACACCGTCTTGATGGTCTTAGGCCTTTGGATTCTGCACATGCCGAGCCTGTTAATTTTAGGGATCGCCGTGTTCTTCTTGGGTTTGATTCCGGTCGCCGGGGTCTTGATTTCCCTGATTCCGTTAACCATCATCGCCTTTGTGACTGGCGGCGTCCTGCGGGTCTTAGAGGTCATTGCCCTCGTCATCTTAGTGCACTTGTTCGAATCCTACTTCCTGCACCCCCGGTTGATGGCCAACGCCACCAACCTGCCGATCTTCGTGACTTTCATCACCCTGATTGTCAGCGAGCAAATTTTCGGCACCTGGGGTCTGATCGTCGGCGTACCGCTGGTGGCCTTCTTCCTGAAAGTCTTCGACGTCCAGCTGGTAACGCCTAAACGCCCACCGCATCACCCTAAAAAAACCAATCCGACTGTCGAATAAATAAAAAAATCCCGTTAACCACCAACCTGTTCGGTCGGTGGTTAACGGGATTTTAACGTCTAAGTTTTAATTTTTCGCGGCAGCCTTGGTCTTGCGAAAGACGAACCACTTACTGAAGAAGTAGTTGGCTAAGACCACGACGACTTGGTCGACCAACTTGGTCAGCATTTCGTTTTGCATGAGTAAGGAAACCCCAATCCACATAATGCCTTCGTCCATTACCAGGGTTAAGGCCCGCACGGAGAAGAACGACACGATTTCGCGGCCTAATGCGCGCATGGTCGTAAAGTGGGAGTGAAAGACCCAGACCCGGTTGGTCAGATACGCAAACAGCACGGAGACGAACCAAGCGACGGCCGTCCCGATTTGGTAGTTCCAATGCCACAGGCTAGCCGTCATAAAGAAGACCACCAGGTTCACTAAGGTGGTCAGCCCTCCGAAAACCAAATAGGCGATAACGTCCTTATATTGGGCATATAGTTGTGCGATACGTTTCATTTTGCGTCTCCCCCTGAACATAGAATCCGGTCATTAATTATCCTAGTCCGTTATACCCAACTCTGAGCCGAATCACAAGTTAAGGCGTCGGGATACTAGAAAAACTTAAAGGTTGGATAGGCCACTGACCTACCCACTAAGGTCGTTATTAACCAGTGTATCATACGCCAGCCGCCCCGGCCTGACCTTAATGACTGGGTTAGGTATTGGTGCCAGTTTTGGGGATGTGACGGAAGCGGTGGTGTGTTTTTTAAATTAAAGTTAAAGTAATTTTATTAATTGTTATTAAATACTCCCTACCGACTAAAAAAACCGTAACCGGCGCCTTCTGGCAGCTATAGTTACGGCTAAACTTTATTGAGTTAGGCTTTCGTTTTTAAGCGGTGTTCCAGGTTTTGAACCACGTGACTCTTCAGAACCACGGCCAACAGCACGATTTGAATTGGCGTGGTCACGGCCTCTTTCATTAAACGCACGGGTAAAATGCCCCAAAGTGGCGTGTGGTACATGATCACCAGCCACTCCGAATTTAAGCCGATGTTGACCAGCACGACCACCAGTAGTTGCGCCACGATAATGCGCCACCACGTGATCGGTTGCCGGTAGAAGAACAGCGCGTAGATTAAAGAACCCACGATGGCCGAGATGGTAAACCCGACGAAGTACGGGCCTCCGGTCATCAGCGTTCCCACGATATCTACCAAGGCCGCCGTCATCATCCCCCACCACGGGCCAAACCACTTAGCTAGAAGTGCGGCCACCAAGAAGGTGAAACTCAAGCGCATAAACTGATTACTGATGGCAAACCGGCTAACTACCAGTTGTAATGCCATTAGTAACCCCATCGTGACCATACTCAACGTATCCAGCTTCGGCAGCTGGGTTCTTGCCATTGTCTTCATTTCAGACATCTCCTAAGGGAGTTGCCACATCACTGCGGCCAATGCGGCAATAGGATCGCGGGCCACCTGCCCTTCGTCCGGTGTTCACATTGCGTTCCACCAGCACTTAACGCCCTATTGCCTACTCCGTAAATTTTAATTACGAAGACTAGCATACCATATTTTGGCAGTATTACTAGCCCAATTGCTTATTTAAATTATTATAACGACACGTTTTCACGCTAGTTTCATTTTACACAATGTAAAATGGTCTGGGCAGTCACAGCTGTCGCTTTTCCGCTCAAACTTCCCGGACCTCGTCAGAACCATCGGCGTTAAGCTTGACTTGATTCATTTGAGGGCTTGAATGTCGTGTAAAAATCATCGAAACGGCATACAATAGCACTACTAAGAAACCAGAAAGGAGCAATTAACATGTCAACTAAACGTCCCCATGAATCGGCAACTAAATCCCAAAAGATTCAAGTCACTGTCGATCGTTCTTTGGCCGACAAAACTGAGGCGATTTTCAGTCAACTGGGGCTGTCCCCGTCAACCGCCATCACCATGTTTCTAAAACAAGTCGCCGTTACCGGCAGCATCCCCTTCAACGTCACGTTGACTGAACGGCAGAAAGCCGCGCTAAACCTCCAAGCGGCCCTCAAGCAAGCCGATCGACCAATCAACGACCTGAGTACACCGGAGGGTTATCGACGCTGGGAAGCGGACGAAAATGACGACTATTGAACCGGAGAACATTGCTTATGGTCACGCTAGTTTCGCATCTCACTCAGCCAAGCCAGATAAGCGGCGACTTGAACCTCGACTTGCTCAAGAGATCTTCGATTGGGCCCGCAAACAGGATCTGGAAGAGTTGCGTTTGGCCGTTGTAAACGAATCAGATTCTAAAACACAAGACGTTTACGCCGCCCTATATCACTATGTGCTGGCTAAGAAACAAGATGCCTTGATTCAACGAAAGGATTTTATTCGTTGAAAACTCAGTCAAGCTAAGTCATCCCAAAGTAGCAATATATTATGTGTCTAAAGGAGCTTAGAATATGAGAATCTTAGAGGTCCCGACAAGTACCCTTAGCGAACTCAAACGGTCACCCCAGAATGTTTTTGATCAAGCCCAAGCTGCTAAGGCTGGCATTTACATTTTCAATCGAAAGACCCCCGTCGGCGTGGTTCTGTCAGTCGTCGACTATGAAGACCTGGTTAAAGAAAACAAAGCGCTGCAAGCTCAACTTCTCGAATTAAAAACCTTAGCACGTCAGAATCACGTAGAACCCACTTTTACTGATAAACAGGTTCGAGGTAAGTCCTTAGCAAATTCAAAACCGAAGATTGACCCTAATGATGGCTGGGAGTAGGTCATGACCATTTAATATCTAGCGTTGGCAAACGTGAAAACAAAAAAGTTTATCATTTAGCCGAACACTGAATCAAAAAGTTGCCATCCAAAAAACGAAGCTAAACCAGTAAAAATAGGCTCCCAGTTAAAGGGGCCCATTTTTTAAAATTATTTTGTTTAGTATTGATGATGACCGGGTTTGAAACGGGTGTAGTTAACGGCCACGCCGCCTTACTCTACAAAAAGTACTTTATGTTTCTTACCGTTGACTTTACGAGACTTGATTTTTAATAAGGGCGCATCCCTCTTACCAATTGCATAACCACGGTTACCCATCTTTCTAACAATCACTTGGGAACCCGTTTGGTTATTAGCTGTAAAGCCCTTAAGCGAAAATTCCATGGCATGCTTGGTGATTTTTAGTTTATCAACCTTATGTAACCCCGCATAATAGTGATACCAGGTCCCCCGTAAGGAACTGGGGATGGTTTGTGACGCCGCTTGAGCAGGCGTTACGAACCCTATGGATAAGACCGACAAGATGGTGATAAAGACTAAGACTAATTTCAATGATTTACGCATTTTCCCTAGCAATTATATTTTTCTAGAATTATCTTATCCCTAGAATTATATTACCAAATCTGCTATAAGTGGGAAGCTTTTGCAACTTCATTGTGTTTAAAAATAATCTAAAGCCATTTTTTAACTCACTTCACTTTATCCACGCTTTACACAGCCGATTATATTGAGCATGGCTAATACGATGCGATGTCGATGTAAATTGATTATGAAGAACCTTGGTACTGCGATAGCTATTACGAGAGATTTTATATACAAAGATTGGATAGTTACCCCTGATTCCATCATAAATTTCTGTGTGGTAATACGTATGCGGTTCCTCGCCCGTTGACCACTCAGCTTTAATGACAACAGGACGATTACCTTTATGAGGATAATTGGCTACGCTTATTACTTTGTGTTTCGTCACATGGACAACGTCATCTCCGTCCCTCCAATACCCTTGCAAAATCTTGGGAGCTGCTTTCAATTTTTGCGTTGTTTTAGTACTAACTGGCTTTGTCGGTGTGTTCAGTCGATAATACCTCGCCCAGCTATTATAAATTTGTAAAAATTTGGCATGGCTGATTCGGTGATGTCCAGTCATATCGTACGGTGCACCTGAATTTTTTGTATGAAATCTGTTGTGAGAAATGTGATAAAAATATCGGGTTCGTAGCCCTTACTAATATAAGTCACTTTATGTTTGGCTATATGCTCGATAAAAGAACCATGGCCATAGTCATCTTGCCAGTATCCACGTAAAATCTTAGGCGCCGTCCTTAACCTTTTAGACGAACTGGCGCTAGTTAACCCTCCGCTTATCTGGGTAGCCGGTACAGCCAATAACAACGTCAATGAAGTTAGCGTTAACGATTTTTTAAACATGTTTCCCTCCGGTTCATAACAACTAAAATGCAAAATTAAGCGCGATTTTTCGCCCACGTTTTACAAAGGTGTTTAAATTTTGCATGACTGATTCGATGAAAGGTCACACCGGCGCCTTGATGAGTTGCGATTATTGAATGAAATTTATTATGCGAGGCTTGAAAAATATAAATTGGTAAAGTAGCAATTTCTTGCTTATATAAAAATGTATGAGCAACGTCACCTTTAGACCACTTAGTCTTATATTCATATGGTTGAAAGCCTTTGGTGATATAAATAACCCGATTTCCTTTAAATGCTTCAAGACCATAACGCGTTTCCCAATAGCCACGTAACAATTTAGGAGCACTGCGTAGTGATTGGCTAGGCTTAGTACTTGCTGAAGCATCGTTTATTTGAATAGCTGAGGCAGCTAATAACAACGTCAATGAAGTTAGCGCTAACGATTTTTTAAACATAATTTTCCTCCAACAGAATCAACAGAATCGATTTTAAGAAAAAGGACGGGCCAGATGAACACGAAGACTGTTTAGACTGGCGGCCGACCCGCGATGATACTGATAGTGGTATTCATAACGTGACCGGTAAGGGTATTGACCCCCGGAAACCTTGAGTTGGCCATGTCGCTTTACGATCCAACCATATTGGATATTTTGTCCAAAAGTCGAATGTGGGCTTCCAAACATGTAACGTAATTTGTATCTTCCGTGACCCAGATTCTTGTATGTGACCTGACTTTCACGATACGGTATCGCCTGGTAATTTTGAAAGCAGATTTGATGAGCCCGAACATAGTAGTAGCCGAAGCTCAATTTACTTTTATGATAAATCCAATGACCGCGGATAGCCTTCGGGGTCCCCGAGTGCCAGGTAGCTGCGTGCGCGGTCGTGGTACCACCAAAACTGGCCAAAGCTAGTACCGTTATCAACATGAATTTTCGACGTTTCAACATCGTTTACCTCCAATTAGAGATGTTAGCTTGGTTAGAACGACCTTAGTATACGACCACCAAAAGTTAATTGTAATATTTAAGCATTACAATTTAATTTATAGGCAAGAATCAGAATACTTGTAGCTGAATAAGGTTGCTATCAGCCGAAAGCTAAAACGCTTACCCGGCAAATTTATAATTCAGGTACATCAAATCAGGAAGTCTATCCCTTGGCCGAACGACGACCCGTACAAAACTTCCCTTTCCAAGAAACAAAACCGATAGCGGCGCCCAAACAATAGCAAAAAGCAAAAAGGACATCCCCAAATCGAGAATGTCCTTCCTGCTTTTATCGAATTCACTGGATTAATCAATACTTAAGCGCGTTCGTAGTCCTTAATCCAGGCTAACGCCAACGCCTTTTCCCCCAAATGTGCCCCAATGACTGGTCCAAAATAGGAACGCTCTACGGGAATATCGGGGTACTGCTGGGTAATTTTGGCCGCCCAGGCCGCCCCGCCGTCGGGATCGTTGGCGTCAATCACCAACGCCTTTAACGGGTAATCGACCTTAGCTTGGGCCTCAACGAAGAGGTCCTCGACCCGTGCTAGGGCCTTCTTGCGGGACCGCACCTTTTCAAAGGCCACGATTTCGTGAGTCTTGTCATCAAAGGTCAGTAACGGCTTGATGCGTAAGACACTGCCAATAAAGGCCGAAGCGTTGGACAACCGGCCACCACGGACCAGGTTCTGCAGGTCGTCGACCACGAAGTATTCCCCGATGGTTGACCGTAAATCGTCCAGCCGGGCAATAATGTCTTCGGGCGTCGCGCCCTTGGCCGCCATGCGTGACGCTTCGATGGCTAAGTAGCCCATCAGTTTAACCGTAATTTGTGAATCGTAAGGAATCACCCGGATGTTATCAATCGTGGGTGCTAAGTTCTTTAATTGGTTCACGAAGCCCGAAATCGTGCTGGCTAAGTGAATACTAATCACCGTATCGTAACCTTCATCCGCCAATTGGTTGTAGAGATTGATCATCTCACCCAACGGGGGCTGCGAGGTACTGGGGAATGACTTGGAATTACGCAGCCAGTCATAAAATTCCTCAGTGGTGATATCGACGCCTTCATCGTAGGAACGGCCGTCAATGATCACCGGAATCGGAACGACGTGAATATTGTATCGTTTCGCCTCTTCTGCGGACAAATAGCTGGTACTATCGGTGACCACAGCAATCTTCATGTTCTTACACCTACTTTTACTTTCGTTTATCCCCTAGAATACCATAAAACCTATACGAGGACTAGGAATTGTCCGCCGTCAGCTTGGGCAGCGCCAGAAAAATGGCTAATCCGGCTAAAAATAATAGCGATAACGAGGCCGCCCCGATTCGGGATTGACCGGTCAGTTGTGTGACCACCCCAACCAAAATGGGCCCTAACACGGCAGAAAACTTCCCCAAAATGTTGTAAAAACCGAAGAACTCACTGGACTGTTCCTTGGGGACCAAGCGGCCAAAGTACGACCGGGAGAGCGCCTGAATGCCTCCCTGGCTAGTCCCAACTAGGATGGCCAACAACCAGAAGTCGTTGACCGTGTGCAGGTGTAAGGCGTCCACACAGATAATCAGGTAAACCACGATCGCCAGCAGAATTCCCGTTCGGGTGCTGGTCTTTTGGGCCAACCAACCGTAAAAGATGGAGCACGGAAACGCCACCAGTTGAACGGCCAGTAACACCATGATCAACGTGGTGCTGGTGATCCCGATGTCTAGCCCAATCGACGTGGCCATGGTAAAGATGGTGTCGACCCCGTCGATATAGCAGAAGTACGCCACCAAGAACCACGCCAGGCCCCGGTGTTGTCGCAAATGCCGCACGGTCTGCCAGACCCGCGTCCAACTCTGCCGCAAGGGCGCCGGCGTGGCGGATAAGGCGTGCCGCTGGTGAACGTTTTTGAGTAACGGGACAAAGAAGATCACCCACCAGATGGCGGCTAAAACGAAGCCCCAGCGGGCCACCGCCGTACTCGATAACTGACCAAAGCCGTGGGTAAACTGGAGAATCATAAATAGAATAAAGGCTAACACGCCCCCCAGATACCCAAAACCGTAGCCCACGCTCGAGATCTGATCCATTTGTCGATCGTCACTGACGTCGGTCAAGAAGCTGTCGTAAAACAGGTTACCACCAGAGTACCCCAGCACCGACAACACGTAGATCACCAGGAGCCACTGCCACTGTCTGGGCGGTAAGATGGCTAACCCCAACGTCATGACCATGCCTAACGTGGTGAACCCCGTTAAGAGGCGTTTCTTAAACCCGGGATAATCGGCCAGCGCCCCCAGAAACGGGGCCAAAATGGCGACTAGTAACGTCCCTAGACTGTTGGCGTACCCCCAAAAGGCCGTCGCGTTAGCCGCGGTCACCCCGTTGGCCTGCGCCACGCCCTTGAAGTAGATTGGTAAAACGGCCGTGGTGACGATGATCCCGTACCCGGAGTTGGCCCAGTCGTAGAAGACCCAACTCCACTGTTCTTTAGTCAGCTTCATGGTGGACCCCCTTCAACGCCGCGACCAGGACGTGGCCCGGTAACGGATCGGGGAAGTGGACCCCAAGCAGTTGCGCAAATGTCGGTGCTTCGTCGACCAGGTCAGCGTCGTCAATCGTTTGTCCTTCCTTGATGGCCGGTCCGGATAAGACTAACGTGGTGCGGTAGTCCGGCTTGTCCGGGTCGTACCCGTGGACCCCGTGATAACGGTCCGGTTGCCCCAGGCTGGCCGGATCAACGGTCTCCACCACGGCCGGTCGGTTGGTTTCGTCGGTAAAGTAGTAACCGGCCTTGGCTTCGACCAGCCACTGGCACTGCGGGTCGGCCCCCCGTTGCGCCGCTTCGGCCCCACTGTAAACCGCCTGCACACCCGGGGTCTCCTCCAGTAAGGCCCGTAAGTGCTGGCCGTCGGCGAAGTTGCGGGTGTACACGTAGGTGCACCCGTCACAGGACTTGGCCCAGACGTGCCAGTCGTTTTTGACCGTGCCTGCCTTGGTCGGCGTTAACCAGCCCCGTTGCGCAAAGGCTTGGTTTAAATGGATCATGTGATCGACATTGATTTGGTAGTGGTCGCCCAATACCGCGAAGTTGGTCTCACCAAAGGTGCCCGCCGCAATCGTGGCATCGATCAACTTCCCGACCCGTGCGTCCAAGCGTTTCAACGCCGCTAGCGCCTCGGTCGACCGAACCCCGTAACGGTGGCGCATGCTATCCATGTCGACCAGGTGAATCAGCGTCAAAGCCGGGCGCTTGTGGTAAAGCGTGTCGACCGCACAAGCGGTGATAAAGTCGTCGAGTTCGGGTTGTTGAATCCCGTGACGCAGGTGCCCATATTTCTGGTTCATCCGCAGCAGGAAGGCCGGGCTGCTGGCCTTCAGCGAGACCAGCACCTGGTTGGTCCAAATCCGATTGGGGAAGATCTCGGCCAGGTTATAGCTAATCCGACTGCCCGCGGTGACCGGCCATAAAAAAGCCGCCGTCTTGCGGTGTTGTTGGCGCACCAGGTCGTATAGTGTCGGGACCTTGACGCTGCGTTGGTACCAGTACCAGTCCGGTGAGCGCCGCTGCGGTTGTAACTTGG
Organism: Levilactobacillus acidifarinae DSM 19394 = JCM 15949; assembly: GCF_001434835.1. Classification (GTDB taxonomy): domain Bacteria; phylum Bacillota; class Bacilli; order Lactobacillales; family Lactobacillaceae; genus Levilactobacillus; species Levilactobacillus acidifarinae. The sequence goes on along the minus strand of NZ_AZDV01000026.1, from coordinate 305,066 downwards.
TATTGTTGATGATGCCGTGTTCGCGCGGGTACTGGCCCGTAATGATGGTGGTGTGGGACGGGTAGGTTAGCGTGGGGTAAATGCCCCGCACCCGCTTGACCCGCGTCCCGGTGACCACCAACCGTCGTAAGTTCGGCAGTTCATCGAGATGCTCATCGAGATCCCGACTACCCATGGCGTCTAACGAAATGACGACTAATCGTTGCTGAATATGACTTCACTCCTTACTTCACAGACATGGTCCGTTGCCGATCCATGCTCTTGGCTAACCGGTTCAATAAGATTTGTAATAAGTTGCGTTCGTCGACCGACCAGTGTTCAAAGACCTGATCCGCCAACGCTTCAAAGGCGGTGTTGATGGCCGCGGCGGTCTCGGTTCCCGCGGCGGTAATGGTGTACACCAGCTGGCGTTTGTCCCGCCCGATGGCTTCTTTAGTGACCATCTCCTTAGCCACCAACCCCTTGAGCTGGCGACTTAACGTCGAGGTGTCCAAGCGGGTCTGTTGGGCAAGGATTTCTTGGGTGTTGGCCCCCTCACCAATTTGGTCCAAAAGTTGCCACTCCGACACCGTTAAATGGTGTTGTTTGGCCATCCGTTGCAGCAGGGTCTGCTGCGCCTTGGTGACCGTCATTAAGGCTGCTAGACTGGATTTCAACTGTCCTCACTCCTTTGATTGCATTATACAACGGATTTGTTGACCGTCACAAGCACTAATTCGGTCGGAAGTGGGGAAACTTTTTGGCGAGGAAACTTCTTTGCGCTTTACCCCGACAATCGCTATACTTTAAGATGTATTGCTTTTTTGACGTTTCATCTATAACCAACTATCTAGAAAGGTGTGATTCGATGTCCTTTGATGGGTCCTTTACCCACGCCATGGTGCACGAGCTTCAACAGACCGTGACCACCGGCCGGGTCAGCAAAATTAACCAACCCTACGCCAACGAAGTGGTCCTGACCATTCGGGCTAACGGGCATAACCACCCGATTCTGCTCTCGGCGAACCCGACCTACGCGCGGATTCAAGTCACCGAGATTCCCTACGTCAATCCGCCGGTTCCGACCAACTTTACCATGATCCTGCGGAAATACTTGCAGGGCGCCATCTTAAAGGGCGTCACGCAAGCCGCCAACGACCGGGTAGTCCACCTGGTCTTCACCGCCCGCAACGAATTGGGCGACCAGCAAGAACTCCACCTGATCGTTGAAATTATGGCCCGGCACAGTAACGTCATCCTGGTCGATCAGGCCAGTGGCAAGATTCTCGACGCCATCAAACACGTCGGCTCCGACCAAAACCGTTACCGGCTCCTCTTACCCGGCGCGCAGTACATCACGCCGCCCAAGCAAGACCTCACCGATCCCTTTACCGGACCACGTCCCGACCTGGCGACCACCATTCGAGAATTTCCGAACCGCGACGTCCTCGCCGGCACCCTGCAACATCAGTATCAGGGGTTAGGCAAGGATACCGCCGCCGCCCTGGCCAGTGCCTTACACCAGGCCGGTGATGCCAACGCTAACTTCACGACGTTCTTCGCCCGCTTCGATGACCCGCAACCCACGTTAACCGTGTCACCGAAGGGTAAGACCAGTTTCACGGCCTTCCCGTACCCAACCGAGGGTCAGCAACAGGCTGCCGCGACGCTGAGTGAACTCCTCGACACCTACTACCAAGACAAGGCCGAACGGGACCGCGTGCAACAACAAGGTAGCGTCCTGATTCGGGTGGTGCGTAACGAACTCAAGAAGAACCGCAACAAGCTTAAAAAGCTCCAGCGGACCTTAGCCGAAACGGAAAACGCCGACGAGTACCGGGTCAAGGGTGAAATTTTGACCACCTACCTGTACCAGGTGAAGCGCGGTGACACAACTGTGACACTGCCAAACTTCTACGACGCCGAAAAGCCGCTGAAGATTGCCCTGTCGAACCAGTTATCACCCAACCAAAACGCGCAAAAGTACTTCAAGCGCTACCAAAAAGCCAAAAACGCGGTCAGTTACGTGACCACGCAGATCGAGCAGACCCAAGCCAACGTCGACTACTTCGACAACATCATGGCCCAGATCGAGCTCGCCGCGCCCAAGGACCTGATCGATATTCGTTTGGAACTGCAACAAGGCGGTTACCTGCGCGACCACGATCACCAGAAAAAGGCCAAGAAGCGTCGTAAGCAACAGATCAGTAAGCCCGACCAGTTCACGGCGAGCGACGGCACCAAGATCTCCGTGGGCAAGAACAACCTGCAAAACGACAAGTTGACCTTGCACACCGCCAAGCGCACCGACATCTGGTTGCACGTCAAGGACATGCCGGGGTCTCACGTGATCGTCCACGACGCCGATCCGAGCGAACAGACGATTCTAGAGGCCGCCAACCTGGCCGCCTACTTCAGTAAGGCCCGCGCATCCAGTACCGTGCCGGTGGATTACGTGCCGGTTAAACGAATCCATAAGCCTAACGGAGCCAAGCCGGGGTTTGTGATCTTCACCGGACAAAAAACGGTCTTCGTGACGCCCGAAAGTACGCTGGTCGACCAATTAACGGCGAATAACCAAAAGTAAATTATCCAGCCAATACAAAAGGCGCCAGCTCGTAAATCCATGAGTTGGCGCCTTTTTGTATTAGTCAATTAAATCGTGCGGTTGATAATCCGGTCGAGTTCGGCCGTATCACTCAGGTTGTTTAACTTTAACGCCTCACTGGAACCAAAGGCAATCGTCGCGCCCACTTCCTGGTCCGTGGTGCCGGGCCGGTTCAAGACGTGCAACTGCTGGAACGGAAAGACCGCGTTCATCAACGCCACCCGTTTACTGTTCAGGTCGATCTTGATGGCCGCCAGTTCGTCGGCGTCCAACGTTTCGATGTGTTGGCGCGTCAGCATCCGCACCCAATTGATACCCGTGACCTTGCTCAAGAAGGCCATCTCGGTCAAGCGAATCGGCCGAGTTCCGACACACACTAGTTGCTTAGACGTGGCGTTTTTGGGGGCAAACAGGACCTGGACCATCCCCCTGACCTGCCGCTCGCTGACGGCCTTTTTGGCCTGTTCGACCAGGTTCAGGCGCGTTGCCTTGGGTAATTCGGCCGGCATGCGGAACGCCGTGATCTGTGCGAGGTTCTGGGTCATCCCCGGGGCGATCAGATCCATCACTCCAATGGCCACCTTTTCCTGTTCGTGCACGAAGAGACTGACCCCAATCGTCGCCATCTTGGGCAACTTGTCAACGGTCTCCTGATCCGGCGGTAACACGTGCAGATTTAAGTGGCGCTTTTTTAATTCGCGCGTCAGGTAGTGCCGGTTGCCCGGGACGATCACGATGTCGGGGTGCTCCACGTGAATGACGTTGAGCACGTCGCCCAACTGAATGGGATCGACGTACTGTTTGTCGGAAAACTCGGGCGCCACGCCAACCGCGTTCGGGTTGGTATTCATCAAAATGGTGTGGTAACCCGCCCGTTTCAGTTGCTTGAGCATCTCGGTGGTAAAGTACTCGGCCGCCGAGTTGGGCCCCAGCTGGTTGCCACCCCGGCCCAAGACCAGGGCGGTTCGGTCGCCTAACGGTTGGCTTTCGTTTTCGTATTCAAACGTGCTGTAGTAGCCACTGGCGTCTTCGGGAAATTCACCGGCCGTGGGTTCGATCATCTTGTAGGTCGGCTGGATGGCTGCCTCGGTCGACAACCGACGTATCTCGGCGGTATCGGTCTGCCAGATCCGCGCAATCATCCCGTCCCCAAAGCCGTAGTAGCGCGCGCGTTTCAGCGTGGCGACGTCCAAGGGATTTTCCTGGATCTGCTTTTCGATGGTCAAGAGGTGCTGGAGCTTCACGAAGTAGAACGGATCGATCTTGGTCAGTTCACTGAGTTCGGCCGGCGAGTATCCCCGCCGCAAGGCTTCGATCAAAACCAAGATTCGGTTAGCCAACGGGTGGATCAATTGACTGATCATTTCCCCGTCGGTCAGATTACTGACGGACGGTAAGACGTCCCGTGGTGAAAACTGCGAGCTCCGAACCGACTTTAACATCGCTTCTTCGACCGAGCGACCGATGCCCACGGTCGAACCGACCGCCTTCATTGCCGTGTCCAGGTGCTGGTCCGCATCGGGGACCTCCTGGAACGGCCAGAGCGGAATCCGCACGCTGATGTGGTCGTTCATGGGTTCCATGATGGCCGTTTGCTTAACATATTGACTGGGCAACTTCACGTCGACTAGGCGTTGGCCCAGCAACAGTTCGCCGGTCACGATGGCCACGGGGTACCCCACGGTCCGCGCCGCTAGCGCCACGCCACGCGTAAAGTACGGGGCGACCTTGGTCACGTAGAAGTGCTGGTTAGCCGGGTTCAACGCGAAGTGGACGTGTAAGATGCCCACCACGTTGAGTTCCGTGGCAATCCGGAAGGTGGCGTCCCGTAAGTCCTGGTACTCCCGGTCGTTTAAGGTCTGCGGGGGACTTAGGACGATGGAATCGCCGGAATGAATCCCGATCGGGTCAACGTTTTCCAGCCCACTAATGAGCAGTTCCGTGTCGACACGGTCGCGGATGGCGACCATTTCGATTTCCTTATAGCCGACCACGCTACGCTCCAGGGTACACTGGTCGAAACGTGACTGTTGGAAGCCCTGGCTCAGCGCCGTTAACATGTCGTCGACGTTTTCACAGATGGTGCGGTTGGTGTCGACGCGTGGCGCGACCGGTTTGACGATCAACGGAAACCCGATCGCCTCGACTAGGCCCAACGCCTCGTCTTCGGTCTGCACGACCTGGGCTTCGATCACCGGTTCGTGAATTTCTTTTAGGGTGGCGTTTAGCGCCGCCGGATTATTGATTTGTTCTAAGGTACTGGTGGGCATCCCCAAGACGGCCACCTCGTAACGCCCCAAATCCCCGTTTTCCTGGAGTTCCTGGGCGATGCGCATCCCCCGCAGCCCCCCCAACGTCGGTAAAATGGCATCGGGTTGGTCCTTTTCTAAGATGTGGCGCACGTTGGCCGTGGTGACGGCCTGCACGTACATATTGGTGGGTTGGATCTCTTCTAAGGCCACCGAGAAGGGATTGTTATCGATCACCAGCGTGCGGACCCCGTGCTTCTTAAACTCGGTCAGGATCTGTACGGTGGCCCCGTCTAGTTCGGTCTCGTGACCAATCTCGGTCGGCCCACTGCCAATAATTAACACTTTCTGTAACTGATCCCAATTTTGCAACTCTATCCCTCCCGTGAGGTCATCGCTTCCATGAATTCATCGAAAAGGTCGCGACTTTCGTGAGGCCCCGGGGCCCCGTCCGCGAAAAATTGTACGGAAAAGGCCGGAAAATCGCGGTGTCGCAACCCCTGCACGGTCCCGTCGATCAGGTCCACGTAGGTGGTGATCAACCGGTCGCGGTCGATGGATTTCGCCAGCACCGCGTACCCCTGTCCCTGGGTCGCGTAGATGACGTCGTTGGTGATAATGCGGCGAATCGGGTGGCTACTGCCGTGGTATTCGACCGGTAGCGCCGTTAATTCCGCGCCGTTGGCCAGGGCAAACAGTTCATGGCCCAAACCAATCGCAAACAACGGAATCTCGGCTTGGACCTCGCGAATCATGTCGAGCACCCCGGTCCCCAGGTCTAACGGCGATCCCGGTCCCGTGGACAACAGGACACCGTCGGGATCCAGGTTCAAGACGTCCTGAGCGCTGGCCGTCCACGGCAAGACCGTGACGTTGCAGCGCCGTTCGGACAATTGTCGCAAGATTCCGTGCTTCAACCCGAAGTCGATGACCACCACGTTCTTACCGGTATCCGGGTTGGGGTACGGTTTCGGTGTGGCGACTTGATCGACCTGGCGGTTAGTCAGCACCGTGGCGTTCAACTGGTCGAACGCGTGCGCGTCGGCCACGTCGACGATACTGCCCTTCATCGGCCCCGCCTGGCGGAGCTTACGAATCAGGTGTCTAGTATCGATGCCGCTGATGCCCGGGATGTTGTGCTGCTGCAGAAATTCGTCGAGCGAAAGCCGGGATAACCGGTTCGTCGAGATGTTGGTCAAGTCGCGGACCACCATCCCCTTAGCCGTGGGCAGGATGGACTCGTAGCTGTCGTGGTTGATTCCCACGTTGCCGATGGCCGGTTGCGCAAAGATGATGATTTGGTTGTGGTAAATCTGGTCGGTGATGGTTTCTTGATAACCCAAAAGGTTCAGGTTAAAAATGACTTCACCGCTCGTGGTTGCCCCGGCGCCGAACCCTTCACCCGCGTAAGCCGAACCGTCTTCTAAAATTAAATAACGTTTTGCCATGCAAAATCGGCCCCTTTGTCTAGCTAGGTGCTTACGCCTTTAAGATTTCCACCGCGTCGCGATTGTCGATTTCGCTGACGGAGACTTTGATCCGTTCGCGTTGAGAACTCGGAATGTTTTTGCCCACAAAATCGGCGCGAATCGGGAGTTCTCGGTGGCCCCGGTCAACTAAAACGGCCAGATTAATGCTCTTCGGTCGACCCAACGCCATCACGGCACTCATTGCCGCGCGAATCGTCCGACCGGTATATAACACGTCGTCGACCAGGATCACTTTCTTGCCGGCCACGGGAAACGCAATGTTGGTCGCCGTCACTTCGGGTTCGTTCTGCGCGTCGTGTTCGATGTCGTCACGGTACGGCGTGACGTCGAGGTCACCGACCGGGACCGTCACGTTTTCCAATTGTTGTAACCGACTCGCAATCCGGCGGGCCAAATAGACGCCTCTGGTCTTGATTCCTAGGATCACCAGGTCGTCTACCCCTTTGTTTCGCTCGATAATTTCGTATGTAATCCGGGTTAAGGCCCGTTGCATGGCCATTGCGTCGACAACTACCTTTGGCATTATATTGTCCTCCTCGAAAATTTTCAGATTATAGGTAAGGAAACGGACGGGTCTCTTCGGCAAAATTGGTGAAGAAACCCGCCCGCCTAACTACCGGCAAACCCGTTTGATATTAAGTTTAGCATAAAAAAACTAAATGGCTTTGTCAACCGGTAATCCCGCTTGGCGCCGTAAGCGTTGCACGGTGTCGTGAAAAATCGGCGGGACCGGACAGGTAAAGTCCAGTTGTTCGCCCGTGGTGGGTTGTTTAAAGCCCAGTTCTCTGGCGTGTAAGAATTGGCCGTTGCCCTTCAAGGTCTTCTTGGGCCCGTACAGCGGGTCACCGGCGACCGGGTGCCCGATGTAGGCCAAATGCACCCGAATTTGGTGGGTCCGGCCGGTCTCCAAACGACAGGCGATCAGCGTGAACTCGCCGTAACGTTCCAGCACCCGAAAATGGGTCACGGCCGGGCGACCATCGGCCACGACGGCCTGTTTCTTGCGATCCTTTGGCGACCGGCCGAGCGGTGCGCGAATCACGCCTTCGTCTTCCTTGAAGTTCCCGTGCACGATGGCCAAGTACTCTCGCAGGTTGGTTTTGGCGTGCAGTTGTTCGGACAGGCTGTGATGGGCGTGGTCGTTTTTAGCCACCATCAACAACCCCGACGTGTCCTTGTCGATGCGGTGAACGATGCCGGGCCGCAACTCCCCGTTGATCTGGGAAAGTGGACTGTGGTACAGCAGGGCGTTGACCAGCGTGTGGTTGGGGTGCCCCGGGGCGGGATGGACCACCATGCCCTGCGGCTTGTTAACCACGATCACGTCGTCGTCTTCGTAAACGATGTCTAAAGGAATGTTCTCGGGTGTTAAATCGATTGGTTGCGGGTCCGGTAAGGCGATGTGGACCACTGCCCCCACGGGAGCCACGTCTTTGGGCCGCACCGTCTGGCCGTCGACCGTGATTTGACCGGCTTCGATGGCGGCCTTAGCCTGGGACCGCGAGATTTCGGGTTCCGTGACCGCCACCAGCTTATCTAACCGTAATTTTTGGTCTACCGTAAATTCTTTGATGTCCATGTTTACTATTTAGCCTCCCGTCGATCGGCCAGAAACACGCCGATCATAATCAAGATGACCCCCACCGTCAGGCAGGAATCCGCAAAGTTAAAGATAGGAAAATTCACAAAATCGAGTTGGAACATGTCCACGACGTAGCCCTGGGTCAGGCGGTCGATGAAGTTGCCGACCGTACCGGCCATCATACAGGCCAAGCCCAGTTCGTCGATCCAGTGATCCTTTTGGTGGCGATAGCGCCAGAAGAAGACCCCCATCACGCCTAAGGCCACGATGGCGATCACGGTAAAGAACCACATCTGGCCCTGCAAGATGCTCCAGGCCGCCCCGTCGTTACGTAAATGTGTCAGCGAAAAAACACCGTTAATCACCGGGTGCTGGCCCCCCAACGCAATGTTGGCCACCACCGCGTGCTTGATGAGTTGGTCGATCACGATCAACACAATGATGAGAACGGAATCAAAAATCAACATGGGACCGAATCCCCCCTTTTTGAGTTTAGTCATTGGCTAAAAGTATACCAGAAAAACCGGCCATCGCGGCCTTAACCTGGTAATTTCACCCCCGAAATCGACTAGCTCGGCGTTGGATGTTGCTTAAAGCCCCGGTCCGGGATCGCACCGACCGTTACCAACCGGCACTTTCACGGCTTAACGGTCCCGTTACGTCCCGCTGAAAACCGCTAACCACGGGGATTTATCCGCGAATGGGCAGGCATTTGTGGCGGAGTGCTAACGATCGGTGCCACCCCTAAAAGTGAAAATTCTTGCAAGATGGCTTTATAATGTAAGCGCTTACTGTTATAATTAATTTATCGTTAAGAAAAGAGGAGTTATTAATGACTAAAGTATTAGTAATTTATGCTCACCCTGAAACGAAAACCTATTCAACGACCGATAAGTTCTACCAACAGTTTATCACGGCTTACCGGACCGCCCATCCCGAGGACGAGGTCATCGAACACAACGTCTCGGAATACATGCCGTTCCCGTTGGATAAGATTGCCGTGGCCATCTATAACAAGGCCCTGGTCAATCAACCACTGAACCCCGACGAAGAACGTTTTAAAGCCTCCCGGCAGGCCTGGATCGACGAGTTTGTGGCCGCCGATAAGTACGTCTTCGTCAACCCAATGTATAACTTGTTCGTGCCGACCGAGATGAAGAGCTACCTCGACATGGTCATGCAGATTCCCGACACCTTCCATTATACCAAGGAAGGCACCATGGCCGGCGCCTTAGCGGGTAAGAAGGCCATTCACCTGCAGACGTCCGGTGGCGACTACCACGGCACGGCGGGCGGCCCTGACATGAGTCAACTCGACTTAGGCCACCAGTACCTGCAGGCCGTCTTACACGTAATGGGCATTACCGACTTCACCGGCGTTTACGCCGAAGGAATGGATCACGATCCGGCCAACGCGCCCGACATCATGGCCAAAGCCTTTGGCCGCGCTGAAGAAGCGGGCCGCAACTTCTAACTTTAATTTCAAACTAAAACCCGTTTTTCAACCACCTTTAGCGGCGACGAAAAACGGGTTTTTAGCGTCTTTTTAATGCGTCGAGCGCTGGCCGCGTTCCAAAAACCAATAAAACGGCATGGCGATGACCAGGCACCCCAGCCCCATGACCAGCTGGAAGACCGACGCCTTGGACAATAGCCACAGACTAACCAGCACCGCCAGAATCGGCAAAACCGGTCCGAACGGCACCCGGAAGCGACTGCCCTGTTGGACCTTACGCCGCCGGAAAATCAACACGGCCAGAATAGTCGGAATGTACTGGGCGAACCGCGACACCACCGAGATGGCTGCCAAGGTCTGGAACGTCCCGGAAATGGCTAACGGGTAGGCAATCACAAACGAGATCACCATGGCCACGGCGGGCACGTTTTGTCGGTTCCGGTAGCCCACGACCTTGGGCATCACGCCGTTATCGGCCATCGACGCCCCGATCCGGGGCAAGTAGAAGGACTGTGCCGTGGCGATTCCTAAGATCGACACGATGGTCCCCACGGCCACCAACGTTTTGCCGGCCGGACCAATCATCCGTTCCAGCCCGTCTTGAATCGGCGCGCTGCTGGTGGCCAGTTGCGGTCCCAAGACCCCGATGGAAACCACCTGAATCAAGATGTAGAGTAACGCCACGACCGCTAAGACCACGATGATGGCCAACGGAATCGTGCGTTGCGGGTTCCGAAATTCCTGCGCCGCAATCGCCAGGGCTTCAAACCCGGTGAAGGCGTAAAAGATCAGAATGGCCGCGGACCCAAACGAGCCACCAAAACTGCCGGTGGTCACCACGAAAGGTGTAAAGTGCGCCCCGTTAATGAAGAAGACCCCGACGCCCACGAAGATCAGTAGCGGGATCAACTTGGCAACCGTGATCACGTTGTTGACCAACTTGGTCAGGGTGATTCCCGAAATGTTGATCAACGTTAACGCGCCCAGTAGGAGCAGAATCGTCAAGTCTTTCCACAGGGGTTGGGTGAGGACCGGGAAAATCGCGCCCAACGCCGTGGTAAACGCGTTGGACATGGTCGCCCACGCGATGATGCTGATGGCCCACACGCTAAAGCCGACCTCGTAACCCACGAAGTTCCCGAAGGCCTCCTTGGCGTAGAGGTACGGTCCCCCATTTTTCTGAAAATAGGTCGCGTCTTCGGCATAACACAGGGCAATGGAAATGATCAGTAACATATCAAAAATAAAAACTAAAATACTGGCCGGCCCAATCAGTTTTTCCGCCTGACCCGGCAATAAAAAGATTCCTGATCCAATAATTGAATTGATCCCCAGCAAGATTACACTGAGCATCCCAAACTTGGCTTTCACCATTTCCCATCTCCCAAATTAATCAACTCTCATCACCAGCTTAACTAGTGACAAAATCAATTATTGTCCAGGAAGGTCGTGCCGTCAACTTGAACGATTCAGTCCCCTCAATTGTCACATCCGTGACCGGGCCACTGCCACTCAAAAAGACGTTTCCCCGTACTAACGGAAAAACGCCCTGTCGTCATTGATTGGCTAGTTACTGGCCGTCGGTGCGCAGATACCCCCAGAGTTGTCTCAACGTCTGGTAGAGAATCCCGATCGTAATCACGGCGGAAGTGCCCCCGATACCGACCGCTAAGTAGACGTTGCGGGTCCGTTGCGCCCAGCTAAAACTTTCGGCGTTTAGCGCCCACAGGCCCAACGCCGCCAGAATCAGGACGGCCCCGTCTAAACCGATGAGCCCGATGGTCAGCAATAATGCGCCCAATGAATTTGGGTCTAGCTCCCGTTGGGCGATCAACCGCCGGGCGAATTTCTCGCAGGCCATAATCGTCACCCAGGTAAACGCCCCACCGAGCACCGCCACCAGAACGGTTCCCATGAATTTCAGTACCATCGCCCCATCGACTCCTTTTCGCTAGTTTCATTATTCCTAGTTTACCCGGAAAAGCGGCGTTTGTCTGGTCATCCGGAGAAAAAGCGCGAGTTCGTCCTAAAAAAGCCCCCGCCCCCTGAACCGGGCCGCGTCAAAAATTTACTCATCGGCTGCTAAAGACTTAAGTTCCCCCAGTTTCACGACCACAACGCCCGGCGCCGGGGAAATGAGACTTGTTTTTTCGCCATAAGTGGGCAATGATATGAGTCATACGCAACGCCAAATTCTCGAAAAGTAGGTGGCAAGTCATGTCAACACGTCAACCGTTATCCGCCCACCGCGTCGTCATTAAGGTCGGCACCAGTACTCTGGTCTATCCCGACGGCGCCATCAATCTCCGAGCCATCGATCAACTGGCCTTTGTGGTCAGCGCCATGCGCCACCGGGGCCGTCAGGTCGTCCTGGTTTCCTCGGGAGCCATTGGGGTCGGCCTGAACTATATGGGCGCCCACCAACGGCCCAAGGCCATTCCGGAACAACAGGCCATCGCCGCTATCGGCCAGACCGAGCTCATCTCCATCTATAAGGAACGTTTCGCCACCTACGAACAAAAGGTGGGCCAGGTCCTCTTAACGCGCGACATCTTCACCTACCCCAAGAGCCACCGCAACGTCTTAAACACGTTCGAGTCCCTCCTACACCAAAACGTGGTCCCCATCGTTAACGAAAACGACACCGTGGCCGTGGACGAACTGGATCACGAGACCAAGTTCGGCGATAACGACCAACTTTCAGCCATCGTCGCCACTAACATCGACGCCGACCTGTTGATCATGCTGTCGGACATCGACGGCTTCTATACGGGTAACCCCCAGGCCACCACTTCGGCCAAGCTCCTTTCCCACATCGCCACCATCGACGAGCACACCTACGACCTGGCCGGCGGCAGCGGTAGCCGATTTGGCACCGGCGGCATGGTCACCAAACTCAAGGCGGCCGAGCGCATGCTGGCGGCCAACGGTCAGATGATTCTGGCCAACGGTGCCGATCCCACCATCATTTTCAAGATTCTGGCCGGCGATTCCGTCGGCACCCTGTTTGGTTAACCCCACGCCTAAGGAGGTAGTGATATGACGACCATTGATTTAACAACTCTGGGCCAAAATGCCCAAACGGCCAGCTTCGCGCTTAGCGACCTGACCGCTCCTCAGAAGAACACGGTCCTGCAGCGCATGGCCGACGCTTTATTGACCCACCAGGACACCATCCTGGCGGCCAACGCCCACGACCTGGCCAATCCCCAAGTGCCCGCCAAGTTCGTCGACCGCTTACGCCTGACCCCTGAGCGGATTCACGCCATGGCCACTGGATTGCGGCAGGTGGCGGCGTTACCCGACCCGATCGGCAACGTCGATCACGCCTGGCGTAACGCCGCGGGACTCCTGATTGCCAAGCAACGGGTCCCGCTGGGCGTCATCGGCATGATTTTTGAAGCCCGGCCCAACGTGACGGTCGACGCCTCGGCCTTGTGTTTCAAAACGGGGAACGCCGTGATCCTCCGTGGCGGCAAGGAAGCCCTGCAGTCCAACCTTGCCTTAGTCACGATTTTACGCGACGCCCTGACCGCGGCTCAGGTCGACTCCAACGCGATCCAACTGCTCCAGGACACCAGCCACGAAACGGCGGCCAAATTCATGCAATTGACCGACTACATCGATGTCTTGATTCCCCGCGGTAGCGCCCGGTTGATTCAGGCCGTGTTACGCCAGGCCACCGTCCCGGTCATCGAGACCGGGGCCGGCAACTGCCACGTCTACGTCGACGCCGACGCCGAGCTTCAAATGGCGACCGCTATCGTGGTCAACGGCAAGGTCCAGCGCCCCGCCGTCTGCAACGCTACCGAAAAACTCCTGATCCATCAAGCCGTTGCGGCAGACTTTCTCCCCACCATCGTCCACGCCCTGCGCGCTCAAGGCGTCGAGGTGCGGGGGGATGCGGCCACTCAGGCCATCGTCCCCGACGTGATCCCCGCCACCCCAGACGACTGGGGCACCGAATACAACGCCCTCATCATCGCTATCAAGGTCGTGCCCTCCGAGACGGCCGCCATTCAACACATCAACCACTACAACACCCAGCACTCCGAGGCCATCGTCACCAACAACTACCGTGCCGGTAAATTGTTCCAGCGCCGGGTCAACGCGGCCTGCGTGTACATCAACGCCTCGACGCGCTTTACCGACGGCTTCGAGTTCGGTTTCGGCGCCGAGATTGGCATCTCGACTCAGAAACTACACGCCCGTGGGCCGATGGGGCTCGCCGAATTGACCTCGTACAAGTACGTGATCGACGGCGACGGCCAGGTCCGCGCCTAACCCCATCCCAAACGAAACAAATGGCACTGTCACCCCGCTTGCGGTTGACGGTGCCATTTTCATTTGGTTTAGTGCCTTACGGTCAGTCTCATGCCTGACCAATGATTGTGACCAAGGTCTTGCCGCCCACCGTGTAACGACTCCAAAAGAGGGCGTTCGGATCATCCGGGTCACCGGCTGTCCGGAATGGGCGGTGCTGATTAACGACGGTCAACCGATACTTCAGCTTGCCGCTCTGATGGACCCGTTTCATCCCCCAGCCGGGGACTTTTTTGGCAAAGTAGAACTGCCGTGTATTGCCCCGATTAGTGGCCTTTTGAATCTTTTCCTGAAACTGTGGTCGTTGATTCCCATTGACGGCGTTCGGATTTTTAAAGCGGGTAAACTCGGCGAAGCCATTGCTGGTCACCTTCAGTTGGGAGTGAACTTGGTTGTCTTGATTGGGATTGGTCGTGAATTTCATTTGCCGCAAGGTCCCCAGACTCAGCGCAGGTAAGTAAGCCGGTCTGGCAATCCGTTGGTAATCCTGCGGGCGCTTTGAGCCGATGGTCCCACTAGTGGACAAAAGCTCAACGTTTTTCGGCCGCCCCTTATTTAGAAACTTATAATCAAGCTGGCCTAGGTAAAAACTAATTGCTGGTTTTTCGACGGCTGAGCCTTTGAACTTATTTCCAATAACGACGGTGCCTTTCGGGAGTTGTCGCGTTTTCTTGGTCTTGTCGGCGTAGAGCAAGACTACTGGGGTGGCACGTTTGACCTTATAGTATTTATAATCGTTAAGCTCGTAGTCTTGAACCTCATGGCCGCCAATCTGGTAACTCTTGGCCATAGCCGTCCTGGGAAACATTCCGCCCAGGGCCACCAACAGGGATAACAGGGCGATGACTTTAAGCATTACTTTGGGGGGCATATCTTCAATTCTCCTCATCTCTAATTTTTTTAACAATAATGTTAATTTAGCCGTTAGTCGCTAGCCATCCCACGAGAAGGCAAGACTAATTTGGCTGAGAATCGTAATTGAGTTTGATTTCATATTTGTTACTGTAAGTCCCCTCTAGCTTATCCGTAAACTCGATGGCTTAAGTTTTAGAACGATCCCCGTTCCATCGGACGCAGTGTCCATGTCCAGAGTCACCGAATGTTTCAGCAATTCTGGCATTTAAGTAACGCATTTCTGATCGCAGTGTTTAAGGAGAACATGGTATACTAACGGTGCGCAGTATTGAAGGAGTGATTGACATGCAAAATATCAAAGAAAAAAATGATAGTCAAAGTTGGGCTCAACACGCATCTCTCAAAGAATTACGGTTGGCAGCCCAGTTAGAAAAAGATCCATCCCGACAAGCTGTCTACCTATCCTTGTATAATCACGCGCTACAGCAAGCACAAAAACAGATCATTCAGCGAAAAAAATTCGTACGTTAGTGACCATGTGCCGATATATAATTATTGCCGGAATTAACGGGGCCGGTAAAAGTACCCTGTACGATAGTGAACCGGATCTATTTGCGGGAACTAAACGCCTGAATGCCGACGAAATTTTACAACAATCTAACGGTGATTGGCGTTCCACTGCTGATAATCTAAGAGCAATGAAGCTGGAATTAAAGGAACTCCATGCGTGTCTCACACACGGTAAAAGTCTCCACGTTGAAACGACCTTAGCCGGAAATGGAAAAACTCAAATCGACTTAATTACTGAAGCCAAAACTTTAGGCTTTAAAATAACATTATGTTATATCACCTTAAGAAATAGTGAGTTAGCTATTCAAAGAGTTAACGAACGGGTCATCAAGGGTGGCCATGGTATCCCATCAAAATTGATTCAAAAACGATTCGACCAATCCCGAAAAAATTTTGCTAAAATTGCCCCACTATGCGATATTGTCACGATTTACGATAATACCACTGGTTTTCACAACGTCTACTATAGAGTCGGCCAAACGGTTACCCTTAATCAGCTAAAATCATATCCCTGGCTTCAGGCTTTTTGGCCGAACTTTCGTTTCTGATTAATCCTTAAATTTCAAGGTCCTAGCAATTCGCTGGGGCCTTTTTAGTGCGAGCAAATCCGGTAGACGCGCTAACGGCGACCAAAAATAAAACTGGCTAGTCTGTCGCCGGTAAAATACCGGGAACAAGACCAACCAGTTAGTGGTTTGGCACTTAGTAATCATTTTATAGCGGTTACTTCAATGCCGCCTTTTTCAATCAATCCAATTTTTAGAACAGTCCCGTAATCGTCCCATCGGCCGCGATGTCCATGTCTAAGGCCGCTGGATGTTTCGGCAGGCCCGGCATGGTCAACACGTTTCCGGTCAAGGCTACCACGAAGCCGGCCCCCAGGCGTGGCGAGAATTCGCGCACGTGGATGGTGAAGTCCGTCGGGGCCCCCAACTGGTGGGCGTCATCGGTCAACGAGTACTGGGTCTTAGCCATGCAGACCGGCAGGTGATCCCAGCCGCGCTTGGCAAAGGTCTTCAGTTGCCGTTCCGCCTTACTCGACAGTTCGACCTTGGCCCCCCCGTAAATCTTTTGGGTGATGGCCTTGACCTGCGTCAACAGGTCCGTACCCGGTTTGACCAACGGCGTGAAGTGACTTTCCTGGTTGGCCGCCTTGACCACGGCTTCGGCCAAATCGGTCGTCCCGGCCCCACCATCGGCCCATTCGGTCGTGGTCGCGACGGCCACGTTTTGGGCCTTAACGATGTCGGTCAACGTTTGGATTTCCGCGTCGGTATCGCTGGTGAAGCGGTTGATGGCCACGACCACCGGCACGCCGTACTGCTGCATGCTGTGGATGTGCCGCAAGAGGTTAGCGCTCCCCTGCTTTAAGGCCGCCAAGTCCTCGGTTTCCAGGTCGGCGCGCTTAACGCCACCGTTGTACTTCAAGGCCCGGACCGTTGCCACGATGACCACGGCGTCCGGTGTCTTGCCTAAGACGGGGGTCTTGATGTCCATGAACTTTTCGCCCCCGAGGTCGGCCCCGAAGCCGGCTTCCGTCACGGCATAATCGCCCAGTTGCAGGGCGGTTTGGGTCGCTAGAACCGAGTTACAACCATGCGCGATGTTGGCAAACGGGCCCCCGTGAATGATGGCCGGGTTGTGTTCCAGCGTTTGAACTAAGTTGGGCTTGATGGCGTCCTTGAGTAACAGGGTGATCGCCCCGCCGACCTTCAAGTCGCCGACCGTCACGGGTTCCTTGTCGGTGTTGTAGCCGATGAGGATGCGGTTGACCCGGCGTTTCAGATCGGTCAGGTCTTCGCTCAGACACAACACCGCCATCAATTCGCTGGCCACGGTGATGTCAAACCCGTCTTGACGCGGTACCCCGGACGTCCGGCCGCCCAAGCCAATCACGGTCTGGCGCAGGGCCCGGTCGTTGATATCGAGCACGCGCTTCCACACGATTTGACGCGGGTCTAAGTGTAGCTCGTTACCCTGTTGGATGTGGTTATCGATCAGGGCCGCTAGGGTATCGTGAGCCTCGGTCAACGCGTGCATGTCACCCGTAAAATGCAGGTTGATGTCTTCCATCGGAACCACTTGGGCGTGGCCACCCCCGGTCGCGCCACCCTTTAAGCCCATGACGGGGCCTAGGGATGGTTCCCGTAAGGCTAAAACGGTCTTATGGCCGATCAGGTTTAAGGCATCCCCCAAGCCAATGGCGACTGTCGACTTCCCTTCGCCGGCTGGCGTGGGGTTGATCGAAGTCACCAAGACCAACTTACCCAAGGCGTGTTGGTCACTCAGGGGCAGGTTGATTTTGGCTTTCGTGTGGCCGTAAGGTTCAATCTGGTCGGGCGTTAAACCGACCTTGGCGGCAATCTTTTCAATGGATTCTAAGGGTGTGGCTTGGGAAATAGCAATATCTGTGTTTAAGGTCATTAAACGGATTCCTCCTCAGGATTTGACTGATCAATGGCGGTCTGAATCAGGCTCGCCAATTCGATGGCCGAATTTCGGGGTAATAAAAACTGATAAATTCGACCCTGGGCCACCAAGCCCAGCCGGTACCGGGCCAGGTGGACACTACTAACTTGATGTAACGGGATGACCAGGTGACGGTGGTTTAAGACCGTACTGACGGTCAACACGTTATGGGCCATGGTGATGTTACGAAAGTGGATCTCTAACCAGCAGAGCCCCGCAAAGGCCGCAAAAAAGGCCAAGGTGATCCAGTTAAAATGGGTGACTTCGAGCCAGAAAATGGCTCCCACTAAAAGCACAATCAGTGTCCAGCTCCAACTGATCACACTGCTAATCGGGTTCGGTTGGTACAAAAAGCGCCGTTCCTGGGTTATCATTACTTACAACACCTCACAAAAAGGAGTGATTCCTTTGTATTCATTATATACGGATGCCGCCACCCAACCGCAAAGCGGCCTGAGCGCCGGGGGCATCCTCTTGATTCACAACCACCAACAAACTCAACACGGCGTAACCTTAACCGCGACGACCAATCATTTGGCCGAGTTTGAAGTGGCGACCATCGCCTTTACGCAACTGGCCCACGATTTAGGCGCAGCGTGCGCCACGACCACCGTGCTCTTTTACACGGATAGTCAAATCGTGAGCCAGAGTTTAGACAAACGTTATGCAAAACACTATCAAGCACAGGTCGATGCCTTGTTGGCCGCGCAACGGCCCTTTCAACTGGTCCTAACGCAGTGGGTCCCCGAAAAACAAAACATGGGCGCTCACACGTTAGCCAATCAGGCCCTTCACGCCAGAGAAGACGTCAAATAGGTGGCCAACGGCTTTTCGTAGTTACGCCAATCGGGCGTGCCACCGTATAAGGCGGAACCGGCTAAGAGCCGCCCGATTTGGGGCCCGGTGGTCAGTCCGGACGAGCCTAACCCGGAGGCGACTAAGAAACGGTCGTGTTCCGGTAACGGGCCGAAGAACGGTGCGAAGTCGCTGGTGTAGGCCCGCGTCCCGACCCGCACGCCGGTAATGTTTTGATCCGTCAACCCGCTCATCAGTCGTTGCGCACTGGCCAGCAGGTCGGCCGTGACCGCGGCGTCTAGGCTCAGATCAAAATGCTTATCGTCTTCGTGCGTGGCCCCCACGATCAGTTTTCCGTGGCCGAACGGCACAAAGTCCCGTTCGCCTTCGGGCATCAACACGGGCAGGTTTTCCTGCAGGGGGTAATCCTTGACCGCTAACTCGATCAGCTGCCCCTTTTGAGCCCGGACGTCGGTTCTGACGTGTAACGGTACCAGTAATTCGGGCAGCCAGGCGCCGGCCGCGATAATGACCCGGTCGAACCGTTGGGCGCCTAACGACGTCACCACGTTTTCGTCCTGGTCCAACTTGACGCGTTCGCGCCGCACGGTCAGGTTCTTGTGACTGGCCTGCGTCAACAGGGCGTCGACCAGCGCGCCCCCGTCGACTTTAGCGCCACCGCTGAGGAACACCCCGGCTTGCGGGTTGGTCAGTAACGGTAACTTGGCTTGGACCTCTTGGGCCGTCAGCTGTTGGACCGTGCCCATGGTGGGTGCGGTCTTTTGGCGTTCCTGTGCCAGGGCGTCTAGGGCCTCTAAGTCCGGTAACGCGGCGCGCGTCACGATGGTCCCGGTTTGTTGATAAACCTCGGTCCCCAGTTGCGCGTCGTGGACCAGTTGCGGATATAGATCCGCCCCGTCCTTGGCCAAGCGATACCATTGCTGATTACGACGCTTGGACAACCACGGTGAAATGATGCCGGCCGCCGCCTTGCTGGCTTGGCCGTTTCCATCATCGTACAGGGTTACCTTCAAGTGTTGCGCCCCCGGCAGCGTACTGAGATAGTACGCCGCGGTCGCGCCCACAATGCCGCCGCCAATGATTGCAATTCGTTTTTGCATCTAATTCCGACCTCCTTATACCACCAATCTTGCACTCGGTTTCATTCTAGCATAACTTCTAACGGGGCGACGATGATTCTGCCCGGGGTTGGGGAAAAGTTAAGATTAAAACTACAATCAAATCGATTTAGGCCTTATAAATGTATTTAAAGATGGTACTCATTCACCAACCCCATCGCATTCTTATTATTGATTGGTCATTAGGAATTTTCATTCTTTAAGCGATAAATGTAGACTGTTCGATCATAATTTTTAATATAAATATTATTCTACCATAATATTTATAAACAAAAATGGTGTTTACTATTCATGAGTGTGATATACTTTAATTGTCGAGAGACAATAAATTTCTCTTTTATACCCTAATTTGAGAGGAACTTAAGGTAAGGGATATGGTTATTTTGGTAATCATATCCCCGTGCAGCTCTAGCCCCCACAAGATTCCTTGTGGGGGCTATCTGTCTATCCTAAATTTAAGAAGGGGCTACAATATAATGGGTTACTTAATCGGATTAGATATCGGGATTACTTCTGTTGGCTACGCCGTTTTACAAACTGACTTCAAGGGAAATCCTTACAAGATTCTCCTTATGAACACGGTGATTTTCCCCGTTGCTGAAGCCCCCAAGACCGGTGAATCCTTGGCCGCTCCCGTTCGTCAAAAGCGGAGTAGTCGGCGAACCAATCGGCGAACTAAGTTTCGTAAGCTTAGAGTTCAAAAATTATTCGTTCGGTTTGGCCTACTAGAATCTGCTGACGTTGCAACCTTCTTAAATCAAAAGGTTCCTCACCAAGACATCTGGCAACTCCGAAAAGATGCGTTAAATCGTAAGTTGTCTAATAGAGAGCTATTTGAAATTCTTTACTTTTTTGTCGGCCACCGTGGGTTTAAATCCAACCGAAGATCTGAAGTTACCGGTAAACAACCTAAAGACAACCAGGTCGTTTTGACAAGCATTCATGATAGAGGCAATACTCTGAATGACTTTGATTCATTAGGGGAAATGATGCAAGAATTACCGGAATTTAAGACCATTAAGCACAATAAAGCCTATCGACCTGATAACACTATCTATCCCCTACGTGCCTGGATTGAGCATGAATTATCTGCAATATTCTCGGTACAACAGAAAAATAATCGGCAGATTACAGATAACTTCATCACCCAGTACCTAGATATCTTTCGCTCACAACGGGACTTTGATCAAGGCCCCGCGGCCCCGAGTCGCTTTGGGGGTAATATGATTGAACGCATGGTTGGGCCGGATTCATTAGATGCTCACGAAAAGCGGGCTGCGAAATTAACTAACACTTTTTTTCGCTTCAATTTTTTAAGCACTTTAAATAATTTAAAAATTCAACTCACCCTTGGTGCTGAATTTCATCCCTTAACCACGCCACAACGAGAAATCGTCCTCCAAGCCGCAACGTTAAAGAGTTTGAATTATAAACAGATTCGCCATAAGCTTCAATTACCTGATTCTGCTAGGTTTAATTTGGTTCCGTATCAGTCTAATGAAGACCCCATTAAAACTGAATCCAAACACTATCTTTTTAAGCGTAAAGCCTTAACTCAAATTGAAGCTGTCACGGATAACCCCCAATTAATCGATAAAATTGGAACCATATTAGCATACTTCAAAGGCGATAAAACCCGTCAAGAAAAACTATCAGCCTTAAACTTAAGCCGTGCTGAAATTAAGCAACTGCTCCCCATTAATCAACCTGGATTTGGTAATTTATCTTTAAAGACGATGCACAAAATTCTTCCTTATCTTGAACAAGGACATCTCTACCATGAAGCAGCTCAACTTGCAGGTTATGATTTTCAGAACAACCTAGTTGACCGCCAATACCTACGGGATAATCTTAAAAACCCCGTCGTCAATCGTGCCATCGGTAAGACCATTAAAGTCGTCAATGCCATCATCAAAAAGTATGGTGACCCAGATGCCATTCACATTGAACTCACACGTGAAATTAAGCATAGTCATGAGGAACGGCAAAAAATTGCACGACAAATGAACACGAATATGGACCAGAACGATAAGGTTGCTGAACACTTACGAGAAAACGGTATCCCGGTGAATGGTCAAAATATTATCAAGTCTAAATTATTTTATGAGCAGAAGGGTATCGACTTATATAGTGGTCAGCAAATCAATGAACAAGATTTGTACACCGAGGATCATTACCAAGTCGACCATATCATTCCCTATTCCATTAGCTTTAATGATAGTTTTACAAATAAAACAGTTACCAGAACTAGCAATAACCAGAACAAAGCTAACCGCCTTCCACTTGAGTATCTCAGCGAGGAAAAACAAGATGCCTTTAGGGCACGTGTAATGTCGAACATTAGTAATTATCGTAAACGTCAAAACCTTTTAAAGGAAGGCATTACTGAAGACAACCGGCAACAATGGAAAACTCGCAATATTAACGACACCGGCTACATCAATCGACTGCTAAGCCAGTACTTACGGAATAACGTGCAGTTTACCAAAAAATCTCATAACCCGGTTTTTACAGTAAACGGTGCCACCACGGCCTACATTCGAAAGCGGTATGGCATTATTAAGAATCGACAAGCGACGGATCTACATCATGCCGTAGATGCTGTAATTATTGGCTGTATTTCTAATACATTCGTTTCTCGATTAGCAAAATACAGTGAAGCCCAGGAAGCAAGATATCATAAACAACTTTGGCAAATTACCCAATATCGACAAGAACATAAGGATTTATCTACTATTGAGTATCAAGAATTAATCAAACAGTTCCCACTCCCTTGGCCAGACTTTCGCCACGAACTAATGGCTCGACTCTCCACTGATCCGGCTAAGATGATGGCCCACCATACCTGGGAACATTATACTGACGAAGAAATTAGTCAGTTAAAACCTGCATTTGTCATCAGAAGCGCCAATCATAAAGTTACTGGTTCAGCACACGACGATACCATTTACTCTAAGAAGCTCTATGATCAGCGGGGGGTTGGTCTATTAAGAACATCCTTACAAAATCTGAAATACGATTCAAAAAAAGACGGGATCAAGAATTATGAACGCTTAAAGGACGGGAGCAACTCCTTAGTTTACGACTCCCTATTGAGAGCATTAAAGGAACATGACGGTAATGCTAAAAAGGCCTTCCCTGATAATCAGTTGCTTATTTCTACTGGTAATCATCAGCAAATCATTACGCACGTTAAGACCGTAAAAAAGATCACCCATCCAATTGAAGTTAATCGTGACACCGCAATTGCAATTGGCGGCCGCATGATTCGCGTTGATATTTTCAAACAGGCCAAGGCTCAGAAACTTATTGGCATTCCTGTATATGTCAACGATACTGTTAAGCCTACCCTTCCCAATCGTGCTTGTACTAGTGGAAAAAGATATAGTGATTGGTACCAACTTACCAGACAGGATCAATTTTTATGCTCATTAGTTTCCAATGATTTAGTTTTAGTTGAAACTGCTTCACCTCTAAAGGTCACTAACAATATCACCAATGAAGAAGTCCAAACAACTCAATTACTCTGTTACTTCTCATCGTTTAATATAGCCAACGCCCAAATTAACTTTCACTCAATTAACAATGATTCATCCATTAACCCAATTGTCTTAAATAAAGTTACATACCTTACAAAATATCAACTAGATTACCTCGGCAACTACTTCCCCGTCAAACACGAAAGTCGCAAAACATTTAACCGAAAGAGATGACTTAGATGTTCAGAAACATCTATCTTCATAGCCCTGCCCAAATCTCAATTGATCATTATCAACTATCTGTTTGTGTTAAGGATACTCAGTATCATTTTCCGTTCGACGATATTCAAAGTTTACTTATTGAAAACCCAAAATCTGTAATAACCGCTTCTGCTATTGCCCAACTTGCCGAGCACAATATTACCGTAATTACTTGCGACAAAAATCACTTACCAATTTCCACTCTGCTCCCCCTGCAAGGATCCTATCAACACCTTAAAACGCTTCAATTACAATTAAAGCTGACGAAAAGGATTAAAGAACGGATAACCCGAAAAATTATTAAACAAAAGATTTTAAATCAGTCCCAGGTAATTGGCTTGCTCACTGAAAATCCCACTGTGCAACAAAAACTCATGCGATTAGCTTCAGCTATTCAGGACGGTGATCCTGATAATCGTGAGGCTGTTGCCGCAAAAATTTATTTTGAAACACTAGGTGGTTCAGACTTTTCCCGGCGGTCCGAAGTAATCGTTAACGGTGCTTTGAATTATGGATTCGCCATTTTGCGAAGCTGTATTGCCCGTGAATTACTACAATTCGGGTTTGAACCTGCACTAGGATTTAACCATCACAACATTCAGAATGCCTTTAACCTTGCCGATGATTTAATCGAGCCACTGCGTCCGGCCGTCGAATTATATTGTTTCAAAACGTTTAATCCTAATGATTCGTCAGAATTAGACTCCCAAATAAAAAGCCGACTTTTAAACATCCTTAATTACGAAGTTCTGATCAATAATAACCAGGAATCCATTCGTCGAGCAATTCACTTAATGGTTGAATCTTTATGGTCTGTCTGTTCCGAACAAAAGATTTCCTACTTGGCACTCCCAATTGTTCAAAACTTAAAGGTACATGATAATGGAGAATAAACGCTTTATGAGAATTCTAGTAATGTTCGATTTACCTACCATCACAAAACAAAATCGGCGAAACGCTGCTCGCTTCCGAAAAGATTTAATTAATGCAGGTTTTGTAATGATGCAATTTTCGGTCTATTATCGACTCGTTAATGGGACTGACATGGCAAAAAAGTACGAACAACGTGTTAATGACTGTTTACCACCTAGCGGACAAGTTCGCTTACTCGTCCTAACCGAAAAGCAATTCAGCAGCATGCATATCATGCTGGGACCCATTACGCCGCAAGAAGCCGTTGTTGATAATTCTAATTTAACAGTCCTATAAGAAAAAAATCTCCCACGGCAGATATTATGCCAAGGGAGATTTTTTTCTTATAAATTAAGCTTAATCGGCAGAATTATAGTCAGGAAAACCTGACCTATCCCCCATGATTACAGCATTCATACCATATCGTCTTAATTTATACCCTAATTTGAAAGGAACTTAAAGCATCCTGGAATAAATCAATCAGGGAATATTGCTTAATTTATACCCTAATTTGAAAGGAACTTAAAGCCAAGGTACTCGACTTTTCGAGAGTAGACTGCTTAATTTATACCCTAATTTGAAAGGAACTTAAAGCGATATCTTGCTTAATCTTTCGCCGCTTAGCCTTAATTTATACCCTAATTTGAAAGGAACTTAAAGCCCGCACACAACGCTTTTATGGCGCACGGTGCTTAATTTATACCCTAATTTGAAAGGAACTTAAAGCTGACTAGGCGCTAGCCTTGTAATAGGATACCTTAATTTATACCCTAATTTGAAAGGAACTTAAAGCGGTATGCTGAAATGGCCTATTTGGTACGCGCTTAATTTATACCCTAATTTGAAAGGAACTTAAAGCTACAAGTTCAGCACTACATGATGGTACTCACTTAATTTATACCCTAATTTGAAAGGAACTTAAAGCGCTAGTCAGTTTGCCCTGGGCACCCTTGGTCTTAATTTATACCCTAATTTGAAAGGAACTTAAAGCTTGGTAACGGCCTATTTAAACCAACAATTACTTAATTTATACCCTAATTTGAAAGGAACTTAAAGCCAGATTGCGGACGATAACTCTAATTATGGGCTTAATTTATACCCTAATTTGAAAGGAACTTAAAGCTATCAAGTTGCGGTCTGATGGTAGTGTTTGCTTAATTTATACCCTAATTTGAAAGGAACTTAAAGCCTTATGAACCCGCTGGGAAGTATACCGACACTTAATTTATACCCTAATTTGAAAGGAACTTAAAGCTCAACAGAGATGATGCCGGTAACACCGTCGCTTAATTTATACCCTAATTTGAAAGGAACTTAAAGCAGTCAGGCGATAAAAGAGTTCCCTATTTTGCTTAATTTATACCCTAATTTGAAAGGAACTTAAAGCGATGAAGACGTCGTACTTCTCGGCCATGCGCTTAATTTATACCCTAATTTGAAAGGAACTTAAAGCTAGCACCGATCAAAGACCGCTTGACGTCTTCTTAATTTATACCCTAATTTGAAAGGAACTTAAAGCTGGCGTAGGTGAGTCAATAAGGCGACTCCGCTTAATTTATACCCCTTTATGTTAGCATTAAATGCTCTTGATAAAATAACTTGCTTTCGAATAATTTCTTACAGAGAATTCACCATATCCTCTCTCCTCAACGTGTTAGACTAAAAGTAAATCCAAATCACCTTAAAAGGAAGTGTCTAACCATGACCCAAGCCGATTCCGCCAAGTATTCGATCACCGTGACAGCCGATGACGACGGTAACGTTCAGTTAGCGTCCACCCTCGATGAGGGCCGCACCGTGAGTGCGCTGATGTTGTCGGCGCTGAGCACCATTAAGAAGAGCCAACCCCAGTTGACCCAAAAACAGTTTTTAGCCATCTGTAACGGCATCTGGGACTACGATCAGAAATATTGACCCCAGTCAAAAAGGAGCGCCACCTTCACGTTTTCGTGCAGGTGGCGCTCCTTTTAAACGACTTTAAGTTACTTAAAAACCTTGAACCGATCGGCATCGGCCATGAAGTCCTTATCGCCGGCCGGCGCTTCGATGGACCCAAAGTCCATTTCGGCCCGTAATTGCCAGCTGGCCGGAATATCAAACGCGGCCCGCACCTGGTCATCGATCAGTGGGTTGTAGTGCTGTAGGTTGGCCCCCAAACCGTTTTCGGCTAAGGCCGTCCACACGGCGTACTGGGCACTGCCCTGGGCCTGTTCCGACCAGTCGCGGAAGTTATCGGCGTACAGCGCAAAGTTGCCTTCGAACTGCTTGACCACGGCCGTATCCGTGAAGAACAGCACCGTTCCGAAAGCGGCCTTAAAGCCGTTGATCTTCGCCGCCGTCTTGGCGAAGGCATCATCGTCCTTGACTACCTTGCGTAGTGCGTCGTGGACGATGTCCCAGAGCCGGTCGTGGGCCTGATTGAACAGAATCACGGCGCGGGTCGTCTGGTTGTTAAACGGCGTTGGGGCCAACTTGATGTTGGTTTTAATCAAGTCCGTCAAGTCGTCTGGCGTAGCGGTCACGTTGCGACCAAGTGCGTAGATACTCCGGCGTTGTTTAGCTAAATCGATCAATTGAGTTTTCATAATAGGTAAAGTCCTCACTTTTTAAAATTAATTTTTAGTTTAAATGCCAGAACATCTCTGGTGTGAATCTAGCATATCAACTTACTTTTTGAAAGTAAAGGAATTTAACCTGTCGTTGCGGATAATAGTTGGGTAACCTGTTGCTGAACCCAGTCCGTGGAATAGGTCGCGGGCGGCTGCACCAAAACACCTAATAGGAAGGTCCACACCGCCGCCACTTGCTCGGGAGCCAAAGGTTCGGGTACCGGAGTCTGAGCCCCCCACAGCGTCAAAACGGTAGTCAGACTCTGGGGAACCGGCCACGGCTGGGTTAAGCCAAACGCCACCGCACGGGGGTGGTCCTGCTGATAGCCCAATAAATTCGTGATCAAGCGACTGAGCATGGCATCGGGCGCCGGGGAATCCAACACCCCCGTTCGTAGCGCCGCCTCCACCTCGGTTAAGATGTCCGTGCGCAAGACCGTTAACAGACTCGCTTTATCCGGAAAATGCCGGTAAATCGCCGCGGGTGTCACGGCTAAGAACTTGGCCAGTCGCCGTAACGACAATTGGTCCACGCCCAACTCCTCTAATTCCTGGCGGGCCCGTTGTTGGATCGCCGCGGCTAAATTTTCCCGGTGATAGGGTTGCTTGGTCATCTTAACACCCTCCTTAGGATGAAATCGGTTACATCAACTAGTTTAAGCCTATGTTATCACCGATTACATCTAATGTAAACAATGATAACATTGATCACTTTAGCTAACCTTTACGTTTTTTTTACACGTTAAATCACTGAATGGGCTTACAATGAAGGTAATCATCCTATTAGAAAAGAGCAATTCCTATGTCCGATACCGTTTCTCGTCGCCGGTTAACCTGGCAATTCATCGCTTTTTGGCTTACCTGGCTAATTGTCCAGATCGTCATCAACTCCCCCATTGAACGTCACCTGTCCGGATGGCCCCAAGAGTTGACCCTCGATGCCATCAAGTTAGTCGTCTGGTTGGGTGGCGGCTGGTGGTTCATTCATCAAACCCAGCCCCAAACACTCGCCATTGCCCCCCGGGAACAGTGGCGCCCTAACTGGCACTTCTCGGCCGGTTACCTCATTTGGGGAATCGTCGTCGTTTATCTACTCGGTCAATTCTGGTTGACCCATCACGGCCTGCGCGTCAGTCACAGTTTCCTACCCGAATACTGGGGCCGCTACTTCGTGGTCGTGGGGATCACCGAAGAGTTCGTCTTTCGCGGGTACTTCTTAAACGCCCTCCTCAAACACACCAGCTTTGCTTGGGCCAACACCCTTCAGGCGTTGGCCTTCATGTCAATGCACATTCCGCGTTACCTCACCACCATGCCGCCAATGAGTCCGACGGTTTGGCTCAGTAACCTAATCTCCGTGGCCTTACTCGGCGCCCTCTTCGGTTGGTTATACGTCAAAAGTCGGTCACTCTGGCCCGGTATCATCGTGCACATGACCTGGGATATTCTGGTCACGCTGTTCTCGTAAGCTGGCCCCCATTATCGAAGTCAATCGAAAAAGAATTGTCCCGCTAAACAATTGAAATCGTTTAGCGGGACAATTCTTTTTTAATAGCTAAATCTTACTGGTTAACCAAATGTAATTCTGAGAAATTAGACGGGTAGATGAATACTGCAAAGACGGCATACGTGTCGCTGGATATTTTCTGCGTAGCACACCCAATGCGCACTGAGGAAAAGAAGGTTTTCGGATTCGTTCCCGCTTGATAATCCCAGTCACTAAGATAGGCCCATTGTCCCGGTGAGGACATCCGGCCAGTAAGTTTTCATATAAGGTGCTAAGGACGATTCCGCTTTATCGGGCCCATTGCCAATAATCGCACTAATCCCATTCTTGGCTAAAGAACGCTTATATATCGCACGATCATGATCATTATCGTTAGCACCAGAAAAGTCACCAAATGATCCAAAAAATGTCAGGTGTTGAACCGCAAGCGTTGACTTGATATGCGAAGCTTGCAAGGCATCATGCAGGAACCCTTTAGCGGCAACCATCAATTGTGGATCAGGTTTAGCCCCGTGTCCCAACCCTTTAATGGCCTGGACGGCATGCGGATCGTTAACCGTTGAGGTTGGCTGTGAAGACTGATTCGTCTTAGTCGTTCCCGTGTTGGAAGCAGTACTATTAGTCGTCTTATTCGTTGCCGGCTTTAAATAGCCGCGCCAAATCCATCCTTGTAAAGTGCCATCAGCGCTTTTAACGTGATAGTAAATGGCT
>NZ_AZDV01000026.1:0-276062 GCF_001434835.1 Levilactobacillus acidifarinae DSM 19394 = JCM 15949 | reverse complement strand
TTGGCTTTCCGATAAAGTTTTTCATGGGCATCCGTATACCACGTGACCGATTCCGTGACGTCGTTATTACTGTACCGAATTCCCAGGTGTTGCGAATAACGCGCGCCCTGCGTGGCCGTTAAGGCGTGGCGGCCCATACTCTTCCGCCAAACCAATTTGACCGAATTGGAACGTGCGGCCGAATACTGACTGTTGGCTGAAGCCACAACGGTAGTAGTCCCTAACATCCCCACCCCAGCCATTAAAGCTAAAACGCTCTTTACAACTTTTTTCATAATTTCCCCTCCCGCTAGTTCTATTAGAACTTTACACGTATGGCTTCTATTGGGTAAATCATAAGTAACATGTATACCTTATAGGAGATATTTCATTAAGCAATGTATCAATTGTTGCGACTATAATCGTCACCCAGAAATATTAAATGGCAGAGGCCCAATTATGTTTCAGAACACTGCCATTTAAAAAATCAAATAGTTATCTTAAATTGATTGAACTACCTACTTAGGATTCGAATTAGTTTTTTCTGAATCAAATTAATTATCTATCCGATGAATAGATTCATAACTAGTTGGATAGACAAATACAGCGAAAACTGCGTATGTATCGCCAGAGAGATGCTGCGTGGCACACCCAATTCTTACTGAAGAATAGAAGGTTTTGGGATTCGTTCCTGCCTGATAATCCCAGTCGCTCAAATACTTCCAGGACATTGTAAGTGCGTCCGGCCAATAGTTTCTAGAATCGGTGGTCAAGGCCGTTTCAGCCTTATCGGGTCCATACCCAATTTTTGTACTAATCGAGTTATTCGTTAATGACTTTTCATAAAGGGTCCGATCAGCGGAAGTTCCCCCTGTAATCTTCTCATAGGTTCCACCCATTGAAAGTGCCGTAGCTGTTAATTTAGCTTTTATCTGTGAATTTGACAGCATATCTTTCAAAAATCCTTTTGCTGCAACCATCAATTGTGGGTCGGGTTTAGCCCCGTGTCCCAACCCTTTAATGGCCTGAACAGCATGCGGGTCGTTCACCGTTGAGGTTGGCTGTGAAGACTGATTCGTCTTAGTCGTTCCCGTGTTGGAAGCAGTACTATTAGTCGCCTTAGTCGTTGTCGGCTTTAAATAGCCGCGCCAAATACATCCTTGTAAAGTGCCATCAGCGCTTTTGACGTGATAGTAGATGGCCGAACTCCCCTTGGCTTTCCGATAAAGTTTTTCATGGGCATCCGTATACCACGTGACCGATTCCGTTACGTCGTTATTACTGTACCGAATGCCCAGGTGTTGCGAATAACGCGCGCCCCTTTGTCGCCGTTAAGGCGTGACGGCCCATACTCTTCCGCCAAACCAATTTAACCGAATTAGAACGTGCGGCCGAATACTGACTGTTGGCTGAAGCCACAACGGTAGTAGTCCCTAACATCCCCACCCCAGCCATTAAAGCTAAGGCACTTTTTACAATTTTATTCATAATTTTCTCCTCCTGCTAGTTATGTTAGCACTTTACCTGGGTAAATCATACAATCCTCTTAACCATTAGAAAAACGTATTCAATCTAAAAATTGGCCCTAGAAACCGCCAAACGATTTCTAGGGTCAACTTTTAATGACCAATATTTAGGAACCAATGCCTCGAACACCTGAACAGGTTATTTAAGCACCGTATCGTAACTAACCAGTTTCACCGTTCTTGGATGCGACCAGCGTTGCTTAGCGTGTTTTGCATAGACTTTGAGCGGTTGATCGGCTGAAAAGCCCTTCCAGTTTTGGGTGTTAAAGACCAGCACCCCGGTTGACGTTTCCTTAAACAAACGCTGCTTTCCCTGCCGAACTTCAACGATGCTGTTGCGTGCCGAGCGAATCAAACCGGTATAAGGAAGCTTATACACGACCGGTTCGATCAGTTTAAGCGGTTGACCCGCTTTCAGAGCTGCCTGATTTTGCCGGTTCTGGTCGGCAACCCGTTCAATCAGTCGTTGATTTTTTTGGGACGCTTTAATGTTTTTAGCCGTAAAGAATTGTGTCACCTGGGGGCGGCTGGTTCGTTTTACCGCCGCCTGTGCATTAGTCGTCCCCAGTCCCAGTGTCGCCAATGCTAGGGTCAACCCCAGCGTCATTTCTCTTTTCATCATTCTCGCTCCCCTGTGTCCTAGTAGCGGGTCGTCCCCGCATCCACGTGCAGTTCACCGTCCCACTGCTCGCTGACCACGGCCGCCGTCTCGTGGTGAAAGACGCGCAATAACGTCAGGAGACTTTCGGCGCTGTTCTCGACCGTTAACTCGCTTTCGGGTAGCCAGTACACCCGCCCCTCCGCGCTGGCGTGGAGCTCTCCGCTAAATTGGTCACTGCGGTACAATAAGCCTAACTTACGGCGGCCACCCGGCACGTCAAACCATTCACAGGTGCCGCAAAATTCGGCGGTCGCTAACACCAGACCGGTCTCTTCGCGCACCTCGCGGATGGCGGCACTGAGCCCACTTTCACCGACTTCGACGTGGCCACCGGGAAAGCTGTGACCGGCCTTCCAAGGGACGTTGACCTTATCTTCGACCAAGACACGTTTGGTTTGGGGATCTTGAACCAGGACCATGGTCACCAATTCAACGGGTTGCGTGCGAGACATTTGAACCACTCCTCTAGACTTTTTCTTCCATTATATCAGTTTCAGAGCAAACAAAAAGGAGGCTCACGGGCCTCCCTTATTTTCGGTGTCAACGCTTTAAGCTTGACGTTGATTATTATTTTTAGATTTCATGAGCAAGGCTTCGCCGCCGTAGCACAGCACACCGAGTGCGGCAAACGCGACTGGAAAACCAACGGCCCAAAGCAGTGACTTCATCAGGACCAAGCTTAATAACAGAACTGACAGTACCACCATCACAATTAAAACCAAAGTATCTTTTTTCATTTCAATTCCCCCGATTCCCCGAATATTTGTGGCCCCAACCACATTTACAGGGTAGCAAATTCCCGGAGGAGTTGCAAACTTTCGCCCCAATCTTAACCAAACCTAAACGAACTCTTTAGGAATGATTGTTCAGCTTCGATTCTGCCGGCTGAGTCGGGTGCTGTAACCGTTCTAGTTGGCCCTTGAACTCCGGGGCGTACTTTTCTTGATCGGAGGTAAAGGCGCTTAATTTAGCGTTCAGGCTAATCGTATAATCGGCGTGTTCACCGTGTTCCCCTTCGTCCAAGCCTTGACGTTCCTCGACGGCGTTGACCCGCATCGGCATGACCCGTTTCAGTAACCAGATCAGCAGACTCCCCATGAGGGCCACAAAGGCAATCGTGAAGGCCGTCGCCAAGAGCTGAATACCTAACAAGTGCCAGCCACCACCGTAGGCCAACCCGTTGGTGGTGACGACCGAGTTGACGGACTTAGTCGCAAAGACCCCCGTCAAAATACTACCGACAATCCCGCTGACGCCGTGACAACCAAAGGCGTCCAACGCATCGTCTACGCCCAAGCGCGGCTTGAGTAACGTGATGAAGCTGTAGCTGGCTAACGTAGCAATGGCGCCGATAGCCACGGACCCGAGGATCGTGACGTAACCAGCCGCCGGGGTGATGCCGACCAGCCCACACAACGTCCCGGTGCAGACCCCAACCAGGGTTGGCTTACCGGTCGTCCAGATATCTAAGATCATCCAGACCACCATCGCCGTCCCGGTCGCCACCGTGGTGGTGATGGCCGCTTGCATGGCGACGTTGTTGACGGCCAGCGCACTGCCGGCGTTAAAGCCGTACCAACCAATCCACAGAATGGTCGTACCCAGTAAGACCCATGGCAAGTTGTAGTGATCCTTGCTGTCGACCTTCAGCCGCGGTCCGAGCCAGATGGACAAGATCAGCGCGGTGACCCCGGCGTTGATGTGCACGACGGTCCCCCCAGCAAAGTCCAAGACACCCAGGTTGGCTAACCAGCCGTTGGGGCTCCAAACCAAGTGGACCATCGGGTAATAGATAAAGATGGACCACACGATGAGAAACGCCAGTAAGAACTTAAAGTGTGTCCGCCCGACGATCGCCCCGACAAACAACGCTGGGGTGATGATCGCAAACATCATTTGAAACAGGGAATAGTCCCCGATCGGAATCTTCGTGGCGGTTAAACTCCCCAAATTAACGCCCGCCATGAAGACGTGTTTCAGGTTGCCCACAACCCCAGCGATGTTGCCCGAAAACGCCAGCGTGTATCCCAAGGCAATCCATAAGACAATCGCCACCCCCGTCATGATGAAGACGGACAGCATGGTGTTGACCACGTTTTTCTCGGTGACCAAGCCACCGTAGAAGAACGCCAGTCCCGGGGTCATAAATAAGACCAAGATACTTGCAATCAAAACAAATGCCGTATTTGCCAGATTCATTTGCAACGCCCTCTCTGCTCTTTATGTAATAAGTTCTAACACTAGAATTGGCATTTGTCATGACTTTTTGGTTTTTCGAGCGCGATTCGGTAGATGATTTAACAAAAGAAGGGGCCACAACTGCTAAAATATCAGTAGTTGTGGCCCCTTCACTAATTTATGTAATTTTTTCTAACATGCCGTTGATTGGCCTAGGCCGATTCCCAGCAAGCTTGGTGGTACTTTTCCTCGTAGATGGCCACGACGTTGCGCACCGCACACAGGCGTTCTGCCTGGGCCAACGTCAAGCTGGTCACGGCGACTTGATGCTCCCGCAACCGTTTCAACAGGTCGGCCGAGATTCCCGTCAACCGACTCAACTCCGTGTTCAACAACGAACTCTCCAAAATAAAGCGAATATCCCCATAAACGCCAGTCATGCTATTTCCCCCATGAAATCTAATTTGTGGTACAGACCAATTGTACCCAAAATCAGGAGAAATTGCACGCTAGATTAATTATTAATATTGTTATCATGAGTGGCCTGGTCGGTCGGTGTTTGCGTCGTCCAGCGAATCAACTCCGGGTATGGTAACAAAGCGTTAAAAATCAGTTGGCTGTAACTATAAAATGAAAGCATGTGCGGTTCTCCCCTATAATAAATATTTTTATCATTAGTTAAAAGCTTTTAGTTTCGGACTCCCTAACTATTTTACCAAAAATTCGCCCAACTGACCACGAAAAAAAGGCCTAACCTCTAAGAAGTTAGACCTTGGCGTGAGTTATCTAGTGAAATGCCGGCGTACCGCGGCCGGAATCATCTTTCGGATCCCGCCGCGCGGGTCCTTGACGTCGCCGACGTAGCGCGGAATCAAGTGGATGTGGGCGTGCATCACCGTTTGCCCGCCGGTCGGATTAACGTTAATGCCAATATTATACCCGGCCGGGTGGTAGGTCTGGTCGAGCAACGCTTTAGCCTGAAACAACAACTCATCCATCGCTTGGCGGGTTGTCACCGGCACGTCAAAGTAGGTCGCATAATGGGCCTTGGGCACGATCAACAAATGCCCCACCCGGACCGGATGCAAATCCCAAAACGCCTTGGCCAGGTCATTTTCCAACACCAGATCCGTTTTCTGACAGAAGACACAGTCCGGTTTGAGCATGGTTAATGCGCCGCCTTGTGCCGGGGTTGCCGTTGCGCCCAAAACTGGAAGTAGTCCGTCCGTAACGCCCCGTTATAGAGTTTCCGTTTCTTAGTGGCCTTTTGCCCGTAGAAGTGTTCAAATTCCAAATCGGCCGTTAAGATGTACTTCGACCAATCCGTCAGGGGCTTAAAGACCTGGCCCATCTGCTTGTACAAGACGCGGACCCCGGCCTGGTCGCTCAACCGTTCCCCGTAAGGTGGGTTGGCAACGATGACCCCATGGTGCAGGTCGGTCGTAAAGTCCTGGACCGCCAGCTGTTTAAACTCGATGTCTTGCGATAGCCCCGCTTCGGCGGCGTTACGCTTGGCGATTTCGATCATGCTGCCGTCGATATCGCTCCCAAAAATCTGTAAAGGCGTGTCGTAGTCGGCCTGATCATCGGCTTCGGCGCGCACCTGGCGACTCAGTTCGTTAGGAATCCAGTCCCACTTTTCGCAAAGGAAGTCGCGGTTGTAGCCGGGGGCGAGGTGCCGGCCGATCATGGCAGCTTCGATGGGGATGGTGCCGGACCCACACACGGGGTCGACGAACGGCATGTCGGCGTGCCAGCTGGTCAACGCAATCAACGCGGCGGCCATGTTTTCCTTGATGGGCGCGCCCCCCTTACCGACCCGGTAGCCGCGCTTAAACAGGCTGGGGCCGGTGGTGTCTAACGTCAACATGACGTGGTCCTTGTTGATCATGACTTCCAACGGATAGGTCGCCCCGGTTTCGGGTAACCGCGTCCGCCGGTGGTAGATGGCCGCTAGCTTTGTGGCCACGGCCTTCTTCACGATGGCCTGGGCGTCGGGCACACTGTGTAGTTGTGACTTTTGTGACCGGCCTTCCACCGGAAAAGCGGCGTCCATGGGTAAGAATTGGTCCCACGGCACGGCCTTGGTGGCTTCGAAGAGTTCGTCGAAGGTCACCGCGTCAAATTCGGCCACGATGATCCGAATCCGGTCGGCCGTCCGTAGCCATAAGTTGGTTTTTAAGATGTCGGCGATGGTGCCGTCGAAGCGCACCCGCCCGTTTTCAACCTGCGTCTGGTAACCCAGGTCCCGTAATTCACGGCCCGCTAAGGCTTCAACGCCCGCTGCGGTGGCCGCGTATAAATGAAATTTTTCCATATTGTCCTCCTGTTGTGCATTCCTCAAAGCCCATCACCGACCCGCGGTGACTGGCGTAGACCTTAACTTTTGGCCAGTTCGAGGAGACCTAGGCTAATCCTATCATTGAATGCCGGGGCTGACTACCATTACCGCCAAATTTCGCCGAAAAAAACTAGAGTGTGACAAAAGGCGTTTTGTTGACGAGCATGAACATCGTAAGATGGACAATCCTGATTTTGGATTGTTTGTCTTACGGGGTTAAGCGAAATCAGCAGCCTTTGGGCGCACGTTTCAACACCAGATACTCGGAAAACAAAAAAAGCCTGAGGCATTTGCCCCAGACTCCGCTAATGACTAGACCCGCGGTGATAAACTCACCACCCGATCCCAATAATCGGCTAACCGTTCGGCCTGGGCCAGGGTTAAATCTCCGGCGGCCAAGTTGTGCCAGAGTAAATTGTTGATCAGCTTCACCGGCACCTGGGTCGCTTGGGCCAACTGATACGGATTATTCCCCATGTGTTGTAAGACTAATTGAACCTTCTGACTCGTTTTCATCGCTCATTGCCACCCCTTATGCTGGAAACACTTAGCGTTAAGGTAGCATAGATCACCCGTTAAGGCATAGCCTGAGGTCTTATAAATTTAGACATAAAAAAAGTGGGAGCAAGCTCCCACCACCTGACTAAGTGTAAATCCCTGTAAGCCATGTTTTGTACTCCTGGTTAACTCAGGCAGCTAACCAACAGCGGTAATCATCTATCTCAGACATTGCTGTCTGCCCCACGCATCGTTCAATTTCTTACGTGAAGCTCCCCTACCAAAGTTTGGGTTTCCCGCTCGAGGGGTTTACCGCGTTCCACCGCCTAGGTTTCCCTAGCCGTATCGTCACTGTGGCACTTTTCAGGGGTACTCAGGCATAGCCGAAGCCTTAGCCGTTTTCCCCCGCCGTAACGTGCAAAGCACGCCCGCCGGCTTATTTTTTCACCGACCACGAACACTACAGGCATCGCAGCCTGTGCGAGAATGGACTTTCCTCAGCCGACATAAGCCGACCGCAATTACCCAGGATTTACACCGTCATTATAATTCTACAAACGATGTGACTCGTTTGGATCATTATCTAATTGAGAACCGAAAACGTGCCGTTCCAAATTGGAAAGCCGCTTTAAAATGTCCATGTTGGTGACATTCGAAGCTGCTGGACTGGCCGTTGTGGCTTGGGGCTGACTGCCACCCACCTGCACTTGCTTGGTGAGTTCGTCAACCTTGGCCAACAACCGTTCGTTTTCTTCTTGAAGCCGTTGATTTTCCTTGACAAAGGTGTCGTAGTCCTTGATGACGTTGTCTAAGAAGCTATCCACGTCGTCAGGATCGTAGCCACGCATCTTTTGCCGAAATTGCTTTTGTAAAATTTCTTTAGGAGTAAAATTAACGTTTTCCATCGATCACTACACCTCGTTGTCTTATCGAACCGGCACTATTAATAATACCAGTCTTCAGTCATTTTGGGAACTATTATTTAAATTTTCTTGATATTCGTTGGCACTTTCCTGTAACCAATCCATATCAATCAAAGTTAAGGGGTAGGTATGCCGCTCGCGGTACCGGTCAATTGCCCGGTAATCGTACTGCGGCTTACCGCTAACCTCTAAATCATAAACCAAGACCGCCTCGTCCGTGTGGGTCAGCATAAATTCTTGATAGTTTCTTAATTGTTGGGGACCGTGATAGGGTTGGCTACTAACGGCTTGATGGAAATCCACCCGGCTGGCCAGTTGGCCGTAAACGGCCTGGTTGGTTTCGTTCCACTGACTGCCAAACTCGGCAAACGGCGTCATCATGGCGATTTTTAATTCCGGATAGGTCGTCTTCAACTCCAGCCCCACCTCAGCGGCCCACTGTTCGACGCCTAATTGGCCGCCCGTAATCAGCCAATCGACCCCGTTTTCAATTTTTTCGGTCAATAATTTTTTTAACGTAGCCTTAATCACGAGCAACTTCGGATCTTCGGTCCCAAAAACGCCGAGTTCATAGCTCCGATAGCCCGTCAGCCATAAGCGACTCACACCATCACCCACTTTATTCTTTTTATTTTCTCTACCTATTAGTGTAGCGAAAAACTAACCTGGGGGCAATTGATAAGGGTTAATTCAGTCAGAAACGACGCCCGCGTGCGGTTTAGAGTTTTTATTTTCAGGCGAGCTTGGTATAATGTCAATAACTGGGCCAGCAACACGAAGGAGTGTGAGGCGTCATGACCATCCGGTATCCCAATGGGCATGCCTACCGAGCGCCGGCATCCAACGATCACGCCCACTTTTCCAATACGTTTACCAACTACGGTAAACGGGGTATGTCGCTAGAAGAAGCGCTCAACGAAAGTAATGTTTACTACGAAACGCACGGCTTAGCGGTCGTGCACAAGAAGCCGACACCCATTCGGATCGTCAAAGTCGATTACCCGAAGCGTAGTGCCGCGGTGATTAAAGAGGCCTACTTTAGCACCGCATCGACGACCGATTACAATGGTGTTTATCAGGGACGGTATCTCGATTTTGATGCCAAGGAAACCCGCAACAAGACCGCGTTTCCCCTGAAAAACTTCCATCAGCACCAAATCGACCACTTCCGCGCTTGTACGGCGCAGGGCGGCATCTGTTTTGCCATTATTAAGTTCGTGGTCCACCAGGAGATTTACCTGTATCGAGCGGAAGATCTCTTCCCCTTCTGGGACGACCAAGCTACTGGCGGCCGTAAGTCGATCCCCTACGCCGAGATTGCGACGCACGGGATCCTGATTACCCCGCATATTCAGCCTTTAATTCCTTATCTAAAGGCCGTAGATCAATTGCTCGCCTAACCGCCGAGTTCTGACTACGTTTACTACACAAAGGAGATTACCATGTCTAGTCACAATGAACCGCGGGAAACCCGCATGAGCCGGCATGCCGATGAACGGCAACAGGCAGAAGCGGGCCCGCAAAAACCCCGTCGCGGCGGGTGGCGCACCTTTCGTCGCGTCTTGTACGTCTTGGTCGCCGTGCTGGTCTTAGGCCTGCTCGCCGGGGCGGGACTGTTCTTCTACTACGCGCAAAGCGCCCCGAAGATCACCAAAAGTGCCCTATCTAGTGACGCCTCGACGCGGGTCTACGACGCCGACGGGAAAGTGATTTCCCGGCTGGGGGCCCAAAACCGGACCTACGTCACGGCCAAGAATATTCCAATTCTGTTAGCCAAGGCCGTTATTTCTACCGAAGACAAGCGTTTCTATAAGAACAATGGGGTCGATCCCGTGCGGATCTTAGGGGCCGCCTTCGCCAACATCACCGGCTCGTCGTTGGGGATGCAAGGTGGGAGTACCTTGACGCAACAGCTGGTCAAGCTGTCGGTCTTCTCGACCGCCGCGTCCGATCGGACCCTGAAACGTAAGGCCCAAGAAGCCTGGTTGGCCTTAAAGGTCGACCACGACTACTCGAAGCCCCAGATTCTGGAATACTACATTAACAAGGTCTACATGGGTAACGGGGTCTACGGGATGCAGACGGCCGCCCAGTACTACTACGGCAAGAAACTGACCGACCTCAACTTAGCCCAACTGGCGCAACTCGCCGGGATGCCGCAGTCGCCGGTCAGCTACGACCCGATCAAGTACCCGCAATACGCCAAGCAACGCCGGAATCTGGTGTTACAATCCATGGCTAAGAGTAAGGTCATTACCAGTGAACAGGCCCAACAGGCGCAGGCCACCAGCATTTCTAGCGGTCTGGTCAAGGACCACTCGTTGACCAGTGCCACCAGCGTCCACACCACCAAGGTGGTCGACGCCTACCTGAAACAGGTTTACCAGGAACTGAAGGATAAGGGTTACAACACCACGACCGGTGGCTTGAAAGTCTACACCAACCTGGACATGGGCGCCCAAACGAAGCTGTACAACATCGTCAACACCAACAACTACGTCAACTTCCCGTCCAGCAAGTTCCAGGTCGGTTCCACGATTGTCAACCCGAATAACGGGAAAGTCGTCGCCATGATTGGGGGCCGGAAGACCGGTAACGTTACCTTCGGGTTGAACCGCGCCGTGCAAACCGACCGTTCCAGTGCCTCGACCGCCAAGCCGTTAATGGACTACGGGCCAGCCATCGAGTACCTCTACTACCCGACCTACGAACCCGTCAAGGATAGTGCCTTTACCTACCCGGGCACCACCAAGAGTTTGTACGACTGGGACCGGAAGTACCAAGGCACCATCACCATGCGCAAGGCGTTGTACGAATCCCGGAACATTCCGGCCGTACGGACCTTACAAAACGTCGGCATCAAGAAGGCCACGACTTTCTTGAGTGGTTTAGGGATGTCGTTTGACAAGACGTTGACCCTGCAAAACGGGATTGGGCTGTACATCTCCTCCGAACAAGAAGCCGCGGCCTACGCCGCCTTCGCCAACGGTGGGACCTACTACAAGCCGTACCTGGTTTCCAAGGTGGTCACCCAAGACGGCAAGGCGCACAACTACACGTCTTCCGGGAAGAAGGCCATGTCCAGTGCGACCGCCTTCATGTTGACCGACATGATGAAGGACGTCATCACCAACGAAAATGGGTCGGGTCGTTCCGCCGCCATCTCCGGGCTGTACCAAGCCGGCAAGACCGGGACGGACTCCTACCCGGACGATTACGCCGACAAGGTGCCGGATGGCGCCACGATGGACTCCTGGTTCACCGGGTACACCAAGAACTACGCGGTATCTGTCTGGACCGGTTACGATAAGCAGTTCCAGACCGGCCACTACGTCAGTGAGAGTGAGACGTCGATCGCTCAGGAAATTTACAAGTACGAAATGAGTTACCTGGCGCAACAGAGTCCTAACTCCAACTGGACGGCCCCAAGTACCGTTACCGAGACCAAGCAAAACGGCAACACCGAGTACTACGTGACCGGTCACGCCGGCACGGTCTCCGATACCACGTCGACCAGTCAGTACGGCTCGACCAACACCACTAGTTCATCGGCCTACAGCAGTAACGGTCAGGCCACGACGAATTCGAGTTCGCGGGCCACGACCAGCACGACCGAATCCAGTACGTCCAAGGAATCTTCCAGTACGGAACAAAAACCGACTGGTGGTAACGGCAACGACGACACTGATAGTAGTACCACGTCATCAACCACGACCACGTCATCGGCTAGTTCGACCAGTACCGCTAACAGTACCAGCGATACCAACAATCACACCAGCGCCGCGGACGATGCGGCCAGCTAAATCAGATTTAATGAACCGGATCACCCTGACGCCCTTACGGCGAATCGGGATGGTCCGGTTTTTAGTCGTCCTAAAGTGCCAGTCTCTTTATCCCTAGATTTTTCCGTCAAAAATGGCGTCACCAAGTCTAATTACTCGGTGACGCCATTTACCACTGATTCTAAATTTTAGTAAACCGGACGCGTCTTCCCTTGGGTATCTGCATCCGCAATCCCGACACTATCGTTCTTCAGGTAATCCGGATCGGCAATAATCTTCACAATCACGTCCGCCATACTTTGTCGTGAGCCGGAAACGCCCACATACTGTTCATCCTTATGCGTAATCGAGTACTTGACTTCGTCCCGGTCATTCAACCACGGGAACCGTAACGTCGTGTAGTCCAGTCCAGATTCTGCCAAGAGTTTATCGGCATTGATTGACGCTGGTAACCCACTCTTGACCATGCTGTAGTTCCACCGACCATATTCACCCGGAACTTCATTGTAGAGCCCTAGTAAGCTCGATTCAACGACCCGGGTCACGTGGTTGGCTTGCATCGCTTTGACCACGTTTTTCGTAATCACGTTATCCGCGGTATGGTCAACGAAGGCCACGTAAACCAAGTCTTGCCCCTTCATAGCGGCGTTAACGGCATCGTAATCCGCTAAATCACCATCCACCAAGGTCACACGATCATTGGTTCCCAGGTTGCTTAACCGGTTACTGTTTCGCAAAAAGAGGGTCAAAGCCACATCGGGTTGTTCCTTTAAGACTCGTTCTTCAACGATTTGAGCAATTTGCCCATTGGCGCCTAAAATTAACACGTTTTTCATTTTCAAAAGTCCTCCTAGATTGATGAATTCTTATTTCTCAGACGCGAAGTCTAATTGCATCGTCGCGTACCGTTCTTCGTTCGCGGCACTCGGCGTGTAATACCGAATGTTTTTCTTCACACTGGCGATGCGTTGCATATCCTCATCCGTTAAGGTGAAGTCAAAAATATCATGATTGGCCTGAATGTGCGCCGCATTTGTCGATCCCGGAATCACCACAAACCCCATCTGAGTGTGCCACCGCAAAATAATTTGGGCGTTGGACTTATGATACTTTTGGGCCAGTTCCGTAAAGATGGACTCGTTAACCAGATTCTTGTCCCCGTGACCTAATGGGAACCAGGCCATTAATCGCGTGCCAAACGGCGCCACCATCTGCCGCACGGCGTCTTGCGTAAAGTACGGATGAGCCTCGGCCTGAATGACTTGGGGCTTAATTTCGGCATGTTCCAACAGGTCTTCTAGTTTTTGACCCTCGAAGTTAGAAATCCCGATGGCTTTCACCTTGCCGTCACGGTAAGCCTGTTCCAACTGACGGTACCCCGCTAAATAGTCTCCTGCCGGTTGATGAAGGAACATGAGGTCCACGTAATCCGTCCCTAATCGTTGTAACGTATCGTCTACCGCATGGTCGTCCGTGTAGACCGTTGGCCAAAGCTTGGAACTTAAGAAGATATCTTCGCGCTTCACGCCCGAAGCCTGCATCCCCCGACCAACACCCGTTTCATTGAGGTAGGCATTGGCCGTATCAATCAAGCGGTAGCCGGCAGCTAAAGCATCGATGACCGCCTGCTGTGCCTGGTCAGCGGACATTTGAAACGTCCCAATTCCAATCGCTGGGATTTTAACATCGTTATTTAAGTCAAACGTCATTTCTGTCATAATTTATTACCTCCGTAATTAAACATCCAAGCGACGGCCGGCCATCCACTTAATCATCTTGGGGTCGGCATGGGAGAAGAATTGACTCGCACCATCGTTCAGGGTCGCAATTGCTGCCTTATCTTCGTCGCTTAATTCAAAGTCAAAGATATCCAGGTTTTGGTGCATCCGTTCTGGCTTGACCGACTTAGCCAAGACTACAATGTCTTGTTCGATGACCCACCGTAAGATGACCTGGGCAACGGACTTTCCGTACTTCGCCCCAATCTTAGTCAGAATTGGATTCGTGAAAATATCGTTCTTTCCTTCCGCAAAGGGTGCCCAGGCTTCGATTGCCATGCCTTCATCGTGGAGTGCCACAATGTTGGCCGTCTGCTGCTGGAAAGGATTAATTTCAATTTGATTGATTTGTGGCGTCACGTCGTTAAATTCGGCCAGGTTGACCGCCTGTTCAACGCTGAAGTTCGATACGCCAATGGCTCGAATCTTTCCTTGCGCTTGTAATTCTTCCATGGCGCGCCAAGCACCAAACGTATCATTGTAGGGCTGGTGCAGTAATAACAAATCAACGTAATCCAGGCCCAAACGATCTAATGAACGCTGGAATGAGCTCATGACCCCGTCATAACTCGTGTTTTCGACCCAAATCTTGGTCGTGACAAACAATTCCTTGCGGTCGACGCCGGACGTCGCAATTCCCCGGCCGACCGCTTCTTCGTTCATGTAGC
Organism: Levilactobacillus acidifarinae DSM 19394 = JCM 15949; assembly: GCF_001434835.1. Taxonomy (GTDB): domain Bacteria; phylum Bacillota; class Bacilli; order Lactobacillales; family Lactobacillaceae; genus Levilactobacillus; species Levilactobacillus acidifarinae. The sequence continues at coordinate 261,728 of NZ_AZDV01000026.1, read as the reverse complement.
TTTGGGCCGTGTCGATGTGCCGGTATCCAGCTTGAATGGCATCCCGGACGGCCTTTTCAGCTTCTTGTGCGTCTGTCATTTGAAAAGTCCCAAACCCTAGTACGGGAACCTCAACACCGTTATTTAATTTAATCGTCTTCATAATTTGTTTCCTCCTTCAATTCATGATTCATCATAAACCTTGAAGTGAACTCCATAGCAAGTCTTAAATTCAAAAACTTTTAATTTTTGGCCAAACTCAAGCCTAACGTTAAACTGGCAATAAAAATCGAATAGATCATTGCCTGCGGATAAACGGTCACCGCTAATGCCAGACCGACAAACTTGATACCTAAGTCCAACATCACGACAGACGTTGGTGTTCGGTAGAGTAGTCCAAACTTAGCCTTGGGATTTAGTCGTCCCAGATTAAGCGAAAGAACCACGTTTAACAGAGAGATGGCGATAATAATCAACCCATAGAGTGCCTGTGCCGTGGCGTTATTAAAATTGTCGGCCACTAAACTGGTCGTGTAGGGAAACAGTGAGGCAAAAAATAGGAGCACTAACGTCAGTAATACCGTCCCCATATTAATCTGCCGGACCGCCTGCCAACTATTATGGTGTGAGACCCACATCAACCCAATCCAGAAAAAGGAAAGGGCGTACGCAAAGAAGCTCGCGTGTAACGCCCACAATCCCGCCCAACTGACCGGATCTGGTTTACTCAAATCCAAAACCAGAATGGTCATAATTATCGCTAGAATCGCGTCTTCAAAGGCCGTTAACCGTTCATTATTCATCAAATAGTCCTCCCAATCATTTGGTTAGTTTAATTATAATTCATTCCTAAACTAAGACGATTAGAGGTGGCTCGGACCCTTAACTTTTAGACTAATTTATGAGCTTGCAGGAACTGGGTCACCTGAGCCGCACTTCCTTGATAACGGAAGCCGTCTACTAATTTGGTTGCTGAATACGGCCGAAGTAGTTCTTTAAACGTTGGCATGGCCTCATCGATTGACGAACTCATACTCGTCATGAAGGGCACGACCGTTTTACCCGTAAAGTCTAAGCCATCAAATAACGTATGGATAATCATTGGCGGTTGCCCCCACCACGTCGGATACCCCACAAAGATTGTCGAATAATCCTTAAAATTGCTGAACGCTTCTAAGTTCATCGCCGGACGAATCTGCTGGTCCATTTCCCGTTGCCCGCGTTTGGTTAACTCACTATAGGCTTGCGGGTAGGCCTCTTGGGGCTGAATCTCGATTAGGTCCGCGCCCGTGGCTTGTTGTAAAGCCCGGGCAGCCCGAGCCGTTGTCCCAGACGCCGTAAAATAAACGATTAATTGCTTTGGTTCAGTCATTTTATCCAATCCTTTCAGTTACTTAATCATTGACGCTCATTTTGAGTCGTGACCGCTTTGAAATAACTGAGGCGCCACCGCCTCGAACTGCCGTCTAACTAATTCTGGTGACTCGACCAACCGTCGACTTCATTGACTCTGGTTGCTTTCTTTGCATCAAGCCCACCCCACTAATCATCAATATCCCCACGATTAAGGCGACGTTGCCCCAATTACGCCATCGCTTCAACGTGGTTAGCCCAAGTCGCCACTTGCTGAGTTCCCTGATCTGCACGGTTACCATCAATCACCAATGGTCGGGTATAGCGATTGTTCCGGGCACCTTGTCCCCGCAGAATCGCTTGGATACGTTCCACGCTATCGCCCTGCCCATAGCCGCCTTCAGTCATGAATGGCGCAATCAGTTTGCCAGTCAATTGCCGCCCATAGGTGGTTAAAAATTCCGTCATCGGGTGCGACAACGTCATCGCCCAGATGGGATAACCTAAATAGATGGTGGTGTATTGCGCCAAGTCAGGCACTCGGAGGGCCAATTCCGGATAATCTTCCGTCTCCCGTTCGGTGTTAGCCCGCCGGAGCGTTTCTAAATAATTACCGGAATAGGGCCTTTTTACCACCAGTTCTAGCACATCCGCCTGAGTCGCCGCAGCAAGTTGACTAGCCACCAGCTCAGTGCTGCCCGAACGCGAAAAGTAAATAATCAGTTGCTTTGCTGTGGGGGTTAATTGCCAGGTGGGTTGGTGCTGCTGGTTCGTATCGGCCCCATCGGAAGGGGTCCCATAACCGTGCTGCCACTCCCTAGCCGACCTGCCAAGCTGGAACGCCTTGATGGGCTGACCAGCCAGTTGGGTGACCTTTTTCTGCGATTCTTGTGATGCTTTCATTCGCTTAACCCCTTTCATTCGTTGCTCGTTACCTTCCTATAGCCATAACAATCACTGGTTTTTCGCCACTAACTAGCGAAAATCGGATTCAGCCGCCCTAAGTTAAGTGAAAGAACCACAGAATAACCAGACATAGAAATGCGCTAAAGACACTACTTGTCATCTAATGCTAATTTTTCTTTTTCATAGTTCAAAGTATGATCTTCGAAGTGATCGATTTTAAACTGGAGATAATTTACGGTCTTTTGAAGTTGGGCAACTTGTTCCAGCATAGCATCACGTTGGTCTACTAAGAGACTTTTTCGGACGTCATTCGAAGCATTACCCTCACGATATAATTTCACGAACTCAATCAATGATTCAATTGACATACCGCCATTTCGTAAAACCTGAATATAATAAACCCAATTAAGATCTCGCTCTGAGTAGTCCCGATAGCCACTAGCATTACGCTTAATCTCGGGTAATAGACCTATTCGTTCCCAGTAACGTAAAGTATCTTTAGAAACGTTAAATTCTTTACTGACACCATTAATGTTCATACTGACCCTCTTATTCCTATTTATTATTGTTTCTTTAGTGCTTATCAACGATTTAAAGAATAAAGCCTCGATTGGCACTTCTAGGTGATGCTTTTTTGTAAGAAATATTTTCCATTTAAATTATACGGTTAAATCACTATGACATAGCCATTTGTACGATTTCCGGATTATCATATCCTGCCCACATAGATTTATTTTCATCCAGTTTACGAATAGTATTCATTTCTTCCTCTGTGAGTGCAAAGTCAAAAATATCAATATTTTCTTTCATTCTTTCCAGCTTCATGCTCTTAGGAATAACGACTATACCTCGCTGAATATTAAAACGAAGTGCAATCTGAACAGGGGTTTTATGATGCTTGTCTGCAATTTCTTTTACATCATGATTTTTCATTATTTCCACGATTCTACGTTGAGACAATGGCCCCCAAGCCTCGTGTTGAATCCCTATCTTATTCATCCATTGATGTAAAAAGTTTTGTTGAAAGAATAGATGTGTTTCCACCTGATTAATAACCGGCTTAATCTCATTAAACGCTGTTATATCAGCCATTCTCTCGGCGGAAAAGTTTGAAATTCCAATGGCTTTTATTTTTCCTTCTTTATATAAATCCTCCATAGCATGATAAGCAGAATAGTAGTCACCGAGTGGTTGATGGATTAATACCAGATCCAAATAGTTAGTTTTTAGTTTTTTCATAGACTCTAAGATAGAGGCTCTTGCTTTATTGTAGCTATGTTCTGTTACCCAAACCTTAGTAGTAAGAAATATATCTTCTCTAGGCACATCTGTTTCTTGTAAAGCCATTCCGACTTCTTCTTCATTATCATAAGCTTGTGCCGTGTCAATCAATCTGTAACCGGCTTTGAGTGCATTTAGAACTACCTGTTTACATTCACTTTTTTTAATTTCAAAGACACCAAACCCAACCAAGGGCATTTTCGTGCCATTATTTAATGTTACAGTTTCCATGATTTTTGTCCTCATCTCTTTTAGTTTATAAGCCCGCTCGTTTAGCAAGTTCCGGTGTATAGCGATTACCCATAATCTGCACTTGATCAGCAGCCACAGTGATATTTTTCATTTCTGCTGGGCTGAACACTATTTTTTCAGCACCCATATTTTCTTGTAATCTTGATAATTTAGTAGTACCAGGAATGGGAACAATCCACGGCTGTTGCGCCAATAACCAGGCCAACGCAACTTGTGCAGGTGTTGCCTGCTTACTTTCAGCAACCTGCTGCAATAGGTGTACCAAGGCCATATTTGCTTCCATAGCATCCTTTTGAAAACGAGGTAACTTGTTACGACCATCGTTTTTGTCAAAAGTCGTATTGGCATCAATCTTTCCAGTTAAAAATCCTTTTCCTAATGGGCTAAAAGGTACCAAGCCGATACCCAGTTCCTCTAGAGTAGGAATCAACTCTCTTTCAGGTTCGCGAGTCCATAGCGAATATTCACTTTCAACGGCTGTTAGCGGCTGAATCGCATTGGCCTTACGAATCGTTTGAACACCAGCTTCTGATAGTCCCCAGTGTCTAATTTTCCCAGCTTTAATTAATTGGCCCATCGTTTCCACGACTTCTTCAATCGGCACATTTGGATCAACTCGATGTAGGTAATACATATCGATAGCATCAACCTGCAACCGGTCTAGTGACCCTTCAACCGATGCTACTAGGTCATGTGGCTCACCATCTACTACCTGCTTACCGTCAACAATCTTGATCCCACCCTTAGTCGCAATAGTAACTTGGTCATGATAGGTCTTGAGAGCTTTGCCTAATAACCGTTCGTTCGTAAAAGGCCCGTAGACCTCGGCTGTGTCAAACGTTGTTTCGCCTAACTCTACAGCTTGTTGTAACAACCGAATCATATCCGCTTCGCTTTTCGGTTCACCATAGGCAAAGCTCATACCCATACACCCCAGACCAATGGCATCGACAGTCAGTGGACTTGCACTACCTAATGTTCTTTTATTCATAAATACCCGTCCTTTCAGGTGTTCCTGATAAACAACGATCTCCAAATGAGCATCTATCGCTAGTAATAGTTTTCAGTATAATCCGCCTTTTAATAAATCGGTTGATTCTCCTCTTGGGTTCTAGAATCAGCCATACCAATGCTTGTGCGACTATATCTCGATGACTCAGCGATAATTTGTAAAATAACATCTGCAATACTTTGCTGCGAACTAGAAACGCCGACATATGCCACATTCTTACCCGACACTTAATAATAATCGCTTAGCCGTAAGGCTCCAGGAGTTTATAGTAAATGTTTTGAGACAACTACAGGTTTCACTCCATGACTAATCATTTCAGCATTCCAACGACTAAATTAGTATTTTGGCCATCGGAAGCTGCGCCACATCCTTTAGATGATCTCATATTCAGTCTAATCGACTCCTTTTTGCTTTAATCAATAACGAAACTATAAACCTTGAAGTTCACTTCAGTGCAAGTGTTAAATCTAATTTTTTAAAATAATATTGATAAAAAAGGAGCTCGGTTACCCACCGGCCCCCTGAATTAATTTTCGTAATTCCTCCCTAACATTTATTCAGGACTAAAGACGCGTACTGAGCCAATCAAGCAACTTGGCGACTTCTTGCTTCACGTATTCTGGCTTCCAATACGTTTCAATGTGTTGGGCACCTTCAATCAAGAATAATTCCCGGTCGTTAGTTCCCGTTGCGTTGGCGTAAGCTTTTTCGGTCAAGTAGAACGTATCAGCCGTCTTTCCTGCCATCATGAGCAGTGGCACGTTAATCAGATCCATGTTTTCGGAAGCGTCAAACGTCATCAGGTTCAAGAAACTACTCCGGGTGTAGACAAAGGAAGATTTCGGGTGGGCGTGCGTCTGAGCGTAGTACGTATACCCGTCCCGGTAGAGTGCGTAAGGTAATTTAGCGGCATCTTCCGGGGCCATTTGCTTTAAGTCAGGGGTGTATTCAACCTCTTCACCCCGAACTTCCTTTTCCCGGGCATCCGAAGCGGCTTGCAACCGTTCTTGAATCGTGTTGACTTCGGAATCCATAAAACCATTCCGCCGAACTAACCCAGAGTTAAAGGCCGATAGGGTTGCCACAACCTTAAAGCGCTTGTCAGTTTGGCCAGCACGCAACGTGTAACCACCACCGCCACAGATTCCGAAGGCCCCCATCCGATCGTAATCGACCCCCGGGAAGAGGGATAAGGCATCGGCCATCCCATGAATATCTTCTACCCGGTAAGCTGGGTTATCCACCATCCGGGGTTGGCCTTCCGACCCACCCTGATATGAGGCATCGGCGGTAATCGCGATGTAGCCGTTTTCGGCAAGCTTCTGGGCGAACAAACCAGCCACCTGCTCCTTCACTCCACCATTGGGATGTGCCACCGTTAAGGCTGGATAGGTCTTTTTCGGATCGTAATTGGCGGGCGTGTAAACGTTGGCTGCAATCTTTAATCCGTTTAATACGTAATTGATGGGATGAATGTTGACTTCACCAGGTTTATTCTCCGTAATAGCGTCTTGGTAGACTAACCCCCACGGATTATCGTTAACCTTTGGGAGTTGCTTAATGTCAGCTGGTTCTAATTTCATCGTCATGTTTTTATTTCTCCTTTACGTTGCTAAGTTTAGTTGACAAACTTTGATAACGGTCTCATGATACGTCTTAAAGTCGACTTGAACCCAAACGATAAGTCTTGATGACCGTTATTTATTTGGTCAGGTGATGTTGTTTTAAATAGTTGGTGATGCTTTGCTCGTCATTAGCCCGGAAGCCGTTTTGTAACGTCAATCCCTTGTGCGCACTCATTTTCTTCAGGTACGGCCGGTTCGTGGCCATCGGGGAACTCATGCTGGTGGTAAAGGGTACAATCGTCTTTCCCTTCAGTCGGTAAGTTTCAAAAAAACTATTGATGAACATCGGTGGCCGATGATACCACGTCGGAAAGCCCAGAAAAATCGTTTGGTACTTCTTAACGTTCAACTTGTTTAAAATCTTGGGATGGATGTTGCGGTCAATCTGCCGTTTCGCTACCACGGTCAATTGATCGTAATCACTGGGATAATTAGGCGATACCCGCAATTTCACCATGTTGGCACCCGTTTTTTGTTGAATCTGCTTCGCCGCCGTTGCGGTGGTTCCTGAATTTGAGTAATAAACGATTAACGCTTTCTTGGTTAAATGGCTGGTTGACCGAATAGCTGAATGACCAGTTGTCGTTGTACGTGCCTGACTTGCCGCTTGTTGTGACCAGAAACCATAACCCAGTCCGCCAATAACCACAACCGCTAAAATTCCTAAAGACCATTTTTTCATCATTGTCACGCCTTTCTGCTGTCTTGAACAAGGGTCATGTTAAACTATGGAGTTCACTTCAAGGCAAGAACTTTGTTGAAAAAAGTTTTCATTTCATTTTCAACTCCCGTATAATAAAGTCAAAATTTATTAGAAATGGGCTAGAGCAGATGCTTTCAATTAAAGAAGTCGCTAAGACAATGAACCTCTCCACGTCAACCATTCGCTACTACGATAGTATGAAGTTACTACCCGACGTTCAACGAGACGCCAATAATCACCGCATCTTTAGCCAGGAAGATGTCCTGTGGATTCGGATGGTCACCACGCTTCGCGAGATGAAGATGCCCATCCACTGTATCCGCAAATACGTTCAATTATCCAAGTTAGGTAAGTCGACGATTCCGCAACGCATGGCCATCATGTCGGCCCATCAAGAACGCCTGCTGCGTGAGCTGAATCAAGCCCAAATGCGCTATACCATGGCCAACCGCTGGGTCAATCATTACGTTCAGGTTCAGCTAAATTCTCAGCTAGATGCGTTTCCTCGAAACGTTAACCAAGACTTCCCACAGGCCATTAAGAAGGGCTTCGATCTTAGCCTGACAACCGATTCCAGTTACAAATAAGGCCTATTCAAGTTGTCTAGCGCTTTTAGTTAAAAATACGTATCCCATATAACCATAAAAAACGGCGCCTCCCAACCTCAGCATTAGGGGGGTGCCGTTTAAGATTAAAATGACACTGCTTACCACCCTACTTCTACAATCGCTTCCACGGGTTGAGGCCTTTGGATTGTAACTCACGATAAATCGCCACCAGATACCACGTGTCACAAATAAACGTCAGGGCATAGATAATGGCCATGAAGCCGGTTGGGTCGCTGACCACCGTGACAATGCCGACCGTCAACGGTGTACCAATCCATTTGGCGCAGGCAATGGTAAAGGATTGCCCCTTGATTGGATTACCTTCATTTTTTCTCTGATAGAATTGCACGAGAAACAAAATACTCATCACCATATTTTGAACAATTGCGATCAATTTACCAACACTAAAGGTATTATGGGCAACCTGAGGTAGTCCTATGAAATACTTTGCTCCTAACAGCATGATGCCAAACGAAGCCAAGATACCCAAGAAAAACATCACGTAAAAGATAACTCGGTTAATGCCAAACCCCTTTTGATACACTTGGGGACCATATTTGAGCATCGTGATAACAATCAGGACGTCAAGAATCATCCAAACCGTATTAATCACGACCAAGGCAAGTATGCTTTTCGGCGGATAAATTAGTGAGAAAATCACTTCCCAGGCAAAATTTAACACTAGTGCCCCTAGTGGCATCCCCGGCGTCTTATCCTTGAATCCACGATAAGCTAATCCGATATATGCAATTGTCCAAGCCAAGCCGCTAATTAATGGGGCGTTCTCTAGAAAGTTCAACGTAATCACTCCTTTTTTAGTTAAGGCTTAGTATATGGATCGAGACCAAATGATTAAAATAAGCGTGACAACTTCCCCAATTATTGTCACAAGGAGCCTGCTCAATGGAAAAGTCCGACAAAAACACACTGCTCTTTAAAGCGCTCGCCAGCCTTTCGCAAAAGAAACCTTTTCATGACATTTCAATCTCAGTCCTCTGTCAGCAGGCCGGCGTTTCCCGGATGTACTTTTACCGGCACTTTAACACCCTAGATGAGATTATTGCCCAGCACATCAACGACGATTTCAGACGCTTTGTGCGACTTATTGATCATCGCCGTATCAAGAATTCGGCAATATTTATTGAAACGTTTCTTCAAGTTCTAGAGCCTGACTTACCCGAATTAGCTATTTTCCTCAAAAATGACCGGGCAAACTTAATTCAGACAATTTTTCAAAATGATTTAGCTGAATTGATTAAAGTTGACACCCTGCCATTTCCTAAAGTCCATAATCCCTATTGGCAGGTCTACGTTGCGGGCGGACTTACGCGAGTTTTAGTAACGTGGTTTGAGCAAGCGCATCCGGAATCGCCTAAACAGATGGGACAATTAATTACTCAAATCGTCAATAAGCCCTAGTTGCCTACTCTCGTCCGGTGACTCTAGTGACTTGGGATTGCCCCCTCGTAGCGATTATCGGCAGCCGGCTGCAAGATCACCATTGCCGGCGGGACAGAACAGGAAAATTTCTGCGGATAAATAAAACGACTCACCCCACTAGCCACCGGGCTAAATGAGATGAGTCGTTTTGTTCTATACTACTACGCCATTAAATCCGCTTGGTCCGGGCACCAATACCGTTGGGTGGTGCCCCATTAGGCCACTTGGTAAATCTTCACTTCCGGGTCTTGGGTCCACAAGGGTTGTAACCCCTTGAATACGTGGTTCGCAAACAGGTCACTCTGCAGGTAGGCCTGAGCATGCGCCAGGCTATCAAACCCGTGCAAGACCTGAACATCGTCATCCCGAACTAACAGGTCCTTACTCAACGCGCCCGCAATCGTCTGTAGGAACGGTTGCTTGTACCGCGTATAAACGTCCGCCGCCGCTTGGCGGTTAGCTTCATCAATCGTCATCGTAATTTGTAAATAAGCTTTAATCATCAGAAAGCACTCCTTAACTTAAATTATTGAATCATACCCCGTAACTTGTAGGCACTCGCCGGGAAGATCGGTAAATAACGCTGGTCAAAATCTGCCCGCCGGAGCTTGAGCCCGATCAGATGGACAAAATTATCCACATCGTCCGCGGCGCTTTGACTCACTTCGGAAATTCCAACTAACTGCTGAGTTTGGTCAAAGACCAACGTGAGTTGCGCGTTTTCATCGGCCGTCCCGGCGTAGAAGAAATCATCTCCGGCCAAATGCGGATATTCCACGACTTGATAGGCCGGATCTTGGCGGGCCGTCGCAATTGACATCCCCGCCTGAGCCACTTGTGGGTAGGTAAAGGCCGCCGTCGCAATCACCGGATACTGAATTGCTGCCGTGGTGGTCTTTTGCAGGTACTGACTTAGATATTCCCCTTCAAATTGAGCCGTTGACGTTAACTTCGGCGCCACTTGGGGCGCCTTGCTGACCACGTCACCCGCCGCATAGATGCCCGCTACGGTCGTTTGCAGGTGCTGATCCACCAAAATTCCACCGCGATCAACCTGGACGCCTACCTGTTCCAGATTAAGCTGCGCCACGTTGGGTACCCGGCCACTCGCATCCACGACTAGGTCGGTCGTGACGGTGAGGCCTTGCTTCGTCGTTACCTGATATTGCGCTCCTGTGCGCTGCACCTGATCTACTTGCTGGTTAAAGTGAAACCGAATCCCTTGCTGGGTCATTTCTTTTACCACAATTTGCACGTCGGGCGCATTAAACGCTGTCAACGGCCGCTCGGCGTATTCGATGACGTCCACCTGTGCTCCGGCGGCATTTAAGATTACCGCTAGTTCCATGCTCACAAAGCCCCCGCCGATGAAGGTTACCCGTTGTGGCAACTGATCCAGGTTAAAGACTTCGTTGCTGCTAATCGTTAAATCGCTTCCCGTAATGGGAAGTTTGTTGGGGACTTGGCCGGTGGCAATGACGATGTGCTCCGCCTGTAACCGCCGTCCGTCAACGGCCACGGTATGTTGGTCGATAAACTTTGCCGTTCCCTGAATGGTCGTAATCCCGCTAGCTTGATAATTCTTAATGGCCTTATCCGGGTACGCCCCAAATAACACCTTTTTGCGGGCCATTAACGTTGGCCAATCCAGCGTGGCTGGTGTCGCCAGCCCCTTACCCTGTAATCGACGCGAGGTTAACACGGTCGCCACCGCACCTTCTAAGAAAATTTTGGGCTCGCAACCGACATTCGGGCAAACGCCCCCGAAGTTTCCTTGATCAATCATGGCAATTTTACGTTGACTACCCTGCATCCCCTGGCTAAACATAAACGCGGCCGGGCCGCTCCCAATGATGATATCATCGAACTTTTCCATCTGAACTCCTTTTCCGGTAACGAGCATGCCATTACCTAACAATTAGTGGTTTGTCGTAGTTTGTTGGTGCGAGGCCAGATCACAGCCCGCCGGACCACACGAGGGACCGGCACTAGCTGCGCCTAACGTTTCAAGTTCTGGAACCTGGTGCTCAGTCATTTGGGTCATTTCGCCACCGCCTTGTCCTGAATTTGTTTTAAAGCCGCCACCATCGTCGCATAGGGCTGGGCCCCCGAGAGACCATAATGATGATTAATCACAAAAAATGGTGCTCCTTGAATCCCTAACTGATGCGCTTCGTGCTCGTCATCGCGCACCGCTTGTGCAAACCGATTGGTTTCTAACGTCGCTTGGACCTGGTCGGCGGGTAAGCCCGCTTGGATTGCAGTGGCCCGTAGCACGTCCAGATCCGCGATGGACAGATGTTGGCTAAAGTAGACTTGGTATAGGGCGTCAATCACCCGCTCAACCAGCTTAGCGTTATTAAAGGTGGCCGCTAACTTGATCAACCGGTGAGCGTCCAACGTATTGGTGGGGATGGCGTGTTGTAAATCCACGTTCAGCCCGTCGCTAGCCCCCATCTGAGAAATCTGCTGTATCTGCTGTTCGGCCTGTGCCGTGGTCATTCCGTGACCGTGGGCAAAATTTTCCACCATCGTTTGCTGCGTAGTCGTTGGTAACATGGGATCTAACTGAAAGGCCTTTAATTTTAAGAGCGTCGTCGCCGCTAAACCCAGTTCGCGCAACGCTCGTTTCATGCGCGTTGACCCAATGTAACAAAACGGACAGGCAATGTCTGACCAATACTCAATTTCCATTTCGTAACCCCCTCGGATGATCGTTTCTGCCGATGACCGGTTGCCGGTCAACTGGTCAAATTAATTAGTTTTATCTATTCAACTAATCAATTGAATAGTTAGATATTAGCATACTCTCCTGAATTGTCAATTTTAAAGTTCCTGCCCGACAAAAAAATCCCGCCGTACCAACGCTGGTGCAGCGGGATCACTGTGTTTTAAGACGGTTGTTGGTTAAATTGCCGCCAATCGTAGTAGCTTTCGTTTAGGCTATAAGCGTGGCGGCCGTGCTCGTTTAATAACCGCGTCGCTTGATTCGTAAAGGCACAGAGGTGGCCCCGACAGTAGACAATAATATCTTTGGTGGGTGCTAACTCATCCAACCGGTCGGCGAGTTCCTCAATCGGTACGTTAAGCGCCCCGGGGATGTGCCCCGCCGCGTATTCCTCGGTCGGGCGAACGTCCAACAATTGCACGTCGTCACGGTTTAACAGTTTGGTGGCAGCCGGGAGGTCTAGGGTCTGAACCTGTTCACTCGCATCAAAGTTGCGTTGAATTTGTTTCATTGCAAGTAATTGCGTCTCGCCCACGTCTCGTAACAGATAAAAAAGGTGTTCGACCTGCGCGGACGCCAATTCATAAACCACATAATTACCCCGTTTTTCCCGACTCACCAGGTTCGCTTCGCGTAGCGTTTGGAGGTGCCGGGAAGTGTTAGCCACACTCATCTCGGCTTGCTGGGCCAGTGATTCGACCGTTTTGGGACTCTGCGATAGCAGATCTAACAATTCCAAGCGTCGATCACTAGACAGACTTTTGCCAATCTTGGCCAGTTCCGCGTATAAGCTCGTTTTGTAGGTCGTTGCCGCTTGATCCATTGCCATTAAAATTCCCCCTTAACTCAATTGCCGGCAAATAATCAATCAAGTAATTGAATAGCTTAATTTTAATGGTATTTGCCGCTTTGTCAACTAAAATGAACGTCCTGGTTGGTTACGATTGACCCCATTACTTGATTGGGCTTTGGGCGATTTAACCAGACAACCTTGTTTAGATTACCCGATCCATCTTCAGCGCCTCCCTGCCTTTCTAAGCGTTATTGATTTATTTCAACACTTGTTTAATCTGTTTAACCGCTAACTTTGCTCGTTGTTCTTGAGACATTGACTGTATCGCCGCCTGTTGAGCAGCGCTGGCGGTCGTGGTCGCCTTCGCCTCCGTCTGCAAAGCCTTTTTCAACGTCTTCATCTGGTCTGGAGATAAGACAACCCACGTTTTCCGTGGAACCTTGACGAGTCGCTTCTGGCGAACCAACTCACCCGCTTGGTCCCCCACGTTTAGCCAACGTTTGGCCGTCGCGTTTCGCCATTGCCACCGAACCGTCGTCGTTTGCACCGTTGCCTGCGTCGCTGCGCTTGCTTGATAGGTCGCCCGTTTCTTAACCATGGTCGTCACCGACTGACGGTTCGGCACAAAGTGGGGCGTGGCCTTCCCCGCGGCGTGATCGCTATAAACCAAGACGTAGTTATCGGATTGTGTTCCCAATGGCTTGGCGATTACGACCCCGGCCGCCGATCGCTTGCCGGTGGCGGAATAGATTCGTTGGGTCGTCACCGTAGTGACCTGGTGCATCCCGTAATGGGTCGTAAAGTTCAGCGTTAAGATCGTGGTGGCACCAATCAAGGCCACGGTGGTCGCAAGGCCCAATACGGCACGGACGACTTTCTGCTTAATTAACGTCCACGCTAACGTCACCGCGACAATTAGACTAAAGATCGCATAAATAATCATGAATTAGCCCCCACTTTCTTAGCTCGTTTAAAGAACAGCGCCACCACTAGCCCAATCACAGCAAAGGCTAGGCCGACACTAAACGCTACCTGGAACCCCTGCATCGACGCGTCTAAACTCTTAGCGGCGTACTTCAGGGGATCCACCGTACTCAGTTGATGGTGGGGTTTATTCGTATTAATCACGTTTTGCGTGACCGAGGTTAAAACGGCCACGCCCACGGAGGACGCTAACTGACGGGCCGTATTGTTTACCGCCGTGCCATCAGTGGTTTGAGCTTGGGGTAAGGCATCCATCGCCGCCGTCGTTAACGGCATCAGCGCCAACGCCACCCCAATCATGCGAACCGTATACATCAAAGTAATCACGATGGCGGGCGTTGAGGTCGTCAGAAACGCAAAGGGAATCGTGCCGGCAATTAGCACCACAAACGCCGCGATTGCCAGCCGTTTAATCCCCGCCTTGGCGTACAGAAGTCCGGCAATCGGCGACAGGATGCCCACGAACAGGGCTCCTGGTAGTAAGGTCAGGCCGGAATCGAGTGCCGTCATACCATGCACGTTTTGCAGGTAAGTCGGTAACATCATTTCAACACCCATCATGGCCATCATGGCCATAATGGTAGTGATCGTGGTGATGGTAAAGTTCCACGATTTAAAAACCCGTAAATCCAAGAAAGGATGGGGAATCGTCAATTGACGCCAAGTAAACAACCCAATAATCAGCAAGCCAGTAACAATTGGCGCATCCACCGACCATAAGTCGCCCCATCCGTCCGTTGAGACGTTGGTAAACCCGAGGAGAAACAGGCCGAACCCGAAGCTAGATAAGATCAGTGACAGACTGTCCAGGTGAATGGTCGCTTCGGTGGGAATAACGTCGCGCATGATAAACGGAGTTAGCACTAGCACGATGATCAACACCACCATCGGAATATAAAAGATGGTCTGCCAGGAGGCCGCTAAGGTCAGCCCCATAAAATGATGGGATTGATCTAGAATCCACCCCGTTAACGTCGGACCGATGGCGGGCGACATTCCCACCACAAGCCCCATCAACCCCATCGCAAGGCTCCGTTCATTCGCTGAGAAAATGTTTAAAATCGTGATCTGCAACAGTGGCATCAAAATCCCCACGGCTGCGGCCGCAATCACTCGGCCGATGACGAACATGGTCCACATCGCATGTTTTTCGGGGGTAAACGCCGTGAGGCAAATTCCACCGAGTAGCAGGCAATAGGTCACCAAAGTCAGATGCTTAGTCGGAAATCGCTTCACCAAATAAGCCGAGACCGGCACCATGATGGCTAATGCCAATAAAAACCAAGTGGTGGCCTGTTGAGCCGTATTTAGATCAATCTCAAACTTCTTCATCAGTGTCGGCAATGCCGTTCCCAGGGTTGATTGCATCAGGGAACCCGCTAAGGTGGCGAGAAGCATTAAAATAAATAATAACCAACGATTATAGCCGTTACCGTGGACGTCCACGGGCCGCGTGTGTGTCATAAAAGTCCTTCTCTCTTAAGTGATGGGTTTAGTTTTATCAGTTTGCGCGACTAATGGCTAGGCCGGTTTAAGCTATAATGTTCGAAATCGAACACACCGACCTAAATCAACCGATTTTTGCTCCCTAATCTGCTATAATTGCCCCTAAAAGGACGGGATTATCGTGAACTACTTCCATAAAACGGACTATACGAATCAACAGATTCAAACCGCCTTATTAACGCTAATCGAACAAAAACCATTCGAGCAGATTAGCGTCAACGATATCATCGGCGTGGTGCATTGCGCCCGTAGTACTTTTTACCGCTATTACGATGACAAGTACGACCTCTTGCAAACGATTGAAGGCCAACTGCTCAAGAAGATTGAGCACCAACGGCAACGGGTCACCCCGTTAACCACGACGGACCAGCATTTCATTCAAACATCATTAGAATCCGGCTTGCAGTACTTCCAAGAAAATTTCAAGGAGTTCCACGCCCTACTGGGACCCAACGGCGATCACCAGTTTGAAAATCAACTGGAAGTGGGCTTTGATCAGCGCTACGCCCAGGTCATTACCGCCACCGGTGTGAATTACGAACTCATCCGGGTTTCCATCACCGCCATGTCCCTCCAGATGTTAAAATATTGGTTATTTAATCCCGAAAAGATTTCAACGACCGAAATTGCCACCGTGATGACCCAAATTATGGCGGAGGGCCCGTTAAATTATCTCCAGCGATTATCTAATCAAACGACGCCGGATGTCTGAGGCTCCCCCGGCCCCTTAGTCTGAATACCGGTAAAGCAAATGAGTAACGAAAAAATTGGTCTTAGAAATCACCAAACGATTTCTAGGACCAATTTTTAATTACTGGAATTTAGGGACTTATATCCCAAACTCGCTTTATCATATATTGGATTGTTTCCTCAGTCACCAGTAAACGCACCGGCCACCGTTCAGGTTTACTTCACCGTTCCCCGGCGCTTCAGCATCGCGAGGCCCACCGGTAAGAGCGAAATCAGCACGATGGCCACCATGATCAATTCAAAGTTTTGTTGGACCACCGGAATGTTACCAAAGAGGTACCCGGCACCCAAGACCACGGCCATCCAGGTCACCCCGCCCATCACGTTGTACCGAGCAAAGCTCAAATACGGCATCCGCCCCATTCCCGCCGTGAACGGCACCAGGGTGCGAATAATGGGGATAAAGCGGCCGAGGAAAATGGCGAGACCCCCGTATTTGGCAAAGAAGGCACTTGCCCGGTCCAGGTGTTGCGGCTTGAGCCACCGCTTAAACCGGTCATGGGTCACCATGTAATGTCCAAAGCGTTTCCCAATCTCAAAATTAACGAAGTCACCCAGAACGGCCGCAATGGTGAGGGTCACCAGTAAAACACCCAGGTGTAGATTACCACTGCCGGCCGCTAGCGACCCGCATAAAAACAGAATGGAATCCCCGGGTAAAAACGGAAACACCACCAACCCGGTTTCGATAAAGATCAGTAAAAACAGGCCCGCGTAGAGCCAGGCACCGTATTGTCCCAGTAATTGCGGGACCAGGGTGTTTAAATTCAACAAACTCGCTGCAATGATTGTCATGTGGCCTTCTCCTCCTCTTTGACCCCAGCATACTCAATCTCACTGCGTCGTTCTGGGGGGCTTTGCTGAAGAACTTCTGACAATTTCTCAGAATGGCTGCCCCTTTTGCGACGGCTGCAACACCCGCGTCGCGGGCACCGCGACCGTTCGGTGATTGGGCACGTCGTTTTGTGCCACCACATAGCGCGGCCGGTGCTGGACTTCCGTGAGCACCTGACCCACGTAGGCCCCCACCAGACCAATTCCCAAGAGTTGCAGGCCACTCAAAACGCCTAAACCACTGAACAGCGGATTCCAACTGAGGGCCCCCTGCCACCAATCATGGCCTAAGATGACCGCTAGACTCACAGCGCTCACGACGCTTAACCCCACGCCCGTCCCCAAGATCCACCGGAGCGGCGCGTTAGAGAAACTCAACACCCCGGTTTGGGCGAGCGCCAACATCTTTTTCAACGTGTATTTTGAGTGGCCCGCCACCCGCGGTTGCCGGTGATAATAGACCCGGGTCGTGGGAAAACCGAGCTGCGGGACGATGCCGCGCAAGAAGAGGTTGCGTTCATGGTACTGTAGGAGTGCCTGGAGCGCCCGGTGACTCAACAGGCGATAGTCGGCATGGTTCGGGACAATGGGCACCCCTAGTTTGGTGAGTAACCCGTAAAAACGTTCGGCCGACCACCGTTTGGCCCATCGGTCCGTCTGCCGGTCATCGCGAACGCCTAAGACCACGTCGTTGCCCGCCCGGTAGCAGGCCACCATCGCGGGAATCAAGCGTGGGTCGTCTTGTAAATCCGCGTCGAGGGTCAGCACGATGTCGGACAGCGAATCGGCCGCCTGCATCCCCGCCAATAACGCATTTTGATGACCAAAGTTACGACTAAAACGCACCCCAAAGACGTTGTCGTTTTGCGCCTCTAAACGCCGAATCACGGCCCAGGTCTGGTCGTGACTCCCGTCATCCACCAAGATCAGCTGGCTATGCACACTGATTTGTTGCTGCTGCCGTAATTGGGCTAGGCTAGCCAATAAGACCTTCGCCGTTTGCGGCAATCCCAATGCCTCGTTATAGCACGGGACAACAATGGTTAGTCGTGGTAATCGCATAACTAACGCCCCCCTTTAACTTGAATGCCTTGAGTATACCGGGCAACTAATTTTTGGACTAGGGCGGTCAACTAAAGAGTCTCTGAGAAAATCTCAAAAATCTTTTCTTTTTTCTTACTGGCTGCCCGCCAAGCGACTTCCTATAATGACGTTAAAACAAGACGGGACGCGTCGCTTTCATAGGGGCCCGTCCTTTATTTAGGGAGACGAGCTAATTTGACATCTAGTATGACCTCGCGACACTTCTGGCGCGCACCACTTGGCGCCATGGGGATCGCCTTATTCGTGGTGATCGGCGTTTTAGCCGGCCATCAGATCACCCCGTTTGGCCCGCGCAACTTTTTGATCAGTGATATGGGCACTCAGTACATCCCCCTATTCACGGCCTACCGGCAAGCGTTAACCCACGGCCTACACCTCTACACGTTGACGCAATCTTTAGGCAGCAATGCCGTCGCCACCTGGGCGTACTACTTAATGAGTCCGTTCAATTTGATAACCCTACTGTTACCGGCCGCCCAGATTCCGACCAGTGTGACTGTGATTCTCATGGCCAAGATCACCGCCATTGCGGGCACCATGACGATTTACCTGCAACGCCACTTTCAGACCACGCGCTGGGCGACCGCTTTATTCGGCGTCACGTTTAGTCTTTGCGGGTTGGTGGCGCTGGATTATTTTGACCTCATGTGGCTGGACGCGCTGATCTGGTTACCCCTGATTCTCAGTGGTCTGGACCGGCTGTTAGCCACGGGTAAGCACAGCGGCGCTTTTTTCGGCTGGTTATGGGTCGGCATCGTGACCAACTTTTACATGGGGTACATGCTGTGCTTGTTTACGGGCTGTTACCTGGGATTTCAACTCCTCGAAACTAAGGCCCCGACCACCCCTTGGCGAGTCGATTTCGGTCAACGTTGGCCGCGCCTATTGAAGATTCTGGTGACCGGCCTGCTCAGCGTGACCAGCACGTTATTTTTACTGCTGCCCACCGGACTGGCCATGCTGCAAACCGCCAAGACCACCGGTTCGACGACCAACTTTTTGCCCGCCCCCCAATACGACCTCAGCATTCTCAGTCAGCTCGGCGTGGGGGCCAGCAACTACACCAACCGCCTCCTTCACGCCCCCACCATTTTCACCACCAGTTGGGTGGCGCTACTGGTCCTGGTGTATTTCGTGCATCCCGCCATCTCCCGACCGGCCAAACGGCACGCCGCTGGACTTTTAGCCGTCCTGTTCTTAAGTCTGGGCGTTCGGACCCTCGACACGATCTGGCACCTCTTTCAGCAGCCCGAAGGTTTTCCGTTTCGGGACGCCTACTTCGTCAGTTTCACGTTCATTCTGCTCGCCTTTCGGGCTTGGCAGGCCGGTCCTAAAGCCATTGCTAAACGGTGGCAGGTGGGGCTATCCCTTGGCCTAGCCGCCGCGCTCATCGGCGGGTACCTGGCCGGCCCCATTGCCGTTAACGTCGGCGACACCCAGCTGTTTGGCGGGACGGCCATGCCCCGGCGCAACTTATTGCTTGGCCTGTTATTTGAGTTACTGACCGCGGGAGTCCTCTTCTTGACCCGCCGGCAGGCCCAACGTTGGTTGATTGGGGGACTCGTGACCACCGAACTCGCGGGAAACTTCTGGCTGAGCCTAACGGGAACGGCCTTCGGTAACCAACCGACCTACCAGACGACCTACCAAACCGAACAAGCCGCCCTGAACCACCTAAGTTCAACGGCGCCCCTTTCCCGGGTCAACCTCAAGGGCACCCTGCTCGCCGCGGCCTATCAGGAGGTCGACAACCACTACAACGACCCCACCACCTTTAACGTGGCCGGACTCAGTACCTATAGCTCCACTCTAAACAACCAAACCCGAATCACCCTAAAGTCTCTGGGTCTGTTCAGCGACAACGCCCGGCGAATCAGTGGTGAAGGTCTGACCCCCGTCAGTAAATTATTCCTAAACGTGGGGAGCAACGTCGGCTTTAGCGTGCACCAACAACCTTTACTCACGACTAACTCGAGTGCGCTGGGCGTAGGCTTTACCGTGCCGACCGCGTTGACCCACGTGACGTTGAGCCAATCCCAATTGATCACGAACCAGGAGCGGTTACTCCAGGCATTGGCCCCAACGCCTCGGCCGTACTTCGTTACCGCTACGCCACTGACGACCCACACGGTCACCCACGCGAACGCCAGCACCTACCCCTACACGCACACCCTCCGCCTCCGGGTCAACACGACGGGACCGCTCTACTATAACGACTCGGCCGGGGCCACCAAGTACAGTACCTTGCAGGTCAACGGGGTGCGGGTCGCCCCCACCGTCAACGCGAACGGTCACCGACTCCTCTGGGGCCTGGGGACCTTTAAAAAAGGGACCACGTTGACCCTGACCGTCAGTAACGATCACCCTCGCGCCACTGCCCCGCAACTGGCCAGTCTGAACACGGCACAATTTTACCGCGCCCTGCGCCCCCTAAAGGCCCACCGGTGGCAACCCACCCTGCGCTATCACCTGGGTACCCCGACGTTAACGGGTAGCCTGACTACTTCGTCGCCGCGCCGGTGGCTCTACGTGGCCCTACCGAACGAACCGGGTTGGCAGGCTCGCGTCAACGGCCATCCCGTCACCCCCAGAGCCGTGGTCAACAACCTCATGGCCGTTCCGTTAACGACCGGGACCAACACCGTGACGCTTTGCTACCACGTGCCCGGCCTGCTACTGGGCAGTGGGTTAAGTTTCGTCGGACTCCTAACCTACGGGGGGCTCCGGCGGTTAGCTCGTCGCCGAACGAAGCCTTAAGTCCCCGTTCCCCCTAAAATCCGTTATACTAAGCCTATACTATCCCGGGAGGGTCTTACTTATGGCTAAAATCTTATTGGTCGACGATGAAAAAAGCGTCGTCGATTTCGTGAAAGAAGAACTTCAATTTGAAGGTTACGACGTTCTGACCGCTTACGACGGCCAACAAGCCTACCAACTCTACCAAAAACACCAGCACGGGTTGGATTTAATCATCCTCGACTGGATGTTGCCTAAAATGGACGGGCTGGAGGTCCTGCGGCGCATTCGTAAACACGATACGATTCCGGTGATCATGATGACCGCCAGAGACTACGTGGGCGATAAGGTCGCCGGGCTCGACGGCGGGGCCGACGACTACATCACCAAGCCCTTCGAAACCGAGGAACTACTGGCCCGCGTCCGCGTGATCTTGCGCCACGAGCAACAGGCCCAGCAGCCCCAAGCCCTGTACCAATTTGCCGACCTAGAACTCGACACCAAGGCCCGGCAGGTTCACCGGAACCACCAATTGATTCAACTGACCCAACGGGAATACGAACTGCTCTTGACCTTGATGCGCCACGCCAAGGAAACCCTGACCAGAGACGAACTCCTAGACGCCGTGTGGGGGGTGGACTTCGACGGTGAACCCAACATTGTGGACGTCTACGTCCGCTATTTACGCCACAAGGTCGACACTAACGCCGACCGGAAGTTGATTCACACGGTCCGCGGGGTGGGTTACTGTCTGCGAGATGATGCCGATGTCTAACTTTCGCGGGCGGTCCAACGCCGCGCAGATTACCCGGACGTTTACCTGGACCATGTTACTGATTGTGGCCATTACCGGGATCTCCATTTCGCTGGTGGTCGGTTACCGCTTGACCCG
The DNA here is from genome assembly GCF_001434835.1 of Levilactobacillus acidifarinae DSM 19394 = JCM 15949. Classification (GTDB taxonomy): domain Bacteria; phylum Bacillota; class Bacilli; order Lactobacillales; family Lactobacillaceae; genus Levilactobacillus; species Levilactobacillus acidifarinae. Next base: position 240,242 of record NZ_AZDV01000026.1, on the reverse strand, counting down.
CAGTCGCATGCAGGACGCCGTCACCCTGGAAAAGAGCCTCAACCGCTCCTTCATCGACGACGCACCCGACTGGCGTCAGTGGAAGCTCAACAGTCCCATCGACACCCACGACACCTTCGTCAAGGTCCACACCAAGTTGCCCGGTAAAAAACAAGAACAATTCTATTCCCCCCACGCCAAAAAATTCTTGGCCGCTCAGGAAACCACCCTGCCGGTCTTCCCGGCCGTGCGGTACCGCGCCGGCTACGGGCTATACTACCGCTCGGGGTTAGAAGCCAAACACATTTACTACGAAACCTGGACCAGCCTAAACAGCGTCGTGCACATCTTTCGGTTGATTCTGATGGACCTGGTCTTCGTGTTACTGTTCTGTAGCGTCCTCAGCTATTACATCATCCGCTTACTGGCTAAACGGCTAAATCAACCGCTGGCCCACCTAACGGAGGCTGCCAAGCAGATCAACCACGCCGAAAACGTCTCGTACCACGAGGCCTTGCCCGTACCGCAAAGTCCCGTGGAGGTGCACGACTTAGGCACCGAAATCAACGACCTGTTAGCTTCGTTGAACCAACAAGTCTTACGCGACCACCAATTCGTTTCGGACGCCTCCCACGAGCTACGTACCCCGCTGACCTCGATTCAGGGTCACGTCAGTCTGATCAAGCGTCACGGTCAGCAGAAACCGGAAATCATTCCCAAATCCCTAGACGCCATCGACCACGAATCGCACCGCATGCAGGCGTTGGTCGAGAGTCTATTACGGTTATCGCGGATGGACCACACCGATCTGAAACTGGATTACGTGACCTTACAGGACGTGGTGACCGAAACGGTCAACGATAACCAACCGGGGATCCCCCAGGCGATTCACGTCGTCTTGCCGACCCAGCCAACGGTGGCTGCCGTTAACGTGAACAGTTTGCGCCAGATCCTCTTGGCCCTTCTCAGTAACGCCAGTAAGTATTCGCCAGCCACCACGCCCATCACCGTGACCGTCACCGACGAACCGACCGGACCAACGCTTAGCGTGGCCGATCTGGGGATGGGCGTGCCCGCCGACGAAAAGGCCCACATCTTCGAACGCTTCTACCGGGTGGATCAGGCCCGCTCCCAAGAGATTCCGGGGACCGGCTTAGGCCTGGCCATCGTCGCACGGTTGGTGGAGTTAAACCACGCCACCATCACCGTGACTGACAACCAGCCGCACGGCACCGTCTTTACGTTACAACTTGCCACCTTACTGCCTAACGACTAAGCATCAAAATCCCCGGTAACGTCAGCATTAACCGACGTTACCGGGGATTTAAGTTGAATAAGGGAAAGGGGGTGGCGCTGGTCGCCCAGGGCCTCACGTTGACGTGTGTTTCGGTAGTACCGTTATCCGCCAACCTAGTTCACTAGTCTCTGAGAATTTTTCAGAAAAACTTTAGCGAAGCCCCCCTGCAAGTTGCCGACCGACCGGTTAAACTGTCCTTATAGAGGTTGAACCTCGCCAAGCTTCATATTCTAACTTTAGGGGGTAATTCGATGACCACTAAACTCACCGCAAAACCAGCTAGTTTCGCGCAAATGGCCCGGCAAGTAACGGTCACTCATCATCCGGTAATGGTCCATCAGGCCAACGCGGACGTGGTGGTGATCAGTAAACGGGACTTTGAAACCGCCCAAGCGATTATCACGGCCGCGTTAGGCCAATGCACGCCATTCATGACACCGCAACACGAAGCTTAAAACTTTAACACCCTACTCTCTCTCGACCGGCGGCCCTGCGTAATTTTAAGGGACCGCCGGTTTGTGGTGATTGGGGTTTCAGGTGTCTGCTAGTAATTCCCTGCCGTTCAAATCCCTCCTGCTAATTAACGCAGCATCGCTAACCGCCACTCGTACCACCAAATTGGGGGGCCACTCGGTAAACTTAACCAGGTGGCCTCGGCAATCTGCTGGGCTGAACGGGATGGCCGCTGTTGCGCGTGCAGCAAATTGTCGTAAAACGTCACGGGCACCGCGACCAGGTTCCCGTTGAGCAACACCCGTAATGCGCTGGCTGCCCGCACCATTCCCGACCACGCCACGCCGGCCGCGGTTCGTTCCGTTAGTGCGATGTCTCGGCGGCTAGTCCGCTCGACTGGCAAGACGACTTCCCCTAAATGGGCCCAGGTTTGCCAGGTTCCCGGGGTCGGCCCCGGCCCCATTAACGGCACGGTGACTTGCGTAAGACGGTTCGGGGCCGCCCCCAACAGCACACACAGCCACCAGTATCCCAGTTGGTCGTCGGCGGTGGCGCTGACCCAGACGGTTAAAGTGTCACCCGTTGCGATAACTTTTTTCAGTTGCCGCACCCGATCTTGACTCCGCTGGAACCCCTGACCGGCAGACTCCCCACCTTGCCAAGTCCAAAAGGCGTCCTGCGGGTCGGTTAACCGCTCAAGGTTGCCGACTTGCAGTGCTAACGGCAAGGCCAAAACCGCATGACCGGCGGCTTGCAGCTGTTCCGCAAACGCGGTGTTAAACGTGATATCCATAACGTCGATTATCCCCCTGTTGTCCGTTTCTTTTAGTCTACTAAATTGACGACCAAAACCCCACGTTGACGGTCTGGCAACGCCAACCTTCCTATAAAGATTTTCATAAACCGGCCAACCTTTTAATCCCTAAACCCGCAAAAGTGTAGACTAAAATCAGATTCACCGGGAGGATGATTTTCATGCAAAAATTGATTCAGGGGGTTCTGGTCGTGGGCTTAGGCCTCGGCTTATGGACCGGTTTAACCACGACGGCTAAGGGATCTCCTAACCGATCATCTGAAGCATAAGCCGTGCCGGCTAGTGGCCAGAGTGCGAACAGACTAATCGGATAAAGGAGATGGATGGCCACGGGGCAGAATACTTTGCGGGCTAAATAACAATGATTGATAAGCCGAAATTTGAATTTTACCAACGCATGAATGGACACGTTGAATTCACGGAATTTTTAGCAACCTTGCCCGACCGCGATACACGTGACCTCTTATTGACGATTCAGAAAGTTGAAAATATTGGCTTGATGCACGCGCAGCGCGTACAATGGGTGAAGAAATTGGATACTAACCTTTATGAGATTCGCTCACGTAACGGCAAAAGTATCCATCGAGCCCTGTATTTTCATGTTGCGGGTTCACAGTATGTCATCACTCACGGGTTCACCAAGAAAACTCAACGGACCCCACAAAAAGAAATCACGCACGAAAAGCAACTACGCAATGAATATCTTTCAGGAGGCAATCATGGCTAATATTTCATTTGACGACTTCTTAAATGACCGTTTAAATGACCCTCAAGAACGTAAGCTCTTTGAAGAGGCCAACGTTAAATTTGAAGTTGGTTACCAGTTATATCAAGCACGACAAAAAGCCAACTTATCCCGGCAACAATTGGCCCAAAAAGTTGGTCTTTCCGCTAACGATATCGGCCAAATTGAGCGTGGCGAAGAGGTCCCGTTAAAGACCTTGCAGCAGGTTGCTAATGGCCTGGATTTAAAATTAACATGGAATTTAGAATCAATTATTTCGTAATCCTAAGACTCAGCCAACAGGCTGAGCCTTTTTTTATCAAAATAAGTTTAGTAGTCACTGTGAGTCGCAATCGTTTTTGCATTTTGCGTATCCTATACAAGGCTGGCGCCTAGGTACGTTAAAAGGGATCTATTAGCGGTAAATTTATTTTTTGAAGGTCGCTCGAAAGGAGAAAAGCGATGACACAGATAATTGATATGCAGCAGGCGCTAAACGACCTGGCCCATCAAACCATGGGCCAGGTCAAAACTAAAGGGTATGACGTCACCGACGATACCTATGTTGGATTGCAAGAAGTTGGGGACATGACATTGGTCGTGATGGTCAATGGCCATGGCAAGAAACGAATCTTTTACACGTTTGCGATTCCGCAAGCCGTGATTCATCACGGCCCCAGAATACCGGACGCACGTTTAGACATCTTAGCAGACCCAAGCACCGTTGCTAGCGGCCCCGTGATTACTAGGGTAAATTTGACATTTACGCCCAACGCTAATTGGTTCAAGCGTCAATTTAACCGAATCCACTTTTATTGGCAAAAGTGCTATCTAATCAAAAAAGGTTTGTGGCCCAAAGACCCCGGACCCTCGCATCACAAATCCTAGTAATTTTCCCAACGCCTTTAATTTGGTGACCTATAAGGAGTGAAAGTCATGTTAACCAAAATCGATTCTAAAACTCTGACGCAATTAACCACCATTAGTTGGAATCCGCGCCAGTTCGTTACGGACTATAATGCGCGCTGTGCTCAGACCAAGGCCCTAGATCGAGCCAATACCTTATAATTGCCATAACTGGCCTTCCTGAGTCCGAGTTGGGTACAGACGAAGCTTGATGCCTTTTAGCATCGGCTCACCACCTTTCGCGGAGCCTATCTCATTGGTTGTTCAAGTGACTATTCCAATATCAGTATATAGCTGCCTTACTAGTAATACGGTTTACAAGTACACGAAAAAGTTAAGGCGATTCATCACGTCCTTAAAAGAACGTGTCTTCTCGCCCAAATATCAATAAGCTTAAAAATCAGACGAGTGCCCACCGGCACGACGTCTGATTTTTTATGGTATATCTAATCTAACGGTAATTGCTCCAATGCCGCAGCCGTATACGCGTACGGCACGTGGGCCATTGATGGAACCTGGTCCCACTTGACCGGGTACCCGGCCCCGTGGGCACAGAACACCGAATCCGGCGTGTTGGGGAGGTCCGCCACCGGGTCGTAAGCCTGAGCGGCTATCACCTCGGCCGCGTTATGGCACGGTCGGTAGCCGTCAATCAGGCATTCCAGTTGTCCCTGACCGTGGGTGTAGGCCCGGACCTCTTGAGAATACCCCTGCATTTCACTGACCGGGGCCACCCCGGTCAAGGCGACCAGGCCCGTGGCGTTGGTGGTCCCGTCCGGCGTGTCAAAGTCACCGTGTAGACGTTGGATGTCGCTCATGGCCCGCCCCAGCTGGTCCTGGCCCACTTCGAGGCGGAACCGGTACCAGGGTTCTAACAATTGACATTGATTTTGGGTTTTCAGCATCATCAAGCCCTGCCGGACCGAACGCCAGGTGGCCTCCCGAAAGTCGCCGCCCACCGAATGAACGATGCTGGCGCGGCCCGTGACCAGGGTGACCCGCATGTCGGTCAACGGCGCGCCCACTAAGACTCCGAGTTGGGTCTTCGCTTGTAGGTTGGTCAAGACCTGATGTTGCCAGTTTTTGCCCAAAATTTCTAAACTACAATCAGCCGCAAACGTTAATCCGCTACCGCGCGGCGTGGGCTGCATCAGTACGTGCACCTCGGCGTAGTGCCGCAGCGGTTCAAAGTGCCCGACCCCTTCAACGGCGTGCGTGATGGTTTCGCGGTACAGGATACTGCCGGCATCGAAGCCCACGGTCAGGTGGAAGCGGTCCGTTAAAATCTGTTGGAGAATTTCCAACTGGACGTCGCCCATGATCTGGACCCGTAATTCCTGTAGCTGGCTGGACCACGACACGTGCAGCTGTGGGTCTTCGTCCTCGAGTTCGCGCAACGCGGCCAGACAGGCGTGCAGGTCTTCAGCTTGTGGGTCCAACGCGTAGGTCAGGACCGGTTGCATGGCCGGCGTTGCGGCGTTGGCCTGGCTCCCGAGGCCCTGTCCCGGTTGCGTGTCGGTCAAACCCGGAATCGCACAAACTTCGCCGGCGTGGATCACCGGTTGGGCGGTGAACTTTTCGCCGTTATATTGGCGGAGCTGGTTAGCCTTTTGGTCGCCTAACACCACGTCTTTAGGCTTGAGGTCGCCGCCAGTCACCCGCACCCAGGTCAGGCGCTCGTGCTTGTCCGTGTGAGAAATCTTAAAGACCTGTGCGCCAAATTCAGCCGGATAGGTGGGTGCGGCGGTCCAGTGGTCCAGTCCCGCCAGTAAGGCGTCCACCCCGGCGACCTTTAGGGCCGACCCGAAGTAACACGGGAAAACCTTGCGGCGTTGGATCAGTTGCCGGATTGTGTCGTCGCTCAGCTGACCGGCCTCTAAAAAGTCGGCCAGCACGTCATCGTCTTGTGAGGCCACGTCCTCGATGGTATCTTCACTCAACTGTGGAGTAGTAGCGTCCGCGTCAAAGGCCAAACAGCCCGCCGAAAAATTGGCCTGGAGCTGGGATAGGACTTGCGCCTGGTTGGTGCCGGTCACGTCCATTTTATTGACGAAGATGAATACCGGCACGTGGTAGCGTTCCAGCAAACGCCACAGGGTACGCGTGTAGCCCTGAATGCCATCGGTCCCCGATACCACCAGGATGGCGTAATCCAAGACGCTCAGCACCTGTTCGGTTTGGGCCGCAAAGTCCACGTGTCCCGGGGTGTCCAACATCGTCAGCTTCAAGTCGTGATACCGAAGATTAGCTTCGTGTGAAAAAATGGTGATGCCGCGCTGTTTTTCCAGCTCGTTGGGGTCCAAAAAGGCATCCCCGTTGTCGACGCGACCCAGTTGCCGCAACTCACCGGAGCGGTACAGAAGCGCTTCGGATAACGTGGTCTTGCCGGCATCGACGTGGGCCACGATGCCCGTTACGATGTGTGTCATGTTCATGACTTCCTTTAAGTTTAATTAATTGATTCGCTAAAAATCTTTCCCGTTTAAGTTTATCAGATTCGCTCCCATTGCGACACTTTTACAACTGCCGTTTAATTGTGGCTTGTCACGCGCCGTAATTTCGGGTATACTCTGGTCATCAAATTAATTCCGATAGCGAACCGCGCGTTCGTCATGTTTACTAGTAGACACTGCTGCTAGGCTGGAAGAGCCTAAAGGAGTGTCTTTTTTATGTTCAAAAATGCTAAAACGACTTTAATTCTCTTGACCGCCATGAACCTACGGCTGGCCGTCACCGCCATCACGCCCCTGTTCGGGACCATCCAACGAGCACTACACGTGACCAGCGCCACCACCGCCCTATTAGTCACCATTCCGTTACTCTGCTTTGCCGGCGGGGCGCTTTTAACACCGCGGTTACACCAGCGGTTTGGCGCTCAGCCCCTACTGCTTACGTCGACCGGACTACTGGTCATCGCCAACCTGCTGCGCCCGACCAACACCTTTTGCCTGTTAATCGGTACCCTATTAATCGGGCTAGCCATTGCTGCGTTAAACGTCTTGGTGCCCATCATGATTGCGCAAACCAGCTCGTCTCACGCGACCACCACGCGGTTGACCAGCTACTACGCCGTCACCATGAACGTGGTCGCCGCCGTCGGGACCGCCCTGGCCATCCCCCTCGCTCAACTCTGGGGCTGGGCCACCGTCCTGCGCAGCTTTGCGTTACCCGCCGCCGTGACCTTAGGCGTGACCCTCTGGGTGAAACTCCCACGGTCGCCCCGCCAGACTCAATCCACGACCGCCGATCACGCGAATCTGTTGTCGCTCTTGGTGCACGACCGGACCGCCCGGTTATTGACCCTGTTCATGGGCCTGCAATCCCTGGTCTTCTACAGTCTGATTGCCTGGCTCCCCGACATTTTCCACGCCCTGGGTGCCACCACCACGCAGGCCGGCAACTTACTGGCCGTCTTCCAACTGGTGGGGATCCCCGCCGCGCTGGTCTTAAACTGGGTGACCAACCCACGCCACCTGCTCTGGGGCCTGGGTGCCGGTTATTTAGTGGGCCTCCTCAGTCTGGCCTGGACGGGCGCCGGTTGGTGGGTCGCCGCTAGCGTGCTGGGCTTTACCGCCGCGTTGATTTTCAGCCTGGCCTTAAACCTCATCGCCACCAGTAGTGCGGTAGTAACTACGGTCGCCCACCGCTCGGCCCTGGCCCAATCCGTGGGTTACCTATTGGCCGCAACGGGGCCGGTGCTCCTCGGACAACTGCACGACGTGACCCATACCTGGTTCCCCGTTTTAGGCCTGTTTCTCCTGTTGATGGGCCTGACCATCGGCCTGGGTTTTCGCTTAGCTCACCGGTTGGCCAACCACCATTAACAATTCTATGAACCAGGCTTAAGTCTCTTTCGGTCCGCAAAAATTTAGTTAGTCGTAAAATTAGTCCCTAAATGGCTACCATCATCCGTAAAAAACAGGGTTAGAAAGTAGAAAGTTCTTTGCCGTCAAGAATCGTGCCTCTTTGGTTTACGTGATAAAGCCGCGTGTTACGCTCGATAACTGAAGGAGCACCAGTAAAATGAAAAAAACGTTTATTTTTGGTGGCAGCCTGCTTGTACTACTAAGTGCCGGGGCAACCATTAGTCAAAGCCGGCCAACTAAGGCCCAAGCATCTGCTAGAATCATCAAATCGGTATCGTATAAACCGGTTGCCTACCATGCTAAGACGGACATCGGCCTACGTCTGGGATCAACATCACCGAACCGAGGTTCATAATTTAAGAAATTTCCCCCACACGACCTGGTATGCACAAAAAACCGTTACCATGAGCTTAGATCATCAGAAGCTCGTTTACTTCAAGGTGACTAGCGGAAATGGCCATGAATCCGGCTACGTTTGGCATGGTTATCTAACCAAGGGAAAATACAGTAGTCCCATTCAATCTAGCCAGGAAACGGCCCCCAATAAACCCGCTACGATCGTGGCCACGGATTACCTGGGTCACACCATGACCACGGCGGATATCGATAATTCTCTCGACCGACAGCTGCTGAGTCTATTTCCCGGAACGATTAACGATCCTAAAACCCAGCTTCTGGCAGAGAATTATTACCTTGCCCTTAAATTTGAGCCCACGGATGCGTTTAACGATGACGTAAGTAGCGCCTATCCTAAAGATGTCTGGACGGAACGACAGGTCGTCTCCATAAAACGGCTGACTAATCCGAAGACCAGTTTCCTAAAGTTTGAAAAACACCAATTAAGCGTGGCGTTAACGGGCCGTCCTAAGTTTAACGATTATGTAGGCTACCATATTGGGGCCTACGCGTTCCCTAAGGGGTCCGGGCGCTATGGTGAAGCGATGGTTCTTTTAATCCCACCGTTTAAGTAACCCCAGAAGATTAGTGGCCACTTTTTCAGCGGCACCGATTCTGGGGTTTCGCCAAACCACCCCACTGCACCACAAATACCGGGTAAGGTTTCGGCCGTTCAGCCCTGACCTTGCAGTATGATCCAAAGGTTGAAAGTTGAAAATACGAATATGGATTCTAGCGTATTAGATAAAATTTTCGATGAATTTATAAAAGCATTACCTAGTGGCCTTGTCAGGCTCCTAGGTAATGCTTCATGATGTAAAAAAAACTATATTTTATTATCAAACCTCAACAGAATCAACTGTTGAAGTCTATTTTTGTACTTTCAACCTTTAGGCTTATAAATAGAAAGAACCGTTATGGTTCTTTTTGTATTAGTTTCTATACTCCTACCATTGCATAGCAGCTTTGGTTTTATCCATACTCTGAGGATTGCCAATTAACGGAATATTAGTATCCAAGGTTTTAAGTGATGTAATTTCCTGTTGTGTCAAAGTAAAGTCATCGATGTTCAAATTATCTTTCATACGATCAAGATGAATTGATTTAGGAATAACTGCAATACCTTGTTGAACAAAAAACTTCAAGGCAATTTGATGCGTTGTTTTATTATACTGATCAGCAATTTCGACTAAAATTTTATTATTAAACATGCTATTCATCTGCCCTTGACCAAATGGAGCATATCCTTGGTGTTGAACACCATATTGAGCCATTAACTCATGCATCTGCTGTTGTTGCGATAATAAATTGGTTTCAATTTGATTAACCGCTGGGACTATTTTATTGAAGTGAATCAAATCAATTAGTTGACTCCCCGCATAATTTGAAACACCGATTGCTCGAACAAATCCCTTTTGAAATGCTGTTTCTAAAGCTCGATAAGCCTTATATGTATTCCCATATGGCCAGTGGAGTAAAACTAGATCAATATAATCTACCCCTAACTTCTTCAAAGAATTTTCCAGTGCTAACTCTGGGTTTTCAAAATCATTGAACCAAAGTTTGGTCGTCAAAAATACTTCATCTCGTTTAACTGAGCTTTCTTTGATTGCTTGTCCAACGTATGCTTCATTACCATAAGCAGCTGCGGTATCGATTAGACGATAACCGACGTTTAAGGCATTTTTAACGGTTTGTTTACACTCACTTGGTTCAGTGATTTGATATGTTCCAAAACCTAATAAAGGCATTTGAACCCCACTATTTAATTTGATTGATTTCATTATTTTATACCTACTTTATCTTTTTTATTACTTTTGCTGGATTACCAACTGCAATGACTCCAGCCGGTATGTTCTTGGTAACAATTGAACCCGCGCCAACTATTGAGTCATTACCGATAGTTACGCCCGGAAGAATTGTTACATTTGCCCCTACCCAAGCATTTTTCCCAATTTCAATTGATTCAGTATTCAAAATGTTCATCTGTTTAATATCATGATTAGCTGTTATCAAAGTAACATTGGGGCCAATTTGAACGTTGTCTCCAATATTGATGCCACCCAAAGCTACTGTCGTAAGTCCCAGATTGATAAAAACGTTTTTCCCAATAACTATTTTGTTAGCTCGATCAATTTGTGTTGGTACCCAGATCTTGCTTGAAGTCGGAAGACGATCCTTAAATAAACTTGAAAGTAATCCGTTGATATTTGTTTCATTTGTAGGATCTTCTTGATTGATTAAATAACAGAAATGCTTTGATCTTACCATTTCTGCCGTTTCTTCTTGATAGCTGCCACTATTCATGTCATATTGGGTCTTCATCACATTATCGCCTCATAAAAATTAATATTACAGTTAGCAAGTTTACAGCCATTTCATATACATGTAAAATATGAATATTGAATAGAATTCGTTTCGTTTTATGAATAGGAGAACAAAATGGAAACAAAGCATTTACAATACTTTTTAAAGATCATTCAAGAAGGTTCCCTCTCCTCCGCTGCTAATAAACTTCATATGTCACAACCGACATTGAGTCGACAACTGAAATCATTAGAAGAAGAACTGAATACGACCCTCTTTATCAGGGGTCATCGTGAACTCATCTTGACCAAATCAGGAAAAATATTTCAACGAAAGGCTGAACAGCTTCTAAAAATACTAGATCAAACAAAATCTGAAATACAACAAACAGACACAACTGAATTAGTTGGTACCATCACGATTGGTTGTACTCAAACCAATGTGGCCAAATTTATGTCCAAAGTAATTGCGCTTTTCAAAAACGAGCATCCAAGCGTAAAATTCAATATTTATGACCTTAGTGTGAAAGATATTAAGTCCTACCTTGATGACGGGATGCTCGACATAGGATTTATCATGAATCCTTCAGATACTGATAGATTTAATGTTATTCAACTTGATATGGTTGATAATTGGGGCATCATTGTCCCTAATTACTCTCAATTTAGTAACAAAAGTAGTTTTGAAATTAAGGATATTCAAAAATTACCTTTACTGATTCCACAAAATTTGGTTATTCAACTTGATTTATTGAATCAAATGAAGTTAAAGGCTAATTTAATGAATGTTGTTGGAACACAAAATCTTGTCACCAACTCATTAAATTTGTGCCGTCAAGGTACGGCTGATATTTTATGCACTAGCGGTGCTTTACCAGAAAATATAGCTGATTTGAAATTTATTCCCATAAAATCTTTACCAGATATTAGCCATTCGGTAATTTGGAAAAAAGGGATTTCTCAGGAAAGTGCCACAAAAAAATTTCTCTCGCTGATAAAACATAACTCTAATTTAGCAACTCCCCAATCGGAAATTTAGTTCTTGAAGAAGTGATATGACCTCATCAGCCTCCCAGGTAATGCTTCATGATGTAAAAAAATATACTTTATTATCAAATCTCAACAGGCTCAACTGTTGAAGTCTATTTTTGTACTTTCAAACTTTAGGTATGACCCAAAATAGCCCCCAAACCGGTTAATCAATTGGTTTGGAGACCATTTTAAATTTCGAGATTATTCCCTAAATCCCGCCGCTTTTCAAACCGCCTTAGATATCGTTCGGGTCTTCTTCGTGCCGGTCGATTGCCGGACCAATCACCAACGACTCGGCCAGCAGAATCTCGTTATACAACTGAAAAATGTAATCCTGATACTTGACTTCACTTTGCGAAATCATGTCTAGGTATTGTCGTTCTTGCGCGAAGGCGTTGATGAACGCCCGCATCTCCAGCTCCTTTTCGGCCCCGGTAAAGTCGGGGTGGCGTACCACGTCCATCCAAGCCTTGGTGAAGTCGCGCACCCGCGTTTTTTGTTTCTGCGCCCGCAAATCGAAAATCACCGACGTTTTGACGTTTTCCGGTAAATACATCTTTTGAACCGCCTCAATTGCTTGACGCACCATGGTCGTGCGCACCTCGGCTAGTTCCGTCGCCGCATCACGGTTCGTCACGTCCTTGGGTAAGATGAACCGAAAGACCACGGTCGGCACCAACAAACTCAAAATAATCAACGTGCTTTCGGCCATCAACACCAGATTAAAGTCGCCGTGGCGCACGGGCATATCGGCTAACGTGTAGGCCAACGCCAACGTGACGGCGCCGTGGACCCCGCCCAACGCAAAAATCCAGCCGGAACGGTTACTAAAATGCAGCCGCAACCGGCCGAAAACGTAACGCACCATCACATTGATCAGGTACAATAACACGCCGATTCCCAACCAGTTGAGTGAATTGGTGGTGATGCGTTCGTCGGCGATGATCTTTAAAAACATGAAGCCCAATACCACGAACACGATGCTGTTAAAGATCTCAGTAATCATGTTTTCTAAGTCGAACCCCAGGTGAATCTGCCGCGGGTTCAACAGGCGGCTCCGTTGGGCTTCCGCGTTGCTGACCAGCCCGGCGCAGACCACGGCAATGATTCCGGACACCCGAATGGCCTCCGACGCGTAGTACAGGACAAACGGCGTGACCACGTACAACAGGATCTGCGCGTTTAACGAGTTATACGACGTGCGCATCAGAATTTGGCGGAACAGGGTCATCACCCAGGCCGCCACAAAACCGAACAACGCCCCGCCCACCGCCGAAATCAGGAAGTCGACGATGGTTTCTTGGTAGTTGATGTAGCCGTTGACGTACCACAGCGCGGCCATATTCAACAGGATAATGCCGGACGCGTCGTTAAACAGCGACTCCATCTTGAGGAAGACGCCCTCCTTTTGCGGACTCCGCAGGCCGTTGGTCACCGACTCCATGGCCGTCGCGTCGGTCGGCGTGCTGATGGCCGCTAGGATAAAAGCTAACGGTAAGCTAACGCCGGCGGCCGCCCAGACACCAAAGCCCGCCAGAATCAGGCACAGCACCACCAAGATGACGGCGGTTTGGATAATGTGGCGCAATTCCTGGCCCACCGCGTTTAACCGGGTGGCCTGGCCCTCGAAAAACAGGAGCGGCGCCACGATCATCCCGATGAAGATGTCCGAGTTAAACGCCGCCACGTGGTGCCCCAGCACCGGAATCAAATAAATGATGGCGCCCCCCACCATGCTAATGTAACTGACCGAGATTCGGGGAAAGGCCTGCGATAAGAAAATACTAATCACGGCGGTCAACACCAGAATAAAGGTCGAAATCATTTGGCTCATACCAGAGCCCCCCTTCGATTGGCTAGTTAATTAACTAAAATATACCACACACCAGCCACCCCCGGAACTGGAAGACCTCGAGTGAAGGTACCAAAAAACATATTAAATAATTTATACAATCAGTTACTATAATAAGTCCGCCAAATCCCCCATGATAGTTAAGATCCTATCCTAAATTTCCGTGTTGACATCCCCCACTAACCGGCCTACCGTAAGGGGCAAGTTTGAAACCACAATATTTAACGCCAGATCAGGAAGAGTAAGTTAAGCGGCCCCGATGCAGAGATTCTCCGTTTGCTGTAAAGGAGACCCGGTCGTTAACCCAAGATGAGCCTGATTGCTAGTAACCGGTGCCAGCCGATTACCCGACCTTGTGACCCGTTATCGTCACCGACTTTTGGCAACAGAAGTTACGGAGCGGCTGGGCGTGAGTTCAGTCCAAAGCGGGGTGGCACCACGGGAAATCGTCCTCATGTTTACAACATGTCGACGATTTTTTTAGTTCTCAGAGGAGATGGCGTTCATGAAGTATCACAAGTTATACCTAAGTTTTGCGGCGCTGGGGGCAGTGAGCCTCTTGACCCTCGCCGGGTGCGGGCAACAGGCCAGTGGCCACAGCGGGCACGGCAAATACGCGGCCAACCAGACGTTGAACTGGACGGAGCTACAAGAACTCTCCACGGCCGACCTATCGAAGGTCACCGATACCGTGAGTTTCACCATGTTACAAAGCACCCAGGAGGGCCTGTACCGTCTAGACGCTAAGGGCAAACCCCAACTGGCGATTGCCACGCACGCGCGGTTGTCTAACGGCGCTAAGACCTACACCTTCGACCTACGGCACAACGCCCACTGGTCCAACGGCGATCCGGTCACGGCCCAGGACTTCGTCTATTCGTGGCGGCGGACGTTGACACCCAAGACGGCCGCCCAGATGCAAAGTTACCTGTTTCCGGTGGTCAACGCTAAGGCCATTAACGCCGGTAAGCTGCCCGCTAGTGCGCTAGGGATCCACGCGCAGGGGAAGTACCGCCTGGTGGTCAACCTCACCAAGCCGGTCGCCTACTGGAAGACCTTACTGGCCTGGCCCCTCTTCTACCCCGAAAACGCCAAGGTGGTCACCAAGAACGGCAATCGTTACGGGACCTCGTCGGCGCGCGTGGTTTCCGACGGCCCCTACCAACTGACCAAGTGGAACGGGACCAGTAAGACCTGGACGCTGGCGAAGAACCCGCACTACTGGAACCACGCCAACGTGCATCTGACCGCCATCAACTACCAGGTCAACGAAAGCACCACCACCAGCTACAACATTTTCACCGCCAAGAAGGCCGACGAAACGTTACTGAGTGGGCAACAGGTCAAAAATAACCTGAACAACCCCAACTTCGTCAAGCGTCTGCCCACTGGAACCCAACGCCTCGACCTCAACCAAAAGAAGGTGCCGGCCCTGCGTAACGTTCAGGTGCGCCAGGCGTTATCGGCGGCCATCAACCGCCAACAGTTGGTCAAAAACGTCTTACAGGACGGCTCGGTCGCCTCGAGCGGTTTAGTCCCCGTGGGGATGGGCAATAATCCCCAGACCGGTGAGGATTTCAGTCGCGAGGCCGGGGTGCCACAAGCCACCGCTTACGACCTTTCCCGCGCTAAGGCGTTACTGCAAAAGGGGTACCGGGCCACGCACACCCACCAGTTACACCTGACCCTATCCGTGGGTGATGTGGACGCCACCAAACAAACGGCCGAATTTCTCCAGAGTTCGCTGGAAAAATTGCCGGGCGTCAAAATCGCGGTCAAGGCGGTGCCCTACGTCCAGTTGATCAACCAACAAAGCGCCGGGAACTACCAGTTAACGCTAAGCGGGGCCCAGTCCGTCATGGCCGATCCCAACGAATTTCTGGACAACTACCTCACCCACACCAGCGACAACATCACCGGCTTTACCAACGCCCAGTTCGACCGGCTAATGGATCAGGCCGATAACCAAGACGGCAATCAGCCGGCCGTCCGTTGGCAAAAGCTAGTGGCCGCCGAAAAGGTCCTGATGACCCAACAAGCCACGATTCCGCTGTTCCAGCAGGCCAAGTCCCAACTCCTCCGGACGACCGTTAAGGGCATCATCTACAACCCCGCCGGCGTCCCGTTTGACTTCACCCACGCCTACATGGGACGGGCCTAACGTTTCTAACGCCTTACAAAAGCGCCATCTCGAATCTTGTCGGGATGGCGCTTGTTAGTGATCACGTCGTTAATGTAAGAAGTCCTCGCGAATCGGCGTAAAGGCGTCCAGCAACCGGCTATCGTCGGCTAACGGAATGCAACCGTGCTCGTAGTTGCTGGGGAAATAAATGCTATCGCCGGTCTGCACCTTTTGAACCTCGGTGTGGTCGGGATACTTCACCGCAAACAAAAACGTACCGCGCAACACGTACGTGGTCTGGACGTGCACGTGGTGGTGAAACGGGATCGGCGTGTCGGCGGGCACCGCGTGTTCGAAAATCACCAACGCGTCCATTAGCCCCTCACCGTGTGCGCCCACCTGGCGTAGCGTATTATCGTCGACCCGTTCTAACTTTAAATTCTCTGCTTTAAAAAACATGTTGCGCATCCCCTCATTCATCAGTTAAGCGTCCATCGATAGGCTTATGAAATCGATTTCATCCTGTCAACTTAAGGATGCCCCTTTCCCCACCGAATTTCAACACCGATTTAGTCGCGTCAGTTCTGGTGTAACCGGGTCAAAATCGCTTGTAACCGCCGATTATAGCCTAGTTGGGTGGTCAACTGGGTCAAAGCCGTGGCGTCGTGGGTGTTGACCATCCCCTCGCGCAGTTGCCGCGCATACATCGTTAAATACGGCAGTTGGCGGTTCCGTGCTAGGGCCAATTCTGCCTCAACGTCGTACGCCACGTGCCGAAAGTCAACGGTGGGCAGTGCCACACCGTGCGTGGTCACGATGGCGTACTGGGCCCGCAAGTCCGTCGTGAAGCTCGGCCAGTCGGGATAGGGCATTCCCACGGTCCCGGGATTGATGATCAGCTGCCCGGCACTACTCCAGCGCATCAGCTGTTGGTGGGTGTGCCCGTAAACGGCTACGTCCGTCGTGGGCCCCGCCAGCTGATCGAAGGCCGCCTGGTCGCCCACCGGTCGTAAGGTCTTCCCCCAATTTTGCGTGGGCAGGTTGTGGCTGAGCTGAACCGTTAGCCCGTCCACCGTTCGCGTTTGCGTGAGGGGTAAGTGGTGCAGCCGATCAATGTCGGCCGCCGTCAGTTGGGCCCGCACGTAGTCACCTAAGATGGCCAGGTAGATCTTGCGTGGGCGGGCCAGTTGAATCGGCCCGTCGATGGCCTCCAAGAGGTTATCTTCCCAGTTGCCCCGCACGTACGCGGTTAACGGCAATTGATCCAGCACCGCCAGCAGGTCGTGGGCCCCCGGTCCCGGCAAGAAGAGGTCGCCAATCAGCCAAAAAACCGTACAACCGGCTTGCCTGGCGTCGGCGACCACCGCCTTTAAGGCCGTTACGTCGCCGTGCACGTCTGAAATTAACGCAATTTTTGTCATGTCAACACCTCACCTTCTAGTTTGCCACAACTCACGGGTAAATAAACCGTTAGACCCCTACTTTTCTCGGTGAGTCGTCAAACGGCGCCGCGATCAACGGGAACCAAGCGCCCGTCCCGTAAGGCCAGCACCCGGTCACACAGGGCTAACGAACTTGGCCGGTGGGTGACCAGGATGACGGTGCCGGCGTAGTGCTGCCGCACCGTCTTTAAAATGAGGGCCTCGTTAAGCACGTCCAGGTTACTGGTGGGCTCGTCTAGGATTAATAAGGCACTCGGCTGGACCAGTGCCCGGGCCAGTTCTAAGCGTTGCCCCTCCCCGGCCGAAAGTACCGGTCGGTTGGGCGACACCCGGGTGTTCAGTTGGTCGGGCAACCGGCGTACGGTGGCAGCCAAGTCCAGCCAGTCCAAGACCTGCCAGAGCCGCTCATCCGTCAATTGTTCGTCGCGTAAGGTCAGATTTTCTCGTAACGTCCCGGTAAAAATTTGTGCAGTTTGAGGCACGTAGTTGATGGCTTGGCGCACCGCCGCTAACGATAACGTCTCGCCGGCTTGACCGTTAAACGTGACGGTCCCCCGGTCGGCCGCGTACCAGCGCATGATGAGTTTCACAATGGTCGACTTACCGGCCCCACTGGGACCCACCAGGCCGAGGCGTTCTCCCGCCGTCACCGTTAAATCGGTGTGCCGTAAGATGGGCTCCGTGGGCCGCTGCGGGTAGGCAAAGTCCACTTGCTGCAGTTGCGTCCGTTGTAGAGGCCCCAACTGCGCCGAACCCGCCGTCACCCGTGGCGTTTCGTCCAAAAAGTCAAAGACGTTTTGCGCGGCGAGAAGTCCCCCGCTCAACGATCCTGGTAAATTACCCAGCGCTAACAACCGGCTGAACGTGAAGGGAAAGAGAACTGCCCAGACCAACGACAGGTGTTGCGTAACCACGACGCCGATCACGGCCATCAAGCTCAGCACCACGATCAACTGCATGATCACGGCCGTTTGGGTCTGCCGTAACGCCTTTTGCCGGTTCACCTGCCAGTAGGCGTGCGTGGCTTGGTCGAGTTGCGCCAACCGCGTGGACGTGGCTTGATACTGTTGCAGCTCCCGTTGTCCCGTGAGGGCTTCGGCCAGTTGGCGTTGTTCCTGCAAGTCCCGGGCATTGAGCTCGGTGGTCAGCGGTTTTAACCGTCGGTGCGTCGCCAGGGGTACCCCCAGACCAATGCCCGCGTAAGCAATCAAAGCAATTAAACCCAACCAGGGCGAAGCAAGACCAAAAATGATCACGAAGCTCACTGCCGTCAGACTTCCGATCACCACCGGGGCCAGTGTGTGGGCGTAGAAGATTTCAATCAGCCCGATGTCTTGAGCCAGGAGTTTGAGGACGTCGCTACTGCGTTGATCGTCCAACTTGGCGGGGGCTAAACGTAGGAGCTGTTGGTAGGTCAGGTTGCGCAGGTGTGCCAGGATTTTAAAGGCCGCCAAGTGTCCCAGATACTGTTCGCCGAAACGACAAAGCCCCCCGACCAACGCCAGGACCAGTAACCAGACCCACCAGAACGGGATGGGGTGAAACAACACCGTAAACCCGCCCCACAACAGGCCTAGTTGAAACCCGGTGGCGGCGAGTCCGGCCAAAATACTGGCGGCCAGGACCCAGTTCAAGCGGCCAGCGGTCACTAGTAACCGTTTAAATAGGCTCATACAGTCGCCACCTCCTTGAGTAAGCGTTGTTGTGCTTGAACCAATTGGGCAAACGCCGGGACCTGCGCTTGTAGACTGGTAAAGGTCCCTTGCACTAGTCGTTGATCCGTCAAGAAGGCCAAGTGGTCGAGTCGTTGCAGGTCGTCTAGGCGGTGCGTGATCAGAAGTACCAGCTTGGTTTGGGCCAATTGCTGGATCACGGCCAAGATCTGATTGGCGTTATCCGGATCGATGTTGGACGTCACCTCGTCAAAGACATACCCGTCCTTGTTCGCCAAAACGGCGCGGGCGACGGCCACCTGTTGGCGTTGACCCGGCGACAATTGTGCCCCGTTTTCGCCGACCGGGGTGGCGTACCCCGCGGGCAAGTCCGCCACGAAGCGACAGAGCCCCAGATCGTGCAAGCGCTGCTGCCAATCGGCGGTCCGATTGCCCAATAATAAGTTATCTTGAATGCTGCCGGCAAAAAGTTTCGCCGTGGGTCCCAGGTAGACTAGATGGGTTAACCAATCGGTCGGCGCCACCGTCGCCAGGTCCGTGGTGCCGTTGACCAGCACCTTCCCGGCTAAAAGCGGTTGGCGTTGCATTAAGGTTTGGGCTAACGTGCTTTTCCCGCTCCCACTGGGGCCAGTCAGTCCCACCAGTTGCCCCGCCGTTAACGTTAAATCCGTCGTCAGTAAGGGCTGATCAGTGTGGCCCACCGTGCCGGTGAGTTGCAAGCGGGTGACCGGCGCGTCAAGCGTGACTGCCGCCGCGGTTTTCTGGGGTGCCGCGGCCGCGTCGATCACGGCAAACAGGTGCCGTAATTTTGGCAACGTCGACATGAAGACGTGCATGAAGTACCCAAACTGCCGAAAGTCGATCAGCCAGACCGCGGTTAGCGTACCGATGCCCAGCGCCGTACTCAAGGCTAACGTGTGCGCCTTCACCGCGTTGACCTGAGCCAGTAAGAAATAACCAATCGCCCCGTACAGGCAAAAATCCATGATGGTGAGCGACTGGAGCTGATAGCGTAAGACGCCCATGGTCTTTTGCCGGTAGTCTTCCGAATCGGCCGCAAAGTCGCGGGCGTAGCGGTGTTGGCGCTGGTACATGATGAGCGTACTCATTCCTAGAAAGTCGTCGAGAAACCGTTGACCCATCTGGTTAAAACTTTGAATGTAGGCCAGGTTTTGCCGGTTCCCCAGGCCCTGTAACAGGCCCATCCCCATGCCTAACAATAAAATACCGCCGACGGGAATCGCCACCGTCCGGGCGTGAACGCTCAGAACCACGCCAATCAGCACTACCCCGGTTAAGATCAGTTGCAAGATGGTCGGAATGATGGTGTCAAAAAAGATGGTCACCGCTCGCAACGTGCTGAGGTCTTGTTGGAGCCCCTGCATCACGTCGGTTGTGGTCTGCGTCGGCCGGAAGGTGGCGTTTAAAAATTGTTCTTGGAGGTCCTGACTGGCCGCGGCCGCCCACCCGTTGCGGCTCAACCAGCCACTCGCCAACAGGTAAAGTACCGTAACGACTAATTGAATGCCAATTAGACTGAGTAAGCCGACATTAACGGTGCCCCGTAACGCCCACTGCGCACCGGCCCAGACCAACGTGACCACTAACAACCGACTCAACCATTGCCCTAAAAGTTGAACCCCCATTTTCCAGCGTTGGGCCGCCCCAAGCTGCCATAACCGTTTAATCATCAGTCCATGAACCCCTTTTCAAAACTAGTTTTGGTTTAATAATCTCAGTGTGACCCTTTTAATAGGTGAAGGCAATCCGGTAAGTTCCTAATTTATCGCGAGATAATTGAAAGCCTCATCACTTAAATAAGCTAAAAAGTTAGGCCCCAAGTCCGTTTGCTCGTGACTTGGGGCCTAATTGGCTATACTGGAGATGGATAAGTTAATTCTAAGAGAATTAATCACACAACACTGAAGGGAAGTATGACCATGGAGGAACAACTAAAAACACCAGCGGTTTGGATTGACCCCTCTTTTGTCGAACACGCCACAGGAGAAGTGATCCACCTAGCCCCCCAATACTTGGAAGCCCCAAATTACGAGACCTACTTTGCGGCACTCCGGGACCGGCACTACACGCTAATTCCACAAGCGAATGGCGGCCTGAAAGCCTTAGCGCCATTACGCAATAGCCGTTCACAGGTCTCGACGATTACACTAACGCCTGTCGATGAGCATCAACCGCGAACGCCGGCACAACAATTAGCCTACGAACAACGGGACGATGTGGTTCGGGGACAGCTGATTGGTTCGGCTGATTAATTTTGACTCATAATGACTGCTAGTTTGAAGACTGGCAGTCATTTTTATGCTTAGTTTGATCCATCGAGAATGTTAATTTTCTCTACTCACATACAGGGCTCTACAATAGCAAGTTCGGAAATCAGTATAAATCATGATAACCTCAACCAATCCTAGTAGCATAGGAATTATTCTCTTTTGTAAAAGTTCACTCCCACACGCATGTGGGAAATACAAATAGTTAGTTGCCATCTCGGATTGGGCGTAGGAATCACCCCCACACATGTGGGGAATACTTAAAAGCCGTCTCGTTGGCCAGCGACATTTCGGAATCACCCCCACACGTGTGGGGAATACGAACGACCACCTACGGACTTGAGGGCGCCCACGGAATCACCCCCACACGTGTGGGGAATACATACCATACTATTTAAAGGCTTGTCAACGTTTAGAATCACCCCCACACGTGTGGGGAATACAAAAGGGCCAGACAGTTAATGCCTAACCCTTTAGAATCACCCCCACACGTGTGGGGAATACGGGCGGTGATGATGGACCTGATGACCGGTATCGGAATCACCCCCACACGTGTGGGGAATACATTTTAATTCGGATGGACTCCGCCGACCGTGAGGAATCACCCCCACACGTGTGGGGAATACATCGAGTCGGTCTTACGATCAGCCCGAAGGTGGGAATCACCCCCACACGTGTGGGGAATACTAAGAGTCAACTGGATTTTATAGACTAATCTAAGAATCACCCCCACACGTGTGGGGAATACTAATCGCCCCCAGCCAAGTGTTGGGCGATAAGTGAATCACCCCCACACGTGTGGGGAATACCGGCTTGTTTTCTTGCATTTCATGGGTTTAATGGAATCACCCCCACACGTGTGGGGAATACACATCAACACTAAAAATTGATTTCGTTGAAGTAGAATCACCCCCACACGTGTGGGGAATACAAAAAGCGGCGGGGGCGCCCGTCGCTTTCGTCGGAATCACCCCCACACGTGTGGGGAATACCCATCAATTTTAATATGATAACGTGGCAAATCAGAATCACCCCCACACGTGTGGGGAATACAACCAAGCTATCTTCATGGCATAGTCAGTGTTAGAATCACCCCCACACGTGTGGGGAATACGCCAATGGCTTGGCGGCCGGAAGGCTAACCTGAGAATCACCCCCACACGTGTGGGGAATACTTAACCGTTTAAGCGATAATGAGCAGAACTTTGGAATCACCCCCACACGTGTGGGGAATACAATCGCATCTATGAACGGAGGTACTAAATAATGGAATCACCCCCACACGTGTGGGGAATACTAACGCAAGTTGCAAAAACACTAGGCGTTTCTGGAATCACCCCCACACGTGTGGGGAATACTTTATATGGTCGTCTTTCAAAGAGTGCGGCTGGGAATCACCCCCACACGTGTGGGGAATACCATAATCAGACCCCCTTAAGATTGATGGTGATGGAATCACCCCCACACGTGTGGGGAATACTACTCGCCAAACGGAATCCCGTACTTCACGTACAAGAATCACCCCCACACGTGTGGGGAATACCGGGCCGATTCGGTCCGTATAATCCGACGTGCAGAATCACCCCCACACGTGTGGGGAATACAGACGGCAAGACCGAAGCTAGACGGATGGGTGAGAATCACCCCCACACGTGTGGGGAATACTACCTTGGGGCGGCTTGATTAGATATTTCATGGGAATCACCCCCACACGTGTGGGGAATACTTCAACGTCCGTATCAATAGCCGTGTCACCTAAGAATCACCCCCACACGTGTGGGGAATACTGAAGGATTTAGATCCGCCAGCCCGTCGACTGGGAATCACCCCCACACGTGTGGGGAATACACTAAACAAATCCCGTTAAATCGGCATTCCTAAATTCGGAAATCACCGTTTTTTATTAACTTGTCCGCTAAAGCCAGGGTTGCCTGAGCGTCAGCTAGTGCGTGATGCGGATCAGCGTTCTGAATTTTATACTTTTCTAGAACTGTCGCTAATCGGTAATTATCTAAAAATTCCTGAGCATTTTTAACCGTTGGCATTAAATCACGAAAAGTATTCGTCAAATTTGGTTGTTCAACAAATTGATAGCCAACGTTTAAGAACTTTTCGTCAAAGCCGACATTATATCCAACAATTGTCAGGTCCTGAACGAACTCGCGCAAGTCTTTCAATGCCGTAGCCAAGTCCACGCCTTGAGTCTGTAACTGTTCAGTTGTTATCCCGGTCAGTGCCGTAATCTTTGACGGGACCGTCCCCTCAATTTGAATCAGCCGTTGAAATGATTCCACCTGACCGTTGGCGTTGCGTTTTACCGCACCAATCGACATAATTTGGTCCTGCACACTTTTGAGTCCGGTGGTTTCGAGGTCCAAGACCACCAGCGGGGATGGCAATTGAACCGTCTTCGTTGCGACAGATGCTACCGCTTTCTGCACTTGACGTCGATGAGCCATAGTTTTCGCCTGATGAAATTTAGCAGCGTTACTGAATCCTGGTTTTACCGGTGTCTTCGGGTGCTTCAAATGCATCATCAATGGAACTCCATCATAGTCCACAACTTGACGGTCTTGACGCGTCGTTCGGAAAGTGTAGCCCAACTCGCTATTGGTATTGTAAGCCAGCGTGGCTTCACCATGACCGATATTTTGTACGATGCGGTCCCATAGCAAGTTGCGAATCCGTGCACTAACGTTGCCCACATAGACACCAGTTTGAATTTCTTGGGTCCATTTAGTTAGATCGCCCCGTAACGCCGCGGGGACCTTAGTTAACGTCACCACAATCATCGGTCATCTTCACCAACTTCTTGATACTGGACACCCATCTTTTGTAGGCCCAATTTATCATCCCAAAGGTTAACCAAATCAGCCTCATCAACCTCGTCAGTTACACCCATTAGGGTCTTCAAATCCGCGACCATCCGCACTAACAGTTTCCCATCGCGGAACGCATCGCGCATCGCCAAACGGGTCTTGGATCCGATATCCTTATCCTCACCGTACTGGGCAGCCATTTGAAACGCCACTGGAATCGAAGTATCCGCCTTGTACAAATCCGCAAAGTCATAAACGAAGGCCAAATCATGTCCCGTGTGTACGAAGCCTAGGCCGGGGGACGCCCCCAAGGCGACAATAACGCTATAGCTCAACCCATACAAGGCTTGATGAGCCGCAGTCAATGCTTGATTAATTGGTGTTCCTGATTCAAAATTATTGGGATCATAGGTCCGCCGCGTCCAAGCAACGTGCGTTTTTAGAGATTGTTCCCGGTATACATTTCTAACCCGCGCACCTTCTTTACCCCGTAGTTCCTGCATGCTTAATCCCGATACGTCTTGGTCGGGAAAACGCATCTGATACATCTTGCGGGCAACGGCCACGCGGGTACGTTGATTCGAGACCAGTTTAGCTTGGGCCTGTAACAAGCGCGACGAATGATTCAACGCTCGGCCGTGCGCGTATTCACGCACCCCTTGTTCGCCAACCCACACGACACCAGTCCCCGTATCACCAATCAGTTCCATTGCCCGATGAGTGACGTCTACACCCGGCCCTAACATCAAAACACTAATCATTGCTGCGGGAATACAGACGATTCCCCGTTGATCTAACACCTGAATGGCGCTATCTTGACGGTTTAACTTAGCGTGTTCCAGGTAGAGAAAAGAAATTCGGTCACGGACTCGTCCCAACTCGGACAGCTCGGGCTTTTTAGCGCCAATTTTCTTTTTCATCATTCGCTACCTTTCCGGAATTACCGTCATCAGACCCATGCCAAATGCTTTTTCACGGCCGAGGCCTTGCGTTAACGTGGTCTTAAACGCCTCAACGTCCGTTACCCGTAAAAGGCCTTCAAAAGTTACCCGACTAAGACGCACGCTATGTTCCTTTTTATGGTGTAATACCGGCCAATCCCGCGCGACGATATCAAACGCCCGGCTAACGGGAGCCTCTGGCTCATCAACGATTTCTTGTTGAACTAACTCAAACCCACTTGCCGCAGCCCGCTCAATCAGCCAGTTTCGTTGCTGGTCTACCGTAATGTGGGGCACAACCCGTCCCTGTTTTTGACCCGGACGACTAATCTTACGCGAAGGATTAGCCGTCAATCGAAATTGCATAATCTGGCCCGTCTGAATCTTATCTAAGAATGAATCATAGGTTTTGATCATAGCCGTGCCAGTAACTCCGTAGGTCACTAATTTTTGAATATCCGGCTTCTCTTCACTGAGGACTAGTAAGTATTGTTTGCCTCCCAAATTATCCAGTCGCCAAAGGTGGCGGTGACGTTCCTTTTGGGCAATCTCTTTTGGAAAACTCTGTTCAACCCAATTATGGTAAGCGCCTAAGTGAGTTAGGTCTTTTATTTTTTGACGATTACGACTATCAACTTCAACTCGTGATAGATACATACAGCTAACTCCCTTCTAAAGTACGCTAAACGGGTCATGTTCCGTGGCAACCTGGTCAACCTTTTCAACCAGTGAATTGGGCAACGTTACCCGCTCCGTCGCCAACGGTCGAAATCCATAGCGGCGATTACGTTGATCAAATGACTCAACTCGGTCTCTGACCATGACCCGATGCTTATTGGGTAATAACACCGCATCCGCGTACATATCTAACGTCACGGTCGCTGCCTGAGGGTGCCACTTGGTATACCGCTTTTGGTACCAGCCCGACGCCTGCCAAGCCAGCCTTTTTAAGATCGTAATCGGGGTCTGATCGGCAAATTCGCGAATTTGTAGCACCCCCGCGGGAACACTGGCCCGGCGACCAAGAAATAACTGGAACTTGGGGCGTTGCAGTGCCTCATGAATCCGCGTTATCGTGGTTTCATCCTCGCTCCCCACGGCCACCATAAAAACGGCATCCTGGAGATAGTCTCGGTGCGTCAACTTACGGGTGCCCTGCTTCCACTCAACCGTTTGAAACTCAGTCAGGGGCTTGCCTCCTTGGTCCACTCTGACCGCAAAGACCAGGTCATTAAGTGCCAGAATACGGTCATCGTCGCGGCGGTAACCCAGTGCTGCCGCCATCATCCCGATAATGGCGCTCTTGGACGGAAAATCGCCAGAAGTTCGGCGTTCAAAGGTCGCTTGGTTACCATACGACTGCAAAGGTGCCGTGAGTCTAAGCGTTAGTGTCTTCATCCTGAATCGCCTCCGTCAAGCTGCCGGTAACCTTGCTAAGTAAATCAGCTAAGTTCGTCGCCACTTCACCAATTTGAGAATCGGCCTTTCCTAGGACCACGTTCAACCGTGGCGTGTCGACAAATTGTTGGGTCGTTTGATACTCTGCTTCCAACCGGTCAATTGAAGCGGCAACGTAGCCATCACGTGAGTCCACTGGCTTTTCAAAGGCCGAGACCAGGTTAACCGGCGTATCTGGACGCAACGTGATCAGCACATAGCTTGGTAAGGTCTTGTTGGCAAAGGTGTTTTGCTTCCCCGTTGGCATCGACAAGAGAAAATCCTTGATGAAATCAGCAACACCGTGAACCGCATCTTCCGCATTTAAGTTGTGCACTAATTCGTTCACGTTCACGTTGGCGTAGCGATAAAGGGTTGATGAGTTGTATTCAATACTCCCCAGCATGGCCGCACCGGTTTCGTCCTCGCCTTGTAAATCATCCAAAGCCGTAAAGTAGTCATATTCTGGAACAACTTCGTGCGTGGAAATAGCATGGGCCACTTGCGCCGCTGCATCCACGTTTAGTTCCGGATTATCGGCCACCATGCGACCAAATAACGCTAAGTCTAGGGATTGATCACCCTTTAAGACCTTCTTGACTTCTTTTTTATCAAGATCATCGTTAGCCAATAAATATTGGGCCAATTTTTCAAGTTGTCCGCGACTAATCAGTAGCAGCGCACCCGTTTCATGGTCTTTGTTTAGTTTAACGCCCGCCGCCTTGAAGGCCGCGTCAGTCTTAGCCCACGCCGCATCGTCGTCTAACGTGGTGTCTTGTTGCTTCAGTTCGTTGACCAATAATTGGGCAGCTTCCTTGGTCCGTGTTCCGACATCGACATTATCTTCCCGAAAAGTTGAGCGGACGGCACGTTTCCAACTTTGCGAAGAAACCCGTGCTCGCGTCACGCCACCGTACAGAGCCGTCTTTGGGGCACCCGTATCATCTCGGTTTAAGTTAGAGGATGGGACCGTCTGTAACACGTTAATGTCGAGGTATAAGTTTTGAGTAGTCATTAGTTTTTCTTCCCTTCATTTGTCGTAGAACCATTCCAATAGTATTGTTGCCCCCAGTACAGGTGAACCTGATTTGCTTGACGGTTCCCCCACTGCGCGTTGTACAGATCCTGAGCTAGAGCCGCATAATCAATTTTTTGTCCCCGATTATGGGACTTTAAAATACTAATTAAATGGGACAACGAATTGATCATGCTCGTCACGTTCGTTGTTTCCAGCACAGCGCGAACTCGGCGATCTAAGGCAACTTGCTGGCCCTCTTGACTTCGTAATTGAGCTAGGGCCTTAAACAATGCAACACCTTTGTCATCTTCGTCTTTAGCCTTAGCGGAGCCATAAACCATGTGACCCTCGACCCCTTGTTGTTGGATAGCGTAAAACCGTAACGCGGCAAAAATCGCCATTTCCGCATAGGTGGGTTGACCGGTCTTACTCAACATCCCCTCATCCAGGTTAGCCAACATGATGGGCCAGACTGCTTGCGCCCGGTGACCGGTCAACGTGGTGGTACTTCTCAGACCCGCCAATACCGCTTTATTCGGATTACCTTCACGATAAAGCGCCCGGATGATGGTATCCGTCGTCTCCTCAACAGTTTTTTTTACTTTATTTCCCATAATCATCACGCCTTCTTAGTTAGGTTCAAATGGATGTGCACGTTGTAACTTAAGCGACTCTGCGCCGTAAAAATATTGAACGGTCGGTCCTTACTGTCCTTAATCCCCGTAATGTCGCGCGGTGAACTGGTTTCCAGGACGGCCTGTACAGCTTGACGTAACAGGCCCTGCAACTGCAACTTCCAGTCGTTAATTTTAACTTCCCGGTTATCATGACCCGTTAGTTGCGCCAGCCAGTCCTTAAACGGTGCATCTAAGTTCGCGTAGAACTGCGCACTCCATTTTCCCGCAAAGTCACGCGAGTCAATGTCGCGAATCTGTGCAATATCCGCAGCAAAGTGATAAAAATCCGTTCCAACATTCTGAGTCACCTCAACCGCGTCCTCAATTCTGACCGGCCAATGGTCTTCAATCTCCGGATCAAATAGCACATCCGCCTGCATTTGCAAGTCGTCGGCCACTTCTGCGGCCGGTGATTGAGACGTCGCGTTTCCGTCGCTAATCAAAGCAACCGAAGCTAGGGTCAACGGCTGTTCATCGGGAATCACCGTCTCTTCTTGGTGCTTCAACTTCTGCAACCAATCAACCACTCCTGGTTGCCGTTCGGTCTTTTCGTCATTGACCTTAACGTACTGACCAAAGTTCCGCCACATCGAAATTCCCAGTGACCGTAATCCCTTAACGGCGGGTCTGAACTGCTTTTCCTTCTTATCCCACCGCCAAGTGGTCATCGGTTCGATTAACGTATCTTCCGGCGCAAACATGGGGATCCCCGCACTAAAGATATTAGGTTGTTGATCAACCCATTCAATATGTAGAATTCTCGACCAGGCCGTGTAGAGTTCCGATAAATTAGTCGGTTTGGCTTGCTTTTTGCGGTCAGCCACATATTCTTGCACCGTTGTAAATTCCCACACCGGCCGCTGAACCGCCGTAACGTCCAACTTGTCGCCCACTAAAACTAGATTCAGCATCAAGGTTTCAAAGACCGTCTGCCCCTGCGCGTAGACGGGGCCTAACCGGTACAGCCAACCCGCGGGATTCGAAAACTTTTCAGTGGTGACCACTTTGGTTTTATCCGTGACCCCCGTAAAGTTCTGATAAGTAATGAGCCACCGTACCAGTTCATCTATCGGTAATTGATTCTTTAGTGCCCCAGTCTTCGGGGCAAAAACGGCGGGGGTATTGGCACTCTCTGAAATCCGTCGGTTTAACTGTTTAACGGCCACCCGGCCTTTGCCCTTAGCCACCTGCTTATTAGCGGGCACCAAAGCATCGTAATCCTGGGTCGTGACCTGATAAAAGGGATGGTCGCCAAAGAAGTCAAACCGATCAGCATACCGTTGTAAATAGCGAGTCACGATATCGGAAAAGTGGCCCGTCTGATAGACCTGTGTCCAAGTCGCTAATAGGTCGCCTGCCATTTCGGATTCCTCGGTATCATCATCCGGATTCACGTCAATGGCTTGGAACGTATCGTCGTCAAATTGCAACCAGCTATAGGCTTCACCCTCGGCATCGAATCGTGAATACACCGTGGTCAAAATTGCCAATAACAGGCGTAGAATCGCCAAATCCTGGGATTTCATTTCGCCCGCTAATTGGCGGTAATCCTGGGCGTGGGCAAAAAGCTCAATCAATGACACTTTGGTTTCCTGGCTGGTATCCCGCCGGATCACTTTAATCCACGGATCCGTTGTCAGGTTAAAATGTTGTTCAGTCATGCTCATCCTCCTTTTCATAGCTCAGTCCGAGCTTAGTTGAGTACGTTAAGGACCACCTCCCCAAAGTTGTCGTGGCCTGGTCATCTAGCGATAAGGCCAACGCCCCGCGTAACCAAGGACTTAATTGCCAATCGGCAAATTGGTCCCCCGTTCGTTGCTCCAATGTCGTGATTACTTGCGCAACCACTGAATTTCTAGGCGTCACCGCCGTTGGCAACCGCAGCACTTGTTCGGCAATTTCTTGCGGCTTAACGGTATTTAACGGTCGTCCATCGAGCAAATAGTCACCATGGGCCGTATGTTGCACTAAGACAACCTCAATCGACTCCTGAATATCCCGGACCGCCGCACTGGCATTTTGCTCATCCTTGTCCAAGCTTTGGTCATCCCAATCTAACCATCCGTGAATGGTTTGCCCCGCCTTCAACTTGGGTGGAGCCACTTGAAAGACCTTGGAACGGGCTTTTTCGCGATCACGGTCATCCTCAAAGTCTTCCTTGGCCAATTCAATTCCAGCCACTTCATCATCGGTCGCTGGGTCGTACACCTTTTGGACCAGCCGAGAAATATCTCGGGGTAAGGCCACCGTCTCACCTAAGAAATGGTCCGTTTTCATGAGTAAGTACTTTTCGTAGACGGCCTCATTGGCATCTCCGTAATCGCCCGGTCCCTGTACCCCTAGAATAAAGGTTTGGGGGTGCTGCAACGCTACTGGCCGGGTAATTTGATGCCGGTGTAACCGACCGATCCGTTGGAGGATCAAGTCCATCGGTGCGATATCGGTGTACAAAACGTCGAAATCAATATCTAAGGATTGTTCCAACACCTGTGTTCCAATCACAATCAACTTCTTCGGCCGGGTCCCGCCCTTACCAATCGCACGTTGCAGCGCTTGCTCTTGTTTAGACCGGTCGGGAGCGAGAAAAGCCGAATGTAGAACCATTAGTTGAACGTCACCTGGATGAGCTAAAACTAACTTAGCTAACGCCTGAGCCCGCTTGACCGTGTTAACAATCACTCCCGCTACTCCGCCGGCTTGAATCTTTACCATGACGGCTTTGATCAATGCGGCATCGTCCAGATTGAGTCGTTGAATCTGGACCGTGGTGTTCGCCGCTTGACGCTGATTAAAGTCCGTAGTTTGCTTAATCGTCTGGCCATCTACCAAGGTTAACAGGGGATAGGCCTGGGCTTGGTCCCAACCAGCTGGAGCTTGTAACCTTTTTTTGTATTGACGTCCGTATTTTCCTTTTAAATAGGCATAAATCAATTTGTTACGTTTAGCAATGGGAAGCGTCGCCGATAAAACAATAATGGGTACATGATAGGCGCCTAGCCAATTAATTGCTTTATACAGATAACTATTCATATAGGTGTCATAGGCGTGCACTTCGTCGATAATGACAACCTTGCCGCTAAACCCTAGGTGACGGAGGAACAAATGCTTCTTCTTGAGTCCCATCAACAGTAGATTGTCGATCGTTCCCACCGTAAAGTCCGCTAAAATCGATTTTTTCCCCGAGAACCACCCGTTCACGACCACCGCCCCGGCTTCACTTTGGGCCTTGGTCTCAGATTGGTTACCTACTAACTGCTGGTCGTGGTCATACACGTTTGCCGCGTCCGGAAGATTCTGAAAGTTTTGATTAAACTGCTTTTTCCCGTGCATCAAATTAATCGGTAGCTTCTTCCCCTCGGCATTGGCCAACTGTCGGGCCCAGGCTACCACCCGGCTAAACATGGCGTTAGTCGTCGCCTGAGTCGGAAGTCCCATAAAGACCCCATTTCTACCCGTTTTAGCGGCTAACTGTTCGGCGGCGACCAACGCAATTTCGGTCTTCCCCACCCCCATGCCGGCTTCAACGATCACCATTCCAGGGTCCGTCGTGGCTTGGACGGCCTGGGTCATGATCAATTGTACGTCTCGGGCCGTGAAGCCCCAGCGGTCAAAATAAGGATCGCGATGTTGCTGTTGATCCTGACTATCGTTTACCGCCACTTGGTGGGGTTCCCACTTATCCGTGCGTTTCCACGTTAGAATAGCGTGTTGGTAACGGGCCGTTAAATCAACGTCTTGATAAGACTCATCCAACCGAATCAACGGAAACAACGGGATGGTCTGCGCGGCATCTAAATATTCACTCGATGCCAGCCAATCGGCCATAATCAAGAGGCCCTCTAAGATAACGGCCTGGGGCTGATTCACCGTCGGGATTTCCGCGGCATCTTGGTAGCCCGCAAGCTCTAGTCCGTAAGCAAATAATCGTTGCTGAACGTCTTCCCAGTTTAATTTAATCCACTGTTCGCGTTCCCGCTCTTGTGGATCGTCCGGGATACCATCAATCTGACAATAATTGGCTGGGTAATCCTTTAGCTGGCGTTTGGGCGCCCACCGTCCCGGTTTACCGTGATGCCCACCAATAATGGCCCCGATAGCCGCCGGGACGTTAAAACGGTCACTTTCTAGTAAGGCCTCTCCCGCTAGTGCGTGCGGCGATTTTTGGGGAGAAGCTAACACCAAGTTCGTTAAATCGGCAAACCCGTGCCGACTTAACAATTCCAACAATTCGGCATCCAAAGACCGATTACCGTCGTAAGATTTCTTGGTCTGAAACGCTGGGGTGGCCTTGCCGAAATCGTGAAAGAATCCGAGAAATTTAACCAATTTTTGCATCTCTTCATCTGGTAACGTAGTCGTTAAAAACTGGCGTTGCCCCTCGTCTAGCCAATGGTAATATAGCCAATTCATCACATTCGCAGCATCCGTCAAATGGACCACGAGGGGTAACCAGCGCTGTTCCCCGTTTTCCGTATTTTTTTTGGCCCACAGGCTAGTTTCATCAGCAGATAATTTCGAATTCACTATTTTTCACTTCCCAAGTGTTTATATGTATAACGTTTCGTTTTATAATTAAATTGGTAAGCGGTATCATTTTTCGAATAAAGACAACCTTCTATTACCAATAATTTCTGATTATGCCTTGAACTTATATCCTTACTTTAGCACATAAGATTAAAAAATAAAAGATTATCACAAATTAAATATCATAATTACAAGTTCTTTTATTTTTTACCCCACACTTGTGGGGATTACTAAATGCCATCAGATAAAATAGCATAATTACAACGAATCACCCTCACAACCGTGAGGAATATTGTAATTCTAGCATTTTTCAATTGGCCAGAGCAAGCGTCGACTACCCTTTCCCCGGGAAATTCGCCCCTAAGCACCTAATGATTAAAAAACTAGACAGTTCACTTAAAAATTAATCTTTGAGCGAACTGTCTAGTTTTTTAACGTTTTTCCTAATCATCCGTCAACTTAAAAATCGGCACGTCCGGAATCCCCGCATCCCCGGCACCGCCGTCCCCGCTGCTCTTGCGCCGCGGGTGTTGGCGTTCCTGTTCTTGTTGTACCTGCGCCGCCGTGGTCAGGTGTTTTTTCTCCCAATTCAACAGGATGCGGTCCATGTACTTCAGGTTATAGACCTGATTTAACACCGCCTCGCGTAGCGCCAATTGGATCAACTCCGGCTTGTAGTGGTCGACATCCAACCACTGGCTAACCGTGTCCATCTGAATCGGCGACAGCATCTGACCGAATTCCGTTTCGATCTGGTTAAACACCGTCGCCCGTTGTGAATCCGGATTGGCCGCTGGCTGGGTCGCTGTGGCGCTGGTCGGCGCCGTCGAATCCGTGGTGGCCGTCGGCGTCGGTTGGGTCACCTCCGCGTCCGGCACGTGGCTTAGTTTTTCTTCTAACAGCTGGAAATCGTAGCGATCGACCTTTTGCCCCTGATCGTTGGTCACCGTGTTAATGGTCATCAGCTTCTGGGCAATCAGCTCGTGGAGCACCTCGAAGACCCGCTTGGTGTCCCAGCCCAGGTTCTGGGCCAACACGTCACTTTCGGGCAAGTAGTCGCCCCGGTCCAACCACCGTTTCAACTGCAGGTAGACCAATAACTGGTCGGTGGTCATCCCCACCTCTTGAAAATGATCGATCAAGAAATTGGCCACGCTGGTCTGGCCGGCCTGTAAATACCGTCGTGTAAACTCATCCATCGGTTGTTCGCTCCTCACACAAAACGGCCGAGCCCGTAAAGGCGCTCGGCCGTTTTTTAATTATCTTAGATTTAGCTTTGCATAAATTCCTTTAACCGCGTCATCGCCGTTAGCAACTGGTCGCGGTCCGCCGCGTAACTCATGCGGATGTGTTGCGGTAAGCCAAACGCCTCACCCGGCACCACCGCCACGTGGGCCTCTTCGAGCACCCGCGTCACGAACTCACTGGTTGTGGTGCAGTGCTTGATGGCCATAGCTTCACGCACGTCAGGGAACAGGTAGAAGGCCCCCTGCGGCTTGGCCACTAACTTGAAACCCGGTAACGCCGTGAGTAACGGGTAAATCGTATCTAGACGTTCCTGGAAGCTGGCGTTCATCTTGGTCACGGACGCCTGGTCACCGGTCAACGCGTCTAACGCCGCGTATTGACTGACCGCCGCCGGATTCCCGGTCATGTGGGAGAGAACCTTGCCCAACGCCGCCGTAACGGCCTTAGGACCGATGACCCACCCGATCCGCCAACCGGTCATCGCGTAGGTCTTGGAGACCCCGTTGATCACGATGGTGTGGTCGGTAATGGCGTCACTCAACGTCAACATCGACGGTTCCGGCGCCGGTCGATCGTAGACCAGATCGCCATAAATTTCGTCGGACACGATCCACAAGTCGTGGGCCACGGCCCATTCGCCGATCGCCTTTAATTCATCTGGCGTATAGACCACGCCGGACGGATTTTGCGGTGAATTCAAGACGATAGCCTTGGTGGCCGGGGTCACGGCGCTATCGAGTTGCGCCGGCGTGACCTTCAAATCGGCCGTCGGGGCCACTTCTAAGACGTGACCGCCCGCCAAACGAATTTGTTCGGCGTAGCTGACCCAGTAAGGTGCCGGTAACAACACGTCGTCGCCGGGGTCCAACATCACTTGGAACAACGCGTACAGCGCCATCTTGGCGCCCGTCGTGACCACCACCTGGTCGGCCGTGACGGTCACGTTTTGCGTGGCCTGTAAATGATCGGCGACGGCTTGACGCAACGGGGCAATCCCCGTCGTCGCGGTGTACCCGTCGACCTGGTCGGCCTCGATGGCGCGAATGGCGGCCTGTTTAATGGCAACCGGCGTTTGAAAGTCGGGTTGGCCGACCCCCAGATTGATCACATCGACGCCGCTGGCCATCAAAGCCTTGGCACGTTGCGACGCTTGAAGCGTGGCCGAGGGCTGCACGGCTCTGGCACGTTGGGCTAATTGTTTCATAGACACCCTCCTCATGAGTTAAAGGTTCGAAATTTGTTGGAGCACTTTTCCATTACTATATTGTAGCGTGAGGTAACATAATTTACCACTCTGGCTCAGGTAACTGATCTGCCAGGCCGGCTTGCCGTTAAAGATACTCAGTGCGGCCGATAGGACCTTCTTGGGATTGCGTTGCCAAGCCTTTTTGAGCGCCACGTTGCGTGACATGCCGTCGCTTTGCTTGAGCACGGTAACGTTCTTGCCCGTTTTCGGTACAATGGCGTACACGTTTTGCTTGGCCTTGTTGGTCCCCGCCACCGTGTAGTAGGTGGTGTCTAAATTCGTCCAGTAAAACTGCGTGGTCTTCGTCAGGTGGCCCGAGTTGCGCGCCACTTTTTCGGCGTGTATCTGGGCCTGGTTAAACGGATGGGTTGCCTTGTGAATCGCGTAACCGCCACTCAAAAGCAACACGAGAATCACCACCAGAATCCCTAATAAAACCCAATGCCGGGGTCGGCGGCGCCGTTGGTACTGTTGTCTCATCAATTTACCATCGTACTCCCTTGTGTTCAATCTGCGTTAATTATATCAAATTTCGGGTGGCGTCACGGACGATGTGGGCGTTTTTTCAAAAAATTTAATCAGTGCCTGCGTCAACGTTCCGACATCCCCGGTAACCCGTGGTAAATCGGCGGGTAAGGCCCGCAAGATGCTTTGGCCGTACTGCCGGTCGACCAACCGCTGATCCAAGATGACCACGGTGCCGCGATCGTTCGGTGTTCGAATCAACCGACCGACGCCCTGACGTAATTTCAAAGTCGCCGCCGGTAAGGCCGCGTTATAGAACGGGTTCTTGCCCGCCGCCTCTAGCCGGGCGTAGTTGGCCTTGACGAAGACGCGGTCGGGCGAATCGAACGGCAAGCGCGTCACAATCAATAGTTCCAGCTGGTCGGCCGGCAAATCGATGCCTTCCCAGAAACTGGCCGCCCCCAGGAGGATCGAATCGTGGCCCGTCACGAAGCGTTTGGTGATGCGCTCCCGACTGCCACTAATCCCCTGCGCTAAGATCTCACGTTGGGCAAATTCCGGTTGGCGGGTCAACTGCTCGTAGACCTGTTCGATCACGTTTAATGAATTAAACAGGATCAACGTTTGTTTGTGCACCGCTCCGGTCAGCTGCGTCAACGCACTGGTCAGGTAGGTCACGTAATCGGCCGGCGCCACTCTACTGAGGTTCGGTCCCGAGTCGGCCAACAACAACTGAGCCTGGTTAGCGTAGTCGAAACTACTGCGCATCCGGTGGGTCACGGCCGCCTCGCGGTCCAGGTCAAACTGGTCGAGCACGTACTGCGACCGTCCCGATGAGAACAACGTTGCCCCGGTCAGCAGCACCGGCTGAAAGGCCGCGTAAATTTGTTGGCGCAAGAAGCCCTGCGTCGCTAGTAAGCCACTCGCCAGTTCCAGGCTGCCCCGGTCGCCCACATGATTGATGGTGACCCAAAAGAGACTGCTGGATTCTCTAGCGGTCGCCTCGTTAAAGATGGCTAAGACGCGTTGCAGGCGCTCGTCGACCAGGTGCACGCGGGTGTCGAGTTGCTCGAATAGGTACCGTTGCGAAGCCACGAACCGCTCCCGTTGTTGGTCGAAACGCTGCCGAATCACCCCGAGCTGTACCAGTAGCTGGGTGTCCCCATCGGCGATCTGGGTCAACGCGTGCTGGAGTTCGTGGGCGTTTTGTGCCAAGTCTTCCGGCGTCACCAATTCTTCAATCGGCGTATTCTGCGCGTTTCCGCGCTTCGCCGCTAGGAAGTTTAAGAACAGCTGGTTGACCACCGCGACTAGCGCCTTTTCCACCTGCTGGCTACTCCTTAAGAGGTGTTGAAGGGTCTGTTGGGTGGCCTGATCACCGTCAAATAAGGTTAACAGACTGGGCCCGATTTCGCGGCTGATATCGCGTTGGATGTGGTGGAGTTCGTTTAAGATCTGGGCAAACTTGACCTTGGTCCGCCGCTGCCGTAACGTGCTGTCCGGTAAGTGCTGGGCCTCATCAACGACCAGGTACGGGTGATCCAGTTGGTCGCCCAAAACCGTAGCGTGTTCGCTCAAGTAGGCGTGGTTCACAATGATGAACTGGGCCTGGGCCAGTTGTTGATCCCGGCGGCGCAAAAAATCGTCGTCATAAAACGGATTATCCGTCGTGACGGTCCCCTCGTGGACGATTTCCTGGAAATACGGCGCCCGGTACGTCGCCAGGTGCAGTTCGTCGAGGTCCCCGGTGGTGGTCATGGTCAACCACACCAAGAGACGTAACTTCAATAGTTGGGTTTGTTTGGAACTTTCGTTAAGCCCTAACGTCACCGCAAACCGTTGTAGGTCCAGGTAGTGTCGACTGCCCTTGACCACCGTGGCGTTGATTGGAAACGGCACAATCTGCCGCAATAGCGGTAAGGTTTGTTCCATTAATTGTTCTTGTAATAACGTGGTGGCCGTGCTGATGACGACCGGTTTACCGATCTGCCCCAGATAAGCCATCGGTAACGCGTACCCCAGGCTCTTACCGATCCCGGTCGGTGCCTCGACCACCATCTGCTTGACGGGGTGTTGGTCACCATTGGCGTAGTTATTATAGATGTAATTCATCATCTTCGCCTGTTCCGGGCGCCATTCCAGGTTTTCCGGCATCAGCTTTTGTTTTTGTTTCTTGGTCTTCGGGTACTTGGCCGGTTCCGTCAGCGGCGTAGGCGTGTCCGCGGCCGCGTGACGGAGGGCCAACCCGTTTTTAACGTACAAATAGTCCGGTAACTTCCGCGGCTTCTGGGCGTTTAGATCCTGGGCCACGCGAAAGAGCGTCGCCGTTTGCCGGGGGAGGTCCGCTTGTAAGTCGATCATCTGCTGGAGGGTCACCAACGGTAAGGCCCGCAACCGCCGGAACAAGAAGATGAAGAGTTCCGCGGTGGCTGAGGCGTCGCTGTCCGCCGAATGCGGGTTATCGTGTTCAATGTTGAAAAAGCCACTCAAGTCCCGCAAGCGAAAACTGGGGGCCGTGGGCAACAAAATTTGACTCAATGACACCGTATCGACGGCCTCGATCTCCAGTTCCGGGTAGCCGACGCGGGCCAACTCGGCGTTAACGAACGGTAAGTCAAAGTTGACGTTATGGGCCACGAAGACCGTATTGGTCAACAGGCTGTAAAGCGTCCCGGCCACGTCGTCAAACAGTGGCGCGTGCCGGACCCGGTGGTTGGTAATCCCCGTTAAACGTGAAATGGCCGCCGGAATCTCGCGGAGCGGATTCACGTCAGTCGTGAAGTGGTTAATAATTTGATTATGCTGGACGAAGACGCACCCAATTTGAATGATGCGATCGCCATCTTGCACACTGGTACCGGTCGTTTCAATGTCGACGACCGCGTAGACCGTGTCTTGATCCATGTCTGCTCACCAATTTCTGCACAAATGCGATTATAACTGGCACTATGATACACCACTTTGCCCCCCAACGCTACGCATCTGGCCGGTAACCCCCGCGGCTCGTCAGTTTTCCGACCATCCCCGAAAAAAATCTTATAGAAAACGTTAATTTTTGCCACTTTTCGGGATTTTGACCGGCAAAACTAGCGCAATAACAATCAGTAGAGTATGATATTCTGGTAGATTAATTCGAAAAAGAAAGCGAGCGATTAGTTTGGGTAGAACGGGCAAAGGCATCAGTAATGCCAAAATCATTCTTCTCGGGGATCACAGCGTTGTCTATGGTCAACCGGCCATTGCACTTCCGCTCCCCTCAGTCACCACCCGGGTGACCATGACCCCGATTTCCAGCGGGCAGACCATGGCCAGCCGCTACTTTGACGGCCCCATCGCTCAATTGAACCACCATCTAGCCGGCGAGGTCCGGTTGATTGCTACGTTGTTGGACCGGTTCCACGGCCACAACACACCGTTTCACATGGCCATCAGTAGTGACCTGCCCGCCGAACGGGGCATGGGGTCTTCGGCCGCCGTGGCCGTGGCCATCACCCGCGCCATGTACGACTTCTTTGACCACCCCTTAACCCGCGAAACGTTGCTCGATACCGCGGCCATCGCCGAAAAGATCACCCACGGCCATCCCAGCGGCATTGATGCGGCCACGGCCAGCTCGGCTACCCCGATTTGGTTGTTGCCCCACCAAACCATCAGTCAGATTCCCTTTAACCTGGATGGCTACCTGGTGATCGCCGACAGTGGCGTCAAGGGCCAGACCGGTCAGGCCGTTGCGGCCGTTGCCCGGCGCAAGACGGTTTTTCCGCAGGTCACGACCCGGCAGATCGACCGTTTAGGTGACCTGACCTACGCCGCGCGCGACTACCTGGCGACCGGGGCCATCACCGAACTCGGGGGCGCGTTGACCCAGGCCCAGGCACAATTGGCTGGGTTAGGTGTTAGCTCGCCCGAACTGGACCATTTGATTCAAGTTGCGTTGCAAGCCGGTGCTTTAGGCGCTAAACTAAC
Source organism: Levilactobacillus acidifarinae DSM 19394 = JCM 15949 (assembly GCF_001434835.1). Classification (GTDB taxonomy): domain Bacteria; phylum Bacillota; class Bacilli; order Lactobacillales; family Lactobacillaceae; genus Levilactobacillus; species Levilactobacillus acidifarinae. The sequence goes on along the minus strand of NZ_AZDV01000026.1, from coordinate 200,751 downwards.
GGGAGGCGGTATGGGCGGTTGTCTCATCGCCCTGTGTGCCACCAAGGCCAGTGCCGAGCGCGTCAAACAGGCCGTCTTAGCGGCCGGCGCCACGGCCACCTGGACCGAAACCTTTCACCACAAGGAGGAAGCATGATGACCACAGCCGTTACCGCACGGGCCCACACCAACATTGCGCTGGTGAAATACTGGGGGAAGGCGGATGCCACCCTGATGCTCCCCCAGACCAGTAGTTTATCGTTAACCCTCGACCAATTTTATACGGACACCACGGTGGTCTTCGACCCGACGCTTACGGCCGACCAGATCACCGTTAACCAAGTCCTTTTAGACGAGCACGCGAGCCGCAAAGTCCGCCACGTGCTCGACTTAGTGCGCGCTCAGGCGGGAATTCAGACCTTTGCGCACGTTAATTCCGCCAACCACGTGCCCATGGCGGCGGGCCTAGCGTCTTCGGCCTCCGCTTTTGCGGCGTTGGCCGGAGCGGCGAGTCGCGCGGCCGGGTTAGACCTGAGCGCGCGCGACCTTTCCCGGCTAGCCCGCCGGGGGTCCGGTTCGGCCACCCGCTCGATTTATGGCGGGTTCGTCGAGTGGCACGCCGGTCACGACGACGCCAGTTCGTACGCCGAGCCACTAGTCGATCCGGTCACCTGGCCGATTGCCATGGTCGCGTTGGTCTTAGACGCGCACCGCAAGAAGGTCAGCTCGCGCCAAGGCATGCAAAGTAGTGTGACCACGTCGCCCTACTACCCCGCCTGGAAACAGGTGGTGGCTCGCGATTTAGCGGCCATCAAACCGGCCATTTTGGACCAGGACTTTACCACGGTCGGTGAGATCTTAGAAACCAACGCCATGCGGATGCACGCCCTTACGTTGAGTGCCGACCCGGCGTACAGCTACTTTAACGGCGCGACCTTACAGGCCATGCAAACGGTCCGGGAGTTGCGCGCAACCGGAATCGCTTGTTATTACACGTTAGACGCCGGTCCCAACCTCAAAGTTTTCTGTCAGGTCGCCGACCTCCCCGCCATTACCGCGCGCTTCCGTCAAGATTTAGGCGCCGAACAGGTCATCGTGGCCCATCCCGGCCCGGGCCTCAGCTGGCGGTCATAACGTTAATCCATCAATTTATATGACGGCATACTGATTAGTGGTTACATTAACAGTCGATTTAATAGCTGTTGTCCGCCTCAATTCATCATAAATCATGATTCTACCAGTGACTAACTGGTCAGCATTGCCGCATTAAACCTTATCTATTTATTGGCGACCTCGTGTCGCAGAAGGGACCTGATTTTTTGATTTCCGCCCAAGCACCCGGAAAACTCTATATTGCCGGCGAATATGCCGTTGTTGAGCCGGGGTACCCGGCCATTATCGTTGCGTTGAACCAATTCGTTACGGTGACCATCGAACCCAGCCACGACTACGGTCGCATCGCCTCCAAACAATACCAAGAGAACTCCCTCTACTGGCAACGCCAGGGAAGCGAACTGGTTTTTGACAACCGGGATAATCCCTTCCACTACATCTTATCGGCCATTCACCTGACCGAACAATACGCCCAATCCGTGGGTAAACCGTTAGGCGTCTATCACTTAAACGTGAACAGTGACCTGGATAGCGCCGACGGAAAAAAGTACGGCCTGGGATCGTCAGCCGCCGTCACCGTGGCGACCGTCAAGGCCCTCTGTCAGTTCTACGACATCCAGTTGAGTAAGGACCAACTCTTTAAGTTGGCTGCCATTGCCCATTTGGACGTTCAAGGCAACGGCTCACTCGGCGACATCGCGGCTTCCGTGTACGGGGGCTGGATTGCCTACCGCGCCTTTGACCGTGACTGGCTGGCCTCCGCCCGCAGAGAACTCAGCCTGACCGACCTCCTGAACACCACCTGGCCCGGCCTAGAAATCGAACTCCTGACCCCGCCCGCCCCGCTTCGCCTGTTGATTGGCTGGACGGGAACGCCCGCGTCGACGTCGCATCTAGTCGACCGGATCGCCCTGTTCAAGGCCACCCAACGCCAAAGTTATCACGCCTTTTTGGACGATAGCCGCAATTGCCTGCACCGGATGATTCAGGGCTTTCACGATGGCGACTTGACCGCCATTCAACGGGAGATCACGATCAACCGGCAATTGCTCAACCAATTGGCCCACCTGAGTCACGTCACCATTGAAACCAAACTACTCAAGACCATGTGTGACACGGCCGTCGACCTCGGCGGGGCCGCCAAGTCCTCCGGGGCCGGGGGTGGCGATTGCGGCATCGTGATCATCGACGCCGCTAAGGACCTCGCTCACCTCTTACACGATTGGGAACACCGCGGCATCGAACCGCTCAAATTAAACGTCCACAACGTTATCGAATAAGGAGAAAATCGCTATGGTACTGTCACGCCACGCCCACCGCAAGGACGAACATTTGTCGTTGGCCGAGAAGTTTTACACGCCACAAGCCACCAGTCAATTTGACCAGCTGCGTTTCGTGCACCAGAGTTTACCCGAAATGGCCGTGGCGGACACGGACCTCACGACCCACCTGGGACCGTTGACGTTACCGGTACCGCTCTTGATCGAGGCTATGACCGGCGGCAGTCCGCGAACGGGCCAGGTCAACGCCCAACTGGGACGCATCGCCGCGCAAACCGGGATGGCCGTCGCCAGCGGCTCGCAAAGCATTGCTTTACAAGACGACAGTACCATTGCGACCTTCACGCCGCTACGGGAGAACAACCCCGACGGCCTGGTCTTCGCCAACCTCGGGGCCGGACACACCGTCGCCCAAGCGCAACGGGTCGTCGACCTCCTCGCGGCCGACGCCTTAGAACTCCACGTCAACACCGCCCAAGAGCTGGTGATGCCCGAAGGCGACCGCAGTTTTCACTGGCTGGACAGCATCGGTGAAACCGTCGCGGCCCTAAACGTCCCGGTCATCGTGAAGGAAGTCGGCTTCGGCATGGCGCACGAAACGCTGGCCCAATTGGCAAGCGTGGGCGTGCGTTACGTCGATCTCGGCGGTCGCGGGGGTACCAACTTTGCGACCATCGAGAACTTCCGCCGCCCGGCCAAGGATTTCGACTATCTGGCCGATTGGGGGCAAAGTACCGTGGAATCGTTGCTCGAAGCTCAGCGGGTACCGGACGTCACCACGATCGCCACGGGGGGCATTCGTCACCCGTTAGACATCGCCAAGGCCTTCGCACTCGGCGCCACGTTGGTCGGCAGTGCCGGCCAAATCCTACACAGCCTGATCAAGACCGACGAAGCCACCACGGTTCAACACCTGTTGGCCTGGCAAACCGGCTTACGGACCATCATGACGTTGTTGGGAGTTAAAACCATCCGGGAGCTTCAACGCCAACCGTTACTGTTCTCACCGGAGCTGGAAAGCTACCGGCAACAACGCCACTTAAATTAAACTGACACGACCAAGGTCGCCCTTTTTTGGGTGCCTTGGTCGTTTTCTATCGACAACACTATTCTGGGGGAAATTATTAAATGGGATACTTATTTGGATTAGCCGGCAGTCTGATCAGTCTGGCTATGTTGGGCATCGTTTTGCTACTCGCCATCGCGCATTGGGCGTTTATTCTGCGGGTCATTGCTGGGCTAGTCATTGGCCTAATTTTTCACTATTGGGGAAAACACATCCGTTGGACAAGGCCCATCCAGCCTTACCACACCGACATTTTTCTGCGAGGATCCGACTTAGAGAAACGCCTCGTCCGGCAGCTAGCCTGGCTCGGCTACACCGATATTAAGTCCCGTTCTCGCTTCAAATTAACTTTCGTTGCCGAGTTTCGCGGGTACCGGTTGGGCTTCAACTGTTGTGGTGAGCTGACTCTGACCGAGCTACAAAAAAACGCTCAGGCGCTGACCGCACTGTATTTAGATGAAGTCATCATCGCCACCACCCACCCCATCTCAAAGGAACTGCGCGTCGCCGCTCGCAAATTGCATGTCACCCTATGGGATGAACAGCAACTCGCCAAGCTACCCTTGGTCCCGCCCACCGATACCGAACCGGATGACGTCGATTATTAAGGGAAATGAGTTGCGCTTACCGGCTGTTAGGGCCGTCCCTAGTGCCTTTTAGCTACTTACAAAGCGTTTTCCCGCTGCGAGCTTAGGGCGCTTAACTTAATGAACACTCTAAAAAAATCCGACCAGCTTGATGAGTTCTCATCAGTCTGGTCGGATTTTTAGCAATTGGCTTAATTATTGGGTTATAGCAGATCTTCTGGGTACACCGTAAACCGCAACCCTTTGGGGAAGAAGTTCTTCACGGTCGTCCCCACGACCTTACCGAAGCCCACGGATTGGGCGTCACAAGTTAGTAGGTACCAGCCCTTAGCCGGCGCTTCAGTCAGCGTCAGCGCGTCCCCGTGGACCCACTGTTGCCACTGATCGAGGTCGATGGCTAGCGTATGGGCCGTGCGTTGCGGGTCACTGGCCAACGCCAGGGCGTAAGCCGGTTCAAACCGGTTCTTCTTAAACGTTCCCAGGTGCAGGCCCGGCCGGAACACGTGCGCCCGTTTCAGATCCGGTAAGTCGCTGGGGGCTAAGAATAGTTGGTCCTTGACCGTTACGAGGTCGCCGGTCGGCACCGTCCCCAGAACTTCTCGCGCAAAGGCCTGCCAGAGTTGGCGCTGGTCGTTAGTTAACGCCTGCCCCAACTTGGCGCGTCCCTTGACCTTGTGGACCGGGGCGTCCGCTGAGCGTTGGAGCTTGGCCACAAAGTGTCCCTCACCCCGGAGCAATTGCGGGAACAACCGGGCCGCCTTCGCCAGGTCCGGATTGCCATCGGCCCATTCCGGTCGGGCATCCACCACGCCACCGGTCTTTTCGACGGGCACTAAGGAGAAGTCAGGGAAGGTTTGGACCAACCAGGCCATCATTTGTTCGTCTTCTTCCGGCGCAAACGTACAGGTGGAATAAATCAACTGACCCCCGGGCTTCACCATCTTCACGGCCTCCGTCAAGATTTCACGTTGGCGGGTCGCACAGTCTTGCACGTAGTCGAGGGACCAATAGTCCATGGCCGCCGGGTCCTTACGAAACATCCCTTCCCCCGAACACGGCGCATCCACCAGCACCTTATCGAAGAAGTCGGGGAAAACGGGACTCAACGTGTCCGGCGAATCGTTTAAGATCAACGCGTTGGGCACCCCAAAGCGTTCCACGTTCTCGGCCAGGACCCGGACGCGCTTGCGGTTGATTTCATTGGTCACCAGCAAACCGCGGCCCTGCAGATAACTGGCCAGATGCGTGGTCTTGCCTCCCGGTGCCGCACACAGGTCTAAGACCTTTTCGCCGGGCTGCGGAGCCGCCGTGGCCCCCACGAACATGGCGCTGGGTTCTTGGCTGTAGACGGTCCCGCTCTGATGGGCGAGGCTGCGACCCTTGACCCCGCCGAAGTACCCCCATGGCGCATATGGGACACCGGGGGCGGCGGTCAACTTGGCCGGCACTTGCCGTTGCGGATTGACCCGATAGCCGGCCGTATTCTCATCCGTGGTCAGACTCGCGAAAAAGGCCGGGGCTTCGTCGCCCAAGAGTCCTTGATATTTGGTTATAAAGTCATCTGGTAAATTCACCGTTATACTCCCATCTTGTTAGTTACAACTAACCATTTGTATTCTACATATATCCTATTTTTCCGGATTCAACCGTTCCCATTATACCCGTTTCCTCCGAGCCACACTAGGGAGAAATGGTCGCAATCCCTCCGCGTTTATGTTAGATTAGAAAGACTTAGTCAGTCTAATCTTGTGAGGTGTTCGGAAAATGGAACGAAAGTTAATTGCCCTAGATCTGGACGGCACGACGCTGAATCAACAAGCGCAGCTTAGTCCAAAAACCAAAACCGTCTTACGCGCCGCGCGTGAAGCGGGTCACGTGGTGAGCATCGTCACCGGTCGGCCGAACCGCCTTTCCGCGGACATCTACGATGAGCTTCATTTGGACGGCCCGATGATCAACTTCAACGGCAGTCTGGGTCACGTCCCCCACCACCAGTGGGCGGGCGAATACCAGTACACGTTTGACCGCGGGATTGCCTTTGACCTGCTGGCCCACCAACGCGAACTCGGTATCGAAATGCTGGCGGCCGAAGGAAAAAACCTTTTCTTGGCCATGCAGGATCAGCCCCGCGAAATTGGCTTTTTCCCGTCGGTCCTTAAGAGTAATCAGATTTTAAACCAACAATCGTTAACCCAAAACCCGACCAGTCTGACCATTGCGGTCGCTCGCAGTCACCAGGAACATCTGTTGAGTTACCTGCAACACCACTTCGGGGACCAGATCGATGCGGCCCCGTGGGGTGGCCCGGACTCCGTGGTTGAACTCGGCGTTAAGGGCGTGCAAAAAGCCACCGGTGTGGAGGTCCTGGCCGACCACTACCACGTACAACGGCAAAATATCGTGGCCTTCGGGGACGAACACAACGACGCCGCCATGCTAGACTATGCCGGGTGGGGCGTGGCCATGCAAAACGCCACAGCCACCATCAAGGGCTTGGCCAACGACGTCACCCCGCTAGATAACGCCCACGACGGGTTAGCCAACTACCTCGCCGACTATCTCCAATTAAAAATTGCTGAATAAATGGTTTCTTGGTGCTGCCTCGCTTGATGAGTCAGTACCTTTTTTTGAAAAAAGACAAAATTCGCTTGCTATCAAGTCAACTTGATAGTTTATACTGGCTTCTTGTCAGTTCAGAAGGGAGCAGTTCCATGACCACCTACACCACCAAACAAGTCGCCGACCGGTTAAACATGAGCGTTTCTCAGCTTCAATACTATGACCAGTTGGGAATCATCCCCGACCTGCAACGGACCGCCAACGGTTATCGCCAGTTTACCGCAGCGAACGTGACATGGTTAACGCAGGTCAAGGTGTTCATCGATTCGGGCATGCCGCTGAAAGATATTCAGCGCCTAACGACCTTGGTGCTAGCCGGTAAACGCCAAACGGCGGCTCAACAAAATGCCATCATCGCCGACCACCTGGCCCACCTCAAACACCGGCAGGCCGAAACTGCCGCTCAGATTACGTTTATCGAAAACTTTCTGGCTGAACACCCAACCGATTAAGGAGTCTTGTCTACCATGGAAACCGTATTAGTTTTAGGGGCCACGTCACCTACCGCCCAAGCCTTTATCAACTTAATGGGTCGCGATTATCCCACCGTTCAATTAAAATTATTTGTGCGTCATCCCGCTAAATTACCCGCCGATCAACGCGACCGTTTCCCAGTTATCGTCGGTGACGCCGCGAACTACGCCGACTACTTGCGGGCCTTACCGGATGTCACCTACATCTACAACTCGGTTGGCGGCGTCCACACCGGCAACTGGACCCAGCTGCTCTTACGGGCCATTCAGGAAACCCACGCCCCAATCAAGCACGTGGTCGACATTTCCGCGGGCGGCATCTACGGTGAGTTTCGCTCCGGTTTACGGCCCTACCTCTCGGCCGTACGGACCATGTATCCCCAATACACCCGGGATCAACGTCACAAGTTAGACTGGTATCGTGACTCCGGTTTAGCCTTCACCATTTTTCGCCCCGGTTTGATTCAAGATGGTCCGGAAACGCAGCTCATTACCCACACACCGGACTATCACGACATTCGGGCCAACGAATTCGCCATCAACCGCACCACCTTTGCCCGAGCCGCAGCCAACGCCTTGTTGCATAACGCTTACCCCAACCAAAGCCTATCCGTACATAACGGTGCGCCGTTGGACGAAAGCTAAAGATAATTTAAGTTATGTAAAGTAAAATCCCCAACAACGGTTAGCACCTAACCGCCGCTGGGGATTTTTGACTTACTCGAAGCTTAAGGATCCCTGTATCACCAACGCATCCGGCGCGAGATGGCGACTAAACTGTTGGGTCACCACGTCGGCTAAGGTGTGCGTTAAATCGTGGTCGCCCGTGACGATGGCGTGCGCGTTGCGATAAACCTCTAAGATCACCCACTGGGTCTCATCCGTGGCTACCGTGGCCGCATACACCGCTAACGTGTCCGGCTCACTAAAGGCCAACCGGTCAACGCGCTCACTCACCCGTTGACGAATCGTAGCGGTCTGCCCCGGCTTGGCCGTTAGGAACAGTCCCCGCACGACCAGGTCGTTCGGTCCACTGACCCGTAAGGCCGCCGCCTGGCTTCGTAAAACCTGCGGCGTCAGTTCCAGAACCGTCTTGTCACGCACCACCCGTTGGGCCACTTGCTGGTACTGCTGAAACTGAGGAGACTGCGCGTGAACCTGGTAGTGGTCGTCATCGCGGTACAGTTCAAAGATGTAGTTGGTCGCCCCAAAAACGTCTTGATGGGTGGCCCCCATGGCCAGGGTGCCGGGTTCTTGGGCGATCGAGGTTAACAGGTTATGGGTCCCCACCTGCACAAATTCGGTCCGGTCCTGAGGGTCGATTCCCAGACGATACAATCGAAGCAAGGGTGCGTGTAAGAGTTTCATGGTAAAGCCCGCTTTCTAAAAGGATTTACCTCCATTATACCGAATTAATCGTTTAAAGGGTGTAAGCGTTTTACCCTTTTTGACGGTCACGGCCGGTTTTCTTCCCACAATCAGCCACTTAAAAACGCCCGCGACGATTGTCCGCGGGCGTTTCGGCGATAGCTAGTTAATCTTGATGAAACGCTTGGGTGGCGTTAATCGCCGCTTGCCAGCCCGCGTAGCACTTCTCGCGCCGGTCGTCGGCCATTTGCGGCGTAAACTCGTCGCGTAGCTTGTGCATCTTACGGATACTGTCGATGTTTGGCCAGAAACCCACGGCTAACCCAGCCAGGTAAGCCGCCCCCAGCGCCGTGGTTTCGTTGATGGCCGCCCGCTTGATCGGCGTCTTCAAGATGTCGGCTTGGAACTGCATCAAGAAGTTGTTGTTAGCCGCCCCACCGTCGACGCTTAGGGACTGCAACGCCATCCCCGTTTCCTTGGTCATGGTATCGACCACGTCGCGGGTCTGGTACGCAATGGCTTCGACCGTGGCCCGCACGAACTGTTCGCGCGTGGTCCCGCGCGTCAGGCCAAAGACGGCCCCCCGCGTTTCCTGGTTCCAGTACGGCGCGCCCAGGCCGGTAAAAGCCGGCACCACGTACACGCCGCCGGTGGTCTCGGCGTCGACCGCCATCTTTTCGGACTCGCTGGCGTGCTCGAAGAACCGCATGCCGTCACGGAGCCACTGGACCGCCGACCCGGCCACGAAGATCGACCCTTCCAGCGCGTAGTTGATCTCGCCGTTGAGGCCGTAAGCAATCGTGGTCAGTAACCCGTTGTGTGAGAGTGTCGGCTTGGTCCCGGTGTTCATCATGATGAACGCCCCGGTGCCGTAAGTGTTCTTGACCATCCCGCGATCAAAGGCCGTTTGACCGAACAGGGCGGCCTGTTGGTCCCCCGCGATCCCGGCAATCGGGACTTGGACCCCGGAGAAGGTGTACCCGGCCGTGTAGCCGTAAATTTCCGATGAGGAGCGGACTTCCGGCAACATCGCGGCCGGAATGTCCAACCAGTCTAAGATGTCTTGGTCCCAGCTTAACGTGTTGATGTTAAAGAGCATGGTCCGGCTGGCGTTGGTGTAGTCGGTCGCGTGGACCCGACCTCCCGTTAATTTCCATAAAATCCAGGTATCGATGGTCCCGAACAATAACTCGCCGTTCTTAGCGCGTTCGTGAGCCCCGTCAACGTGGTCTAAAATCCATTTAATTTTGGTGGCCGAGAAGTACGAATCCACCACCAACCCGGTCTTATCGTGAATGGCGTCGGTGTAGCCGTCCGCCTTCAACTGATCGGCAATCGCGCTGGTCTGCTTGGACTGCCAAACCACCGCGTGATAGATTGGTTCCCCGGTCTTCTTGTCCCAGACAATCGTGGTTTCCCGTTGGTTCGTGATGCCGATACCGCGCACCTTGTAGGGCTGAATCTCGGAATCAATCAGCGCGTCGGAAATGACGGACTGCACCGCGTTCCAAATTTCGTTGGCGTCGTGTTCGACCCACCCGGGCTGCGGAAAGTACTGATGAAACTCCCGTTGGGCCTGGCCCGCAATCTGACCGTTTCGATCAAATAAAATTGCGCGGGTACTGGTCGTCCCTTCGTCAATTGCCATCATGTATTGTTGATCATCCATCGTCAGAATCTCCATTCATACGTTCATTAACTACGGGCACAAGGCACCGTGCTGTCACAATTATGTCTAGTATACCGAAAAGATACGGTCACGCCAACAAAAGCCCTCAATAAAACCGCTACCATCCCGACTACCACAGCGTTGGTGCCGGTTTATAAATTTTTCTTGCGCTCACTATCACGGCCGTTAAAAAAGACCGATCGTTCGAATCGACGCTTCCGTCGAAACAAATGACCGGCCTTTTGATGGGCTTACTTTTCGTCGCTCTTTAACACGCCGGCAACCCCGTAACGGTTCGGTTGCATTTCGCGTAAAATCACGTGAACGTGTTCGGCCGGCGCACCGGTATTCTTGGTGACCGCCGCCGTGACGTCGGCGACTAGCGCCTTCAATTGGGCTTGTGAACGGCCCGCAATCAAATCAATGTTGACGATTGGCATACTTCTCGTTCCCTTCTTAACTGAGGATAGGTTCTATTATACCGATAAATTTGGCCTAGAGCAATTCTAATGGGGGTGTTGTTCACTCTGACGGACCCGGAGTTGCTCGGTCTCGTTATAGAATTTCCCTTCAATATCCACGGTACTGACCAGGTTAACGAACGCCCCGGCGTCGGTCTCCTTGACCGCGTGCTCCAAGTCGTAGAGTTCGTAACGCGAAATCACCACCATCAACACGGCGCTGGCCTGATGTCGGTAGGCCCCGACCGACGGCATAATCGTGATCCCGCGAATCAGCGTCTGGTGCAGTTCGTGAATCACCTGGTCTTGCTTGGTGGTCACGATAAAGGCCGTCAGCTTCTGGTGACGGGTGTGAATGCTATCGACCACCCGCGACATCGCGTAAATGGAGATGATGGTGTATAGCGCACTCTCCCAGCCAAATAACGCCCCGGCTAACAAGATAATACTCAGGTTGATTAACATCATCAGCGTGCCGATTGTGCGGCCCGTGGTCTTTTCCAGCACCACGGCGACGATGTCCATCCCCCCGGTCGAAAAGCCATATTTGAGCGAATAGGCGACCCCGACCCCGGTCAAGATCCCCCCGAATAACGCCGCGAGTAACGCGTTATGGGCAATCGAAGTCACCGGAATCAAGATGGACAAGACGGCCGTGGTCCCGGCCACGATGATCGAATAGACCGTAAAGCCCCGTCCCACTTTAAACCACCCCAGTAACCCAATCGGAATGTTGAACAGGATGATGAACCACCCAGTCCCAATATGGAAGCCCATGGTCTCGCCGACCAGAGCGGCAATCTGGGCGATCCCGTTGATTCCCGCACTAAAGATCTTTCCCGGCGTCAAGAAGTCGTTCAAGGCGATCGCGTTGATCACCGACGCGCCTAAGGCCACCAATAACTGGCGCCCACGCTGTTTTAGTTCTAATGCCATTCTCATTTTCCACCCTTCCCGGCAGTGTTTATTGTCACTATTTAACCACATCCCCGGGGCCCTGACTAGCACAAAAAGCACCGTTAAGTGGGCAATTAGCGCGACCCTCTGAGTAATCCTTGGTCTTTCAGCCTATACGAGTTATGCATAAATATTTACTTTCATGAGAATAATAAACAAATTAATGAGAGTTTACCCCTAATCAACCCGGATTATGCAAAAAATGTTAGAATAAGAAGCGTAAATTTATACATATTTTGAAAGGAGCGTCGTCATGAATTATTCCGCTTGTACCAGTATCTTGATTGGGGCGAAGGCGTCCATCGATGGTTCGGTAATGATCGGTCGTAACGAGGATGCCAAGGCCGCTTGGCCCAAACACTTCGTGGTCCATCCCGCCCAAGAGACGGTCGCCGCCAAGTTTGTCAGCCCGGACAACGGCTTTACGATGCCGTTACCGGCGCACGCGGCCAAGTACACCGCCACGCCCGAATGGACGGACCAGTACGGGGTCTTTGAAGAGGCCGGCATCAACGAATACGGCGTGGCCATGAGTGCCACCGAAAGCACGTATTCCAACGACCGGGTCTTAGGCTGTGATCCCCTGGTTAAACGGGGAATCGCCGAAGAGGCCATGGTCACCGTGGTTCTACCGTACGTGCGTACCGCCCGTGAAGGCGTTCGACGGTTAGGCCAACTGGTCGAATACTACGGCACCGCCGAGTCCAACGGGATCTTATTTGCCGATCAGACGGAAGCCTGGTACTTAGAGACCGGCGCCGGGCACTACTGGGTCGCCCAGCGGATCCCGGATCACGCCTACGCCGTCGTGGCCAACCAGATGGCCATCCAGGCCGTTGATTTTCACGATCCGGCTAACTTCTTGTTCGCCACCGATCTGCAACGGTTCGTGGACGAAAATCACCTAAACCCGCACCGCGATCAGTTTAACTGGCGCGAAATCTTCGGGACCCGCGACCAGTCGGATCTGTACTACAACACCCCGCGGGTCTGGTACGGTCAGCACCGCTTCACCCCGCAGGTCGACGCGCAACCGCAATCATTTGACTTACCCTTTATCCAATACGCCGACCGCCAGCTGGACGTCACCGACGCACAGGCCTACCTCAGTAGTCACTTCGAGGGCACGCCCTACGATCCCGTGGGGGCCGGTAGCCCGGCCGACCGCAAACGGTTCCGGCCCGTCAGCTTGGCCAAAACGCAAGAATCCCACGTTCTTCAGCTACGCCCCGCTTTCGAACCGGCCTTAGCCGGCATCCAGTGGCTCGCCATGGGCGTGGGCGCGCAAAGCACCTACATTCCGTTTTACGCCGGGATCGACCAGACACCCGCGGCCTACCAAGCCGGCACGGCGACCTACGATGCCCAATCGGCCTACTGGGTCTACAAGCTGGTCAGCGTGTTAAACGACGCGCACTACCACGAAACCGTGACTCAGTTAACCGCCACCCAAAAGCAACTCCGCAGCGACCTGGCTCACCTGGTGCACCAAACCGACGCGGTCGCTCAACACTTGACTGGCCTAGAATTAACGCACTACCTGACCGCCCAGTCCACCAAAGCCGCCGCATTGGGTATTCAGCGATACCGCGACTTGGCGGCGCAATTCATCACCCAGGCGACTGACCTGGGTCCGCTAAACTATCATCAAGATTTGAACTTATAGACTTGCTGGGACGTTCGCCCCACCAAATGGGAGATTATTAGACAAATGGAAAAGCAAAAAAAGATTAAACTTTCGACTTTAATCTTAATGATTTTTACGGCCATCTACGGCTTCGCTAACACCACGGTCGCTTACGACCAAATGGGCTACGCCAGTATCATCTGGTACATTTTAGCCGCCCTTCTGTTCTTCTTGCCCAGCGCCTTAATGCTGGCCGAATACGGCTCCGCCTTCAAGGAAGCCAAGGGGGGGATTTACTCCTGGTTGGCCGGTTCCATCGGCGAGAAGTGGGCCTTCATCGGGACCTTCATCTGGTTGTCCTCGTGGGTCATCTGGATGCTGTCCACCTCGTCAAAAGTGTGGATCCCGTTATCCACGCTGATTTCCGGCAGTGACCAGACCCAAACTTGGTCGTTGTTCGGCTTAAGTTCCACGCAAACGATCGGGTTACTGGGTATCGCCTGGATCCTGGTCGTGACCTTCTTTGCCACGCGCGGGGTCAGCTCCATCGCCAAAATCTCATCGTTGGGCGGGATCTTCGTGATGTTTCTCACCGCCCTATTCTTCGTGGCCAGCATCGTGATTCTCATTGCTAACGGTGGCCACTTGGCCGAACCCATCAACGGGATGCACAGCTTCGTTGCGTCGCCCAATCCCCAATTCTCCTCGCCCATGGCGCTGATCTCGTTCGTAACGTACGCGGTCTTTGCCTACGCCGGGATGGAATCCATGGGGGGCATCACCGACTCCATGGATCGGCCCGAAAAGACCTTCCCCAGAGGCTTGATCATCTCCACGATTGCCATCACAATTATGTACTCCCTGTCGATCTTCCTGTGGGGGATCAGCACCAATTGGCACGAAATTCTCGGTAAAAACGCCGTCAATTTAGGGAACATTACCTACGTCTTGATGAATAACTTAGGGTTGGTCTTGGGGCACGCCTTACATTTATCCGCCGGTACATCCGCGGGCTTAGGCCACCTGTTTGCCCGCCTGACCGGGTTAAGCATGTTCATGGGGTACTTAGGTTCCTTCTTCGTGCTGATCTACTCGCCACTGAAGTCCTTTATCCTGGGGTCTTCGCCGAAACTGTGGCCCAAGAAGATGACCAAGCTCAACAAGGTCGGCATGCCCGCCTACTCGATGTGGCTGCAGGCCATCATCGTGGCGGTCTTCGTCTTCCTGGTCGCCTTCGGGGGCTCGGCGGCTAAGCAGTTCTACCTGATTTTGACCGACATGGGGAACGTGTCGACGTCCTTCCCGTACCTCTTCTTGATTGGGGCCTTCCCGTTCTTCAAGCGCCGTACCGACCTAGACCGGCCGTTTGAGGTCTACACCAGCCGGTTATGGACCAACGTAATCGTCACGTTAGTGCTGATCGTGTTGGTCGGGGGAATCGGCTTCACCTGTCTCCAACCAATCCTGGAACACGACTACATCACGGCCTTCTGGACCATCATCGGCCCGATCTTCTTCGGGGCCGTGGCCTGGATCTTCTACCGTAACGCCCAAAAACGTTCGGTGGATGACCAAGTCGCTAGCGAAGACTAAGCAACCGGTGCTTCGTTCGCAACCCTCAGTTTAACTAATTGTTCAATGACCTAACCAAAGCCATTTCTCTGGAAATTACCGGGGAAATGGCTTTTTGGCGATCATTTTTAAATTTTGTTCGGGTTTTACGTAAATTCCTTGCAAAATATAACGTTATTTATATTAAATTTAATTAATTTACGATTTAATCTAGACTGAATCAGCTTGAATTGGCTATAATCAGCATGAAAGACGAATAATATTCAACTGAGGAGGAAGTAATGTGCACTGGTTAACCGACTTACTCGCGGCCATTGGGGTCGTTTTAAACGGGATTCCCCAAGGCATCATGGCCATGTCGTTAGGTTTCGCAATTTTTCCCACCCTGTTTTCCTTTATTTTCGCTTCAGCGGTCAACGGCGTCTTTGGGGCCGTGGCCCCCTTATCCTTTCAGGCCGAATCCCTGGCCTTAACGGGAAAACTCGGCCGCGACCTGCGCGAACGGACGTCCATCATCTTCGGTGGCTCCGTTATCATGCTGGTGATCGGCGTCACCGGGACGTTGACCAAGATCGTCGACATTCTCGGCAACAACATCATGGCCGGGATGATGGCCGGGGTGGGCATCATGCTGGCTAAGATCGCCCTGAGTCTGGCCCAGGACCAGCGTTTAGCCGGTGGGCTCTCCATCACCATCGCCATTCTGGTTTACCTGCTCACCAAGGACCTGGTCTGGACCATCGTGGTCTCGGTGATTGGTTCCAGCCTGGCCGCCGTGTTCGGCCAACACTACCGTGCCGAGTTACCGGCCCACGTGACCGCCCGGCGCTTCGTATTCACCAAGCCCCAGGTCAACGTCCGGGTGATCCGGGGCGCGTTGAGCCTGGCCTGCCTGAACATTGGGGCCAACATCTCATACGGTCTGATTACCGGCCAAATGACCGGCCAGAAGCCCAACCCGGTCAATTTAAACCTGTTGACCGGCACCCAGGCTATCGCCGACATGGGGACTAGTCTGCTGGGGGGGGCGCCCGTCGAAGCCATCATTTCGGCCACCGGGAGTGCGCCCGAACCCGTTGTCGCCGGGATCATGATGATGCTACTCATGGCGGCCGTCTTAGCGTTCGGGTGGTTGGGAAAACTTGGCAAATACGTGCCGAGTGCCTCGATTGCCGGATTTCTCTTGATCCTGGGCGTGGCCGTCATTTTCCCGGCCAACGCCGCGACCGCTTTACACGGCGCCAACGGGACCGTGGCCGCTATCACCCTGGTGGTGACCGCCATTGCCGACCCGTTTGCCGGGCTCTTATCCGGTGCCGTCCTCAAATTTGTCTTACCACTACTTGGATTGGGGGTTTAATCCATGACCATGTCACCAACTTATACCTTAACTTTAGGGCCGTTGACCCGGCAGTTACCGATCATGCCCATTAGTCCAAAACTCGCCATCGCCTCATTCGTTCTGTTAGGCGACACCGAATTGACCGACTACGCCGCCAGCGCCCTGGCGCAGAAAATGCCCGCCGATTTCGATTATCTCATCACCATGGAAAGTAAGGGCATCCCGCTCGCCCAGGAACTCAGTCGCCTGACCAACCGCGCGCAATTCGTGGTGCTCCGCAAGTCGCAAAAAGACTACATGCGTGACCCCCTGTCGGTCCCGGTCAACGCCATCACCACCAGCGCCCCCCAGCGGTTATTTCTGGACGGCCTGGACGCCCAAAGCCTCGCGCACAAGCGGGTGGTCATCGTCGACGACGTCATCAGTAGCGGGGGCTCACTCAACGCTGCTCGCGTGTTGGTTCAACAAGCCGGAGCCACCGTGGTCGGTCAGGTCGCCATCTTAGCCGAAGGGGCCGCCGCCCAGCGCACCGACATCCAATTTCTAGCCGAACTACCGCTATTTCCGTTATAACGAGGAGGAATTTTTTATGAAACGTGCGTTACTCAGTGTCTCTGATAAAACCGGCTTAGTGGCCTTTGCCCAAACGTTGCTGGCTCACGACTACGAGCTGGTCTCCACCGGCGGGACCCAGGCCGCCTTAGCCGCCGCTAACGTGCCGGTGACGCCCATCGAAACCGTCACTCACTTTCCCGAAATGCTCGACGGCCGCGTGAAGACCCTGAACCCCCTGGTCTTCGGTGGCATCTTAGCCAAACGGGACAATCCCACCCACCAACAAACGTTACAAGACCACCACATCACCCCCATCGATTTGGTGTGCGTCAACCTCTATCCGTTCGCTCAAACCATCAGCCAACCCGACGTCACGTTAGCCGCGGCCGTGGAACAGATCGACATCGGCGGACCCTCACTGATTCGGGCGGCCGCCAAGAACTACGCCGACGTGCTAGTGGTCTGCGACCCCGCCGACTACGCCACCGTGGGGCAAGCCATCAGTGACGAAGCCACCACTCCGGAACTGCGCCGCCACCTGGCCGCCAAGGTCTTTCAGCACACGGCCCACTACGACGCCCTGATCGCCGATTATTTGACCACCGATGCCGATCGATCCGACGCGCCGGACCCGTTGACCGTGACCTACCAACGGCAACAAGCCTTACGCTACGGCGAAAATCCGCAACAAGCTGCGACCCTTTACCGGGAAAATCAACCGGCACCCTTCTCGATCCCCGCGGCCAAGCAACTCCACGGAAAACCGCTATCCTTTAACAACCTCAAGGACGCCGACGCGGCGTTGGGCCTGATCCGCGAATTTAGCGCCCCGACCGTCATCGCCTTAAAACACATGAACCCTTGTGGTGTCGGCTCGGCGACCACCCTCGAAGCGGCCTGGGACAAATGTTACGCGGCCGACTCGATGTCGATTTTTGGCGGGATCATCGTCTTGAACCGTCCGGTCGACCTGGCCACGGCCACCAAGATGCACCAGCTGTTCTTGGAAATCATCATCGCACCGAGTTTTGACGACGACGCCTACGCCGTGCTGGCCAAGAAGAAAAACCTGCGGCTCCTAACGGTGGACTTCA
The DNA here is from genome assembly GCF_001434835.1 of Levilactobacillus acidifarinae DSM 19394 = JCM 15949. Taxonomy (GTDB): domain Bacteria; phylum Bacillota; class Bacilli; order Lactobacillales; family Lactobacillaceae; genus Levilactobacillus; species Levilactobacillus acidifarinae. Next base: position 182,989 of record NZ_AZDV01000026.1, on the reverse strand, counting down.
CCACCGCGACCGCTCCCGAACCGGCCGAACTCGTTAGCATTCGCGGCGGCCTTTTGCGGCAGGAACGTGACCACGTGCTGGACGACCCGGTCGATTTTAAAGTGGTCAGCCAGGCTCAACCCACGGCCGACCAGTTACAAGGCGTGCTTTTCGGCCTGAAGACCATCAAGTTTGTTAAGAGTAACGCCATCGTGATCAACACGCCGAGTCAGACCTTAGGCATCGGTCCCGGTCAGATGAACCGCATCGACGCGGTCAAGATCGCCGTCGGCAAGGCCGAAGTCCAGCCGGCCTACGCCCAAGCCGTGCTAGTGTCCGACGCCTTCTTCCCGATGGCCGATTGCGTGGAATACGCCGCGCAACACGGCATCACCACCATCGCCGAACCCGGGGGCAGCATCCGCGACAAAGACTCCATCGCCATGGCCGATCAGTACGGTATTGCCCTGGTCTTCACGGGGCACCGGCACTTTCGTCACTAAGTCATGACGGTCAAAATTTGCGCCATCACCCAACCGTGATGGCGTTTTTTGGCTTTGTCCCTGAACCACGCTTCAATTATAAATTAAAAGTTAAAGTAATTTTTGTGTTACCGATTTCAAAAGAAAAACGATGGGGATTGCTCCATCGCTTTTCTCACTTTAATGCTTAACGCGCGTTAATTTCAATTGCGGGTCCGGTTGCTGGCCAATGAACAACGGCACGCGTTCCTCGATCACGTCACTAAATTCCAACCCGTACCAGCGTGAGGTCGAGACCGAGACCCGTTGCAGTAACAGCCGGCCGCCGATCAATAACCGGTCAATGGTCGACAGGTCGTGGGCGCTGAGGTCTTGGAACTGCTGGTTTAAGATGACAAACTTAAAGTTCCCCACCCGCCGGTGTAATTCGCTGGAATATTCCGGCGTTTGACCGTCGATTAGGCCCTTATCCAGTAATTCGTTGACGATCTGACGCAGGTACACGTTTAACCGCTGGGACTTCTTGAAACCCAGGTAGAGTTGGATATCGACCACGTTGCGGGTGCCGTGCAGGTTGACCGTGTAGTGACAGTCGGCCGGCTGATCCGTTTCGTTGACCGTGATGAACCAGTAGACCTTCGCACGTTTCGGTTGTTGGTCCAAAATCGAGTAGATCACCGAGCGTTTAATGGTCTGGTCGGGCCGGACCCGGTTGACGTAGACCAAGTTGGTCGCAAACGTCGGCACCTCCGCATCGTTACTCAACGCCTGCAGTTGCGGCAAGAACGTTGGCAGGTAAACTTCTTCGGCTTCCTTTAAGTTCGCGTCCAGTCGCCGATTGCCCTGATACCAGACCACCATGATGAGTAAGATCAGGCAGGTCAGCAGCAACGTCACGTACCCACCGTGCCAGAACTTCACCAGACTGGCCACTAAAAAGAGACTTTCCAGGGTCCCAAACCCAATCACAAAAATCGTGGCGAGTACCGGGTGCCGGGGTCGCAAGAAGGCGTGCAGCAGTAGCGTCGTCATCAGCATGGTGATCACGATGGCCAACCCGTAAGCCGCCTCCATGTGTGCCGAGGTCTTGAAGAACCACACGATGCTTAACGTGACCAGACACAGTAGCCAGTTGACCGTCGCCACGTAGATCTGACTGGCGGAATTGCCCGGAAACTTGATCCGCAGTTTCGGTAATAATTTCAACCCGATGGCCTCGTGGACCAGGGTGTAGGAGCCCGTGATCAACGCCTGCGAGGCGATGATGGCCGCCAAGGTGGCCAAGAGGATCGCCACGACCTGCCCACCGGCCGGCACCATGGCGTAAAACGGGTTAAGCCGGTGCAGTTGGGCCGTCGTCAGCGACGCGTGGGTCAGTAACCACGCCCCCTGACCCAGGTAGCTGAGCATTAACATGCCGTAGACGAACGGCCAGGTCGCGTAAATGTTCGCGCGGCCCACCTGCCCCATGTCCGAATACAGAGCCTCCGCGCCGGTCGTGGCCAGGAAAATACTGCCCAGAATAAAGATTCCCTGAGAATTGAGCGGACTGGCCAAAAATTTAATCGCGTACACCGGCGACAAGGCCTTTAGCATCCCCGGGGCCGCCAAGAGGTTCCATAGACCCACGCCCCCAATGAAACTAAACCACAAAAACATGATGGGGCCAAACGACCGCCCGATGGAGACCGTCCCGAAACGCTGGATCAGAAATAACCCCAGTAAAATTCCGGTCACGATGCCCAACACCATGCCTTGGTTGGGACTAACGGTCAGTGGTCCTAGTTTGAGCCCCTTCAGGCCTTCCACGGCCGAGGTGACCGTCACCGCCGGGGTCAACGTCCCGTCGGCAAGCAGCGCGGCGCCGCCCAGTAAGGCCGGCCAGATCAACCACTTCGCCCGGTTACGCACCAACGCAAACAACGCAAAGATGCCACCTTCGTGATGGTTATCGGCGTGCATGGCTAGGAACACGTATTTAATCGTGGTAATCAACATCAACGTCCAAAAGATCAACGAGATACTGCCCAATAGGACCGTGGGTTGGAGTGCCCCGGGTTGCCGCGCCGAGGCTAAAATGGCGTTCATCACGTATAACGGTGACGTGCCAATGTCCCCGTACACGATTCCCAGGGTGATCAACATTCCCGCGCCGGATAAAGCCTGCGTCGTTTTCCGCATAACGTCCCACCTTCTTCGCGTTCCATCTTAAACAATTTACCCACTAAATGCCCGTGAAGACGGGTGGTTAACCAGTTGACTAAACCAGAGCCCAACTAATTGAAAAATCAATTGACCCAATTGATTAGTTCGTGTGGGTTTGCTTAGTCACTACGCCTTCTAAGTGCCGCCTTCCACCCTCATCCTCACCGCCACCTACACTAAGCGTTAGAGGGAGGAACACCCATGAAATACGAATTTTTTGCGTCTCAACAAGCCCCGGGTAAACTCATCTTTCACCATAACGATTTTCACCTCGTGCCCACGCACTTTCACGCCGCCATCGAAGTCAATTACGTCTTTACTGGGGCCGAGGACTGGGTCACCGTTAACGGCCAGCGGTACCGGCCCCGCGCCCACGATACCCTGGTGTTGAACAGTAACGTCCCCCACGCCTTTACCCCGGCTAGCGACCGGACCGCCTACGATGCCGTAACCCTGATTTATCCGGCCCAAGAATTAACCGCCCTGTATCCGGCCTTGGCACAACACGTTTTCGCTCTAAACACCGTCCAGACACCGTTCATTCGCCACTCGAGAGCCTATACGCGCTTGCAAGCCACGTTTGACCGTCTACGGACCGTTCACGCGAGACAAGCCGACCTGGTGGGATTTCCCAACGAAAAGGCGTTGACCAGTGCCTTTCGAGCAGTCTATCACACCACGCCGCTGCAATACCGGCGCCAACTCACCCAGATAAACCGAAATTGACGGTTTTGTCACCTGAAATTTGCCATTTTAACGTTGCTAACGGGGCATACTTAATAATGTAAGCGGATACAAAAAACGATTAATTAAAAAAAGGAAGTCTTCTTAATGTCACTTCATGCCAATCGATTCTTCTCCAATGCGTTGGGCCACACCGTGAGCGTCCAGGTCGTGCTCCCCGAAATTAAAAACGCGCAGCTGCAACTCCCGAAGTTCACTCCGGGTACCCGGTTTCCGACCCTGTGGCTCCTCCACGGTTTGGGCGACGACGATACCGTTTGGCTCCGGCGCGCCGGGGTCGAACGCCTCGCCAACAACTTCGGCGTCGCCATGGTTATGCCCGCCGTCGACCGCAGTTTCTACGCGGACATGACCTACGGTGGCCGGTACTGGACCTATCTGACCCAGGAACTCCCCGACCGGATGCGTTTCACGTTTCCACTGGCCACCGACCGCGCCGATAACTTCGTGGCCGGCTACTCCATGGGCGGATACGGCGCCCTACGTTGGGCGTTAACCCATCCCGAGCAGTTTCAGGCCGCGGTCGCCATGTCCGCTGTCGTGGATCTGCCCAAGTTCATTAAAGGTCTTAAAGACGGGACACTAGGCTACCCCGACGCGCCCAACCCGACGGCCATTTGGGGCGGTCAGGACGTCCACCACTCTGATTTAAATATCGACTGGCTGCTCGCCCATCCGCGGGCCGCCACGGCCGATCTTAAAGTTTACACCACGGCCGGCGGACCCACCGACTTCTTAAACGCCGACAACCTACGCTACCGAACCAAGTTCGCCCAAGCCTTCGGGAACCACTACACCTGGGAACCCGGGACGAACGGCCACAATTGGAACTTCTGGACGCCCCGTCTGGAACGGATCATGTCCTGGTTGCCGCTGAATCAAGGGGGGCAAGCCGTATGAGTCTGCTCATCTTAGCGTTAAGCCTGATCGTTTTAATCCTATTAGTCACCTTTTGCAAGATGAATTCGTTTCTCGCCATCATCATGGCGTCCATCTTTCTGGGCACCTGCCTGGGGCTCCCCGTTGACAAGACCATGACCCTGATTGGCACCGGGATGGGCGCTCAGCTGGGCGGCCTGGTCTTGGTCTTTGCCTTTGGGGCCATCCTGGGTAAACTGGTCGCCAATGCCGGCGGAGCCAAACAAATCGCCGACACGTTGACCCAGAAATTTGGCCACCAGCACATCCAACTGGCCGTGGCCTTAGCCGCCTTCATCATCGGCCTGTCGCTGTTCTTTGAGGTCGGCATGGTCGTCATGATCCCCATCGTCTTTGCCATGGCGCTAGAGGTTCACGAGCCCATGCTGAAATTAGGCCTGCCCATGTTAATGGGGTTAGGCACGGCCCACGCCTTCTTACCGCCACACCCGGCGCCCGTGGCCATCAGTCAGTTACTTCACGCTAACCTGGGCCAAGTGTTAGCTTATGGCCTGTGCTTAGCCGTGCCCTACCTCTTGATCACGGCGGTCCTTATTCCCAAGTTGATTCAACATTGGTTCCCCAAGAGCTTTCGGCAGATCAAATTTTTGCCCGGCGTCGGTGATTTATCCCCCGCACCGACAACCGACCGGCCGTTACCAAGCCTGCGTCTATCGCTAGTCACCGCATTAATGCCCGTGATTCTCATGTCGCTAGGGACGCTATTTACCGCGCTGGGCGTGAAAAATGGCGCCGTGGCCGCCCTGAACAATTCCAGTTTTAGCATGTTTCTCGCGTTGCTATTCGCACTCTGGGCCATGGGGTGGCACCAACACCGGACCAATCAGGCCGTGTTGTCTTCGATCGAAGCCTCCATCAGTAGCATCGGGATGTTACTGTTGATCATCGGGGCGGCGGGCGGCCTCAAGCAGGTCATGCTCGCCGGCCACTTGGCCAATCAAATTGCCGGCTTCATGCTCCACACCGGCTTATCACCGCTGCTTCTCGCCTGGCTCATGGCCGCGTTGATTCGGGTCTCCCTGGGTTCGACGACCGTGGCGGCCCTGACGACGGCCAGCCTATTACTGCCCATCGTCGGTCATTTGACCGTGCCCCTGGCCCTTCTGGTCTTAGCCATCGGAGCCGGCTCCAGCTTCGGCTCACACGTCAACGACGCCGGCTTTTGGATGGTCAACCAGTACTTTAGCCTAACCATTAAGGAAACCTTTGAAACCTGGACGCTGCTCAGTTCTTTGTCCGGGCTGGTCGGGTTGGCCTTGGTCATGTTAATGAGTCTCGTTGTTTAAAATGAAAGCGTTCTCTAATTTAAGCCAATAAAAAAACACCGACCACGAGGGTTGGTGTTTTTTAAGTACGTGCTTAGTTCCGACGGCGTTCTGGAATCCGCGCAGCCTTACCGTTAAGTTCACGTAAGTAGTAGAGCTTAGCCCGACGTACCCGACCTTGGCGGATAACGTCGATCTTAGCAACTCGTGGGGAGTGTAATGGGAAGATCCGTTCCACACCGACACCGTTACTGATCTTACGTACCGTGTAAGTGGCTTGGATGCCCGCACCCTTACGCTTGATAACGACACCTTCGAATAACTGAATCCGTTCGCGAGTCCCTTCAACGATCCGGGCGTGAACGCGAACAGTATCCCCGGCACGGAAGTCCGGTACATCGTCACGTAATTGAGCTTGGTTAATCTTAGCAATTAATTGGTTTTGGCGCATATTTTTTCTTTCCTTTCGCCAACATTCATCCTCAGACTTCGACAGCGGAATGTTGTTTCTGTGGCTAAACAGCCAAAAATAAGTTTAGCATATCTATGAAGCCCTGTAAAGGTTAACTTCTTGACTGCTGATCACGTTTTTCCTCTTCTTCGATCCGCACGTCGGCCAACAAATGCTTCTGTTGCTGGGTCAGGTGTTGGTGGTCGATGAGGTCCGGGCGGCGTAAGTAGGTCCGCCGCAGGGCCTCTTTTTGTTGCCACTCGGCAATCTTTTGGTGGTTACCACTAATCAGGACGTCGGGGACGGTCATCCCGCGAAAGTCCGCGGGCCGCGTGTATTGCGGGTATTCCAGTAACCCGGACGAAAATGAGTCGCCGGGCGCCGATTCGGCGTTACCGAGCACGCCGGGTAATAATCGCACCGTCGCGTCGATCATCACCATGGTGGGCAGTTCGCCCCCCGTCAGCACGAAGTCGCCCAACGACACCTCATCGGTCACCAGGCTACGAATCCGTTCGTCGTAGCCCTCGTAGTGCCCGCACAAAAAGGTCAGGTGCTCCTCGTGGGCGAACGTCTCGGCGACGTGCTGGTCGAAGGTCACCCCCGCCGGATCCGTTAAGATGACCCGGCCCTTAGGGAGGCCTTCCGCGGCAGCCTGTTCCTGCGTGGCGGCTAACGCGTCAAAGATTGGTTGGGGCTGCAAGAGCATCCCCGCACCCCCACCAAAGGGGTAATCGTCCACGTTACCGTGCTTATTAGTCGAATAATCGCGAAAGTTGGTCACCGGCATGGTCAGATGACCGTTTTCGATGGCCTTGCCCACGATGGAATCGTGCATCGGGCCACTAAACATATCGGGAAATAAACTTAAAACGTCAATCCGCATTAGTCGAGCCCCTCCATCAATTCGACCGTGACCCGCTGGTTATCGAGGTCCACGTCCTTGACCACTTGGTCGATCACCGGCAACAACAGGTCGTTTTGACCGGTCCGTTGGACGACCCACACGTCGTTGGCGCCCGGCGACAAGATTTCTTTGATCGTTCCCAGCTTTTCGCCGGCGACCGTGACTACGGTCAGGCCCACGATTTGGTGGTAATAGTATTCCCCGGGCTTTAAATCGTCGGCTTGGAGTTCGTCTTCGGTGATCTTTAACGTGGCGGTCTTGAACCCTTCCACGTCGTTGATCGACGGGTAGCCGGTAAAGCTCAACAGATAAAATTGCTTGTGTTGCCGCACCGTCGCCACGGTCAGCTTAGTTGGTTGCGTGGCGTTGGGCATGAAGGCCCATAAAACGGCCCCCTTGGCGAAACGCTTCTGGGGGAAGTCGGTGGTCGCAATGACCCGCACTTCGCCCTTAATGCCGTGGGTGTTGACAATGGTGCCCACCGTATAATACGTCATGGTTCTACTCCCATCTGTTTTGGACTTGGTGCGTTGTTTATCAATCGAAGACCCCGCACCAGGTCTTCGCGTGACTAATTTAATCGATGATACAAAAAACTCGAGGGAAACGTCGCCGCCTCACTCGAGAGTCTTTGCCGGGCGGTCATCAATGATGAGCCGAACCCGTTTATTGCCGTTGACGCGCACGCTATAGACGATTGTCCGAATAGCTTGGGCGACCCGGCCTTGCTTACCGATGACCCGACCAACATCGTCCGGGTGTACGGCTAACCGATATTCGTAGAAACGATCCGTTTCCGTGGTCGTAACGACCAAATCATCCGGATGCTCCACGAGGGGGCTGACAATTGCAAGAATTAATGCCTTAAAATCGGTCATGGCTAATCACTACTTCTTAGTGTACTTAGCTTCGTGGTATTGCTTCATGATCCCGGCGTTCGAAAGTAAGTTCTTCACCGTATCTGAAGGTTGAGCACCGTTGTTCAACCAGTTCATGATGGATTCTTCGTTTAACTTAACTTCGGCTGGGGTCGCTACTGGGTTGTAAGTCCCAACGTTTTCGATAAACCGGCCATCCCGAGGGCTCCGAGAATCGGCAACCACGATTCGGTAGAATGGGCGCTTCTTAGAACCCACCCGCTTTAAGCGAATCTTTACTGACATGTAGACACCTCCTGTATTTCTTTCAACGTGTAATAATATACCAGTTTCTAGATATGATGTAAAGAGTTTTTTCTTTACACCTTAAAATTAATCGAACGGCCGGCGTAACCAAGCGATCACGTTGGGGGTCAACGCCGCCTGGTGGGTAATGATCCACTCGGAAACCGCACTATAATCGGTGAAATCTAAAACGGGCGCGTGAAAGCCGACCGCCTGTAAGTGCGCCACGAACCGTAAGTCCGCGATCGTCATCGGCGCTTGGTACAGCGGGTTTTCCTGGGCGTGACTGCCCCATTCATCATTTAAAATCGCCAGGGCGTTACGATACGCCGGCGTTTGTAAGAGGACCGCCCGTAATTCGTCGGCCGTTAAGACTGTGGTCATGTCAGATTCCCCCTTAAAGCTTGTAGTTGTGGATCGGCGGCCAGGCTAATCACCCGGCCGGGCGCGTGGTGGACCGAAAATTGCGCCACGGGACTGGTCAGTAGCCAGATGACGTCGAGCGGTAACGGACAGGTCACCCGGTCCTCACCGTAGCCGTCGGTCAACAGAATGGCCAGCTGGCCCGGTTGCCCACCTAGCAGCCGCGGCAAGGCGTCAAAGATCGCCTGAAAGATTGTTCCCCCGCCACCGACCCGGGTAACGTCGGGAACGCGGCCGTTCAGGGTGAAGCTTTGGTGGTCGTGGACGACGGTATCGAACGGGTAAACCCGAATGCTGGCCGGGTAAAGCGCTAGTAACCGGGTTAATTGACTTAACAAATAGGCAATCTCTTGGTTGCCCATCGATCCCGATTCGTCCACAAAAATGCGAATATTTTGCCAGGTCTGAACCGTCTGTCCCGGTAGCTCCATACGCTGAGGCTGGCGGCGGTTAAATCGTCCGTACGCGGGTTGCCGCCCCGCCGGCACCCGACCTAATTGCCGCTGCAAGAGGCCCTGCCAGTTCAGCGGGTGGTCAGCCGGCGTCACGGTCAAGGCCGCCTGGACCTGCCCCGGTAAGGTGCCACGTTGCTTGGCACTCAGCGCCGTCGCCGTGGTGGCGAGGACCTGCTGGCGCCATTGCTCGCGCTGGGCCTGGTCACTCAGTTGACCGGCCTGCCAGCCCAGATGCCCATCGCGCTGGCCCGGTTGCGGGGTGGCCGTCGCGAGCTGATCCACGGCCTGATCGCCCAACCGTTGAGTCGGTGCCGTCCGGCTAGTCGCGGTCGTGGTGGGCGTCTGCGTGGCCCGCCAGTGTCGTAAGGCTTGCCAATATACCGCCGAGTCCTGTTGCGCCGCGACGGGGTGGCCGATGACCTGCTGTAACGTCCGACTGGTCACGGCGTCCGCCGGTAAATCGTCGAGGTAATCGTTGACCGCCGCGTCGGTCGCCCAGCGCACCAAAGAAGCCTGTTGGGGTGAGCGCAGGGCCGCGGCGTAACGGTCCGGGTGATCCCAGACCAGATGCAACACCACGTGCCGCAGCATCGCTAGCCACTGCGCGCCCGTCCAGGCCGTTTGGGCCAAGGCCCGGGGACTGACCACTAATTGCCAATCCGTTTCTCTGGCCCGTAGTCCCAGCGGCGTGGGCCGATCCTGTAGGGTCACGGCCAACTGGCTGAGCACCCGGCCGTAAAACGGGTCGTGTTGGAGCAGGTACATGTCGCTCATTTGAATTAATTCCCGGGTAGCCAGCGCCTGTTGGTTGGCCGGTAACCGGCTTAACCGGGTCAACCGTCCCGAAAGATTCACCATCGCCTACACCTCGATTTGACTGCTACGTTTGCCGATCTGGGTCAGCACCGCGTAAAGTTGGCTCACGGCCGTCGTGGTATTGACCTGTTGGTACAGACTTTCTAGGAGCCCCGGTCGTTGGGCTAAGGTCCGGGCCACCGCAAACTGACCGTCCGGCGCACACAACATCAGTAGCTGCGTGAACCGTTCGGCGGTGGCCGCCCGGGTCAACGGCCAGTCGGCCACCGCGTCAAGGCACTGGATCAACAGGCGCTGTTGCTGGGCCGGATTCAGCGTTTGAAAGGTCGTCACCGCGGCGTCTCGGGTGTAAAGCTGGGCCACGGTCAACGTCGGGCGCTTGGTCCGCACGTAACCGGCAAAGGCCGTGCCGACCGTCGCCCCCAGGTTCCCCACGAGGAGTTCTTGGACGATGGCCGGCGTGCCTAACAATTCCTGGCGATCCAGTTCGCGTAGTAGCCGTGAGACCCGGGCCCAGGCCCGCGGCGTTGGCTGCAGGTCGGCGTCTTCCTGATCGCCCGTTGGCGCCGTAAACAGGTCACTGGGGTTTGCCGTCAGGTAGTCGGTCACTAACGGACTCACGCGCGGTTGGTCGCCCACCCGCGTTTGCGCCCAGGTCAACCAGGTCGGCGTATCGGCCTGCAAGACTAGCCGGGTCGTCCGGTCGGCAATCGCCGCGTCGCCGGGTGTCACCCCGTAATGACTGGTGGTAAAGCCCTGCATGGTCGCGTCCGGATTCTCCGCTAGAATCAAATGGACCTGTTTAGGCAACGTCAAACTATTGATTTGGCGTTGCAAGACCAGGTTCATCAACTCGCTTTGGACCGCCTGGGTTCCCCGGTTGAACTCGTCGAGAAACCAGATAATTTCGTCGTTGGGGTGGTCCTCGGCGTACCGGATCAAGCTGACCAGGGTGTGCGAATAGCCGAACTGTACGTCGGCCAGTTGACCGTAGTGGGCCGTTTGAATAAACGAATCGCTAGTCAGTGGTGGCACGGGAATCACCAAGTCCCCCTTTTCCACCAGGCTGACCACCGTGGTGAAGAGCTTGGCGTGGCGGTGTTGGGCCACGTCGGCCACCAGTGCGGACTTGCCGATCCCGGCTTCCCCCACGATGGTCGGCACGCTGCCACTCGCTAAGACCACCTGGATTGCTTGTAAACATTGTTGGTAGGTTAAAGCCACCTTGTCCGACTCCTTTCGTGAACTGCCCTGAATAATCCTCTATCTGGCAACTGTAATTATAGTCTATTTTACTATATTCCACGCAAAAGGCCCACGAGAGATCTCGTGGGCCCAGCTAGCGTCTATTTTAACTGATTAGCCCAATCAACTCGGCTTAGCCGTTAACTTGCGGCAACGTCCGGCGTTGGAAAAACTTGACGATTTCGACAATGACGACCATCAAGAGGCCGGCTAAGCCCACGATTCCCCATTGGCCCAGGGTCAGCGTCGTCACGTGGAAGATGCCGTTTAAGCCTGGCACCAGAATCGTCATGGCCAGCAAGCCAAAGGCGATCACGATCGCCCAGTTAAAGAACTTGTTGCGCCACACGCCGATCTTAAACAGCGAGCCGTGGATCGACTTGGAGTTAAAGGCGTGGAAGAGTTGGATCAGGCCCAGCGTGGCAAACGCCATGGTCAACGCATCGGCGTGGGCCAGACTGGCGCTGGCGTGTACCGGGAAGGTAATGGCCAGCCAGTACACGCCCAGCGTTAACGCCCCTTCCAGGAACCCCTGGTAGAGGATCCCACCGAGCACCCCGCCGGAGAAAAAGTTGGACTTTCGGCCCCGCGGTGGCCGGTTCATTAAATTACGTTCCAGCGGTTCCACCCCTAAGGCAATCGCCGGCAAGGTGTCGGTCACCAGGTTGATCCATAAGATGTGCACGGGGGCTAAAATCTGCCAGCCCAGCATGGTCATCATAAACAGGGTTAAGACTTCCCCTAAGTTGGCGGACAGCAGGTACTGAATGGCCTTTTGGATGTTGGCAAAGACCTTCCGGCCCTCCTCGACCGCTACCACGATGGTAGCAAAGTTATCGTCGGCTAAGACCATGTCACTGGCCCCCTTGGCCACCTCGGTCCCGGTGATGCCCATGCCGATCCCGATGTCGGCGGCCTTTAACGCCGGCGCGTCGTTGACCCCGTCACCGGTCATGGCCACGACCTTACCGCGTTTCTGCCAAGCATTGACGATGCGCACCTTGTGCTCGGGCGCCACTCGCGCGTAAACCGCGTATTGGTCGACGTTTTTTTGAAACGTCGCCTCGTCTAAAGCGTCCAATTCTGCACCGGTCAACACGGCGTTCGTCTGGTCGGCGGTGATGATCCCTAACCGTTGGGCGATAGCCGCGGCGGTGTCGCGGTGATCCCCGGTGATCATGATGGGACGAATCCCGGCGCCCTTGGCTTCAGCAACGGCCTGGGCGACTTCCGGTCGTTCGGGGTCGATCATCCCCACCAGTCCGGCAAAAATCAGGTCCTGCTCGGCGGTCGCCGAGTCTAACGGTTCCGGTACGGCGGGCACGACCCGGTACGCGAAGGCCAACACCCGAATTGCCTGGGTGGCCAGGTCGTGGTTGGTCGCCAGAATGGCGGTGCGTTGGGCCGCCGTCAGGGGCGTCACGTCACCGGCCAAATCCACGCGCGTGACCCGTTTCAGCAGTTCGTCGGGCGCCCCCTTGACGGCCACCATGAATTGGCCGTCGCCTAGTGGGTGCACCGTGGTCATCAGTTTTCGTTCCGAGTCAAACGGAATCTCGGCGACCCGCGGCAAATCGCTCAACGTTTGGGCCACCGGAAACTGGCGATCGAGTTGGTACTGGACCAACGCCGTTTCCGTGGGGTCCCCGGCCAAACCGTCGGCCAACTGCTGAGTATCGTTACTCAGTAACATGATCCGGGCCAACGGGTCATCGTCCCGGAGTGGATTTTCGGCGGCGGATACTAACTGACCGTTCTGGTACACCTGTTCAACGGTCATCTTGTTTTGGGTCAACGTCCCGGTCTTATCCGAGGCAATGATGTCGGTGCTCCCCAGCGTTTCGACCGCCGGGAGTTTGCGCACCAGCGCGTGGCGTTTGGCCATCCGCTGGGTCCCCAGAGCTAACGTAATGGTCACGATGGCCGGTAACCCTTCCGGAATTGCCGCTACGGCTAGCGAAATCGCCGTCAGTAACATGTCGATCACGTTGGCCGTCCCGCGCCATAGGCCTAAGCCAAAGACCACGGCGGCGATCACCAGGATCAAGACGGTCAAAGCCTTCCCCAGTTGCACCAGGTTGGCCTGTAGTGGCGTGGTGGTCTCGTCGGCGGCTTCCAACATGCCGGCGATGCGCCCCACCTCGGTCGCCATCCCCGTGGCCACGACTACCCCGGTCGCCCGGCCGTAGGTCACGTTACTGGCCATGAAGGCTAAGTTGGTGCGGTCCCCTAAGCCCAGATGATCGCCGGTTAGGACGTCACTGGTCTTTTCAACCGGAATGGATTCCCCGGTCAACGCGGCTTCTTCAACCTTTAACCCGGCCACCTCCACCAGTCGTAAATCGGCGGGCACCACGTCCCCGGCTTCCAGCAAGACGCTATCGCCGACCACCAACTCGTCGCTCTTAACGGTCAGCACAGAGCCGTCGCGGCGCACCGTGGCGTTAGGGGCGGCCATGTCCTTTAAGGCGTTGATCGCCTCTTCGGCCTTGGCTTCCTGAAAGACTCCGAAGATGGCGTTTAAGATTACCACCAATAAGATGATTACGGCGTCGACCAGTTCCCCGGTCAACCCGGCGATAGCGGCCGCCACCAATAATACAATGATCATCAGGTCCTTGAATTGCCCCATAAAGCGTTGTAACAGGGTTGTTTTTTTCTGTTGCGCCAGGACATTCTTACCGTCGCGGGCCAAACGTTCTTGCGCACTGGCGGCACTCAGTCCCTGGTCGCTGGTCTGTAACTGTTGGTAAATTGCGTCGACGGTCTGTTGATACAGCGGTCGTTTAGTCATTGTTAATCCTCCTAAAATTAAACAAAACGTTACCGCGGGGCCCCATTTTCCGGTAAAAGAAAATGAGACCTACGCGTCTTCACCCCGTGGTGAACACACATAAGTCTCACTATTTAAGACCATCCCGGAACGTCTTCTTGCTGACGAAATGGCCACAGACTCGCTGCTAGTTACTCCCTTATGATTAAACTTAGTATACCGGAAGTCGACTAGCCTGTCTACTATTTACGACGCTTACGTTTCAAACGTTTGCGCTTATTCTTCTTCATTTGCCGTGACATGCGGCTCATGGCCATCTTCTGCATCCGGCCACCTAAGCCGCCGCCCATGCCGGTCTGGCCCATCATCTGTTCCATCCCGGACATGTTGCCCTTGGAGACCTGGTTCATCATCTTCTTCATCTGATTGAACTGCTTGATCATCCGGTTGACTTCGTGAATGGGACGGCCGGAACCGGCCGCGATCCGCCGCCGCCGCGAGGGATTCAAGACGTCGGGGTTGGTCCGTTCCTGTTCGGTCATGGAGTAGACCACGGCCTTGAGGTGTTCGATGTCCTTGGGGTCCATCTGGACGTTCTTCAAGGCCGGATTATTGGCCATCCCCGGGATCATCTTCATCAGGTCTTCCATCGGCCCCATCTTTTGAATCTGACTGATCTGATCCACGAAGTCGTTAAAGTCAAACGAGTTCTCCTGGATCTTTTCGGTCAGTTCTTGGGCCTGCTTCTGGTCGTATTCCTGCTGGGTCTTTTCGATCAGGGACAACATGTCCCCCATGCCCAAGATCCGTGACGCCATCCGGTCGGGGTGGAAGACGTCCAAGTCGGTCATCTTTTCGCCTTGCCCGATAAACTTGATTGGTTTGCCGGTGACGGCACGAATCGACAGGGCGGCCCCACCACGGGTGTCCCCGTCTAATTTGGTCAAGACGACCCCGGTAACGTCGAGCTTGTCGTTAAACCCTTCAGCCGTGGCCACGGCGTTTTGCCCGGTCATGGCATCGACGGTCAGCAAAATTTCGTCGGGGTGCGCCAAGTCCTTGATGTTGGCCAGTTCGTCCATCAGTTGTTCATCGATCTGTAACCGCCCGGCGGTATCGATGATCACGTAATCGTTATGGTTTTCTTCGGCCTGAGCTAACCCCTGGCGAACGATATCCACGGGATTGACGTCGGTCCCCAGTTGAAAGACGGGGACGTCGATACCTTGCGCCACTTGGACCAACTGGTCGATGGCGGCTGGCCGGTACACGTCGGCCGCAATCATTAACGGACGGGCCTTTTCTTCATTCTTTAGCTTTAACGCCAGTTTCCCGGCCGTGGTGGTCTTCCCGGCCCCTTGGAGCCCGACCATCATGATAATGGTTGGGATCTTGTCGGACTTGTTCAGCGGAACCGCTTCGGCCCCCATGGTCTTGGTCAGTTCTTCGTCAACGATCTTAACGATTTGTTGGGCGGGGTTCAGTCCTTCGAGGACGTCGGCACCCATGGCCCGGTCGCGGACCTGTTTCACAAAGTCTTTAACGACCGTAAAGTTGACGTCGGCTTCTAAGAGGGCTAGGCGAATCTCGCGCATGGTTTCCCGTAAATCACTTTCGGAAACCTTCCCCTTGCCCCGCAACTTCCGCATCGCGTTTTGTAGTCGTTCGGTTAATCCTTCAAACGCCATTAAATTTGCCACCTAACTTTCATTGTTCTTCGAGATGTTCTAAGCCCGCCACCAGCCGGTTCAACGTCGCGTCGTGCGGATAGTGCTGCGCCACGTAGGTCTGAATCTCATCGGCTTGTTGGTTCCGGGCGGTGAATTCTTGATATAAATGTAATTTTGCTTCGTAGGACTCTAAAATTTTCTCGGTCCGCCGCAGGTTATCGTAGACCGCCTGGCGACTCACGTTAAATTCTTCGGCAATTTCCCCCAAGGAATAGTCGTCACCGTAGTACAGCTGCATATAATTATTCTGCTTAGCGGTCAACAAGGGTTGATAGAACGCAAAGAGAGAGTTGATGCGATAGTTCTTCTCTAGTTCCATAAAGTAAAACGCCCCCTTCGGTAGTGTCACACTCTATTAGAGTACCGATTTTTAGCGCTTTCGTCAATTTTTTTCGCGAACGTTACCGCAAAAACGTGATAAAGCTGGTCGCCTTCCGGTGCTCAATGACCATCAATCTCTGGCAACGTTGTCCTCACTCACAATAGCCATCGAACACTTCAGTCTAATTCCTAGGATAACCAAACAAAAGGACTCCACGAATTTTTCGCGAAGTCCCTTAATTGATCAGCTAAGTTCTATCTCAAAACACACTTACTGATCAGACAAAAATATATTAGCGTTACTGTTATGATCAGTGTGAACTGAAGGCCCCGTCAGAAATGGGCTCAAGGGGGAAAACGGACCCGGCTTAGACCAAGGTCGGCCTTCAAGGCTCGGTTCGGGAGGCTTGAAGCCGTGTCCACCCCGTTCCAGCCATCTCTGACGGGTTTGGAAGTGCCGAATTCGTCTGTTAAGATTCGTCCTAATCGCCGACCAAATTAATTTTATCGCTAAGACTTATTTTGCTTTATCCAACGCTGATACGTCGATCAAGCCCTTGAAGAGGCCGTAGACGAACTCGTTTGGATCAAACGGCCGTAAGTCGCCAATCTGTTCGCCCAGCCCGATGAACTTCACGGGCACGTGTAACTCGTTGCGAATCGCTAGCACGATCCCCCCACGGGCGGTCCCGTCGAGCTTGGTCAAGACGATTCCCGTTACGTCGGTGGATTCCTTGAAGAGTTTAGCCTGCGTCAACGCGTTTTGCCCGGTCGTGGCGTCCAAGACCAGCAAAACTTCGTGGGGCGCCGTTGGAATCTCGCGGGTAATGATCCGCTTCATCTTGGCCAACTCGTTCATCAGGTTGACCTTGTTTTGTAACCGACCCGCGGTATCCACGAATAGGATATCGTAGTCGTCGCGTTTGGCCTTTTGCACGGCGTCAAACACCACGGCGGCCGGGTCGGATTGCGGTTTACCGGTCACGATATCGACGTCGGCGCGCTTGGCCCAGACGTCTAGTTGTTCGGTCGCCCCGGCTCTAAAGGTGTCGGCCGCCGCCAAGAGGACCTTCTTGCCCGCTTGGTGGTACCGGTTGGCCATCTTCCCGATGGTCGTGGTCTTACCGACCCCGTTGACCCCGACAAACAGGATCACGGTCGGCCCTTCCGGCGCAAAGTTTAAGGCGTTGCTTTCTTCTTGACTGCCGGCCTGGTCGTAAATTTCGACCATCTTTTCGACGATCACGTTTTGGACGTCCGTCGACTTCTTGGCGTTTTGTAGCTTGACCTCGTTGCGCAACTCGTCGCTGAGTTTCACGGCCATGTCAAAACCGACGTCGGCCCCAATCAACGTTTCTTCCAAATCGTCGAAGAAGCCTTCGTCGACGTGGCGGAAGTTTGCCAGTAAGGCGTTCAGGCGTTCCCCGAACGTGTGCCGGGTCTTCGCCAATCCTTGGTCGTAGAGTTGTTCGTCGCTAGCCGGTTGGTCATCACTGGTGGCCGTTGGTTCAGCGGTCGTGGTGCTCGTGCTTAGCGACGCCGGGCTGGCCGTCGATGCCGTACTGGTACTGGTCGTGGTGCTGACCAGACTAGGCGTCACCGCCGAAACGGAGGCCTCACTGGCCGTCGTCAGACTCGTTGAACTGCGTACAGATGCGCTACCCGTCGAGGCCGTTGACGTCTCGCTAGCCACCGAGGTCGGTTGCGCACTCAACGTTGCGCTCGGCGTGGCCGTACTGGTCAGACTAGAGGTGCTCGTCGACGGGGTCGCGGACACACTCGTTTCGCTGTCTTCGCTGGCCGCACTGACCGAGGTCGTCGAAACGGACGCGACGTTGGTCAGACTCGTACTTGGCATGGCCGTGGTACTGGTCACACTCGTACTGGTCTTGACCCCGCTCACCGAACTGGTACTCTCACTGGTCGTACTGGTTTCGCTAGTGACGGTTTCACTGGTTGGCGTTTCACTCGCCGGGTGCTTGGCGCGCCGGCGGAAAATATCAAATAATCCCATTATGCTTGCTTCCCTTCCGCAGTGGTCTCAGAATCTTGGTTCAAATCCACGGCCACCATTTTGGAGACCCCGGATTCTTGCATCGTCACCCCGTACAACACGTCGGCTTGCACCATGGTTTCCTTCCGGTGGGTGATCACGATAAATTGGGTTTGTGCTTGGAATTGATGAATGTAACGGGCAAACCGGGTCACGTTGGCCGGGTCTAACGCCGCTTCCACTTCGTCTAAGATACAAAACGGCACGGGCTGGACCTGGAGGATCGCAAATAACAGCGTAATCGCCGTTAGCGCCCGTTCACCCCCGGACAAAAGCCCCATGTTCTGGAACTTCTTGCCCGGCGGCTGAGCCATGATGTCGATCCCGGTGGTCAACAGGTCGTCCGGAGCGGTCAAGACTAACTCGGCCGTCCCACCGTTAAACATCTGCTTAAACGTG
This sequence comes from Levilactobacillus acidifarinae DSM 19394 = JCM 15949, assembly GCF_001434835.1. Lineage (GTDB taxonomy): Bacteria > Bacillota > Bacilli > Lactobacillales > Lactobacillaceae > Levilactobacillus > Levilactobacillus acidifarinae. Next base: position 164,639 of record NZ_AZDV01000026.1, on the reverse strand, counting down.
GCCGTAAACTTGGTCGCGATTTGGTCGAAACTGGTCTTAAAGCGGTGCTTGACCTGGTCGTCCAGCTCACTCATGGTGGCGGTCAATTGGTCCTTGGCCGTCAACAAGTCGTCGCGTTGCTGGGTCAAAAAGTCGTACCGCTCGCGCACGTCCTGGTATTCGTCGATGGCGTTTAAGTTGACCGTGCCGATCTCCGCTAGGCCGCGTTTTAGCAACTTTAATTGCACGGCCAGTTGGTCGGCCGGTAAGTCGCTCAGGTCGGCCTCGGCCGCCGCGAGGCTTAGATGATACTTCTCAGACAATTGATTTTGCTGCTGGTCGATCAACGCGTCGATGCGCGTCTGGTTGACCTGGGCCGTCTTCAAGTCGTCGTTGGCCACCTGCAACAAGCCGGTCGCCCGGTCGTTAGCCGTGTTGGCCGTTTCAAGCTGGTCGTTGACCTGCGCTAAGCGGTCGTTGGCCGTCGCGAGCGCCTGCTTCGTGGTTTGTTGTTGTGCCTGAGCCGCCTTGAGTTGGGCCGCCGCCTCAGCGGGCGTGACTCCCTCTTGTTGGGCCAGCTGGGCTTGTTCTTGGACCAGTTGTTGCTGGTTCGCCTGGGCCGTTTGTAAATCGGCCTGATGTTGCCGCAACGTCTGGCGTTGCTGTTGTTGACGTTCCACCGCACCGGCCACCCAGGTTTGCTTGGTGGTCAGCGTTTGGCGTTGGGTCGCCTGGTGGTCGCTTTCCGTCTTGATTTGAGCTTGCAAGGCCTTTAAATTGGTTTCCTGTTGGGCGATGGCGGCCTGCCCCTGGGTCATCTTGGCCTGTAACTCCGCGTCGGTCGTGCCCTCGGCGCTCCCGGTCGTTTGTTGCAGTTCCACCTGTGCGGCCTGGAGTTGCCGTTTTGCCTGGTTGGCCGCGGTCTGGGCGGCGGCCAGTTGGTCGTCGAGTTGCCGACATTGCGGGTGTAGCGCGTTTAATTGGGTCTGTAACGCTTGACTCCGTTGCTCACTGGCTTGTAAGGCGTCACGCTGCGCCTTGACCTTGGTTTCCTGATCACGAAGTTGCGCTTCCATGCTGGTCAGCGAGGTTTGGAGCTGCTCTAACTCTTGACGTTGCCGTAAGACACTGGTGTGGGACTGCCGGGCTTGACCCCCGGTAATCGCTCCACTAGCACTGACCACGTCGCCGGCCAGACTAACGACTCGGTACCGGTGGTGAATCTGGCGACTAAGCGCCACCGCCGCGTCCAGGTCGGTCGCTAAAATGGTCGTGCCCAACAGATAGTTCAGAATGGGTTGGGCGTTACTGGTGATGGTCACCAGGTCACTCCCCACGCCCACGAACCCGTCGAGGCCAGCCAGCTGACGCCGCGTGGTGGCGTCGAGTTGTCGTTGCCGCACCGTAGTGACGGGCAGAAAGGTCGCCCGACCGGCCCGGTTTTCTCGCAGGTACTGCACGGCTTGCTTGGCCGTGGCCTCATCCGTGACCACCACCTGCTGCAATTGCCCGCCCAACGCGTATTCGATGGCGGTCGTGTAGTCCTTCGGCACCTTGAGCAGTTCGGAAACCGCCCCCAGCAAGCCGGTGAACCGGTCGCGCTGCCGTAAGATTGCCCGCACGCCCTGGTAAAAGCCACCGTATTCCGTGACGGCCGCCTGTTGACTGGCCGCCTGGGTCTTGGCCCGCTGATAAACCTCTAGGGCCGCCTGCCAGTTGCGTTGTAGTTGGCGGTACTGTTGCTGGTGTGCTTGGTACTGACCCGCCTCGGCGTCGTTGGCCTGTTCAGCCTGACTTAGTTGGTCGTGGGCCGCCGTAGCCTGAGCCTTAAGGTCGCTGGCCGCTTGTTGTGTGGCTTGTGCCGTGGCCTGTAAATCACTCAGTTGGGCGGTCAGGCGCTTGCCCCGTTCCTGTTGGCGCGCCTGATCCTGTTGGAGGTACTGGCGTTGGTTCCGCCAAGCAGCGACCTGCTGTTTCTGGTCGAAATAGGCCGTTCGCAGGCTTTCCAACCGTTCACGCAACTGGTCGATCACCTGCTCGGCCGTCGCCGCCTGAAGCGTCTTGATTTCGGCTTGGTGGGCCTTAATCGTGGCTTCGAGGTCCTTGATTGCCGCCGTTTCGGTCGCGATACTTTGCGTTAAGTCCTGCACCCGTTGCTTGGTCGTGACCAGTTCTTGAGCCAAACGGGCCTGTTGGGTCGCCTGGTTCCGTCGTTGCTCGCCGGACAGGTTGACCTGACCCTGGCGTTGTTCCACTAATTTAGTGGCCGTGACCAGTTGGGCCTGCAGGTCGTCTTTTTGCTTAAGCAACGTTTGTTGTTGCTGTTGTAAGGCCTGCACCTTTTGCCCGTGTTGTTGCTGGGCGTACTGCTGTTCGTGGACTAGGCCCTTCTTTTGTCGGACTTCCTTATCCAAATCGGCCTTCTGCGCCATTTCGGCATGTAGCTGGCGGACGAGTTGGGTCCGGTCCAGCTCCTCAAACCGTTTTTTTTGCGCCAGATAGTCCTGGGCTAAGTCGCTTTGCTCCTCTAAGGGCTTCAAGCGCCCCTCGAGTTCGGCAATGATGTCTTCGACCCGGTGGAGGTTGCCCATCGTCTCGTCGAGTTCGCGCTCGGCTCTTTCCTTATGCTTACGGTACTTGTACACGCCGGCGACTTCTTCGACGATGCTCCGCCGGTCTTCCGGCTTGCTGTTGAAGATGGCCGCCACTCGGCCCTGCGAAATGATCGAAAACGAGTCTTGACCCATCCCCGAATCCATCAACAGTTCCGTGATGTCCTTTAACCGACAACTCTGCCCGTTGATCAGGTACTCACTTTCCCCGGTCCGGTAGAGCCGCCGACTCAAGGTGAGCTCCGTGTAGGCACTCTTTAAATAGTGATCGCTGTTATCCAGCGTAATCTCTACCGACGCCCGGTTTAAGGCGTGGCGGTCCGCGGAGCCCCCGAAGATGATGTCGGGCATCTTAGTCCCCCGCAAACTCTTGGCCGACTGTTCGCCGAGTACCCAGCGCACCGCTTCGGCAATGTTACTTTTCCCGCTTCCGTTCGGACCGACGATGCCGGTCATCCCCGGCAAAAAGTCAATTCGGGTCTTATCCGCAAAGGACTTGAACCCGCTAATTTCTAGTGTCTTTAACCGCATCGTGAGCCATCCTTATTCTTCTGCTTTTAAATTTTCCAGGGCGTGACGCGCCGCATTTTGTTCCGCGTGCTTCTTGGAATGTCCCGTCCCTTGTCCGAGCACCTTGTCGTTGACGTAGACCGCCACCTTAAAGGCCAGGTCGTTATCCGGCCCCTCTTCGTCGAGCAAGCGGTAGTCGATGTCGACCGCACCGTGTTGTTGGACCAGTTCCTGCAATTCCGTCTTGTGGTCGAAAAATTCGTCAAACCGGCCTTCGTCGAGCTTAGGGAAGACCACTTGGGTCACGAAGCGCACCACCGTGTCCAAGCCCTGATCGAGGTACAACGCCCCGATAAAGGACTCGAAGATATCACAGAGCAGCGAATCGCGTTGCCGGGCTTGAGCCTTTTCCTCACCCTTACCCAACCGAATGTATTGGTCAAAGTGACACTCACGCGCAAAACTGGCAAAACTATTTTCGTTGACCATCGCGGCTCTTAACCGGGTCAAGCGGCCTTGCGGCATCTGGGGGTACCGCCGGAAGATGTAGTTCGAGACGACCAGTTGCATCACGGCGTCTCCTAAAAACTCGATGCGTTCGTAAAATTTCAATCCCTGGTTCGGGTGTTCGTTAACGTATGACGCCTGGGTAAAGGCCTCATCGAGTAAGGCTTGATTCTGAATGTGTATATCGAAATTATCGGCTAATTCTTGATTTAATCCTGCAATCACGTGCCATTCCTCATTTCTTTTGGTTAGATTGAAAAAGCCCGGGACGAAAGGTTGCGGCCCGGACTCGCTCAATGCTTATTTTTGTGTCCCTTGATGGGCGACAATGTAGTCCACCACTTCACCAATGGTGTTTAACTTCTCGGCGTCCTCGTCGGAAATCTCGGCGCCGAACGTGTCTTCCAACTCTAAGACGAATTCGACGAAGTCAATGGAGTCCGCGTCTAAATCCTGCTTGAAGTTCAGTTGTTCGTTGATTTGATCCCGGTCGACTTCGAACCGATCCGCAATAATGTCCGCAATTTTATCGAAAATCTCTGCTTTTGTCATGTCCAATCCCTCGCTCACAGTATTCAAATAGTAGTCTAACCGTTTTTAGTGACCTTGTCTAGCAGATTCTGCGCCGCTACTTCAGGGTGGCTTTTAGCTCCGCCATCTGGTCCGTATGTTGGTCGAAATAGGTCACCAACTGGTTCGCACTATCCGTCTTCAAGAGTTCTCTGATCTGACCGATCGTGTTCTTGACGGTCGGGGCCTTGGTCGACCCGTGGGTCTTGACTACCGGCGCCTTCAGGCCTAACAACACGGCGCCCCCGTACTGGGAGTAATCCATGGCCGCTTGGACGTTGTGGAAGACCGGCCGTAAGAGGCTGGCGCCTAACTTACCGCCCAGGCCACCGCTCATGATCTCACCCTTGATGAGTTTCAACATGGATAGCGCCGTGCCCTCGATGGCTTTCAACGTGGCGTTACCGGTAAACCCGTCGGTGACCACCACGTCGGCGGCCCCGTTCAAGAGTTCGCGGGATTCGACGTTGCCCACGAAGTTCAGCTCGTCCATCTGGGCCAGCGCGTCGTGAATCGCACGGTGATTCTGGTCGCCCTTGTCGGCTTCGGTCCCGTTGTTTAACAGGCTGATTCTGGGGTTGGTCACGTGCATCACGGACTGGGCGTAATATTGACCCATCACCGCGTACTGGACCACGTTGAACGGTTTGGTGTCGGCGTTAGCGCCCACATCTAACATCACAAAACTCGATTGGTCGGGCTTTTGTAAGACGGGTAGCGTGGTGGTCAAGCCGGGGCGGTCGATACCCTTGATCCGGCCCACGATCAGTAATCCGGCGGTCAAAACGGCCCCGGTATTACCGGCGGAGAAGAAGGCGTCAGCGGCCCCTTCGCGAACCGCCGTGGCGGCCAAGACAATGCTGGAATCCTTCTTGCGGCGCACGGCTCTGACGGGTTCGTCCCCCATCTCGATGACCTCCGTGGCCGGGACCAGCGTGATACGCGTGGTGTCGGTGAGTAACGGTTGGACCTGGTCTGGCTTCCCGTACAGTAAGAATTCCAGATCCGGGTAGGCGTCGCGGGCCAACTCGACTCCCTTAACGATTTCGTCTGGGGCGTAGTCGCCCCCCATAGCGTCAACGGCAATTTTCATGAAGTTTCGCTCCTTTATTAATCCATAGTCGTGGTTTGGTGCGCCGTGGTCGTCAAAAACGCCGCCACGGCTAAATTGGCATCTTGATTCTCCCAATCATTTTCGTCGACCACCGTCTTAGCCACCTGCTGCGCGGCACTTAAGATGTTGAGGTCGGCCACCGGGTCGCCGACCTTAAAGTCGGGCACCCCGGACTGGCGGCGACCCAAGACATCCCCGGCTCCCCGTAGTTCCAGGTCCTTTTGGGACAATACGAACCCGTCGGTGGTGCTAGTCATGGTGGTCATCCGCTCGATAGCCAGTTGGTTCTTGGGGTCGGCAATCAGGATACAGGTCGAGGCCTTCTTGCCCCGACCGACCCGACCGCGTAACTGATGTAACTGGGCTAAGCCAAAGTGGTCGGCGTCGTAAATCAGCATCAACGTGGCGTTGGGCACGTCGACGCCGACTTCGATGACGGTTGTGGCCACCAAGACTTGAAATTCGTTAGCCTTAAAGGCGGCCATGATGGCGTTTTTTTCGTCATTTTTCATCCGCCCGTGTAACAGTCCCACTTTGTAGCGCGGTTCAAATTCCGCCTTGAAGCGTTCGTAAATGGCCTCGGCGTTCTTCATGTCGACCGCTTCGGATTCCTCAATCAGCGGCGTCACCACGTAGGCCTGCGAGCCGGCGGCCAGTTCGTCCTTGACCCGGCGCAACATGGTGCTTTCCTGATTACTGCGAATCCAGGTGGTCTCAATCGGTTGGCGACCGGCCGGCAGTTCGTTGATCACCGACACGTCCATCTCCCCGTAGGCCGTGATGGCCAGGGTCCGGGGAATCGGCGTGGCGGTCATCGCTAGAATATCGGGCTGGGCGCCCTTTTGGCGGAGTGCCTGGCGTTGGTTCACCCCGAAACGGTGTTGTTCATCAATCACCGCTAAGCCCAGATGATGGTAGTGGACCTCGGGTTGGATCAGCGCGTGGGTCCCCACCACTAAGTTTACCTCACCATTGGCGATTTGCGGGAGTAAAACCTTCCGAGCGGCCGGTTTGGTGGCCCCGGTCAGTAACGCCACGTTCACGGGAAAGTCCGCGAACAGCTTGGCCAGGTTGTTGGCGTGTTGTTCGGCCAGGATTTCCGTGGGGGCCATCAACACCGTCTGCGTGCCGGCCGTGATGGCGGCGTACATGGCGATGGCGGCCACCACGGTCTTCCCGCTCCCCACGTCCCCCTGGAGCAGGCGATTCATGTGAATCGGCCGTTTGAGGTCGTAACAGATCTCGTTGACCACCTTTTTTTGCGCCGCCGTCAATTCGTAAGGCAGACTGGCGATAAAGGCCTTCAGGCGTGGCAGGTCGTAGGCCAACTGCTGACCATACAGGGTGTGGTCCTGTTGTTTCATGATCTGCAACCGCAATTCAAACAGGAAAAATTCCTCGAACTTAGCCGTCCGCCGGGCCGCGGCCGCGGCGTTCGCATTGGCCGGAAAATGCATGTCGTGAATCATCTGCTTACGGTGTAATAACCGGTACTGCTCGCGCACGGTCTCAGGGATCAGATCCACAATGACCGGCGCATAGGCCTCATAAGCGGCCGCCACCAGCTTTTTGATGGTGGCCTGGCGAATCTCCTTATTGGCCGGGTAGATCGACCCCATCGCGCCGTTAGCACTGCTTAAGATCTTCATCCCGGACAGGCTCTGCCGTTTGGCGTCGAACCGACCGTAAACAATCAGTTGACTGCCGGTCTCGATCTGATCGCGTAACCACGGCTGATTAAAGAAGGTCACCGGGATGACGTTGTGGTCGTCGAGGAGTAGCCGGAAGTTCAACCGCGTCTTCTTACGCCCGAAGCGCGTCAACACCGCTTCGGCGGCCACCGTGCCCTTCAGGGTGATTTTCGCCTGGTCGGTCAATTCGCTGGGATCCTTGGCCTGCAAGTCCTCGTAGCGAAACGGAAAGTAGGTCAACAGGTCGTTGATATTTTCAATCTCCAATTCCTTTAGGGCCTGGACCCGTTTGGGACCCACACCACTGAGTTCACCGACCGTATCGTTTAAACTCGCCATCCTGCTCGCCTCCTTACGTCTATGGTGAACTACCCGGCCGTAAACGACCGAGCTTCTGGGAACATTGAGGAGTGTTTAGGCTGTTATGTCGGTATTCCGAGTACCTAACTCACAGAACTCAACTTTTTTACCAAGGCTAGTCCCTAGCCTCATGGTTCTTATTAGACCGTTTTTAGTCCTCTATGTAGGATATTAACGGCTGCATTGATATCACGATCATGGTGTGTCCCACACTTTGGACAAGTCCATTCACGAATTTCGAGTGGCTTCTGACCACTTTGAAACCCACAGCTAGAACATTGTTGGCTGGTATAGTTGAGGCTAACTACTCTAAGCTGCTTGCCATACCACTGACACTTGTAATCCAGCATGGTTCGAAATTGGTACCAGCTGGCATTGGCAATTGACTTGGCCAAGTGATGATTGTGCATCAGATTCTTGACTTTTAAATCTTCAATCACAATCACGTCGTAGGCTTTGACTAACTGAGTCGTCAGTTTGTTCAAGTAATCTTTGCGTCGATTAGCGAATTTACGCTGGTAGCGCGCTTTGATTTGCCTAGCTCGCTGCCAGTTTTTATAGTCATTGAGTTCCAGCTTAATCAAGTGAGCTTTATCATGGTTCCACTGAATCACATTAATCTTGGCTTGATGTTTGCGCCGATCAAACTTCCGTTGCCACGTAGTCCCTTGTTGTTTCTCCCAGGGCGCTTGAAATTTAGGATACTTCTGGCCGCCAGAGGTAATCGCTAAGTTAGTTACGCCCAAGTCGATTCCCACTTGAACACCCGTTTTAGGAAAGCATTTAGGATCCGGGAATTCGACTTGAATGCTGAGATAGTAACGTCCTGTAGCGTCATGGCTAACAGTATAACGCTTAACTTGACCATTAACCAGCTGACCCGTTTTACTAGTTTTGATACTACTGAGTTTTGGTAATTTGACTCGACGCTTAGCCACCACTAGTTGCGTACTAGTAGGAAAGCGGCCGGTATACGCCTGTTTAGCTGACCGGCGTGATTTAAAGTGTGGTTGACCACCGCGATGTTTGAACAGCATCGAAAAAGCTTGTGCTAACTGATGATTTACGACCTGTAGGCTAGTTGAATCACTGAGTTTAAGAAAGGGATATTCAATTTTGAGGGCTTTGAGCAGATTATTCATGCCATATTCATTGATGAAATGACTACTTGGATTATTTTTATACCGGGCCTTGGCCATCGCTAACATTTGATTCCAAACAAAGCGATTATTGCCAAACAATTGCCATAACTGGCCTTCTTGAGCTCGAGTCGGATACAGGCGAAGCTTGATACCCTTCAGCATCGAATCACCACCTTTCGCAAAGCCTATCTCATTAGTTATTCAAGTAACTGTTCCAGTATCAGTATATAGCTGCTTTACTAGTAATACGGTTTACAAGTACACGAAAAGGTTAGGGCGATTCATCACGTCCTTAAAAAAACGTGGCTTCTCGCCCAACTATCAATAAAAAAGATTGGACACGGATGTCCAATCTTTTACGAGAATCAGGGTTATTCCACCGAAATCAAGAATGGATAAACCGGCTGGTCCCCTTCGTGAACTTCTGTTTCTAGGTCGCCGTCTAAGTCGGTGACCCGTTGCTGGAGTTGATCCGCCAAATCGGCGTTGGTGTCGGCCCCATAAATAATCGTGACGATTTCACTGTCGTCATCGAGCATGGCCTTCACCGTGTCGACCGCCGTTTCCAGTAGGTCGGCGGCGGTCACCTGAATAGTACCGTCGACGATGCCCATGTAGTTACCCTCTTTGATGTCAAAGCCATCGAGTTGGGTGTCGCGAATGGCGTGAGTCACTTGGCCACTCTTGACCGTACTGAGGTTATCTTCCATCGAGGCCTGGTTATCGGCTAATTCGGCGTCGGGGTTGTATCCCAGCATGGCGGTCATCCCTTGCGAGACCGTCTTGGCGTGCACGATGACCGTTGGGATATCGGCGACCTTCGCGGCCTGTTCGGCGGCTAAGAAGATGTTCTTGTTGTTCGGCAAGACAATGGCGCGCTTAGCCTTCGAGGCGTTAATGGCGTCGACGATGTCCTGGGTACTTGGGTTCATGGTCTGCCCCCCCTGAACCACGTGGGTGACGCCTAAACTCTTAAAGAGCGTGGCTAAGCCGTCACCGGCCACGATCGCAATGATCGCGGTATCCGGCGTTTCGGCGGCTGGTGCGGCTACGGCCGGCGTCGCGGTGGCGGGTTGATCATCGTCTTTATCCATGATGGTCTCCTGTTGCATCCGCATGTTGTCGACCTTGACCTTCGCTAGGTCCCCGAACTCTTGACCCCAGGCAATCACCTTGCCGGGGTGTTCCGTGTGGACGTGGACCTTCACGATTTCATCGTCGTTGACCACCAGCAAAGAGTCGCCTAAGTCGGCCAGATAGTTGTAGAACGTATCGTAATCGAACTTGTGGTCGACCTGCTTGCCACGGCCGATCCGCACCATAATTTCGGTACAGTAACCGTATTTGATGCTGGCCGGGTCCAACTTCCCCTGGGCGCTTTGGTGGTGGGTGGCGTTGATCATTTCGTCCATCTCGGCGTCGTCGGGCTTGTAATCGGCGGTTTCCGCCACCCGGCCGTTCAACGAATCGTCAAAGGCTTCCAGGACAAAGCTCAAGCCTTGACCCCCGGAATCCACGACCCCCACCTGCTTTAAGACGGGTAAGAGGTCCGGCGTGGTGGCTAAGGCGTCGGCCGCAGCCTTGCGGACCGCATCCATGACCACTAAGACGTCATCGGTGTCCTTGGCGGCGTTCAACCCCGCCTGAGCACCTTCCCGCACAACGGTCAAAATGGTCCCTTCGGTCGGCTTCATGACCGCCTTATAGGCCGTTTCGGCCCCGGCAGCGAATCCGTCGGCCAGGTCCTGGGCCGTCAGGGTGGTCTTATCGGTTAATTTCCGCGAAAAGCCCCGGAAAATTTGGGATAAGATGACCCCGGAGTTGCCCCGCGCGCCCATCAAAAGGCCCTTGGCCAGGGCGACCGATAATGCCCCGACCGCCGTAGTATCGGCATCACGTTCGTATTTGGCCCCACTGGCCAGTGACAAACTCATGTTGGTTCCCGTATCCCCATCGGGCACCGGAAAGACGTTTAATGAATTAATAAAATCAGCGTTTTGGTTTAGTTTTTGCGAGGCGGCCTGAACCATCTTACCAAACTCAAGATTAGTAATTTCTGTGACTTTCAACTAAGTATCCTCCTTGACTTTCGGTCGTCTGGTTGGCTAATCCGCCAATACCCGTACCCCTTGGACGACGACGTTCACCGAGTTCGCAGTGACGCCCAGCATCGTTTCCAGGTTATATTTGACTTTAGATTGAACGTTACGTGAGACTTCGGAAATCTTGGTCCCGTAGCTGACGATGACGTACACGTCGATCGCCACACCGTTATCTTCTTGGCGAACGACGACCCCCCGGGCGTAGTTTTCCCGGCGGAGAATATCGTTGACGTTATCCCGAATTTGATTCTTGCTTGCCATGCCCACGACACCATAATTATCAGTCGCGGCACCCCCAACTACGGTCGCAATCACTTCATTGGTAATATCAATTGTTCCGTACTGAGTCTTAATCTTTACGGCCATGGAAATAGCCTCCTTGTCAAAGAATAGAATCTGTTACCATATAGGACGAGTCATGCCAAGTTTAGTGATTCATCTTCCGGCTGAAACCGACTCATCAGCCGCTCATCGACCCACTAAGCCCTACAGGTAAGCTTAACAGAAATTAATCTTACCACAACCCACCGAAAAATAGAAATAGGAACACCAAAAACCACGAGTTGACGCTAATTAAGTGTCAAGTAAAAATCCTTGAAAGAAAATATTGCGTTCCGTAAAATTGTATGGTAAATTAGTCAGGTGAGTAAAAAGCACCTGCTTTTTAAAAAGTAATGAATCCACAAAGGAGGGTTTACGCCATGGCAAAGGATTTTATCAACGGCAAGCGGACGCGCTTCGGTAACAAGCGTTCCCACGCCTTAAACTCGACTCGTCGTGCTTGGAAGCCGAACTTGCAAAAGGTTCGCATCTTAGTAGACGGTAAGCCAAAGAAGGTTTGGGTTTCTGCCCGGACTTTGAAATCAGGTAAGGTAACCCGCGTTTAGTTTTAAACACGGCTTATAAAACAAATGCACGGCTCGGATTTTTCCGGGTGGTGCATTTTTTTGTGCCTGGATTGCCCGCTCATGACCTGACGCCCCAATTCACCACTACTTAATAGGAAAAACAAATTAATCCCCCATGCTAAAATGGCACCCCGACCAACGTCAGGATGCCATTTTTAAGTTACTTATTCGTGGTGCGCCTCGTAGGTGTCACTACTCTGGATGACACACAACAACCCGGTATCGAACCGAAAACGCCCCGTTTCGCCCACAAACTCGTTGCTAGCAAAGGAAATCGCGTACGGAATCGGTTCGTCGTGCAGTTCGTACTTCTCGTCGCTTAAGGTCAGGTGATCGATCGGCGTCAACGGCACGAAGGCCAGATAACGCTTATCGGGCTCCTTATGAATCGTGTACTGGCCCGGCAAGAAAAATGAAATCGTATTCTGTCGGTCAATCAAGCGAATCTGCCCCGCATAGCGCTTGTATTGGGGTTCCAGTACCAAAAACAGGTTGGCCAAGAAGTGATCCAAGCGGCCGCCCGTGGCGCCGTAGATGTCGACCCGTTCGGCGTGGTAGTCGCGAAAGGCCACCATGACCGCCATCTGGGTGTCCGTGAAGTCCTTTTCCGCCTGAGCGGAGCGGACGTCCTTGACGTTACGTCGCACCAGTTGCAGTTCCGGTTCCTGTAAAGAATCGAAGTCCCCGATGGCTGCGACGGGCTGGATATTTTGCTCGATCAACCGTAAGGTCCCCCGATCGACCCCGATCCAGGTCCCGTCAATTTGGGTCAGGTTCGCCGGCCATTCGGCCTTGGGACCGCCCACCAATAGATTAAACGTTCCCCCCCGTGGCATTACTTCGTGGCGTCCTTTAACGCTTGAACCCGGGCAGCCGGATCATCGGCGTTGAAGACGTAAGAGCCCGCAACGGCGACCGTCGCACCGGCCTTAGCACATTCAACCACGGTCTGGTCGTTGACCCCACCGTCGACTTCGATGTCAAAGTTGTAGCCCTTGGCCTTCTTGATGGCGTCTAATTGGGCGATCTTTTCGACCGTGCTGTGCAGGAACTTTTGGCCCCCAAAGCCAGGGTTGACCGTCATGACCAGCACTTGACCGACCATGTCTAAGACGGGTTCGATGGCACTAACGGGCGTCCCGGGGTTGATAACCACTTCGGGCGTCACACCGGCGTTTTGAATCATTTGTAAGGCCCGGTGAATGTGCGGCGTGGCTTCGACGTGGACCCCGATGATATCGGCGCCGGCCTTGGCAAAGTCATCCACGTAACGTTCTGGATTTTGCACCATCATGTGGACGTCTAAGACCATCTTGGTAATGGGCCGGATGGCCTTGACCCAACCGGGACCGTAGGATAAAGCGGGCACGAATTGACCGTCCATGATATCGATGTGTAAGACTTCGGCACCGGCCTGGTCGACCTTTTCGATATCTGGTTGTAAGTTGACATAATCCGCACTTAAAATGGATGGCGCTACTTTAATCATAAATTTTCTTCCTCATTTCTTTTTATTGTAAACAGGTTTTTGGTTCTTTAACAACGTGAGTAACTGCAGGTAGTTATCGTAACGACTCTGCAGGAGGTCGCCGGCCTCTAACGCGGCCTTGACCGCGCAACCAGGTTCGTTAACGTGCACGCATCCCCGGAACCGACACTGATTGGCCAGCGCCAAAAATTCGGGGAAATATTGCCCCAATTCCCGGTAGTCGATGGTCAACGTATCGTAAGACGAGAACCCCGGCGTGTCGGCCACTAAGCCGCCCGCCACGGGCATCAGACTTACCTTACGGGTGGTGTGCCGGCCCCGGTTCAACGCGGTCGAGATTTCACCGGTCGCGAGCGTCAGATCGGGTGAGATGTGGTTGAGCAGGGTGGATTTTCCCGCCCCGGTCTGCCCCATGATCACGGTCTCCTTGTTCGCTAGCAGGTCACGCAACTGGTCTAAGCCCGCCGCGGCGAATGGTTCCCGGCTCAAGATGACCGGATAGCCAATCCGCCGGTACCCCGCCGCCAGGGTCTCAAACGCCTGGTACTGCTGGTCGTCGATCAGGTCGGTTTTGGTCAAGTAGATCACCGGTGCGATGTGGCTGACCTCTAAGGCGATCAGTTGCCGGTCCAACAGGTTGGTGGAAAAATCGGGGGCCTTAACGGCGGTGACCACTACGCCCTGGTCGATGTTAGCGACCGGGGGCCGGGTCAACGCGTTATCCCGCGGCAAAATCTTTAAGATGTAGCCTTCCTTGGGGGTGGAACTTTCGAACTCGACTCGGTCCCCCACCAGCGGGGTCACCCGCTTCTTGCGGAAGTTCCCCCGGGCGCGGGTCCGGTAAAGCTGCCCGTCACTGAAGACGTCGTAAAAACCGCTCAGCGATTGGCGAATTTGTCCCTCCATGACGCACCTCCTTTGACTAAAAAAGCTCAGTTCTCTTTTATTATAAAAGAACTGAGCCATAAATGCAGGTTTTTTCTTAATCTTTCGTGACGTGTTTGTCTTCGGCAATCACGGTCCCGTTCCGCACAATCTTATAAGCGCCGGCTTTCCCGCTGGCCACCGTAAACGGTAACGTTACGGTCGCATCGCTGGTAATGGTCATTTGTTTATAAATTGAACTGAGTTGGTGATCCTGATCCTTCAAATAAATCTGAATCAGGTTCTCCGTCGCCGACGAGGCTACGGCACTGCTGTCGTCACTCGCCGTGTCGCTGGTACTCGACGAACTACTGTCAAACGGGATCCGTACCCGCACGTTGAACTGATCAGTCTCTGGGCCCTTACTTTCGGGACCTCGAGACAGGGTCAGGGTGATTTCGTCCCCCTCCTGCACCACGGCGCCCTCACCCGGCGACTGCCGGATGACCTTACCCTTGTCCACGTCGTTCGAGTAGGCGTAGCGAAAGGCCAGGTTTAGGTTATGCCCGGCGGCGTAGTTCTGCGCTTGGGTCTTGGTCTTATCGGTCAAATCGCTTAACGTGACCGTTTGGGACCCGGTGGAAACCGTAAAGGTGATGGCGGTGTCCTTAGGAATCACCTTTTGGCCCGCCGAGACGCTTTGTTGCATGATGCGCCCGGCCGGCACGCTGGTCGAGTGGACCGATTCGCGGTGGACCTTAAACCCTAACGCCTGAAGCTTCGCGGCCGTACTGGCGTACGCGTCGCCCTTATAGTCGTTGAGCTTATACCGTTGGGGTCCCGTACTGATCCACAGGTCAACCGCGGTATTGCGTTTCAACTGGGTGCCCGAACGGGGTTCCGTCCGGATGATCCGGTGGAGCTTGACCTTGGCACTGGCCGTATGGTGAACCTCACCGACCTTGAGGTGGGCCGCCGTTAGCGTGGTCTGGGCGCTGGTTTGTTGCCGGTCGACCACGTTAGGCACGCTGGTCATTTGGGGCCGAAACAGTGCCACCCCGATCAAGATGCCAACGAGCAGGAAGAACAGGATCACGGCCGCCCAGATGAACCGGAACCGCCGCGGATGCCGCTTGCGATAACGGCCCTTGGCCTTATCGGCGGCCTTTTCACTCGTGGTGTTGGCTGGTTCCGGGGCCGCCGCATCGGTTACCGCTGCCTTGACGGGCTGGTCGGCCGCCGTCAGCTCGCTTAACGCGCTCAACGGCAAGACCTTGGTCTCCCCGTCATCGTCGCCGGCCGGGTTAAAGCGTTCTTCCCCCGCACGACTGGGCGACAGGGCCGTTTGTAGGTCTGTGGCCATCGCCGCCACATCGGGATACCGATCCTGGGGGCGCTTGGCCGTGGCCTTAAAGACCACGTTTTCCAACGCCTGCGGAATCTGAGCGTCCACGGCGCGCACGGACGGGATTTCCGACTGGAAATGTTTTAACGCAATGCTCACGGCGGTCTCGCCCTCAAACGGGACGGTCCCCGTCAGCATTTCGTACAGAATGATTCCCAACGAATAGATGTCCGATTGCTTAGTGGCCATCCCCCCGCGGGCCTGTTCCGGTGATAAATAGTGCACGGACCCCAACACCGTATTGGTCTGGGTCAGACTGTGTTCTGACAGGGTCACCGCGATTCCGAAGTCGGTGATCTTGGCCACCCGTTGCGGATCGATGAGAATGTTTTGTGGTTTTAAGTCGCGGTGAATGATGTTGTGTTCGTGCGCCAGCTTCACGGCACTCAAGATCTGTTCCATAATCTCGATTACTTCTTGATACGCAATCGGAAAATGGGTCTTGATGTACGCCTTGAGGTCGGTACCCTGCACGTATTCCATCACCAGGTACTGCATGCCGTTTTCTTCCCCCACGTCGTAAACCTGGACGATATTGGGGTG
The DNA here is from genome assembly GCF_001434835.1 of Levilactobacillus acidifarinae DSM 19394 = JCM 15949. Taxonomy (GTDB): domain Bacteria; phylum Bacillota; class Bacilli; order Lactobacillales; family Lactobacillaceae; genus Levilactobacillus; species Levilactobacillus acidifarinae. The sequence goes on along the minus strand of NZ_AZDV01000026.1, from coordinate 148,843 downwards.
TAACAGCTCGGTCGCCGCCAACGCCTCGCGTTGAAAGCGCCGCACGGTACTGGGATCATCGCGTAAGTCTAAACGTAACAGTTTCACGGACACATCGCGGTCTAAGATGAGGTCGTGGGCCAAATAGACGTTGGCCATCCCGCCTTCACCTAACGCCCGGATAATCCGGTAGCGTCCGTTCAAAGTGTATCCGGTCCGCATCAGCTCGCCGCCTTCCCGTGGTTCACCACGATCAACACGGTAATGTTGTCGAGGCCCCCCGCCGCGTTGGCTAAGGCCACCAGGTGGTCACACTTTTCGGCCGCCGTTTGTTCGCTTTGCAAAACGTCCTTGATCTGCGCGTCGTCGACCATGTTGGTCAAACCGTCGGTGCACAGTAGCAACTGGTCGTTTGCAACTAACGGATAGGTGTTCAAATCAAAGTTCGCGTCGGCCGAAATCCCTAACGACCGCACGATGATGTTTTTTTGGGGGTGGTGCCGGGCCGCTTGACGGCTCAGTTCCCCCCGTTTGACCAGTTCGTTGACTAACGAATGGTCCTCGGTCAGTTGCCGTAGCTTGCCGTCACGCAACAGGTAGGCCCTAGAATCGCCAATGTTGGCGACCACGACCTCCGTGGTGAAGTAGACCGCCGCGACTAACGTGGTCCCCATGCCGTTCAGGTCGGCAAACTGGTTAGATTTTTCAATAATGGAGCGGTTTTCGACCGTAATCTGGCCGCTGATCCAGGCGCGCGCGTCTTCGGGCGTTTCCCAGGTCGTGGCTTCAAACTTGTGCCCCAAGTGGGAGACCGCCATGGCACTGGCGACGTCGCCGCCCTGATGGCCGCCGATGCCGTCCGCGATAATGGCGAGGTGTTGGCCCGCCCGGTTGGTAAAGACGTCGACGTAATCTTCGTTATCGGCCCGTTGTTCCCCAATGGCCGTCCGATAAGCAACTTCCATGGTTGACCACCCCTAGTTCTTCCGGCGCAGGGCACTCACGAAGAACCCGTCCGTATCAAAGTCGTCGGGATAGATGGCTAGCGTGTCCGTTTCCCGGTCGCCCTTAACGTTGAGCGTCGTGGTCACCCGGACGCTTTCAAAGTTATCGTGGGTGGCCAAGAACTGCGCCACCACGTCCGCGTTTTCCGTGTCCAGAATCGTGCAGGTACTGTAGACCAGTAACCCGTTGCGTTTCAGTTTCCGGCTGACGGCGTCTAGGATGGCCAGTTGAATTGTTTGGAGGTGTTGGCTGTCTTCGGGCGTCTTATCGTAGCGAATCTCGGGTTTCCGACGAATCAGGCCGATTCCGGAACACGGCGCATCCACTAAAATTTTATCGAAGGTCTGGTTGGCAAACTTCTGATCCACCTTGCGGGCGTCTAACGCCATGGCGTTGACCCGGTCGGCAACCTGTAACCGCGCCGCGTTGCGGGCGATCAGTTTGACCTTCTTTTCGTGCAGGTCCAGCGCCGTGACTTGGCCGCCCTGGTTAGGATCTAGGGCCGCCGCGATTTGGGTGGTCTTACCCCCTGGGGCCGCACAGGCGTCTAAGACCTGGTCGCCGGGTTGAATCTGTAAGGCTTCGACCGGTAACATGGCACTTTCGTCTTGAATGGTCATTTGGCCCTGGTTAAAGAGCTCGCTACGACTAGCGGGTTGCCCGTCTAACCGCAGGCCCTCGCCCGCAACCTGACTCTCCTCAACCGAGAAGCCGGCGATTTCGAGTTCGGCCTTGGCCTCGGTCTTGGTGGTCACCGCGGTGTTGACCCGCACGGATTGCGCGGCGGGTTGGTTGATCGTTTCTAAGATGCTAACGGTCTTGTCCTCACCTAGTTGGTCGATCAACCGCGTCACTAGCCATTCGGGCATCGAATAGGTCACGCTCATCCGCTTTAGCGGGTCGCTGATCTTGGCGACGTCGGGCACGCCTTCACGGTCGATGGCGTGTAAGACCCCGGTGACGAAGCGGCGAATACCTTCGTGGCCGTTATCCTTAGCGTATTGAATGGCCTCGTTAAAGATGGCCCGGTTGGGAATCCGGTCCAGGTATAACATCTGGTACAGCGCCACTAAGAGGACGTTTTCCACCCAGGGTTCGAGTTTTTCGCCGGGTTTCACGAAGCTGCGCAAATAGTAGTCCAGCGTTAAGCGGTGCTGGATGGTCCCGTAGACCAGGTTGGTCAACAGGCGCCGGTCCGCGTCGTTTAAGTCGCTGTGCGCGATGGTTTTATCAAGTTGTAAGTTGGAATAGGCCCCGTTAGCCACGCGGGTCAAACTTTCTACGGCTAAGGAACGTGCGTTATCAATTGTCATTATTCAGCCACCTGTTCGCCCACTGTGAGCGCATCCGTTGAACCGTTCAGAAAGTCCGTGACGCTTAGCTTGGGCTTGCCGGCCGGTTGTAGTTCGTCAATTGCCAAAACCCCGTGTTCGCCGGTCGCAATGGCCAAATGGTGCTTGTCCTTGCTGACCAGTTGGCCCGGTTTGAGGTCGGTCGTTTGATCCAAGACGCGAACCTGCCACAACTTGGTCCGCACCCCGTTAAGGTAGATGTGCGCCGTCGGGAACGGCCGCAACGCCCGGACCTTGCAGTCGATCAAATGAGCGCTCAAGTTAAGGTCGACCCGTTCTTCGTTCGATTTGATGGTCGGCGCGAAGGTCACCAACTTTTCGTCCTGCTTGACCGGCGTAATCTCACCGGCTAACAGTTTCGGTAACGTGGCTAACAGCAGGTCGCGCCCCAGGTCACTGAGCTTATCGAACATGCTGCCCACGTCGTCTTGTTCCGTGATGGGAATGGCGCGTTGGGCCAAGACGTCCCCGGCATCCATCTTCTTTTCCATAAACATGATGGAAACCCCGGTCTCCTCGTCGCCGTTCATGATGGCGTAGTGCACGGGCGCCCCACCGCGGTACTTCGGTAGTAACGAGGCGTGGACGTTGACCGCCGCGACCTTAGCCGCCTTGAGCAACTTGGTCGGCAAGAATTGGCCAAAGGCCGCCGTGACGATCAAGTCGGGCGCTAGGTCGATGGCTCTGGCGAGTTCGGGACTCCCACTTAATTTAGCGGGTTGGAGCACCTCCAAGTGGTTGGCCACGGCCACTTTTTTCACGGGTGAAGCGGTCAACACGTGCTTACGGCCGACGGGCCGGTCGGGTTGGGTCACCACGGCTAAAACGTCGTAGTCGTGATCGATTAAGCTTTGTAAGATGGGCGCGGAAAATTTCGGCGTCCCCATAAAGATAACTGAAGTCATTTTGACACCATACTTTCTTAAATTAAGGAGCTACATAAAGTTCATGGGTTCGGCATCGATGGTCACCGCTAAGCCGCGAGCGGCGCGTTGTGATCCCTGCCGGATCTGGTCTAAGACGGCTTTTAAATGCGGTTCGTGTTTATACTTGATGACTACTTGATAATAATACTTCCGCTTGACCCGCGCAATCGCTTTGGGCGTGGGGCCCAACACGATGGCCTGATCACTCAGACCAGTTTTAACGGCCGCTAGGATCTGATACATCGCCTGCGCCGCGACCTTTTCGTCTTCGTGACTGGCCGTCAGCTGGACGGCGTAGTAGTACGGCGGGTAGTTGCCTTGGTGACGCATGTGCATCTCGGTCACGAAGAACCGCTCGTAATCCTGCGTTTGGGCCAACTGAATCGCGTAGTGGTCCGGGTTAAAGGTCTGAATATAGACCTCGCCGGGTTTCTCGGCCCGGCCGGCCCGGCCACTGACCTGCGTCAATAACTGGAAGGTCCGTTCGCTGGCCCGAAAATCGGGTAATCCCAGGGCGGTATCGGCGTTAAGGACCCCGACCAACGTCACGTTAGGGAAGTCCAAGCCCTTGGCAATCATCTGGGTGCCCAACAAGATGTCGGCGTCGTGGCGACCAAACTGCTTGAGCAGGCGTTCGTGGGCGCCCTTGCGCCGGGTCGAATCGACGTCCATCCGTAAGATGCGGGCGCTCGGTAACAACTTCTGCAGGGCCTCTTCAACCTTCTGGGTCCCGGTCCCGTAGTAGCGGATCTTGCGACTGTGACAGTTCGGGCAAACCTGCGGCACGGCTTCTTCGTGACCACAGTAGTGACACTTCATCAGCCGCGGATTGACGTGGTAGGTCAACGAGATGTCGCAGTTGGGGCACTTCAAGACGAACCCACAATCCCGACACATCATAAACGACGAGAACCCCCGCCGGTTAAGCATCAACACCACCTGTTCGTGCCGGTCAAGCCGTTCCTGGATGGCGGTCATTAACGGCGCCGAGAAATCATCGTCGCCGCTGTGCTGCTTGACCTCCTCACGCATATCCACGATGTGCACCGTGGGCAGCGGCCGGTGGTTGATCCGGTGATCCAGGACTAACCGGGTATACAGGCCCTTGGCCGCCCGCGCCCGCGTTTCTAACGATGGTGTCGCACTGCCTAAGACCACCGGGCAATCGTGATACTGACCACGCCAGAGGGCCACGTCGCGGGCGTGGTAGCGCGGATTTTCGTCTTGCTTATAGCTGCTTTCGTGTTCCTCGTCCATGATGATCAGCCCGAGATGTTGAATCGGGGCAAACACCGCCGAACGGGCGCCGACCACCACCGTGGCCTCGCCCCGGTCGATCCGGCGCCATTCGTCGTACTGCTCCCCCTTGGATAAGCCACTGTGCAACACCGCCACCTGGTGACCAAACCGCGACTTCACGCGGTTGGTCATCTGCGGCGTCAACGCAATTTCGGGCACCAGCATGAGTGCGCTACGGCCCAGCTTTAAGGCCGTGGCGATGCTTTGCAGGTAAACCTCCGTCTTCCCGCTACCGGTGACGCCCTCGACCAGGAAGGTCTGCGCAGCGTGTTGGGTCACCGCCGTATTGATGGCGGTCACGGCGGCGTGCTGCTGGTCGTTTAACGTCAACGGTTTCGTCGGCGCGACCGGTTGTTGGAACGGATCGCGGTAGACCTCTAGTGGTTGGCGTTTGAGCCAGCCCTTGGTCTCCCCGGCCCGAATCACCTCAGCACTCACACCGGCATCCTTGATGACCTTGGCCTGAGCGACCGGCTGGGCCGGTAACTGCTGTAAATACGTTAACAACGCCGCCTGCTTGGGCGCTCGTTTGGCCACGCTGGTCGCTAGTTCCTGTAACTGGCTGGTCGGTAACGTGGTGGTAATTCCCGGCGTGGTCTTCACCGCCGCTTTATCCTTGACCTGGTAGGTCACCGTCACCTTCCCCGCCTGGCGGAGTTTCAACAGCCCGGACAACGTGGTCGGATCGAGCTTAGTGCTGTCAAAGGGCCGCGCCATCCCGTCCGGAAAGTAGGTGGCCCGTTCCTGGGCCGTCAGCTCGGCGGTGGGCGCGATCTCGCGTTCTACCTGGGCCTTCAGCAGGTTAGGCAACATGGTTTGAATGCAGGTGATCCGAAAGGCGTAGGTGGTGGTCGCCAGCCAATCGGCTAACTGCTGTAATTCTGAATTTAATACGGGGGCCAGGTCCAACACCGCTTGAATCGGCTTTAGCTGACCCTCAAATTGCGTGTCGTCGGTAATCCCGACCACAAACCCCGAGACCACCCGATGGCCAAAGGGCACCGTCACGCGCATCCCCGGTTGGAGTTGGTCGCGTAAGGCGTCCGGAATGGCGTAAGAGTAGGGCTCGTTGGTCTGCATGGTCGGCACATCGACGATCACTTGGGCGATTTGCGCCACAATATCGCCCTCATTTCTGGTTAAAGATTTCGGCCACGTGGGTAATCAGGGTCGTGGCGATGGCCCGCTTACTGGTCACGGGCGTCTGCTCGTTGTGACCGTCGGCAAACAAAAAGGTGACTTGGTTATTATCCCCGTTAAAGCCGATGTCGGCTCTGGAAACGTCGTTAGCGGCCAAAAGGTCTAAGTGCTTTTTGGTCAGCTTCTGGCGGCCGTTTTCGAGTAAATGCTGGGTCTCGGCGGCAAAGCCCACCACCACCTGGTCGGGCCGCTTCTGAGCGGCGACGGCCTGGAGGATATCGGGGGTCTTCTTGAGCCTTAAGACCAGTTCGTCGTTAGCGTTGGTTTTTTTGATCTTCTGGTCCGCGGACTCGATTGGCTGAAAGTCCGCCACGGCCGCGGCCATGACTAACCCGTCGGCCGCCGGCAACCGCGTTAACACGGCGTCGGCCAGGTCCTGGGTGCTTTCGATGGGCACCACGGTCACGCCACTGGGAACGGGCAGTTTGGTCGGCGCCGTGATCAGCGTCACGTCCGCGCCGGCCCGCTGCGCCGCCGCGGCGATTGCGTACCCCATTTTTCCCGAGGAATCGTTGGTCAAAAACCGCACGGGATCGAGGCGTTCCCGGGTTCCGCCGGCCGTGACTAGCAGCCGTTTACCCGTTAGGTCGGCGGTCCCGGCAGCTAGGGGCAACGTCGCCAATTGGGCCACGATGTCGGTCGGTTCCAAGAAGCGCCCCTGGCCGGCATACCCTTCCGCCAGTAACCCGGTCGCCGGGGTCAACACTTGCACCCCGTCGGCCAACAGTTGCCGGTAATTCCGTTGCGTCGCGGCGGCCTGCCACATGTGGGTGTTCATGGCCGGCACCACGACCTTGGGCGCCGCGGTGGCTAACCAGGTGGCACTGGCCGCATCGTTGGCCAAGCCGTTGGCGAACTGGGCCATCAAATTAGCCGAGGCCGGTGCGGCTAACGCCAGATCGGTCCAGTCGGCCAATTCGATGTGGTCGATTTTCCCGTCGGCGTGCCACCAGCCGGTGTCGGTCAAGACCGGCGCCTTAGTCAGTGCCGCAAACGTTTCGGCGGTCACAAACCGACTGGCGGCGGCCGTCAACACCACTCGAACCTGGGCGCCGGCGCGTTGGAGTTCCCGCGCCAATACGGCCCCCTTGTAGCTGGCCACACTGCCACTGACGGTTAACGTCACGTGTTTATCCTGAAGCATCGCTAAACCTCCCATTCTGAACAAAAAGGCCAGATCACCCAACGGCAACCTGGTCTTTTCTCAGCCCCAAACTTAGGCGTTCAAATCCTTTTCGTCCGGATCAATCATCAATGCCCCGGCCGCAATTTCTTCTAAGGCCCGGCCGATGGTTTTCGGCGACTTGTAGTCGGTCAGCAACGGCTTAGCGCCGGCGTCCAACTCGTGAGCGCGCTTGCTGGCTAACATAATCAAAGAATACCGTGAATCCACTTGTGCTAATAAATCATCAACTGAAGGATAAAGTAGCATTGTCTATTCGTCTCCAATCATCTGTTCGTAATCCGGCATCACCCGGGTTACCCGTAACCGTTCACTGCGAATAATCATCTGAATGCGTTCGACGGCCTGACTGACCTCGTCGTTGACCACGGCATAGTCGTAGTTGCGCATCATGCGAATCTCACCCACAGCCTTTTTAATCCGCTTGTTAATCACGTCCATGGCATCCGTGCCCCGGCCGATCAAGCGGTGCTTTAATTCCATCAAATCAGGGGGGGTTAAGAAGACAAAAACAGCGTCCGGGCAATTTGCTCGCACTTGCATCGCCCCGTTAACTTCAATCTCCAAAAAGACGTCTTTACCCTGATCGAGGGTCTCATTTACATATTTTAACGGGGTACCATAGTAGTTGTCAACATACTTGGCGTACTCGAGCATTTCCCCGTTGCGAATATTCTCTTCAAACTCTTCCTTAGAAACAAAATAATAGTCGACGCCATTAACTTCCCCCTTACGAGGTTTACGAGTGGTCATCGAAATGGAGTAGGAAAAGTCGGTCGCGCCCGTTTCAAAGAGCGCCTTACGCACAGTTCCTTTACCGACTCCCGAAGGACCCGAGAGTACAATGAGCATTCCACGTTTCGCCATTGTCTAAAAATCCCTTCATTATTTGAATTCTAGTCCGCCCAGTCACGCGTCTTGGCGCCCTTGGCATTTAATCTATAGTTTACTATATTACCACTATTTAAGGTTTTATGGCGGAGTTCGCCCGGATTTTTCATAAAAAAACTTGTTCGCCTAAAAGCCTTGCATTTTAGAACGCACGTTCGTATAATGAGAATACAAACAAACGTTCGAGGTGATCAGCATGCAAAACTCAACCGCGACCCGGTTAACCAATTTAACCGAACGTGTCGCCACCGTTTACAAGGAACTGTTCAACGAGCTCCCCGTGATTAACGGTCAAGTCGTTTATCCGCAGATGCCAGACTTTCAATTAACCTACTTCATTCAACAGGCGCTGAGTCGCCATTACTTCGTGCAACTCCAATTCAAAGCTGCCCCGGAAGTCGCGCCGATGACGGTCAGCGGTCACCTCAAACAAGATGCGGCCGGTCACCTGATTTTGCGGGCCCCACAATTCACCACGATTGTGACGCCCGAATTACTCCGGTCTATTCAACGCGTAAAGCTTTAAACCCGGGATCAAAAAAAGTCTTGCTCAACACAACTGCGAGTGTGTTGAGCAAGACTTTTTAAACGCTATTTGACCTTTTAATTAATCACGGTTACGCCGCCATGCCGTGTAGCTGAGGGTGCCCCCCAGCAATAATAAGCCTAAAAAGACTACATCTGCTTTTTGATCATCAGTTTGTGGTAACCGACTGATAATCGGTTGCTTGCTGGAATCGGTTTTTGCCGTCATCGTGGCCGTAATCTCGGGATGATCACCAACGCCACCGTTTCCCGACTGACTCACGCTTTGTGCCGTAGAGGTTGGTGTCGATTGTCCCGTATCGCCTCCCGTTGTCGTCACGATCACACGGCTAGACGATGAACTAGGCTCACTCGAGTCATTCCCACTTGGCTTGGATCCCGACGGCGTAGAACTAGAATGGCTCACTGACGGAATTTCTGGCACTGAACTAGTCGTGCTTGATGAGGGAATTCCCGGTACCGAAGTCGAGCTACTTGATGGCTCACTTGGCACTGAAGCTGAACTACCCGATGGCTCGCTTGGCACTGAAGCCGAACTACTTGATGGCTCGCTGGGTACCGAACTCGAACTACCTGTCGACTCGCTGGGTACCGAACTCGAACTACCTGTCGACTCGCTGGGTACCGAACTCGAACTACCCGTCGACTCACTGGGTACCGAACTCGAACTACCCGTCGACTCACTGGGTACCGAACTCGAACTACCTGTCGACTCGCTGGGTACCGAACTCAGGTCATCATACTGGCTGACCGGAACGGTACTGGTCCCATTTTCCGGTGCAATCGTAAAGGATACTTGCTTTTTATTCACCGCGTAACCACTCGGGGCTTCAGCTTCACTAAAGTAATAGGCTCCCGCTCTTAATCCCGGAACGGTCAGGTTCCCCTCAGGTCCCGTCACGTACTGCTGACTAAACGTCTTATCGTTCGTACTGTACAGATTATATTTGGCGCCCGACAGCTTTTTATCCGGAGAAGTCGCACTCGTTTTCGCGGCATACTTCGTTAATTGGACGCTACCAAAATAATCACCACTCAGATCGGCTTTAAGTCCCCAATTTAGGGCGGCTAACACCTGCGCACTGGTAGTGGTGCCAGACACTCCCGTATCTCGGCCGGCAGGATAACTGTTGGTCGTCGTCATAATGGCCGTGTTGTACCGTTCACCGTAGCCCGTTAAATCAGAAAGTTTCGTTCTAAAGGTAAAGCCCACTGGTTGATGTACCGCGGTAAAGTCAAACATGATGTTGTTTCCAGAGGGGTTAATTGTATAACTGACATTCTTACTGTAATCATTCATCACAAACGATCCTGGAATGTACGTCTGATACGGGCCTAATTCGTCTAAGATCGTCGTATCGCCAAAATCGTCGCCCCGACCATCAAAAATAACGTTCCAGACGATTTCGCTCGGTGCTGATTCGACTTCATTTAGAGCGACTGATGAAGCACCCCACCCGACCTTATTTAAGTCGTAGCTGCCACTCCCAGCACTACCTGAGCCGCTAGGACCGGTCGTTGAGCCGTCAGAGCCACCCGTACCGCCCCCAGAACCGCTTGGTTCGGTTCCCGTACTGTCGCTAGGACTGATGCTGTTGCTATCCTGACCACTAACCGCGGTGCCGTGGCCCCAAGCACTAATCGAAATGTGACCCTCACGTTTAACGTTAGTGTCCTTCAAGGCGTCATTAAACGTAATCGTCGCTTCATAACTATCCGCCGACACCCTTAACACACCGACGTTAACGTCCTTGACCCCATTAACGGTCGCCTTCACGTAACCAGACGCCGAATCATGGGGGTTATCATTTTGGGGCAGGTAAACCTTCGCCGTATCCCCCGCGTTAACCTGAACGCCATCCGGAATCTTCCAAGTATAGTCAATTCGGTAACGGGTTCCATCTTTTAGGACGCTGTCGTTTGCAACGACCGACCCGTCAGATAAGAGAACAATTTGGGCCGAATCGGCATCCAGACCCGTCGCCTCTATTTCTTTGGCCTGAGCGCTTAAATTGCCAATCATGCATATCGCAACGACCAGCGCTCCCAGCGCCAAACTCAACCACCGTATTTTCCGCCACATACCAATTACCCCTCTTCAACGATTTGTTACACTTTATATTTTCATTATAGCGCAATGGTAGCAATCGTTTAAGAGCAAATTCGTTAACCATAAAAAATAATTCGACAATAAAAAGTACCGTCCACTAGCGATTATTAGCGGACGGTATCATTTACTTAATTGATTGGCGTTTCGCCTTGACCTCGTCCGCCAGCGTCAGCAGTTCGTGCGCGTGCTCCACGGCGAGCTTAGTCACCTGGGTGCCGGCCGACATCCGAGCCAGTTCGTCGATCCGTTTCGTGGCGCTCAAACGGGTCAACTTGGTTTCCGTTCGGTCACCCACGATTTGTTTGGCGATAAAGAAGTGGTGGTCGGCCATCGCCGCGACCTGCGGCAGATGGGTAATACAGAGGACCTGGGAGTTTTGCGCGATCCCACTGATCTTTTCGGCAATCGCCTGGGCCACACGCCCACTGACCCCGGTATCCACTTCATCGAAGATAATCGAGGTCACCCCTTGGGATTCCGAGAAAATCGTCTTTAACGCCAGCATGATCCGGGACAGTTCCCCGCCGGAAGCAATCTTGGCGAGGGGCCGCATAGCTTCGCCGGGATTGGTCCGCAGGTAAAATTCGACCTGGTCCACCCCACTACTCAACAACGGGTGCCCCGTGGGCCGCTCGAAATGGACCGCAAACACAGTCTTGGCCATGTACAGGTCGGCCAGTTCGTGATGAATCGCCGTTTCCAGGTGTTTGGCCGCCGCTTGCCGGGCCGTACTTAACTGGTCACCCAGCGCTTGCAACTGCGTTTCCTGGGCGCTCACCCGGTCTTCCAAATCGTCGGCCGTTTCGTCGGTGGCTTCCATCTGCTTCAATTCCGCCGCAATCTGGTCGTAATATTTTAAGACCTGGGCTTCCGAGTCCCCATACTTATACTTCAACTGGTTGATGACCTCTAAGCGCCGTTCGATCTCATCTAGCCGGCCCTCATCCCATTCCAGCGAATCCAACTGCGACGACACGTCGCCGACAGCGTCGCTTAAGGTGTAGTAGGCGTTCTCCAGGCTGGTCGCAATTTCCTTAAAATCCGGGGCAAAATCCGCGATACCCTGCATGGCCTGCATGGCACTGCCGATTTGATCGTTGGCCCCCGGGACCGTGTCTTCCCCGGTCAAAATGACCTGGGTGCGCTGTAAGGCATCGTTAATTTTCTGGAAGTTATCCAGTCGGTCGCGCTCGGCGATCAGGGCTTCTTCTTCGCCCTCCTGCAGCTGGGCATCCTCAATCTCACTCACCTGAAACTTCAGCATATCTAAGTGCTGGGCCCATTCCTTCTCGTTGGCCCGCCGATTTTCGAGCGTGGCCTTCAACTTTTTATAGGCCCGATACAAGTCCTGGTACTTTTGCCGCAACTGTGCGACCTTCGTCCCGGCAAATTCGTCGAGCATCCCCAGGTGCTTATCCGGTTGCATCAGTTCCTGGTGTTCGTTTTGCCCGTGAATGTCCACGGCGGTCTCCCCGATACGCTTCAACGTACTGGTATTGACCAACATGCCGTTGACCCGGCAGACGTTGCGGCCGTTGGCGTGAATCTCTCGTTGCAAAATCACGCTACCGTCCTCGTGATCGATCCCCAGGTCGTCTAAGACGTGGTAGGTCACCCCGTTTTTCGGAAAAACAAAGCTTCCCTGGATCACGGCCTTGCTGGTGCCGGTCCGTACGAAGCTGGCCGACCCGCGGCCCCCCGCGAGCAAGCCCACGGCATCGATGATAATGGATTTTCCGGCCCCGGTTTCCCCGGTCAGCACGGTCATCCCGTTTTTAAAGGTCACGTCTAAGTGATCGATAATCGCAAAATTTTTAATGGACAGCTCTTGTAACACGTTCTGGCCCCCTATAAACTAAACGACCACCGCTACGTCGTCAGCGGAAGCTGGTCGTGAGTCGTGGTCGTTGCTGATTAATCCGCAAGCATGCGGTCAATCGTCTTTTCTAATTGTAAGGCACCCTGATGGGAAACACAAATCGTCAAGACCGAGCTGTCGTCGCCCACCGTGCCAAAAATAAAGTCGTAACGCATCTGGTCTAACAGTGACGCAATCACCGGACCGTTGCCGGGCAAGACCTTTAAAATCGTAAACTGATCTTGAACGGCAAAGGAGACGTAGGCGTTGCGCAAAGTCCGTTGCAGTTTTTTTTGCGTATCGATCTTTTTTTGCACCGGTAAACTGTAACGGTAGCCCCCGGATTCGGCCGGTAACTTGACCAGTTGCATTTCCTTGATGTCCCGGGAAATGGTGGCCTGCGTGACGTGAATGCCCTCCGCGGCCAGTAGGCTGACAAAGTCCTCCTGCCGTTCGATTTCGCGGGTCGTCAACAATCGCTTCAACAACTGTTGTCGTTCTTGCTTCTTCATACCTAGCCCCCCTTAGCTGCTAAAAAATGCATAAACCTATCATATACCAGCGCTAAGGAATTGGAAAGCATATTCTCATAATTTTCTCATAGTCTATTGTTTTAGGCGCTCATAGGCTGCCGTCACGGTTTGTTCCACCGAAACGGTATGCGCACAAACTGCATTTTTATCAACCGAGCGTAAATGGATCAAAAACTCAATGTTCCCTTCGCCCCCCTTAATGGGCGAAAAGTCCAAGCCTAAAACGCTGTAACCGGTCTGCAGGGCAAAGTCGATGATGCTTTGCACGACGGCCAGATGCACGGCTCTGTCCCGGACGATTCCGTGGGCCCCGACCTGGTCACGGTCCGCTTCAAACTGTGGCTTGATCAATGCGGCCACGTCGCCGCCCACCTTGAGGATGCCCTTCAACGGGGGCAAAATCATTTTCAACGAGATAAACGACACGTCGATCGAGGCGAAGGCCGGTTGCCCGTGAGTAAAGTCGTTCAACTTACTATACCGAAAATTGGTATGCTCCATCACGATGACTCGCGGGTCTTGCCGCAGTTTCCACACCAGCTGATTGCTGCCGACGTCTAACGCGTAACTCAACTTCGCCCCGTTTTGGAGCATCACGTCGGTAAAGCCCCCCGTCGACGAACCAATGTCTAGGACCACCTGGTCGGTCACGTCGATGCCAAACACGTCTAGGGCCTTAGCTAACTTGAAGCCGCCCCGCGACACGTACGGCAACGGGTGTCCCTTACGGTGTAGCTCCGTATCGATGGGCACCAACGACCCCGGCTTATCCAACCGTTCTTCGTTCGTCCCCAGGATCTCGCCGGCCATCACGGCGCGCTTGGCCTCGTCGAGGTCCGTGTACAACCCTTGTTCCACTAATAAATCTGCAACCCGTTTCTTCTTCATCTATTGCACCCGATCCGTCTTAAAGTAACTAAAGAATGCAGCCAACAACGTGGCGTCCTGGTCGGCCGGTAAGTCCGCTAAGGCGTCCTGGCCGTCCGCAATGGTCGTAATCAGTGCCTGGTTGGCCCCGGTCAAGCCCAGCTTCCCCGGGTAGGTGTTCTTGGCCTCCCCGGCATCCTTTTGCGTGGCTTTCCCCAGTTCGGCCGGGGTCGCCACGACGTCTAAAATGTCGTCATAAATCTGGAAGGCCAGCCCGAAAGCATCGGCAAACCGTAAGTACGGGGACCATTGCGTTTGTGGCACTTGGCCCAAAATCAAGCCCGCCTGGACCGCGTAGTGTAACAACGCCCCGGTCTTTTCCCGGTGTAACGTCCGCAACTGGGCCATTGGCAGGTCCACGTGCTCGGACTGAATGTCGCGCGCTTGACCGGCCACCATCCCGTTAGGCCCGGCCGCGTGGGCCAGACCACTTACCAATGCCGTTTGCACCGTCGCCGGTAATTCCGTGGCCGTCAGCCACTGAAAGGCTAACGTCAATAACCCATCCCCGGCCAGCGTGGCCATTCCCGCGCCAAACTTCATGTGGTTGGTGGGTTCACCCCGCCGCAACGGGTCGTTGTCCATGGCGGGCAGGTCGTCGTGAATCAGCGAATAGGTGTGCAGCAACTCCAAGGCCATGACGGGCCGCCAGTCGCGCACCTCGTCAAACGTACCGCCCACCGTGGTCAATGTGGCCACCGTGAGCAGCGGCCGGAGCCGTTTGCCCCCCGCAAGTAGCGAGTAGGTCATCGCGTCGGCCAACCGCGCGTCCGTGGTATCTTCCTTGACAGCGGCGGCCAACGGGGCGTTTAACCGCGGCACCCAGGCCTGTTCAAAGTCACTGAGCCGTTGGCGGGCTTCACTTGGCATCCGAAGTGCCCCCTTGTGGCGTTTCAAACGGCACCTCTTGGTCGTCGTCCGTCATCATGGTGGTCAACGTCTTTTCGGCGTCTTGCAGCGTGGTCTGCAGGTCCTTACTCAGCGCCACGCCCTTTTGAAATTGGGCCAAGGCCTGTTCCAACGGCACGTCGCCCTTTTCCAATTGGGCCACAATGTTTTCTAAGGTACTTAAATTTTCTTCAAAGGTTGGTTGTTGTTCAGTCATGATTTTCCTCCGTTGCTGGTGTAATGGTCTTAATCTCCGCGCTGGCCGTCCCGTCGCTTAGATGAATCGTCGCGGGCCCCGGCTTTAACGCCGCCGTTTGCCGAATGATCTGATCGTCTTGGGTCACGTAACTGTACCCGCGACTCATGATCTTCAGTGGGCTCAGATAATCCAACCCGCTGGCCAACTGCGCCACGTGGGTTTCCTGAGCCGTTAAATACCGGCGCATTTCCGTTTGTAAACGGGTCTGGGTCTGTTGCACCGTTTGTTGTGCCTGGTGAATTCGCGGCACCGGGGACTGACTGGTCAACCGCTGCTGCGCCAGTTGGGTGCGCTGTTGCCAGGTCTGCAGTTGCGTGTGCATCTGCTGGGTCAGTCCCTGTTGGGCCCGGTCTAAGCGCTGGACGTAGGTCTCGTACAACCGTTGGGGCTGCCGGAATACGTAGGCACTCAGCAGTTGGTTGAGCCGCTCTTGTTGGAACTTGATCCGGTTAGCCATCGCGTTGACCAAGCGGGTCCGCTGCTGCTGGAGCTTGATTAATTCGTCGCTTAACACGGGCACCGCCAGTTCGGCCGCCGCGGTAGGCGTCGCGGCCCGCACGTCGGCCACCAGATCGGCGATCGTGGTGTCCGTTTCGTGACCGACCGACGAGATCACGGGCAGTTGGCTAGCCGCAATCGCGCGGGCCACCGCCTCCTCGTTAAACGGCCAAAGGTCTTCGATGGAGCCACCGCCCCGACCGATGATCAGGGTGTCAAACGTGCCGTTGGCGTTCGCCCGTTGAATCTGCCGGACGATGTCGGCCGCCGCGTCGTTCCCCTGCACCAAGGCCGGGTACAGCACGATCTGAGCGATGGGGTACCGCCGCCGGGCCGTGGTGATGATGTCACGAATCACGGCCCCACTGGGACTGGTCACCACCGCAATTCGTTTGGGAAACCGGGGCAAGGGCCGCTTGGTCGCCGTAAACAGGCCCTCTTGCGATAATTGCTTTTTTAACTGTTCGTAGGCCTGGTAGAGTTGCCCCACGCCGTCGGGTTCCATGCGTTCCACGTAGATCTGGTAACTCCCGCTGGGTTCGTACAACGAGATCCGACCCACGACCAGCACCTTCATCCCGGTTTCGGGCGTAAATTTTAATTTTTCAAACGCCGAGCGAAACATGATGGCACTAATCTTGGCGTGGTCGTCCTTTAAGCTAAAGTACTGGTGGGCGTGCGGCCGTAACCGGAAGTTCGAGATTTCACCGGTCAGATAGACCTTGCCCAAATACGGGTCCATATCAAATTTGCGTTTTAAATACTGGGTCAACGCTGTGACCGTTAAGTAATCAGTTGTTGCCACGTTGCTCACTCCACTCACATAAATCAACCGTCTGTTGCATCAACGTCGCGATGGTCATGGGCCCCACACCCCCGGGGACCGGCGAGATGGCACCCGCCACGTCCTTAACGGCGTCAAAGTCGACGTCGCCGGTCAGCTTCCCGTCGGCGCCACGGTCCATCCCCACGTCGATCACGATGGCGCCCGGTTTGACGTCTTCGGCTTTGATTAAATGAGCCACCCCGGTCGCCACGACCAGCACGTCGGCCAGCGTCGTCAGGTCCCGGATCTGAGGGTCGTGCCGGTGCGTTACCGTCACGCTCAAATCCGCGTTCAACAATAAGGCCGCCATGGGCCGCCCCACGATGTTACTGCGGCCCACGACCACGGCACGTTTACCGGCCAGCGGTTGATGCAGACTGTGCAGCATGGTCATAATCCCCTGCGGCGTGCAGGAAACCGGGTAGTGGCCCGGTAAGTTACCGAACAATTTCCCGGTGTTCACCGGGTGAAACCCGTCAACGTCCTTAATCGGAGCGATGGCGTTAAAGATGGCCCGTTCGTCTAATTGCGCCGGTAACGGCGACTGAACAAGGATGCCGTGGACCGTGGGATCAGCGTTATAGGCCGCCACCACGGCCAATAACTCGGCCTGCGTGGTCGTTGCCGGCAGTTCTCGAACTACCGAGTGAATTCCGAGTTGGCCCGCTTTACGGTGCTTATTCCGTACGTAAATGGAACTGGCGGGGTCCGCCCCCACAATAATTACGGCCAGTCCCGGGACCACGCCCCGTTGGGCTAACCGGGTGACGCGGGCTTGCGTTTGGGCGTTTAGGTCTCGTGCGAGTTGTTTTCCATCGATAATCGTTGTCATTTTGCGAACTCCCCTATGTGCTTAAAATTTAATCGGCAACGCTTTCGTCATTGCCCGCCAGATGCGATTAGGTCTAGTGTACCCCCGATTAACGGGGGACCTTAATTGAATCTGCCAACTACCCGTTATAGGCAGCGGCTATCAGAAACAAGTCCTGGGGTATTCGCCAAAGTCATAGGTCAATTTTAGCATATTTGCCGGGGAAATCCCTAGGGTCTGGCTTAAAAGACGACGCGGATAGACAAAAAACGACCACCGCCCTAGACGGTAGTCGTTTCGTTAAAAGTTAAGGTTAGGCTTGTGTCTCGTCCGACGCGTCATCGCCATCTAACGTATGGGCCAAAACCCCGTTGATGAAGCGGCGGGACCGGTCGTCACTGAAGTTCTTGGCCAATTCCAAGGCTTCGTTAACGGCCACCCGGTTCGGTACGGCTTCAACGTGGTCGATTTCGAAAAAGGCCATGCGTAAGATGACCAAGTCGGTCTTGGCGATCCGCTGCAGTTGCCAGCCGGCGCTTAGGTACTGGTTGATCTGCGCGTCTAGTTCCCGTTGGTGGTCTAAGACCCCGGTCACTAAGGTTTGCAGGTAGTCCGGTACCGGCACAATCTGGTCAGGGTCGTCCGTTAATACCCGTTGGTACAACGCCTCTTGATCGGCGTCGCCGTTGGCATTAAGGGCGAATAACATCTGAAACGCCCGCTCCCGAATTTGATGTCGTGTAAGTGTCACGATTGCTCACTGTCTCCTTCATCTGGCTGGTTGAACAGGTGATCAGGATCAACCTGCTGCGCCGTCTTTTCGGGAATGACGCCTTCCACGTGAACGTTGACTTCACGCAAGTCAAGGTCCGTCATGAACAACAATTGTTGCTTCACGCTATCTTGAATGGCTAAAGCAACCTTGGGAACAGCGACACCGTAATTCAGGTAAACGTAAACGTCCACGGCGAGTTCATCACCATCGAACGTCAACTTGACCCCCTTACCGTGTTCCTTACGTCCAAAGAGTTCGTTGACACTATTGGCCAAAGAGCCCCGCATCCGCGCAACGCCTTCGGTTTGACTAGCCGCAATGCCGACAATGATTTCAAGCACTTGTGGCGCGACTTCGATCTTCCCCAAGGCCGGTTCCTTTGATTCTAAAATGATATTCGTATCTTCTGCCATTCGTTGACCCTCCCTTACAGGTTAAACTTTGGTTCAGCCAGATAACCCCTAGGCCCGTGAAATGTAGGTCGAGTCTTGGGTGTTGATGGATAACTTGTCGCCTTCGTTAACGAAGAATGGCACTTGGATAACCAAGCCCGTGGTCATGGTTGCTGGCTTAGAACCACCAGAAGCCGTGTTCCCCTTGATACTTGGTTCCGTCGAAGCGACTTCCAAGACCACCGTGTTGGGCACTTCAATCCCTAAGACTTCGGAATTGTATTGGACTAAGTCCACGTTCATGTTTTCTTGCAAGAATTGGAGTTGGTCCTTGATCTTTTCGTCGGGAACGGAGATTTGTTCGTAGTTGTCCGTGTCCATGAAGACCCGGCTGTCGCCGTCTTCGTACAGGTATTGCATGCTGCGCGTTTGGATGTCGGCTTGTTCCATCTTAGCGCCGGCCCGGAACGTCTTTTCTTGCACGGCACCGGTCCGTAAGTTCTTCAGCTTCGTCCGGACGAACGCGCCACCCTTACCTGGTTTAACGTGTTGGAATTCCAAGATCCGCCAGATTGCGTGGTCCACTTCGATGGTTAATCCGTTTTTAAAATTAGCAGTAGAAATTGCCATAATATTGTCAGCCTCCTAAAAGATGTCTTCTTTATAATATCAATTCTTCCCCCTAAAAAGCAAGACAGGGGGTTAGTTTACAAGATAATTAAATTTCGGGGCACCGTGGTCAGTTTCCGGTGGCCGTCAGCGGTCACCAGTAAGTCGTCCTCGATGCGAATCCCGCCTTGATTCGGGAAGTACACGCCCGGTTCCACGGTGATCACCTGGTTAACCGCTAACACGTCCGGCCAGTTGCGGCCGATGTTCGGGCCTTCGTGGATGTCTAGCCCGATGCCGTGCCCGGTGCCGTGGATAAAGGCGGCGCCGTAACCCTGTTCACTCAGGTAATCGCGGCCCAGCTGATCGAGTTGCCCGCCCGTCACGCCGGGCCGGACCGCCGCCTTGATGGTCTCCTGGGCCGTCTGGACGGCCTGGTAGGCCTGCTTGAGAAAGGTACCGGGATCGCCCAAGGCCACCGTCCGGGTCAGATCGGACGTGTAGCCGTCCACGTAAAAACCACAATCGATGGTGACCAGTTCATGGGCCGCTAACAGCTTGTCGCTGGCCTGACCGTGGGGCCACGCCGAGCGAACACCACTGGCCACGATAGTGGGAAAGCTCTCCCCGCTGGCCCCGTGGTCTTGCATCCACCGGGTCAACCACAACGCGGCGGCGCGTTCCGTCATCCCGGGACGCAAGACTTTAAACAAAGCTTGGACGCCCTGGCTGGTTAACGCCGTGGCCCGTTCAATGGCCGCTAGTTCACCAGGTTCCTTGACCTGCCGCAAATGATCGACCACGTTGGCTAAGGGGACCGGATCAGCCGTAAGGTGTTCGTCTAACCACGCAAATTCCCGTAGGCTTAACGTGTCCTCTAACCCTAACACCGTAGCGTTATCGGCCTGTAAGACGTCGTTGACCGCCTGTAAGTAATTCCGCGTAATCACCAGCGGTACGTCCGGAATCGTGGTCGTTAGCTCGGTTTGATACCGCGCGTCGGTGATGAAGACCACCCGTTTGGCCGTGACCAGAACGTACCCGTCACCGGGCAACACACTGGTGCCGACCAGGTACCGTTGATTGCTCGGGTCCTGAATCAAGAAACTATCGATACTCAAGGCTGTGAACTGGGCGCGTAACCGCTCGATGCGTTCTACCATCGTACATCCCTCCTCAAGGTTGTGAAGCAAAAGAAGAGCCTAAAGCGAATTGGTCTCGCCTCAAGCTCTTCAGTCGTACGAGGAAAACCTCGTGATTATTTAGCTGCTTCTTCGGCAACTGGGTAAACGGATACTTGACGCTTGTCCCGGCCAAGACGTTCGAATTTAACGACGCCCGCAACCTTGGCAAACAACGTATCGTCACCACCGCGACCAACGTTGACACCTGGGTAGATGTGCGTTCCACGTTGACGGTAGAGGATTGAACCACCGGTTACAGTCGAACCGTCGGCAGCCTTCGTCCCAAGACGACGACCAGCAGAGTCCCGACCGTTAGCAGTGGACCCACCACCTTTATGGTGAGAGAAGAATTGTAAGTTCATGTTCATCAGCATTTGTTTCACCCCCGTAGGTTTATTCGGTGACCTCGTTAAAGGTAACGAAGTCTTCATAATTAGTCGCGACGTCCCGTAATCCATCCGCAAAACTCTGGAGTAACGTTTGTCCCTTAAGTTCAGCCGTTGCTTCCAGCTTTGGTGGTAGGTGAACTTCCAGAAAGCCTCCTGCCTGATCACGATTATCGACGGTCACTGGAATCTTAGCGATTCGTTGTAAGCCGTTGACGGTCGTGATTGCAAGCACCGAAACTGCGGCACAAACGATGTCCTGACCATATTCGCCGGCATCGGCGTGGCCAGTGATTTGAAATGAATCGATTCGATCGGATCCGTGATGGATCGTAGCGTGAATCATCCGGACTCGCTCCCTTTTAAACTTTAGGCTTTAGGCGTTGATAGCGTCAATGACAACCTTGGTGTATGGTTGACGGTGACCCTTCTTCGTGTGTTGGCCCTTCTTAGGCTTGTACTTGTAAGTGACAACCTTCTTTTCCAGGCCCTGCTTTTCAACAGTCCCAGTAACAGTTGCGCCATCTACAGTTGGCATCCCAATCTTTGGCGTTTCGCCGCCGACAAAAACGACTTGGTCAAAAGTGACCTTAGCGCCGGCCTCAACGTTTAACTTTTCGACGTAAACAGCTTGGCCTGCTTCGACCTTGTACTGCTTACCACCAGTTACGATAATTGCGTACATCTATGTGCACCTCCTTATAATTAAAGACTTAGACTCGCCGAAGACAAGTGATCGGTTACCCGGTACTTCGAAACTTGTTTCGAGCGGTTGCAGCTGTGGAAGTCCACAAATACAACATGAAAATTGTACTGGAAACCAGTAAGGTTGTCAAGGATTATTTTCAGCACGCTCATCCCCCTTACCAGCAGACTAAAACGAGCCTGGGACTAACGTTCCAGACTCGTTTTTCGTCTGCCACAACGGGCATTAGCGGTTAGTAATCCGACGCCTGCCGGTTTAAGTTCACTTGACGTTTCGCTTCGTATGCCGCCTGGATCTCGTCTTGACTAAAACCCAGGTCAACGAAACCCCACTTGAGGAACAGCCGCCAGGCGTGGCGATAGTCGTCCTGTCGGTGGTCAAAGTGACTGTTGAACAGCATGCGTTTTAAAATTAAGTATTGTTGGTCTAAATCCTTGGCCGGACGACTCTTTTCCAGCGTCATCAGGTCCTCTTCGGTCAGCATCACCAGGTGCGTCCAGGTTTTCTTGGCCGCCACCAATAAGAAGAAGTCTAAGGCGTCCGTGTATTCGGTCAATAGCGTTTCGCGCGCCGTCTTCCCAGTATCGGCCTTGCCCCGGTGGGTCTTCCAAACCTTGAACCACTCGGAGGTGTTGGCCACCTCGGCTAGTTCAACGTCCAGTGCCACGTAGGCGTTTTCAATCTGGCGGGGCCGGGAAAGTTCGATGTCGCGTTCCCGGGTAATCTGTTCGTCGAGCGCAATCGATTGCTGAACCAATTTAGCAAGTTGTAACACGCAAATTCCTCCTAGCTAAAAATCAACGGATCCGACACGATCTCTAAGTCGTCGAGGTTTTCTAAGTACCAGTCCCGCATGAACGGGTAACGCAACAAGATGTCGAACCAGGAAACCTTCTGGTCATCGTCGTGGACCGTCAAGACCCATTCCGGTTGACCCTCTAACTGGTTGTTGAAAATATCGACCACCACGTTGCGATCCAGCTGAATTTGAGCCCCGTTGCCGTTGACCCCGTTGGTTAACATGTACTCGTTCTTGGCGGCCGCCACGAATAACCGGTCCACCACGCCGGCCGGCAAATCGGCCGATCGAACGGCGTAGTTTTGCTGGTTGGCGGCGTCTAACACGTTAAAGTCCACGGAGTACCCGTAGTCTTCCTTCAGGTAGCGGGCAAAGTCCACCAAAATCTGGACGGACGCCTTAACCGTATCGGCGGGCACCGTGTCGTGCAGATCGATAATGAACAACTGGGTCAAAGCGTGGCTGTTGAACCGAAACATCTTCCGGTCCAGGTTCAGGTAGAACAGGGATTGCCCCGTCGCCCGTTCCCGGTAGAAGACGCCCCCGTTTTCGGAGGTCTCCACCCGAAAACTAAAGGTGCCCCGGTCCCCTAACGGCGTTAACTGCTGGGTCAACTCCTCGTGGTGGTCCCGGGATTGGACCATCACGTGCTTCCCCTGGTCGTGGAGTTCTAGCATCCGCGACATGAATAATAGGTAATAATCCGCGTTGCTGTATTGGTGCGGGAAGGTCACGTAATCCGAGTCCAACTTAAAGTCGGCGAGCTGCGTGGCGGCCGCCACGAGTTCGTCGGCATCGTGGGTCTTGATCAACTGATCCATTAATTTCGTAAACGTCAGGCCCGTTTCCAGACCACTCTTGATGGCTTCGTTGTAGTTGAGTAACCGGCCACTCGTCGTCAAGGTTGACGGATCGTTTTCGTTAATCATTCGTCTTCACCCCGCCTTCACTCTTGCCAATCAGGCTGTTCAGGTAGTCCGCATAGAGGCTTTGGTTGTGCGCTTCGAAATGTTCGAAGTCGTCAAAGGCATCCCGAATACTCTGCTTTTCGTAGTTCAAGATGGTGTCTTCCTTGGACAGTACCAAAATCTTGTCATCGTTTTCCTTGATGGCCTTGTGGGCGTTTAGGGCCTTTTCGTCCTGATCGGCCAGTTCGGTCAGTTGGTCCACGATTTGTTGCCGTTCGTCCTTGATCTTACTGGTATCCCACGGCATGCTACTCTTCTGACTGTTTTCCTTGAGTTGCTCGCGGAGCTGGGTCTTTTGGTTGTCCCGGACGGACTGTGCGTCCATGAGCTTCTGTAAGGCTTCACTTTCACTGGAAATCTGTTCGATTCTGGCGGTGTTTAACCGTTGGTGTTGGGCTTCCAGTTCAAACGATTGTTGTAATTTCTGATATTCGGTTTGGTCGAAGTTAAAGCGGACACTGACCACGTCCAGATCTCCGAATAACCGCCGATCCCACCAGTTCCCAAAGTAAATGTGGAAGCGACCGGTCGTGTATTCTTCGTAGTAGAAGAACGGGTAAACGTGGCCTAAGTAGTCAATCAGGTTATCGCTTAAATAGTGGCTGATCTGGGGGTGAATGTTATCGACCAGTTCGGCCAAATGGTTAACGGTTCTTGCGGCGCGGGTTTTTTTGATTTCTTGATAGTAACGGGCCTGGTCGAGTAACTCGTACACTTGCCGGTCGTCACCATGTTGAACCGCTGCCTGTAACGTGCTCAAGTAATCGAGTTTGTTGGCGATTGCCTGGGTTAAGACGTCGGCAGCACTTGCTTGCTGTTCTTGATTTTCCATGAATTATCCCTCATTCTCGTGTTCTTAGGCACTGCCGTGAACATTGGTTATACGTTTATGTTACCAAAAAAACGCGGAGAATAAAGCAGTTTGCGCGAATTTTGGTTAAAAACAACACTTTTTTTATAATCACTTTAATGCCGCGCCGGCCGCCAAAAAACCGTTGGAAACCCTAAGGCTCCCAACGGTTGGTCAACTCAGTTTCAGTTAAATCTGTGACCCTTGACGGTGGCATCACGGCGTTTAGTACAGTTCCAGGTACTGGTCGCGTTCCCATTCGGAAACTTGCGTCCGGTAAGAATTGTATTCCAAATTCTTGGCTTCGATAAAGCTTTGGTAGAGGTGGTGGCCCATCGCGTTACGCATGACCTCGTCAGCCGCCAAGTCCTTCAACGCGTTGTGCAACGTATCCGGCAGGTTGGTGATGTGGTTTTCTTGCCGTTCTTCGGCATCCATCCGGTAAATGTTGCGGTCCACGGCTTCTTGGGGCGCTAACTTGTTGCGTAACCCATCCAAGCCGGCTTCCAAGACTGCCGCAATCGCCAAGTAAGGGTTGGCGGCCGGGTCGACACTCCGTAATTCAAGTCGCGTGGATAAGCCCCGCGAACTTGGGACCCGAATCAGTGGGGAGCGGTTAGACCCGGACCACGCCACGTAAACGGGAGCTTCGTAGCCGGGAACTAAGCGCTTGTAACTGTTGACGATCGGGTTGCAGATGGCCGTAAAGCTCCGGGCGTGCTTCAATAACCCACCCAGGAAGTGGAACGCGTCTTCGGACAGCTGCATGTTCCCCTTCTCATCGTAAAAGGCGTTGCCCTTATCGTGGAACAGTGACATGTTCAAGTGCATCCCCGACCCGTTGATGCCGGCTAACGGTTTGGGCATGAAGGTCGCGTACAGACCGTACTTCCGAGCGATGGTCTTGACCACCAGCTTAAAGGTCTGAATGTTATCCGCAGCCGCTAGAGCGTCGGCGTACTTAAAGTCGATTTCGTGTTGGCCCGGGGCTACTTCATGGTGCGCCGCTTCCACGTCAAAGCCCATTTCTTCTAGGGTCAAGACGATTTCCCGGCGACAGTTTTCACCCAAGTCCATCGGGGCCATGTCGAAGTAGCTTCCCTTATCGTTCAATTCCGTCGTCGGCTTGCCGTTTTCATCCATCTTGAATAAGAAAAATTCCGGTTCCGGACCGATGTTAAAGTCGGTAAACCCGGCCTTACGCATGTCGGCTAAGACCCGAATCAAGTTGTTTCTGGGGTCGCCTTCAAACGGCTTGCCGTCCGGCGTGTAAACTTCACAGATGACCCGCGCAATTTTGCCTCTTTCCGTACTCCACGGGAAGATCATCCACGTGGATAAGTCCGGATAAAGGTACATGTCACTTTCTTCAATCCGCACGAAGCCGTCGATGGACGACCCATCAAACATGAGCTTGTTATCCAATAATTTTCCTAATTGACTAATTGGAACTTCCACGTTCTTGATGGTGCCGAATAAGTCCGTAAACATCAACCGTAAGAACTTCACGTCTTCATCCTTGGCCATCTGGCGAATATCGTCCTTGGTGAATGCCGCTTTTGCCATGCAAATCGCTCCCTATCAAAATTTTATGCCCAAATATCCATTGCTACAGAGGTCGGCGTTGATCCAAGCCGTTTGGGGTGTGCCCCAAGCCGCCTTGCCGAATGAATTCATCCTGCAAGATCCGCCGGACGTCCGCATCCGTTAGCGGGCGTTCCTGCGCCGCTTTACGGGCGGCGGCGGCCTTGGCCTGTTGGTCGTAAATGGCTTTGATGCCCGCCACGTTCACCCCATCATCGAGGTAATCCTTAATTTCCAACAACCGGTCAACGTCGTTTAGCGAATACATCCGTCGATTGCCGTCGTTACGTTGTGGGGTCACTAGCCCTTGTGCTTCGTAGTAGCGAATCTGCCGGGCCGTGAGACTCGTTAATTTCATCACGGTCCCAATCGGCAAAACAGCCAGTGACCGCCGGAGTTCTTTTCCTTTCAACCTACCGGCCCCCTTCAACTATACCGATATCATACCACGCCACCGAAGGGAGTCAAGCTAGGATGTTACCTTTTGTGACATCTACGGCGGAATTTTGCCAATCTTTAGTTAATCGTAAGAACTAATGGGCCAACCACTGGGCGACCCACTGATCGATTTCCTGGCGTTGCGTTGGGTGCTGCACCAAATCGTACCAAACCGCGGTCGTCTGGTGTTTGAACCAGGTTAATTGTCGCTTAGCGTAGTGCCGGGAGTCCTGTTTCACCCGCTCAATCGCCGCTGGTAGTCGGTCGGGCTGTGCCAGAACCGGCAGTAATTCACGGTAACCGATGCCGCTAGCGGCCGGTAAATCGGCCCCTCCTTGTTGGGCCAACCACCGAACTTCGTCAAGTAGACCACTTTGCACCATCCCGTCCACCCGGGTGTTAATTCGCCGATAGAGCAATTGCCGATCGGTCGTCAAGGCTAAGTAGCGTTCATCATAGGTGGGTCCCCCGTTCGCCTGATGGGAGAAGAGTTGCCCCGTGACCTGGATAACTTCTAACGCGCGTACGGTACGGCGAACGTTGGTCGGCGGAATCTTCGCGGCGGCCACCGGGTCCTGGTCGCGTAACCGTTCCCACAGAGCCTGTGGGCCGTGGGCCGTGGCTTCGGCGCGCAGTTGCGCCCGGAGTGCGGGATCACCGGGTGCGGCGGCTCCCAGCGCCAAACCGTCGAAGAGGGCCTGCAAATAAAAGCCGGTGCCCCCGGCGATGATCGGGAGGTGTCCGCGAGCCGTGATTGCCGTGATCAGTGGCCGGGCCGCGGCCACAAACTGGGCCACGGTGAACTGTTGCGTGACGTCACACACGTCGATCAAGTGATGCGGGGCCTGTTGCTGCTCGGCCGGGGTGGCCTTGGCCGTCCCGATATCTAGATGCCGGTAAACCTGCATGGAGTCCCCGGAGATGATCTCCCCGTTAAATTCTTGGGCCAAGGCGATGGCCAGGGCGGTCTTACCAACCGCCGTCGGGCCCACGATGGCTAACACTTTTTCCATAATTCGTCGCTCCTCGTTAACTGCTAAGCTAAGGTTACCATAGGTTTTCTTCCCGTGCCGAGGAAATCGCCGTGCCCCTTAACTTTTCCGCCGCTCAAAGCTAAATCACTAGCTATTTTTCTAAGAACCTTGCATAATGGAAGCGGATAACTAAGTCTCTCAATGAAAGGGGTCTTCTGACCATGAAACATTTTACCAAGGGTTTTCTCTTCGGCGTAGTCGCCACCGCCAGTGCCGTTGCCGGCGCCGTGTTCTCCTTTAAGAAAAAGGTCGTTCAACCGATCGAAGATCAAGAATCCCGGTTCGAAGAAAACCGCAAAAAGGCTAACCGGAAGAGCCATTCCGCTCACCACGGCTACTAGGCCTAACGAAAAAGGGATCATCCCCGTTTAACCCACGGTGATGATCCCTTTTTTGACGATTAATACTTCGTTTTTTTGGTTTTACCTTCCCAACGCGCGTAGCCGGTCTTTAAGATATAGATTTCCTTAAAGTCGTCCTTCCCCAGCGTGATGGCGGCCCGGGTACTCAGCGATTTCCCCTGATCATAGAGGTAAACCGGTAAGTCCGGCCGCAACTGAGTGTGATAAGCCGCAAACGTGGAAAAAGGAATGTTCCGGGCACCCAAAATGTGACCAGCATCAAAATCCTTCTTTTCCCGTAAATCAATGACTTGGGCCTTCCGCATGCCTTCCTGAAAGGTCTTTTCGTCGATAAGCGTGGCGACACGGTTACGGCGCAGAATGGTACTGAGCTGCCAACCGCCCCAACCTACTAAAATTAAAATCAAGATGATGGTATAAATTGTCCACCCGGAAACTGCAATTACCAAAACAAAATCGTCCTTCCTTAACAGCTAGTGCTTAATTAGTTTTTTGGAACCGTAACGCTAACGAAGCGGCCCCGATTACCCCGGCATCGTTCCCCAGTTGCGCTAACCGCAACTTGGTCGTGTCCCGGGCAGCAGGAAAAGCGTTTTCCTGGAAGTAACGCGTCGTTGGTTGTAACAACGTGTTCCCCGCGTTAGAAACGCCCCCGCCGATAATGATGTTCGCTGGGTTCAAGATGTTGGCCACGTTGGCCAGGGCTAACCCGAGGTAGTAGGTCACCCGATCGACCACCTGGTTGGCTAAGATGTCGCCGTTATCGGCCAAGTAGAAGATCATCTTGGACGTGATGCTTTCCTGATTATCTTCCATTTCCTTTAACCGCGACGTGCCCAAGAAGTCCTTGGCCATGTCGGCAGCCACGTGAACGATCCCCGTAGCGGATGCGTATTGTTCGAGACAACCGCGCTTCCCACAGTTACACAGGTACCCGTTCGGTTGAACGGTCACGTGGCCGAGTTCTCCGGCTCCACCGTTGACCCCGTGTAACAGCCGGCCACCGGCGATGACCCCACCACCGACACCGGTACCTAAGGTCACAAAGACCACGTCTTCGTCCTTCTCGCCGGCACCCTTCCAGTATTCTCCGAGTGAGGCGACGTTCGCATCGTTGTCCAACACGAATTGTAAGCCCAGTCCTTCTTGGATCTGGTCGCGGACCCGTTGACGCGTCTTCCAGTTCAGGTTGACTGCAAAGAGAACGGTTCCATTTTCAATATCGACCGGACCGGGGACACCCATGCCAATGCCTAAGAAATCGGCCTTGCTAAATTCTGAGCTCGTGATGTGCTCGTTGATTGATTTAATGATGTTTGGAATAATGTGGCTGCCGTCGTCGTTGGTATCCGTCGGAATACTCCACTTCGCCAGGATTTCCCCGTCGACCGCAATAAAGGCCATCTTGGTGGTGGTCCCACCTAAATCGATCCCAATTAAATTCCGTGCCATAATTCTAAATCCCTCCAATGGATTGGTGCTGATCTTTTGCCCGTTGTTCCTCGATTCGGTGTTCATGCGTGAGAACCAATTTGGCCTGAACGAAGGTTGGTTCGTCGACCACCTTTGCTTGCCGCAGGTGATCTAATTCCAACGCCATGACCTCAATGTCCCACATACGCTTGCCGACGTACACATAAATACCAAAGTTTTTAAGTAGCTGCTGAACATCATATAACGTTCTCATTGTGCCACAACCTCCGTCAAATTGCACGATACATTTTGCAAAATTACTGCGCCATTCCGTGAAGTACTAACCAAACGAAGCCGCCAATCAACACCACGGTAGCGATGAGCCGTTTCACCAGGTTAACTTTACCAATTCTTGGCACGCCCATCAAGTAAGCCGCCAAGAAACCGGCCACCAGGCCCCCGATATGGCCCGCTAAATCAATGCCCGGGGTAAAGAGGTCAAACGCCAGGTTCATCACGATAAACGCTAAAAACGTGTTGGCTAACTGCCGAATCACCGCGTTTTGCCAGAACGATTCACCCAACATCAGAAAGGCCCCAAAGAGCCCGAAGATGGCGGTACTGGCCCCGGCCGATAAACTATCGGAGAAACAAAAACTGGCGATGTTGCCCCCCACACCGGCTAACAGGAAAATGCCTAAGTACCGTAAATGACCGAAAGCGGCCTCCAATTGAATCCCCACGAAGTATAACGTGATCATGTTCATCAGGATGTGGGTAAACCCGATGTGTAAGAAAATCGGCGTAATTAAGCGCCACCACTGACCCTGCTGAATCAGCGCGTTGACCTTAGCCCCAAACGTGATCAACACGTTGATGTTCGTGCTTCCGCCGGCTAAGGTCATGGCCAGATAGACCAAAACCATGATGGCAATCAACCCAACCGTGATAAACGGGGCCTGGTCGAGTTGCCGAATGCGTCGCTGCCAATTTGTCACCAAAAAACTCCCCTCGTTATCCGTTAAGTACCGCGTCTAATAACACGTCAAACGCCTCGACCGGCCACGTGGGCCGAACGGCCTGCTGGGCCGGCAGCGCTAACGCCACCTTATACCCCGTCGTTTGGGGTAAGTAGCGGTCATAGTACCCGCCCCCAAAGCCCAAGCGTTCCCCCGTAGTCGCAAATTTAAGTCCGGGGACCACGATCAAATCAAAGTCCGCTGGGGCAATGACCGGCCCGTCCTGCGGTTCCTGTAAGCCAAACTTGGTGGTCACTAGCGTCGTATCGGCCGTTAACGGGCGAAAAGCCATCTGCCGATGGGGCAGCGTCTGCGGGACCGCCACCGTTTTACCTTCCGCCTGCGCCCGGGCAATAATGGGCTGCGTATTGAGCTCAATGGCGCTACTTAAAGTTGTCGCAATCGTTTGGGCGGCCTGCCACTGGGGTAAGGCCCACAGGGCTTGATAGAGCCGCTCACTGGCTGCTTGTCGTTGGTCGGCCGGCAGCTGGCTTAATGCCTGAATCGTTTGTTGGCGTAATGGGGCTTTTTCCATGTCCGCCACCTCCTTAAAAAATTATGGCACGGGTCTGGGACCAAAGTCTCAGAACTTTTTGTTCTCCGAATATCTAGTATTGAAACGTGCGCTCAAAGGCAGCTGGTTTCGCTTAACCCCGTAAGTCAGATAATCCAGGTTCAGGATTATCCGCCTTACGAACCGTTGTCCATGCTCGCCAGCTAATCGCCTTTTAGCCCACTCTTGTCACTTTATCTTCGATATTACCCGGCTCCCGTAAGAATAGCAACTGACTTGGCGGGACCGGTTCTCAGGTTTTAATGACCGGCCGCTGACGGGAGTAGCTGACCGGTAAAAATTAGCACAAAAAAAGGTGCGGACTTTCGCCCGTACCTCTTACTTAGTTTCACGATGCAACGTTACTTTCCGTTCGCGAGGGCAGTATTTCTTGAATTCTACCCGGTCCGGGTTATTACGCCGGTTCTTGCTGGATAAGTAATTGCGTTCGTGGCATTCCGTACATTCTAAAGTGATGTGGACACGCATGTGGGTAACCTCCCAACTTGTTCAGAATTACAGGCTTGAGCCTTAACTCGTAATATATTACCATTAATCGGCCATAATTACCAGCCCTTATCCAAATAATGTTAAGGAAAATTACTTTACAGGCGTTTAACCCGCCGTATTCTGGGCAGAACCCGCCGTCGTGGCCTTGGTTGGGTTCGTCAACGTCGACGTTGACTGCACCGTCTTCCAGTAGGCCGCATAAATCTGCTTAGCCAGCTTCATGTTGTTGTCTTCATCGCTGGTACTCAAGTTAGGCATGGCTAACGCGACGACCACTTGCGGATCGTTCGATGGCGCGTAGGAGGCCAGACTCAACGTGACCGTCGAATGCCCCTTGTAGTAGGTTTCGGCAGTCCCCGTCTTGGCGGAAATTCCCGGCGAGATCGACGCCAACTCGGCCCCGGTCTTGTAGGTGTTGGTCCCATGAACCACGTCATAGAGCCCCTCTTTGACCAGTTTCTTCTGGGCGGCCGTCATGTCGATGGTGTTTAGGACCTTCGGCGTGACCGTGGACTTCACCGTTCCTAGCTTCCCATCGGACGTGGTCCCCCGGATGGCTTGAACCACGTGTGGCGCGATCCGGGTTCCCCCGTTGGCCACCGTGGACATGTACTGCGCCACCTGCATGGTCGTGTAGGCGTCGTAGTTCCCAAAGGACAAGTCCAAGGCACTCCCGATGTTGGTCCGTGAACTGGACCCTTCCAAGCCGGTGCTTTCGCCCGGTAGGTCAATCCCGGTCTTAACCCCCAACCCGAACTGGTTAAAGTAGCCCCGTTCGATGCTAAAGGCCTTGGTGCTCATGTTGAGCGCCGCCCCCGCCGAATACTTAAACCCGGCTTCCTTCATGGCCAGTTGCATCATGTAGGAGTTAGACGACACTTCCAAAGCGGTTGGTGCGTCCACCGAAATGTTGGCACTCCCGCTGTGGTTGAACCAGGAAGACTTCTTAACGCCCCCGATGTTAATCACTTCATCGGTCAACGTATTGTTCTCGGGTGTGATGACCCCCGACATTAACGCCCCGGAGACCATGGCCCCTTTGACCACGGACCCCATGACGATGTCACTGTTGATGGTCCCTAAGGCGTTTTCGGTCAGTTTCCCGGTCGACGGATCCCGGTCAACCCCGGCGATCCCAATGACGGCCCCGGTATTGGGGTTCATCACGACCGCGTAGGTTCCCGTAGAATACCCGCCGGCGTTAGATTCCGCCGAACGGACCAACTTCTGAAGCTGGGACTGGAAGGTCGAATTAATGGTCAATTGGAGGTTATCCCCCTTCTGACCACCGTACTTCTTAACTTCCTTGGTAATGGTGTTGTTCCCGGCCACTTCAACCTGCTTTTCGGCCTTGGTTCCGCGCAAGACGGACTCATATTCCTTCTCCAGGTAGGACTGGCCCACACTATCGTTTCGAGAATACCCCTGAGCTAACAGTTGGTTGATTTCGTCACTTGGCAGCCCCGTCTTTTCGGAAGACACCGTCCCGATGATCGACTTGATCGATTCACCGTTCGGGTAATTCCGGGACCAACTGGTGCTGACCTTGATTCCCGGCATCTCGGATAAATGTTCCCCAATCTGCGCAATTTCTTGACTGGAAACGTTGGAATCCTTGATGTAGGTGGTCGACAACGCGTAGGCGCCACTCATCTTGGCGAAGATTTCGGCCGCATTCTTCTGCGTCGCGGTCAATTTAAAGCCCGAGTCGTTTTCCAAATAACTCAACGCCTTATTATACCGTTCCGTCGCCGAATACTGCTTGATGTTCGGAATCTTCTTCTCCACGGCGGCCAAATTCTTGGTATTGGTCAAATAATAGTCGATCGATTGTCGCGGCGTCAAAGTACCGGTCGAGACCGTTAAATACTTTCCGAGCCGGTTGGCAATCGAATACATATCCGTGGATAAGACGTTGACGCCCTTGGTATACGCAATGGCCTGGTGGGCCTGGTTACCGACTAAGACCTTCCCGTTGGAATCATAAATCATCCCCCGTTGGACGTTAGTGGTTTCAATGGTCGTATCCGTTTGGTTCACGACCGCCTTGAATTGCGCACCATGAATCACTTGCAGATACGCTAACTGACCGATTAGCGCCGCAAATAACAGGGCAACAATAATGAAAAGAAAGTTTAACCGGAACGGAATCGAGGACTTTTGTGGGCCCCGCGATTGCCGGTTGCGGTTACTAACGCGATTATAAAAATTCTTCACAACAGCTCTGCTCCTTATTGTACTGCTCCTATTTTACCAAACTTCGACAAAGTCCACTATCCTGCCGTCGGAATTTAATCAAAATCTTTAGGTCTCGGCCTAATCGCTCACCCTTAACTGGGCGCAGAAAAGGTAATTTGGTGAGCGACTTTGCGCAAACTCCGGCTCCAGAACCCTGGTTGGGTGAAGCTTAACTGAATCTTTAGCTTCGCCGTCCCCGTTCGGATTGCCCACCGACCTTACCAACTCTCCCTGATCAAGATGAGTTAGCGACTGGTCGGTCACCACTTCGAGCCGGGGTGACCCGGGTGCTGCCGCTGACGGCCCTTTATCTGCCGAAAGCAATCAGCGATTTTAACAAGTTGTAAACTGCCGTTGGTAGGTCCTTACCGGATTCTATGCTATTCTAGAT
Source organism: Levilactobacillus acidifarinae DSM 19394 = JCM 15949 (assembly GCF_001434835.1). Taxonomy (GTDB): domain Bacteria; phylum Bacillota; class Bacilli; order Lactobacillales; family Lactobacillaceae; genus Levilactobacillus; species Levilactobacillus acidifarinae. Next base: position 115,541 of record NZ_AZDV01000026.1, on the reverse strand, counting down.
AATTGAAAGCCAAATGTACAGGTTCACTTAGAACCTTTTATAATTTCTAAAGATTGAGGTGGCTAACATTGCCAAAAAAGAAACGACGTTGGGTCCTAACGTCTAAACAGTGGACGTTATGGGGGGCCTTTCTCACGCCTTTAATCATTATGACGGTCTACTTTGCCTACCGGCAGATGGCCCCCTTTGGGTCGAGCAGCTTGCTCACCGTCGATTTAGGACAACAATACGTGGATTTCTTTGCGTACCTACGCCGAACCATTCTGCATGACCCGAGTGCCATTTTTTACTCGTTTAGTAACGGCCTCGGCGGCGAAATGGTCGGTAACTGGGCCTACTACTTACTAAGTCCGTTGAATCTGCTCTTATTATTTTTCCCGGGTGGCTCACTGACCAGTGGGATTTTTCTGATTACCGTCCTGAAATACGGGTTGGCCGGACTCAGCTTTGCGTGGCTCTTACTTAAGGTCACCAAGCAAGACGGTCTGATGGCCATCACCTTTGCCACAGCCTACGCGCTGATGGGCTGGGCCATCGCCAACCAACTCAACATCATGTGGCTCGACGCGCTGATCTTTTTACCGTTGATTTTCTACGGCCTCATGCAATTAATGACGACCGGCCACTGGAAACCCTACATCATCTGGCTACCCATCATGCTAGTCGTCAACTACTACATGGCGTACATGATCTGCTTGTTTCTCGTCCTGGCCTTTATCTGGCTGGCCGCCGACAAGTTTACGACCTGGCGACGCTTCGCCGCTCAAACGGGGCGTTTCGCGGTGGCCTCGCTGATCAGCGGCGCACTAGCGGCCGCGGTCTTACTGCCCACCTGGTGGTCGTTGACGCAAAGTAAGGCCCAATACACCGTGCAAACCTTCAAGTGGCGCTTCGAGCTGTTCCCGTTAAAGACGCTCTCCAAGTTCTTCCTGGGGGCCTTTAACTTCGACCAGATGCCCAACGGTCCCGCCAACATCTTTATCGGGGCGTTAGCCCTATTAGGGGCGCTGTTCTTCTTCGTTGATCGGCGCGTGGCCTTACGGAGTCGGCTAGCGGCCGGCATCGTGACCATCTTTCTGGCCCTCTCGACTTGTGTCCAACCCTTAGACTTACTGTGGCACGCGGGCCAATTTCCCGTCTGGTACCCCTACCGCTTCTCGTTTGTCATTTGTTTTTGGCTCATCTGGTTAGCCGCGCAGACGCTCACGCTCGACTTTCGGCCCGGGCCCATCGCCATCGGACTGGTGACGTTAGTGGTCGCGCTGGGGTGCTACTACGTGGAAACCAACCTCAAGACCTTTAAGTATCTGAAACCCAACCAGTTCTGGTTAGGCATCCTGTTCGTGATCTTCGCCCTAATGCTGACCACCTTCCCGTTCAAAAAACACTGGACCTACCCGTTGATGATCTTCGTCATCGGGGTTACGGAAGTCACGGCTAACGCGTATTTAGACTTAAACAACATTAGCTACGTTTCCCAGTCCGAATACGGTAACTACACCGCCGAACTTCAACGGTTGGTCAACAAGACCCAACAGGCCGATAAGGGCTTTTATCGCATCGGGAAAACCTTCCTGCGAACCAAGGGCGATGCCTTTCAGACCGGCTTTAACGGTGGGTCCGTCTTCTCCTCGGCGCTACCGAAAGCCACGCCGACGTTTATGGGCCACATCGGGGTGCCCGACGGTGACGGGTTCGTCGAATACAGTAACGGGACGCTGCTGACCGATTCGCTGCTCAACATGAAGTACTACTTCAAGGACAAGCAACTGTCCGGCGCTTTGAGCGGGTCCAGCATGCTGCCCGCCTCCAGTAACAAGGCCGACCTGGCCGATTACCGCATCGTGGGCCAGGATCACTGGGCCACGCGCTACCAAAACCCCTACGCCCTACCCATGGGCTACGCAGCCAGCAATCAGATCCTGTCGTTAAAGGATACCACGGCCGATCCCGCCCAGTATCAGGCGAACTGGTTGGCCGCGCTGACCGGCAACGCCCAGGATCAGCACCTGTTCACGGCACAGAACTTTAGTCAGGTCGCCTTCCAAAACATCAACCAGCAAAGCAAGATCACCGGGGCCATGCTACAGAAGAAGGACCTGTTAAAGCCCGGTAGTATCACGTTATCCTTTAAGCCGCAAGACAACGCGGCCTACTACCTGACCATGGGCTCCACGGTCAATCCGCAAAACGCGACCTTCACCTTAAACGGGAAGTCGTTAGCCCAATACCCGACCTACCGGAATACGATCATCGTCAGTGCCGCCGACCACGCGAAGGGCCAGACCATTAAGCTGACCATTCAGCTCAAGAAGGGCTCCCTGTGGTTACAAAACTTCACGCTGTACCGGTTGGACACCACCCGCTTAAAGCAGGCCACCACCCAACTGAAAGAACACCCGTGGCGTTTATCACAACAGTCGGACCGCAAGTTTAGCGGCACCGTCACGGCCACCGCGAACCGGCAGGTGCTCAACACGTCCATTCCGTATTCTCAAGGTTGGCACGCGACCGTAAACGGTCATGCGGCCAAGACCTACAAGACGGTGGACATGTTTACCGCCGTTAAGCTGCGCCGCGGCACCAATCACGTGACCCTGGCCTACTGGCCGCCGTTCTTAAACTTAGGACTGCTAATCAGTGGTGTTACGTTGCTACTGGTTTGCGGTTGGTGGCTGGTGATTGTCCGTCGGCGGCGTTAATCTCACGTTTCCAAACACGTAAAAACGCGAGTACAGCAAATGTACTCGCGTTTTTGTTTGTTCTAAAGTTCGCCATTTTCCGTATAGATGTAGGTCGGACCGTCCGTCTTGGGATCATAGTCCACCGTAAGGTCGTACCCCACGAAGAACCACTCGTCACCTTCAGTAATGTAGTAGGTCACGTCGTCCTTTTTTTCGGTGACCACGGGATCACGGGGCGCATCGTCGGGGGTCATCCCCAACGAGAAGCCTTGGTGCACGGGCGTTTTCCCGTAGACCTTGCCAAAGAAGCGAATTCCCCGTCCCGTCATGCCCATTTCTTCGCGGAACCACTTGCTTGCTGCATCCGTTACCGTAATCTTCATAGTTTTATGCTCCTCTTAACCAGACTGTGAATCCGTTTTCAGTTTCCTTTATACCATGTTTAGGGGCGGTTTGACAAGCGGAATACATCAATTTAATTGTTAACAATTAAATTGATAGCATTATAAAATAACGGAACCAAAAAGGGCCGGCACCCTGGCCGACCCCTTACGCGTTAATCGCGCTTATTCAACTTTTAAGACTTCGACGGTCATGTCGCCACCCGGCGTTGGGAAAGTAACGTTTTCCCCCACGCGGTGCCCTAACAGGCCCTTGGCAATCGGTGAGTCGTTCGAGATCTTCCCCGCCATTGGATCGGCTTCTGCCGCCCCCACGATGGTGTACTCTTCGGGATCTTCGTCGGGAAGTTCCTTAAAGGTTACTTTCTTCCCCACGGTAATTTCATCCTTATCCGTGCCATCGTTATCGATGATTTGGGCGTATTGGAGCATGCGTTCTACCGTGCTGATCCGGGTTTCTAACATACTTTGTTCGTCCTTGGCGGATTCGTATTCGGAGTTTTCCGAAAGGTCCCCGTATGACCGGGCAATCTTGATCCGGTCAATGACCTTAGGCCGTTGAACCATCTTTAAGTCTTCCAGTTCCGTCTGAAGCTTTTCCTTACCTTCTTCAGTCATTGGATACATCTTGTCTTCTGCCACAATGGCCACCCCTTTTACAACTTTAATTTTTTTGAGTTAACGGTTGTCTCCCGTCACGTGTCTGACGTGAACGCGTCAGAGCTGACTCCCCCATCTTAAATGGTGGTATCTTGATTGTCAAAGACTTCTTTGTTCCCGTGCGCTTCCAAAATTGCCCGAATCTTAGTCACCAGCAGGTCGATGGCCACCTGGTTTTCGCCCCCCTCGGGAACGATAATGTCGGCGTAACGCTTCGTGGGTTCCACGAATTGGTGGTACATGGGCTTGACCGTCTTGAGGTACTGACCGATCACGGACTCTAAGGACCGGTCCCGTTCGTTCATGTCCCGTTGAATCCGCCGAATGATGCGAATATCGTCGTCCGTGTCGACAAAGACCTTGATGTCCATCAGGTCGCGGAGCCGTTCGTCATCCAAGATCAAAATCCCTTCCAGGATAATGACGTCGCGGGGTTCCTGGTGAATCGTCTCGTCACTTCGCGTGAACAGGTTGTAATCGTAAACGGGTTTTTCGATGGGTTCGTAACGAAGCAATTGTTTTAACTGGTCGATCAACAGATCCGTATCAAACGTCAAGGGATGGTCGTAGTTGACCGCCTTACGTTCTTCCATGGTCATTTCCGCTTGGTCCTTGTAGTAGGAATCCTGCTGTAAGATCATGATGGAGTGTCCCACTAATTGATTGAAGATGGCCCGACTAACGGTCGTCTTCCCACTGCCGGAACCCCCGGTTACCCCAATGATGATTGGTCGTTTCTTATCTGCCAACACTGTCGCCATCCTTTACTTATTATCGCTTGCTAATGAACTGGTTAATGATTGATGCTGGTCATACGTGGTCGAGAAGTACACCTTCCCGGTCTTGGTATTTGCAATGAAGTAGTAGTAATTCTTGCTCCGAGCCGCGGGGTGCAGCACCGCCTTCACGGAAGACACACTCGGACTATCGAACGGTCCGGGGCCGTAACCCGTGTGAACGTACAGGTTATACGGCGATTTGACCTTCAAATCCTTATAGGTCAGGTTCTTCTTGGTGGTCTTCAACGCGTATTGGACGGCGATATCGGACTGCAAGGCCATGTTAGCGTCGATCCGGTTCAAGAAGACCCCGGCGATCTTATCACGGTCGGTCTGGCTGACCCCTTCGCGTTCGACCAACGAAGCCAGCGTCAACGTCTCCTGGACGGTGAGCTTTTGCTTCTTAATGGTCTTATAACTGGGCTGTAAGTTCTGGTCGGTCTTGGCCACCATCGACGTGATCAGTTGCTTCAACGTCATCTTCTTACCGGCCTGATACGTGGCGGGCGCCAGGTAACCTTCTAAGCGGTAGCGCACGTTTTTGGCTTGCTTGGCCGAGCTCAGTAATTGCGGGTAGCGGGCGGCCAACTGGTTAAAGAAGGTCTGGTCCTTCATCAAGCTCAAGAATTCCTTCTTGGTGAAGTCCGTTTGCACCGGAATCTCGGTGGCCAATTGGTCGACCGTCTCCCCTTCACGAACTAGGACTTTACCGGCCGTACTCTGAATCGGTTCGGCCGACCCCCCGAGTTGTAACCGCTTGGCGATCGTATTGAGCGTCATCGACGGCTTTAACTGGTAGTAGCCCGCCCGAAAGTTCGTGAACTTGTGGGACTTGACGTAGTAGTTAAAGACCATCCCACTCTTAACCACCTTTTTATCTTGTAAGATCTGCCCGATCTTATTCGACGTGGCCCCCATCGGGACGTGCACCTGCACCACGTTTTCGTTGCTGGTGTCTAAGGGTTTTAAGGCCGACTGGAAATACTGATACCCAAAAATACCAATCGCCACTGCTAAAATGACTAATAAACTGGCCACACCCACCATGATCCGGCGACCAAACGAACTACGTTTGGGGCTCTTAGATTGACGAGTAGGCGTAGGATCCGTGCCATTATCCAACTTTTTTCCTCCGTTCTATGCCATAGTCTTCTACATTATACAGAACTTCGAGGCTGACGAAAACCGGCAAGACCCACTTTGACAAAAATGTAATCTTTTAAATCGCTAAAAACGCGCACGATCCCGGAGGACCGCCCGCGTTTTCACCGGTTTTTAACGAACTTTAACGAATTTCAGCGTCCAATTCGTCCTGTAAGCGTTTCGTGACCTTTTCAAAGGCTTGGGTCACCGCATCGTCGACCAACGTGGCGTGCTTGTCCTGATACGTCAAGGTGTAGGCCAAAGACTTCTTGCCCTTCGGTACCTTCACCCCGTCGTACACGTCGAACAACTTCACGGACTGCAGGTAAGCCCCGCCGCGGCGTTCGATCAACGCAACAACCTGTTCGTTGGTCACGTCATCGGCCACCAACATCGCAATGTCGCGGGTAATCGCTGGGTAGCGTGAGATCACGTCGTATTGGTTTTCTTGCTTCGGCATGTCGATGATGGCTTGCAGGTTCAGGTCAAAGACGTAGGTCGCCCCAATCTTGAAGCGCTTGGCAATCGTCGGATGGACCTGACCCATGAACCCGATCTTGTGACCGTGGATTAAAATGTCCGCGGTCCGACCCGGGTGCATTTCCGGCATCTCGGTGTTAGGTTCGTAGGTCACGTCGCCCTTAACCGCCATGTCTTGCAGGTAAGCCGCCACGATGCCCTTCAATTGGTAGAAGTCCACGTCTTGGGCCGGTTGGTTCCAAGCGGCGGGAACGAGTTGGCCCGTGATGGCCCCGGCAATGTGTTCTTCTTCGGCCGGCCGGTCCTGACCCTCTTGACGGTAGAAGACCCGCCCCTGTTCGTACAAGGCTACGTCTTTAACCTTCCGAGCGGTGTTGTAGGCGATATCGTCTAACAACCCGGTGACCATATTCATCCGTAAAACGGCGTGGTCGACGCTCATCGGCCAAGCCAGCTTGGTCAGTTGACTGTCCGGATGGGTCAAGAACATCTGCGCCTTGTCTTCGGTGGTCAACGCGTAGGAAATGGCCTGGTTCAAGCCTAAGCCTTCCAACGATTTGCGCGTGGCGCGCATCAAGCGTTGCGCCGGCGTCAAACGGCCCTGGGTCATTCGACCCGTTGGTAACGTGACAGGTAAGTTATCGTAACCGTAGATCCGCGCAATTTCTTCGAGTAAGTCGGCCGGGATGTGAATGTCGTTACGGCGAATCGGCACCGTGACGGTCAGGTCATCTCCGGCAACCTTAACGGTGAAGCCTAGCGTTTCTAAGATGTGGCTGACCTGGTCCATGGTCAAGTCGGTCCCGAGCACGGCGTTCACGTGCGTCAAGGTCAACGGGATCACGGCAGCTTCGGGCTGGTGGTTACTGCCCACGGCCGTCCCGGTCTGCACCGTCCCGGCTGCCAGGTCGTTTAACATCTGAGCGGCGGCGTCCAAGGCGTCTTGGACCCCGGCCTGGTTGACCCCCCGTTCGAACCGTTGGGAAGCGTCGGTGTGCAGGTGATGCCGTTGGGCGGCCTTACGGATGTGGTCGTGTTCGAACACGGCGGCTTCGATGGCAACCGTGACGGTCTGATCACTGATGGCCGTGGATAAGCCCCCCATGACCCCGGCCAAGGCGATTGGCGCCTGGCTGTCGGCAATCACGATGTCCGTTGGGTCCAACTCGTGGTCGTTTTCGTCTAAGGTGGTCAGGGTTTCCCCGGCCTTGGCGGTCCGCACGTAAACGTCTTGACCACTGAACTTGTCGTAGTCGAAGGCGTGTAAGGGTTGGCCGTACTTCAACATGATGTAGTTGGTGATGTCCACCACGTTGTTGATTGGCCGTAACCCGGCGTTCCACAGGTGCACCTGTAACCACATTGGGCTGGGTGCTAGCTTGATATCGCGCACTAAGCGCATCCGGTATTGCGGAGATAAACTGTCGTCGACGTGCAGGCTCAGTTGGCTGTCGATGGCCTCGCCAGCTTCGGTCACGTGCGGCGTGTCTAACGTCACGGGCCGGTCGTAAATGGCGGCCAAGTCGCGTAACGTCCCGTTTAGACTCAACATGTCCCCGCGGTTGGGCGTCACGTCCAGATCGATTAAGCTATCGTTCATGCCTAAAATGTCGAAGACGGGAGATCCCGGTTGCGCGTCGGCGGGTAAAACGTAGATACCGTCGACGTAAGCCTTCGGGACGACCTCTTCGGGGAAGCCGATTTCCTGTAAGGCACACACCATGCCGTCGGATTCGACCCCGCGCATCTTGGAACGCTTGATCTTCACGTTATCAGCGATTCGGGACCCCGGTAAGGCCACGATCACATTTTGCCCTTCAGCAATGTTCGGTGCCCCACACACGATTTGAGAAGGTTCGTCATCCCCGACGTCGATCTCACAAATGTGTAAATGGTCGGAATCGGGATGGGCCTTGACGCTTAAGACGTGGCCGACCACGATCTTCTTCAGCCCGTCGCTAGGTTTCACGACGCTGTCGACTTCCACGGAAGTCCGTTCAATTTTTTCCGCCAAGTCAACGGCGGAAACGTCTAAATCGAGATACTCTTTAATCCAGTTGTATGAAATCTTCATAGTTGGCGGTTATCCTTTCTTCGTGAATTGGGTGAGGAAACGCACATCGTTTAAGTAGAAGTTCCGAATGTCGTCCACCCCGTACTTCAGCATCGCAAACCGGTCGGGTCCGACCCCAAAGGCGAAACCGCCGTAAACGTCGGGATCCACGCCGGCCATCTTCAAGACGTTCGGGTGGACCATGCCGGCCCCTAGGACTTCGATCCAACCGGTGTTCTTGCAGACGTTACAGCCCTTACCGCCACAGTTGAAGCAGGTGATGTCGGCTTCCACGGATGGTTCCGTGAACGGGAAGTAACTCGGCCGTAGCCGCACGTCGAACTTGTCACCGAAGAGTTCGTGGGCCAGGACTTGTAGGGTCCCCTTCAAATCGGCCATGGTGATGTGTTTGTCGATGACCAGCCCTTCCACTTGATGGAATTGGTGGGAGTGGGTCGGGTCATCGGTATCGCGCCGGTAAACCACCCCGGGGGAGATCATCTTTAACGGGCCCTGGCTAAAGTCGTGCTTTTCCAGCGTCCGGGCCTGCATCGGCGAGGTCTGCGTGCGCATCAAGATTTCCTTGGTGATGTAGAACGTATCCTGCATATCGCGGGCGGGATGGTTCTTGGGTAGGTTCATCATTTCGAAGTTGTACTTGTCTTCTTCGACTTCCGGACCACTTAAGACCTGGTAGCCCATGCCCAAAAATAGGTCTTCAATTTGATCGATAATTTGTTGGATCACGTGAGGTTCACCCTTGGCCACCGGCGTTCCCGGTAACGTGACATCCAGGGCTTCCTTGGCTAACCGCGCGTTGAGCACGGCGTTTTCCAATTCTTCGCGCCGTTTAGTTAACGCGTTGGTCAGGTCATCGCGCACTTCGTTAGCGAACGCCCCAACCTTGGGCCGTTCACTAGCATCTAAGTCGCGCATTCCCCGTAACACTTCGGTGATGGGTCCCTTTTTCCCTAACAAGCTGACCCGGATCTGATTAACATCCTTCAGGTCGCCAGATTGTTGAATATCCGTCAAGCCCTTTTGGCGCAGCTCGGTGAGTCTATCCTTTAACGACATGTTTCATCCTCCATTTCTTCTCATACCAACGATGGGCGGAAGCCATAAAAAAAACGCCCCGTCACTCAATTAAGAGGGACGAAACGCTTCGCGGTACCACCCTGATTCAGCGACGACTAGCGTCACTACACTCAGACATGATAACGGTCATTCACCGGTGGGTCATTCATTACGGTACGTAATTCCCGACCACAACTCAAGAACTGAATTCACTGAGTCCGTTTTGAGGTTTCCTTCCAGTCGTGGAAAACCCTCCCTGACAAAACGGCCCGGTTACTACTTTTCTATCATCGTTTTTAGCTATTGAACTCGGTTTAAGGTTACCGGTTTTCGCGAAACCTGTCAACTACTTCTCGGCCGGTGTCGGCGAACACGACCATTTATCGGACCACGCGTGCACCGCCGTCATGACGCTTTGGAGCTCCTGACCCTTCTGTGTCAATTCGTATTCGATCAACGCGTTATCCGGGAACGTCTGGCGGACGATGACGCCGTTTTCTTCCAGTTCCTTGAGTCGTTCGACCAACACCCGGTCACTACAACGCGGTACTTTATGCGCCAGATCCCGAAATCGTTGGGGTCCTTCCTGTAAGAGGACGTCGATGATCAAGCCGTTCCACTTCTTGCCTAGGAAAGAAAAGGTCCGTTCAAACCGGGGACACAGGGTAAAGTCAACGGTAGCGTCGGTCCCCTGAGTAGACATCATTTGCATCATCTCTTCGCCTCCTTTGCCGTTAAGGTGTGTCGTTCTTGCTTAAGCGTTGGGCGTCAGCTTAGCCCACCACGTGTGCACATGTTGGCGAGCCGGTCCCGAAAATTCGTGAACGGCTTCGTAATCATCCACTAACGAAACGATCATGCTTTCACGGTATTTAGGCACCGCCAGCGTAGCCCCCCACATGTGCTTTAAAATAATATCCTTTTCCATCGGGCTTAAATCCGTTAATTTTTCGGCGTTCCGTAACGCCACGCGTGGATGGATAAAGGCGTGGGAGCCCAGGTTAAACTTCGTGGTGCGCCAGTCGTAATAAAACAAATCGTGCAACAACCCGCCCCGCGCCGTGGCCCGGGTATTTAAATGCAGTTTCTTAGCAATCAAATAACTGTTGTAGGAAACCGAAATGGAGTGATCCAAGCGGTTTGAATGGTGATGTTGGGTGTAGTTCGCCAGTCGTTGAACGGGTTCCTGCGCCAACAAATCAGAAACAAGTGCAAGATATTCAGGGTCATCACGCCAAGTCAGTTTGGTCATAGAATGCTTCCTTTTCATTTAAAATTTGCGATTCTCTCACTATGCTTTAATTACCCTATATCATACTGACTTTTCACCAAATTGCAATGAAAATGTTCTATTTTACGAGGGATTAACCCTTTCTTAACGTTCAGCCAAACAACCGAAACATCACGATTCCGGCCGCGACCGCCACGTTCAACGACTCCGCTTGACCCTTGATGGGAATGTAGAGGTTCCGGGTGGTCAAGCGTTGGAGGTCTGGGGCCATCCCGTTGCCTTCGTTGCCCATCACGACGGCTCCCGTCGTGACCGGGTCCACGTTACGGTAGTCTTGGGCTTGTGGGTCTAAGTTGGTGCCGTAGACCGGCAGGTGCCGGGCCGTGAACGTTTGAATCCAATCGTGCAGGTCGGCTTCAACGAGTTGAATGTGAAATTGACTGCCCTGCATCGACCGTAACACTTTCGGCAGGTAGCGACTCGCACTGCCCAAGCCAAAGACTACGCCGGTCAAGCCCGCCGCATCCGCCGTCCGGACCATGGTCCCGATATTCCCCGGGTCTTGGACCTGATCCAAAAATAGCCAGCCGCCCTGAACCGTTTGCGGGTCGACCGGGGCCGTGGCAGTGATGGGCACCGTGGCAAAGATCCCCTGGGGCGTGTTAGCATCCCCGATGGTCTTAGCGATGCTGTCCGTCAGTTCGAATTGGTCAACGTCGGCCGGCAAGACGTCGGCGTGCGCCGCCAGTTGGTCGGCCGTTCCCAGGATCGCCGTTAAGGGGTGGCGGGCCTGAATGGCCTCCTGGACCAGATGCCACCCTTCTAATAGGTAAGTTTGGGCCTGCTTGCGACCCTTTTTGGTGGTCAAGGCCCGCCACTGCTTGACGCGTTTGTTTTGACTTGATGTAATTTTTTCTTTCACCGCTAGTTACTCCCGTTTTCAAATTTAGCCTAATTTTACCATATTCCTAGGCACACCGGGACGGTCGCTGTATGATGGGACTAAAGTTTTTCGAAAAGAGGTCTCCGTTGGTGCAAACACAACGTTATTTAATCTCGGGTCGTGTCCAGGGCGTGGGCTTTCGCTGGACGGCCAAACAACTGGCCGACCGGTTAGGCGTGACCGGCACCGTACAGAACTTGGGTACCGGTCAGGTCGCCATCACCGCGAGTGGAGCGACCGATGCGTTAGCAAACTTTCGCCGCCACCTGCAACATCCCCAATTGTCCCCCTGGATCAAGGTCGTGGCCTTTGACGTGACCGACCTGCCCTTCCACCGATTCGCCGACTTTTCAATAATTATTTGAAAAAGGCCGCCAAATCAAGTAAGATGTTGGTTGTTCACGGCGTTGACGCCGCATGAGTCCGGGGGAACCCGGGCCCATCGTTAAATTGATAAAGGGGTTCAGAAAAACATATGAAAATCTCCAAGAAAGTTTCGGTGACCGCCGCCTTAGCGAGCCTCGCCCTGGTCCTTAGTGGCTGTGTGCAGACCAAAAACGGTAAGCCCTACGGTTTCGTTTACGACTACTTAGCAGTTCCCGGACAACACGTCATGGACTGGTTAGCCAACATCTTTGGCAACAGCTACGGCTGGGCCATCATCATCCTGACCGTGATCGTCCGGATGGTCCTCTTACCACTGATGGTCAAGCAGATGCGTAGCGCGACCGTTCAACAAGAAAAGATCTCCATGGTTCGGCCCCAGATGACCGCCTTACAGAAGCAACAAAAGGCCGCCAAGACGCCCGAGGAACAGGCCGCGGCTAGTCAGGCCATGATGGCCCTCTACCGCAACAACGGGATTAGTATGACCGGGGGGATCGGCTGTTTACCACTGTTGATTCAGATGCCGATCTTCGCCGCGTTGTACGCCGCCATTCGCTACTCTCCCGAATTGTCTAAGGCCGTCTTCATGAACATTCCCTTGGGGAAAGCCAGTTGGATCTTAGCGTTACTGTCCTTCCTGTCCTACCTGCTGCAAGGGTACCTGTCCATGTTGGGAATGCCCGCGGACCAGAAGAAGCAGATGCGCTACACCCTGCTGATGTCACCCGTGATGATCCTGTTCTTCACCATGAGTTCCCCCGCCGGATTAGGGTTGTACTTCTTCGTGGGTGGGTTGTTCGCCTGCCTGCAAACGTTGATCATCAACTTCTACCGGCCCCGGATTCGCCGCGAGATCAAGGAAAAGATGAAAGACCAACCGGCCCCCGTCATTCCCGAACCCGTCAAGCCAGAAGTTAAACAGGTCACGGCCGCTGAGGTGCACGATCAGAACCGTAATCGGAACCGCAACGCCGGTAAACAGCAACATCACAATCACTAAATGTTAACCAAAAAACACCGACAACCGCATTTAAGCGGCTGCCGGTGTTTTTGCGTTTAACGAAGCCTCAACCCGTGATGCCGAGCTGAGTCTCCCATTTTATAAGTGTATTAATTAGTTGCGTCGGTGACTCCCTGGCGCCGGGCTTGCGTTCGTTGCACTAACCCGCCGTAAGCACACCCCATGCCCACGCATAACACCAGGCAATACAGGGGCAGCCGTTGAATCGAGACACTGTGCAGGAGGCTCATACCGTAGGTCAGCGCACTGACCAGCAAGTAATACCCCAGTCTAAACCAACCACTCGCACTCCCCATGACGGCTTCGTAGCCGATCAAGGCCCGGTTCAGGGCGTTGGGTAGCGCGATGTTCAGGCCCAAAAAGACCAGGAAGAACCCGCCGACCATGCCAAAGGCTAAGTCCCAAGCCGCTGCAACCCACAACAACAGGGCCGCCCCACAGCTCAGTAGCAAGCCACCGACAATGATCTGTTCCGGCGTCCACCGGTTGAGTAACCGGCTCACCAGCAGTGCGCCACTCAAGCTCGCCGCGGCGATACTTAGGCCCAGGGCCCCGTAAGCCAGCGCACTAAACTGAAAGTGGGTTTCAAAGATGAACGGGGCCTCGGCGTAATAGCTAAACAGAATGCCGTTGATGCCCCCGATCAGGATGCCGTAGCCCCAGACCACCGGATCGCCCAGTAAGCGCTGCACGATTGGCCACTGCCGGCTGGTCGCCGGGGCCACTTGACTCGGTCGCGTTTCCGGTAACCGCAAGGCGCTATAGCTTAAAACGGCGCTGGCCATGACGACCAACGTGCCGAAGACGGCCGAGTAGCCGCCCAGCGTCTGCATCAGGCCCCCGATCAACGGGCCCAACGCCGGGGCCAGTGCCATGGCCGCACTGGTCTGGGCAAAAATTCTGGCGCCCACGATGCCCGTAAAACTTTCGCGCATGATGGTCTGGGTCACCACGGACCCGGCGCTGGCGCCAAAGGCCTGGAGCAACCGAAAACCGAGTAACCAGCCAAAGCTGGGGCTCAGTAATAAACCGAGATTTCCCAATAGGTAGAGCCCGACACCACCTAACATGGCGGGACGGCGGCCGATGCGGTCGGCCAGTTGGCCCCACCACAGGACCCCCACGGCGAAGGCCACGAAGTAACTACTCATGGTCCACTGGATCTGACTGGCACTGACCGCCATGGCTTGACTTAAAGCCGGCAAGACCGGCGTAAAAATTGATTCACTGATTTGCGGAAAACCCACCAACACGATAATTAATAATCGGGTCGGGGCTTTCTTCTGGACGTTTCTCACAACAATTTCTCCTTTAAAAGTTAATTTGCGGAAAAACGTCCTGGGCCATCTACGGCCACGCACACCAGAATCTGGTTGTAATTCATGGTGTCACCTCATTTCTGAGGTCTTACTCTACCGGAAAACCGCGAACTTGTCAAAACAGAGTGCGACAAAGGGCGATTTGCTGGCGAGCATGAACGTCGTAAGATGGACAATCCTGAGCCTGGCTTACGGAGTTCAGCGGAATCAGCAGCCTTTTGGCGCACGTTTCAACACCGAATATTCGGCGCACAAAAGAGCCTGAGACTTTTGTCCCAGACTCTTAATGATGACCCTTAATTTTCTGAATGATGATCCTCGTCGTCCTTGGGGGTGTCCTCCAGGAGCGCCGATTTAATGCCCGGAATCTCGTTATTTTCAGCCTGCGCCTGTTCCTTCTTATGCGTTAAAACCTGCGCCTCGTTAGCCGAGAGGATCGGTAACGAAATCCGAAAGACCGAGCCGTGCCCCACGGCACTTTCGATGGTGATCGAGCCGTGGTAGCCTTCAATCAACCGTTTCGCAATCGCTAACCCCAGGCCGTTACCGCCCTTAGTCCGCGAACGCGCCTTGTCGACGCGGTAGAACCGGTTGAAGACCCGGTCCCGGTTGGCCTGCGAGATACCTTCCCCGAAGTCCTGCACGGCAATTTCCACGTTCCGCGAGTCCCGTTCGTAGGACAGATGTACTTCCTTGCGGGTGGTGGAATACTTCACCGCGTTATCCAGGAGGATGATCAGGATCTGTTCGAGGTGATTCCGGTAGATCTGGGCTTGAACCGACTGGTGCACGTCGTCATCTAAGATGAAGACAAACTCCGGATGGATCATCTTGAAGTTGTCGTAAACCTGCGTCACCACTTCGGTCACGTCGGTCACCTCATTGGTAAAGGTAATCTCGATCTGTTCGGCGCGTTGTAAGTCCAACATCTCTTGCACCAGACTCTTCATCCGCTTGGTCTCCTGTAGCGAGGCCTTGATGGACTCGTTTAAGACCTCGGGATCGTCCTTGCCCCACCGGTCCAACATCTCCATGTGACCCTGGATAATCGCCACCGGCGTCCGCAACTCGTGGGAAACGTCCTCGACGAACTGCTGCTGTTGGTCGATGTAGCGCTGGGTGGTGTTGATCATGTCGTTTAACAACTTGGTCAAGTCGCCCAGTTCGTCGTTACGCTTCGATTCGGGCACCCGTTGATCCGTCTGGGGATCGTCGCGGACCGCGTGAATCGTATCGCGAATCGCATCCATCGGCCGCAGTAAAAACGACGCCAGGATGTAACTCAAAATCGCGGCGGCCAACGCGGCGATCAAACCTAAGACCACAACGACTTGGACTAACGTGGCCTGGGTCTCGTGGTAGTCTTGCAGACTATCGACGACCTGCACGTAGCCTAGGATTTGATTGCCCTGCTTGGCGCGAATCGGCGACCGACCGATCAAGCCCGAGCGCCCATTAATTTGTTGGGTCCGGATACTCTGTTGGGTCGACCGTTTAAACGCCGTGGTGGCCGCGTTGCGACTGGTAAACAGGAGATTGCCCGTCCGATCGTAAACCGTGACGGTTTGACTATCGCGGGCCAAGCTGGTGATCACCACGTTACCGTAAGGATTGCCACCCCGCTTAGCTTTGTTATTGACCACCGTAAAGTTCTTCGGCCGTAACAGGTTGTTCACCGTTGAGCCGGTCAATTCTTGTTTCTGCGTGTTCAACTTCTCGACGACGACCCCCAACGTGTCGCTCACGTGGTTGCGTTCTTGGCGCATCAGGACCGTTAGGAAGCTGTTGAAGATCAAAAGAGCGATCACCCCGAAGATGACCAACACCGCCGCGGCCGTCGACAGTGACCATTTCCACTTTAACGAAAAGCGAAAGGTTTGGGGCCGTTTCTCTTCGACCTCAGAGTCTGGTTCTCTCACGACCGCATCACGTACCCTGTCCCCCGGACCGTCTGAATGTAGCTCTTCTGGCCAGGGACATCAATTTTGTTGCGAAGGTACCGGACGTACACGTCCACTACGTTAGTTTCGACTTCGGATTCGTAACCCCAAACCTTGGTTAATAAGACGTCCCGGGCTAAGACCACGTTGACGTTTTCCATCAAGGCCAATAGGAGTTCGTATTCTCGCTTAGTCAGGTTGATCACGTCGTCACCGCGCCGGACAATCCGGTTTTCCTTTTCGATTGTCAAGTCCTTAAACTTCACCGTGGTCTGCTTGGTGTTCTTCTGTTCGCCTTCCAGGTGAATCCGGCGTAACAGGGCCCGCACGCGGGCCAACAGTTCTTCAATGGCAAACGGCTTGACGATGTAGTCGTCGGCCCCGTGATCCAAGCCGGAAACCCGGTCAATCACGGAGTCGCGGGCCGTCATCATGATGATGGGCGTACTCTTGACTTCGCGCACGCGCCGGGCCACTTCGATCCCGTTTAATTCGGGCAACATCAAATCTAACAAAATCACGTCAAAGTCTTGCGATAGGGCGGCTTCTAAGCCCGTCCGACCGTTAAACTGAACGCTGGTTTCGTAACCTTCATGCTTGAGTTCCAGCTCAACGAAGCGGGCCAGATTCTTTTCATCTTCAATAATTAAAATTCGACTCATTACTCTTTAACTCCTCTAGGGCGATTTAGCTGTGTTCACCGGGCTCAGACTTGCTAGCTCGCGAACAACCGTGATTCATTCCAATATTTAATTTTATCATATTTCTTCCTAATTGTGCGGCTTTTGCCTGACCTTCCTGTGAGAAACTCCCTCCACGTAATTATTGAGCAACCCGGCTGAAATGCAACCGGTTGTATCCGTTTTTAAAAAAGTTTATGAAAAGTTAGAAATCGGTTTCTTTCACAAGAAAGGAAGCTCAACTCCCTTTGTTCCGGGATAGTGTGGCCCCTAATTGGTCATGCTGCCTAAATATTTTTAGTTTTTGTTCATTTTTTCACTTGTATTTGCTCACTTTTTAAGTATACTGGGATTGTAGACAAAAAAGAAAAGGGGTTCTTTTCATGAAAGCTGCTGTTATTCGCGATTCTGTTGATGGTTACGTTGATATTAAGGATGTTACGCTCCGCCCAATTACTCACGGTGAAGCCTTAGTTAAGATGGAATACTGTGGGTTATGTCACACCGACCTGCACGTTGCTGCCGGTGACTTCGGTAAGCAACCTGGCCGGATCATTGGTCACGAAGGTGTTGGGAAAGTTATCCAAGTTGCCGACGACGTTGACAACTTGAAGATCGGCGACCGGGTTTCCATCGCTTGGTTCTTCAAGGGCTGTGGCCACTGTGAATACTGCTTGACCGGCCGCGAAACGCTTTGCCGCAACGTTCAAAACTCCGGGTTCACCGTTGATGGTGCCATGGCCGAAGAATGTATCGTTGACGCCAACTACGCCGTTAAGGTCCCAGAAGGCTTGGACCCAGTTGAAGCCACTTCCTTAACCTGTGCCGGTGTGACCATGTACAAGGCCTTGAAGGTCGGTGAAACGAAGCCTGGCCAATGGGTTGAAGTTGTCGGCTGTGGGGGCTTAGGGAACTTAGCCGTTCAATACGCCCACAACGTCTTTGGTGCTCACGTCGTTGCCGTTGATGGGAACCCTGACAAATTAGCTGCTGCTAAGAAGGACGGCGCTGAAGTGCTGATCAACCGGCACGACGGTGACGTCGCTGAACAGATTCAAAAGAAGGTCGGCGGTGTCAACAACGCGCAAATCACGGCCGTTACCCCAGACGCCTTCACCCAATCCGTAAACGCTTTGCGTCCCGATGGGAAGTTAGTTGCCGTGGCCTTACCACAAGGTGACATGCAATTAAACATCGCGAAGACGGTCTTGGATGGCATCTCCGTTCAAGGATCCTTAGTGGGGACCCGTCAAGACTTAGCCGAAACCTTCCAATTCGGGGCTGAAGGCTTAGTTCACCCAATTGTTAAGACCCGTCGTTTGGACGAAGTTAACAATATCATCGACGAAATGAAAGCTAACTCCATTGTTGGCCGGATGGTTGTTGATTTCACGAAGTAAACCCTAATTAAAAACATAAGTTTCACAAATCCCAGCGAGTAACGTACTCGTTGGGATTTTTTGTAGTTCTTTTAATTAAAAATAACTAATGGCTACCCATCGATTAAGCTTCTGGTTTAACCGGTACCCCGGACTAATCGTTCCCCCGTTAAACGGTCAATCTCCCCAATCCAATTTCGACAAAAAACCGATAACTTCATCAGTTATCGGTCGTCAAACGTCTTAACGGATCGCGTATTTAAGGGTGTAAGTCCGGTGATGCTTTTCCTGAACGGTATACGTGAAGTACTTGCCACCCCGGTTGAGCGCCTTAGCCTGTTTCTTCGTCAGTTTAACCGTGAAGGTTCCCTTCTTGATGGTCACCCGTTTAACGATCTGGTGCTGCCGGTTCTTTAAGGTGACCTTGGCCCCCACCCGGCCGTTAACAAATCGGACCTGCCGCGAATTCTTGTGATAGATTCGACCACTAGCTAACCGTGGGGTAGCCGTCGATGCGGGTTTATTGGGCGTGACGGCGACCGGCTTAGTATCATCTTCTAAATGACTGACGTCGCGAGCATAATTTTCAAAAGCTCCCGAAAGGTCATCCGCAAAGGCGGCTAAATCGGTCGCCTGGTCGTCCCAGTCCTCATCCGATTCAACGGTGGCTAAATCCCGCTCCAAGGTCGCCTGATCCCGGGCAGAAAACCGCGAACGAAAGTACTGATAAAGAGACATAAGGCCTTGCTTATCTTGATTATATTCAATCTGTGAATAGGCATTGTTTAGCGATTCCGAATATGCCGCAAAGACACTGTCAAAGGTATCAGACTCAATATCCCCGGCAGCGTAAGCATTAATCCCGTTATCTCGAATAGCGTTAATATTGGTGATGTTCAGGGTCTGACGAATCCACGGACAGCTAAGATCCGCGGCGTCCCGCACGGCCGCTATATCTCGTTCAAACTGGCTTTGCCAGATGGTCGTGACCCCACTCGCCTTAGCTACGTTCTCATGATTAGCCGTATTAAAAGGAATTCCCTGAAATCCTAATTCGCTGCTAATCAAGGTGACTCCCAACGCAGTTGCCATCAATGTCCAAGCCTTTAACTGTTTCTTTTTCAACTCATTCTCCTCCGAAAATCTAATTATTAAGTTAACCCCCTATTATGTTAGCAAAATTTCCGAGGTTGCACCACCTTTTTTCGTAATGGGACGCAAAATTCAGAATAGCGTCCTAATGTTAGCCGAGCTGCCACGGGCTCGGCTGCCGCTGATTCCTTGAACAGGGCTGAGATCATCGGTGTAACTTAAAAACGACTAAGGAGACGGCGGTCCCCTTAGCCGTTTTGCGTAATTCTAGTCAGACTTACTTCCCCCACAGGAACTGAATCATGGTCCGATCGACCTGCGGGTTACTGTGTAGCTTACTGTGCCGGGCGAGCTGCCCCGTAAATTGCTTTTCCGTATACGACTTCTCCCGGTCAGCCACCAGGTACTTCAACGCTAACGACGAAACGTTCGGCACCGTCCCGTCGGTGTGACCGCCAATGTTGCCATAGAGGTTTAAGACCCGCAGCTGGTTAGTTGGCAGCGTGTGCCGCAACTGCGTCATCTGGCGGTACGTGGCGTTCATCCGGTTAGGTTTACCGTTAGGCGCTAATTTTAACCCGGCCGGTTGCCGAATCGCCGCCGGTACCCGACTAAAGTTTAATCCCGCAAAATGCCCGGCGATGTCGACCTGCTTGACCAGCTTGGGCATTTTGACGTTTTGATCATTCTGCAGAGAATAGTAAATCAACGAGATGTTCCCCAGCGAATGGCCGACCATGTTCATGGTCTTAAACGGATACCGTTGCGCCACCGCCCGCACCACGTTGGTCGCCCACTGACCGTGCTTGACGTAATCGAGTTCCGCGTTATTGGCGTAATTAACTTCTACGATCGGATTACGGGCCGAACGGGGAATCTGCCCCACTAAGCGCACGTGGCCCTGCCGATCCACCATGGCGCGAATCACGGTGGTCGTCACCCCGGCGCGTTTCGCGGCGTTCACCATGTGCTCCTCGGCGTGGTAACTACTGCCACCCCCGTGGAAGAAAAACGTCGGCGTCATGGCCTGACGGTACTGTTGCGCCCGTTGCTGGCGCCAAACCCCGATACCGCCCAAAATCACCACTAGTGCCAGGATGATGCCGATTATCCAACGGCGAATTGTTTTAGTCATTGTTAAATGCCCCCTACTTCTGTTCTGAATACCTCCTAGCTTACGCCTTAAAGGCCACTCGAAGTCAAGGGGAAACTCCCCGTCGCCTCTGCCACCAGCGGTTTAAACCACAAAAAAACTCCTAGAAGCCGCGGACTTCATAGGAGTTTTTTCATTTAGGTTTAGTTGTTTGCAGTTGCCTTTGCAACGACCTGACGGCCATCGTAGAAGCCACAGCTAGGGCAAACCATGTGTGACTTACGAAGTTCACCACAGTTTGGGCATGGTGTCAAACCAGGGACATTCAACTTAATGTGACCCCGACGCATACGCTTTTTCGTCTTAGACGTTTTCCGTGCTGGTACAGCCAAAGAAAACACCTCCTTTAATTAAAATTATCCACTAGTGAAAAAATTTTTAAGGCTTACAAAGTGACTACTTATCATCCTGATCAGGGAAGAAGTCTTTGAGCTTTGCAAGACGTGGATCAACAGTTTGATTTTCCGCCTCAACCTTCGCGAGGTCCGCCTCGCTGACAACTTGCCAGCCAGTGCCTTCCGGCATCGCGGCACCTTGCTTTTCGGTATCGGACAGAATGTGCATCGGAATCTGCAAAATGAGGTTATCACCGACAGCCTTATCGAAATCGATAACGTCGTCGGGAACCACCATCACCACGTCGGTTTTTTCAAACCGCTGTGTGGCGGCAGCGTCCGATACGTAATACTCAGTCATCTGAAAATCGACTGGTAAGGTCACCGGTGCTAACGACCGGCTCGACGGAACGGTCAGGGTGGCCTTAATCTGAGCGACCACCACGACGTCCCCTTCGGAAACCACGGACACCAGGCCCTTGGCTTTCACGGGCGTGAGGTCCAAGACCTCGTCGCCGTACCGCGCCATTAAGTCTGCTTTGAGATCCAAAGTTTCCTCGAAGGCTAACGGTTCACTCCGGTGAGTCTTACGTAATTCGGTCAACGACCATTTCATCGTTATCCCTCCAATGCAACGTGATAAATTATACCTGTCAAGCGAAATGATGTCAAGGGAATTTCCTTGATAGTCATTCAGAAAGCGGAAACTTCACCGGGATTCGACCATCGTCTTGGTCGATGCCGGTGATCAGGGTCCGCAAGGTGCCGACGCGAGTGTCTAGGGCGCCGACGCCCCGCTGCCAATCCCGGTCTGCTCTGCTGACTAACGGTAAACTCACGTGCTTTTTAATTTGATGTAAATATTTTTGGCCGACCGGACTATAGCCGAGAACCCGCAAATACCGCGGTCCAGTCAACATCTCGGTCGGTTTCGTTTGTAAAAGGACTGACGCCGCCTGCCGCTGCAGGCGCGTGTAGGTGTAACGCTTAGTTTTCACGGCGTGCATGAAGGTAGTAAAGCTGGTGGCCGTTAACGCCGCTTTCTTCAAGCGGTACTCGACCCCTTCCGTCAACTGATAGAGCTGACCCAGATCCGCCACGTCACTACTGATTAGTTGATACCGCAGCAACGGCCAGAAATCGGCCCAGCTGATCAACTGTGTCGCTTGTAAGGCCGTGAGGGTCGCTGTGGGTACCACGGGTGCCACAAGCGACCAATCACCCGCCAAGGCCGCCGTACGGATCGCCGTGGCACTGGCAAACTGACTATCCGCCCCAATCGTTGAGTCGTTATGCTGACTGCCCCGCCGACTCAACGGCACCAAAGTCAATGGGTCGCCCTGTCGCCGGTTCGCCAGCGCGTAGAAGAAACCCAGGATATCGTTGGCCGCGTTCAGGGTGATCCCCGTTTGGTCGCGCAGATACCCCTGAAACAACGTGGCGTAGGTCTGATCGAAGCGTTTAAACGTCACCGGATCCGTGGGTAAATGCGCCATCAAGCGCTCGTAATCGAGGTCCGGGTGTTCGGTCCCAAAAGCCAACCAGCGACAGCTCAGTGCGCTTAAAAGCCGCACCCCACCCGCCGCAAATAAATGGGCCGGCTGCAGGGCACTGGCCGTGGGAAGCTCGACAATCAGGTCGGCGCCGCCTGCCAAAGCCAGTTGCGCCCGTTGCCACTTGTCCAGTAAGGCCGGTTCACCCCGTTGGACCCAGTTACCACTTAACGCCACGACCACGGCGTCGGCGCCGGTTGTGGCTTTAACCCGGCGAATCTGATCGGCGTGGCCGTTATGAAACGGATTGTATTCGGCAATGATGCCCGCCGCTTGTAACGTCATGCTTACGCCTCCCGCGTGACCTCGAAGAACCAGCGGGTAGTCTGATCGTCGACTTCGGCGTGACCAAAGTCCGCGCTGACCCGGTTCAACGTCAATCCCGCCAACCGCAACGCCTTACGGTAGTCCGGTAGCAGGTAGGTCCGTTCGTGATGCAGCTCCGTGACCTTCCGGTAAGCGTCATCAGCCACATCCTGAATAAAGAAGGTCAGGTCGTGGTCGACCGCGTGGGCTTCGTCCTCAATGCCGTAGCTGGTCCAGATGAAGGCCCGGTGGTCGTCGACGTAGTTGTACATGTACCCCGGGTACACGTCGTCGGTCTGGTGGGGCGTGATCACGTCAAACAGGAACTTCCCCCCCACGTTGAGGTGGTCGTGAACCTGCGTGAAGGCCTGCGTCACGGCGTCCAGATCCGGCAGATAACAGAATGAATCGGCAAAACAGGTCACCGTCTGGTACTGCCCGATGGCACTGAGGTCCAACATGTCACCAGCCATCAGAGGGAAGGTCACGTCGGCTTCCTGCGCGTGCTTAGCGGCTAACGCCAACATCTCTTCGGACAGGTCCAAGCCGCTGACCTGATACCCCTTTTGGGCCAATTGCACGCCCAACCGGCCGCTCCCACAAGCCAGATCCAACAACTCGCCGCTAGTTGGATCGATTCGTGAGGCGACAAAATCCAGCCACTGCGTGTACATGGCTGGATCGAATAAGTCGTCGTAAAGTTGTGCGAAGGACTGGTAAATCAAGCCTCTTCCACCCAAGCACTCAGGTCGACGAGCGGCGCGTCGGACCAGAGCTTTTCGAGGTTGTAGTGGGCCCGTTGTTCCTTCTGGAAGACGTGAATGACCACGTCACCTAAGTCCAGTAAGATCCAACTGGCATCACTCTTGCCTTCGATATCGCGAACCGTGGCCCCATTTTCGGCCAACTTATCGTTGATTTCGTCAGCAATCGCCTTGACCTGGCGACTCGAGTTGGCTTCCATGATCAGGAAGTAGTCGGCCATCAGGCTCACCTTTTGCATGTCTAAGGCCACGATGTTTTCGGCCCGCTTGCTTTCAGCGGCTTTGACCGCAATTTCTAGTAATGCTTTACTTTCCATATAAGTGTTGTTCTCCTCTCAAACGTTCGGGTAGCGTTGAATCCAAGCATTGTACGTCACGAGTGACTTCGGGTAAACGACCTTGCCGCTATGAATGAGATATTCTAGCGTGTGCTTGGCTTGATACGCCACACCTAAACCGAGCTTGTCGGCGGTCAACTGCCGGGCTTGCTCCACCCCGGGGAAATCGCGCGCCGGTTCGATGAAATCGGCCATGTACACGATCTG
This sequence comes from Levilactobacillus acidifarinae DSM 19394 = JCM 15949, assembly GCF_001434835.1. GTDB lineage: Bacteria > Bacillota > Bacilli > Lactobacillales > Lactobacillaceae > Levilactobacillus > Levilactobacillus acidifarinae. The sequence continues at coordinate 91,616 of NZ_AZDV01000026.1, read as the reverse complement.
CTCCAGTGGGGTCATATAAGCGGCACCGGTGGTGTGATGCCGCGTCGCGTTTAAAATATCCTCGTCGGTAATGTGCAATTCGCGCTTAATCAATTCGGCCCCCACCACCCCGTGCCAGATGGGATTGCCATAGGCTAGTAGTGCGGGGTCTAAATCGTAGCGGTGAATCGCGTCGATAAAGTCCTGATCCGGCCGTTGCTTGGCGTAGTCGTGGATCAACCCCGCGATGCTGGCCTTCTCCAAATCAACGTCATTGGCCCGGGCCAACGCCATCGCCGTGGCTTCCACACGTAACACGTGTTGGTAACGACTGTCATTGAGCTGCTCACGTAAGCGTGCTAATAAGTCCGCCCGCGTCCCGGGAAACAGGTGGTGCGTATAGGTCATCTCAGTCACGATATAACAGATGCTCCTTTATATATAAATCCACCATGGTCGGCACCAGATACCGCACGGACTGGCCGTTACGGACTCGTTGCCGAATCATGGTCGAACTAATGCCAATGTTGGGCACGTCGACCCAGAGCACCGGATACGGTGATTCGTGGGCGTAGCCTTGGCGGCAGACCCCCACGAATTGAACCAGCTTGACCAGCTCATCGATGCGGTGCCATTTCGGTAGGTAAGCCACCATGTCCCCGCCGATGATGAAGTAGTACTGATTTTCGGGATGCTGCTGCGTCAACTGCAACATGGTATCGTAGCTATAGCTCAACCCACCCCGTTGCACCTCGGTTAGTTCCAGGTCGAACCGCGGATTATCCGCAATGGCCGCCTTGACCATCGCCACTCTATCGGCCGCGGGAATCGTGAGTTTCCGATCAACGTGGGGTGGCTCGGCATCGGGCATAAACAGCACCTTGTCTAACCCTAATTGGGTGGCCACTTGATCCGCAATCACCAGGTGTCCCAGGTGTGGCGGATTGAAGGTCCCCCCTAAAATTCCAATGCGGCGTTTCTTCGCAGTGGCCGTCATCTGGGTCACCGTTTGCGTACTCGTCCGTTCTGAAATCTTAACCACGCTGTCAAACCTCCCTACATATCTTCAACCACTGGTGAAAAGCGTTGGTTGTCGGCGTCCGTCGCGGGCCGGTACAAAACCAGCACCCGACCAATCGTCTGCACGACTTGAATATCGGTGTTGCCTTCAATGTAGGCTTTGGTATCCGCCACCGTCACCTCGGCGCTTTGTTGCAGATTGATCTTGATCAATTCCCGCTTTTCCAGCGCCCCGGTCAGTTGGTCCAACCAAGTTTCGTTGAGACCGTTCTTGCCCACGGAAAAGATGGGCCGTAAACTATGGGCTTGTGCCCGTAAGTAGTGTTTCTGCTTACCTCGTAACAAATTAGTTTCCTCCATATATATTAAATCATTGCTCGGCGTAACAACACCCCAACGCCTTCGGGGGCCCAACCGGTCACGTTGACCCCGGCGGGCACGGTAATCCATCCTAACCCTTCAAAGACTAGGTCACTCTTGACCGTGGTCTTGAAGGGATGAGCGACTAACGGTGGGAAATCCGTGTTATCCGCTACCGGCGGCGTCAATAAGTCGCCCCGTTGCCGCGCGTAGAAGTCATCGGCATTGGCCAACTTAGTCCGGTGCAGGTACAGGTTATTTTCGAAGTAGGCCGTAAAGCCCGTCTTCGGCCCCTGGTTGTAATCAAACCGGCCGACCCCACCCAAAAAGAGTGTTTGTTGGTCGTTTAACTGGTACACCTTGGGCTTGATCGCCTTTTGGGGCGTCACAATCTTCAGGTCCTTGCCCGTCAAGAAGTGCGCCATTTGTTGGTTTTGAATGATCCCGGGGGTGTCCACTAACACGTGGTCGTCATCCAGTGGCAATTCAATCTTATCCAACGTGGTCCCGGGGAACCGTGACGTGGTGATGAGGTCCTTAACGCCGGTGTTTTGCCGGATAATTTGATTAATTAACGTGGATTTCCCCACGTTGGTGACCCCAACCACGTAGACGTCGCGGTCGCCCCGGTACTTGTCGATCTTTTTAAGTAAATCGTCGACGGATTGGTTGGTCTTGGCACTCAGTAACGTCACATCGATGGGCCGTAAGCCCGCCTCGTTCGCACGTTGACGTAACCAGTCCTGTAACTTACCGCGCTTGAGTGAGCTCGGCATCAAGTCTTCCTTGTTACCGACTAACAGGACTGGGTTTTCCCCGACGAACCGGTGTAGTCCTGGAATCAGACTCCCGTTGAAGTCAAAAATATCCACCACGTAAACGATCAGGGCGTTGGCGTCCTGAATCTGGGTCAGTAACTGCAAGAAATCATCGTCGGTCAAGCCAACGGGCACGATTTCGTTGTAGTGCCGCAGCCGAAAACAGCGTTGGCAATACACTTCTTGGGTTTCCGTTTCCAGGCCCTTGTCTAACGCCGATTGGGGCGTATAGCCCGGCGCCGTTTTGTCCGTCGTTTGGAGCATGGCGCCACACCCAATACACCGTAAGGGTTCCCCGTCAACTAATACGGGGTCAATGTGCTTTTCGTTCATTCAAATCCTCCTGCCAAGTTAATTCTGGGTAGACGTGGCGTAACCGCCACATCACAAATTTTTCGATTAGCCGGTTGCCCTTGGTAATCCAAGCGTCCGACTTCAAGATGGGTTGGACCAACACGCTGCGAATGCCGCTGCGGTTAGCCGCCCAGACGTCCGTCATGATTTGATCGCCAACCATAATGACCTCATCACGGCGAAAATGCCAACGGCGTAATGCCCGTTTCAAGCCCCACGCAAAGGGCTTTAACGCCCGGTGAATGTAGGGTAACCGAAACGGGGCCACCGCGCGGTCGACCCGTTGGCGACTGTTGTTGGACACCACAATCACCTGAATCCCCGCTAATTCTAATAAGTTCAACCAATGACGAAGCTCGGGTGTTCCGTCCGGATTATTCCACGCAATCAGCGTGTTATCCAAATCCGTCAAAACCGCCCGCACCCCCTGGGCTCGTAAGTCTTTAGGGGTCAAATCATAAATGTTGGTAACCATCCACGTGGGTTTTAATCCAGCAACCATGCGGGTGACTCCTCCCTTCGTCCCAATAATATCTAGCACTATATTATACGCAATCTCAACGGATTTTACCACTCCGACCCCTTCACCGGACCCGGTGTGGTTCACCACCCGCTCCGTGCTTTAGGGGTGGTCCACCTTATTAAAAAAGACCCCGCTGATCGCCAGCGAAGTCTTTTTCTCATTAACTGAATTAAGCAGCCAATGCGTCCTTAGCTTGGTCAGCTAAGGCCTTGAAGGCAGCAGCATCGTTCACTGCTAAGTCGGCTAACATCTTCCGGTTAACGTCAATGTTGGCTAACTTCAAACCGTGCATCAACTTGCTGTAGCTCAGACCGTTGATCCGGGCTGCGGCGTTGATCCGGGCAATCCAAAGTTGACGGAAGTTCCGCTTAGTCGCTTTCCGGTCACGGAATGCGTATTGACGGCCCTTCATCACTTGGTCCTTAGCAACCTTAAACAAACGGTGCTTGGAACCCCGGTAACCCTTAGCTAACTTTAAAACTTTCTTACGACGTGCGCGTGTAACAGTACCGCCTTTAACTCGTGGCATAATCTTTTCCTCCTAAATCAATTCAAACATTATGGCGACGATTAACTCGTCAACCCGAAATTTTAACGACCGAATTACTTTTGTAATAAACTCCGGTAAGTCTTGATGGTCGTTTGGTCCATCATCCGGGTCCCACGAAGGTTCCGGCGTTGCTTCTTGGTCTTACCGTGGAAACGGTGAGACGTGTAAGCATTGGCACTCTTGATTCCGCCCTTAGCAGTTACTTTAAAACGCTTGGCTGCAGCACGGTTGGTCTTCATCTTTGGCATAGTACGAAATATCCTCCTTGTGTCGGTAATCGCAAGTGATTACCGCATCAATCCTTACTTTTTCTCAGCGATGGGCGAAAGCATCAGGAACATGCTCCGGCCGTCCATCTTTGGCCGTTGTTCAACCGTTGCGACGTCAGCAGTTTCCTGCGCCATCCGGTTCAACACTTCGCGACCAATGTCTTTATGGGTAATTGCCCGACCCTTAAACCGAATCGATACCCGCACCTTTTCACCCTTAGTCAAGAACTTCTTAGCGTTCTTCAACTTAAAGTTAAAGTCGTTGGTATCAATGGTAGGACTCAAGCGAACTTCCTTAACACTGACCACTTTTTGTTTCTTACGCGCTTCGCGTTGCTTTTTCTGCAACTCGAACCGGTATTTCCCGTAGTCCATGACTTTGGCTACTGGTGGCTTGGCTTTCGGTGCAACCAAAACTAAATCGAGGTTGGCGTCTTCGGCGATCTGCAATGCATCTCGCTTGGACTTGATTCCTAATTGGTCACCGTTGTCGGCAATCAACCGGACTTCGCGTGCGCGAATCCCCTCGTTGACAATCGTGTCGTTTGCTATGGTAATCCACCTCCAAAATAATCTTGAGAATCACATGAGACAAAAAATGCGGGAACCTTTGATGAAAATCAAACGGCTCCCGCAAGAAATTCCAATCTAAAAGATGGAATTAACGTGCATATCCAGCCCAGCAACATGGGGTCACTAGGCGAGAAGCGGTAGCCTCTGCTTAATTTCTCAACTCAACCATCATATCAGGATCGATTGAGCTTGTCAACCACCTTTTAGGGGTTTACAGCGACTAAGGCTTTAATTGTTCCGGCGGCCCACCGTTTAGCCTGGCAGAGAAACGGTTGACGCCCTAACAATCAAACTCACACTTTTTTGACTGACTCTAGACTTTTTTTAGTCTTGGTCTAACTTCTTTTCAACTTTACGTTCTTCACCCTTAGCATCGCCTTCACGACTGTAAGAAGCGATGTCGGCCAAGATTTCCTTCATGAAGGCGTCACTGCTCATAGAAACGGCGTCGTCTTCCCCGTACTTCCGCACGGACACACTGTCGTTGGCCATTTCTTGTTCCCCAACAACCAGGGTGTACGGAATCTTGTGCGTCTGAGCGTCTCGGATGAGGTAACCCATCTTTTCGCCCCGCTTGTCGACGTTGACCCGAATATCAGCAGCCTTCATTTCGGCAGCCAACTTATCGGCGTAAGCCCCGTGCTTTTCTTCGGAAACCGGGATGATCGTGACTTGCTTAGGTGCCAACCAGGTTGGGAAGGCCCCCTTGTAGATTTCGGTCAGGTAAGCGGTGAATCGTTCCATCGTGGAAACCAAGCCACGGTGAATCATGACTGGACGGTGTTCTTCACCATCGGCACCGATGTAGTGTAAGTCAAAGCGTTCTGGCAACATGAAGTCCAATTGGATAGTGGATAACGTTTCTTCGTTCCCCATGGCCGTCTTGGTTTGCACGTCCAACTTAGGACCGTAGAAGGCGGCTTCCCCTTCGGCTTCGACGTAATCCAAGCCCAGGTCGTCCATGGCACCCTTCAACATGTGTTGGGCCTTGTTCCACATCTCGTCATCATCAAAGTACTTTTCGGTGTTCTTCGGATCACGGTAACTCAACCGGAAAGTGTAATCGTTGATGTCAAAGTCCGCGTAGACTTGGACCATCAAGTTCAAGATTCGCTTAAATTCGTCTTGGATTTGGTCTGGCGCCACGAAGGTGTGCCCATCGTTTAACGTCATTTCCCGAACCCGTTGTAACCCACTCAGGGCACCGGACTTTTCGTAACGGTGCATCATCCCAAGTTCAGCGATCCGTAATGGTAATTCCCGGTAAGACCGGATGTGGTGGTTGTAAATCTGAATGTGACTTGGGCAGTTCATCGGCCGCAATTCCAACATTTCGCCATCACCCATGTCCATTGGTGGGAACATGTCTTCGCGGTAGTGAGCCCAGTGACCGGATTGCTTGTACAGATCCAAGTTAGCTAGCACTGGCGTGTAAACGTGTTGGTACCCGTTAGCGACTTCCTTGTCGATGATGTACCGTTCGATGGTCCGCCGAATCGTAGCCCCGTTTGGCATCCAGTAAGGTAAGCCGGCGCCGACCTTCGGATCAACGAAGAACAGATCCAATTGGTTCCCGATCACCCGGTGATCCCGTTCGCGGGCTTCTTGGCGCTTAGCCAAGTCGTCCTTTAATTCGCCATCCTTGAAGAAGACGGTCCCGTAAATCCGTTGGAGCATGGGGTTCGAGGACTTGCCTTGCCAGTAAGCACCAGCAACGGACAAGAGCTTGAAGTGCTTCACATCACCGGTGTTGGCGAGTTGGGCACCGTCACTTAAGACTTGGTAGTCCCCAATTTGTAGGAATGGGACTTGGTCGCCGGCCACGGCCTTGATCAAGTCGGTCGTGAAAGGATCGTCCTTGGCTTGGGCTAAGGCGTCATCCTTGCTTAAGGCAATCCGCTTGATGGCTAACTTATCCTTGGCTAACTTTTCAATGACCACGGCCAAAGCGTCTAATTCGTCGGCGCTGACTTGTTGGTCGTCCTTGTCGGTATCCACGTAGAACCCGTCGTCTTCAGCACTGGCGGCCCCTAAACGAATGCCGGGAAAGTCTTTCTTTAACGCAATCCGGAGCAAAGCGGCAGCGGTGTTCCGTAAAACAACTAGCCCATCCGCGTCACTCTTCGTTACGATTTCGATTTCGCCGTCGCCCTTGAGTGGGGTCAGGTAGTCGACCAAGTCACCGTTATACTTAGCGGCAACGGCCTTTTTTGCTAAACTGATTGAAATGGACTTGGCAACGTCTTCCGGCGTCGTTCCTTCGGCAAAGGATTGAACCTTGCCATCAGGGAATTTAATTGAAATATCTGCCATAATATCTGATCTCCCTTTTCTATATTTGAGTGTCGACGCAAAAAGTCCCCAGCATCCAATTAAGGACACTGGGGACGTCAATAACGTGGTTCCACCCGATCTTCTTCACGGAGACTACGCCCCCGTGAACTCTAGTCGTCGATAACGGAACGAACCGGCCGGAAATTTCCTTCCGACTGCTACCAGAGCGGTAATTCTAACGGGCGTTTAAGGGAACTTCCAATCAAGGCTCCCTCTTCCTGGAAACGGCACCGCTAAAATCGTGTCTCTTGTCTAAGCATTTGTTGCTTCAACGTCTATTAAACACTCGTGGCTAGTCCTTGTCAAGGATAAGTCGTCATTTTTATTGTGGTCGGCGATTAGCCCCCACCATAACGATTTCTCGCGCCAAGAACCGAATTCGTTGCATGAGCCGTTGGGCCTTTAGGGGCTCGTCATCCCCGCGCGTAGAGATCCGCAGGTGTTCGTTTTCCAGTTGGGCCATGGAGAAGTTCGAACTGAAAAACGTCGGCAGTTCCTCTTGCATCCGGTACTCCAGGATCACACCCAATACGTCGTCTCGAACCCACGCGGACATAGCGTCGGCGCCAATATCGTCGATCATCAGGATGGGGGCTTTTTTGATGGCATCCAGTTTATCACCAACCCCGTTTTTGGCGATGGCGTTTTTCATTTCGACCGCAAAGCTCGGAAAGTGAACGAGCGTACTGGAAAACCCGTCGGCGGCCAATTGATTGGCGACCGCCGCTAAAAGGTAGGTCTTCCCCACACCAAAACTTCCCGAGAGATATAACGCCTGGTGCCGGTGATGGGGGCTGTTTTCGTAGTTATCAATGAACTCCGTGGCGGCCATCAACGCTTCCATACGATCGTTATCGTTATCAAAATTATCCAGTTCGGCATTGCGAATGTCCTTGGGCATCGCAATGGCGCGGACCCGGCGTTGCAATTGCTGCTGAGCCTGTTTTTCCATGGTGGCCGCGGTCGGCACGTAGGCGACATCGAGCAGGTGGTTGGCGACGATTAGCCGGGGTTCGTACCCCGCCGCAAACGTCTGGCCGCCCTGTCTGACCTTATCACGCTCCGTGACGAACTCGTAGATCTTAGAGGCCGAACGGGCCAAGACGTCCTCCGCGAGGTCGGCTTGGTTGGTCTGAATAAAGGCCGTGACCTCCGGATCCGCAAACGCTTGGTCCATCAACTGACGGTAGTTATGATTCAGGTGACGCTTACTCATCATTTCCTGCATGGTCTTACTGATATCTTCCATTAGGACTCCTCCTTTCCTTCACGGCGCTGTTTGAACCGGGCAATGCGTTCCGCCAGTTCTTGTTTCTGTTGCGCCGTATACTGAGCCGGCTTCCCCGTCGGTGTCGGGTTAGCCGTCGTTGGTTTCTTCGCCCAATCCGGTAGCGTTTCTCTGACGGTCGGGGTCCCCCCGTTGCGCCGATTTCCCGTCCGGCGGGATTTCGGCTGCTGGGCGGCCTTTTGCCGGTCCCGAATTTTCGCGATGGCTTGCGCCGGCGTTTGAATGCCCGCCTTGCTCCAATCGTTGGCAATCGTGTCGAGTAGGTTTTTATTCAACGTGGGCCGATCCTCATCGACCAGCACGTGGTAGATCATCAAATTCAAGACGCTGGTGGGAAACAGCTGCCGCCCGACCAAATCCCGGACGATGCGTTGTTCCCCGTCCGTGATGAAGCCCCCCGTTTGTTTCTTGATGGCCTGCAAAAAGTTGACCGGTGGGGTCGCCGTGGCGACCTGGATCAACGCCCGCTCTGCCTGACTGGTCTTGGCCGTGGGCGTTGTTGCGGCCGGTGTCGCGGCGGTCGTAGCACTTTGGCCGCGGTGTTGTTGGCCGAACTGCTGGGCAATCAACCGTTTAAACTGCTCCGCGTTGAACTGATTGGTCGCCAAATTAGTGGCCTCCCCGATAAATCGTGCCATGGTGGGTTCATCGATGCCGTAGGTCACGTGTTCCGTCAAGAAGAGTTGACGGTGCACCTGTAACGCCGTTGCGTCGACGTAGGAATGTTCCAGGATTTGTCCCAGCAATTGCCAGTCAAAATCCGTCGGGGCCGCGCCCAGTTTAGGGGTTGTCGGGGTCGCCGGTAAATGTTGACGACTAGCCGTTATTGCTTTCGGCAACTGTTTGAGTTCCCCACCGACCACCTGGAACACGTCCAGAAAGGTCTTGGTAATGTCTTGGCCGTCGGTAGGGGCGACCGCCGGCGTATTTTGGGTGACTAGTTCCTGATAAAAGTCCTCCCCCACGGCGTCTAAGAGTTGCACGCTCAACAGATCGTCGTTAAAGAAGGCCGCCGGCAACAACGGCGCGTGCAACGTATAGGTAAACGTGGTCAGGTCACTGGCCTGCGTCACCGTGGTCGTTAGCAGCCCCGTGGCTTCTAACCGGACCCGCGCGTCGTAAAAGTGGGCCAGATCGACGCCCAGCGTGGCCAAAAGCACCGCATGGCGGTGTAAGTGGTCGCGTTGCGGTAACCAAAAGAGACCGCTAAACGCTCCAGCGGCCAGCGGTCCAATCACGGGTTGGTACAACTGGCTTAACGTCTGCCAGCTTTGTTCCGTGAGGCGATCGGCTAAGCGGACCTCAAAGCCCGTTTTGGGACTTAATTGGTGCCAAGAATCCTCCATTGCCTACTTCGCCTCGCTTTGCCCCTTTTTGTGGTGATTTTCTTTGAGTTTATCCTTATCCAAAATATCCTTCAATTCGTTGAAGAACACCCCGGTATCCTTAAATTGCCGGTAAACACTAGCAAACCGGATATAGGCGATTTCATCCACGTCGACCAGTCGGTTCATGACGTATTCGCCAATCACCTGACTGGAGATTTCATTGACCCCTAAGGCCCGAATCTTATTTTCCACCTCGTCAACGATCGAGGTCATGGCATCCATCCCCACCGGTCGTTTCTCGGCGGAGCGGATAATCCCCCGTAAAATCTTTTCGCGGTTAAATTCTTCGCGCGTCCCGTTTTTCTTGATCACCAGTAACGGGGTCACTTCCACGCGCTCGAACGTCGTGAACCGAAAGCCGCAGCTCTCGCACTCCCGACGGCGACGAATCACCCGGCCGTCGTCGGTGGGACGACTATCGACGACCCGGGAGCCATTGTGATGACAGTGCGGACACTGCATAATTGGTCACCTCATTTGATGTTAAAGTCTATTTTTTAAAATTTGTTCGCGTCAAGCCATTTTACCACTTGTTGATGCGTTTGGGTAATGTCACCGCGATTGTCGATCACCGTATCCGCGGCCGCCACCTTGCGATCAATCGGCCATTGCCGGTCGATTCGGGCCTGAGCCTCGGCGGCGGACAACCCATTTCTGGCCATCAACCGCTGCTTTTGTTGCGCGGGCGTGGTGGCCACGACCATGATCTGGTCGACCCAATCTTGTAGGTACCCCACCTCAAACAGCGTCGGGGCATCCACCACGACTAAGGGGGCCTCTCGGTGGCGATACGCGGCAAGTTGCCGGCGAATTTCGGCTTGAATCAGCGGCGTGGTAATCGCCGTTAAACGGGCTAGCTGGGCTGGATCGTTAAAGACCAATTGGCCCAAACGTCGCCGGTCCAACGTACCGTTAGCTTGGAGGTAGTCGTCTCCAAAGGCCGCCGCAATTTTTTCGAGCCCCAACGTCCCGGGCGCTTCCACGTCACGGGTAATCAAGTCCGCATCGATGATCGGAATACCGGCTTGTCGTAACCAAGCACTCACGGTCGATTTCCCGGTGGCAATTCCTCCGGTCAAACCCCAGACTCTAGTCATCATCGAACATCCCCTCAGCCGATGGCGGTAATGGTTGACAGTGCGGGCAATAGTGCGTGCCCCGCTGGGCGACCTTGATCTTCACGATCTCGGTGCCACAACGCTCACAGGGTTCGCCCTCGCGACCATACACGTGCAGGTCATTTTGAAATTGCCCGGCTTCCCCGAAAGCCGTGGAAAAGGAGTGCACGGTGGTGCCGTGCCCGGCAATGGCCTTCTTGATTTCGGCAATGATGGCCTGCCGCAACGTTTCCAATTGGTCGTCGGTGACCGTATCCACTGGCGTTAACGGGTTGATCTTGGCTAACCACAAGACTTCATCGGCGTAAATGTTGCCCAACCCCGCGATCCGGGATTGATCCAACAAAAACGGCTTAATGATCTTATGGGATTTACCGAAGATTTTTTGCATGTAGGTTAGCGTTAAGGTGTCGGCCGTGGGTTCCGGGCCCATCTTAGCCAACGATGGCAGGGCTTCGGCCTCCGTACCGGTCTTTAACAGGCGCATCCGCCCAAATTTCCGGGTATCCGTGTACCGTAATTCCCGTTCATCGGTCAGGTGAAAGATCACGTGGGTGTGCTTGGTCACGGGACTGCCTTCCGGTTGGACGTCGTACTTGCCTTCCATCCGCAGATGCGACACCATCGTCAGGTTTCCACTAAACCGAAACAGCAGGTACTTGCCCCGCCGATCGATTTTTTCAATTTTGCGGCCAATCAGTTCGGCCGTAAAGACTTCCGGTTCCGGCGTGACCATCTTGGGATAAAAAACCTCCACGTGGTCGATGGTGGCCCCCGCGACTAACTGGGTCAGTCCCCGTCGAACCGTTTCCACTTCTGGTAATTCTGGCATACTGTTTCCTTCTTTCCGCCTACTTCACGTCGTACCAGGTCGGCCCGTAATGGCTGTCGACCTTTAACGGAATCTCCAGTGGCACGGCCGAATCCATGATCTTCGGGACCAGTTTTTCTAACGTCGCCATTTCTTCAGCGGGCGCCTCGAAGATCAGTTCATCGTGGACCTGTAACAGCATGGTGGCCTGCAAGTCCTTAATGGCGTCTTCCATCCGGATCATCGCAATCTTGATGATGTCCGCCGCACTCCCCTGGATCGGCGTGTTCATGGCCGTCCGTTCGGCAAAGGACCGTTGGTTAAAGTTACGGGAATTGATGTCCGGTAAGTACCGCCGGCGGTGCGCGATGGTCTCGACGTAGCCCTGTTCGTGGGCCAGTTGAACCATCCGTTCCGTGTAGGCCTTAACGCCCGGATATTCCTCGAAGTAGGTGTCAATAAATTGTTTTGCTTGTTTGCGGGGAATGCCAATGTTTTGGGACAACCCAAAATCACTGATGCCGTAGACGATCCCAAAGTTGACCGCCTTAGCTTGCCGCCGAATGTTCGGCGTGACCTCTTCATCGGGTCCCAGCTTAAAGATCCGCCGGGCGGTGGCGGCGTGAATGTCTTGGCCTTCCCTGAAGGCTTCCTGCATGTTGGCGTCGTGACTCATGTGGGCCAACACCCGCAGTTCAATCTGCGAGTAGTCGGACGAGAAAATCTGCCAGCCCGGGTGCCGCGGAATAAAGGCCTTACGAATCGCCTTGCCTTCCTCGCTACGAACCGGAATGTTTTGTAAGTTCGGGTCCACGGACGACAGCCGCCCGGTCTGGGTCAGCGTCTGCAGGTAACGGGTGTGGACCTTGTGGTCGTCGGGGTGGATCACCTTTAACAGCCCTTCCACGTAGGTCGACTGGATCTTGGCAATCTTGCGGTACTTCAAGATATTCTCGGCGATTGGCGCATCAGCCGCCAGTTTCTCCAAGACGCCCACGGCCGTGGAGTACCCGGTCTTGGTCTTCTTGATGACCGGCAATCCCATCTTTTCAAACAGGATGTGGCCCAGTTGCTTGGGTGAGCCGATATTGAATTCTTCACCGGCCTCGTTATAAATCGTTTGTTCGATTTCGGCCAACTGCTCGCTAAACTTGCTGCCCATGGCTTCGAGCTCCCCGGCATCCACCGTGATCCCGGCAATTTCCATCCGGGCCAACACGAAGGCCATCGGCAGTTCGATCTCCCGGTACAGTTTAACCTGGTCGTTAGTCTCCAGATCCTTGAAAAGTTGCGCCTTGAGGTGTTCGATGGCGCGGGCCTTGCGCGCGAGATGACTGAAGAAGACGGGATCGTCGTCCGGAATCGCGCGTTTAGCGCCCCGGCCGTAGACGTCTTCGTCGGTCTCCACCTGATCGTAACCGTGTTCGGCGGCCACGCGGCCCAGGTCGTTACTGTTATCGTAGGTGTTCAACAGATACGAGGCCAATAGTAGGTCCCCGTCGACCCCGGTTAAGGTGATGTTCAGCCGGTTTAAGCCCACGTAGGTCCGCTTGGCGTCAAAGACCTGCTTAGGCCGTTGTGCGTCTTCCAGATACCCTTTCAGTGGTTCCTGTTGTAACAACCGCACGTCGCGACTGACCCACCAGTGATCCTGAGCACCAATCACGAACCCGGCAAACTCGGCCAGGTGGTAATTGTCCCCGTCCATTTCCAGGTAGAAGGCACACTCCCCGTCCAACTGAACGCTATTGAGGTTGTCCGCTGTTAACTCGGTGTAGGCGATGTCCGCCAAGCCGGGTAAGGCACTGGGCGTTTCGCCGTCCACGGACAGACCCTGAAGGAACTTCCGGAAGTCCATTTGTTGATAAAAAGCCACCAACGCGTCCATGTCGGGGCCGTTGTAGACCAAATCGTCTAGCGTCAGGTCCACCGGTGCGTCGCGGTTGATCGTCGCTAATTTTTTCGACAAAACGGCGTTAGCGTGATCTTCAACCAAGTGTTCCTTAAGCTTCTTGGCGGTGATTTCGTCGATGTGGTCGTAAACCCCTTCGACGCTGCCGTACTTGTCGATCAGGTCGACAGCCCGTTTCGGCCCCACGCCGGTCACACCGGGATAGTTGTCGGACGTGTCGCCCCTAAGCCCCTTGATATCAATGATCTGTTCGGGCGTGACGCCCAGCTTTTCCTTGACGTAGGCCGGGGTGTAGCGTTCGATCTCGCTAACGCCCTTTTTCGAAATCGCCACCGTGGTGCGCTCGTCGGCCAGTTGGGTCAGGTCCCGGTCCCCGGTCACAATCGTGGTCGTGAAACCGGCTTTCTCGGCACGCTTGGCCGTGGTTCCAATGATGTCGTCGGCTTCGTAGTCGGGCAACTCGTAGGTCTTAATGCCCCGGGCCGTTAAGAGGTCCCTTAGGTAGGGAAATTGTTCGGAGAGTTCCGGGGCCGTCTTGGCCCGGCCGCCCTTGTAATTATCGTACATTTTAGTCCGAAACGTCACCTTGCCGGCATCAAAGGCTACCAGCACGTGAGTTGGATTAACGTTATCTAACATGGTTTCTAGCATCGTATTGAAGCCGTAAATGGCATTGGTGTGTAATCCCTCACCGTTGGTAAACCGGCTCAGGGAATTATACAAGGCAAAAAATGCCTTAAAGGCCACACTGTTCCCGTCGATCAATAATAATCGTTTCTCCGCCATAATGGGCTCCTTTCACGCAACTTAACCGCCGTCGCGTTCGCATATTCTGGCTCTATTTTACCAAAAAAACGGGCAAACCCGAAACAAAACCTAGGTGCTGCCCCACAAAAAAAGTCCCGGCACGCGGCCAGGACTCCTAACACTTCGTTTCAACGGGCTTAGTGAACCTTAGTCGCGGCTGCCACCAAAGATCCCGAAGATTTGTAACAGTTGTAAGAACAGGTTGACGAAGTCCAAGTACAATTGTAAGGCCCCGTTAATGGCGAGCCCCGTCATGGACACCTGATCACCGTATTGTAAGTACATCTTTTGCATTTTCTGCGTATCCCACGCGGTCAAGGCCGCAAAGATAATCACGGCGATAAACGAGAAGATCAACGCAATCATGCTACTCCGCAAGAACATGTTGATGATCATGGCGACGATCAACCCGATCAACGCGGCCGTGGCTTGCGTCCCGATCCGGGATAAGTCACGCTTGGTCGTTAACCCGATGGTCGCCATGGTTAAGAACACGGCGGCACTGGAAACGAACGCTCCGGCCATCGCGGCACCGGTGTACACGTAGGCGTACATCGACACGACCGCTCCGGTCAAGACCGCGTAGACCATCAACCCCACGATGGCGGTGGTTGGCCGCTTCATGGACTGACCCGAGATCACAAACGGTAAGATAAACCAAGCAATCAAGGCAACTAACATGCCCCCACTACCTAACCGCACATTGCTAGCCACCATCAGGTAGGCCGTCAAGGCGGATACTAAGACTGAAGCCCCCATCCAACCGAACATCCGGGTCAAAAAGGCGTTCAGGCCGACTTGGGTATTAATCGTTTCACGGGGCTGTTGTTGAAAATTGTTCATAAAAGCGCTCCTTCTTTCAAATCAATTCCCGACTTAGCTACTGGGTAAACCAGTAACCACTCTTTAAATTTACTAAGATATATTCTACCAAATCTATTCACAAAGGGCCAATAATCTATCTGAAAGTCATCGTTATTGGTCAAAATTAGTTAAACTGGGCGCCGGACACGCCACTAAAAAAGGGACGGCCGTAGCCATCCCTTCGTCAGTTAACTTTAGTTGTTTTTCAGTGATAAATGACTCAGTAATTCTTCGTAAGACCGTTCGTACTTCTGCACGTCACCGGCACCCATGAAGACCACCACGGCATCGTGATAATCCAGTAACGGCGACATGTTGTCGACCGTCAGGATCTCGCCACCCTTAGTGATCTTGGCGGCAAGGTCCTTACTGGACACGGCCCCGTGACTTTCCCGCGCGGAACTGAAGATGTTGGTCAGGTAAACCTTATCCGCTAAGTTCAGGCTCTTGGCAAAGTCGTCCATCAAGGCAATCGTCCGGCTAAACGTATGTGGCTGGAAGACGGCAATAATTTCCTTGTCCGGATACTTTTGCCGGGCAGCGTCCAACGTGGCCTTAATTTCGGATGGATGGTGCGCGTAGTCGTCGATGATGGTCATGTCGGCCATCTTCCGTTCGGTGAACCGACGCTTAACGCCCTTGAAATCGGCTAATTCGTGTTTGATTTCGTCCATGTTGACCTTTTCAAAGTAGGCCACGGCGATGACGGCCAAACTGTTCAGTACGTTGTGTTCGCCGTACAAGTGAATTTCAAAGTTGCCTAAGAGTTCACCGTCATGGTAAACGTCAAAGTTCGAACCCGTGGTCGAGCGCTTGATGTTCTTGGCTTGGAAGTCGTCGCGATCCTTGGTCCCGTAGTAGTACACCGGTACGTCGGTCTTGAGCTTCCGCAATTCGGGATCGTCGCCCCAGGCAAAGATGCCCTTCTTGACCTGATTAGACCAGGTTTCAAAGGCGCTGTAGACGTCGTCGATTCCCTTGTAATAGTCGGGGTGATCGAAGTCGATGTTGGTCATGATGGCGTAGTCTGGCTTGGTGGCCAGGAAGTGCCGCCGGTATTCGTCGGCTTCGTAGACGAAGAACCGCGCGTTCGGCGTGCCCTTCCCGGTTCCATCACCAATCAGGTAAGACGTCGGTGCCACGCCACTTAAGACGTGGGATAACAGACCCGTGGTACTGGTCTTCCCGTGAGCCCCGGCCACCCCGATACTGGTGTAGCCTTCGATCAGGTGACCTAAGAATTCGTGGTAACGGTAGACGGGCAGGCCCATTTCGCGAGCCTTCTTGATTTCGGGATGGTCATCCGTAAAGGAGTTCCCCGCGATCACCGTCAAGCCCTCGTGGATGTTGGCTTCGTCGAAAGGCATAACCTTGATCTTCGCCTGTTCCAACCCGCGTTGGGTAAACGTATACTGCGTGATATCTGACCCCTGAACCTTAAAACCCTTATCATGTAAAATCAGGGCGAGGGCACTCATCCCTGATCCTTTAATTCCGACAAAATGGTACACCGTTGCGTTATCCATTAAATGATCCTCTTTTCTACTCAACTCGGTTCAACTCCAATACCTAAAGTTCCTGACGAGTCGCTCTTCATTTATTTTAGCATATCCCCCACCCCCATAAAAGAACTCGTCCCTTAAAGGAGGTGAGGACTATTCATTTTAAGATGAAAAAGGTGCACCCTGGTCATGGGGTTCGGGCAGATCTTTGCCCAAATCGTCCGGCGTCAGGTAAACTTCACGGGGTTTTGACCCATGTTGGGGTGAGACGTAATGCCGTTGTTCTAGGTCGTCGATGAGGTTAGCGGCCCGATTATACCCGATGGAAAAGACCCGTTGAAGCTTGGAAGTCGAGACGGTTTTTTCCTGGGAAATATACTGCAAAACTTCCGGTAAGAGCTCGTCTTGGTTCTCTTCGTTGGTTTCTTTTTGTAACAAACCTTTTGGCTCGAACGCGTATTGGGGCTTTCCCTGGGTCCGGACGAAGTCGGTGACGCGATCCACCTCGGCCTCGACGTAGGCGCCTTGCAACCGCATCGGCTGGCTGGCCCCGTTACCCAGGTAGAGCATATCGCCGCGGCCCAGTAGGCTTTCGGCCCCGGTGGTGTCCAGAATCGTCCGCGAATCGATCTGACTGGAGACCATGAACGCGATTCGCGTGGGAATGTTGTTCTTGATGGTCCCGGTCACGATGTCGACACTCGGCCGTTGCGTGGCCACTAGCAAATGAATGCCGGCGGCGCGGGCCTTCTGGGTGATCCGCACGATGTAGTCTTGAACCTCGCTGGCCGCCATCATCATCAAATCGGCCAATTCGTCGATAATGATCACGATGTACGGCATCTTTAAACCGGGTTCGTCGTTGGCGTCCGCCCGATCATTAAACTGCTCGATATTGCGGACACCCGCAGCGGCGAGTTTTTCGTAACGTTGATCCATTTCGGTGACGACCCACTTGAGGGCGGCCGCCGCGGCCTTGGGATCGGAAATCACCGGTGCCAACAGATGGGGTAACCCGTCGTACGGCGCCATTTCCACGGCCTTCGGGTCGATCAACAACAACTTGACCTGTTGCGGATTGGCCTTGTAGAGGATCGACAACAGTAACGAATTAATGAAGACACTCTTCCCGGAACCGGTAGCCCCGGCAATCAAGCCGTGCGGCATCTTCCGCAGGTCGGTGACCTGTGGTTTGCCGAAGAGGTCGACCCCGAGGGCCACGGTCAGGGGGGAATCGCTCTGTTTAAAGGCCGTCGAATTCAGGATCTCGGACAGCATGACCGGTCGCGACTTCAGGTTCGGAATTTCGATACCGACCGTGGTCTTGCCCGGAATTGGGGCTTCGATCCGGATATCCTTCGCTGCTAAGGCCAGTTTCAGGTCATCGTTTAAGTTGGTGATCTTATTGACCTTGACCCCTAGCGCGAGGCTGATTTGAAATTGGGTGACCGTGGGCCCCACGGTCCAGTCGGTGACGTGCGCATCCACGTGAAAGGCCTGCAGGGTTGCGTCGAGGACCTCCCCTTGATGTTCGATCCATTCGTCTAAAGCCGCCTCGTCCGGAATCACCGGCTTCGGTAACAGGCTCAGATCCGGGAAGTGATAGCCCCGGGTCGGGGCCGCCTCGGTCGGCGTCACTGGTGCGGTCGTTGGCGCGTCGGCAAAGAGGGCCAGGTCCCGCTGGTCGTTCCCCTCTTCTTGCATGATATCCCCCAACGCCATGCCTAACCCACGTCGGGGCTTAGCCTTCGGTGTCGGCGCGGCTGATGTTTGACTGGGCGTCGCTGACGCGGACGCCGAAACTTGCGTCGCGGTCGCACTGGTTGGGGCGCCGGCTGACGTGGTGTTGACGGGTTCGGTCGCCTGACTGGTGCTCAGCGACTGACTGGATCCCGTTGCCGGGGCACTCGCCGTAGATTCTTCAGTGCGGTCCAGCAACCGTTGAACGTCCCGGTCGCTGGTGCTGGTCTTACTTTCTGATTCCGAAACATCCGCTACTGCCGTCGTCTTGACCGCCTTAGGGGCCGCAACGGGCGTTCCCACCGGCAGATAGTCGACGGGCCGCCGAGTGGGCGTCGTAACGTCCGACACACTACTCGTCGCGGCACTCACCGGATCGGTCGTCGACGCCACTTCTAAGCGTGTGGCCGACGCACTCGGATAAATAATCTCGGTGGGGATCGGTTCCACGAATTGGGCGGCCGTCACCGTACTGGTTGTCACGGTGGTGGCGCTCAGCGAAGCGGACACTGGCGGTTGCGTCGAGATGCTCATCTTCGCCGATTGATTAGTCACCGACTGCTCGCTTGCCTGTGCGGAACGTGCGGGCTCAGCGATCGCCTGGCTAGTCGGCGTCGCCAATTGCGTGGTCGCACTAGCCGTTAAGCTCGTCGTGCTCCCAGACGTCGCTGCAGACGAGACGCTCGGTGTAAAGACCACCGTGGGCGTTTCACTTGCCGGTGCGGTCTCCCCCGGTTGGCCAAAGGTGAAAAACGACGCCAACGGCTTATGTAACCGGTCGATCAACCGTTGGTAACGCTGCCGTTGCGGGGTGGTCTGCTGGGACGACCAATGCAGCTGACGGGGAATTTCGGTGACCTGAAACGGGCGATAACTCCCACTAGCCGGCTGACTTGGTTGTGATTTGGTCGTGGTGGTTGGTTGTAAGTTTTTAACCGCAGCGTGCGCCGCTTCCGCTTCTCGCTGCGTTCGGGCATTACGTTCCTGTCGGTGCTTGACCTGTGAGGCTGCCCGTTGGGTTAAGGGTTCTTCGTGTTGTACAGGGGTTGGTTTTACCGGAAATTTACGGTAAAACGCCGGCCCATCATAGTGTTCCATGTGGCATCCTCCTTGACGCCAGGTGCGCGTCAGTTTTATCTTTTCAGAGGAGCGGGCGTCGCAAAGACGCATTCCCCGATTCCATTGGCAACTCGCTATCGTTGCTAATCTTCCCTATTGTACACAAAAAAACGGGTTGGCGACAAGGCCTGACCCGCTTTCCCTAACATTTCTTAGACAGTTTGTCTTTTCGTTGAAATAACCGCATTAGTCGGCCACGAAGATGGTTTGACCCCGGTCGAAGTCAAAGTCATCACCGACCTGGTAATCATCCGGCAAGATTAACGCACCAGGACGTTGGGGTGCATTCGCTAAGCCCAATTCACGTCCTGAACAGATCATCCCGTTACTTGGCACGCCGCGCAACTCACCGGGCCAGATGATCAAACCGTTGGGCATCATGGCCCCCACCTTGGCAACGACCACCTTGATGTCGGCCTGCATGTTCGGTGACCCACTCACGATTTGGACCGTCTGGTCGTTATCCACCACCGTTTCGGTCACCAGCAGGTGGTCCGAATCGGGATGTGGCGTGGCCGTTTTCACGTACCCCACCACGAATCGTGACCGCGTTTCGGCAACCAATTCACCAGCAAATCCGGCGGCCTCTAACGCCTGGTTTAGCGCCGCGACGTCGGCTGTAGAGAGGGGCACTTGGCCCTGGCCCTGTAGTGCGGGTAAAATTTCGGTGGCCGCTAAGAAGTTGTACCCCAGGGTCTTTTCGGTCGCGGGATCATAAATCCGCGCGATACCGTCGCGGACCGTGTGGGCCTGTTCTGGCGTATCTTGTGCAACGATGACAATCAAAGTATCCCCTAACTCACGGGGATTGTAACTAGCAATTAACATGTCGGGATCCTTTCAAACGGGTTTAGTCGGCAGGCGTGGATAACGAATTAATGAACGTTTCCACTTCCGCCTGGGTCTTACGATCCTTGTTTACCAACCGGCCAATTTCTTGACCGTCGGCGTAGGCAATAAAACTCGGAATACCAAAAACATTTAATTCAGCAGCTAAATCGATGTTCTCGTCACGATCAACCGCCATAAACTTAAAATCGGGATATTCGGCTTCAATCGCCGGCATTGCGGGCTTAATGAACGTGCAATCAGGGCACCAGGTGGCCGAGAAGAACAGCATGGTTTTGCCGGACTTCACAACATCTTTTAACTCCGTCGCTGACATCTTGGGTAATTGTTCCATAAAACAACACTCCTTTATTTAAGTTTAAAAATATACGCCCACCATTATAGCATTTTTAGGCAACTTGTCGAACTTTAAGTTTACAACCGTACACCCTGACACTCCTTTCGCCGGCGCACCCAGTTTCTGACCAGTCGCCACCGCGTCTAAAGTGCCCCCTCAGCCACCCCAACCACGGCGACCGAACTTTTTCGGCTTTTTCTAGCTTTTTACGGGAACTTCCCCGCAATCATTGCTATACTAAAGACAGAAGTGGTGGTAACATTGCCCAATAACCTATTTGCTTAAGGAGGCGGTCGTATGGCTGCTAAAAATGGTCAACTTTATCAATTAAGTCTCGGCGGGGTACTCGGCGGCATCATGGGCATTTTCATCACCCGCTTGTTCAGCGGTCTCACCCATTTGGATCCAGATACGATTTTGGATCAAGTGAAGCGCCAATTTCGCCAAGAATCCCCCATTGAAGGGGCTTGGATTGAACGGCAAACCGTGCCGTTTCAAAAATTCGCGGTCAAGACCCGCGTCTACTACGGGGGCATCACCCGCTATGAAGATGACCAACTGGTCCAATATCAATTCATTGCCGACGCTAAGACCGGTAGCGTTTTAGATATTCACCGTCTCTAAACCGACTTTAATTATTTAATTTATATAGCGTGACCCGAAGACGGGGCCACGCTATTTTTGTGACACAAAAACGGCTAAGCGCAACTAAACGCTTAGCCATCTGGGGCTTAACCTAATTGATTGACTTTAATTTTACTGGCGCGATTGTGGTTGTCGGTCCGGACGACCAACACGTCACACACGGCGTTGGTCACGACGTAACTGGCCGTCGAGCCCATCATCATGCGTTCGACGACGTTCGACCCCGTCGCCCCTAGCATGATCAAGTCGATATCAAACTCCTGGGGTAACGTCCGGGCCAAATCGACCTTGGCGTGCCCGTAGTACACGGACGTGGTAACGTTCTTAACGCCCGCCGCTTCCGCCTTTTGCCGATAACTATCGACGATATCGCTGAACTCCTGACGTGCTTCGTCCATCACCTGTTGGTCGACGTACCCGAACCCAACTTCGGTGGTGCCTAAGCCCACGTAACGGCCACCACTCATGACCGCCGCAATCACCAATTCAGCCCGGTTTCGCTGCGCGACCGCAATGGCTTTTTCCGCCGCCCGCCGCGAGGGCCGCGACCCATCGACACCGACTAAAATCCGCTGATATTGTTGTGCCATCTCGTTTCCTCCTTCGGCCCTACTTGGTTAATTCGTAGGTTGCTTGACCGTAAATGGCCATCGCCTTCAAGAGGTCGGCTTCCGGTTGGAACTCGTCGGCTTGGTGCATGGTGTCGGCCGTGCCGGGGAACAAAGCCCCGAAGGCCACGCCCCGCTTCATCAAGCGACCGTAAGTCCCCCCGCCAACCACCTCGGGTTGGGCCGTGGTGTCCCCGGTCTGTTGCCGGTAAACGTCCATTAACGTGGCCACGATCGGGTCACTCGGATCGACGTAATGGGGCACCATTTCGCGCCCTTGTTCGACCGTGACGGTCATTTGCGCGGTGGCCCGTTTGAGCCCCGCTAAGATCTGCGCCGCACCGGTGCCGGTCGGGTACCGGAAGTTGGTGTTGACCAGTCCCGCCTGGTCGGCCTTAAACGTCATGATTCCGACGTTCATGGTCAAATCACCCATCACGTCATCGGTGTAGTTCAAACCTAACCGGTGTGCCCGGGAATCGTCATGCAGGTCGTTGGCAATCAGGTGCAGGAAGTCCGCGGCGTCGCCCCCAAATTCAAACTGACCCAGGAAGGTAGCCAAATACGTTCCGGCGTTGATGCCGTTCTTCGGTTCCATCCCGTGAGCGGCCTTCCCGACCACTTGAAGGTGCGCCGTGGTCCCGTCAACCGTGAGGTCCCCGGTGACCGGTGCGTGGGCTAAGAACATGTCAAAGCTGGTTTTCAGTTTAGCCGGATCCGGGACCGTGACCGTGACCTCGGCGTCGCGTGGCACCATGTTCATCCGCAGACCGGACTCGAAGGTTTGTAAGGTGAACGGGCCAACGTTGCGACCGCCAAAGTGGGTCTCGAAGGTCACGTTACCCTTTTCGCCGTTGATCAGTGGGAATTCGGCGTCCGGTGAAAAGCCCAGTGTCGGTGCTGGTTCCAAGTCGAGGTAATGGGTCATCCCCGTCCAATCACTTTCTTCATCGGTCCCGATGATAAACCGAATCTTCATCTTCGGGTCGATGCCTTGGTCCTTTAACATTTTTAAGCCGTAATAAGCGGCCAGGGCCGGGCCCTTATCGTCGGAAGTTCCCCGACCATAAAGGTTGCCGTCTTTAGCCGTGAGTTCGAACGGGTCGGTTGACCAGCCCTTCCCCGCCGGCATCACATCGGCGTGTCCCAGGATGGCCAACGTCTGATCGCCGCTCCCGTACTCGACGTAACCCACTAAATTATCTAAATTTTTAACCGTAAACCCATCGCGTTTAGCTAGGTCTAAAAAGGCGATCAACGCCTTGGCGGGCCCGGGACCTAACGGGTAGTCAGCCGTGGCCTGCGAGTCGTCACGCGAACTGTCGATGCCGACTAACGTTTTCAGATCCGCCAGGTAAGCGTCGCGGTAGTGCTGTGCTAATTTTTGCCAATCAATTGCCATGATTGAGCCTCCTCACTGATATCTTGCGGACCGTGCCGCAGGTTACTTATCCCTCATTTTAGCATACCAAGAGAACGTTTTCACTGTAACTTTTCAATCATGCTATACTGAAACTACTTGAAACCGAAAGGAGTCCTCAGGATGCAAACCCTGACCGCAAAAATTTTACCGCAGACCATTCGGCAACGTCCGGCCGATAGTTACAAGGGGACTTACGGACGCATCGTCTTGATTGGGGGTAACCAGAACTTCGGTGGTGCCATCATCATGGCCAGTGCCGCGGCCGTGTACGCCGGCGCGGGGCTGGTGACCACCCTCACCGATCCCAGCAATCAGGGAAGTCTTCATGCCCGGTTGCCCGAAGCCATGTTTGCCGACTATCACGACACTGCCTTACTCACCTCGTTAGTCACCGGTGCCAACGTGATCGTCATCGGTCCCGGCTTAGGCACGGACGCCACGGCGCTGGCCACCTTACAACGGGTCTTTACTTTAGTGACCCCACAACAGACCCTAGTCGTAGACGGTTCGGCCATCACCCTGGTCGCCGAACACCAGTTGGCCCTGCCCGCCGTGCCATTGGTCTTAACCCCCCACCAGATGGAGTGGCAACGGATCAGTGGGATTCGCATCGCCGATCAGACCGAAGCAGCCAACCGACAAATGGTCGACCGCCTGCACGCCACGGTGGTGCTTAAATCCCACCGCACCGAGATCTACACGCCAACTGGCACCTACGAGAACCCACTGGGAACCCCCGCGCAAGCGACCGGAGGCATGGGCGACACCCTCGCCGGCATGGTCGGCGGGTTTCTCGCCCAGTTCAGTAATCCCACCGACGCCGTGTTAGCGGCCGTTTACAGCCACAGCGCCATCGCCGAAGAATTGGCTCGGACCCAATACGTGGTTTTGCCCCACCAGATCACGGAACAGTTGCCCACCTTCATGAAGGCCCACGAGGCCCAAGCGTAGAGCCACACCAATTTCAGCTCAACCAAAATCAGGGACTTCACGTTTTTCGCGAAGTCCCTGATTTATATGCTTTAATTTTTAGCAGCCCATTGCTGAGCGGGTTGGTTCGGAAGCGCTGAATCCTCCAGACCGGGCTTTCAAGACAGGCCCTTAGTCTTCAGACCGCGTTGTCACATCTAACGGCGCGACCAGTGCATCGATTTCCGGCGCGAAGAGCCCCCGATAGGTACCCACGGGTAAATCCCCGGGTAACGCCAAGGGTCCCACGCCCGTTCGGATCACCGGACCGATCAGCTCCGGTAATTGGCTTAGGGCGATCACCGCGGCGGCTACACCCTTGGTGGTACCCACGATGGTCGTGGTTTGTCTCACCGCATCCGGCGTCACCGTTAGATCTTGCCAGGCCACGGCAGCCTTGACCGCCGTTAAATCGGGGGCCACCGGTCCCGTTAACTGGGCGGTCAGCTGGCTGGGCCAGCCGATTTGTTGCAGATCGGTCAAGAAGTGCGGGTCGTCACTGGCCAAGACCAGCCCCGTGGCCTCCTTGGGTAGGTCCGCTAAGGCGGTGAGTTGCCACTGCCGATCGAAGTCGTTGAGCAGGCCGCCCAGGCTCCGGGGAGTCGTCGGGGTCAGATCATCCTGAAACCCTAACGGCCGGTTAAACACCAAGTATTGCGGCTGACGGCCCGTCACGGTCAATCCGTCGACGCAGACGCGATCCGTCTTCGCGACGGTCGTATGTCCCGTGACCACCACGGCGTCGTTAACGGTCACTCGTTCTTGGCGCAACAGGCGCACGATTTGTCGCCGGGTCCCCTGGTGATGCTCGGTTAAGTAGTGTTCCAGATTCATCCTGATTTCCTCCTAACGAATGTGTAAACGTCGGCGTAAGCCCGCGACTCGCGGTCCCATGATGTCGTCGGCCAAGCGGCTGTGGAGCATGGTGTACACGTAGAAGTACCCGCCCACAACGGCGGCCACGGCGACCACCACAAAGCTCATGATCCGGTTATCGCCTAGCAACCAGGTTCCGGCCCAAACCACGGCCCGTGCCAAGCCAAAGGTCACGATCGAGGAGAGTAAAATCCCGTTGGTCCGTTTGGCAATCGTGGCGTAGTTGATCCCGAATTGGTAGTTGAGTGAATGAATAATTAGATAACAGGTGACTAAGAATCCAAGACCGGTCGCCACTAACGGACCAAACGTCCCCAGGAAGTAAACCAACGGCCACTGCACCACGAACTTGACGACGGTACCGACCAAGAAGTATTTTACCGCCCGTTTATTTTGCGAAATGCCCTGCATCAACGCCGACACCACCGTGTACAGGCCCAAAATGATGGACAGATAGGATGAGAACGCCAAAATTGACGCCCCTAAGGCTTCCTGCGCGTGCCCGTAAAAGACGATGTTTAACGGCCGGGCGACCGCCGACATCCCTAACGCACTCGGAATCATCACGAATTCAAACATCAAAAACGCGTTGGTCAGTTGACTTGAAATCTCGCGTTTATTGCCCCGCGTGTAGGCCTCGGAGAGTAGCGGCACTACCGTGATTGCCAGCGCCGAGGCTAACGAAATGGTGATCATGATGATCTTGTTGGCGTTCACCCCGAACAGTGCGAACAAGTCGTTTAGGTAGGCGTCCGTGTAGTGCCCCGCCGCGTGCATGATGGGCGCGAAGGTGTACTGGTCGATCAATTGGAAGATGGTGATCCCGGCGCCCAGGACGATGAATGGGACGGCCTGGGTCACGATTTCTCGGTACAGCTGGTTCGCCGGAACGACTAGTTGGTTGTTACTATGCTGGACTAACGACCGGAAATACCCGCGGCGACGCCAATAGTATACGCCTAAAATCAGCAGGCCACACAACGCCCCGACGGCCGCCGCTAAGGTCGATTGCGCCACGGCGGTGACCCAGTTGCCCTTGAGGACCCGCATGATCAGAAAGGCCGTCACCAGCATGTAAATCACCCGCGCAAGTTGCTCGACAAACTGGGAGATGGCCGAGGGCGCCATTTGCTGGAATCCTTGGAAATACCCTCTGGTCAGACTCATCGTGGGAATGATTAAGATCGCCCAGGCCAACGAATGCAAGACCGGCACCAGGTTGGCATCGCCCCCGGTAAACAGGGAGGCCCCGAAAAACATTAACGCCGCAATGGCGACC
The DNA here is from genome assembly GCF_001434835.1 of Levilactobacillus acidifarinae DSM 19394 = JCM 15949. Taxonomy (GTDB): domain Bacteria; phylum Bacillota; class Bacilli; order Lactobacillales; family Lactobacillaceae; genus Levilactobacillus; species Levilactobacillus acidifarinae. The sequence goes on along the minus strand of NZ_AZDV01000026.1, from coordinate 65,301 downwards.
CCGGTCCCGAGGGCGATTACCAACCCCCGCTGGTATAATCGCACACTGATCCCGTACTCGTTTAGCGCGTTATAGTGGGCCACCTGTTTGGCAATCGCCGAGGGCACCCCCGCAATCGCCGCAATTAAGAAGAAACTGTAAATGTTATACCCTTTCCCGTAAAGGGCGTTTCCTTGTAAGAAAAAGGTGCCAAACCAAATACTCCAGGGAATAATGTAGACCGCACCTAAAATCCGCGAAAAAATACTTCCTGCCGTCATCCACGCCGATCCCGCAACCATTTGTTCCTGCGCATCCACACTCTGGTTGCCCGGATTATCAGACTTTGCCGCCATTTGACACCCTACTTTCACTTGGTTAAAATTCGAAATTTAGTGACCACGATCTCCCCCATGAAAGACGTGGTAATCAAACCAATATTATACCATAGGGATTTTCTTGCAAGCCCGGGCCTCCGGTTAAGTTTTATGTAATACTTAAGTAAATCCGCCGAGAAAAGTCCGGTTCCCGGCGACCTTCAATTTACCGAATCGCGTCAACAGTGGTATTCTAGAGTATAGGAAGTTAGAAATTAGACACACTGAGCGTTTTTTAAGGAGGCAGACCAGTATGGCACAAACAGTATCTGGAGCAACTGCTACCCCGAAGATGCAAATGTCCCCGGAGCGTGCACAAGAAGTCATTCAAATGACCAAGCGAGTTCGTCAAGGATTCCCGGAACTAAAGGACGTCCCTGACGATCAGTTGCTCTACGCAACTTGGCGGAGCTTTAAGCGGATCGACCAGACCAGTGATAGTGATTATCACCGCATGGCCAACGTATTCTTCCGTGAATTTGACCGCCACTTGCTGAATTACCAATTCTCTAAGGCTGGTGAAGACGACGTGGTTCGGCACCGATTCTTCGCCATCATCACGGAACTGTTCCAATAAGAAATTGATTGAGGACCGGGGCGACCCGGTCCTTTTTTGTGCCTCGTTATGAGGACCACCAATTAGCTAATCGCCTGATAACACTGGCTTTACGGGGGTTCCCCAATTGCTTCTTAACTGGTTTTTGTAGTAGACTAGTCGCAGTCTTAACGAATGGGGGGATGACCTTGCGTTATCTAGCCTTACTAGGCAGTCACGAACAAACGGGCATCACGGCCGGTTACCTAAAAGCCGTACTGGCCGCCTTACCCGCCGACGCGCAAGTTGAAACGGTCTTTTTACGGGACTACGAGATTTACCCGGACACACCCGACCAGCCGTGTCCGGCCCTGGATACGCTGGAGGCCAAATTAGCGGCCAGTGATTTTTGGATTATTTGCGCGCCCACATACTGGGGCGGCCTGCCGGGCGTGATGAAACAATTTTTCGATTGTATGCGGTTTCGCCTAGTCCGGATGAACTCGGTGGGTGACACCCTACCGGGCAAGTACCAGAACAAGCATTACCTGAGTATGACCACCTGCTTTATCAGTTCTTGGGACAATTTCTTTACCGGCATCACCGACCAGACCTTCGTCACCATCGACCGAGTCTTAACCGGCGCCGGCCTGATCAAGGTGGGCGAATTCGTCGGGACCGGCACCTGGGGCACGGAAACCCCTCGACCGGAAAAACTGGCCGAATGTACCCGCTGGGGGCACAAAATCGCTCACCGACCGCGAAAGGATGATAATACCTTGAAACGTTACATATTGCTCTTCGTCATGATTGCCGCCATGGCGCTAGTCACCATGGGCTTGCAGGCCTGGTGGTTCGGGGTCTTTACGCCGGGCAAGTTCTGGTTGACCTACGTCAGTTTCGTGGTGATCTTCTACGTGTTACTGGCGGGTTTGTTACACTTCTTTACCTTTGTACGGCACCGGCGCCGCTAGTCACCTCACGGGTACTGTTTCGTTGGGCGGTCAGTGCCAAAAGCAAATTGCTAGCCGTTGCGCGACTCATCGGCTATACTAATCAGCAATCATGACTACTTTTGCTGAGGAGGTCTTAACGATGAGCCAAACGACCACGATTCCGACCCGCGAGTTACCGTTCAATTCAACCCGCCGATCCCAGGCCAAGCAACTGACGAGCTTCTTTGGTCCCAACCGACCAACGCCCAAGCCAGCGACAAAATAACGTCAAAAATCCCACGGTTACCGGAGCGTCCTTCGGTAACCGTGGGATTTTATTTTAGCTTAGTTTTTAGTTTGCCACGATGTTGACCAACTTACCCGGCACCACGATGACCTTGCTGATGGTCTTGCCAGCCACGTGGGTCTTGACCGTGTCGTCCGCTAAAGCAGCCTGTTCGATGCTGTCCTTGTCGGCGTCCTTTGCGACCTTCAGGTGCGCTCTGACCTTACCGTTGACCTGAACCACCAGCTCAACAACGTCTTCGACCAATTGTTTCGGGTCGTAAGTCGGCCACTTCGCGTAGGCAATCGTGTCGTCGTGACCCATCAAGGACCACAACTCTTCGGCGATATGCGGCACGATTGGCGAAATCAACTTGACGAAGCCTTCCATGTAAATTAACGGTAGGCTGTCCATCTTGTAAGCTTCATTGACGAAGACCATCAATTGAGAAATCGCCACGTTGAAGCGCATCGCTTCGATGTCTTCCGTCACGGTCTTAACGGTCTGGTTGTAGATCTTGTCCAGTTGATTGTCGTTGATCATGGTGACGCGATCACGTAAGTGGTTGTTGTCATCGATCAATAAGCGCCAAACGCGATCCAACCAACGCCGTGAGCCGTTGATACCTTCCGTACTCCATGGTTTGGAAGCCTCTAACGGCCCCATGAACATTTCGTACAGCCGCAAGGTATCGGCCCCGTGTTGTTCGACGATTTCGTCGGGGTTGATCACGTTGCCCTTCGACTTGGACATCTTTTCGTGGTTGGTCCCCAAGATCATCCCCTGGTTAACCAACTTCTGGAACGGTTCCTTGGTCGGCACTACGCCGAGGTCATACAGGAACTTGTGCCAGAACCGCGCGTACAATAGATGCAGCACGGCGTGTTCGGCACCCCCGATATAGAGGTCGACGGGCATCCAGTACTTCAGCTTAGCCGGATCGGCAATCATCTTGTCGTTGTGCGGATCAACGTACCGTAAGAAGTACCACGAACTCCCAGCCCATTGTGGCATGGTGTTAGTTTCGCGTTTCCCCTTACGACCGTTCTGATCCACGACGTTAACCCAGTCATCCAGGTTTGCCAGTGGGCTTTCACCCGTTCCCGAAGGTTCGAGTTGCTTAGCGGCCGGCAGGCGTAACGGTAATTCGTCTTCCGGAACCAACGTGGTTTCGCCGTCTTCCCAATGAATGACAGGAATCGGTTCACCCCAGTAACGTTGCCGTGAGAAGATCCAATCCCGTAACCGGAAGTTGACCTGCTTGTGACCCGCGTCGTGGGCTTCCAACCAGTCGGTGGCCGCGGTCATCGCGTCGGCCTTATCCATGCCGTTTAAGAAGTCGGAGTTGACGTGTTTGCCGTCGCCCGTGTAGGCGGCCGTTTGCACGTCCACATCGCTGCCATCTTCGGGCGCGATGACTTGGACGATCGGTAACTTAAACTTCTTGGCGAAGTCGTTGTCCCGTTCGTCGTGGGCGGGCACGGCCATGATGGCCCCGGTCCCGTAAGACGCTAAGACGTAATCCCCAATCCAGATGGGTAACTTCTTACCGTTGATCGGGTTGATCCCGTAAGCCCCGGTGAAGACGCCAGACTTGTCCTTGTTCAGGTCGGTCCGTTCCAGATCGGACTTGCTTTCGATGGCTTCCTTGTAGGCTTGTACGGCGTCGTGTTGTGCCGGTGTCGTAATCTCATCGACCAGCTTGTGTTCCGGTGCTAAGACCATGTAGGTCGCCCCGAACAACGTATCCGGCCGCGTTGAGTAAACTTCGACCTTCGCGTCGGCGTGACCATCCACGTTAAAGAAGATGCTGGCCCCTTCGGAACGGCCGATCCAATGGCGTTGTTGTTCCTTGATGCTTTCTGGCCAGTCCAGATCGTCCAGGTCGGTCAACAACCGGTCGGCGTAAGCCGTGATCCGCAAGACCCATTGACGCATTGGGACGCGGTAAACGGGATAACCGCCCCGTTCGGTCTTACCATCGACCACTTCTTCGTTGGCCACGACGGTCCCACCCATGAAGTCGGGAGCCCAGTTGACCATGATCTTGTCTTCGTAGGCGAGACCCTTCTTGTAGAGTTGTTCGAAGATCCATTGCGTCCATTTGTAGTAGGATTCGTCGGTGGTGTTCACTTCGCGACTCCAGTCGTAGGAGAACCCTAACGAACGAATCTGTCGTTTGAAGTTCTTGATGTTGTGGGCGGTAAAGTCCTTAGGGTTGTGCCCCGTCTTTAACGCGTATTGTTCGGCCGGTAACCCGAACGCATCCCACCCCATGGGGTGCAAGACGTTAAAACCTTGCATCCGCTTGTAACGGGCCATGATGTCGGTTGCGGTGTACCCTTCGGGATGCCCCACGTGCAGTCCCTGCCCGGATGGGTAAGGGAACATGTCTAGGACGTAATACTTAGGCTTGGTCGTGTTATCCGAAGCCTTAAAGGTTTCGTTGACGCGCCAGTAGTGTTGCCACTTGCGTTCAATAATTTGGTGTTTGTATGCCAAAATGAATCTTCCTTTCCTCTAAGTCCACGTTGTGTCAAAAAAAGCCCCCAGAAATCGCCAATTGGCCAATTTCTGTAGGGCGTTTGAGCGCGGTACCACCTACGTTTTCCCAATGTCTGGGACTCAGTGGCGGATAACGGCGCCAGACGCCCACCTTGCGGCAGAATCACTCGGAGATAAGTTCGCCCACCCGGGTAACGGATTTTCAGCGCCATCCGCTCTCTAGATACCTCGGGTTAACTACTACTTCTCGTCAACGTTTCGTGTTACGTGGTAATTGTCCTAATCTTAGCAAACCCCCTAGCGAAAAGCAAGGCAGCCCCGGGAGTTTTCCCGCCAAATTCCCCGAATCGATTATGCTATACTTGACTCATCAAATTTAATCCAAAGGAACGATGACTTGTGCCCAAAATTTCCCGCTGGCGCTGGGCCCTTACCTGGGGTGCCGGCTTACTTTTTCTTCTTGATTTAGGAGGCATCGTGACCCATCAGGCCTGGATAACGACCCTTGATACGTCCCTGATCCACCTGATTCGTCGCCCCGTTTCAACGGGGGTCACGCAGGGGATGATCGCCATCACCTCGGCGGGTAATCCCCGTTGCGTGGTCTGGATCACCCTCCTGCTATTAGCCGTTTTAGTGATTGCTCGCCGGTTCCGCGCCGCGTTGATGATTCTCATTAACGTCGCCGGTTGGGCCGGGCTGGGCAACACCGTGATCAAGAACCTCGTTCAACGCCCCCGTCCGACCGTCCACCGACTGGTTGCCGCCAGTTCCTATAGTTTTCCCAGCGGGCATTCGATTACCGCCATGCTCCTGTGGGGGGCCGTGATTGTGTTGACCGCCTACTACCTGGCTAATCACCCCGTCTGGAAAACGCTGATCATTGGCCTGGCTAGTTTCTGGATTTTCGCCATTGGCGTTTCGCGGGTCTTCGTGGGAGTTCATTATCCCACCGACGTCTTGGGCGGCTGGCTGCTGGGTTTCTTCTGCTTAACGTTGACCCAGTGGGCGCTCACCCGTAAAGGAAGCGACTTGTAACCATGAATTTACCCAACGCCTTAACTTATAGCCACACCCTGCTTACCGATTGCGTCTATGCGGGCGCCACCGTGGTGGATGCCACGGTGGGCAACGGCCACGATACGGTCTTTTTGGCCCAACTCGTCGGGCCCACCGGTCACGTCATCGGGTTTGACGTCCAAGCCGCCGCCCTGCAACGGACCCACACGCAACTAGTCTTAACGGGCACCGAAAAGCAGGTCGACCTGCACTTGACGGGTCACGAACACGTGGCCGACTACCTGACCTCCACGACTCAGATTGCGGGGGCCATCTTCAACCTGGGGTACCTCCCCGGTGGCGATAAAACCCGGATCACGCAGGCGACCACGACTTTGACGGCCGTGCGAGCCATCCTCCCGCACCTCACTCGGGGTGGTCGGTTACTCTTAATGGTGTATTCGGGCCATCCCGGGGGCTTAGCGGAAGCCACCGCCGTGCACCAATTTTGTACGGCATTACCGCAGCAGACCTACCAGGTTCTTCAGTACGGGTTCATCAACCAGATTCACCGCCCACCATACTTACTGGCCATCGAACGCCGGTAACTCAAAAATCGTCAGTTCCCAACCGAGGGGGAACTGGCGATTTTATTTATGCGGGGCTTCCGTATCCGGGGCCACGATGGTCCCAACGACCGTTTCAATCGACGCTACCAGCGGGCTATCCGGGTTAATGCCGGTATCCGCAAACTTGTCTTCCCACCACCCCACGCGAATCTGTTGGATGGTGTGGACGACCGTGTGACCCTTGGCGGTCAAGTTCAATAACTTGGTCTTTCCCGTGCCGTTTTCCTTACTCAGGTAATCGAGCTTTTCCATCTTATTGATTTCCCGCGTGGCTAACGCCTTATCGATCACGAGCAAGCGAGCTACGTGATTTTGCGTGATGGCCGGGTAATCCCCCACCGATAATAAAATACAGGCTGCCGTCGGGTTGAGCCCTAATTCATCGAATTGACGCTTGGTATCCTTATAGTACTGCCGGTGCAGAATCGAAATGTCCTGCGCCAAATACCCAATGTTCTTCATCAAAATTCCCCCTTTCGAGGCTTACGTGTTGACAAATCAACACAAACGTTTTATCTTTAAACCATAACATGACATTACTACTTACACAAGGAGACGAGTCTAACCATGAAAAAGAACGGTGCCGAAGCTTTAATGCAGTCTATGATCAACCAGGGAATCAAGTACGTCTTTGGTCTTCCGGGGGCCAAGGTCGATCAACTCTTCGACCTGCTTGAATACAGCCAGGATCCCCGAACGCCTAAACTGATTATCACCCATCACGAACAAAACGCCGCCTTTATTGCTTCCGGCATCGGTCGATTGACCGGCAAACCCGGCGTGGTCGCCACCACCTCGGGTCCCGGCGTCTCAAACTTAGCCACGGGCCTGATCACGGCCACGTCCGAAGGCGATCCCGTGATTGCCTTAGGGGGCCAAGTGCCTCGTAACGACGTGGCGCGCTTAACTCACCAGAGTATCCCCAGTAAAGAACTGATGGCCGCGGCCACCAAGGACAGCGTCGAGGTCCAAGACGCCAATAACCTCTCCGAAACCTTCGCGAACGCTTACCAAACGGCGATTGCGCCTAAGGCCGGGGCAACGTTTATTTCATTACCTAAAGACGTCTTAGACGACGCGGTCGACACGCCCGACATCAAGGCCTTAACCCCGATCCAACAGGGAAGTGCCGATGCCGCCGTCATTGATGAGATGGTCACGAAGATCAAGGCCGCGAAGTTACCGGTCATCTTAGCCGGGATGCGGTCCTCCAGTACGGCGGTCACTAACGCCATTCACGCGCTGCTTAAACAATTCTCGATTCCCGTCGTAGAAACCTTCCAGGGCGCCGGGGTCATCTCCCGCGACCTCGAAAAGGACTACTTTGGTCGGGTCGGGTTATTCCGTAATCAAATTGGCGACGCCATCTTAAAGGAAAGCGACCTGGTGATTGCCGTGGGTTACGATCCCGTGGAATACGAGGGCCGGTTATGGAACGTTGATCGGACCGGCGAAATCATCAACTTGGACAGCATCGCCCCCGAAATTTCGAACGACTACCAACCAGACTTAGTAATTCAAGCCGACATCGCCAAAACCCTGACGGCGCTCAGTCAAAGTTTACCAGAAATCGCGTTAAGTGACGCCATGGTTGCTCATTTGAACCAGCTGCGGGCGCATTTCGTCTCCAAGGATGCCGTCCCAGCTACCACGGACGGTCACGGGGTCCATCCCCTAGCCATTGTGCGGGCCTTACAAGACCAGGTCGACGACGACACCACGGTCACGGTCGACGTCGGGAGCCATTACATCTGGATGGCCCGGCACTTCCGGAGCTATAAGCCACGGCACCTCCTATTCAGTAACGGGATGCAGACGCTCGGGGTCGCCCTACCGTGGGCCATCGCGGCCGCTTTGGAACGCCCCAAACAACACGTGGTTTCCGTAGCCGGGGACGGGGGCTTTCTCTTCTCCAGTCAAGAATTGGAAACGGCCGTGCGGTTACACTTAAACATCGTGCAATTAATCTGGAACGACGGTCATTACAACATGGTCCAATTTCAAGAACAGGCCAAGTACGGGCGCGACTCCGGCGTGAACATCGGCAACGTCGACTTTGCCAAGTACGCCGAAAGCTTCGGCGCCACCGGCTTACACGCCGAAACGCCGGAACAAGTCACGGCGGCCCTCAAGCAGGCGTTTGCCACGGACGGTCCGACCGTCATTGACATCCCCGTAGACTACCGTGATAACATTAAGTTTGCATCCACTTTGCTTAAAGATGTTTTGAACTAACTGGAAGAAGGCTAATCAGATGTCCAACACAACTACACTTTATCAACACGGGACCCTCGCGCTTCTGGTCCCCGGGCTACTTGACGGAACCCTGACCATGCGGGAACTCCTGGCTCACGGCGATACCGGGATTGGGACCGGCGAAGGCCTCGACGGGGAACTCATTATCTTAGACGGGACACCGTACCAGATCGACAGTCACGGGAACGTCAACTTGGTCTCGGCCGACTTTACCCTGCCCTTCGCCAACAGTCATTTCGCGGACTACGGGGACTTGATGGCGGTCGAAAACGCCACCCGGGCCGACCTGCAACAACAAATCATGGCCGAAACGCACAGCGCTAATACCTTTTTCTCCGTTAAGATCACGGGGACCTTCACGCAGATGCGCACGCGGGCCGTTCAAAAATCCAGCCAGCCGTACCATTCCCTGGCGAAGACGGCCGAAAAGCAGAGTATCTTTTCTCGTGACACGGTCACCGGGACTCTGTTAAGTTACTACTCGCCACAACTTTTCGACGGCGCCGCGGTCGGAGGCTTCCACAGTCACTTCCTGTCGCAGGATCACGACTTTGGTGGCCACATCTTAGACTTCGCAACGGTCGACGGTAACGTGACCTGGCAACAATTCGACAGTCTCGAACAACACCTACCAACTCAAAGTTCGGCCTACATGACCCACGATTTCGCCCATGACGACATCTTAGGCGATATTCACCAGGCCGAAGGGTAGCTCATTAAAATCAGTGTCCCAATAACGGGGCACTGATTTTTTCTTGCCTTTTTAGTCTAATTAGACTATGATAATTTAGTCCAATTAGACTAAAGGAGTTTTTAGCCATGCAATCCATCTTAATGGTCGGCCAATCGAACATGGCCGGCCGCGGTTTTTTAACCGCCGTTCCCCCCATTTTAAACGACCACCTACGCATGTTGCGTAACGGGCGGTGGCAACAGCTCGCTGAACCGGTCAACGTCGATCGCGAAGTGGCCGGCGTGGGTCCCGCCCCCGCCTTTGCGCAAGCCTGGTCCGCCGACCATCCGGCCGACACGTTAGGGCTCATCCCCTGTGCCGAGGGCGGCAGTGCGCTGGCCGACTGGGCGCCCGACGCGCCGTTGATGCGTCACGCCATCAGTGAAGCCCGGTTCGCCCAAGAAACCAGCGAGATCGTCGCCATTCTCTGGCACCAGGGTGAAAGTGACAGCCTCAATCTGCACTACCGAACGTACCGCGACCAGCTGCGTCAAACGTTGACTCACCTGCGAACGGCCCTCAACCTCCCCACCGTGCCCCTGATATTAGGCGGACTTCCCGCTTTTCTGGGCCAACACGGGTTCGGTCTAAGTGCGACGGAGGCCCCACAAATCGACGCGTTGATTCATCAAACCGCCAGTGATCTCCCTCACACCTACTTCGTCACGGCGGCCGACCTAACCGCCAATCCGGACGGAATTCACTTAGACGCGCCGTCACAACGCCGGTTTGGGGTGCGCTATTACCAAGCGTTTCGGCAACGGGCCGACGTCTTAGCTCCCCTGCCGGATGAACCGCAACGCGTGGCCCAATTGACCGCTCACCCGCTAACGCCCGCCGAGACCCTTTACCTACAGAGTAAGCGGTTCGCCCTAGGTCAGACCACCTTTACCGAATTCATGGCCGCCGTTCGGGCCAGCCAGACGCAGGGGGCCGACGCATGATTCCCTTCTTGATTCTCGGTCTCCTCAAGGAAGAAGCCGGTTCCTACGGCTACGAACTGCTGACCTACATGCGTGAGCGCCACTTCGACTACGTCATCCACTACACGAAAGGGTCGTTTTACTACAATCTGCAGCAGTTAGCGGCCAAGGCCCTCTTGGAACAACTGCCCCCCACCACGTCGGGAACCAAGGAGACGCGCTATCAGCTGACCGCCACCGGAGAGACGGAATTTCGCCGCCTCTTTCAAAAGTATGGCCGAATCAACGACACCACCGCCATGGCGTTCTACGCGGTTCTCCTCTTTGCCGATCAAGCACCCGACTTGATGCCCGACCTGCTTAACTTTCAGATTACCGCGGCACGGGAAAAGATTCGCCTCACGGAGCAGTCCCTGCGCACCACGCCCAACCTGCCCAACAACTATTCTCGGATTCTGGCCAACACGGTCGAACACCACCGGGTCAACCTGCAGTGGTTCCGACAGTTGCAGCAAACCTATCATTAGTTTAGTGAAAACAAACTGCCCGACTAAAAATAGCCGACTGCTCACCCGAGCAATCGGCTATTTTGGCTTCTCTTGACCCTGTAACGACCGCCGTTTAGGACTGACCCAGGTTCCCGAGCCAAAGCCCAGGATCGTTTTTAGAGCCGGAATAAAGGTCATCACCACGGTAATCGGGTTGACCATCCAGTAAAACAACATGTACAACGGCGCAAAAATCAGGTACTTCAGCTTGGCGCCGTGGTGGTCCAGAATTAAGGCCGCTAGCAGCTGCATGAACCCGGCAAAGAGTTCAAAGGTCACGAAGATAAACGACATCACGAACCCGTGAAACAGCCGCTCGTCGTTCCCGGTCACCGCAAAATAAGCCATCAACAACAAAAACGCCACGCCGGTGATCACGAAGAAAAATGACCAGACAATCGACAACGTCGAATCCACGAACATTGATAGTTGGTAGCGGTGTTCAACCGGGTGACGGAGAAATTTTTTGATGTTAGTCAGCCAGACCTCCGTGCCCCCCTGCGCCCAGCGCTTGCGCTGATGGTACAGGTCCCGCAGCGTCTCGGGGACGTTCATGTGAAAGACCACGTTGGGCGCAAACCGTGGCACCGCCCCAATCATCTGGTGGTCCCAGGCGATACTGATGTCTTCGGTGGCCCGGTTTTGCCGGAAGCCCCCCACGTCGATCAGAAATTGCTTGCGGTACAGCGTGTTGGCCCCACTATAGGCGTACATCGAGTCGTTGACCGAGGTCTGGCTCCGCTTGATGACCCCCACGATGCTGGAAAATTCCACGGTCTGGGATTTTCCCAGTAACGTCGTGCGGTTCTGGACGTCCATGTTGGCCGTGACCGCCGAGGTGTTCATGTCCCGCGCGTGGGTGAAGAAGTTCATGTACTTCATCAATGCGTCGGGTTCCGGGATCGTGTCGGCGTCGTTACTCAGGATGTACTCCCCCTTCGCGAAGTACATGCCGATGTTAAAGGCGTGGGCCTTGCCCTTATTTTTAACGATCTCCACGGTCCGTAACCGTGGGTAGCGTCCTTGCAGGCGGGCGATGATGGCGGCGGTGTGGTCGGTCGATCCGTCGTTCATCACCAGGACCTCGAAGTTTTGATAGTTTAATTTTTCAAACAGGTAGGTGATGGTCTCTTCAATCATGACCTCTTCGTTATGCGCCGGGATCATGATGGTGATCATCGGTTGGCGCTTGACCGGAAGGTTGTGCCAATCGGTATCGCGCTTGTTGGTCTTTAAGAACCGGTACGACAGGGAACCCGCGAACCAGAAGAACGACCCGACGACGGGGTACAGGCACAGGACCAACAGACACACATTGATGAGCGTTTCCACCCAGGTCGCTTTTAAGAGACTATCAATAAATAAATTACCCATGGGGTTACTCCTTGTCTAGGTCGTTCAAGTCTTGCTTGGCATACAGGTCGTGAATCTGGTCGGTATCTAGGTTTTGTTCGGGTTGGACGTGGTAGGTCCGCACGTTTTCCCGGAACTCGGCTGGGCCAAACCGCTCATCCATAAACTCGTCTAAAACGTTCTTCCGTTTGCGCTGATTGATGGGGTTAAAGGTGGGCCACTGTTCAACCAAGCGATCGCGCTTGCGATTCTGGATGATGGTCATGCTGACGGCGAAGATACTGGCCATCACGAAGGAAAACAGGAGTAAGACCCCAATAAATTTAATTTCAAAGATCCCTTCACGGTACGACCAGATGTGCCAGATGCGCGGGTCGTAGGCGCCCCAAAAGGCGGTAATGGTCACGCCACAGGGAATAATGACGGCTAACCACCCCAAGAGCGCCACAATCGTTTGCCAGATTTTGCGGCCCCAGTGGCCCTTGGCAAAGTAATCGTCGGTATACAGTTGTTGACGTTGGCGGTCCGTTTGCTCGGTATCAGTGGTGGGACGCGTCGGTTGGGTTTGTTGCGGCACGGGGGATCACTTCCTTTTCATGTTCGGCCGTCGCTTGCGGGTCAACGGGGCGGCCAAAGCGGTACCCCTGCCGTAAGCGAATGTTTAGTTGTTCGGCCAGCTGTTCGTCGGCCTGGTCTTCGATGCCCATCAAGACCAGATTGATGTGGCGGCGCTGGGAAAGCTGGTGCCAAAATTGAAGGTTTAAATCCAGCCAGACGTTGGGATCAGTCTTACGAAAGACCCGCATGGAGCACTTTAACGTATCCACTTCATCTAGTAACCACTCAATGTTACGCAGGTTGTCTAAATCGGCCCCTACGTTGTCAATGTCAAAATGCATTCCGTATTGGCGGGCTTCATGAATGCGCCGTAAGAACAGTGGCTTCTGGTACCCCTGGGTGGGCTTACGGGCGGTGTACTCCACCGCTAGCTTCATGGGTTCGATTTTCGACAACGCCCAGCGGACGAAGTAGCGAAACTCGGGACTCACGATTTGCTCATATTCGAGGTTAATGGATAACGTAATCGGCTCACTGGGTAAGGATTTAAACGTGTCTTCCAGCAGAAAGATCACCCGTTGTAAGGGAAGCGAGCCTAACTCTTGGGGGAGCCGCCAACTGCCATCGGCCTGACGTTGCCGTAAGAGGCATTCGTACCCGGTGACGCGCCCGCGATAGTCGACCTGTTTTTGGATAAAGTAGCGCAAATCAAAATCCTGATTTTCCAGATAATTGTTCGATTGCCGCCGAGAATACCAGAAATAAAAGGTGACTAATCCGGTAAAAAGGAGTGCCGCAACGATAGATACCCAAAATAAAACGTGAATCAATTGATCTAAGCTCATCAGCACACCCCCTTCTCATCCCTACTGCGGAACCAGTTTAGCCGTTATTCAATGAATTTACTCTGTATTAGACTTATTGGATAATTTATTAAGCATTAACAATTATAGTGATTAACGATTCGTTTGGGAAGGAATTTATGAGTTGATGGTGACTCGGCCCTTCGATTAGTCACTATTTGTCTTGGCCTGATTTACTATTGCAATCGTTAATTCGTGATTGGCCGCCGTTCATCTGGATTGTGCTATGATTTAAAGCAGGTAAGTTAATAAAAAATGGTAATTGCGGATTTTTTGAATGCCGACGTAACGGAATTTGTTTAGTGTATTCCCCACATGTGTGGGGGTGATTCTCAGGCCCGACAAATCAACGTACTGGTAGTTTCGTATTCCCCACATGTGTGGGGGTGATTCTAACGACGATCAATTTAAGTATAGCACAAAACCGTATTCCCCACATGTGTGGGGGTGATTCTGATTAAGCAAATTGTCAAACAGTCTTCTGAGAGTATTCCCCACATGTGTGGGGGTGATTCTACTTTTGCCATTTTTACATGCCCTTTCCTGGAGTATTCCCCACATGTGTGGGGGTGATTCCAATTTAATATTTGCTTAAACGCAAGTAAAAAAGTATTCCCCACACGTGTGGGGGTGATTCCGAACCGGTTAATAAACGGGATTGAACGGTCGCGTATTCCCCACACGTGTGGGGGTGATTCTGACCTAGAATAACCGTGCCGCCCTTGTCGGGGGTATTCCCCACACGTGTGGGGGTGATTCTATGCTACTTGCATCATTTCATTTCCTTTCCTTGTATTCCCCACACGTGTGGGGGTGATTCTATCTACGCGTTTGACACGTCGATTTCTAAACGGTATTCCCCACACGTGTGGGGGTGATTCTACCTAATTCATGGGAATCAGGAATTGCAACATGTATTCCCCACACGTGTGGGGGTGATTCCGCCAACGTACTGCAAATGCTGAGATGGAGAAAGTATTCCCCACACGTGTGGGGGTGATTCTCACAAGGGCAAACGGCTGGCCATTCTGTACAAGTATTCCCCACACGTGTGGGGGTGATTCTCCTGACGGGCCTAAGTTCCCTGCAGGGACGACGTATTCCTCACACCTGTGAGGGTAAGCTTCTACCATTACCATCAACTACAAAAAACCGTTAGGCTATAATAGTCTAACGGTTTTTATAGTTATCGTATTCTAAGCCTTCGCGCTGTCTCCTAAAAAGTAAAACCGCGCTACTTTCAAATGGCTTTAAATCAACGTTTGTTTCAAAATATTGTTCCTATTTTGTTCCTGCCGGGCTAGGCGATACATAGATACAGAAAAAAGCCCATTCATACCCCACATTAGAGAATGAACGGGCTTTTCAGTTATGCGTTACGTACCTTGGCAATAACGGCCCAAAGCACATCGTAACTAATTGCTTCCACTAATATCGTCATCGTCACCATGATGCCAAGAACCAACGCATTTTGGAATCCTTGACTCGTAATGCCTCCCAAGATTCCCCCCATAATATAAAGTATAAGAGCAACCGGTACCCACTTAAACGATAATTCAACGCCGCGCAGGGAATAGTGAATCATTAAAACGTAAATCACCAATGCAGTCTCAATGGGTGCTCCGTTGTTATACTCACCAGAATATACCAGCAGGATTAATACCATTGCTAACCAAACTGATGCCAATAGCACATTCGAAATTCTTTCTACCATAATATTTCCTTCTTTCTATTAATTGACACTATGGTAGTAAATATTTATTTTGAATAGCAACCCTAATCCCGGTGATATTATCCTACTTCAATTTTCGAACAAATTTGTTGTTACTCGTAATATACAAACCATTCGCTAATTTCAGTCTCGTAATCTTCCTGTATTTAACGACACGCTTAACATCAAAAATTTGTCCTTTTGGAAATTTATCCACCGACTTATGAAAGGCTTTGTCCCGATAGCGAGTAATTGACGTACGTGCCTTAACTTGCTTGGCAGCTTTCAGGTACGTCGCTTTCTTTGACTTGGCCTTTTGAGTAACAATCCCACTGAGCGAGCCGTCAAAGTCCAAGCTCCCATCAACATGCAGTCCTTTCCAGTTGTCCGTGTACTGCCATGCATTGGCACCATTAACTCCCGGCTGACTAACGCCATAAGCAGCTGGCCAAATGTGCTTGTCAACCAACATACCGCGATGGATACGACTACCGAACCAAGAACCGGGCCCATACACAATAACGTGTGTGTAGCCATGCTTAATCAGATACTTTAGGAAGGCGTTAACCTGGCCCGTCGGATTGTAGGCTAAGCTGGGATCTTCCACATCGATAGCAAGTACCGTTGATTTATCCAGACCAAACCTCTTCACCCATGCTAGGAAATAAGCAGCCTCCGCGCTTCCTCGTCCCTGGAAGTAGTGGTACACGCCCACCGTCTCAAAAACTTTTAGGCCTCGGGCAATCTGATTGCCTGCCTTAGCGTTCAAGTACGTTGTTCCCTCGGTCAACTTAACCATCAACGACTTAGCACCGTGGGCTCGGAGACTTTTCAAATAGGCCAACGAATCATTTTGGTAAACGGCAATATCAACGACGTTCCTAGTCATCCTGATCATTCCCTTCATCGGACACAACTTCTTCTGTAGGTGCTGGGGTCACGAGTGGCGCGTGATTATCCCCACCAGAAACCTTGTAGGCTTGATAGGCCTTTTCTACCAGGCCAGTGATTGTTTGGGCATCGAAATCGAAGCCGCGCTTCTTAAGTTCAATGTTTACGTACCGTTCAGCCTCTTTTCCCCGGTCAGTCTTAGATAAAGCCGATAAAACTGCCATCGTGGGAACCGCGATATCAGCGAGTTCATGGCCCAATTCAAGACCTTTTGAGGTGTCCACAGACGACGCATTCACCTTCTGGGATTCAGAACTACCCGCAGAAGTGTTTCTCGTGAAGCCTAGTCCAGATAAAATCAGCAAAATAATTTGGGCAATTGAATCTATCTGGTCGGATGAAATGGAAAATCCTAATCCGTTGAAAACTGCGACCACAATTGCCGCAAAGAAAAAGACGACCGATAAAATATCGACCGTCGACCGTTTGTTAAAACTCAGCTTAAATTTCTTATCCATTATTAGTTATCTCCTTTAATTGTGCCATATCGATTTCGATAGGCTGCGTTCTCCTGCTTCAATGCCGCGTTCTTCTTCCGAAGGCCGGCATTTTCTTTTGTCAGTAATGCCACTTGCTCCTGCAGACGTCCGACAATCTGGTGATGCTTATCCTGGAAATCATCGTACTCGTTTCCCATCGCGGTGTACTTGTCCTCCAGGTCAGAGTATCGGGACTGCCAGTTAGCATTCTCATCACGCACCGTCTTAAGAATGTACTGCTGCATTTTGTCCTGCTCTGTCTTCGCCTCGTTATTCTCATGTCTAGTCGACCGTCGCGTTTCGAGAATAACGGTCACTAGTGTTACAAATCCCGCAAAAATCGCCGACAGATTTGCTTTCAACCAATCATTCAATCATGTCTACCCCCTTGACTCGCCACCTTAAAAATCCAAGCGAGTGCCAGGATAGAGAAAATCCAGGTCAAATTAAAATGGTAATCAAAAAGCCCACGTAAAGTGAATACGCAGGCTAAGGCACCATAAAGTGGGGCAATCCAGGCAAGTCCAATATTTCGGATCAGACGTTGGTCCCTTAAGACACCATAAAGTAAGATGGCACCACCGATTACCAATGCTACAGCGAACCAGCTACTGGTAATAAAGACTGACCCAGTATTCTCGATACCCGTCGGTGGGGGCGGTGGGGTAACCCGGGGGTCAGCAAGGTAATTATCATTTCGAAAAATGTAAATACCAGCAATTACGCTGATGGTACCAAAACAGAAATAATCATAGTATTTGGTCAGCTTAGATTTCATATAACACACCTCTTTCCATAATCTAGTACATTACGCCATAGATTCAGTATTAGCAGAGGAGATTTTAGCCTCATTAACATCAGTTGTGGCCGACTCGTAATCTTCCCCAGTAATTGATTTAAAGTCGGCCTCAGTAATGCCATCGATTTTGCCTACCTGCCCTCGTAATTTTTCAAGCGTAATGGTTTTCCAAACTTGATAAGCCCACGTATAAATTTGTACCATTTCTAATCATCTCCTTCTGTACTTGAAGCCGTTTGCTTCAACGCCAGTGTGGTGATCGCTTGCTGTACCTGACTTAACCCAGTTGATAAGTTAGTTTGATTTTCCGCCAACTTTGTCGTAGCCGTAGTAGCTTGTACAGTTTTGTCCTGCAAACCTCTCATGGTTGATTCTAGGCTAGTCACAGTGGCAGCTGGTAGGTTTCCCGGATTAAGCAACTGCTCTCCGTCATACCGAAATTTCTTAGAGTATTTCATAAAATTTGATAGCCACCGATTAATTAGAAACACCTTTGTATATCCTTCAGTGTTTTCCGTTTTAAAATCGGTAATAAATCCATCTTCTCCATACAGAATATAAATGAACATTAAACCATTTCCCTTCCTATTTTGCGACCCGCCAACCGGCCCAGGCTGGGTTCGCACCAGAGTAAACATTGATATAGTGATTATATGAAGTATCCAAAAAATCGATATCTTTTGCACCTAATTGTCCCCATGAGCGAACTTTAACAATTGCCCACGGCTCTGACGGCGACGGAGCATTTTTAGGGTGAGAGCCACCAATAATGTATTCACCAGCAGGTAAGGTGTAAAGATCGTCATTATCTGTTAGCCCTCTTCCCCCTGCAATCAATTGCCACGGACCCCATCCTGCACCGGAAACAAAGTTTCGTACTGCGGTGTCACCAGGTTGATTAATGGCGATTTGTGTATAAGAAGCCGCTTGAGGCAAATCTAATGTGGAATAGACAATCCAACTAATATAGCTTCTTCCATTTGGAAAACTTGGACCATTAGTAACACTCTTCATAGAAAAATAGTTCCCCGGAATTAGTTCATCATTTAGATTCGCGCCATCATGAACAATTCCCATGTTTACCATAGGAGACCACTTAGTAAAATTTTTTGTTCCATTAGAGTAATTCCATGCTCTAATGAATCCCATGCCGCTATTAGTATCGTAATATTTTTGGACGCCATTAGACTTTGAATTATCCAAATTTTCAACTTCTAATTCAAACCATCCATAATATCCATCAGGGGTATTTGTGATTCCGTTGGTAGAAGCGCCTGCGCTATACAAACCATTTTCCACAACATCGTTTAAATTTGTTTTATCGGCCAGATGAGTGGTGCGATTAGCATCTTCTATTTTGTTATCTGTATACATATTGGCTGCATTACTGGCTTTAATCACATCATCATTTGTAGCATACCCGCTCAAATCTTGTGCTGGTCCTTTGGGCCCGACTAAAGTCCTCAACCACTGAGCTTCGGTACCCACATAGCCAGCGCCCGTGGCAACTTGATAAGCCGACTTACCATCGGCCCCTTGTAACCGGCCGACGTCCGTCCACTTACCGTCCGTCGACGTGTACAGTTCACCGGCCACCAGGTATCCCGTGCCGTCTGGCTGGTCAACCGGAAGATCCGCAACGGCCGCAACTGTGCCGACCAAGTTTAGTCCAGCCCCGGTCGGCCCGGTATCACCTTTTTCACCCTTGAGGCTTGCCAACCAATCAACCTCGGTACCCGTATAACCACCAGATACCGCCACTTGGTATGCTGAATCACCCGTGGCACCTTTATCCCCGGTGTCACCCTTTAAGCTTGCCAGCCACTCTTCTACGGTACCCGTGTAACCACCGGCCACAGCTACCTGGTAGGCCGAGTCACCTGTGGCTCCCTTAGCGCCGGTATCACCTTTGCCGCCTACGAAGTTCCCTAGGTCGACCCAGACACCATTGGTCCAGGAATACAGCTCAGTGCCAACAAAAAAGCACTGACCCTCTTGCGCCAGTGCCGGTAACTTATCCACTTTACCCATCATGCGGGTGTTGGCCCCGGGTTCCCCTCGGTCACCCTTATCGCCTTGTGGTCCGATAATGCTAGCAAAGTACGTGAACCCTTTGCCGTTATAAAAGAAGACCTTGCCACGGTCAGCACTGGTACCGCCAATCAAAACAAAGTCACCTTGAACAATACTCCCTTGAACATCGTCGTACGCATTCATCTCATCAATCGAGGCAAACGTCTTGGTAAACATTGGCCGATAACTCATCGTATCGTCACCACCTCCCGTTTCAATTGTCGTCCCATCTGATTTATGAAATAGCGGCACATCGGCGGGCGAAATACTTAGTGTGTAAGCCGCGGCTGTATTGATATCCAATCCAGCGAGCGTGATCACAAAAGGTCCACTGAACGTGATATACATACCGTCGGGGTATACAATTTTCCAGTCGTACACTTGCCGATTGCCACTCTTGGTGTAGATAGTATTCCACTCTGGCCCCTTGTAAATAACGCTAAACGCGAGCAAGGCCGTGTTGTTCATCCCGAGATCATAGTGTTGCGTCTCATCACCAAGATTGGTGGTCTCCAACTGCTGCGGTTGTATCCCCATTTCCGGGGTGCTCTTAACGTTGGCGACCTCGATAAAACCGATATCACCATGATTGGCGTAATACAGGCGGGTCCCACTTGAAGACAGCCCCGCCGTCGAATTTACCGTCATGCGGCATCCCCCTAATCTGTTGAATCCGTCGTGTACTTACTCCAAAAATTATCGATAAACGTCTGCAAGTCCGCCTTAACAGCATCCTTGTTGGCGGCAAACAGGTCACGGTCGACGATGGTCATCTGCAAACTGTTGTTGGCGTTGGTCGGTCCCACGCTGGCGTAAAAGTTGGCAACGACCTTATCGTTGGCGTCCTTCGACGTGGCGTTCAGCGTGAGTGATGTGTTAATTGCTAAAGCCATGGGCTAGTCCTCCTTTACAGTGGGAACAACGGTATCGTTCGACTTAGGCTTGGCCTTTAACGCATCGTTCTCTTCCTTGAGCTTCTTGTTCTCCGTCTGTAGCTGAGCGGCCAACACAGTCAGTCGTGCATTCCGCTGTAACAGTTCGGCAATTTCTCCACCGGCCGCACTGCTTACCTGGCTAATGATGATGTCCTTTTGGTCTGGTGCTGATTGCTTTTGTTCATTGTTCATTTTTGATAACCCTCCATTTTTGCGATTTCCTTTACATCGATATCTTGCTTAACTAATCGGTCATTCTCATATCCCCGCCGTTTAGCCATTACCTGCCAAACAAATGAGGCGTTCGGCTGATCAGACTGTACGACAAAATAGGCCTCGCACCGTTGCGCGACCCATACGTGGCTTGAACTATAAGACTGTAGGAAAACCTGGTACGGAATAGTAGTGTTCACAGTGTCACCAAATAAGGATTCGATAGGAATCATTACCTGGCTACTATCATCTGTTGTCGCCTCACCCATATCGCCTAAATAGCTCTCAGCCATTTCGTAAGCTGGGGTCGCGCGAACGCCATCTCGCGTAACATGAATGGCATTTTTTGAGCCGGTTACACTGAAATTACCAACAACACGAAGATCGCCACTAGTGAGCAGTTCACCATTTATGTGAGCTACCGGACCGCCACTCGTGCTAAATCCAATGTCTAAGCCTGAGTAATTTGAACCATCTGCTGAATACGATCTAAGCAAAATACTACCTAACTCTAATACGTCATTATCATCACGATTGTACGTTGAAACATTTAACCCAGATGGACTAAAATCCATGTTTGGGTGTGCTGTATAAGTTCCTCCAAAACCATCAGTAACTTCATGAGGTGTATCATTGTAAATCGTAACTCCGTTTGGAGTAATTGTAATAGCATTTTTCTCAGTAGGGTCGAGAGTTTGCTCACCAATATCACTATCTGATACAAGATTTAAATTCCATCCCGAACTCAATGTAATTGCTGGGGCTCCACCCACAACCGTTTTCCAGTTGATTCCTAGCATACCGGCATACTCTGCATCTGACGAGCTATTCTTGTAATAAATACCACCATTGTCAATTTTCATTACGCTACCTGAATTACTAAAAGACTGAATATCACCAGAATCTACATTGATTTCAAATAAACCCGTACTGTTCTGAATGCTCCCACTCTGAAATTTAACCTGTCCCGTATCGAGATTCAGGCTCAAATTTTTTCCAGACAAAGTGCCTGCCGTAATGTTACTAGCATTCATATTAATCAAGTTAATTACATCCGCGTCCAATGTCCCAGCTGTCAGCTTGCTTGCTGATAACTCTTTAATAGCGGCTCCGGGAATGAATGCATTCCCAGTAAAAGTCACATTAGGAGCATCAAGTAGAATTTCTCCCGATTGAATTAAGGTACGCCCAGCTTCCATATTAATCTGATTGATCACATCACCCGACGTCACCCGCAAATTAATATCGTTGGACAGCTGCGTAATCTTCGAGTTGTACTCATCTTCGCCGACCTTGGTCCCCGCTAGAGCATTGGCCGCGTCCGCAACGTCCCGGGCCGCCGCAATATCTTTTTGCGCGGCATCGACCTTCTTACTAATTTCATCCCCGGTAATGTCAGACGCCAGCGGAATCCATTGCCCCTTACTGTACATGTACAGCTCGGTTGCCGTCCCGTCTGGCTTGTACCACAAGTCGCCCTCGTGCGGCGTTGCTGGTTGCGTTGGCGTATTGTATGTGAACGTCCCCGTCGCGTTAAGTTGCCGAACAATGCCCTTGATGGTCTGCATCAACTGGCCGTGATAGTCCCAATTAGTCGGTGAGGTCACGGTCTCCCCAGTACTAGACACCGCACTGAGACCACCTTCAAACGTCAGTGAATAACTGTTATTCGGCACAATAAACTTGTGACCCGCCGTGTCGGCCACCGTCAACCAGTCCCCAGCTTCCACGGCCGGGTTACCAGCCCAATTAAGCGTGTACGGGTAATACTGCATCTCAGCTAAGACTGACCATATATTCTTCAAGATACTCTCAGTAACAAAATCGTTCTGCAACGTCAATTGTGTCCCGGTGGTCGCCCCGACGTGTAGCGACTTACTGGTCGTATCGTTGGCAGTAGCCTCCCCAGTTGTTTCATCCTCGGTGGTCGTATCCGTTGCCGAGTAGTTATTGGTCTCGGTCAATGGCGTTACTGTTATCCCCGCAATCGCGTAGGGATTTTCGTTTTTGGTCAGTCCATTCATCTCGTAATTGTCCGGGCCAATGGCATACTGGCTCTGGGTAAGACCACGCAAGCACAATTGGCCGCTTCGATCAAACACTACATAGCCCGGCACCAGCATCGCCAATAACCCAAGCACCACCCGATAGGTCTGCCCACTCGGGAGCGTCGTAATCGGGATATTCGGCAAGCGGTCAAAGTTGTCCTGATTAATGGGCACCCCGGCCTGGTTTGCAATATCCAGTGCCATATCGGCTAACGTCGTCGGTACGGTTACCTTCGGCACGTAGACACCTTCCAGCCAACACATCGTGTCCACCGCACTAATGGTCGTCAGCTTATTGTTTCGGTCCATCGAAATATCACCGTCGACGTAAAATACCCCCAGCGGCGCGTACTCGTACGACTTATCCGGCAGTTGAATACCAATGGCGGCCGTTACCTTATCCTTGGCCTGAATACCCTCGACCAAGTCCGAGAACGCAATTTTAAGCGAATCCTCGTAAGTCGTTCCCAGGCCCATTTGTTCCCCGGTCATGGCCGCGGAGTCATAGGTCACGGAAATTAGATCATTGGCGGTAAACTCGCGGTCGCCCACGGTTAGCTTGATTGCCAGTGTTCGCTGGGTACTAGCAAACGCGGCATTAAACGCATCCGATTGTTTTATCAAAGAATCACCTCTTTACTGTTCAACGAAATCACAACTCAGGCCCGACCATGTATACTTGTTTAGATTATCGTTCCAGCTATACGCCGGAGTGGTTCGGTCGCCCACATAAAATGTCTTGGTGACCATGCCGCCTTCTTGCGCGTCCAGGTAGGTGCACTGAAAGAACTCCCCCGTGATGGCCTGTAAAATTGTCTTACACTCTGCCACGGAGAGTGGCGGCCAGCTCAGCGTGAGCTTGACCTTCGACGTGATGCGGTCCCGCGTCATGGTGCCGTTCGCATTCCGCGTCGTTTTACCGTCAATATCTTGGTTGCCCCAAGTAAAATCCTTGGGATTGGGCATGGTGGCCCCGTTGATTGCCAAATAATAACTCACCACTTTCACTCCTTTAGAGGTTCAGCATATTCTTACCATTCTTGCGATTGACCGCGCTAATACCCTTGATGACGTGCGTCGCCAGCGTCTCATCCCCCAACTTAACGATCACTTCGACCGGCTGTTGGTCATTCGACGTTGTTGCCGTTGCACTCGGGTTACTCATCCCCATCATCACGGCATTAACGATGGCCTGTTGCATCCCAGACATACCGTCGCCGCGCATGTCCCCCGTCCCATTGGTTTCGGGCAACTGAGTGTCGGGCACCGCCATGGCTTTCGGCATGGTGATGCCGCCCGCAAAGTTAGCGTGCATGTACTGGTAGGCCTGCCCCATCAGTTTCATAGCCCGTTGCGGCTGACTGAGCGGTAGCACAACTTCGGGGGTGTTGCCCTCCGCGAGGTTGTACAGGCCTTCCTTAGACGTAAAGCCACCATCACGGAAACCATCGAATAAATGGTACAGGCTTGAGAAATCGAAGCCGCCAAACAGATCACCCATGGAAGAGCTGCCCGATGAGTTGCTCTTCTTCTGTTTCTTGGTGACCTTATCGGCGAATGCCTTCAACGCCTTCTCAATCGTGTCAACGGCCCCGCGTTCCGTCATGTCAACGCCACCTTTGGCAATGGAAAGACCGGCCCCACTCAAATTACCGAAACCAACGTAGCGCTCGGCTACCGACTTGATAACTTGAAGCGGGTTCTTAACGTCATCCCAAACGGACCCGATGATGCCGGCCACGTAACTGATGGCACTTGAAACACCCGAACTGATTGATTTACCAATCCCGCCGAGGTCGAAATCCATCTTCGGCATCTTGAAGCTTGGAATATCAATCTTGGGCATCTTAAAGTTAAAGCTTCCAATACCGCCTTTGTAATGGGGAATCGAGCGTAACGTATCGGAGGCACTCTTAATCTTGGTACCCGCCGGAAGGTTGACCATCAAGTTTCGGACGGCCGGGAAAATCCCCTGTTGCCCGTTAGGCAATTGGTAACTTTCCTGGTAAGCGCCGCCCAAACTGTCGTTGACCATCGCGGGACCCCCACGGTGACGACCACCCTGGGCGAAGTGTGGCACGCTCCAGTAGCTTAAGCCACCGGCCATGCCGCCCGCGCCGACGTGATTTAGAATCCATTTCAAACCAGTGATAACACCGTTAACCGCCTTACCGATGGTGCCGACAATCGCGTTAGCAATGGAGGCCGCGGCGCTCTTAATGGCGCCGACACCCTTCTTAAGACCGCCGGCAATCTTGCCACCAAGCGAACCAGCCCAAGAGGCAATCTTCTTGGCTGTCGGCGACTTGAAGGCTTGAATCCAGG
The DNA here is from genome assembly GCF_001434835.1 of Levilactobacillus acidifarinae DSM 19394 = JCM 15949. Lineage (GTDB taxonomy): Bacteria > Bacillota > Bacilli > Lactobacillales > Lactobacillaceae > Levilactobacillus > Levilactobacillus acidifarinae. Next base: position 40,288 of record NZ_AZDV01000026.1, on the reverse strand, counting down.
TCCCCAACTTCGTACCAGCTTTCTTGACTAGTGACTTGGCGCCGTCGACGCCTTTGTGAATCGTACTGCCGAGTCCCTTGGACCACTTTTTGAGCGTTGATGATGCCTTCTTACGAAAACCATTCACCCAGCCGCCCAGTTTGGTCCCGGCCCTAGTTGCCAACGACTTAGCACCAGCGATTCCAGTGTGGATGACCGAGCCTAGACCCTTCGCCCATTTCTTAATGGTTGAAGAAGCTTTTTTGCGGAATCCGTTCACCCAGCCACCAATCTTAGTACCTGCGGCCGTTGCTAACTTCTTGGCACCGGAAACGCCATCGTGAACCTTGCTGCCAAGCTTACCGGCCCAGGTCTTAATCGTCTTCGAGGCCTTAGTACGGAAGCCGTTGACCCACTTGCCGACCTTTTCACCGGCTTGCTTGGCCCACTTCTTCCCGGCCTCGACCTTCTCGTTAATTCCTTTGCCGATACCTTTGGCCCAGTTAACGGCATCCTTAAGGCGCTTCTTGCCCCATTTAGTGATGGCCTTACCGGTCTTAGTGTCTTTTAGGAACCACGTGGCAATGGTGCCAACCGGATTAATAATGAACTCGGCAATCTTACCCCAGTTCTTCTTGATCCAGTTAATGGCACTGCCCAGCCACTTGGTCACCGCCTTGTAGATGTTGTTCACGAAGGTACGGAATTTCTTGTTGTGTTTGTACAGCAGCACGAAGCCCGCAACTAACGCGGCAATAGCAGCGGCCAACAATACATACGGATTGATAGCCATGACAGCATTTAAAGCACCTTGTGCCACAGCTGCGGCCTTACTCCAAATTGACCAGGACTTAAATCCTTTAACCAAATTCAGAACATTAGTGGCACCCGTTTTGAGTTTTCCCCAGCCCACACTGATCAAACCGCCAGCTGCTTTAGTACCATCTTTTAGTTTCGTCCATGGTGTTGCAGCCAAACTTTTCGCGCTGGCTGCCCCTTCCTTGAACTTACCCCAACTAAGTCCTGAGGTCATATCCTTTAGGGTGCTCCAAGCTTCTTTCAGCTTGCCTAATCCAGTAATTTTATTAAACAATTGCTGAAGTATCGGACCCTTCATTTTCATGAAGTCTAACTTCTCGTTAACCTTGGCTAACCAAGTAACACCTTCTGAAATCTTCTTGGTACCAATCTTGAAGGCAAAAAGGCTAGCCAGGATCCCAGCGAATACTCGAACTGCGTGTTGGTGCTTATCAATCCAGTTTGAGAGCCCGTCAAGTGCCTTGGTAATAAGTTGTAGCGTTCCTATACCCTTACCGCCGGTGTACCCAGCAAATGGCTTAAGAAACGCATTAAATAACGACTTTGCTAGTGGCGCTAATGCCTTTAAAACTGAGTTAACGACCTTGATTACCGCGGCTAACAGCTTAAAGAATGCGGGTAGTGCATTAGTAATCGTAAACTTGGCTAGTGGTAACAGTACATTCTTGTAGCCCCAATCCAGCGCATCCCACACTGTCTTGTTCAATCCACGAATAGACTTAAACAGCGTCTGAATCGACTGCAACAGTGGCCGAAAATCGAGCTTCTTAGCCCATTCAGCAGTCGCCCCCGCCATGTCCTTAATATCGCCAGTAACGTCCTTAACGATACCCAGAATGGTGTGGAAAATGCCTTGCCCAGTCTTACCGGACTTCCAGGCCTTATCCAGCTGACCGGCCAAGTTGCCAATCGTCTTACCAATATCGGTGATGACTTTCAGAATGTTATTGAAAATCTTCGTGCCGTAATCGGCCTGTTCCCACGCTCGCTTAAATGAAACCACAAGCGTATCAGCAAACTTAACGATTTTGTCAAAGGCCTTCAGCCAAGCACTAAATAGCTTGGTCCCGGTGTCGCCCTCGGTCCACGCTTTACGGAACGAGTTGGCTAGGCCACTGACCAGCTTGGCAATATCCGTGAAGAGTTTGAGCAGATGGGCCGCGATACGTTCCCCGGTCCCATCGTTCCAGGCTTCACGGAATGATTTACCAATTTCAATCAGTACCTTAAGCACGGAATCCAGCGCATTCAGAATGGCCCGAATCATCTTAGTACCCGCGCCGTGGTCCTCCCAAGCCTCAGCAAACGCCTTCGCGATATCACCGATGATCAGGAGGACTTGTTTCAGCAGACGCAAGATATCCGTGATTAGGCGAACCCCCGTCTTGCTATCCCAGACCTTGATGAAGGAACGGCCAATATCACCAAGCAAGCGTTCGATCTCTTTGAGTGCGTACTTGAACGCATCAATGACGCCCTTGCCTTCCTTGGCCCAGGCCTCCTTCATCGGCTTGAACAGCTCACCCAGAATCTTCTTGAACTCCTTAGCGGCTGCAATAGCACCACCATAGGCCGCCATGGGTTGCCCAAAGGCGTTGTCCACGTCGTCCGGCATGTTGGCCGCGTCACTCGTTGGCTCTGTGGCCTCCGCAGTCGGCGCCGCCTTGGTCTGCTCTGGCGTGAACGTCTTCGTCTTTTCTAAATCCAAATCAGACGTCGATTTCGTCGGGGTCGCCTTAAAGGTCTTGAGAGCTTCCTTTTTAGCGGTCTTCGGCGTGTAGTCGGGAATATCCTTGCTGACGTCCAACGTATTGATCTCATCGAATCCCATTAAGGAGTTCTTGTATTCCTGATACTTCTTCTTCAGGTCTGCAATCTGCTTCTTCTGCGCGTCGTTCTGTTTCTTGACCGCGGCCGCAGCAGCGGCATTCGATTGTTTAATCTTCTCGTTCTCCGCCTGGACGGCGGCCCGACGCTTAGCGTTAGCCTCACGAATCTGCGCATTTTCTTGTTGCAACGCCTTTCGCTTGGCATCGTTACGGGCCTTTATCTGCGCGTTCTCTGCCTGGACGGCCTTACGACCAGCAGCGTTTCGGGCCTGAATTGCGGCGTTCTCTTTCTGCACTGCCGCCTGCATGGCCTTGTTGTGGGCCTGGATAGCGGCGTTGTGTTGTTGAATCGCCTTGGTGGCCTGACTGGTGGCGGTGGAGGACGCCCCCATTGCCTTTGTCTGTTTGTGCAGACCGGCCGCACCAGCGCGGGCCGTTGCGTTGCTCATCCCAAACAGAGCAGCACTGAAATTAGCTAGCCAGCCCGTGGCCTTAGCCAGCATCTGCATGAACTCATTGAGCCATGGCATGATGGTCGAGTACAGCGGATAGAAAGCGGTCATCAGGTTAGCCTTAATCTGTGCCAGGCTGGCCGCAAACTGGCGGTTCGTCTTGGCGGCGTTAAGTAACCCCTGACTGAACTTCGTGATAGCTTCAAAGCCAACGCCCCATACCAGAAACTGTGCGGGCAGTGACCGCATGCCTTCCTTAAGTTCGGAAAGTGACGACCGAGCCTTCTTGGTTCCCCGGCTAAACTTGTTCATAGAACTAGCGCCGCGGGTGCCAATCTGGCCGATGGGCCCGAGCAACTTACGAGCCTGGCTGCCCATAGAGCGGAGACCAGCCGTGACCCGTGAGATACCTGTAACCCTGCCGAGTGTCGTCATTAAGGTTCGCATCCGGCCCGTTACTGAGCTAATCCGACTGGATAACTCCGAGAATGACTGACGCAGTGTGCGCGTCTTAGCGGACTGCTCGCCCAGTTCAGTGTCAACGTGGGCGGTGGACGACTTTAACGCCTTCTCGCGGTCAGCCAAACGGCCGTATTGATCTCCCAGTGCATCACTGGTATCAATGGCCCTTTGCATCTTGGCCTTAAGCTTAGAGATTTCATCCCCAATACGACGAGACGCGTCGGTCGCAATCGTGGCCTCGGAGTTGAACCCCTTGGACATGTCGTACTTCATGGCGTCCTTCTCGGCTACCTCTAGGCCTTTAATCTTCCGGCGCATGCTCTCGATGTTACCTTCGTTCTCGTCCATCTTGTGAGCGATACGGTCCATCGCGCCTGGAATCGCGGCCATCTCTGACTTAAGTTGACCGGCTAATTGTCGAGCTTGCGTCTGGAAGCGGTGCATCCGGGCTTCGGCACTGGCCGCCTGTTCGTTAATCCGGGACGCCTGCTTCGGGTCCCCAGCGGACAGCGCGGAACTGCCCAGGCTCTTAAGATTCATCATGCGCTCTTGCGCGGCCCGGGCCTGTTCCATCTTGGAATCGATCTCAGACATCATCGCGTCGACCGATTTTACAGTGGTCGTTTTCATTCGGCCAACGTTCCCCGCCATAGTCTTGGCGGCCGTACCGGACCCACTATCGATAATTTCCTTGAACTGGTTCATGGCACTGGACATCTTCTCGTTGAGTCCCTTAACCTGCTCGGCAATTTTATCGATACCTTTATCTACGCTCATTGAATCGCTGGCCTTGTCAGACTCGCCCTTTAGCTTGCCGACAATCCCAGAAAACTTCTCCTGTAGCTCGTCCAATTTTGGTTGAATGTTCGCGGTGTTGATATCGAATAACACTTGCAGTGTTTCCAAATCCATTAGCTCTCACCTCCTTGTTTAGCATTGCGGGCCGCGCGAATCGCTTCGGCCTGCTTCATAAATTCGAGACGGTCCTGCTGCCACTCAGGAACTGCTTCCTTCGGCTGGGCCTCAGTTGGGTCATCGTAGTTCAGGAAACCATACATCTTCTGGATGCTCGGCATCTTGTTAGGTTCATTCATCGCAAAGGCAATCAACTCAGATAGTTTGTGGTCCATGATGCCGCGTTCTCGCAGAGCGTCCATATGCCGTAGACGATTGGCCTCAACTTGAATCACAACTTCTTTGAGCGTCATGTCCCAGTAATCATCGGCGCCCACTCCGGCCCGGACCGCTAGCGGATACATGGCCGTCAACATCTCTGTGACGGTATTGTAGGTCTCTACAGGCTGTTCTCGTCCTGGTCCATCGGTTCCGCGTCCAGGGTAATCTCTTCCGCTTCCACCTTCTTGGCCTTGGAAGTACCCTTGCTGTTGAAAAAACCTGCATCATTGAAGAGGTCGCTTAATGCCAGGAACAGATCCATTGGTGAGTTGCCGTCATCCAAGTATTCTTGGAAAGCCTTGACCATTTCACTATCCTTGACGCCATGCTTTTGATTGGCCCCCTTAAGGACGATCATGATTTCGTTAACTGGGGGGAGTTTCATTCCACCGTCCGCATTCATGAATAGAGACATCGCAGACTTCCCTAACCGCTTTTCAATATTCACCAATGCCTTGCCATCCAGCTTCAAACTCAGGTTTAAGCTACCAAATTGAAACGGGGTTCCCATGCTTGCTACTTTTGCCATAAATATTTTCCTCCAAATTAAAAAGCCGCCCCAGCCAATGCCAGAACTGTGCATTTCATAGGCGACTAAAGTTCTATTCTGCTAAGCGGCGGCCGTTACGGTTACCGCAGTTGTTGCTGTCTTACCACCCGCCGTAGCGGTGACCGTGGCAATACCATCCTTCACACCAGTAATAGTCCCGTCAGCCGTGACTGTGGCAATCGTGTCATCATCGACGCTGTACGTCACCGTCTTGTCGGTCGCATCAGCGGGTGTCACCGTGGCGGTCACCTTAACGGTCTTGCCAGCTTCAACGGATACCGTTGTTGGGTCCAGCGTTACGCCGGTAACCTCAACCTTAGTTGGTGCCACTACTCGCCGCACCAGCCGCGGGTGAATCCCCGAAGTCGGGCCCGTCGGAAACAACCACGGTAATGGTGTAGGTAATCCCACCGTTGACAGCCGCTTCACCCATTTGAATGGAGAAGGACCCGGTAAAGGTTACTTGCATGCCATCAGCGTAGGTGACCCGCCAATTGTATTGCTTCCGGTCCCCAGACTTGCCATGAATAACGTTCCAGGATGGCCCCTTGTATTGCACGGAGAATGCCAGGGAACTTGCGGCATCAATCCCGGCAATTTGCTTGACCCGGGTATCTGATAACGTGGTCACGTCGATATCTTGTGGCGCCCCACCTAAAGCAGGTACCGTCTTGATGTCGGCAACTTCCTTGTAGTCCGTCGTGCCTGGTTCAGCGTATTCCAGCTTAGTCCCGGTAGCGGCCAGTCCTTTAGCAGAGTCAACAGTAGCCGTTGGTGTGTCGGCGAACCGTTGCAGGTTCAACCGGTCAGAATCTAATTCTAAACGCATATTTTTCCTCCTATCGCGTCGCTTGATAGACGCGTCTTAATTCATTATCAACAACACCACTCGCCGTGATGATTGACCGCGAAAATCCGGCTTGATTAGCCTGCTGCACGCTGGTAGCAAAGCCAATTGCTCCGAACTTGTCGGTAATCTCATCAGCAATGGCGGTAATGCTGCCTTGCTTCTTAAACACATCGATTGCGATTTTCCACTTGGTATCCGTCTCGGTCATGTTGGCATCCCGAACGTAGGGTTCCCGCTGGGTGCTGTAGATAGCCATCGGAAACACGGTGATTTTGTCGGGGTACTCGGGGTGGACCTCCTTCAACGCGCTCACCGATTGCAAAATCTCCGCAGTCTGCTTGTTCATGTTGTAGATGTTACTTGCCAAGTTCGCCCAACTCCTTCTGTACGTGTTCCTTGATAACATCTGGTCCATCTTCACCCGCGGTCTTGATTGCTGGTGCCATGAATTGCCGGGCCGGTTGCCCGTTCGTCCGGTAGAACTTACGGTGATTGATGGTAATTTCCGGCAGGCCGTACACCGCATTCAAGTCCGTGTCGACCAGGTCGGCTGGAATGAACCACGGGTGTTGCGTGTACACCGGATTAATCCCATCAGGTAAGTTCTTGGGCGACGCCTCACCAACTAGCCCGGTACCAAGTTCACGATAAGTAGCGACGGGATTGTCGGACCATAGACGGCCGACTACCTTGCCATCGGTATCTTCCATGACTTCGTACTTAAGGGAACTACTCAGTTCACCAGTACTGTGTTGCATGCTCGATTGCAGCTCTCTGACTGCTAGTTCATCGGCCTCTTGCACAATATCGAACGCCGAATCCCACAAGGCGTTGTGGAGCTTCTCCGGCATCTGTTCCAGCTTATGAAGTAGCTTGTCAGTGCCAAGTACCTTAATCTCCATCGTCACTCACCACCCGTTTAATCATCACGTTTACATGGTCCGAGTATGTCAGAATGGCTGTAATGGTGTAATCAGGGTTGGCCACGGCCGGAACGTTCAGGCAAATACCATCATTCTCGTTCTGGCCTTCTACAATCGTATCGCCCTGATACAGCAGGCGCTTCATGTAAGCCAACTCTTCGCCATAAATGGCGGCATTGACCTGGCCCCCCGCTGGCTGTGCATTCACCTTGACTGGCACCGCATCGGCCCAGTTAGTAATAACGTTGCCTTCATCGTCCTTACCGTCCACTTTGCGGCGCAAATAAACCGTTCGCAGGCTCTTACGCGTTAATCGCATCACAGATCACTCCATTTCGCGACCCGGTACCGCCGAAGCGGCCGCTGAATACTCTCAGGAATATCGGTCACGAACGACCGGACAACGTTCCCCTCCGTTCGGGCTGACTCACCCTCGGTATCCAGTCGATTAAAGTACACAACGGCTAACTGTTTGGCGTAAGTCGGCATCCCGCCGGTCAGTACGTCACGATGGGTAAAGTCCAGCACAACGGCCGTCGCATCCTCATACAGGGTAGTGATTAATTCCTTGTCAGAATCATCTGCACCCAGCCGGACCATCAAGTGCTTGATTGCTTCATCATCAACCATTCAGCTCACCTCTAAGCTAACTTGATTGGCTTTGCTTGGAATACTTCATTGGCACCAGGGAACGATGGCAGAGCCACGGCAGAGGCCTTTTCCCAAACGCCCACTGGGTCTTCGCCCGCACTGTAGACCTTGGCAAAAACGTTACCGATGGATTGCTTTTGAACGGCCGGATCATTGAGACCAGTAACTTCGTCAGGTGTTGGGCCAAAAACCTTTTCACCCGGCGTGTCGTCCGACATGATGACAAAGGCATCTTCTGGGAAGTAACGGTGGGAAACCAGCGTGTTACCAACCTGTTCGTTGTACTTATCGTCGTACGTCCGAATGATTGGCAAGCCTTGTGCCTGCATGAAGGCATCGAAGTCGCTTTGACCCAGTGCCCGCGTTGAAGTCCCATAGACCGCCTTTAAAACATTGGCATTCCGCGTCAACAGCCGGTAAATCTTCTTAGACGTCAGAACACGCGTTCCGGTAACGTCCATGGCATCGGCCCAGTCGGTGATATCCTTGATTGGGTCCGCGCTGTCGTTATCCCAGGTCGTGCCACTCTTGCCCGTTAAATCAGCCTTATGTGCGGCCGGCACCTGGTAATCGAAGGTCGCCTTTTGCTTGGTGTCAGGGTCAATAACTTCAACAATCCCAGTTGCCAGGGCGTCCATTGACATCTTTTCAACTTGGGCCAACACGCCTTGTACTAGTGAATCGATATCGTCGAATACCCGGCTTTGCATGTAATTTGCTTCGGCCGCATTCCGGGGACTTTGCAGTGCAATCAGGTCTTCTTCCTTCAATTGCATCTTCCGCTTGATCAAAGCCAGCTCGAGGGAAAGCTTATCGGCTTGCCGACTACCAATCTCGGCTTCCGTATCAAACGCGGAAACGTGCGCAATAACTGGAATCCGATTACCAGCATAGATTTGGTCCAGCTTTAATGACTGGGTTCGTCGTGCCGGGAAAAGTGCATCCCCCATAAATGGCTTGTATTGCCGGTTTCGCACGTAGTCCAATACATCTGGTTGACTAAACAATTCCGCAATCGAGGCGAAACGTTGTAAATTAATAAATTGTCCTCGCATTATCTAATAATGCCTCCCTTACTTAGTTGCGCTGCTGCCTGCGTCCGTGCCACTTTGTGTGGTACTGGTCGTAGTAGCCAACGCGTCAGCGTCCTTGAAGTGAATAGCCGTCATTGCCTTCATGGCATCAGCAGACGGTGCCACTGGCAAGTTCTGGCCCAGTAACCAGCCTCCCACTAACAGTGACGTCATTTGTGGGCCTTCGTTAACGTCGGCCCCATTCAGCAGAATTCCCTTGGCCTTAGCGTCATTGCTTGGCCAAACAGTCCCGGCCGGGATTACCTTGTGACCCAGTTCATCGGTGATGACAGCGGCATTGGTGTCGTCAACCATCGTTGGGAAACTCGTAAACTTCTCCGAGGCCAGGAAATTCGTTTCATTCCACGTAACCTTCTTACCAACGTACATATTGCAAACCTCCTAATTGATTGCCCAGGGGTTACTACCCGCGGGCTTCTGAGCATCGTTGCGCTTATCAGCGATTGTTTCGCCTGCTGACTTCTTGCCTGCGGCGGCACCCGCGGCGCCCGGCGTATTAGCGGACTCAACCAGCTTCTTATCGACACCTTCTCTAACGGCACCTTGATAGGCGGTCTTTAACGTCTGGTACAACGGGTCCAGGTCTTCTACCTTCTTGACGTTCAATGACGCATCAGCAAAGACATCAGCAAGGGACGTCGGAAGACCATCGGCACTCAGGCGCGAGACAATCCCAGCCCGATTGAGCTTGATGTTCATGTCCTGTTCCTTTTGGTCAAGCTCCTTGGCCCGCTTGTCATTGTCGAATGCCTGTTGCTCGGCTGGGGTCATCTTGTCATAGTCCTTTTGCTCGTGGGCTTCTTTCTCCCATTTAGCCTTGGCTTTCTCCAATGTTCCCGCGGTCTTCTTGTCGTACCAGCTATCTAAATCGGACTGACTCTTAAAGACAATCGCGTTAGGATCCGTTTGCTGACTATTCGGATTGTCGGTACCTTGGCCATCGCCCTGGGTATTGGTGTTTGTGTTTTCCGCACCAGTCCCCTGGCCGTCTTCACCGTCTCCATCGCCCTCGGCAAAACGTTGCAGGTCTAACTCCTCGCTATAATTAAGCATTGTGTATCCTCCTCGGCCCACGCACGCTGATTCACTGCATGAAAAAAGCACCCCACACACGCCGAATGGCTCATGTACGATGCTCAGTTCGTGATTGCAGTAGTAGCAGCTCACGCACGCCTATTTAATTGGGTAGTTTTATGACCTGCCTGGGTCAAGTATTAAACAATTGCCAGGTACATCCCCAGCAGAATGACGGCTGCCCACGAAACAATCCCAGCGATACAGATTGCCGCGAATTGTTGGTAACGCTGACGGTCGCCCAATAAGTCTCTATCAAAAAGAGCCAGCAGTGAAATAATCACTACCAGCCCCATAACGATTTGAAATCCTATCACATTATCAGTCCTCACATCGCAACGATTTTAATCTCTCGCCATTGGTCGCGAATCTTCTTGCCATCAATTACATAGTCGAGAATCTCGTCTGGATCATCGTTTGATTTAAACTGGTGCTCGAAGTCACCATTATCTTTTGAAATAATGCTGTTACCTTTGTCGTCAGAACCGATATACCACTCAACACCATTGATTTTAATCTGGACTTCCATGTGAACATCCAATGCGAAACGCAACTCCTCAAGTGAAGTCAATCGGTCTGAATCAGTCTTTACTCGTCTTTCCGTCATCTTTGTTCACAATCCTTTCCGCTAGTGTTAAGGGCCGCCCTGGTGCTTCACGATGTGGCACACTCTTGCCATTCTTCTTGGTAACTTGTAACCACGAATGCGCATGGGGCACTACCTGGTGCACCTTTGGATTACCATGGTCCGTAAAATCAATATCTAAACGTGCCTTACCAGTTTTACCGTAATAACGACGAGATGTCAGCTGGTCATCAACGTATCGGTCAAACACCGAGTTAGCTTCCTGTTGATAAGGGACACTATGCACCTCACCAGAAACCCGCAAGTTATTCAAGGCCGCACGCTCCGTACTAACCTCTCGAACGGTTCCGACTAACTCGTGGTACCCTTCAACATCATTATACTTCATCGCCTGAAACTTATCGAAAGATTCGGGCCCGTTATCCACACCTAAAACATCCTGGTAACGCCGATACTGCTTTAGGTCTTGAGAAGCATTCTGGGACTTGGCACGCGTCGCCGTTATTTCATCTTGGCCATGTTTCTTAATCAGCAGCTGTTCCCAATCTCGATAAGTGGCATCGACCGGTATCTTAATAGCCTTGTTAGCGATTGGGTCCCGCGCTGTCCGATAACCACCGCGCTTAGTCCTGGTAAAGTGGGCCACCGCAATTGTCCGGCAATACGGATGAAATGGCGGATAGGTACCGGCGAAGCCTGCACACTTGGCGTCCTTCACATCGTAGACCCGGCCGTCATGCTCCCGGCAAAACTCGGACGTACGAAAGTCCAACACCGCGAGTAGCGAATACTTCTCGGTGCCGTGCTCCTGCCAACCGCGTAGCTTGGCTTGCCCAGCAAAGTAGGCTGACTCCGTACGGATGAGGCGCCGGGCATCGCTGGCACTGCTGCCAAACTGTTTCATAATGGCTTGCCGCATGTCACGCTCGCTCATGCCACTCATTTGCTTGGCGGCAAAGAGTTGTTGCAACGAATCGGCCAGCTTGTCGGTATCATGCCAGATACTCTGTGAGTAGTTTTTGCCATACCAAGGCGTCTTAAGCATCTGATCCACATAATCGGTACTCAATTCTTTAAAGTGTGTGACCGGCTTATCGTGGGCCACGTCAAGACGCTGTACAACATCCCCCGTCTTAGGCTCAACAAAGTTAATGACCTCGTGTTTATCAATATCGATTGTCGGGACCGTGTCACCTTGATACACGCCGAAATCTCGTTGAGTTCGGCCAATAATTGACTCGGCCGCCGCACGGTCGTAAGCGTCTTGCATAGCATCGATATAATACGGTTTAGACTCCGTTAATTCAACGTCGGCCAATCGCTTAGCGACCACATAAGACTTTGCTCGGAGCAGTTCCAACTGAGTGATACGGTGCTTTACCGCCAGTCCATCAAGATACGTCTGCAATTGCTTCTTAACTTGTTTATCCTGAGTTGACTTAATCAAAGCGTGCAACTGAGCCAACTGCGCGGGAGTTGCCTGGGTATTTAGAATCTTCGCGACCTCATCTGGTGTTAGCTCAGACTTGTCGAGATATCGCTTATACACTTTATCGACCTCACCAACTAAATACTGTTGAGCTTGCATGTAAGCACGTATCAGTACATCAATGTGGTCGGAGCCTTTATCGTACGTCTGTTGTTCTAGCCACAGCGCCCGGCGTTCCCAGTAGGTCAGCTTATCCTTGTCTGCCATGGGCGTCCACCGCTTCAAAGCTAACATTCTTAGGATACTGCTCGGATAGCTGCTGTAATGTGCCCTTAACGGCAAAATAGATTCGTTGGTTACCATGGTCTTTTAATCCAGCCACTACTCGAAAAACGTTTCCGTCATCAGCCACGATTGAACTAACCAAATTGTTAGCTAATAATGAGCACAACGTTGAGACCGACGCGCAAACAATATCATGGCCGTAGGGAGCCTCTAAAGCATGTCCGGTAATTTCAATCATCCCCATTCGCTGACTTGCGAACGTCTTGGTCTCTGTCACCTTTACCTTGATCATCGCGGAATCCCTCCTGTTCGTCATTATCGGTGTCTGGTGCTTGTGGTTCGCCGCCCATGGCTTCCTTTTGCGTCTTAATCTGGTCGGCCGTTTGTTCCTTCATGAGTTCGACCAATTTCTTCGGGTCGTAATCATCAGGCAACCAGCCGTAACTGATGAGCCGTGGAATGATCCCATCAGCGTTCTTGATGTTGGTAATAACATCACTCATATTGATCGGAATGTTCAACGTGAATTGAATCTTAATATCCGTCACATCAACATTCTGTTCCTTCAAGTTCAGCATATTTTGCATCAACTCTAAGCGCCGACGAATGGCTTTCTTTAGCAATGGTTCCTTAGATGAGATCAGATTGAGTAGCGCAAAAAGCTTGTACTTCATAGCCTCGCCGCTTACATTACCAGCGAAGTTCTCATCGTTCATGTTAGGGACATTGGACATCTCATGAATGTCAGCCGTAATGGAATCGGCCAGTACTTGCTGTTGAGACTCATCGAGCGTCTTAGTTAGCCACTCAATTGATGTTCCCTCGTCCTTTGCTGGGAGGTCGTCGAGCATCTTACGCTTAGCTAAATTGCCTTCGATTGCAGTCCCATATGCCAGCAGGATGGCATCAACGAAATTATCCTTATCGGTAATACGATCAGACTGTAGCGAGTTGTACGCATCAATCTGTGAAATTAGTTGCTCGTAGTCACCTTGCTGTTGCCGATTATTTAAGACTTCGGTAATGGGCTCTGATCCCCAGTAATGGCTAGAGTATCGCGGATACCCTTCAGCGTTATTTGAACCATCTACAATATGGCCTGACACGGTCCGATATTGAATCAGACTGTGTGGTGTATAGACACTCACCAAGGCACCATCCTCCGTACCATTGAGTTTGAACTTAGGTACCCAATAAACGCCGAATAAATAATTTTCGTCCTCGGAGTCATCGGTCACCACAAACGTCCGCCGTGGGTCTAGCGTTGCGATGCGTTCCTCCGTAGTCGTGGCATCCACAACGTGTAGGTATAGCATTTCGTACGCCACTCCGTAGCAAGATAGGTCATGTTCTAAATCTGTGTCGTGCGCCGCAATATCCATGCGAGTGAACGCCCGAGTAATTGGATCAACTGGCCCACCATCTTGCGCAACATAGGTAATTGGGCGACCGGTCATCATCCCCACGACCATATCCGTCACATACTTGGCGTAGTTGACCATCACACGATTGTCATGCGCCTGGTTACTACTAAGCGTTCGATCCATGATGGCGTGCTTACCAAGATAGTAGTTATCAAGCTTATCAAAACGTGCAACACGGCTATCCTGCTTATTCATCAAGTCTTTAAGCAGCTCAACTGGTGGATTATCTAAATCCTTTAGCAAAGCCGCATCAATTTTAAATGCCATTGTCATCCCCCTTTCTATCTGAACACCTTCGGCTTGGCCTTGGCAACGGCCTTACCTTGCTTCAATCCCAACTCTTTAGCGTTATCAATTGCAAAATACTTAAACGCATCAGGCGTATGGTCATTTTCCTTGACCACCTTAGGATTGTCGCTGTGAACAGTCTTCTCATCCCACTGGTACTGTCGGTGCTGTTCGATAAAGACCTTATTGTTCTCGGTGTCCAAGTAATACACGCGACCTTGTGCCAGCAGTGACGAAACATAATCAATCATGTCAGCTTCGTCAGTCTTCTTAACGCCGTGCCAACGCTCACTCTTTTCCTTAACAAATTCGTTTCGCAATGCACCTTCAGCAGAATCAATCGTCCGGCGGCGGATACGAACAGGAAACCTCTCATCATTGGCCTGCTCATAATCATAAATTTCCGGTACCAGGTCGCTTGGCGCCTTTTTAACAACCTTCTTAGCTGGTGAGTAATAATAGGTGTCCAACACAATTACCTTGCCCTTAGCAGTTACACCTACGGCAAGACACGTCGTCGCTGAATTAATATGCCCAGCGTCAATTGAATAACTTTTCCAAGCCAACGGATCATCATCAGGCAATTCCTTAATTGGATGAAATAAGTCAGCATTGTATACGTTAGTACCTAATCCAACCTCTTCGCCTAAGTACATCCATCGGTAATAATCGGGGTCATTCTTCTTAACCACTTGGATTTCATCTAAGTAGTCTTGCGACAGAAACCCCAGCACGTCGTCCTTATAAGTCGAGTGATCCACATACCAATTAGTCATCCCTCGCCGTGAATCCGCCCATTGGTTAATCCACTCGTATGGGTTACGTGGCGGGTTATAACTGCAATAGGTAATAACGTGCATCCCCGGTGGCAGCTTCTTACGGGTAAAAGAGAGCCGAACTGTATCGATTTCTTCCCAACTGCCGAACTCCGCTAGTTCTTCAAACCAGAGCCACCGAACATAGCCGTTGGCAATGATGATTGACTTCAATTTCTGTGGATCATCGACACCGCTAAAGTAAAATGCGGTCCCCGTTTTCTTGTGCATGATACGGTATGGGGACGTCGTGAACCTAAATTGGCTTTCAACGTGCAGTTCGTAAATGGCCCACTTGATTTGCTCGTAGACAGACAGC
Organism: Levilactobacillus acidifarinae DSM 19394 = JCM 15949; assembly: GCF_001434835.1. Taxonomy (GTDB): domain Bacteria; phylum Bacillota; class Bacilli; order Lactobacillales; family Lactobacillaceae; genus Levilactobacillus; species Levilactobacillus acidifarinae. The sequence continues at coordinate 25,283 of NZ_AZDV01000026.1, read as the reverse complement.
CCGATGTTCTTGCCAACCTTACGCATAACCAAGGCATTGCCGTGTGAATCCATTAAAAAATCCGTAACTAGCTGAATGCTAATCACGGATGATTTAGTTGACCCCCGGCCGCCCTCTAACACCTTATTGAGTGCACCGGAGAACAGAACATCATCGAAATGAGGATTAATCAGATTGTCCAGATTCACGTTGATTTCCATCCTTATTCCTCCGATCGCTCCGAATCAAGTTAATGGTGACGTCATCACCGTCAGCCTTGTTATCCTTCAAATACTTCATGAGTTCAGCCTTAGCCCTCTGGTTATCAAATAGTTTAACCACCAGGCCATCTTTACCACGATGCACCTCTTGCACCAGAGACCAATCAATTTGGTCGCTTGGTTTCAAATAAATATCGGATACATGCTTTTTAATCGGTTTGTCGTTCGTATCAAGTAAGACGTTGCCGTCACTATCCGTAACCAGTTCCGTGTGCACCTTATAATCAATCACATCACCCAAGCTGGCAAACGCCTGTTTTGCATAGCCTTGGGCAATATCTTCAGCAGTCACGTATAGGTCAGCCTTCTGTTGTTCCTTAAGCTCGGCCAATTGCTTCTTTACACTAGTTTTCGCCAGTAGGCCACTACCATTAACATTGGCCGTCTTCCAACCAGACTTATACGCCCTCATGTAGGCCTGAGTGGCATTAAAATCCTGCAAATAAAAAAGGCAGAACAGTTTCTGCTTCTCAGTCAGCTCACTGTTTGCCTCTAGTTCTTTTACCGCTTCTGGTATCTGCTTGGGTGCACCTTTTGATTTTGGATGCACCTTTTTCTTTTGGGGTGCACCCCGCTGCCACCCATTACGTCGCTTCCACGATTTGAAGGTGTTTACGGATATGTCATGTTTATCCGCGATATCTGCGTACGACATCCCCAGCATATAATCTTCGTAAACTTGTTTCTGCTTATCTGTCATGACATATCACCATACCTCCATTAATCAACATTATTGCGAAAACTTCTGTAGTACCTCAATAATCTCTGCGTAGTTTTTTATAAGTTCGCTTTTTACAGGGAGTTTATCTATGTAGTATAAAACTTCTTCATTTAAGGAGCTCGGTGCGTAAATTGACTTGTACTTGAAATTTATTTTCATCAATCGCCCGTTGATGATTCAACTTGGAGAACGTTACGGTCGTTACAAAATATGAAACCGCAGCCGCGACAATCGCACCAATGATGCCACCGATAATATTTCCCCAATATCCTAACCAATCACCAAAACTGCCATGAGGGTCAGGAATAACCTCCACGAGCTTCGCAGCTAATAACGCAACTGCAAACAGAACTATTATTGCCATCGTTGTCCGTAGAATCAGTTTTCGCTTCTTTAACACATTTTTAAATCCATACGCTGCTGATAGTCCTACCAGCAATCCAATCAATCCTGATACGATAATGCGAATTGTGGTCATTATCCTCACCTCATGATAAATACTATCAAAAATACGTATTCATCACAAAGTACTACAAGTTCCATCCAGTCACTATGCGCAAAGAAAAAGGCATCGCCAGCTTTGGCTATGCCTACTCCAATTCTAATAATAATCTTCCGATGAATTGCTAATGGTGGCCGAATCATCCCCAAGGTCATATTGTAATTCATGAACTTCGCCTTTAAGATTCTTCACTTCAATTTTTTTATTGTCACGCATAGCAGTGAGTAATCGGTCACCCATTCCAACCATAATTGCTCCGGGATTCCCGAGATTAGGCGCAACATGTCCAAGCGAAACGCCACCATCTTCAAACTCTTTGCCGTCAATAATGAATTTCATAAATGACACCTCCTGCACCTAATTATACATTGACAGCAAACAAATAGCCCGGAACATTGTCCGGGTCGAACCAGCGTAGTTTCATTTTTGTATTGTTTGTTCTGGTTCTATAAGACCGACGGGACTCGAACCCGCATAATAAAATTGCCCACCAATTAGACCACGGCCTTGCCAACTCAACGAAAGGATCACGACTGAGAAAATTTCTAAAAGCAGTCGCTATGGATTGACGTGGGTTCGGACCACTATCTTTCATCCTCCTGGAGATGAACGCTCTACATTGAGCTACCAATCCAAAACCAGTCTTTCGACTGGCAACTAGATGACCACACACCTACAGTCACAATCAGGCTCTGTTAGACCTGACTGCTATACCGTCAACGGGAATTGGACCCGCTATCAACCACCAGGTGACGGACACATAAGGGGAAAACAACTATGAACCAAATCACAAAGTCTCTTGCCACGCCGGGCAAACCTCTAGGCGAGGATTTGCACCTCGCATGACATGTTGTAAACGGCTTAGGCGCGGATATGGTCGTCATTGACTACTCCACGGGAGAATTACTATCCGTTTACTTTTGTAGGTTGGCAACTACTCGGACCATTTATGCGCCGCCATTTACCATTGCCTTATTCCAAACCTATGTCACTCTCCCACTGCGTCTACCTTTTCCGCCACTAGAGTAAGCAATGTGGGTGAGGTTACCCGCTCCACTATCCCAAGCCGCCGTATACAGCAGACTCGCTTTTGACAACTAGCACCGCAGTTGCTTACTGCGTGGTTGTCACCACATAACGGTAATCCAGGGATTCAAACCCTGGCGCCCTTTTATGTTACGGGCGTAGTTCGTCTACAATTACGGTTAATCGTTTCTATGTTCTGGGTAGGGATTTGCACCCTACAGGATGTGCACTCTGGACTTTCTAAGAAGGCTGCATCCAATCATCTACTTCTCATAGCGTCTACCTATTCCGCCACCAGAACCAAGTCAGCTTATCGTCTCCGATTACCAATCATCTCATGCTACAAATTTACCATCAAAACGGGGTTCAGTTTTCTCGAATTTTTCCACGACTAAACATCGTACAATCCTAACCCCGCCGCGCACTCCTCAATGAACCCATTTCGCAACTCGTAGGCCTTCGCCTTTCCAACGCTTACTAGATCATTGTCAACTAGGCCAGTTAACGTGTACCGTGGATGTCGGCGAAAATACAACTCGGCAATAATCGTCTCAGTATCGTGTCCCACACCGTCTAAGCAATTATCCACGATGGTTCGCTGACGTTTAAGTGCATTAATGCGGCGATCATCATCAATCGTGATAATGGTCCGCAATGGGGCTTCGTTACGGCTAAATGATGCCCGACCACCGCCAATATTTTCGTCGTCCGGCGTCATCGGGTAGCGTAGTTCTTCCTCCCGCCGCTCAATGTACTTGTCAATCTTGGGATAGTCCCGAAGGATGTCCTCCACCTTTCTAACGGTTGATCTCTTCAAGTCGCATCCCCCTAATAATTTTCGTCTCCACCGATTTCACCATACTCATAGCCAAAATTATTGTCAGCACTACCTTCATTTTTCTTTACACAGTACAAAGCTGCTTCGGTTTGACTCTCAAACACGCCAACTACAACAGCACCGTCTTCATCCTCATAGAGAACTACCCACATAGAATCACCACCTAATTTTATCCAAGTCTTCGCCCACATTTAGGGCAATAGTTAATACGAACGCCACACTTGTCATATACCCAGACGTACAATGATTGGCCTGATACCCATACGTCCGCTTCGCTAGTCTCTGAGTCCATAAGTGTCCGTGAATCACCGTGACAATATGGACACTCTTTTTGCTCCTTAGTTTCGTTCAAAATATTTGTCCCTTCCATAAATTAAAAGCTTTAATTAGATTATCTTAAACCGCGTCTCTTTCAATCATTACGGTTGCAATTACCTTTCGTTCACCAGCGCGGTGCGTTTCGCTGTACAGTTCATCCAATCCGCTGAATGTCCCAGTTGCTGTGCCATCAGCAAGATCAACAACGGTATAGTCTCCTTGATCCGTCTGAACAATCATGTAAGTAGACGAATCATCTTGAACCACGTCGCCGACACCGTAGCTCTTTACCATCGCATGTGCCTGATTATCAACAATTTTCATTTTTTGCCTCCTACATAAAATAAGAATTCTAATCAATCGTGATTATGCCCATAATCTCCTAGAAGATCATGGTTTTCCGAAGTTGTTCCAAGAACCACATATCCTGGTTTCTGCTGATAGTCAGTCATATAGGTGATCCAGACAATCCAACAAAATCCGGTATACTTCTTTCCATCCCATTCGCGTAGGTTTAGTTGGTCACCTACTTGATAATCACGATCATTCTTGCGAATTTCAAAACGCTTTCTTCCTGCCATTTGTTCTTCGAAATACTCCGGTAGCACCTTTAAATTATGAATTCTCGCCATGTTCGTCACCGCCAACTACGTCATACGTTCGCTTAAAAATATCCTCGCGAATCGGATACAATTCACCATCGACGCCACGCACAATAACATCACCCAAGTTGGCGTGCATCTTGCCTTCAAGTGTGTTGATGTTCCACCCACCATTGGGCACTTCGTTAATTTTGCGATTAGCCATGGCATTGAATACCCAAACCGGGACTTCATCATCAATGGATAAGTCGATTGCACGCCAAGCATCTAACGTGATTGGCTTCTTACGGATTATCACACTTGTCATTCCTTTCTAATCAGTTTTAAACGCTCGCAATTTTTCTCACACGGCCATTTAACATTTTGAATCGATTGCCATTAACACCGACGCTGGTAACATGCAGTCCAAATTGATTAGCAACTATAAGCGCATCTGCTGCATCCTCAATATCGCTATACTCTTTATTGGTCGTGGTATATTCCTTTACCTTTTTTCCATGTTCAAATAAGCAAATAGTTTTATAGTTCTCATTGTCAAAGTGTGATAACCACCATCGGTTAAATTCACTTTCTTCTGGTCTTAATTTCCCCATTTACTACACCCCCAACGAATCCATCGTGTAGATGGTGAAGTCACAGCGGTAGATAAATAGCCGCTTGCCATTAATCAGTAACGACGTACTACTGGGAACTCTGGTCGCCTTATAACTAACTGTCTTACCCGCAAAGGTCGCAATTGGTTTCCCAGTTTGCGTACGAATTAAAATCACCTTGCTGGCGCCCGTGAACGCATTCTGACACCGATTAACAAAACGATTCATAAATGGGATTGAACTGTCACCATTCGTAACGTTCTCTCGCTTAGGGTATTTGTCCAGTACATTAGTCAAACCGTCCTGATAGGCTACAAGGCTGCTGCCTACGTGGGTAATCTGCTTTCCCCCTAGAGTCAGGTCCAACACGCTAGACTTCTTGATGGTCTTACCTTCCGTATCCGTCTGATCAAACTCAGCATCTCGTTTAATTGATAGCGACTTACCGTGGACAGTATCGATTTTCTGCGCATCGTAATCGTACGTCTGAACGGTCATTGGTAGACCAATAGTCTGCTGCGTAAAGTCCGACTTCAAATTACTAATAGCCTGACAGCCGCCTAACATGATTCCCGTACTAACAACAAGCAAGGCCACAATTAATTTACGCTTCACTTCTCTACCTCCAACTCAACTTCTGGTCGAATTTTCAATGATCCCGGAACAATGGTGTTCAGGTTTAACGACATGCAGCCAGCGTGCAACCATACGCCTGATGCTGAAATCGTTGGCGTTTTGTCGCCTTCATAATCGTAGACGTGCAGCACCTCTTCCATCCCAAAGACAGAGGCCAATACCGGCGTACCATCTACCCGTTTCTGACCGGTTGGCTTGCTACTTACTCGACATTTATCAAGCCGCTTAAATTCGATTCTCATTCGGCCACCTCCGTAACCTGTTCTAGTGGCACTTCTGACATCTTTCCAGTACTTCCTTCGAAGACAGCCATCACAGTTTTTCCACCCGGTCTCGGTACAACACCAAAGCACGTCCCTTTAATGTCTTCCCGGCCATGGTGTACCTGATGTTCCTTCGTATTACCGTCGTTCATCATGAGGCGGCCATCTCGATGTAGACGCATCGCCTTACTGTCAAATGATGATCGATGCCAAATGATTTTTGTCCCACGTTTAATCATGTGTAATCTCCAATCTGAGTTGCTCTAGTGGCAGCTCAATGTACTTTTTCTGATGTTCAATCATGGCGGTCTGGTAGGCCGCACGACTCACCAAGCACCGAACAAATCCGTAATAGCGCCGTTTACCTTCTAGCCAACTCACCTTATCGTGTGGTTCAATCATGGCGTACTACTCCTTCCCGCCGCTTTAATCCCCGTTTGTTCAGGAACCCATACACAGAGCTTCGAGTAGCAAACGCTCGGCCGCCAAAGGTGAACTTTTCATCAGCATTCAGAGCTAGTTGAATTTCGTTAAGTGTCATCTTGCTTGTATCCAGCTTGCTAAGCGCCTCGTCAATCATCTTTTTACTGCGGTGTGGTTCCTTAAAGCCATTTTCATATCTAATTGGTGCCGCAATTTTTTGAATCCGAGCAACGACTTGTTGGGGTGCCCGGCTAATGCTGCCGTAATCATTTTCAACTTTATGCAGCTCCGGCATTAATTCCCGTATAGTTTGGTTACTCATAAGATCACCTCCAAATACAGATAATCGAGTAGCGATGCGCGGCGTCTCGATTAACTCGCATACAGCGCTCACGAGCGTCAGTTAGTGACCCGTAGACAGGTGCAGCATGGACGCCAGTTACCCAGCGTGGCCACCGGGCGGTGTAAACTAGCAAACCATTAATAGAGGTTCTTTCGTAGTGAGTGCCCTCTACAACGGCGACTGCAAATCCAGCCAACTTATTCTTCATATTTTCACTCCTTTAGCGGTTATATACATGATTTTGCTACCGCCAATCCCAACACCTATTCCTCCGTTGAGATAATCGGCTCACCCTGCTCCGTGCGCCAGTTGCCTAGTCGCAGCATCTCCGCAATTTCCGGTGTGACCCGGACACCCTTTAATTGATTTTTCTGCATGAAGGTTGTAATTCCAATGCGATGCTGCTCTTGGTGATGGTCCCGGCACAGTGCCATGACTGAGTTACCAACGTGAGAAATGTGATTCCGATTCCGGCCAATGCCGACTGCATGGACATGGGCAATATCTGCCGGTTTGCCACAAATCATGCACCGATGGAATTTTAAGCACTGAATGTCCCAGCCGTACTGTTCGCGAATGGCGTCCACCGTACGACTAGCAAACGGCACGTTATTCTCGAAACAGAACGCCAGCAAAAATTCAATGAACCGACTAGCCGTTTCAATTGAGCAATCACTTAACGAAAAGTCTTCGTACAATCCCTTTCGTAATGCGTACATACGTTTCAATTGGCTCTTGGTCAATTCGGGGATGTAATTACCACACCAGCGATCAACTTCACCAATCATGGCGTAAATCTTGCGGCGTTGGTCAGCAGTAATGTGACGGCCGTCATCAAATCGGACTTCTACCAGTTGGCCGATGTTCTTTTCGATGAGCCGCCGGTCGGGCGGATCAACATCATTTAAATCGATAATCAAATAGTGATGGAATATACGCCGAATCTTACCGAATAGTTGCATTAGCCAAGTACCACTACAGTCTCTGGCTTCAAGTCAACAAACGCCGTGTTGAAGTATTCCTTAATGGATTCAATCGCAACACTGCGCCATGCACCCGCGTCCGCTTCAAACAATCCACCTTGCATCCCCTGTTGCATCCTGAAAATAAACTCGCTTTGTGGTTGTTCTACCTCGGTAAAAGTCCGGTATGGCGCCAGCAACACCGGATTGGGAACCTTGACCGTGTCTACGTTAGCTGCACCCGTTTGGACGGTAGCGGTCTGCATAACGCCGTCGTCAGATGCCGTGTTTTCGGTTGCCTCCTTGTAGTTCCCGATAAACTTCAACAGGGATGCTCGATCGTCTGTTGGCACGAATTGTGACTGCAGAGCAATGTTTAACGACTCACGGTCGTACCACTTATCAAAGCGGAAACCTTCAAACGTTGGTTCGGCCAACATAAACTCTGCACGTCGACCGTATTCATCTAATGCCGACTTAACAATTACTTGTTTGGGACTCACGACTTGTACCAGCAGTTGTCCACGGCTCCCTGCGTCCTTCACACGCTTTACAAAGTTCACAACGCTGGACAGTGTACTTGTTTCGATGGCTTCAGGCATGTCATTGGGCGTGTAGTGATGAACGTTATCGCCAACGATAAACTCGCGGCCCTTGTCGTCCACTTGAATGGCCTTTTCTGCCCCGTTAACTGCTTGATCGCGTAAAAACTCTAAAGATTCTTTGTCCATCATAATTAGTTCGTCTCCTTTTTCTGTTGTTGAAAGTCAATGACCTTAGGCGCTGGCTTAGCCGATGATGCTTCTTTTTCGACTTGGTCAACATCTTCGCCCGTATCAGTCTTAAGCTTGCTGTCAGTTGAATCGAAGTAGGTCTGGCCCTTGGCCCCACTCTTCAACTCGTTGGCCTCGATGTACCCTGAATCATTACGCCCAACCAACACCGTTGTAGTTGCCGCGTTTTCCGGTACTAGCGCTGCCTTCACTTGGGCATCTAACGTGAGCGTATCCCGGTTCTCACTTGGCGCCATGGTCAGGGTGATTGTGACCTTCCGTTTCTTCTTGGCGTCCGTGTTAGGGTTCAAAATATTGGTCATCACGTCCTTCATGGTGTGATCCAGCTTCTCTTGAATAGCCCCGTTAGCCAATTCAGTCAGGTCAACGTTAATTAGCTTTTGCTGCTTGCTCATACTCATTACCTCTCTTTTCGTGTTCAAATTCTTGTTTCATTCGCCGCTTAAAATTCTCGTTACAGTTAGGACACGGCCCCACCTGCATGCCAAATGGCGACATGGTGTGGATCACCTTTGTTCCGTGGCATAAAGGGCACTCACTCAAAATTCCACACTCCTTCGGTCCGGGGTCACCTCGGTAAACTTCACGATATGCCCCTTAATTCCCTTTTCAATTCGTGATAGCAATTTTGGATTATAGATGGCCGATAACTCACGACTATTCAAGTTTGTAGTCACTATCGTTCGATTCCGGCGATTAAGGACGCCAAAGAGTACGTTCTGGGTAAACTCACTAGCCTCTCGACTGGCACGCTGAAAACTACTCTCAGACCCCAAATCGTCCAACACCAGAAAATCAACGGTCCCCAAAAGGTCGACCATATTTTGTTCCGTGTATTTGCTGTCGGGATAGTCGAAACTACTCTTGATTAGGCGCATTAGTTCATTAATGCTGACAAATAAACACGAAACTGGTGTCTTGGCGTTCTCATTGATGGCCTTAAGCATGGCCAGAGCTAAGTGCGACTTACCTCGTCCCGGTAGTCCCGTAAATAGCGTGTTGTACTTGGCTCCTGCAAGATAGTCGTAGGCAATCTTACGAGCCATGTTCCAATTGGTCTCGGCTTCGGGACTCGCGGCCTTATCGTAGGTTCCAAAGGTTGCCGTCTTCAAATCTGGGTCATCAAAAATGCTGTCTCGAGACAGGACGTCTGTTGTCTTCCGCCGATGCCAGTAGGTCTCAGCATCTTGGGTGACCTTCTGATTACGTTGTGCAATCTTCTCCTTCTGGCACTCAGGGCAGAATGGTTCCTTGCCTGGTAGTCGAATCATGGGGATGTGGTGTGTGGGGCACTTTTGGTTCAGCTTTTGAACTTGGTCCAGCAGTGCAAAGTGCATCGGCCCCTTAGAAGTCGACTCCTCCATACGATTGACCACCTCCTTGTGCTTGATTATTCCGTTGATCACGTCTAGCCCAGTTCCGAATGGTCGCTAGATGATTTTTATATGACTTGCCAGATTGTGCCATGTAACTAGATAAACGCTCAATCCGTGCTTGCCAATCTGGAAATTCCGCTTGGACCTTCTCCATATCCTTATCGCTCAGCAGGACATTTTTGTATTCTCCGTACTTGTGTCTTACCGGCTTAGGCTTCTTGGGCGTGGGAGTGGGTTTGCTAGGTGAGGGACTATTCTCTTCACTCTCCTTAACTAACCTATACTTACCTAACCTAACCTTACCTAACCTAACCTTACCTAACCTATGCGGTCCATTGACCGTCCATTGGTTGTCCACTGGACGTCCAGTTAGCTTTCCTGTGTCAGCACGCGGTTTAGGGGCTGTCAACTCAGCATTGGGAATTACTTTTAGTAGTAAATCCTTATAGATTGAATCAACTTTCCTATCCGCCCGAATACGATTATTTTCTGTCCAATCCGTAATGTAGGAAACCAGATCATCATTCAGCACTGTGACGAATCCCTTTGCCATCAGTAAACGAAGGTCGTCCTCAACGGCACCCGTTTGCCGCATGACTGAGAAAGCCTCAACTACGCCATCATCATCGGCATGTAATCCCAAATGAAAGTACAGTGCTTGACTACTCAACGGCATTTTTAGGAACTTTGCGCTATCCGTTACACGATTACTAAACATTCTTCGTTGCGCCATTTAATCACCTCGTTTTCAGAAGGGTAAATCGTTATCGTTAACATCGATTGAGTCGCCCGTGTTAGCAAACGGATCATTAGTAGTCGAAGGCGGCGTCTGCTGCGGCATCGGCGAGTTCCCGCTCACCCCATTCGAGTTGCTCTGATTTCTGCTTTCCAAGAAAGAAAAATTTTCAACAATCACCTCAGTGACATATACACGATTGCCTTGCTGGTTTTCGTAATTCCGAGTCTGAATTCGGCCTTCAATACCTACTAGTGACCCCTTGTGGAAAAAGTTCGCGAAATTTTCCGCTCCCTTACGCCAAATAACGCACTGCACGAAATCTGCCTCACGCTCACCTTGCTGATTTTTAAATCGCCGATCAACGGCTAAGGTGAAAGTTCCTACCGCCGGCCCTGACTGCGTGTACCGTAAGTCAGGGTCCCGCGTTAGACGCCCGGTTAGTGCTACTTGATTAATCACTTATTACCATCTCCTTCTTGTGGCTTCCCATCCGCCTTATCGCTTAACTGACGGGACACCACATCGATGAGTTCGCGACCTTGGTCATAACTTAGTTTTTCAATCCCACTAACGCCTGATTTGCTGAGATAGAACTTTTGAATCTCAGCAATAGTTTTTTTGCCAAGCTCTGCCATAGACTTAAATAACTTCATTAACTGAGTCATTTGGCTGTTGCTGATTGGTCGTACACTTGGTTGACTCTGTCCACCATTACGTCCATTGGATTGACGTGCTTGCTGGCTTCGCGAGTTACTCTTTACTCCATTCTGCTGGTACTGATGATTGCTAGCCTGTTCTCCATCGTCGTCAACATCTGATGAAATCCCGAACGCGGCCGACAATGAGTATCGGCGCGCATAAGTCTCGGCGGACCCGAAGCGTTGCGCATCTCGCTTGTCGGCAGGAATTGTAAGTGGCTCAAAAACCATGTACTCACCACTGCTGTGGATAATGAACGTCGATACACTTACCGAGTGATCATTAGAGGTAGCCTCTTGCCCCCAACTCAGTCCTTCAGGCAATGCCTCATCGATGGCCGCCTGTACACCTTCTAGGTCAACATAGTTCTTCTTGAAAAAAGGATTCTCGGCCGTCTTCTTTGGCTGCTTAACCTTTGTACGGAATTCGTGCAGGGACTTCGCAATTTCTTTAATAGAATCGCTGGTCTTCATTTTTAATCTCCCTTGATTGGCTTAACAACTAGTGACATAGTCGCTTCCCGCTCTGTGGCACCAGCCAACACCTGACCATCTTCGTTGACGTAACGTCCCGCAACAAAGTGGAACTGCTTCTTAATGGCCGCCTTATCTGGTTCCTCCTTGATTCGTAGCAAGTCGTTCAGCCCTTGTTCCTTGATGCTCTTCACCAGAGCATCTTCGGACCAGTTCACACCAGCCGCTTTTTTTCGGGTTGATACTGTGCCATACGGCGTTTCAATCCGTGCTTTAGGATCTGACTGACGAAGCTCCATCAGGTAATCGCCAAGTAGCCCCTCAAAGAACCCACGGCTATCCTTATTGGCCTGTAGCTGGTTATCGCGCCACTTCTCAATGCTATTAATTTGCTCCTGAGCAATTTGTTTAACATCAGCATCTTTGGTATCTAGTGCACGATACTTGCGCATCGCCCAGGTCGCTGAACTGAGACTGTCAATCTTAAAGCCAGTATCAGTAGATTGTGCTTCATCTAGATCGTGCTGCTCTAGTGCATCCATGTGATTTCCCCCTTAGTTTTCAATTCCAGCAATTGACGTTTCGCCTGATCCAGGTCACGGAAACAAGCTTCAAGGCCTTCATGATTACTCGGGTCCACTGTGGTGTGATTAATAAAGAGCTTTGCGAGACGAATCTCCCCCTTCAGGCACCAGCCCATTAGCGTTTCAAAAGTTCGTTTTATCATTGAAAAATCCTCCGTTTCCGTCTACTATCGGAGTAGACAAGTCTTTGTTTGAGCATTGTCGTCAGGCTCGCTAGCGGTGCAACGCTAGCGGGCTTTTTTGACGTCCGCAAATTAAGTTCACGGAAATACGTCCGTCTTAAATTACGTGTCGTCTCTGGTTTAATGATGATTGCTCCTTTCCAATAAATTCATGACGCGTCATTAGCCACGGAATGTCTGTTTCCAGCACATCAGCCAACCGCTGTAGCGTCTCCACGCCAACGCTACTTAAATTGCCATGCCGCAGATTATTTAATGTTGTACTCGATACGGCACCATCGCTTAGAATGTCCGAATATTTAACATTTCGAACGTCCATCAACACTCGAATATTCAAAGCAACGTTCTCGCCTACGATTACTTTTTCCATCGATGATCACCTCTTTTCATTGACCATCTTTCATAACCAACTCTTATGACACCACCGATGCCGAATACGACAATAAAAATCAGTACCGCGCTCATTTGTCACTCGCATCCACAATAGTGAAGGTGTACTTAAAGCTGTTTGCGTCCATGACCGTGTTAGCGATGAGAATGCCATAGCGGCTGAGATTCTTGATAGATTCTTCTGAAATTTCATTGTGAACGCGCACCGTAGCTTCTGACTTGCCTACAGCGGCAGCCGTTTTGATTGCCGATGCAATCATGTAACTTTCATGGTTCAATTGCTCCCGCTTGGCATCCAATGCCATCTGGCGGGCATAATCGTCTGTGATTGTGATCATCATTGTTCTTCCTCCTAATTAATCAAAAAGTTCGTGACGTACGGCCTTCCAGCTCCCTAGTCTTTCAACGTAACGTCCCACTTCAATACCAATAAAAAGGACAAACCCAAACTTAAATGCAAATGAGATGGATTCCGTTACATACCATCCAATATTCATATCGATTACTCCTTTCACTAATCACCATCGCCTAGCCCGGCATTTTAAATGTGATAATCCTGGTGATCAGCAACAAATTTTTCAACGGCCTTACGCGAATACTTGGGGTACTTGCTTCCCGGAATCGGCGTTTGCGGAAAGCCGTGTTGATTCACAATACTTTGCGTTAAATCATTGCCAACGTGGTAATACTCACGATTGACCTGACTAGCAGTGAGAAGGTCATCTTGTGGTTGCAAGCGTTCCTGTACCTTAGCTGTTACTTCTGGAATCAGAGCCTGCAGCAGTGTCTGAATGACCACCTCACCGATTGCTGAGGTATCTTGCATGTTGCCACCTTCTTTGCGATATAATTTAGTTAATCAATTTATCTGGAGGCTTTAAATATGGCTAGCACTGTTTGTCCTTTCTGTAATCACACTTTCTTAATGGATGGAACGACTTCGAGATCCTTGCACCTTGAATTTGGGAGGAGTGGAGATATGTCTAGACTCGACTTTTCTCCAGTAGATCCTGCGTCATCAGATCGGATTATGCTTAGAATGAATAGATGTCCTAACTGTCATAAAGTTACGGTTTATACTCTAGGACTAGGTGATCAATACAGAGATGTTAAGACTAATATCTATCCCAATTCTGAAGCTAAACAGATACCTGAATATGTTCCTGAGGCCGTACGCAACGATTATTCTGAAGCATATGCCATTCTTCATCTAAGCCCTAAAGCCTCGGCTACATTGGCTCGTCGCGCTTTACAAGGAATGATTCGTGATTACTTTGGTGTTAACGAAAATACTCTTTATGACGAAATTAATGACATTCAGGATCAAGTAACTCCATCAGTCTGGAACACAATTAATGCCGTTAGACGTATCGGTAATATCGGTGCGCATATGGAAAAAGACATTAATCTTATCGTAGATATTTCAGATAACGAATCTGAGAAGCTTCTTAAATTAATCGAGTATCTCGTTAAGAGTTGGTACATTCAACGGCATGATGCCGAACAACTTATGCAGGATATTCAAGGCATTGATGACGATAAACAATCTCAACGCCATAAAGACTAAAGACTATCCTTCGTATCATGTTGCGCTAACAACTTTCCCTCCTTTGAAAAGAATTGCCGAAGCGTACGCATCGGACGTTTATCTGTTCCAGTTCCAATGATCGAGTCAACTTGAATCACGCTCACTAATTCAACATGCTGTACTTTGGAGTTTTCAGAGGGCCATTCTTCTGTGAAACTCTTTTTGCTATCTGACACATTGCATTTCTCCTTCGCCTAAAAACCCATGATTACCGCATATAGTCCTGTGATGGCCGTTACCATTTCTGGAGTTTTATCACCCGAATTAATCAATTCATGAATGTAATCAACAAGCTCTTGTTCAATGTTCTTTTGTTCTGCCAAAATAAGTCCCCCCTATTGTTATGATCTAAAGTTTTAAAAAATTAGATTCGTACTTGATCCTGTTATAGGCGTATTGAAGGCTTGCGTATGCTACATCATGCGTTAAGTCTTCTTTTTTCATGAGTTCAACAATCTCATCACCAACATGTCGACTTGTTTCACCAAACAAATCGCTAACGGGATTCTCTCTTCTAAAATCCTGCAGGTAAGTTGAACGGTTTGCTTCTAATTCGTTCATTCAACCTCGTCCTCCATTCCCAGAAATTTATTGATAAAGTACTGCTGCCCTTTCCCAGTCACCTTGGTGGTCACGCTGACCGTCGATCGCCCATCTGAATGGGTTACAACAGTTTCTTTGACATCAAACAGTTTCATATCCATAGACCGTTGCGTTGGTGTGTTGTACGAATCACCCTTGCGACTGCTGAGGTAATTGTTCTCCCGCATCCACCGGAACAAACGATTCTGACCAATATCGATGCCGTTCTGCTTGATGGCCTTAGCCAACGTGCCAATCAGAATGGATTCTTTAGAGGAAGTCACCGCATCGGCAAACAACGCCTTAGGCTGCATAACTGCATTCTCATCGTGGAGTCGCTGATTCTCGGCTTTCGCCTCTTTGTAGCGCTCTAGTGCGGCAATCATCATATCTGGATTAGACAGCCATTCGGCGGCCGTGTCGGGTGCAACGTACGCACCGTCGCTGCGAATAGATGGAAGAACCGTCCCGGTGACCCAATGCTTAAACCGCTTAGCAGCCGGTAGTTTGCTCGACATGATTAGCGAGTACACACCGGATTCGGTGATAGTAGTCAAATTCTGCCTACCTCCGGGGGTCTCCAAAACGGCGACCCCTTTGTCCTCTGCGTCAACGTGTTTTCTAACCGCATCAGCAGCTCGTGCATAACCTAAGATATTTGCTACATCACGAGCTACGAACTGTGGTAAGCCATCAGCAACAATCGTTCTTACACGAGCCCCTTCAAAATCAAATGGTGTAACCTTATTCATTTTTACTCATCCCCTTTCGTAAAATATTCAATTGAAACACCTAACGCATTAGCAACTTTAGTAATGCTGTCGAAGTTAGGATTGCTATTTTTCCACTTGTAAATAATACCGTTGGCAAGTCCTGCATCATGTTCGATTCGATAAATACTTGTGCCTCGAAGCTTTGCTAATTTTTGAATACGTTGGTAAATATCAATTGCCATACTTCCACCTCCTAAATAGAAAATATTCTACTGATTTCATCAAGCCTCATTGACAATTAATAGATAATAATCTATTATTAGAGCATACGAAATAGCCCAATAACAGGGTATATTTCATGATGAGCTAGATAATAATTCTGTGTGCCCTTCCCAAGCACAAATTCAGTATATTAGATTATTGTCAGCGAGTCAAGCATAAATTAGATTTTTATCAGCTAATAAAAGGAGTATTACTATGCCCTCGCTAAAAGACAGAATAAAGGAACTTTCAGCTAAGCATCATATAACTGTTGCTGAACTTGAACGGACGCTTAACTTTGCTAATGGTTCTATTTCAAAATGGGGTAAGCAGTCCCCTTCGGCCGAAAGACTTCAAAAAGTTGCTGATTATTTTGGAGTTTCCACAGATTATCTTCTTGGTAGGACTAATACACCAAGTTTTACTGCTAAGGATGAGATGGATATACATAAAGTCGTAGACGATATGATAAGCGGACTTTCCAACAAAAATTCCTTAGCGTTTTTAAAAAATAACGGCTCTCCCGTTGATGAAGACGATGCTGAGTTATTAAAGATTTCACTTGAAAACGTAGCCCGACAATCGTTACTATTGAGCCGTAAGCGCAATCGCGAAAATAACGATAAATAAAGCCGGTGGATTAATGCAACGCAGTCAAATTAGAAGAATGGTAGTAGATTTAGTCAAAAAGTATCAAACTAATGATCCCTTAGAGCTTTGTCAGGATCTGGATATCCCTGTGAATTTTTGTGACCTTGGTGAAAATATTATGGGGTTTCGTACAAAAATATATGGCGTTTCATCTATTACTATAAATTCTCGATTAAACTCAACAGAACAAAAAATAACTTGTGGTCACGAACTTGGCCATGATCGATGTAGTCATGACGACAATGCAGATTTCTTGCAGGAATCTACCCTATACTCGCGTACTCTATATGGCACGGAATATGAAGCAAATTGTTTCATGGTAGAATTAATGTTTGCCGATAACAATATCGATGATTATGCAGATACAGACACCGAAGAAGGCGTCCTACGCATTGCCAAAGTTCCCGAGTGGGCAGCCCCTTACGTTGATTGGTCCTATGTACGAAGACTAATCGTTAAACGAGCTTGTGGCGTTAAATGATAGCGATAGCACTATTAATGTAATAATCGTCCAAATACTGATGACGTTAAAAGCTGATTACATAAGGGGGTTGTTTTCTTGAAAACAACAAAGTTAGTAACAGGAATTTTGATGATTATCCTGTCGGTATTTATTTTTATTCAATCATCTGCTGTCGGAGTCAGCGATGCCATCGAAGGTGGGCAACATGCTTCTGGTACATCGGGAATGTTTGTCGCTATCCTTTATTTGGCTAGTGGGATCGTATATCTGTCTACCAAAAAGTCCACTAAAATGGGCGGCGACATCGCATCACTAGTGATGATGGTATTTGCTTGGATTATCGGCTTAGTAGATGTCGGAATCTACGCTGACCTCGTAATTTGGGCATGGTTGGCACTGATTATCGGTGTTGGGTTCTTCGTTTGGCATTTACGTGCCAATCATAAGTCAGAAAATGACGCAACTCATCACGCTGCATAGCAGTCTTAACCAACAATAAAAAATGCGCATCCCCTCCCGCCAAGAAGTTGGATGCGCATACCAAAATACATATCAGTCAGCGAATTTGTTCACTGGCTAGTTTTAAGCAACACATATAAGTGTGTTCCCTTAACATATCTAATTCTAACCTAAAGGAGGTGGTTCCGAAAGACCTATCTCAAAAACGCCTAGCCCGGCAACTTTTGAGAGGAGAAAATTAAAATGAAAAAGTTAAAGAAAGACACTCGTATTTTTGTTTATGAGAATACTCATGGTAGAAAATATGGTGTGAATTTTTATCGCACCGTCATGGGTGTTAAAACCCGACTGCACCAACAAGGATTTGACAATTCTGCTGATGCCATCGACTGGGCCAATCGGTCCGAACGTGAATTACATTTAAGAAACGGCGTAGCACGTAACGTTACCGTCCTGGAGTATTACAAGCAATGGTTAAGACGCAACGAATCATACTGGTCCCCTGACACTTATCACAATTACGTTCAGAAATTTGAAAGTTATATCTTGCCAAAATTCGGCAATGCAAAACTGCGTGATATTAATCGTGAAAACTTTCAGAACTATATTCTCGAACTTGAGACAGTTAAGCGCTCTGCTGGCCGAGTCGGGTACTCTTCCAAAACAATCAGCATAATCAAGGGGTATCTGTCAACCATGCTAAATGATGCCGTATACTCCGGTGTCATCCCCAGCAATAAGTTACGCAATCTCCGTGTAAAAGAAGGCATTGGTATTCGCAACAGTGCTATTTCAAAGGAAAAGTATATCTACGCCATCAAAACGGCGCAACGTGTTCTCTCTCCCATGGCACTCGCCTCATTCTACTTGTCTTTAGTTGCTCTTCGTCATGCAGAAATCCTAGGGATGCAACCTAAAAATATCTTCTCGGATCACGTTCATGTAGAAATTGCGCGGACTCACTGGAAGCCAGAGGGCGGCCCCACAAAGACCCCTGCCGCGGTCCGTGACGTTCCCATCTCGTCTAAGACCTATCAGTTGCTCCAGGAAGCGGTTAAATACTCTCGTCAGGTATATCTGGATGCTGATAAACAATTTACGTCAGACAGCTTTATATTCGTAAATAAAGATGCAACGCCGTGGAACTATACCCGTCTCAATCACATCTTTGATGAGATCTCCGAAGGCATGGGGCAACGAGTTGGTGTCTATGCCACAGGTGATATTTACGTCGATGATAAAGATAACCATCGCGTAGTTATTCGCCACGATGGACATGTTCTGTACAAGTTGGTAGCTGGCAAGACACAAGGTAACTCTAATCAAGTAAAAGTGATTAAGAATATCATGGGAGATGTCACCGGTGCCGAAGTTTCAAACAGTGATGGTTCTAAAGTTATCGTTGACCGCACTATCAGCGACGGTGTTGCCCGAGTCCAATCCGTGAACGCTGCGGGAAAACAAACGGATGACAGTATCATCCCTGAGCACAAGCGCGTTATCATTACCAACAATGCGCACATCTTTCCCCACATGATGCGCCACGCCTTCGCAACGTTTTCAATTCCAGGCGCTGACGATCCCGTCGACGTCATGAAGATTATGGGACACACCGACATGCGGATGACCCGCTTTTACGATAACGGAACTAAGGATGGCCAATCCAAGATTATTTCCATGATGGATAAATTAGCCGAATAATTTTGTTCCTGTTACTTTAAAACAAAAAAATCGCTGTATTCCCTACTACACAAGGGATACAGCGACTGAGGAACAAAATTCGACCGAATTCTCCAATTTTGTTCCTTTTTTGTTCCTTTTATAGGAAAATATAGGATTTAATGGGAAATAAAAAAATCGAAAACGCCGTTAAATCAACGTTTCCGACTCCTAACGAATCCTATTTTGTCTCAATAAAATAGAACCGCGTTAATTCCAAGGCACTGTGTTCCATGACGAGTTCGCCGTGTTCTGCTAACACGTCGGACGCCATCTGGGACCGGTCGGCATACTCGTACGCCACCGCAAGGTCATCCTTGATGGCTTCGCGTGACGTTTCGTTGGTAAAGAAGATTAGTTCTAAGTAGTAGTCGCCGTTGTACCGGTACAGGTTCGACGCGGCACTATCTAAATGCAACACACGCGCGAGACTGACCATATCTTCAAAGGAATGTAGTTTCACGACTTGCGACACCGTTGGTTGATCGTCGTCGTTCAGGTAATCCGCAACATCGTTGGTTTCACTAGCCGCTGGCATCTTCATACTCGAGAAGATATCCTTTTGGCCGTCTTTTTCAAGTAAATGTTCTTTTAACTGATCCGAGACTTGATCGGGGTGCTCCGCATCGACGCTGGCATCCCCTTGTTCATCGTTGTTCTCGGCATCTTGGTCGACGTTCTTACTGATAAACAATTCCAGACCGTTCCGATTAGGCAACACTTGGAAAGTGACCGCATCGTTGTCTTGGAATTGATGATCAACATCGACTTCTTCCAAAATACTATAGAAGAAACTTTCGATTTGTTTGTGATTACCCAGGAGATCCAGGACGGTAATCCCGCGTTCGCTTAAATCATCGTTACCGATAACCACGCGAATCGTATTTTCGTTGATCCGTTCCATTTCCATGAATAACACCCCTTTCTCATGGGTTGGGTATTGTCCTTGATACTCATTCTAAACGTTTTTAATGGCTTGTAAAGTAATGCTCACTAAAAAACTGGACTGCAAGTAGTATTCTCTCACAAATCCAGTTAGATGCAACTAATTCAGCTTATTTTAGCCTTCTGCCCGTTGACGCGCACGGTACCGCGCCAACTCCCGAATCTGTCGGGGTAAGAAGCGGCGGATTTCTTCGTCGTTATACCCCACCTGTAATCGCCGGTCGTCCCGGATAATTGGGCGCCGCAGCAACGTCGGGTGCTTTAGAATCAAGTCATAGAGTGCCTGTAACGGTAAATCGTCCAACGTGCCTGCCAGGTCCTGATAGGCCTTTGAACGCGTCGAAATGATTTCCGCGGTCCCCTCTTCGGTTAACCGTAAAATGGCCTTAATATCGGCAATCGTCAAGGGGGCCGTCAACATATTCTGCTCACGGTACACGATACCGTGGGCGTCGAGCCATTGGCGCGCCTTGCGGCAAGAAGAACAACTTGGGGTCGTATAGAGCATCACAGTCATGGTGGTGGCCTCCCTTATATAACTAATATTTTATAAGAACCATTATATCATGATTAACGTCAGAAAGTAACCCATTGTGCCAAATTTAATCGTAGGGCCGGTTAAATTCGGTACGTGGTGCCCGCTTGCACGACCGCCGTTGGAATTGCGGCCCCCGCTGCGGCCTGGGCTTCGGCCTGTAACTGCGCTAACGAACCCGTTTGGGGCAGATGTGTCAACAACAAACGTTTAACCGCCGCCTCGTGGGCTAATTGCCCGGCCTGCGTCGAAGTCAGATGCCAGGCGGTTCCCTGGTGATCCGCATAAAAGTTCGTGTCGGCTAGGAGCAGATCAACGCCTTGCGCCCAGGTGGCTAGTGCCGGGAAAGCCGCCGTGTCGGCCGTAAAAGCGAGCCGTTTGCCGGTGGCCGTTTCCGTGATGATGGGCGCGTAGGCCGGGACCGGATGATGCGTAGCCCCAAACGTTACGGTCAAGGGACCCAGGGTCAATTGCTGCTGGGGATCGTAGGCGACACCCTTGGTGGCATTTGGCCAGGTCAGCCCCGCAAAGGCATCCGCATCAGCGGTGTGCCCGTAAATGGGTAAGACGGGTTCTTTTTTCGCGCCCGGCGCCAGTTGCCACAGGTACTGTAAAACCCCGACGTCCGCCGTATGGTCGTGATGGTAATGCGTTAACAACACGGCGTCCAGTTGTAGTGGATCCAGATAGCGCTGGAGGGCCGTTAACGCCCCGCTCCCACAATCGAGTAACAAATGATACTGACCACTCGTAATCAGGTAGCTGCTGGTTCCGATGCCATTATACGGGTACCCCCCGTAACATCCTAAAACCGTTAAATCCATGACATTCACCCTTTCGTTAGATGGTTCTTCCTTAGTTTAGCGCGGTATTTTAAAGGTGTAAACGTTTCAGGTCCACCGGTGGCTGGGAGTATAATGGAATTGACAACGAGGAGGGAGTCGTTATGTTACAAAATCTTGCAGTAACGTTTGGTAGTAAGGAAATTCTGACTAAACTGATCGCCGCGCATCCCGACCGTCACCTGATCCTCTTAGGTAGCTCGACCGGTGATGCTGAAGGCCTTCAATTATTAGATGTCTCCGGTCAACCCAGTTTCTTCACCACGCATCTCGACTATCGCGTAAAGCTCCACCAAGGCGCCACCGATTGGCGCGGCTTCTTTAGCTTCAGTTATTTCAAATTCGATCCGGACACCGCCGACGTGTTTGACGCGAAACTCAACCGGTTGGCCGCCAATCCGTTACCCGCCGGTATGCGGGCCCTGTACGTGCTGACCAAGACCACCGATAGTGGGAGTTACGTTCTGTTGACCCTCTGGGACGACGGTCAAGCCTTCTCTCTGTGGCGGCATTCCCCGGCGTTTGCGCCACTCGACATTTACGCCACCAGTGCCAATCACTATCACGCGGCGGGATATCAGCGTTTAGCCACAAAAGCCACCCACTAATCAACCAACTAGGTTCCGGAAATTGCCGGGACCTTTTTATTTTTAGCTGCCGCGCGTTACAATGATCCTATGACTTCATGAAAGGTGGCGATGGCGTGTCGTTTTCATCCGCCAACGCAGCAACAACTAAAATTTCACCGGCTTTACCCTTAACGGCGTCCCAGGCCCGCTTGGTACAAAGGATACTTGATTTCACCACGACGCATCTGGCGACTCCTCAACCTGCTATTTTTACGCTTTACGGGGACGCGGGAACCGGCAAAAGCGTGGTCTTAGCGCACCTTTTTGACCAGCTACAGGTCCGCGCCCGCACAGCGCCGAATTCGCCTTTAGCGGGGACCACCAACTACTTTTTGGTCAATCATCCAGAACTCTTAAAGGTTTACCGCGCCATTGCGGGATCCCAAGCCCACCTGTTCAAAAAGGACTTTCAGCGGCCGACCACGCTGATCAATCAGATTGCTCTGGGTAAGACCACGGCTGACGTCTTAGTGATCGACGAAGCCCACCTGTTACTCTCCCAAGCGGACCATTACAATAACTTCTACGGCACTAACCAATTAACGTCGCTGTTAGCCACCGCTAAAGTCATTATTCTGGTTTTCGACGAAACTCAGGTTTTACGCTTCAAGAGTTTCTGGACGGCGCAACGCTTAGAAGCGCTGTTAGCCCCTTACCCGCACCAAAGTTACCGCTTGACCCATCAATTTCGGATGCAAGCAAGTGACGCCCTCGTCCGGTGGATCAACGCCTTCACGCATCACCAGTTACGGCCGTTGCCCGCAACCGGTGGCCCCCATTATGATCTACGCGTCTTTGATGATGCCGAAGCCATGCGCCAAGCCATTGTTGCGCGGAACCGCACTGTCGGGTTATCGCGAATCGTGGCGACATCGGGCTATCCGTCCACCTTAGACGGCGGAAAACACTACGTTACGGAAGGCCGGTTTCACCTGCCCTGGGACCAATATAATTACACGACCACGCCCTGGGCGGAACTCCCTCAGACCATCGATGAGGTTGGGTCCATCTATACCTGTCAGGGCTTTGATTTAAACTACGTGGGGGTAATTCTGGGCCCACCGATCCGGCTAACGGCTCAAGGCTTAACGGTTGATCTGACAAAATATACCGATGTAGAAACTTTTAAACGGCGTGATGACCTAGATCCCCACCAGGTTACCGCCATCAAACAGCAATTAGTGCTCAATTCAATCAACGTTTTAATGAAACGCGGCGTGCACGGCTTATACCTGTACGCTCACGATCCGCAGTTACGTCACTTTCTCCAACAACGCTGAGACGTCAAAAGGGCCACCTGACAGTCGTCGGGTGGCCTTTCGTATCTGCTTAATCAAGTTGCTCTGCTATGATGTGTAACCGGCGCCAATCAGCCGCATGCCCGTCAACGACACCGGTGAACACCGCCCGCGTTCGCTGTTTCATAAACATAACGGCACCAAAAAAGCCTTCCACTCACGGGAAGGCTTTACCGGACGGTCCGTACGAGACTCGAACTCGTGATCTCCTCCGTGACAGGGAGGCGTCCTAACCAACTAGACCAACGAACCAAATATTGCGGGAGCTGGATTTGAACCAACGACCTTCGGGTTATGAGCCCGACGAGCTACCAGACTGCTCCATCCCGCGATAATAGAATATAAAATTAAGTTTGCAGATAAGTCTCTGCAATGACCCGTACGGGATTCGAACCCATGTTACCGCCGTGAAAGGGCGGTGTCTTAAACCACTTGACCAACGGGTCATATAAAACGGAGAAGGAGGGATTTGAACCCTCGCGCCGCTTGCGCGACCTATACCCTTAGCAGGGGCACCTCTTCAGCCACTTGAGTACTTCTCCATAAATGGGCCTAAATGGACTCGAACCATCGACCTCACGCTTATCAGGCGTGCGCTCTAAACCAGCTGAGCTATAGGCCCATATAAAGCGGGTAACGAGAATCGAACTCGCGACAACAGCTTGGAAGGCTGTGGTTTTACCACTAAACTATACCCGCATTTATATGAGGTTAAGCAATGGCGCGGGACGGAATCGAACCGCCGACACATGGAGCTTCAATCCATTGCTCTACCGACTGAGCTACCGAGCCATTTAAACGGTCCGTACGAGACTCGAACTCGTGATCTCCTCCGTGACAGGGAGGCGTCCTAACCAACTAGACCAACGAACCAAATATTGCGGGAGCTGGATTTGAACCAACGACCTTCGGGTTATGAGCCCGACGAGCTACCAGACTGCTCCATCCCGCGATAATTAGAAAAAGGAGGATGAGAGATTCGAACTCTCGCGTGGTTTTACCCACCTGACGGTTTTCAAGACCGTTCCCTTCAGCCAGACTTGGGTAATCCTCCATATCGCATTGTATCAATGTCCAAAAATGGACCTTGTAGGACTCGAACCTACGACCGGACGGTTATGAGCCGTCTGCTCTAACCAACTGAGCTAAAGGTCCAGTTCAAGTCCAAATCGCGGCGGGGGGGATCGAACCCTCGACCTCTCGGGTATGAACCGAACGCTCTAGCCAGCTGAGCTACACCGCGAAGTGTTAAATAAAATATTCTTATTTAATCGGGAAGACAGGATTCGAACCTGCGACCCCCTGGTCCCAAACCAGGTGCTCTACCAAGCTGAGCTACTTCCCGTTACTATGCACCCAGTAGGAGTCGAACCTACAACCTTCTGATTCGTAGTCAGACACTCTATCCAGTTGCGCTATGGGTGCAAAATAACTTAATTGACTTAACTTAATACCTTTCGGTATTAAGCGGAAGACGGGATTCGAACCCGCGACCCCCACCATGGCAAGGTGATGTTCTACCACTGAACTACTTCCGCATAATAATGCCGACTAGAAGATTCGAACTTCCGACCCCCTGTTTACAAGACAGGTGCTCTACCAACTGAGCTAAGTCGGCATAGTCAGTATCATCTTCAATAATAATCTCAATCGCCTCGCGGCGAATGAGCCCTGACAGGCTCGAACTGTCGACCCTCTGATTAAAAGTCAGATGCTCTACCAACTGAGCTAAGGGCTCAATGGAGGATACAGGGCTCGAACCTGTGACCCTCTGCTTGTAAGGCAGACGCTCTCCCAACTGAGCTAATCCTCCATATACGCGTGGCAACGTCCTATCCTTGCAGGGGGCGATCCCCCAACTACTATCGGCGTGC
>NZ_AZDV01000006.1 GCF_001434835.1 Levilactobacillus acidifarinae DSM 19394 = JCM 15949 | reverse complement strand
CGAGAATTTCCTTCCTGTTTTTCTATAGAACTCGAGTTATGTCCCGAACTCTTTTTAGCGAATTAATGTTGTTGTAAATCGCGGTGCGTGTAGCCCCACCACCCGATAAGACCGAGGAGCACGGCAAGACTGACTTCCCAGCTAAAGGTGGTCCACTCGACTTGATGCACGGGGACACTGGGCAACCAGCCGAACGGACTCAGTTGTTTGGCCCATTTGGGTAACTGTAACAGGTTACCCAGGTACTGACTGATAAACCCGTAGGCCAGGTAGAGCCAGGCCAGTGAGCGGCCCCGCGGCCAGGTCCCAACTAGCAGCACACCGAGAGCCAAGAACAGCCAGATGACGGGCAGCTGTCCCCAGAACCCCTGCCAGAATTCGAAGGTCGTGATGCCGTCGGCCGCGTGGGTCAGACTGGCGTTGCCCGTGAGCACCAGGCCGCCCCAGCCGCCCAGAAAGATCACCGTACTGAGTAACCCCGCGGGGCCGATATAGCTCAGAAAAAGGCGGGTGCGACTCAACGGCCGCGCGTACAGCGCTTCAAGCCAACCGTGGGTTTCATCACCGTAAAGTTTGAAAATGAGTTGTAGTCCGGGGATGATCGCTACGGCGGCCATGACGACGGTTAATAGGGCACTAAAGTTGAGTAGTAGACTGTGGTTGGCCGAATGGACGACGGCCTTGCCGAAGACCTGTTGCATGGTGGGGTTGGTCTTTAAGATGTCCCCAATGGTATTGAAGACGGTCCCGTAGGCCATCCCCAGGACGATAACGCCTAGAAACCAACCGATGAAGACGTTGTGTTGGCGCCGCCAAAGCAACGTTAGGGGACCCCGGAGCAGGGGGGACGCGGTTCGCCGTCCCGGGTGCGTGGCGATGGCTCCCGCTCCAAGGTCTCGGTGTTGGACGACCCAGATGGCGAGGTTGATCAGGATCAGACCGGTCAGTAACATGAGACCGACCGGTAACCAGTTGGGGCGATGGTAGGGCGACAACTTTTCCACCCAGCCCAGTGGCGACCACCAGGTCAGGCGGGGCTGCTGAACGTCGGTGATCATCCGGACCAAGTAACTTAGGCCGAACAAGGCGTAGGCCATCCCGGTCGCACTGGCGGCGTGGTCGGCGAGTTGGGCTAAGAGAAGGGCCAACATGCCGAAGAGCCAACCAATGGCCGCGAGTCCCAGTCCAATCAGCCAATTGCCGGCCGTCGTGGCGCCGGGCATCTGGGCCAAGTCGAGGCCTAGGGCGTAGAGGATACCGATACCGAGGTTCACCAGGGTGAGTTCGCTGGCGGCCGCCATTAACTGAGCTTGGGGACCGATGGCGTGGGCCCGTAAAAGTTCGGTTAACCCTTGATCCTCTTCGTAGCGGGTGGCGTGAACGGCGAGTCCCAGGTTCATCACGACCTGAATCAAGGCCATGAAGAGTAGCATTTCGTTTGCGAAGATTTGAGCCGTCGTGGCGTTTTTACCCAGTTGAAACGGGCCGAACATGGCTACGATGGCCGGACTCTTCAGCGTTTGCACGATGCCGGCAATCTCGGCCTTGGTGCCGTAGATGTCGACAAACTTGGCGGCCACGGCGGCCATTAACCCAACCAAAATTAATATCCAGATCAGTAACCGGAAACGGTCCCGCCGCAAGCCTAACCGGGTAAGGGCCCCAGTTCCGGTGCGTGTTGTCAGGGTCATCGTCATCACGCCTTTCCGTAGTAGTGCATAAAGAGATCTTCCAACGTGGGTGGGGTGCTTTGCAACGCCAGAATTTGGTGGGCGGTCAACGCCGTCATGACGGTCGGTAGTTGCGCGGCTTCCACCGAAAACTGCCATTCGTTGGGCTGCTGACCGGCTTGAACGGCGTGAACCCCGGGTAACGTGGTGGGAGCCAACGGCGTTTTGGTGGTCACGGTCATCACGGTGCGGGTCAGGTGGCGCATCTCGGCGAGGCTGCCGGTTTCGATGATGGTGCCCTCGCGGATAATGGCGATCCGGTCACACATCCGTTCGACTTCGGAGAGAATGTGACTGGACAGGAGCACGGCCTTACCTTGGTGCTTGAGGTCGAGGACGGCTTCCTGGAAAAGCTTTTCGTTTAAGGGGTCGAGGCCGGACGTGGGTTCGTCGAAAATGTAGAAATCGGCGTCCTGCGAAAAGGCGGCGATTAACGCGACCTTCTGCCGGTTCCCCTTGGAATAGGTCCGGGCCTTCTTGGTCGGATCGAGGCCAAATCGGTGAATCAGGTCGTCGGTCTGGGCGGTGTGGCGAGCACCGTTGAGTTTTAACAGCAAGTCGATAATCTCACCACCGGTCAGGTTGGGCCAGAGGTAAACGTCGCCGGGGACGTAGGCCAGTCGGCGGTGAATGGCGACGCTGTCGTGCCAGACGTCGTGGCCGAAGATGGTGGCCGAGCCGCCACTGGCCCGAATCAGCCCGAGTAGCGTGCGGATGGTCGTGGATTTACCGGCGCCGTTGGGACCGATGAAGCCGAAGATCTCGCCGGCGTTGACGGTAAAGGTAATGTCTTTGAGTGCGGTAAATTTACCGAAACGTTTTTGTAAGTGGTTAATTTCTAGAATGGGTTGTGCCATGGGTCGTCCCTCCTCATCAACTGTTAAATCGCTCTCATCGTAAGCCCGGGGGTGGGGAAAGTCAACGAAAAAGTGAACTATTTAAAATGAATAGTTCACTAAAAGTAAATAACTGATGTTAAGAGAGATAAAACCAGATTATGGTGAGGAAGGTGTCGATTAGATGAATCCAAAATACAGTCTGGAGGTGAGCAGGCGGTCCAAATGTTCACCCTGAGCGCCGGAGGGCAACCAACTTCGCCGCTAGTTTGGTCGGCGACCGGCCGAACCGTGTGGTAAAATAAGCAACGACAAGGGGAATTTCGAGAGGCGGTAAGGGTATGGCAACCAATCAACAACGCAAACAACACCAGCGATATCACCTGTTACAAACGGCCCAAAGGCTCTTCATGCGTGACGGGTTCAAGGCCACCAAGGTCAGCGCGATTGCGGCGGCGGCTGGCGTGTCGCAGGTGACGTTGTATAAATACTTCGACAGTAAGCTGAGCCTGGGCCACCAGGTCGTACTGGCCATGGTCAACGACGGGTACGCCGCTAGCCGCGCCGATGCGGTGGATCCGCAACTTTCCTACCAGGAACTCGTGCAAAAGATGATCACGATGAGCACGCAGATCACGGACAATCTGCACCCGGACTTTTACCGGTTCATCGTCCAAGACATGCGGGGCCAACTGGGGACTGACGAGACCATGCAGGCCTATCAGGCACAGAAACGCAACTTCTGGTCGGTGGTCATTCGGCGCGGTCGCGAGGCGGGGATGATCAGTCCCGAGTTGACCGACGATGCGTTGATGCTGTACCTGGACATGTTTATCCAGTACGTCAGTAGCGACGCCGGACAAAAGATTGTGGCGGGTAATGAGCACGATCCGCACTTCCAAGCCCTGACCCGGCAAATCGACCACCTATTTTTCTACGGCTTCATCGGCGTTCCCCCCACAGACACGAAAGAAGGACTCCCTCATGAGTAACGAGACTTTAACCGCTGTACACGATTTTGCCCGCAGTAAGATGCGGGACGACGAGACCGGCCACGGCTTCGACCACATTCAACGGGTGGTAGGCTTGGCCGACCGCCTGCTCACGGCATATCCCGCGGCTGACCGCCTGTTGACGCTGACGGCGGCGTACCTCCACGACGTGATTGACGAAAAATTAGTGACCGATACGCAGGCCGCCAGTGCCGAGGTACGTGATTTCTTGAGCGCCCACGATTTCAGTGCCACTCAGCAGGACACAATTTTTCTAATCATGGATAACATGTCGTTTCATAAAACGCTCGACGGGACGGCCAAGCCCTTACCGTTAGAGGGTCAGATCGTTCAAGATGCCGACCGGTTGGACGCCATCGGGGCCATCGGGATTGCCCGGGCACTCTACTTTGGCGGTCACTTCGGCGAAAAGATTTACGACCCGGCCGTGGCGCCGCGGACGCAAATGACCCACGCCGAATACCGCAATCTGGGGGGCGAGACCGTCATCAATCACTTCTACGAGAAGTTGTTGACCCTGAAAGACCTGATGAACACGGCCGCCGCTAAGGGACTGGCCGAACACCGGCAACAGGTCATGCTCGACTTTTTGACCGAGTTTAAAGACGAGTGGCAAGCTAAACGCTAAATTGACGATAACGCCTTCCCGTTCCCACGGTGAAGGCGTTTTTATTTGGTGCGTGCGCAAATCACCCCATGACATTGGTCTTAAATGTGCGTATGATAGATGCAGTGTTTAAAAATAATTAACCGATAAATAAATTACAGTAAAGGAGTATCAATCGAATGGTGACAAACGAAACAGAGCCCCAAAAATTGACGGGGGAGCGTCTGGTCGCAATCGTGGCCGTGGCGTTAATGGCCTTCGTGGGCATCCTGGTCGAAACGTCGATGAACGTGACCTTTCCCACGTTGATGCGGACCATGCACGTGTCTTTGAGTACCGTGCAGTGGGTGACCACGGGGTATTTACTGACCGTGGCGTTACTGATGATTACCTCGGCGTTTTTGAAACAGCGGTTCACCAACCGCCAGTTATTCGTGACCGGGGCGGGGCTCTTTATCTTGGGCGCGTTGATCTGTGCGTTAGCGCCGAACTTCCCGATTTTACTCATTGGACGGTTGATTCAGGCCGGCTGTGCGGGAATCGCGATTCCCTTGATGGTCAACGTGGTGGTCGAAAGCGTGCCGCGCGCCAAACTGGGGTTTTACATGGGGATGACCGGGTTGATTCTGATGATTGCGCCGGCGAGTGGACCGACCTTTGGGGGAATCATGGTCTCGCTGGCCGACTGGCGGATGATCTTCTGGTCGACGATTCCCGTGGAGGCTTTAGTCTTAATTTTGGGGGTCTGGGCGATTCAGCAGTACACGCCGACTAAGGCCGTGAAATTCGATTGGCGGCAATTTGTCCTATTGGCGGTGGCCTTTGTGGCCGTGATGTTAGGCTTTAACAGCCTGACCACGGCGGGTTGGTTGAGTTGGCAGTTCCTGGGTGGCCTCATCCTGGGCGTCCTTGCCCTGTGGGGGTACGTTCGGGTGGCCAAAACTAGCGATCGCCCGCTTCTAAAACTCGAAATTTTCCGGAATCCGATCTTTACTTACAGTTTCTTCGCTTACGTGATCTTGCAATTCTGTAACATCGGGATCAACTTCGCGCTGCCTAACTACGCCCAAATCGTGGTGGGCGCTAGTTCCCTGGCCGGTGGGTTGATGTTACTGCCCGGCAGCCTGGTTACCGCCATTTTACAACCCTGGTTCGGTCATCTGCTCGACGAACACGGGGCGAAGCTACCCATCTTGCTGGGGAGTAGCCTGTTTCTACTGGCCGCGCTCGGTTTTACGGTGTTGGGGCAACATCTTTCCGTGGTCGTGATTGCCATCTTCTACATTGTTTATAGCATTGGTCGGTCGATGGCCTTTAGTAATACCATGACCAACGGCTTAAAAGAAGTCACCATGGCCCAACGCGCCGATGCCAACGCGATTTATAACACCGGTCAGCAGTTTGCCGGGTCATTGGGAACCACGATTTTAGCGGCCTTGATGTCGTCGATCAAGGGCGGCGGTCTCTCCTACGCTCACGCTACGGCGCTGGGGAGTCAGTTGGCCTTCGGGTTGATTTTAGTGTTGAGTATCGTAAACTTTGGCTTTTACGCGATTGTGTTTCGGTACCAGAAGAAAGATTAAACGTAAAAAAACCAGTCCGTGATGGGCTGGTTTTTCTGGTTTGTGGTGAGTAACTAGGTTCTTGCTTAAACCGTAAATCTTGATTTAAGTACCCGTTTCTGACTGGAACGGAAGCACTGAATCCTCCAGATTGGTCTTTTAAGACAGGCCCTAATCAGATTTGCACCATCAAGACGGCGCCGGCAATCAAAATGCCCAGTCCCGCGGAGGTGGTCAGTGTCCGTCGCGGATCCGCCTCCTTGAGGATGACGATGCCTAAGAGGGTCGCGACGACCACGTTTAACTGTGTCAGCACGAAGGCGTTGACCAGCCCGTTAAGCTGGAGTGAAATCAGGTAAACGGACGAAGAGACCGAAAAAATCAGGCCGGACGTGATGTTTTTGAGACCGGCCGGATCGTTACCCGGTAACCGGCGCCGACCGATGAGGTAGAGCAATAGTGACGTACTTAACATTCCCAACGCTTGGGGCAGAAAGCCGTTGATGCCGCTGGTCGAGTTAGCGTAGTGGGGGAAGCCGGAATAGCCCCAGTACCCAAAGGTGGTGGCCAGCAGAACCAGGTAACCCCGGAGGTTCTTGACGGAGAAGCCCACGACCCCGTTAGCGACTAGGACACCTAAAATGATAATGACTAGCGCGCCCAAGCCGATGAGGTTATCGTGCCAACCGGTCCATTCGCCGAACAGCCAGCCCCCAATCAGGGAGTTGCCAATGATCTGAAAGGCCGTGGACAGCGGCATGGTCAGACTGACGCCCAGCTTGCCGTAGCCCCAGTACTGGCCGCACTGTCCGAAGCTCCAGAAGGCCCCGGAGATGAAGTACAGCCAGAAATCGTGGCCGCTAATGCTGAAACGAAAGATCAGTTGGAGGACCGTGGCGGTAATTACGATGCCCATGCTGGTTCCAAGTAACTGCTGTAAGAAACTGCCGCCGGTGACTTTACGCATCCAGATGGGTAGGATGCCCCAGAAAAGGGCGGGAATGAGTCCAATTAAAATTGCCATGGCGAGACTCCTGTTCTACTTGGCGGGGCGAACGACGAATTCGTGGGTGGTGTATGTATTTTCCCGGTAGGTTTCGATGCCGTGTAAGGTCGCGGGAATTTTCGGCGTCCCCTGCCAGGGGCGTAAATCGTATTGGACGGGGCTCCCCAGGGGCCGACGTAGGGTTAGGGTCACGTGGTCCAACGTGAGGTTTTGAATCATGTGATCGGCCACCGACCCAATGAACAGACCGTTTTCGGCGTTACAGGTGATGTTGGTGAAGCTCACGTTGCGAATCCGCTGGCCGGTCAGGTCGGTTTGCGCGTCACGGGGGAGCAACGAGATGAAGATGGGTTCCCCGGAACCCCACCATTCCTTGCTGTAATGTTTGGTGACGATCGAAATATCGTTAAACCGGATATTTTCGGCACTGCCGGGATCGCGAAGCTGAAAGGTCAGACCCCGGTTGGTATCGGTGATGGTCAGGTGTTGGAAGTGGCAGTTATAGAAGTTACCGAAACTGCTACTGCCAAATTTGACCGCGGAACTCTGGGTTTTTAGGGTGCAATTTTCGACCAAGAGGTTGGTGCAGTCGCTGTACGCCGCGGTCTCTTCGGTACACTTGGGGCAGATGGCGTCGTCGCCGGTGACGATATCGCAGTCGTGAATGTAAGTATTCTTGCTGCGGTCGACGTCGATGCCGTCGGTATTAGGCATGCGCGGTTCGTTATGAATGGTGACGTGGGCGATTTCGGTATTCTGACAACCGACCAGGTGGACCGTCCAGAACGGGGCGTTTTGTAACGTCACGTCTTGTAAACACACCTGGTGGCAGTCTTCAAAGTAGACCGTCATTGGGCGGGGGTATTTGTAGAATTTCAGGTGGACCTCGTCACCTTGGTCCGGGTAAATGAACCGTTGATAGTTACCGTCGATGGTTCCGGCCCCGGTGATGGCGATGTCGGTCTGGCCCTTGGCGTAGATCAAACCGCAGATGGGCGTAGCGTTGCGGTTAAGTTCAAACGGGCCCGGCCGGTGGGTGTACCGGTCTTCGTTGCCGGACCCCACGAGGGTGGCCCCGGCGGCGATATGTAAGGTAACGTGACTCTTTAACACCAGGCCGTCGATGGTGTAGGGGCCGCTACCGGGAATGAGGACCGTGCCCCCGCCGACTTGAGCACAGGCGTCGATGGCCGTTTGAATCGCGGCGGTGGCGTTGGCGCGGACGTCAGCGTAGGTCAGGTGTTCTAGGACGTTTAATTGCATGAAACCACCAGCTTTCTGAGAAGGTACCGGGCTTCTGGTAATTACGAAACCCATAGCAGATACTTCTAGAGTAGCAGGCGAAGAAACCGCTTTCAATAGGTGGCCGATAGAAAATTGCCCCAAATTAAAAAAACTGGTGAACCATCGGAAGGGTTCGCCAGTTGATGCGGTTTAATGAACTTTCGTGAGTCGTTGAATCCGGAGGGCGCCGATGATGGCGACCACGATCAACCCTACGTAAACGAAATTTTGCGGTAGACCGGTGGGATTGACCCGAAAGGCCCAACCGTACAGCGACGGCCCCAGAGCGGCCATGAAGTACCCCCCGGCTTGGGCCATACCGGAGAGACGTGCGGTGGTCAGGGGATCGTCGGTTTTTAGACCGAACATGGTCGTGGTGTAGATGAAGAAGAAACTAATAGCAATGCCGACCAGGATATTTTCGGTCAACCAGAAGCCAAACGAGGCGGTGTTCTGGAAGAAGAGCATGAGACCGGCAATGATTCCGCAGGCCCCGGGGATGGCGACCAGGACCTTTAAGCCGGTTTTTCCTAATTCCATCAAAAGGTGGGGCGTTAAGATGTAGACGGGAATCCCAACTAGCGAGTAAACGGCCATGATAAAGCCGATGTGCCCGGCGCTGAGATGATGGTAGCCCATCAGCACGGGGAACCAGGCGGCCATGGTGTAGTTGAGTAACGACTGACACCCGAAGGTCACTAAGAACAGCCAGGCGTGGGGGTTGGTCCAAATACTCCGGTGCGGCGTGCGAACGGCCTGGTTAGCGGGTAAGGCCTTCATCTTTTCCGGGAGGTGGTGGCTCATCAGTCCCCAAAAAATCATGACCAGTAGCGGCACCACGGTCAGAATCAGCAGGATGGCCTGCCAGCCCCAGTGGGTCACGACTGGCGCGGTCACCAAGTTAAACCCGGCACTTCCCAGGTTCATCGAAAACGAGTAGAGCGTGGTGTACAGGGCAATTTTTAGGGGAAAGTAGGCCTTGATGAACGCCGGCATGAAGACGTTTAGGTGGGCAATACTGATCCCAATCAGGATGGTGCCCAGTAACATGGTGGGCAGGGTAATCACCATCCGCAAGGCCGAGCCTACTAACAGTAGAATTAGCGCCACGGTCATCGCGGGTTTGATCCCCCATTTGGCCAGCGGGAGGGCGGCAAAGTTAGAGAAGAGCAGAAACATGACCAGGGGCAGAGTAGTTAGGATCCCTAAACTCCCGGTCGAGACGGTCAGGTGCTGAGCCAATTGCGTGAGCACCAGGGGTAAGGTGGTGATGGGGGAGCGCATCAGAATTCCGATGGCCAAGACGACCAGCAGGATCTCGGTCGTGTGTTCGATTTTTTTCGCCATGGTGGCCTCCTTAGAGCATAGAAAATGACTAGTCGGGGGACTAGTCATTTATTTTATGTATAAGTTCATTCTATAACTAATTACGGTCGGAAGACAACCGGTAATTGGGCCACTGAGGCCACGCAAAAAGGCCAGCCCGTTATGGACTGACCTTTTCAGTAACTTGTAACGACTTATTTGAAGAAGCCGAAGTAGTTCTTAGCGTTGTTGTAGGAGATATCTTGGACGATCTGACCTAGGTAAGCGTAGTCGTCAGGGACTTGACCCCGGACAACCCATTCACCGATCAGGTCACACAGTACCCGACGGAAGTATTCGTGCCGTGGGTAAGAGAGGAAGCTCCGTGAGTCGGTCAACATCCCGACGAAGTTTGGCAGCAAGCTTTGTTGCGCCATAATGCGTAATTGATCGTGCATTCCTTCGCGGGTATCGTTGAACCACCAAGCACAACCGAGTTGCAGCTTTTGCTTGACGTCGCCTTGGAAGCTTTGCATCCCAGTGGCCAGTTCCAACCAATCGTTCGGGTTGGTGGAGAAGAGGATGGTCTTAGGAATGTTGTTTTCTTCGGCCATGTCACTGAGTAATTTCATCATTTCGCCGGCGATACCTGGTTCGGACCCCATGGAGTCAAACCCAGCATCGGCGCCTAACTTCCGGAACATTGGGCCGTTAGCGTTCCGCAACACGTTCATGTGGTATTGCATAGTGAAGTCGTATTGCTTGTTTAACCGCATGAGTTCTTCTAACAGCAGGGTGGTATAACCGTCAACTTCGGCGTCGGTCAACTGGGTATTGTCCTTAGCGGCCTTAGCCAAAATCTGGTTAAATTCATCCTTGGAAATCTTGCGGTAGTGGTATGAGTTCAACCCGTGGTCGGACAGACGGCCGCCCATTTCGGTGAAGAACTTGAAGCGGTTGTCTAAGGCCTTAACCAGGCTGTCGTAGTCGGTGATTTCGACACCGGCCACGTCGCCTAACTTCTTCAGGTAAGCCCCGAAGTCGCCTTGGTTGATCCGGACCAGGTTATCTGGCCGCATAGCTGGGAGGACCTTGAAGCCGTTTTCAGCTTCGTCTTCTCTGATCAGCTTGTGGTAGTGCAAATCGGAAGCCGGATCGTCGGTGGTGCAGACCACCTTGACGTTCATGTTCTTGATCAGGTTGCGGGGCTTGAAGGCTTCGCTTTGAACCAGTTCGTTGGCTTTCTTCCAGATAGCGGGAGCAGACTTGGTGGTTAAGGGTTCGTCAATGCCGAAGAACCGCTTTAATTCCAAGTGGGTCCATTCGTAGAGGGGATTCCCGATGGACTTTTCGATGGTCCCAGCCCAGGCGAGGAACTTTTGGTATTCGTCGCCGTCACCGGTAATCAGGTCTTCGGGAACACCGTTAGCCCGTTCGAGGCGCCACTTGTAGTGGTCACCTAAACTCCCGTCGTTTAACCATAAACGGGTGATGTTCGGGTAGTTCTTGTTTTCGTAAATGTCTTTTGGTTCCAAGTGACAGTGGTAGTCGATGATCGGCATGTTTTCGGCGTAGTCGTGGTATAACGTCTTAGCGGGATCATTCGTTAATAGAAAATCTTCGTTTAATAAAGTCATGAGAAAACTCCTTCATAAAGTAATGATGTCGTTTATCTGAACCTTAATTGACGTCGGCGCTTAAGGGATTAACCTTCAGCGTTTTCCTTCTTTTCTTCTTCGGCGTTAGCGTTGTGAATCTTAGCTAATTGAGCGGCGTTAGAGTTGACGCGCTTCTTGCTCAGTGGGTAGAAGAAGAGTAACAGTAAGGCAGCGACTAACAGGCAGACCGTTGGGACACCAGTTGCCAAGTTGTAGATCTTGTCAATAACGGCTTGCGACTGAATGGCACCACCACCAGTGGAGGACTTGTAACCGATGAAGGTTAACATGAATCCACCGAAACCACCGGCGATCGCTTGGGCAACCTTACGAGCGAAGGAGTTAACCCCGTATACGATCCCGTCTTCACGGACACCCGTCAAGACTTCGTGGTTATCGATAACGTCGGTGATGAAGGCCCAAACCATCAGGTTGAAGACCCCGGCACCTAAGGAACCAAAGAACATCATCGTTAAGTAGAAGTACATGTTGCTCGTGTGAGAAACCATCAAAGTTCCGTAAATAGCGGCACCGATTAACAGCGCCACGATGGAACATTCCTTACGACCAAACGTCCGCGTCATCCAGTTACTGAATGGGGCCAACAGAATAACGGTCGCAAAGTTGAAGATCAAGGCAATCCCCATGGCAGAGGTGTTCTTGAAGTAGTCGTTAAACAGGTAGGAAATCAAAGTCCCGGACAAGTTTTGGTTAATAACGATCATGATGTCGACCAAAACCAAGACAATCAAGGCCTTGTTTTCGAACATCCCTTTAACCACGCGGCCCAAAGGAACCTTTTCAGACTTTTCAGTCCGGACACGTTCCGTGGTCAGCTTCGTCGTTAATTCGTAGCAGACGTAACCTAAAACGGCACAAGCGACAACCACCCAGAAGAACCGGCTCCCGGAAATCTTTTGGGAAGCCCCGATGTAGATGAACATTGGAATGATGTAGCTGGTAATGGCGGAACCAACGGCGGACCCAATGGAACGGAACGTCGACAGAGACGTCTTGTCGTTCGGGTCACTACTGATGGCAGAGGCCATAGAACCGTAAGGGATGTTAACTGAGGAGTAGAAGATCCCCCAAGCGATGTAGGTGATGAAGACCCACCCAAGACGCATTGGTAATGCCCAATCCTTAACGATTGGTACGAATAACAGAACCAAAGCAATCAGTAATGGGTAACGCATCCGGTTGATCCAAGGCTTGAACCGACCAATCTTATGTAACTTACTGTTATCAACTAAACGACCCACCGTGATGTCGGCAAAGGCATCGACGAACCGAGCGATTAAGAAGATAATCCCAACTTGTGACCCGGTTAAACCAAGCACGTTGGTGTAGAAAATCATTAAGAACGAGTTAACCACGTTAAACGAGAAGTTATTCCCGATATCACCGAACATGTAACCAATCTTATCTTTAATGTTGAACGGCGCCGCGGAAATCGTAACAGTCTTTTGTGTCTTATCCAACGAAATTCACTTCCTAAATAAATTTTTTTGATAAAAGACGTTTACCAAAGCGGTGAAACTGAACAATAGCTAAAACCTCTAAGTGTGTGGTCGTGGTGGGTTAACCAGGACCAAATTATCTGCCTCCAAACTGATATAGAAGTTACCTAGAGAATAGCACGTAAGGAAACCGCTTTCAACATAAAAATGTTAAATCACAATCTTAAAATAAAAAAGATAATAGCGGCAAACCGCTAAACCACGGGGATTGTACGGGAA
The DNA here is from genome assembly GCF_001434835.1 of Levilactobacillus acidifarinae DSM 19394 = JCM 15949. Classification (GTDB taxonomy): domain Bacteria; phylum Bacillota; class Bacilli; order Lactobacillales; family Lactobacillaceae; genus Levilactobacillus; species Levilactobacillus acidifarinae. Next base: position 166,537 of record NZ_AZDV01000006.1, on the reverse strand, counting down.
ATTAAAAAAGTTTAGGAATTTCGTTGACAGCGCTTACAGAGTCAATTAAAGTAAACCTGTCACGATATTCTGGTATATCACTTGAAACTAATTAGAGGGTCTAGCGCCGGCTAATGGCGGTTAAGCCTAAGTATGCGGCGGATTTTCTCGTGATTTTAGCGACTTGGCGGCTGCCGAGTGACCGTTAAAATTCGTGAAAGCGTCCTCAAAAGGAGACGGTGATGTGTTAGACTATGACCAATTGAATAGCAACAACCACTAAATTTCGGAGGTGCACGACATGAAAGTTAGTTCTAAACTACTGAACGTCACCGATCATCACGATTATTTGGACGTGGCGACGGATGGTGCTCAGTTCCGCATTTACCTATTGGATGAAAACATCATCCGGATTCGCGGGACCTTTGATCAGGAATTTGCGCCGGAAGAGTCTTACGCCTTAGTCAAGACGGCGTGGGACGATGCCACCGACGACCTATTGGCCGATGAACGGCAACGGGTGACCCCGATTGCCATCGACCTACAGACCACCGATGATGGGTACACGGTCAACAACGGCAAGTACACGTTACATATCCACGCCGATCCGTTCTACTTTGAAATCATCGACGAAAACGGTCACGTGGTCCACAAGGATTTGGCCAAGCGCTCGTTCGTTCAAGACAACCTGGGCCGCAGCTTCCACTACAGTAGCATGGGCGACCATGACAAGTTCTACGGCTTTGGTGAAAAGTCCGGCAAGCTGAACAAGTTTAAGCGCCGGATGCGGATGCACAACACCGACTCACTGGGCTGGAACGCCGAGAAATCGGACCCGTTGTATAAGATGATTCCGTTCTACATCGACTTCGATACGCAAGCCAACCTGGCCAGCGGGTTATTCTACAACAACATGTACGATTCCGTTTTCGACATGGACTGTGAACACAGTAACTACTGGTTACGCTACAGCTACTTCCAATGTGACGGCGGCGACCTCGACGTCTTCTTCATTGGGGGCCCGACCATCAAAAAGGTTGTGGAACACTACACCGACCTGACCGGGAAGACGGCCATGATGCCGTTACCGTCGCTAGGGTACATGGGCTCGACCATGTTCTACACCGAACTGGACGAACATTCCGACGACGCAATCTTGGACTTCGTGGATACGTGTAAGAAGAACGGTATCCCGTGTGACGGGTTCTTCCTCTCATCCGGATACACGTCGGGTCAGGATGGTAAGCGTTACGTGTTCAACTGGAACAAGAAGCGCTTCCCAGATCCAGCTAAGTTTGTGGCCGAACTTAAGAAGCGCGGCGTGCTCTTAGCGCCGAACATCAAGCCGGGGATCTTAACCACCAACCCAATCACGCCCGAGTTTCAGCAAAAGAACGCCTACGTGAAGACGGCGGACGGCACGGCCGATGAAATCGACCAGTACTGGGGTGGCCCGGCACACTTTGTGGACTTTACCAGTCCCAACGGTCGGGATGCTTGGGGGCAAAAGATCATTGAAGCCCTCGCGTCCATCGGGATCACGTCGTTATGGAACGATAATAACGAATTTGAAATCAACGATGACAGTGCGACGGTCGACGCCGACGGGGTGCACCAAACCATCGGGGCCGTGAAGCCCATCATGTCGACGTTGATGGCCAAGACGGGAATTAACGCGTTGAAACAACACGATCCAAACGTGCGGCCGTACTCGATCAACCGGGCCGGCTTTGCGGGGATTCAACGGTACGCACAGACCTGGGCCGGGGATAACTACACTAGTTGGACCAACGTGAAGTACAACATCCCGACGATTCTGGGGATGGGTCTTTCCGGGGTCGCCAACCAAGGGTGTGACATCGGCGGGTTCGACGGGCCGTTGCCGGAACCGGAACTGTTCGTTCGCTGGGTTCAAAACGGGATCTTCCAACCACGGTTCTCGATTCACTCCTGCAACAACGACAACACGGTTACCGAACCGTGGACCTACCCGGCCTACACCAAGTACATCCGGGCGGCCATCAAGTTGCGGTACACCTTAGTCCCGTACTTCTACTCTCTGCTGTACGAAGCTTCGACCAAGGGGTCCCCAATCATGCGGCCACTGGTTTATGAATTCCAAGACGACCCGAACGTGGCCGAAGAAAGTTTCGAATTCATGCTAGGGTCGTCGTTACTGATTGCCAACGTGGTGGACAAGGGCCAAACGGAAAAGGCCGTTTACCTGCCAGCCGGTTGTCGGTGGATCGACTTAAAGACCGCCCAATACTACGATGGTGGCCAAACAATCACGGTACCGGTCGACCTGGGTAGCATCCCGATGTTCCTGCGGACGGGTAGTATCGTCCCACGGAGCTTTGGCATCAACAACCTGCATAACGACGTGATCGATCACCTCAACGTGTTGGTCGAGGCCAGTCAAGACGTCGACTTCACGCTGTACGAAGATGACGGGGTGACTAACGATTACCAGCAAGGACAATCGCTACGGACCAAGTTGAGTGCCCGGACCACGGCCGACGGCGTCACAATTGACGTTAGTCGCGACGGGGATTACCAGACTCAGGTCAAAACCATGGAATTTGAAGTTTGCTGCCCGACAATCGCGCCACTGAGTGTGAACTTAGCGGGACGCGACCTGCCACGGTTCCTGAATTCGGCGAAGTTTGCTGAGACCGACGAGGGCTGGTACTTCGACGGCGAGAAGCGCCAAGTCGTGATTCGTTACGCGAACTTAGCGGCTCAAAACTACCAGTTAGGCGTTAACTTCAGCATTAAGGATTTAATTTCAATCTAGAGAATCACACGCATTTCGTGGTAGCATCAGAATAGTCGGGTGAATGCCACGAGATAGTGACGAGGGGAAATCAATTCGATGAAAATTGGTTTCCCCTTTTGCTTGACCTGATTTGGATTTGAAACGTAGTGTCTTCTGTCGGGGCACTGGCCCGATGGGAATTTCATCAGCGACCTAGCCGAAAAACGGTTCCCCGATGAACAGTTAAACAATCAGCGCTGGGGAAATTGGAAGAAACTACCCCAGCGAAACAGAGTCGACTTGATTTGCTATGGTGAGATTAACCTTAGTCGACGTTCCTTGTCGGCTTAGGTTAAGGTCGTGTTTTGGAGACTCGGGTTGTGAGGCTTCGAAACCGTGCCCACCATAGCTAATCTTGCTCGACGGCGTGAAGCGACAGTGACACTGCAATTAAGGAGGTCCGTTTTGGACGCAATTGATTTAACCCATGGGAGTCCCCTGAAAAAGATTCTGCTCTTTTCCCTCCCGCTGGTGGGGGGCTCCATTTTCCAGCAACTCTATAATTTTATTGATACCCTCATCGTCGGCCGACTGTTAGGTATTGACGCTGTGGCGGCCGTAGGGGTCTACTATCCCCTGAACTTCTTGATTCTGGGATTCATTCAGGGCAGCTGCATTGGCTTTAGTATTCCGTTATCCCACAGTGTGGGAAAACAGGACGACCAGGAAAGCCGCGAGTTTTTGACCAACGCGGTCTGGTTATGCCTGATCATGGCGTTGATCTTTACGCCGGTGATGATGGTCTCGGCCCATAGCCTGTTAGTCGCCTTGAATACGCCTAAGAGTATCCTGAAAATGGCGTTGACCTTTACCACGATTTCGTTCTTTGGGATTCCAGCCAATATTTTATACAACTACTCGGCCGACGCGTTGCGGGCGTTCGGCGATTCGATCCATCCGCTATACTTCTTGATGGCCTCGTTGGTCCTAAACATTATCTTGGACCTTGTCTTTGTGTTAGGTTTTCACCTGGGGATCGCCGGGATCGCCTGGGCCACGGTCATTAGTGAGTTTGTCGGCGGTCTATTGAACCTGATGCTTTTTCGGGGTAATCGGCAGCCCATCACGGTTCGGCGCGCGGACTGGCGCTGGCGGGGCCCCCGGATTAAACGCATGTGCGTGATTGGGTTACCGATGGGCCTGGAATACTCCGTGTCGGCCATCGGGGCCATCATCATGCAAGACGCCATTAACCTGTTGGGGCCGACCATCGTGGCGGCCCAGTCGGCGGCCGAAAAGATCCGTCAACTGTTCACCTTACCGATGGAAAGTGTCGGGGCGGCCATCGCGACCTATCAAGCACAAAACGACGGGGCACAGGCGCGCAAACGGATGAAGGCCGGCATTTTCAGTGGTATTTGGATTCAGGTGGTTTATTCGGCGGTGGCTTTCGTGGTCATCAACCTGTTTAAGACCACGTTTGTCACCATGATCTTGGGCCACCACGCGGCCAGTGCCGTGCAGAGTGCTAACCAGTACATTTTCATTATCAGTTTCTTCTTCCCGGTTCACGGCTTACTGATGATCTTCCGGAACACCTTACAAGGGTGGGGGCATAGTCTTTACGCCATCGTATCCGGAATCGGCGAACTCTTAGGTCGGTCGTTGGCCAGTATCCTGGCCATCACCTCACTGGGCTTCGTGGGTATCTGTTACGCCAACCCGGTTGCCTGGGGTTTCTCACTGATCTACTGTGTCGTTATGGTCGTGTGGGTCTTCCGCCGCGGACACCAAGACGTTACTGCATCAGAACTTTAAACGCTCACCGCATCGCCTAGCGACTAGTTAGGGGTGCGGTTTTGTTTTGATCTGAAAATGCGTCAAAATGAAAACGTGTGAAATTTTAATAAGAAATAAAAATAATTGAAGTTAAATTCGTCTATATAATAGGAAGAGATTGGATACTTTTTAAGTGATATATCAGCTGGTGGGATTGAAGATTTTGGGGGACGTGTTATACTATGAGTATAGAAATGTTCACGTTAACATTTGAAAATTGCACCAAAATGTTACCTAATTTGCGGTCTAAAAGCCAACTGATGTATTAGATTAATAAATAAATTGATTTTGTTTGAATCCGGATAATCGCTGATATAGCAACGATAGTCATGTCAATCCACCTCATTTCCGCAAAAATGCGACTTGACATTTTATCCGTATATTGTAAGATGAAATCGGTTACAAGCCATTACTGATATATAAGTTCACCTGAACCGCATGACATTCAGACTTAACGCAATGGATACGACAGAAGAAAGGATGTTTCTAAATGGTTAAATTAAACGACGATTACTTAAATAACAAGGCCGCCTTTGAACAGGCTGGCATCAAAGTTCCTACTTATGATCAAGCGAAGATCAAGCAAGCAACTGCTGATCATCCTCGCTGGGTTCACTTCGGTGGTGGGAACCTGTTCCGGGCATTCCACGCCGCTATTGCCAACACATTAATTGAAAAGGGCGAACTGGACTCCGGTGTCGTCGTTGCTGAAACCTACGATGATGGCGTTGTTAAGGACATCTACAATGCTTACAACAACCGGATCTTACGGGTTGTCACCAAGGCCGATGGAAACTTCGATAAGGAACTCATCGCATCCGTTGGTGAAGCTCACTTCTTCAGCCCAGCTGACCAAGCTGGCTGGGACCGGATGTTTGAAATCTTCAAGAACCCATCCTTACAAGTGGTAACGTTCTCCATTACTGAAAAGGGTTACAACTTGCGGACCGTTGATGGTGCCTTAAATGACATCACCAAGGCGGACATTGCTAACGGCCCAGAAAAGCCTAAGGGCAACATGGCTGGCTTAGTTTCCTTACTGTTGGCCCGTTACCAAAACGGCAAGACGCCATTAGCTTTACTCAGTACCGATAACTTCTCTCAAAACGGGGACCGGTTAAAGGACAGTGTCTTGACCATTGCCAAGGGCTGGAAGGACAACGGATTCGTTGACGACGCCTTCTTAGCTTACTTACAAGATCCTAAGCAAATCAGCTTCCCAATCTCCATGATTGACCGGATTACGCCTAACCCAGCCGAAGCTGTGAGTGACAAGTTAAAGGACAGCGGTTTTGAAGATTACCAAATCGTGCACACCGCTCGTCACACCAACATTGCGCCATTCACTAACACTGAAGAAGTGCACTACTTAGTTGTTCAAGACGACTTTCCAAATGGTCGGCCAAAGTTCGAAGATGCCGGCGTGATCGTTACTGACCGCGACACGGTTAACGATGCCGACCAAATGAAGGTTACCACCTGCTTGAACCCATTACACACGGCCTTAGCCATCTATGGTAGTGTCCTGGGCTTCACGGCCATCTCCAAGGAATTACAAGACAAAGACTTAGTCGCTTTGATCAAGCAAATCGGTTACGTTGAAGGCTTGCCAGTGGTGACGGATCCTAAGGTTATCAACCCGAAGGACTTCATCGATCAATTGGTTAACAAGCGCCTGCCTAACCCATACATTCCAGATACGCCACAACGGATTGCCACGGATACTTCCCAGAAGATCCCAGTTCGTTACGGCGAAACCATCAAGCAATACGTTGCTCGTGACGGCTTCGACCCATCGACGTTGGAATTCATCCCGTTGACGATTGCCGCTTGGTTCCGTTACTTAATGGCCGTTAACGACGAAGGTCAAGCCTTCGAACCAAGTCCAGATCCAATGATGGATGACTTGAAGAAGTACGTTGGCGACATCAAGTTGGGTGAAGACACTGACGTTCACGCCCACTTAAAGGACATCTTGACCAACACGTCTATCTTCGGTCAAGACCTCTACGCCGTTGGATTGGGCACCAAGGTTGAAGGTTACTTCAAGCAAATGATTGCGGGCAAGGGTGCGATCGTTGCCACGCTTGAAAAGGCTCTGGCTGACCATGCCAAGCCCGTTGCCTAACGTAACCCAACTACTGGAGGAGTGACCAATCATGATTACGATTCAAAATGATAAGTTCCAAGCTATTATCAACGAAGTCGGTGCCGAATTAACGCACCTGGTTGACTTAAAGACCCAACGCGACCTGATCTGGAACAACGACCTGTGGCAGAAACACGCCCCAGTGTTGTTCCCCGCCATTGGCCGGTCGAACGACGATGCTTACCTGATTGACGGGCAAAAACACGAAATGCCCCAACACGGGTTTGTCAGCGGCTTACGGTTTGACGTTAAGGACCAAGCGGTGGATCACGTCACGTTAAGCACTAAGGGTAACGCAGAAACGCAACAATATTACCCATTCAAGTACGAACTGGACATTACCTTTACGGTCGTGGCAGACGGCTTACACCTGAGCTTTACGGTCGACAACCAGGACACCCAAGACCTGTCGTACTCTTTGGGGTCTCACCCAGCCTTCAACGTGCCATTTGAAGACGGTGAAACCTTCGACGACTACGAATTAGTCTTAGACCCGAAGCCAACTAAGTTGGAACAATTTGAAATTGTGAAGACGCCGAACCCTTACCGTTCTGGTAAGAAGTTAGAAGTTGCGCAAACGGATGGGGTCATCGCGTTGAACTACAAGATGTTTGACGCCGGCTTGATTATCTTGGACGACTCAGCTTTGAAGAGTATCACGTTACGCTCCAAGAAGAACGCCCACACCATTAAGTTGGATCTGACGGACTTCGATTACGTCACGTTATGGACCAAGGAAGGCGCTAACGCTCCGTTCTTGTGCCTCGAACCCTTCAACGGGCTCCCTGACGTGAGTGGCGACTTGCGGGAATTAGCGACTAAGGAAGCTAACCACCACTTAGCTGCTGGTCAACAAGAAACCATGCAATACACGATTCACGTGAACTAGAAAAGAGTGCGACGAAGGGCGTTTAGCTGGTGAGCATTAACGACAAGTCAGTGATTATCCTGAACTTTGGATAATGACTGACTTGGGGTTAAGCGGAACCGGCTGCCCGTCAGGAACACGTTTCGACGAGGATAAAACTGGTCGCCTTCCGGCGCTCAGGGGCTGGAACGCCAGTGGGCACAACTTTGAGCCTCGCAAAAAGCGCGAGTCTCAAAGCTTGGCCTTATGGTAAGCCGACAAAAAACGTCGACTAACCATAATTTCACCGGCTGAATATTGAGCATTAACTATTCCTGTGAGAATGGTAGTTGTTTAGTTATCCAAGCCGTGAGGGAGGGCCCAGTGAGGCTAAGTAGCCTCGTTGGTCTTAGCCGAGTGGTTTGCTCGGGTTAGACCAAGACCAATCTTGAAGACCGGCCGTTCTTGGGACGGGCTTCAAGTTGTGTCGGCTACGTTCCAGCCTCGCTGGGCCCGACCGGTAAGGCGACCGATATCATCACCTTAAACAGATAATCTACTATTAATATCTTACGTGTCACCAAGAGAATATGGAGGTCAATTAGAAAAATGTCAGAATATAAGATTGCGGTTGTAAACTCAAGTAGTTTTGGTCAAGTCTTCACGGAACACTGGAAGGAACTCGAAGAAATCGGTGAAGTGAAGCGTTTCATGCTCCCAACCGACATCGACGGTAAGTCCTTAGCCGCTAAGCTGAAGGGTTACAACATCATCATTGCGTCCGTGACGCCAATGTTTGACAAAGAATTCTTCGACAACACGGAAGGCCTATTATTGATTTCCCGTCACGGAATTGGCTTTAACAACGTTGATATCAAGGCCGCTAAGGCTCACGGCGTTAAGGTTACTATCGTGCCACAATTGGTTGAACGGGACTCCGTTGCCGAAAACGAACTGGTTAACTTGTTGACCTTGGTTCGTCGCACGGTGGCTGCTGCTGAACGTGAACGTGACGACCGGTACGAAGACCGGGCCGAATTCATGGGTAACGAACTCAGCGGTAAGACCTTTGGGGTCATCGGTTGTGGGAACATTGGTAGCCGGGTCGCTGAATTATTCAGTGTCTTTGGTGGCCAAGTGTTCATCACCGACCCAGATCCAAAAGCGCCAGAAGGCTGGGTAAAGAGCCACAACGTTCAACGCGTGGACCTGGATACCTTGTTGAAGAACAGTGACTACGTTTCCTTAAACGCCTCACTGAACGATGGCAACTACCACTTGATCAACGCCGAAAAGGTTGCTGAAATGAAGAAGGGCGCTTACCTGTGCAACAACGCCCGGGGTGCTTTAATTGACGAAACGGCCGTCTTAGACGGTATCAAGTCTGGTCAATTATCCGGTTACGCTGCGGATGCGGTTGAAGTTGAACCCGTTCGTGCCAGCCACCCATTCTTACACAACGACCGCGTCTTACTGACACCACACACCTCCGCATACACTTACGAATGCTTACACGGCATGGGCGAAAAGTGTGTCAGCGATGTGAAGAACTTAATTGCAAACAAGCCATTAGTTCGGGAATTAACGAGCACGTTGGCCTAATGAGGTAACCGAATGGGACCATGTGCGTTCAAAACGGCATGGTCCCGTTCTTTACCCTCAAGGTGCTAAATGGTTTGCCCGTTGTGCGATTCTTTACCGGGTAACGGGTTAATAATAGGAAGACCTTCGATTGTCATTGCCACTGGTTAGCGAGCAGCTCGTCCGAGTTGACGGTAGCTATTGGCCGTCGTCTGGCTGAACAGGGCGTTGGCGACCGAAGCGTGATCAACATAGTGTTAAAGTCGGGTTCCCGGCTTTCGCTATCAATAGCCGATCTTTATTTAAACAGAAAGCTGGGAAACGAAATGGACTATTTAATTGGAATTGATGTTGGGACCACGAGTACTAAGGCGGTCATCTACGATAAAAAAGGGAAGATTTACGGTTACGCGAACAAGCTGTACCCACTGATTCAAGAAAACTCCGACATGGCCGAAGAAGATCCAGACGTGATCTTTGACGCCACGGTCGCCGCTTTAAAGGAAGTCACGGGTAAGGTTGATGGCAAGATCTTGGGTGTTTCCTGGTCGACGCAACAGCATAGCCTGATTGCCTTAGACCAGGACCACAAGCCACTGACGAACGCCATCACGTGGGCCGATAACCGTTCTGAAAAGTACGCTTCGGCGATGGACAAGGACGGTTCCGGGCTGGAACTCTACAAACGGACCGGCCTGCCGAACCACCCAATGGGACCCGTTTACAAGATCCTGTGGTTGAAGAACGAACGGCCGGACATCTACAAGCAAACCCGTTACTGGGTTGGCTTGAAGGAATACTTGATTTACCGGTACTTCGGTCAATTAAAGGAAGAATACGGGATGGCTGCGGCCACCGGTCTGTTCAACATCCACACCATGGACTGGGACGAAGAATCCCTGAAGTTGACGGGTGTGACCCGCGACCAATTGCCTGAACTCGTCGAAGCCACTTACCAGGTCAAGGGCCTAAAGCCCGAATACGCCAAGGAAATCGGCTTTGATGCCGACATGCCGTTCATCATGGGGGGGACCGATGGGGCCCTTTCCGGGATCGGTTCCGGTGCGATTGGCGACGGCGAAGTCTCCGTGACGATCGGGACTTCTGGTGTGGTCCGGACCTTCGTGGATAAGCCACAAATCGACCCGAAAGGCCGGATCTACTGCTACCCAGTCATGGATGGTAAATGGATTATCGGTGGACCCGTGAACAACGGGGGGATCGTCTTCCGGTGGGTCCGCGACAACCTCTTTGCACCCGAAAAGGCGTTGGCTAAGGAAATGGGCGAAGACCCATACGACTTGCTGACCAAGATTGCCAGCAAGGTACCAGCCGGTTCCGATGGCCTGATCTTCCACCCATTCTTGGGTGGTGAACGGGCCCCAATCTGGGACGGAAACGCCCGGGCTTCCTTCTTTGGCTTGACCCGGCAACACAACCGCTCCCACATGGTTCGTGCGGCGCTGGAAGGGATTGTTTACAACCTGTACACGGTTGAATTGGCCCTCAAGGAAGCCGCTGGTGAACCTAAGAAGGTCATGGCCTCCGGTGGTTTTGCGCGCTCACCACTATGGCGGCAAATGTTAGCCGACATCTTCGAAGAACCCGTCACGATTGCGGAATCCTTCGAAGCCGGTTGTTTAGGGGCCATGGTGATCGCCCAAATCAGTTTGGGTCTCGCCGACAACCTTTCCGTAGTCAAGAACTTTATCGGGAAGACCAACACTTACCAACCAAACCCAGAAACCTACGCCAACTACCGGGAAATCATGCCGATTTACATCCGCTTGGGCCGGAAGTTGGAATCCGAATACACCGCCATTGCGGAGTATCAACGGAAACGGGAACCGAAAGAATAAATTTCGTTGGATGAAACTGGTCGCCCTCCGGCGCTCAGGGACGAACACTTGGACCGCCAGTGGGCACAACTTTGAGCCTTGCTAAACCCGCCAGTCTCAAAGCTTGGCCTTATGGTAAGCCGGCGAAAAACGCCGACTTACCATAATTTCACCGGCTGAGCCCCTGTTCGCCTCCGGGCTGAATACTGAATACGCTAGTTAAATTACCCGTTGTAGAACGGGAGTTCAGTTGATTGTGCTGGTTTAATAACGGGTCAATTCAGTAAAATGTAACACTTTTTCATAGTTTTACTTGAAATATGTAACTTTTTTTAATATGATAAGGACGACTTAAAAAATGACCCTTATCACTTTACCGAGAGAGAGGAAATTACACGCATGAAAATTGGATTAGTTGGATTAGGCAAGATGGGCTTGAACTTAGCTCAAAACATGATGGACCACGACACCGAGGTCGTTGGGTTTGACCTGAACAAGGACTTCGTTAACGCAGCAACGGGCTTTGGTGCCGAAGCCGCAACGTCATTGGAGGACTTGCTAAGCAAGTTACCTTCGCCTAAAGTTGTTTGGCTGATGTTACCAGCCGGCAAGCCAACCGAAAGCACGATTGCGACGTTGACCGATGTGTTAGACGCCGGCGACTACATCGTTGACGGGGGGAACTCCTTCTGGAAGAACTCCGTGGAAGACGCTGAAAAGGCCGAAGCTAAGGGCATCAACTTCTTCGACTGTGGGACTTCTGGTGGGAAGTCTGGCGCTCGTCACGACGGGAACTTCATGATCGGTGGGACTTCTAAGGAATCCTTTGACGCCGTTTTGAAGCCAATCTTCGAAGGCATCGCCCAAACGAACGGGTACCTTTACACCGGTGCCGCTGGTTCCGGTCATTACCTGAAGATGGTCCACAACGGGATCGAATACGGGATGATGGAAGCCATCGGTGAAGGCTTTGACGTGCTGGAACACAGTGATTTCAACTACGACAACGAAGCCGTTGCCTTACTGTGGAACTCTGGTTCCGTCGTGCGGTCATGGCTCATGGAATTGGCTCAAGAAGCCTTCTCCAAGGATGCTAACCTGGACGAAATCAAGGGAACCATGCACAGTTCTGGTGAAGGTATGTGGACTTTGCAAGAAGCCATGGACCAACAAGTGCCAACGCCAGTTATCGCGCTGTCCTTAATGATGCGTTACCGTTCGATGGAAGACGACACCTTTACGGGTAAGGTCGTTTCCGCTCTCCGGAATGGGTTTGGTGGCCACGCGGTCGACAAAGCCTAAATAAAGTTAATAACATCTGAAAGGCAGTACTTTTGGGTACTGCCTTTTTTGAAAAAATGCTTGTGAAGAAACGTGATAAGATAACGGGCCTCAGTAAGCGCTGAGAACTGAAAAAGACCAACGGGGACTATGTTAAACTAAGAGGACCCGGGCGTCTGTCGGTGAGTTAGAGCCGTCTTGAAGGGAAAGACGACCATCGAGATCGCAAGCGTGTGGGCACAGAGACGAAGACGAAAAACTGGAAAAAGGATGGTTAATTCGCTATGCAATTAAAAAACATGCGGAGCGAAGCGTACAGCCAACTTCGTTACCGAATTATGCACAATAAGTACACCCCCGGACAAAAAATTTCTGAAAAGGTGATTTCCGACGAACTCGGTATCGGTCGGACACCCGTACGAGAAGCCGTGATCCGGGTGGAACGGGACGGACTGATTGACGTGGTGCCGCAAAGTGGGACCTACGTTTCGCGGATTGACATGGCAATGGCTAACAATGCCCGGTTTGTCCGTCAAATTTTGGAAGTCGAGATCATGCTGGAAGCCACCAGTAAGATGAACGATGACTGGTACCGCAAGCTTCAACAGAACCTGGCCAACCAGGTGGTGGTGGCCCAGCAAGGCGATCCCGACGCCTTCTTTGATTTAGACGAAGCCTTTCATAAGACCTTCTACCAAGCCGCAGACCGCGAAGCCGTGTGGAATTGGTTACAGACCCTAAACATGCACCTGAACCGGTTCCGGTGGATGCGTTTGAAGGTGACCAACTTGGATTGGCAGACGCTGTTAGATCAACATCAAGGCATCTTGGATGCGGTCCGTCGTCACGAACTCGACGACGTACGTTACAGCATCACTAAGCATCTACGCTTGATGTTGAGTGAACGGAAGTACCTGCTCAACAAATTCCCCGACTATTTCATGAACGTCCGGCCCGAGGACTTAACCTCAGCCGACGTCCCGGCTCACGAACCGGGAACTCTGGATGTGCGGGGCATCCTAGCACAAACAACAATGGATCACGATTAGAGGAGGTCGCAAACATGGAGATGGGATTCCGGTGGTATGGTCAACAAGACGATGCCGTTTCCCTGGCGAACATTCGCCAAATTCCCAACGTCACCCAAGTGGTGGGGGCGTTATTCGATATTCCGGTAGGCGACGTTTGGCCGCTCGACAAGATTCTGGACCTGAAGCACCAGGTAGAGGCTGCTGGCTTGAAATTGACCACGGTGGAATCGGTGAACATTCACGACGACATTAAGATTGGGTTGCCCAGTCGGGACCAGTACATCGCGAATTACCAAGAAACCATTCGGCATTTGGCCCAAGCCGGTGTGACCACCATCTGTTACAACTTCATGCCGATCTTCGACTGGGTGCGGACCAACCTCCACTACCCGTTGGCGGATGGCTCCACGGCGTTGGCCTTCGAAGAACAGTACACCCAAAAGGCACCCGAAAAGATCATTCACGACGTGCAGAGCCAGGCGAACGGCTACGTGTTGCCCGGTTGGGAACCCGACCGGTTAGCCGAAGTGCAACGGTTGTTTGCCGCCTACGCCGACGTGGATGAGGCCCAGTTAGCGGCTAATCTGAAATACTTCTTGGACGCCATTATCCCGGTGTGCGAGGAGTGTCACGTCCAGATGGCGATGCACCCGGACGATCCGCCGATGCCGATCTTTGGGTTGCCCCGGATTTACAAGAACGCGGCTGACATGCGGGCCATCGTGGCCTTGAACCCGTCACCGATGAACGGCTTTACCATTTGCACGGGCAGTCTGGGGGAGAACCCCGACAACGACGTGCCGGCGATTATCCGTGAGTTCGTGCCCACGGGTCGCGTGCCGTTCGTCCACGCCCGGAACATCAAGCATTTAGGGCATCATCAAGACTTTCACGAGTCCGGCCACCTGTCAAAGGATGGCTCGCTAGATATGTTTGCCATCATGCAGGCCTTACACGATACCGGCTTTGACGGCATTATTCGGCCCGACCACGGGCGGGATATCTGGGGGGAACAGGGGCGTCCCGGCTACGGTCTGTACGACCGGGCTTTAGGGATTGCCTACCTCAACGGCCTGTGGGAAGCGATTAGCAAGACCAAGTAGGAGGTGGTAACGTGGGAACGATTCTAACGATTGGCGAGCCCATGGTGGTGTTTAAGGCCCAAGAGACCAACGTTAGCCTGGCAGAGGCTGCGAACTTCCAGAAGTTTTCGGCCGGGGCTGAGTTGAACGTGGCCTTGGGGTTAGCCCGATTGTGGCACGCAACCGAATACGTGTCGGCGGTGGGGCAGGATCCGTTCGGCGCCTACCTCCAAGCCGAGATGCGCCGCAACCACGTGGGGGTCACCAACCTGGTGACCAAGGCGGCCTACCCGACTGGTTTTTACCTCAAGCAAAACGTGGATCACGGCGATCCGGCGGTCTACTACTTCCGGCGCGGGTCGGCAGCGGCTCACTATGATTTGAACGATTTGCGCGGTGTCGATTTAACTCAGGTTCAATTAGCTCACCTGTCCGGCATCTTTGCGGCGCTGTCCGCGGAGAGTCTGGCGGTGTACCGCCAATTGAACCGCGAGCTGTTGCAGCACAACATTCCGGTAACCTTTGACCCGAACTTGCGTCCAACTTTGTGGTCCTCGACCGCCGAGATGGTCCGGGTGACCAACCAGTTGGCTCAGACGGCCACGGTGGTCTTGCCTGGTTTAGGCGAGGGCGAGACGCTGACCGGCTCACGGGACCCGGAAGCCATTGCGGACTTTTACCTGCACCAAAGCGAGGTCACCCAATTGGTGGTGGTCAAGCTGGGAGCGCAGGGGGCCTTCGCCCAACGCGCGACCGGTGAGAAACTGTGGGTGCCCGGCTTTCACGTGGCACCCGTGGTCGACACGGTTGGCGCGGGGGATGGTTTTGCCGTAGGGCTGATCTCGGCCTTACAAGAGAAACTGTCGCTGGAACAGGCCCTCCGCCGCGCCTGTGCGATTGGGGCCATGGCGGTGCAGGTCATGGGCGATAACGATGGGTACCCGACGCCAGAACAACTAAAAACGTTCTATCAGGAACACCCAACCCAAAATTAGGAAGCTGGCTTGCGGCCACTGGTCCCCAGTGACTGGACCGGAGCGAGGTTCCTTTTTTGGTCGCTTGAACATAGCAGAATATTGATACGTATAAATCATAAGAAACAAGTGTTGTCCGTATCAATAAGCTGCGACTACTTGTTTCTGTAAGTTTTAGGAATAACTTTTTTGCTTTTATTAGCCAGTTAGCCTATTCTGTTAGATAACGATTGTTAAGCGAATGATTAGTGATGCGGTGATAATTGCGACTAGTTAGGTCCAAACAAAGCGACTGATATAGCAGTTCTTGGGAGTCCTTAACGGATAAGTGAGTGATTGCAGAGCCGCGGGGAACGGTTAAAGCGACCGGGTATCAACGATGCCGTTAAGCCAAGACGCTAAGAGCCGGCGGGACTAGTTAGCTTAATGACAGCATCTAAACTCATAAAAAACGTTACGAACCGAGAAAAATCGGCTTTGGGAGGGAACCAAAATGGAAGAAGTCACGATTAGAACAATTGCCCAACGGGCCAACGTTTCGCACACCACGGTGTCGCGGGCGTTGAATGATAGTCCGTTGGTCAAAGCGGCAACCAAAAAAAAGATTCGGCAACTGGCCGATGAGCTCGGGTACGTGCCGAACTTAAACGCCAAGGGGCTCGTGGAGCAACGCTCATTTTTGATTGGCGTGTTCTTTTCTGACCTCGACACGGGGACCTCACCCAGTTTCTTAGTGGATGTGATCAAGCGGGCCCGCGACTTTCTCCCTAAGGGGTACTCACTATCCTTAGACAGCGTGGAGTCGCTTAGCGCCAGTGGCAACGTCTCGCGCCACCAATTCGATGGTGCCATCGTGGTGAGTCAGTCGAAGAAGGATGATCCCTTCATCGCCACGCTGATCAAGCGGCGGCTCCCCATCGTGGTCTTGAACCGAAAGATTGATCGCGATGACGTGTCGAACTTTTCGACCAATGATTATCTGGGCGCCAAAAAGATTTTGGAATACGCCGTTCGGATGGGGCACCGTAAGTTTGGCCTGATTGGTGGGGCGGAAAGCTTCGTGTCTGCGGGGGACCGGCAACGGGGGTTCACCGACGTGATTCGTGAGAACGGCGCCGAAACTCGACCGGAGTGGCAACGGCAGGGGAATTACCTGCCCGAGAGTGGCTATCAGGCCATGCGTGATATTCTGAGTGCGTCCGAAACGCCGACGTGTATCTTCGCCACCAACGATGATATGGCCACCGGGGCCGTGCGAGCCTGTCAGGATTTGGGCTACAAGGTGCCAGCCGATATCTCGATCATCGGGTACGACGACATGAACTACTCGAAGTATTTGGTCCCACGGCTGACCACGGTTCGCAAACCCACCGACAACATCGTGCAAGAGGGCGTCAGTGCGTTAACGGAGTTACTCAGTGACCCCGCCATGGCCCCGGTGAAGAAGATTGTGGAACCAACGCTCATCGTCCGCGATTCCGTCAAAGATTTGCGGAAATAACCCCCAAAAAACTTAAACTCAAGAGACCGACCGATGAGGCGGTCTTTTTTTGTCGGCGGATACGCCTGATTAATTTAAAAAAATCAAAATTTATTCAATTAAATTTGTGAGACTTTTTTGGCGGGAGGCCGGCATTTACCTCACTTTTGAACAAGCGAACTGATATATTTGTTTTAGTTTTTTGCAAATTAATGTTAACGTGTGCAAGAATTTGTGATAAGATAAGCTTTGTTAGATAGAAAGCGCTTACGAAAGCGATAAAACATAGCTTTTAAGAGTTAGCTGCTAATGAAATCTCAGGGTAAAGATTTAGATTTCAGGTGGTACATACCAAAGATTTGTGTTAACGTGTGTATTGAGGAATGAAACCGATTTCTCCACCCCGCGATGGATAATTCAAGGAGGTGCTCTCATGAGCGAGGCAGTAACTAGTCCCCATCCAGAGACTGAAGAACCCAAAGGCGAAATGATTAATGACTCATCTCGTCACATCCCAATGAGCCAAAAGATTGCTTACGGGTTTGGGGACTTCGGTAACGGGTTCATGTTTGACTTAGGTCAAGCATACCTGACGAAGTTCTGGATTGATGCGTGTGGTATTGGTGCCGGTGCGGTTGCCGGAATCTTCGCCTTTACTAAGATTTTCGATGCGTTTATGGATCCAATCGCCGGTTCGGTAATTGATAACCGGAAGAAGATCGGTAAGGCTGGTAAATTCCGACCAGTCATGATGATTTCAGCTATTATTCTCGGGATTATGACAGTCGTTACCTTCACGATGCCTAGTGGGCTGAGTGGAACGCAAAAGATCATCTACGCATACGCTGCTTACATGATCTGGGGTTTGGTTTATTCATTCACTAACGACCCTTATGGTTCGTTAGCATCCGTTATGTCCCGGAACTCCCAAGACCGGAGTTTCATGGCAACGTCTCGGCAGGTTGGTTCCGTTGGGGCCCAATTCATCGCCGGGGTTGCGTTCATTCCTTTGATGGGAATTATCGCTAACGGGAATACCGGGGTCAAAGAAGAACACGGTTACTTCTGGGCAGCCGCCGTCTTCGCCGTTATCGGGGTCCTGATGTTCGCTGTTTGTTACTTCGGGACGCGTGAAAACGTTAAGGTTCACCGGAATACCGGTGCCGATGCCGAAAAGGAAGGGTTCAAAGATTACATCAAAGTTATCTTCAAGAACGGTCCTTTAGGTGCCTTGATTCTGATGACGTTGTTCACGATCTCCGCCATGAACACCAACAACCAAATGATGGTGTTCTACGCACAATACAACTTGGGTAACATTGGTTTACAGCCAATCATCAACGCGATTATGATGGGTTGCTCCATCGTCGGGGTCTTCATGATTCCTACGTTGACTAAGCACTTTGGACAAAAGCGGACTGCAATGTGGAGCTTCGTTATCGGGGCTGTTGCTAACATCGCGAACTTCTTCTTGCCACAAAATGTCATCGCTTTCATCGTCTTAGTTACCATCGGTTACACGGCTTTAGCCATTCCTAACGGGATTACTTGGGCCATGGTTTCCAACGCCATTGACTATGGTGAATGGCGTTCTGGGACTCGGAAGGAAGCCATTACGTACGCGGCTTTCAACTTCTCCCGGAAGATTGCGCAATCCTTAGCCGCTTTGGTTAGTGCCGGGGTTCTGGCCTTAACCGGTTACGTGGCTAACGCTCATCAAACTGCCGGTGCCTTACGGGGTATCAAGGCTGCGATGACGCTTTACCCAGGCTTCTGTCTGTTAGTTGCCGCCGTTGTCATTGGCTTCCTATACAAGCTGGACGAAAAGCGGTTTGCTGAAATTGCTGACGACTTGGATCATGGTCGTTGGGAAGGCGGAAAGCTGAAAGGTAACATCAAGTAACAGTGAGTTTCATCATTAATTCGGGTTTATGTTCCTTAAAACTAGGTACTTACAACTATATTGGAGGCAATATTGATGGATTTACAAAAATTAGTTTCAGACGTCCATGAAATCTTAGCCGCAAACGGCGACTACTCAAACCTGTCAGACAAAGACATTTACGTGAACTCAATCCAAGTTGACGTTCGTAACGTGTACTTTGACTTACACGAAACGGTTAACAAGCAAACGGTCAAGAGCTTAGTCGTTTACGAAGACCGCGACGATGTTAAGGACTTCGACGCCCGCGAAAGCATTGCTGATGACGACAAGACGTTGATCGTCGGTGATTTGAACGAACAAAACTGGCACGCTTTGACGAAGCGCTTCAACTGGTTGAAGCCAACTTCTCGTCACGGCCACAAGTACACCTTTGGTTTAGGTGACCGCTTAGGCTTAGCTTCTAACGCTCACTTACGTTTGTTCAAGGGCCGCGGCATCATGCCTGTTCTGGCTCAACAATCCATCCGTGAACTTCTCTTGACGAACCGGACTGAAACCGACGTTCTGTTGGATGCCGGCTGGGCCGTCTTCGACGAAGGCTTCACCACTGGCTGGGCCGATGATGGTGACCACGTTAAGAACCCTCACGAAGTTGACTACGCCATCAAGGCTGGTTGCACGATGATCACCCTTGACTCCACTGAAAAGATTCACAACGAAATCGCCGACTTAACTGACGACCAATTGGATGCTAAGTACAACGCTTTGGACGATGACCTGGTTAAGTACTTCAACGATACTTACTTGGACAAGACGTTCAAGATCAACGACAACGCTTCCGTTCACTTCAGCAAGAAGGACGTTGAACAATCCGTCTTAATCTTTAACGGTGCCGTTCAATACGCCATCTTCATCTACCACAAGTTCATCAAGCCTTACAACTTGGACTTCGAAATTTCGATGGATGAAGCCATCGTCCCAACCACGCCAGCTAACCACTACTTCTTTGCGAACGAATTACATGAAGCCGGCATCACCCCTGAAACCATTGCACCACGGTTCTACGGTGAATTCCAGAAGGCCATTGACTACATTGGTGACGTTAAGCGCTTCGAAGCCGAATTCGTTATTCATGAAGCCATTGCGGAACACTTCGGCTACAAGTTGAGTATCCACTCTGGTTCCGATAAGCTTTCCGTTTACGAAATCATCGGTCGTTTGTCCAACAAGCACGGCTGGCACGTTAAGACTGCCGGGACTAACTGGTTGGAAGCTCTGCGGGTCATTGCCCACGCCGATCCAAAACTGATGCAAGAAATCTACAAGTTCTCTTACGAAAACTTGGACGATGTCGCAGCCTTCTACGTCTTCAACGCCCAAACCGATGGCAAGGCACCAAAGCCAGAAACCATCAACGAC
Source organism: Levilactobacillus acidifarinae DSM 19394 = JCM 15949 (assembly GCF_001434835.1). Taxonomy (GTDB): domain Bacteria; phylum Bacillota; class Bacilli; order Lactobacillales; family Lactobacillaceae; genus Levilactobacillus; species Levilactobacillus acidifarinae. Next base: position 146,394 of record NZ_AZDV01000006.1, on the reverse strand, counting down.
AGCAATGTCATGACGTTGTTACAAGATGACGACGCTCGTCAGGTTCTGCACACCATGTACGGTTCCATCTTGAACTACCAGAAGAGCTACCGTTACGTCTTCCGTGACAAGTTCTTCAAGATCTTGAAGGAAAACCAAGCTCAATACGACAAGTACTTGATTGCCCACATTGCCCAACACATTGACTTACTCCAAGGTAAGGCCAAGACGAAGGCTGAAGTCCAAGCTAAGTACGAACCAAAAGACTAATTCTGAAGACGTCTTAAAGGAGGACAACACCCATGGATTTGCTTGATGACGATTTCTTACTCGGCAATGATATGGCGAAGAAGTTGTTTAATGATTACGCTAAAGACATGCCAATCATTGACTTCCACTGCCACTTGAACCCAGTAGAAATTTACGAAAACAAAAACTACCCGAACATTACGCGGATTTGGTTGAACGAAGGCACTTACGGGGACCACTACAAGTGGCGCCTGATGCGTGCTAACGGTGTCCCTGAAGAATTGATCACTGGTGACGGCGATGACTATGACAAGTTCATGGCTTGGGCTGGCACGATCGAACAATCAATGGGGAACCCGTTGTACGAATGGACCCACTTGGAATTGAAGCGTTTCTTCCACATCGACGAAGTCTTCAACCGTAAGACGGCGCCAGAAATTTGGAAGAAAGCCAACGCTTTACTCCAAACGGACGACTTCAAGCCTCGTAACTTGATCAAGAACATGAACGTCAAGGCGGTCTGCACCACGGACGACCCTGCCGACGACTTACACTACCACAAGATGTTGAAGGAAACTGAAGCTGAAAACGGCTTCCGGACCTTACCAGCGATGCGGCCAGATAAGTTGATCCAAATTGATCGGGACGGTTATGCGGACTACTTGAAGAAGTTGAGTGACGTCTCTGGCGTCAAGATCAACGGCTTCAAGGACATCATGGCAGCGGTTAAGCAACGGTTTAGCTTCTTTAACGACATGGGCGGTCGTTTGTCCGACCACTCCTTATTGACCTACCACTTTGTTGAGGCTTCAGACAGCGAGCTGGATGCCATTGTCAACAAAGGGATCAATAACCAAGACCTCACGCCAAAGGAATTAGACCAATACATCACCATGTTGTTGGAAAACTTGATGGTCTTCAACAAGGAATTCGACTGGACCATGCAATTCCACATCAACTCCATCCGGGACCTCAACCGGCCGATGTTTAAGAAGTTGGGTGCCGACACTGGGTACGATGCGGTTGGGACGCAACCAGACATTGCTGGTGAAATCCAAAAGCTTTACACCAAGATGCGCGACACCAACGACATTCCAAAGACCATCTTCTACTCCTTGAACGACAACGATTGGATGCAATTAGCAACCATGATGGGCTCGTTCCAAGAAGGCGGCAAGCAACGCTTACAATTAGGTGCTGGCTGGTGGTTCAACGATACTGCCGAAGGAATGGACAACCAATTACGGATTTTCGCCCAAGAAAGTCTGTTACCAAACTTCGTCGGGATGTTAACCGACTCACGGAGTTTCTTATCCTACCCTCGTCACGAATACTTCCGTCGGGTACTTTGCAACTTCTACGGTAACTTAGTTGAACAAGGCCGGGTACCAAACGACGAAGCTACGTTAGGGAAGATCGTTCAAGACATTTCCTACAACAACGCCTACAACTTCTTTGGTTTCTTCCCAGATAAGACGCCAGATGAGTTATTTAACACAAGTTATTCAACCAGTAAGTAATTACTGATAAAATACACTTCCTAAATTTCTCGCACGACTGCTTAGTGGTCGTGCGAGATTTTTTGGGATTATAAGAGTGTGATCCCAGGCGGTTAGTCGGCGAGCATTAACGTCATTGGGGTGATTATCCGGGGCTTGGATAATTACCCCAATGGGGTTAAGCGGAACCGGCTGCCTGGGTGAACACGTTTCACCAGGACAACGGCCAGACGTCACATTGGCTAAGTCTTAGGCTGTTCGTTGACCGCCACACAAAATAATTGAGTCTAGTCCCAATCAGTGATTGAAAATAGCGTTTTCTTGTATCACCATAGACGTATAAGGCTATCCGGTCGTGTACCGGGTGGACATTTAAATTTGGTGTTTGGTAGGAGGAGTTTCAAATGAATCAAAATCCTTTAAATATTCTGCACACCATCGGGCTGAAAGAACTTTACCCGATTATTCGGTGCCAAATTAAACTGACCGGTCAGCTGGACGTTGATCGGTTCCGCCGGGCGGTAACCTTGTCCGCTAAGGTCGTGCCCGAACTCTTTTGTAAATACAATCTAGCCGATAATAGCTGGACGCCCGTGGTGGACGACGCCACGACCATGGTAACCGTGGTCGATCAGCTCACGCCGGAACTGGATGCCAATCCCGATTGGTTTAACCAGCCGCAACTGCGGATCTTCATTGAACCCGGTGAAACCACGACACTGGTCTTGACCATGAGCCACATTTTGACCGATGGGAGTGGGTTCAAACAGTACCTTTACCTGTTGAGTGATTGCTATAACCGGGGCGTGGCGGCCGTTAAGGACGTTCATAACACCGTTGAGTTGGACTGGCTCAAGGCGCTATTGAAGACGCACCCGGCCCCGAAGCAGGGCAAGGACGTCGACCATCCAGTCCACGCATTGGGGTTGCCCCGACTAGCAGCGGCTACGGCTGAGCGGAAAGCTCACGTCAGCGGGGTGCGGTTGAGTGCGGTCCTGACCAAGCAACTCCTGCACGCGACTCACGACCAACACGTGACGGTCAACGACGTACTGATGGCGACGTTTGGTAAGACCATCCAGGCTTACGCGCCGGAAGTCACGGATATTGCGATTGCTTGCCCGACGGATATGCGGCAAAGCATTGAACACGACCAGGCCCAGTTGCGAATCGCGAACCACACGGCCCGGTACAATCCCGCTATTCCGGCGCCTTTGGCCGAACCGATTCGCGAATCCGTGCAGAAAATGCACGCGGGAATGGCGACGCTTAAGGAACGCGACCAGTTCTTAGATTCCGTGCGGTCGCTGATGGCCCAATACGAGCACGAAAGTATCGAGCAATTACAGCAAATCGTCGAAGCCAACTATCACGTGCGGCCAATTGGTTACACCAATTTTGGCATCATCGACGATCAACGGCTACGGTTAGACGACACCGAAATCACGGACGTTTTGATGACGGGGTCCTTCCGGTTTGCCCCGATGTATCAGATTGCCTGCAGCACGTTTAAGGGCCAATTGACCTTAGGCTTCAACATGGTGGGAACCGACCAAGAAGTGCAGTTTGGTCGTGACCTCGCCAAGGCTATGGCTGGCCGGATCGAAGATTTCATCGATCCCCAAACGGCGACGACTCAGACGTTATAACTTAAAATGGTGCGCTTCCCAGTCGGGAGGCGCACCATTTTAATTAGGATTTAAAGGCGGTGTTAGCTGGCCGGCCGGTAATGTCGAGGTGCGCCTGCAGAAAGGCGTAGGCGGCCTGCACCGGTTGAGGAATGTCGACGTGGGCGATGTAGTCCTGGCCGTTGGGACCGTAACCGTTGGTATCATCGGTCAAGCGTGGTAATTCGCCCATGAGTAGCGTGATGTAGTCGTGCATGGTCCACATGCCAAAAATCGGTTTGGTGAAGCCTAATTGGCCGTTCCACACCTGAACGTGGACCTGGTAGGCCGCGAAATTGACCAGTTGGGTGTCCGGGGCAACCTTTTGAAAACAAGCGGCCATCCGTCGTTGCATGGTGGCGTCTTGGATGATACCCAGGCGTTTGACAGGGATGTCGTGGGCCTTGAGCACGGCTAAACTATTGGCGACGTTACTACCACAGTTGGTCGATTCGGTTTCGAGTAAGTCGATGTGATCAACGTACGTATACTCCAAGTAGCGCTGGTGCATCAAGGCTTCGCTGGGGTCACCCAGAAAATCAAAGCCCCGGTTAGACAGTTGCGCCTGCAGGGTCGGCGTGGTGTGCCCGCGACCACCGGCAATCAGGTAATGAGTCGCGGCCTGATGGGCCATGGCCTCGTGAAAGACCGAGTCGCCAGCCAGGATACTCCCGCCGAACAAAATCACGGCGTCTAGTGGCTCGGTGAGCGTTGTGCGGGACAGTTCAGAGACGTCGCGGGGCCCCAGATAGTCGGCGAGGACGTTGAGGGCGTCGGCGATGGCGGTTAAATTTTCAGACATTTGGATTCCTCCGTTCGTAATACTTCTAGTGTAAGCCGTTTCACGACCAGAAGAAACCATAAAAATAGCCACCGTGGATGGGGGTCCACGGTGGCTAGGGTTTTATCAATTAAAGGGTAAGCTTACTTTAAAACTTGGGATTGCTTTTGAACCAAAGCCGTGTAAGCAGATGAGAAGGAATGGTTAGCAACGGCAGGGTTCGAGTTGGAAGCGGCGAAAGCTTGGGTGCTAACGAAGGCTCCGGAAACAACAACAGCAACAACAACGATCAGTGCAATAACTTTAGATAAACGCATTTTATAAACATGTCCTTTCAGCTCAAATGGCTTTAACTTTTTTAAGTTCCGTGTTTTCAACATTTGTTAACGTGAACATCATAATTCTTTCAGAAAATTAAATCAAGAACTAATTGGTCATGTAAAGGATTACATTTAAAATTATTTCGTGTAACCGGTTTATTTCAAGGATTTAGGGGGTAGTTTACCCTGTAGTTATAAATGAAAACGGCCTCTTTCACTTTCAAAAAATGGTAGGGCAAAACTCGGACGGAGGACAGCCAATTATGAAAACGCTTAATTTAATAAGATTAACCAAAATGTGACCGGTAAACCTGAGTCATCGCGGAAAACTGGTACGCTAAGAAAGGAGAGGGGGATGCAATCATGTCAAAACGAATTTGGTGGGGGAGTCTGGTAGGAATCGGCTTATTGTTGGTTGGGGGATGGCTGGTCCTGCACCGCTCACCGGTAGGCTATCAGGCGCAGCGAACGATTCAAACCGGACAGTTACGGGCAACCACGTTTGCATTAGTCAGTAGCGCCGAGAACTCGACGACGGCGTATCAGCGGCAGTACCGTTACATCCAAGATATTGGGGATGGTCGGGGATACACCGCGGGAATCATTGGGTTTACGACGGGTAATGGGGATTTACGCCAAGTGGTGCTGCGCTACCGACAGTTACGACCAAACAACGGCTTGAACCAGTTCCTGCCGGCCTTGAGGCGGGTGCAAGGAACGGCCAGTCATCGGGGGCTGGGCCGGCCATTCGTACACGCTTGGCGGCGTGCCGCGACGGACCAGCGCTTTGTACGGGCCCAAAATGACATTTTGAATCAGCAGTACATGTACCCGGCGTTACGGGCTGCCCGGCACGACGATCTGGGCCCGTTGGGACAATATATTTACTATGACGCCTTGGTGGTCCACGGTCCCGGTAACGATGCGGCCAGTTTTGGCGGAATTCGGCGGCGGGCTCGGCGCTTAGCGCAAACGCCGGCCCAGGGTGGAGATCCCGCCACCTACCTACGAGCCTTTTTGCGGGTCCGACAGGGCGTCATGCGACAGGAAGCCGCGCATCACGACCTGTCGCGCTTGACCACCCAGCGCCAATTGATTCGCCAACGCAACTTTGCTTTGCGGCGGCCCCTGGCATGGACGATGTATGGTGATCATTACCGGTTACCGGCATAAGTCCGAACTCTAGGTGCCAGCGGCCCGAACCATCTCCCCAAAACAGCTAATTGATCACGACAGCAAAGGGACGTCACCGAATCAGTGACGTCCCTTTGCTGTAAATTAAGGTTGACTTAACAATCGTGAAAATCTAATGATTAGTCGGTTAAATTAAAGGAAATATCGAGCGCCTGAACACTATTGGTCAGGTAGCCCAACGAGATGAAGTCCACGCCGGTGCCCGCATAGCTTGGCAATTTGGCGGGGGTAATCCCCCCGGACGCTTCGACTTGGATGGTCGGGGGCACCAGTTGGCGCCACTCCCGAACCGTCTTAGGCGATTGATTATCGAACATGATCATGTCGACGCGACTGGTGATGGCCAGTTGTAACTGGTCGAGGGTGGCCACTTCGACTTCAATCAGCTTGGTGGGCCCGATGAGTTGTCGTAAGCGGCGAACCATGGCGGGAAGATCGGTGATTAACCGCCAGTGGTTGTCCTTGAGCATCACGGCATCGTACAGGCCCATGCGATGATTGAGGCCGCCACCACACTGCACGGCGTACTTATCGAATAGGCGTAGGCCGGGTGTCGTCTTCCGGGTGTCCAGAATCCCGATGGATGGGTCGTTCAACGTGGTCACGGCGAGATGGGTCGCCGTGGCGATGCCACTCATGCGTTGCATCAGGTTGAGTGCCACCCGTTCACCGGCTAATAGGGTGGTCGCCGGACCGGTCGCATGACCAACCACGGTCCCGGCTTGAACGAGGGTTCCGTCGGGCACCGTTGGGGTGTAAGTTGCTTGGGGACTTAATAGCGCGTAAATCGCAGCGGGGACACACTGACCCACTAACAAGCCAGCTCGTTTGGCAAGAAAATCACCGTGAACGAGCTGGGGGGCTAGTCCGCTAGTGCTTAAATCCCCGGTCGCCAGGTCCTCTTCCAGAAAAGTTGCCAGTAATTCAGTGAGTCGTTTCGGACTTAACGTCATGGTCGGTGGCCTCCTTTGGCAGGGCCATGGTATCGACCACGCCCACGGCTAACAAGAGCGCGCCGAAGACTAGCAGGACCACGAACAGGCCTAAAACGGTACTAATGGAAAATTTCAATTGAATCAGAAGACCAACTAGGTACGGGCCAATCGTGGCCCCCACCCGGCCAATCGACTGGGCGGTCCCCATCCCGGTTCCCCGAATGGCTTGGGGAAATTGACCCGGCGTCAAGGCAATTAACGTCCCCCAGGCACCCAGGTCGAAGAACGATAACCAGGCACCGCTGATTAGGATTGCTGAATTACTGGTGGCCATACTGAAGGCTAAAACGCTGACGATGGTGCCACATAAGTAGATTAAGAGGACGGTCTTTTGCCGGAGTTTACCCATTAAGTAGGCGGCTAAGTAATAGCCTGGTAATTGGGCCAGACTCATCAGCAGGGTGTAGTTGAAACTATGGACGATGGGGAATCCCCGTAAGACTAGGATACTGGGTAACCACAGGAACATTCCGTAGTAGGTCAGCATCACGATGAACCACAGGGCACTCAGGAGTAGCGTTTGCTGACGGTATTCCGGTTGCCACAAAACCTTATAGGAAAGCTTGGTCATGGGCTTGACCGGCGTATCAGGTAGGTGCTTGCGTAAAGGTAGGGCGTACAGGACGGTTAACGCGGTGATCAGAACGGTCCAACGCCATCCAATCACGGGCATGGCACCAAAGGCCAATACGGAGGCCAGGATCCACCCGATGGCCCAGAAACTATCGGCCATGACTAACATCCGCGAGCGTTGGGTGCCATGATAGCTATCGGCAACCAACGTGGCGGCCACGGGCAGTTCGCCCCCGAGACCGATCCCCGTGATGAAGCGGATCAGGATGAAGATGGTCACGTTGGGCGCTAGTGTTAACGCCAGATTCCCACACGAGAACAGGGCTAAGGTGTAGATGAGCACCTTCTTACGGCCGATGCGGTCGGCTAGGTAGCCACAGATCAGCGCCCCGATGATCATCCCCACGGACGTGGCGGCCCCCACGGTTCCCAATTGCACGGGCGATAGTTGCCACTCGGTCTTTAACAGCGGCATGATAAACGAGAGGATGGCGACGTCCATGGCATCAAAGAGCCAGGCGGTCCCCACCACAAACAATAGGTGATACTTTGACTTCGACATAAAAATCCTCCCCAGAATTATAATAAAAGTAATATTGACCTTTATTCAATTAAAATAAAAGTAAAAACCACTTTTATTTAACTTAGGCCTAAATATAGGCGGATTCTACGCGTTTGTCAAGGGAAGATAGTTTAATCGGTAAAGGGTTGCCGGCCGCCCCGCGCGTTTGGCGGTGGTGGTGCCGACGGCGGTAAACAACTGCCGGTGGTTCTTCTTGAAGTTCGAATTATCCAGGGCGCTGAGTGGTCGCCGTAAGAAGGTGGCGAAGACGGTACGGGCCTCGCGTAACGTAAAGGTGGGCCCCAACGTCAGGAGAATGTTGGGTTGATAGTCGAGCTTGTTGCGGATCCGGTGGCTAGCGACGGCAATCATCCAGTCGTGATCGAAGGCTAGCTGGGTGGCTGGCGCGACGGTTTTAGGCGCCCGGGCCGCGTAGTAGGTGGCTTGGTCGGTCGCGGGGGTGGTGAAGGTCGCCGGTCCGTTTTGAAGCTGGTAGGCGGTGGTCGTGGCACTGAATTGGAACCACTTAGCGGCACTCGCGCCGTTACCTGGCGTTAGCGGCGGCATTTCCGGTAAGAAGGTCATATAGGCTAGGGCCACGCCCCGCGGACCGGGCGTGCGTTGTGGTTGGGTGAAGGTGGTCAATTGTTCGGTGTGCAGGCGGTCTAGCGCCAGACCAATTTTTTCGCGGACCAGACGCAGGGCCGCCGCATCGGCACTTTCATCGGTCCGCATGGTGGTTTCGGGAAGCGCCCAGTGCGTCTTAAAGGGGGCCTGGTCCCGTTTTAATAGGAGTAGGTTGACGTGTTGGGTGGTGCGGTCAAAGCTCCAGATGAGGTTGGTGATGGTAATGGTGGGTGCGGTCAAGGGCCGCCACCTCCTTTCAGGTCTATTTTACTGTACCTGACACTAAAAAGCCCACCCTAAATGGGGTGAGCTAGTGGTGCCACTTAATGTGTAAGATGATACGGACGAAGAAGTTTGTCACGATGGAAATCAGCAAGGAACAGGTGAGGACCACGGCCAGTAACGTCATGACCACGGCCACGCCCTGTAACCAGCCGGCGGCACCGTCGATGAGGGTCCAAGCGGCGGTCACGACCATGATGAGGACGATAAAACCGATGAGTCCCATCTGGGAATTAGCGAAATCGGCGCGACTGAGGTCGAACCCGCCCACGCTGATGTTCATCGCCAATAGGCCCATGAGTAACCAATGCCACCATTGATCGTGGGCGCCCACCACGACCTCTCTGAGTCCTTCCCAGTGCAAGTTTAAGGGTTGACTGACGACCGTGACGAGGCCACTAAAAAGGTCGGGGAGTAACCATGCCGTTAACCCCAGTAGCACTAGGCTACAGCCGAAGATGGGGGCAATCCCGATGAACAGATTCCCCGTACTTTGGTACCAGCTACGTTGGTTCCAGGTATGGTTGACGTAGCCCAAAGCCAAGTCCTTGTCCCCGTTAGCGGTTTGTTGGTGGGGATGTGGACGTTTTAGCAGGCGAAACTTGGTGATGTGGTGACCGAAGAGCAGGGCCACGATGAGGTGACTGAGTTCATGGAAGAAGATCCCGATAAAACCCAGGTAGAGTTCGCTATTGACGCCAAACCCGTTGGCCAGGTATTGCTTGGTGTTGCGGTTCACGCCGGTTAAAAGGGCAATAAAGGCACCTGGTAAGACCAGCAACCAAAACACGATTAAGGCGAGATTCTTCACGAGTAATGCGTAATCGACGGTCATCGGTTACTCCAAAATGTCGGTGAAGGTGCCGTGGACCAACCCGGCTAAATCGTCGGCGTTGACTTCGACCGACCGACCAATCTGCCCGGAAGAGACCAGAATCTGGCCCTGTTCGTGGGCCGTGTTGTCGAGAAAAATCGGAAACTGCTTCTTTTCCCAGATCCCGACGGGGGTGTTGGCGCCGTGTTCGTAACCGGTGGTCTTGACGAGATTCTTCAGGGGGATCATGTCGACTTTTTTGTTACCGGAGGCTTTGGCGAGTTTCTTCTCGTCGAGGTGTTCATCGATGGGCAAAACGCCGACTAACGGACCGGTGACGTTGCCACTGAGGACTAAGGTCTTGTAGATGTGGTGTTCGTCAACGGCGGCGTGATCCACTTCCATCTGGGCGGTATCGCCGTCCATGTGGGTCGCAAACTCGTATTGTTGATAAGCAACTTTATTTTTATCCAGAATCTGTTCGACAAGTGTTTTATGGAGACGTTTTGATTTTTTCTTTTTGGACATGGGGAATACCTGATTGACGGAAATAACGTTCCGTCCCTTTCTTAATGATGGGGTACTGGGAGCGGACAATTAGTCGAATAGTGCCCAGTACGATAATCTTTATAATTGGACCGCACTTTAAAATAAACTGGGACGGTCAATTTTTATGAAAAAGCAGACACCCTTGACAAAACCTGCTATACTTTACACCAGTGAAGCGTCTAGTGAATGAGTAATGAGGAGATATCATGGCAGATTTAGTTTATCGACAGGTCATGCGCGATTTAAAGCAGCGGATCCACCAAAATGAATTTCCCAATAAGCGGTTGCCCGATGAGCGGAGCCTTAGCGAAGCTTATGGTGTCAGTCGTAGCTCGGTGAAGCGGGCGTTGAGTATTCTGGCTAATCAAGGCATCATCTTTAAAAAACGGGGTTCCGGTACCTTTATAAACCCATTATATATGAAAAACCAAACAATTTTTCAATATGAGGGCTCAAATTTGGGAATTACTGATAGTATGCAGTCGGCTGGTAATACGCCCGGTATCCGGTTACTGGGATTCAACGTGGTACCGGCCAGCAAAGAAATCCAACAGGACCTCTTTTTATCTCCGGGTGATTTCGTCTATGAGATCAAACGGTTGCGGCTGTTCAATGATCAGCCCTTTATGATTGAAACGGGGTACATTCCGATCAAGATTGCCCCGAATTTGTCTCAACAGACCGTGGCGAGTTCCATCTTTAATTACCTGGAAAGTCAGGGGAAGGTGGTCACGAAGTCGTTCATGTCAATTCAGGCGGCGCCGTCCACGGCGGATGACCAGGACCTGCTAAAGTTGAAGCCGGTCGAACCGGTGGGCATCATGGAAGGCATCTTCTTCCTAGATGACGGGACGCCGTTTGAGGTCTCGAACATGCGGTTGCATTACCGGTATTTGAACTATAACACCTTTGTGTCGTTGGATGAAGAATAGAGTGCGTTTTAGCGCGGGTAGTCAACGAGCATTAACGTCAAAAAGGCCAACATCCTGATTCTGGATGCTGGCCTTTTTGGGGTTAAGCGGAGTTGGCTGCGCTAAAACGCACGTTTCGGAAGCTGCAGATGGCGTGGCCGTATAAGTACCGTGGGGGTTAAGCGGAACCGACTGCCTGTGGGAGCACGTTTCGGAAGCTGCAAGTAACGTCGCCTTAAGAATACCAAGGGGTTAAGCGGCCGCCTTACTCCTCAAAAAAAGCAGACTCAACGATCAGGATCAAGCCAACTCGGTTTGGTCCTTTTTTAAGTGGTCTATAACTGGTAATAGTTGTGCATAACGATATATGTAGACCATCAACAAAATTGGTATAGTTGTTACCCGGCGTAGCTAACGAAAAATAACGAATTCCAAGGGTAGTTTGTCGCGTTTTCCCCGATTTCTTGGGATAATAACCTTGTCAGCAACTGGTGGTTCTGCTTTTATTTAAATTGGACCGTATCAATTTATAAAAAGGTTGACTTTTTCTCAAAACACGGTATTATAGGAATTGTAAAAAGCGTCCCGGGATTTATACGAGATAAATTTTACGACATTTTCTATCAACTAGAGATGCAGTTACGATTTCAAAGAAGGAGTGTTAATTACATGGCAGCAAATACAAACTTCGACTCCAAGGCTTACTTGGAAGGCGTTGACAAGTACTGGCGCGCAGCTAATTACCTTTCTGTAGGTCAATTATTCTTGCGTGACAACCCGCTGTTAAAGCGCGACTTAACTTCTGACGATGTCAAAATTAAGCCTATTGGGCACTGGGGAACCATCGTTTCTCAAAACTTTATCTATGCTCACTTGAACCGGGTCATCAAGAAGTACAACTTGAACATGTTCTATATTGAAGGTTCAGGTCACGGTGGCCAAGTTATGGTGTCTAACTCATATCTCGATGGTAGCTACAGTGAAATTTATCCAAACATCTCGCAGGACGAAGAAGGTTTGAAGCGTTTATTCAAACAATTCTCCTTCCCAGGTGGTGTGGCTTCCCATGCTGCCCCTGAAACGCCAGGTTCTATCCATGAAGGTGGGGAACTTGGTTACAGCTTGTCTCACGGGACTGGTGCTATCTTAGATAACCCAGACGTGATCGCCGCCGTTGAAATCGGTGACGGGGAATCCGAAACTGGTCCATTGGCCGCTTCATGGTTCTCTGACAAGTTCATTAACCCAATCAAAGATGGTGCGGTTCTGCCAATCATCAACATGAACGGGTTCAAGATTTCTAACCCAACGATTCTTTCTCGCATGAGCGACAAGGAATTGACCGAATACTTTACTGGGATGGGTTGGGAACCTCACTTCGTTGAAATCGACGAAAACGATACCGACATTATGCGGGTTTCCGAAGACATGGCTAAGACCATGGACGAAGCCATTGAAAAGATTAAGGCTATCCAAAAGAACGCGCGGGAAAACAACGACGAAACGTTGCCTAACTGGCCAATGATCGTCTTCCGTTCCCCTAAGGGCTGGACTGGTCCTAAGCATGACCTGGATGGTAACCCAATCGAAGGGTCCTTCCGGGCTCACCAAGTGCCAATTCCAGTTGCCGCTGGTGACATGGAACACGCCGACTTACTGATTAACTGGTTGAAGTCTTACAAGCCAGAAGAACTCTTTAACGAAGACGGTTCTGTGAAGGAAGACGTCCGTGACATGGCCCCTAAGGGTGACCAACGGATGGCTATGAACCCAATCACGAACGGTGGGATCAAGCCAGAACCATTGAAGATGCCTGACTACAAGAAGTTTGCCGTGGACGTTAAGGAACACGGTAAGACGATTGCCCAAGACATGTTAGTCTGGTCTGACTACCTGGCTGAAATGATGAAGTTGAATCCAAACAACTTCCGTGGCTTTGGTCCTGACGAAACCAAGTCTAACCGGCTCTACGCTGCGTTGGATTACGGGAAGCGTCAATGGATGGAAGACATCCACGAACCAAATGACGAAAACATGGCCCACGAAGGCCGGATCATCGATTCACAATTGTCTGAACACCAAGCTGAAGGTTGGTTGGAAGGTTACGTTCTGACTGGTCGTCACGGGTTCTTCGCCACTTACGAATCCTTTGGCCGGGTCGTTGACTCCATGTTGACGCAACACATGAAGTGGTTGCGTAAGGCGGGCGAACAATCATGGCGTCATGATTACCCATCCTTGAACTTTGTCGACACCTCGACTGTGTTCCAACAAGACCACAACGGTTACACTCACCAAGACCCAGGTATGTTGACGCACTTGGCTGAAAAGAAGCCGGAATTAATCCGTGAATACTTGCCAGCCGATGCCAACACCTTGTTAGCCGTTGGGAACGTGGCCTTCCAGAGTCGCAGCAAGATCAACTTGATTGTGACCTCCAAGCACCCACGTCCACAATGGTTCACGATTGATGAAGCCACGAACCTGGTTAACAACGGGTTAGGCTACATCGACTGGGCTTCGACCGACCAAGGTCAAGAACCAGACATCGTCTTTGCCGCTGCTGGTACCGAACCAACTTGGGAATCCTTAGCTGCGATTTCCCTGTTGCACGACGAATTCCCAGAAATGAAGATCCGCTTTATCAACGTGGTCGACATTCTGAAGTTACGTTCGCCTAAGTTGGACCCACGGGCAATCTCTGACGAAGAATTCGATCGTCTGTTCACGACCGACAAGCCAGTTATCTTTGCATGGCACGGCTTCGAAGACATGATCAAGGGTCTGTTCTTCGACCGTCACAACCACAACTTACACGTTCATGGTTACCGTGAAAACGGTGATATCACCACGCCATTTGACATGCGGGTTCTTAACCAGTTGGATCGCTTCGACTTGGCTAAGGAAGCTGTTAATGACATCCCAGAATACGCTGTTAAGGGCGCTTACTTCGTTCAACGGATGGATGACATGGTGGCTAAGCACACGGCTTACATTCGTGAGGTCGGGACTGACTTACCAGAAGTTAACAACTGGGAATGGAAGCCTTTGAAGTAATCTGCGGATTACCGCGTAGGTGACTGGACCACTAAACTCTGATTAATTGAAGACGCGTTGTGCCACTCGTAAGGGTGGGGCAACGCGTCTTTTTGGTATTTAGGGGGTTAAGCAAAATATAATTTATTCACAATGATTCCGCTTACATTTTTGGGAAAATGCTGAAAATAACTTGGCTGGGTTCCCGTCAGACGGGGCTTGATGACCTCTCAGCTGATTACCGCTAACCTTTCATAAATCATGATGATGAAACTTATTTACACACTTTTGACTTGATTTTTGAACAAAGTCCCAGTATACTTTCGATATTGATAAAACGTTATCTAATTCACAAACAATTACGGAGGGCTTAAATATGTCGAAAAAAGTTGCGTTAGTGACCGGTGCCGGTCAAGGAATTGGGGAAGCCATCGCTAAGCGGTTGGCCAACGATGGGTTTGCCGTTTCATTAGTTGGTCGTCACTTGGATAAGGTGCAACGCGTGGCCGATGAAATCATCAAGGCCGGTGGGGAAGCCCTGGCCTTGAAGGCCGACGTCGCCAAGCGCGACGAAGTCTTTGCTGCCGTGGATGCGACCAGCGAAAAGTTCGGCGACTTTAACGTCATCGTGAACAACGCCGGCTTAGGCCCAACCACGCCAATCGACACGATTACGCCCGAAGACTTCGAATGGGTCTACTCCGTCAACGTTGGGGGCGTTCTGTGGGGCACGCAAGCCGCACACCAAGCCTTCAAGAAGTTCGGTCATGGTGGGAAGATCATCAACGCGACGTCACAAGCCGGCGTGGTGGGGAACCCGAACCTGGCCCTGTACAGTGGGACTAAGTTTGCCATCCGGGGAATTACCCAAACCACGGCCCGCGACTTGGCCGAAGAAGGCATCACGGTTAACGCCTTTGCCCCGGGTATCGTCAAGACGCCAATGATGTACGACATCGCCCATGAAGTTGGCCAAAACGCCGGCAAGAGCGACGAATGGGGTATGGAAACCTTCTCCAAGGACATCGCCATGAAGCGCCTGTCCGAACCAGAAGACGTGGCCAACGCCGTTGCCTTCTTAGCGGGCAAGGATTCCAACTACGTCACCGGTCAAACGTTGATCGTTGACGGTGGGATGCAATTCCAATAAAAATCAGCTAAACAAGTAAGAGCCTTCGGGATGGTTTAACCGTCCTGGAGGTTTTTTTGCGACAATGATAATTTTTGTATGCACAATTGATGCACATTTTGTGGGATGTTGGTATAATTCCAATTGAAAGAGGTGAGTCGGCCATGCAAGAACCGAAAAGAGCCAGAATTATTTTACGAACCGATTCAGAATTAAAGGAAGATGCTCAAGCGACCTTTGAGGAAATGGGATTATCCCTGTCTCAAGGAATTCAATTGTATTTGCGTGAAGTGGTAGCAACTGGGAAAATTCCTTTTGAAATTCAAACAAAAGCTGCACGACTAGCTGCTGAAGCGGATGAAGCAGAAACACAAGCGAAGGAAGGTAAGCGGCGGGTGTATACGGTTACCGAGTACAAAGATTACTTAAAACGGTTAGAAGAGGAATCCACACATGGGTAGTCAAGAAAAGGCATGGCGGATTATTACCACTGCTAGGTATGATCGGCAATTGGCCAAGTTGGCTAGAAAACACTATTCAATCACAAAGATTGGAGAAGCAATTGATCATATCATTGCTGATGACCATGATATTTTGATTACTCAGTATCACTTACACTACCTCACAGGAGATAAAAAGGGTATTAGTGAAATTCACTTAGAAGATGATTGGCTGTTGGAATATAAAATTAAGCATAATGTACTTTTGCTTACTTTGTTAGAAACGGGCAGCCATCAGCAACTTTTGGGCAAATAGCAGATAAATTTTGTAAAGACCTTCCAGACAATTAGATTGATTGTCTGGAAGATTTTGCGTTTTAACAAAATAATTAGTCTTCGCCCGATGTGCGCCAAATTGTGACATCCCCACTTCGTATAATACCTTTAATGGTTGCGACCAGATTACATATTTTAAGAATGGAGTGTTTAGAGTGAAGCAACGGGGATTTAAATTAGGACGTCGTTTTTTGGCGTTAGTCGCGGTAAGTTTGGGTGTTGTGACGGCGGGACTGTTCGTCGGGACGACCACGGCTTCGGCGAAAACGACTATCACACCGAGTTATGCGTTCTTCCCATCCAAGACGATCACATATAACATCTCGACGTCTTCGAAGGCTTACCGGAGTATTTGGAAGCAAGCGGTCAAGGCTTGGTCCAAGAACGGGACGGTAACGTTTAAGGCCACGACTAAGAAAAAAGCGATGATGCAATTGGAAGCGGCCCGGCATTTGAACTATAAGGAACCAGGTAATCTTTATTATAAGGGCGATACGATCCTGAATCAGGATACCGGCGAGACCCTCAAGGTATTTAAGCAGGTCGACGGTAAGTTAGACATGGATTATCTGGCGAAGCATAAGCTATCTCGGACTAAAAAAGTTGCGACGGCTGTTCGTCTGATGGGCTTCATGGTGGGTTTGAATAGTTCGAATAACAGTAAGAGCGTGATGGGCGGGCTTCACACGTCCTTAGCGAAGGTTGACAAGCAAGGAGTCGCTTACGCTTATCGACTCGTGAATTAAGGCGAGTAGTTAATAAAACGGTCATCAGGTTAGGAACTAGGCTGACTTGCTGGCCGTTTTTGACTGCCGTGAAATGAATGCCTAGAGGGGAAACTAATTAGACAATTTATGGATGAACAAGCCAATCGGCATGATTAAGACAAGGAATCGATTCAATTATAAAAAGTTTAATTTGAAACTCGTTCACGCTAAATTATGTCAGGGGGGTCCGATATAATGAATCCTGACCGTTGAGTTAATCATTGAGAAATCAACGGTTAACAGATTCATAAGGAGGATACATACATGAAAAAATGGCTTAAAGCAAGTTTATTGATGATGATGGGGATCGGGTTACTAGCCGGTGCATCGACCAACGCCCACGCTGCTAGCAAGGCCCAGGTCGTTTCAACGACCAAGGTGGCCAAGCAGGCCACCATCAAGCGTCACGGTAAGCAGGCCGTCTACAAGTACGTTACGGCTAAAAAGGTTAAAGGCTGGATTAACCAATCTAGTTTGCAGACCGGTAAGGTGACGGTCAAGTCTGCTAAGTTCAACGTGGACGCCGCCAATCAGGCCTTCTTAGCCGAGGTAAACCAGTATCGCCATCAGCACGGTACCGCGGCGATTCAACTTGATAGCCAGTATCAAGCCTTAGCCATGCAGCGGGCTAAGGAACTCTATCAATTGGGTTTCGAACAATACAACGCCCAGGATCAGCCCTACGCCCAGCTGGATGCCAAGCAACTGGGTATCAGTTTTCAGCCTAACGCTTGTCCAACCTGCCTTTACGGCAATGGGCCCATCAGTGAAAGTATTTCGTCAGACTACGCGACGAAAGCCAACCAGGCCAAGGTCGCCGCTAAGGTCGGTAAAGCCCAAGCCAAGGATCTCCTGTACAAGTCCGTTGAAGGCAGCTGGGATAACCGGGAAAACCTGGTGCGTCCTAATTCGACTAAGATGGGAATTGGCTGGTTCGAACATGGTGGGGACATCTACCTAGCCGTTAACGCTGAAGTGACCCCGTTAGCGGATCAAGCCGACGATCTAGATTAAAGAAGCGACTGAATTTTTCCAAATAAAAACGGCGCCATCATCTTCAATTCACCGAAGATGACGGGGCCGTTTTGACGTTAAAATAATGAGACAATCAATTCCAGGTTCAACGCGGTAATGACGCCCGCTAGCGCGTAACCCACCCACTGGGTCACCCGCCGGTTCACGTGGCCGCCCATCAACTCACCGTCACTGGTCAGGCGAACCAACGGGAAGAGGGTTAACGGTAGCGCAATACTCAACGCGATTTGGGCGTAAACGATCAGTTGTTCAAACGCCGCATCGCTGAAACCCACCAGAAAGCCGATAATTAGAATCGGCACCAGGGTGACCGCTCGGGTCAACAGGCGTCGTTCCCAGAGGGGCAAGCGAATGTGCAGGTAACCCTCCATCACGATTTGCCCGGACAGGGTGCTGGTGATCGACGAGATCAGGCCGGTGATCAAGAGGGCGAACGCGAATAACCAGCCCATCAACGGACTAGCCAACTTCCCGACGACCGCCGAATTTTGCAGGCCGTAGAACACGTCCTGTAGGCTTGCCAAGTTCTTGGTGGTGTGCCAGAACAGCGTACCACCCAGGATGAGTAACAGTGCGTTGATTAACAACGCCGCGACCAAATGGACGTTAGAGTCCCAACGGGCAAAACGTAACGCCTCGTTGATCTGTTGCGGGTCGTTGTGGTCGTACCGGCGACTCTGCGCTAGTGAGGAGTGCAAATAAATATTGTGGGGCATGATGGTCGCCCCCATGATGCCCAGGCTTAAGACCAGCTCGGCGTGGTTGGTGAATAACGACGACGTGGGAACTAATCCCTGGGCAATCGCGCCCACGGCCGGGTGCGCGCGAATGACCTCTAACCCGAAGATGATGCCGACCGTTAGAATCGCCAGCAACACGATCATTTCGATTCGCCGAATCCCGAAGCGCAGGAACAAGAGGACCACCAAGACGTCGAGAATCGTCAGTAAGATGCCGTAGAGCAGGGGTAAACCGAATAATAACTTTAACGCGATGGCGGTTCCGATGACGCCGGTCATGTCGGTAGCCATCATCGCCAGTTCGTTGAGTAGCCACAACGTGATCCGCCCGCCCACGGGGATGCGTTCCGCCACGGCCTGGGCCAGGTCGCGTTGGGTGACGACTCCCAATTTAATCGAGAGTGTCTGCATGAACATCGCGACCACGATGGACAGCCACAGGACCGCTAATAACGTGTAGCGGAACTGGCTGCCACCGGCTAATGACGTTAGCCAGTTACCGGGGTCCATGTAGCCCACGGCCACCAGGGCGCCGGGGCCGCTGTAGGCCAGAAACTTCTGGAAGAAGTGGGTGTCGTAAACGCTAGGCACCAGCACGCTTTGGTTGATCTCATCGAGACTGGGGCGGTGGTTAGGTTCGTTGGATTGCGGCATCGCCGAGGCCTCCTTGGTCCGCCTTGACGGCGAGGTCGGCCAGAAATTGGCTGAAGGCCGGGTCAGCGTTCATGGGTGGCACCAGGTCGAGGGTGTCGCCACCGGTGGCTCGGAACGTTTGATAATTCTGCACGCCGTCTTCTTCTAGGGTTTCCAGACAGTCCGAAACAAAGGACGGGGTGACTAGCAACACGCGACGTTTTCCTAGTTCGACCAGTTGCATGAGTTCGTTTTTCAGATAGGGTTTTAACCACGGTGCCGGGCCGAACTTCGACTGGTAGGCCGTGGTGATTTGCTCGTGGGGAATTTCCGGCACGTACGTTAATACGCCGGCCGTGGTCGCCGCACACTGTTGCGCGTAGGGGTCACCGTGGCGCACCATGCTCTTAGGAATCCCGTGATAGCTGAAGACGATGGCGTCGTAATCGTGTTTGAGCCAGGCCGTTTGCAGTTTAGTCGCCAGTAATTTCAGGTAAGCGGGTTCCTGATAGAAGTGTTTCACGATGGTGATGGGCACCTGCGCCGCCTCGGCCGCCTCGATGATGGTCTGGTGCGTACTTTGGGTGTACTGCGGGTAGAGGGGGACCACGATGGTGTGATCACAACCATCCTGAGCCATGGCTTGTAGCGTCGCGGTGATGTGCGGTCCGCCGTAGGTCATGGCGTAACGCACGTCCCAGTCGGGTAAAATGGTCTGAACCTGCTGGGTCATGAGCTGGGTGTAGGCGACCAGCGGTGAACCACTGGTGGTCCAGATATGTTGGTAGAAAGTCGCGGAACGCCACGAGCGTAACGGTAAAATGATGCCTCGCAACAGGGGCTGCCAGAACCATTTAGGGAGCTCGATGACGTTTTGATCGCTTAAAAATTCGCGTAAGTAGGTTTTGACCGCTGGCGTATCGGGCGCGGTCGGTGATCCCAGGTTAACTAACAGTAAACCGGTCTTCATATATGTAGGCTCCTTCTAAAATCCAGTCCTCACGAGGCCGCGGGGACTGGTTGACTAAGCGATAACCGTCTTGATTTAAGAATTGAACGATTTCGTGAGTGGTGTGTGGGAACAACGCTGCTCCCAGAATTCTAAGATTGCGGTGCGCTGAGCCCGACAGCGACCAGCTTAACTTGATAACTAGCGGCGGGGGCGTGAACCGTCACGATGTCCCCCACGTGCTGGCCCATGATGGCCTTGCCTAACGGGGAAACTTGAGTTGTTTTTCCCGCAGCCAGGTCGGCCTCGGCCGTTCCCACGGCCTGGTAGGTCACGGTATCGTGGTCGTCCAGAAATTCGAGGGTGACCCACTTACCCAGTTCGACGACTTGATCGGCACTGGGTGTGACGATACGGGCGTATTGGAGTTCCTTGTTGAGAAAACGTAGCCGGCTTTCCAGGTGACGCAGGTCACGTTTAGCGGCGCTGTACTCCGCATTCTCGGAGAGGTCGCCGTGTGCCCGGGCCTCCGCTAGACTAGCAATCTTATGTGGTCGGTCGGCCTCCAGGGCCGCAATTTCTTGTTCGATTTGGTGGTACCCCGCCGCTGTGATGGGGTTAAAGTCTCGTTGGTTGGCCATTTTCGACACCCCTTGCATTAAAATAATTAAATATTGACTTAGAGTTGATGGGACTGAATCAGCCGGTTTCGGCTAACGTCCCACATCTCTAAACTAAGTTTAACGCAGTTTGTAGAAGGAAGGAAACCGTTGTGAAGCTAACCAGTCGCTACGAGCTTTGACAAGTGGACTCCCCGCAACGTGACGGTTGCCACATTCCACCGAAACCGCCGGCTTAATCTACGAACGCTACCCCCAAACGGT
Source organism: Levilactobacillus acidifarinae DSM 19394 = JCM 15949 (assembly GCF_001434835.1). Taxonomy (GTDB): domain Bacteria; phylum Bacillota; class Bacilli; order Lactobacillales; family Lactobacillaceae; genus Levilactobacillus; species Levilactobacillus acidifarinae. The sequence continues at coordinate 125,443 of NZ_AZDV01000006.1, read as the reverse complement.
CTGGGTCCAAGCCGCTCCTAAGGCGTCACTAAAGGGGAGAGTTAGTTTTGATTGCAGGTTGTTTGGTCCTGGCTAATTTGGTTATTTTAGTTGGTTTTGTGTCCTATCTAATTAGGCACAATTGAATTGTTGTGAAAATAGGCACTTTAACGTGCATTAAATGACGTTTTTGCGTCTTATCGTCTGAATGGTTAATTCCATGATATTCTTAATGCAGTTGGAAGGGACCAACAACTTCAGGACTTGGTTCCTAACCAAGTGGGGAACATGCGCCCCGCTTTGTAAACACCTAGTTGAGGAACTTTTTTGGGACGTCACAATGTGCTAAGGAGTAAGCTTCAATAAATAACGGATTATTACCAAAGTAGTCAGCGATTAAAATTAAGAACTTGGGGGAGTGCTAAATTTTATCTACTAGTTAATGGAATAATCTGCTTAAAGTATCGTCCAATGGGGGCGGTACTTTTTTTGTCCTTGAGGGGCTTGACGACGGGCACGGGCGATGGTGGTCAGGGAACATGGTCTGGGGATTGTGTGATTTGACGGGGAATCCAGCAAATTACCACACCTGCACAAAATGTAAAGTATAAGTGTGTTTTACCCATGAAAAGGATTGCAACTAGTTCTAAATCACGTTACATTAAGGGTGTTTAGTGAAGGGAGACGATAGCGGTGTTATCGGTCTATTTCTGTGAAGATAACCCCGAGCAACTAGCGCACTACCAGGAAGTTGTTCAGCGGTACATCATGATTAACGATTACAACATGCAGATTAAGCTGGCGACGGTCAGTCCCAAAGAATTGTTAGCGGCATTGGAGGCGGACGCGCCGAAATATGCCCTGTTGTTTTTAGATATCGAATTTCCGGCAGAAGATATGAACGGGTTGGAAACTGCCATTGCGATTCGGCAGCAGCTGGGGTTTGCGGAGATCGTGTTCGTGACCACGCACTCAGAGATGGCGTTATTGACGTTTGAACGTAAGGTGGAACCGATGGACTTTGTGGTCAAGGATTTAGGACGGGAACAGATCGATCAGAAGCTGCGCGAGAACGTGGATTACGGGTATCAACGCTATACGAATTATCTGGAAAATACGGAAAATTTGTTCCAATACACCATTGGGGGCCGAACTTTTAGCTTACCGATGGGCGACGTTTATTTCGTGTCGACCGCGGACACCCCGCATAAGGTGTCGGTACACGCCGCCAACCAACTGGTGGAATTTCCGGGATTTCTAAAGGATATTGCGGACCAATATCCGGACCTCTACCGCACGGACAAAAGTTTTTTGGTCAACCTCGATAACGTTAGCGGGATTGAGTCGACGACGCGCCGGTTGATCTTTCCGAACGGCGATCAGACCGACGTTGCGACGCGCCGATTCCATGAAGTAAAAACCCTGGTGCAGAAGCATTTAAACGAATGATAGGGTGATGAACGTGACTTTTCATTTATTTGATCAAAATTTCTGGGTTAACTTTGTCTTGGCGATGACCATGCAGTGGTTCTGGACGATCTGGATTGGGGAAATTCGGCCCCAAAATTGGACGTTGCCCGTTAAATGGGTTGGTTGGGCGTTGCTCCCGGCGGTGATTGGGGAAGGCTGGAGCTTGGTTATTCCCCCACTAGCGGCCTTAAGTTACCTCGTTCGTCACCACCGGAACTTAGCCCTGGTTTTTCTGAACGCTACGATTATTATTTTTTTGATTGTGGTGTTGGTTAATGATTTCTCGTGGGAACTAATGCGGCAACTCTGGGGGGACGGTGTGGCACAAAGCGTCATGGGCGTGGGTAGCCGACTGACGGTGCAGCTGATTGTCTACTCATTGATCTCCTTGGGAGTGGCGGGGATGCACGTCCAACCGGGGAATCTCGATCAGCTGGCGTTGAGTCGCCGAGAACAGTGGACCGTCTTGTCACTCTTACTGAGTTTATCGGTGTTAGTGGGACTATCGTCGGCCATTATTCACCAGATGAGCCTCAGCCAGGGCATGTTGACGTTTGCTCTGGGAATTGAAGTGCTCATGATTGGTCTGATCGTAGTCAGCCTGTTTATCTTTTTACGGAGCTTTATGATCCGCCAGCGGGTGAAGGCCGATTACCAAACGGCGATGCTCCAAAGCCGGTACGACCGGCGAATTTCGGATCAAGTTCAAAACATTCGGGATTTTAAACGAACGTATCAAGATCAAATGCTCCGGTTGGGGGATTACTTAGACGCGGAAGATTATCAGGGTTTGGAGCGGTACTATCAGACGTTAAACACGCGCTGGCAAACCACTAACCAATTAGCTGGGCTGGAAATTGATGGCTTACAGCGGCTGAACGATCCGCCCTTAAAAAATCTCCTGTTTCAGAAGATCTTAGCGGCGCAAAACCACCACTGGCATTTTCGCCTGGAGGTTCCCGAGGCCATTCAGATGATTCCCATGAATAATGTCCAACTATTACGAGTACTGGGAATCTTACTGGATAATGCAATTGAGGCCCCTTTGGTGGGGGAAATTCCCGAAATCTACTGTGCGATTTTGGATTATCCGGATGCCGTCGAATTGGCGGTCGCTAATCCGATCTCCACGGAAACGCCACCCGCCATCACACAATTTATGCGGGCCGGTTACACCACGAAGGGTGGGGGCCACGGCCTGGGGTTGAGTACGGTTCAAGAAATCGTCGACCAAACCCCCAACGCGTCGTTACAAATTATGATCAAACGGCACCATCTCTACTTTACGATTATTCTAACGAAGACGGGAGGTGACTAGCGTGTTAGCCGTAACGGTTCCTAGCTTTTGGTTGGCCGATTTTGTGATGGGGTTTTGGTTCGTCTATTTTCAATATTATTGGTTGCCCCAATTGCGGGTGCGTCACTTTAGCGCGTACGCTCTAGGATTAGCTGCGGCGTACGCCACGGTGGATTCGTGGTTCATGGTGTTTACCCAGCATGCGTTATTCACTTCGTTACCGGCCTTAATGTTAGTGGGCGGCGAGTGCCTGTTATTGGTTCCCCACAATCGGCGTTATTTACCGGTCTTTGTGAGCATGACGATTTTAGCGTACCTGCTGATCGAGTTTGTGGATACGGTCAGTCTAACGGTCACGATGTTATTAACCAACGTTCATTTTATGAATACGTTGATGGGAAATGCGGTGACGTTAACGTTTGATTCCGTGTTCTTTACCCTGACGCTACTGGGGGCGTTCTCCACTCAGGCGCCCATCGAGAACTTGGTACAATCGATGTTAGGCCGGGATGTGGAGTATCTGTTTTTGAGTCTGATGTCAATCATGATGTTGGTCTTTAGTCTGTTTGAATATTCCCTGCAAGCATTGGACGGTTCGGTGGGGTATCTCGTCTTTCTCATGGGCATCTCGGGCGTCTTGATGTTGGGCTTTACGCTAAGCGCCTATATTCTGGTACAGAGTCACCTTCAAGTGGAACACACCCACGCACAGCTTCAGGATAAACGGTTTCGCGATCAATACGAGGCGGAACTTCACCGGCAAGTGGTGTTAGTCCGCCAGTTTCAACACGACTACCAAAACATGTTGTTGGGATTAGGTGGCTACCTGGCTGCGCACGACTACGCGGGGTTTCGGCAACTCTATATCGATATTCGCTCGCGGTGGACGACCAGTAACGCTGCGGATCTAACGATTGATGATTTAGCCAACATTCCTAAGATTGGGGTTCGTTACGAAGTTTATCATCAGTATTTGGAAGCCCGGCGGCTCGGGGTTGATATGTACGTGAACACTCCGGAGCCCCTGACGTTGACCATCGAAGCGTTGCGTCAATTAGCGCGGATCGTCACGCGAACGTTTCCCATCGTGTTGCCTTACGCCGCCCAGATGCAACCAGCCATGGTGTCGCTGGAGCTGTTAGACACCCAGTACGACGTGCGTTTTCAGTTAACCTTTCCGGTGGGTGATCACGCGCAAGTAACGGCTGCCCATCAACTGACTAGCACTCAAGGCCAGCTAGACTTTAGTCAGGTCACGCAGAATCTGACCTTAGATACCAGTATGGTCCTGCAGGTTAAGCGACACTGGGGACAGTTGGAGATCGTGTTACCTAAGAACGGCCAGAACTGAGGGAGGCGACGACCAAGATGTTAACACCAAGTGGTAGCGATTTTTGGGTCACTAACTTTGTGATGTGTGCGTGGTTCATCTCCTTTCAATTTTACTGGTTTCCAACTTTGCGGACGCGTTGGTTTCAATGGGCTTACGTGGGATTAGCCGTCTTGTTTACGGCACTGAATTTATTAGCCAGGTGGGAAATTTGGGCGTGGCTACGGGGATTTTCGGTGCTGATCCTATTGGCAATTGAGTTGGGGTGGCTGGGTTATCGCAAACGACTGCAATTGATTCCGGCCTTCCTATCCGTTTCGATTCTGGACTACCTACTAAGTGCCTTTGTGAATAGTGTGAGTGTCACGTTGACGGCCCTCTTAACGTCGTATCACTTCACCGTGACGACGTTAGGCGTACTCGTCTTATTGACCTTTAGTTCGGTGATTTTTTCAATGATTGCGTTGGGGTTGTTAGGGACGCAAGCCCCAATGGAAAATTTTATGCAATCCGTGATTAGCCGCCGAACCCAGTATTGGTTACTCTTGTTTATGACGGTGATGTGGGGCGTCTTCATGACGTTTTTGTCGCTATTACGGTTATTACATCGTTCGACGGGGTACCTGCTTTTTCTGGTGGGCATCACGGGGGTGGTCATGGTGAGCTTCTCCGTAAGCGTCTATTTCTTACTGCAGACCCATTTGCAGCAAGAACACGCCCGAAGTCAGCGTCGCCATCAGGCTTATCATCAGCAGTATACGACGGAGTTACAACGGCAGTCGGTGTTGGTGCGTAAATTTCGCCACGACTATCAGAATATTCTGCTGGGCTTGGGGGGCTACCTCAACGAAAAGGATTACGCGGGATTTCGGCAGTACTACATCGATATTCGCTCGAAGTGGAAGACCAGTGACGCCGCGGATTTAACGATCGATGATTTGAATAACATGCCACAAGGCGTCGTGCAGTACGGGATTTATCACGATTATTTATTGGCGCAGCGGCTCGGAGTCAACCTGTTTGTTGATATTCCTAAGCCGTTAATCGCGACGGTCGCGGTTAACCAACGGGTGGGTCGCGTGCTGACCCAGGCCTTACCGGCGACTGTCCGAGCGGTGGCGTCGTTGGAACCCGCGGTGGTTAATCTGAAAATTACGGAATCTGTGGAATTAGCGTGGGTTGAGCTAACCTTTCCGGTGCCCACTGACGTCCAACTCATTCACGGGAACCGATTGATGGGGGCCCATTTTGGGCTAGACTACGCCGATGTCTTGAAGGGGTTACCGCCCACGGTGACCTTACAGCTCGAAACGAAATTACATTGGGGCCGATTAGTGGTTACCTTCCCGATGATTTAGGCGAGGTAAGTAAATTTCACAAACTAAGTAATAACTTATTGTTTATCTAAGAAATGTATAATTGTAAAGAAAGCGCTTGCAATTATAGGTACCTCTGATATACTAAGAGTTGTAATACCAATCAATCTTTCAGAGAAGCTGGGAAATAGAAGCGTTTTGCAGTTTCTTGATTTTGTGAATAAATCCTAATTGTGACGATTAGATTTTATTCATACTTCGAATAACGGTGTGTTGTTCGAGGTTGGCACTGAACAAACTCAATACTACATATTGAGGTTTTAGCTAATTTGAGCGACGACGTTTCCTGACTACAAACTGTGATACGCTTAAACTCTAATGATGCTAGTGGGAACCGGAGTGTGGTTACTCCGGTTTTTTTGTCGATTTACTCGACAGAAATCAGGGAAATGCCTGATTGTGGCGACCGGATGAACACGATACCATAAGGATAAGCTCAGTGATGAACACGGGCTAATCCGTCTGATCAGCAAGCAGACGACAAAGGGGGCCAGGACCTATGAGATTTGGGTTTAACGGAACTTTTTATAAGAATTTCTACTTTTGGCTGGGCGTCGTGTTTTTAATGATTACGGTGCTTGAAAACGTCTATCTCAACGTCGCGTATAATATCGGTGGCGTGGGCGCGGGCCTGCTTTTTACCCTCATGGGGGTCTTTAGCTTCTCCGGGAAACGCACCCGGAATTAAACTATTTATGGTGAGCGGTCGTTGGCAAAAGTCGGCGGCCGTTTTTTAGCGGTCAAAAAGAATGAATCCGGCGATGAAATTTGCTGACCACGGTAAAAGAATGAGTGGATGGTCTAACGGTATTGGCCGGGTTAGTTACTGACTAATGGTCGGTTAGTACGGGAAATGGTCTAGGCCCAAACCGACCCGGACCAGGACAAATGTAATATTTAAAAGCTTGTCAGGGCGGTCGAGGAAGTCTATAGTAAGACTGTTCTATGGAATACATAGTTTTGGGGCATTAACAAAGGCATGACTATTGAACAGCTTGAAGCACCAGCGCTGCCGACCGGGGGGAATGGCGGTGATGGTGGGGGTCGCTTGCGGTCAAAATCAGTTGTGTCATCGTTAATTGCAACCCATTGAAACGAAAATTGGCAATTTGAGCCAAAGGGTAAGCTGGTCATCGGAGACCATACTAAAAATAGCGTTGTCGTCGAGATTGACGGCAACGCTATTTGGGGATTCTGGGGTTAATGTTTACCGTCGGCGACCTTGGTGTACAGCAGTTGGAACTCAACGGAGAGGTCCGTATCGGTGTTGTAGGTGGTGTAGCCCATGCTAGCGGGATAACCCACGGCGGCGTTTAAGTAAAAGTTCTTCATTTTATCGCGATTAAGGGTCTGCTCTAAATACTGAGCGAGATCCTTGACCAGCGTTTTAGCGTCCCCGGTATCTGGATCGACCTTAGTGCCCAAAACTTGTTGGATGTCTTCGGGGAACCACGGGTCCATATTAGCGGTCAACTTATCGTGACTGGAGCCCACCCGACCAGCGGTACTGGAGTAAAGGAAGTTGATGTCCTTGGCCTTGAGTTTGCCGGTGACTTGATCGTAGGGATCAAAATTATCGGCGAAGGCGGTCGTGGTGAGGGCACCGTCCCAATCATCAATATGGGCGAGTCCCTGGTAGGCCCCGGCGAGGTCCTGACTGACCTTGAAGCCGTCCTTGACCAGTTGCGCGGTGACTAGTTGGGTAAAGGCGTTGTTTTGCTGCCCGAGTACGTCGTTATTGGCACTCTTCTGGACCGTAAAACTCTTGGCGGATTGGTTAGCCTTAAGGTCGGTCGTGCTGGTAGTTGTCGCGGGATTATCCTGGCTGTCGGCAGTTTGGGCCTTGAGATAACCGCGCCAGATCCAGCCTTGGAGCTGGCCGTCGCGACTCTTGACGTGGTAGTAAATGGCTGAGCTGCCCTTAGCCTTACGGTAGAGCTTTTCGTGGCCGTCGGTTAACCAGGTCACGTCGGCCGTGTCGGCGTTGTTACCGTACTTGGTTCCCAGGTGCTGGGAATAGCGGGCACCGGTAGTGGCAACGTAAGCGTGTTGCTTCATACTCTTACGCCAGACCAACTTGACGGAATTAGAACGGGCCGCGGAATACTGCCCCTTAGTTGTGGTGGTGTGTGCCTGGGTGGTCTTCAGATAGCCGCGCCAGATCCAGCCCTGAAGCTTCCCGTCGCTGCTTTTAACGTGATAGTAAATGGCGGACGTGCCCTTGGCCGGTCGGTAGAGTTTTTCGTGGGCGTCGGTGACCCAGACCACCGTTTTCGTGGTTGAATTATTCCCGTACTTGGTCCCGAGGTGCTTGGAATAACGGGCCCCGGTGGTCGCGGTGTAGGTCTTTTGGCCCATGCTCTTGCGCCAGACCAACTTGACGGATTGACTGCGCGCGGCCGAGTAACTAGCGGCGTGAGCGGTGGTCGTGGCGGTCAAGCCGAACCACGCACTCAGTCCCAAGCCACAAACCAACGCGCCTTGAACGATTTTGCGCATCTCAAAATTCCTCCTTTAGACTTACTTTCAGTGTAGCACCGGGAGAAATGGCGCACTAGGCTAATCCGCCAAACGAATTGGTATTGTAATAATTGTTACTAGACATTAATCCGCAAAAGAGCGGTTAAATCAAAAAAAGATTGGGCGATTAAGCCTAATCTAGCGTAGAATTTAAAAAGGTCACGGACCGGTCCCTTTAGGCGGGAACCGCGGTCACCACGAAGAATTTACAGAGTAGAAATAACAGGGTCAGTAGCGACAACCAGATGTCCAGCCGGTTGGCCCAGTTGGTATCGCGGGTGTCTTCGAAGACGGTGAAGTGAAATTGAACGCCAATCAGGCCGCAGAAGAAGACGCCGGACAACCAGAGGGCGTCGTGGAGGGCGAGTCCCGCCACTAAGATGGCTAAATTAAACAGAATCATCACGATTTTTGCTAGGGTGACGGGGTAATAAACTTTCGTCATGGTGTTTCTCCTCCAATCTATGGACCTAAACTGAGCTAGTCTTAAACATGAGCTTAGCTATAGGATAGAAGAAGGTGGGGGCGGATGCATCTATTCAGACTCTAAATGCCTAAGTATGTTCACTAGCTTGCTTTGGCGAGGCCGACATTTAGAGTTTAAAGACACCAAGCAGATTAATGAAGGAGAGAGCAAGATGACCCGAAAACAATTATATTTAAAGGGGCTGTTTCCGGCGGCCTTGTTGATTTTGATCAGTGGCATGGAATTGACGCCCATCTCCTTTAGCTGGCACCTGAACGGCTGGGATGGGTATTACCTGTTGAGTTATTTGATTGTTTTCCCGACGGTCTATCGCCGCACGTTCGGCTCGTTCAACCAGACGGCAGATTTGGGTGAAAAGCTACAACACCCGCACGACAATGCGGACCAAGAAGCGGTGCGGACCGGCTCATCTTACGCCAATACCGGCCACTTTGGGGTGGCCCGAATTGGGGATGCCGGGGACCATGAATTTGCCGTTGTGCGCTGGGGAACGAGTCTGATTTACCGGCTGTTCTTGGTGGCGGCGGGCATTTTCGTATTGGCCTATCAGTGGGTCAAACAACGCCGTTAAATCAAAACCGGCCAGCGGCTTGATGAAAAGCGCTGACCGGTTGTTTAGTTCATTTAATCGAGTAAAAAGAGGTAGTCTTCTAACGTGGCCACGTCCAGGGATTGTCCGGCCTGGGTGGCTTGGTCGTCCAGGTAGGTGAGCCACTGACTGCGGGCGGCTTCGTCGATGCCGGGATCGTCGAAGGTGTCGTTGAGGTCGTCGGCAATTTCCTGGTAGGCTAAAAGATCAGTGTACAAGACCCGCTGCGTTTCGGGAATCAATAACAGTGCCCCGTTTTTTTGCGGGAGGGCGAAACATTCGTGGTGGGCCTGAGGATTGAGCATCATTTGGTCACTTCCTTAACCCAAGTGTACCATTGAACTTGTGGTGAATCTAATTAATTGTCAGCGCTTACACAAAACGTAAGAACTTCCCATGATTCGCAGGAATAATTAGTGGCCGGGTTAATGGGTAACGCCAACGTTTTTAACGTTTTCGTTAGGTTTGGGGTGGAGACTTGGAAAGCTATTGCCCGTAATGGGATTCCAATTTATTCTAAGATGAGGTGTTTACCGGTAGGCCACGGGGAAGCGGCAAACGGGTGGTTGCCCGGTGACGCCTAAATTGAACCATTCGGGGGATTACATATTGGAAAAATTTGTCGAACAGTATTTGGGACGATTGGCGGTTGGGTTATTGGTGCTAGAAATTCTGGGCATAGCGGGATGGTGTGTCTACCGGTACGGGGGCACCCACTATGATTTGCAGATCACCCACAGCGTGGGGACGCGGCCGTTAAGTCAGCCCGTTAATTATCAAATCACGGGGTACGTTTACCGGGGCCGCGCGGTGAACGCGGCGGGGCATTCGCAGATGGTGACGCTTAAAACGAACAGCGATAATCCGGGGCCGTTTCGTAAGGGCCAGTGGGTGCGCGTGACGGTGAACCAACATTACGGGGTGACCCATTATCGGGTGCTCAAGGCCGCTCAACACTATTAAAGATGAGAGCGTACAACGCCTAACTTTCGGGTTAGGCGTTTTTGAGTGCATTGAAAAACGACCGCGAAAAGATTTTTCACGGTCGTTGGATTAGGCCCGATTAGGCGTGATTAATTTTAGAAAATGACGGACGGTTCCCACGACACTTAACCCCATGGCGATGATAAGCAGTAGGCGTAAGGCCAGAGCAATCCCGGACCAGCGATCGGTGATGAGGTTGGTCATGAAGTGGGCGAACAAGCCGATTAAATTAGCGTAGAAGATGGTGAGACATAGTGCGCTAAGTTTAGCTTTCATTTAAAGTCGTTTCTCCAATACAGTTAGATTAGTGCCGGGCGCAGGCCCGACAAAATCAACTATAGCATCCGGACTAGATTGAAACGGTCAAAACGCAAAAATCGTTGGGAAATAGGGTGATTTTGAAACGGCAGCGACCGGTAGATAAGGTGTTTATTGGTCGCGAGGCATTAGTAGTTGAACTTCCTTGAAAAATAGGTACGGGTGTTGGGGGTTGTCCCCCCTGATACCGGCGCTTAGAGTGAAGCTAATTCTGGAGAAGGGGATGGGCACGATGCTCATTAACTATACAGGGACCAAGGGCTTACGAATTTTGCGGTTATTAAATGCAGGCTTACTGATTCTAGCCGGCGGGTTACAGCTGGTACGGGTCCGCTGGGGTGTGATTCAACCGGACCGCTCATGGCAATTATTTTTAGGAATGGTGATCTTGTACGGGGTTAGTCTGGGGTTACCGGGAATTTTACACCGGCATTTTGGCATGCGGCGTGCGCCAGAGTTGGCGATGGACTTGAGTTTGGGGATTAGCCTTTACAGTTTGCTATTGGTGTTAACCCCACAAGCCTTTGTCCGGCAGCTGCCCGTGGGGGGATTAATTACCGCTCTGGGAATTCTAGGGGCTTACATGCCACGGAATAGTTGGATTGGGATTCGGTTACCCGGAACCCTGAATTCGCCGCAACGGTGGCGCCAAACGAATCAATTGGCGGAACGAATCATGGTGCCGTGGGGCGGCCTATTGATGGTGGCAGAATTGTTGCCACCGGTTTGGTTTGTGGGGGTCCTCATCGTTGGTGGCATTGGGTTGGTAATGGCGACGGTGTGGTCTTCAGAAAAAGCCAGTCAATTGCATTAAGCTAAGAATGAGAGAGGGCAACGGTAGTCTTTCAGTAGGGCTTTTGCCAGAAAATAAGTGAATTCGATGAAAGTTTGCGTTAGCTAATAGAATGGCTAAAACTGGTATAAACTGGAGTTAGACAAACCATCGATAGAATTAATGTTAGGCCGCCGTTGAAAAATGGCGGCCTTTTTAATCGAAAATTTTTTTTGAAACGACCGTTACTTTTGAGACATCCAATCGTCTTCTTATCGGGGGAGGGAAACGACTGTGAATTTGGCACGGTACGAAAAGCTAGTTGGCGAGTTAGCTGTGGAGTTACGGGGATACTTAATCAAGCGCGGCGCGTCGCTGGAAGTTGCCGAAGATATTGTACAAGACACCTTTATGAAGGTTTTAGAGATGGAACTGGTCCTGCCACCGGAGAAGCTCCGGCCCTACCTATACCGAATCGTGTGGTCCACCTATATTGATTGGTGCCGACGAGAGAATCGGTGGGAACAATTAGTTAACGAGGCGTTAGGACCTAACTTAGAAACGACGAGTTTTCCGACCAGTCCTTTTTTGATCGAACTTACAGGGAGCTTACGGCGGCTCCGGCCCCATGAGCAACAATTATTGGTTTATCGGTACCATCAGCGGTGGTCGATGCGGCGGATCGCACGGGTTTTGGGAACGAGTCCGGCCGCCGTTAAGATGCGGCTCCAACGGTTACAACGAAAATTACGGAAATATTTGGAGGAAGATTAAGATGACGGATGAACAACAGTTTAAGCGATTAGCACGCCGGTTGAAGTGGCGCCGCTGGGTAATCACGATTCTGATTGCGTTTGTGGTCTGCGTGGGGACGCTGGGCGTGGGCCTAAAAATCATGGACACGCGGTCACGGCAAGCCACCGCGTGGGAAAATAATTATTTCGATTTAGTGGGGACCCTATTATCGCCCAACATTCGAGTGAGTGACCAATATTTGACGAATCGAACCATGGGGAGCGGGCAGCTGGTCAGCCACCGGTATAAACAAATTGAGGGTCAGCGGCTGGTTTGGTCTCCCTTGGTCGCCAATTATTCGTGGTTAACGGGACCGGAAACACCGAGTGCCTTTAATAGCACGGATGATGAACGTAACGCGGCGTATAACCGGGTGACCCAACAACGGGTGCCCATCTTCTATAATTGCCGTTATCATCCGAGCACTCAAGCCAGGGATTATCACCTCGCTCACGACTTAAAAAAGGTTCAGCGAACCCCCAACCGCATCACGGAAATGGCCTTAACCTTTGATCAGCCGTTAACCTACGACCAGATTCGGAAGCGCTTACCCCGGGGCGTACATGCCGTTTGGTACTGGTTAGGGGTCCCCAAAGGAGCGGACACCACCACGATGGAAAATAACTTTTTAGGCGTTCAAGCAAGCGGACCCCAAGGAGAATTGACTACCAGAGACTATCGGTATTTTCGCCAAACACTGGTACGGGCTGACCGGTCAAAAATAGATTTAAACGGCTTATTTGCCTATGGGGGACGGTATGCCCGGCACTACCCGACCCCAAAAACGGCTAAATTCGCGGGTGCCATAGTGACGGGGAAGAGTGATGATTTCCGCCAACTAGGACAACCCCAGTGGGTGGCTGCTAGTTCAGTGGGGTATTTTCAAGCGGTGGCAACGTTTAAATAACGGATCTAAAAGAGACGGCTTAAGTCCTGATTTTTCGGGACTTAAGCCGTCTTTTAGGTTAGGTCGTTAAATCCCTCCGGCACCGGAGCCGTGACCGTAGTTAGCTCGTCACCCAGCGTGAACGGTTGTGGAAAGGCTAACCGCCAACAATGTAGTTTTAACCGCTGACCATCGGTGATTCCGTAGAGCGGGTCGCCCACCAGGGGATGGCCGCTAGCGGCCAAGTGAACTCGTAATTGGTGAGTCCGGCCGGTTTCCAGCCAGAGTTGCACCAACGTCGCGCCCGGTTGGTGGTCGACCACCCGGTAGTGGGTGACGGCGCGTTGGGCGTGATCGCCGTTAACCAAGCGTTTGCGCTTGTCCAGCGGGTCGCGGCCGATTGGGGCGTCAAAGGTGCCCTCGTCTGTAAGGTCACCGTGGACCCAGGCCAGATACGTTCGTTGGACCCGTTTTTCGGCAATGTTACGAACCATGATGGGCACCACGGCCGGGGTTTTGGTCATCAGTAACGCCCCGGTGGTTTCCTGATCCAGGCGACTCAGGATGTAGGGCCCGGGCTGGTCGGCTCCCAGGTAGGCCGCTACGTGGTTGAGCGTCGTGCCCCGTTCGCCCGGCTGGTTGGGGTGGGTTTTACTGCCACGGGTCTTATTGATCACCAGCAGATCGGCCGTTTCGTAGAGCACACTGACCGTGGCCGCACTGTCTGGGTCGACGTCCGGAAACGGGTGCGTGAAGTCAGTCGGCACGAAGGTGAGCGTGAGCCGGTCGCCGGGTTGGACCAACTGGTTCATCGAGCGGTAATGGTCGTTGACCAGGACCCGTTGGTTGACGCGCAGGCTGTGAATCAGGTGACTGGGAATCAACCACGCGCTTAATAGGGCGCGCACGGGTTGGGCGGGGCGGTCGCGGGGATAGTCGCGAGTATACGTCCAGTGCATCATAAACCTCCTCAATAACACAAAAGAACCCGCCGTCCGCAGACGGTAGGTTCCGTTAGTTGCAAGATTATTTCGTTTCTTCGGGCTTAACGATCAGCACGTCGCAGATAGCGGAGCGGCTGACGTAGTTGGTGACAGAACCGACCATTAAACGTTCAACGGCGGTTAACCCGGTTGAACCAATGATGATGAGTTCCGTATCGTGGTCCGCTGGGAATTCACGGGCGATAACGGGCTTGGGATTCCCAAACCGAACGTGAATGCTGACGTCGGGGACGCCGGCGTCGATCGCTTGTTGCTTCAGCGCGTTCAGGCGGTCTTGGACATCTTGCGATAACTTGTAGATCACGTCGCCACTAACGGCGCCACCGTAAGTATCGCTGAATTGGTTGACTTCCAGCACATTTAAAATGTCCAGGTGTGTTTTATTCCGCTTCGCGACTTCAATTGCTTTTTCGAGAACTGGTTGGGTTGCTTTTGAACCATCAACGGGAACCAGAATATTTTGATATTGTTGTAACATAATGGATGCCACCCCTTCACGATGCATATAGAAACCTTACTTATACTATATCATTTATTCCTTACCATGTAAGCCCTTAATTACCAGTGACGACCATGAAAATGATGAAAACGAGTCTGGGAATTCTTTGGCGTAACGGCTAGTCAACAGTAGGTTTCCATGACGACTTATTGGGATTATTATACCGCACTTTGGTGGCCAGGGGACGGGAAGGGAAATCTTACCAGCGTAAAATTGTTCACGTTCACAATGAAATTCTTTCAAATTAAATTAGTTATAGGGGTTGGCGATTTTTCGAGAATATGCTATAGTGTAATAGAAAAGTAGAACACTATTGAGGTGGGATCAATGGAATTTGATGATAAAATACCAATCTATTATCAGATCAAAAATGACCTGTACCACCGGATCGTTGCGGGCGACTTAGCCCCCGGCGAGAAGTTGCCCGCGGTGCGGCAGTTGGCGGTTGACCTAACCGTCAACGTCAACACGGTGCAGCGGGCCCTTAGTGAGATGGTCACGGAGCAGGTGTTAACATCCAAACGCGGTGTGGGGAACTTCGTCACGCAAGATACGACGAAGATCACCGCTTTGAAACAACGGTTAAGTCACGGGTATATCGAACGATTGTACACGCAACTTCACGCGTTGCGGCTGAGCGACGGGGAAATCGTGGCAGCCATTCAGGAATACATGGCAACAACTAACGAGGAGGAGTAGTCATGACCAACGCAATTGAGATCACCGATTTGAGTTATCGGAAAAACACCAAAACGATTCTGCACGACGTTAACTTACAGATCGTTCAAGGAAGAGTAGTCGGCCTGTTAGGGGAAAACGGTGCCGGGAAAACCACCTTAATGCGCTTGATGGCCGACGTGGCCAAGGGCGCCAAAGGGACCATTGCGATTAATCAAGAAACCGACGGCACCAAGCGCCGTGGCCTGATCAGCTTTACCGAGTCGCTACGGGGATTTCGGCCGGGGAGCAAGCTGAGTCAGATTCGCGACGTTTACGCGACGGTCTATCCGGATTTTTCCGCGCAGAAGTACATAGATTTAACCACGTTCTTGCAGATCGATGATGATTTGGAGCTCAACAAGTTGTCCCGGGGGACCCGCGAGAAGTTCATCATTGCGTTGACCTTATCACGTCAGGCCGCAGTGTACTTGCTGGATGAACCCTTTAATGGGATCGATAGTATGAGTCGTAAACGCATCATCAGTAGCATTATCAAGTGGAAGGCTGACGACGCGACCATGTTGATCAGTGACCATTACGTCACCGAGATTGCGGCGTTGTTGGACGAAGTGGTGATCATCAAGGACCATACGGTTTGCACGCACAAGAGTAGCGAAGAGATCCGCAGTCAATTTGGCATCGGGGTCGAAGACTTCTACGAAAGCGTGTACGGGGGGGACATTCACGATGACGAGCTTTAGTGAACTGTTTCGGAGTATGTGGAAACCCAAGGGTCACATCGTTAACTTGATGTTGTTCTTCTACCTGTTGATCGTGGTCATCAGCTTGATTGGCCAGGTGATTCACGGGGGCATGGGCGACTTTAGTCTCTTAAAAGCGTCGTCCGGTGACTTTGGCCTGGGCGTGGTCACCTTTATCTGGCTGACCGTGCAGACCGAACGGGATTACGTGAGCGACACTTACCGTTTAATGCCGGCCAGCGAAGCCAAACAGTACCTGGCCGGTCTCAGCACCGCCTTTGTCGCCTACTTGTATTTTGTGGCGGTTCGGAGTTTGGTTATGGGAGTCGGACTAGGACTGGAATGGCCAAGACTTTCCGTGGAGCTCGACCAACTGCGGTCCAACCTGACTGGTCTACCGCACAACTGGCAAATGATTGCTGTGTTTGTGGCCTTGTTGGTGCTCTTACTGATGATTAACGCCTGGGTGTACGTCAGCTTGATTCATTTTATTTTAAATACGGTCAGTGCCTTCTTACCAGCTGGCCAACAAAAGGTTGTCAAAGTGGTGGTGGCGATTCTGGTCGTTGCCGCAACGATTGCCCTATCGGTCTGGCTGGGGCGGTTACAATACCAGCTCCTCCACGGGGCGTCGAGTACGGTAAACATGTGGGTGGACCTAGTTGTGGCCTTGGTCACCATTGTGGTTACCGTGACCATCAACATCTGCTTGATGCGGAAATGGGTGGAAGCAAAATATTAGATTTTTAGGGGGAGGCGTTGGCCATGGCCACGTTTCAGGAGAGTTTTCGGGTCCTTTGGCGGCCCAAATTGCATCGGGCTAATCGGTTAGTGGGGTTGTATTTCATTGCCGTGGTGGTGAGTCTAGGCGTACAAGTTTGGCTAGATGGCCTAGCGGAACTTGATTTTCCGGGGACGTTCTTAGTCTTTACGGGAATCTGGGGTTTAGTAGTCTTGATTGATTTGGCTCGGCGGGGAAACCAGGAACTGGTAAGTATGACCTACCGGTTAATGCCGGTGCGCGAGTGGCAACTTTATCTGGCGAGCTTAGCTAGTTCGTTTGTCACCTATGGTTACGTGTTGGCCGTTGGTTTGGGAATGACGCTGATTAGTTTTAATTGGCCGTGGTTGCCGCAGTGGGAACACGCCGAGATTCGCAGATGGCTCTTTCTAAACAGTGGCCTGCAAGATCATAGTACGGCTAGCCTGTATTTGACGGCGGGATACTTAGTGGCCATGTTGTTGCTGGTAACGTTATGGGTATGGGCGGCCGTCATCTTGGTTCAGTTCATCGTGACCACGATTAGCGCCTTCTTACCGAATTTTCAGCAAAAATTGGTTAAAATTGGGCTAGCGATCCTGCTGGTTTACGCGGGAATCATGGTTGTTCGTTGGGGAATGGACGTGCAAGCCAGTGTTGTGGGGTCCGTGTCCGATACGGCCCAAGACTGGATCAGTTTAATGGTTCCCGTCTTTTGGACGGTCGTGATGAGTGGCATGAACGTGTATTTGATGCGTCACTGGGTGGAAGCTCGGGCTTAGAAACGGGGGAAATGACATGCTAAGATCCGTAAAATTTTGGTTGGCCATGGTCTTGTTGTTGAATTTCTATAATCTCTTACGCGATTCCTTAGGCGGCGTCATGTGGGAATGGCACCTGTGTCTAGGCCTGAGTGGAATCGTCTTACTGGTGATGACGCTGTGGGACGCTTATGCGCGGCGGAAGTATTTGAATTTATGAAGAATTAAAGCATATTGTGAGCGAATGGTCTCTTCAAGCTGGGCAGATAGGCCAACTTGGGGAGACCATTTTAATCGGGTTCATGAAAATTAGTGTTGATGGTCGTTATCCGCCAGCACTATTTTTATGGCCTTGAACCGCTATTAGCCATGACTTTGATCAGAGAAATCATTAAATCAATTTACAAATTCGTGAAGAAATTATCTACAATGATAAAAATCAGTAGGATTACCACGAACTCACAAAATCAGCAGAGATTCGTTAACGGAGTGTGTTATCATAGAATTATGATTACAGAATTTTTGGAAAGTGATGGCTAAACCATGAGACTAGACTTTTCCGTTGCCGTGCATAGCTTGCTCTACCTGGACGAAAACCGTCCCCGTAAAATTGCTAGCCGTGAACTGGCAACGTCCTTACAACTGAACGCGGTGATGATTCGTAACATCTTATCGGTGTTACACAAACAGGGTTACATCGAAGGGTCGGTCGGTAAAAATGGGGGGTACCAACTGATTCGTGATCTCAGCGACATCAACGTGGGCGAATTGTACGATTTGACGATTCCGCCGACAATTAGCTACGCGCGCTTTATTACGGGGGATTCTAAGGGCGCTAAGGCCAGTGATAGCACCGATATTTCGGCGAATATCTCACAGACGCTGACCGATTTATTCACCTTAGCCGATGAGGACTATCGGCGGTTTTATCACCGATTCACCATGACGGATCTAAAACGAGATTTACACAATCACGGCTTCTTCCGCAATCTGGTGGGTCAAAATCATCCCCAAGCCTAACTGAGCAAAATTAGCCCCTTTCTTGATGAAAGCGCTTATAATATAGGTATAAAAGGGATGGCGGCTACGGCCACCATTAAGTAAAACTAGCCAGGAAAAACATCCCGGCCGAAAAGGGTACCCCCATGGTGGGTACCCTTTTTGCGTGGGGTGGTTTCATGGACTGGTGATAGCCCAGTTTAATCGTGTTGACCCAGTACAAATCCCGTTGTTTCCAATCATAATATTTCGATAATTTTCAGAATTTTACGCACCGGTCTAACGGCTAAAGGTAGGTTGCTGTAAACGTTGATTTGCGCGTCTTTTCACAATGAAATTTATATCTGAAAGCACAATTGTAATCGTTTTCAATCCGTGCTATGCTTTTAGGTAACCAGTGTTCCGGCTTGGTCGCCGGACACACGGTTGGTTAATTTGAAAGGGGTTTTTGGGTTATGTACTGGTATGCGATGAAGTCACACGATATTCGGCGGAACTTAGCCACCGAACAATACTTAATGAACAACAAGCAATTCGATGAACCATTGGTTTTGTTCTACTACGAAGGTCCCTGCATCATTGTGGGACGTAACCAAAACACTTTGGAAGAAATCAACCAAAAATACGTTGAAGAAAATAACATCACGGTGACCCGGCGGTTATCCGGTGGTGGCGCGGTCTACCAAGACCTCGGCAACCTGTGCTTTAGTTTCGTGGTGGATAGCGACAGCGAAGAGTTCGGGGACTTCAAGTCCTTCGTCCAACCGGTCGTCGATGCGCTACATGACATGGGCGCCACGACCGCCGAAGTTTCTGGTCGGAACGACATCTTAGTTGACGGCAAGAAGTTCTCCGGAAACGCGATGTACTCGCACAGCGGTAAGACTTTCTCTCACGGGACCTTGATGCTTGACGTGGACCAAGACGTGATTGCCCACGCCTTGAACGTGCCCGCCGATAAGATGAAGTCTAAGGGTATCAAGTCCGTTCGTTCTCGGGTCACGAACTTGAAGCCGTATTTGGCACCAGAATACCAAAACCTGACCGTGCCAGAATTCCGCGACACCTTACTCAAGGAACTCTTCCACGTGGACAGTCTGGACGCCATCCAGGACAAGGAAGTTCAGATCAACGACGACGAACAATCCGCCATCGATGAGATCTTTAACCAATACTACAGTAACTGGGATTGGGTTTACGGCAATTCCCCAGAATTTACGGTCAAGAAGCGGCAACACTTTACGGCCGGCACCATCGACGCACGGTTATTGGTCGAGGGTGGTAAGATCAAGAACATCAAGTTCTACGGGGACTTCTTCGGGCCTAGTGACGTGACCGAACTGGCGACTAAGCTGGAAGGCGTGCGTTACGACCGCGAACACGTGGGGGCCGTCTTGAATGCCGCCGATACCCAAAAGTACTTTAACGGGATCGACGTTAACGACGTTTTAGACCTACTCGTGGACTAGTTGGAAACGGATTCGGGGATTTTACTGATTTTCCCTACGGAATACGTTAAAATAGAATCAAATTGACTAAACGTGGTCGGTTGACCACGTTTTTTATTTTCCCGTCGATAAGGAGTTTTTTGAAATGAGAGATCGTAACGTTATTTCCTGGGCCATTATTTCGTTAGTGGGCTTTTTAGTAATTAATTTTTTGATGAACCAACCCTTTGTTAAGATCGGTAGTGTGACCAACGACTTTGGTAAGACGTCGATTCTAGCGCTGGTCCTGTACGCCGTGCCTATCGTGTTGGCCGTGCTGGACTGGAAACCATCATTTTACTTGCTGGGACTCGTGATTGTGTTGTATTCTTTGGGTCTGCTAGGCATGTTGTTCGTGATGTGGGGAACCAGTCACGCCAGCATGACGATCCGGTTACTGATGTCGGCCTTCAGCATTGGCATGCTGGTGGCCAACGCGTACTGGTTAGTCCTGGCATTGCGCTTGCGGAAGTCCGAACGGGACGGCCGTGACCGCAGACGATTTGGCGAATAGGACGAGGTGAGTAGAAATGGAACGCAAGATTCAAGATTTTATTGATGCTGTCGAGAACGATGAGGTGGAACATTTCACCTCTAAAACGCCCCAAAAGGCCTTTTACGCGGATCCCGACAAGGCCGTGGCGCCGTTAGCGGCCTTTATCCGCGAACAGATTGGGCAGGACCACTTGGCCCAAGCCGAAACCACGGTCAACGGTACCGATATCTCGGTGCGCTTGGAGCTCAGCGTGATTAACCTCCCGTTGCAGGATACCAAGACCATTGCCAAGATTATGGACGTGGCTGAAACGGCCCCACTCAACGTCAACGCCGTGATCGAGACGCCAGACATTAACGTGTCGGGTTTACGAATCGACGCCTTAGCGCCGGCCGATACCTACGTGGCGCAAACCGATACGGCGGATGCCAGTCTGCACGACTGGTTAAAGCTCCAGATTGAGAAGTTGCAGACGGCGGCCGAGAACGCCAAGGAGGCCGCGGCTGAAACGGATCAACCTAAGGCTGAATTGAAGCAACCCGCCACTAAAACCACTACGCGTAAGTCGGCAACGAAGCGGAAAACGCCGACGCGTAAGACGACTACCAAGAAAACGACACCTAAGAAATAGGCCGAAACGTCTAGGGTAATGACCTGGGCGTTTTTGTTTGGGTCTTGCATCGGGCGAAGAGATATGGTAAAGTACTTTTATGCGATGAGTCGAGAAATCACGCGCGATTGGCTTGCCAATCACGTCCGCGCAAGCGGCTAGGTGAATTTTGAGCGGCAGGGCACTTTTGATCACCGTATTGTGATGTGTCTGATTTTGCGGGAATGTGGATTCCAAAATAAATCCTGTTAGGGTTCGCCCTAACGGCTGCCAAAAACGAGCCGAGAAGTTTACTTCTCGGCTCGTTTTTTTGTGTATTTAAAGATGAAAAAGTTGAGCCATGGTGCCGGAGTAGTCGTCCTTGAAGCTGAAGCTAACGGCGCTGTACCGGGCCCAGGTGTTCAGTTCGGTCTGACGGTGAGTCTGGTCAACCGTCAGGAGGAAGTGACTGGCCGACTGAGCGGTCCGCTTGTAACTGAGGGTTCCACCGGGCGTGTAACAGACTACGGGGCCCGCGTCTTGAAAGCCACTTCCCTGCAGGAAAACGGCCGGCGTGTAGGCCATGACTTCCGCGTAGCCGCTATTCTTGGCGTTGTACGAGGTGCCGTTGGGACGCACGTGGCTGGGTTTTTGCCAGAGTTCATGGGCCCGGACTCTGGCCTTCTTAGTCAAAGCTGCTTGGTGACGAAACGGTCGCAGGTGTTTTTGCTTCCGGTAGGCGTTGATCTGCTTCAGGTACTGGGTGCCCACCTTTTGGGCGACCGTACTGGTTTTGACGTATTTTAAGGTGATCTGCCGGGGAAGCTGCGTGGCCGAGTAAGTCTTGCCCAACTTGTAAGGGACATAGCCCTGGATATAGGGGGTGTAGACCGCGGCGTCTAGTTCAGTGCCAGCGTCGGGGTCGACGGGATCGGAGCTGGTCGGATAAATGGTTTTGGTGGCGCGAAGGGTCTTGCCCGTGGTGGAGACAACGCGAAGCTGTGTGCCGGTCGTCTCCGCTTGGGCCGCCCCTCCGCCCAGGAAGAGGCTACCGCTCAGAACGAAACCACCAAGTAATAATCGTGAAAACATCGAAAGAACTCCCTTATAGATGATCTGTGAAACTAACCTAATTATGAAGAGGTGAACCTTTAAATTCAACGGGCAAAACTGGTAAAGATTTGGTAATTTTGTAACGTTATCAGGGAAGCTGGCTTAACCAACCGCCCAACGACCTATTTCCCCACAAAACTTGGCATAATGGGGGTAAATAAGCTTGGGGGAGCTGAGAAGATGTTAATTCGAAATTTACCGTTGATCTTTTTTGTGGTGGAGCTAGCCGTGGCCTTTCATATTCGGGGAACTTCTGGGGCCACCCGCACCAAGGGGGTCGCGTCGATCCAAGTGATTTATACGGTGATCGTCAGTGCGTTTATCGCACTGGTTGCGACCTGTGTCATTGCGGGAATGCAGGGATCATTAAGCGTTAGTGAATGAAGACGGGCCTACCGGGAAATGTCTCGGGGGCCTTTTTGATTGCCCCAATCCATAGTTGTCCATTGGTCGAAACCGAGGAACCGCTGGGTCAACCAGCTGTGTTGCGTTTGGCGGTCGCAAAATCCTAGGTGGTAATAGAGTCGGTGGGCGGTGGGGTTAGTGGCGGCGACGTTCAAGGTTAATTGGGTCGTGTGCGCCTGACAGTAACGTAGTAGGGCGGTCCCAATTCCTTGATGACGGGTCAGCGGGTCCACTGCGATGAAATCGACTACGGGCTGAGCGGGACTTGCCGGTTGATCTAACAATTGAAGAAATAGAAGCAGCTTAAGACCAGACCAACCAGGCAGAACCTGGCCCAGACGATGTTTAAAAGTGCGTTGGCCGAGAGTCTGACCTTGATTGAGGAGTAGACAGCCATTCAGAGGACCTCCTTTAGGGGGAACGGCGACGATGAGTGATGGGGCGTAAAAGGTTAGGAGGTAATCGCCCAGCAAGTCGGCACTCAGCCGGGCTTCGGTGGGCGTGAACCCAAAATGTTCAAACTTACCGTGAAACCCTTGCAGAAACAGGGTACCGATGCGGTGGGCGTCTAGTTGGGGGGGCTCGCTTGCTCTGATAATCATTTTAGCCGCACCTCCAAGTTGTAGACAACGGCCTGACTGTAAACCAGTGAAAGATTGAGATTCTCGTAAATGATCAAGTCCGGCTGGGGCACGAATTGGCAAAGGGGATCTTTGCGTAACGCAGTCGCCGCCGCGACGAGGTCCGCTTCGCTCGTGATGGGAACGGCCTGAACGGCGTAAGTCCCCGCCGGTAAGTCAACGGCCGTGGGGTGGGTGACCTGTTGGTACGGGATGGTCGTCGTGTGGCCCGCCTGCTGTCGATAAATAATCGGGTGGAGGCGGCTCAACTTTCCCTGGTCGGCTAACGCCTGAGCCGTGTGCACGTCATGCTGCGCAACGGCCGTTGGGGTGAGTGCGGTGAGGAACCGTTGTGGGCGGTTGGCGAAGGTGAGCTGATTAAGCGGCGTGGACTGCTGGGCAGTCAGTAGGGCCGTGAGATTCTGTTGAGTTACTTGAAGTTGCGTGATTTGGGCGGCCACCTGCGTTTGTAACTGACGGAGTTCCGGAGTTGCGTCTGGACTGACTAAAAGGTGTTGAATGGTCGGTAAATCGCAACCAATTTGCCGGAGAAAACGGATATAATAGAGCTGGTAGAGCTGGTGTTGGTCGAATTTACGGTAACCGGCGGGTGTTTGCCGGGTCGGCGTGATTAACCCGATGTCGAGATAGTGGCGGAGGGTTGCCTTGGTGATGCCAGCCAACTGACAGAGGTTTCCGCTAGAGAGTTCGGACATACAGAGACTTCCTTTCTGAAGTTGATAAGGTCAGCATAAACTGTGTGGTGACCACCCAGTCAACTAAAAATAGTCAATCATTAGTGAATAATGGTCAAGTCAGGATTTAATCCATCGTAAGCTGTACGAAGCGAGCGCAAAGGAGGATTTAGGTGTGAAGTTACAACGACAAGGTATTCAGATCCTAGAATTAGTGGTTTTGGTCTTAGGCATCATGTTCGGCGGGGCCTTCTTGGGCCGGAGTCTGGGGTGGAGTCCAACCGGCCGCCTGTTACTGCAGGACGGGGTGTTACTGGCCGCGTTGATTGGTCTTAACCACTGGTGGTTCCACGTGCCGGTCTACTTGCGACCGACCCCGTCGTTGCGCGACCAGGTAAAAATTAACACGTTACCGGTCATCTGGATGGTGTTACTGGCCGTCGCGCTAGTCGGGAGTTTAGCAACTGGTCGGCCGGCGTTGGGCGTCGGCTTAACGTTGGTCATTGCCCTGTTAGTGGGGTGTTGTGAGGAGTACCTGTTTCGCGGCCTGATCCTGGGGTTATGTCTGCGGCTCTTTCACCTCACCACGTTACGTCGGGTGTGGGCAGCTGTGGCGTTAAGCAGTCTGCTGTTCGGCGCCACGCACCTGGTCAACCTGACTCATCAAGGCCTAGAACCGACGCTGGTGCAAATTCTAAACGCGTTTGCGTTGGGCGTGTTGTTTGCGGCTAGTTATCTGCGGACCCGCAGTCTGGTCTGGCCGATTCTAATTCACTTCTTCAACGACTTTGTGGCCATCCTGATTGGTGGCCTATCTGAAGAGGCCCGGCCGGTGGGCAGTGTCGTCGCGGTCGGGGTGATGGTCGTCCTGTACTGTGGGGTCGCGTTGTACCTGTTACGGCGCCAACAATTGCCTCAGGTGCAAGCCAACTTTGCGGCCATTGAGCATTAACTGTTAAACGACCGGTGTCCCGGATAATTGGGACGCCGGTTTTAGTGTTGGGGAGTGGTCATTGATCCATCAACCCGATTTAAAATCGTTAAATTGTTTGACCGGTTGGTTTACCCAACCAGTAAGGACCACGCTTGGTGTCACCATAGCCCGTCTATAATGGGCTTGTTGAGGGGGCGTTAAAGGCATGCACATCAAAGCAATTTTACGCTTAGGTGGACTCTGTGCCCTGTCATTAGTGGTGATGTTGGGGTTGGGGACGATTGGTCACCTGCGCCAACTGTCCGATCCCACCGACATCATCTTGCAAGACGGCATCCTGTTGGTTCTGATGTTGGGACTGAACGCCGAGTGGTTACGGGTCCCGATTTTTCTCCGGTCGGCGTTACCCTTTCGCCAACAGGTAGCCATTAATGCGGTACCGTTGGTGATCATCGGGCTGACGGGCCTTGAACTGTTGACCTTCACGCAGGTGCAACTGCGACCCTTCGTGATGCCGATTACGCTGGCCTTTTTGTTGGCGTTGTGTGCGGCGAGCTACGAGGAGTATTTCTTTCGCGGCTTAGTTTTGGCGCTGGTAATGCGTCTGATGCCGCACCACTTATTGAGCGCGGTGATGGGAGCCAGCTTGATCTTCGGGTTGTTTCACCTGGTCAACTGGGTCCACCAACCGCTGAACGTGACGTTACTGCAGATGGGCAACGCGTGGGCCATGGGCTTGTTACTGTCCGCCGTTTATTTACGCACGCGCGGCCTGTTGTGGCCGATCCTTTGCCACTTCGTTAACGATTTTACGGTGATGGTCATGACCGGTCTAGCCGAGGATACCCGGCCGACGGCGTCAGTGCCGACCGGACTAGCGGTGGCCGTGGTCTATGTTGTTACGGCGATGATTTTGTTGCGACCGACGAAGCGAGCCGGACTTGAGTGGCCGACCCAGCCGGTGGAAAATGTCTGGTGAACGTTAAGAAAGGTGATTAACATGATGTGGGCCTATTTACTGATAGTCGTTGGGGTCGTGAGTCTTCTGGTGACTTTGGTGGTGCGAACCACAGTCGTGGCGAACCGCCAAGCGGCAGCGCCGGGGCGACCAACGCTGGCCGCGTTGACGGGGCTTTATCTGTTGGCGTTGGTCGTGCTGATCGGTGGCGTCTGCAGTTTTCTCTGGTTAGGTGCGGGGTGGCACATGGGGTGCTAGTCGTGGCTAAACCAGGAAACTAAAAGTTATCTCATCGGGTAATTAATTTTGTGCTAGACTGAATTCAGGGAGAGTAAAGTAACTAAGATAGTTAATTTAGTGTGACCGGAGCGTGGGGAATCGGGGCCTAACGCGTCGGTTGATAATATAGAGGGGAATTTAGACTCATGCATAAATTTTTCAAAGCGGGGATGTTATTAGGTTTAAGTTTATCGGGGATGTATTCTGCGGCAATCAGTTCGACGACGGCGAGGCATTCGCACGTGTTAGTGGCGGCTAATCGTCTCGCTGTTCAGCAACTGCAGGTTCACTATGGTCAGAATCGCGTGGCCGCGGCGGTGACGTGTTACCCAGCGAGGCGTCAGCAACGTGTGACGCCCGTGTACCGGGTTCCTAGCGATCGGGATAACGCCGATGGCTGGATCTGGCGGGGGAACCTGCCAACTCACCACTCGGTGACGCCGGAATTGGATTAGCTATTATTCAGGTTATTATGAGAAGTTTACGGGGAATCTCGTGGACGAGTAAAAGACCGTTGCCATCTGCCAATTTGGCGGGTGGCAACGGTCTTTTTTAGGCAACTATTTCACCAGATAGACGTGGTCTTTGATCAGATCGATGGCAGTGTAGTGGCGGTTCAACTGGCGGGATGCGGCGTTTTCGATGAACTCGGCGTTATCCCAGAACTTGGCCGATCCGGTGGCTCCGTGGGGCTCGCCGATGACTACGAAGTCCACCGTCGTCTTAGATTGGCGGATGGTCTGGAGTAAGTCCCAATCCAGTGGCAGACCGTCCGGTGACCAGGACATCACCACCACGCCGACTTGGTCTTGGTATTTCTGAAAAGCGTCCGTGGCACTTAACGCCTCAATGGTCGTTAAGGGGTGCCGACCGGTCTCGTTTTCGGCGGTCCACGCCTGACTGTCCGTGGCGTAGACGGTTTTGTGGGCGTCGCGAAGCCCCTTGGAGATGTAGCCGTTACCGGCCATGACCTCGAGCACGGCCCGGTCACCCACAAAGTCGGCGAGATCACTGATGAATGGCCGCGGCGTGTAGGCCCACATGCCGTAGTGGTCTTCCAGGTAGTCGCGGAAGGAGCGCAGATCGTGATCTAGATGCGGTAACGCGTCGATCAGGTCATTCCAGAGTCGGTCACCGGTCTGATCACCAGCCGGGTACAGCTGATTGAGTTTCTGGTAAATCAGGTCTTCACTGTTGTCCGGCAATTGAAGGAGCGGCAACTGTTGCGGCAAGTCGCCGGCCGCCAGCATGTGGTCGGCCAGTAGGACGTTGCTGATGAGAATCTTGATGGCGGGATAATCGTTGAACTGTTTGTAGTAACCGTTCATTCGGTCCATGTAGGCCGTCCGTTGCTGCGGTAACGGTTGGTGCCGGAACGTCTTTTTTAACTTTTTGAGTTTACGGGGATTCAAGGGATAGCCTCCTAGGTAAAATAAGTGGGTGCCATAACGATATTGGGCGAAAAAAGCAGCGGGTTTTGCGGAAGTTACTTTAACGCCGTCGAGACGGGCAGGCACCAAACAAAAAGTCGGCTGATAACAGCCGACTTGGGCCTTAATGGTCGTCGAGGTGTAGGTCCAATTCCTCTTGCTGATTGGGCGTGGTATGGGTAAAGCGGTTCTCCTTACCGTGCAAATAGCCGTCAATCAACTGGTAAATTTCGTAACGGTCTTGACCACTCAACACCTCTCGGTTGAAACTGAGTTGTTTGCCAGACAGGAACAGGCGGCTTAAATCATAGGCGTCACGTTCCGTCTTGCCGGCCAAGTAGTCCATGGTCACGTCGAAATATTCCGCTAATTTGCGGACTTCAACGAACGAGGGTGTCCGCACCCCGCGTTCCCAATTGCCAATCTGAGAAGCGGTATTCTTGTGTTCATCATCGTCCGTTGACAATTGTTGGTTCAAAGCCTCTGCTAGTTGTTCGAGGGTAATGTGTTGCCCCCGGCGCAAAGCCCGAAGTCGTTCCGGAAACATCTGCTCACCCACTTCTTTATGTTGGTTATACGCGTAATACTAATTGGGATAAAGTTGGTCGCCCTCCAGCTGTACGTTGAAAGTAAAATAAAGATTGGCTCAGCGGCGCCTCGGCCTTATCTTTATAGCTTTTGGTTTGGTAGTTGGCAAATCGTTGTCAGTATCATACGTATGATTATAAAAGTTAATATCTAACCTTATTATACCACGAAGCGTTGGGTTTAAGCGTGTGGGGTCGTGTTAACTAAAGGATCGGTCAGCCGCATGAATTCGGCGACGTCCTTTTTGATCAAATCCACGCCCGCTAACCAGAAGTCCGGTTGGGTTAGGTCGACACCCAGGTGTTTTTGAGCCAGGGCTTCGCTGGACATGTTGGCCGTGTCACGCAACAGGGCGATGTATTGATCCTCGAAGTCGTCGGTCTGTTGGGCTTTGGCGTAGATGCCTAGACTGAAGAGGTAACCGAAGACGTACGGGAAGTTGTAGAAGGACAGGTCGTCGATGTAGAAATGTAACTTGCTAGCCCAGAGATGCGGCGAGTAGGTTGACAGGTCGTGGCCAAAGGCTTCTTTTTGGGCGTTTAACATCAGTTCGTTGAGTTCGGCTGGCGTCACTAACTTTTGTTGCCGAAGTTGGTAGAAGCGGGTTTCGAACAGGAACCGTGCCCGGATGTTGAGGAACATGGCGACCGGGTTATCCATCTTAGCGTTCAGCAACGTGATTTTCTCGGCATCACTGGTGGCCGCCTTGACGTTGGCGTCGGCCACAATCAGTTCCCCGAAGGTCGAGGCGGTTTCGGCCACGTTCATGGCGTACCCCTGGCGCAGGTAAGGCAGGTCGCCCATGACGCTGGAGTGAAAGGCGTGTCCCAGTTCGTGAGCCAACGTCGACACGTCGTTGGGTGAGCCGGTAAAGGTCATGAAGATTCGGGATTCGTTGGTCTCGGGGGCACTTTCCATCCAGCCGCCGGGGGCCTTACCCGCGCGGTCTTCGGCTTCGATCCAGTGATTTTCAAAGGCCTTTTGGGCTAAAGCGGCCATCTTCGGGGAGAATTCGCCGTAGTGTTTGATGATAAAAGCAGCAGCTTCGTCGTAGGTGAAACGGTGTAGCTGACCGCCTGGGAGCGTCAACGGTGCCTCAACGTCCTGCCAACCGGCGTGTTTCTTGCCGAGTAGTGCCGCCTTACGATCTAGATAATCGAGAAGAAATTGTTTGTTGTCATCGACCACTTGCCAGATGGTCTTTAGGGTGGCCGCACTTAGCCGGTTATCCTTTAACGGCGCGCGTAGGAAGTCGCTGACACCGTGGGCCTGGTACTCCGTTAGACGGAAACCGGCCAAGTGATTCAGCGTGTCGGCAAAGAGTTGTTCTTTGTCCGCCCAAGCTTGCTCCCAGGCGGGTAAGAGATCGGCTCTGTATTGTGGATCGGCGTTGCCTAAAAGGTTGTTGTCGGCTTGCCCGGCCGAGAGGGTCACGGGCTTACCGTCGGTATCGTGGAAGGGGACGCTGACCGTGGCGACCAATGAATCATAGTGGGAACTCCAGGCGGCCTTGCCGTCGAGGTTCAACTGGTTGATGAGGTTTTCGGTCTTATCGTCGAGCAGTTCCTTGCCGGCGTCGCGCATTTCGGTCAGGTTAAAGGCGATGGGTTGTAAGGCCGGTTGGGTGAGCATCGCGGCAAATTGCGTATCGGGGACCTGAACCAGCACCTTTTTGAGTTTATCGCTGACGGTCTGAATCTGAGTCTCTAGGTTGCGTAAGCGGTCCTCGGTCGGCGCAACGGCGGGGTTGGCGATGTCGGCGGAGCCAATCGAACTGACGAAGAGGTTGGCCTGAGCTAACCCGGCTTCGACGGCTTGCAACTGGGTGATGAGCTTGATGAATTGTTGAAAGTTGGGGGCGTCGCTGGTCACGTCCCACCGGTCGAGCAGGTCGCCGAGTGCGGCGGTGTCGGTCTTAATCTGTATGAGTTTGGTTTTGAGTTGGGCGGAGTGAATCCCCCCGGTGAAGAGTGAATCGAGATCCCAATTTAATGAGTAGGTCATGGATGGTAGCCTCCTTTAGATAATAGCGGGTGATGTGTACCGAGGTCGTCCGGCCACTGAGCAGCATAAGCGGCTTAGAAGTCCTTGAATTAGTCAGCAGGAGACCTATCGGCACACGAAGTTGGCTATATTATAGCAAACTTCTTAACAATTGCGTTGAACTACGGAACCCCGTATACTATCTCTAGGCAAGCTTAAGGGGGAAATGCAGTTGAATAAAGTTTTAAAACGTTGGTTAATTGCCGGCGGAATTTTAGTGGGATTACTCGTCGTGGCGCTGGTGGGGGCCAGCTTTTACTTCTATAACATGACGGTGGCCCGCGGAAAAAAGAGTTTTATCGGGGCGCCGAAAGCCCTGACCACGAACGATCCGTTGTACCCACAGAAACACTGGTACCAGGCCGCCAAGAAATACCGGTGGACCGAAACGGCGGCGGGCGCCAAGTTCAAGTTGGTGGCGAACTATCTGCCGGCAGCCCGAGCCACCAAAAAAACGGTGGTCTTGGTGCACGGCTTCGCGTCCAGTAAGGAACAGATGGGCGGGTACGCCGGCATGTTTCACCAGTTAGGTTATAACGTGCTGGTCCCCGATGATCGCGCACAGGGGGCCAGTGGTGGTCAGGCCATGAGCTATGGTTATTTCGAAAGTCGGGATTACTTAAAGTGGATCAACCAGGTGATTGCCCGCCAAGGTAAGCAGTCGCAGATTGTGCTCTTCGGGGTTTCGATGGGTGGGGCCACAACCATGATCGCCAGTGGCCTGAAGACCCCTACGCAGTTGAAAGCCTACATTGAAGACTGTGGCTACACCACGGCCGATGCCGAGATTCGTTACCAAGCCCGGCAGATGTATAACTTACCGTACTGGCCGTTGGTCCCCATGACCAGTGCCGTGACGCGGGTCCGTGCCGGCTTTAGTTTCAAGGATGCCGACGCGTTAAGTGCGGTCAAGCGGAACCATAAACCGATGCTGTTCATCCACGGCGGGGCGGATACTTTTGTGCCGACCAAGATGGTCTATCAGGTCTACCACGCCGACGCCGGACCAAAACAACTATTAGTGGTACCGGGGGCCCAACACGCCGCGGCATTGTCGCACAATCCGCAGTTGTATCAGTCGACCGTTAAACGCTTCTTAGCTCAGTACTTCCACTAGAAAGGAGTCAGCGCCATGGCCCAAACACCGACATTTCGGCCGTTGACCCAGACGATTCTGACCCTGGGCGCGACGTTAGTGATGGGGATGATTGATGCCGATACTTTCCTGAATCACGGTGCCGTGTTTGTCAGTGCCCAGACGGGGAATCTGGTCGTGATGATGGTCAAGCTGGTCCAGCACGGCTGGGCGGCCGCCTGGGTTAACGTCCCCGTGTTGATTGGCTACTTTCTGGGATGTTTTGGGGCACAGGGGATTAGCGACCACCTGAGTCGCGGTAACGCCCGCCGGCAAATGCGCTGGCTGATGGCCATTGACGTGGGCGTTTACCTGGCCCTAGCGGAGTTGCAACTGATCCTGCCGACCGCCTGGTTGATCTTTGGACTGGGCGTCGTGGCTGGCTACGAACTGACAGTCTTTCGCGAGGTCGGGGGGATTCCCATCAACAATGGCATCATGACCGGCAATACGAAGAACCTGGCGACGGCCAGTTACCGGGCCTGGATACACCGTGATCCGGTGGCCCGGCACCGCCAGCGTCAGTTTGCCTGGACCATCGGTACCTTTTTACTCGGGTGTGGCGGTGGCGCGGCGTTAGCCCAGTGGGCCGCACCGGCCGTGCTGTGGGTCGCCAGTGGGCTTAAAGCGGGATTACTGGTCTGGCTATTTTTACCGGTCGCGATGACGCCGCCGGAAAATTGAAGAGTTGGGTTGTCCCTCAAAATGGCGTATAATTAACGAGAAACCTGACCAACCCACCCGGGAGCGTTTCCCGGGAGTCAAATTAAGGAGTAAGTTAAATTGTTAATAACTGGATTGATAATCGGTCTGTTATTGATTGGGCTGGTACTGGGTTATCTCGTGCGTCAACACCAACACCGTCAAGAACTACTCGCGGTGCAAGAACAGGCGCGTGACATTGTGGCTCAGGCGACGGCGAAAACCAAAGCTCAAGTGGCAAAGTTACAAGCGAAAAACCAACGAGAAACCTTAGCCTATCAGCAATCCGTCAAGGACGAATTGACCGAACAACAAAGTGATATTGCGGTGCGTGAACAGCGCCGCCAGCAACGGGAACAATTGTTAGACCAGATGACCGTGCGGTTGGACGACCAGACCGCCATGCTCGATGAGCGGAGCCAAGTCAACCAGCAACAACGCCACGCCATCCATGATTTACGGGATCAGGCAGCGGAGTTGCGGGAGACCCGGACGACGACGCTTGCCGAGCGGGCGGGGATGGATACCCAGGCCGCACAAGATGAAGTATTGCGTCAAGCGGAGATCGAATTAAAGCGCGACCGAGACATTGAAATCAAGGCGCAAAATGATAACGCCGAGGCCAACGCCGAACGCTGGGCCAAGGATGTGGTCTTACCCGCTACCCAATCTGGGCCGCAAGACCTGCCTAAGGAACACTTAGAGCATACGGTCACGGTGCCAAACGGCGAAGTGCGGAGCAAGATTATTGGTCGCGATGGGCAGCATATTCGGTTACTCGAAACGCTGACCGGGACGGACCTGATCTTCGTGCCGGACGACAACACCACGTTATTTATCAGCACCCACGACCCGATTCGTCGAGAAGTCGCCCGGGTGGCCATCACCAATTTGGTGGCCAGTCGGCGCATCTCGGCTAACCAGATCGAGACGCAGGTGGAAAACGCCCAACGCGACGTTAACCACAGCCTCTGGGAGACCGGTGAGCAGGCCGTCAGCCTCTTACACGTTGGGTGGATGCATCCCGATTTGATGAAGCTGATTGGTCGGCTTAAATACCGGACCAGCTACGGGCAAAACGTCCTACAACACTCGATCGAAGTTGCCCAGATGACGGGGGCCATGGCCGCTCGCTTGGGGTACAATACCCGTTTAGCGCGGCGAGCCGGTCTCTTGCATGACTTGGGGAAGGCCATCGACCACGAAGTCGAAGGCACCCACGTGGAAATCGGGGTCGAATTTGCCGAGAAGTACGAGGAAGATCCGGTCGTCATCAACGCGATTGCTGCGCACCACGGCGACGTGGAGAAGACGTCACCGATTTCCGACTTGGTGGCGGCGGCCGATGCGATTTCCGGGGCCCGACCGGGGGCGCGGAGTGAATCCGTGGAAGATTACATCAACCGGTTGCGGTCGCTAGAAAAGATTGCCAACGACCAAGACGGCGTCACGGAAAGTTACGCCATCCAGGCTGGTCGGGAGTTGCGGATCATCGTGAACCCGCAAACCTTAAACGATCAAGCGGCGGCCAATCTGACTCAGGAAGTGGCCAAGCGAGTCGAGGCCGAACTGACCTATCCCGGGAAAATCAAAGTTACCACCATTCGCAAGTTGACGGCGGTCGAATACGTTGGCGACGAAAAGAAAAAGAAGAAGAAAAAGAAAAAAGCGGCCAACGCTTCATAGGTCGTTTACAGTGGTTCGGGGGCCGGTTGGCAACCGGACCACTTTTTGAGTGGGCGGTGTGCTATACTTAACCCAATCATGGATTATCGGAGGAGGACGATCATGAGAGTTAATTGGGTTAAATCGAGCTTGCTCCTGTTGGCAGCGGTGGGATTAGGGGTAAGTGCCGGAATCACCGCGACGGCCACTTCACGGAGCGACCATACCTATTACCGGGCCAACCAGACCTTTCGGATTCAACTGTACGGTTCTAGTCAACGGGTGACCATTCCTCGGGGGACCGTGGTTAAAGGTCAGGTATCCGAGCCCTTACCGGGGTTAACGGATCCCGCCAAAACGCGGTTAGAGGCAAGTTTTGATCTGTTAACGGTCAACTACCAGTTGAAGGTTAAAAACGGCTGGCCGAAGAAGGTCCATGCGGGCGGCGTCGGCGAATATACGGCGTTAAATAACGTGGGCCGGTACCTGACGATGACCACGCGGCCCAAGTACATGTTGGAAGCCAAAGGGGAGTCCCCCGCCTTTACGCCGTCAGTGAAGACCAGTACCTGGACCGGACCGTGGATCACTGTCACGACCGACGGGTACCTGGAATCCTTTGGTACGGTCAAGCAGTCGCGGCAACGAACGGAGTATCGGCCCCAGGCCAGCGCGAAGATCACCAAGTTCACCCAGAAGGGGACCCACCGGTATTATTACACCCAAAAGGCTATAAAGGGAATCCCGACCAAGCGGGTGGCGACCCACGGGAAATACCAATACCGATTGACGGTGACCGACACGAAAAAGACCAAACTACAAACGCCTAAGAATCAGAGCTATCCGGATCATTACCACGTTTACAAATTCGGCAAGCAGACCTATTACACGTTTGCGGGCAATGCTGAATCATAAAGTTCTAAACTGAAAAAGCGTTCGCTGCGAAACCTAACCGTGAAGTTAGATGTTGCAGCGAACGCTTTTTTAAGTTAGTCGGTCAGGTCGTGGGGCTCGTTGACCACTTGGAAATTATCGTTGGTGGTGGCGTCAATGGTCGGGTGTTCCTGCAAGTAGTCGGCAATCAGCTCGCTCATGGGACTTTGACTTTCCGCGATGATCTTGCTGGCCTCGTACATGCCGTAATGCCCGCCGCCCACCGCGCGGTACTGGTTGAGCACGATCCGCAGGGGTTGGTCCGGCTTGACCGGTTGGCCGTGGTAGGTCAGGTTCTCAACTCGGTGGCCCATTGGTTGGGCAATGTTGAGTGTGTAATTGACGCCTTCGTACATATCATAGTTGTATTGCCGGTGTTTGGGGTGAACAAACGCCGGGTTGACAGTAATCTGACCATTCGAGATGGTGAAGTACCGCGCCGTGACCTCCAGGGCCCCCTTGAGGTCGGCCCCCGTGATGTTTAACAAGGATAACCCGTTGGGGTAGACGTAGTTGGTCATGATGTTACGCATGGTAATCGGATTTTCGAAGCCTAACGCCTCGTCGCTGAACAACGCCGTGGCGGAAATGTCGGCGCCCATGGTCGCCATTTGGACCTGTTGAATGAATTCAATGTAGGGCGTTTCGTGCATCCGGGCCTTGAACGGGTCGTGGAAGGTCATGTCTCCGTTGATGTGGCCTAGTGGTTGGTCCAGCCAGTGGCCCACGCGCGAGTTCAGGGTGGCCGCAGCGTTAATCACCTTGGAATCTAGCGGGGCATTTGCGGCCGAGACCAGTTCGGAATCGTGGTTGATCACTGTGATTTTACCGGCTGCGTCGCGTTTCAGATCGAGGGTGATTTTACCGACCGCTTGTCCCCGGAAGCCTGGTTGGGTCGTGGGGATGTCGAAGAGTTCGGTCGCGATTTGGCGGTGCTGGTGGCCGGTGACCATGGCGTCGATACCGGGAATCTCAGCTAACATATGGTAGGCTTCGTTCTCACCCACGTGAATGTCATTGGGTTCGCCGGTGGCCAGATCGCGTTCGAAACCGCCGTGGTAACAGACCACCACGATATCGGCTTGTTCGCGGATGATGGGTACGTACTTCTTGGCGGCGATAAAGGCCGATTCGAATTGAAGCCCACTGATATTGGTGGCCTTTTCCCATTTATAAACGGCTTGCGTAGTTAATCCCAGCACGCCAATCTTGATACCCGCCTTTTCGATGATGGTGTAAGGTTTGCCGTATTCGGGTTCGCCGTTGTGGTCGAGGATGTTGGCGCACAGAATCTGGCGTTTGGCATCGCGAATCGCGGTCTGCAGGTACTCCTGGCCGTAATTGAATTCGTGATTGCCCAGGATCCCGCAGTCGTAATCGACCTGATTATAGATATTCATGAGCGGGGCGGGATTGCGGTCGGGTTGGACCCGCGCAACGTAATAGGCCAGGGGAGAACCCTCTAAAAAATCGCCGTTTTCAATGGTCACTACCGGTCCCTCAGCCGCGGCTTGTTCGCGCGCTACCACCGTTGCGGCCCGGGCGAGGCCGAAGCCCTGCTTACTGCCTTTCTTCACGTAGTTCGTGGGAAAAACGTACCCGTGTGTATCGCTGGTTGATAGAATTGTCAGCTTCATAAAAG
This sequence comes from Levilactobacillus acidifarinae DSM 19394 = JCM 15949, assembly GCF_001434835.1. GTDB lineage: Bacteria > Bacillota > Bacilli > Lactobacillales > Lactobacillaceae > Levilactobacillus > Levilactobacillus acidifarinae. Next base: position 89,482 of record NZ_AZDV01000006.1, on the reverse strand, counting down.
TCACCCTCCGATTACGTCTAACTGGCGTTTTGTAAGCCGCCAGCTGCTGGCAAGAAAACGCTAAGTGTGGAACGTGTTAAAGAAATTATAAGCTAGTTTGCGGAAACTGTAAATTTTTGGTCTCATTTTCTTAAAATTATGAGAATTTTCTCATACTAGCAGGTCTAGCGGGGAGACAAACGGCCCCCTAAACGACCAAAAGCGGTGCGCCCCACCAACCAGGATGGGACTCACCGCTTTTGCTTGAAACGTAAATTACGTGTACACGGACGCTCAGACATCTGCCGAGACATTCCGGGGTACAATTACTTTGGAGGAGTAAAATTTCGTAACTTATTCATCTTCAATTCGTAAGTTATGTTTCCACTATACCCCTTAATTGTGAAGAAAATGTGACGCTCCTTAATTTAGTCACCCGCAATCTCTTGCATGTACAACATTTGATCGGTCGAAATCTGTTGGTACAGATCGTCGGCTAGCGCAATGGGAATCGCGTGCTTCACCCGTTGCTGGCGAACGTAGTTGTATTCATATTGGAAGGCTTGAATGAACAATTCGTTTTGAAGGTCGCTGGTATCGTGTTGGGTAAAGTGCCGGTGGCGGGTGTTATATGAGGTCCGCACGGCGTTGATTTCGGCCTGATTTTCGGGGGTGGTGTGGGTGGCTAAGTAAGCCATTACGTCGTTATAGCCCTGGGTTTCCATCAAGGTAAAGACCGCGCGCATGTTGGCGTGCGTTTTTTCGCGTTGCGTCTTCAGGGCGTCAATCTGCGCGGGGGTGGGGTAACCGGGTTGTTGGCGCCGGCGGTCGTGATGGTTCCGGTTGCCCCGGTGACGCAAGCGGTGGGTGAGCCGGTGATTGACGTAGCGGAACCACATCCCGAAGCCCGCGAAGGAGAGGCGGCTATTCGACCGGGTCTTCCAGATCAGACCGCGGACGTAGCGGTTAGCATAGGCCGGACTAACCTGATTGGTATCGGCTAATTTCTGAACACTAGCTACTTCGATCTGGTTGGTTTGGGTCATTAGGTTCCCGACCAGTTTCCGGTTGGGCCGATGGTCGCCGTACTGACTATTAAGAATTTCCACCACGGCTTGGGTCTCTTCCTGATGTTCGGGGTGCTCAAGCATCAGCTGCTGGGTGGCGTAAACAATCAGATTTTGCCGTTCACGTTTGGCCATCTCCGGATCAATCGGTTGTTCGCGGCTTGGTAAGATGAGCGGTAAGACGATGGCTGGTATCAACAGACTTAAAATGATGACGACGGCAGCAATGAAAATCATGGTGTTACGGAACGGAAAGGCTTGGCCGTGTAGCGTCAGGGGTAAGGAGAAGGCCATGGCTAACGTGATGGTCCCGTGAATCCCCGAAAGGGCCCCAATCAACGCGTGGTGGCGTTGATCCTTCGGCGCGGAGTGGATTTGGGCCCAGTCGAAGCGAATCCAAAGGTAACGCAGGCCAAACATCACCAGGTACAAAATCACCGCTAATAAGATGTAGCTGGATAACGCCGTGGTGTGCTCAGCTTGGATGTTGTGCCAGACCGTCGGCAACGAGACCCCCAAGAGGACGAAAACGAACCCGTTTAAGATACTCGTGAGGATGCGCCAGGTTGAGCGGGAGACCAGCTGCAGCTGAGTGCTCGACAGTCGAATCTGCTTACTAGCGGCGCTCCGAAGCAGACCAGCGGCCACCACGGCCAAGATGCCGGATAACTCGAGGTGTTCGGCGGCTAAGTAGATGATAAAGGGGGTCAGGATATCGTAGGGGACGATGACGCTGGTTGAATCCATCCCCGTCTGAACCAGATAGATGCGGCCCCAGGTGAAGAGAATTCCCAGGATGGTCCCAATCAGGAGTCCTCCTAAAAAGACCACGAAGAAGTGTTCCACACCGTCACGGACGGAAAATTCGCCGGTGATAAAGGCGGTCAATGCGAGGTTAAAGGCCACCAAACCGGAAGCGTCGTTGAACAGCGATTCGCGTTCTAGCATGCCCATGACCTTCTCGGGGACCGCCATGTTGGTGGTAATCGACGAGACCGCCACGGCGTCGGTTGGCGTGACGATGGCGGCCAGCGCGAAGGCAAGGGCTAACGGTAAGCCGGCAATCACGGCGTGGCTGACGTACCCCATTAAAATGACGGTCAGTACGGCCAGAATGACGGCCATGGAAAGGACCGAGGGGATGTGTTTACGGAGCGCGTGCGTGTCGGCATTTTGGCCGTCGTAAAACATTAGTGGCGCAATGATGATTAGCATGAACATTTCGGGCTCAAGCACGAAATGGTGGAAAAAGGGCACAAACGATAGTAGCGCGCCGGCGAAAATTTGATAGAAGGCTTGCGGAATTACGGGAAAGTAGGGGTAGGCTAAGTTCGCCGCAATCGTAGCCACAATCAAAAGCACGACGGCATAAAAAATCTCCAAAATAAACGCCTCCAGGTTAAGGAATGGTCCGACTGACTTGTCCGCAAAATTGGGGGTTGCAGATAAGATACAAACGGCTACAATAAGAAGTCCGCAGTGAGGAACGTCGGCCAGATCCTGATGCTTTTAATTTTACCCTATTTTGAGGATTTAGACCGTAGATTGGTCTGGAACGCGGTGACGCGCTAGACGAATTTTTAGCCACATTTTAGGGAATGTGTGGGAAGAAAACGCTTTTAATCGCGCTTTGTGATGACTAAATATTCATTTCAATTAGATAAATATTCAAAAATGGATTCTTTTGAATTTTGCGAGCGTCCACCTGCATCTAGTTAAAAAATGGTAAGGTCGGTTTTAAGCAAAAATTTTGCTTGTGATGATGATAAAAGCGACTTTGACGCGAATTGTCCGGACAAATCACAAAAACGATTGTAAACAAAGGAATTGTTGAGTGAACCAACTAACTCTGAAAGTAATGTGACTATTTGTTCATAAATTTTCCAGAAAGGGTTGATTATTCATTCAATTGTGGTAACATATAAATTGGTTCTACTAGATAGTTCAATGAATTGTTGGGGGAGAACCCAAGTGAGTCAGTTGTTGTTTTCTATCGTTACTCAATCCAACGATAAGGAAGTGCTGAGATATGATTAATTTGTATATTGCACCAAGTAGTGCATCCAGTCGGAAAGCACGCGCATGGCTGAAGGAACACGATATTGCGTTCCAAGAACGGAACATCAAGTCCAAGCCATTGAACGCTGCTGAGGTGAAGCAGATTTTACGGCTTACCGAGAATGGCAGTGAAGATATTATCTCGACGCGGTCGAACATTTTCAAGCAACTCCACGTCGACCTCGATAGTCTGTCAGTCAGTCAATTAGTTGATCTTGTGGTTAAATACCCTGACCTCATCAAACGCCCAATTATCTTTGATGATAAGCGGTTGGAAGTAGGTTACAACGAAGAAGAAATTCGGCGTTTCTTACCTCGTGAGGTACGGACGGCTGAATTACATCATTTGGAATCTCAATTGAGTTCCTAATCGAAGTCGGTCAGTTCTCGGGGGAGTGCTGATCGATTTTTAGTGCTTAGGTTAGACGTCTAAAGATACCCGGCATCGCGTGGCTGTATAAGCCCCAATGCCGGGTTTTTGATTGGTTAAACTAAAACGTGGTCGTTCGCAATTAGCGGGCGACCACGTTTTGTTAGGTTAACGTTGATATTGCAGGGCCATTTGGGGGTAGCCCAACTGGGTGAGTGTGTTGACCACGGTGGTTTCGATGGTCCCCGTGGCGACCACGTCAAAGCCCGCCAACTGGGCGACGATTAAGCTTTCGGCCCGGTGAACAACGGTGGGGTCACTGGTGAGAGCGGCCAGGTCACGGTGAATCCGGGTGGAATCAAACGCTGCGTGGGCTCCGGTAGGTCGTTCCACGGTGAGACTCTGAGGGTACATATTAGTTTGTGATCGACGAATAACGTCCATGATGGCGACCCTCCTAAGGTTCAGCTGCCAATAATGGTTAAAATGATGATTGGCGGTTAAAAATAAGTATAGGTCTATGGTACGATGAAAAATCACAAATTACAACTACATATAGATAAAAACTACTTGTAAATCTATATGTGGTGTCAAAACCACGTTCTGTGGTGTTCCTTTTTCTGAGGTGGAGTTAGGCGATCCCGTGCAAGGCCTCTTGGCTATGGATCAATTGGGTTAACAGGGCGTTATTCGGCGCCGGAACGGCCAGTTTTTGGCCGAGCTGGGCCACGTAACCGTTAAGAAAATCGATTTCTGTGGGCCGGCGGTTGGCCATGTCCTGGTGCATTGAGGGGTAGTGTTCCCCGTTTTTATCCGGCGCGAACTGGGCGGCAATTAGGTCGGTGTCGGCCTGAGCGTCAAAGGCAACGTTGGCGGCGGTCGCCACGGCTTGGAATTCGTCCAGCACGCCCGCGGTCAATTCTCGCCAGTTGGGTAACGCACCGAATTCGGCGATGTTACAGTCAAAGAGGGTGCAGTAGGTGTTGAGCACGCTGTTTAAGCCCGCCTTTTTCCAGATGGCGGCGAGGACGTCGGGTGCCGGACTGGCCTTTAGACCGGCGCCGTTCAGCGTCTCGACGATGTGGTCCAGGTCACCGAATTGATCGGGGACGATGGCTTGCAGCGAGATGCTCCCGGACCCGGTGACAGTGATGTGACCGGGTCCGGTAAGACTCGATGACCAGACCGTGGTGCCGGCGACGATGTTTTGTTTCGGGACGTAGCGTTCGATGGTTTCGACGTTACCGATCCCGTTGGCTAAAACTAAGACGGCCGGTTGGTTGCCAAGTTGGGCTTTTAATTCCTGAAGCATGTGGTCCATCTGCATGGCCTTGGTGAAGAGGATGATGAGGTCAAAGGTGTCGTGAACGTCTTGTGGCAAAGCCGCGGTCATGGGAATGACCGTGTCGTGACCGTCCTTGGTGACCACCAGCCCGTTCGTCTGGATCGCTCGAACGTGGTCGGCCCAGTTATCGATCAACGTGACGGCGTTGCCCGCTTGTTGGAGTTTAACGCCAAACCGACTCCCCATGGCGCCGGCCCCGGCAATTGCAATCTTCATAAATTAAACACTCCTTTTAAACAATAGTGAAGCGTTGACGCGTAACCAGCGCCACGCCCGGTGAGACAAGTCTAGTTTAGCAGGTTCCTACTATAAATGGGGGACCAATCATTTTAGAATTGACAGGCCTGAAGTGAAAGGCTAGGATAGGACTAATCACTTTGTGAGAAAACAATGAGAAAAGGGAAGCGATGCGGATGACAGCAACAGGGGTTAGTGCACGAGATTTATTCCGGTTAAAGGCGCTCTCGCAGCCGGTAGCGGCGAACGGGCGGTATTATTTTGTGGAAAATCACATGGATCAAGCAACCGATGGGTATCGGGCGCAGATTAATAGCGTGGATGACGCCGGTCATCAACGGGTGGTGGCCACGACGGGAGAACTCAACGTTCAACCGGCCGTAACGGCGACGACCGTTTTTTACGCGGCTAAGGTGGGCAGTGCGCCCGCCCAACTCTACCAAGTCCCCGTGACGGGTGGCGAGCCGGCCGTGATTGCGACCGCAGGTGAAGCCGTGAACACCGTGATTGCGGCGGCGGACGGCCAGAGTATTTACTTTAAGACCACCGAAACCACGGAACGGCCCAAGTTACCGAATCCCGAAGCGTTTCCTCAGCCCCGGCACGTCGAACGCCTGATCAATAAGGCGGACGGCTATGGTTGGCTGCCGTTGCACGTGACCTACCGCTTACGCCGATATTTACCAGCGACCGGTGCCGTCGAAGAGGTTTTCCAACGACCATACGACTTTGCGTTGACCTCGGTCAGCACCGACGGACAAACGGTCACGTTCTTACAGGACGACCAACCGGCTAACGACCGGGACTTCGCTCACGGGGCTTATTGCTACAACGTGGCGACCGGTGAGACGACGGACCTGACGGCGAGTCTCGAACAGGGCCGCTTTGCCGACGCCACCATCGCGCCCGATGGTCAAACCGTGGCCCTGGTGGGGAGCGATGGCCGGTTCGATTCGCAAACCATCGCGGATCTTTACTTGGTCGACTTGAAAACCGGAAAATTAACCGATTTGACCACCGATTTAGCGGCGGATTGCACCTCCGAATTTGCGGCCGATTGGACCCAACAACCGGGCGGCAAACTCGTCCGGTGGCTGGATAACCAGCGAGTGGTCTTCACGGCGGCCTACCACGCTCATAGTCAGTTATACGTGGGAACGGTGGCCGGTATCGAGTTGCTCAACGATGCCGCCCACGAAATCGTCGATTTTGACGTGGTCGATGGTGATCACGTGGTCTTAGCGGTTTCCGCGCAGACCCGGCCGGCGGAACTCCAAACGGTCACGGTTAGCGATCAGCAGGTTCGCGCCGTGTATAATCCTAACGCGGCCTACGAACAGAGTCACGATTACGCCCAACCGCAACATTTCGACTATAAAGCAGCCGACGGGCAAGCTTTAGAAGGCTGGTATCTGCCCGCCCAGACTAAGGCACCCAAGACGCCGGTCCTGTTATACGTCCACGGGGGTCCGCACGCCAACTACGGGGAGACCTTCTTTTACGAGTTCCAGGTCCACGCCAACTTAGGGTACGGCGTGGTCTTCGTGAACCCCCGAGGCTCCACTAGTTACGGGCAGGACTTCGAAAATGCGGTCAACGAACACTACGGTGAGGGTGACTATACCGACGTGATGAGCGGTTTAGACGCGGCGCTGGCCCAGTTCCCCGAACTAGATGCCGACCGGCAATACATCGCCGGCGGTTCTTACGGGGGCTTCATGACCCTGTGGACCATTGGCCACACGCACCGGTTTGCCGGGGCGGTCGCCCAACGGCCCGTTACCAACTGGATCAGCCTGTACGGGACCAGTGATATCGGCTTTTACTTCAATCCACGAGAATTGGGCCAAGACCTCTTCGCCAAGGGTGGGGTGGCTTCCTATTGGAAACAGTCCCCACTAGCCTACGCGCCGCAGGTTACGACGCCGATTCGGTTACTTCACGGTGAATGGGACATGCGTTGCCCTATCAGCCAATCCGAAGAGTACTTTACGGCAGTCAAACAGACTGGGGTGGATGCCGACTTTGTCCGGTACCCGCAAAGCTTCCACGGGGTCTCCCGGGCCGGTTTACCGAGTCTGAAAATTCAACGGATCTTAGACATGGACGAGTGGTTTACGGCCCACCCATCTGTGGAAAAATAGACTCACACTAAAATTAGCGGCGCCCGTCATCAGCTTGATGACGGGCGCCGTTTTTGTTGACCGATGAGTAGACGTAATGCCAGGTTCAGTTCGGCTACGAGGCGATATGTTTAGGCGTTCAGGTTTACTAATTGAGGATCCCGATTTTAGGCAGTATCGAGGTGCTTTTCGGGCATTAACGCGGTGGTCTTGATAGAATTAAGGAAGAAAGGCGGGGATGACCATGACGATGCATTTTAGCCGGCAACTGACCCAGTTGCGGCAAAAACGTCATCTATCGCAGGACCAGTTAGCGACCCAGTTAGGTGTGTCGGCGCAGGCGGTGACGGATTGGGAGCAGGGACAAGCAACCCCGGATCTAACGATGCTGGTTCGTTTGGCTGCCCAACTGAATGTGAGTTTAGACCAATTGGTGTTGGGGAGTCAGTCGGACCCGATGGACATGACCCAACACCAGCCGCGACCCGGAGAACACCTCAACGGTTGGGACTTTCTGGCCCGGTATTGGTGGGTGCTGATCGCAATCGTGGCGATTATTGGTAGTTTTTTTGGTAAGTGAAGACAAAGCGTGCCCCGTTTTGGCGACGATTGTCGTTAGAACGGGGCGCTTTTGACTAGCAGGCAAACAAAAACCCTTCCGCACGCCGATGGTGGGAAGGGTCAAGGTTTAAGTTTATGATTTTACGTTTTAGAAGAGAAGAATTAGTCGGCGACCACGTTACCAACGCGGGCGTAACCAACGGCGTGCCACCATGGGGCGTGAACGGCTTCGGTCACAACACCACGGTTTTGGGAATCGATCATCTTACCGTTACCGACGTATAAGCCGACGTGGGAGATGGAACGCTTGCTCCCACCGAAGAAGACCAGGTCACCCTTCTTGATGTTCTTGTAAGAAACGTGCTTGTACTTGTTGTATTGCGCTTGGGCGGTGCGGGGGATCACTTTCTTAGCGGCGTGCTTGTACACGTAGCTGGTGAACCCGGAGCAGTCAAACCGGGAAGGACCCGTGGAACCCCAACCGTAAGGCTTACCCAATTGGGCTTTAGCAACGGTTTGGATCTTGCTGTAAGAGATTTCGGTTGCCGCGTGGGCTTCCGTTGGTTGGCTGAGTTGGGCACCGGTAAAGGCAAAAGCTACCGTGGCAACTAGGGACAGGATAAATTTCGTTAACGTCTTCTTCATAAAAATAAACAAACTCCTTAATATTATTAAATCATTTTTTATTTGGTCATTTCGTAATCGATGTGTTTAATACTATCAGGGAGTCATTACAGAAATGTTTCAACGGCATATCAATCGGGTTAAAGGTGGGTAGAGATTTTGTAAAATTAGCGACTAGTTAGCGGGGTAAACGTGTGGAGAATGCCGGCTGGCCGCCATTCGTGGCGTTAATTTGATTTGTTGCAGACGGTGAGTGGTCCGGGGAATAAATGTATAACTTAAGGTGTTGAGATTGATGAGGGACCGGTAATGGGTGTAATTATGGTTCCGTTCGTGGCGGCGTTCGGGGTGATAAGGGAGGCTTACCGCGGCTAACCAGGCGAAAATGGCTCGTTGAGTGGCTAGACTCGTGGGTAGTAGCGGGGTCCCCCAACGGGTGATGGCCGTCCGGATGAAACGGTCGGTGGGGACGGGACCAGTGGGGAGGGGCGCGCTACTCGTGAGGTATTCCCGCGCGGCGGTGATGGTCGCTGGTTGGAAGGTGTCGCCGGGGACGTGGAGAAATTGGTTGAGATTATGTAAATGGGTCGCCAGAACGGGGGTGTTGGTCAGCACACCACTGGTATCAATTTGGGCGTGCAGGGTGAGCTCGGTGGGTTCAATCACCAGAGTTTGCCCGGTCCGGTCGCTTAGAATCCAGTGGAAGGGGTAGACGTAACGGTCGTTCCCCCAGCGGCGACTCACCAACCGGACTTGGGGCAGGTCGGCCACAATCTCGGCCAACGTGGCGTGTTCGCCCAGCGCCCAGTTGATAAAGTCTTGCGGGGTCAGGTTGACTTTACCGGCGAGTGGCTCGTCGGCGTAGGTGGTTGCGCCGGGCAGGTAGAGCTCGGCACAGGTTAAGCCCCGTTCGTTGATCCCATCGGCCATCAGGTAAGCCGGCCGATCCACGGCCAGTCGGCCGCCACCGAGTAAGGCGTAGCGGGTCATTCGCCGCGTTTGTAATGCCGTCATCCACCGGTAGTCTCTAGGTAAGAAGATGGGGCGCCAAGGCGTGGTGGTGGGGAAGTCCATGGTTCGGGCAAAGAAGTGTTGCCCGGCGCCGTTGGTGTAGGTCAGACTAGTACACATGAGAAATCCCTCCTTATAGGATGTGGTTAGCCTTAGTATAACGGAATTTATCACGAAATGCGCTTGTATTCGGGGCGGCAATCTCGTAAGCTAAGGGGTAATGGAAAACGTGACATTAAACTAAGCAAGATTTGGGAAGGGAACGAATCGTTTCATGAAATCAACTTGGAACTTAGTCGGGATGGTCTTGTGGCTCTTGGTCTTGATCACTCTCATCTGGATGACGCACGATATGCGTGTGCGGCGAATTCATTTAATCGTTAAGGAGGGCCGGAGCTTTTCTTGGCGCAATTTCACCATCTCGACGGTGGAATTAGTGGCTTGGCTCCTTTTCTTTGGCGGCATGAGCTACACCACCTTTTTCCAAAACGTCAATCAACTAGGAAACCGGGTCTCCCAGACCACGCGCTACGAACCACTGGTCTTGAACACGGGAACGGGAAGCGGGTCTTCCTATTACGTCGCGGTAACCAATAATAGTGGTCAGAAACCCATTCAACAATATACTTACCTGACCGAAGGCGAGCAGTACCGGGTCGATAGTACGGCGGCAACGGTGGCGACGGGGAAGAACCCCATCAACTTACCGGCATCGGCGTACCACTGGGATAAACAGCGGGTCGCGCGTTACGACCAACGGCACCAGAAGGCCTGGGTCGGCGTCATTGAGACCACCTATAAGAAGAGTTTCGTTAACGGGATTGGGTTGCACGCTGGGCGGTTAGCAAACCGGTTTACGCTGATTCGCATTCCGGATCATTCGTTTATGGTCCAAAAATAAGCAAAGTCTGACTAAATGGTCCGAATCACATGGTGGTTCGGATTTTTTTGTGGACGCGATTTTTTAGTCTTGAATAGCAAAAAACCGAAAAATTTGGCCGGTTAATTGCGTGCAAGTATAACGATTTATGCCGCGTTCGGCCGGGGATTGCGGTAGGTAATCGACCGATTAATAATGTGAATTTACAAACAAATTAATAAACAAACTTGTAAAACGGCACATCAAAAATATATAAAAATATTATGAAAGCCCTTTAATTACGGCCGAAAAAGGACTATAACGAACTTGTAGAGCGAATGATTAGTAATTCACAATCTTTGATTAACCATCATCGTGATTAGCGGCCCCGATAACTGTGGGGGCATACCATGATCCACGGATTGCGAGTCTCTAATCACGTCGATCAAGTTGCTGAATCATTATTTTAGAAAGGATGATATTATGCGGATCAAAGCGGCAGTTGTTGATAAGAAGGGCGGTTCCTTCGAAATTAAAGATGACGTTGAATTGGCACCGATGCAGGCGGACGACTTACAAGTTCACATGGTTGCGACCGGGATTTGTCACTCCGACGAAGCGCTGCGAAAGGGTGACGCCGAAATTGGCTATCCAATCATTTTGGGCCACGAAGGTTCCGGAATTGTCGAAAAGGTGGGGCCCGAAGTCAAGGACTTCAAGCCCGGTGACCACGTCATCTTATCCTTCTATGGTTGTGGAAATTGCACGAATTGTTTGAAGGGGATGCCGACACAGTGTCTGAACTACGCGGCTAATAACTTGTCTGGGGTTCGGCCCGATGGGAGCGCCCACTTCACGGAAAATGGCCACCAAGTTGCCGACATGTTCGACCAATCTTCCTTCACCACGACCACGGTAGTTCGGGAACGGAACGCCGTCAAAGTTCCTAAGGATTTGGATTTGCGGAAATTAGGCCCACTAGGTTGCGGGTACGTGACTGGATCCGGGACCGTCCTGAACACCTTGAAGCCGAAGCCCGGTGATACGATCGCCGTCTTCGGGACCGGGGCCGTTGGGTTAGCCGCCATGATGGCCGGTAAGATCTCCGGGTGCACGACCGTCATTGCCGTGGACGTGGTGGACTCTCGTTTGGCTTTGGCTAAAGAGCTCGGTGCGACCGACACCATCAACAGTAAGACCGAAAACGCCGTCGAAGCCATCAAGAAGCTGACCGGCGGCTACGGGGTCGACTGGGCGGTTGATACGACCGGGGTTAAGCAGGTCATGGAAGACTCCATCCAAGCCTTAGCCCAGGGTGGAACTACGGCCACCATCGCCGTTACGCCACACCACATCGACTTGGATACCTGGAACGACCTGTGTGTGAGCGACCGGAAAGTCGTCGGGGTCAACATGGGTGATTCCGTACCACAAATCGATATTCCACGGTTGATTCGGTTCTACCAGGCCGGGATGTTTGACTTCGACAAGACCGAAAAGTTCTACCGCTTCGACCAAATCAACGAAGCTAACGCCGATTCCGGTAGCGGGAAGACCATCAAGCCCGTGCTGGTCATCGACCCCGACTACGTACCTGGTAAATAAGTTTTTGTGACGTTGTCGTTTAAGAATTTAACGAAAAGGAAGCCTTAGCAATGCCAGCAACAGAAACTGGATTAAAGCACTACCAAATGTATGTTAATGGTGAATTTAAGGACTCAACTTCTGGTAAATTACTGACGGTGATTAACCCGTCGACCGGTGAGAAGATCTCAACCGTGCCGAGTGCCACGCGCGAAGAAACCCAAGCGGCAATCAACGACGCCTATGAAGCCGAAAAGACTTGGAAGTTCGTGCCAGCGGCGACCCGGGGGCAGTACCTCCACGACGTCGCCACGGAAGTTCGCAACCAAGCCGACCATCTGATTGCTTTGTTGCAAGAAGAACAGGGGAAGATCAAGTCGTTAGCCACCACGGAAATTATGTTCTCCGCGGACTACTTCGACTACATGGCTGCGGCGGCCCGGACCTACGAAGGGGAAATTCTCCAATCCGACAACGCTAACGAAAACATCATGATTGCTAAGCAACCCATTGGGGTGGCCGCGGGGATCTTACCGTGGAACTTCCCATTCTTCCTGATTGCGCGGAAGATGGGGCCGGCTTTGGTTACCGGGAACACCATCGTGATGAAACCAAGTTCCGATACGCCTAACCTGGCCTTGGAATTTGCCAAGATCGTCGATAAGGTGGGCATTCCGAAGGGGGTCGTCAACTTTGTTACCGGGCCTGGCTCGGTCGTCGGGGACGAACTATCCCGGAACAAGAAGATTGGCATCATTAGTCTGACCGGGTCCGTGGATTCCGGGAAACGCGTCATGGGGGCCGCCGCAACTCACATGGCCAAGGTTTCCCTGGAATTAGGCGGGAAGGCGCCAGCCATCGTCTGCAGCGATGCCGACCTAGACTTGGCCGCTCAAGCCATCATCGATTCACGGATCGACAACAACGGCCAACTTTGCAATAACTGTGAACGAATTTACGTTCAAGAAGACGTGGCCGACGAATTCACCAAGAAGTTGACCACCAAGATGGCTGCCGTCAAGGTTGCTAATCCAATTACCGATAAGGATTCCGGCATGGGACCACTGATCAACCAGGCTGCCTTGGACAAGGTAGACGGGATGGTCCAACGGGCGGTCAAGGCCGGCGGTAAGATTACGACCGGGGGCCACAAGGTCACCATCGAAAACGGGTTCTACTACGAGCCAACGGTGATCACCAACGTTAAGCAGGACTCCGAAATCGTGCAAGACGAAATCTTCGGGCCGGTATTGCCAATTGTGACCTTCAAGACCTTAGACGATGCGATTAACATGGCTAACGACAGCGACTTTGGGCTGACATCGTCCATCTTCACGCAGAACTTGGACAACGCGGCCCGGGCGGCGAACGAACTGGAAGACGGGGAAACCTACATCAACCGGTTCAACTTCGAAGCCATGAACGGGTCACACTCCGGTTGGAAGGAATCCGGTATCGGCGGTGACGACGGGCGTCACGGGATTGAAGAATACTTGAATACGCATGTCATCTACTTGCAAGGTCATCCAGAAAAGGCTCAAGGCTAAAATCTAACTTTGCAAGAACAGCAGCTTTGATCGAAAGGGTCGTTCTCCAGAGAGGGGACGGTCCTTTTGTGTTAGAGTGCGACGAAGGGCGTTTAGCTGGTGAGCATTAAGGCCGATAACGGGTTTATCCCCGGTCCTTGGGGATGAATCCGTTATCGGGATTAAGCGGAACCGGCTGCCCGTCAGTCGCACGTTTCAGAAGTTGCAGATAGCGCTAGTAACTGGGGGCACTGTTACTTACAAGTAATTACCAAAAAGAGCCTGAACCTGGCTGTCCCCTAAAAGCACGTTTCGGCGGCCGCAGATAGCGCTAGTCGAGCGAATTGGGTTCACTAAAATAACGAAAAGCAAAAAACTCCGGTTAGTCGCCAAAAAATTCAAGCGACTAACCGGAGTTAACTTTAAGCTAAATGAATGAGTGCGACGCCACCAATCATGATCAGTAGGCCCACGATTTGAACCAACGTGACCGGGTTACGTTTGCTATCCAGCCAACCGAAGTTGTCGATCAACAAGCTGCCGCCCATCAGACCAACTAAAACAATCACAACGGTTAAACCGGTTCCTAGAATCGGTACCAGATAGACGTTGCCTAAAACGAACAATGCGCCGATGACGCCACCCAGCCACATCCACCAAGGATTCGGTTGGTGATCGGGGTGAATGAGTTGTCGTGGTGAACGCAAGACCAGATTAACCACAATCAGGGCTAGGGTTCCCACGAAAAACGAAATAAAGGCCGCATTTAACGATGACTTGAGGACTAGACCCAAGTGGCCGTTGATGGCGGATTGGGCGGCCCCGAGCATCCCGGCGCCGATACCAAGTAAGCGCCAGAGCCACAGACCGAGTTGGGCCGAGCGAGCGCTAGGAGTCAACGTGTCGCGCCGGTTTAATAACCAGGTACTTAACGCCACGGTGACGATGACGCCGATTAAGACCAGAACGGCGCCCCCCAGTCGAACGGGGGTCAGGGGACTCACCTTGGCGTGAAACCAACCGAAGTTATCGATCAACAACCCCATCAGAATTTGACCAAACATGGGTAGAATCACGGTTTGGACGCTTCCCAGTTGGGGGAACAACAGGATGTTGCAGGTCAGGTAGACGACCCCGAATAACCCGCCAATCCACAGCCAGGCCGGTTGTTGGCTAAATAGGTGGGGACTGAAGAACAGGTGGTGATCGACGCCCAGCGTGACGACGGCGAGAAATAGGGTGCCGATGGTAAAGGAAATTAATGAGGCCACGAAGGGCGACCCGACGGAGCGGCGTAAACGCGAATTAATGCTGGTTTGTAACGGTAAAATGAGGCCGATGACGACCCCCATAACTAAGGCAAACAAAACAGTTCCCTCCTCAAAACGTACTTACTTCTAGTTAACACCATTTGTGGTAAGAAGTGGTGATAAGTTGCTTAGTTATTTAACCGCAATGGGTTTGGCCAAACGTCAAACGGACGTTTAAACGCGGTCTCAATCACCGGTTAAACGTCCGTTTTAGGGGGGAGTGCTATTGAGTAAATAAGTAAAGCCTAGAAATCATTCGGATTGGCGGCTAGCGGGGCGTAGGCAGCTTGGTCCGCGTCTCGGTAGTCCCACCACTCGTTGATGTAGCCGACAAAACCAGCGGCCAACATCGCTTGGTTCAGGAGTTGGTAGTTGTGTTCTTGTTCGGCTGTGCGGGGGTACTCGCGGTGGGCCCGTTCGGAAAAGTCGTCGAACGCGCTTTGCATCTCGAGTTCGTGGCCCGCAGCATCACAGAGCGTTAAATCGAAAGTGACCCCTTTTTGATGCGAGAAGTTCGAATCGGGCTGTGCCACAAAATTCGGGTCGGGGTAAACGTCAAAAAGGCGTCTTTGGGCGGTCACCGGGCGATAGGCGTCCCAAACTTTAAGTCGGTAGCCCTGTTGACGGAGCGCAGCATTGGCGACAACCAATTTCTGGGCCGTCCCCGTGCGTGCGATGGCCGTGGTGAAGTCGTAGATAACTTGTCCTGTGAAGTTGTTGGGGGTTGCGTAACGCAAGTCAACTAGCAGGGTTGGATCTAAGGTTTGAATGTTGCTAAAGCCGGTTTTTTTGGACATCGAAAACCTCCTTTATGTAACCGATTTCAATATACCAAGGCCCCCTGAAAAAGGCAACAAAAATGCCTAAAAAAAACGGGTTCGTTAGGAACCCGTTTGGATGAAGTCTATTTGATGGTTTCCACGTGATCGGCCCCGTAAATCCCGATGTCGGCCACGTGGAGAATGCCGGTGTGTTGCTTACCGTTGGCGGTCAGCATGCCGACTTTTTTGTAGGCCATGGTGGTCGTGGAATCGGCTTGAACCGCCACGCCTAACGTTTCACCACTGTCGGCGTTGATGCCGGATGGCACGTCGATGGCCACGGTCGAGGCGTCGGTAGCGTTAATCGCGTTGACCGCTTCGGCGAACTTGCCGGTAATCGGCCGACTCAACCCCACGCCGAAGATGGCGTCAATAATTGTGGTGGCGTTGATCACGTCGTTTAGGTCCGTGGTGAACGGAATGTGGTAGTAGTTGGCAATTTTTAACTGTTGGGCCGTTTGGTCCGTAGCCTTAGCGGGGTCGCCTAGCAGGTAGATGGCGACGTCAATGTTGCGGACCTTCAGTAAGCGGGCCACGGCAATGCCGTCCCCGCCGTTGTTCCCGGTCGCAGCGACCACCACCACACGGGTGAGGTCGTAATCATCATTTAACAGGTTGTTGAAGGTGGCTAACGCCGCGCGTTCCATCAGCACCATGGCGGGAATGCCAATCTCGTTAATGGTATGGGCGTCGTAACTCTGCGCTTGCGCAATCGTAATGGCTTTACTCATTAATAGTCCCTCCTTGAATGTCACAAAAACAACTTAAAGGTTTTCGAGTGGATGATCGAACTGCAAAACGCGCATGGATAACCGCTGTAGCTGTTCGGTCATGGCTTGGAAATTCACGGTGGTATCGGTCGGGGTGACGTTTTGCCACCAGTGGTGCAGGACTTGCACCGCCCGCTGGACTAGCTGTTCACCGGTAGCCGTTAGGGTCAACTGCTTGTTGCGGCGGTCGGCTGGGTCATCGGTCTTTTGCAGGAAATCTAAGGCCACCAGGTGGCGGACCATGCGGGTCATCAGGCCTTCGTCCACCGCAATCGTACGTGCCGCCATCCGTTGATTAATGGGACTGGTCTCGGAAACCAAAACTAACAGGTAAAATTCCGTGATGTTGATGGGAACCTTATCCGCCTCTAGAATTTGGTTCATATCACGCTGAAATTGACGGTGGAGGATGGCGAGGTTAGTGGTGAAGTCTAGAATGTAGTCTTCCATAAAACGCCCCTCCTTAACGATTCGAACTCGTTACGCGGGAAGCGCCCGCGCATTATCTTTAGTTTACACCAGATAACGGTTAAGGATAACGATTCGTCTCGTTCTTTTCGTTAGAATGAAGTGATAGAATAAATTAAAAACAAACTGGGGGAACTAACCATGTTTATTCAAATTCCAGCCGATATGGATGAAGTCCAATTGCGGCAGTTACAGCTCCAAAAGTTAGGCGAAAAGGTCAGTGAAGACGACGTGATTCGGCAGGGCGTCCTCGATACCTTTCAGACGTTTTTAGACCAGATTGAAGACGGCCACTATGATACGGCGAAGTGGCAGGATAACCAGCTCATCGTGATTGATATTTTAGGCAAACAAACCGCCACGGTGGCCCCGATGAGTGACTCGTTTGTGGCGGATTTTCGGGCCAACGCAGAAGCCACGCAACTTTACTTGGAACAACAAGCGGATCAAGCCGCGGGTGGTCGGTAAAGCTGTGTGTTGAAGGGGGAAACGGTATGGAACAAGAATCGTTATTCGACAATCCCCAACAGATGCCGTTGGCCAACCGGGTGCGTCCGGAAACGCTCGACGACTTTGTGGGACAGCGGCACTTGTTAGGGGCCGGGAAAATCTTACGGGAACTGATTGAAAACGACCAGGTCTCGTCGATGATTTTCTGGGGGCCGCCGGGGGTCGGAAAGACCACGTTAGCCGAAATTATTGCCCAGCAAACTCGGGCCAAGTTTATCCGGTTCAGTGCGGTCGACAGTAGTATTAGTAGTATTAGTAAGATTAAGAAGGTCATGCAACTGGCTGAGGGGGACCGGCAAATCGGCGAACGAACCCTGGTCTTCGTTGACGAAATCCACCGGTTCAACAAGGCCCAACAGGACGCCTTTCTGCCCTACGTGGAACGCGGCAGTATCACGTTAATCGGGGCGACCACCGAAAACCCGTCGTTCGAACTCAACTCGGCGCTGTTGTCGCGGTGTAAGGTCTTCGTGCTCAAGGCCTTAGAGACCGCCGATATCGAGCAATTGTTACAAAACGCGTTGAAGAACCCGGCCGGCTTTCCGGATTTGACCGTTCAGGTGGGGGATGATGAGTTACGGGCGATGGCCGAGTTTGCTAACGGGGATGCCCGCACGGCCTTAAACACGCTGGAAATGGCGGTGCTTAACGGTCAAAAGACTGATCGGCGAGTAACGGTGACCAGAGACGATTTGAAACAACTGATCACCCAGAAGTTCGTGCTATACGATAAGAGCGGCGAGGAACACTACAACATCATTTCCGCGCTGCATAAGTCGATGCGTAACAGTGACGCCGACGCGGCCATTTACTGGCTGTCGCGCATGCTAGAAGGTGGCGAAGACCCGCTGTACATCGCGCGGCGGTTGGTGCGGTTTGCCAGTGAAGATATCGGATTGGCCGACACGAATGCACTCAACGTGGCGGTCAACGTCTTTCAGGCCTGTCAGTTTCTGGGGATGCCGGAGTGTGACGTGCACCTGACCGAAGCGGTGATCTACTTGGCGTTGGCGCCGAAGTCCAACGCCATTTACAAGGCCCGCTTGGCGGCGAAGAAGGACGTTCAGGAGACCCGTGACGAACCGGTCCCGTTGCAGATTCGCAACGCGCCGACCAAGTTGATGGCCGACCTGGATTACGGCAAGGACTACCAGTACGCCCACGATGCGCCGGATAAGCTGACGGCCATGCAGAGCCTACCGGATGCCTTGGTGGGCCACGAATACTACCACCCCACGGATCAGGGCCGCGAAGACTTGTTCAAGAAGCGATTGGATTACGTGAAGAAGTGGCGGCGGGACCATCAGGATAAATAAGGTAAAGTGATGGTGGGCTCAGGAGTGAAATTTGTCTTAGTTGGCATTTTTCAGTCGGCTTAGACAAAGGTCGGTCTTCAAGACCTGGGCTACGGGCTTGAAGCCGTGCCCACGCCGTTCCAGTCCGTTTTCGACCTGTCCCGGAGGCGAGGAAGTTAGCGAAATGATTTTAAAATTAAAAAAAGATGAGAACTGCCATTGATTTTTCGTTTAGTAGTGCTTATAATAAAAATCAATATTTGAAAAACGTTGAAGAAAAAAGTAACGCGCGCAGCGATGCCCAGTGAGTCACGTTTAGTGAGAAGTGACCGTCTAGCGTAAGTGAAAATCATTTCTGAGTTCGGTGCTGAAAAGATTGTGAATCCTCTAAGCTACCGTGGCGGCCACCATTACCAGGCTAGCGGATGATTGTCCGTGATGAGTGTGGTGGCTGTGGCCGTCACAAAAAGGTGGTACCGTTCTACTTAAAAATAGAGCCCTTTTCCCGTTTCGGCGAGAGAAGGGCTTTTTTAACGTTAACAGATTAAAAACGACTGGAGGAATCAAGATGGAACAAACAGACAAGCGGCACAATTTTTGGCAATTATTAGTGGTGAGTTCGTTAATTTTCGGCATGTTTTTCGGGTCTGGCAACTTGATTTTTCCCGTTCACTTGGGTCAAATGGCGGGGCAGAACTGGTTCACGGCGGCCCTAGGCTTCGCCGTGTCCGGCTCCCTGTTCCCGTTACTGGCAATTTTAGCCGTGGTGGTCACCAAGAGTGACGGCCTTTACGACTTGGCCAAACCGGTCAGTGCCAAGTACGCGGCGGTCTTTCTGGTCTTAGTCCACCTGACCATCGGCCCGTTCTTTGGGACGCCCCGGACGGCCGCAACCGCCTACCAGATGGCGGCCGAACCGTTCTTACCGAAACAGTGGGCCACGTTCGGCCAGTGGGTGTTTACCGCCGCGTTCTTCGCGTTGGCCTACGTCTTAGCGACGCATCAAAACAGCCTGGTCAAGGTGGTCGGCAAGTATTTGAACGCCGGATTCTTAGCCTTACTGGCTATCGTTTTCGTGGTGGCCTTCTTAAAGCCGATGGGTAACGTGGCGCACACGCCAACGGTCGCCTACCAGACCAACGCTACCATCAGCGGGTTATTGGAAGGGTACAACACCATCGACGCCGTGGCCTTACTGGCGTTGAGCGTCACCTTCGTCCACGCCGTCCGCGGGCTGGGTTACCGGGATAAGGAATTGACCCGGTTGACCGCCAAAGCCGGCACGTTGAGTATCGTGTTAGAAGTTGTGGTTTACTTCGGGTTAGTATTGTTAGGGACCTTGAGTCTGGGCCAATTGAAGCTTTCCGATAACGGGGGCGTGGCCTTATCACAAATCGTCGGTCATTACTTCAGTAACTTTGGGACGGCCTTCCTGGGGGTCTTAGTTACCTTAGGAGTCTTCACCACGGCGTTGGGTCTGGTGACCTCGTTTGCTCAAGACTTTCATAAATTGTTCCCCAAGGTCAGCTACTTGGCTTGGTTGCGGGTCACTACGGTGGCGTCGTTCTTAGTCGCGAACGCCGGACTGGACAACATCATCGCCTGGTCGTTACCCGTCTTGATGCTGCTGTACCCGATGTCTTTGGCTCTAATCTTGGTTTCGTTGACCGTTGCCAAGAAACCGTACGCCAGTGTGGTTTACAAGACCACCATCGCGGTGACGGCGGTTCCGGCCGTCTTGGATATGCTGGCGAATGCGCCGGCCGTGGTAGCTGGGTTTGGCCCGGTAGCCGCAGTCTTACACGCTTATCACACCTACGTGCCGTTTGCGAGTCTGGGACTTGGGTGGTTGGTACCAACCGGCTTGGCTTTTGTTTTAAGCCTGGCTTGGGGGCACTTCCGCTTGGTCGCCCAAGAATCCGCCGAAAGCGCGCGGTAATGAAAAACTGTCGTCACCGGTCGTGTGGGCCCGGTGACGACAGTTTTTGGTTTTCATCACGAAACTAAACTAGTTGAATAAGCGCTTCCGGCCCAGTCAGAAATGGGTTGGAACGGGGCGGGCACGGCTTTGAGCCCAAGGTTCAGGTCTCAAAGACCGGCCTTTGTCTAGGTTGGCAAAAAACACCAACCAACACAAATTTCGCCCCTGAACCCATTTCTGACTGGTCCTCCAGCTTATACTGGAATTGATGATAACTTTAGGTTGTTTTTCAACTAGCTAATTTTGAGTAAGTGTTATTGTTTTGCGTGATGGATGAGCTTTAAGAAAGTTTCTAATTCAAGTGCTGGAAGTTACGAGAGAGGGCATCGGCGCCCTTCATAGCGGCTAATAAGGTCCGTGCGTCGACCGGGAAGCCCATGTTATGAATGGTTTCGCCTTCCTGAGTGGCGAGTTCGGCCACCTTCAGGAGGTCGGCGTCGGTGGCGTCACCCAGATGTAGGTCGGCAAACGTGGTCGGTAGGCCCAGAGCGACTTCGAAATCCAGGTATTTGCGGAACCGTGCGTCGCTAGCGCCTTCGAGCACCAGGTTGACCAGCGTCCCAAAGGCCACCTTTTGGCCGTGAGAGAGTTTGTGAACGTCACCGGAAAGGGCGGTCAGCCCGTTTTGGAAACTGTGCGCGGCGGCAAGGCCGGAACTTTCGGCCCCCACGCCACTGAGCAGAATATTGGCTTCAATGATGTGCTCTAAAGCGGGCGTGACCACGTGATCACTCGCGGCGGCGACGGCCTGGTCGGTGTATTTGAATAGCAGTTCTTCACATTTTTCGGCTAGGGCGATGCCGGCTTCGGTTTGTTGCGTGTTTAAGGGCAGAAGGGTGGTCTCACGCGCCCAGGAGACGCTTCGCGATTCGACGTTGGTCGAGAGAGCGTCGGCAATTCCGTCGATCAGGAACCGGACCGGGGCGCCAGCAATGACGGCTGAATCGACCAAGACCAGATCGGGATTCTTATCATAAAAGAGGTATTTGAGAAATTCGCCATTTTCCGAGTACAGGACGCTCAGACGCGTGCAGGGCGAGTCGTTGGACGCTAGTGTGGGCACGATGACCACGGGGATGCCCAGCGCATCACCGACGGCCTTGGTGGTGTCGTTGGTTTTCCCGCCACCCAAGGCAATCACGAATTTGGCGTCGGTTTGTTGGCCGATGGTCTTAATTCGCTCGATTTCCTCGGGTGAACTTTCACCGTTGAAGTGTACGTGTTCGATGGTGAGGTGAGCGGCGGTGAGATTGTCGTAGAATTTTTGACCAATGAGTTGCCAAACAATGTCATCGGCGAGTAGTAACCCGTGGTCGCCGAACGGGGTGATGTAGGGGGCAGCACGGTCGAGCAGTTGATCGCCTTGAACGTAGGTGGATGGACTAGCAAAAGCGGTGGTCATGAGAATCCCCTCCATTAGTTTTAGAATAAGCCTAGTGTAACCGGATTCAGGAGAAAGTAGGGGCTTAGGGACTTCACTTAACTAACTTGGTAAGGCGACTGACCGTAACCGTGAATTTTAAGGTTAAATGATTGGACACAACCTTTCTAAAACTAATGACCCATTAAGTAAAAAAGTGCGTCATGGACTTAATTTTGTATTAGAATGAAAGTGTTCAGCGCCCTTAGTGTAATGGATAGCACATGAGATTTCGGTCCTCATGATCCGAGTTCGACTCTCGGGGGGCGCATTGAATCGGGTATGAACCGGCGGAAACGCTGATGAGACGCTAGCTAAGGGCTAGCGCCTTTTTTTGTGGTGACACTTTTGGTGACAATTACTAGGATCCCATATACTCAGTGATGTTATTAGCGTTTAATAATTTGAATTGAGTGTATAGTAGATTATTATTTTGTTTTGTTAAATAAATTAATTTTAAAAAATATCAAGATATGGTGAATGGTAATTTTATAGAGTAGGGAATTTGGAGTTTTTTGATATTGAGTATTGGGAGGATGGTAAAAATGAAAAGTGGTTCCAGAAAAAAGTTTAAAATTAGAATCAACGATGTTTTAAATAACGCATTTCAGCATCCATTGAACTTAGGAGCAATATGGGGATTTGTTATTGGCGCCACCATGCCTACGTATGCCTTAATGCTTCAAGGAACTGTTCAATTTGGGGATGTTGGAACTTGGGTAGCCGCGATTGCTACGTTTTCGGCTGTATGGGTTTCACTATATCTCGCAAATAAATCAAATTCATCAGATCTTAAATGGATAAAAAATTCTAATCCTTTTAGTAATGAGTGTGAACTTGTAAATTATGGGCAAAATAGTACGGATGTTAAAATATCTATAACCGTTGGAAATCTCCAGAAATATAATAATGTGGAATTTTCGGAAATAAAGTGGCTTAGTGCAGTTGATACTATGGGAAAAGAGTTTGAAAAATCGGTTAAAGATAGTAAAGGAAATGTAATTAAATCATCAGATAGGCTGCGAATTAATTCTAATGGTAGATTAGTTTTCTTTATAGAACCAACTAAGGCAATGAGCGAGAGCGTTAAGTTCCTCTGCGGTGGTAAAACGGAACATAATATGTATTCGGTTTTGGTTCATGTAGAAGATGCAACAGGGTTATTGCAAGAAAAGGGAATAATTTTAAGTTATCAATAATAGAACCTTAGTAATTTAGTATGAACGTGTAAAGAAATGCTGGTGTAGGCTAACGCTTTTTTGAAAAAAGTATTTGTAATTAATCTTGGTTGTTCACTCATCATTTCACGTGCATAATTGAGACATGACTTAGCAACCAGGAGGACATTCAAAATGGTATACAAAAGACGTTCCGTTGAAAGGGCAATTGTTCTAGCGTTACGGGATCTCGGAGGAACTGCGAGTCGTCAAGCGATTCGAAAACTGATGGCTGATAATGAATATGACGGTCTCACCTATAAGATGGTTTATTCTAGCAAAACCGGCCGCAAAGGGAATACTTATTCGCCATTCATGTTTGATTTTAATTTTGGCATTAAAAACTTACATAGCGTAGGGTATCTTGAACAACCCAAACGGGGGCAGGATATTGTCTTAACCGATTTAGGCCGAAACGATGATTTAAAAAGCTATCCGACTGATGAACAGCAGAAAGCAATTGATACTTATTGGGACCAGAAAAAGGCCGAACGGATTGCTCGTTCTAAGACTAAAGATGATCCGAGCGAAGACGTTGTGATGACGGATTCGACGGACAAAGAAGATACGGATAATCTAAGCTGGAAGGCAGAACTGCTAGCGTGTTTAATGGCTTTTGATCCCGCTAAGTTTGAGAGCTTTTCGCGGCTGCTAATTTCTAAGATGGGCGTTGTGATCGACAAGGAGCGGGGAATTGTTCGCTCCGGTGATCACGGAATCGACGGGTTTGGTTATTTTACGTCGGATGAATTTCGAACTAGTCGGGTTGCGATTCAATGTAAACGTTATACGGAAGGTGCGGTATCGGAACCGGAAATTGATAAATTTAAGGGCGCCATGGACGGTTTTAATGCAGAGTACGGTATCTTTGTGACGACCAGCCATTTCACAGAACAAGCGAAGAAAAAAGCGACCCAGGGCTCGAACACCGTGACGTTAATTGATGGTCAAGAATTAGCTGATTTAGTCGAAAAATACCAGCTGCATATCACACCGATTGTGACCTATGCCTTAGATGACTATTACTATCAATTCAAATAAAATGATTGGTTAACCACCGGGCCCAGTATTATGACTTTTATCGTGGATTTGACGAAGGTTGAGGTTCCGGCCGAAAATCGCCGCAGAACCTGTATAATAACAGGTAACTTAACTGTTAGACATGCGCTTCGAGATTGACACTAATTAACTGTAAATAGGAGAGAAATTATGGCATTATCCGCTGAAAAACAAACAATGATTTGGAAAACGTTAAACGATACCCGGGGGAAGATCGAACCTTCGGAATACAAAAACTACATATTTGGCATCATGTTTTATAAGTTCTTGTCAGAAAAGGCTCAAGCTTGGTTGCAGGGTGTCTTACGAGGTGAAAACTGGGCCAGTGTCTGGTCCCAGGACCAGCAACGTGCCGCCGAGTTCATGCAAAAGAACCTAGGGTACGTGATTCAGCCGGGCGACATGTTTGCCGATTGGCTACAGGCCATCAACGAAGATAAATTCAACATTATGATGGTGTCCGATGCACTGGTGCATTTTGATCAGGGAATTAGCGCCGACGCCAAAGACGATTTCTCTGGCATCTTTGACGACATGGATCTGACGTCTTCACGGCTCGGGGCCAACGCCCAGACACGAACGGCTACCATGATGGACTGGATTAACCTGTTAGATAAGGTAGAACTGGATGCCGACGGGGATGTCTTGGGGGACCTCTACGAGTACCTAATTGGCATGTTCCAGGCCAACTCCGGAAGTAAAGCGGGGGAATTCTATACGCCGCACCAAGTTTCCGATATTATGGCGCAGATTTTAACGGCGGGGCGTGAGAACCAAGAAGAATACACCCTCTACGACCCGGCACTGGGCTCGGGGTCGTTACTGCTCACCACCGGGGCGCACATGCAACGCGCTGGCGTGCGGGGCGCGATTAAGTACTATGGTCAGGAAATCATCACCACCACTTACAACTTGGCGCGGATGAACCTAATGATGCACGGGGTTGAGTACAACGATATTAACCTACATAACGCCGATACGTTAAACGGTGACTGGCCGGACGGATTGGTCGACGGGGTAGACTCCCCCCGGATGTTCGACGCGGTGATGGCCAACCCACCGTACTCTTTGAAGTGGGACAACACGGACCGCGAAGACGATCCCCGGTTTAAAATGGGGGTAGCACCGAAGTCGAAAGCCGACTACGCGTTCTTACTGCACTGCCTGTACCATTTAAAGGCGGATGGCCGGATGGCGATTGTCTTACCGCACGGGGTGTTGTTCCGGGGCGCTGCGGAAGGCCGCATCCGCAAGGAATTGTTGGATAACCACAACATCGCGGGAGTCATTGGTTTGCCGGCCAATATCTTCACCAACACTTCCATTCCAACGGTGATCTTGGTATTGGAGAAGAACCGGACGGCAGATGATGTGTTGTTTATTGACGCATCGAAGGATTTTGAAAAGCAAAAGAACGCCAACGTCTTACGGCCGGAAGACATCGAAAAGATTGTTCAGACCTATTTGACCCGACAGGACGTGGAAAAGTACGCGCACGTCGCACCGTTATCAGAGATTCAGGAAAATGACTATAACCTCAACATTCCGCGCTACGTGGACACCTTCGAGGAGGAGCCCCCGGTTGATACGGCAAAGCTCTTAGCGGAGATGCAGACGGTCACCCAAGAAGAAGCCCAAGAAACGGCAGAATTAAAGCGCATGATGGCAGATTTAGTAGTGACTAATCCAGAGGACCAGCACATCTTGGATGACTTAAGGGGGATTTTGGATCATGAGTGAGACACAACCAGTTAAACCCCTGGTGCCGGCCATTCGTTTTAAAGGCTTCACTGATGCTTGGGAACAGCGTAAGTTGAAAAATGTGTTAAAAGTAAATTCTGGTAGAGACTATAAAAATCTTAAGCCGGGGAATATTCCTGTTTATGGTACTGGTGGATTTATGCTTAATGTTAATGGTCAATTATCTTCAGATGATGCTATTGGCATAGGAAGAAAGGGGACAATTGATAGACCTCAATTTTTAAAGGCGCCTTTCTGGACAGTGGATACACTATTTTTTATGACAAGTGAGGGAAATAATAGCCTTCGTTTCTTATATGCATGGTGTCAGTTGGTTCAATGGAAACGGTATGATGAATCAACAGGCGTACCTAGTTTATCAAAAAGTACGCTTAATAAGATTACATTGAAGGTACCTAGCTTAAGTGAACAAAATAGTGCCGGAGAGTTTTTTAACATTTTAGATAACCTTATCGCTTCCAATCAGCGTAGGGGTGAAATTCTAAAAGAGCTCAAAAAAGCGCTACTACAAAAAATGTTTGTATCTGGCAAAAAGACAGTTCCAGATATTAGGTTCTCGGGATATACTGACGCATGGGAACAGCGTAAGCTAGCAGACCTTGCAACTATAGACGCAAGAATTGGGTGGCAAAATCTAAGGACATCAGAGTTTTTAAGTAGTGGTAATTATATGCTTATTACAGGGACTGACTTTAGGGATGGTGCAATAAATTACGCTGGTGTTCATTATGTACAAAAGGAACGGTATGATCAAGATGAAAAAATTCAAATAAAAAATGGTAGTATCCTTATTACGAAAGATGGGACACTTGGAAAAGTTGCTTATGTAAAGGACTTATTAAAGCCGGCTACATTAAATGCAGGAGTCTTTAATGTTGAGGTTAAGGACCGCTTCAAGACGAATAATAAATATCTTTTTCATTATTTAAAGGCACCTTTTTTATTGAATTTTGCTAGTAAGCAGTCGACCGGAGGGACGATTAAACATTTAAATAAGAATGTGTTAGTTAAGTTTTTAGTTCCGTTACCGATTATTCAAGAACAAGAAAGAATCGGCGTATTTCTATCTGCCTTAGAGAATCTTATCGCTTCCAATCAGCGTAAAGGTGAAATCCTAAAAAGCCTCAAAAAAGTCTTACTACAAAAAATGTTTGTCTAAACCAATCAAGCAATCCGGGGGTTGAACCCCCACTACATAGAATCCAGGGAGGCATTAGCCAAAATGGCTGAGAACAAATTTGAAACCGCCGTTATTGAACAACTAAAGGCCGAAGGGTGGACCGAACGTAAAGACCTATCGGGCGTGACAACTCAGGCTTTATATGATCACTGGCGGGATATCCTGAATCAGAACAACGCTCGGAAGTTGACGGGAACGCCCTTATCGGATACCGAGTTTCAGAGTCTCAAGCTCGAATTGAATAAGAACAAGACACCCTACGACGCGCAGTTAACGCTCGCCGGGTCGGGCGGCATCGGAACCTTACCGTTAACCCGGGACGACGGTACCAAGCTCGAAATTGAAATCTTCTACGGCGACGAGGTAGCGGGTGGTCACTCCCGGTATGAAGTGGTTAGCCAGATCACCTTTAACGATCTGCCCTTCACCCTGAGTACCAAGCGGCGGATTGACGTGATGCTACTCATCAACGGCCTGCCCGTGGCCCACATCGAAGAAAAGGACGAATCCCTACAAAACCAATGGAGCGCCTTTGAACAGCTCCAAAAGTATGATAGTGATGGGATGTACACGGGGATTTTTTCCTTTGTGCAAGTGCAGTTCATCTTGTCGCGGCATTCGGCGCACTACTTTGCCCGGCCCAAGAATTCGGCCAACTATAACAAGGATTTTGTCTTTGGTTGGCGCGATGACCACGGTCAAGACGTAACCGATACCATGACGTTTATTCACCAGGTCATGGGGATTCCGGCCCTGCACCGGCTGGTCACGGTTAACATGATTCCGGACGCCGCCAACGACAACCTGATGGTGATGCGGTCGTACCAGATTCAGGCCACTCGGTCCATCATGGATCGGATGCGCACCATGGACGCCAACGATTTTATTGAAAAAGAGGGTGGCTATGTCTGGCATACCACGGGGTCCGGAAAGACGGTGACCTCGTTTAAGGTCGCCCAACTGCTAGCGTCAATGCCCAAGGTCCGTAACGTTTTATTCATTGTGGACCGGGTAGACCTGGTTAATCAGACGTTTGAGAATTTTAAGGCCTACGCTTATAAGACCTTCGAAAGCCGGATTCAGGTGGTTAAGGGCCATGAATTGAAAAAACGGTTAAGCCAAAAAAATACGGCCTCTCACATCTACCTGATTACGGTTCAGGGGTTGGACAAAGCCGTCAAGGCGGGGCTAACCTCTGATCAACGACAGGTTATTTTGATGGATGAAGCCCACCGATCGGCCAGTGGAGATGCCGTGGACCGCATTAAGCGCGCCTTTCCTAAGACCACCTGGTTCGGCTTCACGGGGACTCCAAACTTCTATAGCGACGAAGTCCACGACGTTAAGACGTCGCGAAATGTTTCGACCTACGATATCTTTGGTCGCCGGTTGCATCGCTACACCATCAAGGACGCTATCGGAGATGGTAACGTTTTAGGTTTTGACGTCAGTTACTATACGCCTAATTACGAAGCGATTAGTCCATTTGAATTGGACGAACAAGAAATGGAGAAGCAGATTTATACTTCTTTGATCTATCGTCAATTGGTCGTTGATGATATCGCTCAGCATTGGGATGAAAATCATTCGGGACCGATCCAAATGGGCCGGCGGAAACCGAACCAGTTTCACGGATTATTTGCGGTTTCCGGTAAGCAAGCAGTGGTGGCGTATTATCATCTCTTTAAAAAGATGGTGCCGAATTTACGGGTGGCGATGACCTATTCACACGACGAGGATAACGGCGCGGGGACCTCTGATCTGCAAGCCGAACTCAAGCAGGCCATGACGGATTACGCCGAGCTGTACCAGACCCGTAACTTCCTGGAAGACACTAATCCTGAACGGGGTTACCTAAACGACATCACCAAGCGTTTAGCGCATAAGAAACCGTATAATCAGAAGCTCAACGCCGCGCAAGAACAGGACACACCTCAGCGCTTGGACTTAGTGATTGTGTCCGACCAACTGCTAACCGGATTCGATTCCAAGTACGTCAACACGATCTACATTGATAAGATTTTAAAGGAAGGTCCGCTGATCCAAGCGATGTCGCGGACTAACCGAACAATTGACAAGAACGCCAAGCCGCACGGCAAGGTTCGGTTTTACCGTAAGGGCGACGTGATGGAAGAAAACGTCAAGAATGCCTTGGTGATCTATACCAAGGGGGGTAACGATACCGAGGCGGATGCCGAGAAACAGCCGGATGATCAAGATCAACAACAGTTGATTGATGACGATATTTTAGCTCCTAAGCAGGCTACTCAGATTGAAGATTTACAACCCAAGGTGGAACGACTCAAGGAAATTGCGGGGGACGATTTTAGTCAAACGCCGAAGTCGGAAAGTGAACAGCTTGAGTTTGCCACGTTGGCTGCAGAAGTTAATCAAAAGGTTCAACGGTTGGTTCAACAAGGGTATGAATTAGGAACCGAAGTTGACAAGTTCGACGATCACGGGCAACCCACGGGTGATAAGATTGGGTTGGAAATTAAAGACGATAACGAGTTTAGCGCCCTACAGGCCCGAATGAATGACGTTAACGAGTTATTGCCACCCGAGAAGAAGATGGATCTCGCCAATGTGCAGATCGCAATCGACCTGTACCGCCATGAGATTATCGACTATGACATGTTGGTCGCACTCTTAAACGCCTACATGGATGAGATGACCGAAGAAAATCACCAGGCCGTTGAGGAACACATCACGCCAATGGACGATGACTCACGTACCGAAATCGAGGAAATTTTGGACGGTATCGAAAATCATGTTTACACCACGCATTTTGACACGGAGTCGCTAAAGGAGGCCCGCCAAACGATTCGAACCGAAAAGATCGAATTGAAGATTCGGCGCTGGTCAGCCGATAATGGAGCCAACGGTAACGCTATTGTCGCGGCGTATGATCTATTTTTGCCCGGGGTCAGTCTTAATGACAATCCGCAATTAAAGGCGAAAATTATTCAGATTGAACAAGAACAGAATTTAGGCTTCTTCGAGACAGCAGACTTTGAAGATGGGTTGATGCGTTTCTTCAGTTCGTTAGCCTAGAACCCAAAAGGCCCTGACTATGTGACGCAGTCAGGGCCTTTAGTGAACGCAAGTCCTCCAAAGTTTTTTGGGGGGGATCAGTGGAATCGGCAGCGTTATCAGATTCCAATCTGAAGTTAAATAAGAACTGCTAGCCATTAAGCTAACAGTTTCCTTTATCACTAAGGTCGGGCGTACTGATTCCCACGAGATGCCCGTGTGGCACCGGCGGCTTGGGCCGCTGACTCACTTTCGCAAGTGTAGTTGGCGGGGTTCTTAACCTGTGAATAGTACTTATTGCTGTCGGAAACGTAGACTTTTCCCGCTGGGGCAGTGGTCCACTGCCCCGATTTAGTCCCTGATTGGGCGGTTGAATGGGTCGTGGTGGTCGATTGATGGCTCGCGCTCCCCGTACTGCCGCTTCCATAACCGTAATCGTGACTAGAACTGGCACTGGCTGCGTGACTAGACTGGCGACTGGCCGAGACAATGGGTTTAGCGTTGTTGCTCCCCGTATCGTAGTCAATCTTGATGCCTTCAGCCGAGTTGATCACCGCAATGGCCGTGTTGATTTGGCCATCCGATGACTTAATGTCCACGATGGACCCGCGGGGGATGGTTTCACTGTGATAGTAAAGTGGTGTCGTTTCGTACTGGAGGGTGTCGCTGGTGTTCGGGTTGGCTTTCCAGTAATCTTCCGCGGTTTCTTCGGCGTAACGCATGCCACCATCCTGGTTCGCACCGACGTTTTGCGGCCGGGTACCAGTGGTGAAGTTGTTTTCTGACGTGTAGGATTTGGCTCCCAGCAGGCTATCCCCGATGGAATGGCTACGGTTGTAGAGATAACCATGGTAGGTGCGGCCGGTGAACACGTAGCTGATGGCAACCTTGGGATTTTCCGTGGGCCAACCACTGGGTTCCAGTGGATTACCTTGACGGGACCCCCGGGAACCGGCGTACTCGCCGTAAGTCAAAACGGCGCGGGCGGTACCAGCACGACCCTGAGCATCACTCGCGAAATGGTAGTCGCCGGCCTTAAGGTTCTTGAAACCGGTGGTGTGGGCCTTGCCTAACTCCCAATAATAGTTTTGAGTGGGACCGGCCGACTCGTCATTGGTATAACTGACTAGTTTTTTGAGCACCTGACTGTTCCGAGACGTGGTTGTCGCGGGTGTTGAGGCGGCATTGCGTTTAGCCGTGGACTGCTTGGCGGCCTTATGGGGCTTGGTTACCGTGGTGGCAGAGTCGCTGGACGAGTTGGCCACGTTGGCCTTATCCGAGGCCGACTCGGTGGTTGATGCCCCGCCACCGCTCATTCCGATGAAGATGAACGCGACCACTAAGGCGATGAGCGCGTTGCGTCCCTGGTGGTTGGTGCGCCGGTGACCGACTTTATTGACCACCCAGAGTCCGCCTAAAACAACGGCGATGAGCAGACTGAGTCCGCCAATAAATGATGCGAATGTTGACATGAAAAGCTCCTCCTCAGGAATTTAAGTAGTTGAAAAATGGTGCTGGCACCTCACTTAGCGGTTGTTTTACAAAGAATCAATTATCCCGCTAAGCTATGTTTGGGCATAGTCAAGCATACCAGAAATTTAATGGTGAGAGGGATCGGAAGTAAAACTTGATCATTAGAGAACGAGATTAGTCGGTCGGCTAGTTGAATTAAATGAAAAGCCTAAGCGAACGGTAACTAGGAATCGACGAGAGCCGGCAGTAACGGTAACTGAATTGAGGTCACTAAAATGATTGATATAATAGTGGTTGTGGATGGATTGAATTTAAGACATTAGAAATCGCTCACGCTAAAAAATAGCGGTATCTCTCCGTAACTGGGGGGATACCGTTATCTTAGAGGTCAATATTTTGTTAGAAAAACGTCAGTTTAAATCACCGAAGGAGTGTTAGTCAATGTTCCTCAACGTCACCCAAAAAAGCCGGGATCTCTTCCGTGATTACCCGGTCGTGCGTTCAATTGCCGCGGCGCAACGGGAAGCGCGTGTTAATCCCATGTTTTCCTGGCACGCCACGGCCATTACGGGTCACGGCCAACGGTTCGTGGTGATCAGTCATGATGCCAGTGCTTTATGTGTAGTCCTTAACGCCGCCGATCTCACTGCGTCGCAGCGGTTAAGCAACCTATTCTGGTCCCAGCTCGCCGCTCAGTGGGCCCAATACGGTTTAACGGCTGCCGACCTGGCCACTTACCGCGACGTTGCCGGGGATTGGCAACTTAACCAACCCCTCGACCATCAGCGGGTACGGCGGTTAAACGAACAGGGGATGTATGTCGATTTCTTGTGGCAGCAGGACATCACGTCCACCCTGGAAATGTCGTTACTGGTAGCCCAAACGCCGCCACTGGGCCGGCAGCAACCGCTACATCAGGTGGCGACCATCACCACCGACCTCGCGTCCGCCCGGTTTCACTGGCAACCGTAACTTAATCGGAGTGGCGACGGGGCCACACGTGGTGCCCGAACCACAGGGCCAGTGCAATTCCCAGGCAGGATAGGGCGGTGGACTTGAAGTCCGTCGTTAAGTGATAGATGAGCACGCCAAAAATGCAGATGAGGCCTAAAATGATCACGGCCTTGATCGTTACGGCTAGTTTGGCCATCGAAATCCCTCCTTACAAGTTAGTTTATGCGCTTCTTTTTAGGGGAACAACCGGCGCTGGGGTAAACTTTTAAAATTAAATCTGGTTTGAGACCGTTATGGACAGATGGTGACCGCCCCATTTTCTATACTAGAGATAGTGGTTACCCCCGTGGAGGTGACCTCAATTAGGACTGAGGAGTGAGTTGAATGACGGCAGCACAACCCGATTTAAATCAATTCATACAAGAAAATCATCTTTACGCTAGCCTATGGGTCTATCGTTACAGTCGCCCGGATATCATCCGGCCCGATGCCGGTGATACCGTAACGTTGTTATCACGCGAGCAGCGGCGCTTAACGGTCCCCGTGGCACGTTACAAGCTCCAACAGGCTGGCCTGACGTATGCCGACCAGGTCGACTTAGTTGATTTGCAAACGGCGGTGGACCGACTTTTGACGGGTGAAACGTTGCCCGTAATCATCGATAACGTCCCGGACCTGTCGGCCGTTGCCGAACTGATTCGCGGGGCCAACCAACGGGGCTTGCGCGTTGTCGGGAGGAACCAGGCGGCCGCCGCCCGGTGGGACGTTGACGATGATGAGACGAAACTGCTGAAGGGGCTGGCCGCTGAGGGAGAGCTAAACATCATGGCGAGCAGCGATGGGGCGTTCCAAGAAATCGTCAACCAAGACGACGAGGTGGCAGCGACCAGCAATGGTGAAATGAGACCCAACGAGCACCCCTTCATGCGAACGACCGCCTATTATGAAATTATTGATGAAACGGGAACCGCGCTGCTGCAACAGGTGCCCTTACGCGCGTTAGGGGCCGTGCTCTTCGCGTTAGCGCAAGGACTATCCGTGGCGACCGTTAAACGCCTCTTGTTGTGGCCGCAATTATCACGTGCGGACTTGGCCGGGGCGCGACTGGTCTTAGGCCGTAATTTCCGTTCACAACCTTACTTGGTGGCATCTGCCGATGAACTGCTGCAAATCCGCAAATGCTCAATTCTTACGGATGCCTCCGAATCCGTGAGCTTCTTGCAATATACCGGTGAAAGTGGACGCATGCCGTTGAGTTTACCCGTCAGTCTCGACGATGGTCGTGAGCTGCTGTCTCAAGTTGCGCACGGGATGACACCGGACGTGGACCAGCAGGGCCGGCAATTGGCAACGACCCTCAGTCAACTGGCTGAGGCGGCGGGGGTTCAGATTCGCCGATATGACCGCCAATTAACGGATATTTGTGATATTGACTACTTCAAAGTTGCCGCCGATGGTCACCAAATCGAGGACCTACAAGCCGATTCCCAAGAGAGCATGACCCGTCATCCAGTCGAAACCGTGTTTGACGTGCTGGATCCGGCCACGACGCGCTTGATTCGTTACGACCTGACGTTTTACCAATTGGTCACGTACCTGGTGGCCCAGACCACTCACCGCGATTGACCAGCTGCGACGAACAATTAAGGCGATTATTTTACTAAAAACACCCACCGCAACGCCAATTGACCGGCGTTACGGTGGGTGTTTTTACGAATCAGGTTAGTGGGGTTAGTGTTGGTTGATCGCGGCGAGGACTTTTTGGCGACTGTTATCGGCGGTCCAGTGACCGTTGTTGCTAGGAGAGTAGTGCGGGATAGTTTTGACCGGTCGGTGCGCAAACTTCACCAGGTTCTTGTAATGGGCGCCCTGACCTACGGCGATTAACGTGGCGTTGGCGGGGATGCCCAGGGCGTCGAGGTGACTTTCGAGGTCCGTCACGACCTGTTGGTTGAAGGCAACGTGTTGGGGATTGCTGTCGACCGTTTCGGAGAGGTCGGTCATGAAGGCGCCCCAGAGTGCGGTGCCGTAAAGGGCCGCGGCGAGCTTGTAATCTTGACTCTTACGCGCGCCGTGGAAGTTGGTAAACGACTGGTCGGGTTGGTCGGCTAAGCCGTTACCGGGGTTCATCCCCACCAAAACGTAGGACATTTGAGCCAGGTAGGCGGTCAGGTCCGCCGGTAACTGGTCCGTTGGAAAATCGTTGGGTAAGTAGTGGTCTTTAAACAGGGCCTCGCGGGCCTGATTATCTTGAACCTGGTCGGCGTCGGCTGGAACGCGCCAAAAAGCAAAACTATCAACTTTGGTGAACGGTGAAGTTGTCATGAGTATAGGAGTCCCTTCTCGATTTTAAGTTGTGGTGCTGGGTCGGTGATTATTGAACCATCGATAAGGTCAATATAGCATAGGGGCCTGACATAATTTGTCGTTGATTAGCCGCCTGGAAAATTTTTAGCAAGTTACGGGGACGACACTTGGACGTGCTATAATGGGACTACCCTTGGCAGGAGTGGCGAAACGGGCCACTGACGGACGGTCGAATTGACCGTCCGTTTTTCTGCCTTTTTTTAAAGACGTGCGAGAACGAGCGACTCGAAAAAAATTAAAAATTATTTCGGGCGGCCACCCCGTCGCGCCACATGGTGTCACCCTCAAATCGTAAACTAGACTCATCACTTCAACGAAAACGTTAGCGACCAAACACCAGCCGGTGGCGATTGATGAGACTTTTGGCGGAACTTATAGGAGGGTAACATGACTAGTCAGGAACGGATTATTCAATTATTATTTCGATTATTAGACGGTGAAAGCATCAACTTTCGCGCGGAAGCTCGCGACTACGGGTGCTCCGAGCGCACGATGACCAGAGATCAGGCCGTGATTGCTGACGCGCTGGTCCACGAAACGGAATTTGAGATGGGCTATAAGCCCAAGACGCGACAACACTATTTAGACCGGGAGGACCAGATCTCGCAAGCCGAAGCCCTTGCCTTAATCAAGCTGGTGATTGGGACCCGGGCGTTGAGTCGGGCAGAAATGCAACGACTGACGCACCACCTCTTGAACATGCTGTCGTTAAAGACCCAAAAGGCCGTGAAAAAAACGATCGCCACGACCATGGCGGCTTACATTCCCGTGGGCGACGACCACAAAATTTTGCCGCAACTGGCGAAGTTTAGCGACTACATCATCGAAAAACAGGCCATTAAGTTTTCCTATCAGAGTAGCGTGCCGCAGAACACCCATCCCAAATTTCAAGTGGGGCGGCCCCTCAGCCTTTATTTTGCGGACTACTACTTCTACGTGGTAATGTACCTCGAGGCCAGCAATAAGAGCGTGGTCTTTCGTCTCGACCGGTTTGACCAGGTCAAATCGTTGAACCGCCAATTAACGGTACCCGCCGATAAAAAAACGGACGAGGGGGCCTTGCGCCACAAGACCTACCTGCTTAACGGCGGCTACGAGTTGCACTACCGCTTCCAGTACTGGGGCTACCCGCAAACGGCGTTGGACAAGTTACCCAAGTCCGAGGTGACTCACCGGCATGACGACGGGAGCGTCACCATTGAAGGGGACCTCTTCTCGCAAGGCGCCCTGTTATGGGTGTTGGGTCAGGGCTCGCTGATCAAGGTCCTGGCCCCCCAGACGCTGATCAACGATGTGCAGGCCACGTTGCAGAAAACGTTAGCGTATTATGACTAAAATGACTCCCGCTATGCCGATCGTGCTGATCGACGTGGCGGGATTTTTTAGCGGTGAGTAAACGAATTCCGTGTTCTGGCCTGCACGGTTAAGATAATTAAGACTAAACTAGAAGGGGAAAAGAAAGCTAAGTGGTTTAAGGAGGAATGCACGATGACGGAACAAACAGTAATGATGGCACACCTACCGTCGCAGATGAAGGCCTGGCAGGTGACCACGCCAGGGCCCATCGACGGCCCGCAATCGCCGCTGGAATTGGTGACTAAACCGGTACCCCAACCGGGACCGGGCGAAACGTTAGTCCGCATCTTGGCCTGTGGGGTGTGTCATACTGATCTCCACGTGAGTGAGGGCGACCTACCCGTCCACCACGCCCACGTCACGCCGGGGCACGAAATCATCGGTGAGGTGGTTGGCAACGGCCCCCAAACCAATCGGTTCAAGCTGGGCGAACGCATCGGGGTACCGTGGTTACGCTGGACCTGTGGCGTGTGCCGCTACTGCCGGTCGGGTCGCGAAAACCTGTGTCCGCACTCCAAGTACACCGGCTGGGACCACGACGGTGGTTACGCGCAATACGTGACGGTGCCCGAGGGCTTCGCCTACCGGATTCCGGAACGGTTCGATTCCGTGACGGCGGCGCCACTGTTGTGTGCCGGCATCATCGGCTACCGGGCCTTCGAGCGGGCCAACGTGCCAGCCGGCGGAACCTTAGGGTTGTATGGTTTTGGTGGGTCGGCGCACATTACCGCCCAGATTGCCATCGACCAGGGGATTCAGGTCCACGTCTTCACCCGGGGTAAGGACGCCCAAAAGTTCGGCCTGCAACTGGGGGCCGCCTCGGCGCAAGGGGCGTACGACCCGTCACCGGTCAAGTTGGATTCGGCCATCATGTTTGCGCCAGTGGGCGACATGGTACCGAACGAACTGGCTAACCTGGCTAAGGGCGGTACCTTAGCGTTAGCGGGCATTCACCTCAGCGATATTCCGGTCTTGAACTACCAGGACCACATTTTCCACGAAAAGAACCTGACCAGCGTGGAAAGTAACACTCGGCGTGACGGCGAAGAATTCTTAACGCTGGCTGATCGACTCAACATTCAGCCGGCCACCACGTCGTACGCCTTTGACAAAGCCGATGAGGCCCTACGCTTTGTGAAGCAGGGCGATATCAAGGGCGCGTGCGTGTTGAAAATCGGGGAAGACTAATGAGATGATGAGAACACTAAAGCCCCGTCACGTGATTTCACGTGACGGGGCTTTAGTTTGTCTTGAGGGGCAACGAATTTAGTGGTTCCGCTTGCGCTTGAGACCCAGTCCCAAGGTGGCAAGCAACAGGGTCAGGCCGGCGACCAATGGGTTCACACTAGCTTGGTCGTTGGTCTGCGGTAACTTGGTGGTTGGCACCTTGGTCGGTTGAGCCGCGGCCGAATGGGTCGTAGCGACCGGCGCTGGAGTTACCGTTGCCGCAGCACTGGCGGTCGTAACGACCGCTGGCGTGATGGCGCGGTTAGCGGGACGAGCCGCTTGGTCGTTTTGAGCACCAGTGACGGGTTGGGCCTTGGCCGGTTGAGCGCCATGGGTTGGTGTCGTCGGTGTCGTCGGCTTAGTTGGGGTCGTTGGCGTTGGTGTTACCTGATCGCCTTCACCATTATTGTCGTCCGTCGTCACCTTATTGAAGACGAAGGTGATGGTTTGCGGCGTTTCGGCGTAGGTCCCGGATTGCGTAGCGGGCCCGGTGACTTGGTAACCGGTTAACGTATCGGCGTTAGCGGTGAAGGTGTCGCCAACCTTCCCGGTTAAGGTGTGTTGGCTCAAAACGTTACCGTTGGCGTCGACGTTCTTGACGATGACCGTTCCGTTCGTAGCTGGGATGTCACCGCCACCACCCGTGGTGATCTTTGCCAAGGTGAAGGTGATGGTTTGTGGCGCTGCGGTGTAAGTCCCGGTCTGCGTAGCGGGTCCGGTGACTTGGTAACCAGTGAGCGTATCGGCGTTGGCCGTGAAGGTATCCCCAACTTTCCCGGTCAAGGTGTGTTGCATGAGGACGTTGCCGTCGGGGTCAACGTTCTTGACGATGACCGTCCCTTGAGCGGCTGGTAACTGACTAAACGTGAAGGTGACCGTCTGGGGTACTTCGGTGTAAGTCCCGGTCTGCGTAGCGGGGCCAGTAACTTGGTAACCATCGAGCGTATCGGCGTTAGCGGTGAAGGTATCGCCGACGTTACCCGTTAAGGTGTGCTGATTAAGGACGTTGCCGTCGGTATCGACATTCTTAACGGTGACGGTGCCCTTGGCGATGGTGTACACGAAGGTGACCGTTTGTGGGTCTTCGGTGTAGGTTCCGGTGGCCGTTGGGTTACTGGTTAAGGTGTAGCCGTAAATCTTTTCGGCGTTGGCCGTGAAGGTGTCCCCCACGTTACCGGTTAAGGTCGTTTGGTTGAGAACGTTGCCGTTAGTATCGACGTTCTTAACGGTGACGGTTCCCTTAGCGATGGCGTAGACGAAGGTAACCGTTTGGGGATCTTCGGTGTAGGTGCCAGTGGCGGTTGGAGCGCTGGTTAAAGTGTACCCGGCAAGTTTGTCGGCATTGGTGGTAAAGGTGTCCCCCACGTTGCCGGTCAAAGTCTTTTGGTCGAGAACTTTACCGTTAGTATCCACGTTTTGCACGGTAACGGTTCCTTGCGTATTAGTGTAGTTAAACGTAATGGTTTGGGGCGCTTCGGTGTAGGTTCCGGCGACGGTTGGATTACCCACCAGCGTGTAACCGTAGTGCTTGCCGGCGTTAGCGGTGAAGGCGTCGTCGATGGTCCCGGTCAGGGTGCGTTGATCTAACACGGTGCCGTCGGGGGCAATTTCCTTCACGGTAACGGTTCCTAGCGTAGAGGCGTAGACGAAGGTAACGGTTTGGGGTGCGTCCGTGTAAATTTTGTTGACGGTGGCGGCGGTGCTGACTAATTTGTAATTGGCTAAATTGTCGGCGTTAACGGTGATCCGGTCACCGACCTTACCGTCGAGCACTTGTTGACTGATGAGGTTTCCTTGTTGGTCAACGTTTTTGACGGTAATGGTGCTGGCGGTTCCTTCGTCGATTTTAGAGGTGATAAAGGCGGAGTAATTATCGTCTTTATATTGGCCAATGTAGGCGGCCACCCGGAAGACGTAGTAACCACCAGGCAGGGCCTTCACGGGCGTTAACTTGTACTGACCGGTGTTACTCAGGGTGAATTTAAACCAAGAACGGGCGTTAGTCTGCTGGTCGGCCCAGTCGGCCCAGCTTGCATAGTCCTTTACGTTCGTGGGCGCGGTCGGACTGTAGATGATGGGGGTCGAGTTGAGATTACCAAACGAAATTAGACTGTATTTAGGAGAGAGAATGTCACCGGTGGTGGTGTCCTGGAGACTCGTGACACCAGCATCAGCAAACGGGTTAATGCCAGCCTGAGCTTGGCCCTGAGTATAGTCCGGGGTGGTTAAGTCTTGATTCCAGCCTTCGTAATGGAAGTAGTCCTCGTCTTGAGGATGGTAAAGACCGGAAGTGAAATGGTTTTGGGCGTAGGCCACGAAGCCAATATTACCGGTATCGGGGAAATCACCCGAAAAGTTGTTATCCGAAATGTTAAGGGTCGACAGCGATGGTAGGTTCGTCGGGTCGAAGGTCCCACTTAATTGATTGTGGTTAAGATTGAGTTCGAACATGTCTTTCGATTGCGTGAGATCAGGTAATGTCCCGGTGAGCTTGTTTTGAGTTAAGGTCACCATGGTTAAATCCTTGTACTTCACTAGGCCGGTTAAATCACCGGTAAGTCCCAGATTGTCTAAGGAAAGAAACTTTAAGTTAGTATTCTGGGGCAGGTAGGTGTTCAAAAAATCGTTGAGCGGTAAATTCCAGTTCAAGTTAGCGGTTTCATAGTTGTTGATGCGGAAGCTGGTCATGGCGGGGGCAAAGTCAAAGTTAATCATGCCGGCCGGTGTCAGTTTAGGATTCGTGACGTCTAGCGCTGTCAGATTAGTAAAGCGTTCCAATCCTTTTAGACTCGTGACGTTAGGTTGATTTTGATAAGTTCCGTCAGACAATTGGAATGAATCATTCACGAATTGATAGAGGTTTTCGTCGGTGACGAAGGTGCCTTTACGCACACCGTTAACTAGCATGGTGTGTTGTGCGGTCAAGGTGTCTTCAATCCATTGCCGCATGGCGGGATCGGGCATCCAGTTCACCGCGTTGTTGGGATCCGTCGTCGGATCAACTTCGGCTTCAGCTTCTGGTTTAACCGTTGCCGTTGCGTCGGTTGCGGCCTTAGCCGAGTTAGCCGTCGTGCCATCGGTTTCCCCGGTAGCTGGCGTGACCGCCGGTGTGGCTACGGGTGCGGCGGCTGCCTTGGGTGCGGGTGTCGCGGCTGGTTTTTCTACGGTTGGCGTCTCTGGCTTATTTTGATTGCTAACGGGTGTGGTCCCGGCTGGCGTGGTCGTTTCTGGTGTCGTGGTTTCTGGTGTCGTCGTTGCCGGTGTTTCGGCAGGGGCCTTAGTCGAGGTTTCCGTGCCGGCCGGCATCTCTGGTTTGGCGGTCGTTTGGGGATCCGTCGTAACAGCGGCGGGCGTCGTGTCTTTGACCGGTGTCGTTTCTGGTGCGGTCTTTAACGTGGTCGTGGCCGATGGTTGGGCCTTGGCGGTCGCGTCGACTTGCTCGGTGTCCACGGTCTGGGTGGTGTCCCCTGTGGTGGTAGTGTCAGCTTGCGCAACGACGGAACTTCCCAGTAGGCCTAACCCCAGCGTGGTGACCGTCAAGCAAGCGTAAACCCAGTGCTTGCCTGCCTTATAGCTCTTATAGTGTTCCTTGGTTTCGTTTAAGATGTTCTTCATGATTGAAATCCCCCTCAAGATATCAATTCAACGTTGTGACTGGGATGGCCGCATGACCATTCCCGTTTAAACAACTTAAGTAAGTGTCCAACAACTATTCTCTGGAAAAGATAACTAATTACCACATAATTAGTTAAATGGACAATCCAGATTTCACCTTCATTGTAGTCACTATTTGATTGAATATCAAGGGGGGTTATGACTTATGACAAATAAAGTTTAGGTGGGTAATGGTAATGGGCTATTTTCAAAAAATTTATAGTTTTCAATTTTCGAAGAAAGCCAGTATTACTGCAATATACATGAGTAAAGATAATAACTTAAGTAACATAATCACTAAAATGGTCTACCGGAAATTTAATCATTAATTCTCAAATTATATAGTCGTTGGTAGAACGATGAAGACCGGAATCAAACGTATAAAATGGGTAAAATGGTTTACGTAATGAGCAAATGATTAACGGCTATCCGGACGAATAGTAAAAGTCAAGACTGACGTTTTGCTAAAATTCGGCGTAGACTAAGGCGATTCGTGGGAGGTGGGGACATGGTACCCAGATTTTTAGTGAGCGGTTTGGCGGTCGTGACGCTATTTGGCGGGGGCGTTGCCGGGTGTCACCGGCAGCCGCGGTCTACGGCGACGACGGCCAATTCAACGGCCAACTCATCCCGGCCGGCGGTGAGCCCTTTGACGGTGCACGCCTTGCGCCAACAGCCTAAGCTTCTCTATAGTAGTGTGATCTATTATGCGGTGAAACATACGGGGGTTCAGCGTTGGCAGGAGGTCTCGGATTTTAAACTTGGTTGGCAGGTGGAAACGGAGCAGGTCCACGGCACCAAACGCTATTCTGTGTGGCCGGACGCCCACATTCAAGAAGCCCAAAAGAAGCTGGAACCAAACTGGTTTACGTTGAAGGGTCAACGGGTGACGTACGAAAGTTTTGTGGTGCATTCGGACGGAGACACACGGTGGCTCATACCACGCTGTCTCAGGTGGTTCAGCAGATTAACCGGGATCACGCCGCCCAGCGCGTGCGACACATGACCGTTAATTTGACAATTTTAGCGAAATAACACTCGGCGTAACCAATTGGCCGAGTGTTTTTTTAGCCGTCAAACGTTGATCTAGCGGGAATGCTACAAAGACTAGCTTGGCGAATCACATAAATTTCGCTAAGTTAGAAGGTGGAGGTGGGGCAAGTGAGCTTTGCGGAAAATTTAAAGGAACTACGGCATCGGCGCGGCATGACCCAGGCGGCCATTGCGACGCAGTTACATGTCTCGCGTAAGACCGTTTCCAGTTGGGAGACCGGGCGGACGTATCCGGACGTGACCATGTTGGTCCACATCAGCGACGCTTATCAGGTTTCGTTGGACAGTTTGTTGAAAGAAGACTTGGGGTTGTTAACCCACTTTCAGCAACAGGATCAGGCAAATTTGCGGCGGCAACGCTGGGGCCGGTGGTCGCTGGCCGTCAACGTGGGAGCCGTTTTGATGTATTATTTTTTGGCGTTTTTACGGGTAAACGTGGATTGGCTGAGCAGCTTGTTACTCTTAAACCTGATTGTGCTGTGGCAGAGTGGGCGGCAGTTTACGGATTGGTCGCCTAAGGGCTGGCGAATGGTGGCCATTATCGGGGCCGTTGTTTTGGTCAACGTCGCGTTCATGCTGATGGCTTACGCACACGTTCCACTGGCCTATACCGGGACGCAACCGAGTTCGGATTTCGCGGTCGGGGTGGTCATGGGGCGGCTCTTTGACCGCGCGGGAACGGTGATCATTCTGAGTCTGTGCGACACTTTTGCCATCTTTGGCCGAATGGCCCCCAGCCGTGACGAAAACTAGTGAGAACCCCGCGGATTTAACCGCGTTGGACGGAAAGCGACCGGCTGATTTTTAGAGAAAAACGCTGGTATTGCCCGGTCAACTAGCCTATCATTTAATTTAACCATGATTAAACGAGGGGGAACCGCTGATGATCGACAACCTGGATCAACGCCTGATTGGGCGTCAATTTGTGCTGAGTCACGCGGACGTGACGGTGGGGGCCACGTTTTACGGGATCTTCTATCGGTTGCACGCAACGGAACCGTTGCACGTTGGCGATACGGTGAAAGTGGTGCAAGCGGACCAGCACGGCTTGACGGTTCAAGTCGTCCCGGCCCAACGAGGAGGAGATTAACATGTGGGGTACCTTTATACTGATCATTGTT
Organism: Levilactobacillus acidifarinae DSM 19394 = JCM 15949; assembly: GCF_001434835.1. Lineage (GTDB taxonomy): Bacteria > Bacillota > Bacilli > Lactobacillales > Lactobacillaceae > Levilactobacillus > Levilactobacillus acidifarinae. The sequence goes on along the minus strand of NZ_AZDV01000006.1, from coordinate 46,108 downwards.
GTGTTAGTGATCGCGCTGGTCTTACTGAACATGGTCAAGATCATCACGCAACCGGACCGGGGCGTCGTCATCACGTTAGGGAAGTACAACAAGACCCTAACACCCGGGTTTCACCTGATTGCGCCGTTCATTTCGCACGTGATCCGGGTCAGCACGGCCCAGACGCCCGTGGATTTGGACGAACAGATCGTGATCACCAAGGATAACGCGGAGATTTCCGTGAAAATTTCGCTGAAATACCACGTGACGAATATTGAAGACTTCGTGTTTAAAAACGAGGATTCGGTCCGCAGTATGACCCAGGATACCCGGGCGTCATTGCGGGGGATTATCGGGAATAAGGAATTGAACGAGGTCCTAAACGGGACCGAAGAGATCAACCAAGCACTGTTCTCGGGCTTATCCGACGTCACGGCCGGTTACGGCTTAAACGTTGACCGGGTCAACATTGATTCGGTCAACCCGTCCAAGGACATCCAAGATTCGATGAACAAACTCTTAAAGGCTACCCGGGAACGGGACGCGGCGATTGCCACGGCCGAAGGGAAGAGTAAGTCAATCACGCTAGAAAACGAAGCCAATAACCAGGCCTTGTTAGCCACCAACACCGCGCAAAACACGGCGTTGGTCAACTCGGCTAAGGCTAAGGCCACGGCGATCCACACGGAAGCCGACGCGCAGGCCTACCAAGTAGCGAAGCTAGATGCGGCGTTGAAGTTGTCTTCACAAAACTACTTCATTTCGCAAAACATCGCGGCCTTTAAGGAATTGGCCAAGAGTGATGCCAACACCGTGATCATGCCCAACAGCACCATTGATAGTTTGGGGACGATTCCGGCGATTGCGAAGGCGTTCCAAGCCACCAAGGCTTAACTTAAAATTGATGGGACCACCGCTACGACGATATTTCGCTGTGACGGTGGTCTTCTTTTGCGGTTATAAAGGGTTTTATAGCCGATTATCGAATGTACGTTCGTTTTTGGGCCGAGATATGGTATGCTGAACTCAAAATAACCCTGGGGAGGGGACGCTATGCCGTCAATCGACTTTTTAGAACGTACCGCATCAGGCCAACGCAACTATTTCTATATTGTAGGCTATCCCGCCTACCGGTTCACCCCGCAGCACCAATTAGCCCTGGCGCCGGAGAACAGTAAGATGGGGAACGTGACGCGTATCGACCGGGATGCGGGTCAACGGTACGTGGTTCAATTTCAGAAGGGTCAGCAGATCCTGCTGACGGAAAAACGTGTGGCGCAGCACCATGAATTTGCAACGACCACAGCCTTGACCCAGTACTTACAAGACCGCGGTGTCGTGTTACCGGCCGTCGCTGAGGGTACCCCGTTGTCAATTTTTCAGTCGCTGCAGGTCACCCAACAACTCCCGCGGGAGTACGTGGTGGTCGATTGTGAGTTTGCCCAATTATTTCAGACACAACGTCAATCAGACCAGATTCACCGGACGCAAACCACGGTGGCAGGAATCAACTTTGGGGTGTTTCAACTAAGCGCGCTGGGATACGCCGGGGATCGTGCAATCGATCTATCCTTTAACCGGTACGTTGACCGGCCGGAATTTGCACCCGAGATGAAACTGCGCGGGTTGACGGAAACGGGAGTGACCATGGCAACCTATACACAACGGGCCGCGCCCTTAGCCGTGTTGCGGGCGTTCATTACCCAGGTGTTGGCCCGACGATTACCCTTGGTGTTTTGGAACTATCATAATGATCTCAAGGCGTTAGACGTGTTAATCCAAATGAACCTGCAGAAACTGACCGAGGCGGAGCGAGCAATCGTGCTGGCACCACTGACGGTTTTTGACGGGGAGACTTACATGAGCCGGGTCCTCAATCGGCATAATCTTTCCCGCAACACGGTGGCGTACCAGTTGCCGTTGAACGGGGTGGCAGGACTGTTAAACATTGTGAATCCGCATCAACACAATGCCTTGTGGGATGCCCAGACCACTCAGACAGTCTTGGTGGAACTGACCAAGTTACAGGGGCAGGCGGCTCAGGTGGTGACCGTCCCGACGGTAGAACCAGCACCGACAACCTCAGCGACACGAACGCAGCACTGGCTGTCGTGGTGGCCTCGACGATTGCAACGGGGGACACGACGGACTATCTCAGAGAACGAATAGAGAGTGTGAATGGGTGCTTTATAGTGGTAACTGATTAAACTCAAAGTCGCAGTTGATTAATCAATTCGGTATACTGAAATAAAACGAGTTGAAAGGTTGCGGCGCCATGGACTATCGAAAGTTAAAACTTGGAAAAAATGGGTTACCAACCTGGGATGCGTTGATTCCGATTATTTTGAAATTTGCAAACCAGCAAGAAGAATGGCGCGGAAAGGCGCTACGTGTGGCAGTTGCGGATGATCTTCAGTTACCCACTGACCTACGGCAACTAGAGTACACAACCTACCATGACAACATTATTGAGAATCGGGTGAGTTGGGCGTTAAGTGAGCTGACCACGGCGGGAATTTTACGACGAGTACGACGAGGGTACTATCAGATAACAGATTTGGGGAAACAATTGTTAACTAAATCAGATACGGTAGATTTTCGTATGGTTCATCAGTTACCTAAATACCAACAACATCAACAGGAAATTAAGGAACGTCAATTACGGGGAACTAGTGCTACGAATGTTGAAGATTTGGAGCCGGAAGTCACTAGTGCGGAGAGTATTACCCATATATTGAAAGCAAAAACTCAAGCATATAATGATGAAATTGCTGCGGAACTATTGCAACGAATTCGCGAGTCCAATCCTAGCTTTTTTGAAGAATTGGTCGTTAAATTATTGGTAGCAATGGGGTATCAGGGGGCCAATGGTGCTGCTTGGGTAACACAACAATCCAATGATAATGGGATTGATGGGGTTATCAATCAGGATGCATTGGGAACGAGGACGGTTTATATTCAGGCTAAACGTTATCAAGAAAGTAACGTGGTTCAACGTCCGGAGATTGATTCCTTCTACGGAGCTTTAAATCGACAACATGCGGATCGAGGCGTATTTATGACGACCTCTAAATTTTCAGATGGTGCAGTTCAAGCCGCTAAAAGCGATGCGATTGTATTGGTTGATGGGATTCAACTAACGACATTAATGTTGCAGTATCAAGTGGGAGTGCAACTTAAACAAAAGTACGTTCTATTCGAAATTGATGAAGATTTTTTTGATGAAGGCTAAGCCAAGACGATTAGTTATAAGTGTTTTATGTCGGCATAAATTCCAATAAACCATATTGGCCCATACGTAAAGTAGATGAGATTAAACCAGTTACCCCATTATAAAAATAGTTTTAGTAAAACGGTTGATTTATTAAGCGACGTGCGACATACTGAAGTTAGTTGGTTCGCCAAACTAGAAACCGGGAGATGTTCCCGTGTGCAAATCAAGAAATCACTAAGACTAAGCCGTGAGTTAGTTAGTTGGGGAATTTAACCCAACTAATTGGACCTGCCCGCTGTGACACGAACGCTTAATAATGGAGGGACGCAGTATGGTTCAGCGCAGTATGAATCGTAATCAGTTACACGACCAAAACTTAAAATTGGTCTTACAACAAGTTTTTAATAATCACCCAACTTCTCGAATTGAGATTTCACATCAATTACACCTGAACAAATCGACCGTTTCTTCCTTATATAACACGTTAATGGCTCAGGGGTACTTGCGGGAGTTGGGCTACGGAAACGCCTCGACGTCGGGGGGGCGTAAACCCACCATGGTCGCCATCAACCAGGACTACGGGTACACGTTGACGTTTGACCTGGGGTACCGGCACCTGCACGCGTTGGCCACGACCCTGAACGGTAAGGTTTGGAAATACGATCGCATCGAGACCCAGGGGCAATCCATTCACGAAATGGTGGCCCAGATCAACCAGTACATTGCCATGGTGCAAAAGGAAGATGCGTCGGCTAACGGTCTGTTGGGAATTTGTTTCTCAATTCACGGGATTATTAACGATAATAAGATCAAGACTTCGCCCTTCATCGACATGGATGGGGTCGACCTGGTCGACCTCTTTACCGCAACCTATGATGTCCCCGTTGTGTTGGAGAACGAAGCCAACCTGTCCGCCATCTACGAACGCGACTTTAACGGGGCCCGGGACTTGAACAGTGCGGTCACCATCAGTATTCACCGTGGGATTGGGGCCGGGGTGATTTTACACCGCGACCTGTTCCGGGGCGAACACGGGGATGCCGGGGAAATTGGGCAAACGGTCACCAGCCTAGAAATTGACGGGCAGGGGCAGGCCACCCCGGTCCGCGCCGAAGACATTAGTTCCGAAGACGCGATTATTCGCCAAGTGGAACAACATAAAGGGCTCAAGGACCTGGACCGTGAAGACATCGTCAAACTTTACCGGCAACACGACACGGATTTGGCGTTGATTCTACAGCGGTTCACCATCGCGATTAGTAGCCTACTGTATAACACCATGCGGACGCTCGATCCGGACGCGTTTTTCATTAATTCACCGTTAATCGAAGAAATTCCGGAGTTGCTGGAACAGATTCGGGCAAGTTATCGGCGGTTGGCCAACGAGGACTTTCCGATTGACTTGACCACGAACGCGCGGCTCGCGACGGTATTAGGTGGCTGCTCGTTGATTACCCATCAGGTACTTGGTCTGGAAGGGTACGCCTTGCAGTTCGAACGAATTCCCGAAAATCTTTAACGCAAAGTTAGACGTGACCGTGCTGGTCCGTCTTTTTTTTTACCCTTTTTTAGGCTGACCAATTCGGGCAACCCTTACGGCTCGTTTGGGTTGAGTTGGAGACCATTGTAAGCCATTACACAAAGTCGAAAATAATTTTCGGAAAACGCTTGCATTTATTTCGTTGGCTTGTATAATAGGATTTGTAAGTTGGTTGTCGCAACGAACTAACTAGGAGGGTTTTATTAATTATGGCAGAAGAATATTGGAAAGGTGTCGACAAGATTCAATACGTCGGCCACAAAGATAAAAAATCAGGTTTAGGCTTTCAGTACTACAATCCAGACGAAGTAATTGGCGGTAAGAAGATGCGTGACTGGTTACGGTTTGCCGTAGCTTACTGGCACACGTTCGACCAACGCTTAGTGGACCCATTTGGTGATGGGACCGCGCAACGTCCTTACGACAAGTACTCCGACCCAATGGACTTGGCTTTAGCCAAGGTAGATGCAGCATTCGAATTTTACGACAAATTAGGTGTTGACTACCTTTGCTTCCATGACCGTGACTTAGCGCCAGAAGGGGACACGTTACGTGAAACCAACAAGAACCTGGACAAAGTCGTTGACAAGATCGTGGAATACCAAAAGACTAGTGGTATGAAGGTTTTGTGGAACACCTCGAACATGTTCACTAATCCTCGGTTCGTTGAAGGTGCCGCAACTTCACCTTACGCTGACATCTTTGCTTACTGTGCCGCTCAGTTGAAGCACAGTTTGGAAATTGGTAAGCGGGTTGGCTCCGAAAACTATGTCTTCTGGGGCGGCCGTGAAGGTTACGAATCCTTATGGAACACCAACATGAAGGAAGAACAAGAACACGCAGCGAAGTTCTTCCACATGGCTAAGGACTACGCTAACGAAATTGGTTTCGACGCACAAATGTTGCTCGAACCAAAGCCAAAGGAACCTACGACTCACCAATACGACTTCGATGCCGCAACCACGATTGCCTTCATGAAGGAATACGGGTTGGACAAAGACTTCAAGTTGAACCTTGAAGGGAACCACGCTAACTTGGCTGGTCACACTTACCAACACGAAATTCGCGTTGCCCGTGAAGCTGGCTTGTTAGGTTCCTTGGATGCCAACCAAGGGGACAAGTTGATTGGTTGGGATATCGATGAATACCCATCTAACTTGTACGAAACGACCGCAGCCATGACTGAAGTCGTTGAAAACGGCTCAATCGGCCCTCGCGGTGGGTTGAACTTCGATGCTAAGCCTCGTCGTTCATCCTTCGAACCTAAGGACTTGTTCTACGGCCACATCGTCGGCATGGACAGCTTCGCCGCTGGTTTGCGGGTTGCCGTTGCCATGAAGGAAGACGGCTTCTTAGACAACTTGGTTAAGAACCGTTACAGTTCTTACGAATCCGGTATCGGTGCCGAAATCGAAAACGGTACGGCGGACTTCAAGTCCCTCGAAAAGTACGCGATCGACAAGCCACAATCTGAATTGTTGGCCGCAACGCATTCCGATCACTTGGAAGAAGTTAAGGATACGATCAACCACTACATCATCGACACGTTAAGCAAGTAATCTTTCGGTTACCTGTGACGCGAAATAACAGTAAAAAATGGTGGACGGACGGGAAGTCCGTCCGCCATTTTTAATCGGAATAAGCTTAAGGGACTGAACCAGACTCGGACTAAGGTCGGGGTCTGACCGGCAAAGTTCAGCTCCTGCATGTTTAAGAAGAACGATTAATGTATGGTTGGTTAGCTGATTGATAATAGGCAAGTTAAGAAGTATGCTGCCATTAACTCAATTGGAAAGCTGATTCTCCAGTGTACAGCCTGGAAGGCGACCAGCTTTATCTTAACTAGAATTACACATCATAGTTATAAGTGAGCGCACCATTCAAATACTGATTGGAGGAGCAATAATGGGAAAGTATGTACTTGGGGTGGACCTGGGCACCAGTGCCGTTAAGGTCTCAGCCCTCGACCACAGTGGTCAGATTGTCGCCCAAGAAAGCTTCGGCTACGACCTGATCCAACAACAACCCGGTTATAACGAACAGAATCCCGAAGACTGGGTTTCCGGCACGACCGTGGCCATCGTGCGGTTGATTCTGACCGACCACCTGGCCGCCGAAGACATCGAAGGCTTGAGTTTCTCGGGCCAAATGCACGGGTTAGTGCTGTTAGACGAAAACAAGAAGGTCTTACGGCCCGCCATTCTTTGGAACGATACGCGGACGACCGCGCAACGCGAAGAGATCATGGACAAGATGGGTGACGAGTTCATCGACATTACCCGTAACCAACCGTTGGAAGGCTTTACGCTGGCCAAGCTGCTGTGGGTGAAGGAAAATGAACCCGACATCTGGAAAAAGGCGAAGTACTTTGTCTTACCGAAGGACTACGTGCGTTACCGGATGACCGGTAACTTGGCGATGGATTACTCCGACGCGACCGGGACGGTCTTGTTAGACGTCGCTAAGGGACAATGGAGTCAACGAATCTGTGACGTCTTCGACATTCCGATGAGCATGTGCCCACCGTTGATCAAGTCGATCGATTTGGCCGGGACGGTGACGCCGGCCTACGCCGAGTTTTCCGGTTTGACCACGGACACCAAGGTCTTTGGTGGGGCCGCCGATAACGCGGCCGGTGCCGTGGGAGCCGGGATCTTACACCCCAACATGGTGATGTCCAGTATCGGGACGTCCGGGGTGGTCTTGAAGTACGAAGACAACGCGGACGTGAACTACCACGGCGTGTTGCAGTTTGAAGACCACGCCATTCCCGATAAGTTCTACTCGATGGGGGTCACGCTGGCCGCAGGGTACTCTCTGAGCTGGTTTAAGAAGACCTTCGCCCCAGCCGAAGACTTTAACGATGTGGTGGCTAGCGCGGGCAAATCGACCGTGGGGGCCAACGGCTTACTGTATACGCCGTATATTGTGGGTGAACGGGCGCCGTACGCCGATGCCAACATTCGCGGGAGCTTTACCGGGATCGACGGCATTCACCAACGCTACGACTTCGTGCGGGCCGTGCTGGAAGGCATCATCTTCTCGTTTAGAGACCTCTTCGACATCTACGAGGAAAATGGTGGGGACTTCGATACGGTCGTCTCCATCGGGGGTGGGGCCAAGAGTCCCCTCTGGCTACAGATTCAGGCCGACATCTTTAACCGTAAGGTCGTCAGCCTAAAGAACGAACAGGGACCCGGTATGGGCGCCGCCATGATGGCCGCTACCGGCCTGGGCTGGTTCGATTCGCTACAGGACTGTGCCAAGACCTTCGTCCATTTTGGCAAGGAATATCAACCGATTCCAGCTAACGTGGCGAAGTACCAACAGTTACACAAAATCTACAAACAAGTTTACGGGCAGACCAAGCAGATCAGTGAAGAACTGCTAGACTACCGTCGTGAAAATTTGAACTAAGTATTGAATTGTTCGGTAAAAAGGTGCGGGTGTGAGCCCGGGCCTTTTTGTACTTAAAATTGAACTGAGTTTTGTTAAAACAAGAACAATTATTGTTTTATTTATATAAACGTTCATTGGGAGGCAATTATCGTGAAAATCTATGTTGATGCTCAAGCAACCCGAGATGGCAATGGGACCAAGGAAGCCCCTTATCGACTCATTAACGAAGCGGCACAGGTGGCCGTTGCGGGGGATGAAGTCCTGGTCTTTCCAGGAACTTATCGTGAGTACGTCAATCCCGTTCATGGTGGTACGGACGACGCGCGGATTACATACCGTAGTGTAGACCCCCTGAAAGCCGTAATGACCGGGGGCGAAGCCGTTAAAAATTGGCAACCCTATCAAGGCAACGTCTGGGTCACCCGGATCAACAACGGGCTGTTCGGGTCCTATAACCCGTACACGACTTACGTGATGGGTGACTGGTACTTCGGTCCGGTCAACAAACACACCGGAGCGGTGTACATGAACGACCGGCAGTTCTACGAAACCACTTCCGTAGAAGAATGTTTAGCCGCAGAAGTTTACGGTCGGTCGTGGGAACGTAAAAATTCCGTCTACAAGTGGTACACCAAACAGGATGAGGCGACGGACGAAACCGTGATTTACGCGAACTTCCAAGGGCAAGATCCTAACCACGAAGACGTAGAAATTAACGTGCGGCGAGAAGTCTTCATGCCGCAAGCTACGGGGATCAATAACATTACCGTGAGTGGCTTTACTATCAATAAAGCGGCTACGACTTGGGCGCCGCCGGCATCCTATCAAGACGGGATGATTGGCCCACACTGGTCCAAAAACTGGATCATCGAAGACTGTGACATCAGCCACAGTCGTTGTGCCGGAATTTCCCTCGGGAAGTACGAGGATCCGGTGAACAACCAATACTTCACCTACAAGCACGTGAAGAGCCCAACGCAAATGGAACGCGATGCCGTTTGTCGGGGGCAATACCATGGGTGGCTCAAGGAAAACATCGGTCACCACATCATCCGGCGGTGCAACATCCACCACTGTGAACAAGACGGCATCGTCGGCCGACAAGGGGGCGTCTTCAGTCTCATCGAAGACAACCACATTCACGACATTAACAACATGCAAGAATTAGCCGGGGCCGAAATTGCCGGGATCAAGATGCACGCGGCGATTGACGTGATCATTCGGCGTAACCACATCAACGATTGCACCATGGGTATCTGGACCGACTGGGAAGCTCAGGGGACGCGCATCACGCAGAACCTGTTAGACCACAACTACGCCCCAGAAGGCACAGCACAACGGATCGTTGGTGCCATGCAAAGCCAAGACATCTTCGTGGAAGTCGGTCACGGGCCAACCCTGATCGATAACAACCTGCTGCTGTCTAAGGCGTCCTTACGGTTAGCCACGGAAGGGGTGGCCTGTGTGCACAACCTGATGCTTGGGTCCATCACGTCGATTGGTGCCAACACCGATTTCTTCGTGGACGGCAAGAACCAACCCCGGTTTACGCCCTACCACATCCAACACAGAACCGAAGTGGCGGGCTTCATGACCATCCTGCACGGGGATGACCGCTTCTACAACAACATCTTCGTGCAAAATTGGCCGGTCGAAGCAACCGATCATGAGACCTTGGTCGACCGGGAACCGGAAGATACCGAACAAGTCGGGACTAACGGGTTCGATGATTACCCGACCTATGACGAATGGTACGCTCAGTTCGAACGCTTGGACGGAACGATTGCCAAGGAAAACGACATGAACGACCTGATGAGTGCTCACTTTGGCCACTTACCCGTCTGGGCGGCCGGCAACATGTACTTTAACGGCGCCAAGGCTTGGAAGAAAGAAACCGATAATTTCGTGAACACCAGTGACAAAGTGACGGTCGACTTGGTTGAAAACGGTGATCAAGTAAACTTGAAGACCAACCTGTACGATCTGCTTGGTGACTACGCCGAGGGCATTATTACAACCGATACTCTGGGTGAAGCCTTCGAACCGGAACAACGGTACGAAGCGCCAAACGGTGATGACATCATCTTTAACCAGGACTACTTCGGCAACCACCGGGGCGTCTCAACGATTCCGGGACCGTTCGTTTCGGGCGAAGACACACAAGCGGCTTTGTGGAAATAACGAAGATGCTAGTTAATTGAATTAAGTAACTTGAAAGATAAAAATCCTTGTTGGCGAGTCACTGAGCCGACAAAGATTTTTTAAGTTAGTTGATGAATTTTTAAAAATTAGCGCTGATAAATCCCGTGGTTACGGGAATCCCAGTATATTGATAAGTAAACCGTTATAACCCAAAGTTAGGCTTGCAGAAAACCAATGATAAAAATTTGTCGCTTTAAGAAAACGCTTCCATAACCTGAAAAGATATGCTATAGTATCTTCAAGGTTGGTAGTGCGAACCAACCAACATAGTGAGCGGCAGTCACCAACTTACATTTTGACTGGGAAAGTAACGTATGCAAACACTAAGGAGCTAAAACTATGCGAAAAGTCTCTACTGGTTTTGTCTACTTCTTCGGCGCATTGGGCGGCCTACTCTTCGGGTACGACACCGGGGTGATCTCTGGGGCCATTTTGTTTATTCAACGGCAAATGCATTTGGGATCCTGGCAACAAGGTTGGGTCGTCAGTGCGGTTTTGTTAGGAGCCATTCTAGGGGCGGCCATCATTGGTCCGTCATCTGACCGGTATGGTCGGCGTAAATTATTATTAGTTTCAGCTATTATCTTCTTTGTTGGGGCAATTGGGTCGGCGTTTTCGCCCGAGTTTTGGACGTTGATCATCTCACGGGTCATCTTAGGGATGGCCGTGGGGGCCGCATCAGCGCTAATTCCAACCTACCTGGCTGAATTATCGCCAGCTAGCAAGCGGGGGACCGTTTCGAGCCTATTCCAGTTGATGGTCATGACCGGAATCTTCCTGGCTTATGTCACCAACTACACCTTCTCCGGCATGTATACCGGTTGGCGGTGGATGTTAGGGCTTGCCGCGGTGCCGGCCGCCTTACTGTTCTTAGGTGGGTTGATTCTGCCGGAATCACCACGATACTTAGTTAAAACGGGCCACGGTGACGCCGCTCGTGAAGTCTTGGATACCATGAACAAGCACGATACGGTGGCCGTCGACAAGGAACTGGCTCAAATTCACGAACAAGCCAAAATCAAGAGTGGCGGTTGGTCCGAGCTCTTCGGCAAGATGGTGCGACCGTCCCTAGTCATCGGGATTGGACTGGCAATTTTCCAACAAGTCATGGGGTGTAACACGGTACTGTACTACGCCCCAACCATCTTTACCGACGTTGGATTTGGGGTCTCAGCGGCCTTGATTGCCCACATCGGGATTGGGATCTTTAACGTCATCGTGACGGCCGTTGCCGTAGCTATCATGGACAAAATCGATCGGAAAAAGATGTTAAACATTGGAGCTGTCGGGATGGGGGTCTCCCTGTTCGTCATGAGTATCGCTATGAAGTTCTCCGGCGGATCCTTTACCGCTGCCGTGGTCTGTGTGATTGCGTTAACCGTCTACATCGCGTTTTTCTCCGCTACCTGGGGCCCTGTGATGTGGGTCATGATTGGGGAAGTTTTCCCGTTGAATATTCGGGGATTAGGGAACTCGTTTGCCAGTGTGATTAACTGGTCGGCCAATATGGTGGTCTCCTTAACCTTCCCATCGTTACTGGACTTCTTCGGTACCGGGAGTTTGTTTATCGGTTACGGGGTACTCTGCTTTGCTTCCATCTGGTTCGTTCAAAAGAAGGTTTTCGAAACGCGGAACCGGTCTTTGGAAGAAATCGAAGGAACGTTGCGGGAAAAGGCGGCGGAACACAAGACTGCCGTTGCACATTAATTTAGTTTAAACGACTAAGGTCGGGCTCGTGCCCGGCTTTTTTGGGTGGTTTTGAAAAATATTTTTCCGAAAAATATTAGCGGAATGTTCGCCTTTCGCAAAGAAAGAAAACCTTGATAATCATTAGTTTTTTCCACGATTTTATCTGGAAATCCGGGGGTTTTATTCGTACATTACTGCACAGATTTTAAATATAGCGCTTTCATTTTTGCGCCAAGCGCGCTATACTATGGGCATAGTTGGTTGCGTGCATCAACCAACTTACATATAAAGCCATTTCCGGTGACTTTAAATCTTACGGGCAACACCGCGAAAAGGGAGCAAAAAAAGATGCGAAAAGTTTCGACTGGGTTTGTGTACTTCTTCGGCGCCCTCGGGGGACTACTCTTCGGGTACGATACCGGGGTCATTTCCGGGGCCATCCTGTTCATTCAAAAGCAAATGAACTTGGGTTCCTGGCAACAAGGTTGGGTTGTTAGTGCCGTTTTGTTGGGGGCCATTTTAGGGGCCGCCATTATTGGACCATCGTCTGACCGGTTCGGTCGGCGGAAGCTTCTGCTATTATCTGCGATTATCTTCTTTGTTGGGGCCTTAGGGTCAGCGTTCTCACCAGAATTCTGGACGTTGATCGTTTCCCGGATCATCTTAGGGATGGCCGTTGGGGCCGCTTCAGCGTTGATTCCAACTTACCTGGCTGAATTGTCACCAGCCGATAAGCGGGGGACCGTTTCCAGTTTATTCCAGTTGATGGTCATGACCGGGATTTTCCTGGCCTACGTCACCAACTACACCTTCTCTGGCATGTACACCGGCTGGCGTTGGATGTTAGGGTTCGCGGCAATTCCAGCTGCTCTGTTGTTCTTAGGCGGGTTAGTCTTACCTGAATCACCACGGTTCTTGATCAAGCAAGGCCACATGGATACGGCGCGTGAAGTGCTGGATACCATGAACAAGCATGACCAAAAGGCCGTTGACAAGGAAGTTAGCCAAATTCAAGAACAAGCCAAAATCGTCAGTGGTGGTTGGAAAGAACTCTTCAGTAAGATGGTTCGTCCTTCCTTGATCATCGGGATTGGCTTAGCGATTTTCCAACAAGTCATGGGTTGTAACACCGTGTTGTACTACGCACCAACCATCTTCACCGACGTTGGTTTCGGGGTCTCCGCGGCGCTGTTAGCCCACATCGGGATCGGGATCTTTAACGTGATTGTCACCGCTGTGGCCGTGGCCATCATGGATAAGATCGACCGGAAAAAGATGCTGATCGGTGGGGCCATCGGGATGGGGGTTTCCCTGTTCATTATGAGTATCGCCATGAAGTTCTCTCACGGGTCCTTCACCGCAGCTATCGTCTGTGTTATTGCCTTGACCGTCTACATCGCCTTCTTCTCCGCAACTTGGGGCCCGGTTATGTGGGTCATGATTGGGGAAGTCTTCCCATTGAACATTCGTGGGTTAGGGAACTCGTTTGCCAGTGTCATCAACTGGACGGCCAACATGGTCGTTTCCCTGACGTTCCCATCCTTACTGGACTTCTTCGGTACTGGGAGCTTATTCATCGGTTACGGGGTACTGTGCTTTGTGTCCATTTGGTTCGTGCACAAGATGGTCTTCGAAACGCGGAACCGTTCTTTGGAAGAAATCGAAGCAACCTTACGGGCCAAGAGTGGTGAAAAGGAAGCCAAATTCTCTACACAAAACTAGTCTGAAATTTAATTGAATTACGCTTAAAGGTCACTCCGGAGAGGGTGGCCTTTTTTGGGCGACGAGGCTTAAAAATAACGACTTCGTCAAACCAGGAATAATGCCAATCGTTACTTAACGAAACAAAATAATTATTGGGGTTAAGCGTTGAGTTAGATCGTGGGTAAAAGCCCGTTTCTCTTTGTGAATGACTATGCGTAAGCGTTTTCTCCAAGCCCGGAATTATGCTATTATTTAAGTAATGAAAACGGTTGGTTTTTCTTTAAACTAGTAACGGAATGACCAAAATAGGTCACGAATAGACAAAAACTAGATTTGAAATGAAAGGTGATGGCTCCCATGGCAAATGATTTTGTGGCAATTCCCAGTTTGGAATCGAGTATCCGACTCTTCGGTGGTCATATGCGAACCGTAGCGGGTGGCTGGAAGTTTTTTGGGCAGCAGCATCAGTCGTTTGAGCTCATGTGCGTGGTGGACGGCCAACAGGTCACGGAAATGAAGAACGTCCCCCCGATGCTCTACGGGGCGGGCGAAGCCTTGATCATTTCGCCGGGGACCTGGCATATCAACGCCAATGCCAGTCAGAGCGCGCCGATGACCTACATCACCTGTCATTTTGATATGGAAGATTTAAGTCTGAAGTCGGAAATCATTAGTAATATCGCGAATTCCGTGTACCGGGCGGATAGCTTTTTTGGCCAACTCGCCTTTAAGACGGCCCAAAGTTTCGTGCAAATCAGTGCCGATAAGGGCCTCACGGCGGCGGAAAAACGCCTGAAGTTGCAGATTGTTTTCCTCTCGTTTTTGTTTGGCATCGTGCATAATGGCAAAAAATTCAAGAAGAGTGATATTAATTATACCGATCGTGAAGCCCAGTTGGCCCGTTCCCTGGCAACGTTGATTGCGGATGACCTGAAATCGGATCAGCCGAGCTTGAACAGTTTCGAGGAGAATTGCCAGCGTCTTAACATCAGTACCGGCTACGGTCACCGGGTCTTTCGCAAGGTGTACGGCATCACACCACTGCATTATTTAGAAGATAAAAAGTACAGTAAAGCCAAGCGACTCTTGGGATCGCCCGAATATACCGTGGAGCAGGTTGCCCGGATGGTGGGGGCGCAAAACCTCTCCGTTTTTAGCAAACAATTTAAGAAATGGTCGGGGATTACCCCCAGTAAATACCAGAAAAATGCCAAGAATAAACGGCGGGTGCAAACCGTTAAAGGGGGCGGATATTTCGAATGAAATAGGTCATGATTCGACAAAAAGCCGTCACTTCTGAATATAGCTTTTCGGCTTGTAACCGATTACACTAACCTTAGAGATTAGGAAATCAGTCATGGCCATGACGCTTATTTTTTTAATCTAACCGGAAAGCGCTTTCTTAAATAAAATGAGGGTTTTATTTGAAGGGAGTTCATACAGATGGCAGCAAATACGGAATCAACACCCGCAAAGCCGGAGACGACCGATGAATTTGCTAAGTTATCTTGGCGTGAGCGAATTAGTTATGGGGCTGGGGATTTAGCGCAAAACTTAATCTTCGGGACCGTTGGCTCAATGCTATTGTTCTATCTCACCACGGTTTACGGCATCTCAGCCGCCGCTGGGGCCACCATTTTCTTAGTTGTTCGGTGGGTCAACGTGTTCTGGGATCCTTGGGTGGGGGCCTTTGTTGATAAACACAACTTTAAGGCTGGTAAATACAAGCCTTACCTGATCTACGGTGGGATTCCACTGACGATCATGGCCGCCTTGCTCTTCTTGCCTAGCGCAAGTTTGCGGGGCAACATCATGTACGCCTTTATTTCTTACCTGGCAACTGCTTTAATTTATTCGTTCGTTAACATCCCTTACGGAGCTTTAAACGCTTCGTTAACGCGGGATAGCGACGAAGTTTCCACGTTGACCACGGTCCGGATGACCGAAGCCAACATCGGGAACCTCTTGGTTTACACCTTCTTGCCATTATTTGTTCAAATGGCGTCACCAAATCTGCAATCCAAGGACATTGGGTTCTTTGGGATTCACATGCAGTTAGGGGATTACACCTCGCCTAAAGCCGGGAAGGCCTACTTCCTGGTCATGGCCATCTACATGGTCATCGGGTTCATCATGTTAATGTGCACTTACGGTGGGATTAAAGAACGGGTTCTCCCAACTAAGGAAGAAACGTCAACCGTTAAGTACTCTGATTTATGGTTCGAATTCAAGAACAACAAACCGTTACAAGTTTTAGGCTTCTTCTTCCTGATTGGGTTTACCTTCATGTTCTTCGGCAACACCGTTTGGCCATTCTACATGCAATACAACATCGGCCACTCCGAATGGTTAGCTTCGATTAACTTGATCGGGTCGATCCCTGGGATTTTCTTGGTCTTCTTATGGCCAATCATCCGTAAGAAGATTGGGAAGAAACAATTCTTCTACGCTTTCTTACTCCTGTTCGTCATCGGGACCCTGGTTCTGTGGGCTTGGTCCTTACCAGCCTTCAAGAATAGCGTGGCCTTAGGATACATCGGCCGGTTCTTGATGCAATGGGGGATCACCGCCGCAACTGGTTACATGTGGGCCTTAGTACCTGAAGTCGTTTCTTACGGCGAATACAAGTCCAAGAAGCGGGTTGCCGGCATGATCAACGCCATCATGGGGCTGTTCTTCAAGATTGGGTTGGCCCTTGGGGGGATCATCCCTGGGTACATCAACGCCTTCTTCAAGTTTGACGGGAACAGTGCGACCCAAAGTGCGGGTGCCCTGATGGGGATTCAATGGTCCATGATCTGGTTACCAATCATCTTGGCCTTCGTTGCCATGTGGGTCATGAGTCGTTACCCATTGACTGACCAACAAGTCGTTGAAATCAACGAAACCTTGGAAAAGGAACGGCGCGAAAAGAAAATCTAACCTGTAATTTAAGTGAAGAAAGGATGCATGTCGTTATGAAAATTCAGAACCCCGTTTTACCTGGTTTTAACGCGGACCCCAGCTTCATCCGGGTCAACAACACGTATTACATTGCGAACTCGACTTTCGAATGGTTCCCCGGTGTGCGGTTACACGAATCCCAAGATCTAGTGCACTGGAACCTGTTACCGTCCCCGCTGTCGACCACAACGCTGCTGGACATGAAGGGTAACCCGTCATCCGGTGGGATCTGGGCGCCAGACTTATCCTATGCTGACGGTAAATTCTGGTTGGTTTACACCGATGTCAAGGTCACGGAAGGCCCCTTCAAGGACGTGCAAAACTACCTGACCACGGCCACCGACATTCACGGCCCGTGGACGGACCCAATCAAGCTGAACAACTTAGGCTTCGATGCGTCCCTGTTCCACGACAAGAACGGTCGGAAGTACTTGGTTCAACAGACCTGGGATCACCGTGAATACCACCACCCATTCAACGGAATCACGCTGACCGAGTTTGATACCAAGACCATGAAACTCAAGCCAGAAACGGCGCGCAACATCTACAACGGCGACGACGTTAAGTTAGTCGAAGGGCCGCATTTGTATCAAATCAACGGCTATTACTACCTGTTCGCCGCTGAAGGGGGCACCGTCTTTACCCACCAAGAAGTTGTCGCGCGTTCCAAGACGCTCGACGAATTATCCTTCGAAGGCGAACCGGACGGGCCATTCATCACCAACGTGGATACACCGGACTTCTACTTACAAAAGCAAGGTCACGGGGCATTGGTTGATACGCCAGAGGGCGAATGGTACTACGCATCGTTAGTTTCTCGTCCTTGGAACCACGCGACGGAATCGTCCCATGATCCACGGGGCTGGAGCACGCTGGGCCGGGAAACGTCCATTCAAAAGGTTGAATGGGACGACCAAGGCTGGCCACGCGTGGTCGGCGGTCACGGTGGCCAAGTGGAAGTCGATGCGCCTAAGGGTGCCATCGAAACCAAGGCACCGAAGGACCACTCCCAACACGATGACTTTGACAGCGACAAGCTGAATTTGAACTGGAACACCTTACGGCAACCCTTCACTGACAAGCTAGGGACGGTGGGCAACGGTAAGCTGACCTTAGTCGGCAACCACTCCCTATCCAGCACGTTCGACGTTTCCATGATTGCCCGGCGTTGGCAAGCCTTCAACTTTGATGCGGAAACCAAGGTGAAGTTTGACCCAGCCCGTTACGAAAATATGGCTGGCCTCGTCAACTTCTACAACGACAAACACTATTCTTGGATCTACATCACCCGGGATGAGAAGCGCGGTCCCGTGATTGAAATTGCCCAAAACGACAACAATAATTACACGTCCTTCTTGAAGGACCAAGCCATCCAGATTCCGGCCGGAACGGAATACGTTTGGTTCAAGACCAAGGTTCGCAAGCAATCGTACACTTACGAATACTCGTTTGACGGTAACGATTGGCACGAAATTCCAGTTGAATTAGACGCAGCAATCCTGTCTGACGATTACGTTCTGCAGACGTACGGTGGGTTCTTCACCGGGGCCTTCGTGGGCCTGGCTGCCGTCGACTACGCTGGTTACGGCCAGACTGCCGAATTCGACTACTTCGATTACAAGGAATTGGGCGACGATTAGTACCCAGTTTCACGCATCTTAGGCTCATTAGATTTACCCAGTCCAAAAGTGGCGTCCCGTGCACGGGGATGCCATTTTTGTGCGGAAAGGATTAGTGATTAAACGGAGGTTAAAGGTTGTTTGGGGTATAATGAATGAATAATTAAACTAGAAATGGAGCCCTGAAAATGACCTCACGTGAGCAACAAATCTTGGAATGGATTAAACAAAACCCAATGATTAGTCAAAATGAATTGGCGGAGTTAGCCGGTATTACGCGTTCAGGAATTGCGGCACACATCTCTAACCTCGTTAAAAAAGGTTACCTTCAGGGAAAGGGATACATTGTCGCTCCTGAAAGCTATGTCGTTGTGGTGGGGGGAATTACTTTAGATATCTTTGGGATTCCTGATGATGAAGTGATTGAAAAGAAATCGAATTCGGGAGTTATTTATTCTGACGTTGGGGGACTGGGACGGAACATTGCAGTTAATCTGACGAAGCTGGAGATTCCCAATTACTTTATTTCGGTGTACGGTCACGATTCGGCTGGGGAAGAATTTAAAAGAGACGCACTGGAGAAAAAGCTGAACATTACTTATGCCAGTCAGATTTCAAGTATGCCAACTTCCCGTTATCTTTATATTAATCAAACGAGTGCTAAACGAATTTTTGGGGTGGACGATAGTCGAATTCATGATGAAATTACACCTGAATTTTTGAAGAGCCGGCTGACAATTTTACGGAATGCGAAGATGATTGTCATTGATCCCAATCTTCCGGAAAAGACGATTACTTGGTTGTACCAGAATTTCCAACAGCCATTGTTAGCAGATTCTATCAATAAGGTAACCCGATTAAAACCGGGAATTGAAGCGTTGGATACGTTGGTATTGAATGCCGATGAGTCTCAGGCCATTACTGAAATTAAGATTGTGGACCGTAAATCCGCGCAACGTTGTGCGGATAAGCTGTTGGCTATGGGCATTACTAACGTCTTTATCTATGATGCGGAAGTAGGGTTTCTTTATCGAACGCCTAAAGAGACCTTCTACGCACCGGTTACGTTAACGAAGGTATTAAATACCAATGGAGTGGGAGCAGCAGCCTTAGCAGCGATTATTTATGCGCGACGACAGGGATTAACGACGAAGCAAACGGCCCAAGTGACGCAAGTGGCGGCTCAAAGCGCTATGACCACGTACTTAAACATTTATGAGGGAATGACGCCGGAGTTACTGGCAACGGTTTAGAACTCCTGACGAGACTGGTGAAAGAAACCAGTCTTTTTTTATTTTTTCATAAACAAATGTTTATCACTATAAATAAATGTTTACAAAAAGTGCTGAACGTGCTATTCTTTAATTGTGATAAGTAAGCGTTTACATAAACAATAAAACTCGCTAATTAGACGACGGTCACTTAGCGAAAATGGTGGTAAGAAAGCAGGGATGGCATGTTAGTCATTAACGTTACACCGCAAGATGACATGCAAACAGCAATTGATAAAATCGCCGCGGCTGGTGGCGGACAACTTAACGTAGAAGCGGGTCAACACCTTACGGGACCGCTTGAACTGACGACGAACTTAACGTTGAGTTTTCAATCGGGAGCAGTTCTCAAGTTTAAGGACGATCCTAATTTATACCCGCCGGTCTGGACACGCTGGGAAGGGGTCGAGTGCTATGCGATGCATCCGTTGCTGTACGCTAAGGATCAGCAAAATATTCAGATTTTGGGTGACGGAGTAATCGATGGTTCTGGAGCCCCTTGGTGGCAAAAGTTTAAACAGATTGAAACGGAGGACCGGACAACCCCACGAGAAACGTACGAATGGCGGCTAGCTAAGTTAAACCCCGATTATCAGACCCGAACTGGGGGCGGTGGGCGGCCCTCAACTCAGTTTTTACGGCCACCGTTGGTTCAATTCTGGCAATGCCGCGATATTTTAATGGATGGGATAACGCTAAAGAACTCGCCGTTTTGGACGCTACATATGGTTTATACCCAGCAAGTCACCATTCAGAACATGACGTTTATTAATCCAGCAGATGCGATTAATACCGACGCAATGGATATTGACTCTAGTGAAAATGTGACGGTCAGTCACTGTCTATTAGACGTTGGGGATGATGGTGTGACTTTGAAATCCGGTTCCGGTGAAGACGGTATTCGGGTTAACCGGCCAACTAAACACGTGAAAGTTTCTGACTGTCGAATTCTAGCCAGTCATGGGGGAATTGCAATCGGCTCAGAAACGGCCGCTGGGATTAGCGATGTTGAGGTCTCTAATTGTCGTTTTGAAGGAACTCGGCGTGGAATTCGACTGAAATCACGACGGACGCGGGGCGGGACCATTCAGAACATTAAATTACATGATTTAAAAATGGATGCGTGCTGGTGCCCGATTTCTTTGGAACAGTATTTTGCACCGGGAGTTCTTCCACAGGAAGAAGCAACCGTGTTGTCGTTACAACCGCAACCAGTAGATGAAACAACACCGCACATTAAGGACGTTGAGATTAGTCGGATTACGGCGACAAATGTTCGAGCAACAGCGGCGTTCATTGTCGGGTTACCAGAAGCTAATATTCAAAACGTGACGATCCAAGATTTTAAGTGGACGTTGGCAGGCAAAGAAAATCTCTTACCAACTGAACGTGCAGAAGAAACCGGTGGTCGATTCCACGATGCTGATCGTGGGGTTAAGACGATTAACGTCACTAATCTAGTGGTAAATGGTGAACAAGTAGGTTAACCCAAAGATAGGAAGTTGGAGAAAAATGGAAACGCAAAAAAAGCGGTGGGTGTATACCCCGCATAAAATTTCTGTTTGGCGGTCGATTGGGTACGGTATCAATGATATGAACGGGGCATCATGGGGGACGTTAGTGGGTTCTTATCTGATGTTCTTCTTAACGACTTACGGTAAACTGTCAGCGGCTTCAGTGGGGATGTTATTCTTAATTGGGAAATTTCTCAACGCCATTATGTCCATGTTGGCCGGCTCCGTTTCGGATCGGCTATACGCAACTAAAATTGGTCGACGATTTGGTCGACGGCACTTACTCTTATTGGTCGGAGCAATTATGACTATCTTGTTTTTCCCAATGTTATTTATGGTGGTTCCCGGCAGTTTTTGGTGGTATTTAATCGCGTTTGTTATGGTTGAAACAGCTAACGTCATTATTGGAACCGCTTACGAAACGTTGGCAACCGAAATGACGCCTAATGCGGATGATCGAGTAAAAATGTCGTCGATTCGCTTGTTTATTTCCGCATTTGCGACCTTTTCAGTATCGGCCTTACCTGCAACGTTATTAGCTGTATTAGGACAAGGCGCTAAAGCCTACACGATTTCAGGAATTGTGTTTGGGATTGTGTTTGCGATTTCAACCCTAATTACGTACCGGGCGACTTGGGAACATTCTCCCGAAGAAGTTGCTGCATTCGAAAATGGGTCCAATACCCATGAAGAAAATAGTTTTATGGGTTCCTTACGGGATTACTGGGAAATGCTGCGGAATAAATCAGCCCGGTATATGGTGTCGATTTACTTCATGACGTATTTTGCCAAAGATTGTTTCTCAACGGCTTTTCTATACTACGTTGTCTTTGTACTTGGTCTTTCTCAGACGGTTGGTCAAGGAATTTCATCACTGTCATTTATTGGGATGCTGGTAGTTCCAGTTGCTGCATTTATGCTAATTAAAACCAAAAATCCTAAGATTAATTGGTCAACGTCATTTAGCCTAATCTTCGTTGTGATGGCAGGATTCTTCGTGTTATCGCTACAGCATAGTAGTATGGGCAAAGGGACTACAATTATTACTTTAATTGTATTAGGGGTTCTGTGGCAGATTGGTCGGCAATTTCTAGAATACACGGCTTGGCAGGTGATTCCGTTAGTTCCCGATGTTGATACGATTGTCTCGGGGAAGTTACGAACGGGGACCTTTGCGGCTGTACAATCCTTTACCCGGCAACTTACGGGGGCACTAGGGTCAGCTTTGTTGGGGTTCATTCTTCAATGGGGCGGCTTCCAGGAAGGGGCGTTGCATCAAACTGCCCAGGCTCAAAATGCCATCATGGTTGTACTAATTGTGGTTCCCGTGATCTCAATTGCGATTGCGTGGTGGATGGTTTCTCGCTTTAACCTGAATCAACGGACGCATAAAATTTTACACGATGAAATTGATCGCTTGGATGCGGGTGGTGACAAGGCAGATGTTACGCCAGAAACCAAAGCCGTTGTTGAAAACTTGACGGGCTACAAGTGGAGTCAAATCTGGCAAGGTAAGTAAAAATAAGCACCGAGTCAGAGCAAACGCATCTTAGGTTCATTAGATTTACCCAGTCCAAAAATGGCGTCCCGTGCACGGGGACGCCATTTTTGTGTGGAAACGAAAGAGTCTGGAACAAAAGTCTCAGGTTTTTTTGTTCTCCGAATATCTGGTTCCGAAACGTGCGCCAAAAGGCAGCTGGTTCCGCTTAACCCCGTAAGTCAAATAATCCAAGTTCGGGATTATCCGCCTTACGAACCGTCGTTCATGCTCACCAGCTAATCGCCTTTTGGCCCACTCTCTAGTGGTCATACGGTTTATAATTTGGGTTGATCTTGATTCTCCGCGGTAACCTGGTGCATGTTGATGGGCTGACGGTCCAGGTCAGTTCGCACCACGAACACGTCGACCGGTGCCATGCGGCTGACGTACGCCGTCACGGACCCTTCGACCATCCGCGCCACGGCACTCAGCCCCGTAGCGCCCAGCATGATTAGGTCGTTATGGTGGTCCTTGATGAATTCACTGGCGATGACGGTCTTGGGGTTCCCGAACCGCACGTGGGGGGTGATATCGTGGAAGCCGGTGGCCGCACCGGTGGTTTCGACTAACGATTGCAGGTAGCCCACCGCGTCCTTGGTCAACTCGTGAATCACGTCGCCGGGCATCGACCCACTGGCGTAAAAGCCGTAGTGGTTGATGCGTAAGACGTTCAACAGGTCGATGTGGGCGTGGTGTTGCTGCGCCACGGTGACCGCCTTTTTTAGTGCAAGTTCTGCTTGGACGGAACCGTCGATGGGAACCAGGATATTTTGATAGTCAGATTGCATACTGAACCTTCCTTTTAGACCCGCCCGCGCAACGTAACAGTGGCGGTATCGAGCACGTGGCCGTTGATTTGGTGTAAGAGATCGTTTAACCAGAAGCCATCTTGTAAGTCGAGCTTAGTGTTGAGGGCGTAGACCGTCAGACTGTAGTCGTGATCTTGGTCCGGTGGGAAGGGCCCCGTGTAGTTTTGGAAAATGGCCGGATCGGTGTTGCCCACTAACGAGCCGGCGTTACTGTTGCGGCCGTGAACGTGGGGAATCGCGTTGGTCCGGGAGACGTCGGCCGTGATTTCGCGTGTTGTGCCCGGGAAGTTGGCGGCCACCCAGTGAATCCAGGGGAAGCCGGAGACGGGAACGGCGTCGAAGTCGATTAAGTTTAGCGCTAACGTTTGGGTCTTCTTGGGGATTTTACTGAGACTGATGGGAAATGATTTAACTGGGGTGCCCTGATAAACGTCATCCCCCGTGGCGTGCTTACTGAATTCATCGGCGAGGTAGCCGTTGTCGGTCGGTACAAAGATACGCATGAAATCCCTCCTATAAGTATAAGTACCTTCATTATACCGCAGGAAAGGGATGCCCCGCGAGAGAATTAGTTATACAACTTAATGTATAAAAATCCATATAATAAAAATAAATCGTATAAAATGTTAAAATATACTTGATTTTTGATTAAAATGGCGTAAGCTAAGTTTAATCATTTTTTCAGAGAAAGGATTTGACCCAGGATGACTCCCCAAGCCAAAATTGAAATTTTACAGCATTTGATTCAGATTCCGTCCGTCAACGCGCACGAAGCCGACGTTGCCGACTACCTCGCTAGCCTTTTTGCTCCGTACCCGCAGGCCCACGTCGACCGCCTGACCTATGCGCCGGGGCGGGACAACCTGGTGGTGACGATTGGCACGTCGACCGGTCCGCGCCTGGGTCTATCCGGACACATGGACGTAGTGGCGCCCGGTGACGAAAGTGCGTGGACTCACGCCCCGTTTGGCGGGGAAGTCGTCGGCGACCAGCTCTTCGGTCGGGGCGCCTCGGACATGAAGAGTGGGTTAGCCGCCATCGTGATCACCCTGTTGGAGTTTCTGGAACAAGGAACCCCGTTAGCCGGGAGTGTGCGGTTACTCGCCACGGTCGGTGAAGAGACCGGGGAATATGGTGCGGCCCAGCTGACCGATGCCGGGTACGCCGACCACCTAGCCGGTTTGGTGATCGCCGAACCCAGTGGCCTGGATCAAGTGGTTTACACGGCCCGGGGCGTCATCGACTACAAGGTGGTCTCGACGGGCAAGGGCGTGCACAGCGCGAGCCCAGAACTGGGGATTAATGCGATTACCAACTTAATGAAGTTTTACAACGCCGTGGGGCCGTTAATGGCCCAACATACCCAGACCGATCCCGTCTTGGGGGGCCTCTTGCATAACGTCGACCTGATCTCGGGGGGCGAACAGATTAATTCGATTCCGGCTCACGCCGAGCTGATGGCCAACATGCGGACGATTCCGGCGTACCCGAACCAAATGATCTACGACGAACTGGAAGGGCTGATTGCCAAACTCAACCAGGAACCCGGCGTTCAACTGAACCTGTCGTACAGCTTCCCCGAAGAAGCGATTCCGGGTGATCCGAACGCGCCACTGGTCCAACTGGCCAAACAGATTAGTGATCAGGTTTGCGGCCATGACACGCAAATCGTGGGGTCCGGGGGCGCCAACGACGGTGCGGAGTTCTTGCGAGCCAAGGGGGACTTTACCAGCATTGAAATTGGTCCCGGTAGCAACACGTCGCACCAGCCCGACGAATACATTTCCATTAAAGAGTACTTACAAGCCATCGACTTTTACGAAACCTTGGTGCCGGCCTTCTTGACCGCCCAAGCTAAAGTGAACGCTTAACGCCATTTAGCGGTCCTTCCCTAATTCCGGGAGGGACCGCTAAATTTTTGCTAAAAAAGGGCGCAATTTGGTAAAGTTTTGGCAGAAAGCTTGGCAGGTTTGACCGGAGCGACTATATTAGAGCTTAATCTAGTAAGGGGAGCGAAAAACGTGGCAACACAACGACGAGACCGACAGCGCTGGCTGGTGGGGTATCATTTGGTAATCACCGTTTTGACCCTACTATCCGTGGTGAACGTCAGCCTAATGTTGGGCCACTGGGGGCCGCTGGCGTCGGAGCGAGCAGTCAGCCATGGCTTGTTAGTCTTTTTTGCGGTCGACTACTTTGTTCGGTTGGCGGTGACCAAGAACCGTAAAATTTTTCTGGTTCAATCGGCCTTTGATCTGTTGGGAATTATCCCGCTGCACCCGGTGTTCGCCTTTTTCCGGTTGGGCCGGTTGGTGCGGTTGATTCGGACCCACCACCTGTTCTGGCGGTTGGGTCTTGACGGGGCGTGGACCAAGGCCTATCACCGGTTTATCTACAGTACGGGTTTCATTTACCTGTTTTCCATCAGCGTGGCCATTATCGTACTCAGCGCGTTTCTATTCTCCCTGTCCGAGAAACAGAGTTTAGCCAACGCGCTGTGGTGGGCGGTCACCACGGCGACCACGGTGGGGTACGGCGACGAAACGCCGCATACGGCCGTGGGCAAGATTATTGCGAGTGTTCTGATGTTTGGCGGTATCGGGTTTATTGGGTTACTGACCAGTACCATTACGGATTTCTTCACCAGTCGGGCCCGGCAAGCGCCTAGTGCCGCAACCACGCAACAGCAGGCCGACCTGACCGCGTTACTCCAGAAGGTCGATGCCTTAACTACCAAGGTCGATCAGCTCCAAATGCAAGTCCGGCAGCTAGAACGGCACCATTAAAAAAGGCGTCCCGTTACGAAAGGTAACGGGACGCCCACGATTAACGGACGAATTGTAAATTGTAATTGCCCTGACCATCGGACGTGATGGTGTAGGTCGAGTAGCCGGCCTGAAGCCACTGATTCTTCGAGGCCTGCGCCCAATTCTGGGCGTCGTTGACCGACGAGAAGGTGTGGGTGGTCCCAAACGAGGTCGGATTACTGCTGCTCTTAGCGGCCGAACTTTGCTCGGTCGCTGATGAGCTGGTTTCTGAAGCCTTGGGCACCTTGGCTTGATCGAGCAGTTTTTGCTCTCGGGCCTGAGTGGCACTGTTACTTTCGGCGTTGACGATGGCCTGCAACTTTTGTTGTTGGGCGGCGGTCAATGTGCCATTGGTCAAATACTTGCGGTATTTGGCTTCAAACTGATCATAGGCGGACTGTTTGGACGTTGACGACGAGTTGGTCGCCAACGAGGATTCGGCGCTAGACGCCGTCGCCGTGTCCGAAGACGAGGAAGACTTGTGGGTGTTGATGACCAGCACCAACACAACGGCGATGGTCAAGGTGAGTAACGTCATGATCCAGGGCCACCACCGACGTTGTCGCCGCCGTCGCCGGGGTAGGTGTTGATCGTCCGCATTAAAATTATAGCGTTGTACGCGTGATTTTGGGTCTTGGTTGTTCAACTGAAAAACCTCCATGTCCAGAAACGGTAAATTGGTCGTGACGCGACCAAGCCATCATGCCGTTAGTACCGGTGAAACCACTGTCTAATAGCGCCAGGACTGGCGTTAATTCTCTAATGAGTTAGGGTCATGATAGCATGCGAGTCGTTCCCCTAACTTAAATTACGGGAAACGTCGAGCGTTTCTTTGTTGTGAATCCAAAAAACGAGTTTACCGCCACGACGGTAAACTACCACACCCTTCATCTTACCGCAAAAGCCCCACGGAGAGAAACTAAAACCACCAATTTCTCATGATTAGATGGCCGAAAGTGGGGGAAAGCGGTCAACTATTGTATGATAGACCTACAAAGTTGAAAAGGTGGTTTTTAATGATGCATAATGAGATTCCAGCCTTACCATTAAACAATGGCAACCGGATTCCCCAGCTCGGTCTGGGGGTCTTTCAGGTCGACAACGCTGAAGATACCAAGAACGCCGTCAAGTGGGCGTTAGCGGCCGGTTACCGGCACATCGACACGGCGGCCTACTACGGCAACGAACAGTGGGTGGGCGAAGCCATCCGCGAAAGCGGCCTTAAGCGCAAAGATGTCTTTGTGACCTCGAAGTTGTGGAACAACGAACGGGGCTACGACCAGACCAAGGCCGCTTTTCAGGCGACCCTCGATAAATTGGGCTTCGATTACCTCGACATGTTCCTGATCCACTGGCCAGCGCCGGGCTACGAAGAAAGCTGGCGGGCCATGGAAGACCTGTACCAGGCCGGCAAGATCAAGAACATCGGCGTTTCAAACTTCCAACAACATCAAATCGAACACCTGATGGAAACGGCAACCATTAAACCGGTGGTCGATCAGATCGAAACGCACCCGTATTTCCAACAAAAAGACCTACACGCCTATTTGGAAACGCAGGGGATCTTGCACGAAGCCTGGAGTCCGTTGGGCGGTGGACGCAACAACGCCTTGCACGACGCCGTGATCAACGAGATTGCGGCGGCCCACGACGTTAGCGCGGCGCAGGTCATCTTGCGCTGGCACGTCCAACGGGAAGAAATCGTGATTCCTAAGTCCACCCACGAGGCCCGAATTGCGGAAAACCGCGACATCTTTGCCTTTGGCTTGGACGAAGACGAGATGCACCAAATCAGCGACTTAGACGCTGGCAAGCGGGTCGGCCCGAACCCAGACGACGAGGCCTGGCTAAAGCAGTCCCAGACTTACGCGGGACGCAAATAAGTTAACAAAATGACGATTCTCCGATAAACGGGGGAGCGTCATTTTTTTGACATTAACGGTATTTGGGGATGCCCTTTTCCTTTGCTTCGGCGCTTAGCTTGTCCCCAATGATGTTGGTCGCGGTAATCGGGACCTTGGTGAACGGGCTGAACAGGCGGGGCTTGTCCGGGTTAGGGACGTCCTGATTGTCCCGCAAGTTGGGGACCCAGGCTTTTAAATCGGCGTAGTGGTAGCCGAGTTTTTGGGCGTAGTAGATAATTTCACGGTAGGTGACGTTTTTAAAGTAGAAGTAGTACGCCAGTCCGGCGGCCACGAAGTACCACAGAATGGTCCATTGCAGGCCAATCTTGCTGGGGTTTAGAAAACCGGTGGTCACGGCAACTACGACGAAAGCCACGTAAAGCACGACGGCGGCAATCGCCCAGCGTAATTTGTGCGTCAAGTTAATCATCTCACTTCCAGTTGAGTTGTTCCCAGTGTACGGGGAGACGGCCGGTAAATTCAAGCGATTTGGTCAAATTTAACGGGGAATCCTCGAAATTTGGGCCTAGTCGTGTATAATAGCACAGTATTATGTTGGTGGATTATCTTAGTTGGGATGAAACTGCTGTTAAGATTAATCTAAGAGATATGGGACGTCATTCTATGAATTTGTGTAGGTGAGCCATCCTTTGATTAGGCGTATTCAATGAAACCCAAATTGGGTAACCACCTACTAGCCAGTTACTAGGGCCCGCCTTGAGGCTTGCTGATGACTGCTTGTTGAGAGTTGATTTCAAAGTGGTCATGATTGCCAGCATAAGCTGGAAGGTCAGTCAGAAATGGGCTCAGGGGTGACCTTTGTCTTAGCCGGAGGTTTTTGCCGGCTTAGACAAAGGTCGGTCTTCAAGACTCGGTTTGAGAGGCTTGAAGCCGTGCCCACCCCGTTCCAGCCCGTTGCTGACAGGGTTAGCCTGGAAGCGTTTGTTAAGGTAAGTCCTAGTCATCAAATTGTTGTGAGCCGCTGAGAAATGAGAGGTAGACGAATTGAAGTTAAGCTTTGAAACGATTCAACCAATGGATTTTGACCAAGTCGATCAGGTCGTGACGGACGCCTTTGCGCCGGTCGCCGAAAGCCACGGACGGGAGGTCCCTTTCCTTCACCAGCTGCGAACCACTTACGATTACCAACCAAGTTTTGAAATGGTGGCCAAGCCCGATACGACTCAAGTCGTGGGGCACGGGATGCTAACGCCGGTCACGGTCCGCGGCAACCAACACACCACCAAGATTTTGGCCCTAGCGCCGTTAGCCGTTCATCCCGATTGGCAAGCCCAAGGGGTGGGGAGTCAACTGTTAAGTGAGTTGGAAGTTCGGGCGCGCCTCGAAGGGTATCCCGCCATTAGCGTGGTCGGCGATCCCAACTACTACGGGCAACGCGGTTACGTGATGGCCGAAGAATTTTCGATTCATAATAGTCGGATGGTACCGATGGGTAATCACCTGATCAAACCGCTAACTCCCGGGGCCTTAGCCCATGTCGGTGGCATGCTAGAATATCCGGCGGCTTTCGATAAAATTTAAATTAAAGGTTGACGGTTTTTTCTCACCGTGCTATCATTTTAGTCAATCAAATAACGAACGCTAACTTCCATTACAAGTAGCGGATTATCTGGGTGTCAGAAAGTCGGTGGGTGCTGCGAACCGATCAGGGTAATCTCGACGAAATACAGTGGAACGTCCTGGTCCGCCAGGCGGAGAAACTAGAACCGTTACCTTCTAGAGAGTGGACTAACTGGACCCTACGGCGGACTGGTTAGTCAAGCTGGGTGGTACCACGGTAGAAGTCAATCAATCGTCCCTGTTGCAAGGAAACTTGCGGCAGGGACGATTTTTTTATCGAGAGAAAGAGGAGAGTGGTCGTATGAAACAAGCAAAGCAGTGGCAACCCGTTAAATTAGGGGAAGCCTTGATCGTGTTACTTCTGATGTTGGTGATCATGGGAACGGGGGTCATTAAATTTGGCCTGTCCCCGCAAACACCGGTCATGCTGGTGATCGCGCTGGTCATCTTGTGGGCGCGGGTCCGTGGCGCCGACTGGGAAAAGATTCATGGTGGTATCATCGACGGGATTAAGACCGGGATCATCCCCATCTTCATTTTTATCCTGATTGGGGCCTTGATCAGTGTCTGGATTCAGGCCGGCATCATTCCGTCCATGATGGTGGTTGGGTTTCACCTAATTTCCGCCAAATGGTTTGTGCCGTCGGTCTTCTTAGTTTGTGCCATCATCGGGTCATCCATCGGGAGTGCTTTCACCATCATCTCCACCGTGGGGATTGCCTTGTTCGGGATGGGCGCAACCATGGGGATGAACCCCGCGTTAGTCGCCGGGGCCATCATCTCCGGGGCCATCTTCGGGGATAAGACCTCACCACTGTCCGACTCGACCAACCTGGCGTCTGCCGTGGCCGAAGCCGACCTGTTCAGCCACATCCGGAACCTGATGTGGTCCACGATTCCGGCCTTCCTGGTCTCGCTGGTGATTTACGCCGTGATCGGGTCCGGTGCCGCCAGTGATAATGGGATGAGCAAGATTGCCACAACTTTAAACACGTTACAAACTCACTTCACCATTAGTTGGTGGGCCGCCTTACCACTGGTCATCATGGTCGTATGTGCCGTAATGAAGGTGCCGGCCATTGCCACGTTGTTCCTAAACATCGGGGTGGCCATCGTGATGATTTTTGTGGAACAACCCAAGACCTCGTTGTCCGGTTTGGCCACGACCATCGAATCTGGGTTCGTGTCCAAGACCGGGAACGCCAGCGTCGACGCCCTGTTATCCCGGGGTGGGGTCAGCTCAATGATGGGGACGGTTTCCCTGATTATCTTGACGCTGTCTCTCGGGGGCTTATTGATGAAGTTCGACCTGATCCAAACGGCCATGACGCCCTTGGTCAACCATCTGACCAAGTCCGGGTCACTGGTCACCGCCGCCATCTTAGGGGGCATCGGGGTCAACATCTTCGTCGGCGAACAATACTTATCCGTGATCTTACCGGGGAAGGCCTTCAAACAAGCCTTTAACCAACGTGGGTTAGCGAACTTAGCGTTGAGCCGGGTCTTAGAAGATGGCGGGACCGTCATCAACTACCTGATTCCGTGGGGCGTCGCCGGGGCCTTTGCGGCCAACACGTTAGGTGTGTCCACGCTGGCTTACCTGCCATTCTGTTTCTTCAGCCTGTTATCGCCAGTCTTCTCGATCATCAGTGGTTTCACGGGCATTGGCTTGAAGCGCCAGGCCCCCGCTGCGGCGACCAACGCCACCACGGCGGTGACGCCGGAAGCTTCTGGTCGGTAAGATTGTCGTAGTTAATCCGTCTTGCCGGTCGGTTACCGTGGTGTCAGCCGCTGCACTCTGCCGAGCCAGCGTTTCTGTAGTGGGCCCGATTCTGAAGCCCGCCAAGATCCGGCGGTCTCCAGAACTCGACCTTATCCTAAACCGACAAGGGACGTCTCTTAAGGATAATTTCACTACAGAAACGCCAGTCGGCGCCGTTGCGCTACGTTGCGAGTAGTCTCTCTGCCACTGGTCGCAAGCTTTCGCGGGTGGGGTATTCCCAACTCTAATGGGGATAATCCATCTTAGCCGAGAGGGAGGGGCCAGTGGGGCTCAGTGGTGAAATTTCTGTTAGTCGGGTGGTTTTTCCGGCTTACAGAAAGGTCGAGCTTGAAGACTCACGGTCTTGGTGAGGCTTCAAGTCGTGCCCACCACGTTCCAGCCCCGCTGGCCCCGACCGGTAAGGCGGCTAACAACGACCAATGGTCATCTCCAAAAGCCACCAAAAGAAAATTAAAATGAAATTAGTATTGACAAGATAAAATGAGAATGTTTTAATGTAATCAATCACTTAAACGGAAAGGAAAGATCATCATGACGAACTTACAGTTACCAACGACCGCGTATTATTTTGGCTTAGTTTACTTTAGGTAGCGTCCGTATCGCATTCCAGATACGGGCGGCACACACGTCCGTGTCTAGAGTTAGCGAAGTCATGATTGTCTTTGGCCAGCTAGACACGCTTCACCTAGCTAGGCTAAATCCAATTTCTCTCGAGAAAAACCGTCGTATGGCGGGGATTAGGTCAGCTAGATGAAAATCTAGCTGGCCTTTTTGTTTGCTTTAACCGTTAAATCAAGGGAGAGAGAGTTTATGAATAAACGCACGTTATCACTTAGCCTATACCTGAACTACTTCGTTCACGGGATCGGGTTGATCATTTTAACCCAAAACATGCAGGCGTTAAGCCAGCATTGGAATTCACCGTTAGCCACCGTGTCCTACGTCTTCTCGGGGATCGGAATTGGCCGGATCTTCGCTTACTTCATCTTCGGTAACTTGTCCGACCGCTTCGGTCGAAAGGTCTTCGTCAATATCGGGATGCTGAGTTACCTGGTCTTCTTCTTGGGCATGGCGTTCGTCAATAACATTCAAGTGGCCTACGCCTTGGCCATCGTCGCCGGGATCGCCAACTCGGCGTTAGATTCCGGGACCTACGCGACCTTCATCGAAATGGGGGGCAACCAGGGTTCTGCCAACATCTTGATTAAGGCCTTCATGTCCATCGGGGAATTCATCTTACCGTTGTTCATCGCGACGTTGGAAGCCAACCAAGCTTGGTACGGCTGGTCCTTCATGTTAGCCGCCGCAGTCCTAGTCTTCAACCTGTTCTTCTTGAACCGGCAGACTTTCCCGCAACGCAACTTGGCCGACGACGCCACGGCGGTCGCCGCCCAACAGTTACCTAAATCGCGCCGGATTCTTGCGTCCATCGGTTTAGCGGGTTACGGCTACACCTCAATGGCCTTGATGATTCTCTACACGCAATGGATTAGCTTGTTTGTCACCAAGACTTACGGCTTCGGCCCCGTCTTAGCGCACCTGTTGTTATCGCTGTACAGTATCGGCTCCATCACCGGGGTCATCGTCATCTTTATCCTGTTACGTACTGGCTTTACGGAACGCAAGTTGTTGGTCGGCATGAACATTGGCTCGCTGATCACCTTAGCGGTCGTCTGCTACGCTTCCGTGCCGTGGTTATCGATGATTGCCTCGTTTGCCTTCGGGTTCTTAGCCGCCGGGGGCGCGATGCAGATCGGGTTAAACATCTTCTTACGGTTGTACCCGCACATTAAAGGAACGATTACCGGAACGTTCTTCACCTTCGGCAGTGTCGCGGCCTTCACGATTCCCCTGATCACCGGTTGGTTGTCCAAGCAAAGCATTGCCGCGGCGATGCGGTCCGACTTAGTGGTCGCCGTTGCCGGCTTGATCTGCGTGGCGGTCACCGCTTGGGCGTTGCGGCCAACACACTCGTTAGCAACCGACCGGCAAACCATCAACCAGATCGACCAAAAGATCGTCCGGTTGCTCAATCAACGGTTCGAGACCGTCACCGATATCAGTGAACTTAAGCAACAAGCGCACTTACCCGTTTTAGACCAGAGCCGGGAAGACCGGGTC
Organism: Levilactobacillus acidifarinae DSM 19394 = JCM 15949; assembly: GCF_001434835.1. Taxonomy (GTDB): domain Bacteria; phylum Bacillota; class Bacilli; order Lactobacillales; family Lactobacillaceae; genus Levilactobacillus; species Levilactobacillus acidifarinae. The sequence continues at coordinate 12,489 of NZ_AZDV01000006.1, read as the reverse complement.
TTGGACCGGGTGGCACAGCGCAGTAGCGAAGCGGCCCACACGCCGTACCTACAAGCCATTTACCAAGCCATTATGAGTAATTCGCGGGCTTACCAAACGGCTCGCAAGACCACGACACAGCAGGTTTCACCATCGACGGCCCACGCGACCGGGATGACCACTAAGGAGGATTTACATGATTAATTACGTTACCGCAGGCGAATCACACGGGCCCCAACTAACTGGCATCTTGACCGGCATTCCCGCTGGCCTAACCTTAGACATCGACGCCATCAACGCGGGCTTATCCGCCCGCCAAGGCGGCTTCGGTCGGGGCAACCGGCAACAGATCGAACACGACCAGGTCACCGTAGTGGGTGGCTTGCGTCACGGGGTGACGTTAGGCTCCCCGTTGGCGTTGACCATTCAAAACCGCGACCACGCCCACTGGTCCAAGATCATGGATCCGATTAGCCCGGCCACCCCGGAAAACACCTTACGCCAGGTGACCCGACCACGGCCCGGCCACGCCGATCTCGTCGGGGGCATGAAGTACGGGCACCGCGATTTACGGAACGTCCTAGAACGTTCCTCGGCGCGTGAAACCGCCATGCGCGTGGCCATCGGACAGATTTGCAAACAACTCTTAGCGCAACTAGACATTCAATTAGTGGGTTACGTTCAACAGATTGGCCAGGTCAAGACGGACCCGCAAGCCAGTCTACAAGTGGCCGACTTAGAACAAGCCATCACCCAAAACGACCTGCGCATCACCGATAACACCAAGGTCGACGAGATTCACGACCTGATCACCGCGACGCGTAAAGCCGGTGACACGTTGGGCGGTGTGATCCGGGTGGTCGCCACCAACGTCCCGGCCGGTTTAGGCAGCTACACCAACTGGGATACCAAGTTGGATGGCAAACTCGCCGCGGCCGTGATGGGCGTCAACGCCATGAAGGGCGTCGAAATCGGCGACGGTTTCGCCGCCGCGGCCAGCCACGGTAGTCAGGTGATGGACGAGATCGACTGGAACGCCGAGGACGGCTGGTCCCGGTTGACCAACCACCTCGGCGGCTTCGAAGGTGGGATGACTAACGGCATGCCGATCATCGTCAAGGCGGCCATGAAGCCGATTCCGACCCTCTACAAGCCGTTGCAAAGTGTCGACATTGCCACCAAGGAAGTGAAGAAGGCCAGCGTGGAACGCTCCGACACCACCGCCATCGTCCCGGCGTCCATCGTGGTCGAAAGCGTGGTCGCCATCGAACTGGCCAAGGCGCTCACCGAAACGTTTGACGGCAGTAACCTGGAACGGTTAAAGCGGACCATTGCCGAGTACCGCGACGAACTCAAGCACTACTAAGGCGGGGTGGCGATGAGAATCCATACCCTGGGGCCCAGCGCGACCGACAGTTACGCTGCGGCCAGTCACTATAACCAAGTCACGTACGACGGGAGAGCCGAGATTGTCGGGCATCCCAGTTTCGAAGAAATTCTCACCAATTTAGCGGCGTATTCGCACGACGAGTTGGTGATTCCGGCGGCCTTCAAGTCGCCAACGTTACACGCCAGTTGGGGGGACGTCCACTACGCGTTACTCGACCATTGGACGCTTAAGACCAGTTTTATCACGCCGTTAGATCCTCTGGTGGTGGTCCAGCGGTTAGACGCCGACAACCGCATTGGCTACACCCACGCGGCTACGGCCCAGTTACTCCAACGAATCGTCAGTCAGGTGGACGTCCAGACCGCCACCAGCAAGTATTTAGCGTATCGCGCCTATCAGGATAACCGGGGCGCCTACGTGTTGACCAACGAAAAAAACGTCAGCTTAGGAGCCGACGAACGCATTTTAAAACGCCTCACACCAAGCATGGTGTGGTGCGTTTATCAAATTAAGTAAGGGTGAGACCAGATGATCAAAACATTAATGCGCCGGCCAAGCACCGGTTTACACGGCACGGTCACGGTGCCCGGGGATAAGAGTATCTCCCATCGCGGGCTGATCTTGGGGGCCATTAGTACGGGGACCACACGGTTGACCCACTTCTTAACGGCCGAAGATTGTCTCTCGACGTTAACCGCGTTACGTGCGCTGGGCGTGCCGATTCACCGCGACGGTACTACGGTCACGGTGGTTGGCCAGGGCTTACACGGCCTGCACGCCGCGGCCCAACCGCTCGACATGGGCAACGCCGGCACCGCTACGCGACTGATGACCGGGTTATTAGCCGGTCAGAGTTTCGATAGTACGCTGGTGGGGGATGCCTCATTGAGCCAACGTCCGATGGAACGGGTGCGCCAACCGCTCGCCACCATGGGGGCCGCCATTGACCTGACAGCCGGGCACCTGCCAATGCAAATTCACGGGCGGACACTCCACGCCACCCACGTGACCATGCAGGTGGCCAGCGCACAGGTCAAGAGTGCGCTAATCCTGGCGGCCTTACAGGCGGATGGTCCCAGCACCATCGTCGAAAAGTTGCCGACCCGCGACCACACCGAGCGACTCCTGAAGGCGTTTGGCGGCGACCTGACCACGGCGGCTGACGGGCGGACCATCACGGTGCAGGCCCAACCACACCTGACCGGCCAAACCATCACGGTACCCGGCGACGTTTCCTCGGCGGCCTTCTTCTTAACGGCGGCCAGTATCGTGCCGGGATCACAAGTTACCCTCAAGGACGTCGGGCTAAATCCTACCCGAACGGGAATCGTGTCCGTCTTGCAGCGGATGGGCGGGCACCTCGAGATTCATCCAACCGACCAGCCGGGCGAACCGCTGGGGGACATCACGGTCAGTGCCGCACAGTTACACCCGATTACGTTGACCGCCGCCGATATTCCGGCGGTGATCGACGAGTTACCGTTGGTGGCGTTATTGGCCGCCACGGCCGACGGCATCAGTAAAATTAGTGGGGCCGAGGAGTTACGCGTCAAGGAGACCGACCGAATTGCCACCATCGTGACCGAGTTACGCAAATTGGGTGTGCAAATTACCGAACAACCGGACGGCTTTACCATCGACGGCCGCCAACCATGGCGGGTCGCCGATGCCCAATTTGATAGTCACGGCGACCACCGTATCGGCATGATGATGGCGATTGCGGCGCTCCGGTTAACGACGCCGACCACTTTAGCGGACGCCGGGGCCATCAACATTTCCTACCCCAGCTTCTTTGACGATTTGACGCTTTTGGATGCCGAAACGGAGGCCGCACATGTCACAAATCTTAATTAAGGGCCTCGGCCTGATTGGCAGTTCGTTGGCCTTAGCGATTCGCGCGGCGCACCCGACCGACCGAATCGTGGGCTGCGACGTGAACGGGGAGAGCCTCGACTACGCCGTGTCCCAACACCTGATCGACGACCGGGCGGACGACTTCATGGCCGCCGCGCCGAGTGCCGACGTGATCATCCTGGCCGGACCGGTCAGCGTGATCTGTGATGATCTAGCGCTACTCGCATCGTTGACGCTGAAACCCGACGTCTTGATCACCGACGTGGGGAGCACCAAGCAAACCGTCTTACGGGCCGCCCAACCGCTCCAACAACGCGGTGTCACCTTTATCGGGGGTCACCCGATGGCTGGATCGCACAAGTCCGGCGTCACCGCCGGGCGGGCCGACCTATTCGAAAACGCGTTTTACTTTCTGGTGCCGGGCCTCGCGCCGACCAGCGCGGTGACCCGGCTACAAGACCTCTTGGTGGGCACCCACGTCAAATGGCTGACGGTGACCCCGACTCAACACGACCGCATCGTGGGGCAACTGAGTCACTTACCCCACATCGTGGCCGCCGCGTTGGTCAACCAAACGCAGGCCGCGTTGGCGGACTCACCGTTGGGCTTACGCCTGGCAGCTGGGGGCTTTAAAAGTATCACCCGGATCGCCTCGTCGGACCCGACCATGTGGACCGCGATTTTACTGAACAACGGGGCGTTGGTGGCCGATCAATTAAAGGCCTACCAAGCTGAACTGAACCGGATGGAAACGGCGATTACCACCCAGGATGTGGCACAGATCAAGGCGTTTTTCACCCACGCCAAGACCACTCGTGATCACCTGGGACCCGACCGGTTAGGTAGTCTCCCCAATTTCTTTGATTTATTCTTGAACGTTCCCGACCAGGTGGGGGCGATTGCGGACGTCACCCAACGGCTGGCCGCCGCGCAATTAAGCCTCGTGAATATTCATATTTTAGAGATTCGTGAAGAAGTCGACGGGGTCTTGCAGCTGACCTTCGGGGAAGCTGCGACCCGCGACCAGGCCGCCGAGTTACTACAGGCCGCCGATTACCAGATTGTGAGGAGGAGTTAAGATGCAGGCTATTTTGATTGGGTTCATGGGCAGTGGCAAGACCACCGTCGGCCGGTTGTTGGCCACGGAACTAGAAACGCATCATGCCGACTTAGACGAGCTGATCGTGAAACGCGCCGGTAAGACCATTAGTACAATTTTTGAAGAACGGGGCGAAGCCTACTTCCGGCAACTCGAGCAGCAGACGTTACGCGACGCCATCGCCCAACCGGGCATCCTCTCCACGGGCGGCGGCACGCCGACAATCGCAGCTAACGCGGCCATCTTAAAGGCCAGCCCGGTTCCCGTGATCTGTCTGACGGCCAGCGACCAGACGATTCTGGGACGCGTGGCCCAGGACACCGGCCGGCCCTTGGTTGACGAATTAGGCACCCAGGGGTTGATGGCGTTGAAGCAGAAACGGGCGGCCCTATACCGGGCGGCGGCCGATATTCTGATTACCACGGACAACTTAACGCCAGCGCAGATTGTGGCCGAAATCAAGGCCCGAATCTTACAACCGGTACACCGGGTAGCGGCGAACGGGTAAAAGTCATAATTAAAATTTAGCCGATATAAGAACCCCCTCAAACTGGGCATACAATCCAGTTTGAGGGGGTTCTTAGTTTTGTAAATAATGGGGGCCTTCAGTTATAAGTTATGACTTTCTGAGATACCAAAATTTACTAACTTGGTCTGATAAACCTGATTCTAGTTGAGCGTCTTCACCAGATCGTACCAGGTCTCTCCAGCGTGTTCGGAGCTGGAGACACCGACCTTGGCGTACCCGTTCTTCTGATAGAAGGGAATCCGGTCGGCCAGACAGGTTAACGCGAGGCTTGCACAGTGATGGGCCCTTGCGACCTTAGCAAGGGCGGTCAACAATTGGCTGCCAATGCCGCGTCCCTGGGCGTTAGGGGAGACCGCCACGGTCAGAATCATCTGGTGACCGCCGGTGGGGAGGTTGGTCGGGGCCTGTTCGTACATCCAATCTTCGACGAGCGGTTGGTCGACGATGGGGCCACAGATGAAACCTAGGACCTGCTCGTCGTCCTTAGCGACCAGAAAGGTTTCGGGAAAGGCCTTTAACCGCGCGGCGTAGGCGGCCGGACTGCCGGCCTCGGCGGGATTGAAGCCGGCGTTTTCAATGGTTAAGATCGCGGGAAGGTCCGCGGCGATAGCTTGACTAATTTGCAAAAAAATCGCTTCTTTCTACTATAAAGATATTCAGTATAATCAGTATAAAATGGGGCGTTAAACGCGGTACACTTAAAACAACAAAATCTAGTTTAACAAATTTCCGCCAGCCGGGACGTCAGCTTTGCCCCAACGGTTGCGGAATCCATGATTAAGGAGACCCATATGCGACCATTTTTTGCGGGAGAGGCACCCCAGCTCCAACTATTAACACAATTAGATACGCAGGCAACGGTCGTGACCGTGACGGCGCTGGCCCGGACATTAGGTTGGGACCGCAATACGGTGTCACGCCAATTGCAGGACCTGCAAGCGGCCTTAGCGCCGTTTGCCCCGGCCGTGCAACTGAACTGGGATGCGCGCGGCGTCCACTACTGGCGGCGCGGAGACTTTAACCTGGGAACCGTGGTGTCAACGTTAGTCCGCCAATCCTACGCGGGGCAGATCTTTGAAGACCTGATGTCCGCCACCTCCCCGTCGTTGATTGCCTTTGGCCTAAGGATTCATCTAAGCGAGTCGACCGTCCGGCGATCCCTGCGCCAGGTGACGAAAACTTTACGGGCTTATGGAGTGACGGTGGCGACGAGAGCCTGGCAGTTGCAGGGACCCGAGCCGGCAATTCGCTACCTATTGTTTCAATATACCTGGAATACTTACGGTACCGTCAGTTGGCCGTTTAAAACGCCAGTATCGGTTGTTCGCCGAACCCTGACCCTGACTTTAGCCCGTTTGGGGGTAACCCTCGCAGCGAGTGACCGATTGAAAGCGACCTTTTGGTTGGGCGTCAGTCAGGACCGCCAGCACTTGGGGCACCACTTAGCGGACGAAACGCAGTGGGTGACCGATCTGATCATGACGGAACTGCTACCGGCCGAACAGTGGTGGCAACGAGATTCGTTTGTGGAGGCTCATCGGTCTGAGGTTGCGCCACGGTTAGCGGCGTGGCAACGCGCCTTGCCGCCCTTAACGGCAACGGCAGCAACGGCCCTGGTTGCGGGCCTAACGCGGAGTCTAGTTTGGCAACACCGGTTTAATGACGCCCCCTTATTGGTGGGGGGCGATCAGTTATTGGCGGTCCGCCGGCAGCAGCCAACCTTTCAACGCGCTCAACGGCGGTTGCAAGCGGCCGGTCTTTGGCCACAGGAGGCGTATGGGCAACTGCGGGCCGAGCAATTACTCCGACACTGTTGGCCTCAGCTGGTGACGCCGCCAACCGTGACGGTGGTCTTGGCAGTCGATGCGGCCCCCGTTGACCGGCAGGCGTTTCAACGACAGTTACAACACCGGTATGCTGAGCAGTGGCGGGTGAAGATGACGACTGATACGGCGCACGCCGACCTGGTGGTGACGAACTACAACGTCACCACCACGCGGCCCGTGCTGTACCTGAACTTGCCCGTCACGCTGGGGGACTGGCAACGATTGGATACCTGGTTTGCCCAGTTGGTTCAGGGGTGAAAAGAGCTAGGCCGGGTTCGTAAAGTATGGGGGATAAGCGGTCATTCCGGGGGCGTTTTTTGGCCCCGGGGGTGGCCTTTTTTGCTACACTTTGGGCGATTAGGAGAGGAGAGAAGTAACTACTGAAAGCATAAGCTGGGTGTTTTCGTGATGGCGCAATGGACCCGGACAATGTGGCGCCCGGATTGAACCACTAATCACCACACCCGTCGAAAGGAAGTTTTTTTCATGCCGGAAACTACGACCAAGAAGCGTAAGCTGATCCAATACGCGAACGGGCGATCACTGGAGGAAATCAACGGAACCGTGGAAGTTCCGCACAATATTAGTTTTATGAAGGCGTTGTTTATGTATTCTGGGCCTGGGGCCTTAGTTGCCGTGGGGTACATGGATCCCGGGAACTGGTCAACGTCGATTACCGGTGGGCAAAACTTCCAGTATTTGTTAATGTCTGTCATCTTGATTTCAAGTTTAGTTGCGATGCTGTTACAGTACATGGCGGCCAAACTTGGGATCGTGAGTCAAATGGACTTAGCCCAAGCCATTCGGGCGCGGACGAGTAAGGCCCTGGGCATTGTCTTATGGATCATGACCGAATTCGCCATCATGGCGACCGATATTGCCGAAGTCATTGGGGCGGCGATTGCGTTATACCTGCTGTTCCACATTCCGTTGATCATCGCGGTGTTCATTACCGTTTTTGATGTTCTGCTTTTGCTCTTATTGACCAAGATTGGTTTTCGGAAGATTGAAGCCATTGTGGTTTGCCTGATCATGGTGATTCTCGTGGTCTTTGCGTACCAAGTTGCCTTGTCGAACCCGAACTGGGGTGGTGTCTTCGCCGGCCTGATTCCGACCGGCAAGACCTTCGCGGAGAGTCCAACTGTGGGGGGCTCAAATCCCCTGCAAGGAGCGTTAGGAATCATTGGGGCGACCGTGATGCCGCATAACCTGTATTTACACTCCGCCATTTCGCAAACCCGGAAGATCGATCATCATTCCGAAAAGGATATCGCGCGAACGGTACGGTTTGCCAGCTGGGATTCAAACATTCAACTGACGTTGGCCTTCTTCGTTAACGCGTTACTGTTGATCATGGGGGTGGCCGTCTTCAAGTCCGGCGCCGTCAAGGATCCATCGTTCTTCGGGCTGTTTCAAGCCTTATCCGATACTTCGACCATGAGTAACGGGCTGTTGGCCTCAGTCGCTAAGACCGGGATTCTGTCCACGTTATTCGCCGTGGCCCTGCTGGCCTCCGGGCAAAACTCCACGATTACCGGGACCTTAACCGGTCAGGTCATCATGGAAGGGTTCGTGCACATGCGAATGCCACTATGGTTACGGCGGTTAGTCACCCGGTTGATCTCCGTGATTCCGGTTCTGATTTGCGTCTCCATGACCAGTGGTAAGAGTGCGATCGACGAACACGTGGCCTTAAACGATTTAATGAATAATTCGCAGGTCTTTCTGGCCTTTGCCTTACCATTCTCGATGCTGCCATTATTGATGATGACCGACAGTAAGCTGGAAATGGGGAAGTTTAAGAACTCGTTATGGGTCAAGGCGTTAGGCTGGTTATCCGTGATTGGGTTGACCGTCTTGAACATGCAAGGATTGCCCGACCAAATTGCTGGTTTCTTCGGGGATAACCCGACGGCCGCACAAACGGCAACGGCTAACGTCATTGCCGATGGCTTGATTGTGATTATTCTCGCCTTGTTGTTGTGGACCATCGTGGAATTACACCACGGGAATAAGAAGCTCGCCGCTCACTTGAAGGCGGAAGGGCAACCATCTGCCGTGGAAGCGGCCATGACCGAGGGTGTTGACAACCACGAAGAGGATTAAAAAAGTTAACGCCCCGCTCCGATGATGGAACGGCCAGGATGAAAGATGTCGATATCTGGAGACGACCTTACCGAAGTAAAATTCGGTAGGGCCGCCTTTTTGTTATGGAACCATAAGGCAAAAGTTTAGGGCCCCTTAAAAATGTGTTACCAGAGTTAAAAAATTTTTTCGCAATTTTGAACGGTTAATATGATGGATTTTATCGCGGGAAACGCTTGATGCGGGGGCTTTTAAAACGGTAATGGTTACGCTTCCACATAAAATGAAATAGTGCAGAAATTAATTCTATTCATATGAAATTAAGTTTAGGGTCAACTAAAAAAGTCTTTTCACGAATTTAAATTTAATGTACAATGAGGTCGTTGTGTTAAGAGATATATAGGGAGAGGAGTTTTTTTACGTGTCTGATAACTCTGTAAAGAAACACAAGTTGATTCAGTACGCCAACGGTCGTTCGTTGGAAGAAATCAACGGAACCGTTAAAGTACCACGCAATATTAGTTTTTGGAAAGCTTTGTTTATGTACTCTGGTCCGGGTGCCTTAGTTGCCGTGGGGTACATGGATCCAGGTAACTGGTCCACGTCAATCACTGGTGGGCAAAACTTCCAGTACTTATTAATGTCTGTCATCTTGATCTCAAGTTTAGTGGCGATGTTGCTGCAATACATGGCCGCCAAACTTGGTATCGTGAGTCAGATGGATTTGGCCCAGGCCATTCGGGCGCGGACCAGTAAAGCCCTGGGCATCGTGTTATGGATCATGACGGAATTAGCCATTATGGCCACGGATATCGCCGAAGTTATCGGGGCGGCGATCGCGTTATATCTATTATTCAATATTCCCCTAGTTATTTCCGTGTTCATTACCGTGTTTGACGTCTTGCTCTTATTGTTACTGACCAAGATTGGGTTCCGGAAGATCGAAGCCATTGTGGTTTGTCTGATTCTGGTGATCCTGGTGGTCTTTGCCTACCAAGTCGCCTTATCAAACCCTGATTGGGGTGGCGTGATGAAGGGCTTGATTCCAACCGGCGCAACGTTTGCCGAAAGCCCAACTATTGGGGGCAACAACCCATTGCAAGGGGCCTTGGGAATCATCGGGGCCACTGTGATGCCCCATAACCTGTACTTACATTCGGCCATTTCCCAAACCCGGGAAATCGACCACAACGACGAAGCCGACATTGCTCGGACCGTCCGGTTTGCTAGCTGGGACTCCAACATCCAATTGACCTTGGCGTTCTTCGTCAACGCCTTGCTGTTAATCATGGGGGTTGCCGTCTTCAAGTCTGGTTCCGTTAAAGACCCATCGTTCTTCGGATTGTTCCAAGCCTTGTCTGACACGTCCACGATGAGCAACGGGGTCTTAGCCGGTGTGGCCAAGACCGGAATCTTATCGACGTTGTTTGCCGTTGCGCTGTTAGCTTCTGGGCAAAACTCCACGATTACCGGGACCTTAACCGGTCAGGTCATCATGGAAGGGTTCGTGCACATGCGGATGCCACTTTGGTTACGGCGTTTAGTTACCCGGTTGATTTCCGTGATTCCCGTATTGATCTGTGTCATGATGACCAGTGGGAAGAGCGCCATCGCCGAACATACCGCGTTAAACGACCTGATGAACAACTCGCAAGTCTTTCTGGCCTTCGCCTTACCGTTCTCGATGCTGCCGTTGTTAATGATGACCGACAGTAAGCTAGAAATGGGGAAGTTTAAGAACGCCATGTGGATCAAGATTTTAGGTTGGGTTTCCGTTGTGGGACTCACCGTCTTGAACATGAAGGGGTTGCCAGATCAAATCGCCGCGTTCTTTGGGGATAACCCAACGGCCGCACAAACCAACACTGCCAACATCATTGCCTACCTCTTAATTGCCGCAATCTTAGCGTTGTTAGTTTGGACCATCGTGGAACTCCACCGAGGCAACAAGCGGTTGGAAAACCATTTGAAGTCTGAAGGCGTTGACTCTGCCGTGGATGCTGCCATGGTGGATGGCGCCGACAACCAAGAAGAAGCATAAGGGGCGATAGAGATGGCAACAAAGTTTAACCGGATTTTAGTCGGGGTCGATGACTCGGCCGATGCACTGTTAGCCTTTGAATATGCGCTTCACCAAGCCAAGCGCGATGACGCGGAATTGTACATTGTTTCCGTACTGGAAAGCAACGACATGAGCGTCTACGAAGCCTTGAGTAAAGACTTCGTTCACGGGGAACGCCAAGAGCTCGAACAACATATTCAAGACTACCAAAAGCAGGCCAAGGAAGCCGGTCTCACGAAAGTTCACGCGTTGGTCGCGGACGGGGAACCTGGGGAAACCATCGTCAAAGACGTGATTCCTCACGTTAAACCAGATTTGTTAATCATTGGTTCGGAAGCTAAGCAGGGCGTTCGGCGCCACTTCGGGAGTCAAGCGGCCTACATGGCCAAGTACTCACCGATTTCGGTCTTAGTGATTCGGTAAAGTTAAACCTTATCAGCATCATTGATGGCGGCTTCAGCTGTGCTTCAGTACAGCTCAGCCGCCATTTCTAATGGGCGAAAAATAAAAGGTCGGGGTCACCGGTAAAACGGTAGCCACCACGTTCTGATACAAACGTTGGTGGTCGGCAAGCCCCGGCCTTTTTTGTCGTAAAAAATAATGAAAATTGACTGGTTTTCTTTGAACATATGTCATATGCGATATACAATATATGTTGAAACAAACTTAACGGAGTTGGGGCGATCAAATGAATTATTGGCTTTTAACGTTGACGTTTTTAAGCGTGAACTTAGACTTTTTCTTTATGCTGATCTTCTTGCTAAAGAAGTATCGGGTGTGGCAAGTCATGGTGGGCTACCTCTTAGGTAATCTCATCTTATTGACGGCCAGTTTTTTCGTGGGGAAGACGTTAACGCTGTTCTTACCGGAATGGTTGCTCGGGGTCTTGGGGTTCCTGCCCATCTGGCTGGCGATTCGCGACGATGACGATGACGATCAGGATAAGACGCGCAAGTCGCCGGTGGTTAGCGTGCTGGTGACCTACTTATCCGTCTGTGCGGGTTGTAACCTGTCCATCTTCCTCCCTGTTTTAGTCGGGGAGACTATGGTACACTTTCTAATGACCTTAGTCTTCATTGGAATCCTGACGTTAATCGTGGTGGTGGTCATCAAGCTGATTGCGGATATTTCGGTGGTCGAACGGGTCATGGAACGGCACGGCGAACGACTGATGAAGGTTTGCTACGTGTTGATTGGCCTCTACGTCTTCTGGGACAGTGGTCTAATCAGTCATTTAATCGCGCTGTTCTAATCACGTAGAAATGAGGGACCCGAACGTGGACGTAAGTGAACCAATTATTGAGGAAGCCGTGAAGATTTATAAGGTGCTGAGTAACGTTAACCGGATTAAGATTCTCTACTTCCTTGAAAATAACGAGGCGGACGTCTCGAGCATCGTCGCCCACGTGGGGTTACCGCAGCCGTTGGTGTCCCACCAACTGGCCATCCTGTTCCAGTATCAACTCGTCACCCGGAGTAAGCAGGGGAAGCACGTCTACTATTGTTTAGACGACCCCCACATTCTTAAAATGGTGGATGCGATGTTGGGTCACGTGCAACACGAAATCAAGCACGAACCGCACCATTATGCCTAAAAGTTAAAACTAATCAAAACGAGTTCGGGACATAACTCGAGTTCTATAGAAAAACAGGAAGGAAATTCTC